>CAWBQE010000014.1:0-16482 GCA_963790705.1 uncultured Acidobacteriaceae bacterium
TCGCTCCTGATTCAGCAATCCGCTGGGTCAGGAAGCCGTCGCCGCACCCCAGGTCAAGAATGCATTCGCCCGCCTTGGGCTGCAGCGCATCCACCAGCGAATCGGCGAGCAACGCCACAAAACGGCCATTGCCGGCGTAAAGGGATGCATCCCAGGTTTGCTGCATGGCTCCATTTTAGAGCTTTTAAATTGAGGCCACCGGGAGCAGCGTGAGGTCGTCGACCAACCCCACTTCTTTCTGAACGAACGGCTCCGCATAGCGGACGCCGCCCAGCAGGCCATAGTGGCGGGCGACGGAGAAGGTGCGTTCGCGGATCTCATCGTGGGGCACAAAAAGGGTCCCACCCGCAGGCTGATCGGCATATTGCGAGCGATAGGCAAGCAAAGCGCGAAAGCGCTCCTCGATGAAGGGCGTTATGTCGACGACAAAGCTCGGCCGGGTGTCGGCATAGAGGCTGGCATAGACGATCTTGAAGGGCCTAAAAGGCGGATCGCCAGTCTCGATTTTGGCCAGGCCGGCCAGGAAGCAAGCCTCATATCCCAGCGTCGAGCTGTTGTAATGGTCAGGATGCCGTCCCTGCCAGTACGGCAGAATCACCACCCGAGGCCGCAACTGGCGTAGTTTACGAACGATCTTGATGCGGTTCTCCCAGGTGTTTTCCACCCGGCCGTCGGGGATATCAAGCGCGCCCCGCCAGTCGACGCACAGGATGCGGGCTGCCTCCTCGGCCTCCCTGGCCCGGTCCTGCGCAGAACCGCGGGTACCGGCCTCGCCCTGGGTCAGGTCGAGAATGGCCGTACGTAATTTCAGCGAATGCATGCGCAAAAGCGTGCCGCCGCAGGTCTGCTCCACGTCGTCCCGATGGGCGGCGATGGCGAGAAAATCGACCGGGCCCGGGTCGCTCATGCTGGGGAAGACTTAATACGTGGTGTTGTCGTCATCGCTCGGCGCGTCCATGTAGGCCACATCGTAAGCCGTGCCCACCACGGTCACCTGGGAGTTGTCCATCGACGCACCGGTGGCGGTGTTGTAGATGTACACCTGCCCACCCTCGGCGGTATAGACCTTATTCAGACCGAGCACTGCGGCGATGCCGGTCGCGTCGCCCTTGTAGGAGTCGATCATCGAAACCGAATTGCTCGAAGTGTTGAACATGGTGAGGCAACCGAGGTCTGTGGTCGCGCCTAGATGATAGCGCTCCCCCTGGGTACAGAGCTGCGACCCCACCCAGAGCGTATTGTTGTCGGCGAATAGCATCTTCAGATGCGTCCCATCGCTAATGGAGTAGGCACCCGTCACCTGCTTGGCGTTGGTGTCGAGTATCGAAAGGTAGCCAGCGAAATAGCCATCGGGTTGCAACTGCTGCCCGGCAAGGTACAAGAGATTTGCATTCTGGATGGCATCGGTGTCGCCGCCTGGAATGGGCACCGTGGCGGTCGCAGTGGTGGGAGCCCCGGGTGGTATGGGCGCGCCGCTCTGGATGATGATCCCGGCGACCGGCAGGAAGCTGACACTTGCCTGGACACCGCCGCACTCCGGTCCGCAATTGAGTACAAACGCTGTGGTGCCATCCGCGGAAAATACCGCCTTGGTAGGCCTATCAAACGTGCCCGGTACCGGCAACAAGCAGTACACGGGCAGGTTTTGCGGCTCGCAATCCTCCGCATTGGCGGGAGCGTGTTGATTGGCCTGCAATTTGTAGACGCTGTAGACCAGGTTGCTATCCTGCACGAAGGCCAAGGCTGCAGAACCACTGGGGTTGATGGAGACGCGGTAGACGTTGGGCAAATTCAGTCCATAGCTGGTACCGAGTGTCCGGTCCTGAATGGTGAGGGTGTGCGCCGTCTGGCTGGCGGCAAAGACATACCTTTGGTCGCGCGAGATAAAAACGCTGGAGGACGCCCCGGGCAAGCTTACGGTGGTCGTTTGCTTTTCGCTGGCGTAACTCAACAGGGCGTAGCTGCCGTCACCCGCGCCGTAGACCGCGCCGGCCTGCTCTTCCGGCATATTTTGGATCGTCAGCGGATCACCTCCCGAGTATCCCGCGACGCTGAAGGCGGCAACTTTGTTGTTAAAGCTGTGGCGGATGTCGTAATAGGCGTCCACGATCTCGAGCGTGCCCTTGGTTAGGGCGCCAGGGTTCTGGACCGCGATCAGAACGCGGTTGAGTATCCCGCTGGGGGGAAGAGCCCGGCCGCCAAAGTAATAGCTCTGGCCACATCCGGCCAAAAGTACGAATACGGAGCAGGCTAGCGCAGAAAGGGCACACAACGACCGGAGACTTCTTTTGTTCAACCTAAGACCTCACCAGAATCACCACGCGGCGCACATGCGGGAAAGGCCAAGTATAACAAAGCGGCGGGTTGGCTTTCGCGCTCCGGGTGGCTTAGCATAGTTAGACTTACCCTATGAAGAATCGGCTAACGGAGATCTTCGGAACGCGAACGGTGCTCTGCGATGGCGCCATGGGGACCAGTCTCTACTCTCGCGGCATCTTCATCAACCGCTGCTATGACGAACTAAATCTCTCGCAGCCGGAAGTGGTGCGAACCGTCCACGAGGAGTACTTGCAGGCGGGCGCGGAGATTATTGAGACCAATACATTTGGCGCCAATGCCTTGCGTTTGCAGCGCTATGGCCTGGCGGACAAGGTGATCGAGATCAACCGGGCCGGGGTCGAAATAGCGCGCAAGGCAGTGAACCAGCGAGCCGACAAGCAAGGCGGAAAGGTCTGGATTGCAGGCGCTGTCGGGCCCCTCGGTGCACGGCTGGAGCCGCTGGGAAAGATCGGCCTCAATGAGGCGCAGGCGGCATTTGCGGAGCAGATTCGCGGCTTGGCGGAAGGCGGGGTCGACCTACTGCTGATCGAGACCGTTTCGGCGTTGAACGAGGCGGAGCAGGCGATTCTTGCGGCAAAGTCCACGGCTCCCTCGCTGCCCATTTTGGTGATGGTGACGGTCGATGAGGACGCCAATTGCCTGGATGGATCTTCCCCGGAAACGGCCGCCGCCCGGTTAACGGAATGGGGTGCGGATGCCATCGGCTGCAACTGCAGCGTGGGACCGGCGACCGTGCTGACCGCAATCGAGCGGATGGCTGCAGTCACCGACCTGCCCTTGGTTGCCATGCCCAATGCCGGCATGCCGCGCGCTGTAGAGGGACGAAACATTTACCTCTGCTCGCCGGAATACATGGCGAGTTTCGCCCGCAAGCTGGTCAAGGCTGGGGTGCAATTTGTAGGCGGCTGCTGCGGCACTACGCCCAGTCATATCCGGTCGATGAAATCCTCCCTGCGCGCGATGGACGCGATGGATGTCACCCATCACGCAGTCAAGGAGGCGCCGGTTGCGTCCGAGATCGTACCCGCGCCAATGGCCGAGCGATCGCGCCTGGGCGGTCTGATTGCCGGCGGCACCTTTGTCACCATGGTTGAGATGGTTCCCCCCAAGGGCATCAGCTGCGAACGCGAGCTCGCGGCGGCCCGGATGCTGCGGCAAAATGGGGTCCACATCATCAATGTCCCCGATCTGTCTCGAGCGGCCCCGCGCATGAGCGCGCAGAGCCTGTGTATCCAGATTCAGCAGACGGGCATGGAAGCGCTGCTGCACTATACCTGTCGCGACCGCAACCTGCTGAGCATCCAATCCGACCTGCTGGGGGCTTCTTCGATCGGCTTGAAGAATATTCTTTGCCTCACCGGCGATCCGCCCAAGCTGGGCAATTACCCGGATGCCACCGCAGTTTTCGATGTCGATGCCATTGGACTGGTGAACATCGTACGGCGTTTGAACCACGGATTGGATCTGGGAAGCAATCCCGTCGGTGTCTCCAGCGGCTTAACCATCGGCGTGGCCGCCAATCCCGGCTTGATGGATATGGACAACGAAATTCGGCGTTTCGCCTACAAGGTAGAAGCGGGAGCCGAATATGCGATTACCCAGCCGGTATTTGACCTGAAGCTGCTGGAGGCTTTCCTCAAGCGCATTGAGGGCTTTCGCATCCCGGTGATTGCGGGGATCTGGCCACTGACCAGCCTGCGCAATGCCGAATTCATGAAGAACGATCTGCGCGTCTCCATGCCCGACGAAATCATTTTCCGCATGCAAAAGGCGGACACTCCTGATCGAGCGCGCGCGGAAGGAATTCTCATCGCGCGGGAGATGCTGGCAGCGGCGCGCCCGATGGTCCAGGGGGTGCAGGTCAGCGCGCCGTTTGGCCGCTACCCTTTGGCGGTGGAGATTCTGGAGGTTGTACTACCCCAGGAAAGGGCTGTCGTTGGCAACGTTTGAGGAATCACTGAAACAGTTGGAGGGCATCGTCGCTCAACTGGAGCGCGGTGACCTGCCGCTCGAAGACTCGATCAAGATGTTCGAGGAGGGCATGCGCCTCTCGGCGCAGTGCAAGCAAGAGCTGGATAGCGCGGAGAGCAAAGTACAGATCCTGCTCAAGCAACGCGATGGTTCCATCAAGGCCGAGCCTTTCCCGCTGAAATAGAGAACTGGACATCTTGGGTGGGCCAGGGGCTCATGTCCGACCCGATAGGACAGAGCGAAAGGCCGCGACCGATGCTTGGGGGAATGTGTGCGCCCTAAGCGCCCTATGCGCCCTAAGTCCCGAAGCGGTCGATCACCCAGCATGCAGTTTGTGATCACTAGCGCATTTTTGCTAATACTGTGGTCCGGTGGGATCAGTTATGTGCGGCCATTCTTGGCGGAATGGCCGCGTCGGGTTCAGTTTCCTGGTCTACACCATTAGCAAAAAGCTTAGCCCTTGGAGTAATCCTGCAAGTCATTCAATATAGAATGTTTAACTTCATTTTTGCTCTCTTTTTCCGCCATTCTCTGCTGCACAAAGGCGACCAGGTCGTCTCCGATCAAATCGGGCGGCGTGATCAGGAAGCGTGGCTTGCCGGCCAGCAGCCGCAAAGAGACCTGGTTCCACTGCGGTACGAGTTCCTGTCCCGAAGAGCGCAACAACACGGCATCGGCGCGGTCCAGGAATAGCCGTGCGGAGTCTTTGAAGTCTGCTGTGGCATGGTCCAGGACTGTGAGATAGAGATCAGGACGCAGAAACTGCAGCAAGCTGTTGGACTCGAAGATCATGTTTTCAGCCGCGGCGATCTCCTGGCGAATACGCGGCATGGCGTCAGCCAGACGACCGATGCGGGTGCGGACCCAGAGCGAGCGCTTGGCCCCGGCGGCTAGAAAGCGGGCGCTGTCCGTGCCGGTATTGGGATCGCGCTCAGCGCTGATGGCGATGGTGTGCTCGTCGGTCTGGCAATCACAGGGCTCACCGTTGGCGCTGCAAAAGCCGTGCCCGAACTGGGTGATCTTGCAGGCGGTCCAGTTGCGCTCTGGGAGACGGGCGATCAAAGCGGCCACCACCGAGGTCTTCCCTACGCTCCGCGAGTGCCCGCCCACGACCACAATCGCCATCTACTTTTCCCCGGTTCTGGATGCCAGCCGGGCCAGGGTCGCCAATTCCTTCAGGTATTGCCTGACCGGCTTGGCTGGGGTTCCCCAAAAAACGATTCCCGATCCGAGAAGTCTTTTCTGGGGCAGGATGCCGCCCTGTCCTCCAACGATGACGCCGGGGCCGATCAGGGCATGATCACCCATGCCCACCTGGCCGCCCAGAATTGCGCCGTCGCCCACCGTACTGGAACCTGAGATGCCGGTCTGGGCCGCGATGACGACATTGCGTCCGATGTTGCAGTTGTGACCGATGTGAATCAGGTTGTCGAGCTTGGCTCCGCGCGCGATCCTGGTTTCTTCCAGCGCGCCACGGTCAATGGTGGTGTTGGCGCCCACCTCAACGTCGTCTTCGATGATCAGAGTGCCCTGCTGAGGAAATTGGGTGTACTCCCCGCTCACCCGATCGCGGACGTAGCCAAAGCCATCGGCGCCCAGCACCGCGCCAGCGTGAATCACCACCCGGTCGCCGAGGGTGACGCCGGAGTAGATGACGACCCGGGGATAGATGCGGCAATTGCTGCCGATGGAGACCCCGGCGCCGATCACTGCTCCGCTGCCGATGGTAGTGGCTGCGCCGATGCTGGCTCCCTCTTCAATGACGGCATGGGGGCCAATCGAGACGTCTCCGGCAATCCGGGCCCCAGGAGCAACCACAGCTGTAGCGTGGATGGATGGAGAGGGCGGCACGCCACGCAGCAAGACTGCCGCCCGGGCGAAGGCCAGCCGTGGCTGGGGAACGCGCAGAACCGGCTTGCTGCCGCTCTGGACCCCAACCTGCGATGAGACGAGAACCGCAGCGGCGGACGACGCGAGCGCGGCCGCTAAGGAGGCTTCTTCTTCGGCGAAAACCAGGCATTCCGGCCCCGCCGCCGCTATGCTGGAGACCCTGGTGATGACCGGGTCCGCCGAGCCGTGATCGACCTCCGCCCCGAGGTTTACAGCCAGTTGACTCAGCGTGATGGTCACGGGCAAGTTGTCGCTCCTGTTCCGGCTCAAGTGTAGATCGCAGCATCGCCCTGTGGCCGGGTCTTCCAGCGGCGGTGTACCCAAAGCCATTGGTCGGGATATTGGCGAATGTAGTCCTCAATGACCTTGGTGAACAAGGCGGTGTGGGCAACCGCGTCCGCCTCCACATCTCCGCTGCATGTCAGGCTGAGGGGCGCACCGAAGCGCAGCACATACTGCTGGGTTGACTCTTCCCAGAGCAGAAAACCGGGCAGCACCTGCGCCCCGGTCTTCATGGCGACGCGTGCCATCCCAGATCCGGTACAGGCAGGGTGGCCGAAGAAATCGACGAACGCCCCCTGGGGCGGGGTCATGTTGGTGTCCATCAGGATGCCCACGGTCTCACCGCGGCGCATGGAGGCCAGCAGGCCGCGGGCAAAGTCATCCTTGTGCAGCACTTGATTGCCGTGCAGGCAACGGATCTGGTTGACCAGGTGATCGACCAGCGGGTTATCCAACCGGCGGATGACGATGCTCATGGGATACCCCATCAGCGAGTGATAGAAGCTGGATAATTCCCACGCGCCCAGATGGCCGGTGAGGATGAGAACTCCTTTGCCCTGATCGCGCGCCGCCAGGTAGTGCTCCAACCCCTCGTAGCGGATAAAGCTGTTGGTCATTCCCGGGGTGTAACGCGGCATCTGGCAGAACTCGGCCAATAACCAGCCCAGATTGCGGTAGAGCTTGCGCAAGATCTGTTGCCGCTCAGCTGCAGTCTTCTGGGGGAAGGCCAAGGCGAGATTACGATGGCCAGCGCGGCGCAGACGCGGAGTCAGGATCAGGGCGACCCGTCCTACCAGCGCTCCCACTCGCCGGGCGACAGCCCTCGGAGGCAAGCCGAGAAGCTTCACCAAGGTCCAAACAAGTATGAATTCCAGTCGTCTTCGCATCCGCTTCCACAGCGGCCCCCGGTCCCAGCAGCTAGTTCAGTTTAAACGGCGGCAGGCGAAAAAAAACTGCCCGGGATCGCCGGGCAGTTATCCACGATAGGAGGTAGTGTCGAGCAAAAGGGAGATGGGGCAGGAAAAGCTATTTCCTTACGTCGGAGAAGTACTTGGCCACCGTGCGCACGAACGGCTTGGCATCGTCTGGGGTGGCAACCTCCCCCTTCAGGATCTGAGCACCAGGGTGGGCCACGCCATAGAACGTCCGCGTGGCATCCGTATTTTCGGTGACCACGGCTCCAGTCAGGTCGATGCCGGCAAAGAGCCCCTTGGCGCGGGAATAGGTAAGCAACTCGGCGTTAAGCTTCCAGTCGGTCGCAGCCTGGGAGTCGCGGCCAACCGGGCCCGCCGCGGCCGAGGCGTCGCCGCCGATCTTGAATTTGTTCTTCAGCAGGTCCTGAAACCCCTTATCGTTCACGGCAACGAGAACCAAGTCAGTGGATTGGCCGCCGATCTGAAAACCAAAGCTCCCTCCGGCGATCACGATAAAGGCAGG
Organism: uncultured Acidobacteriaceae bacterium; assembly: GCA_963790705.1. Taxonomy (GTDB): domain Bacteria; phylum Acidobacteriota; class Terriglobia; order Terriglobales; family Acidobacteriaceae; genus PALSA-350. The sequence continues at coordinate 7,921 of CAWBQE010000014.1, forward strand.
AGCGCTCCAGCCGTGGCCGGTGCGGCACGTAACCACGCCCTGACCGTACTCCGCACCGACCAGGAAGGCTCCTTTCTTCACACTGGGAACAACACCGACGCAAGTGGCCTGAGACATGATCTGGTTTGGAATCGCCTTGTCCGGGGTAGCCATGATCGCGTCCAGGACGTCCTTGGCGCTGTCGATGCGCGCGTCGATCGTCGCCTTATCGTCGGCTGCGGAGGCAGACAAGGTTGTGAGGGCCATTCCAAGCGCACAAAAAATTGCACAAATCTGTTTCATGGTCTTTCAAATCTCCAGGTGGGACATTGGTCCTCACGTTACCAAATTCGCTGCTGTGGACGTGGCTCTCTCCAAGAAAACCACTCTCATTCAAGTAGGCAAGAGAAAATCACGCTTTGATGCACCAGGCATTCTTCAGCCCTCAAGTCCTGTTGGGACGAAGCAAACCTAGTCACGCGTAGTTGCTGTGATGCAGAAATTGCGCAAAGAGTTGAGCCAATTGCAGGATAGAGCAGAAAGAGCGGTGCAGACCCTAAAAAAAATGGGGGCTGGTGATTGCAAAGTTCGCCATCAGAAGCCCCGTCCCCAGATCTGCGTTGTTTCTAAAGTAACTGTCTTCCAAGACGGGTAACCAAGCAATGTCACTAAGGTACCCTGACCTAAAGTACCCCCTTTGGCTCGAGCGGGGCGCTATTCCTGAGCTGGGGTGACAATTGCGTTCGTAACCGCATAGATGGAGAGGGCGATGCGGTTCTCCACCCCTACTTTACGCATGAGTTTGGCCACATGTGCTTTTACCGTTCGCTCCTCGATGCCGAGCGTTCTGGCAATCTCGCGGTTGGATCGAGCGGCGACGAGAAGCTTGAGGACCTCTGTTTCCCGAGCGGTGAACTGAGCCGAAGCAGGGGCCGCAGCACGGGAAGGCCTGGTCGCGCGATCGACGAAAATGGACAACACCCGTCGCGGAGCCCAGATGGACCCCTGGCTGACGATCTCTATCGCCTGTTCGACCTGCTGGGGGGTCGCATTGGCTTCGAGATACGCCTTGGCCCCTGAGCTGATCGCCTGCAAGATGACTTCATCATTGGCTTCCGGACCCATGACGACAAGGCGGACATCGGGGCGCAGACCATGGATGGTGCCCACCAACGGCAGCGGGAGCTTGTCTCCGTGGAGGCCGATCAAGGCCAGCTTGAATTCGTGATCGGCCAGGAACTGCGGCAGCTCGAAGACCACAAATTCGATGCGGGGATGATCCTGAAAGAGGGTGACAAACCCCTGCACGCGGATAGGTTCGGGTTCCAGCAGCGCCACCCGCAAACGGGAAGGTGATTTGGTTGGCTCAGCCATCACAACTTTGGCAGCACGCAAGAATTGGAAGCGAAAAGAACCGAAGCGGCAGTGACGGTGACGAAAGACTGCTCGCGAATCCAAAGGTCAGAGTAAATTGACATGCAACTCCTTAAGAGCAAGCCGGCACGGCAGAGCCGAGCGCGGTGAAAGAGGTATAGGGGGCCTGATGCTGGAAACTGCATCTTACGGCAGCCCGGGATCATTGACAATCACTTGCAGCGGCTTAAACGTTCGAAGTGACTGCGGAAACGAGGAGAGATGGGAAGGCGTTCCCTCAGCGGCTAAAGCCGGAGCGCATGACCAGCACTCACGTACTGGCTGAAGAGTTCGCACCGAGCAGGAAAGCAATGCCTCAGGGACTAAAGAGTCTGCGAGGATGCCCAGGACTGCCCCGGATTTCCTGCAAGCTGCTCTGGACAGGTCTGCGTATGCGGCTTTCTTTACGGAAAGCCGCGCGAGGCTCCTTGGTTCCACCAAGCTGCACAGGAAATCCGGGTCCGTCCTGGGCTACTCTCAGCCGTCCCTACGGGACTGGTCCGTAGCGGAACCCAATAGAACCAGAGGCTTCTGTAGCCTGTAAAGCCGTACCTTGCAAGGCCGGAGTTTTGCGCATCCTGTTGAAGCCGCTGGACCATAGAGGAAACACGCTATACGATGAGGACGTAGCTCCGGCATTGCAGTTACCTACACATCCCTCGGGGTAAAGGCATTGATTAAACAGGACATCATCCATCAAGTCATCGCCAAGACCGGACTACCGCGCAATAAGGCGGAAGCTGCTGTCGACACGGTTTTCGAAAGCCTGAAAAAAGCTCTGGCTTCGGGCGACCGCATTGAGCTCCGAGGTTTTGGGGTCTTCAATGTGCGCCCACGCAAGACAGGGATTGGCCGCAATCCGCGGACCGGCGCGGAAGTCACCATCACTCCAGGCAAGGCTGTTCGCTTTAAGCCGGGCAAGGAACTTCACCTGCTGGATTCATAACCCGGGCCCCATGGCAGCACCGACTACTGCGGACTGGGGACGATCCGCTTCTCCCGATTCCTGAAGAGTTCGCGGAGTTTCCACGGAGGACAACCCGGTCTATTGCCTGGCTGCCGCTATGCCTGCTGGTGGTGAGTATCTTCACCACCGCGAGCACAGGCGCGCTGCTCATGCGCAACTTTCGCCTGGACCAACCACCGCTGGCTAACGAGGGCGATCTCTTCCCGCTGCACTGGATCTGGAATCATCCCTCGGCGCTGGCCAGTGGATGGTCTTTCTCGCTGGCGCTTTTGGGGATTTTGCTGGCCCACGAGGCCGGACACTATTTCCTCTGCCGCCGCCATGGCATTAGCGCTTCGTGGCCCTACGTATTGCCCGCGCCCACGCTCAGCGGAACCGCCGGGGCGGTTATCCGGATCCGCTCGCGAATTCCCTCTCGCCGGGCGCTGATCGAAGTTGGGATCGCAGGACCGATTGCCGGATACCTGGTAGCGATTCCCACTCGATCTTAGGCATCCTGCTCTCCCGGCCGGTCGACGCGGGAACGGCTCCGGCGTTAGTTCAGTTTCACCAGCCGTTGACCATCGCGCTCTTGGACCGCATCCTCGCGGCCTGGGTTCCCGGTGTGCCTTTGCTGGCCAACCTGCTTCCCCACCCCATCCTCATTGCGAGTTGGGTAGGTCTCTTTGTCACCTCGCTTAACCTCATCCCTGCGGGGCAGCTGGATGGTGGGCATATCCTCTATGCGGTTTCGCCCCGATGGCATCGCCGGCTGACGTTCGTCGTACCGGTATTGTTGCTGGTCATGGGCCTGACTCTGTGGACCGGATGGGTGCTGTGGGGAGCGATCCTGCTGCTACCGGCAATGCGCCATCCCCATGTTCCCTATTTCCCACGCCTGCACGGCAAGCATCGCTGGCTTTGCGTGCTGGCGCTCGCCATTCTTTTGCTGACGTTCTTGCCTGCTCCGTTTGTCGGGACGAGCATCCTCGATTTGTTCCGGTAGGGAAATAGCAGTCGCTCCACTATGCTCAGTCGAAAACATTTCCATGAGAGGTCTTGGGTCGGGAAAGGCGCACAGCAGGTCCCCGTTCGACTTCGCTCAGGGCAGGCTCTCGGCTGCGCTCGGACAAAGTTAAGGGTGGCTACTTACCTGAAGATTCGTTATTGGGATGGACGGAGCCGCAGGTTAGCCGCAGTGGTATCCCACATCTCGCGAAAAACGAGCGAGATGCCCGGATTTCCTGTACGCTTCGCCATCCGGTGACCGCGTGTGCGGCTTTCAGTAAGGAAAGCCGCATGAAGTTGATCAACGCCGCCGAACTTCACAGGAAATCCGGGGATGTGGGGCACCCATCGTTCCTCTGCAGGTCGAGGCCAAGCGGGCTACATCAGGTTTACGGCGTCGACGTCGACGATGACGTTTCTTCGCGGAATGCCTAGCGCCTCCGCTTGCGCCAGGCCTGCGCGCAGCGTTCTGGCCAGGGCCTGCCGCTGGGCTGCCTTGAGCAGGAGATGAAAACGATAGATGCGCTTGATGCGCACAATCGGCGCGCTTGCGGGCCCCAGCACGCGCACATGCTCCAGCTGCATCGCGGCGAAACACTTGCCCAGGCTTGTGGCCCAGGCGGCGGCCTCCTCCAGACGCGGGCTCTGAATGATGATGTTGGCCAACACCGCGTGGGGCGGGTAGTGCATCCACTTGCGGTACTGCATCTCCCTTTTTGCAAATGCCTCGAAGTCATGCGCGGCCGCGCACTGGATGGCGTAGTGCTCGGGATAATAGCTCTGCACCAGGACGTTGCCGGGCAGATCTCCCCGGCCGGCACGGCCGGAGACCTGGGTGAGCAGTTGGAAGACGCGTTCGGCGGCGCGGAAGTCCGGTAAGCCGAGCGCATGGTCTGCTCCCACGACGCCGACAAAGGTGACCCCGTGGATATCGTGACCCTTGGCGATCATCTGCGTGCCCACCAGCAGGTTGATGTGCCCGCTGTGCAGACGATCGAGAAGGTGTTCCATGTCGAAGCGGTTGCGGATGGTATCGCGATCCATGCGGCCGATGCGAGCCTGGGGAAAGAGTTCCTGCAGTCGCTCTTCGCCTTGCTGTGAGCCGGCGCCCAGGTAAAACAAATGTTCGCTCTCGCATTTGGGGCACCGCTTGGGCACGGTTTTCACGTATCCGCAATAGTGACATTTGAGCCGCTGACCCGACGGACTGGCAACCGTCTCTCCCGGGAGGATGGGCTTATGATGAGTGAGAGCGATGGCGCAGTTCTCGCATTGCAGCTTCTCCCCGCAAGCACGGCATAACACAGCAAAGGAATAGCCGCGCCGGTTGAGCAGGATAATGGCCTGCTCTCCGCGATCCAGGGCGGCCTTGGCCCTCTCCAGCAGGACACGGGAAAAGATACTCTCCTGGCCCGTCTGCTGAAACTCCTGGCGCATGTCCACCAGGTCGACCACCGGCAGTGGCCGCCTGGTTGACTCGCTCCTTCATCGCGATCAAAGAGTACTTTCCCATCTCCGCATTGCGCCAGGATTCGAGCGACGGGGTGGCGGAGCCCAGAACAACGGTGGCACGGCTGATCTTAGCCCGCATTACGGCGACATCGCGGGCGTGATAGCGGGGGATCTCCTCCTGCTTGTAAGAGGTGTCATGCTCTTCGTCGACGATGATGAGACCCAGGTTCTCTACCGGCGCGAAGACGGCCGAGCGGGTGCCGACCACGATGCGCGCGTCGCCGCGCCGGATGCGATACCACTGCTCGGCACGCTCGTCAGGTGTGAGCGCGGAGTGCAAGAGGGCGACGCTGGCGCCGAAGAAGGAATGCAACTGACCCGCCATCGCTGGGGTGAGACCAATTTCCGGAACCAACAGGATGGCGCAGCGGCCGGCGAGCAGCACGCGCTGCATGGCCGCCAGGTACACTGCCGTTTTGCCCGAGCCCGTCACGCCGTGCAACAGGCAAGCGCTAAAGGCTTCACTATCGAGCGCGGCCACGATCTGATTTAGCGCCATATTCTGGGCATGGTTGAGCACGTGTTGTACATGCGGCACTGCCCGGGCAAGATGAAACGCTGCCGGCCGTTCTTCGATGGTCACCAAACCCCGCTTCACCAGGGTCTGCAAGGTGGTCGCAGGCAGGTCCAGACGGCGCAAGGCAGGAACCGGCAACTCACCGCCCGCGCCGGCAAGTTCGGCCAGAATGGCAAGTTGATTGGCGTTGAGCTTGGGCGGCCTTGCATCCGCTACCAGCACCGCATAGCGCAGCATACGGCGGGCATCGCGCGGTGCGGCTTCGGTCTCGCGCAGCAGCCACTTCTTGCGCAGCATGCCGGTCAACAAATCGGCCGTGGCTCCGGTGGCATGGCGCAGGGTTCCACTCTTGGCCGGTTGCCCGTCGGACAGATAGTTCAGCACGGTGTACTCGAGATTCTGCTCGTCCGCGGTGAGACGCGAGCGGCGCGATGAACCCTGCTGAGCGCCGTCGAGCAGGATGGCTTGGCCGATCTCGCTGATGCGATAGCTGGTGGAGCGGCGCACCTCCGCCATGAGCGGAAGCATGCTGCGCAGCACCTCGCCCAATGGCGCGACGTAGTACTGCGCAATCCAGGCGGCCAGCTCCATGAGCTCGCCGTTGAGGATCGGCTCCTGGTCAAGCACCGCTTCGATCGGCCGCGCCTCGACCGGTGGAGCTTCATCATGCAACCGCGTAACCACCCCGATCAGCTTCTCGTTGCGGAAGGGTACAACCACGCGGCCGCCGACAGGTGGATCGTCTTCGACCTTTAACTTGTAGGTAAAGGCACGGTCGAGCGGTACCGGCAACACAACGTCACAGAAGGTGGACATCAACGGGAGGGAACGGACAATCCCAGCTCTGCCATGGCTAACTTGAGGTCTTGCCATGCTTCTTTTTTCTGCCGCGGATCGCGCAACAGGAACGCCGGATGATACGTCACGACCAGTTTGGTACCCCGGCAGGCATGGATGCGCCCGCGCAGGCCGCTGAGGGAGGATTTGACGCCCAGCAGATAAGTTGCCGCAGTCGAACCCAGAGCCACCAGGACTTCGGGCCGGACCACATCAATCTGCTGGAAGAGAAAAGGAGAACAGGTGTTGGCCTCCTCCGGCTCGGGCACGCGGTTCTGGGGTGGCCGGCATTTCACGATGTTGGCAATGTAGACCTGCTCCCGCTTCAGTCCGGTGGCAGCGATCATGTTGTTGAGCAGCTGGCCTGCGCGGCCGACGAAGGGCAGCCCCTGCGCGTCTTCGTCCGCACCCGGCCCTTCGCCCACAAACATGAGGCGCGCGTTGGGGTCACCGTCGCCAAAGACGATCTTGTTGCGGCCGCGGCTTAGAGCGCAACGGGTACAGTCGCCGATTTCGAACTGGATCGCGCGCAGCGCTTCGGCACGGCTTGCCGGAGCTACAAACGAGCCGACACTCGGCTGCAAAGGGACGGGCTTGCGTGGGGGAATGACGGGCTCCTGTGCAGGGAGTGAGATAGAGATGGGCTCGTCCTCTACCGTCTCCCCGGCAAACTGGGGATGGCTGCGACGATAAAAATCGAAGATACCAAGATCGCGCAGGAACTGCATGTGCGCGGCGATGGCTTGTTGCGATTGGGAATCGAACGGCATGGTGAACCGGATTTCTTATAGCTTACTGCACAAAGAGAGAACCGTTGATCCCTCCATCCGCTGTGCTCCGGTCGGGAAGACAATTTTGGAGTGGTAATCAGCGCCAGCCTCCGCTAAGGAAAATCGGGCAATTGCACAACCAACTTTCATGCCGTTACAGAGTACGGAGGGAGGGTTGCGATTCTCTACTCCTGCAACTTGGAGTTGCTCGATACCAGGCCGGTCTCCGCGACCAGCGAAGCCGGCCGGCGCAGGGCAATCACTTCGTCGAGGATGCGACTCGCCAGTTCGCGCTTCGTCATCTCCGGCAATTCAATGGCGGTTTTGGGGGTCAGAAAGGTGGCGGCATTGCGATCCGAATCAAAACCCAACCCGGGACGAGAGACGTCGTTCAATACGATCGCGTCGGCTCCCTTACGCAGGAGCTTGTCGCGGCCATGCACTAAGAGATTTTCTGTTTCCGCGGCAAAGCCGATCACCAGAGTACCCGGCCGTTTGGAGAGCACCACTTCGCGGAGAATGTCCTCGGTCGGCTCGAACTCCAGAGTGATTGGCCCCGTCCGCTTCATCTTCTGTTCGGCCAATACCCGCGGACGGTAGTCGGCAACGGCGGCCGCTTTGATGACGATGGTGGCCTGATCGAGGCGGCTGAGAACGGCGCGGCGCATCTCCTCCGCGCTGACGACAGACACCAGCTCGCAATTGGCAGGTGGACGGAGCGACGAGGGACCACTCACCAAGACCACGCGCGCTCCCCGGCGCTGCGCTTCCTCGGCCACGGCATAGCCCATTTTGCCGCTGGAGCGATTCCCCAGAAAGCGCACCGGATCGATGGCCTCTCGGGTTCCGGCGGCGGTTACGAGAACCGTTTCTCCCAGCAGATCGTTACCGTGTTGGAGCTGCCCCAGCACGGCTTCGACGATTGCGTCCGGGTCGGCCAACCGTCCGCTCCCAATCATGCCGCAGGCCAGGGGGCCGCTATCGGGCGGCACAACCCTCACCCCGCGGCCTTCAAGAATCTCCATGTTGGCCCGGGTAGCGGGATGCTCCCACATATTCACGTTCATCGCCGGCGCCACAATGACCGGCGCATGGGTGGCCAGAAACAGGGTGGTCAAAAAGTCGTCGGCCAGTCCGTGAGCGAATTTTGCCAGTATGTTGGCGGTCGCGGGGACAACCACCAGGGCTTCGGTCGACTGGGCTTCGCCAATGTGCTCTATGGAGGAGTCGAGATCGCCATCGCCGCTTCCCGGCAATGGCCATAGGCCGGTGATCACTTTATGGCCGGTGAGCGAGGCAAAGGTCAGCGGAGTGATGAACTTCTGGGCCGCTTCGGTCATCACTACGTGCACATCCAACGCCTGGCGCTGCAAGGCTCGCACCACTTCGGCCGCCTTGTAAGCGGCAATGCCACCAGAGACACCGACAGTGACCTTCATAGCGTTGATTGTACGATGAGGGTTGGGAAGATCAGTTCAGAACAAGCCGTTTGTCAGCATTCGCATGCGGTCCAGGTGCACCCAGGACTAACGTCCTGGGCCATTCTCAGTCGTCCCTTCGGGACTTGTCTCGGCGGGAAT
>CAWBQE010000015.1:0-199857 GCA_963790705.1 uncultured Acidobacteriaceae bacterium
TGCGGCGGGAAACATGCCGCCGCGACAAAGCCCGGTAACCCGAAGCTTGTTGGAGCGAACGATTTCGGCTGCTTCCGCCAGACCCGTCAGCTGCACCTGGTCGCGCCATGGCGCAATGGCCGTAATGCCCTGGGCCAGGCAAGCATCCACCGCCTGACCCATCGTGTACTGCTGGCGCACGGTGGCCAGATTGATGGACAGGTCGCGGATGCTCACGCTGCTCACACATTTCCGCCTGGGGTGTCGGCAGACAACGCAGGCACATCCACCCAGCGACGTTCGGCCCAGCTTTTCAGCCCGAGCTCGGCCAACTGCACGCCCTTCGCTCCTTCAAGCAGGTCAAAGCTCCAGGGCTTGTTCTCCACCACGTGACGGATGAAGTCTTCCCACTGCAACTTGAAGCCGTTCTCATAGACCTGGGTGTCGGGCACCTCGTCCCACTGCTCGGTGAACTTCATCGTCTGCGGAACGTCGGGATTCCATACCGGTCGCGGAGTGTTTACGCGGTGCTGGGTGTAGCACCGGCTCAGGCCGGCTACCGCGGATCCATGCGTGCCGTCGACCTGAAAGGTCACCAGGTCATCCCGGCGTACCCGCACCGCCCAGGACGAATTGATATGCGCAATCACCCCGCCCTCGAGCTGAAACGTGGCATAGGCGGAGTCGTCGGCATCGGCCTTGTACACTGCCCCACTCTCATCGACGCGTTGGGTGATATGGGTTGCGCCAATGCAACTGACGGACAGTACGGCGCCAAACAGATTGTCCAGCACATAGCGCCAGTGGGGCAGCATGTCCAGAATGATGCCTCCCCCGTCGGCTTTGCGGTAATTCCACGAGGGCCGCTGCGTGGGCTGCAGGTCGCCCTCAAATACCCAGTAGCCAAACTCACCGCGTACGGAGAGGATGCGGCCGAAGAAGCCTGCGTCCTTCAGCATGCGGAGCTTGCGCAGACCCGGCAGATAGAGCTTGTCCTGCACTACTCCACTCTTCACGCCGTGCTTGCGGGCCAGGCGCACCAGGGAAAGCGATTCCTCGAGAGTTTCCGAGAGTGGCTTCTCACAGTAAACGTGTTTTCCAGCCTCGATCGCGCGGGTCAGCAGGGGAACACGCATCTGGGTCGAGCCGGCGTCGAAGAAGATGGTGTCCTCAGGATTGGCAAGCGCGGAATCCAGATCCTTGGCAACCCGCTTGATGCCGTGGCGCTCCGCCAGGCTGGAAACCTTCTCCAGGTTGCGGCCTACGAGGATTGGGTCGGGCATCGCCCGGTCGCCATTGGATAGCGTCACTCCGCCCTGGTCGCTGATAGCCAGAATGGAACGGACCAGGTGCTGGTTGTAGCCCATCCTTCCGGTGATGCCATGCATGATGATGCCGATGCGCCGACTAGCCAAGATCCGCTCCGTCGTTTTTTAGCAGTTTCGCAATTACTGTGGCCTGACAAAGATCGCGAAGTGTGGTTTTCCTTGGGAGAAAACCACGAAAAGGCCCATCGCTTCGGTCTAAACCAATTGCGAAACTGCTCCAAGTTTCTAATGTTTGTTTCATAAGCCGCCCCAGTTCGTCAACTTCGTCTACAGATCTGCAACGTAACCTTACACGATCAGGGTTAAGCCAGCAGCTGGTTCACGGCGCGGTCCGATTCGGCGATGGAAGCGCGGTGGTCCATGATTCCGGAGAGATCGGAATTGGCGAAAGCGATTTTGCCGAAAGGAGCGCGCCTCATTACCTCTCGTGGAGCGATCTTGCCCTCAGATCCAAAGAAGAAGCCTGGCTGGCCACAGAGATATGCGTGGCCCCAACGATTTACGATGATGCCGGCAATATCCCGCCGCGCATCAAAGCCGCTGCGCGCAAACATCAGCGTCATTTGCTCACGAATCTGCCGCTCATATTCCGAGTAGGGCGTGCTCAGCAGGCGCATCCTTCCCCGCGTGCACTGCTGCGGCAGCGGAACCCCCGGCTCGGTAAACGTGATTTTCATACGGAGCACGGTTGGATCGTCGGGGGTAACCGTAGGCGGAACGTCCCCAAATACGGCGACTTTGCGGACCGCGAGCCAGGGGTAGAGCCCCTCGAAACACTGGCATTCCGTGATCCCCATCTTCGCCATGAAGCGCCAGTTGCGTATCGCAACGTTGATGACGGCGCAAGGCATGCGGTAGAACTGCTGGTAGGCAGCGCGATAGTTTTCCGGCAGATCGGAAATGGTCCTCGCGGTTGTCCAGCCCGCGGACATGACCACCGATCGTGCGTGTACGGTGTGTAGCTTGCCGTCGACCGCGTAGCTAACCCGGACACCGTCGCCCTCGTGCCGCACGTCCGCCACCGTTGCACCCAACCGTATGCGCACTGGCTGACCTTCGCGATCAAGCTTGGTAAAGTCCACCGGCCCGAGGCACATGCCGGCCAACGTGTTGGGGCCGGGCATCGCTTCCGGGATCATGGCTTTCACAATAAAGCGCGCGATGCCGGTGTTCCCCCCGGGGAAAATCTGCTCGCCCACTTCGTTCTTCCAGGGGAAAAGAACCTCTGGAGCGTAATACGCGTAGGCGGTGTTCTCGTCCGCGGAGGAGCCTGCCCAATCTGCCGCAACCGGCATATAGGTCCGGATAAACTCGCGGGTCAGGCCGTCACGCTGCATCAGGTGTTCTTCAAGGGTGATGCGGTCGAGAGCCCGCGAAATCTCGTCGCCGTCGACCTTAGGTGGAACAAATGTTTGATTGCCTCCGCGTGCCCTGAGCAACTGCTGCCTGGTCGCATCGGGTACGGGGGCGCCGGCCAGTTTCTTACCCCATGGATCGAAGAGCCAAAACCCCTCGGGATGGCCGAAACGCGCTCCAAAGAACATTCCGGAATTCTTACTGCCACGGGCGTAAGGAAGGGTGTTTACGTCCAGTTCAGGCTGGCCACCGCCCCATTTCTGGTATTCCAACGGTTTACCGTCAAAGCCGATCGATTCGTAAAACCTCTGCGTGAGCGAAGACGGAAGAGAAGGAAAGTACGTGGCCGAGCCTTGGCCTGCCATCAGCAGGTGCCCATCCACCATAAACTCATTGCGGCGAGCTTCCCCGCCGAAGATGGAGTGGTCTTCCAGCACCAGGCAGCGTTTCGACCGCCCGGTCTTTTCAGAAAAAAGATGAGCGGCAGCCAATCCGCTGATGCCGCCTCCGACCACCACGCAATCGAAGGTCTCTCCGGTCGCTTGCGCGTTCTTGAGCTGGCCGGTATACAGCCCATCGCGAATGCCGTGGCCCGCGGTCATTACGGCATGGGTATTCCCGTTCGCTGTGGCGTAATCTCCTACGCCGCCGTAACCGTCCCAGTCCTCTTTGGCCATCATCGCTGGCGCGCCCGCGGGGTCGGCGAAGGGACGTCCGTCGAGGAAATCTGCGCGGGCAATCTCCGCATCCATGCCCAATGCGCGATCTGCTTGCGAGCCCTGCGGTTTTTTGGGCGGTAGTTCCACTTGGTTGTGCCCTCCGGGCGAGCTGCGGTGCTACACTTCGACCACTGTACTATAGAACGTTTCGTTACAAAGTTTCCCAAGGAATCGATTAACCCGGGGGCCCAAGTTCACTTTCGAGGGTAGACGATGAAGCGCAGACGCTTCCTTCAACTGGCCGCGAGTACCGCTGCCGCAGCGATGGTCCAGCGCTCCTCTGCCCTGGCTTGTTCCGGCGGGCAAATTTCTCACTCCGCGGCAGCCGACATCTTGTCGCTAAGGGTTGGCGAGCCACCCTTGGTCGCCTTCGACGCGTCGCAGCCGGGATTCGGCGCCGGCCGCCATCTGGCAGTTGAGCCCGACCAGCTGATTGAGATGTTGCTGGAGAAAAGGAAGGACGGCGCCTATCAATGGACCATCGATGGGCTATCGCAACCGGCGGAAGCTCTGTTTCTGCAACAGGGCCGGCGATATCGACTGCGTATGATGAACGCGACGGGTGGGATTCACACTGTCCAGCTGCAGCGCCATAGTTTTGAACTCGCGCGCATCCACCAGGTCCCGGTTTCAGGAATTTTCAAGGACACCATCCGTCTTGGACGTTACAACGTGGTCGAATCAGATGTTGTCATGAGCCGCCCGGGCCCCCTACTGCTGCGTTACCCGAGCAGTTAGCCGTAAACTAGAGCAACGGAAAGCAGTGCGGCCACGCATAGGCCCAAAGCTGAAGGGGTTCGTAATCCGCATCGACTCCTCCGAATCCAGTCGCGATGGTTCGCAAAGAAGAGCATCCTCCTATGAAACCGACCGAACTCACAGACAACCGCTTTTCCCGTCGACGCTTCTTTCGCTGGACTGGTGGGCTCGCCGCCAGCTTTGGCGCCGCCAGGACTTTCGCCTCCACGACGAAAGAAGACGTTGAAGGGGAAGACTATTACGACAAGCTGGGCGTGCCGACGATCATCAATGCGGCCGGCACCTACACCACACTGACCGCGGCCTGCATGCCGCCGGTAGTACTGGCTGCCGTGCAAAAGGCGGCGCTCCACCCGGTGCGCCTGCACGACCTGCAGACGAAGTCGGGTGAGTATATCGCTCAGCGTCTCAAATGTGAAGGCGCGGTGGTGACCTCGGGCGCATCGGGAGCGATTACACTCGCCACCGCCGCGTGCCTGCAAGCTGCCAACAACATCTCGCCCATGGCCATGCCGCAAGCGATCGATGGCCTGAAGAATCAGGTGATCGTTCAGCGGGCACACCGCTACGGTTACGATCACGCGATGTTTCTCTGCGGCGCACGGGTGACGGAGGTGGTCACTCTTGACGACTACAAGCGCGCCTGCGCCGCCGGCAATGCCATCATGACCAATTTCTTTAACGCGGCGGAAGAGGAAGACGGCGAGGCCGGAACCGCGCAAATCGGCCGCGAGGAATGGCTCCGCGTCGCCCACGAGCACAATATCCCATGCCATATCGACGCAGCGGCGGATATGCCGCCTATTTCCAACCTATGGAAGTACACCGGGATGGGCTTCGACCTGGTTGCCTTTTCCGGAGGCAAGGGCATGCGCGGTCCGCAGAACGCAGGTCTCCTGCTGGGCAAGAAGCATCTCACCGATCTGGCACAGCAGAACAACAACCCCGGGGAGGGCGTGGGCCGCGGCATGAAGGTGGCCAAGGAACAGATCGTTGGCATGGTGGCAGCCGTCGACTGGGTTCTCTCGCATACAGAGGAATCCATGCAGGGGGACTATCAAAAACGCGCTGATCTGATCATCGCGGCGGTCAAGGGGATACCCTCCGTCACCACAGAGACGGTCGTTCCCAAGATCGCGAACCATGTTCCCCATGTGCTTATACGCTTTGACCCATCCGTGAGAGGCGTAACGACAGAAGGGGTTTTGACGGCGTTGCGCGAAGGCAAGCCCTCCATCGAACTGAACCCCAATAGCGGGCAACCAGCTAACCAGGGTATTCCGTCGAACGCAAACACACTCGTGGTCGGGGTCTGGATGCTGCAGCCGGGAGAAGATGCGATCGTCGGCCGCCGCATCCGCGAGGCGCTCACCCGCAAGGCATAGTTAACCGTCAGGTGCCTACCGGAAACAGGGCGCTCCAGGAAGGATCCAGGTAGAGCCACCTTTGGCTGCTGAACCAGCTCGTCGGTATATCAGGCACGTGCAGCAAGCCGTGACCGCTCAAGCAGACGAGCTCGGTCCCATTCCAGGCCAGAAAGTTTCGTGAGAATTGCCCGACTCGCGCCGGATTGGTCAAGGTGCACAGGCAGACAGGACACCGCCTTCGTTGATCGCGCAATGCCCAGCGGAACGCGAAGAGCAACGCCCAGAATGAGCTGAACGCTTCAAGAAGTTCGGACGTGCCAATAGACATGGAGCGACTCGAATACGCGAGGTCGAGCGACCCAAAGTAAACGATGGGGACGATCAGGATGAACTTGCCGGACAGGAAAGCCCAGCGGCGAACTCTTGTCGTCCAAGGGACGAGCTTGCTATGGGCCGGGTATTCTCCGAGCGGCAGGGAGGTGGTCGCAGGCAAGGCCAGGCAGGCAAGAAGCAGGGCAAATAAAAAGATCGAGAATGGCTCCCGAATGCGTTCGGCCAGGGACTCGCACACGAACCAGTCATAGCCACCCTCTTTTCGAGCAACATACATCTGACGGCGGCCGTCCCGCCCAACAGGGAATATCGACCGCGAAGCGTGGCCGAGTACATATCCCTCAGTGTCTGGCTGCAAAGTGGAAAGACGCCGGTCATCCTCCAGAAGCCAGAGATCCGTCTGGCCGGGAAGCTGCCAATCTTCGTCCCGGACAACCCCCGCAATCATCGCCTGCTGCCCATCCACCTGCAGCATGTGGCCGAAAACATGCGCATCGGCGTGGAAGTACTTGAGCCACGCACTCCGGCTGAGGACGAGTCTTGTGGGATAGTCAGCCCTGCCAAGCACTTCAAATGAGATGGGAACTCTCAGCAGCTCGAAGAGATTTGAGCTTGCACGAGCGATCGGGAGCTCGATTGAGGAATCTGTTCCAATGGCAAGTCGCTTCGTCGCCAATCGATAGAAAGCAAGACCGGTAAACAGGTGACCCGAGTTCCGGGTCCACGCCTCATAGTCTGAGAATTCTACGGTTGGAAAGGATGCGCTCTCAAAGCCACCACGTGAGACCATCACCAGGTCGCCCGCATCCCGATATGAGTTCGGTCGCACCACTTTCCAAACGCTGGAGCAGTCATATGCAATCAGCAAGCTTGTGGCTGCCAGGACCGTAAAAGCCAGGATGCAGCGCGAAGGCATCCCCTGCCTGAACCACCGGCGCGGCGCCGAAGAGGCATGGTTTCTCCTCAGCCAGAGAGCGTCTTTGAAAGCACCGAGACTGAACGCAGTTATTTCCTCCTTCTGGTGCAACGCCGCGGGCCCGTCATTTTGATTACAAATGTGCCAAACATGCCAGAGTTCTGCGCGCCATTCTTCGAGCCACTCTGCACGGGCCGCCCTGGGCACGAGGATTGCTGCCATCTTCAGCATGCCGGTGCAGACGAAGAGTGAATGGGCCAGCCCTCGCGCCTTCATGCGTTCTCGACCTCGGGGGATGGGATCAGCTTGGTGAGGAGCGGATATCGCTTGGATGCTGTGTCGAGGATCGTCCGCCCATTCCGGGTGAGCTTGTAGTACTTGCGCAACGGTCTTTGCTCTGCATCCGCAATCGACTGGCGCTCCCAGCGAGAGACAATCAAACCGTCCCGCTCCAGTCGACGCATCGCCGGGTATACGGTTCCGCTGGGAAGACCCGTTACCTCCATCACGCTAAAGCCATAAATATGGCCGGCATGGATCGCTTGCAGAATCATCGCAGCAGTATGCGAGAGTTTAGGTTCCCCTGCCATGCGCGCATTATATCTATGTAGCAGACTACTTGACAATTCCATAGGTAGTTTGCTACATAGGTAAGCTATAGGATCGCTTCGGAGGGCCCATGCTCGAGGTAAACCACCTTTGCAAGCGATATCGGGGGATCCCGTCGATTGAGGACGTCAATTTTCATGTCCGGGCAGGTGAGATCGTCGGTTACCTCGGACCCAACGGATCGGGAAAGTCCACCACGGTCAAGATCATTACCGGCCTGCTTCAACCGAACGAGGGAAGCGTCCTCTTCGAAGGCAAGGATATCCATGAGGATATGGTCGGTTTTCGCAGCATCCTCGGCTATGTTCCCGAAGAAGCGCACGTCTACACCTATCTATCGGGGTTGGAATACCTGCAGTTGGTGGGCAGGCTGCGCGGCCTGGAAGAGGGCGACATCGAGCGCAAAGCTACACAGATGTTGAAGCTCCTAGGGCTCGAATCCTGGCGATACTCGCCCATTTCCTTCTATTCAAAAGGTATGAAGCAGCGTGTCCTGATTGCTGCCGCCCTGATGCACAACCCTAAATTGCTGGTATTCGACGAGCCTCTCTCCGGGCTGGATGTCGTCTCCGCCCGGCTTTTCAAGGACCTGCTGCAGGAACTTGCCGCCCAGGGCAAGGCAATTCTGTACATCTCACATGTTCTCGAAGTGGTAGAGCAGGTCTGTGACCGGGTGATCGTGATTGCGAAAGGCAAGATATTGGCCGACGCGGCACCCGCTGAGCTGGCGAAAGTCATGCAGCTGGCCAACTTGCAGGATGTCTTTGCGCAGCTGGTTCAGCAGGAAGACACTCGAGTCTTGGCCCGGCAGCTCGTCGACGTCATGACGGTGGGCGATGCATAGCCGATCCCATCTGTTGAGCTTGCAACAGGATGACTCCATCTTCTCGTTGGCAGGACAGAAGCAGTTCAAGCTTCTGGTTCGACATCTCCTTGACCGATTCTTCAACAACGAGATCGTTTCCGTGGATGGGGAGACCTTGCCGCTGATCATGACGCTCGCCTGGGCCATCGCACTTCCGACCCTGGTAGCCACAATCTTTCTCTTCCCTGCCTATCACGCCTTCCCGCCGCGACCTCCCATCCCACCCTTCTGGGGCCGAGTCGCCGACCATTATGGCTTCGTGATGTATTCCTGGGTTGTCATGGGCGCAATCACCGCATTTGAATGGGATCTTCTGGTCCCCAATGTATTGGATGTCTTCGTCCTTTCGGTCTTGCCTATTGCGGAGCGAAGACTTCTTCTGGCAAGAGTCGCGGCCGTCCTCACCTTTTTGGGGCTTTTTCTGATCGGCACCAGCTCACTGGGCATAATCTTCTTTCCTGTCGCCACGGAACCGTCCGACGTGCCGCGAGCTTATGCCGCTCACTTCGTTGCCGTGACAACCGCCGGCCTTTGCGCTGCTTCCATGGTCTTGGCTTTGCAGGGATTGCTCATCAGTCTCCTGGGTGCACGGCTCTTTCGCACAATCTCTTCGTTTCTGCAAAGTCTTGTCATGATGGTCCTCTCGACCGTCTTATTTACGTTCCCGGTTTTTTCGCGGTCTCTGGAGGCATTGATCCAATCGGGAGGCACAGCCGTGCGCTGGTTTCCTCCGTTCTGGTTCCTGGGCGTCTACGAATCTGTATTGGCAGGTCCATCCGCCTTGCCGGCATTCACCCAGCTCGCCCATACCGGCTACCAGGCAACAGCCCTGCTGATGGTGCTCGCAATCATCACGTATCCGCTCGCATACGCACGCAGCACGCGTCAAGCCGTGGAGGGCTCCATCGCACCCAATAAAAGGAGCCGGCTCGTGCAGCCTGCCATCCGCGTCCTGCATGCGACACTGGTACGGACTCCACCGCGGCGCGCCGTCTATCACTTCATAAGCCAGACATTGTTTCGTTCACAACGCCATCGCCTTTACCTTGCGATGTACGCGGGGATAGGCATCGCGCTGGCATGTGTGTGGGTCATCGTCTTACGAGTAGAGGGCGACCATATCAGCATCGCTATCTCGTCGAGCGGGGTACGCCTGGCGGTTCCGGCACTTGCCTTCTGGATCGTCGCTGGGCTGTGCACCTCGCTCCTCTCTCCCGCCGATCCGGCAGGAAGCTGGGTCTTTCGGCTGATCCACGGCAAGGCCTCATCGGATCACCTGGTCGCTACCAAACTTTGGGTATTGTTCTGGGCCATGACCATGACTCTCGGCGCAGTTGCCGTTTTGCAGCTCATCTCCTATCCCGAACTGCGCGCTCCGAGGGTATTGATTACCCAAGTCCTGGTAGCGGTGGGTATTTGTCTTTTGATGACCGATGCTTTTTTGCTGCAGACAGCAACTATCCCATTTACTGAAGCGCGAGTGCCTCGCAACACAGACCTGGGCTTCATCCTTCTGCGCTACATTGTCTTTTTTCCTGCTCTGGTAATCGCAACCGTGAACTATGAATGGTGGATCGAGGTAAGTGCAGGCCACCTGATCGTCACGACACTGCTCATCATCGTGGCGCACTTTGCGTTGCGCTACGTTCAGTGGCGAATACGGAGGGAGCGGGTAAGTCGAAGCGTTGCGCAGGAGGAAGGAGAGGTTTCCCGAGTGCTGGGCCTTAGCATTTGATTCGAGCTTAGGGTGCACGACACCGCGGGGGTTAGGAGATGCGTTGTGCGTTGCGCGAGATATATTCGTCCAGCGATGCGTCCGGGCCGATGTAGTGGAACTCCTCCGCATATTGCAGCCCGTACTTTCCTCCAGTGGTGTGATCGCGGGTGACAAACGCCGCCTGAATGTACTCTTTTGTCGCCGTATCGAGATTCCCGCTTAGGGCGGGAACGCGCAGGCCCCGCTCCGCAAGGCTGTCTCTGAGGTCCTTCACCATGTGCACGATCATGGTCTCGCAGGCTGCTATGGCTGCGATCTTCTCTGCCAGGAAGTCTCCAATATCCACCACGCGGTTGACCAGCTGCGGCCCGCGGGCGAAGTAGTACTTCTCTGAGACCGAGTGCGGTTTCAAACCAGCGTCAAACTGTTCGGGAAAATCGAGGAGGCCGCTGGACATCCAACAGGCCGCCTCTACCGCTTGCGCCGTCACGTAATGATCTGGATTTTCCTCGTAGTGACCCCAGGGGTCGTAACTGAGAACTGTATCCACTTTCAGCAAGCGGAACAGGAAGATCAACCGGCCACGAAGTTCTGTTCTCGATACGTCGTCGAGGCGATGATTGCGATAGCTCAGGTCGTAGGCCTTCTTGAAGCCAAGGGTCTTGACCAGTTGCGCCGTATCACGCTCGTTGGCCTGCACTGTCTCCCCCAGCGACAGGTGGTAGGAATCCTTTTCGTCGTTGCTGGTGCGGATAAAGTAGCCGGTGTAGCCTTCGCTCAGGAGCTTCGCCAGCGTGCCGCCGGCGAAGATAGGGCCATCATCCAGATGAGGAGTAACAAGCGCCAGGACCTTTCCCCGATGAGGCTGGCCGGCGTTGGATCGCTCGGTGACCACCTGGTCTGCGGCCCCGCTGAGAGCTTCTCCCCGGCCCCCGGCCGCCAAAGTTGCTGCCGCGATCTCCAGAAATTCCCGACGCCGCACGAAACCTCCTTGCCTGGCAAATTCCCGATTCGGTCAAATGATCCACGCCGTGGACGACTCCACCTTGTCACAGGATACGGACACACAGCCGCCAGAAATAAGACTTGACAGGTGTAGTATCTACATCGACATGCCGATTCAGGACAGGATTTTTGGCAAACCGCTGGCGACGAGCGAAGAGCGCGCCGAGCAGATTGGCGTTGGAGCCGGCATCCCCATCTTCGGGCTCGATGCCTTAACCAGCGCGGCGTATGGTCCGGAGGCCGCGCTGGCGCTGTTGATCCCGTTGGGCATGCTCGGGACACAGTACCTGCTGCCGATCATCACCTCCATCCTGATCCTGCTGGTTATCGTCTTTTTCAGCTATCGACAGACCATAGCTGCCTACCCCAACGGGGGCGGCAGCTATACCGTGGCCACGGAAAACCTGGGCGAGCGAGCAGGGCTGCTCGCCGCAGCGGCGCTGATGATCGATTACATCCTTACCGCGGCGGTCGGGATCTCGGCCGGCGTGACTGCATTGACTTCAGCGTTGCCCAAGTTACAGCCCCACACGCTCGCGCTCTGTTTGGTGATTCTGGCCATCCTGGCGACGGTGAATCTGCGCGGAGTCAAGGACACGGGCACCGCATTCATCGTGCCCACATTTCTGTTTATCGGCACATTGATGACGCTGATCGCCGTGGGCGTCTACAAGACATTCGCATCGGGGGGCCACCCACTGCCGGTGACCGCAATGCCCACCCCGTTACCGCGGACGGTCCAGTACCTGGGCCTGTGGATGTTGCTGAAGGCGTTCTCCGGCGGTTGCGCGGCCATGACAGGTGTGGAGGCGGTCTCCAATGGCGTGATGGCGTTCCGGGAACCCAGGGCCAGGAACGCACAGTACGCGCTCACCGTCATCATCGGCATTTTGATCGTGCTGCTGTACGGCACGGCGTGGCTGACCAAGCACTATCAAATTATGGCCATGGATCCTGACCAGGTGGG
The DNA here is from genome assembly GCA_963790705.1 of uncultured Acidobacteriaceae bacterium. Lineage (GTDB taxonomy): Bacteria > Acidobacteriota > Terriglobia > Terriglobales > Acidobacteriaceae > PALSA-350. The sequence continues at coordinate 11,921 of CAWBQE010000015.1, forward strand.
CTACCAGAGCCTTCTGAGCCTGCTGGTGACGGCTGTTTTTGGCCGCGGATGGTTCTATTTCCTGACCATGGGAAGCGTGCTGTTGGCCCTGGCTCTGAGCGCGAACACAGCCTTTGCGGATTTCCCCCGCCTGACCCGGGCGATCGCGTTGCACGACTACCTGCCGCATGTCTTCATCATAAGAGGTCGGCGCCTGCTGTTCTCGCACGGTATCTACGCACTGACCGGCCTGACGGCAGTGATTTTGATCCTCTTCAAGGGCGTAACGGACAGATTGATTCCGTTGTATGCCATCGGAGCATTTTTGGCATTCACCCTCTCGCAGGCGGGCATGGTCGTCCACTGGAAGAATCAGGAAGGCGAGCACAAGGGCCGCACATGGCACGTGCTGGTGAATGGCACAGGCGCGGCCGCAACCGGGATCACAACATGCGTCGTGTTGGCCTCGAAGTTCAGAGCGGGAGCATGGGTAACCGCACTGCTGGTTCCGACACTGATTCTGCTGATGTATTCCGTAAAGAAGCACTACACGCGCATTCGGGACGAGATGACAGACATGAACCGGCTCAACCTGGCAAATCTTCAGGAGCCCTTGGTTGTCATTCCCATGGCAGGATGGAACCGAATATCAGAAAAGGCCTTGAGGTTTGGCCTGCTGCTTTCAAAAGAAATCAAGGTCGTGCATGTCCACTCCGAGGACGAGTCCCACGGAATTGACCAGGACTGGGATGACAAAATACTTGCTCCCATTCGCGAGCGAGGCATGCCAGACCCGGAGTTGGTGACCATCCCTTCAAACTTTCGCCTCATCATCGCACCCCTGATGGAATACATCCTGCACCTGGAATCGAAAAACCCGGGGAGGAAAGTGGCGGTCTTATTGCCGGAACTGGTGGTGCGGCACTGGTGGGAAAACCTGCTGCACAATCAACGGGTCCAGTTGCTGAAAATATTGCTGCTGGTGAAGGGTAACCAGCGCATCGTGGTGGTGAACATCCCGTGGTACCTGTAGCATCATTGGGGCGCCACCCAGCCATCGGAGAGTTCTACGCGAATCGGTACGGTCCCAATATTCTTATGCCCGAACTCGGCAGAGACCGCAAATTGCTGCCAGCCGGGTAACTTAGTGGTAGGCGCCGCAGCCAGAACCCGAAGATAATACTGACTGTGCGGAGCGATGGTGGCAGGAGCAACGGGTGTGACCCTCCACCCGCCTGGCGCCTCAACAGAGAAAGTTGCGTCGATCGCTGAATCCAGGGGATTTTGGGCGACCAGCGGAATGACCAGGGTTCCATCCACATGAACTGAAACTTCTACGGGCACAATACGGGCCAAATGATCGAGTCCATGGGCCTGCCAAAACTTATGGTAGTAGCTCCATGGGTCTCCAATTTCCAGGGTTGGCTCCGAATGCGTGGCTGCGGTAAATCCAGGAGCACGCTGATAAGCAATGCCATCGGGCACCACGCCTGTGAACACATCATCGGTAACAGCGGAAGGCACGAGAGATTTCCCAAAAATCAGTTGCACGGGCCCGGTTGCGATTTTCGCTATCTCATCTGACGACGAACCTAGGGTCTTGTCGGCTATCTCGTTCGCAACTTTTGTGCCGCCTTGCGAGAGGTGATAGGTAAATACCTGGGCAGCCAGCATCCCATAGCTCACATGGCGCGAGGGAGAGATCTCTTGCGACGAGTACTGCGGGCCTTGGCCGGTGGAAATGTCGTGGGTCGAATTATAAAAGTAATAGATCTTCTGCGGCTGCCACGGTCGAAGACCCTCCGTCAGATTCGCATTCTTGTCTGGGTTCGAGGCGGGAGAGACCTGCTCTGAAAATACTGTTGGATCTCCTGCCAGGTCGAAGGCCTCGGTCGCGAGCACGCCAGATGCCTGATGGTCGGCATGGTTCTCACCCGTAGCGAAATCCGGGAGCCAGGTGAGAATCACCGATGGCTGGGTTATTCGAACAATGCGGACCAACTCGTCTAAGCAGCGGCCGTGGCCACAGTGTTCGAGGGAAGTGAGGACGTTCTGGCTCACGGTATCGTGGCCACCCAGAAACCAGACATTTGTGATGCCCAGAGAGCCTACGGCACGACGGCCCTCAATCTGGCGAATGTCGCCTAAGGCCGCGGCCTGCTCCGGACCCACATCGTTGTTTCCTTCGTCGCCGGCAGTTTGGTATACCACCGCCACGCGCTTGTGATTGTCGTATATTTCACGCGCCAGATAAGCCGTGGCCATCACTTCATCGTCGGGATGAGCAACCACCAGCAGTATGTCGGCTTTGAAGCGCGGGTCCGGCGACCGGTTGTTGTCGCGGTAGCTATCGGGCTTGGAGTCACTGGCATTCTGAGCCCATGTAGCGCTCAAGCCCAAAGTCGAGAGAAGTGCCGCGCTGAGAGCAATTCGCATTGTCAAACTAAGTCGTGCCATTCGTTCCTCGCCTGCTAGTACAGATCTTCGATCGCCTTTTGAGACTCAGGGAGCACTTGTCCTCCATCGACGACGATCGTTTGCCCGGTGATATAAGCGGCTTCGTCGCTCGCAAGAAAGAGCGCAGCGTAGGCGATATCCTCAACGGATCCGAGCCTGCGCGCGGGAATCGCTGACGTCATCCTGGCGATGTATTCCGGGCCAAGGTCTTCGAGGCCTTCGGTAAGAATGTTTCCGGGTAGCACGGCATTGACCGTGATGTTGAGGGGAGCGAGCTCAATGGCCGCAGTGCGTATAAAGCCGAGCTGTCCCGCCTTGCTGGCTGCGTAATGGCTCCAGCCGGCATTGCCGGTGATAGGACCGGTGATGGAAGAAGTGACCACGATGCGTCCCTTGCCCCGAGCCTTGAGCCCGGGCAGGCACGCCTGGACGGAGAGAAAGGTGCCCTTGAGGTTGATATCCATGACCTGATCCCAATCGGCCGCACCTATATCGAAGAGACTCGCGGATGGGTAGATTCCCGCGTTGCAGCAGAGGATGTCAATGCCGCCGTGCCGCTCGATCGCAGTTTGCGCCATGCGGACGTTGTCTTCCGCCTTGGAAACATCCACGCTTATGGCGTCAACGATCCCCCCACCGGCTCTGATTTCAGCTGCTGCCGCTTCGGCCTGGGAAAGGTCCCGTGAGGCAATGAGGACACGCGCTCCCTTGCTCGAAAAGACACGCGCTATGCCCTTCCCGATTCCCTTGCTTGCCCCGGTCACGATGACGGAGCGCCCTTCGATCGATGTCAGCATCTTCACCCATTTGGTTTGAGGATGGACCCATCATAACGCCCTGTCACCGCAGTGGCGGCGGCTTGCCCGTTATGCGCGGAGGTACGGCTTCAAGTAAGTGTCCAAGTCGTGCCTGATTTCATCGGGACTTATAACCTTGCGATGGGAATCAGCACCGGGTGCCGGAGGCGCAAGTCGTGTCGTCGTGCCTGGACGGAAGACGCCCCGGGCAATCAACACGTCGACGTCGCTTTGAGGAAACATTGAGCTGGCCGCCTCGATACGCCCGAATTGATCGAACGCATCGCGGACCTTACCTGCGTGATAGGAGTCATAGGCGGAGGCGTAGAGATCGGCAAGGCTGACGAACGGGCAGTGGCCAACGAATCCCCGTTCCATCTCTGTGATCATGGTGGTGACTCCCTTGCCGGAAAAGCAATTGAGTTGGTCGTTGGTGCGTCTTCTGATTTCCGTCACCCGCACCAGAGGATCGCCCGCCTCATCTTTCACGTAGCGAAATGTGGGGATGGTATGGAACATCTCGACTACCAGGTCGACGCTGAAGTCACCACCGGTCTGCGCAAACAATGGCAGTGATGTCACCTTGCCGAGCCGCTGGTAGAAGAGCAACAATTCGGAGGGAGCGGTCACGCCAGGCGGAGCGATACAGATGATGGCGTCCGCACCAAGTTTCTCCGCTTGCCTGGCGTAGCGCTCCGTTTCCTTAAAATCTGCGGTGCGACTCTGCACGCCGATCACGATCGCCGTGTTACCGCCGCGGGCAGCGGAGATGATGGTCTCCGCACCGCGCATCCTCTCCTCTTCGATCAGCGTCGTCCATCCACTGGCAATCTGCGGCCACGCCAGGCCATGCACGCCGCCGCGCCGGCAAAACTGCACCTGCGCCGCCAGGCCGTCGAAATCGACCTGGTTCTGCGCGTTTACGGGGGTGAAGCCAATCGGAAAAACGCCTGCCAGCCGCCGGGCCGCCGTCTGTGCGCGCATAACTTGTGGAACCGCTAACGCAGCCACTCCTAGCGAGAGAGCCCCGAGAAATTGCCTGCGATCCAAACCGGAAACCTCTGTCATGATTTCCCCCTCTCCGCTGTATTGATGCCGACTCACTTGAAGAAGATCAACCGGGCCTTTGCATCCACCGTGGAAGCGTCCACGCCGGGAACAGACCTCAGGTCGGCAAGGCCGGTGAATTTCTGCGTGCTCCGCCGCGCAATGATTGCCTGCGCGGTTGTTTCCGGCACGTTCAACACAATCTCCAGTTCGTCCGCAACGGCCGTGTTCACGTTGATCGTGGTCATGGTGCGGTGGAGATAATCCATAATGTCATCGAACTGCTCATCGGTGCCGCTCGCGCCCCGATCCACCATCTGCTGCACGGTGTCGTGCCAGTCGTCATAGCTCCTGGGCGTGTCCATGACAAGTTGCAGATTATGGCACTTGGCACAGACCGCTTTGAGCGATTGGCTTTCCCGCGCCAGGCTAGGATTCGGAGGCGCAACCTCGGCAGTTTGCGCCGCGGCGAACAGGGCGGCCACAAGCAAGACCCCGCCCATGCACGTAGGCAAGATCGGGTTCGAGACGAGTGCCATGTTTGAACGATTACTTTGTGGGAACCGCACGGACGGAGGTCACGCCGGTCAGGGTGATGGGCGCACTGCCGGGCATCGGCGTGACATGCGGACCAACACCCAACTGTTCCGCAGTCTGGTAGTCGCCGAAACCATTGGCGAACTGGTTCGAAACCCGCTGGGCGTGGCCATTGTCGAAGGTTATGTCCAGCAGCTTTTCGCTGTACATGGTGTGTCCATATTCATCCTGCATCTGGCCGACGATTTTGTGCGTGCTTACCTCGATGATGTCACCCGAAGAGGCATAGGCGTACTTGCCGTCCAAGCCGAAGGTCATCCAGTAGGTGCCCGCCGGCGTGTCGATGGTGTCGATTTCCTTGGGATCGTCGGTATTAGAGAAAATGTGAATTTTCTTGAAGATGCCGTCGGCAAGCCAGATTTCCTTTTCATCCGGGGTCAACGCGATGCCGTGGCTGGGGCAGCCATGGGGGATGTGCGGACGCGGGTCGGCATTCCATTTCGATTTCCAGTCCACGCTGGTCACCTCGACTGACTTGATGACCCGCCCGGTCGCAACGTCGGCGATCAGAAAGCCCAGGAAATTGTTGTTGTTTGCGTAGATCCTGGTCGAATCCTTGTTGAGCACGAAGACGCGCACATTGTCGGGGAAGCGGATGGTCTTGATGACCTTGCGCGAATTGACATCGGAGATCGTCAAAACCTTGTTGTTGGGCGACATGAAGGCCGTCTTGCCGTCCGCGCTCAGGTTCAGGTTGTGCGAATTGGGGCTTTCCGGCGCTTCGAGCTTGCCGATCAGCTTGCCGGTCCTGGCGTCCACTTCGTACCAATAGTCCTGCAGGTCGCCGCCAACCACCACGATCTTGCCGTCCGGGGTGACCTGGGGACGCTCGCAACATTTACCGTCCAAGGTTACCGACCAGACCATCTTGTCGGTGCCCAAGTCGATCGCACCCAACCGGCCGCGCGCCGCGACATAGATCAGGTTCGTGACCGGGCTGGCAGCGACTCCGGAGACCTGCTCGGGGCTCATGCTCCCCGCATACTCCCAGGTCGGAATACGCTTGACGAAGCGGTAATTGTCGTTAGCATCCAGCACTACGATGCCAACTCCATTGAGCCAGCCGGGCCGCTCGAGCGAACCCGGCAGCACGACATAGATCAGATGGCGGCCGCGAGGACGAAAGCTGTCATTCACCTTGGGGGGCGCGTGCGGCCCGGCAGCGGTGGGCGCGGGTGACTGGGCCATGGCCGCAATCGCACCGCCCAGGAACAAAGCTGCCGAAAGCCGGCATCGTTGACTTGAGGTTGCTTTCCATTCCACCAAATGAGACGACTTTGGGCATGATCTTGTCCACGGCTTTTTGTCGGCGACCGGTCTGGACGTTGACGGCAGAGCCAAGAGTACCACTGGAACGACGGCCAGTGGCATTCCGCAAAATCTGAGTAGACGACTACGACGGCTAAAATAGTGGAACCGTGGTCATGAGGGAGAGCCTTGCGGACTGCCGTCCTATCCGACATTCATGGGAATCTCACCGCATTTGAGGCGGTGCTTGCGCACCTCAAGCACACATCGCCAGACCTGGTGCTTCACGGAGGCGATTTAGCCGACCCCGGATCCAGCCCAATCGAGATCGTCGATCGCATTCGTCAGCTCGGCTGGCACGGGGTGATGGGCAATAGCGATGAAATGCTTGTCCGGCCCGATTCGTTAGAAGATTTTGCCAGCCAGTCTTCGGCTCCCACGGCTCTGTGGACGGCAATCCGAGAAATAGCGTCAACGACCCGCGCCGTTCTAGGAGAGGAGAGATTGGCGTGGCTGCGCGAACAGCCGCTGGTAAGCACGCAAGATGCCTTCGCGCTGGTCCATGCGACTCCTGAGAGCTGCTGGCGAGCGCCTGCTGACGAGGCAACCGATGCTGAGCTCAAAACCATCTACGGCCCGCTCGACAGGCCGATCGTTGTCTTTGGGCATACTCATCGCCCTTTGATTCGCCACATCGCCGGGCATCCCCGGCTTCTCATCAATACCGGAAGCGTTGGGCTTCCTTACGACGGTGATCCCCGTGCTTCCTATTTGCTCTTCGAAGGCAACAGTCCGTCGATCCAGAGGGTCGAGTACGACCTGGAAAAAGAATTGAAGGCTCTGTCCTCCTGCGGCCTGCCTGGTGCGGCGTGGACCGCAAAAATGCTGCGCACCAGCTCTCCGCAGATGCCATAGATCGCCACGTTTTATACTCGGTTTGCGGCCAAGGCGTCAGCAGACGCAGGGTCCGTTGCCCTCAAATGATTCGTCAGAAGAAACTAACTCGCACGCAAGAGTATGCAGGTAATGTCATCGTGTTGTGGTGCATCCCCTACGAAGCGGTCAAGGTCAACCATGATGCTATTCAGTAGCATAGCCGGAGTCAGCATCACGCCGGAGTTCAGCATTGTAATGAAGCGGTATTCGCCGTACTCCTGCTGAACGTTGTTCTCGGCCTCGATGACGCCATCGGTAAAAGTCGCCAGCCAATCACCGGATTGCATCACTACTTCCCCTGACAGGTAGAGGGCATCTTTCATGATCCCGAGCGGCAAGCCGCCAATCCCGAGACGCTCGATGACGCCCAATCGACGACGCAGTATGGGATCGTTGTGTCCTGCGTTGACATAGGTCAATCGACGCGATGCAGGGTCGAATTCGGCAATAAATGCGGTGGTAAAGCGGCGGCCATTCTGGCTATTGCTGCAGGCATAACGATTCATCCGGCCGACTAATTCCGGGAGCGAACCGTGTGTACCACTGAGAGTTTTTAAGCTCGCCTGAAATGTTGCCATCAGCATTGCGGCGGGAATGCTTTTACCCGCCACGTCTGCAATCGCAATCAGAAAAGTGCCGCTTCCTGAACCTTCGCTTGGACGGGCAAAGACGTCATAGTAATCTCCGGCAACGGTATTGGCCGGACGGGTGGTGAATGCGATTTCGAGTCCCGGCACATGCGGAGGGCTCTCCGGAAGTAGCCATGTTTGGATCTCCTTCGCAATCTGCAGATCGCGCTTCATCACAACGCGATCAGCTACTTCCAGAATTAGAAGGACGAACATCAGAAGGCCACCGTAGAAGTGAAAATCGAGACCGAATACTTCCACGGTTCCCGATCTTGTATGCCACGTCCATTCGCCACCTGGAACAAAGACCAGCACTAAAGCGACCAGCAATAACACCCGGCGGGCCGGCGTGAGCTTCTCGACAATCGCCCAGAAGAATTGGCTGCCCAGACTCAAGAAGTGCCGGGTGTGGTCCACGCCTTCCACGCGCGTGGAATCGACCTCCAGGGAATATAGGCGGTAGCTGGAATGAGCATCTGTCCGAAACTGCGACCATAACTGGTTGAGTTGCATGCCCTCGGTTACGCGTAGCCAAAACCGATTCACGCGCTCCGATAGATCATGTTTCCCCATGCTTATGCTCCTCACGATCATTTTCTTCGCAACGAGGCTCCCCGGCAACGCATCCCGGCTCAGGTCGCGGAGTTCTTCTCGAACATTCTCTGCCGATAGTAGCAAGGGCAATCACCTTCAAGCGAGCAACTGCCGCCTCAAGACCGCATTGCTGGGATATCTATCAAGGGGCGACCGGCGTGGATCAGCGTGGAAGCAGCTCGAACTCTTGGATTGCGATCTTGGCTCCCGCCTTCGCGCGTTCTGTATCAGGAAAGAAAATGACGGTAATCTCATCAAACCTATCAATCCTTGGATGACTCGGAACGGGAAACCGGAGTACCTCCTGGACCGGCGAGGACTTCACAGAAAAGTGGTCTGGTTCAGTCGAAATCACAGGCTGCTGATCCAAATAGAGCGTCGGCTTTCCGATAGAGGTCGAGTCGGTAAGCAAGACCCCAATCGCAATCCTGCCCGGGATGTTGTCGTGGTTCTCGATGGTCACCTGAATTTCTCGACAACACGTCAACGGGATGGCAGCGCCAAGGCTCTGACGCGCTTCCATGAGCAGTGGAACGAAATCGGTGGAGTGAATATTAACTCCCAACGGCGTCCCATGGACCACGTGCGCCCTCGACCCGGGGCTATGGCGCGGCGGCCGGAAATACCAGTAAGGCCCATCGAAGCGAATCACCAGCGGCTTGGTCATTCGAATTGCTTGGGACGGAGTCCCGGATGACGTCGGGGCAAGCAATTTCTTCTTCTCGGGAACTGGCCAGAGGATGATGCTTTCGTATCCTGAGAGCGCGGCGGCGGAATTGCCGGGCCGGCTTTTCTCTTGCAGATATCTGCTCACGGAGCTACGGTCAGGAGCAGACGCAGCGCTCATGGCGTTCGAATAAATTCCACGTTGAAAGCCCAGAAGCAGCACTGCCGTCGTGAGCAAAACGGCTGTCAATCCTTCTCGAGCCAGTCGCAGCGCGGGATGCGACTGGTTCCCTTTATTTTCCGGCGGCCATTCACTCGCAAGAGTTGATTTCCATGCCAACAGGAAGGTGGATAGAGCCAGTAGGATGCTAGCGACAAGGAAAGCATGTTTGTGCAGGGCGTAGAACCCGCCATAAATGCAGAGTGCAATGAAGAAGGCATGTCCCTCCCGGGAAGGCGTTAGAAGGGATTGCGTGAACAGCTCCCGGCCTTCCGTTTTCCAGCCAGCCCGATGAAGAGTAGCAGCATCCGGCGTCAGAACTTTTCGCAGACCAGTCGCCATGAGCGCGGCCCCCATTGCCCCTACCAAAGCTGCGCCGATTGAGCGCTGCCGGGACAGCAGAACAACGGAAGGTATCCAAATCCAGCCGACTGCGCTGCTGAGCGCGAAGAGGCTCAAGGAAGATGAAGGGCTCATCCGGGAGGGAGCCCAGAAAAACCAGGTGGCCGCTAAGCCTGACAGAACGGCGGCAGAGACGTAAACAAGTGGCCACAAGGAAGGCCGCTGCCAGCGAGTGAGAGTGAGCGGCAGGCCATTGGCACAGCAAGTATTCCGCAACCAACGAAGTGAGCGAGCCGGCGATGATAAGAACACCGAGGTAGGCCCCCGCTCTCCTCCGCCCCATATAAGCGCCCCTTAGCGTGCACCATCGGCTTTCGAGAAAACCTGCGCAGGATTTCTTGACGAGTCAAAAGTGCAAAGAGTACTCTCCTATCATTACTAGGAGAGTACCACCAAGATGGGCAAGCAAGTCGACCTCTTGCAGGGAACACTCGAAATATTAATTCTCAAGGCTATATCGTTAGGACCACTTCACGGCTACGGCATGCTGCTGCGCATTCAGCAGATCTCCGGTGAACGGCTGGAAATTCCCCAGGGCTCCTTCTATATCGCTCTTTATCGAATCGAGCACAAAGGATGGATAAAAGGGGAGTGGGGAGAATCAGAAAACAACCGCCGCGCGAAGTTCTACCGGCTTACCCCAGCGGGCGCCCGCCGGCTTAAATCCGAGATGGAAAAGTGGTCGCAGATGACCGACGTCGTCAATACGGTCCTGTGCGCAACGCCTGAGCAGATATGATCTTCTTCGCCCAGCTTCGATCCCAACTTGGATCTTGGTGGAGCGCTCTCGTTCATCACACGCGCACCGACAGCGAGATTGAGGCTGAGCTGCAGTTCCATATTGACGCCCACACCCAACATCTCATTGAAACCGGCATCTCCGCACCGGAGGCTGCACGAAGAGCAAGGATAGAGTTCGGTCGTGTCGACGTGCAGAAGGAAAAGTACCGCTCCGCCATCGGTTTGCAACCGCTGCACGAAATCGGCGGCGATATTCGCTACGGTCTCCGCTCCCTCTACAAGAAACCAGCTGTCTCACTGGTTGCGGTTTTTTCCCTTGCTCTTGGCATAGGCGCTACCACGGCTATCTTCAGCCTCATCTACAGCTGCGCTGCTTCATCCCTTTCCCTACGCCGGCGCCGATCGCATTGTGAACCCTGCGGTTGATTAACGAGGCACATCCTGAGGTTCCAACCTGGTTCGCCCTCACACCGTCGCAGTTTGAAAGCCTGAGCAAAGCCAAGTCTATCGAAAGCGTCCTCGGCTTCATGCTCGCTGGACTGACAGCGACAGGCGACGATCTTCCTGAAGATGTCCGCGTGGCTTACGTAACCAGCAATGCATCCAGTTTCTTCGGTATACCGGCAGAGCTGGGCCGAGGCATTCAGTCCTTTGACGTGACAAACGGTGTGCCGCCACCCAATGTCGTTGTCCTCAACTACAAATTCTGGCAGCGTAAATACGATAGCGACCCAAAGATCGTCGGACACGTTCTACAGCTGAATCATCAGAATTACACCATCGTCGGAGTCATGCCGCGACGATTCAGCTTCACCGAGACCGTGGGCAACCGCTGACGTTTACATCCCCTGGACCGAAACCCGGATTTCTTTCTTGTTTCCGCTGATCAAGCTCAAACCAGGTGTGAGCCTCTCAGTCGCAAACGCAGAGTTCCAGTCTTTCCTTAACCAGTTCAAAAAAGAGACACCAAAACACTTTCCCGCCCTCTTCCATGTCAGCGTTCAGCCGATTATCGAGCCATATGTGCATCGCACAGGGCGCACCCTGGCGCTGCTTTTTGCATCGGTGATCGTTCTGCTTCTCATTGGCTGCGCCAACTGCTCTATCCTCCTCTTCGCATATGGTGAGTCTCGCCAGCACGAGTTGGCCATCCGTAGTGCCGTCGGAGCTAGCCGTTTCCGCATCGTGCGGCAACTACTGATCGAGTCACTTGCCATATCCTGCGCAGGGGCGGCGATCGGCGTCGCTGCCTCGTTCTGGCTTGCGGGCCTTCCGCTCCGGCTTATGCCCGGCGCATTTCCTCAGGAAGCTGCCATCACCATAAATCTCCCCATCCTGGCTTTTTCCGTCGCACTTGCACTTATCACCGGTCTGCTCTTCGGTCTCTCACCAGCTCTGCACCTGTCGCGGCCAAACGTCTCGCAAGTCATCCAGAGCACTGCTCGGATCGCCGGCGGCAGTCAGCGGGAAACGGAACACTCAATCTCCTCATCGGGGGACAGATTGCCCTGACCTTCGTTCTGCTCGGCTCTGCGGCAGCCGCGATCGCAGGCTTCATGAAGATTACGTCCACCAGGCTAGGGTACGATCCACACAACGTCATTGCTGTTGGCATCCCGCTTAAGAGAGATACCAGGAAAAACCAGGTGGAACGCGCGACCTACGTCGACCAGCTTCGCGAACGTGTTGCGGCCGTTCCCGGTGTCATCTCCGTTGCCGTAACGTCGAGTGGGATTCCGCCGTCTCTACCATTCGGCGGGAGCGGAACATACAGCCCCATTTGAAATCCTTGGCGGGCAATCACCGCAGGAACCGCAGGCAGTCTACTTCCTTGTCGGTTCCGAGTACTTCGCTACCCTCAAGATTCCTATGCTCAGCGGCAGGGTATGGAACCAGACTGAGAATCAGCACGGCGATTTCGTTGCCGTCATCAATCAAACACTTGCCCAGCGCGATTGGCCAAGGGGAGACGCGATCGGCCATCAAATCCGCGTCGCCTCGCTCAAAGACGATGGAACACCTCTCTCCGCGGCCTCTCCTCAAAGCGGTGAGTGGCGTCAGATTGTCGGTGTAGTCGCCGACTCAAAAAATAATGGGCTCGATCAGCCTACTGCTCCAGCCATCTTCGTTCCTTACACAACATTTATGTGGGATCACACGCAACTGTTCATCCGCACGGCAAATTCACCGCTCGCATCGCTCAAGGCCATACGAACCGCATTGCACTCCGTCGACCCGGAACAGCGGGCGGAGACGGAGGTCGACGACCTCGAAGAGTGGCTTCAGGGCCAACCGATATGGTCGCAGCAACGCCTCTTCTCCATCCTCTTCTCCTTCTTTGCCTTTCTCGCTCTTGCCCTCTCGTCAGTCGGACTCGCCAGCACGGTTGCGTTTGCCGTCACGCGACGCATGAAAGAACTCGGCATTCGTATGGCGCTGGGCGCGCAGCGATCACACATCGTATGGATCGTCGTCAGAGCTACGCTGGGGACGGTGGCCAGTGGAATCGCCGTCGGCCTTCTGCTTAATCTCTCTCTGGTAAAGGTGATTCAGCACTGGTCGCCTGGCAGCGTCTCTGCTCCGTGGGTCTTCGGACTGGGTGACGCTCCTGCTTCTCAGTTGCGCCACCATCGCCTGCCTTCTGCCCGCCAGGCAGGCTGCAAGTGTAGACCCCATAAAGACACTCCGCTGCGACTAGGTTAAGCTTCACTTCTCGTGGGATCCCAGGAGTCAAGCATTAAACGAACGCTCTGAGGTTAGTCTTTGCGAGATCCAGGATTTCATCGCCTTTCCCATTGAGCATCGCCTTGACCAGGTAAACGCCGAAGCCCTTCGCCTGCTCGAAGTCAATCGTGGGCGGGAATGAGAGTTCATGCCTGGCCACTTTGACGCTCAACAATGCGGGACCAGGATAGGCGAGCGCAGCGCGCAGGGCTTCCTCAAGCTTTCCGGAATCCTCCACATTCTGAGAGTAGATGCCGCAAGCATCGGCGAGCTTGGCAAAGTCCGGATTCACGAGGTCGGTACCGAAGCTGATGACTCCCGCAGCCTTCATTTCCAGCTCCACGAAACTAAGCGAGTCGTTCTGATAAACAATGACCTTGACCGGCGTTTTGAGCTGCTGCAAGGTGAGCAGTTCTCCCATCAACATCGCCAGCCCTCCGTCGCCTGAAAGGCTGACTACCTGGCGGCCTGGGAAGGTAACTTGCGCTCCGATCGCTTGTGGCAACGCGTTCGCCATCGAGCCGTGGTTGAAGGAACCCAGAAGACGGCGCTTACCATTCATGGTGAGGTATCGCGCGGCCCACACAGTGGGCGTTCCAACATCGCAGGTAAAAATCGCATCCTCTGCAGCCAGCCGATCCAATACCGCGGTAAGGTATTGCGGATGAATCGGCGCCTCACCGGGTTTGCCCGTTGCCAGGGAGTCCAGTCCTTCACGAGCCTCCTTGTACTGCTCTTGCGCCTCTTCAAGATGAGCGCTGTTTGTCTTTTGCTGCAACAGTGGAAGAAGGCTGCGCAGCGTATCCTGCACCGATCCAACAAGGCCGAGGTCGACAGGGGTCCTGCGGCCTATCTGCTCACCGCGCAAATCCACTTGGATCACTTTCGCCTTGCTCGGATAGAACTGCTGATAAGGAAAGTCCGTGCCCAACATCAGCAACAGGTCGCATTGGTCCACTGCATAGTAGCCGGAGGTGAATCCCAGCAATCCTGTCATTCCTACTTCATAAGGATTGTCGTACTCGATGAATTCTTTGCCGCGGAGGGCGTGGGCGATGGGGGCCTTCAGTTTCTCCGCAACCTGGAGCAGTTCCGCATGGGAACCTGCGCATCCGGCGCCCCCGAGAATGGTGACCTTGGTCGCAGCATTCAGCATTGCGGCTGCCCGCTCCAGCAAGGCTGGTTCCGGGCAGATCGTAGGCTGCATCGAATCAAGCGTCAGATTGATGCGTCGCAACGTCGCTTGCTTGAGAGCCGTGTCGCCGGAGAGTACGATCACCGATACTCCCCGCTTGGCGAGCGCAGTCCTGATTGCTATCTCGAGCACCCGCGGCATCTGGCTCGGATGGGAAATAACTTCACAGTAGTGGCTGCAATCCCTGAAGATGTGGTCGGGCTTGGTCTCCTGAAAATACTCGCTGCCGATCTCGCTACTGGGAATCTGCGCGGCGATCGCCAGCACCGGCACACGATTGCGGTGGCAATCGTAGAGGCCATTGATGAGGTGAGTGTTCCCCGGCCCGCAACTGCCGGCACAGACCGCGAGATTGCCCGTCAGGTGCGCCTCAGCCCCGGCCGCAAACGCGGCTGCTTCTTCATTGCGTGTATGTATCCAAGCGACCGACTCGTGTGCTCGAATCGCATCCGTGATCGCGTTTAATGAATCGCCCGGGACGCCATATATGCGCTTCACACCGATTGATGCAAGCGTCTCGACGATAATGTCCGATATTCGCGCCGTTGCCATGAGGGTTCCTCTTTGCTGAAGGTGTCGATAAACGCCGATGATCTTCTGATTCTTGACAGTTCAGAATGGTTGCTCGAACCGAGGCCTTGCACAGGCCGGGTGGCGCCGGCGTTGCTGGAAAGTTATGCAAGTGACGGGGTCGGCGGTTAAGTGCTCTGGTCGGTGAATCAACTACGAATACTGAGCCTCAGCACGGAGCCTATTCCGAGGGCACGAAGAAAGGATTGTCTAAAAATATCGGAATCTTGCGATTTATTTCATCGCTCCAGCCCTGTGTGAGTACTGGGAAAGAAACCGCAGGTCCCTCCACTACGCTTCGCTCCGGTCGGGATGACAATTCTGTTGCAAGGTCAAGCATTTCTCGCCGAAACTCTTGCGGGCAAAGCAGAATTGTCATCCCGACCGGAGCGAAGCGTAGTGGAGGGACCTGCGGTTTCTTTCCCCGGTACTCAAACACCCTCTGAAGCCCCTGAGGGAACTCATCTCATCGCTGGTTCGATGTCTCTACGGCTGGCTTGCAGGGGATGACGGGGCGTCGGGCAATATTCGCAGCTTCCTATTGATACGCGGCCAATATTGACGCACAACGTTCCCACAGAACTTCCAACCCTGGTCGGATCCGTAGCGGACAAAAGTACTCCCGACGCCCCGGTTAGTTTTGGGATAGTAGGTGTTGGCCAGGCCTTCGCTCGCCAAGGGCCCCAGCAGTCCGTCATAGTTAATCACTCTGTCGCCCGAGTCGCTGCGCGTGTACACCAACCTTTGCCCAGCATACTTCAGCGTTTCCTTAAGCGAGAGCCCCTTCCTGACGTAAAAGCGCGGATCTTCGTGCATGACAGACGCGATCAGGAAAGTTCCGAATACGATTATCCGAGGCGCTGCGAGCCATGTCGGCCCCAAAGCGCTTGGCGTAGCCGTCGACCCCTTGCCCATACCCCGAGGCGCTATTGATGGCCTGGCTGAACCCTGCGGCTATCAAGGCCTGGCCGATTGTGGAAAACGACACACTGTTGTTGGCCGCCAGCTTGAACTTCTGCCACGTGCCGAACGGCTCCACGTTGGTCGCAAGGTCAGGAAAAACCCTCGATTTTTGCTGCAATACTTGAAAGAGGGCGACGCTACTCTGTATCGGATTACTCGGCGGCGGGACCGTTTGCGATTGTCCGCCCGCAGGCGCATCCGGCAATGTGCCGTTTTGGGTCTGTTGTGCGCGACTGCATGTACACACCAAACAGCAGATGACTGCTGTCCACACAAAACGATGCATCCGCGCCTCCGCCAGCAAATGACCCTCCAAGCTGCGGGCATCGGCCGGTCCTAACAACAGCACGGTAGCGCCTTGACAACGGATGAGGCCCTGAAACCCTGTCAAGATTATGCCATCTGCGGGATTCGACTTCCTGACCGGAAGGCCAAATTGGCCTCGAATGTGGCTGGGGCTGAACTCTTTCAGTTATGGTTCGAGTTATGGATCGATGATCGTGCCATCCCAGACTGGGGATCCCTGCCGCGAATAGTGACCCAGGCCGGTCCAGTCTTCGCGCGAAATGCCGTTCAGGTCCCATACGACCCGTCCATCACGCACCGTCAGCTCGCAAGTCAGCTTCTCATTGCCTGCCATGCGTGCGCCGTTGGTATCCACAAACCCAAACTTTCCCTTCTCCAGGTGCAGCACGGCCACATCCGCGTCGGAACCCACGGAAAGATTACCCAGTTCGTCGTGTTTAATTTCATGCGCCGGGTTGGAGGTGGACATGCGGATCACGTCATCGAGCGAAACGCCCAGGTTGAGAAACTTCGACATCACATTCAGCATGTCTTTCATGCCCGAATTCATGCTGTCGTTATGCAGATCGGTGGAGATTGAGTCTGGGACAAAGCCTTGCCGCACGGCGGGCTCCGCCTGGCGGAATAGAAAGCTGCCGCCGCCGTGACCAACGTCAAAGATGACGCCGCGCCTTCTGGCCGCGAAGAGATATGGCCGGACCTTGCCATTGGCATCCAGCATCGGGACATCTTCCAGGTACATGTGGGTAGAGATATCGCCGGGGCGCAGTTTGCTCGACACCAACTCTTCATAGGGCCGCTGCGGGCGAAAGGTTCCGAAGTCGACCATCACGGGGATGTTGGCGATTGTCCCCGCTTGGACCGCGCGCTCCACCGGAATCCATTCCGGACCGTCGTAATGAGCGGTCTTTACCCCGACGATCACCTGCGGATATTTCAGTGCCTGGGCCGCAGTTGCCTGCGGATCCATGTCGTCCAGGTTCTGTTCATACTTCGGCCGCATGCCGCTGCCAACAATATTGATGAAAGCAAGGATGCGCGTGATGGAGCGGTCGATCACCTTATCCTTGAAATCGGGGAAATTTTTCCAACCCGAACTGCCCGCATCCACGGCTGTCGTCACTCCGCTGCGCAGGGTAAATCCGTCCGGGTATAGACCGTGATCTCCCACGTAGGAGTGGCGCTCGCCGGTGCCCGCGTATACATGCACGTGGATGTCTAGCAGACCAGGCGTCACATAGAGTCCGGTAACATCGACCACCTTGGCGCCAGGGCCGGCCTGAATGTGCTCCGCGACCTCGGCGATCTTGTGGTCCCTGATCGCCACGTCGCGTACTGCGTCGATTCCATTCCTGGGGTCGATGACGTGGCCACCCTTGAGCACAAGATCGTAGGACGGTTGAGCATGACTCGCTGAGGAAGGCAGAAGGGCAATCAACAAGAGAACCTTCGGCAAATGCGAGGGCCCGGTATACGCAGCTTGTTTACGAACGGCAGAAAAGAAATTCACGATAGGGTATCCCTTGAACGATAGGCACAGCCCGGCCAAAGGCAGGGTGAGCCCCCAAAACCTGCCGGTACAGCGCAGTGGTTTGCCACAGCCGCTGTGATTTGCAGCGGCTGTGTGGAGACGCAATTGGCCATGCGTGCTAAAAAACTATCTTTCCAGCAAGCTGAAGCAGCCGCCCGCTGCTGCCGGAACTGTTCTTTTGTGTGCTGGTCACGGTGCCAAAATCACCCCATGTCGTAGGATCACTCGGGTCCCAACCACCCTGCATGTCCGAGTTCGGGTTGGACAGGTTGGGATGATTGAAGACGTTCTGAGCCTCAGCACGGAATTGAAACCTTAACCTCTCCCAAATCCCGAAGTCCTTGAAGAGCGATGCATTCACATTTTCAAAACCAGGGCCATAGAGTGGATTTCGTCTTCCAGTGCCGAAGGTAAACTGCGCCGGATAAGTAAATGCCGAACCATCGATGCAGGAGCCAGTCGGGTTATTGATGTAAAACTTGGTACCGCATGTGGCTGAGGGCAGATGCAACCAATCGGGGCGTTGCACGTTTCCATTCGGCTGGCTGACGTTGGCCTGATCGTTGTCCAGGTAGACGTTATAGGGTAGGCCGGTCTGGAGGGTCACGATTGCGTTTAGCTGCCAGCCGCCCAGCGTGTTTCTCATGAGATAGCTGGAGTCCGCGAACTTGGGCAGCTCATAGTTGGCAATCGCAACGAAGCGGTTGCGTATATCCCAGTTCGAGCTCGCATAGTCGAGATTGATGTTGTATTGATCCATCGTAGTACCGCCGTTGTTTGAGTTATCCGAGATGTCCAGATCATGCGACCAGGTGTAACTGGCCTGGCCGGATAACCCATGGGTCAAACGCTGGCGAAGAATCGCAGTGAAACCGTTGTAGTGAGAATATTCGTCGTTCTGGATGGTGCGGATCCTGCCGAAGAGCTGGTTTGGGCGGCGGTCATTGATGTCTCCAACGGGGCCACCGGGCTGGGGCGAGTTGTTGTAGAAGTCGCGGTCAAGATGGATGGCATGCGACCCGAGGTACTGCAACTCCATGCCGGCTCCTTTCCACAGTTCCTGTCCCCAGGAAAGGTTCCACTGATAGAGCTCCTGGGTCGGCAGGTGCGGGCCCATGGTGACCGCGTTCACGTAGGTGCCGGGAATGCCCGCCACGGGGGAACCTGCGCCGGCGCCAGGAGTGGGGTTGACGAGAGTCAAAAGATTGGTCGACTGACCGTTGTAGGCGACGGAGGCGGAGAGTGGGTAGTTCTGTGTGGTCAGGGTGTAGGTATTCAGCTGGTTGGCGTTCCAGTAGATGCCGAAGCCGCCCCGTATTACGGTCGTCTCCGTGGCCCGATATGCGAAGCCAAGCCGGGGCGCCCAATCGTTATGCGTCGGGTCGATGAACTTGAAGCCCGGGGTGGGTTTAAACGTCGCAGGAGTAGTTGCGGTTGACGCCGGGATCAGGGCGGTATCGTCCGCATTCAAAATCCGGGTGTAGCCGTTCAAACTGTAGGGCACAGTCGGCAGTTCGTAGCGCAGGCCATAATTCAACGTGAGCTTGGGCATTACTTGCCAGTTGTCCAGCACGAAGAACCCATCCCGCCATTCACCGATCGATCCCTTGGTGGGGAAAACCGGAGTAGTGGACGACTGAGCCAGGCCCAAAACAAAATCGGCTGCGCCATAGCCCGTGCTCGTATAGCCTGTATCTGCGCTGCCAGGGGTTCCATTGAAGTTAAACAGGCCGCGCGCATCGTTTGCCGCTTCACGGCCGATAGTGAGCTTTCGCAGCTCGGCGCCGGCCATGATATTGTGGCGGCCGCGCGTGTAGCTCACCTCGTCGTAACCATCGATCGTGCGATCGTCCTGATACCAGTTGGCGCTGGTGTTTCCCAGCGTGGGACCGTTATTGTTGCCCAGGACGTCGACATAGAACGACGGTATCCCCGGGTTGCCGTACACGGTGTCGGAATTAAAGCCCGGGATCCCGAGTGCAGTCCCCGCACCCTTTGGCCCGTTGACAGCGAAATAATCAAGGCTATTGGAGAGAACTGTATTCAGGCCGATGCGGAAATCGTTCACCAGGTTCGGCTTGATGATATGCGTATAACCAATGGCGTAGTTTCGCGAGTTCGTCGGCCCGTAAGAGTTGTTGGTGGGAAAGTTAGAGCCGCTAACGACATTAATGTCCTGCCAGTGATAACGGAAAAACAGCCGGTCTTTGTCGCCTATGTTTTCGTCGATGCGGTCCAGGGTCTGGGTAATGATCACGTTGCTGGGGAAGCTATTTTGCAGATTATTTTGCACGCCGCTGAGATTGGGCAGCGTCATATATGCCTCCAGCTTCTGCGAGATCATCCCCGACGGACTGTTCAATTCGGAAGCTGGAATCTGGTTGTTGGGATAGGCAAGACCGGTAAAAGGGTCAGTGATCGGTACACCGATCGCGGAGAAATCACCCGTCCTCTCTGCCGCCGTAAGCGTCGAAGCAATGCCGGTAGACTGCGATATCTGGTTGAGCTTCTCCCAGGAAGCGAAGAAGAAGGTTTTGTTCCGGCCGTTGTACAGTTTCGGAAAATAGACGGGGCCGCCCAGATCGAATCCATATTGGTTGTAATGGTTGATTAGCTTAGGACTGCCCGGCGCGTCGAAGAAATCATGTGCGTCCAAGGCTGTGTTCTGAATATAGTCGTAGACCGCCCCATGCAGATCATTGCTTCCCGATTTGCTAACCAGGTTGACGTGCAGGCCCAGATAAGAACCATATTGAGCGGGGTAATTCCCGCTTTGCATCTGCACTTCAGAGATCATGTCTGAGCTTGGCCGGGCCGGCCCCAGCGTGATCAGGTTGTTCATGATCGAAACACCGTCGAGGGTCATGCTGCTCTGAATCTCACGCTGGCCGGCGCCGATAAAGTCCTCTCCAGGGGGCACGCCGGAATAGCTCGACGATGGTCCGATGGTGACGTTCGACGCGGTCGCAGCGATCTCCAATGCGTTGTGTCCCATTAGCGGCAAATCCTGCACCGCCTTGGTATCGAAGGTTTCGCCCAGCGTCGCGTCGTCGGTTGGAATCGGCGGCGTGGAGGCCGAGACGCTGACAGACTGAGTCTCAGACCCTACCTTGAGCGAAAAGTCTGTGCGTATCGCCTGATCGATGGGCACGATTGTGCCCGTCTTGGTCAACTTGGTAAAGCCTGTCTGTTCGACCGTAATGTCGTAGGTGCCCGGAGGAATGAACTTGATCGAGTAGTAGCCCTGCTCGTTGGTGATGCCTGGGTAAGCTCACTCCCGTCGATTCCTCAACTGCCGTCACCTTGGCCCCGGCTACCGCGCTGCCGGACGAATCCAGCACCGTTCCCACCACAGCGGTATTATTTGCCACTTGCGCGGGCACCGAAGCAACCAGAGCCAGGATACCGATAATTGTAATCAGCACTGTACGGAGGACAAACAGACGTTTCATTCTCTTGAGCTCCCTTCAGGTTGGGACGCAAACAAACATGCGGCCGGTGGGAAACTTATGATTTATGCAGCGTTTGCGCACACCTTTAGCGCTGCGAGTATGTCAAAACAGCTGGCCTACCACTTTTTGAAACAAGGATTAGGAAGTATCTGACTACATGAACGCCAAGCTGTCATGAGGCTGTTGCCATGTACTCATATAGGACAAATGTCCTATATATCCCTGACCCCCTGACGAAGGACGGGTGCCCCACATCTCGCTCGTATTTCCGCGAGATGTGGGATTCCACCGAGGTTGACCGCTAAGTGCGTCGGACGAATCGAGAGTCAGAAGGAAAGAGCAGTGGCATCCCACATCTCGCGAAATACGAGCGAGATGTGGGGCCCGTCCTTCGTCAGGGAACAAGAGGCAGACCCCTGCGGAACTCCTACTACAAATGCACCAGCCCGCGCTGGATGGCGTAGATTGCCGCCTGCGTGCGGTCGCGGACGCACATTTTGTCAAGTACGCTGCTCACGTGGATGCGCACGGTTTTCTCGGCGATATGCAACTGCTCGGCGATGTCACGATTGCTTTGCCCACGCGTGATGCAGGTAAGCACTTCATGCTCGCGGGGAGTTAACTCGACCAGAGACGTCCGCTCTGCGAGGCGGTCGCGCGCAGTGGGCGGCAAGTAGCGCAAGCCTCGGTGCGCTGCAACGATCGCCTCGACTAACTCCTCTCCACTCGTGTTTTTGGTCAGATAGGCCATGGCGCCGTTACGGATGGCGCGATAGATATCCTCGCTGCCTTCGTAGTTGCTGAGGACGACAATCTTCGCCGTCTTGGATAGCTTACGAATGGCTGCAATGGCATCAAACCCGTTCATGCCCGGCAAGCGGAGATCCATGACAGTGACGTCAGGGGTACATTTGCGGTAGAGCTCAATGCCGCCGGCGCCATCGCTTGCCTCACCCACAATCACAATGTCACTGTGCCCGCTCAGGACGGAGCGCAATGCCATCCGCGCAAGGAAGTGATCTTCGATCAGAAGCACCCGGATAGCCATTTGCATCATCCTCCCTGCAGCTGCATTTGAAAGGGCACATGGACCAGTATTTCGGTGCCATTGCCGGCCGATGTCTCTACGCGCAGGCTTCCACCCAGCTTGCGAGCACGTTCCTCCATGACGGGAATGCCAAAGTGGCCGTGGAGAGCGGCGAGTTTGTCCGATGCTCGAAAGCCGCATCCATCGTCCTTGACGGATAGACTTAGCCAGTCCGAATGGTACTGCAAGTGGACGGAGATGATGTTCGGCAGGGCATGACGGAGAGCATTGGTCACCGCCTCCTGCCCGATGCAGACGAGATGATGGACGCAACCGGGAGCCAGCGCCACCTCCTGGCCTTCCACCTGCAACCGCATGTCGACGCCCTCTTTGGCGCTCAATGGCGTCAATGCGTTCGACAACGCGCTGGAGAGCGGCCCCGTCGCTTCCTGATTCTCTCTTAGATCCCACAGGATGCGGCGGGCCTCGGTCTGGCAGTGCCGAACCATGTTTCTAGCCAGTTCACACGCTTTCGCCGCGGGACTCGTCTCGCTGCCCAGCAGACGCGCTGTTGTTTCCATCTGCCACGAGATGGCGGCAAAGCCGGCCATCAGAGTGTCGTGCCATTCGCGCGCGATTCGATTGCGCTCCTCGAGTACCACGCCGAGCTCTCCCTTGGCACGAGCCAACCTCCAACGAAACAAGCGCACAGCAGCGGCCGCCGCGAGGAAGCACAAGAGCGCGTAGAACCACCACGCCTGATAGAAATACGGCTGCTGATAGACAGCTGTGCTCGCGATCTTGTCATTCCATGCCGAGCCGGCATTGCGCGCGTCCACCAGGAAGCGATAGTGGCCGGGCGGAAGTTTGCGATAATGCGCTGCTCGGGACCGGGTCACCGTCCAATCGCGGTCGTATCCATCAAGCTTGTAGCGAAATTCCGTGTGCGCGGGATTCGCCAGGTTTTGTGAATTGAACTGAAAGACCAGATCTTCAAGACCCGGAGACAGCTCGAGTTTGTCGGTCGCATCCACGCTGATATTGCCCAATAAAGCTCCGGTCAACTGGGCGGGGTGAGCGGCCGGAAGCACCACCCCTTCGGGATTGGTATGAACCAGACCTTTGGCAGTAGCAAACCACAAGCTGCCATCCTTGGTTCGGGTGGAGTGTGGCTGAGCCACCCCAAGACACTCGCTGCTCGGCATGCCGTCTGCCTTGCCCAGCAGGACGTAATCCAACCTGGTCCGCTTCTGTTGCGCCAGTTCTTCCAGTTGCTGTCGTTGCACGCGGACAATACCGCGTGAAGTGCCCATCCACAGAAAGCCCTGGCCATCGTCGAGCACAGAAGTAATCGTGTAGTGCACCATGCTGTTAAGAGTGTTCAAGTGAAAAGCATGGCCGCCCTCTAGCCAGTCGAGTCCTCCACCCTTGGTGCCCACCCACACATTCCTCGCGTTGTCGATGGAGATGGACAACACGTAAGGATGAGAAAGCCCTTCCACCAGGCGGACCTCGTCGCCCCGCACGCGATAGAGCCCCGCCGACGTGCCCACCAAAATGGCCCCATCGTCACCCTGCGCCAGGCAGGTGATGAGTTTGTCTTTCAGCAGGAGTACGCCTTTATCCTTTCCAGGAACCCCGTCCGCGTAGTGCAGCAATCCGGTGTAGGTACCTACCCAGAAGCCACCGTATTTGTCGCTTAGCAGAGCACTCACGGCGTCAGTAAGCGACTCACGCCCCAGGAGGAAGTGCTGAAAGCCAGCCCCGTTATAGCGGAACAGACCGTTGAACCAGGTACCTATCCATACATTCCCGGCAGCATCTTCCTCCAGGGTGCGGATCGCTGCAGAGTTTCCCGGCAGAGGCTCGTGCAGGAATCTTCCCTGCTTAAGCCGGAACAATCCGTTGCCCCAGGTTCCCATCCATAAGTTTCCGCTATGGTCCTCAAGCAGGGCAGCGGGCTGCACTTCTCGCAGCGCTCGCGGCTCATCTCGCAAGGGAATCAGGGCCGATACGCGCCAGCGGGCCAGTCCGCCGCTGTTGAGGCCAACCCAGAGGTTGTGCTCATCGTCTTCATAGAGCGAGCGGACGCTGTTGCCAGCCAGGCCATCCTTGGTTGTCCAGCAGGAAAACCGCGAACCCGAGACGCGGCAAAGCCCATCGTTGTTTGTACCGACCCACATATTTCCTTGGGAGTCGCCGACCAGCGCCGTGACCTCGCTCTTGAATCCTGCCACCGCTTCTTGCGTATATTCTTCACCCGCCTTGCGG
Organism: uncultured Acidobacteriaceae bacterium; assembly: GCA_963790705.1. Classification (GTDB taxonomy): domain Bacteria; phylum Acidobacteriota; class Terriglobia; order Terriglobales; family Acidobacteriaceae; genus PALSA-350. The sequence goes on from CAWBQE010000015.1 coordinate 36,273, forward strand.
TTCGCCTTGCCCACGGAGGGTTTCAGGCGCACCAGTCCGTCACGCAGGCCGATCCACAGTACCCCTTTGCGGTCGTAGTAGATCGCAACCGCATCCCCCGTTACCTTGTGGTGCAGCTCATGGTGCTCCAGAACATGGTTATGGACGCCCCGCCCCGTGAGATGAAAGACCCCATCAGATGTGAGCACAAAAATGCCACCGCGCCCATCTTCGGCAAAAGGAGTGGTGATGTCGCCCGAGACCGGGCCGAGCCTATCGAGCAGCTCTACAGATTGCGTTCCGCCGTGGACAGTGATTCGCTCTATTCCATCGTGGGTGGCCGCCCAGATAGTGCCGATCGAGTCCTCGAATAGGCCGCGAATACGTTCCTGATGGAAGCCTGCCTGCTCGCTTACGTTGATTGCAGCGCCCGCGGTCTGACGGATAATTCCCCGGTCGTCTGTACCGATCCAGAGGTCGCCGCGGCGACTTACCAGCAACGAGTTCACGGCCTCGCTGGCGGCGGGGTCGGTCGCATCTACATGGATTGGGCTAAAGTGCAGACCATCAAAGGACGCCACTCCGCCGTAGGTGGCGATTAACAGCCGGCCGCCAGGCACCTGGGTGATGGCGCGCAACTCGCTCTGCGGCAGGCCGTCCTCTACCTGCCACTCCTGCTTTTGATATTCGGAGAGGGGAACGGTCGCCGACACTGCAGGCATACAGGGGCTCAGCGCCAGCAGAAGAAGCAACATCTGCCGCAACGGCCAACGCCGTGTACAGTCGCTACATCGCCGGTCGCACGGCGATGGAGTGGCAAACTCCTCATCAGCCATAAGTAGGGTAATACCGATCACTTTACCCCATCACAGTCGCGACTCCATTTGCAACCTATTTCTGCCTCTGCGGGACGGTTCCGTTCGCCACTTAGCGGGCAGGGGGCACTCCTGGTTTGTTAGCTAGCCGGCGGTAATCCGCCTTGGAGCGCGAGACCCTCATTCCAATGAGCTGCAGGAGCGCAAAGCCCAATATCGCTATCGCCAACCAGGCAAACCAGTCGCCCATAGCGAGATAGATCGTGGCATCATGAGCCACCGGTATCTTCGCCATGAGTGTGGCGAATGGGGCGGAATCGCTTCGCACTTCCGCTAAAATACGGCCCCTGTCGTCGCTTGCCGTCAGATAGCCGTTCTTCGCGGCACGGGTGATGCTGAAGCCATCTTCCACGCCGCGCATCACCGCCATGTGGCCATGCCAGGCGCGATCCACGTTAAAGTCCCACGCCGGCACCAGCATCAAACCCACGCCATCATGGCCATACTTACGAGAGAGCGCGGTGAAGTCCATGTCTTTACAGATGGCCACGGCCCAAGTTCCGGAAGCTTCCGGGAGCACAGTCAAAGTCTTGCCCGCCGTCAGACTCGATTCAAAAGGGGGCAGAAGGTGATGTTTTTCATACGTCAGCACTGGACGGTTCGGGGTGTAGATTCTTGCCTGGTTATATCTTGCCGGCAAGACTACGTTGACCTCACCCACCACGATGGTTGCCCCGGTCCGGTTGGCCAAAGACTGGAAGGTCAAGTCCGCGGATTTATTCTCAGATTCGAGTACCACGCCGATCTTCTCCGGAAGGACGATGACTTGCGCACCGCGCGCAGCGAGTTGCTCAGCTTTGGCCGCATAGAGATTGAGTAACCTGGCTGTCTCCGCACCCTTGGGCGGGATATCCGCGTCAGAGGCGATGAGCCCTACCTCCACTTCCTTTTGCGGACGTGGCAGCGCCAAGCGTATCTCTCCAAAGATGAGTACCACAGCGATGACACTGAGGGCCGCAGTGACGACATGCAAAGCTCGCTTCGGCGCTGTCGCTCTCAGATGCAGGCCGATGGCGAGTGCCGCAGAAAAGAGGAGCAGCAGGAAGGTCATGCCCCAGGGGCCAGTGATCGAGGCGAGTTGCAGGAATGCCAGAAACTTGAGCTGCGTGTAAGCAAGACTGCCCGCAGTACCATGCACACTGATCAGGTTGGCCGCGTATTCGCAGCTGACCCACGCCGCGGGGAACGCAAGCATGGCACTCCAAACAGCACCTCGCAAGACCAGTGCCCGGAAGAGCAAGGCCGATAAGACGAAAACCAGGGACTCTATGGAAAATATCGCCAACCACACGAAGAACGGAGTCCCCAGAGTATGGAAGTAGCCCCACATACTGAGGCTTCCGATCAGCCACGAGAGGCCGGCGACCAGCGCCGTGCTCAACCAGGAGCTACGCGGGGCAAACCACAAGACCGGCACGGGCGCAAACCAGAGTAGGGGCCACCAAGGGTCGAGTCCGTTGCCGAACCAGACCAGGATCGCCGTCGACAAGGACACCAGAAGCCCCGTAAGCAAAAGCGGAGATCTATTTTCGGATGCCATGGATGTACCTCCTGAAAGATCTGTGACAAAGAGAACGAAAGCCTGCGGCAGATGTGGCAATGCGTCCGCCCAGATAGAGCATGACGAGCCCCTGCAGCAAGGCTCCGGCCTCGAAGACGATTTCCCACACGTCATCTTTTCGGAAATAGCCGCTGTCCATTCCTTCCTGGATCAATGCAGCCATCAAGTTTGCCGTGGGGGACTTGCCCGCCTTAAAGTCCCGTGGATATTGGCGAGAACCTTCGCGACGCTTGAGAAACATTAGTTCGAAGAGTCGTGGATTCTGCAAGGCGAAGTCCAGGTTGAGGTCGAGTACCTTCGTGAGCCGCTTCTGGATATCCAACGGGAAGGACCCGGCTTTCAGACGGCCGCTGAGCTCTTCAAAGCCTTTGTCTGCCAGTGCATTGAGAAGTCCCTTGCGATCGGGATAATGGCGATAGACAGCCATGGGAGTGATGCCAACCATGGCAGCGACGCGGCGCATTGTCACAGCGTCTTCCCCCTCCTTGTCCAACAACTTCCTGGCAGCCGCAGCGATCCTTTCCGAAGTCGATTCCGTATCCATGTATACACTGTATACCACAGAGACGATAGCCTGCTTCAATCGTCATTTGGCGACCGGCTAGGCGAAGGGGTTTACGACGTGCAATTCAGGTTTTCCAGTGGATCGGATACTGAGCTGTGCTTTGCAGCACGCGAGAGCGTAGCCGTTGCTTTCCGCGCAGTCATCTAGTGTAGCCCTGGCTTTCCAGTCACACTCGTGCTCTTCAGAGCCTTAGAAAAATTCGGCGCCGATAGAGCGGGTAAAGGAGTCCTATGTTGAGTACCACGATGGCAAGGGCATAGGTGTGTGAGCCAAGAGTTGGCGGCAGCCAAGGCGCGAACAGATGCCGGTAAAGGTACGCATGCAGATTGATACCAGATAGGTGAATGCGGTCGAACATCGTGGTGATGATGCTTGAGACGACGAAGGCAAGGATCGCGTTCGTGCCTAGGATAAGTGCCGGCGTGATCCCGCGGCGCAGACCGTAGCCGTCGACCAATGCATAGAGAAGGCTGAAGACAAGAAGGCTGACGCCTGTGCTCAAGACAGAGAACGTGCTGGTAAAGATCAGTTTGTTGATCGGCAGCCAAGGACTCAACGCCAACCCAGTAACAACCAGGCCAGCGCCTAACAGGAGGAGCTTAGACCAAAGGGTGCGACTGCTGGCCGAGGATGCGCCATGGAGGGGCCGGACACAATCCCCGACGATCATTCCAACGAGGGTTGGAACAAGAGCCGGTAATGTGGAGAGAAGTCCTTCCGGATCGTAGGTGATCTTGCCATTGGTTCGGATACCCCACTGCCAGAGATGGTTGGCGCCGAAGACTGCGCGGTCAACGGCCGCCGGGAGTGCTCCGTAAGGATCCAGGTGTCCGCGGCCGATGCCTGGAACCTCAATGACCTTCAGCATCGCCCAATAGCATGCCAGCAGAAATACGCTGACCGTGACGAAAACGACGGTGCGACCGCGCTGCCTGCGTTCTCTGACGGAAAGATAGAGAAAAGCGCAGATCGCGTAGCAGACTGCGATGCGCTGGAGGATTCCTGGCAGTCGAAGCGTGTTCCATACATAGTCCGGGAATCCATTGATACCCAGGCCGAGAAGAAAGAGCGCAATACTTCGACGGACGATCCGCAGGGCGCTGCTCGTGGAGGTTGTGCCCAACGCGGCGCGCGAACCGATCGAGAATGGTATAGCCAGACCCACCATGAAGAGGAAGGCGGGAAAGATCATGTCCGTTGTGGTGGCGCCATTCCACTCTGCGTGACGGAGTTGATGCCAGGTGTGCGCGTACGTGCCCGGGTCTGTGACCAGAATCATCCCAGCGATGACAATGCCGCGGAAAACGTCGAGTGACAGAAGCCGACCACCCGTCGGGCTTCGTGGGAGCAGATGACCGACAAGCATCGTACCATCCTGAAATGACGTGCCGACACGATATCGAATTTCTCGCAAGGAATCAAACTGCTTTCGAATTCTCAAGGTTGAGGCAGGCCCGTGCCAAACACGTCATCCTGTTCAGTCTGACTGAAGTCGCGCAAGTGTGACTTCAAGCCCGATTGCCTGAATAGGATTATTGAGATCGACCAACCAGCAGGCGCTCCCGAAAAGCTTGTTACTTAAGTTCACTCGTAAGTAAGCGTTCTGCTTATACCTTTTCACCCGCATAGCGGTCTCTCCTTCTAGAGCGACTGTCCTCATTCCCACTTTTCGGTAAGTTCGCCTAGATATTTTCGACTATCCTCTTATGGGTTACTACGGATTACTGGACGGCGAGGTTGTAAGCAGAGTAAGAACATATGCGACAAATGACAATCTCCTGACCTTTCTGTGACACACGCTGGTGAGAAGAGATCTAGTTTGCCAATAGGTTGTAGGGACATGGCATTACGGATACTAGATCAAGTCTCCTCTCAGAAGACCGAGTTGTCTGCTTCGGTTTGTATCGTCGGCGCTGGAGTTGCAGGACTTATTGCAGCCACGCGCTTGGCCCGGGACAAGAGATTGCGTATTGTTATCGTGGAAAGCGGTCTTAAAACGATCGACCCCTCGGTAAGTGTTCTCAATGAAATCGACAACGCCGGCGATAACTACAACGGCTCCCTCAGATCCAGAGGCCTGGGAGGTTCATCGTTGGTCTGGTCCGGAAGACTCCTTCCACTCGCCTCTCACGATACGCTGCCCCGCACTTATCTCGACCTGCAGGGGTGGCCCTTCGATAGTGCCGAGCTAGAGCAGTACCGGCAGGAAATCGAGGCTTTCATGGGAGTTGATAGTGAGCCTTACGATGGAGATATTGCAGAACAACTTGATCCCCACGCCTTCCTTCCGAGAGACGATATTGATTTTTGTCTTAGATGGCCGAAACGACCAAGCCGCAAGAATCATAATCTGGCTTATATCTTTCGCAAAGAAATTGAGCGGCTCGAGAACCTTGAAATCTGGCTCGGGGCGACTGCCTCACATTTTGAGTTCGATTGTGGAAAGATCACGGCGATAACCTGCGGCAACCTTGCTGGAAAAACCTTGCGCGTGATGGCAAACGAATTTCTCATTGCCGCCGGGACCCTGGAGACGACTCACTTGCTTTTGTTGGCAGACCGGCAATCAAACGGTTGTATCTCGCGTGATTGCGACGCGCTCGGCCGATATTTCAACGATCACCTGGGGATAAATGCAGCAGCCATTCGCCCACGGGACAATACTTTGACTAATCGGATCTTGAATGACCGCATCTGGTCGAAGTCGCTGCGGCATTTGCATTTTGAGTTGCGTCCGGAAGTCCAGAGAAAGCATCGTATTGGCAGCGCTTACTTTGAAATCGAGAGAAGTGAACTGCCCGATTCCTCCGCCTTGACAAGAGCCAAGCAAGTTATGCAACGCCTCGAACACGGCCACGTAACCGTTAGTTATCAGGACATAAGGACGATGGTCCAAGACTCGCCCTCTTTATTCCGGGCAGCACAATGGAGATGGATGCGAAAGCAATACTATTGGCCCACTAATGCAAGTCTCCACATATTTATCCGGATCGAACAGCTACCCCAATGGCACAACCGCATTTGCCTTTCGGATCAGAAAGATGCGCTGCACCTCCCCAAGCTAAGACTTGAGTGGAAGAAAACGGATGCGGACGAAAAGGTGTTCAGAGTGACGATTGAGAAAATCGATCGCTATTGGAAGGCCCACCTTGCCAACGTTTGCGATCTGGATTGGAAGCCCGAGGTTCTAGATCAAGAAGTCGGGATGGTGAATTTGACCAGGGACCTTGCCCATCCCGCGGGCTCAACCCGAATGGGGAGGAGTCCTTTAGATTCCGTGGTTGATCGCCATTTGAGAGTTCATCGGATTGAAAATCTAAGTATCGCAAGTGCTTCTGTTTTTCCATCCTCGGGGAGCGCCAATCCCACTCTGACCATTATGCACCTGGCCATGCGCGCTGCCGATGCCGTAGCAAAGCATATCTGACATTTTCAGGACAGGAACTTAAAAAGGCGGGAGAGTGGGATCTTTTGACGCTATAAGCCAAGTTGATGGCGGAGGGAGAGGGATTCGAACCCCCGTTACCCTTTCGGGTAAAGCGGTTTTCAAGACCGCCTGTTTCAACCGCTCACACATCCCTCCGCGAGAGCAGCAATGCTTCTAATGATACGACGTTAGCCTTGGATCCGTCCTGTAACCCGCCCTCGGTGGCCCCCACCCTTCACGGGTATCACGGACAGCGGTGTAGCCTGACCGATCGGTAGTCAGCCGCACGCCGTCAAAGACCAGGGCCTTTGCGCCCATGTCCAGGCAAGAAAGACCTTATTGTTCGTTTTGGCCGGCGTTTTGAAGCGGTTGAGAGTGCCCCGGCAGGCTCAGCCGGACGCCATTTACCATAAGGATGAGCCCGGAGCAGGGGTCGAGCTTATCGTCTACCTGTTGGGCCACGCGTTAAACCCACACGTTTTTCGTGAGAAGGGTCTAGCATCGTTCTAGCCAGATGACAGCCGCCCGCACCGCCAGCCGCAGATCCTTTGAACGCACGCTCGCCAGCGCCAAGCGAACGATGGTGCTGAGCGAGATAGTGAGCCTGGCCATCGACAGCTTCCGCACCAACAAGGTGCGTGTCATGCTGACCTCGCTGGGCATGGTCATCGGGTCGGCCTCACTGATTCTGGTCTTTACCATTGGCCTGACGGGCAAACAATACATTCTCCGTTTGATCCAGGCCATCGGGACCAACATGGTGGAAGTGGAGTATTCCGGCGGCGGACCGGGATCGAACGCACAACACGATTTCCGCAACGACTACCTGAAACGCGAAGATGAGACGGCCGTCCTGGAGCAAGTGCCTTCCGTGGCCTACTCCTCGCCCATGCTGCAGACGCATGACCGCATCAGCTTTGGCAACGGCGTGGTGAAGGATATTCTCGTGCTGGGCGTCTCACCCCAATACAGGCAAGTACGCAACCTGGTCGTGATCGCTGGGCGCTTCTTCGACGAGGAGGACGATGCCAGCCATGCCAAGGTTGCCGTGGTAACCGAGGCCTTTGCACGGCAGAGGTTTGGCACCATTGCGGCCGTGAACCAATCGTTTGAGATCAAGGGAATCCCGTTCACCGTGATCGGTACTTTCAAAGAGGCGGTGGATACGCTGGGTGAAACCGAGGTTGCCGATCAGACCATCCTGATCCCTTACTCCGTCGCGCGCTACTTTACCGGCACCGATGACATAAAAATGATTTTCTTTTCTGTTCGGGACTCGGGCGATGTTGAGCTGGCTAGCAAACAGATCCTGAGTGTCATTCAATCCCGCCACCAACGGACCTCGGTCTATACGACACAAACGCTGACCGAATTGCTGAGTACGGCCGCCTCGATCGCAAATGCCCTGACCCTGGTCCTATTGCTGGTATCGTCGGTCACGCTCGCGGTAGGCGGCATCGGCATTATGAACATCATGCTGGCGAATGTGCGTTCCAGGATCCGGGAGATCGGCATTCGTAAAGCGCTGGGGGCGACCTACCGCGAAATCAAGCTGCAGTTTCTAATTGAGGCAGTCTTCATTTCGCTGAGTGGCGGCATCATCGGGACGATTCTGGGGCTGGCGGTTCCCTATTCTGTCCGGCTCTTCACTTCCTACCGCATTCCGATCTCAGGACTGTCCGCGATTATCGCGCTGGCAGCGGCGACCGTGGTGGGCGTCGTCTTCGGCACTCTTCCCGCCACGCGCGCCGCGCAGCTGGATCCGGTCGAGTCCCTGAAATACGAGTAGTGGCAGAGCGCTCACGCGACGACTTCTATAGCCACGCGCTGAAAAGACGGCCGGCGGTTCCGCGGACCGCGAGTTGATCGGCACGTCCACTGAAATAGCGGGCGTTAATCTCTGGGGCGCCAAGGTCCTCGAGGCTGTGGAAACGCGAGAACTCGGCAGCAATCTCCGCCGGCGTAAAGAAAAGCCGGAAGGGTTCGCCTGCTTTTTCAACCCTTGAGGCAAGTGAGTCGTGTGCGAGCTGTTCGAGAAGTGGAAGTACAGCGCGTGGTTGTCCATAGTCCAACGTCACGCCGCTTCCAGGAGGCTGCGCAGAGATAAAGCTGAGAGTTCCGCGGAAGGCTTCCAGAGTGAGGTATGGAACAACACCCAGCCAGGCGAAGAAGGTAGGCACGCGGTGGTTAAAACCGTTGTCGCCAAGCTGCTCCGAGAGTGACTGGCGTTCAAAATCGACCGGCGTGTAGGTAACGCTCTCTGGAATAGCGATGCGGTTGCGTTGCAGCAGCTCGCGTTTCCACTGCTGGGTAGCAGGGTGGTCCACTTCAAAGACGCGAAGTTGTGGATAGGAGTTTCGGTAGGCGAAGGTATCGAGTCCGGCGCCCAGCAAAACGTATTGTTCGACGCCGCCCTCGACCGCCTTCCTCAGGTTGTCTTCGGCATAGCGGCTGCGGGCGACGAGAAACGCGCGAAGCGCGATCGAGAAGGGCCGGTCTTCCCGCAGCGGCGTGCGCCGCAGTTCCTCAGCGTAGGTCGCGCCGAGAAGCGCAACGGCAATCGGATCGTCAAATACCACGGGCGAGTCGTGAATCTGGTGAGCCGCACGGCGCAAGGCGACACGGAGCGCGGTTCTCGATGGAATGGCCTGGTCCATTATTTTGCCTGGACTTCCACTCTCGCCGGCACTACGTTCCAGCCTCGAATGGCTATGGTTGCAGCACTTGCCTGCGCCTCCGGATAACTGATCTCCACGACGCGCTTTTCTCCCGGCAGCAGCGACAGGTAGTTGTCGGAGAAGTACGCGGGCAAGATCCGCTCTCCGTCGCTTGTCCGCAGTAGGGTCAGTTTGGCTGCTACTGCAACCGCCGCGCTCGTGTTTTCCAACGCAACCGAGATGCGAGCATCTCCCCCTGAATTCGTTTCAGCGACCGCCTTGGCGGTGACAGCTACTTGCGGCAAGCTGTTCATCCCTCGATAGGTTTCGCTATCCGCTGCATACCAGTAGAAGTTCTGCGAAAGCAGCGCGCCCTGCGCATCGTTCAACTCCATCTCCACGAAGACCACGTCCTTCGCGCTCGCCAGGCTAACATCGACCAGATACGAGGTGGTGACTGCCTGCGCCGGGGCCGAGACCGCTTCCTGATGATCAAAAACGCTGGTCCCGTCGCCGCGCACCGCATGGACCCGCAGAGTCGCACCAACAATCGCTTTCTCTGTGTTGTTCACAATCGCCGCATGCAAGTCGGGCAGATTCATCTGCACATGGACTGGCTCGGCGGCCTTCTTGACCCCGTAGAACGAGGCTTGGGTGTCATAGTCCGAGCTGAAGATCTGCCACATTGTGCTCGGCCATGCGGGCTGCGTCATCCACAGCAATCGCCCGCTGTTCGGCGCCCACAGGTGCGCGTTAAAGCCCTCGAAGATGGCGCGATGATCGACATAGTTCAACATCTGCGCCTTGCGCTCGAAATCCGCAAGACTGGTTGGCTCACCGAACTCCGTGGCGATCTCCTGCATGAACGGGGCAACGTCTCCATTCCCGCTCTGGTGCCAATCGTGGTAGGCCCAGGCATCGCTGACGGGCCACTGGTCAGCAGGCGCGATGGTGTGTTGAAACGATTCCAGAGTCGACATCGACGGCGTGCCCACCTCCACGGAGAAGCCCCGGTTCAGGGTGGTAAAGAACTTCGAAGGGGGCTTGTAACTATAGGGCCCGCTGTTCTGCAGATTCACCTGGTTGGAACTGGCCGAGTAGTAGCGCGTGCCGTCCACCTCTCTTACCAGCGTCTTCCAAGCCCTCGTTGATGATCGGGCGGCGGAACACCTTCGTTGCGCCCGCACCAGACGGCGATTGAAGGGTGATTGCGAAAGCGCAGAATCGTATCCTTCGCATTCGCCAGGAACAGAGCAGGGTCTGCCGGCTCGAGATTGTAATTTTGGGTCGAGTCCCAGAAGTCGTTCCAAACCAATAGGCCGTACTCGTCGGCCAAATCGTAGAAGACCTCTTCTGTATCCTGGCCCATCCAGTTGCGGATCATGTTCAAGTGCGCGTCCCGATGCAGGCGGAAGAAGGGCTCGAGATGTTCTCGTGAGACCCGCTTACGATAATCGTCCATGCCCCAATTGCCGCCCTTGCAGGCGATGCGCACTCCGTTCACGCGAATTACCAGGTAAGGAGCAGTTTTCAGGTCGGTTAACGAGCGCAACGAACGGGAGTTCTCTGCACCGGGATAGAGCGAGGCCACCCACCCCAGCGATGTCTGCCGCAGCGCCTCATGCGACTGGCCCACTACTTTCTCATCCTTGGTGGCCGAAGGGGAGAATTCAACCCGCCTCAGGTTTCCCTGCGCATCCAGAAGCGAAAGCTCATAGCTGATCTCCCGCATCCCAAAGCGCAGCTGCTTTTCCGATAGTGTTCTGCCACCAGCCGCGAACCAGACTTTCATGGTGTGGAGCGTGGGCTCGCCGTATCCATTCGGCCACCACAACCTGGGTTGTTTGATCTTCAGCTGCGCGTAGTCGGCGGGATCAAGACGAACCTCGGTCTCGTCTCCGCCTACGGTAACTTGTTTGGTTACATTCACGCCGTCAAAGGAAACATGCACCTCGCCTCTTACGGACGACTTCGACCGGCTGGTGAGGGGCACGTCGATTTCGACGTCTGCCTCGCTGCCATCGTGTTGGGGCAGGGTGGTGATCACTTGCACATCGCCCACGCGCACGGCGCCCGAGGCGGTCAGCGTCACATCCTGCCAGATGCCCGAATTGCGGTCGCGCACGCCGGGGATCCAGTCCCAACCCTCAGTCGCCGCGAAGGTCGGTCCATCGAGCACCATGATGCCGCCGTTTTCTCCCGGTCCGCCTTTGATCGACTGCTCCTGCGGGATCCCGGGATGCGGAGGGGGAGAAATACGGACCGCAAGCACGTTCATGCCGCTCTTCTTCATCAGGGCAGTCACGTCAAAGGTGCCGCGTATAAACGCGCCCCGGATCTCTCCCAGGTGTTTGCCATTCAGCCACACGGATGCAGCGTAGTTGATGCCCTCAAAGGTCAAGGTCAGATTCTGCCGGTCTTTGATGGCAGGGGTGGGAAACTCCTTGCGGTACCAGTAGTCCTGCTTATTCAGCGATTCCGGTATGGCCAGATTGTTCAGGCCATAATCGGGATCGGGATAGATTCCCCTGGCCACCATCGTGGTCAGGACGGTTCCTGGCACTATGGCCTGCATCCACTCGCCGGCATCATACGAGCTGCTGGAAACCACCTCGGCCGGCGCGCTTACTTTGGGCGCGGCCTGCAATCTCCATCCCCCGCGGAGGATCCATTGACCTGCTTCGCCTGGGGTCAAGGCTTCGGTCGCGGGGACGACCGTTTGCGCCACGGGGGCCTGGGCAGGAGCATTGCTGTGAGGGATGGTGGACGGATCTTGCGGTGCGCTCATCCCCGCCTGGCCACGGGTTTGCACGGGCCACTTTATCGATCCGTCTTCGAACTCCACCAGGTTGAAGTCAGGCGGGCTTCGATACATGCGCGATAACTCGCTGCCTGCCAGCGCACGGCGCATGAGCGAAAGGCCTACCAACTCGCCGCCAAAGTGTTGGGCTTCGCTGATGGACGAGATGGTCGGGGCGAGGTTCAGCAAAGGAGCCAGGGCCACATCCGCGATCGGTCCATGGCCCACCTCCGCGCCATCGGCGTAAAGGTGGGCTTCCTCATCTGCAAATGTTGCGGCCAGCAGGTGCCATGATCCAGGAGCGAGCGTTACATCCGACCGAATCGACGGCATCGCGCCCGGCATACAGCGCCAGCTTGCCATCGTTGGTGCCCAAAGACCGCGAGCCAGCAAAATTGGGATTGCCCACTACTGCGACGACGGTATTGCCTGCCATCGGCTTGGCCATGCGTACCCAGCCGTAGATGGACCACTGCGCCCCGGGATCGAGCAGCACGTCGTTGGCTGCGAGCGGCTTCGATAGACCGGTACCGGCGTCCAGGAATACGGCGTTGTACGGGCCATAGGCGATGACGCCATCGGGCCTCTGGGCCGCACCAGGCGCGACCAGCGACAACAAGAGTACAGCAACTGCTAACCCAAATTTCTTATCGCCCTGCCAAGGTGCGCGCATCTCTTTTCCTGCCCTTCGGCAAGCGCCGACTATCAGGAAGGCAGACGCCTGCTTTAGTATTCCCTGCGGCAACCCGCATCCGATTCTAGCAGCGCAGGAGCAGACTCAGATTTACCCCGTAGAGGGTCCAGCGGGGCGCTACGGGGTCGGGGAGTTGCTGAGGATTCCTGCCAGATAAAAGTGCGCTAAAAGCGCGATAAGCGTGATCAGTTACTTCGCGATTACCATAGTTTGCCTGGCTTCCAAGTGCCCAGCGAAAGACTTTCACCGCATTTCCCGGCGAGTGATGGCGTGGGGGAAAGTGTGCGCCCTAAGCGCCTTATGCGCCCTAAGTCCCCGCTTCGGCGGTTTTGGCAGTCGGAGGCGCGGTGAGCTGTTAGGGGGAAAGGCGCACTGCAGGTCCCTCGGCTGCGCTCGGGATGACAAAGGGGAGGCCGGTGGCTACCCTTCGGTTCCTGTGAATTGGATGAGGAGATCCAATCAATCAATAGCATCCAAGGGATCTCCACATCCGACTCGTCGCGGCAGCCGAAGGATCTGCAGTGGGCCCTTTCCCTCTAACAGCTCAGCGCGCCTCCGACTGACGCATACACCATTGAGTCCGTCCGTCGCCAGCCGCGGTTGGGCGGGTCCGATTAGGATCATGCGGTGCATGTCAGATAATGATTTCGTCTAGCAATGCGTTTCCTTTGGGAGCCTAGGTGCTCCTGAGCGAGGTTAAGCCATGAAAGTCAAAGCAGCGGTTCTGCGTCAGGTAGGACAATCGGCTCCCTATGCTGTCTCACAGCCACTGGCCATAGAGACGGTGGAGCTGGCACCGCCCGGCACCGGAGAGCTTTGTGTACGCGTGCTGGCGGCGGGTTTGTGCCACTCGGATCTGTCGGTCATCAATGGATCTCGTCCCCGGACTATGCCCATCGTGCTGGGCCACGAAGCCACGGGCGAGATCGTCGAGGTCGGCGCCGAGGTACAAGGCTTTCGTGTTGGCGATCGCGTAGTCTTCTCCTTCGTACCGAACTGCGGCCGTTGCTCACCTTGTGCGAGCGGCCGCGCATCGCTTTGCGAACCGGGAGGTGTGGCCAATGCCGGAGGCACGTTGCTGGGCGGCGGAAGGCGGTGGCTCGATGCCCAGGGCGTGACGCTGCAGCATCATCTCGGCGTCTCCGGATTTGCCGAATTTACCGTGGTATCCGCGTACTCGGCGGTTCGCATTGACCGCGACCTTGCTCCCGAGGCCGCAGCTTTATTCGGGTGTGCTGTCATGACCGGGGTGGGTGCTGTGGTTAATACGGCAAAGGTCTCCGCCGGCGAGAGCGTTGCTGTATTCGGGCTCGGAGGCGTGGGATTGGCCGCTGTGCTGGGAGCTCGGGCTGCCGGGGCTAATCCCCTGATTGCCGTCGATGTGGCTACGCATAAGTTCGAACTGGCCCGTGCACTGGGGGCCACCCATTGTGTCGACGCCCGCGATGCGAATGCGATCGACTCGGTGCGCGAACTCTCGCATGGGGGCGTGCAATACGCGATCGAATCCGTTGGCAATGAGCAAGTGCTCGCCCAAGCGTATGCGGCCACTCGCCGCGGCGGGACCACTGTTAGCATCGGCCTGCCCGCCACCGATCGCATGTTGAAAGTGCCCGCCTTTAATCTGGTCGTTGAAGAGCGCACCATCAAAGGGTCCTTCATGGGTTCGTCGGTTCCATCACGAGATGTGCCTCGTTTCATTGCTCTCTATCGCGCTGGCCTTTTGCCGGTGGACCGCTTGCTCACGCACCGCCTGGGCCTACCAGAGATCAACACCGGGTTCGATCGGCTGGCGCGAGCGGAGGCGATCCGCCAGGTTATCCTGTTTTAAGTTGCTCCCACAGAGACACTCCCGATTTGAGAAAGAGCTTCCGTCACGGTTGCATTTGTGCGGCCCGATGGGGCTTTGTTTTTCCTGCTTCTACGCTAATACGCGCCCGGAAATTGCTACCAGACCGCTTTCAAAATAAAGATGAGGATGAAGGGGGTGGTAACTCGGGTCTATGACCCGTTTTTCCAGGCGCGGCCCATGAATCGGCCATCCTGACCTGAGAGAACGTGCAGGGCTAGGGCCTGGTTACGGATGCGCGCGTCCGCGGAGACCAGTTTTGATAAGTAGCGAAGTATTTCCTTCTTACGGCTTGGGATGAGCGCAGTCCAATTCCTTTTTGCCTGCGGATTGCCATCCAGTGCTTGCCTGAACCATTTGGGCATGGGGTGTTGAGGGCCGTTTCGATAGGCGGCGTCGAACTCTATCTCCACACGCACGCGGTCACCAACTTTGGTACCAGATGCCTTTCGCATGCCGCCGTGAAGGTAGAGGTAGAAGTTTCCGTTCCCGTCCGGCATCAGATTGGTTCGCCATGCAGTCGCGGAATCGCCGTTGATGCCGACCAGAACCGGAAGCGGTTTGCGCCAGCCCGGCTTGAGGGTGTTCGCCTGCGACGAACTAACCCCGACAAAGGGGTTGACACCTCGAATCTCTATGACTGCATCCAGGCGAAGCGACATGGAGTCTTGAACAGATTATAGAGTTGGGTCACCAGCGTTCGCTGGTCCCGTAACGTATATTGGGCTAAGGGGTTACCTATCACCGTGGCTTCCGGGTGGAATCTTCTGGACTTACGGTCGACATCGTGTTTTTCATATATCAGGGATAATTTTGGGGACCTTCGTTTTGGCATTCATGGTTTCATCGATAGCGCGAACGATGTGTAAGAAATTGGCCATACCTGCAGCGGCTTCCGCGGGGACGATGGGGATTCTGCCTGCTTTGCGGGGGGACATGGCCCGCTCTCCAGAGGATCGACGGATGGTTTGGGTTCGCTTGCTTGCGGCTCTCATCCTCTTGATACCCCTCTTCGTGCATAGGGCTCAGGCCGAGACTGCGCCTCTGCCTCAGCTGCAATCCGCCGATCCTGTCATTG
The DNA here is from genome assembly GCA_963790705.1 of uncultured Acidobacteriaceae bacterium. Lineage (GTDB taxonomy): Bacteria > Acidobacteriota > Terriglobia > Terriglobales > Acidobacteriaceae > PALSA-350. The sequence goes on from CAWBQE010000015.1 coordinate 51,758, forward strand.
CTGACCTGTTCCGCCGGAGCGGCTCCACAGGAATGGTGGTGGTGGTTGTCCGCGGCAATGAGAAGTGGATGCAAAGCTATGGTCAGACTTATCCCGGCTCCCACCAGAAGCCCAATGCTGACTCCCTGATCCGTCTGTGCTCTCTGTCGAAGATCATGACGACGGATCTGCTGGTGAAGCTGGTCGCCGATGGACGCGTTTCCCTCTCAGACCCCCTGCAGAAGTTTGCCCCGCGCAATGTCACGGTTCCTGTGCGCACGGTTCGTGGCCTGAGCGGCCGCCCAATCACCCTGCGCGATCTGGCCACGCACACGTCTGGGCTGCCGCGCGAGATCGCCTATCCGGCGGGCGATGCGGGCCATTTCACGTTTCCCGACTATAACTTTCGCTGGCAATGGCTCCCTGGCTATCGCCTGCGCTTTGTTCCGGGAACCGCGGCACACTATTCCAACATCGGATTCGACCTGCTCGCGGACGCCTTATCAGCCGCTGCCGGCAAACCCTACGCGCAACTCTTTGCGGACCGGATCGCCAAACCCCTTGGGCTGCGGGATACGACGCTGAACCCGACTGCCGGCGAGTGCGCTCGCCTTCTCATCGGGGCCAAGAATGAGGGTCCGTGTAGCGATACAACGGCTGCTGCCGGGTCGGGAGGTATGTATTCGACGGCGAACGACATGACGCGTTGGCTAGAATACCTTCTCGATCTGCCCGGCGTCCCCGTACACCAGGACCCATCGGCCACTGCGACGTATATCCAAGCCTCGCAACTCCGCTGGACTCAGGGCCTGGGGCACGCCGGTGTTCCCAACGGCATCGGCCTGGGGTGGGTGCACCTGAACCAAGCGGATGATCCGGCCATGATCATCGAGAAGACGGGCGGCGGCGCGGGCTATACCACCTATATCGCGCTCAATCCCGGACGCCACATTGGCATATTTGTCGCAGCCACTGAGGGTAGACATGAAGGAGCTAACATTTTCCGCGAGAGCAACGATCTGCTTACGTACCTCGCGGGGCTCCCTCCTGTGCCGGGTGATTCCATGGAGGTTGCTGCGGACGAGAATCACTCCGATGTGCAGGTGCGCGCGGCGACACTGCAGAAGCATGCGGGGCGACAACGTCTTGCCAGGCAGATTGCGCGGACGAGTGTTATTGCTGTAGCACAGTAAGTGATGGGGATGTTTTCGGTCGGCCATGTTTTTGCGGTACGCCGAGAAGAATAGGGCGTACCGTCCAGGCCCGCTAGGTGCCCGATACAAGAGTTTTTCCGCAGCCTGTAAAAGTCGCCCTGATACAGAGCCAAGGTTGCTTCAGCCAGATCTTGTCATCCCATAGCAGCTCTGAGTGAGAACCACAGGTTCAGAATTGAGTCCCGAAGGGACGGGCGAAGCCGGTACTCATCTGCGGAATTTTTTGTTTCCCTTGAGCAGGAGTAGCGGACGGGAAGCGGCACATCAACAGCCACTATCCCACTCAAGCCATAGGACGGCTTGAATGGGGCACCCAGCATTTGTTGCCGGTGTGGCAAAAACTACGCTGCGCCCATTGGACTCAATGCTGATCCGGCCGGTTCTCACGCAGACTCTAGATATTGACGGCTAAGTGCATCGATGAATCGAGAATCAGAGGGAAAGAGCGGTGGTAACCCACATCTCGCGAAAAACGAGCGAGATACCCGGATTTCCTGTACGCGGCACCAAGCAAGGACCACGTGTGCGGCTTTCATCGAGGAAAGCCGCATGAAGTGCATCAACGCCAACAAACTTCACAGGAAATCCCGGGCTGTGCGGCACCCGTCGTTTGTGGGAGGAGCAGGGCCCGGCGGCAAAAACATTGGCGCGCGATTTGATCGCGCGCCAATGAAAAGGGGCAGCTGTCTCTTCGGCCTCGCTTAGGCTAGGTCGAAGCGATCAAGGTTCGTCACCTTGGTCCAGGCAGCCACGAAGTCCTTCACAAACTTCTCCTTCGAGTCGTTGGTTGCATAGACTTCAGCGACTGCACGGAGCTGGGAGTTGGAACCGAAGACTAGATCAACGACGGTGCCTTTCCACTTGGGCGCGCCGGTCGCCCGATCAGTCCCCTCCAAGACGCCTGGCACGGTCGCGGACTTCTGCCACTTGGTGTTCATGTCGAGGAGATTGACGAAGAAGTCGTTGGTCAGTGTTCCGGGTTGCTTGGTGAAAACGCCATATTCGGAGTGCCCGAAGTTGGCATTCAGCGCGCGCAGACCACCGATCAGAACCGTCATCTCAGGAGCAGTCAAGGTCAAGAGGTTCGCCCGATCTAACAGCAGTTCGGCCGCCGGCCCATGGTGTCCCTTGCGGATGTAGTTGCGGAAGCCGTCTGCAGCCGGCTCCAGTACAGCAAACGAGTTCACGTCCGTCTGCTCCTGCGAGGCATCCGTGCGCCCGGGGGAGAAGGGGACCTTCACGTCGTGGCCGGCCTTCTTCGCCGCCGCTTCCACGGCTGCGTTGCCAGCCAGAACGATCAGGTCAGCCAGCGAGACCTTCTTGCCGCCGGATCCATTAAATTCTTTCTGGATCGCCTCCAACTTAGAAAGGACCTTGGCCAGCTCCTCCGGTTCGTTGACCTCCCAATACTTCTGCGGCGTGAGACGAATGCGCGCCCCGTTCGCCCCGCCGCGCTTGTCGCTGCCGCGGAAGGTGGAGGCCGAGGCCCAGGCCGTCGAGACCAGTTGGGAAATGGAAAGGCCGGAGGCGAGGATCTTGGCCTTCAGAGCAGCGATGTCCTGCTCCCCGATGAGCTCATGATCCACAGCAGGAACGGGGTCCTGCCATAGCAACGTTTCCTTGGGAACGAGCGGGCCAAGATAGCGCGCAAGCGGCCCCATGTCGCGGTGCGTGAGCTTGAACCACGCCCTGGCGAACTCGTCGGCGAATTGCTCAGGATTCTCGTGGAAGCGCTTGGAGATCTTGGCGTAGATCGGGTCCACCTTCAAGGCAAGGTCCGTCGTGAACATCATGGGCGGGTGCTTCTTGGATGGATCGTGCGCGTCGGGCACAGTGCCCGCTGCCGATTTGTCCTTGGGAGTCCACTGGTGAGCACCCGCAGGGCTCTTCGTTAGCTCCCAGTCGTAGCGGAAGAGGTTGTCGAAGAAGTTGTTGTCCCACTTAGTCGGGTTGCTAGTCCATGCGCCCTCTAAGCCACTGGTGATGGCGTGGGGGCCTGCGCCGGTGCCAAAGGTATTGATCCAGCCGAGGCCTTGATGCTCGAGAGCGGCGCCCTCGGGTTCAGGACCCATATAGGTGCTTGGTTCGGCAGCGCCGTGGGCCTTGCCGAAGGTGTGTCCGCCGGCGATGAGGGCAACGGTTTCCTCGTCATTCATTGCCATGCGGCCGAATGTTTCGCGGATGTCCCGGGCGGCAGCAACCGGATCGGGATTGCTGTTGGGTCCTTCCGGGTTGACGTAAATGAGGCCCATTTGCACAGCGCCGAGAGGATTGTCGAGCTGGCGGTCACCGCGATAGCGCTCGTCCCCCAGCCACGTGGTTTCCGGTCCCCAGTAGATGTCTTCTTCCGGCTCCCAGATGTCCGGGCGGCCACCGGCGAAACCGAAGGTCTTGAAGCCCATCGACTCGAGGGCCACGTTTCCGGTGAGAATCATGAGGTCAGCCCAGGAGATTTTCTTGCCGTACTTTTGCTTGATGGGCCAAAGCAGCCGGCGTGCTTTGTCGAGGCTCACGTTGTCGGGCCAACTGTTGAGGGGGGCAAATCGCTGCGATCCGGAGCCTGCGCCGCCGCGGCCATCCGCGATACGGTAGGTGCCGGCGCTATGCCACGCCATGCGGATGAACAACGGCCCATAGTGGCCGTAGTCCGCGGGCCACCAGGGCTGTGAGCTGGTCATCAACTCATGAAGGTCTTTGACCACCGCATTCAAGTCGAGGGTCTTGAACTCCTCGGCGTAGTTGAACGCCTCGCCCATGGGGTCAGACAGCGAGGAGTGTTGATGCAGGATCCTGACGTTCAGTTGATTGGGCCACCAGTCTGCGTTGGATCGGGACCCGGTTACTGCCTGTTGGCGAACGCCGGCCGTATAGGGGCACTTGGCTCCGTTTGACTCTTTGCTTTCGTGGACAGGCTCTCCTACTGCTGTGGCGAATTGCTCTTCCTTGGCCATGTTGCTTCTCCTTCGAATGGGTTAAGAGGGTGACGAATTACGAATCGATCGTTGCATTGCAATGCAATTGGATTGCAATCGAGGCTATTTCATGCAGCATGCGCCACGGAGCGCACCGCTGAATTACGAAATTCATCCTGTATTCACGCGCCTACGAGACTTGACGGTACCGTGCTTCGCAGCGCATTTGGTGCAAAGCCCGCGGAAAATGAGTTCGCATTCGCGAACGATGCGCTTGCCGAGGGAGCGCGTGGCAGGCTTAGGCACGTCGTACCACTCAATGTCCTCAACATTTCCGCAGCGATCGCAGATGAAGTGATGATGCAGCAGTCCTTTAGCATCGAATCGCGCGGCGCGGCCCTCGACGGCCACTTCACGCACCAAGCCCGCCTGCACCAGGTCACGCAGATTGTTATACGTTGTGGCTCTTGAAGATCGCGGATCCATTTGATTTACGGCTTCAAAGATTTCGACAGCGGTGGGATGCCTGTTCTGTTCCATCAGAAAGGCCATCACGGCGTAGCGCTGCGGAGTGCAGCGCAACCCGCTGCTTTCCAATGACCGTTTAATCGCCTCGGTGTTCACGAAAGATTAGACTATGTCTAATTTGATATTTTGGCAAGACTGGGCTTCCGGCCAACTGTGGAAAAGGGCAAGCCGCATCGACTCGTCTATCTGAAAATCACACCATAGAAGACGATCCTCTGGCCCGTCCTCGAAATCAGCTAGGGGTAGCATAGCGAGTGCCGCACCTACGGCGCTCCCACGGCACGCCGGGGCAAGCGGGATCATCCTCCACCGATGCCCCAGCCCTTCCGAGTCTGTGTGAGAACTGGGCTGACGTTTAGCCGCCGGCCCTACGGGCCTTGACGAACTATCAGGTCGCACATTCTATGGTTCTCAGATAAACCGCCGCCGCACACGTCGTCGTGACCGATCAAGCGAAGCTGAAAAGAGCTAATTTGGACAACTCTTTTCCGTCTGGGCCTCGTTCCCCTTGCGCTTCTACAAGACTTGATCTATGTTTCTTGCAGAAGTAGAAGGGGAGCCTAAGGACAAGATGCTGAGCAAACACATAGACCTCCCGCAAGGTACCCTCGACCTGCTTATCTTACGAACCCTGGCGCTGGGAGCACAGCATGGTTGGGCAATCTCGGAGCGTGTTCAAGGGCACCGCGATGCTTAGCGATCTTTATATCCGTTTTCGTTCTCTCTTTCGCCGCACGGCGGTCAATGGAGAACTCGATGACGAGCTGCGCTTTCATCTGGAGATGCAGACTGCAAAGTATGTGGAAGCGGGCCTCACTCCCGAAGAGGCCCGGCGTCAGGCTCGGCTGGAATTCGGTGGATTCGAGCAGGTGAGAGGGGAATGCCACGACGCCCGCGGAGTGAGCTTCGCCGAAACGATTGCGCAGGACGTGCGCTTCGGCTTGCGGATGCTGCGGAAGTCGCCGGTGTTTACGGCGGCAGTGATTGCAACACTGGCCCTGGGTATCGGGGCTAACACAGCCATCTTCAGCCTGGTCAACGCAATCCTGCTGCGATCGATGCCGGTGCGCAATCCAGACGAGTTGGTGGTGCTGCAGTGGGAGGCGCGCACCTGGGCGACTCACATCGGAACCAGCAGCTTCGGGGATTGCGGGCGCGAAGAAAGCGCAAATAGATACAGTGGCTGCTCCTTATCGTATCCCATGTTCAAGGAGATAGCGGCGCGCAAGGATCTGTTTTCGAATGCGATGGCGTTCGCCGGGCCATCGCAGATGGATCTGAGCGGGAACGGGCCGGCAAGCGTTGCGCAAGGCGAGTTGGTGTCAGGGGGTTATTTCGAAACGCTGGGTGTGGGGGCCGCACTGGGACGAACGCTGCAACCGGAGGATGAGAAGCCCGGAGCGGCGGCGGTAGCGGTGCTGGATTACGGCTACTGGCAACGCGCTTTCGGCGGCTCGGTGGGCGTCGTGGGACGGACGATTCGCTTGAACACTGTCATGGTGACGATTGTTGGTGTCGCAGAGCCAGGATTTACCAGCCTGACTCCAGGAAAGACGGTGGAGTTGTGGGTACCGCTGACGCAAATTGGCCCGCTGGGGCTTCCCTGGGGTGACCATGGTTCGGAATCCGGATGGTGGCTGGCGATCGTGGGCCGGTTACAGCCGGGGGTGTCGAGAGCGCAGGCAGAGGCGGCGGCGAATGCCTGGTTCGTTCACGCAGTCATGCACAGCGGGCAACCGTTGTGGCAAAACAGGGATGATCCGCGACTGGAGTTATTGCCCGCGGACAAGGGCCTGATCGGGATTCGCAGCCAGTTTGGCGAGCCGCTTATCCTGCTGATGGCGGCAGTAGGTATTGTGCTGCTGATTGCCTGCGCGAATGTGGCCGGGCTGATGCTGGCACGCGGGGCCGCGCGTGAGAAGGAGATGGCGGTGCGGCTGGCGGTGGGCGCCGGTAGGGGCCGGGTCATGCGGCAGTTGCTGACGGAGAGCCTGTTGCTCTCGTTCGTGGGAGCAGCGCTGGGGGTTCTACTGGCCTACGTGGGAGCGACCGGGCTGGCGGCGTTTCTCTCGGAAAGTGCCCCCTTCCCGTTGCGGATCGACTTGCATCCCAATGCGCCGGTGCTGTTCTTTACCCTGGGCGTGGCGGTGTTGACGGGGATTGGATTTGGCCTCGCGCCGGCATTTCGTGGAGCACGGGCAAACGTGGCAACGGAGCTGAAGGGGAGTTCCTCTACCAATACGGCGGCGCGGAATGGTAACGGACGCCGTTTCGGATTGGGCTCCGGCCTTGTGGTCCTGCAGGTTGCGCTGTCGATGGTGGTGCTGACGGGCGCGGGACTGCTGCTGCGCACGCTGGACAAGCTGCACCACATTGATCCAGGATTCGATACCCGAAACGTGCTGTTGTTCTCGATTGAACCAGGGCTCGCGGGCTATAAGGGGGAACGCATCCCGCAGCTATACGCGAATTTGCAGAACAGGCTAGCTGCACTGCCGGGGGTTGCCAACGCAAGCTATTCTTCCGATGCATTGCTGGATGGTGGCTTGTGGACGCGGAGCGTCCACGTTCAGGGACAAAGCGACAAAAGCACAGTGGAGACACAGATGCTGGCCGTGGGTCCGAAGTTCTTCGCGACGATGAAGATTCCACTGCTGGTGGGACGGATCCTCAACGAGGCCGATATGGATGGGACACAACGTGCGGCGTTGGTGAATCAGGAGTTCGTACGGAAGTTTGTGGGCGGCAGAAACCCGATCGGGCTCCATTTCGGCGGCACGGATGCAAAGGATTCCCCGTGGGAGATTGTGGGCGTGGTAGGAGACACAAAATACGCCACGCTGCGGGCGGCGGGGGCTCCTACGGCTTATGTGCCGCTCAGGGATGGTGGGGCGACTTTTGCGTTGCGAACCACGACGGCGGCAGCTGCACTGATACCCGCAGTGCGCGATGTAGTCAACGAGACGGACACCAATCTGCCGTTGTTCAAGATGCGAACGCAGGTGGAAACGATCGACCGGCTGTTGTTCAACGAACGGCTGGTGGCGCGGCTGTTCGGGCTCTTCGGGGGGATGGGGCTGGTGCTGGCGTGCATCGGGCTTTATGGATTGCTCTCGTACGAAGTGACGCTGCGCACGCGGGAGATTGGGATTCGCACGGCACTGGGCGCACAGAGGTCGGATGTGTGGCTGCTGGTACTGCGGCAAGGTGCTTTGCTGGTGGCCCTAGGAGGAGCGGCGGGAGTAGGAATTTCGCTGGTGGTGACACGCCTGCTCGATAGCCTTTTGTACAGGGTGCAACCAACCGATCTGACGACGTTCGTCTGGGTCACGGCGCTGCTGGCCACAGTTGGAGTGATTGCCTGCCTGCTGCCCGCGCGGCGAGCCACGCTGGTGGATCCGATGGTGGCGCTGCGGTGCGAGTGACCCCGGGTTACCTCGGTTCAAGACCTTGAGACGAGATGCAATCCCGGCGCTGTGCGCGGGCCTGCATAAGCAAGGTCCCCCGGATTTCCTGTCCAGCTTAGTGGCGTTGGCGGTACCGCGATGTAGGAAATCCGGGTCCCTGCAAGGCGGGATTTTCGGTAACGTGACGGATACACCAGTGAGGCGCACGGCTACAACTACAATCTTAGCCTTTGCTACCCAAGGCGCATGGCGGATTCCAACAGAAACGATATGCTCTTTTCAAGCAGTGATTCTCCAAACCCTCACCGATCCTTTCGGGGGATGGGCTCGATGAGGGAACAAGGAGAGTCGCTGTAATAGAAGAGTTGGCCTTACTTGTGGTTCGCAGCAAATGAATAAATTGCATCTGCCATTTCTCTCTTGTTTACGCTTTCCGATCTTGTTACGCACACTGAATCACTCTAACGATGCATTACCTTCGCCCCGCCAGGTAACACTGGCGGGGTTTTAATTTTCTGCCCTCGTCTCAAAGAGAATCGGCTCGGGTTAGTTGTTCGCCTGTCAGCATTTGCGTGCAGCCCGAGTGAAACTGCAGGTCCCTCCGCTACGCTACCCCGGATTTCCTGTCCGGAAATCCGGGTCCGCTCCGGTCCCACGGCACGCCGGGGCAGGCGGGATGACAAAGTTGAGGGCGGTGGCCCACCTTGGCATGAGTGGAGGTGGATGGACAGAGTCGGAAAGGCTAATCGGGACAAGTCTGTTTCGAAATAGCTTTCGGAATGTTCGAGATCAGACTGAGGGGGACAGGTTTTCTATAAGATGATCGCGGCGTGTCCTGAGCAAAAGAGGGTCAGATGAAACGACTTGCCACTTTATTCCTGCTTGGCTGCTCGTCGGCCCTGGCCTACGGTACACCGATCACCTCTAACGTGTCCGCGGTGAAGAACGGGCCCATTGCAGTAGTGTCGTCGGCGGAGTCGCTCACAGTCACCTGGGATGACAGCGCAAATCAACACTGGCAAACGATCTTCTCGCTTGACTCGACGAAACCTTTGATCACGGCGATCTCTGTGGATGGGCGCAATATCGTTGAACTGGCGAAACCATACTACCGGTGTTCGACGGGAAAGCGCCGTGGTGGATGGGACGCCTTCTTTGACTTCCCGCCGGGTGATCCGCTGGGAACACGGCAATTCCTGCTTGAGTTTCATCCGGCCACAGTGACTGCCCAGACAGTGGGGGATCGAGTGGAAGTAACCTTTGATGGGGTGAGGCTGGGAATCTTCACGGGTTCACTCCGCTATACGTTCTACCCGGGCACTCCGCTCATTCAACAGGCCGCGCTGGTCAGCACTCATGAACCGGACACCGCTTTCTACTATGACGCTGGATTGGAGATGACAGCGGAGCAGGATCGCCGGACCGGTGGAAATATGGGGTCGCACATCTCCTACTACGATGTGGAGGGGAAGCTACAGCAAATTACGCCGGCTTACGGTTCCGATCGTCACTCACTGGCAGCGCACTATCGGACGGTGGCGGCGAAGATGGGCGCGGGGAGCATTGCCGTTTTTCCTCCTCCGCACCGCTATTTTTTTGCACGCGACTACACGACCAACCAGGGATACCTCTGGTACAGTTCCTGGCGGGGAAGGGTCGGACTGGGAGTGCAGCAGTACCCCGACGACGATACGACTATCGATCCATGGATGAACGCGCCGCCGGATTCCGTTCAGGAAATGGGCTTGTTTCTGCTGCCTAGCGCGAAGGACTCAAGCGTAGCGCTCAAGGACGTTCTTGCTTACACGCACAACGATCACTTTGTGCATTTGGATGGTTTTGTAACCTTTGCCCCGCATTGGCACCTTGCCTACACGGTGCAGGCCATGGAAAAGGGACTCGACTGGGAACCTCCTTTCAAGCCGGTAATGAAGGCGATAGGGATTGACTCCGCCATGATCATGGATTTCCACGGCGACGGGCACCCGGCCGATTTGACGGACCTCAGGTTCCATGAACTAGACGAGTATTACAAGGCATGCCGGGCGCAGTCTGACCGGAACTTTCTGCTGATCCCTTCAGAAGAGGCGGATATCTACCTGGGCGGCCACTGGGGGCTGGTATTCCCTCACCCGGTGTATTGGCAGCAGGATCGCAAACCTGGTGAGAGCTTTGAAAGCACAGATAACAAATACGGCAAGATCTATCGCATCCATGATGCCGAAGAGATGTGGAAGATGATCAAGGCGGAAGGCGGGTTCGCTTATCAGACTCATCCGCGCACCAAGGGATCGACGGGCTACCCGGATAAGATTTTGAACACCGCTTACTTTCGAGACAGCAGCTACCTGGGCACCGGTTGGAAGGCAATGCCGTCGGATCTGTCTTCGCCAAGGTTGGGGGAGAGAGCATTCAAGACGCTCGATGACTTGAACAACCTTGGCTTGCACAAGCACATGATTGGAGAAGTGGATGTATTTCAGATCAGTTCGGCGGATGAATTGTACGGGCATATGAACATCAACTATCTTCGATTGCCGGAACTGCCTTCGTTCGATCACTATGACCGCATCCTGCACTCGATTGAGAAGGGGGACGGGTTTATCACCACCGGCGAGATCCTTCTCCCGTCTACCTCAATGTCCGCGGAGGGTGATGGGAGCATCCGCGTCAAAGCCAGAATATCCTCGACATTTCCTTTGAGAATCGCTGAAGTGGTGTGGGGCGACGGTGTAACCACCCACCGGCACGTGATTGATCTGCAATCGACGCCGGCATTCGACAATCACGATTACTCGTGGCTGGTGGACATGTCCCACGGCTGGACGTGGGCGCGGTTTGCGGTTTGGGACGTGGCGGGCGACGGCGCGTTTACCAATCCTATTTGGCGTGACCGGAAATAGAGGCTGCGCAGAAAGTGCTGCTTCCCACGGCAAGCCTTTCTTTTCTATAAAATCTTCTATGGGGCTGAAGAGGAGATTTGGTATGCGCATCACACGAGCAAGTATGGGCTTGATCCTGACGCTGTGTTGCATCTGCTTACATGCTGACGAGAGCGATCCGCAAAAGGTAACCCTGGTAGGGACGCTCCATCGCGCGATGGCGATCGGAGCAGAGTCCACCGGTTGGACGGTGCAGGTCGATTCCGAAACCATCATCGACGGGAAACCTATCAGCTCGATTGAAGTAAGTGATACCCATAAGCCCAAGCAGCTTGAGGATCTCGAGAACAAGCGCGTGAAGATCGCCGGTAAGGTGGTCTACCGTCACGGCGTGGAAACCGGAGTCCAGTCCTATGTGGAGATCATGACCATCAAAGCGGACCAACCCAGGCCCAGACAAGCACTAAACGGGGCCTGAAGCCAAGACGTCAGCTCGCGGACCAAGGGTGGCGAAAGAGAGGCTTCAGCAATGCTGAGGCCCGTTCTGAGCCGCGGGTCAGACGAAAGCCTGTTGCATCCCACTGCAGCAGCTCCTGGGTGCGGATGGCGATGTTGCCGAGCATCAGGCTCTCCACGATGGGCCTCTCGAATGCATAGTTCGTGGTCGCCGGCGGACCTCCGTGACACGCGTTAATCCACTCCAGATAGTGAGCGGTGTCGGCTGCCGTTGCGCTTGGACCCAGTTCAGGCCGCGATGGCTGAAAGGGTTGGTCGGGCGGCGTGAGCGGCTGCCATGACCGGGCGAGATCTCCTTTCGGTGACAACAGGCGCGGCGGCGCCTGACCCATAAAAGCTGTCAGCAGCCGGCCTCGCTCGCCGCTGTACATAACGCCTTCTCCCCCCACGCTTATGTCCACGTCAGGCGACATACCGGCTGGCCGCTCGGGCTTGATTCCACCGTCGTACCAGTTGACCTCTACAGCAGGCTTGCCGGGCCTTTCAGGAAAGCGATAATGCAGGGTGGATGCCACCGGATAGCAGTCAGGAAACAGCTCGGTAGAGCTGGCATACACCTGTTCCGCGGGGCCTAGCTGGAGAGCACGTACGATGGTGTCAAACCCGTATTCACCCATGTCACCAATGGCGCCACAACCGTAGTCGTACCAGGCCCGCCAGACAAAGGGGAGGTAGGCATGGTTGTACGGCCGGTAGGGCGCAGGGCCAAGCCACATATCCCAATTCAATCCAGCTGGAATGGGATCCGCGGTGACAGGGGTACGCAGGCCTTGTTTCCAGAAGGCCGAGGCGCGCGTGGTCCAAATATCGACCCGGTCCACAGCCCCGATCGTACCGCTTTGTACTATGTCGATGACGCGGCGCGACTCTGGCGTTTGCGCGTTGAAGATCGATACCGCATTGGCACGGCCGGTCTCTTTGGCAACGGTGGCCATCTGACGCGCCTCCCAAACTGAATGGGCCATCGGCTTTTGGCTATAGACATGCTTCCCTGCCCGCATGGCGGCGATGGCGATCAGCGCGTGCCAGTGATCGGGAGTGCTCACGACCACTGCGTCAAGATCTTTTTCCTTGCTCAGCAGCTCGCGAAAATCTTCATAGGAGGCGCAGCCGTTGTAAGCGGGCTTACCTGTGCTACCAGCGTAGAAAGCGTTCGCGATGGATTGCGCAACGTCGCGGCCTGCCGTAGGACCAAACAGGGACGCACCCCATCCGGGTTGCTGCAACAGAAGGCGAACCTTGTTGCGCAGCTCGTTCGGCCCCCAGTCGAGATAGTCACTGGTCTGCCGGTTCACATCGCATACGGCGACCACCTGCACCTCAGGCATGCGGAGCAGGTCCATCATGACGCGCAGCCCCTGCGAGCCTACGCCGATAAAGGCGACCGTCAACTTATCGCTGGGCCTGGGGTCGGCATGACCCCAGCGCGGGACCATCATTGCTGCTGTGCATAGTCCTGCTGTCGAGAGAAAATCGCGTCGTGTGGGGTTCGGCATGTACCTCTCCGCATCTCGCGCTCCGTGCGCGCGGACTCACAACTATACATTTGCGTGCGGTCCAAGTGAAACTGCAGGTCCCCGTTCGACTTCGCTCAGGGCAGGCTCTCCCCCACACTCCCCCGGATTTCCTGTCCAGCTTAGTGGCGTTGGCGAACTTCGTGCGGCTTTCCTTACGGAAAGCCGCATACGTCGCCTTGGGCGGTACCCGATGTAGGAAATTCGGGTCCGCTTCAGTCGGGATGACAAAGTTGAGGGCAGTGGCCCACCTTGGCATGAGTGGAGGTGGATGGACAGAATCGAAAAAAAGCTAATTTGAACAGCTCTGACTCTCAGCCGTCCCCTTCGACAAGCTCAGGGCGGGTTTCTGCGGGACTGATCCCTTTTCTCTAGAACACGAACTTGCCGGCGAGCTGCAGGATACGCGGGTTGTGCGCGCCGGTTACGGTAAGGAAGGAGGAGGCGGAACAATCGCCGTAGCAGGAATTGTCATTTACCTGGCTCCACTGCGTATGGTTAAAGACGTTAAATGCCTCGGCTCGGAACTCGAAGTGCATGTCCTCGTGCACGGCAAACGACTTAAACAAGCCCATATCGAAGTTCGTCCGTGCCGGCAAATAGAGAATGTTTCGCCCTGCGGTGCCATAGGTGAGCCCTTGGGGGGGACCGAAGGCATCGCTGTTCCAGAGCCTGGGTCCCTGAACACCGGCCGGATGCTTCACCGCGACTGGACCATGCAGAGGACCTACGAGATCGGGATAGGATTGCACAGAGCCAGTGTTCTGGATCGTACTCTGGGTATCGCTGCTTATCGTGTTCCCCGTACCGGCGTTGTCTGAAAACGAGGAGTTGTTGTTGATGCTGAAGGGAGTGCCGGTCTGGAAGCCGGTCAAATCTGAGATTTGCCAGCCGCCAAGCAAGGAATGCAACAAGCCCGGCTGGGTGAAGAAAGGAAGGTCATAGACCAGGCTCGCTTCGAGCACATGCCGTTCGTCAAAGTTTGAGCTGGCATAGCTCAGGTGCTGATCCAGGCCGTTCACCATCTCTGCATTGGAGGAGCCGTCAGAGGCATTGTCAAGCGAGTGGCCGTAGGTATAAGCAAGGCTGCCGTTCAATCTGCCGAAATAGCGGCTAACACCGATCTGCAGTGCGTTGTACACCGATTGGGCGCTGTTGGTGACATTGTTGATGCCGGAAGTACCAATGTACGGCCGGAAGGGATCCGCAGAGTTGCCGCATGCAATGTACAGGCGGGTAGCGGCGTCGCTATTGATTGGCTGACCGTTGACTGTCGCCTGGGGTATGTTGTTGGGGCCCAACGCTACGGAAGCGCAGTCAGCGGCCGAGATCGCCTGACCTGGCAGGTAAGGATTCTCTGAGGAAGCAAGCGGCGTAAGCTGGTTCAGCTCGTGGCGAACCGGCAGATGAACACCCAGGCTACCGACATAGCTCACCTGCATCACCACATGATCAGGCAGCTCCCCTTGCACGGACAGATTGTATTGCTGCACGTAGGGCCAGACAGCATGGGTTGGTATGGCGATCACGCTCAGGGGGAAACTGAGGCCTGCGCCGCCCGAGTTTTGGTATCCGATGTAGTTGTACTTGTTCGGAGTCTGCACCACCGGCGCGGTCCCCTCCAGGAACTCGGAGTTGCTCTCGTTGCCGTTGGTGTGTTCGAAGAAGATGCCGTAGCCGCCGCGCACAGCCAGCTTGCCATTGCCAAAGAGGTCGTAGGCGAAGCCCACGCGGGGCGCGGGGTTGAGGAGGTGGCCTGACATACAACCGGGAGAGACACCGCTGATGCCGCAACGAACGAGGCCGTTGAACTCATTCCCGCTGCCGGGAATGATCGCACCCGCCTGCCCGGTGATTGAGCCGTCGACGTCGATAGCCGGTGCATTGGCCGCACTCCACACTCCAGGCTCGAAGTTGCCCGATTGATCGCTGATGTCCTTGTAGGTCCCGAAAAGACTTAGTCGCAGACCAAGATTCACCGTCAGCTTCGGAGTGGCTCTCCAGTTGTCCTGAAAGAAAGGTTCCACGATTTTGTAACGGTTGTAGTACTTCGGCTGTGCGGAGGTCTGGGTAAACTGTCCGATCCTCGCCGTCAACAAGTCTGCGAATGCGTTTCCTGTGGTGACCGCAGAAGAGGTGTTGAAGGTGACCGAGCCCTGGTTGAATCCGACGCTGGGTTCGTTCTTCTGGGCGAAGATCGAGCTCGCGCCGAAGATCATTGTATGGTTGCGCAGCGTCTTGGTAATCGTATCGCGGTAGCTATAAGTGGGGTTCGAGTTCTGCCAGGGGAAGTAGCCCGTATTCACCGAAAAACCGCCGCCGTAGGCGGTACCACCGGTGACGGTCAGGTTGGGCAGCACCCCGCCGTAGCCGTTGGCGAAGAATCCATTTCCGGTAAAGTTGGTGCGGGCAATATCGGGAGTGGTGTTGGTCAAAGTGATGTGGTCAGTGGTGTAGTCGGCGACGAATTCGTTGACCAGGCTGGGAGAGGCCGCATAGGTGAGGTTGGCGACCATATCGACGCCCGGACCCTTGAACGCGTTGGTCACCGTGGGAAAGGAATTCGATTGAAAGGTCGG
Organism: uncultured Acidobacteriaceae bacterium; assembly: GCA_963790705.1. Classification (GTDB taxonomy): domain Bacteria; phylum Acidobacteriota; class Terriglobia; order Terriglobales; family Acidobacteriaceae; genus PALSA-350. The sequence goes on from CAWBQE010000015.1 coordinate 67,289, forward strand.
CTCGGAAGTCGTCTGCTGCCACGAATCGTAGATGAAGCGATAGTATCCGCGGAACTTCTCATTGAAGACATGGTCGATGCGGAAGAGTTCTTCGCGATTGGTAGTCAACTGGGAAGGAGACGACTGATAGAGCGACGAGGTGCCGGAGCCAGAATTCGCCGCAGGAATAAGAACCAGCATCGCCTGCCCATTGGGGTCTACGGGGACCTGGTTATTTAGAAAATATCCACCCGTCGTGGGGTCGACCGGGCAATTAGGAAAGTCCGTCGCATCGACCGCGCTGCCTGGCGCGGGACACTGGTCTGAGAAGTCGCCGGTGCGTTCCGCGGTTGAGGGCACTAACTGATTGAAGACGTTGGCTGGAACGTTTTCGTGACGCCACTCCTGCGAGTAAAAGAAGAACGTCTTCATCGAGGCCGGCTTGTAGAGCTTGGGAATGAACACCGGGCCACCTACCGTGAATCCGTAGTCATGTTTCTTGTAGGTCGGTCTCGACGTCTCAAAATAGTTGCGGGCGTTGAAGTCGTCATTGCGGAGAAACTCAAACACATCTCCGTGAAAATGGTCGGTGCCTGATTTGGTCTGCGACAGCACTGTTCCGGAAGCGTTGCGGCCATACTGCGCGCCGTAATTGGAGGTAAGCACCTCGGTCTCCGCAACGGCATCGACGTTGGGATAAACGTTGAGCGTGGAGTTGCTGCCGTTATCCATCAGGCTCGAGCCGTCGACTTCCCAGTTGTTGTACTCGGTGCGGCCGCCATTCATGCTGTAGGCCACGCTGCCGTTCACGCCGGTCTCGCCTTCGTCCTGCCCGGTCTGGTTGATCACACCGGGGGTGAGGGTCACCAGCTGGGTAAAGTTCCGGCCATTCAACACGAGCTGGGTGATCTGTTTTCCGGTAATGGTGAAGGAGACTTCGGGCGACTCTGTCTGCACCGTGCCCAGATCGCTGCCAACCACCTGCACCTGGGTGGTGACCGCACCGATGCTTAGTTTGGCGTCGACTCTCTCGTTGCGGGATACGCGCAGGACAATACCAGAGGCCTCATACTGCTTGTATCCGGGCGCCGTTACCTGCAGATTGTAGGTACCTGCTTCCAGGGCGGGAAAAGTATACTCGCCGGAATTATTCGAAGTGGCGTTGTACGTGGTGCCCTGGGCCGCATTGGTGAGTATCACTTGCGCGTTGGGGATCGCGCCGCCGCTCTCATCCGTGACTGCGCCGTTGATGGAGCCGGATTGCTGGGCGAGAAGCAGGCCCGGCATAAATGAGAGCAGGCACGCCAACACAAGCGCAAACGCCAGCGGAAAGCCTTGGTGTTTTGAGAAAAACATGGTGATAATGCCTCCAGTACTCTTTCGGCTTGCTCTTAGTTTTCGAGTTTGCGATGGGAAGATCGGATACAGCAGTGAGAAGGCTTATAGTAAATCGTTTTAATTCACTGTCAAGAAAAAGATTCCTGAGCCTGCCTCTGATTCTTTTCCTGGCTCCGCAAGACCCCGCGCTCCAGCCGGCCACGATCTTCCACCAGGGTGTGCAGGCCATGCAGAACGGGCAACTGACAGTGGCCGAAGAGGATTTTCGAACTGTCATTGCTCTCGATCCGCGTTCAGGGGCGGCCCATGTCAACCTGGGCGTCGCCTATATGCGTGAAAAGCGATGGGATGATGCGCTGGCCGAACTGCGCAAGGCGCAGCCCCTCTCTCCCCATGAAGCCGGCATTCCATTGAATATAGGACTTGCGCACTACAAGAAGAACGATTTCGTCGCAGCGATCGAACCCTTTTCCGCAAGCCTGCAGCTGGCGCCGCAATCGCTGCAGGCGCGGTACCTTCTCGGGCTGTGCTACTTCTTCACCAATCAATACCCGCAAGCCAGCGACACGCTTGCGCCGCTTTGGGAGAAGGAGTCGAATAACCCGAACTATCTTTATGTACTCACCATTGCGGCGGGAAAAACATCCAACGTGACGCTTGAAAAACAGGCTGCCGACCGGATGCTTGCCATCGGACAGAACTCACCGGAATTCCATTTGTATATCGGTAAAGCGTGGTTAGCAAAAGGTAATACGGAAAAGGCTGTGGAGGAGTTCAACGTTGCTGCAGCGGCACGGCCGAATCTGCCGCTGGTGCATTACTTTCTTGGCCGCGCCTACCTTGAACAACATGCCTATCCGCAAGCCGAAGAGGAACTGCTGAAGGACGTCGCGATCGAGCCCAGCTTTCCTTATAACTACGAAGACCTGGGCCTTTTATATATGCAGCTGAAGCAGACGGACAGGGCTGGGGGCGCTTTTCGTAGGGCAATTGACCTAGACCAGACGCTGGTGAATTCCTACGTCGGCCTGGGGAAACTCGATCGCCAGGCGGGCCATTACAGCGACTCACTCGAGATGTTGGACCGTGCCGTCGCGTTGGCGCCCGAGAGTGCCAGCGTCCATTACTTGCGCGGGCAGGTGCTGGCAAAGCTCGGCCAAAAGGCGAAGGCGGAGGAGGAATTCAATACCTCAGCCAGGTTGCTGAAGTCCTTCAACGATCGTCTGCAGCAAGACCCCTCCGGAGATCGGGCCGCGGACGCGCAAGACGCCGCTCAGCAATAGTTTGCTCGGGTATACTCCCACACAATGGTCCGCAGCTAATGGTTCGCATTCTGGCCGCCGCTCTCCTCGCTTGTGCTATCTCTGGGCACGCTCAGCAGTACGATCTCGTTCTTCGCAACGGCCGGGTCCTCGATCCGAAAAACAATGTTGACGCGAAACGGGACGTAGCCGTTCGCGATGGCAAGATTGCCGCCATCGAAGCAACGATTCCCTCGAGCGCCGCCAAACAATCCGTGGATATCTCCGGTCTCTATCTCACGCCCGGGCTCGTCGACATCCACGTGCACGTCTTCACCGGACTTCGCCACAACGCCTGGGGCAACGGCGACCTCTCTGTCCCTGCCGACGTGATGGCCATCCCGAACGGCGTTACCACGGTCGCCGACGCCGGCTCCTCTGGTTGGCGCGATTTTCCCGAGTTCCGTCGCCGCATCATTGACTATTCCAGGACCCGCATCTTCGCTTTCCTCAACATTGTCGGAGCGGGCATGGCCAATATCGACGATGCCGCCGAGCAGAACGAACACGACATGGACCTCGATGCGCTTGCGAAGACGATCGAACAGAACCGCGACATCATCGTCGGCATCAAGACTGCACACTGGCAACAGCCCAACTTCATCTCCGTGCAGAAGGCCGTGGAGGCAGGCGAGCGCAACCACCTGCCCGTGATGGTCGATTTCGGATGGTTCGACAACAAATCCTACGAGCAGATGATCTCGAGCATCCTGCGCCCGGGAGACATCAGCACCCACGTCTTTCGCATGCCCGCGCCGCTACTGACTCCGGAAGGCAAACCTGCCGCCTTCATGCTGGAAGCGCGCAAGCGCGGAATCAAGTTCGACGTTGGCCACGGTGGCGGTTCCTTCACCTTCGCGCTCGCGGAGCCCATGGTAAAGAGCGGCTTCTTTCCTGACTCCATTTCAACGGATCTCCACGTCGACTCCGCCACCGGGCGTCATGCTCAACCTGCCCAACGTGATGAGTAAGATGCTCGCGCTGGGCATTCCCCTGTCCGAGGTCATTCGGGAATCGACCACGAACCCAGCCAGCGAAATCGGCCACCCCGAACTCGGTCAGATCGCTGTCGGCTCGGTCGCCGACATTGCCGTGCTCCGCGTCGAGCACGGCAACTTTGGCTACGCCGATCTTGCCGGCGGGAAGGTTGACGGCAGCGAACGCATTTTGGCCGAAATGACCATCCGCGCGGGCCACATCGTCTTCGATCTCAACGCGCGCAGCGCGGTGCCTTGGCGCGAAGGTCACCTCAAATACGCGACCCGGTGAAACGGTATCCACCGGTTGAGGTTTCAAGCAGATCTTGCCACCGCATCGGAAAAGCGCACCACCTTGGCGTGGGTGGAGGTGGATGGACAGAGTCGAAAAAAAGCTAATTGGGAGGATTCTGATTCTCACTCGTCCCTTCGACAAGCTCAGGGCAGGCGCTTCGGGAATCACTCGAATCGGACTGCTGCGGTCCGCAGGATGCCGAGCCGCACGCGGCCCGGCCGTTTTCGATCGTACGCCCATTGACCAGCTCATAGGCTTCCACCCCGGCGACGAGACACTACTGGAAGAGCTTGAGTGCGTTCAGGAGGGTGTAGTAAACGCCCCACGCGGCGGGTATCGAAACCACGAACCACGCAGCCAGGATCAGGATCGGCGGTGTCTTCTTGTTCTCATTTGTAACCATGGATGAATGCTCCTCCGGTTCCGGCTCTGCTTAACGTGCTGCTCGCACCTGGCTGGTCGCGCTCTCGAGCCAATACTTCTGTGCCACTGGACGCACCAGGAGATTGGCGATGAAACCCACCACCATGAGGGCAGCCATGATGTGCAGGATGACCGGGTAAGCCTGCTGCTTCGGCAAATGGTTGGCGACGTAATGGTCGAGGACGCCGTTGACGATGAGCGGCCCCACGATGCCTGCGGTGGACCACGCCGTCAGCAGCCGTCCATGGATGGCGCTCACATGATAGCCGCCGAAAAGATCCTTGAGATAGGCCGGAATGGTCGCGAACCCTCCGCCGTACATGCTGATCAGCACGCCTGCAATCAGCACAAAAAGCGGGACGGAATTCAGGTGGGTATTACCCGTAAAAGGAAGCGCCAGATACAGCAGCACGCCCACAACAAAAAAGACGAAGTAGGTGGTCTTGCGTCCGATGAAGTCCGACATCGACGCCCAGACGAAACGTCCTCCCATGTTGAAGAGGCTCAGCAGGCCCACAAAACCAGCTGCCGCGATCGCCGAGACACGCCCGCGGAAGAGGTCCTGGATCATCGGGGAAGCCTGCTCCAGGATGCCGATGCCGGCGGTCACGTTCATGCACAGGATGAGCCACAGCAGCCAGAACTGCGGCGTGCGGGAGGCGGCATTGACGTCCACCTTGTGGGTAGAGATCAGGGCCGATTGCGTTGCCCTGGGAACCCATCCCTCCGGCTTCCAACCCTCCCGCGGCACACGAATGGTAAAGACGCCAAACATCATGAAGACGAAGTAGAGAAGGCCCATCGTCACCCAGGTGGCTGCGATGGGATGCGCGGACGCCCGGTAAAACATCATCAGTTTGGTGCCCAGCGGCGAACCGATCATTGCGCCTCCGCCGAAGCCCATGATGGCGAGGCCGGTAGCCAGTCCGGGCCGGTCGGGAAACCACTTGATCAGCGTCGAGACGGGTGAGATATAGCCCAGCCCCAGCCCGACGCCACCGATGACTCCATAGCCGAGATAGATGAGCGCCAGAGAATGGGTCGCCGCGCCTGCAGCCGCCACCAGAAATCCGGACCCGAAGCAAGTAGCCGCGACAAACATCGCCTTGCGAGGCCCCGCCGTCTCCAGCCATCGGCCAAACAGAGCCGCGGAAAGCCCGAGCACCGCGATGGCGATGGAAAAGATATAGCCGACCTCTTTCAGGTTCCAGGCCGCGCCGTCCGCGCCCTTCAGCGCCAGCAGCGGATTCTTGAAGATACTGAATGAGTAGACCTGGCCGATGGCCAGATGAATGGAGAGTGCAGCCGGCGGGACAAGCCACCGGCTAAAACCGGGACGGGCAACAGAGACTTCACGATCAAGAAATGACAGCATGCGGGGCGTGCCTCCAACGGCGGAGTTCATCGGATCATTGATTAGCGGGGGACTGACTAGGAGTTTCACACCTCAGCCTGTCATCAACGGGACGACTCCATCTTCTATCACACTTAGATGTTGCAACCGAGGGCTGAGTCTCAAACTCCTCAAACTCTCTCCCAACTGACCGAATCAGCCACTTACACGGCGGGCGCTGATTGCTGCCGTTTTGCGTCCCGAACCGGTTCTGCAGACAGAGCATCTTACACTGCGAGGAACGCAAATTGCACAAATTGGTTCCCGTCTTTAGGTTCCCTATGCGAGAATTCCCAGGTCAATACTTGAGCCCAGCGTTCGTTATCTACCCCAGGAGCAGCCCAGATGCCTGAAGAACAAGAAAAAGTTCTGACCTTTGCAATCGAACATGACGGGGACAAGGCCGTTGTGAAATGTCACGGCCGATTGGTAGCAGGCGCCACCGAAGAACTCTACCAGGAGGTGAAAGATCTACTACCTCAGACGAAATTGGTGGTGGTTGACTTAGCAGAACTCACCTACGTGGATAGCTCGGGACTTGGCACACTGGTGCGACTGCATGCATCCGCCCGGAAACTCGGTTGCGAGTTCAAGTTGCTTCACCTTGGTAAGCAACTTCGCAATTTGCTGAAGCTGACGAACCTTCTTTCGGTTTTCGGCCAGGTGGAGGACCACGGCATTACTATTGCTTGATTGCCCCTTACTGGGCCGGGCACTTGTCGCTCAGCGAGCCGGTCAGCCCCTGCGACTCGACGCTAAAGGACAAATCCTTCTTTCCGTCCACTTCCTTGATCCGGAAGACGTAAATCCGGTCATACTCCTCGTTCGGCCAGTCAGGAACCGCCGATTGATCTTTCCCGTAAGCCTTGAGTAGGCGCTTCGCAAATTCATTCAGATACGCGTGCTCCCAGGCCAGATAAATTACCGAATTCGCGTTTTCTGGAGCCAGCAGCTCTTTTCGCAGCTGGCCGACATTCTTGAAGCCGATTAGCGCGTTCACCGGCAGTTCCAGCTGGATAGCTGTCGGCTCAATCGTTATCAGCGGCCGCACATAGGAATAGCTCAAATTGCCCAGTCGCCCGACGCGTGTACCGGGATCGGGCGCATAAATCCGGTCTGGCTTCCCGTAGCGTGGAACGAGCACCTTAGGCAGCGCCAACGCACGGTTCAGGCCTTTGCAGGTAAGCTGCCCAAGGCTGCTCGGGGGTTTCTCGGCGTGACGGATGGCAACGATGGTCTCCTGCGCGTGGGCCAAACTGATAAATACCAGCAGACAAATGGCGTTTAGCAGAAATCGCGACGGCTTTCTGACTTGTTTCATCTCTTAAGTCTCTCAGATGTCGAAACGCTGGAGGCACCGGTATTTCAAGATTCGAAATTTTTCGCTCGATGAGCGGTTGTGACGGTGGCCACGACTTTTTTTTGCGGTGAGCCCTACGGGAGCAACGACTCATACGTCCAAGGTAGTGATAGCCGGAAAGGTATTTCTGGTAATGAACTAAAAAAGAACAGATTGGGAGCCCGAGAGCCGAGATGTAAATTCGGGGCAAAATGAAGCACATTGGAAAGGAGTGACCTTGAATCCTCAGGGGCGATGTACTCCAACCATGTGGCATGCGATTTTAATCGCGGCGACCCTGCTCTTCTCATACTCGTATTTCTACGGAAACAGGGAGGGGTGGAATCAAGCTTCTCGTTTCGACGTGGTGCGCGCCATAGTCGAACAGCACAGGTTCAACATTGACGCTTACCATGAAAACACCGCCGATAAGGTGCTCTGGAAAGGCCACTTTTATTCAGATAAGGCGCCCGGCCTGGCACTCACTGCAGTACCTGTCCTGGAAGTTGTTCGTGTAGTCCTACGGGCAGCTAACAGGGACCTTTCTCGATCAAATTCGATTGGAGCCGAAAAATACCTGGTAACGGTTGTTTGTGTGGCGTTGCCAAGCGCGGTAATGGCGGGCTATCTTTTCATGCTTGCGCTGAGACTTGGGGCCTCTGTCAACGGCGCCGGATTCGCTGCGGTGACGTTGGGGCTGGCTACACCGCTTTGCTGCTACGCTACACTTTTCTGGGGACACGCCCTGTCGGCGGCTTGTCTTTTTTTCGCCTTCGCCTGCGCCTTGTCACTTCAGGAATTCGATTCCCGTTGGCGCGACCTGTTACTAAGCATCTTCGTGGGGCTGGCAGCCGGGTGGGCTACGGTAACGGAATTCCCTGCTGCCCCCGCGGCGGCAATCCTCGCTCTGTTGGTGATAGCTTTCGCGTGGCCAAGCGGACGCGGACGAATCACTCGCGTCGTAACAGGAGTCGCCGTTGGCGCGCTACCTTGCATTATCGTGCTCGCGGTTTATAACTTGCTGGTGTTCGGTTCTCCGTTCAAGTTTGGATATGCCATCTCGGCCCAGCAGAGTTGGCCCCAGATGAGGCAAGGTTTTATGGGCGTGACCTATCCGAAGGCGTATGTACTGCGCGAGATACTGGTGGGGCGTTATCGCGGGCTCCTGCTGCTGGCGCCTGTGATTGGCGCTGCACCATTCGGACTTAGACTGCTGTGGAAGCAAGCGCATGCACGCTGGAGTACTCTCGCTATCATTGCCATCGCACTCTATTACCTGCTTTTGAATGCCAGCTACGCTGTTTGGGATGGGGGATGGAGCTACGGCCCTCGTCATCTGTCGCCAGCGCTGCCATTTCTTTGTCTTCCACTTGGGATTCTTTGGAGCAGAAGCTCTCATGCCGTTCGTTGGGTGCTAGCGGTTCTGTTGCTTTACAGTGCGTTTATTACTTTGCTCGGGGTCTCGACTGTGGTGATGCCGTCGACGGATGTGAAATCTCCTGTGCAGGAGTTACTTTGGCCGGCTTTCCGTGCCGGCCTCATCGATAAGAATTTGGGAATGCTCATTGGTTTGCGGGGATTGGCCAGCCTGATACCGCTGTTCCTGTTTTGGAGCGCGGCGTTTGCCGCCTGGGCGTGGCTGCGACGCGGTCTGGAGTCCAAAGCATCTGAGGTAACGGTGGCCTGATGGTGATTTTTAGGATGAGCGCACAGGGAAAGATGACCTCGGCACTTCGTTCCCCGCGCTTCCTTGTTTTTCATTCAAACCGGTTTAGATCAGTGTCGGGGGCAGGGTGGCCCAACGCACGGCACATGGCAACGATCTGGCCCTTGTGGTGAAAGGCATGCGTCAGGGCATGATGAAGGACGAGCGCCGGGGTGCGCACGGCGACGTCCCCGTCGGAGAAATGAAGCTCGGTATCGGCATTGAGTTGTTGATTGGTCAGGGTCGACAAATAAGCATGGGTCGACTGGCTGACTTCCTTTTGCAGGCGTCTTACATCGGTGAGGACCGGGCAGTCCCCAATGGTCCGGTCGGCGTACCGTAACCCCTGGAGCGTGTGGACCCAAAAGCCTTCGCAGTTGAAGATATGAATCGCTTGTTCACGCAGCGTGCGGAAGCCGAAGCCGGATAATTCCCTCACATAATCGTTTGCGGGCATTGTGGACAGGTGATCGAGAACGAGATTGAGGCTGGCGTGTGTCCAGCCATGAAATTTCCGAACGCCGTCGAGGGTGAACACTGATCCCTCCTTACTTTTTTTATATACCTAACTTGCCTGGGCCAAGCAGCCTTTTCGACCGGTATGACAATCGGTGGGCCGCTTGAGCGCGGGGGGTCTATACTTCTGCCACTGGACATTCGTCCATAGAAGGAGGGTTTTGTCATGGTCAAGCCAATTCCCGACGGATATAGCTCCGTCACCCCGTATCTCATTTTCGAGGATGCCAACTCCGCGATTGATTTCTACGGAAAGGCATTCGGCGCGCAGGAACTCTTTCGTATGCCCATGGGAAACCGGATCGCCCACGCTGAGATCCAGATCGGAAACTCCCGGATTATGCTGGCCGATGAAGCCCCGCAAATGGATGCGTACGGCCCCAAACATCACAACGGATCGCCGGTCAGTCTGATGCTCTACGTCGACGACGTGGACACTCTCTCAAAGAAGGCCATCGCAGCAGGAGCCAAGGTGCTGCGTCCGGTAAAAAATCAGTTCTACGGCGATCGTTCCGGAACCTTTCTCGATCCATTCGGCTACAAGTGGACGATCGGCACGCATGTCGAAGATGTCCCAGCGGAGGAAATGGAGACGCGCATGGCGAGCGCGACAGCGGGCTAGAGTCTTTGCACTCTCATGCGGAAAATGGACTGGCCCCGACGCGGTAATTCCCCCCCGCAGTCGGGGCCGGCCAGGAAACAAGGGGCCCCCTGGTTTTGGGGTTCATCTTTTGGGGTATGCGGTGAAAATGTAATCCTTTGACGCCGCTAGCGTGTGGCATGCGGCGCCGCATTTGGCGTCGTTCGCCTGCGGCGGCTTGCTGGCCGAGGTGCCGGCCGCGAACGTACTGGATGAGGCGTCATAGTCGAACAGGGCATATCCCCATCCGTGCGTGTCAGAGAATCTCTTGCTGTCCTTCTCGATGAACTCGGCCGCAGTCAGGTCACCAGGCACCGTGTCCGGGGTGCTGGCGGAAAAAGGGGGATCGGTCAACTGTTTCGGTCTCCACTCGATCTTGGCAATCTTGGAGCCGTCGGGGAAGGGCTTGCCATTGCCGGGAACACCTTCCCTGTATGCCTTGATCATCACAGGGTTCGCAAGGATGAGCCGGATCACGTGTGCGGCGTCGGTCTGACTCGGGCCGACAGCCTGCCAGTCTTCGTATCCCTTGAATTCAGAGAACGCGAGGCCGCCCGGCACCTTCAGAGTGTACTTGTCCTGCTTTTCCTGTGCGGAGCTGGCCCTGTGGCCCAAGACGGCGACCGCTATCGCGACGATCACCACCAACAAGGGTAGTATCCTCTTCATGACTTTTTCCTTCCACTGGTGATTGTAAGTTTGGGGTTTGGGCCGACCGGGAAGAACCGAGTTGAAACGCACCAATGATAGGGCACGCAAAATGCTGTGGTCAAGGTTCGCCCACCTCGCGTAATGTGCTTTTAACAATTCGGGAAAGCTAGACGCGGATTATGGGACGGGTTCCAATCGTCTCTGTGCGCCCTCATCAAGTCGCACCACGGATCGCGGGTGCGTGCAATTGCTGACCATAAGGGGAATAGCGCTTGAAAGAGACGGTCGCCGTATTGGGTACGGGTAAGATGGGAACCGCTCTAGTCCGCGCGTTCGCTGCGGCTGGACATGGCGTCGTGGTGTGGAACCGCACGGCGGCCAAGGCTGAGCCGCTGCGGACCGTAGCCGCGTTGGCCGGCACGCCTGCGGCCGCTGCACGAGATGCATCCCTCCTAGTGGCATCGCTGACGGACTATGGAGTATGTGGCCAGGTGCTCTTTACAGACGAGATGGGCGAGTCGCTGCGGGACAAGACAGTTGTACAGCTTACGAGCGGGACACCTGCAAACGCCCGCACCGGCGCCGCGTGGGCGGCGCAGCACGGTGTGCACTATCTCGATGGCGCCATCCTCGCGGAACCGAGCTTCATCGCGACCGATTATGCGACCGTGTTCTATGCCGGCGACCGGACTGTGTTCGATGCTCACAAACCAACCCTTCAAGCGTTGGCAACCAACACTGTATTCGTTGCGGAGGCAATCGGCTCAGCGGCCGCACTGGATTGCGCGATCCTCGAAGCCTACTATGGGGGTTGCCTCGCTTTTCTTCACGCTGCGGCCATGTGTGAGTCCGAAGGAATTTCTTCGTCCCGGTTCTTCGAATACAAGCGAACATTCATAACCGGAATCGACATAACGGCGGATGTTGCGAGGCCGATGCTCGAAGGGCGTGATTACAGCGGTGACCAGTGTTCGCTGGATACCCACGTGGGGGCCCTCGCGCATATCGTGTCGCTGAGCCACGAAGCAGGATTGGACAGCCGGTTGCCCGATACGCTTTATGCGGTGTATGCCGCAGCCGTCGCTGCAGGACTGGGAGCCAAGGAGCTGCCGGCCGTTTATGAACTGTTCCGGGCGAAGCGTACTTAAACAGATAGGAGAAAAGCACGACACGGAGTTTGATTTTTTTTTACCAGGCGCGTCCATTAGCATCGCATTTGTCGCATTCGCTCTACCATCCCATTTGTCGCATTCGCTCCAGGATGAGCGCGCTGTATTGATTCATGCGCGCAGGCCGGCGCTTCAGAGGAGCGGGTAGAATCGCGGCGAGCCGTGCCGCCTGTTGGCGGTCGGTATTCCGGGCCGCGGTTCCGTCGTAGGCATGACAGGCGGCGTCCGCGCCATAAATCCCGGGTCCCCATTCGACTACGTTGAGGTAGATCTCCAGAATGCGCTGCTTGCCTAGAAAGAGTTCGGCCAGCGGCACCAGTGTGAACTCCGCGCCTTTGCGGAGGATCGAGCCGCCGGTTCCGAAGAAGAGGTTTTTTACGAGTTGCTGTGTAATGGTCGAGGCTCCGCGGAAGCGGCCGCCCTCCAAATCGTCGCCGGCAGCGATTTGGATCTCGTGCCAATCGAAGCCATGGTGCTGGTAGAAGCGCGCGTCTTCCGCGGCGATGACAGCGTGCTGAAGATTGGGTGAGATTTGGCTGAGAGGAATAAATTTATAGCGTTTGCGATACGGCGTGTGGTCAGCCCAGGCCTGCAAGCGACGCTGGACCTGCAATGCAGTGGTCGGTGGATCGATCCACCGGGCAGACAGAAGGAGCAGCACGGCGAGCAACCAGAGAGACGCCACGCTGATGGCAAGCCATCGGACAAATGATCGGAGGACATCCTTCTGAAGCAGGGTCCTGGGGTGCGCTAGGGTCCATTTAGTCACTTGTCAGGATCATAACCGGGGCAGGGTTGGTCCTTATGACTGAACTTGCAGCGGTCTGTCACGCGCGCCGCGGGAATGACTTAAGTAGTAACGTCTTCTGTGCGACAATCCGCTAACGAACTTTGACTCATCCGCGCGTGATGCCCGAGGTCCCCAGCCAGCGACGATTCCTCATTGCCATGATGCTGTTTGTCATCGTGGTGATCAATTATCTCGATCGCAGCAACATTTCGATCGTGGGACCGCAGCTCTCACGCGCGCTGAACCTGACGCCGGTCAAGCTGGGGGTGGTTCTGTCCGGCTTCGGCTGGACCTACGTCGCGCTGCAGATCCCCTGCGGATGGCTGGTCGACCGCGTGCATCCGCGCTATCTCTTTGGCTGCATCCTGGGGCTGTGGTCGCTGGCGACCCTGTCGCTGGGCCTGGCCACTGGCTTTGTGGGCCTGCTTGTTTCTTCGCCTGGCGGTGGGCGCATTTGAAGCGCCCGCCTATCCGATCAATAATCGCGTGGTCACGACCTGGTTCGGGGAAGACGAGCGCGCCGGCGCCATCGCGGTCTACACCTCCGGCCAGTACGTGGGCCTCGGATTTCTGACCCCGTTGTTGTCCTGGATTGACCTCTCCTATGGGTGGAGAGCGGTCTTTGCCGTCACCGGCGCGGTGGGGCTCACCTGGGCCGTGGTGTGGTACGTGTTGTATCGCGATCCGGCAGATTTCGGCGGAGTGAACCAGGCGGAGATCGATCACATCGCGGCCCGCGGAGGCATTCCCGACCTGAGCCAGCGCATCGGCCGGCAAAAGAAAATCCTCGCCTGGGCGGACTGGAAGATTGTCCTGGGAAGTCGAAGACTATGGGGCGTCTACCTCGGTCAGTTCGGGATCAACGCGACGCAATGGTTTTTCCTGACCTGGTTCCCGACCTACATGATTACCTACCGTCACGTGAGCTTCGCAAAGTCGGGGCTGCTGGAGGCACTGCCGTTCCTGGGCGCTTTCGTGGGCGTATTGCTGGGAGGCTTTGTTTCTGACGGGCTGCTGCGGAGAGGATGCTCGCTGACCGTCGCGCGCAAGGTGCCGATTATCGTGGGCATGTTGCTTTCGAGCTCCATCGTGGTGGCTAATTATGTGAGCGACCCGCTTTCCATTAGCGTCTGCCTCACCGTTGCCTTCTTCGGCTGCGGCTTCGGGTCCATCACCTGGTCGCTGGTTTCAGCGATGGCCCCGGAGCGCCTCATCGGCCTGACCGGCGGCGTCTTCAACTTCGTCGGCAATCTGGCTGCCGTTGTCGTGCCACTGTCTATCGGTTTCCTGATCAGGGGGAACGATTTTACGCGGCCGCTGATCGCCGTTTCTGCCATGGGGCTAATGGGAGCCGGGTCCTATATTTTTCTGGTTGGGAAGATTGAGCGCGTCCCCGAAGAGGGTCAATAGGCCCGGACGGCCGAAAAGTAATCTAATGGAGTTTCGAGGTAACGAGTTTCACTGCTTGCAAAAAGTTCCTCGCGTTATTACATTAGTAATAACATTTTGAAGCGAGGTGCTGCCGTGGTTGAACTTAAGGTGCGAAAGTTCGGGAACTCGCTCGGGGTTGTATTGCCCAAGGAAGTAATCAGCCGTCTGCAGACCGCGGATGGCGCAGCCTTGTTCCTGATCGAAGCACCGGATGGAAGCTACCAGCTTACTCCCTACGATCCCAGCTTCGAGAAAAGGATGGCGAAAGCGGAGGACATCATGAACCGCTACCGCAATACCCTGCATGTTCTCGCAAAATGAAGAAGCCAGTCTGGATCGACCAGCGTGACGCGCTTGCACTGCACAATCGCCTGTTGGCGTTGCACGGCGGAGCCGGAGGTTTACGCGATGGCGGGCTGCTGCAATCGGCCCTGGCCCGCCCACAACAGCAATATGCTTATGCCGAGACAGCTGACATCATCGATATGGCTACCGCCTATACGGCGGGTATCGTGCGCAACCACCCTTTCATTGATGGCAACAAGCGTACGGGCTTCGTGGTTGGCATCCTGTTTCTCGAACTCAACGGTTATCGCTTTGTCGCGAGCGAGGAAGATGCCGCACAGGCGGTTCTGAAGCTCGCCGACGGCACCCTCGATGAAGCGGATTACAGCTCTTTCCTCCGTGGCAATGTAGTGCGCAGAAAGAAATAGAACTCCCCAATTGCCGGAAACCGGTGCTGTCTCCGCAGAGGTGCCATTCCATGGATGCCCTCCATGGATGCCCTTGATAACTGCTTGTTAGTGGTCTTCCGTTTCGGGCTCATCGGGTTTTATCTTGCCGCAATCGGCGCCCAGGAAAGTGCTCGTGGATTTCGACTCCATCTCCCGCTTCTGACCGTTCGTCGTCATCGTCGAATGGGATTCAGAGACGATGTGCTGAGAGTCCTGGATCGTCGCGCTCCCGCGCGTCACCATCGTCCCCCCGCCGGGAGTTTTGCAGGTGGCGGTAAAGCTATAGCCGTGAGCATTCTTCACGTTGTCGACCGTGCAGCCTTCGTGCGGCTTCGACATATTCCCCACCATTTCCTGCCAGCTCTCAGGAGTAATACAGCTTTTGGACGCTAACTGCCTAGGTGTGCCGGTGCCCATATCCATCGTCATTTTCTTTTCCCATAACCCCATTTTTACCGGAGCGACCTGGGCAAACACGATGCCGGAAGACCCGGCCAACGCCGCTATCAACACCAATGAGCGCATGAATCCACCTCGGCAGCGATTTTAGTGTAAAGGCAGCACCGGCGGGGAAGATTAACGACGCTTTTCGGGGACACACTTAATTTCCGCTCATGCCAGTGAGGCCGGTCTAGAGCTTCGTTGGGATGGGTTTTCAGGGCAGATCGAGGATCTCCACCCAGTTAGGCATGCCGCCGACTGGATACTGTGCTCGCAGCGTCAGGCCGCCTTGCTCGGGATTGATCGCATGCACGCTCAGCTGGTTCGAATCCAGCCCGGCAGCGAGCAGAAAACGGCCCCGCGGGTCGATGGCGAAGCCGCGCGAGCGTGGCATCGGTGTACGACGCCGCCAGCAGGAAGCGGCCGCTGCGGTCGGTGACGATATATGCCATGGCGCAAAGCAGCGGCGAGACGGCGAGGTGCGACAACCGGCCGCTGGACGAATCGATGGCAAAGCTGGACGCCGCGAAGGGTGGGCTGCGCAGTGCAGCGTAGAGGAACCTGCGGTCAGGGCTAATGGCCATCGGCAGGCTGGTCGGGGACGGCAGGCGAGTGCCGGGCACCGGCACGCGCTCGATCAGGCTCAGCGTGCCGCTTTCGGGGTCCATTTCGAAAGCGAAGATTTCCTTGGTCTCGGCGTTCGAGACGTACGCAATCGTCTTCGCCACGCGCTCCTCCGTGATGCCGCCGATGCCCGCGCCAATTCTTGGCGGCAAGTTCACGGGCGATTATAAACTCGCTGCGACGACGTCTAGGGCCCGACGCTAACGGTGGCCTCAGGGGCTAAAACGCCTATTCGACGTCAGCGCGGCCTATTGCATACGCAGGAGCGTCTCGGTTTGGCGTTGGTTTATTGATCTGCGGGCAGAACCAGATATGCTTCGAACAGCAGTGCACATAACGAGACCGGTTGAGGATATTGAGTGAAGAAGAATCTGTTGCCGATTGAGGCGATTGCCGCCAAGCTGGATTTACCCGACGATCTATATGAGAGGCGCAGCCCGGTCAGCGGGAAGCTGAGCCTGGAGCTACTGAAGGATGCGCGATTTAACCGCGGCGGCAAGCTGATTCTGGTGACCGCAACAACACCGACGGTTTCGGGCGAGGGCAAGACCGTCACATCGATCGGACTGGTGCAGGGGCTAGAAGCGATTGGTAAACGCGCGATTCTTTCTTCGCGCGAGCCGTCGCTAGGACCGGTGTTCGGGATGAAAGGGGGAGCGGCCGGGGGCGGGCGCTCGCAGGTGGAGCCGGCGGCCCAGATCAATCTGCACTTCCACGGCGATTTCCATGCGATTACGAGTGCGCACAACCTTCTGGCAGCCCTGATTGATTCGCACATGTTTCATGGCAATGAGCTTGATCTGGATCCGGATGCGATCACCTGGCCACGCACGCTGGACATGAACGATCGCGCGCTCAGGGCCATCACGGTGAGCGTGACCGGCGCGGACAAGAAGCGGCGCGACGGCAGCAATCGTTCCAGTGGATTTCTGATTACAGCAGCGTCGGAAATTATGGCGATCCTTGCGCTCGCTTCCAGTCGCGAGGATCTGCGTGCGCGGTTGGCACGTATCGTGATTGGACCGAACCGCGAGGGCATGCCGGTGCGCGCATCGGACCTGCAGGCAACCGGGCCGATGATGGCGCTGCTGAGTGAGGCGTTGCTGCCAAACCTTGTACAGACGACGGAGGGGACACCTGCAACGGTACATTGCGGGCCATTTGGGAACATCGCGCACGGCACCAGTTCGGTGATCTCGCAACAGATGGGGTTGCGGCTGGCGGACTACGTGGTGAACGAGACAGGCTTTGCATCGGACCTCGGCTTTGAAAAGTACATGGATCTGGTAAGTCCGTCCTCAGGTATCAAGCCGTCAATCGCCGTGTTGGTGACGACGGTGCAGAGCATGAAGCAACAGGGCGAGGGCGATCTGGAGCGCGGATTTGCGAACCTCGATACCCATATCCGCATTGTGAGAGGCTTTGGACTGCCTGTGGTCGTGGCGATCAACCGCTTCCCGGACGATACGGAAGCGGAACTCGAATCGCTGCGGGCCTATTGCGAGGCGCGGGGAGCGGCGTTTGCGCTTTCGGAAGCGTTTGCAAAGGGCGGTGAGGGAGCGGCCGCGCTTGCGCGGAAGGTTGTTGAGACGATCGAGGCCCATCCAAATGTAACACTAACGAGAGCGTATGAGGCCCACAATCCCGCGGTTGAGAAGATCACAAAGGTGGCTCAGAAGATCTATGGCGCAGACGGCATTGAGCTGAGCGAGCGCGCGAAGGAAAACCTGGCGCGGTTTACGCGCTGGGGCTATGGCGAACTGCCGGTCTGCATTGCGAAAACCCAGTACTCGCTGAGCGACGATCCGAAGCGGTTGGGCGCGCCACGGGGATGGAAGTTGCATGTGACGGACGTGGCGCTCTCGGCGGGCGCCGGATTCCTCGTTGTTATCTCGGGTGCAATGATGTTGATGCCGGGGCTGCCAAAAGCGTCGCGCGCATTGGGGATCGATGTGGACGAGAATGGCGAGATTACGGGCATGTAAGAATTGATTACTGACAAACCGATTGCCCTACCGGCGTTGGCCGCCGCCAGGGTTATTTCCCGGAGCTCCGAGGCTGTGTTCGCCGGCGCCGTCATGGCCAGCGTTGCCTACATGGCCTTGTCCATCTCGCGCCTCGTTTGCGTGGAAGTGGTTGAACGGTTGCTCCCCGCGCGCCGGCATCGGTCCGGCATAACCATGATGAGGGTTTAACCGAATCCTCTATCGCAAGGTGTTCGATAAAGAGTAGGCGCTTACGGCGCACCCCTGACAGTACACTCCGGCCTGGCGGGTTATCCTTGTCACCTGTTCGTGAATCTCTTGCGCTTCCGCCGGCCGGTGCGCCTCAATCAGGTAGGACTGGTATTGCAACATGGCCCCGGCCACGCGTGGATCGTTAATGGACAGCCTTGTCCGCAGTATCTGGACAGCTTGCCGCATGTCTCTCTCCCCATCTTGTAGCGCCCCGGTCTTCCACTCCGCAAACCCGAGCGTCTCCAGCGCAAACCCGTTGGCGGCCGACTCTGATTCGAAGTTTTTGTTTGCGAAGGCAACCGCTTGCTTTGCGCTGTTTAGTCCTTTCCCGCACTGGCCCCGTGAGCACCGCGCATAGGTGAGAGTAATGAGTGCAGTGAAGATACCGGCCTGGGGTGGATTCGACGAAGATTCCATCGTTTGAAGTCCCTTTAGTGCGAGTCGCTCCGCCTTCTTGTACTGGCGCCGCCTGATCGCTATGTCCGCCAGGTGTACTTCACTCTCCGCATACTCGGCCGGGTTGCCCAGCTTCTGGCGCACCTTGATCGCTTGCTTGCGGACGCTCTCGGCATCGTCCAGACGACCGTAGATCAGGTAGAGCGCGGAGAGGTTGTCGAGTGCGTAGGCGTACTCTGCCCTGGCTGATGGTTCATTCTTCAGCAGATGCAGCGCCCTCAAGTAGGCATCTTCCGCTTTCAGGAATTCTGCTCCAAGGTGGTAGTCCAATGCGAGTTGTACCCACAAAACGGCTTGCTGGAGAGGGGAAGCATGCTGCTGTTCAGCGATGCGAATCAACTCCAGATCCGGAGCGATCTGCACTTGCGACGAAGGGATGTGGGCATCCGCAGTCTGAGCCCAGACGACGCCAACGCGCAAGATGAGAGCGATCAGAAGAGGAAGGCACAGTTTCGAGCGAAGAGAAGAAAACACGGCGTTCATGCGTGACCCCCCGATAGGAATTTGGAAGAATGCACGGAATGACGACTACCTGCACTGTGATTACGCATTTGTTTCGCGATAGGTTCCCGCAGATACATCGCTGCGCACACATCTAATGCGTGGCATCCCAGAGGCCACTTATCAAGGCTAATGTTGTCTAGCAAATCACTGAAAGTAAGCGATGAAGGTTGCGGTGACGATGGGAGGACCGGTCAAGATCGAAAAACCGTGTTCACTCCCGAACATCTCGCCAATTGGCGCGAGTGTTCGTTTCTGAACATTCGCTGAAGTTTCGTTGAAGCTTCGTGGACCGAAATGCCACTGATGCAGTGGCAATTGGCGCAGGCAACGAGTTGGTGACGCGACCGAAAACCGTCTCGCGGTAAAAGCTCTTGTTACACGGCAGTTGCCACCGAGTTTTTGCCCTGTCCCCAGGCAATATCCGTGGCTTTGCGGTACCCTGCAGAGATGATCCAAGGAAATGATTGGCGAGCACCATGGCATCGTTGAGTGTGAAGTTACTCGATGCGTCGGCAAAAGTGCCCACCGTGGCTCACCCCGGCGAGGACATCGGATATGACCTCTACGCCAACCAGGATCACACCCTCGTTCCCGGTCACGTTCATCGCGTGCATACCGGCGTGGCAGTTGCCGGCATGGCCAGCGGATTGCCTGTCGGGTTTCTGGTGAAGGATCGCTCATCCATGGCGGCCAAGGGTGTGTTCACCCACGGCGGCGTGATCGACTCGTCTTATCGGGGAGAGATCGTGGTGCTCATGACCACCCTGACCGACATTTACGAGATACGGTCGGGAGACAGGATCGCGCAGTTGGTTCCAACTCCCGTGCTGACCGGGCCCGTAACAGAATCGACCGAGCTGACGAGCGGCGCCAGGGGGAGCCAGGGCTTCGGCAGCTCTGGGCGTTGATGGCGCGGTTCGGTCACGGTGGGGACAGTCACCGCTGGGAAAAGCGGCCAGTCTGGCCTGGTTTTTTCGTAACGGTTACGTCACCCACATCTTCCTGTCAGCAAATTTTGTCAGACCTTCTACTCCTTCCGTGCTTCTGCCGCACACATGCTGTCACCGTAATAAACTATCGCATCGTATTCGATAAAGAGTAGACGCTTACAGTGCACCCCTGACAGTAAGCTCCGGCCTGGCGGGTCATCCTTGTCACTTGTTCGTCAATCTCTTGTGCTTCCGCCGGCCGGTGTGCCTCGATTAAGTAGGACCGGTATTGCGACATGGCCCCGGCCAAACGAGGATCTGTAGCGGGCAGCGTTGCCCGTAGTATCTGGAGAGCTTGCAGCATGGTTCTCTCGCCATCTTGTGACGCCCCGCTCTTCCACTCGGCAAACCCGAGCGACTCCAGCGCGAACCCGTTGGCGACCGATTCTGCTTCGAAGTGCTTATTTGCGAACGCAACCGCCTGCTTTGCGTTCATCAGTCCTTCCCCACAGTGCCCCCGTGAGCACTGTGCAAACGTGAGAGTAATGAATGCGGAGAGGACCCCCGCCCTGGGTGGGTTCAACGAAGATTCCATCATTTGAAGTCCCTGTAGGGTGAGTCGCTCTGCCTTCTTGTACTGGCGCCGCATGAGGGCTATGGCCGCCAGGTGCACTTCACTCTGCCCGGTCTCGGCTGGGGAGCCCAGCTTCTGGCGCACCTTAATCGCTTGCTTGCGGGCGCTCTCAGCATCGTCCAGACGACGGTAGATCATGTAGAACGAGGAGAGGTTGTCGAGTGTGAAGGCGTACTCTGCCCTGGCTGATGGAGCAGTCTTCAACAGATGCAGCGCCCTCAAGTAGGCATCTTCCGCTTTCAGGAATTCTGTTCGAATCTCGTATTGCAATGCGAGTTGTTCCCACAGAGCCGCTTGCTTTGCTGGGGGAAGATGCTG
Organism: uncultured Acidobacteriaceae bacterium; assembly: GCA_963790705.1. Lineage (GTDB taxonomy): Bacteria > Acidobacteriota > Terriglobia > Terriglobales > Acidobacteriaceae > PALSA-350. The sequence continues at coordinate 88,113 of CAWBQE010000015.1, forward strand.
CTGTTCACCGATGCGAATGACCTCCAGATCCTGAGCGATCCGCGCTTGCGACGAAGGGATTTGGGCATCCGGGGTCTGAGCCCCGACGACGCCAACGCGCAAGATGAGAGCGATCAGTAGAAGAAGGAACAGCTTCGAGCGAAGAGAAGAAAACACGGCGTTCATGCGTGCCCCCGCGATAGGAATTTCAAAAGAATGCACGGAATGACGACTACCTGCATTGTGATTACGCAATTGTTTCGCGGTAGGTTCCCGCACAAACATCGCTGCGCAAACATTGCTGCGCCAACAGCTAATGCACGGCATCCGAAAGGCCACTTATCAAGGCAAATGATGCCCAGCAAACCACTGAAATAAAGCGATGAAGGTTGGGGTGGCGACGGGAGGATTGGTCAAAATCGAAAAATTGTGTTCACTCCCGAACATCTCGCCGGTTGTCCTGAGTGTTCGTTTGTGAACAGTCGCTAAAGTTTTGTGGAAGTTTTGTGGATCAGACGGAGTAGTTAGTAGGTACGAATTGATCCCCGTAATCGTCGCGCCCGACGTCTGTCAAATAGAAATGGCCGCCTTCTACTCATGGGTTGTGTCGCGGACAGAGCCCACATACAGATCCGACCTGTCAGTCCCGGAATCAACTGACGCCGATGTTGGTAAGGGATTGCTGCCATTATAGGTACAGGCAAAGCTCGCGGGGAGAGTGCGTAGCTTGTAATCCTCTGGCAATGGGCCAACCGTCCCAGTGCGCTGAACGGCCCGCACGCACGCGTAATCTAAGGAATTCCAGCCGCTGGGCTTGCCTATTCTCACATTGCTGAGAGAACCATCGCGGTTCACATCGAACCACATCTCTGCCGAGTTTCCTGCAGGAACGTTCGCATCGACACGTTCATATTCATAATCACTAAAGCTCTGGTGGAGCCTCTCGGCCATTTGCTCCATGTACAAGTGAGAGGGTTCGGCAGAATTGGCTACGGGTGCACTGGTCTTTTGAGGTACTTGCTGACCATCTTGCAGGTGATAGGAGCAGTCGTAGATAACGTTCAGACTGTCTTTGGTTCCCCCTTCCGGCGGCCCAAATGTCTTGACTTGCAGCACGGCGTTCACACATGAGAAGTCCAACGAGGGATACCCGCTTGTTGCAAACAGGGAGACGCTTTGAGGGGAGCCCTCGCGTGAGATCGTGAACCCAATTTTCGCAGTGGCTCCTACAGGTGTGTTGACGACCGTGGATGGGTTCAAGTTCCCGGAGATCCTGTTGTGAATCACGTCTCCATACCACTTGGACGGGGGAGGATGCCCCAGCTCCACGTTGGCGTTTATGGGAGCATTTTTGCTATAGACCTGTGCTGTAGGGCTGTTCGTCACGGCGTGCTGACTCGTTGTTACCGAATAGAGGGAGAAACCTCCCCAAATGAGAATCACGACCGCCATCGCTAGAGGAAGCAATTGCTTAAAGGAGAACGCGGTCCAAGGAGGGAAATACATTCGTAGCCGTGGGGGCCTGAGAACTGCTCTCAACGCTTCTACGTCGCCAGCCTGATATGCCACATTCGCCAACTTTGTGAGCCGTTCGCAACGTATTCGATCCTGCTCGTCAATTGCCAGATCAGGATGAACGCGCTTGAGAACTCGAATCCATAGGTGCTTTAATTCTGGCGACGGCGTGCCCATGCTGTACTCTCAGTCTTATTAGCAGCTTCATTCGAAGAAGGGCTGAGCCACAGCCTAAAGAACGGATCTATACAGGCAATCAAGAAACAGAGCGCGCCCCGAGCTGCGACGCCTGGTGATGAACAGGCGATATCTGCCGGAGTGGAGACGGTGAAGAGCATCCTCGTTGGCCCAGTTCACGGGCAGTAGCAAACATTCAACCGCTACCGCCATCTTCCTTCGCGCCGCTGCCACAGCGCTCTCGACCTGGGCTTCTACGCTATCTCCGCCGTTTTCATTCCACATAGTACGGTCAACCGCGTACAGGTACAACAGCGTTCGTAGACACCTCTGTTACCTTTGCGTTAGGCGTTTCTAACACTTCCTGGGTGGCCGAGCTGATGTGGGAGCGTCTTTTCCCCCTGAGCGTCTCAGAAAAAGCAATCGGTTCTTGTGAAAGGGCCGGGTCCGTCCACGAGATCACACGGTTGCGAATTTTCGAAATAGGTTAAACACCGAACTGCCGCAGATGATGGTCGAGATGTTTGTACATGAGAATTCCCCATTGCTCCGGTGTCATCTTTCCGAAAAAGCTGTGTGGATGAGTCGTGCAGGCTGCGGGGCCACCCGCGATAACACGATCAATCAACCCGTTGAGCCGGTCACGTTCTGCGAGGAAGTCTCGATCGTCGAGCACTACGAAGCCAGGCACTGTTGGAGAATTTCGTCTCATGGGGGCGTCATCACTGAGTGCCTTGGATTTGACATAACCGCCAATGAGCCGCCCGATCAGCAGGCGCGGTGGAAGCACGTCGCCCAGAGCCTGTTCGATTCCTTTTGAGAGGTGCGCTACTGCCTGGGCCGCATTCATCTTGCCCCATTGACGTTCGCTATCGGGCCGCAAACGCGAGATTCTCTGCTTAATCTCCTGGCTTGCATTCGGCTCGAAGATGTTTCGCATGCAGCATGTTCTCCTCGGAGGAATAAGGGAGATAAATAAGAGGTAATGATATTCCTCCCAGTTAACTTTTTCATCTGGGTAGTGGCCATGACCTCGAATCGGGTCGTTCGGTTGCCCGATCCTGCAGCGCAGGACGATGGGGGTTGGTTCGTCTGGCCCCCGAAACTCTAACACGAACGAAAACTGGGGGAAATGGGTATCATGTCGACGCGTTCGACGTCGAGCGTTAGACGTCACCTTAACCTGTCATCAAGGCACGGCGGTTGGAGCAACAACAATCCGGTCCAGGTCAGGCGCGTATCCAGTTGGATTGCCGATATTGATCGTGTTGACTCCGGCGTGCAGCTGGACCGGGAGCACTATTGGCACGGGATCATTGAAGGTGGTGCCATTCAGGTCGAGTTCCTGGGCTGTGGCCCCGTTTATGCTCAGGAAATACGAGCGCGCTCCACTGGTTTGATAATCGATCTCAAGCTGATAAGTCCCGTTCGAGGGGACCGTCACATTGGAGAAGGTCACGGAATTGGCGGCGCCTCCACCGACGTTGCCTGCCTTCGCAAGACCAGAGGAGTAGTTGCTGAACCCCGCTGTGACGCTGCCGCCAAGCGTCGCGACTTCCGCTTCGTAGGTCGCCGAAGTGGGAGGCGGGAAATTCCCGTTCCCGCTGATGACGATGCGATCAAGATCCGGAGGATAGCTCGGCGGGTTGCCAAACTGGATGGTATTCAAGCCTTTTACCAGATGAACAGGGACGGTCGTGCTGGCGGGAATCAGGAAGCTTCCGCCGCTGCAGTTGAGGGTCTGAAAGGGGCCATCGTTCACCGTGTACAAGTACGAGCGAAGTCCAATGGTCATGGAATCGACCTGCATGAGGTACTCACCATCGCGTGGGGCATAGACAGTATTGAAAGTGACGGTGTTACCGGCTCCGAGGCCCAGGCCTCCAACTTTCGCTCCGCCCGAGCAAGGGGGACAGCTTGCGATCGCCGCAGAGCCGCCCAGGACCGCCGACTCAGCTTCGTAGCTGGCTGAGGGCGAAGCCGGCGCCTGCCCAAAGCCGGTGACCTTAAGCAGCGTCACGCTGTGTCCCTGAAGCAGGGTAGAAAATCCACCGAAGGACGGACCAAGATCGCGATGATTCCAAAGATCGCGAACCTGCAAAGCACTTTGAAAACCAAGCAGGCTCCACGGAATGCTCGCATTTGTAACAGTGGCGTTCATATTGAAGATTCCGACGTAGTACTGGCCATGACCGAGGTTCGAGGCCCAGACTTCGAGATCGCCGTCGAGCAGTTGGGTCGCCGGCACACCCGTTTGTTGGACCGCAAGCACTTCATCGTTGGTCGTAATCTGCTTGCCAAAGCTATCGAGTTTAGTGAGATCGCCGCCCAGATAAATCGGCGCGTTCACCAACGCCCACAATGACAGGGCAGACTGTTTCTCCTGGTTGGTGAGACCGTCGAGGGTACCGTCGCCTATGTCGAGAGAATCCAGATCGTTCCAGCCCACGGTTGGACCGGACGCATTCTCCCAGCCGGGCAGGTCGCGGAAACGCTCGTAGATGCGCGGCCAATTGGTGAGGGTCGCGCAGTCGCCTTCGCATTCGACATCCTGATCGATGCGGCGGGCGTTGGCGTACTGCTGCCAGGTGCTGAGGTAGTCCTCATCAAGATCCCAGGATATTGTCAGCCATATAGGACGCCGGCTGGCCGCGATTGCCTTGGACCATGCCTCCACGTCCGGCCGATTATCGATCGCGGTGCCATAGCTATCTGATCCTGGCGTAACCCCGTCGAGCTTAATGAAGTCGATGCCCCATGAGGCGAAGAGCGCCACCACGGAGTTCATGTACTCCTGGGCGCCGGGCTTGGTGAAGTCGATCTTGTAGTGATAAGGAGAGGTGCCCGAAGAACCAAAGGCATTGCCCGCTGTGTACGGGACCACCAGGATGTCCTGAATGTGATAGGGCGTTCCAAGGATGGGTGAGTTGGCCACAACCGCCGGGTACTCTACGCCCGGAATCCAATAGATTCCGGCCTTTTGACCGTTGTGATGGATGTGCTCCACCAGGGCCGTGATGTTGGGAAAGGTCGTGGTGTTGGGGATGGGCCGACCGTTGGCATCAAAACTCCCCTGCCAGCCAGAGTCGATATTGATGTAGTCGAAGCCGTGCGCCTGAAGTCCCGAGGACGCAAGCGCATCGGACTGGGTGGTGATATTGGCCTGCGTCAGAAAACTGGAATTGAGGGTTTGCTCACTGAATGTGCTCCAGCCGAGGTATGGCCGTTGCCCAACTCCATTCACTTGCGCGATCGATTTTTGTGGAGCAATCAGCTGGCTACCGAGCGTAAGAGCAATCACGAGGGCTGCTCCGAGTTCCCCGGATTTCCTGTACGTGGCTCCATCCATGACCGCGTGTGCGGCTTTCAGCAAGGAAAGCCGCATCAGGTTCGCCAACGCCATCAAGCTCAGCAGAAAATCCCGGGATTCCCGGGATTTCCGTTTGCGGGACATTTGCCGAATCGAAGTGTCTTCCGTGGGTTGCGTGCCGATGAAGCAGGTGCGGAGTGACATGGGGGATCTCCTTGGCCCTGAGGCGGAGGTTGATTGATATCGTTCACGGTTACGAGGGGATCTGCGGTTTGAGACATCGAAGTTTACGCCGTCCTTTATATCTCGACGGGCTCCCTTTGAGCACTCGGAGCGCAATACTAGGTGAGACTGCGTCAGGATGTCAAATTACTGGTTTGCCTGCGTCGGGGTTGATTTCTTCGAGAAAGGCAGGACTGTCACTTGGTTTTGCGAAGAGCGGCGTGACGCAGCGGGGCTCGTAGGCGCGTTTGCACATCCTACGGCTGAGGCCTGCGTTCTCCAGCGCAGAGCGATGGGGAAAAAGTGGCACTTCACCGAATTTTTGTCGCCGAATTCCGAAGGGGCAATAACCTGGTGTCCAACTGTAACGGTTACGTTCCTTCTGTCACTGGGTTTTGGTCGCTGGGTTTCACGCAGATTCCATCCGATCCTGAGCGCAGAACGATGGCGGTTGGTTCCCGAAATCCCTGTCCCCGAAACTCCGAGTTCGTAAGTGGAGTTATCACGCAGGCTTTGAAGACCCTACCCTTCAAAAAAACGTACCGCAGGGGCTGAAGAGTCTGCGTGCGAACGCTAGCTCAGAATGGAGTGCCGGCGTGAGAAAGCAAAGCGAGCGCCAGTCCTGGTTTGCTGGATGTCGGGGAATTGGTGAGGATGCCCAGGACTACCCCGGGTACGTCCTGGGATATTCTCAGCCGTCCCCTTCGACAAGCTCAGGGCAGGCTCTGCGGGATGTTTGTCAGCGGCGTTCTCACGCAGACACCGAAGCCCTCATCCGCTCAGCCGATTGTCATGGGGCGGTTGCGTTCAGGAAAGGCGCACAGCAGGTCCCTCGGCTTCCTCCGGATTTCCTGTCAGGCTTCGTGGTGTCGATAGACCTCATGCGCCTTTCCTTACTGAAAGCCGCATACGTGGCCGTTGATTAGCGCAGCGTAGTAGGAAATCCGGAGTTCGCTCGGGATGACAAAGGGTGGAGTGGCGCCTCCAGGGGAATTAGCTAGTGGCTGAAAGAGTTGCGCATCGGCACCTACTGCCGAGGTATTTTCGGTCACTTGTAAAATTCGATATTTTTGGGTCTTTTTTTGGATTGGCAGCTCAGCAGGGACGGACAAAGGGGTTAAAGGGGTTCTTTTTTATAGAAAAAGGGACTCTCAGGTCTGGCTGGGTGAAGTTCAGTGCGGTCATGCGGGAATGCGTATATAGATCGCGATTGCTAACGGCACTGGCAAAATCGACAGGATCATGCGCTTACTTTAGTACAAGGGATAAGGTGGATGGCAATTTTTTGAAACTTGAAGTGGAAGCTTGAAGTTTTGGGGAGAGGTGAGTAGACGGGAAGTGTACTAACCCGCAGCCCAATTTGCCTCACGAGTGGTAGAATCCGAGGGATCCAGTTCCGATAGGAGACTCTGGATGGGTCTTGCTAATGGAGCCGATCCGAAGATTGGCAAATCAGGTTCAGAGTGGAAATGTGGGAGTATATACGCCGGTGTTGCCCGCGGAGCTCTCCGGATGCTCGCATTCGCACGCCGGTCTTCGGTTGAGCCGCCTAACTTCAATGCGAAGGATTTGATGCCATGACTCAAGCTGAGATCTCGAATCGACTTCCTCTCACCTTCGAACGCGAAGTGGACGAAGCTCCAGGCACGGTGGTCTTCCGTTTCTCAGGACCCTTCACCGCGCGCACCGTATTTGAATGCCAATCACCCGAAGCGGTGAGCAAGATGTTCGATTTGCAATTGATGTTGCCCAGCGGCGAGCCACCGACCGTTAACATCTTCGACCTGACCGACGTTCCCTACATGGATTCTTCGGGACTGGGCATGGTCGTCAGGCATTATGTCCGGTGCCAAGACAAAGGCGTTCGGTTTATTGCCGCCGGAGTGAACCCACGCGTCCTGGAACTGTTCAAGCTCACCAACGTGGACGCGGTCATTCCCATGACCGCCATAGTTGAGGAAGCGAGTTAGTTGAAGCGACACACCTTCCAGTCCCCGAGTTCCCCATTCATTCATCGCGGAGCAAAATCATCGGGTCAACGGCGAGGGCACGTCGAGCGGGGACCAAGGCAGCGACGACGCCTACGGAGAGCATGGTAAGAATGACACCGCCGAGGATAACCGGGTCTTTGGGCGTGGCCTGATACACGATAGAAGAAAGCACACGGGTTGCCAGTACGCCGAGGATCATGCCGGCGATGGATCCAATGGCGAGCAACCGGAAGGTGCGTCCGAGCGCTGCGCCGAGCACCTTGCGTTGATCGGCTCCAAGGGCAATGCGGATACCGAGTTCACGGAGACGCTTGCTGACGGTGTAGGCGGCCATGCCGAAGATGCCGGTAATGGCAAGCATCGCGCCCAGCACGCCAAGCACGCCGAGAGAAACGGTGGCTACGCGAGCGGCGAAGAGGGCGGAATCCAACTCGCTGTTCCAGGATCTGATTTCGAGCGGCAGCGCTGGATCCAGGCTGTGCATCGAGCGTTGCAATGCTGCGGCGATCCCTTGCGGGTCACGTTCCGATCGAACGATGAGCCAGGTCTGGCTGGAAGGGTGCTGGAGGAAGGAAAAGAACATGGCGGGCTTGGGGTCTTCGGTAAGGGTCTGGTATTTACCGTCTTCCACCACGCCTATCACTTCCGCCCGGTTGCTGCCGCCCCAGAATTTGAAATGCTTACCTACTGCATTGTCGGCGGACCCGAAGACCTTGCGCGCAAATTCGCGATTCACGACGGCTACCACAGGAGCCTTGTCTGCATCGTGCATGGTGAAGGAACGGCCAGCCAGAAGTGCCGTTCCAGCAGCACGGAAATAGTCGGGCGAGACCTGGAAATTCTGGGCATCGGCTGCAGCGTTTGTAGGACGGAAATCGCTGGTGGTGTCAGTGAATACGTCGGAATCCCCGCCGCCGATACTGAGCGGAATGCGGTCGCCATATCCCACAGCGGTGACACCCGGGATCGCTGCGGCAGCATCGAGCATTCGCTTCTGCATCTGCACGCGCTTGTCGCCATCATATCCAGCCATCTTCAGATCGGTCTTTAGCAGCATCACGTTCTTAGGCTGAATACCGTAGTTGTTTTGCAGCGACCGCGCCAGGCCGCGCACGGCGACGAGCGAAGCGGTGACTAAGACGGAGCAGATCGCGATTTGCAAACCCAGCAGAAGGTCGCGCAGTGTAAAGCGGCGACCGCTGGCGGCGGTTGTGCTGCCGGAGCGAATGACCTGCCAGGGATCGGAACGGAGAACCTGGCGGACGGGGACCAGGCCAAAGAACAGCCCACTCAAGACAGCCAGCAGGAACGCCAGAGCGTAGGTGTTCACGTCCGGATTGACCGGTATATTGATGGGGATATTCGGGATCGGCCGCCATGTGCTGAGGGCACGCAGAATGACCACGGCTGCCGCCATGCCACAAATACCTCCAGCCAAAGAAACCAAACCGGCTTCGGTGAGGAGCTGGCGAAGAATGAGCTGGCGGCGCGATCCGAGAGCCATGCGGACTGCGATTTCGCGCGAGCGATCGGCCGCCCGCGCGGCGAACAGGCTACCAAGATTGGCGCATGCGGCAAGCAGGATAAGACCTGCGAGGAGCATGAGTCCCAACATAAAAGCGCGGGTGGGTTTACCCAGGGTATTTCCGGCAAGTCCCGGGCGGGACAAGGAGAATTTCAGGCCAGCATCGGATTTGGGATAGGTTTTCGCCAGCGAATTTGCAATGGTGTTCAAGTCTGCAGCAGCTGCGGCGGGTGTGACCCCGGGCTTGAGGTGTCCTACCGCCCAGGCGCTATGGTTGCCACGCTCCTCGAGCGAAAAAAACTCAGTGAGTTGCGACGAATTGACGATGGGAGCCCACAGATCGGGCGCGAAAAAAAGTTCGGTGCCGCGGAAGTCCGGCGGGGCAACGCCGATGATCGTGAAGGGATTCTTGTTGATGCGCACAGTCCGGCCTACTACGGCAGGGTCACCATTAAAGTGGCTGTGCCAGAGCGCATAGCTCAGAACGATCTCGGGCACGCTGTTCGGCCCGTGTTCTTCGGAAGCATGGATAAACCGGCCAAGATAGGGCTGAACGCCCAGGGCATCGAAGTAATTGCCGCTTACCGTGTAGGGCCAGACTACGGAGGGATTTCCGTGGCCGGTATCGAGCCCAACGCCGCCCATGATGTTGTAGAGCACCAGCGAGTCGAAGCTGCGGTTCCTATCACGCAGGTCGCGGTAATCCGGATACGACTGGGAAGGAGTTGTATCTGACCCGTAGGCGCGTTCGACCATGAACAGCGTCTCAGGGTGCGGCACTTTGAGCGGTCGAAGGATCAACGCATTCAGTACGCTGAATACGATTGCATTGGCGCCAATGGCGAGTGCCAGTGTGAGCATGGCGGTCAAGGCGAATCCAGGCGCTTTTCGCAATTGCCGTAGAGCGAGTCGTATATCGGCGTTCATGCTCCCCCTTCGTTACAAATCGTCGTGGATCTTGCTCGGGTTCCCGGGGCTTGTATTGGCTGTACGCAGGTGCTGGGGCGGCGGTTCCATTTTCTGTTGCCGGTTTCTGTCCATCGGAGGCAATTATCGGCTCATTGTTGCGCGAGTGGAGCGGCGCGGGTGGTGGGGTCCTGGCGGGGCGAAGGGACGGCGCGGAGGCTGAAGCTTGCGATGGTGGCGGGGTTGGAGTTGGGACGCACCTGGAGGGTGCCGAGGACTTCCGTCGGCGGCGGGTTCTGGTCGCGGAGCCGGAAGACGAGCACGCCGGGCAGCACCTCTTTGGCAGAGAGCAAGAGGAAGCCGCCGGTCTGCCGCCGAAGTTCCATCTGTGCGGCGGTCGCGGAGGCGAGAGCGACATTGGGCAGAGCATTCGCGAGCGCGGAGTCGTCTGCCTGATTAAAGGCGGCGAGCCAGTTGTAGAGCAGGTGGCCGGCGGGGGTGTTGGGGATGTAGCCCACCTGGTCGCCGGAGCGAGGAAGGCGAACGATGATGGTGGGATGTACGGGGCTGACGTGGTCTCCTGGGCGGGCGGGCACCGGAGCTTCGGCGGGATCGCCGAGGACGATGGTGTCGATCTGATTTGGATCGTCATCGTCCTTCTGGCCGGCAGCTGAGGCGGCCCCGGTTGTGGCGCTGGCGGAACGATCAGCGCCGGAGCCGCCGGAGGTGGCATGGGTATCGCCGGTGTGACTTAGGGCATAAAGGACGGAGAAGAGCGCAGCGACGGCGATCACGATCGCGAGCAGGATGGCTGTGGGGCGGAGCGGCTGGCGGCCAGTGATATAGAAGGTGGGAGCGGTGAGTGTGGGGACGCAGGTGGGCGGCGGGTGCTGTGTAAGTGGGTATTCCTCGGGTTTTCCCGGCGCTAGCCGGGTCGGGGGTCCGGCGGGGTTGGCCACATTGATAGTTTAGACGCGGGTTTCGTGGACATACATTCAAACAGCCGGCACGTTATCCGTGCTTACGCGTGGCGCGTGAGGATAAGTGGGATGGTCCCAAAGTTTCCTAAGTTTCGAGCTTCGCTACATCTCATAACGCGGAAGAAGTAAAAACTCCTTCCACTGCCCCGCGGTTATCCTTTGTTAGCCACCGTCGCGTTACAGACGGAACGTTTACCCGCCAATCATGTATAAGCGCGGAAACGTCCCGTCTGTTTGTCACGAAACTCCTTCCACTGAATACCGGATCGCTATTTTGGCCTCAGTGGTCGAATGTCAACTCGTAGAGCGTGCCGCTGCTATTGTTGTAACCGGCTGGGCTGCCGTTGCCGCCGTAGATGGCTATTCCGATGAGCTTGTTCCCGTCCACTATCAGGCCTTCATCAGGGAACGCGCCGTCGTCATTGGCTCCTGTGGTTGCATTCGTTGCACTGAAGGTGTGCAAGACCTCGAAGCAGCCGTCCTCCCTGAGGCTGTAAATCACGCCGTTGCCATTCGCGCCTCCGGCCTCGGTGTTCGAGCTGAGAGTCCCATGTGGCCCGAGAGCCAGCCGCCCGCCTGGGCCCGCCCCGTCCGAATTCTGGCCGGCAGAGTTCAAGGCGCTGAAGTCGTGGAGCACCTCGACACTCCCCGGGTTCCAGAGAGAATACCTGAACACGACACCATTGCCATTCGTTCCGCCGTGAAAGGCCGCCCCATAAAAGACGCCGGGTCTCGGTTCGACAAGCGGCTCGTAGCAGTCGGCGCCATCCATGTTCTCGCCGCTCGCGTTCGTCTGGCTGAAGGTGTAGAGCACTTGAAAGTCTTGTCCGGATGGCGCCATGCGGTACAAGATCCCCGAAGGCAAGGGCCCGGGGGGCAGGGAGGTAGCCGGCCAGACCGCGCAGCCATATAGGTATCCGTCCATCCCCTGCAACAGCGACGCTGCGTGACCTTCGCCGGCGGTGAACGGATGTACAACCTTAAAGTTGCCCTTGCCGTCTATCATCCACGCGACGCCACAACCGTGTGTGAAGAGGCAGGTGTTTGGCCCGCCCAGCCTGGTGGTGCCGTAAAGGTTGCCGTCATTGCCGGCGACCATCGCGCGCAGTGGATAGGCTCCGTCCGGATTGTTTCCGTTCGCATCCAGGGCACTGAAGGTGTACAGCACAGTGAACTCACCGGACGTGGTGATTTTGAAGATCGTGCCACTGCCATGCTGGCCACCGAACGAGGCCATGCCGTAAATCACATCGCTGGGGCCGCGGGTCAGTGCCATGCCCGGCGTGGCTCCGTCCGCATTCTCTCCACTCGTATTCAGCGCGCTAAAGGTATGCAGGACTTTGTACTGATGCGTGTTCTGGTCGAAGCGGTATATTACGCCGTTGCCATACTGGCCGCCGATACTGGTCATGCCGTAAATGGCGCCGTCCGGACCCACCACCGGCAGAGTGTCTGGTTGAGACCCCAGGGCGCTGGTGAAGGTTGTAGCGGCTGGAGCTTCGAACTTATAGAGCGTCGAGAAGGTTGGGCCGTCCGCAACGGCGCTGGGCACGGTCGCTGCCGTGATCAAGAGCGTCATCGCGACGCCCGCAAACGTAAGCCATCGATCTGGCATAAATTACCTCCCTTAATGTTGTTGGTAAATCGCGAATTTGCTTAATAGGAATGGTTAGTTGTTCAGGCTGTCTGAACGCAATTTTCCTGTGGGCGCGACGCACCCTTATCCCTCTTCGTTCATGGAGTTCAGCCTGCTATACTTTTCGCCTCCGAAGCCGTCCCTGCTAATGAATGCGCAAATCGCCCGAAAAAGCGGACATTTGGGCTTGGCGGGGACACGAATCCGGGTCTCACGGGCCGCCGTGCTTGCCGGTTCACCTTCCGGCAGGAGGGATCAAATGGAGATGGACCACCGGCAATGCGCGCAGAAGAGCCAGGTTACTGAGCTGCTGGTGAGGTTTCGAGAGGGGGACCGGGAGGCCGAGGCTCAGCTCATACCACTGGTTTACACCGAGCTTCGCCGCGTCGCCTCGCTCTGCCTCAATCGCGAGCGAGGCGATCACACCTTGCAGCCGACGGCGCTGGTCCACGAGGTTTTCCTGCGGCTCACCAATAACGATCAGCCGCAGTGGCAGAATCGCGCCCATTTCTTCGGAGTTGCCGCGCGCCTGATGCGTCAGATTCTGGTGGATTATGCTCGCCGCCACGGCACCCGTAAACGGGGCGGGGAGCTCAAGAGACTTCCGCTGGATGAGGTGTTGGCGTTCACGCCGGATAAATCAACTGAGCTCATTATGTTGGATCAAGCCCTGGAACGGTTGTCGAAGTTCGATGAACGCCAGGCTCGCATTGTGGAGATGAAGTTTTTTGGCGGCCTCAGCATGGAAGAGATTGCCGGGGTGCTGGATATTTCCACAAAGACCGCCGGCCGCGACTGGACGATGGCGCGTGCCTGGTTACATCGGGAAATCGCACGATAACTGGGATGGGCGGGTTTCCGGAGCAGAAGGAGAGTCGTTCTGCCAAAGATCTCAAACCCGCAGCGCTGGGAGCGAATCAAGTCGTTGTTTAACGAGGCGCTGGAGCTTCCGGCCGAGCACCGAGCGGCGTTTCTGGAGGCCTGTTGCGAGGACGAAGAGCTGCGTGCGGAAGTTGAGGCGATCCTCGAACACAATGAGCGGGCAGGAAGCTTTCTTCAGGAAAGCCCTGCCCAAAGGCTAGCCGCGGACTTACCGGCAAACTCGGCGAGCGCCAGCTTCTCCTCCGGCGAAATGATCTCGGGGCGGTTTCGCATTGCCGCTTTCCTCGGGCGCGGCGGGATGGGGGAGGTCTACAAAGCCGAGGACACGCGGTTGCACCGTCTTGTCGCTCTAAAGTTTTTGCCCGAGGATGTCGCCGGATATTGGCAGTCGCTGAGCCGTTTTCAACGTGAGGCGCAGGCGGCTTCTGCTTTAAATCATCGCAACATATGTGTCGTTTACGACCTGGGCGAGCAGAACGGGCGAGCCTTCATCGCCATGGAGTTCCTGGAGGGACAGACCCTGAGAGATGTCATCATGGGCCGGCCCCTTGAACTGGAACGACTGCTGAATATCGGAGCCCAGGTAGCCGATGGCCTCGACGCAGCTCACTCCAAGGGCATCATGCACCGGGACATCAAGCCAGAGAACATATTCGTTACCAGCCGCGGTGACGCGAAGATTCTGGATTTTGGCCTGGCGAAGCTGCAGCGGGGAGGCATGGCAGCGCCAGACGATGACATTGCCAGTGAAGCAGTCGAGCTCACGCAGCCTTGGGCAGCCTTGGGCACGGCCGCCTATATGTCGCCGGAGCAGGCCCGCGGAGAGGAACTGGATACCCGCACCGACCTTTTCTCGTTCGGTTTAGTGCTGTACGAGATGGGCACGGGGCGCCGGGCGTTTACCGGCGCCACTGCGCCCATAGTCTTTGCTTCACTCCTGAAGGAGACGCCAGTGCCACCTTCGGAGATTAATCGGGCGATTCCGATTGAGCTGGACAAAATCATCAGCAAGGCCCTGGAGAAAGACAGTGCGCTGCGCTATCAGCACGCGGCGGAGATTCGCGAGGATCTGGAACGCCTAAAGAGGCATGCAGAAAGGAGTGGGACGGCAGAGCTTGCTTCCGTTGCTCTTAACCCGGTTGCGTCCCAGGAATTCCACCCAGTCACAAGACCACGCCTACGCGTGCCGCGTTGGGTGGTGATCGTCGGGTTGATGGTTTGCGTGTTGAGTGCTGGTTTACTCCTTTGGGTGCGCAATCGCCGGCCTGCCGCTCCTGCCCGTATGGAATATACGCAGCTCACATATTTGTCCGATTCGGCGACTTCTCCGGCACTTTCCCCGGACGGCCACATGCTGGCATTCATTCGTGGCGAGAACCCATTTATTGGACCGGGAGACGTCTACCTGCAGCTGCTTCCCGATGGCGAACCAGTACGACTCACTCATGACGACCATCCCAAGATGGGCCTTGCATTCTCGCCTGATAGTTCGAGGGTATCCTTCACGCGCGGGGAGGGATGGGAATCCCAAGGGTGGACAGTGCCGGTGTTAGGGGGCGAGCCATCGGAGTTACTTCCCAATGCCTCCGCTTTAACTTGGGCCGGCCCTCACCAGGTGCTGTTTTCGGAAGACGGAAAGGCCACGAAGATCGTGACCGCCGGTGAGAGCCGGGCCAACGAACGGGATGTGTATGTCCCGAAAGCCGGCAATATGGCTCATCGATCTTATCTTTCCCCGGACTCCAAATGGGTGCTTGTGGTGGAAATGGACAAATCTGTTGCCTGGGTGCCGTGTCGATTGGTTCCGTTTTCGGGTGGATCGGAAGGGAAGCAGGTCGGTCCGGTTCCGTCGGCGTGCACCGAGGCGGCCTGGTCGCCCGACGGGCGCTGGATGTACTTCGCCGCCAATGTGGGGAACGCTTATCACCTTTGGCGGCAGCGGTTTCCGGATGGGGTTGCCGAGCAACTTACCTTTGGAGCAACGGAAGAACATGGAATCGCAGTGGCGCCGGACGGAAAGTCGCTGGTCACCTCCATTGGTTCTCAACAGGGCACAGTTTGGGTCCACACTCCCGAGGGCGACCAGCAGGTTTCCATGGAGAAATTCGCCTACTTGCCTTCCCTGTCCGCGGACGGCCGCACACTCTACTATCTTGCCCGCAAAAATGTCGGTGCGTTCCTGAGCGGCGAGCTGTGGTTATTGGATTTGAACTCCGGTCACAAGGAGCAGTTGGTCCCTGGGATTTCCATCGGCCGTTACAGTGTCTCTCCCGATGGGAAGAAAGTAGCGTTTACCCGGGCTGACAACGGCAGCCAGTCGGGTATCTGGATCTGGCCTCTTGATCGGCGCGCTTCGCCGCGGCAACTCCTGACTGCGGAGGCGGATACTCCCATATTTGCGCGCAATGGTGAAATCCTCTTCTCCATGAAGGAAGGCGCCTTCCATTACATCTTCCGCATGAAGGAAGACGGAACAGATTTACGTAAGGCGATTCCAGACCCTGTCGCGCATCTCATCAGTCTGTCTCCTGATGACCGATGGATCGTGGCTACGACTGACTCCGGTAATTCAGGCTCTTCTGGAATCGTGTCTGGCTATCATATGGGGGGAGGCCCCCCGCGAGTCTTGTGCCGAGTGTGCGCTGTCGGATCATTTGATATTGGTCCGCCGATCGTCAGCTGGTCTCTCGACCAGAGGTCGATGTATATCTCTTTGTCGCACACGGGAGCCAACGATAAACCCAGAACGATTGTGATTCCCGTGAATCCTAACGATGCCTTTCCGGCATGGTGGAGCGAGTTGGTCACTAATCCGAAATTGCCGCGAATGCCGGGCGTACGTGTGCTCGACATTCCCAGCGTGTTCCCTGGGCCGGATGCCTCGAACTACGCGTTCTGGCGATTCAGTACCCAACGGAACCTCTATCGCATTAGTCTGCCTTGATTGCTCTGGGTGACAAAGGACTAAGCACGCAGGGAGCTACGGGAGATTCAGAGATTCAGAGATTCAGGACGAAATTACCCCACATCATCAAACGCAGCCGACAATTCAGGCGACCGGTGTTTCGGGGGTTCTTTCGTCTGTTTGAATCTCCCTATTGGGGATGCGGTATCGAGCACAACTCTCCTCGCTTCCTTCAAGTCGCGGGGAATTCAGCGGCGGTTTTTATTCGTTACGAATCGCAGCTCTTACCTTGGTCGCAACATCCTCGGGAATGTTGTGCATGCCGTGATCCTTTTTTGCATGCTCAGCGACCTTTTCCATTACCTGCGCTTCTGTTTCTCCATGCGCGACGAAATCACAGTCCAAGCCGACTGACCGACATTCCATTACTTTTGCCACGTCTCTTTTCTCCTGGCCCAGGATAGTAACACAGCCATCGATTAGCATTTCAAATGAGCATTCGAGACGCACGGAGTTGTTTAGGGTCACTTCCGTCTGTCCTGGTTACCTTCGAATCTATCCCTGCCACAGCCAAATGGAAGCACATTCTACTGCACGACCACGGTCATGGTTGTGTTGTGGTTCAAGTTACCAGAGACCGCTGTAACGGTTGCTGTATATGTCCCCGCCGCAGTACCCGGCGTGGTCGTTGTGTGTGAAGAGGAGGACGACCCACCGCCGCCGCAGCCCGTAACGCACACGCCTACGAAAGCAATGACTGCGATCGTCATAAGCAATGTGCGCCTGCCGCTTCCACGGGAGCAGCGTACCCAGCAGGATCCCTGTCCATGCTAGCGGAGAGCCATTTAAGGGCGGCCGGGACTGAGACGTGGTGGGTGCAATTGTTGTTATCGTAGCCGTCACGGTGACAGCCGTGCCGCTGAGCTGCACGGAAGAGTTTGACAAACTACACGTAGGTGCCGGGGTCGCAGACGGCGTGATGCTGCAGCTAAGGTTCACTGTTCCCGTGAATGTGCCTGCAGGCGCAACCGCGATACTGAATTGCGCGTTCTGCCCAGCCGCGATCGTTTGCGATGCTTGCGATCCGGAGGCTAATCCAAGAGTGAAATTCGCAGCCGCCACCCCGCTGCCGGAGAGCGCAACGGTCTGCGTCCCTCCGCCGCTCTGTGTGACCGTGATCGTCCCCGTCGCATTGCCCGCGGCGGTAGGCGAAAAAGTAACCGAAATCGGACAACTGCTTCCATTTGCCAACGACGTCCCGCATGTGTTTGTCTGCGCGAAATCGCCTGAGGCCGAGATGCCGGTGATGTTCAGCGGAGCGTTTCCGCTATTGCTCAGGGTTACGGTCTGCACCATGCTGGTGGTACCCACAGTTTGCGAGGCGAACGTCAGCGCGGTGGGGCTTAGGCTAGCGCTGGGTCCAAGAGCCGTGCCCACCAGCTCCACCGATTGCGGACTGCCGGGCTCCGTCCCGCTAATCGAGATGCCGGCCACCCTCGATCCGTCGGCTGTCGGGTTGAAGGTTACGTTGACGGTGCAGGTGCCTCCGGCTGCCAGCGACGCACCGCAGTTGTTGGTCTGCGTAAAGTCAGAGCTATCTTTACCCCCAAGGCTGATTCCGGTAATGTTCAGCCCGGAGTTTCCGGTGTTGACCAGCATGATCGGCGTGGGTTTGCTACTCGTGCCAACAGTTTGCGAGGGAAAGGTTACCCGGTCCGGACTGGCTATGAGCGCCGGTCCGTTCACCCCGGTTCCACTGAGAGGAATGGCGGTCGGGTTGGTTTTGGTACTGTCACTGAGCGTGATGGTGCCCGTCTCCAATCCGCTGGCCGTGGGCGAAAAGCTCACCGTAATCGCGCAATGGGCTCCAGCAGCGAGGCTGGCTCCGCAGTCGTTCGTTTGGCTGAAATCCCCGCTGGAGACGATACCGGCAATGTTAAAGCTCACACTCGCCGGGTTGCTGATGGTGACGGTTTGCGGCGCGCTGATCGTTCCTACGCCTTGCGATCCGAAATTGAGCGCCGCCGGTGCGACAGCCTTAAAGGCGGTGCTGAGTAGTACCACGATTTCGCCTGCCGCTGTGCTGTAACCCGTTCCTCCAACAATGTCGGGTACCCCATCGTTGTTGATGTCCACAACGGCGACGATTCCGGTCCCGCCGGAGACGGCAAACGGTTCTCGGAAGGTCCCATCCCCATTGCCCAACATGATCGTTGAGCCACTCATGAGGAGGTCTGGTTTACCGTCAGCATTAAAGTCGCCGACGGCAGGATATCCGGCGGCGCCGACAGAAGGAGGCGCCGTCGTAAATGTACCGTCTCCGTTCCCCAGAAGAATTACCAGCGGCTGCGCATCCTGTTGCGTTGACACTGCCAGATCCAGCTTGCCGTCGCTATTAAAATCCCCCGCTGCCAATGGGCCGGCTTCACTGATGACGTAGTCCAAATGTGGCCGGAAGGTTCCGTCCCCATTCCCCAGAAGCAGAGAGATTCCGGTTTCCGTGGAAACAACCAGGTCCAACTTGCCATCTCCGTTGAAATCACCGGAAATGATGTTTCCAGGCGCAAGTCCAGTAGGGTACTCCACATGCACTGGAAAGGTTCCGTCGCCATTGTTGAGAAGGATAGAAATGTTGTCTGAGGTGGAATTGGAAGTAGCCAGATCGGGTTTGCCATCTCCATTAAAATCCCCAATCACCAGGGATCCAGGCTGCAAGCCGGTGGCGTATGGCACTGGCGGCTGAAACGTACCGTCGCCGTTGCCAATAAGAACAGCTACATATCCCGGGAGACAGGCGCCCTGGGTGCAATTGGCGTAGACCATGGCTATATCCGCCTTGCCGTCAGCATTCAAATCCGCCGCCGCGATGTCTCCGTTACTCGGAACAGCCGTAGAGATTTGCGCCTGGAGAGTCCCATCGCCATTCCCCAGGTACACGGCCATCGTAGAGGTGGCTTGCGACGTGTTGGGGGTCTGGGCCGCAAAATCCGGCTTGCCGTCTCCGTTGAAGTCGGCCGAGACCACTTGCAACGAGGGATTGCCCGATTGAAAGGGGTATTGCGTTCCTCCAACGAAAGTGCCGTCGCCCAGGCCAAGCAAAACAGAAATGCTTGCCGGGCCAGTGGCTGAGCAGCCGAATTGAGTGGCGCACCCCGAGTTCGCAACCTCGAGATCTAACCTTCCATCTCCGTTAACGTCTGCTACCAGCACATCGGTAGCGTAGTAGCCCGCGGAGTACTTCACTGTTGTCTGGAAACTGCCGTCGCCATTGCCAAGAAGAACCGAAACGCCACTTTGCTGAGCGACGACCAGGTCAGGCTTTCCGTCGCGGTTCAAGTCGGCGGCAGCGGCGGCAGCGGCATTGGCAACGGGATAGGTCGCGTGCAGCACGAACGTTCCATCGCCGTTTCCCAGAAATAAAGCGCCACCCGCGTACAAGTCCAGGTTGCCATCGAGATTGAAATCGGCTGCCGCCAATGCGGGCCCAGTCTGCTGCGTAGACCCAACATACGTTATGGGAGCTTGAAAGGTGCCATCTCCATTGCCCAGCATCACGGAAGGGCCGCCGACCGCCAGGTCCAGCTTGTGGTCGTTGTTGAAGTCGCCAATCACCAGGCCTTGTCCAATAGGCACTTTGTAGACAACCTGCGACTGAAAGGTTCCGTCCCCTTGACCGAGCAACACCGAAACGCTGTCGTCCTCTGCGTTGACGATCGCTAGATCGAGTTTGCCGTCGCCGTTGAAGTCACCCGCTGCGAGCGCGGAAGGGCCCTTGCCGGTGGCGTAGTCAAGATGTGGCTGGAAGCTTCCATCACCGTTACCCAGCAATATGCTCACGGTGCCCGCGTCACAAACCAGGATATACAGCGCCATGCCGGCCTCCTGGTAGGCGCAGTTCCCGTCCGTCACCGCAAGGTCCAGGATGCCGTCGTTATTGAAGTCTCCGCTGACCACGGCGGTGGGCTGGGGTCCGGTCGCATAGCTAACTGGCGGATTGAATCCGCCGTCTACGTTACCCAAAACCACCGATACGGTGTTGTCGGCCTGGTTTGCGGAAACAAGATCGACAACGCCGTCGCCATTGAAGTCGCCTGTAGCGTTCGAAAACGCGCCCGGTCCAACGGGTAAATCCGTTCTCCCGAAGACGTATGTTTGGCCGTAACCCGTGCTGACCGAAAGCAGAAAAGAGAAAAATAATACGACAGACCAATGGTTGCGAATAGGTGACCCCCGTTGCCGTTTCCGGTCTTAGGGAAACCCCTAGATTTTACGTTTACGCTGAGCGCGTGGAAAGGAAGTTCTACCAGGGAAGTTTGCACCGGGGTAACCACTAGGAGTTGCGAGCGTCGGGTCGAATGGCCGGTATCCGTACTCCGGCAGCGTAATGACCGATAAGTTATTGAAAGAGGTAGAAGGAAGAACATGGGGACGGGAAGTTTACCTGAGTATGTTCCGCGACACGTTCAGTTCAGGGTTTAGTCGTCAGTGGTCACGAATCATCGGCCCGTTTATGGATACTTCCAAGGAATCATTAAGCATTGCCTTGTCCACACGGCTCAGATAGCATTCGCAACATGAGCGTAGACCACTCCTTTCAAGCGCAACTGGTTTTCCGTTCCGGTTTAGGAGCGCTGGTAGCAGGGATGTTTGGCATGGGTTGGCTTGGTTGGGGTCTCGGGATAGCCCATGCATTCACGCCCATTGTCATTATTCTTTTCGAGGAAACCAGCGAGGAAACCAGGAGGAAACCAGGACAGACGGAAGTGACCTAATGGAAGCACGTTACCTCAGTCCTGGTAACAGGCCGCGATTTCGTTAGGGTCATTTCCGTCTGTCCTACATTCCCACGGAGCGAGCTTGCATGAATCAAACGGATTACGTTTTGGGCCACTCAGAGCCAGAAATCGAACGTCTTATCGCTCAATCAGCCTTGTTGAACTCTACGACATTGCGGCTTTTGCATGAAACTGGTCTGAAATCCGGCATGCGCGTGCTCGACATCGGCTGCGGTGCCGGCGATGTCTCCATGCTGGCTGCCAAGATCGTGGGCAAGACAGGAACTGTTGTCGGCATAGATCGCAGTATCGACGCAATCAACTATGCCCGCAGTAGAGAATCATCTGCTCCGCTTCCCGTTCATTTTTACGAAGAGGCGCTCGGCGCCAAATTGGACATTGGACAGTTCGACTTAGTGATCAGCCGCTGGGTAATCTTATTCCAAGAGGATCCCGAGTCCTTTCTTAAGGCAGCGCGTGCTTACGTTAAGCCCGGTGGAGTATTAGCCTTTCAGGAACCAGCGCGTATGGCTGGTATCTTCGATGCCGATATGCTAGATGATGCTCTTCCCCTCTGGAAGAAGATAATGAGCTTGATCTATCTTGCCGTCGTAAGCGCTTCGAAAAACCGAAGACCCTACGATGTTTCGTATAACATGCTGCGGCATTTCAAAGCGATCGGCCTAGGACAGCCCAATATGTTCGCCGAGGTCTTAGCTGGCGGAGGAGCAGATTGCCCCTTCTACTCATGGGCTGCCGCAACGATGAGGAGCCTGCTTCCACAGCTAGAGAAAATAGGTGCAGCTTCAGCGGAGGAGGTGGATCTCGACACGTTGGAGTTCAGGCTGCGGCGAGAGGCTGTAACCTCCGGGGAGCTAGTCACGTTCATTCCTCAATTCTGCGGCTGGCTCCGGATCGATTAGACTGCCTCTCCGCTATGCACCCGAGGCATAACTCCAAATGGGTCACCTACAAAAAAAACTTCTTGGCTAGAAATTTCGCCAAGGCCGTCCATTATTAATCCGTTACGCAACAAGGCATCATGGATGGCCGGCGATATCTTGGCATTGTGAAGGAAGACGTGACCGTCTACCGAAACCCCACCGTCCCTTGAGATCGAGATGGTTACCGTTCCTTTTGGTGGTCGAACTTTGGATCGACCGAGAAAGGCGAAAGCCTTCTTAAGGCGAGGTAATCGATCGCTTTCGATTGTGATATCTCGATCCTCAGGGGAAATTTGATCAAGACAACCGGGACTTGAGTCTTGCAGGGCTAATAAATCGTCTGAGTCTTTTAACCGCACATCATTTGGAACTATTCTCGTAACGCTGTCGGCCAGCAACAGCACTCTGCGTAGCCACGCTGGGTTTGGTTCGAAATCTGGGTAATAAAGTAAGTTATATGCTGTCATAAGGCTTCCCTGTCCCATCAACGCATCGCAGTCAAACTTAACATCAACGAAAACTGCTGGAAATGGGTATCACGAAACTTCGCCCGGACTCTTTGCGGATTCTTGTTTTCCCAAAGTGTGAGGGGCATTGAAGGTACAGACGAAATAACCACCCATTAGTCCAGCCTTTTCAGGTGCATGGCATTTCCGTTGGTGATTATTTCGTCTGTCCCCGCCAGCCCGTCTGTCTCTCGACGTCAACAGTACGCAGGACTAACTGGGAGCGGTCAATCGATGCCAGGCGAGGAGAAAGCGGCGGGATGTCCACACTTGCAGTCTAGCCATATTGGCCCATCGACAGCAGTTCCTTAATGGGTGCATTTAGCCAATTCCTTCACAGCTTCCTGTCCCCGCCGGGGCCAACCAGCTCGATGAGGCTAGCTCTTTCGTCCGCAGTTCGTTTTATTAGGGATGCGGTATCGAGAACAACTCTCCTCGCTTCCTTCAAGTCGCGGGGAATTCAGCAGCGGTTTTTATTCGTTGCGAATCGCAGCTCTCACCTTGATCGCAACATCCTCGGGAATGTTGTGCATGCCGTGATCCTTTTTCGCATGCTCAGCGACCTTTTCCATTACCTGCGCTTCTGTTTCTCCATGCGCGACGAAATCACAGTCCAAGCCGACTGACCGACATTCCATTACTTTTGCCACGTCTCTTTTCTCCTGGCCCAGGATAGTAACACAGCCATCGATTAGCATTTCAAATGAGCATTCTAGACGCACGGAGTTGCTTAGGGTCACTTCCTCTGTCCTGGTTACCTTCTCCGTCTGTCCTGGTTACCTTCAAATCCCATGACCTTAGATCCGCGAAAGCGGAGGATGCGGGCTCGGGGGTTTTGGCTTTGCATATGTAGAACCTTTTCGATGGGGGTTGATCCGTCTGTCCCCGCCAGGGCCCTCATTGGGGGTACTGTTCGTCTGGTAAGCTTGGAGGAGGACCGCCTGGTAGAGAATAGAGTCCCGCAGCCGGATATAAGTAATATCCGCGACCCGGAGTTGGTTGATGCGGTCTGGATTCCAATCGCGGGTGAGGTTGGGGTAGACAGCATAGGTGTGGCCGAAGTCAGTCGTACAAACAAAACGCCGTTTCCTCGGGCACAGTAAAGTTACCCGCACGCATCGGGCGCAAGACCCTGTAATACGCCTACCGTTTGTGTATCTCGAGGAGTTCTGCGAGCACGGCCTCCACATACCCCTTGAAAGTCAGCACCTCTTGGCGCGTAGTGCCGAGATGGTCGATAGAGATCCGCGGTTGTAGACCGAACGCGCCAAGGATCCAACCGCACCTGCAACCGCCTCGGTCGCGTCGCCAGCGGTCTTGCGTTGAGTTTCGTTCATCCCGCGCGCCTTTAGGATGAAAACTGTCTTTTGCTTCATGGTCGGTTTGGTTTGCGCCGGTTCAAGTCTAACGCCCGTTTTCATGACCTCGTCATCGGGCGCAAGATGATCAAGCAGTTCCCGGAGCACCTCGCGCAGTTCCGAGGCGGTACCGCGGTACGAGACCCGCGTCGAATCGTTTAAATCCTGCAGAACTTGTTGGTACGAGAGGGCTGTTGTCGGGACTACCAGATCGAGCATTTTCAAGATGGCCATTTCCGTTGCCGTGGCAGCCGCCGGTGGAGGCGCGTTCGCCGTAAACGCGGCAATTTCGATTGCAGTCTCGAGGGGAGCTCGCAGCCCCTCTAGGATCCGCATGCTTTTCTTATAGGTCACGGTGCGAGTCACTTTCGCAGCGATCTCGACTATCTCCTGCATTTCTGCATCGAGCTGCGCAATCTGCGAGGAATCGATCCCAACGGTCTCAAGACGCTGGCGAAGCTCGCGAAAATAGAACTGAACGAGCTCCCTGAAATCTTCGCGAATAGCTCTCGCTGCGACGTGAGTAATCCCGCGATTGGAAAGTTTTTTCAGCGCGATATTGAGCGCATCGAGCTCCCGCCACCATTCCGCCCACGCCTCCGTTGCAGGGTGAGTAGTCTTCATTTCTTCGCACGAGGGGCCTTCTTAGTCGGTTTGCGACGCTGCTTCGCCACTGCTTTTTGGCCTCGACCGTCCCCCTTTCGTTCGCCGTCGCGATTGCCCATGCGATGAACCACGAGGTTGTACCCGACCGGATTTAGCTTGTACTTACCAGGGCCCGCGCTCTCAAGATAGCCGGCGTTTTTGGCATTAACCAAGGTAAAACTCGCGTCGGCCGGTAGATTGAATCCCGCTGCCTTGAAGTAACGCTCGATATCAGGTTTAGTGATCTCTTTTTTTCGATCAGCCTCCGGGGCGAGTTCCGAAACGTAGTAAGCCACAAGCGCCGCCATCTCGCTCGCACTTTTGGGGTCTTTGTCTCCTTAAGCGTGCGAATATCCTGGATCGCTGGTGTCGGGGCAATTTGGGTTGGCCCGGGGATGACGTTGGAGGGGTAGGCTCTGGAATGGCCGGCCCTGGGTGAGATATTGGCACCCGGGTTTTAGGTCCCGCCGCATTGAAACGACCCAGAATATAGTCTAGTGCCCTGAGGCGCTGTTCCTCGGTTAGTGTGTTCAGCGCCTTAAGGATCGCCTCGATCGCCTCCAGTTCTGTGTCACCATCGTGAACATGCTTGTCAAGTCGGGGTGCCGTCGAGGTTTCGGGGGTGGTTGAATTTGCGTCTTCGACCATTTACGCCTCCTGAACTGGCGATGGTGCAAATTATACTGCCGTTTCCTCTGAGCAGTCCCCGTCTTTGTGGGTCGATTGCTACCTTTGAAAAGAAAGTCGGGGCAAATAAGATCCCGTCGTCCCTCACAACTATTCAGACGGGTATGGGTATCGCGTGGCAGTACCCCTCCTCATCGCATACTCGTAGGGCGAACTCCCACAAAATGTATTCTGGTCCCCAGGGCGTGCTGTGGGCGCAGAGGCGGGAGCGCGTATTTCCCCCATCGACTATTTGTCTTGGCAGCTATTAGCTAGGCCAACGAGCTTCTTTGCGCCATCTAGGAAATCCATATCTCTAAAGCCCAGAAAGGTTGGCGCGCTGTAATTCATTTGAAACGTGACTCCTATCGAATGGACATTCTTGAGTTGTTGAACCATGCTCGGGTTAAGCACATCAGCTCCATTGACCCACCCATTTTTTAATTCCGTGGGGTTACCTGAAACGCGCTGATCGGTGTGTCTGTCTCGTCCAGGACGAGCGATTCACTCTTAAAATATCTCACCACATCATCACCGCGACCTTGAGGATCAAAGATGCGTACAACAACAGGCTGCTATGTGGTAAGCAAGAGAGCATTATTTTGTTGATTCCAAAATAGGTTTCCCTCTGGCCCTTTAGATAAATCCCTTCGGGAATGCTTTCAACAGTCCATTTGGTTTCTTTACGGCCGTTATTCAAGATGTGCAGCCGTTCCATCTCTGACCGTGAAACGATTGTGACTTCTTACTGCTAGCGCTAGTCATCAGGGAAAACATTCCTGGATCAACGTCCATGTCGCGCATGTACTGTACGACGGCGGCAGACATAATTTGGGCAATATCCGAGTCTTCTGGACTGTGGATGCTCGAATAGAATCGATGGACCCCATATACAGAGCCTGGTTCATAAAAGCGGTATTCGCCGCCTAAGAATGCCAACGTGCACGCACTGTAGCAGACGCCTGCTTCGTGGGATTCCAATGACGATTGTGAGCGTTTTCCGACATAGGTGGATAACCCGGCCGCGCGTATCGCTTTACCTAACTTAATTCCGCCGACAAGGCTGCCCCCGGGCGAATTTCGGTTATCAGGGAATATTTGGGGATCTGGTTCTTCCGGATGAATTCAGTGAGCCGGTCACCCGCATCTATATCGATCTCGCCGTCAGCGTCATTCGCCAGGCGGTACCGAGCACTGAAGATACTGCGGCGCAACCCCGTAGAACTGGATCTTGTCGCTCGATTGCGCAAACGAATACGGGGATGTTGAGCCTAATAGAATCGACTGGATGACCCAGAATTGCAAATACTCGATGATCTTGTGTCGCATCATAAGGCGCGGCCTCATATAGCCCTCAAAAGTGTTTTTCGAAATGCCCACCAAATGTCTTTACGAAGGCGGCTGCGTCTTCTCCTACTTTTGATCTCCAGGTTTCTTTGAAATCGTATCGGCTACTTTCAGTCCTTGGGCAAAGTCGGCGAACTGCCAAATACCGCATTTCGCTCGACAGACTCGTGAAATCCGCTGTGAAAGGATCAGTCATGGTGTGCCTTCCAGGCTGAAGAGCTCACGCAAGAGATTGCCGTCCGGGTAATTGGCGGCGTTGGTTGCGATCGTTTCTTGAGTCAGGCGAAATCGGCGATGGCCGAGTTGTAAGGTGTTTTGAAGGCCGGCGATTACGCACCGAGCGTTCAAAGGAACACTGAAGGCGACCTTTAGGTTATCCGACCATGATAGCCGTGAAGATGCTAGCTTGGCCCGCATGTAGGTGTCTGCCGTCATAGCGACAAGCTTTGCGTATGACCGCCTCGCCCTGCGTGACGTGTAGTCCATTGCAAAGGGTATCGAGTCCACCATAAGGAAGCCCTGGTCTGCAAGCTTGGCAAGCGTGGTCTTGCCATCGACCGATCCCGTATCGAAAAATGCTGACGAGACGGCTTTCATTAAAGTTCTGGGTCTGCACGATGGATCAAGGAAATAGAGAGGTGGGTTATCCGCGGTTCCTGGAGGAGCTTCTGCGATCAGTAGGTAATTTACTGTTTTTCGAGAGATTGCTTCAACATACTGTGCCCACTTCGCTTCTGTAAAAGCCCTGACGGTGTTCATGCGCTCTAGATTTGCTCTGACATCCTCGTAGCCAAATACTTCCGAGAGGACCTCTAATTCTTGTGGGAATTGCTTTTCCAACGAGTTCGCTTCATCGTTGTACATAGTCAGCCGTTTCTAACATTCCAGGTTTTCGAGACTTTGGCCTAACGCGGTGAAAGCATACCTAATGCAACAAACTCAGTTGCTCACCTCGGCTTTCAATCCCCTGCTGACTCCGCCGAACCCCGCACCCTCCTCTTAAAGCCGCTCTAACCGCGTCTGCGAATCCCCGAATTGTTCCAGTTTCACGTCGTAGCGATCCATCAGCGACAGGTACAGACTGCACATCTTGCGGTTATCTTCGCTGTCCTTCAGATAATTCAGCGAACGTCCCGTTTGCAGCGTTCCGCCCAGGCCGCCGGCCAGCACCACCGGCAGGCGGAAGTTGTCGTGTTTGCGGCCGATCCACATGTTGGATAGGAACATCAGGCAGCTGTTGTCGAGAACCGTGCCGTTTCCTTCTTTCATGCTGTCTAGCTTCGACGCCAGGTAGGCGTACTGCTCGACGTGGAAACGAGAGATGCGCTCGTAGCCATCGGAGTTGTTGTTGTGCGAGGCGGAATGGTGACCTTCCTTTACGTCGAGGAAGGGATAATACATGGCCGATAGATCGTGAGAGATGATGAAGGAGGCGACGCGCGTCTTGTTGGTTTGGAAGGCTATCGCAATGATGTCGCACATCAGGCGGGAGTGATCGCGCAGGTCTTCCGGCAGTCCGTTGGCCGGCCGTTCCATGGTGGCGGCGACGGTGTTTTTGGCTTTCGCTGCGTCGTCGGCATCGTCCTTGCCTTTGCGCATTTGCTCTACGCGCTTTTCCACTTCGCGCACGCTGGTCAGGTATTCATCGAGCTTGCCTTGGTCAGTCCCACTGATGCACTTGGAAAGATCCTGGGCGCGATCTTTTACGCGGTCGAGAATGCTGAGGTTCTGCAGGCTGCCACGGTTGTCAAACAAGTTGTCCCAGGCGAGCGATGGGTAGACTTCTATCGGGACAGGGGAATCGGGACTTTGCCAGGAGAGGTGGGAACTGTAGGCCAGGGAGAAGTTCGACTCGTGGTAACCGGTCATGGGCTGCTCGCAGGCCAGCACGATGCTGGATTGCGGAGTTTCTTCGCCCACGTGGTTGGCAATCATCTGGTCGATGCTGATGCCGGAGTGGATGATGGCGCCTTTCGAAATGTGGGCGCCGGATAAGAGACTGCCCGTCTGGGCGGGATGAATGCCCTGGCCGGTCAGCGCCTTGACGTAGAGACCGTCAATGACGTTGATCTTCTGTTTGAGCGGTTCCAAGGGGGAGAGGGTCTTGCTCAATTTCATGTCGGCGCCCTGGCCCTCGGCGCTCCAGTAATCCTCGTTCACGCCACAACCCAGGAAGACGATGCCAAAACGCTTGGGGAAGGCGGAGGGCGGTGGGACATCCGCTAAGGCATGCAGGGACTCAAGCCAAGGCAAGGCTACGGTACAACCGGCTCCGCGGAGTACGGCGCGGCGGGAAATGGGAAATGCGAATTTTTTGGACAATCGAGACACGGGGTTGCTCCCTCAGCGGCTAAAGCCGCACTTGTTTGCAATAATCTGCGTACGGCCTAAAGGCCGTACCCTTCAAAAAAACATACTCAGGGGCTAAAGCCCTCTTCATTCCAGCTCTTACGGCCCGGCTGAACAGCTTGCGGAAAAACTCATTTTTCTGAAGGGTACGGCCTTCAGGTCGTACGTAAATGCTTTGCAATGAATCCGGCTTTAGCCGCTGAGGGGGCTCATTTCATCCCCTCCCGACTTTTTCCGCAGCCTGTGAAGCCGTGCCCTGATACAAAGCCAAAAGCCCGTTCTCACGCAGACTCTAAAGCCCATCTCTATTTAGGCCGTTACGGCCCGACTAAACAGCTTGCGGAAAAACTCATTCTCTGAAGGGTACGGCCTTCAGGCCGTACGCAAATGCCTTGCAATGAATCCGGCTTTAGCCGCTGAGGGGACTCATTTCATCCCCTCCCGACTTTTTCCGCAAGCTCTAAAGTCGTGCCCTGACACAAAGCATGAGTTTTTCCGCAGCCTGTACAGCCCATTCCCCTTCAAAACGGATAAGCCATCAGTTCCCCTTTCTGGATGCTATCTGCGTCTCTGGTTTCTGAGGCGCTGGTATTCGTTTATTCCGGAACTGCGGGCTCAGGACGATGGTTTCTACCAGCGAATCAAAGCCGTAGCCTTGCTTGGCTAGATTGGTCTGCATGGTGTCGACCAGCGCTTCGTCGGAGAGTTGCAGCGTCCGGTTGAGCGAGTAACTGAGCAGCTTGCGGCAAATGTTGTTGATGAATTGGTCCTGGCGATGATCGCGGATAAAGTCGCGCAGACCTTCAAAGCCCATGCCGTTGATGCCGCCGGGATAGGTGACGGCGGTGTCGACGGGCCGCCCGGCCAGGTCTTTGGTGCGCACATCGCCGATGGGCCCGTAGCCTTCATAGGCCAGGCCAAAGGAATCAAAACGCTGGTGGCAGGCGGCGCAGAAAGGAATGGCGCGATGCTTGGCCAGCATGTCGCGTACGGGAAGATCGGACTTCGACTCATCGCTCGGCAGCTCGGGAACGACCGGCGGTGGAGGAGGAACGCGGATTCCTAATACCTTTTGCACCACCCAGTTGCCACGCTTCACCGGGCTGGTGCGCAGTCCGGGTGAGTTCTGGGTCATAAAGACCGCCATGGGCAGAATGCCACCCCGTCCGTATTGCCCGGCGTTGTCCACGCGGACCCAGTGGTCCAGGTCGCCCTGGACTCCTGGTATGCCGTAGTGCTTGGCCAGCACTGGATTGACGAAGGTGTAGTTGCCATAGATAAGGTCGAGGACGGAGCGATTGTTCTGAATGGTGTCTTCGACGTAGCGGATGGGTTCCTGGAACATGGCTTCGCGCAGATCGTTGTTGAACTGGGGGAAACGAGCGCGATCGACGGCGTTGTTGTTTTCAAAGAGACGGAAGTTGAGCCAGTTGCCGGTGAATTCCGTGGCCAGGCCGCGCACGCGGGAGTCTTTCATCATGCGTCGAGCCTGCGCCAGCAGGACGGCCGGTTTTTGCAGGTCGTTGGAGGCGGCGTGGCGTAGCAACTCCTCATCGGGCATGCTGGCCCAGAGGAAGTAGCTTAGGCGGCTCGCCAGGGCGTAGCTGGATAAGGGCTCGGAGGGGACGCTGTCGATGTTTTGAGGGCTACGGTATGGGACGCCGCTTTGGGAGAAGAAGCTACTTGGCCGTCTGTCATATCGAGACGGTAGAGGAAGTCCGGCTCCATCAGCACGCTGGTGATCACATCGCGCAGGGCTTCTTCGTGGGAGGACTGATTTTGCGCTCGATCCTGGTGATAGTAGGCCATCAAATCAGCGCGTTCGGCGTTGGTGAGGGGCCGGCGATAGGCACGCGCGGCAAATTGGAGAGCCGCTTCTAATTGCCTCGGTTCCGCGTCTGCGCGCTCCTTTTCCAGGCTGCGTAGCGTGGCGTTCATCTCGTTGAAGTGATCGCGAATCGCTTCAGCCGCTACGGGGTCGTTGATTGGATCGGCCGCAGCCTTGGCCAGGTAGACGTCTCGCATCTTGAAGATGACTTCGGTGTCGGTCACGGCGTGATCGGTGGGGCGGTCTGAGCCGGATTCGTCGCCTTTGCCAAAGACTTCTCCGCTCTGGTTGAAGTAGTACTGGGTCCAGGTGCGCGCGGAGAAAGCCGCGATGTAATCGAACTCGTTCCAGAGACGATCCAGCTCCTTCTTCCCGTTGTCATCGAGGATGAGCTGCACGAGCGGAAGATCGTCGCGGTAATAGCCCATGATGTTGTGATAGCCGGCGCTTAGCAGGCGGCCTTTGTCCTCAGAGTCGTCGGGGAAATAGCGGCCTCGTTCTGAGACGTAAAAGACATCGGGAAAGACCGAGGCGAAACGGGAAAATGCGGCCTGATAGCGGGCGCGCTGGGCGGCGGGCACGATCAGGTCGGCATCGTTGGCGCGCGCCTTGGCCGAGAGAGCGGCCCAACGGGGCGCGGCTTCCTCGTGTAGATCAGGGTATTTCGGGATCTCCGGAACGACGGGCGGTGGATCGGTGTCGTTGCGCAGATCGTTGGGATCGCTGTCGCGGCGGTGCTCGGCGAACTGCTTCAGCTTCCAGTTGAGAAGAGGCTCGGATTGCGCGGGCAAACCGGCCACGACGGGCGCGGCAAATTGCATTGCTGTGTGGGCGCGGATTTTCACTACGAAATCACGCATTTGCGTGCATTTTGCACGCAGCCCCCCGGTCTGCGCCGCATCGGGAGGGGGGAGGGCCAGAAACATTTTCTGTAGCTTGAGGACGGGGCCTACCGCGTTCTGATCGTGCAGGATCTGCCAGACCATGGGGAGGTATTTGGGGCTCACCTTGGCATCGGCCGCGGTGGTGGCCAGGGTGGCGTGGGGTTTCTTGAGGGCGACTCGATATTTGTAGCGCCAGGCGGCCTCGAAATAGTCCGCGTAGTCGGTGGGCTGCGCTTTGTAGAAGCCCACGATGCGCTGGATGGCGTACTTTTCGCGGTCGGTCTCTACCTGCATGGGATAGGGCGCGAAGTCGATTCCATCGGGTTTGAGGACTGCGTGATCGGCTACTTCGCGCGCCGCCTTTAGATACTTATTCAGGAGCGCCGGCGACATGGTTAGGGATTCGCCGGAGTTATCGAAACCTGCCTGGTTGGCGGGATCTACGGGAAATTCCTTGGCGACGCGCAGGTCCTGGCCGGTGAGGTCGCGAATGGTGTAGTCGTACTCGGCGTTGCTTAGGCGGCGCGCGAGCACTACGCCTGGGTCTCCGGCGGCTTTCTTTATTTCTTCCGCGCGGACGGCCGCTACCCAGTCAATGACCTGCTGGGCTTCAGCGGCCGGCGGGGACGGCATGGGCTTGGGGGGCATTTCCCGGTTCTTTAGACGCTCCGCCAGGAGGGCCCAACGGGCGAAGTCGTCGGTCACCATGTCTACGCTGGTGTAGGACTTGAGATCGAATTGCGCGGGGGCCATCTTGCCGCTATGGCAGGCTACGCAGTATTTGCCGACAAAGGGTTTGACGGTGTGCTCGAATTGCTGGTCGATTGGGGGGCGGGAGTTGGGACTGGAGTGGCGGCATCCACCATGGTGGCTGCGGTCAGGGAGAGGGAGAGGAGAAGGGTTCGACACTTCATCACCAAGCGCCTCGGCTCTCGGAATCGGCGGCGAAATGACGATTGCAGCTGCCGAACGCGTGCCCGTCAGCCGTTCGCGGTAGAGTGTGCTTCGCAAGTGCCCCAGGGTTCCTCAGGTGGCCCTTCCTCATTGGTTTTTTCGTTCAGTCTGGAACTTCGGGGGGAAATGCACTGCCGCCGTGTAAGTACACGGTTGTTCGTGAGGAAATGGTATGCCCTTTGGAATTCAGCAGTCAATGTACCGGTGGGAGGGTCGGGGGTGAGGGGGTCGTTGAAGTGTTGATTTTTCAATTGGATACGAGGGTTCTTGGCTTCGCAGAGCTTTCTCTGAGATCACGTCGCTGTTGTGCATGGGTGTCGGGGGGCCCCGGCTAAACAGGCTGCGGAAAAAGGCCGGACCGAGCAGGTAAGCAACACCTCAGGGCTCTTTACCCCTCGGTTTCCTTTGGCCGGTGTCATAACGTCGGCTCTGGAATGTTGGCTGCACCCAAGAAAATCGCGCTTTCTTCACCTCGCTTGCAAAGTGGGAGAGAAGATTCCGAAACCCCGCGGCTGACCCTCAGGTTTGGTTCGTGCTTTCTGATTGGCTTTTCCCCAGAACATGAGTAAAGTTCCTGGCCGTCCCCTGGTGCGCACAGAAAATAATTTTCGTAACCTCTGACCGAAACCACCCTAACTCGCATCAATATCTGTAGCAAATCAAATACTGACCAGCCATAAGCGTAACGGACATGTTCGTAGAAAGGATGGCGCACCTCGGCAGATCGTGCCGTGGCGGCATCCTTTGAATAATGGAGATCGCTATTCCAGGAAGATGCTCGAACCCCTAACAACAGAGGAGCGTGATGGAAACATGCCCCAAGTTCGCCGCACCCCGCCCGTCCGAAGAGGGCCGTCTGCCCCTTCTGCTCGCAATCGAAGATCACAGGCTTCGAACCGGGGGGCTTATGGCGCTTATGGCGCTTTTAGCGCTCAATTTAAAAATGGCACTGCTCCGGCTGTTTACCATCCCGTTGGTCTCGCACCGGGACTTAGTTCGCTTAGTTAGCTTAGTTCGCACATTTCTACAGGCGCCGCTCGAAGCGAGTGTGCCTCGGGATAATTGTTTGATGATTGCTTTTCAACCGTTTACTCGCCCTCACCCCGCGGGGATGTCAAGTGAAGACGTCCGCCGACTCTGCGGCGGGCAGGAAAGCAAAACCTCAGGGGCTAAAAAGCCCGTCCTCTCCTCAATCGTTTACGGCCCGGCTATAATAAAGAGGCTGCGGAAGAACTCATGTCTTCGAAGGGTACGAGCTTCAGCCCGTACGTAAGTGGTTGTAAACAGGTCTGGCTTTAGATGGGATGAGACGGCTGGCCTCACCGGAAGCTAAGCTTTCGATACGCACTCAAGGGTGCAAAGGAGACCAGCCATCAAGAAGATTATCAAGAAGCAGGGTTGTATGACAGCAGCGCAGAGTCGGAAAAACTCCAGTTTTTGAAGGGTACGAGCTTCAGCTCGTACGTAAGTGTTTGCAAACAGGTCTGGCTTTAGATGGGATGAGACGGCTGGCCTCACCGGAAGCTAAGCTTTCGATACGCACTCAAGGGTGCAAAGGAGACCAGCCATCAAGAAGATTATCAAGAAGCAGGGTTGTATGACAGCAGCGCAGAGTCGGAAAAACTCCAGTTTTTGAAGGGTACGAGCTTCAGCTCGTACGTAAGTGTTTGCAAACAGGTCTGGCTTTAGCCACTGAGGGGACTCATTTCATCCTCTTCGGGCTTTTTCCGCAAGCTGTAAAGCCGTGCCCTGATACAACACGTGAGCTTTTCTGCAGCCTGTAAAGCCCGGACCTCCAACTGCAGCTCTTTTCCGCAGCCTATACTCGCCCAGATAGCCGCTACAAAACCTATGTGTCTGATGTGCCCAAACCCCAGATGTTGACCACTCAGTGGCCAAAAGCATGGAGCCTTCCGTGTACTATTCCTTTGGCGCGGGTATTCGGGGTAGAAGCGGTGACCGCTGCCTGATGTTCTCAACGAAGCCTTTATGAATTGCGGGTGCGAGGACCAGATGAGTTGGAAAGTTCGATTTGTGGGATTGGGGATTCTTACCGCAGCGACAACGCTGGCTTTCGCTGGGCAGGCGCCAACGGCGGCGCCGGCCGTGCAGACGGCTCGACCTGTGCCACCAACGCGCGATCCGCATTCGCCGGGTTATGTGCAGGCTAAGGAGCTGCCCGACGGGGCGGTACCTCCGGCGGATCAGGATGGCAACTTCATCCTCGGGCCGACGCATCCTCCGGCAGCGGAGATGACGGCCCAGGAGTTGACCCATGGCAACGTGGTCGAATTCACCATGAGCTCGGCCGATAGCAAGTACTACCCGGGGATTGCGCGCGATAAGGGTACGTTCGGTACTCCTGACCCGGATAACCCGGCAAAGCTGGTGGTTACCACGAGTCATCCCGCGGCGTATACGCGGAAGGTTGCGGTGTATGTGCCGAAGGATTATGTGCCGGGCAACGTGGTGCCGTTCATCGTGGGCGCGGATGGGCCGGATCGCATGCTTTTCACTGCGCTGGATGGCCTGATTGCGGAACACAAGCTGCCGGTCATGATTGCTATCTCTATCGGGAACGGCAGCGGCGATGCGCAGGGGAGCGAGCGCGGGCTTGAGTACGACACGATGTCGGGGCGCTATGCGGAATTTGTCGAACACGAGGTGCTACCGCTGGTTGAGGAGAAGGCGCAGGTCAAGTTGACGCACGATCCCGATGGGCGAGCGACTACGGGCGGCAGTTCAGGAGGGTCGTGCGCGTTGATTATGGCGTGGTTTCATCCGGAGCTCTATCATCGCGTGCTGACTTATTCGGGGACTTATGTGAACCAGCAGTGGCCGTACGATGCTAAGAGCCCGCAGGGAGCTTGGGGGTTCCACGCGCACCTGATTCCGGAGAGCCCTCGGAAGCCGATCCGGATCTGGATGGAGGTTGGCGACAAAGATCTCTACAGTCCCAACCTGATGCGCGACAACATGCACGACTGGGTCGAGGCTAACGAGCGCATGGCGAAGGTGCTGGCAGCGAAGGGATATCACTACCAGTTTGTGTTTGCAGAGAATGCCGGACACGTGGATCGCACCGTGAGGATGCAGACGCTGCCGGAAGCGCTCGAGTATGTGTGGCAGGGGTATCACGCGCCAAGCGCGAAGTGAGTTGAAGCCACCGCGAATATCCTGAGAGAAAATCTCCATTAGGAAGCCGCCCCATGCCTCGTTATTCGTTATTGCCCAGGCATATCCAGGAAAGCTTGCAAGGAATCGAACCAACGCAGGACGGCGAGCTTACTTATTTTCCTTGCAGCATCACTCTTACAAGTGGAGAGGTCCTCGACACGGTTTATTTCATGCCGGAGAGGCCGATCATGAAACTGTGGGATGCGTATCTGCAAAGTGACGGCGCTCAACGGTTGATCCGCATGGAAGACGTGGCCGAGGTTAGAGACAGTCCTACGCGGTTACCAGCTCGATTTGCAAACGAGCTATATCAGCAAGGTGAAACCGGCATGGGTTACACCATCTTCACCGTCGTTTTCTCTGACGGAACACGGCAAGCGTGTGTCACAGCGAGTGGTTTGGACTTCATTCGATACCCGCACGGGAAGGGCTCGCTTGATGTAACCGCAGTGATTGCCAATGAAGGTCGGGAAGACAAATCGCTGGTAAAGGCGCCAGCTTCGTATTGGTGCATCTACGCAGAAGGTAACTGATCATAAAAACGCGGGCAGTCCTGAGGGACCCGCACCTTTGATTACCGAGTTACGAAGTAATCCTTGACTGTTACTGCGCCAAAAGCGGACACTGATGGCTCAAGATTGTCATCCTGTGTTCGTCCTGGGGCCCTTCTCATGAATTCCTTTGCCTTGCTCAGAAGCATCCGCAGGAAGTGTTTTCTTTTCGCGACGTTCGTTTCCTTCAGCCTACTTGGTGTTTCAGCAAAGGCACAGACTCCACAGCCGATATTTCCTGTTACCAGCACCATCACCCTCCCTGCCGGTGGCAATCCCATCTATACCGCCGACTTCAACGGCGATGGCAAGCTGGACATGGCCTATTACTTGGCCAATGCACCGGCGTCTGTGGGGATCCTGCTGAACTTCGACAGCGGCGCGCCGACTACCGTGACCACGCCTCTTTGTGTTGCCGGTGCGAGCCAGCCGAGCTTCGCGGATGTGAACAATGACAAGAAGCTGGACCTTGTTTATTCCTGCAACGGCTTTCTGACCATCCAGCTGGGCAACGGCGACGGCACCTTCCAACCTCCGGCATATTTCGGCAAATATGAGGGAGCACCCGTGTTCGCGGATTTTAATGGCGATGGATACATTGATATTGCCAGCCTTGTTCCCGCCCTGAACGCTCCCTCTCAAGTAGCTGTCTTTCTGAACCTGGGCAGCACGGCGCCCGGAACGTTCGCATCTCCCACACCCCAACCCGTCTGAACAATCAGGCCCCAGCTCTACCCAATGACAACAAGCTGGATGTCTTAGTTGGGCTCCTCGCTAACCAGAGTGGCGGCCCGTTTCTCGTTTCCTTGTTAAACCAGAACAACCCGGCGCCGGCTAAGCCCGCGCCGCTCACGAGTGAAATCACCCTTCAGACGTCATTGGCGACGGCCGCTCCAGGCGCCGCCATTACCCTTACGGCATCTGTCTTCGGGACTGGTCCGACGGGCTCGGTCTCGTTTGCGTCCAATGGCAATAGTCTGGGGACAGAACCTCTTGTTAATGGAAGCGCAACGGTGGCGACGTCCTTTGCCAATGCCGGCAGCTATTCGGTCACGGCCACTTACGATGGAGACAGCAACAATACTGCCAGCACTTCTTCTGCCGTCGCCATCACGATAACGCCAGCCACCAGCGCCACCACTCTGGCAGCGACGCCAAGTGCAGGAAATGTGAATGGACAGATCACGCTAAAAGCCAGTGTGAGCGGCGATAGCCCGACCGGTTCGGTTTCGTTTGCGGTGGGCACGACGAGCTTGGGAACAGCGACGATTACAAATGGAGTGGCCAGCCTGCAAACGTCGTTTGCGGCGGCCGGCAGTTACGCAACGATCGCGACTTACCAGGGAGACAAGAACAATTCGGCCAGCACCTCGAGCGCGGTAACCATCGTGATCGCCGCACCTGACTTTACGATCAGTGCTACGCCAACATCCGCGACCATCACTCCAGGTCAAACGGCCACGTTCACCTTCACGGTAACTCCCGTTGCGGGCTTCGCGGGCACAGTGACATTTTCCTGTGGTTCGCTACCTCCCCAGGCAGCGTGTTCGTTTTCTCCCGCCAGCGCGACGCCGACGGGCGGATCGCCAGCCACCAGCACGTTAACCATTACCACAGCGAGTGCTGCCGCCGCGCTCGATCCTTATTCTGTTCCATCGCTGCCGCCATGGGTGCCTGCGGGCGGACTTGCCTTTGCGGGAGCGATCGGGCTCGCCTTTACGCCAAAGAAGATCAGGCGCTGGAACCATCACTTGCATCTGCTCTGGTGGGGTTTGTTATTGGCTTCCGTTTCCCTATCGGTGCTGGCATGCGGTGGTGGCGGCAACGGTTCGCCATCCGGCCCAGCGACAACGCCGGCAGGTGCTTACACCATATCGGTAAACGCATCTGCAACTGGATCGCAGCATGCGGCGAGCATAGCGTTGTCAGTTCAGTAGGCTGCTTCTCTAGCGACGGTCTTCCGGCTCCCAGGACCAGACTGGGTTTGGGCCATGCAGCGGCCTGGGCGAAGCGCCTGGGGGCGTGGTGATATCCCCTTCCCGCTTTCGCAGCGAGGTATAGGCCGCAACTACATCGGGCGGAAAAGAGGGCATCGATGCCTCGATATCCTTCGAAAGCTCGGCGACGATTTCTGGATGAAGTTTGGCAACGTCATAGCTTTCGGCCGGATCGAGCTCGAGGTTATAGAGTTCGGCGTGCTTGAGCCACGCACTGGCTCGCGCCGCCGTCGTGCGGTCGTTGATATAGATCTCGCCTTCGGTTCCTTGAGCGACGCGCAGCTTCCACTTCCCTTTGCGAACGCAGTGTAAGTCCAGGCCTCGGTTTCCCATCGGACAGAAGTAAAGGCGTGGTTCTGGCTTGGGGTTGCTTTTCTTGCCACCCAGGCTCCCCGACATGTCGACACCATCGAGCGGCTTGTCGGGAGGTGTTAGCCCGCACAGGGTGCATAGCGCGGGCAGTACATCGAGGTTGGAATGCCACTTGTCTTCCACCGTGCCGGCCGGAATCCTTCCGGGCCATTTCGCGAGAAATGGAACGCGCAGGCCGCCTTCAAATGAGGAGCCTTTTCGGCCGCGCAGGCCGCCAGGATTCCCCTGATACCAAGGGCCGTGGTCGCTGGTGAAGCATATGAGCGTGTTGGCGGTTAGGCCCTGGCGCTCGACTGCGCGCACGATTTCACCAACGCTCCAATCGATCTCAGCGATGCTGTCGCCCACATCGCCGAACTGTGTCTTGCCGCGAAAACGGGCCGATGCTCGCGCAGGATCGTGCGGATAGGAAAACGCGAGATAGAGGAACAGAGGGTTTTCGCGGCGAGTTTGGATAAACTTCACCGCTTCTTCGGTGTAGCGGGGCGTCAACAGATCGCGATCCGTATCCTTGTCGAGGGCGGTTAGATCGCGAATCAAGGGAAGGGGATAGTAATCGTCACTGTAGGGAACGCCATAGAAAGTGTCAAAGCCACGATTGGTTGGCAGATATTCCGGCTTGTCTCCCAGATGCCATTTGCCGATAGCCTTGGTGCTGTAGCCGGCTGCATGAAAAAGATTGGAAAGTAACTTTTCATCGAGAGATGTGCCGGTGGGAGAGTTGGGGCCAAAGGCGCCGGTGGTGTTCATGCGATGACCGTAGCGCCCGGTTAGCAGGGCCGCTCTTGAGGCCGAACATATGGGATGCGCGGAATTGAAATGCGTCATCCGCACTCCCACGGCCGCCATCGCATCGAGATGAGGTGTCGGAAGTTTCGAGCCATAGCAGCCGAGATCTCCATAACCCAGGTCGTCGCAGATCATGAAAATTACGTTTGGAAACTTTTGCCGTGCGCCCGGCTCCGTGCTGGGAGAGCCCGAGGCGTCTGCCAGGCTCGAGGTCATGCCGGGCAGCGCGAATGAGGCGGTCAGCGATTTGACAAAGTCTCTTCTATCGAGCGGCATAAAACGGATCCTTCCTTTGGGCCGCTGAACGCGGCGGGCTTACAAGAGAGAGCGCAGTGCTCCGTCATCTGCTTAGAAGCGGATGGTCGATCTTCACGGTTATTTGTCCCCCTTCACTAGAAAGTCATTGACTGCGCCGATCGTGAATGGTCCCTTGCACTCCAGGACCACGTGCCCACATCCGGGAATGATGGCTAGCTCTCCGTCTGGCAACAAACGGTAAATTTCTACAATCTTCTCGATTTGATTGTACGGATCATGATCGCCGGCAACGATGAGCGTGGGCGCTTTGATGGATCGTATCTGCGCGTCCGTCACATAGACAGGCCCCAACCACATCCTAATTAGCCTCTCGTTGAACTCGTCCCACTTGTCTGGCGCCGGCATCAACTTCTTGCGCTCGGCCACAAATTGCGGTGCGTCTCTTTCTACGTCCGCCGGTTTCGATGCCCGCAGTTCCGCTTGTGCCTTCGCGGTCCAGTCGGCCAGCGCCCTTGGACCGCCGATGGCAACGAGGCGGCGCACCAGTTCCGGATGAGCGGCGGTCAACGTGTACGATGTAACCGCGCCGTCGCTGAACCCGAGCACGTCCACCTTTTCGGTGGTCTCGTGGCGGATGACTGTGAAGGCGTCGTGGGCAAACAGCGCGTAGGAAAAAGGCTGCGTTCCCAGCTCGGATTTGCCGTGTCCGCGGGTCGCGATCGCTATCACGCGGCGGTGCTTACTCAGCTCTTGAATCAGCGCCCCAAACTCTTCGATGTACCCGTATAGGCCACCATGCAGGAGGACCAGGGGAGTTCCACCGCTGCCGTAGATTTCGTAATAAATCTTGGCGTCGTCCACCTGCAGATAGTGACCTGCCGCGGGATTGGCTCCGTATGGGATTTTTGCTGATTCGCTTTGTGCATATCCCCCTGCTGAAGCGAGCAGAACGATACTCATCAAGGACAGTGCCACCATGGTTTTGAGATTGTTTTGCAAACGAAGATCCTCCTCGGACGCACAGCGTCTAGTGTTATCCGGGGAAAGACGGTTCTCTAGGTGGGATCGGGTAGCTTGTTTGGAGCGGAGCCCTCCCCCAAACGGCTAGGGAGGCTCGCATCAATCATCGCGCTGGAAACGCACCCTTTACTTAGGCCCCTGCGCCCAGCACTACCCGGATTGATCCTTGGAAAATAAAGCAAGGGCGGGTGTCGTGTCAATTCGGACGGAAGGGCAGCCTAATAGGGATCGATTCGAAAACCACCCTGCATGCACTCACCGTCATCGATATAGCCCCCGCGGCTGCGGCATTGCGCTGCATACCTGGCCGCCTGCGCTGCTGCTTCTCCTTCCATCCGCATGCCACAAGCTTCGATGTCCGGAACTGCCAGGTGCGGTCATCGAGAGGTTGCCAGGATCGGCGGTGGCTTTCTTAACGAAATTCGGATCGATGTAAGCTGAGATTGTTGGGGCGCTTCAACTGTTCGCGTAGTTGCGCTGCGCGGGCAGGGTCGGCAGGCCCGCCGACGCCGGAGTCGAGCATCATCGCGAGCTTACCAATGGCGTAGCCATCGTTCTTGACCGCGGAACGCTCATAGCATTCGCGCGCCAGGGCAAAGCGCTGTTGGGAGTTTATTGCACCTGCAAATGGCGAAGGTAAGGAACGCTGGCCTGCATCAAGGGTAAGTCCATCTCGACGAAGTAGTTTTTGATGCCGCCTGTCTTTGCCGCGGTAAATATTCTGTTCCAATCGAGAGTGCCTTGGCCTACCGGCACGATCTTGCGAGTGGTTGCCGACCAACCCTGGACGTGCATGGAAATGAAGCGTCCCGGGTATTTGGTAAAGTACTCCGCGGCATCATAGCCGTCGCTGATTGTGGAAACCTGGAACTGGAACTTGACGAATTTCGGATCGAGAAGTTGAAAGAGCAGATCATACGTGCGCTTGCCATCGACCTTGGTCAGCTCAAAGTCCTCGTTGTGGAGGCCCTGCACGATGCCGGCTGACGCGGCTCGCTCACCCATTCGGTTGTATTCATCGGCCGCGCGCTTCACGTCATCCAACGTCGGATTCTTAGGGCCATCCAGACTTGGAACCATCATTTGCTTCAGGCCCACATCTTTTGCCCAAGCGATGCGGCCGTCCTGATTTTTTCTGAGTTCGTCGATCGAGAAGTGACTGCTGATACAGGTGAGGCCGTGATCGTGCAGGATAGTTCGCAGTTCCGATCCCTTGAATTTACTGAGGCCGCCGAATCCGGAGCCAGCATACCCTACCGGCGAGCACAGCTCTATCGTTTGGAATCCGGCCGCGGATAGCTCCTTCAGTGCGCCGGGGAAGTCCTTGGCGATGGTCGCTCGTACAGGCCATGTCTGACACCCGATGGGCATGCCAAGAGGATTGGCGTGAAGTACGCGGCCGCCTGTCGATAGGATCGCTCCTAATGCTGCGCTCGACTTGATGAATTGTCTTCTTGATGTTGTGGGCATTCGTGGCTCCTCGCGCGATCTTCGATTCAGTCTTCGAGACCCGAGGGCTAAAGCCCCAGGATCACCAGATGGTAACTGAAGAGCTGACTGTCCGCGATTTTAGACTTTGCGCAGCCTGTAAAGCCGTGCCCTGATACGAGCCGATGCTGGTGCGATCCTGCCAGCCTCGGCGTCGCGGTTTCACGTGGCCTGTGCGTTGTCGATCACCTTAACCCACCGTGGGTCGGGCGGCGCGGCGGCGGCGTAGTTGTCGTGCCAGTTCCACCACTTGTACGGCGGGGTCTGGGGATAGCCCTGCGGCGAGTCCTCCCACTCCTCCTGGCGCCCGAGCGGAGTTAGGTCGAGGTAGTTCCAAGTGCTCCCCATCGCCTCGTCACCGCGGGCGTTAATGAAGTAAGTGCGAAAGATACTCTCGCCGTCGCGGAAGAATACGTTGTGACCGTGCCACTCGTGCACGCCGAAGTCGATGTCGAAGCTGTCT
Organism: uncultured Acidobacteriaceae bacterium; assembly: GCA_963790705.1. Taxonomy (GTDB): domain Bacteria; phylum Acidobacteriota; class Terriglobia; order Terriglobales; family Acidobacteriaceae; genus PALSA-350. Next base: position 130,512 of record CAWBQE010000015.1, read on the forward strand.
GTGATGGTGTACCACGGCATCTTCCAGCCCATTCGCGCCTTGAGGCGCTCGATCTCCGTCTGGGGTGCGCGCGAGGCGAACGCGAGCGTGGTGTCGCGGGCATTCAGATGGGCAAGGTGGGCTACCTGGTCGGCCCCGAAGGAGCAGCCGCGACAGGCATGCTCGGGCCAACCGAATACGCCGGGCTCGAAGAAGGCGCGGTAGAGGATGAGCTGACGGCGCCCGTCGAACAAGTCAAGCAGGCTGGCTTTGCCCTGAGGCCCATCGAACGCGTACTGCTTCTCGACGACCTGCCACGGCATCCGCCGGCGCTGGGCGGCCAGCGCATCACGGGCGCGGGTTAATTCCTTCTCCTTGACGAGCAGTTGCTCGCGCGCAGCCTCCCACTCCTGCGGTGACACGATCGGTGGCGTGCTCATGGTCGTTTGCGTCTGCCTGTTCTTGTCCATTCCGCTCTCCTTGTTCGCCGTTCTTGTGGTTCGTTTGATAGTTCCTGACTGTTGCCGCGGAACCTGCGCACAACCAGTGCGGATATGCCGCCCGTCGAGGCGGCAATCCATACGGACACATGGCTATCTCCCGCAAGGGTTGTTCTATGCCGCCGCGCGAATTCGGGTCATCAGGTCCGCCCCACCGACTGTACTCTCGTTTATATATTCCCATACCGGCATATTTGTCAATGAGGCTTTATTTTCCGCCGGTTCCCAAACGCGCTCATCACGGGGGTTGCGGGTTTGATTGACGGGGGATGTCCTTCACCGGGTGGGGCCCCTGACTGGCGTATCCCCTTATCTCGCACGAACTGATTTTGCCGGCGGTAGTTCTGTCCTGTTCCTCTCCTATGTAGTATCCTACCGAGCAAATGGACGGGAGGGGAGCATGCTCTCCTGGAAATTAGCAAGATGATTCGCGATCCCCTCGACGCACGGGCGGTCGATTCTGCACTCAATCGCTCAAGGCGGTTTGGGCGCCGCATCTGCTCCGCTCGCCCCTTGCTTGGCCTTGCGGTAATTGCCACTGTTATAGTGCTCTTCTACGCGGTAGCTGGCTATTGCGGTAGCGCGGATATGTTCGGGGACCACCCTCGGTGGCGCGGGATGAACCGCGGACCGGCTGACTTCGGACTGCGCAGCGAAACTGTTTCATTCGACGCGAAAGACGGTATTCCACTGAAGGCCTGGTGGCTTCCGGCTTCAGGGATGCCACGTGGAGCGGTTATCATCGCTCATGGGATCGATCACACACGGCAAGTCATGTTGCCCCGCGCAGCTTTTCTTGTTCGCGGCGGTTACGACGTGCTGGCGATGGATCTCCGAGGTCATGGGGAGAGCGGCGGGAGCATCGTCTCGCCTGGACTCCTGGAGGCACGGGATATCCTCGGCGCACTTCGATATATTCGGTCACGGGGAGATAACGAGCCGGTCGCGGTGCTGGGTGTTTCTTACGGTGCAGTCGCTTGCCTAATTGCCGCCGCTGAATCTCCCGAGATCGTAGCAGTGGTGGCCGATGGGGCTTATGTGACCGGCAAGGATGTTTCTGAGGATATCAGCCGCCATTATCTTCACGATCCCGGGACGAATTTCTGGCTACGAGCTGTATTCGCGGCTTCGACGTTTCCCGGCGTGGCTCGCGCGACTGCGCTCGAATATTATTTCCGCAGCGGAATCTACCTCGGCCCGGAATTGCTGTCCGTTATTCCATCGGCCGGACGCGTCAAAGTTCCCGTTCTGCTGATATCGGGCGAACGGGACTGGATCGTGCCAACCGACAAGGCACGGCAAATTCTTTCAGCGATTCCGGGCAAGCGGAAGGAACTCGTGGTCATCCCAAACGCCGTCCACGACACAACCTACAGCGCGGCGCCAACCCTCTACGCTCGTACTGTCTTGAGCTTTCTCGACCGATCCGTCAGGGAGGGACAGCATACCTGTTGCAGCAATTCCGGGGGATAGGCTTATCCGGTTGTTTGTTCTGGTTTCGCGCTGGCATTTTGAGAGCAAGAAACGGATTTCGGCAGTGCGACGTTCCAGGCAGACTCGTTCTTGAGGCCAGGCCTCACAGGAGAAAAACAATGTCGAGCTTCCACGTGATCGCGTTGCCCAGTCAAACCGCTGCCCAGGTACGCTCTTCGGGCAAAGCTCCGCGCTATGGACACCCCGCACACACCGAGCTAGCTTCCGGCTACGGACCATGCCGTCACTGCCTGCGGATCTTCCGGATCGGGCAAGAAAACCGAACACTGTTTACCTACGATCCTTTTGCCGGAATAGAGGCTGTCCCTTTGCCCGGGCCCATCTTTATCCACGAGCAGGCCTGCGCTCGCTACTCCCCGGACGCCGGCTATCCTGCGGATCTCGAGCCCTATGCAGTCGTCTTGAACGGCTATGCCGCCGGCCAGAAGCTGGTGGAACGCGCGCTCGTCCCGGCCGCCGAGGATAAGACCGCCGCGGTCAGGCACCTGCTCGAGCGCCCCGACGTAGACTATATAGAAGTGCGCGATCAGACCGCGGGATGTTTTGACTTCCGTATCGAGCGCGTGGGAGAGAAGGTGTTCCACTGCTGAGACGGGAGCATGCTGAGCAGACCGATTGCCGGCATTTACCCTATATCTGCTAATTTCAATATCAAACCCCGGAGCAGATATGGAAAAATCAGTGTCTCACTTAAGCCGGCGTGAGTTTATGACCGGGTCGGCGGCCTTGGCTGCCGTGGGAGCGACTTTACCAATGCAGGCGGACACTCAACAGTTTGCTTCATCGGGGGACAGAGACGAGTTCGCTATTTATCAGGAACGCCGCCGATGGGAACTCTGGAGCCTACTGGGCGATTTGCCATGGGACCACAAGCCCGCGCCGCCGCGCGTGGTGCGCACGGAGAAACATGATGGATACACACTCGAGCGGCTGATTCTTGACCTTAATGGGATCGAACCCGTTCCAGCGCTGCTGCTTATTCCGGACCGCCGGCGGGAGCGGGCGCCGGGAATGCTCTTTATCCATTGGCACGCCGGCCAGTACGACCTGGGGAAAGAACAATTGCTGCGTGGCACAGAGGTGCAACCTGCATACGCGCCGATCTGCGCGGAAAAAGGTCTGGTGACGCTCGCCATTGATAGCTGGTGCTTCGGCGAACGTAAGCGGGAAGAGGTTGGACGCCAAGGGGAAGAAGACACTTTTAAGCTGATGCTGTGGCGTGGCCAGGTGCTGTGGGGAATGATGATGTTTGATGAGCTACGCGCGCTCAGTTATCTGGCGAGTCGTGCGGAAGTGGATCCGGCGCGGCTGGGAGCGTTTGGCATGTCCATGGGGGCAACGAAGGCCTGGTGGCTGGCCGGTCTCGATCCGCGTGTCCGGACCGCCATGGACGTTTGCTGCCTGACGAATTATGAATCTCTGATTGAGGCACACAACCTGAGCAAGCACGGTGTCTACTATTACGTTCCTGGGTTGCTGAAACACTTCGACACCTTTCAGATTAACGAATTGATCGTACCGCGCGCACACCTGAGCGTGAACGGGCGGAAGGACGATCTCACTCCGCCAGCGGGCGTCGAGCAGGTGCGCGATAAGCTGCTGGCTCTTTACCGGACTTATGGGAGAGCCGAAGACTGTAAGATCGAACTCTTCGATTGCGCCCACGAGGAGTTACCGGAGATGCGGCGGGAGATTCTCGCTTGGATGGATCAATATCTGGTTGCCACCTGAAGCGCAGCGTTGCGGGCAGCATATTCGGAGGTGTCTTCTACCGTGTTGCAGGAGATCAGGCGCGACAGGCCCCGGCTTTTCCTCCTTTGTCAGACCTCGGCCACCAGTTGAAATCGGCTGGCCGCCGCTGTTACTACCTGCACTTGACCGTGACCTGGGTTCGATTCCTTTCGCAGGAGCAACATTCCTACTGAATGAAGAGCCTGGACATCACGGTGCACAGCTTTCCGATCGCGCTGAAGCACCGCCGCCAATTCTGTGATGGAACGAGGTTTCTCCCTTGCCACCTCACAGAGACGGACACGTTTTGGGGTGATGTGCGACAGCATCTCATCCGCAGTGGCGAAAGTGATGCGCTTCTCTGAAGGTATGTGCTCGTTACGGTCCAGTTTACGGGCGCGAGCCAGCTTGTGTTCTCTCAATTCAGCAAAGCTCTTCGTACCAATTTTTGTTTTCATGCCTTCTCCTTTAGGGCTTCCACTTCATCGAGGAAACGACGCAGGGTTCGTTCATAGCTGATAGAGCCTACGGGTTGCACGCTCCCCATCCAATGACGCTCATGGTGTCCATGAGCATTGTCGTAACCTAGTACCCTGCCGTTGTCTTGCTGGCATAAACCAAGGTGAATGAAGACAAGATTGTATTTCACCACCGCCGCGGCGTCGTTTACATAAACCTCTTCGCGGATGACGCCATAGCTTCCGGATTTGCAGCGTACCTGATCGATGTCGTCAACAGCTTTGCGGGTTCGTACTCGCTTAGCCACGTTTGATCATACCACAGGTGCGTCATTACATGACCCACCTGCTAGTTAAGCAGGACGGACGGCATGGCAGCGTTGAACACGAGTTATCAAACACGCCGCCAATTCGCGTAAACTTGTGGGCAAGAGAGAAGTTCGCCGATAGGTCTAGGAATGGCGACACCAGACACATCGTCCACATCCGGGAAGTTATCACTGCTGCTCATCGATGACGACGCAGAGTTATGCAGCATGATGCAGGAGTTTTTTGCGGAGAACGGCCACCGGGTGACAGCCGTTCACAACGGACGTGACGGCCTTGCCCGCGCTCTGGAGGGCCAATACGATTTGGTCATCCTTGATGTCATGTTGCCTCAAATCAACGGTTTCACCCTGTTGCACCAGATCCGTCGCCAGAGTGCTGTGCCGGTCATCATGTTGACGGCGCGGAGCCATCGCAGCGACCGAATCGAAGGTTTAGACAAAGGTGCGGATGACTATCTGGTTAAGCCTTTCGACCCCGATGAGCTCCTCTCGCGCGTCCGTGCAGTGCTTCGGCGAATCGCCAGAGCCCATCATCTGAACGATGGACTCACCAGGTTTGGAGAGATCCGTATCAATGCGAACAGACGCGAGGTGTGGAAGGGCAAGCGGCTGGTAGATTTGACCGCAATGGAGTTCGACATCTTCGATTTGCTGGCTCGCTCGGCCGGGCGGATCGTATCTCGCGACGAGATCACCGAGGGTCTGTTCGAACGCAAAGCAACTCCGTTGGACCGATCGCTCGATGTACACATCAGCCGCTTGCGCAAGAAGCTTGAATCCGGTCATACCTTGATCCGCACAATTCGCGGCGTCGGTTATGTCTTTACGAGCACGGAACGTTGAGTGTTATCGAGGGGCGCGCCAGGCCATACGATGAGGCGCACGCTATCCGGAGAATCGCGGAACAGAGGCACTCTATGAGATCTCTCTACGTGGGAATCCTGCTCGCCTTGGCAGGAACATTGTCGTTGTCTCTGATGGTCTATCTTGCCATTTCGGGACAGATTGAGCGAAACACTTTTTACCGGACTTTCGAACGAACTGACGAACTACAGCTGGAAGAGGCGCGGAAGGCATTGAATCGGGGCGGCCCAGCCGCTGTCTCGGCCTATATGCAGCTTGCAAACCGGGTCTTTGGCGGCTCGCACTATCTGCTCAATTCCGCGGGTGTCGATGTCGTTTCTGGCCAGGATCTATCGAACTTGATCCCTGGGGCTGGAGCGACGGAGGGGCGCCAGCGCCGCGCAGGCAAGTTGGTCATTAGCCGCAGAGCGGCGGACGGCGCGTACTGGTTTATCGCCCTCCCACCCAACCGGCATCAGCCCTGGGTATTCTTTCCGTACTACCTGCTGGTCATAGGAGCTACAGGAATTCTCTGCTGGGCTGCGGCGGTCTGGCTGGTATCGCCGATCCGCAACCTGACGGCAACGGTGGAGCGATTTGGCCGCGGCGACCTCTCTGCCCGCTGGCATACCCACCGTCGTGACGAGATTGGTTACCTGGGGCGGGCGTTCAATGAAACAGCTGAACGTTTGCAGCGATTGCTCACCAGCGAGCGGCGACTGCTGGCTGACATCTCGCATGAGCTTCGATCGCCGCTCGCGCGGCTCAAGTTTGCCGTGAGGCTGGCAAGGAGCTCCCCCGATCAGGGCTACGCCCTGGATCGTATCGAGCGTGACGTGGACCGAATTACGTTCATGGTCTCTGAGCTCGTGGAAATCACGCGAGCCGAGGGCGATCCGGAAGCCCGAAAATTTGAAGCCGTAGATCTCGAACAAGTGGTAAACGACATCGTCAGCGAAGAACGGCTTGACGCGGAGTTGCGGGAATGCAGCCTTCAGCTGAGTGGCCAGTTGGAGCAGGCGCTCTGGGGAGACCCAGAGCTGCTGCGCCGCGCTGTCGCCAATGTGCTGCGAAACGCGATTCGCTATTCACCATCTCACTCAGTTGTAGAAGTGAGGTTGGCGGAAACTGCCGATACCTCGATGGTGGAAATTCGCGATCATGGTCCGGGTGTTGCCGAAGAATTGCTCTCGCAAATATTTAAGCCGTTCTTCCGCGCAGAAGAATCGCGAGATACCAACAGCGGTGGGATTGGGCTTGGGCTGTCGATCGCGATGCGGGCGGTTCAGGTACATCAAGGCACCATCACAGCCGAAAACGCAAAGCCGGGCCTTAAGGTACGAATCGTGCTGCCGCGTCTACCCTCTCGAGAGAAGTTGGCGAGTAATAGCCTGGATAAGCCCATCTCCGTCTAGGGCAGCTTGGTGAGATAGGCTTGCGCAATTCGGCGAGGGTGTCGCGAGCTTAACAATTATTAAGATTAGGGGCGCAGCGAGCTGGTTTCTAATTGAGCGAATGCTTCTTGAATCGCTCGAAGAGCGGAAGCAGATTAAGGAGATAGAACATGACGAAACGAGTTCTGGGCTTTACCTTCATCCTCGCTATCCTTCCATTCGCTGCGAACGCCGCCTCCAAAAACTCTGCCAACGTCGTAATCGACAACAATATAACGGTAGGAAACACCGAACTTCCCAAGGGGACCTACAAGGTCGTGTGGACTGGACCGGACACAAGTGCGCAGGTGACGTTCACTCGCGGTAACTGGTCCAAAACCGTTCCGGCACGTATCGTCGAAGGAAGAAACGATATGGAATCAGAGTTGACAGACACCAAGGACAACAAGACCTTCCTAACCGCAATCGCGCTCCACAACGCCACGCTGCAATTTGGGGAGGGCACGCGCACCGGCGAGTGAGGAACATTCACGCCGCAGCGCAGGTACATGTAACAACTGATCGGGGAAGAGTTGAGTGCCCCCCTCAACCTTCCCCGATGCCATCAAGGATGTCCTGCACAGGGAACCTGACGCACCTACCCAGTAATCCAATCCGGGATCAGGTGCTCGAGCTCGCGCTTAGTAACCGATGGACATTTGGCCGCGTTCATGCGCCGGCTTCTCTATCTCATCCACCAGGGCGATAGCATAGTCCTCGAAGGAGATGCGGCTGTCTCCCTTTGCGTCGGCGATCAGGCCGGTGGTGCCTAGGCGAAATTTGCCCGTCCGCTCGCCCGGGACAAAGTAGGCGCCAGGGCTGAAATAGGTCCAGTTCACATCCGACTTCTTCAGGATCTCAAGAGCTTTCTGATGCGACTTGGCGATCGGAAGGTATTGCTCGGGCAAATGCCCGGACGCAATCAGGCTAACCCCAGGGGCCACTTCAAGCAGTCCTGCACCTCCAACCACGATCAGGCGAGCGCTGCCGGCCATTTTAACCGCTTGAATCTCTCGCTCGGTGACGCCGGGGAGCGCGTCGGTATCTCCTGGCGGAGGCGCATAGGCGCTGATCACAACATCCGCCCCGGCGATGATGGAAGCAATCTTATCAACGCTGCTCAGGTCATCCTGGACGGCAGTCACGGTTGCGGGCAGCTTGGACGTATCACGGGCGACTGCGGTGACCCGATGCCCGCGCCTTACGAGTTCTTGCAAAATACTGCTGCCGGAGTTGCCGGTGGCTCCATAAAGAACGACGTTCATTTTGTGTTCCCTTCCTTTTTGCCGGGGTAAACAGCACTTTATTGAGTGTTCTCACACACCCATGGATTCAGAAAACTCGTAGCAGAACCGGAGGGCCATGCGTCAGGCATCCGCTCGAGCGCCCCGCATAGAAGGGCGTGGTCAGATCGCCAGGTGTTTTGACTTACGTATCGAGCGCGTGAGGGGTGTTTTGCTTCATCCTGCCCCCAGTCTCACCTAAATCGAGAAAAACTGAGATCACAACCTAACCGGAATAGCATTTTCCTATCTAATGCGCTGGATGGAAGAGAGTGACGACTCCATACGCCGGGCGATCCTTTCCGGCGACAAGGAAGCTTACAAGGTGCTCATGGCGCGCTATACCCAAATTGTCTTCCGGGTGGCCTATCGCATTACCGGCAATGAGTCCGATGCGGAAGAGGCAGTGCAGGAGGTGTTCCTGCGTGGGTACCAGTCGCTCGGGACCTTTCAAGGGCGGTCCAGTATGGCTACCTGGTTCTATCGCATCGCAGCCAATTGCGCGCTTGAGGTTGTGGGCAAAAGAAGGCCGGAAGCCCAGAGCCGGATCGCGGAAGAGAACGATCCGGAACAGAGTGAGGTTCAGTTGGCCGACGTAAAAGCAGGCCCCGACCGGCTGCTGTTGAGCCGCGAGATCGGGGCCAGGCAGCAGGCGGCGATGAGCGAGCTGACCCCCACCGAGCGCACCGCCTTCGTGCTGCGCCATATGGAAGACCGATCGACCGAAGAGATTGCGGCCGCGCTCAACATCGCTCCCAATGCCGCCAAGCAGGCAGTCTTTCGGGCGGTGCAGAAACTGAGGCGCGAACTCGCGCCCCTATGGGTAAACACATGAAACATTTGGATGAAGCAGAACTGGTCGAGCACTACTACGAAGAATCCGCCAACATGGGCGAAAGTGAGCGTCACCTGAAAGCTTGCCCGGTGTGCGCCAAGCGGTACGCCGAGTTGTGCCGAGACCTCGACGGAGTAGCCACAACAACGCCACCGGCGCGCAGAGAGGATTACGTCGAACAGATCTGGCAATCCATTCATATCTCTCTTCCGGTATACGAGAAGGCCAAAAGCAGTTGGATGCGATATTACCGGCCCTTGGGTTGGGCAGCCGCCTGCGTATTGCTGGTTGCTGTGGCCTTCGTTGCCGGGCGCCGGTGGGAGCGCAAGCAGACCCCATCAGTAGCCGTGGCGGTTGACCCGCAAGCCCGCCAGCGGGTGGTGATCGTTGTTCTGGGGGACCATCTCGATCGTTCGGAGCGCCTGTTGGTCCAGCTCAATCACGCGAATGGCAACGATCTGCCGGATTTGCCGCTGCGCAGCGAAGCCAGAGAATTGTTGGCCAGCAACCGCCTGGTGAGGCAGAGCGCGATGCAGGCCGGAGACCTCAATGTGGAAGCCTCGCTCGACCGCCTGGAGCGTCTGCTGATGGAGCTTGCCAACGAGCCGGACAGGCTCACCGAGACTGATCTCAACCGCCTGAGGCAAGAGATGAATACCGACGGTCTTCTGTTTGACATTCGCGTCTTGCGCTCCCGGGTTCACTCCCCGGGCCTCGAACTGCAAAGCGCTCCCACAGCAACGAAAGGGGTTCCCATCTAAATGAATACGAAACCACTACTGTTCGCGACATTGCTTATTGCCTTGTCGGCTCCGCCGGCGTTGTGTGCCGGGTCTCCTTTTCCGCTCCTCGTTGACAACGCAGCCGCCCAAACGAAGGAAGAGACGCTCTACTCGGAAGGCACGCGCGCCATCAACGATGCCCATTGGGCCCAGGCGGAGCAAATCTTCTCTAATCTCGCCTCGCAGCATGGGGCGCGCGCGGAAGCAGCCCTGTATTGGGAAGCATATGCCGAGAATAAACAGGGCAATGCCACCCGTGCCCTCGAGATCTGCGCGGAGCTCAAGCATACGTATCCGCAAGGCAATTGGGCGAAGGAATGCAGCGCACTGGAAATAGAGATTCATGGCAAGAGCGACGATCCTATGCCGCCTCAGGCGGAGCAGGACGAAGAGCTGAAGCTGCTGGCCCTCAATTCACTGATGCAGCAGGACGAAGCGCGCGCGCTGCCAATCATTCAACAGATTCTGAATAGCGACAAATCAGAAAAGCTTAAGGATCGGGCGCTCTTCGTTCTGGCGCAGGATCAATCTCCGCAGGCGCAGGCGCTGCTTGGCCAGGTGGCAAGCGGCGAGCGCAATCCGGCCTTGCAGCGGAGGGCCATTCAGATGCTGGCCGTTGGCCGCGGCAAGCAAGCCGCCGACACCCTGGCCAACATCTACCGGCAAAGCAAGAATGAAGAGGTCAAGAACGCCATTCTCCATACCTATCTCGTCATCGGCACGCCCGATCCTCTGGTGGAAGCGGCGCGTCATGAATCCGATCCCGAACTGGTGCGCACTGCGGTGCACACCCTGGGAGCAATGGGCGCTACCTCGCAATTGCTCACTCTTTATCACGACACCAGCAACCCCGAGGTCAAGGCGGAAGTGATCAACGGGTTCATCCCCGCGGGCCAAAAGGGGGCCGACGCGCTGGGCAGCATCGCCAGCTCAGAGCAGGATCCCGAACTCCGGCGCAAAGCGATTCGCAACCTTGGGATAGCGGGTGGTATGTCCGGGGCGCCTGCGCTGGTCGCGATTTACAAGAAGAACACTGATCCGGAGACGAGGAAAGCCGTCGCCCAGGCGCTCTTCCTCGCAGGGGATAGCCACGATCTGGTGGAACTTGCCCGCGCCGAAAAGGACCCGGCCGTCAAGCAGTCGCTAGTACAGCAACTCAGCCTCATGCACAACAAAGACGCCACTGACTACATGCTCGAAATTCTCAACAAGTAACTGGAAGGAGATCGCTCCATGAACAACAACGCGCTTCTGGTCATAACACTCGCCGCCTCCGCGCTGATGACCAGCGCTCAGGAGCCCCGGGTCACGCACACGCAGTTTCACTCCGGACCGGTGAGTCTGGGACTGTCCGCGACGGTGGACCGATTTCGCCACTCCAATGGTCCGCTTTGGCTGGGATATGCGGTGCCGGCTCTACCACGAACACATCATTCTTCGTGTTCATTTGGCGCGGGATCATCAGGAGTGGAAGCTGGATGCTGCAATGAGCTTCAACTCGAGGACACAACAGACAATCTGAATACCGCCGAGGCCGCTTCGCCTGCGCCGGTGGTCGACGTGCTTTTGCGGCTTGATCACGGCGAGGTTACGAAGACGCGCGAGGTTCCCGCGGGATGCACCCTCGATGCCGGAGGAGTTCCGTTTGAGTGGCTGACCGATGTGCAGCCGGAAGACAGTGCTGCCTTTCTCGGCAAGCTTGCCCAGAAAGCCGCCGCAGCTCGCGATGGCGGAGCCGGGCACGGCGGGGCGGTCGATGAGAATCTGGCTGCCCTGAGCATGCATGCGACGCCCCGGGCAACCGAAGTGCTCGTCTCGCTTGCCTCGGGCGAAAGCAGTGCCTACCTGCGTGAGAAGGCGGCGTTCTGGTTGGGCGCGCAGCGCGGGCACGAAGGATTGCTGGCCTTGCGCCAGCTTGTGCGCAGCGAGCAAGACGGCAAGCTCCGCGAGAAGCTCGCCTTTGATTTCTCCATCAATTCGGACCCGGGGGCAATTGACGATTTGATTCAGCTGGCGAAGTCGGACGCCGACAGCCGGGTTCGTGCTCAGGCTCTTTTCTGGCTGGCGCAGAAGGCAGGCAAGAAAGCCATCGGCACTTTGAACGCGTCGATAGAGAACGATCCCAACTTTGAAGTCAAGAAGAAGGCCGTGTTTGCCCTCAGCCAATTGCCCCGCGAAGAAAGTGTGCCCCAGCTGGTCCACGTGGCGGACACCAATTCCAACTTCGCCATTCGCAAAGAAGCGATGTTCTGGCTAGGACAAACCAACGATCCGCGTGCCCTTGCCTACATCGAGCAAGTGCTCAAACGCTGAGCCAGCGGTACAATTCACTGGGATAGTCGCGAAAAGGAGATTCCCACTCATCCGATTCCGCTGGATATTTCTGCTCTGCGCCGCTTCCCTGGCCGCGCACGCCGCGGTCGCACAGGCCACGCCCACCGCCCCTGAAGAGGACTAAGTCAAGTCCCACTACACGAAATACGAGTACCGTATCCCTATGCGCGACGGCGTGCATCTCTTCACTGCCGTCTACGTGCCGAAGGACAGCAGCCAGGTATACCCCTTCCTCGTGACCCGCAAGCCTTACAGCTCTTCAAGAATTCTAGCGATGCGTCGGGATCACCTGGTATGAGGCCTACCTCTGCGATGCCGGGCGCAAAATACGGTGCCCCAAACTGCTCGCATCGTAGAAGGCTCACCTCGTAATAACGTAAAGGCGTCTATGGGGATGGGAGAACCTGCGGCGTCCGGGGGCGCCCGATCGACTCAGGGGCGGAAGGGGGAGGCGTCGACGCAATCCCCCAGGTATTCAATCGGATATCTCGGATCCAAGAACGAGTTACGGAATCGGCTACATCAGGTGTTTGCGAATCCAATACGTAACCACGCCCGCGTAGGGCGGCAGATCGCTAGCGACAGATGTTCGGTTCCATTCATCGAGGATTTGCCGCCACTTAGCCCTGGCGATTGTGCCCGGCCGGAGTGCAAGAAACTTCTTAAAGTTATCAAGCCCAGCCTTACGGTTCGCTTTGAGGAGAGGTAAATTCAAGTTGAGCACGGTGTTGAGATGCTCATCTAACAAAGCGTCGGTGGCCGTGACCGACCCGTCGCTACCATACCGAATCAAGGCTTCGACGTTGTGGTTCGGGTTGGCGGGGTTCTTACAGAGGTCGCGACTCGCTTTGTAGGTGTCGCAATGCTGATCCTTGGGCCGATATCCCTCCCCTCCCATACACGTGCCGAGAAGGTTCGCGTACACAAGCCGCTGGTCCTTGTAATTCTCTTGCGATTGCCAATGCTCGATCTTCATTGATCCAATCGCTGGACGGATGCGGCCCATGCAATAGCAGCAGATGCCGCCCTGCTCCGAACATAGCGAGGCCCGCAGTTCATCTTTTCCGGAGTAACCCCCGTAGTCCAAAGGGTTGCTGGCTCGGTGCTCTGTGAGGGATCGCGGTTCATTTCTCTTTGTGATGTTCTTCATGGGTCGATTCGAGAAGGCTAATTAGGGTATTAGCTCCCGTGACTTCAGGATCATTCTCGCCCAGTCGCTCCTTTACCTCCTCCAAAACCTGTTTTGCCTGGTCGAGATCCTCGACTTCGATCAAAGTGCTCATCTTGGAAAGAAGATCTTTGACGCCTGTATTTCTTGAGCTCGCATCCATGACCTCCTCGAGTGCTCGGTTTGAATCCATCCCGAAAGACTGGGGAACCTTGAACGCCCGGCCGTCTTCAAGCAAGCGAAGCTCGTTTGGCTGGGCCTCCCCGACAAGTTGGGGAGAATGCGAAGTCACAACAAATTGAAGCGACGCGAAGATCCGCTTAAGATCATGGATGATCCTTCGCTGCCACTTCGGATGGAGGTGCAGATCGAGTTCGTCGATGGACACTACGCCTGGTGTGAGCCGAAGCGCCCCGACGCCTAAATGAGGATTCAAGGTCACAGCTCTTTTTGCCAGATCACCAATCATCGAAACCATAATCCGCTGACCATCGCTGAGATTTCGGAACATCTGGTGGCCGTGCCCTTCGATCACGACGATCAGGTCACGATACCGTTCATCGTAATAGATATCCCTAGCGCCCTCGACACATCCAACGATCGCTTCTCGCATGACCTGGAAGGCAACAGTCTCAGACCCGCGCTGCTGCCCTGCGGAGACTTGTTCTCGGATCCACTCCAGCAGGTCGGTCTCTTGAATCTCGAAGTAAGTGCATTTCTGATAACCATCGAGTCGAGATGGCCACTTCCTTCCCGACTCCTTTTTACTTAATCTCTTGCGCTGTGGGGACTCGTACCAGAGTCGTTCGGTCCCGTATGCACATACCAACGGCAGTGTGACGTCCTTACCGTTTCGAACGTGTTCTTCGGCCTCGCCCGCGATTAAAGAAAGCTGCCTGCTGCCTACCGTGGTGGTACGACCCCGATCCCGGGCGAGCTCCCGCTCCCAGCAGACACTGCGTTCCATCACGAACCCGATGAATTCGACCTTGACCGGAAACTGCTTCTCAAAATGAACACTGTCGCCGTGCGTGAAGGCCTTCATATGGACTTCTTCGGGATCGATGCTCCCGATTCCGGCCACACCCTTCATCCCGATAAACCAGCTGTCGAGACCAATCTTGATAGCGTCGAGTATGGAGGTCTTACCCGATGCGTTATCACCGACAAAGAGATTGAAACTCGGATCGAGGTCCACCTCGAACGACGTAAACCCTTTGTAATTCTGAAGCTTGAGACGATCGATTCTCACCAGTAATCCTCTTGGCTCAGGCACTTAGTTTAGCTTGATAGTCATGCCGTCGACAACGAGCAGGCCTTATGTGCATCATCGACCGAATGATGGAGCCGCTTATCGGAAGGCGGTCGATCGCTAGTGCGGACGGAATAGGCGATCACAGAGACGGGATGTAACCCGACCGAAACCTCAAAACAGGCGAAACGTACCCGGCGACAAGCCGTATTGCGATGAAAGAAAAGGGACGGTCCCGCTTATCTCGACGGCAGCGTTCGAGCCCGAAATATCAAAGACGCTACGAATTTTTGCGGCGAGGGCGGCGAAGTCCGCGGTGCCGAGCAGTTGAGCCGATCGGGGACGGGCGAAGGGAATGTCGATGATCGCTGCTACGCGGCCGGGACGTGGTGTCAGGACCACCACGCGGTCGCTTAGAAAGACCGATTCAGTAATGCCGTGGGTTACAAATAGCACCGTCTTGTGCTGCGCGGACCAGATGCGCTGAAGCTCGATGTTCATCGTCTCCCGCGTCATGGCGTCCAAAGCCGCAAAGGGTTCGTCCATCAGCAGGATTTTTGGATCGTGCACCAGGGCCCGCGCGAGCGCGACACGCTGCTGCATTCCACCCGAAAGCTCGCTGGGAAGACGCTTCTCGAAATCGCCCAGCCCCACCATACGGATGAGCTCGCGGGCACGATCGCGATAGTCGGCAAGCGGCCGTCCCTGCACGTCCACCGGCAGCAGCACGTTGCGCATCACCGAGAGCCAGGGCAGCAGCAAAGCCTGTTGGAATACCAGGCCGACGTCGGGCCGCGGCTCGCGCACTTCGACACCGCCCACCAGGACCTTCCCCGCGCTCGGAGCCAGCAGGCCGGCTACCATGCGCAACAAAGTGGTCTTGCCGCAGCCGCTCGGGCCCAACAGGGAGACGAATTCACCCGGCATGATGTCGAGGTGAACCCCCGCCAAGGCGTTGAGCTGCTGCCCATCGCGGGTTTCAAAGTGGTGCCCGACATCCACGAAGGTGATGCCTTCAGAGGACGAAGAGCGGATAGGGCTCGTGGTCACGTTATTTCCAGTTCCGCGCCTGGTTCACGATGGTGGAATGGTCGAACTGATTGTACTGGGCAGCAAACGCGTTGGTGAACAAGTCGGTTGGGGCGATGGGAGCGGAGATCTGTCCGGCATTGACCAGGTAGTTCTCGATCTTTTCAAAGATCGCAGCCTGCTGGCTGCCCCACGCAAAATCTACCGGGAGTTGATCCGCCCCCATGTCCACTATCTGTGCCTTGATGATGGCCAGATCGGTTGCGAGCGCCTTTGGGTCATTCCTGTCTTTTGGCGCGCGATCGGGATATTGCTTCCAGAAGGCACGGACGGCGGCCTCGGGATTGGTCATGAGAAAGACGGTGGCCTTTGCCGTGGCTCGCCCCAGCCTCGCGATAACATCGGGGTTTTTGGCAAGGAAGGATTGGGTGGCGAACAAATTGTAACTGTATTGGTCCATTTGGGCAGGCGGTACGGGCAGAATGCGCACTGCGTATCCGGCAATCTGCTGGCGCGCGATGCCTCCGGTGAAGGTGACTTCCGCGTCCACGCTTTTGTTCTTTAACGCTTCGAAGGATGGGGTTCCGTAACCGACACTGAGCAGTTGCACATCGCTCAGGCTCATGCCGGCCTGTTTGAGGGAGGCCCGCAGATAGGTCGCACTGCCGCTGCCCAGATCATTCACGCCGACCCTTTTGCCCTTGAGGTCGCGCACCGATTGAATGGGAGAATTCGGGTTGACGACGATGCGATTGGTGGCGCGCCGGCAGACAGCGTAGAAGGAGACGAGGGGAATTTTGAGCTTGACGCGCTGAATCACGATGGGGTCCGGCTGCGCGAGCCCCACATCGGCTCGCCCGGAAAGAAGCAATTGCGCGACGGCCGCGGAGGATTGGCCGGGCACGATCTCAACCTCAAGCCCTTCCTGCTGGTAATAGCCGAGGGCCTTAGGGAGGGTGGCGTAGGGATAACCGACATTCAGATCCGCGGTGGCGACGGCATAGGTGATTTTTCTCGGCGGGCCGTTCTCAGCCAACAGCGGCGCAGCCTGGGCAAAGCCGTACGATGCAGCGAGGATGCCGAGGCGGCTCAAGAAGGCGCGGCGTGATGAGCGATTTGGATACAGAACGACCTCGCTTTCCCATGAAGACATGACGTGCACCACCTCAGGCGCCCCGTGCTCCGTCCGGATGATGGCCCCAGAAGACCAGGCGCTGACCGACGAGGCGAACAATGCCGTGCAATACGAATCCTGCGAGCGATAACACCGCCAGCGCGGCAAATTCGCCCGCCATGTCCAGATCGGTGTTGTAGGTGAGGATGCGGTAGCCAAGGCCGCCCACCGCACCGAGGAACTCAGAGACCACCGCCGCGATGATGGCCAGCACGATGGCCAGCTCGAGGCCGGCAAATAAAGCGGGCAACGCGCTGGGAAGCTTGACACGCAGGAAAATACGCCAGCGCCGCCCGCAATAAGCGCGCAGCATTTCGAGTTGATCGGGATCCGTGCGCTCGAGCCCCGACAGGGTGTTGATGAGCACAGGAAAGAACACTGTTGACACAACCAGCGCGACCTTCGACTCAATGCCAAAACCAAACCAGATCAAAAACATTGGGGCAAGCGCTGTCTTGGGCACGGATTGGAGGCCGATCACATACGGATACACAATGGTGCGCACGGGGCGAAATTCGGAGATGACCAGGGCTAGGAAGAAGCCCACCAGGCTGCCGCCAAAGAAGCCGATCATGACCTCACGCAGGGTCACCACGAGATCTTTCAGGAAGGTACCATCGGCGAGGTTCGCCCTTAGGGATTGCCAAACTTCGAGAGGACTGGGAAAGATGGCGGGCGAGACATCGAATTTTTTGGTGTACCACTGCCAAAAACATACGAGCACGATTGCGCTCAGGAGCCATGCCGCGAAGCACACTGCTTTTCTGTAGCCTGGGGTTCTCATGAGGCAAACGCTCCTACTTCGGCAAAGCGCTTCTTTTGCCAGGCCAGCGCTGCGGAGACTCCCTGCTCTTTCGCGATGCGCGTGAACTCGTTGGCAGGCGGTGCACTGAGACCCATGATGGAGCGGTCCTGGGAAATATCGAGCAGGGTGGCATAGCCCATGACTTCGTAAAAGCGATTAAGAAGGCTCTTGTTCCTGGTGAGTGTGCCGGGGGGCAGGAGGCACATGTGGCGCACCACCTGATCGACGCGCGCATCGAGCGCATCGGCGTTCACCGCCTCGTTGATCAAGCCCCACGCTTCGGCTTGTTTCGCATCGAGACGGCGGCCCGTGAGCAGCAACTCCTTGAAGTGGCGCGGGGACAAAGCCCAGGCCAGAATGGGAGACATGGTGCTGCCGCCGAACTTCACCTCCGGCTCGCCAAAAAAGGCATCTTCGCTGGCATAGGCCAGATCGCAGGAAAGACTCAAGGCAAGGCCGCCGCCCAGGCAGGCGCCACGAATTTTGGCAACCACCGGCTGGGGCAGCGACCAAAGACGTTCGAGACCAGAATAGGCGAGGCGGAAATGGTCCGCCCAGCCGGCGGGGCTTCGCTCGGGCTTGTCTTTGTCGATGCTCACGTCGAAGCCGGCGGAGAAGGCACGGCCTTCGCCGGTCAGGACGACAACGCGGATGGATTCATCGGCCGCGATTCCATTAAGGGTCGAGACCAGTTCCTTCATCACATCGTCGGTCAGCGCGTTGAGCTTGTGAGGACGCGTGATGGTCAGCGTGGCAACGGCTTCCGCTGTGTGGCAGTGAATGAGGGGTGAAGAAGTCATGGTTGAGGCCCTCTTGAATGACCAAAGGTTTTGGGGAGGCATCGTAGCCCACTCAAGCCCCACGGCACGCCGGGGCAGGCAAAAGCGGCTTGAATGGGGCACCCAAAGCTTTTGGCTGCTGGTGTAGTGAGATGGGTCATTTCACTCCCGGAAAGAGCAGAAGGCGGGCGTCGGCGATGATGCCGCCGGGGTGCCGGGCGTTGACTATGACGGGGTTCAGTTCGAGCACCTCGAGCCGGTTGCCGATGGCTGCCGCAAGCCGGCCTACGCGCAGAATCAACTGGGCGAGTCGATCGAAATCGGCTTTGGGACCACCGCGAAAGCCGTCCAGCAGCGGACGAACGCGGCTGCGTTCTATCAGATCAAGAGCGTCCGCCTGGTCGAAGGGCGGCACGAGCATTGCGTTGCAATCGAGAATCTCGAGCAGGCGCCCGCCGAGGCCGAAGACAACCACGAAGCCGAAGCTTTCGTCTGGCTTGACACCGACGAAGACTTCGATGCCGCTCTCGATTTGCGGGGCAACGACCACCCCTTCACCGGGAATGGTTCCTAGCGGTGGGTCGAGACAGGCCAGGAGACGGTTGTAGGTCTGCGCCGCTGACTCTGGCGTCACGCCGAGCGCAACTCCGCCAACGTCGCTCTTGTGGACCACGCGTGCGGTGTCGATTTTCATGACCACCGGTGGTCCGAGATCGCGGGTCGCCTGCTCGGCTTCCGATTTGCCGGCAACGCGGCGCATGGGCGGGGCGGGCAATCCCACAGCGGCCAGATATGGAAAGAGATCGGCTTGCCCGATTGCGGTCTCTGCGCTGGCGAGGATGGCGGAAACGACGTCGTCCTGCTGCGGCGAAATTGGTGAACGCACGCGGGCGGTGCTGGTTGCCAGCCGCTCTGCATAGATTGCGAGGTGATGGATGGCTCGCAAGGCTTCGCGACTGCCTTCGAGCGCCGGGATGTTGGCGGCCCTGACTTCTGCCATCACTTCATCATCGACGGAGCCCGCCCGGCTTGCCATCACCAGAATCGGTTTTCCGATGAGAGCAGATTCCTTTGCGGCGGCGTCTAAAATCTCGTGGTTATGCGAATAAGCGATGTCGGGGCTATCCCGATGAAAGCCCTGGTGCACCGCGACGATGTCAACGGAAGGGTCGGCGGCAACGGCCCGGATCGCGCGGCGCATGCGGTCGTGATAGCTTCCGGGAACATTGAAGCCAGTTCCGACATCGACGGGATTGCGCGGCCACACGTCCGCCGGGAGATGAAGCACGCCTTGCAAGGCGGTCAGCGTTTCGGGCGAGAGTGCGGGCAAGGTCAGGCCGTGCTCGACGCACTGATCGGTTACGGTGCTGAGTTCGCCGCCCGAAGTGCCCAACATCCCCACGCGGAACGATGCCGGGCGCACTGACCACGACGCCACCAGTTCCACGGTCTGCGCCAACTCGTCGAAATCGTCGACGAGTATGAAATTCGCCTGGCTTAGGGCCTGGCGGTAAACGGCCCCCGACCCTACCATTGCGCCAGTGTGCCCGCGCGAGACCGCACCGCCCTCCTGGGTTAGTCCGGCTTTGAGTAAGATGACCGGCTTTCCGGCCGCGTGCGCGCGTTCCGCCAGCGCGAACAACGCTGGGGGATTGCGGAACTGTTCGACGAAGGCCACGATGAGCCGGGTGGCTGGATCTTCAATGGCATAGGCGATCAAGTCTTCGACGCTGGTGACCGCTTCGTTGCCGGTGGAGGCCAGGAAGGAAAGGCCGTGGCGGCCCGCGATAGCCTGCAATAGCGAGGCGACCGATCCGCTCTGGCTGATCGCGGCGACCGAGCCCGCGGTGTTGGCGGCGGAGATTTTGAAGCTCGAAATCGACACGCGATTGGTGAAACTGAGAAAGCCGAGACAGTTAGGCCCGAGCGCTGGAATGCGCGCGTCTGCGCACAGGCGCTGCAACCGCTGTTGACGCTGAGCGCCGGCCGAGCCCCGTTCGAGGAAGCCGCCGGAATGAATCATGAGGGCGCGGGCGCCGTGCGCGATTGCGTCCTCAACAGCGGTGAGAACTTTTTCGTCGGGAAGATTGATGGCTACCATGTCAGCGGGCTCGGGTAATGCGGCAAGATTTGGCCAGCATTTGCGGCCCATGATTTCGGATCGCGTGGGATTGATGAGGAAAATATCCCCGGTAAAGCCGAGATCCTCGTTGGTTTGCAGAAAACGACTGGTGAAGCTCACGCTGCTCTCACGTCCACTCGCGCCTACCAGGGCGATGCGGCGCGGGTTGGCGATCGCTTCCCACCCTGCGCGGCTGAGACTTGGGGTCCAATTGCTGGTAACGAATTCGCGTGGGGCTGGCCACTCGTCAGGCCCGCCGTCTTTCCCGGCTTTCGAATTCAACCTGAGCGGTTCCGCTGTTGGTGCGGAATCCTAATTCGCTGTGGCAGGCGATTTCGAGATCGACAAGGCAGCGACCGTCCACGATGGATTTGCGCGTGACTCGCCCGCTGCAGATGATCTTGAAGCCAATCAGCACCCATTCCTCATTGCGCTGTGCGATCCTGGTGACGAATGCATTGGGGCCGGCCCAGCGCGTGAGCATGGCTCCGAACCATTGGATGCGGAGGACGCCGGGCGCGAAGGCATCGGGGACATGGCCGTCGCGGCCGATGCGGTCGAAGCCGGTGCCGATGGTGACCGCATTGAACCGCCCTATATCAAAAGCCATCAACGGGCCAAGTTCCCACGGTGGGAGCTCTTCATGCTCGGCGATGTCTTCGAAGTATCGCGGTTTATCGTAGCGGCGCGTGGGCGTGGGGAAGGTACCAGGGAGGGCCGGCGGCGTGGGAATATTGCGTGTGAATTGGCCCGGCTCGAGTGACGGATAGCTCTGCGCGATGGTGCCCGCATCGGCAACGCGCCCGGCATCGAAGCGGAAGGTGAAGGAGTTCAAACGGGCAACGAGCTCTCCGCTTTGGTTGGTGAAGCGCATCTCTTCATTGACGAGAACGGCATCGCCGAGTTTGCGCGACTTCTTGGGCTCGATGCCTGCAATCCTGCCATAAGAAAAGACCGTATCGCCGGGACGCACGGGGCGGAAGAATTCCCAAGCCTCAGTCGCATTGTCACTGCCTTCCAGTTCCTTGCCGGCGGCATCCCTTATGCCCGGCATCTTGCCTAGCCAGGCGGGTGAGCCATGGGCATACAAATAACCAGGGGGCGCAATGATGCCGCCCCAGCGCGTGGTCGCGGCGTACTCGTGGTCAAGGTAAAGAGCATTGGGATCGGGAATGCAGTAGGCGAAGTGACGAACACCATCACGCGTGACGTCGTAATTGAATTGTTCAGGCTGGGGCAGGTCCTTGCCAACGAGCGCGGCGTAGTCCGACACGTCTAAAGGCGTTTCGCCCATCCGGGCTATGCCCCTCTCGCGGGATTTCGCTCAAACTATAACATACGGAAAAACGGCGTTTCCTTGTTCGCGGAGTAGACGGGAAATATCCCCACTGCGAAGACTTATTTGGGTGTAGCGTTCAACAGGGCTGCACAACTTCATCCTTGCTGATGTTCGGGATGAGTACATTCTGGAAAGGCTCCGAGGTAAGCGTTGCCGACGTATTCCATGTCTTTGTGTATGCCCGTTGGAGAAGTGTAGTAGCCGTTGACAGTCATCTGCTTTAGCAAGACGAAGAACCGCTCCTGATCGGTCGTGGGATTTTCTTCGTTGGCTGCGGCTCGGTGCAGTGCCTCGTCCAGTGATGAGCCCTTGGACTCCTCGCGGATCAGGCGGAGCCCGTCTTGCCATTGCTTCTTGACGGCTTTGTCGCTGGTGGCCACCATCAGGTCGGCAAACAGGTTGGTCTTGGCCTCGTGCGCTCCCGGAGAGTGGTCGTCGGCGGGGATGATTATTTCCATGAGCTGGTCGAGAAGGTGGCTTTCGTCCTCAGTGAAGAATTGTAGCGTGTACGGAGTTGCGGGCGCGGCCGGGGCTGCCTGCATGTGGCTCATTGCAGCGCCCGGCAGTGCGTTCAGCTTTTGTGATAGCGCGGTGAGGGCGACTATTTTTAAAACTGCTCTTCTTTCCATATTCTTTACAAATCCTAGCAGGGCTGACGAGTGTGCGTGAGAACTCCGCTGCTCAGTAGTGGGTGCTAGTCTGGTTAATTTCAAAGAAGTGGATCGTTTCGGCATTTGCGTGCGGTCCGAGTGAAACTGCAGGTCCCTCCCCTACGCTACCCCGGATTTCCTGTCCAGCTTAGTGGCGTTGGCGGTACCGCGATGTAGGAAATCCGGGTCCGCTCCAGTCGGGATGACAAAGTTGAGGGCGGTGGCCCACCTTGGCATGAGTGGATGTGGATGGACAGACTTGAAAAGTCGTTCAGTGACTAGCTCCGCAACGTGCTATAGCTCTCCTCTCTTTCGTTGGTCCTTTATATAGTCGGCGGCGCGCAAGGATAGGGCCATGATGGTAAGGGTCGGGTTCTTCTCGCTGGAGGTGGTGAAGCAGCTGCCATCGGTGACGAAAAGGTTTTTTACGTCCCGCGCCTGGCAATAGCTATTCAGCACCGAGGTGCGCGGATTTTTTCCCATGCGCACTGTTCCTACTTCGTGACTGGCAAAGCCAGTGGGGGCGCTACCGAAACTGGGGAAGACCGTGCCTTTCATGTGGGACGAAACTTCCAGGATGCTCTGCTTAGAGGCCTGCCACAAAGCATGATCGTTCTCGCTGAAGCGAAAATGCACGACCGGGGTCGGAATGCCATTAGCGTCTACCCGGGCTGGATCGACCGACACGTAGTTCCGGTAATCGGATGTGACCTTGCCCCAGCTACCAAAGGACAAATATCCCGGCTGCATTTTCCGCACCCGTTGCTTAAAGGCGGCGCCATAGCCTGGCAGCCTGGTGGCCTGGTGCGGGAACATGTAGCTGGAATAGTTGACTTGAAAGCCCCAACCGCCGACGTAATCGGTCTTGCCAAAAAGCTGGTTGTAACGAGGCACGTAGACGTGATCGGTGGCGCCATCCTGGTTGGAAGGCTTTTGCCCTTCGAGCTCCTCCAAATAAATGCTCACCGACTCATTCAGGTGACCGTTGAGATGATGCCCGACGACGCCGTTGGAATTGGCTAGTCCTGTGGGATATTTGGGAGAGCGCGAATTGAGCAGGAGTCTGGCAGACTCCACGGTGGAGCAACAGACCACAACGATCCTCGCCTTGACCTGCTGTTCCGTGCGCGTCTCGGTGTCGATGAAGGAGACCGCGCTCGCCAGGCCATCGCGGTCGACCAGGACCTCGCGTGCGAGGGCATTCTGGCGAAGGGTGAAGTTGCCGGTCGCCCGAGCTTTAGGCAACATGCAATCTGGAGTGCTGAAGATGGATGCGACGTCGCATCCATCCATGCAGTGGCCACAATAATGGCAAGGCGGACGCTGATCGTAAGGCCGGGTGAGAACGGCCTTGCGCACCGCGATGAGCGGGATGCCCATCGCGCTCGTGGCCCGCTTCATGATGTGTTCGCTGCAGCGCCAGGGAATGGGGGGCAGATAATTTTTTCCCGCAGGCAGGATTTCGAGATGATCGTCGTTGCCGCAAACGCCGATGATCTGTTCGATGCGATCGTAATAGGGTTCGAGTTCCTCATAGCTCAGCGGCCAGTCTTCCTCGATACCCTGCAATGACCACTCTTTGAAATCTCTCGGGGCGTAGCGCAACGTGACGGCGTTCCAATGCAGGGTTCTGCCCCCGAGGGCGCGCACCCGGTCTACGGAGACGTGATCTGAATCGGCATAGGCGATGGATTTTGCAATGTCCCCTTGATAGAAGGGCGCTTGCTTCTCACCTCGGAACCCCCGAAAGGGCAACTCGTATGGCCACTTGTGGGAGAGCAACTCTGGCAGAGGGACTCCGCGTCCCGCTTCCAACATAACGACTTTAGCGCCGCCCTCGCAGAGTTCCTTAGCCATGACGCCGCCGGCGGCGCCGGAGCCGATGACGCAGACGTCAAAGTTTTCGTCTTTGCTCAATCGTTCCTTCCTCCCAGCAGAGCGTGCCGCGAAATGATACCTATTGCCCTGATCCGATTCTAGCAGCGCATGCTGCACCCACGAGGCAGAAGCGGATTCATGCTTTGCGGCAACTCAAGAGGATGGGGAAAAAACCCGCACCTGGCGGGAAAGCGAGACCTCTGCGTGAGAACTAGCGAAACCGCAGGTCCCTCCACTACGCTACCCCGGATTTCCTGTCGAGGTCGGTGGCGCTGGCGAAGCTCATGCGGCTTTCTTTAACGGAAAGCCGCACACGTGGACGTTGGTGAGGGCCACGTAGCAGGAAATCCAGCTTCGCTCCGGTCGGGATGACAATTCTTGGGAAGGTGATGGTCTTAAGAGTGGTTGGATGGATCGAGAGTCAGAGGGAAGGGCGGTGGTATCCCACCCGTTCTTCGTGAGGGAACGAGAGCCAAATCCCCAGTGGAGTTCTCACGCAGACTCTTTAGCAATTTTCGAATAGACGAATACGAGTCTCATTCTGTTCGCAAGGCCTGCAACGGCTCGATGCGCGAGGCTCGGCGGGCGGGAAGGTACGCAGCAGCCAACGCGACGGCGCAGAGGAGCAAGGCTACGCCGGAGAAGACCGCCGGGTTGGTCGGGGTTGTGCCAAATAGCAGGGACTCGAGCCACTTGCTTAACGCGAAGGACGCGAGCGTCCCAAGTGCTACGCCGGCGAGAGCGAGGCGCAACGTCGTTGCGAGGACACCGCGCAGGACCACGCCGGAGTTCGCTCCCAACGCCATCCGTATACCAATTTCTTTGGTGCGCTCATTCACCGAATAAGAAATCAGCGCGTAAATCCCTAGCGATGCAAGCAACAGGGCGAAGCCCGCAAATCCTGACAGCAGCATGACCAGAAAGCGCCGCGGCGACACCACTTTGTCGACCAACCCCTGAAGCGTTTGAAACTCGGTGACCGGGAGATTCGGGTCGAGTGGCCGCAGCGCCGTTCGAATACCTGCCGCCAGGCTATCCGGCGGCAGTGCGGTTCGCACCACCAGCCTCATAGCGGCGTAGTCCTGGGTTTGCCGCATCGGCAGATACATTTCAGAGCCACCCGAGCTCTCCGGTCCTCCATGATGGACATCGGCAACCACACCGACGACTTTCCTTCCGCCGTCCTGCGTCACCATCTGTCCAACCGCGTTCTGTCCGGGCCAGAGAGTGCGAGCCAAAGTTTCATTCACCATCACCACGGGTTCGCTCGACGCTCGATCGCTCTCGGTAAATGCTCTCCCCGACTTCAACGCGATACCGAGGGCCCCGAAGTATCCATCGCTCACGATGCGAATAAATGCTTCCGGATGATGGTCCTTGTCGTAAACCTGTCCTTGCGCCCCGACTTGCCAACCCCTGTCGCCATCGAGCGGCAGCACATCGCTTATCCCGGCGGCCACAATGCCGGGGACTGCCCGGGCGCGATGCAACACATCGTCGATAAATGAGTTCTGTTGCGCCAGACTCGGGATCTGAAAACCCGGGTCGATTCTCAACGAGGCTGCGTGCTCCGGTCGAAATCCTAGATTCACGTCCAGGACGCGCAGAAAACTTTGCATGAGGAGCGCCGCGCCCACCAACAGCACGCAGGCGAGGGCGTACTGGGAGACCACCAGTCCGTCGCCGAACCAGCCATGCCGGGTGCCCCCACTCGACTCGCGACCCGCGTCTTGTAACCCTTCGCGGAGATTGTGCGCGGTGATCTGCAGCGCGGGCGCCAAGCCAAAGAGGACGCCGGAGGCGACCGCCGCCAACAAGGTGAAGGCCAGTGTGCTCTCGTCGACGCGAACGCTTGCCAGAAGAGGAAGATTGAACGCACTCAGATGCGCCAGCCCGCGCGTGCCGGCGACGGCCAGAAGCAGGCCCAGCGCGGCACCGCAAAAGGACAGGGCTATGCTCTCGGTGAGCACTTGCCGCAGCAGCCGGTAACGCCCAGCTCCTAAGGCCGATCGTACCGCCATTTCCTTTTGCCGCGTCCCCATGCGCGCCAACTGCAGATGCGAAAGATTGGCGCAGACAATCAACATGACGACACCCACTGCGCACATCAGCACCAGGAGAGCTGGACGCACTTGCCCGCTGACGTGCCGTTCCAACGGAACCAGCCTGGGGAAGACCGGATTCCGGTCCGGATGTTGGCTCTCGAGTCGTTTCGCCAGGACGGTTAACTCAGCCTGCGCGCTCTGCACAGTAGCGCCTGGCTTCAACCTTCCGATGATGGACATCGTGTTTCCGTGGGGTTTCGTATCGTCCTTTAGCGGCCAGGGAACAAAGATATCGATCGGAGTGCCGGGGGCAAAGATGCCGGCAAAGTCGAACGACGCAGGCAGGACACCGACGACCATCACCGGCTGATTGTCCAACGTGAGCTTCTGCCCTACCACCGCCGGGTCGGAGTGAAACCGTCTGCGCCAAAAGCTGTAACTCAACAGCATGGCGGGCGGAGCGGAATACTTGCCTTCGGTCTCCTCCCTGGTAAACGATCGTCCGATTGCAGGCGCCACTCCCAGCAATGGGAAGAAGTTCCCGGTAACCGGAACGCTGGTAAGGCGCTCAGGCTCGCCGGTCCCTGTCAATTCCCTGTCGCCCGAGCTGTAGGTTCCAGACCAGCCCGCTAGATCGGAGAAGGACTGATTCTGGTCGCGCAGGTCGGAATAGTGTTCGGTTTGGGTGCTGTAGTTTTCTCCGTTGGAAATCCATACCAACTGACCCGGATCGCGGAAGGGCAGCGGACGCAACAGGAGCGCGTTGACCACGCTGAATACTGTCGAAGCGCCGCCGATACCGAGGCCGGCGATGAGAATCGCAAATACGGTGGAACCCGCATTGCGACGCATTCCGCGAAATCCGTACTTCAGATCGCCGGCGAGGGATTCGAGCCAGCTCCAGGACCAGGTGGCATGAGTTTGCTCGCGAATCAGCGTGGTATTGCCAAAAGCGCGCACAGCCGCATACCGCGCCTCTTTCGATGACAGTCCGCGTTCCCGCTGCTCTTCTTCTTCCAATTCAAGATCAGACTGCAGCTCTCGATCGAGATCCGCATCTTTTTTTGTGATCCGCCACCATGGCATCTCAGCTCTCCTCCGCGGCGGGCCACATCACGCGCGCTACTGCTTCGGCCATCTGCTTCCATTGTGATTCTTCGACCACGAGCTGCTTCTTGCCTTTGTCGGTCAACCGGTAGTATTTAAACTCGCGATTGCGGTCGGGGGCAGTCTCCCATTTGGAGACCACCCATCCTCTCTCCTCCAGGCGGTGCAGGGCTGGATAGAGCGAACCGTGCTGCATCTGCAGAAACTCGTTCGTGGTCCGCTGAATGTGCTTGCCGATTTGGTGACCGTGAGCCGGACCATAAAGAAGCGTCCTCAAGATGAGCATGTCAAGAGTGCCTTGGAGAAGGCCGGTGCGCTGTTGCTGTTGTGTCTGCTTCGCCATAGAAGACAATCTACCCTCAATCCTGGGGCGATGGTAGATGCTCGACCATTGCTTGTCAAGAGATGGTGTAGGCGATGGATTCTGAGATGGTGACTTCAGCCCAATGCGCTGATCGAGAGGCCATCGGCTGGTGTTGCAGTCTGTCTGGTCACGAATTCCCGTAGGCGCTCAAGCAATAACTCGCCTTCGACCGTGGTGCCCAGGAAATCCGGCGGATTCTCCCAAGGTTGGTAGGTCCATTTACTCCACAAGATTGGTTTCTGAGTATCCCGCGTCCAGTAGTCATCGCGGTTTTGCATTAAGGGAAAGCAATAGTGCGTGATGGGCTTCTCTAGAGAATTGGAGCCGGCAACCTGAGAGAAACCCATCAGGTCATGATGAATTCCCAGTTCTGCCGCGGCAATTGCGTATCCCCACATATCACTCAGCCAGCCTGTGCCGCCGAGCGCTTCCCGGCAGACAGGATCGGCCGCGATCTCTATCGATTTCTCTAGCCAGCAACGGGCCAACTCAGCCAGGCAGCCTCGATTGATACAGATGTAGATTCCCACTGGCTGAACCCGGGCACGCACGTCCTGTCTGCAGTGACGGTCAATCACAGTACGGTTGCCTGGGATGTCGACACACATATAGTCGTGCTCTTCGGAATAAGCGTGGCCCGCTGTCAATGGGCCGGGATCGACTACTGGACGGACAAACATGGAATCGGGGTCGACGATCAGGACCGTTTCATCTCGAGGGCCGTCCAGCGCAGCCCACTCCGCGATGCCACCTGGCTTGTTCAGGACAAGAAGCGGTTCGCTGGGAACGGAATCTTTGTAGTTTGCGACGCGGAGTCTGACGGAACGGAAGGCCGGGGCGGCTTTCCGGCACGGGCTTATCTATCAGGCCCTGGCCTCGACCTTCATTGGGGGCTGCACGGGTGCCAACAGATGGCCGAGACGCTGGCCAGTGTATGTGGGCTTGGCGTTTCCGCGTCAGGCTGTGGGACCTATTCGTATTACGAGCAGGCTGGAGACTTTCTCGCCGTCCATCGGGATGTTGCGCAGTGCGATCTCGCCGTCATCACGTCGCTCACCGGGTGCAGGATGGATTGCCGAGCCGGCGAGTTGGTCGTCTATCCCGACTTGATTCGCGAACCGTTATCCACGGTTCGCGCGGCGGGGAGAAGCGCGGGAATATCGGTACCGCTCGATCGCGGGCACACGATGATTTTACTGGGTGGGATTTTGCCCCATGAAGTTGCTCCCACCTCTCCCGGACAGGAACGCATCGTCACCATCAATTGCTATCGCGTATTGACTGGCACTGCGTTGGATACAGTGGGCTGTCCGGAGTAGGGGATAAGTTGGGTTTGGTGTGCAGCCGTTGATTGTACGGAACTGCGTGGGTGCGAAGGAGAATCGGGTCGGGTTAGTTGATCGCTCGCCGGCATTTGGGTGCGGTCCAGGTTCGCCCAGGACTGACGTCCTGGGTCATTCTCAGCCGTCCCTTCGGGACTGATCCTTCGCTCCATCTAAACCCAGGACTACGTCCTGGGCTACTCTCAGCCGTCCCTTCGGGACTGTGTTTGTCAGTGGGGTTTTGACGCAGGGGCTGAAGCCCAGGTCTTTGTTCGCGTTTTGCGGCCCGACTAAAGTCGTGCCCTGATACAAAGCATCAGAGCGGTGACTCCCGGATAACTCGCGCATTCCGCAGATTTGACCTGCCACCCACTCTGAAACTGCAGTCTGGGAACCTCCGGGGGATTAGTTGAGGTTCTGTCACCGGCCGTGGCGTGCAGGTATAATCCGCCTCAAATGGCACTGGCCGCAGGCGCGAACGTTGATGGGTACGAAGTTCTGGGCCTGTTGGGCGCGGGCGGGATGGGCGAGGTGTATCGCGCCCGCGACCCGGTCTTGAAGCGCGACGTGGCGATTAAGGTCCTTCCATCCTTTGTGGCGAGAGACCCCGACCGGCTGTGGCGCTTTGAGCAGGAGGCACAGGCGGCCGCAGCTCTGAACCATCCAAACATCCTTGCGATTTATCGATTCGGTGTTTTCGAGGGAACACCCTACCTGGTTTCTGAGCTACTGGTGGGAGAGACTCTGCGACAGCAGTTAAGGCATGGCCCCATGTCGCTTCGCAAGGCGATCGACTTGGGCGTTCAGATCGCTCATGGGCTGGCGGCAGCGCATGACAAAGGCATCGTTCACCGGGACCTGAAACCCGAGAACCTCTTCGTCACCAAAGAAGGCCGGATCAAGATTCTGGACTTCGGCTTGGCGAAATTGACGCAGCCACGAGCAGACAAGGAAGAGAGCGCGCCGACTCAGGCTTACGAAACCGATCCTGGCTCGAGGATGGGCACGGCCGGCTATATGTCTCCGGAAATGGTGCGAGGCAAGTTGGTCGACCATCGGGCCGATATCTTCGCCTTTGGCGCCGTACTGTACGAGATGTTGGCCGGCAAGCGCGCTTTTCAGCATTCGACCTCAGCCGAGACGATGACGGCCATCTTGCATGAAGATCCGCCTGCCATTTCGCAAATTGCGCGCAACGCGCCTCCCGGGCTGCAGCGCGTCGTCCATCGCTGCCTGGAGAAGAGCGCCGAGCGGCGCTTCCAGTCCTCCTCGGACCTGGCCTTTGCGCTGGAGGCCCTGTCGGAATCGGGTATTTCGTCGCCGGCTGCCGTCGTAGGGCCAGAGCGGCGACGGCGACGAAAAGCACTGGCCTGGGGGATCGGACTGGCCGCGATGGTTGCCGCTTCTATCGCCACATACTACTTCGTGGCCGATCGTGAGCAAGCGCCGTTTGCGCACTACTCGCTGCAGAGAGTGATCGACAGCAAACACGTAGGGAGTATCGCCATCTCGCGGGACGGTATCTACCTGGCGGCCGTTGTGAATGACGCGAATGGTACGCAGTCCCTCTTGCTTCATCACATTCCAACCAACAGCCAACGAACGATTGTCCAGGATCCGGCCTACAAATATGATCGCGTCACGTTTTCGCCGGATGGTAGCTACATTTATTTCCGGATCGATGCCCTGGGGCTGCCCAAGCCCAATCGCTGGGATGAGTACAGGATCCCGGTTCTCGGCGGTCAACTTACACGAGTGATTGCCGGGGTAGATTTCCCTCTCACCTTCATCGATGGGGGCCAGAGAGTGTGTTTCTATCGAAAGGACCTCACCGCGGGCTCGTACCAATTCCTCAGCGCCAACCCGGACGGCAGTGACCAGCAGGTTCTAGCAAACGGGAAAAAGCCATTTCCACTGCTTACTCTTTGTTCTCCGAGCGGCAAATTCGGTGTTCTCGAAGACGCGCTCGGCAATGTCGAGAGCCTCGACTTCGGCTCGGGAGTGACGCGGACCGTAGCTTCCAACGCCGCGCTGGGCGGATATCTGAATGACATGCGGTGGCTGCCAAACGGAAAAGGTCTCTTCGCAACGGAGTGGGAACAAGTCGACGTTGCCCCGGTCAGCTTTCTTTCCTATCCCTCGGGAAAGATGCGACAGCTCACCAACGACCTGAACGTCTATTCGGGCATCAGTCTCACTGCCGATGCCAAGACCATCGCAACCACGCAAAACAATTTGAATGCAAGGTTCGCAGAACTCCCTCTAGGGGGCTCGCTCGAGGAAGACCAAACCGGCGAACTGGTGTGGTTCACCTGGCTGGATAACGACACAATTGTGGCCAACGGCGCGGGGAATCTGCGGGTAATCAATCTTCGCAAACACGAAACCACTGCGGTGAATGTAAAGAACGGATTTTTGTTTGGCCAGCCGTCTTCCTGTGGGCGGGACACGCTGGCCCTTGTCGGCGCCGCACTCCAGGGGGATATTCGTCACGTCTATACACTCCACCTCGATGGCAGCGGATTGACGCAGGTGACGAAAGGACCGATGGATTCATTTCCGGAGTGCACGGCGGATGGCGAATGGTTGTTCTACGCCGATGCCAACGAAGAGAAGAACTCGTTTTTGATGCGGCAGTCCCTCCGGGGTGGGGCGGCGCAGAAGGTAGCGCAAGGGCGTATATGGTTTGACGTTTCTTCGGATGGCAAATTGCTGGCAACTGCCGCCGTCGACAAAGGTGCGCCCCTGCAGATCGTTTCGCTCGATTCTCTGCGAACGATTCGAAGCTTCGCTACCCATGATTTTGATGATTTTAAACGCTTCGCATTTTCCGCCGACGACAAGAGCATCTTCTACGTCACCGAGAAAGGCTCGGACGCAACGATCTGGCGTCAACCACTGGAAACAGCTACTCCGGTGAAGGTGGCAAGCCTGCCCGGGAGGATGGTGAATTGGATTCGACCATCACCGGACGGCAAAAAGCTTGGCCTCATCCTTGAGGCGCCCACCTCAGAGGCCGTGCTTCTGCATGATGTCCGGTGATGGGTTCATGGAAGAGCGGCTCCTCGCCGTTGACAAGTGTTAGGCTACGGGCTACAGTTGTTCATGCCTATGAAGAACCCACCCCACCCCGGAGACTTCATTCGGACGGAGATTATTGAACCCGCAGGGCTGACGGTCACGGCAGCTGCAAAAGCACTGCGCGTCGCACGGCCGACGCTGTCCAGTTTGCTCAATGGCAAGGCCGATCTCTCCGGGGATATGGCGCTCCGCATCGAGAAGGCCTTCGGAGTCAAGATGGATATCCTGATGCGTATGCAGTCTTCCTACGACATTGCCCAAACTCGCAAGCGCGAGAAACAAATCAGCGTTCCGCGCATTTCGTTGTTGGCTGCGACGCAGTAGTCAGAGCCGGCCACCAGACCCGCACCCACCGGATTCAGTTCTGTTGAACGCAATGCCTTTCACAGGTGCAGCTGATCCGGCGGGTAGGAATCGTACGTTCCCTGCAGGCGTGACCACTCCGCGTTCCAGGAGCAGGTCGGCCTTAAGCTCGAGGCCACCAAGGCATGGGCTGATGTCATGATCATCGCCCTGCCGCCAAGCCTTCAGAGAATTCAATGCGAGCGAATAGCCTTTGACTTGCGTCTCTGGCTTGAGTGGATCGGATGAAAGAGGAGCCTACTTCGTGCCATGACCGAGCAGGTTACCCGGAGAATGGATTTGAGTAGAAGCCTGTCGTTCGGCGTTGCTGGATTATTTGGCATCCTCGGGCCGGTCGCGTTTGGCCAGATGCACACGTTACCTGAGACGACATCCCCATCAATCGCTCAGGCGCTGGCCGCAACGGGAAAGAGGCTGGAGTTTGAGGTTGCTTCGGTCAGAAGGAATAAGTCCGAAGACGAGGCGTCTATGAACATTAGCCCGTTGCTTGGGGATGGCCCCGTTCCGCCGGGAAACTTGTACCTGGCAAAAAATATAAAGCTTATCCAATTCATCGCTTTTGCTTACAGCCTTACGCAGATCCAGCTGCGGTCCCTTGAGTTACATGTGCCATGGACGACTGAGGATCGATTCGATATTGAAGCGCGGGCGCCAGGCAATCCTACGAAAGCTGACTATCGCCTGATGATGCAATCTCTACTTGCCGATCGGTTCAAACTAGCGGTTCACTACGAGACCCGAATTGTACCGCTTTACGTGCTCGTTCTGGCGAAGCCGGGAAAGTTCGGACCACAACTGCGGCTCCATCGAGCCGGCGATCCGGTATGCGCGAAAGCTGCGGCCTCGCAAAACCCGAATGAAGTAGATGCGGAAGGATATCCCGAGGTCTGCGGGGGTCCTTATAGCATGAGGCCCAGCAAACCTGGCCGGATGAAAAGCGGGGGAAGAGATGTGTCGATGGCGCGGTTCACCGCGATTATGACCGGAGTTGGAGTTGTCGACCGGCCCATGGTGGATAAGACGGGGATTCAAGGAACCCTCGACTACAGCCTGGAGTGGAGAAAGGTAGTTGATCAAGTGGCGCGAGGTGCGCCACTTGAATTGGACGAGGACGCCCCGACGTTCGCGGATGCGCTGAAGGAGCAACTAGGGATGAAAATGGTGTCGCAAAAGGGCACATCAGAATTGTTTATTGTCGACCACATCGAGAAGCCTTCGGAAAATTAGCACGGCGCATCCGGGTCAGCGTCGTTCCGCAGAGTGAGAAAGAGTTTGGGTTACGCGGCGGCAGTTTTGGGCATCTTAGTTTCTGCGAGAAGAAACGAGAGGGTGCAATGGCCGTGAACCAGGAAAAACCAAGCAAAATGCCCGAATCCGAGCCCCAGAACATAGAGATCGATCGCAACGCGCCCGCCGGAAGCAAGAATTCTCTTGGGGCGCAAAGCGTTCGTGATGGGCGCCCGAATACCGACGACAGCGTGGTCGAGGCGATGGACGAAGAGGGTCCCGGCATCGAGCCTGATCTGCCGGAGAAGCGGTAGCTTAGTCTCATTCGGAAAGCAATCTGTCGACATATTCCTATTCTGATCAACGGCTTGTCTAATTACTGCCCGGTGGGACCACGCCATTCATTCGCAGATACTCCACCAGTTGCCCGTAGTGGTCGTAGCCGTGAGCCACGGCAAAGGCGGCTAAAGTGGCTGGTGTGTGGAATCCGTCGAGTCCCTCAATGCCGATAAAAGCATTCTGCTGCGTGATCGTCATGATCTGGGCGTGACCATAGGCAAAGCTCTGCTTGAGGGCTGCCAGAATTTCATCTTTTGTTTTCAAATCGCGCACCTGCTTCGCCGCCGCTGGTGGGGTTGCTCCGCTCACCAGGCTGTAGAAGTGGTAATTCGCGCCGGCAATGTGGGTCAGCTGCCCGGCAAACGTGCGAACGGTTCCATACTTGGCCGGGCTGCCGGGAGCGAACGTTTCCGCGGTAGGCGCGAAGCCGTACTTTTCGGCAGGCATCGCTTCAGCCACACCCATCACTTCGGTCTCGAACTGGGTCAGCATGACATCCAATGCCTTGGCAGGCGCGATGGGCTTGCCGGCCTCCGAAGCGGTGTAGGAATCTTTGTAATCTCTCGCCTGTGCTGATGCGCTCGCTACCGCTATGGTGAGCAAACCGATCACTGACCAATTAGAAACTCGCATGCTTTCTCCTTGCCACGAAACTTCGTTGCAAAAGTCTGTACATCGCAACCTTCCGATTCTACTGCTTGCAGGGCTTTGCTCGTGGCTTCTGTTCAAGTGCAAGCCATCGGTCCTCGGACCTGGTTCTTCTCTTGCGCCACGGGCAGTGTTGGGGGGAGGCAAAGCATGCAGTAGTACAGTTATGACATCTTACGTATTGCAGTGATTTTCAATCTATATGGGCGATAGGTATCCTGCCGCCTGATCGCTTACCGGACACCGACTATGTCACGTCACTTAACCAAGGAGCAGGAAACTTCCCCGGACAAGCGGCTTGATTTGCGCAAGCTGCTGCCGACGGTTGAATCTCTGCACGCCCAGGGGAGGGCGATGCGGGAGAGTGTGCCGCGAGAATCGCACGGGCAGTGGAAGCCGGATGCAAAGCGAGAAGACATCCTGTCGCTTATCC
Source organism: uncultured Acidobacteriaceae bacterium (assembly GCA_963790705.1). GTDB lineage: Bacteria > Acidobacteriota > Terriglobia > Terriglobales > Acidobacteriaceae > PALSA-350. The sequence goes on from CAWBQE010000015.1 coordinate 165,638, forward strand.
AGCGGAGTAATAGCGGCCGGCAAAAGCGGCTGATTCCGCTGCGGATGGAGAGAATGGCCGCTTCTCCGTTCGCCTTTCTGCGGGGAGCGGTAGCGGTCATGGCTTACGATTTATTCCCAACCCCTACGATCGGATTTAATGTGGTGCTCGCGGGCGATGCGCACCTGGGTAATTTCGGTTTGTATGGTTCGCCGCAGCGAGAGTTGGTATTCGACCTGAATGACTTCGATGAAACCGTGATCGGCCCGTGGGAATGGGACCTCAAGCGACTGACAGCCAGCGTGAATGTCGCAGGGCGAGAGAACGGGCTATCTGCGCGCGAGCGGCGGGCAGCAGCCATGCAAGCGGTTCTGGGTTACCAAAAAACCCTGACCCGCCTTGAAAAGATAGGCACCCTCGATATCTGGTATCGACACGCCTTTCCTGAACGAGCACACATGCTGAGAAGAGTGCCTGCAAAAGCGCAGGCAGTCATTGAAAAAGTAATAGCCAAGGCAATGCAGTCAGACAATCACAATCTTTTAAGAAAGGTGGCGGTTAAAGATGCAACCGGTCACTGGCAATTCCGCGAGGATCCGCCGATCCTGACCCGAGTGAAATCTTCAGAGAAGGAGAGCCTGATTACTGCGTTGGAGCAGTATTCCCTCACCCTGAACCGCGAGCGTCGTTACATGCTGTCACGCTATCGCGTAACCGATGTGGCTCACCGGGTGGTGGGGATTGGATCGGTTGGCACCAGGGCTTATCTGGCGTTATTGATGGGAAAACATGATAACGATCCACTTCTGCTTCAGATCAAGGAAGCCCTGGCTCCGGCGCATGCCCCATATCTGCCATTGAGGCGGGCAAAATTCAAGCACGAGGGTCAGCGGGTGGTCATCGGACAACGTGCTCTTCAGGCCTCCAGCGATGTGATGCTGGGATGGACGGAGATGAATGGCCGTCCGTACTACGTTCGGCAGATGAGAAATCTCAAGGCTTCTGTACCGGTCGAATGGCTGACGGGAGACGCGTTCAATTTCTACTGCTGGGCTTGCGGTGCTCTGCTTGCGCGTGGGCACGCCAGGACCAGTGAAGGGGCAACGATAGCGGGCTATTGTGGCATTTCAAAACCACTGCGCGAGTCGTTTGCCGACTGGGCTGAATCTTATGGCGATCAAACGGTGGCGGACCATGCACGACTGCGCGCTGCGTTGAAGAGAAGTAACCGGGGCGGCGGCTAAGACGGTTGGGGGCTGGGCAGCTCAGTCCTGCAGGTTGCCATTGCGACCTTATTCCCCAAGCGCGATGCTGGATCTCAGAAGAATTGTCCTGGAGGACTGACCAACCTTGAACTCGTACTTACCCTTGCAGAGCTTCCAGCCATTACTCTTCTCGCTCCAACCAGCAAGACTAGCGAGGGGTATTTGGAGGTTGACCGTTCTCGTCTCCCCAGGTTTCAAAAGTAGCTTTTCGAATCCCTTCAGTTGAGAAGGAGGCTCTTCGGCACACTTGGGCTCGGCCACATAGAGTTGCGCGACATCGGATCCTGTGCGGTTTCCGGTGTTTTCGACCGTAACGGTGACGGAAACCGAATTGCCGACGCGTTTCAGACTGAGGCTGCTGTATTGAAAATTTGTATACGAAAGACCAAAGCCGAAGGGGAATAGGGGTGCCTGTTGATGTTGATCGTACCAACGGTAGCCAACGAGAATTCCCTCTTTATATTCTGCTTTGCCATTTACGCCTGGGTAGGACTCTGCATCCGCGCCCGGGCCTTGATCGGGGGATGCGGGGAAAGTCATGGGCAAACGGCCACCTGGGTCGGCGTCGCCAAAAAGCACTGCTGCGATGCCGGCGCCACTCTCCTGGCCCGGGTACCAGGCTTCCAGAACGGCATCCACTCTATCCAGCCATGGCATGGCCACGGGTGTGGAGGTATTGAGCACCACGATGGTATGCGGGTTTTGCGCAGCCACGGACTCAATCAATGCATCTTGATTTCCTGGCAGTGGCAACGAGGTCTTGTCCATCCCCTCCCCGAGTTGCTCTCCGGCGAAGACGATCGCAATGTCTGCGGACTTTGCGGCCTGCATCGCTGCACCCATCTCATTGGGATGGGGAGGGTACCAACCGAGATGGAGCGCACTCCCGAGCAACGCATAGTCATTCGAGTGCTCTAGGACCAGCTTTGCCGGCGTGCCTGCCGTGAGGTGCGCGGCGCCGAAGGCAGTCGACCGGAAATTTACCTTCTGCAACTGGACTACTGTTTTTCCATCGATCCTCAGGCTTGCCGTTCCCGCTCCGTCGAGCGAGAACATGTAGTCGCCGGTAGATGGTGGCGTGAGGGTTCCCGTCCAGCGCGCGGACCACGACAACTTAGGCGGCCCAAAGGAGAAAGTCGCTTGACCCAACTCCGGCGCAGGCAGAGCGTGAATGTCGACGCTCGCGTCGGTGCGGGTTACGGCCGGCTCGCCAGTCAAATTTCCGCTGCGGTAGTAGGTGGCCGTGAGGCCGTGTCCGGAGCCAGAAGACGGGGTGAGCACATCCCCTTCAAGAATCGGGAGCGGCCGGATGCCCACACCGACATCGTGGTAGGAGACTTTCATGGTAGAGCCGGCGCGCGCCTCCAAGGCTTCTGCCGGCACACTCAACTTCTCCACGAAGACAGTCGGGCCTTCTTCTCCAATGACCGCCTGGGGCCCGGCAGCAATGCCGATGATGGCAATGCTCTTTACTTTTTCGGCAGAGATCGGCAGCAGGTGATCCTTGTTCTTAAGCAGCACCGCACTCTCTTCGATGATGCTCTTCGACAAGGACACATGCCGGCTGGTGGATACGTGCGCGGTGGGTTTTCCTGGAGCCGGCTGGTCGTAGATGCCCAGCTTGAAAATTGGGAAAAGAATGTCATACAACATGCGGTCGATGGCTGGTTCGGTCAATTGTCCGTGAGCGACCATTTCTTGCAACAGCTTTTCAGTGCCGACGAAGGTTACTCCCGCCTTGAGCGCGAGCAGCGGATCGTGCAGCGCGAAGACCGCGTCCGGCGTGACCGCGCCGATGAAACCCCACTGCTGGAGTTGGCCCAGGACTTTCTCGTTGTTGCAAGCAAAGACGCCGTTGATCTGGTTGTAGGCGCACATGGCGGCTGCAGCGCCTGCTGTCTGGATCGCTCGTCGAAAGCCGGGATAATAAATCTCGTGGAGCGCGCGATCAGAAATGATCTCGTTGATACCGGTGAAATCGGGAAAGTGCCCGACGCGGTCGGCATCCTGGTTGTTCCCGGCGAAGTGCTTGACCATCGCGATGACATGTTCTCTTTGGATCGCCGATATCTCGGCGGCCGCCATTTGTCCGTTCAGGAATGGATCTTCCCCAAAGGTCTCTGCAGAGCGGCCCCAGTGCCAGGTGCGCATGATGTTCAGGGTGGGTCCGACGATTTCTGAACTACCTTTTCCCCGCCACTCCTCTGCGAGTGCCTGGCCGAAGTCAGAGGCGCGGTTGCGATCCCAGGTTGCGGCAAGGGCTATCTCGTTGGGAAAGGCTGTCACTCCCAATGCGGAGGGTGGCGGTGGGCCTGGGATCGGGCCTTTCGCGTAGCCGTTGGGGCCGTCGGCTGGGTTCAGGGAAGGGATTTCGAAGCGATCGGGCTTTGGCCTTTCGAGGATGTGGTTGATTTTCTCGTCTGGGCTCATGGCGTGGATGAGCTCGAGGGTTCGGCATTCGGGCGTCTGCTGGCGGTCGCGCCAGGGATCGGTGGTGGATGGTGCTTTGCAGTTTTCTAGTCGCGGAGCGTGAGGTTGGAGAACCTGACCTCTCAGGAGGCAGGTAAGCGCAAGAAGGCCAAGGACGGAATGTTTTCGCATGCTCGATCGGGACGATGGAAGTATCCGCATTTATCAGGTGCTCGTGCGCCCTGTACTGCTCAGAATTGTCTTCGGCATAGCAGCGGCACAGCTCCATGAACAGGCGGGGCCGAGGAGTCGCATGAGAGCCGGGGAAAGAAACCGCAGGTCTCTCCACTACGCTACCCCGGATTTTCTGTCGAGGTTGGTGGCGTTGGCAAACTTCATGCGGCTTTCTTTACGAAAAGCCGCACACGCGGCTATGTCCGGCGCAACATGGCAGGAAATCCGGGTCCGCTCCGGTCCCACGGCAGGCCGGGGCAGGCGGGATGACAATTCTGTTGTGCTCGCAAGCGCTTCAGCGAGAAATACTTGACCCTGCAAGAGAATTTGTCATCACAACGGGGGCGAAGAATGGCGCTTCTCTTGTTGCAGTAAGATACGCCCCTCCATCCTTTATTGCACGACTAAACAGGGAGGGAAAATCATCCCTCAGCGGCTGAAGCCGGATTCATTTCAAAGCATTCACGTACGGCCTGAAGTGCCTGCGTGGGAACCGCAGGTTCATCCCCGAGGGAATGGTTGAAAATAAGCCAAGACGCCAGTTCCGGGGTTGCTGAATCTCGCAGAATTGGTGATGATTCCCAGGACATTGTCCCATAAGCGCTAACTTGTTTAGGATGTTTTTCGTCAAAACTCCTACAAAATCGTCATCCTGAGCGGAGCGCCTCACAGATTTAACGCTTGACACAGCGCTTGTAGCGCGGAGTCGAAGGACCCCGGCAGCGCTTATCTTACCCATGCTGCTCGGAGCTTTTCAACCACCGAAGCCCGAGAACAGGATCTGCTGCGGTACGCACTCGATGGTCACGGGTACATCTTTCCATGCGCTCTAATCATCTTCCATCCCCAGGTCTGTGCAAGGCCGGCCCTAGCTAGCAAGATGCTAGCAAGTTCTTGGTTCCCGCCCCCAGGTAAAGACCGGGTGGATCCGCCCAGAGCGGGCTTCGGTGGTTGAAAAGCTCAGAGCGGCATGGGTAAGATAAGCACTGCCGGGGTCCTTCGACTCCGCGCTACAAGCGCTGTGTCACGCGATAAATCTGTGAGACGCTCCGCTCAGGATGACGTTTTTGCGGCGAGTTGGAGATGCTAAAAACCAGCGTCTTCTCAGATTTCTTTTGTCTGCCGAACAAGTTAGCGCTTATGGGACTTTGTCCTGGGCTACTCTCAGCCGTCCCTTCGGGACTAGTTCTGGACCGGCAGGTTCTCACGTAGACCCCGAAGGCCGCACCCTTCAGAACAAAGAGTTTTTCCGAACCGGCTGCCACTTGGTTTCGCAAACCGCAGAAGACAGATGCATGCACTACTTGGCCGGCGTGGCAAAGTCGGAAAGTTGGGGCTTTGCTATTGCCGGATCTCCAACGACTACGAGCGTCATTGCGCCGGGGTGCAGATATTTCCCCGCCATGGCCTGCACCTGCTCGGGTGTGACGGCGTTCACCCGCTGCACGTAGCCAGTTAGATATTCGTCGCTTAAGTGGTGGAAGTCGACGAAGGTGAGGTTCGCGAGAATGCCCAGACGGGACGAGTTTCGCAGGATGAAAACACCATCCTCATAGCGCTGAACGCCACCGAGTTCGGCCAAAGTAGGCGGAGCACTCTGCAATAGCTTGATCTCTTTCACAATTTCCTGAATCGCCGGACCCGTGGCTGTGGTGGTGATGGCGGCGTTCTCTGCCCAGATGTTGGTTCCATAGCCTTGCGAGAGGGTACTGCGCGGGGAATACGTGTAGCCTTTCTGCTCACGAATGTTGGCCGTGATGCGCGAGCCAAAGGAGCCCCCAAGCAACGAATTCATGACGTCGAGCGGGGTGTTATCAGGAGACCTAACATCCGCCACCGGAAGGCCAAAGATGACATTGCTTTGCGCCGCGCCAAGCTGATCAACGAAAGCGAAATGCGCCCCTTCCGCGGCGGTCTGCACCGGCATCAGCACGGCCGGTCCTTTGGACCACCCGGCGAAAGATGCTTCGATAGCTTTCTTTGCGGCTTTCTCATCGAACCGGCCCACGACATAGATGGAGGCGCGTTGGGCGCCGTAATTGGCCGCGTAGAAGCCGCGCACGTCGGCCAGGGTATAACTCTTCAACATTGCATCAGTCGGGAGCAACCGGCCATAAGGCTGGTCGCCATACATCACCTGCGCGAACTTCTGGCGGGCAAGAAAAGCAGGGTTTGCCAGCGAAGTCGCACGGGAGCGAAGGTGGTCGGCACGCAGCCGCTCCAAGTCCTTTTCCGGAAAGGCAGGGTGTTCGATCACGTCAGCGAGAAGGGCGATCGCATCGGCTGCATTTTGATTGAGAACATCCATGGAGAATGCCGATTGATAGGTATCGGCATGGATTGAGAGCTGGGAGCCCATGTCGCCAGCCAGGCGCGCAAGTTCTTCGCCGCTATGGGTCGACGTACCTTCGGCCATCAGTTCTGCCGTGATCGCCGAGAGATCCACGTGCTGCGGATCCTCATTGACCTTTCCCGCTGCCTCCTCGATTAAGACGGTGACCTTGGGCACAGAGCCGAACTGCAATAGATTCACCTGGATTCCGTTGCCCAGCACATAATGCGTTCTTTGCGCGAGATGGAAGGAGCTCGCCGGGGCGGCGGCTGGGGGCTGCTCTTTTGACGGCTGTTGGGCTGCCGCCGGAATGTTGCACAGGGCGGCGCAGAAGGTGAAAGCAAGTAAGCGAGCAGCCATTATCGACCTCCTGGAGCCGCTGCAGCGGCGGGCTTGGGCGCAACTGCGATTTCGAGTATCGTCCGGTTCTGCGGCCGCAGGTACTGCTTTGCGGCGGCTTGCAGGTCTTCGGGCGTGAGTTTTTTAAAGTTTTCCACCAGCGTGTTGATCTGGTCTGGATCATCGTCGAACAGTGCGAAGCAGGCCAGCAGGTCCACCTTGCCAAGTCCCAGGTTTCCCTCCTGATCGTAGAGGTCAGAGATGAGCTTGGTTTGCGCACGGCGCAGGGTGGCAGCGTCCACTGGTTGGTCGATGACCCGCTGCATGACTCCGTCCACCGCGCTCATGATTTGCGCCGAAGTGACACTGTCATCGTGGATCAAACTTGCGGTAAAGAGCATCGGTCCGCGGTAGTCGTAGAGATTGCCCAGTTGATTGACGCCGCCATCGACGGAACTCGCATATCCACGCTTCTTGACGATCTCCTGGACCAGCATACTGTCGTCGCCCTGCAACAGGATCTGGTTGAGCAGGCCCATGGCGTACCAATCTTTGCTGCGCCGCTCGGGCATGTGATAAGCAAAGGCCAGTGCCGGTTTGCTCGCCAGCTTGTCGATCTTTGTGGCGTGCTTCTCCGCGGTCTGCTCCGGTTCGGATAAGTCAGGCAGCGGTGGAACCTTACCCGCGGGTATGTTGCCGAAGTATTGCTGCACCCATGCCTTCGCCTGGTCGATTTTGAAATCGCCTACCACCACAAGCGCTGCATTGTTGGGTACGTAGTAGGTTGCGAAGAAGTGCTGTACGTCGTCCAGTGTGGCAGCTTCGATATCCTTCAGATCGCCATAAAAATTGTGAGCGTTATACCAGTTGGTATTCGCATACTGGGGCATGTCAAGCCAGGGGAAACCACCGTAAGGCCGGTTGAGGACGTTGACCTTGACTTCATTGCTGACAACGCCCTTCTGGTTTGTCAGATTCGCTTCGGTGATGTCCGAGCCCGCGCATGCGGTCGGCCTCAGCCCACAGCACAGTCTCCAGCGTGTTCGCCGGGAGGACCTCGTAATAGTTGGTGAAGTCGAACCGCGTCGAACCGTTAAGAACGCCGCCGTTATTCTGAATCAGACGGACAAACTGCATTTTTCCTAGATTCTTCGAACCCTGGAACATCATGTGCTCAAAGAGGTGGGCGAATCCGGTGCGGTCACGAGGCTCGATGCGGAAACCGATCTGGTAGTACACTCCCACAGCCACGATGGGAGCGGAGCTGTCCTGCGAGAGGACGACCTTCAAGCCATTGGGCAGCTTGTAGTAGGTGACCGGAACCTTGTCTGCGACTGTCTGGCCGCCGGCAAATGCGGTGATCGCAGCAAGGACGGCGAGGGCAGCAAATTTCCCCTTCCAAAGCATCATCTTTGTTTCCTCTGAGCATTCTATTATCCAGGGCAGAAACATCATCCGGCAGCGCAACGAGCCTGCTCTACGGGAGAGCAGGCTCGTTGTTTGGCTTACGTTTTTTCGGGTTAATGGTTGGCGGTAATCAAATCGACCGAACGCGTCCGCGAGTGACCAGGCGCAGTAGTAGGGTAAGTATCACAGCCCCGATGACGGCGACGATGATGGTGTAGATGAGGCCGCCAGACCCGGCAAAGCCCAGGTGCGACATAATAAAGCCACCTGCCAATGCCCCCAGGATGCCGACAACGATGTCCATCAGGGGGCCATAGCCTCCGCCGCTCATGATTTTCCCAGTGAGCCAACCTGCAATCAAACCTACGATAATCCACCAAATGAAAACCATAGTTCCTTCCTTTTATCCTGCAGTGGAATGATGTTCCCGGGGGAGAAGCAAGGGCACTCAGATACCGCCCTATCCTAGACCAATGAGAGGCATTCTGCACAATACAAGTTGTAATGCCCTGGACTTATTTCTGGATGGCGGTCGGAGATAGATGTTTCCACCCGCAAATAGCAATGGCCGGTTAACTTGACAATCGAAGTCCGGTACCTAAAGGAGCCACGCACGATGAAGCTTAGTTTATCTACCTTCGCTATCTTCACTCTGACTACGATCTGCCTGGTAGTTATCCCCGTGGGGGCGGAAGTTCGACTTGCCGGCGTGATTACAGACCATGCCGTCCTGCAGCGCGACGCGCCCATCCATCTGTGGGGCGAGGCCTCGCCGGAGGAAAAGATCGCCATCCATTTCCACGACCAGTCGGTGGCAACCACCGCGAGCCATCTGGGCCTGTGGGAGGCTTGGCTCATGCCGGAGCCGGCCGGCGGTCCTTTCACCCTCACTGTCCGCGGCAGCTCTGAACTTAGCCGGTCTGACTTGCTGGTGGGCGATGTATGGTTTGCCTCCGGCCAGTCGAACATGGAGATGCCACTTGCCGGCTTTCCGCCGACGGCTCACATAACCAACGCCGCCCAGGAGATCGCCGAGGCTGACCTGCCGCAGGTCCGCCTGCTGCTCATGGAGCACAAATCCTCCGACTCCCCTCTGGACAGCATCTCCGCCGCCTGGCAACCGTGCACCCCGGCCACGGCGAAAGACTTTTCTGCTGTCGCCTACTTCTTCGCGCGCGAGATCAGCCGGCGGGAGCACATTCCCATCGGGGTTATCGACTCATCCTGGGGAGGCACACCGATCGATTCCTGGATCAGTCTCGATTCCCTCTCCGCCGACGCTTCGCTGATGCCCGCCTTCGCCGCGCGGGCCCACTTCGCCGACATGCAGACACACCTGGAGCTCATAGAATCCGCCGAGAAACGCGCCGATGCCGAGGCTGCCACCCAGCACCTGCCCGCGCCTTCACACCCATGGCACCCCGACCCATCTTCGTGGATCCCCGCCGCGCTCTATAACGGGATGGTTGCGCCGTTCACCCCGTACACCATCAAGGGCTTCCTCTGGTATCAGGGCGAGACGGACAGCGCCCCCGATCGGGTCGGTCTGTACGCGAAACTGCTGCCCACGCTCATCGCCGATTGGCGACGGCAGTGGGGCCAAGGCAACCTGCCGTTCCTGTTTGTCCAGATCTCGAGCTTCGAGTCGCCGAAAGAAAACTGGGGACTGATTCGCGATAGCCAGCGCCGTGCCCTCCACGTGACCAATACCGGCATGGCCGTCACCCTGGACATCGGACAGCGCGACAATGTGCATCCGCCGGATAAGCAAACGGTGGGGGCACGCCTTGCCTTGGCTGCTCGCGCCCTCGCTTACGGAGAGCCCGGCCTTCCGTTCAATGGCCCGCTCTATCGCCAGACCACGCGGGAAGGGGGGTCTCTTCGTGTTTGGTTCGATCACGCGGAAGGCCTGCACAGCAGCGGCGCTGCCGTATTGGGCTTTGAGGTCGCAGGCGCCGATGGGCACTTCGTCCCGGCGACCGCTTCTGTACAGGGTGCGTCCGTGGTCGTGTCTGCTCCTGAGGTCAGCGAGCCAGCCCAGGTGCGTTATGCCTGGCAGGGCTTTACCGATGCCAATCTCTACAATGGGGTGCCGTTGCCTGCCTCTACGTTTTTGGCGGAGGTTCCTTGAGCGGGATGCTGCCCTGGGTTATGTAGGGGGTTTCGGACCCGGGGTTGGTTTCGCTGTCAGCATCTGCGGGCGGTCTAGGTTTACCCAGGACTAGCGTCCTGGGCTACTTTCAGTCAGAGCTGTCCAAATTAGCGAATAGATCGGGCTTGGTGAGCAGGTAATCCATTGATTGTATGGAACCGGGTGAATCTCAAAGAGAACCGGGTTGGCTTTGGATGATTGCCATCGGCATTCGCGTGCGGTACGTGTTCACCCAGGACTGCCGTCCTGGGGCATTCTCAGTCGTCCCTGCGGGACTGGTCTCGGTGGGAACGCATACCCAGCACTGCGTGCTGGGCTACTCTCAGCCGTCCCCTTCGACAAGCTCAGGGCAGGCTCTGCGGGACTGATCGCGATAGGCCCTGATAGCTGATTTGTTTCAGCGAGTGCTGTCCAAATCAACCGATCGAGAAAAGCTAATTTGGACAAGTCTTACTTTCAGTCGTCCCCTTCGACAAGCTCAGGGCGGGCTCTTCGGGACTGGCCCCGATATACGTTGATAGCTAAATAACTCTCAAGCAGTCCAGTAGAGGACTGCTTGACAGAGCACGCGTCCGAAGCTGGCAACCCTAGATTCGCTGCCAGGACGGTTTCTGGCTAGTGTCTTCCTCCGCCTCCGCCAGCGGGTGCGGATGCGTGGGAGCCACCCATTCCAGATGCACTTTGCATGCCGCTTTGCATGCCGCTGGAGTGGGAGGGGCTCGACGACGCCGAGCTGGCCGACCCGGAGGGTCCGGCATAAGATCCAACGCCGCGCTGAGCCTCTCCTCGTTGGGCGCCGCCATAATAGACGTTCGTGCTCGCCATGCCGTGTTGGGCTGTTTGATTGGAGAAACTGTTGAGCTTGCCCAGAGTGCCGCGGGGAACACCTAAGCCGGCGGAATCGTTGCGGAAGACAAACTTGTCATGCTCGGCAAGACTCGACGCGGGCATGGCCTTCAGGTTCACTGGGACAAGGGTCTGTTCAGCAGCTGTCGGAGCATGGGTCGGTGGGTGGGGAAGAGGATGCGCCCCAGTGCCAGCGGCCGGGGAGGAAACGAACGAATTGTTTGCCAGCCCCATCCAGGTGCCGCCCGGCTGCCAACCCCAACCGATGCCCTGACAGAAGGCCCAGCTACCGTAATGGTAGGGCGTCCAGCCCCAGGGATAAGGAGAAACCCAGGAATAGCCCGCGCTGGGATAGTAGGCCCATGCGCCGCTCCCATATGGATTCCAGCTCGCACTGGCAAAGTATGGCCGCCACATGGAGCCGCCACATCCGGAGGAGAAGCTCCCGTAGTAATTCATATCGTTGATGCCGTAGGAGTAGGGTGAGTTCCCAAACGAGCTCGCGTTGGCGAAGCTCTTGTGGTACTGCACGGCGTTTTTGTCCCAGTCGTCTAGCGGTTCCTGGGTAACGTTCTTGGCAATGACGGGTTGGCTTTGACCAGCCAAATTAAAGGTCATGGTCTTGTCCTTGCCAACAGTGCTGATGCCCGAGGGTTCCTGAAGCTGCGCTTCCCCGTGCAAGACCGCTAGACTTGCCTGGTCCGCCGTGAGCTGCAGGCGGATGTGAGTGTCGGGCGGCAGGTTGATCTTGTTCGGGCCGACGTTCACGGTGAACTCGTTGCCCTTGGTGTTGACCAGGCTGACATAGACCATACCCTGCACCACATTGATGGAGGATGCCTTGGCGCCGCTGGGAAGGAGCTCGAGCCGGGGAAATTCGACCAGGGAGTTTTGCGCCACGCGCACGGTGCTGTTGTCTTCGAACTCAACCTCAGCGACACCGTTGCCGGTCTTTAGCCGCTCTCCTTCGACCACCGGTAGGTTCGCCATTGCACCTTCAAAGCCCTTGCCGGTTTGACGGTCAAGCTGCACTTCGCCTTTGACCTCGCTGAGGCGAACAATGCGGATTTTGGAGTGGCTGGGAGCTGGGGTGGAGGGCTGCGAACTTGCGTTGCTGGCGTTGTCCGTGGCGCTGGCGTTGTCGCTGGCCGGCGTATTCGTGGGCGCGACAGGCTCCTGCGCTCGGGACGATAGTCCGACGAGCATCCATGCCATTAGAGCCGCGGTGCTGATTCCAGAAGTGATTCGCATGTCCGCCTCCTCTTCAATTCCGGCAGGGGACTTTGGTTGTCTTCAGTTAAACGGGAAAGGGGGAGCTTTCCCAGCCGGCTTCCTGCACGCCAGCTTAACGTCAGGGATGTTAGCACCTTCTACTCACTGAACGCGAGAACCTTGTTTCATGCCACTAAACATTCCCTTTATGGTGCTGGTGCAGGCCAAGTGCGAACCTGCTCTAGCGCGGCGAGAGCGTGATGTCCATCTGATAGAAGCGGAAGAGATTCTCCTCGCCCGACGCGTCAGCGGCTACTTCCTGATAGCGATCGAGGACCTCTGTGACAAAGGCGAGACGCTCGGCTTCCGGCAGATGCTGGGTCCACTCGACAAACGTCACAGAGCCGAAAGCCAGAAAAGCGGCGCGCGATTGAAAATCCCAAGCCTTGGCCTCGCTATCGGTGCGGCAAACCTGAAAACCGTTCCGCTCGGCCAAGTCTACGTACTGCTCGACCGTCAGGTGGAGATAAGGATCGTGAAAGGTCTTGAAGTAGCCGATCCAGCGCGGGGAGAGACGGGTTTCTTCGATGGTGTCTTCGAGGCTTTTCCGCTTACCTTTCGGCACCAGGCGTAGCTGTATCCGGCCGTCTGGCTTTACGGCGGAGCGAATGGATTGGAGCGCCTGGGCTTGCTCCGGAATCCAGTGCAGTGCGTTAAATGAGACCACGAGATCGAACTCGTGCTGGTAGGGCAAATGCCGTGCATCGGCAACGGCAAACTGAAGATTGGGGTGAAGCGCCGGGTCACTCTGTGCCGCCGCGAACGCAATCATACCGGCCGAGGCATCTACGCCGACGACTGCGCCCTGGGGAACGCGGGCGGCAATCTCCGCGGTGGTCTTGCCGTTTCCACAACCGATATCGAGGATCCGTTCGGTGCCTTTAAGGTCCAGCAACAAAAGGACTTCTTCGGCCATGGCCGCTTGAAGCGCGGAGATCCGCGCGTATTCAGAGGGGTTCCATTCTGTCATACCCCTGCATTCTGGATCACGCGCCAAGTCAAAGGCAACTGGACCTATCGCGAAACAGCCCTACACGCAGATCGCGGATACGTTGGAGGAAAGTACGAGCCACTCGGGATCGCCGGTGATGTGTTTCAAGCGGACGATTTCGTCTCCGACGAGCAGGTCGTAGTCGCCCAGGGCTATGTGCTGGCCGACTTCAGCATCAATCGAGTGAACGATGGCTTTCTGTCTCAGGAAGGAGCCATGGGAATTCGTCGTTTCCACTAGTTGGTGGCCGATTTTGTAACTTACATAAGTGACCGGTCCGCGCTTGCCTGTCGGCACCAATCTTCCTTTTCCGTATCCTAAGTCCATAGTCTCCTCAGCCCAATCTCACCGCAAGGCATACCAAGCTATAGACAGTTTTTTAGACGTGCGTCATCCCCCGAAAGGGGAAGACCAGGCAAGGGCTTCCGCGAGGCGGCGCCACCATAGCCCGTTATCCCCCAAGAGGAGTATCTAATTTAGGGCGTTTTCGTTTCCGGAGTCAGGAACTTATCAACGTTGGTCTTATCGACCAGGGAGACGCCGGTGTCGACAAAGGCTGGGATCGGCGACCGTGGATCCAAGCCGTAGTCCCGGGCCAAGGGCTTGAGCGGATAGTGATGAAGGTCATCCAGAGCCTTGAGACCAAGGAAAGCCATGGTAAACGGTTTCTGGGAGATGGTGGCCTTGACAGTGCCGTCCTTGACCAGCTCAAGGGTGGCCTGGTCGACGTCCATAGCCATTACCATGGCGTCTTGCGGCTTAGCGCGTTTGAAGGCTTCGCCTACGTCCTTAGCTGACGATGACTCCAGGGATATGTACGCGTTTATTTTTGCCGGGCCCGTGCGCGCCAGGTATTCCTCCGCCTTATCCATCGCCGCGGTCGATTGTCCCTTCATGTCAAAGACCTCAACAATCTTAATTCCGGGGCTGTTGGCAAATACATCCTTGTACCCCTTAAGCCGCTCCTCAAGATTGGGCTGGCCGGGCATGGTGAAGAACACGACATTGCCTTTGCCGTTCAACTGAGCGGCCACGAATTCACCGCCCAACCGGCCCGCCTCCAGGTTGTTGGTGCCGATGAAGTAGAGCCGCTGGCTGTCGGGAGCATCGGAGTCGATGGTAATAACTGGAATCCCGGCAGCCATCGCCTTGTCGATTTCGGGCCCCATCAATCTGGGATCAGAGACGGATACCAGGATGCCCGCGGGTTTCCTGGCGACTGCGGCGCGAAACTCATCCACTTCGATCGCAGGATTGAAGGTATCGGGGCCGCGCATGTCTTCTGTAACGCCATACTGCGCGGCGGCCCTGGTGAATCCTTCGTGTGCCGACTGCCAGTAAGTGAGATTGATGTTGGTAGCGATGAGAAAGTAGTGCTCAGATTTATCATGGCGCTCACAGCCGCCGACAATCATGGAAAAGGCCATGGCCAGTGCCGCCAGGAGAATTTGCTTTTCGCGCATTTTCATAGTCCACCTCCAGAGCGATCGATCAGATCCTACGATCGCTGTGGACCGGGAGAGGCTCATGGAAACCGGGCTTCCCGGTGAGGCGCCGAATTCTACTCCTAAGAGTTCTAGAATGAAAAGAGGCTTTTCGCAGCCGGCGAGATGAGATGACACCATCATGAAGGTATTGGTTACTGGAAGTGCCGGGCACCTGGGGGAAGCGCTGGTGCGAAGCTTGCTGGATTTGCAATGCGAGGTGGTTGGACTCGACATCCTTGAGTCGCCCTTTACCAGCCATGTCGGCTCGATTGCAGATCGCTCCTGTGTTCAGCGGTGCATGAGTGGTGTTCAGGTAGCCTTCCACGCCGCAACGCTGCACAAGCCGCATGTTGCTACCCATCGGCGGCAGGATTTTGTCGATACCAACATCACCGGCACGCTCAATTTACTGGAAGAAGCAGTGGCCGCAAGCGTCGAGTCTTTTGTCTACACCAGCACCACCAGCGTTTTTGGCGATGCCCTGGCGCCGCCTGAAGAGGCTCCCGCAGCGTGGATCACGGAAGACGTTACGCCTGTTCCCAAGAATATTTACGGAGTGACCAAGGCGGCGGCCGAAGACCTGTGCGAGTTATTCCATCGCAACCAAGGGCTTGGCTGCATCGTACTGCGAACCTCGCGGTTCTTTCCTGAGGAGGATGACAACCCGCAGGTTCGAAACAGCTACTGCGACGCGAATGCGAAGGCCAATGAATTCCTCTACCGGCGAGTGGACATTGAAGATGTTGTGAGCGCGCATCTGTTAGCGGCAAAACACGCCGCGGCGATCGGGTTCCGCAAATACATCGTCAGTGCAACCACTCCCTTTCGCCCCAGCGATCTGGCGGAGCTGCGGGCGAACGCGCCTCGGGTGGTGCGCCAGCGAGTTCCAGAGTATGAGGCCGAATATGACCGGCGACAATGGAGAATGTTCCCGAGTATCGACCGGGTATATGTGAATGAGCGGGCGAGAAATGAGTTGGGCTGGGTGCCGCGACATGACTTCGACTCCATCATCGATAGGCTGAAAAGGGACGAGGACGTGCGCAGCCCCCTGGCGCAGTTGGTGGGATCGAAGGGCTATCATGCCGAAGTCTTTGCCGACGGACCATTCCCGGTGGAAGAAGCTGTGATGCCCCGGAGAACCCCGGCTAAGGGATAAACACGATTCTGCGTTCGTCCTTGCGAGTCCAGGCTTCTTCCACTCTGCTCAAGGGCACCGGGTCGATGTCTATCGCGAACCGCAGCTTGGATTCGGCGGCAAACATGGTGGTTAACGATTGCAAGATGGCTTGGGAGGAGAGGCTGCCCAGGCCGCTGCCGAGCAGCTCCACGCCCGAGCTGCGCAGCAGTCCAGCGGATAACGTAATCGTGTTTCCGCTGATCGATCCTATCTGCACGAAACGGATGCGGGGCTCGCCTTCCGGATTTCCATGACCGGCTGCGGCGGCTAGGATGGCTTCCGCCGAAGGTCCCCAGAGGAAGTCGAGCACAACCTGCACGCCGGATTCGTGCAGTGCCGAGCGAAAACTTCGTAGCAGATCCTCATGCGGCTGGCTTAGAGAGATGGTCTCGGTCGCACCCAGAGCAGCCAATCCCGCCAGCGCCTCCTGATTCGCGGCCGGTAGCGATGATCTTCGACGCGCCCAAATATTTTGCAACTTGGATAGCCTGCTTGCCGGCGATCCCGGTGGCTCCGTTGATCAGCACCGCTTCGCCAGGCTGGAACTTGGCCCTGCCGAGAAGGGAGCCCCAGGTCGCGAGCCCTGGATTTCCGAGTGCGGCTGCAACGGTGTCATCGATATCCGCAGCCAGCGGGATGGTCATGGCCCGGGAAACCACAGTATATTCGGCCATGGAGCCGAAAGGCGCGCGGGGAGAGATAAAGTAGACACGCGCACCGTCTTTCGCGACGCCGACTCCATCGTTTCCCGGCGTGAACGGAAGTGTGGTACCGCTACTGTAGTGCGATCCGTTCGCCTGCCCACGTACCAGATTGCTCAGGGCGGCGGCCCGAACTTTGAGCAGGACCTCTCCCTGATTCGGCACCGGGGGAGGGATCTCGCGGTAGCGAGGCGGAGATTTGAAATCTTCTACCAGGGCTGCGTGCATATCCGATTCTCCAAGCGCATTTTGAAATTATAGGCCCACCGGTCCGGATTTCCTGTCGAGCTTGCTGGCCTTGGCGAACTTCATGCGGCTTTCCTTAATGAAAGCCGCACACGGTTCTGCTGACGCCCCGTGCAGGAAATCCGAGTCCGGATTTCCTGTCGAGCTTGCTGGCCTTGGCGAACTTCATGCGGCTTTCCTTAATGAAAGCCGCACACGCGGTTCTTGCTGACGCCCCGTGCAGGAAATCCGGAGTCGCCTGCAGAGGCACTTACGGCGAAGGGGCTCGCCCATTTAAAAACAAGCATATGAGCACTGCTCGAACCATGCCCGGTGGTTGGGTCAACCGCAAGAATATTCCGCGCGGTCCTAATGGGCGTGGCTTGTGCCGGTGGTGCTCGCTCGAAGTGCCCGCGCGCCGCTTCACCTTCTGCTCGGAATACTGCGTACACGAATGGAAGTTGCGGTCTCAGCCAGGATATTTACGCGAGCAGATCTTGAAGCGTGACGGCGGCGTTTGCGCGCATTGCGGTCTCGACACGATCAGGGAGCACCGCAGGTTGAAACGAGCGCGTGGCGATACGCGCTCGGCCCTGATGCGGCACTGGGGATTCAGCACGCGGATGCGCAAGAGCCTGTGGGATGCCGATCACATTCTGCCGGTGACGGAAGGTGGAGGGGAATGCGACCTGGATAACATCCGCACCCTCTGCCTGCGTTGCCATCGATCGGTCACGGCGCAGCTGCGGGAGCGAATTCGTCGCGCAAAGGTAGCTGCTATGCTCGCCGCAGAAGCAGAGCTAGGAGTGGAAGCGGGCACTTTATTGGGCAGGCGGCGGGCACAATAAGCCGGGCGTTCCCCCGAACGCCCGGCTCGGAATGAGAGGGTTCGTCCATTCCGTTTTGGTTAGATGCGGACGCGCCCGATTCCGTAGCCCAAGCGCGGGCGAAAATCGGCAGTCCCCAATTAAAAAGCTGCGGAAAAAGATCCGCACCGAGCAGGAAAGCGATACCTCAGGGGCTAAACCTCAATTTCCTGCACGTGGATGCTGGATAGATCCGCGTGTGCGGTTTTCTCTCAAGGAAAACCGCATGAAGTGCCATGGCTCATTAGGCCTATACAGGAAATTGAGGGCAGCCCATCGTATTCTCAATCGTTTACGGCCCGACTAAAGTCGTGCCCTGACACAAAACATGAGTTTTTCCGCTGCCTGTAAAGTCGTGCCAAACATAAGTTTTTCCGCAGCCTCTAAAGTTGCTGCGTCAGGCAACCCAGCCCTTATTCCACCGTCACGAGCCCGCCGAGGCCGGCCGGCTCATCTGGCGCTGACGCCTCGATCACGACGCTGACGGTTCTTTCTCCGTTGCCGGCGGGGAATGCGACCGTCAGGTCTCCCTTTGCTGCTTCTGTCTTCTCCGCGTCCAGTTTCCCGTCGATCCATACTTGCGCCTTGCCCACTACGTCGCGCAGCAGCAGTTGGCCGCCGGTTTTTCGCGTGGCGGCACGGGGAGTGAAGTTGGCACGATAAATGGCGAAACGGCCATCGTGGAATGGCGTCAGCAATCCGGGGTGAATGTTGTCCCAACTATTCATAGCACTGGTCACGCTTGGCTGGTTGGGATCGAGACGCTCCGCCGTGACCGGTGACCTTATCCAATTGAGAACAACCAACGGTGGATTTGGAATCACGGGCACGGCTGGACGCGGCGGTGTAGGGGTTACGACAATCGCCGTCTCTCCGGTGGCGAGCCCCTCGCTGCTGGCGGTCAGTGTCAGTTTTCCCTGCCCTCCCAATCCGCTTTGCACGATCACCTGGGCCAGCCCGTGGAAGACAGTATGCTGATTTCCTTTTTCTGGTTCATGGTTGGTGGGGTCGCCGTTGTTCAGGCCGATGATGCCGCCCGGGCCGGTCAGGACGAATTTCACCAATGGCTCCGCAGTGGGCACCACCCGCCCTTGCGCATCGACCACCTGCACGGTGACGGGTTCTGCATCGGATCCATCTCCCGCCAGGCTGGTGCGATCGGGAACGAGCCGCACGGCCGCCGGTGGGCCGGTTGTTTCCACCGCAAAACGCGCGACCTCTTTGCCGCCGCTGCTGGCCAACGCTTCCAGCTTGCCGGGTTGGTAGGGCACCTCGAAGGTGGCCATCTCATATTTGTCGACGGCTTTCTCGCCGACGGGTTTTCCGTTCAGCCGCAACTCTACTTTCTCGAGGTTTGAAGTCACCATCACCTTGATGGGCTTGCCTTCGCTTCCCGCCCAGTTCCAATGGGGAACGATATGCACGAGGGGACGATCGTGGATCCACTGCGCCTGGTGAATGTAGTACGCGGCCTTGGGAAATCCGCACAGATCCATGATGCCGAAGGAGGAGCCGGCGGCCGGCCACGAAAGCGGCTGCGGCTCGCCGCGATAATCGAATCCCGTCCACACCATGGTGCCGGCGACGAAGGGCCTTGTTGCAACCTGCTTCCATGCATCCCGATGTGATAGACCCCAGGGCAGTACCTGATCATCGTAAGAATCGAGCAGGCACTGCTTGCGGTCGGTCACATATTCGTCGCGCGTCATCACCGTGGAAGTGTCTTCCGAACTAAACATCGGTTTGGCAGGGTTTAGCTCGTGATAGCGGTCGAAGTCGCGATAGACGTAGTTGAAGCCGGCCACATCCGCAGCCTGCGACGCGTTGACCGGGTTCAGCACGGAATTGCTCTGCGCGGCGGTGACTGGCCTGGTGGTATCCAGGTCCTTGACCGCGGCGCTCATGCGGCGCACCAGCTCGTAGCCCATCTCCGTGCCCTGCGACGGTTCTTCATTGAAGACCGACCACAAAATAATGCTGGGGTGATTGCGGTCGCGGCGGATCTCCCAATTGAGTTGCTTCAGGTGCTCGGGAGAGGCTCCGAAATTCCGGTTCTCATCCATCACCAGCATTCCCAGACGATCGCATGCATCGAGAAACTCTGCCGCCGGCGCATTGTGCGCGGCCCGGTAGGCATTGGAACCCATTTCTTTCAGTCGCCGAATACGGAAGTCCCAAAGCGCGTCGGGCACCGCAACCCCGACTCCGGCGTGGTCCTGATGGTTGGCCGTTCCCAGCAGCTTGAGCGGCTTGTCATTTAGAAAGAATCCGAGGTTGGGGTCGAAGCGGATGGTGCGAAAACCCGCGCGGGTGATGACTTCATCCACGACCGCTCCATCACGCTTCACCACGGTGCGGACGGAGTACAGCGTGGGATCATCGACTGACCAGAGTTTGGGTGATTCCACAGCGAGCGCGAACTTCGCAACTGACTCGTTGAGCGGTTCCACGGTGACTTGCGTGTGGCCACTTAGCAATGCTTTGCCTGATGGGTCGATCAGGGTGGATTCCACTTCAACCGGGGCCGCGGTTTTGTCGCTGCTGTAGAGTGTCGCCTCGATCGGTATCGACCAATTGCCATCCGCGTTCCGAATCGGGTTGGCGAAGACTCCATCGGTTTCGATGTGAACCGGGTTTCGCTTCACCAGCCATGCATGGCGGTAGAGGCCCGCGCCCTCATACCACCAGCCTTCCTGCGGGTTCGCATCCACTTGCACCGCGATCGTGTTCACTTCTCTTCCGTAGCGCGCGATCGGCGTGATGTCGATATAAATGGAGGTGTAACCCGTCCAGTTCCGTGCCGATAAGACTCCGTTAATCCAGACTGTGCAATGGGTAGAGACTGCGTCGAGTTGTACTTCCAGGTGCTTGCCGCGATCCGCCGGATCGAGCCGGAAATACTTCCGGTACCAGCCCATCCCACGAGCGCGATATCCCTGGGAGATGTTGGCTTTCGGATCAAACGGCTGCTCCACCGCCCAATCGTGGGGGAGATCCACTTGCTTCCATGACGAATCGTCGTATTCCGGTGACGCGGCGCCGGAGGAACTGCCCGCCTTTGCGTTGTCATAAGAAGCCTGATGCCCAATCACTACGGGAAAGGGAATGTCGCCTTCGTGGAATAACCACCCGCGGTCGAGGGAGAGACGCTCGCGCCCGGAGGACGGATTCGGGGTTGCTGAATCTTGCGCCAGGATTGCCTGGGCGCAACAGAGAAGAAGAATCGGAAGGAAAACCAACAACCTTGTACGACGAAAAAATGGTTTCATAGTGTTCCAGCCAACTCGATGCTGCACTTGCAGTGCTTGTTTTGACTGGTACATATTACGCTGATGCGATCACCTCGCCGGCGAGATGATCGGTTCCCAGATGGATCGGCAAGAGGGTGGGTTGCGCGCATTTTTATCCTAGATTTCCACACTGGCGAATTCTGCGGGTTGCGGATATATTTGCTTGCGCTCGGGTTTGTCGGCCTCCTACCGGTTGAGTCAATCTTCCGGGGATTCGCAGCAACCACTCGGCGACGTGCACGCGTTACCTTGCTTTTTCTTTCTGCCTTGGGCCTCTTTTGCTTTCCTCATGCGAGGTGGCTCCGAGCGCGACCGCGGTCACAACCATTGTGATGTTTCCGGTCCAACGCCCGACCCTCTGTACGCGACTCGCTTAATTCAGCATGCGAATCAGGTCTTGTTCGCCGTCGAGGAGGTAGAAAGCCACGAATGCCATCGGTTCGAGGTCCGATGCGTTGCCGAAATTGGCGATGATGGTATCGGCAGGTTCGTAGAACGCGGATCCGGCGGGTAGGGTCTGTTCTGGTTCGCCTTCAACACAAAAGACAGCTGCGCCTTCGACGATGTATCCAACAACGGCGCATGGGTGCAGATGGCGACCGGCCTGCTGACCCGGCTCCATTCGGATTTCCCGCACGTCCACAGAGGTGACGTTTCTGCTTCCAAGACTTGCTAATAAGAGCTGCTTTCGTGCGATTGTTTGTTGGCTCATGTGCTGTTTGATGCGCAACGCTGTTGGAGGATTTGCGAGATGCAAGGCTGATCCCTTTCGCTTTTGCGCCGAAGAATCTCCTTGAGATATAAACAATATTGTTTATATCTCGTATTGATGAAGAGCAGCGAGTTCAAGCGCTGGCTGGCGGACCCGGATTTCCTGTCGAGCTTGCTGGCGTTGGCGAAATTCATGCGGCTTTCTTTACTGAAAGCCGCACACGCGAACCTGTTTGGAGCCTCTTGCAGGAAATCCGGGAGACCAAGGGGCAACATTCAAGCCGGGCGAAGGTTCCCACCTCAAGGTCACCCTGAACGACAAGAATTCTGTTCTGCCTATGCACGGCAAGGAACTCGGTACCGGGTTGGCGGCGGCTATCAAAAAGCAACTTGGGCTCAAGTAGGAGGCATCATGCGGTACCCAATCGACATAAAGCCGGATGGAAAGTTCTTCCTGGTAACATTCCCCGATATCCCAGAAGCTATTACTCAGGGGAAGAGTCTGAAGGAGGCCAAAGAGGTAGCAGCGAGCGCCCTCGAAACCGCACTGGATTTCTATTTCGAGAACTCCCGGGTTGTCCCCAAGCCATCGCGCATAAAACGCGGTCAGGATTTCGTCGAACTCCCCGCCAGCGTTTCGGCGAAGGTGCTTCTGCTCAATGAAATGGCCCGGCAGCAGGTTCGTCCTGCCGAGCTGGCGCGCAGGATGCAAACGACACCGCAAGAGGTGAACAGGCTGACGAACATTCATCACACTTCGAGGATCGATGGAATCGCCGGAGCGATGAAGGCCCTTGGCAAGACGTTGGAAATTCGTGCAGTTTAGTGGAGCGATACCCGCCCGTAACCCATTGATTTATGGTCGGGGCGGAGGGATTCGAACCCCCGACCCTCTGCTCCCAAAGCAGATGCGCTACCAGGCTACGCTACGCCCCGATTCTCGGATTGTATCGCAATCAGCGTCTCTCAGGCTTGCCGGGCGAGCCACTCCAGGAACCAAAGGATGAGGAAGATCGGGGCGAGAAAGATGGCGCTTAGTGTCCCGGCAATCAGCAGCAGGAAGACCCAGTCTCGCCAGGTTTGCCGCCGCTGTTGTTCAAGATGGCGAACGATCAGCGCGTAGTTGCGACGGTTCGCCTTCCATGCGATGTCGAAGGCATCGCCCAGAAGAGGAATCGTGCCCAGCAGTACCTCGATGCCAATGTTGACCACCATTCTGACCAGCGTGATATAGGGCACGCCCCGCACCCAAGCGGCCACAACGATGATCGTGGAAGCAAGCCCGCCGAGAATGTCTCCCAGCCCGGGGACGAGGCCGATGATGCCATCCAGTCCGAAGCGGATGGAGGTGCCGGGTACGCGGAACCAGTCGTCAAGGACGTGCGACAGGAAATCGAGATTTTCATCCGCGAAGAGGCCACTCGCCTTCTGGAAACGAGGCGCCGGCCCGGACTTTCGGGGAGGCAGAATCTCGGGTTGACGGCTGCTGGGCATAGGCAAAAACGCGGCCTGTAGACGGGATGGAAGGGCCATCCGAGCGGCGGAGGGCGCGAACCTGGATGTTACAATCTAAGTCTATATGGCGGCTATAGTTCAGTGGCAGAACGCCGGACTGTGGCTCCGGATGTCGTGGGTTCGACCCCCACTAGCCGCCCCAGTCGCAGCCATCTCCAGCCTAAGCTGCTCTCGATTCTTTCCGGGTCAACGTGTTCCGGGAAGCTTGAACAGGCGGAGATAAGTTCCAGTTGGAAAGCGCCGACGTGACCACGCGACCCTCTTCTTCCACATCCGCTGTTTGGCTCGGTTGCTCCGGCTGGGCCTATCCGACCTGGAAACCGGAATTCTACCCGCCCAAAACGACGGCTAAGAAGATGCTGGAGTACTACGCGACGCAGCTTAACTCCGTCGAGGTGAACTACACCTTCCGCCATTTGCCCTCGGCAGCCACCGTCGATGGGTGGCTGGCGCAGACCGGGGCGGACTTTCGCTTCTCATTCAAAGCGCCGCAGCGGATTACTCATATCAAGCGGCTGAAGGAGTGCAGCGACGCGCTCACTGCCTTTTACTCAGCGCTGCTGCCGGTCATCCGGGCCGGACGCATGGGCGTGGTTCTATTCCAGTTGCCTCCGAATCTCAAAGCAGACCCGGAGAGGCTTGCGAGCTTCCTCAAAGAAGCCGCGCCTGAGAGCACAGCCACACTGCGCGTCGCCTTTGAATTTCGCCATGCTTCGTGGTTTGCCAGCGAGATCTTCGACTTGCTGCGGCAGCACCAAGCCGCGCTATGCGTAGCCGAAAGCGACGAACTGCAGACACCGGACGTCATCACCGCCCCATTCTGCTGCTACCGGCTGCGCAAAAGCGACTACGGACCGGACGACTTGCAGCAGATCGAAAAGCAGCTCGCGGCCAAGGCCAAGCAGGGAGATGTTTTCGCGTATATCAAGCACGAGGACACGCCCAAAGGAGCGTTGCAGGCGGCTGCCCTGCTGGCGAGGTTGCGAACACCGTGAGGGATACGAGCGAACTTCTGCTGAAGCCGCAAGCAACTTCGCGGGCACGCCGGAGTTCCTTCCCCGGCGATTTCTGCGCAACGGCCACCTGCAAACATTGGTGGGCAACTTCCTGCCCGCGGCAATATGTCTTACCTGAGCCCGAGACACACATCATTCAAGTGGACGCAGGCGAAGCCGAGCGCAGCGTATGGTCCGGGGCTCCGACTCGAGGGCAGCCGACCGGCTGGCGCAAGCGCAAGCGGATGTCCGCTCACACGGCGCAAGCTATGTGCTTTGCCATTGCCACTGGCAGGCGAACGCCAGCGAGAGACCGACCGTGCTGTTAGTGCACGGTCTGGAAGGGTCGACGCGCTCGCAATATATGCTGGGGAATTCAGCGCGGGCGTGGGCCGCCGGGTGCAATGTGGTTCGCATGAACATGCGCAACTGCGGGGGAACCGAGGATCTGTCACCGACGCTGTATCATTCCGGACTTTCGGCCGATGTCGCAGCCGTGATGCGGACGCTCGCCGCCGAGAAAGGCCTCAGCGCCTTTGCGCTGATCGGCTACTCCATGGGCGGCAACCTGGTGCTGAAGCTGGCGGGTGAGCTGGGCGAAGACGGGCCAGCGGTACTTGAAAGCCGTGGTTGGCGTTTCCCCGGCCATGGATCTGGCCGTCTCAGCGGACGCGCTGCACAGCGTCCCCAACCGCGTCTACGAGTGGAAATTTCTGATCGGCTTGCGGCGGCGTTTTCGGCGCAAGGCGGAACTCTTTCCCGCCATCTACTCCACCGAAGGACTGGAGAGGATTGTGACCTTGCGCCAGTTTGACGACCAGATCACTGCCCGCTACTCCGGCTTCAGCGGCGCAGACGATTATTATGACCGCGCGTCCAGTTCCCATGGGGCGCCGCAGATTGCGGTGCCCGCACTGATTCTGCATGCCCTCGATGATCCTTTTATCAGGATGTTGCCATCGACCCGGGCCGCTTTGCTGGCCAATCCCCGGGTTCGGCTGGTAGAGACGGCGCATGGAGGCCATTGCGCATTCCTGGCGCCGGCGGTCGATTACGACGGCTATTGGGCGGAGAAGATCCTACTGGATTTTCTGCTTTCGGTGACGAAACCCTGATGGAGGCCGATTGGTCTGTTGCGCTTGCCGCCGCTGATCCGGTGATCACTGTTCCCTGGGCCGCGTCCGGCGACGATGAACCCAAATGTCGATTCGTCGATTTGCGCCTGGGTCCTCATTTGATCGACGAAATTGAAGAGGCTCAGGGGAGACCGGCTTTGCGGTCTGCATTGCTTCTACTGAACGGCGTCGATTCGCAGCTCTGGACTGCGAAGTGCGATGCGTGGACCAGCAGCCCGGAGCAAGGCGATGATCCATTCGATCCCTACGAGATGGACGCCGAGCCCGGGGAGACAGCTTTTGGAGCCGGCTCGTATGTCGACTTGCTACCCCGCGATTTCCAGGCCTCCCGGTGCTTCGATACGCAGGAGCGGTGGCTGCGCACGGTGACCGAAAGACTACGCACCATACCGGCGAACTCGGCGCGGGTGGAACTTGTCATGCGGCGCGCGCAGGTTGACGACGTTGCGGGTTTTGGAGTGACCTGGTTCGTCGAGGGATGCGGCGCGAGTGCGCAGCGCGCAGATCAAGGCTGGAGGCGGGCGTTCGATGCCGCCCTGGCGGTCATCATGGACGTTCGTTTGGCGTAGCTTCGACGCGGCGCCCGATGACGATACAATGGCGGAAACGGGCGAGTAGCTCAATTGGATAGAGCACCGGCCTTCTAAGCCGGGGGTTGTGGGTTCAAGCCCCGCCTCGCCCACCATTTACAACTTACCAGTCACCTCAGAATCATCACAATCGTCCTCACTATACGCCCAATCGCCACCTCTCATCTTCTCTGCAACGCTATCGTAACCGGACGAGAAAGCTAGTTTGGACACGACTGGGCTCAGATTTTCTCCGGCATGTCCGGGAGATGCGAAAATGGGCACGGTATGCGCGGTTCTTTTGTCCTGCTGGCTATTTTTGCTTTGCCGGCTGCTTCTGGTTGCGGGTATCACACTCTCAGGTCCGCCGCGCATCTGCCGGACACTTTGCATACACTCGCTGTCCCCATCTTCAAGAACAAGACGCAGTTCTACCACACAGAAGTTCCCATGACCCAGGCGGTGGTCCGTGAGTTTACCGATCGCACCCGCCTCACCGTCACGCCGGACGCAGGTGATGACGCCGACGCCACCGTCAGTGGGACCATCCTCTCGGAATCGGTGCAGCCACTGACTTATCGAACCGAGACGACTACTGGCAGCACATCAAAACCAGTAGCCGACGAAAGGCCAGCGGAGACATGCCCGGAAACAGGGAGGATAGCAGGGTCACGAACCTGCCAGACGGGACAAACCACCAGTACCACTTCCAGCTTCCTGGTCACCATCAACGTGAATGTGCTGGTGACCGACCGGGACCATCGTGTTCTCTACCAGCACAACAACTATGTTTTTCATGAGCAGTTTGAAACCACCACCGATGTGACCAGCTTTTTCGAAGAGAATTCGCCTGCCGTCCAGCGCCTCTCCCGGGATTTTGCGGAGGCCCTCTTGAGCGATATCCTGGAATCTTTCTAAATGCCCTCCAGACGACGGGGCGCCGCCATACCGGAGGGTTCGAAAGAACCGCTGTTGGACTCTGGACTGTCGAGCGATCGACCTAATAGGTCTTGACCTCAATGACGCTGACGTTTGCGTCGGGCGCTTGCTGAGGAATGTCGATCTGCAGTTTGCCCTCGGTCTGTCGATAGGTCAACATTCTGCCATTCGCAAGCAGATGGGCCGACATGACTCTTGCGTCGATGCCAGCAATCTCGCAGGTTGGAGGAGACCAGTCAAATAGGTGCAGATAGATGGACTTGCCCTTGGCCGTAGTCCGCAAACCCGCAACTCCCTGCACCGGCCCATAGGTCGTTCCGTATATCGAGTCGCCGTTCAGCGTGAGCCAGTCCCCAATAGCCCGCAGCCTTTGCTGGAATTCTGGCTGGATCTGACCGTCGGGCTGAGGTCCCACATTCAACAGGAAATTCCCCCCACGGCTGGCGACTTCGACCAGCGCCCTGATCAGCGTTTGCTCGGATTTGTAATCGTGATCGTTCTTGTTATAAGCCCAGGTGTTGTTGATGGTCATGCAGGTTTCCCACAAGCGGAAATCCTCCGGACGCGGGACGGTATTTTTCAGCTTCTCGGATACTTTCGGGTCAATACCCGTGAGCACCACGCCTTTGGTGGGAATCGCAGTGGGAATGAACTGCTCCGGAGTCTCGTAGTCGGCAGCCACGCCGATGCGGTCATTGACGAGGGTAGCCGGCTGCAATTCGCGGATCATTTCGATCACACGCGCACCGTCGTATTTCCGCTGATTGTGAAGGCCGTCGAACCAGACGATGGCGATCGGACCATAACGGGTGAGTAACTCCGTCAGTTGCAATTGCATGTACTGGAGATAAACCGGCCACTCCGGCCGCTCCGGTTCCCCATTCCAGTTTTCTTTGGCGAGCTTGGTTGTGTCACGGAAGTCGGGATGATGCATGTCGGGCGGCGAATAATAGGTGCCGAAAGGCATGCCATCGTCATCACAGGCTTTTGCGAGTTGGGCGACGATGTCTTTGCCGTAAGGAGTATTGGTGATCTTGTAGTCCGTATAGGCGGAATCGAACATACAAAAGCCGTCGTGATGCTTGGTTGTAAACACCATGTACTGTTGCCCTGCGGATCGCGCCAGATCGACAAAGGCCTGCGGATCAAACTTCACCGGATTGAAGGTTTTGGCCAGGGCAACGTATTCGGCCTCGGTGATGCCACCCGGCTTGGGGACCATGATCGGCCATGAGGCTTCCACGCTGGCCTGCGAATACGGACCCCAGTGGATGAACATGCCGAACTTGGCATTGCGATACCACGTTGTCCGGTCGCAGGCAATGGCGTCTGCCCACCCTGGGCGGGGAAGAAACGGGAGGCAGGAACCAGCCAGAGCAAGCCTGAGGAATTGACGGCGAGTCGCAGGATAAGCGCTCATATGGGAGGCCATGATAGCGGCCGACGGAATTTTCTGTCAAACGGTAGGGCTTTTGTTGGTCGGTAGCCCTTTACGATTCGTGCCAGCTTGCAGCGGTCTGCATTCGTCCGAGGGGAACGCACTATGAGCGCTCGGCTGAGGTCACCTCACGCTCTAGTCCAGATGGAAGACTTCCTCCAACTCTGCTCACAAATTCGCCCTCTTTTCGCGTCGCAAGAGGTTCCTGTAGCGCCTGCATGATAGTCCACCACTCCCGAGTTTTGGGGCCGGGAGCACCCAGGACTAACGTCCTGGGGCTTTCAGCCGTCCCTACGGGACTGATTTCGGTGGGAATGTACACCCAGGACTGGCGTCCTGGGCTACTTTCAGCCGTCCCTGCGGGACTGATCACGATACGCCCAGATAGCTGATTTGTTGTCGGCGAGTGCCGCCCAAAATCGGCCGATCGAGAAAAGCTAATTTGGAAAAGACTGACTTTCAGCCGTCCGTTGGGACTCACTTCCGGACCGGCCGGTTCTCACGCAGACACTAAGCCCGTACCATCAAAAGACCGGGATTTTCCGCTATCTGTAAAACCTGGCTGGCTGAGCCAAGACCGATTCCATAGACC
This sequence comes from uncultured Acidobacteriaceae bacterium, assembly GCA_963790705.1. Lineage (GTDB taxonomy): Bacteria > Acidobacteriota > Terriglobia > Terriglobales > Acidobacteriaceae > PALSA-350. The sequence goes on from CAWBQE010000015.1 coordinate 194,508, forward strand.
CATAAGCGCTCAGAATAGCGCTCTTGTACCGGCCCCTCAAGGCCGCTGGCAGATGCCATCGTAGATAGGTGCTGGCAAGGGTAAGCGGTGCCCGGGGGCAGGGTATATTATGTTCAAAGCTTCCTTTCGAGCGCTTAAATGGCGACCTCAACTACTCCTTCTACGGAACGGCTTCTCAAGCAGAACATTGCCGATCTGCTGCGCACGGAAATCATGAACGGCGTGCTCCGGCCCGGCGGGCGGATTGTCGAGGGTACCTGGGCGGCCAAGTTCGGTGTGGCCCAAGCATCGATCCGCGAAGCAATCAACATCCTGGCCCAGGAGGGGTTCGTCACCAAGCAATCCGGCCGAAGCGCCAGGGTCGTCCACCTCAGCCATCAGGACGTAATACAGCTTTACCAGCTTCGTGGAGCACTCGAAGGACTGGCGGCTAGCCTGGCGGCATCCGTACAGCCCGACCTTTCCCCACTGCAATTTGCCGTTGACGGAATGCGCGAGGCCGCAACCGCGGGTCATCGCGAAGCTCTGCTGGATTGTGATCTCCAGTTTCATCTGCACCTGTGTGAGGCCGCCGGCAATCCGTTTTTGCTGGAGCATGCCCGCCGCGTTCTGCTGCCGTTTTTTGCCTTCGTTCGCATGCGCGTTGCGGCCAGTCATCAGGAGACCTCTTTGTGGAGTAAAGACCTGGAAGCCCATCAACGGATCATCGACCTGATCCGCGAAGGTGAGGGCGACATTACCCGGCAATATGTGAACAGGGCGATGGAGCGCTTTGCGAAGACCGCGTGCGCGCACTGGGAGAAACGTGGGAATCAAGAGCGGTGAACTGCGGGCAGATTGATGTTTCGGACGTTGAGTTAGAGCGGCAGGTCCGTGGTCTGAACGCTGTGATTCAGAGTTATTAAGTTGCATCCGTAATAGGTGTTTTCACTTAGAATCTCTTTGCCATAACTTACCTTGAGGATATGTCTTGAAATCAGCCTGCCGTTCTATCACCGTTGCCGCCGCGCTTCTTGCCTCCAGCGCACTGCCCTCATTCGCTCAGGTAGTCGGCGAGCACATCGCCGTTTCTTCAGCTCATCCCGTGGCTGCGATCCAGGATACCGAGACGCCCGCGCAGCGTGACGCACGCATGGCCTGGTGGAGAGATGCACGCTTCGGCATGTTCATCCACTGGGGCCTTTACTCCATCCCCGCAGGGACCTGGAAGGGCAAGCAAATCCCGAGCATTGGCGAATGGATCATGAACACGGGCTCCATTCCCGTGGCCGATTACAAGGCGCTTGCGTCCCAATTCAATCCCACGGGCTTCAATGCCCATGACATCGTTGCGCTGGCCAAGTCGGCCGGGATGAAATACATCGTCATTACCGCCAAGCATCATGACGGCTTCGCCATGTTCGACTCCAAAGCGGATCCCTTTAATATCGTCGCCGCTACGCCCTTTCATCGGGATCCCATCCGCGAGCTGGCCGAGGAGTGCCGCAAGCAAGGCATGAAGCTCGGCTTCTACTACTCGCAGGATCAGGACTGGACAGCACCCGGCGGCGCGGCCTACAAGACCGGCAATCATGACCTTCCCTCGCATCACTGGGACCCGGCCCAGGACGGCGACTTTGCTACTTACCTCCACGTCAAAGCCATACCTCAGTTGAAGGAGTTGCTGACGAACTACGGCGACTTTCCTGCCGTGATCTGGTTCGACACGCCGACACCGGACATGACCCCTGCGCTGGCCGGAGAGATCGTCACCCTGCTCAACCAGTATCCGAACCTCATCTGGAACAACCGGCTTGGCGGAGGCTACAAAGGCGACACCGATACGCCTGAGCAGTACATCCCGGCGAAGGGCTATCCCGGCCGCGACTGGGAGGCCTGCATGACCATGAACGACACATGGGGCTACAAGTCCTATGACACTAATTTCAAGTCCACCGAGACCCTGTTGCGGAACCTCATCGACATCTCCAGCAAGGGCGGGAATTATCTGCTCAATATCGGACCGGACTCAAAGGGGGTTGTCCCTCCACCAGAGGTCGAGCGCCTTCACCAGATGGGCAAGTGGCTCGCTGTGAACGGCGCAGCAATCTACGGCACGCAGCCCACTCTCTTTGGACCTGAGGCGGGCAGCTTCAGCACCACAGAGAAGGACGAGGATGGCAAGCCCAAGTTCATCCCCAGCTGGAACTGGCGCTCAACCACGACCGCCGACAAGATCTACATTGAGCTTTTCACATGGCCGAGCGGCAGTTTTCATCTGGAAAGCGTCCCGCGGACAGTTACCGGCGCCTATCTGCTTGCGGACCCAATGCATAAGCCGCTGAAGGTGACTAAGACAGGAGGCGGAGTGGATATTCAGCTGCCGGCAAAGGCGCTGGATCCTATAGCTACCGTGCTGGTGCTGAACACCAAGTGATCGCGACACCGCTATGCGACAATTGATTTTTCTCGGGCTTTTGACAGCCATGGCGTTTCCCGCCTGGGCTGCAAAGCGCGTCACCGTTGCGCAACTGGAGCAGGCGCTCGCCACAATCAGCGCCGCACACAAGCCGGACGCAAAATTGCGCGCCAAATCGCCGGCATGAAGCTTTCCGAGCGTATAACCGAGCCCTCTGGGCCGGCTCAACGCGCATCTGGATACGGGTTCCCAGGCAGCGCTGGCCCTGCAATTGCTGGCTGATCAGTCAGCGTTCCTGGATCCGCCCCAGCGAGCTGCCGGCTACCTCGGTTCCCGACGACGCCACCCAGCGGCGGTTGCTCGAGGCTGCGCAAAATTATGTTGCGCGCACATTGCCGCAGCTGCCCAACTTCCTGGCTACCCGGTCCATTCGCCGTTACGATGATAGCCCGCAGGGGTTGAAAAAAGGTGGTTGGCCGGTCCGTTTGGGGCTACACCTGGCCGACACTTCCAGCCGGGAGATCTCTGTCGGGGCGAGCGGGGCAGCCGGCCGTCGGCGGTCTGGCGGAGCAGTCTGGCTGATCTCGAACGGCGAGTTTGGCTCCACGCTGGGGATGATCCTTGCGGACACCGCTAAAGGAAAGGTGACATGGAGCCATCTGAAGAGATCGCAGGTGACCCGGCGGCGGTCTTCCAGTATTCGGTAGCAAAATTCAGCTCGAGCGACCAGGTGACCGGCGATCAGCACCGGCCGCCGAATACGCAAACCTAACAGGCCGCCAAGGAGTTGCAGGGATCGGCACCCAGCTGAGCGGCCACTCTTCCGATATCACGCCCACCATCACCAAGCCCGGTTATCACGGCTCGCTCTGGCTGGACCCAGCCACCGGGACCATCCTCCGCATCACCATCGAAGCCGACGCGAAGGGGGCGCCCCATTCCAGCGGGCCTCCATTCTGGTAGGTATGGGCCGGTAATAGATCGGCGATAGCCGTTTCATTTGCCCGGTTCGAAAGGTTGCCCTCTACGAAGCGAATGCTCCCCCACAAGCCAATCTCTAAGATGCGCCGGCCGAGTGGCTGAACATAATTTGTTTACCGGCTACCATCGCTTCGGCTCGACAATAAAGATTCTTACCGACAAGCCGGCGCCGAATTAGTCAGAGATATCGCTAATGGAGGGCGGAACTACTACTTCTTGTTTTTCTGCGGCTTGGACATGAAATAACCGCGACGTGCCTGCAACGGAACGCCTTCCCGGTCCACATTCACTTTCAAGGAATGGTAGTTGCCGTCCGGCTTCGCCTTGTCCAATGAAAGTTCAAGCACATAGACAACCTCGGGCGCCGCGATCAGGCTCTTTAATCCGGATCCAGATCGTTGCTGTTGTGGAAGAAAGTATCCCCGGTTCCATCGGCGAGTTCCGCCACGGCATCCCCAGCGCTCGCCATGGCGTCGCTACGAAAGCGCGGGCTTCCCATGTTGTTGTGGTCGCTGGCGATCAGGGATGTTGTGTATAACCCGCGTGCATCAACAGCGCTGATGGTCACATTGGACCGTGCGGCAAGGTCGAGATCTGCGACTCCCCGGCCCACAGTTCCTGCTGCAATTGGGGAAACCGGATGACACCAGGATCAGCACGCGTTGTCCGGGAAGAGCGGCCATTCTACTCAATCTGGCTCATCGTTCCGTAGGTCATTTGAATATCCTGTCTGGCAAGACTCACAACCAGATTGGCAGCTGTTTTCGCCATAAGCGTGGGCGCACTGCTGGGCCAGGCCCAAGTTTGACTGTGCTACGCCCCAGTTTGAGATGGAATCAGGCTCGACTGGCGTGGTACCGAGGGCCGGGTGACAAGACACACCGCCAACCGCATCCGCGAGTGCGGCGCAGTTTCCTATTCATGATCAGGTCGGCTTGGTAGTAATCCATTTTCGGACATCCGGTATCGTCAGGACGGTAGACGCGTTGCACTTCGATGCTCGCAATCGCGTCCCGCAACTTTGCGGGTCGCGTATCCAACCGCTGTTCGTTTTTTGAGAAGTTGAGACCACCACGGCGATATTCGAGTCGGCCAGCGCCCCTTCCAACGCCTCAAGGCCGGCCTTCTTGGCGTGCGCCAAAGCTTCGAAGGTGAGGTTCATATCGTCTAATAGCAAGACGGTGAATCGCTTTGGCGGTGGCGGTGCTGTATTGTTTGCAACCGGCGGTTCAACCCCGCTTCCCGTGTTGCTCCCTTGGTTTGACTACTGCAGCCCGCGTTTCTCACCGTGAAGCCGGAGATAACTCGCGGCTTGCCGTTGTCAAAGACTTGAAAGTCCTCTTTCTTCAGGTCGCGTACCGCGCCGGCCCTGCTGATCCGGACCACGACCGGCACCAGGACCCGGCTGACATTCATTTCAATCTTGGGGGTCGTGTCCTGAGGCCGATTCCCCTGCTGAGCGGCGGAGCGTGCGCAGGTGATGAGCACCAGGAAACCGAGGAACAACTGGGCGCCGCATATTCGCATTTATTGGGGGCGGTCCATCACCGTCTGCACCATATTTCCAAGCTGTTGCGCGTGAACTGGTTGCCCTCGATGTCGCTGGCCAAGCGCCTTGGCGATCGATGACAACGGTATGCAGCGTGTGGTGAGCGAACCCTCGTCGCTCCAGAAGCTGATGCTAATATGCCGGCGACCTGCTTTATCTCGGGCAGCGGCCCGGCTAAAAATGCCAGTCCTCGGTATTGGCCTTGAATACGCCGGCGTACTGGACCAAAGGGGCGCCCTGATCATGGTTGGGATCGATCATGATTGTTAACAGCACCATATTGCGTCCGGCGCGGTCGTGAAAGCGCCTTTCGACGGTGGACAGGTTGTTGGAGAGTCGCTAGATACAGTTTGGGTTGGGGACAGCGGGAGTAGCCAAAGGTGAGCGCGACGACCTTTCCTTGCAGTTGAGAAAGATGGACT
>CAWBQE010000016.1:0-1441367 GCA_963790705.1 uncultured Acidobacteriaceae bacterium
CACCTCTTTCCCGTTTACCCGGGGCATCAAATCACTCCCCATGCATCGCCTGCATTTGCCTCCGCTGCCGGGGTCTCTCTTGATCGCCGGATACAGGCTGGTTCGGGCACTGCCGCGTGGCCTTGCGCCTGGTACGTGTGCCTATGGGCGAGACTGGGAGAAAGCGAAAAGGCTCGGCAAGGAGTCTCGAATATGCTGAACAATAGTGCCACACCCAATCTCTTCAACGGCGATTACAAGTTGTTTCAGATCGACGGTAACTTTGGCACAGCCGCCGGCATTGCCGAAATGCTCCTGCAAAGTCATGACGGCGTTATCAGGTTTCTACCCGCTCTGCCTGCCTCCTGGTCGAAAGGCACTCTCACTGGGATTCGCGCTCGTGGAGCGGTCGAAGTCGATCTGGAATGGAGGGCAGGGAAGGCAGTCTCTGCAGCCCTGCTTCCTGCGATCGACGGCCAGCGGCATCTGCTGGCACCCCGCGGGCAGAAAGATCTCCGCCCTTCGGTCGGCCGGCAAAGCCGTAGCTTTTTCTCGAGCGGAGGACGGTACCGTCTCTGCGATGATGCAGAGCGGGCAACGATACCAGGTAAGTTTCTCTGAGTAATCTCGTGATAAGGCGGGACCCGTGATGCCGGTAAAGTTAACCGAGTTCAGCCAAACGGGGCTCGGGGAGGGATCATGAGTTCCTATCGAGTATTTGGTTTGCTGCTGCTCGCGCCTTTTTTCCCTTTCATGTCTTTCGCTCAACAAGCAGATTCCGCGAGCGCAGGCATCGTGGCTCGGCAGACGCTGGTGATGACCAAACCGCCGGAGCATGTTCCGAGCGGTACTGTCGTCGACGGACCGATCATGGGCAACGGTGATGTAGGTGTCGCGATTGGGGGTCCTCCCGAACAGCAACGGTTCTACATAGGAAAGAACGATTTTTGGAGCAAACAGGCGTCGCCGATGACAGTGGGCGGTGTTCAGCTAACCATCCCCGGCCTTCGCGACGCAAGTTACCGCGAGGAAGAGGATCTTTTCCATGCCGAGGTTCGCGGAACGTTCAGGAGTGCGAATACAACCGTTCACACAACCTCATGGGTGGCGGCCACCGAGAATCTGTTCGTAACAAAGCTTGAGGCAGACGACGGTTCCGGTGTAGAGGTAAGCGCGGAGTTGTTCCCGGCTGGGGCGGCCATCCACAACGACGACAAGACGGTGAATCTCGGCCGAGAACAACATGGGCAGGGACGTTGGTACTTCAGCGGCATGATCGATGAGGTTCACTTGTATGATCGTGCACTCGATCAAGACGAAGTTTCTCAACTGGTGAATCTTGAAGAACCTGCAAAGGGTCTGATTCGGCGTTGGGCATTTGACGGGCAAGAAGGAACCACTCCCCAGGACACCGTGGCCAAGTTGGTGACCGGTCCTGCTTGCCCGCTACCACCCTCCGTCTACCGGCCCGACGAGCGTCCGGTAGACGAGACTGGATGCAAGCCAGATGGTTACCACCTCGACTATCAGCCTTACGGGGTTGGCAAACGGGGAAGAGCAGTTAAACTCATGCACGGCTGGAGCTACATCGACGCCGGGCAGGTTCCACCCGTGAAGCAAGTCAGTGTGGCGGCATGGATCTATATCTTTTCTGCCGGAGACGCCAACTTTATCCTAAGCAAAGGGGATTGGAACGATAGTTACAGCCTGGCTCTGGATAATGGACGACTGCGCTTTAACGTGGGGGAGTTGTTTGTTCGTTCAAAAGATGCTCTACCGACAAACCAATGGGTCCATGTTGCCGGCACTTTTGATGGTTCGATGCTTCGCGCCTATGTCGACGGCCGGGAGGTGATGCCGGGGGCCCGTCTTCTTGTCAGTGGAAATACTGCAGACACGCTTTGGGTGTCACGGAATGCAGACGGTCCGCTCGACCAGCAGTACGCGTGGCCTAACCCCCTCGGTCCCACGACGACGGTAACAACAAAGGGCCGGGAAGTATCGTTTGCGGCTCGGTTGGTTGGCGAGCCGAGCTCCATTCAGAATGGCAGCATTCACTTTACGCTCGAGCCCGGCAAACCAGTCTACCTGGTTGAAGTGATACTTAGCGATTTAGATGCACCCAATCATCGAGCATTGGCGCAGATGCGCGCCGGCGAGATGACCGTTTCCGAAATCAACCGGGTTCTGGGACTGCACCGCGAATGGTGGCGGAATTATTGGTCACAGTCCTTTGTTCAAATTGGCGATCCGGTGCTTGAGAGATTTTATTATGCGTCTCAGTACATCACCGCCTCTGCCAGCAGGACTGGTAAGGTTGCTCCGGGGCTGTATGGTCCATGGGTCACCACAGATCACCCGTCGTGGAATGGGGATTATACCCTGGACTACAACCTTCAGACTCCATTCCTGGGCTTGTACTCGTCAAACCATATCGCCACTTCAGATTCTTACGACCCGCCGGTTCTGGCATTCGTCAACCGCGCCAAAACATACGCCAGGACGATGTTAGGTGTCCGGGGCGTTTACTACCCGGGCCACATTGGGCCCTGGGGTCTTGAGCGCGAATTCGACTATGACCCGTTCATGGGGATGAAAAGCAACGCGGGGTTTCTGGTTATGCCGATGCTGATGCGTTTCTATAGCACTTACGACGACAGCTATGCCGTCAAGGTCTATCCATTCATCAGAGAAGTCGGAGACTTCTGGGAAGACTTTTTGATAAAGGACCACGCTCAATACATCATCCGCGAGGACTGCGCAGATGAAGTTGGCCCGTGGCGCTCGGGACCGAACTGGGCAAAGTGTGCGGAAAGTCAAAACCCCATGAACGAGCTTGCGTTCCTTCGGGCGACTTTCAAAGGCCTCATTGATATGAGTGAGGAGCTTGGGCTGGATGCATCGCGCCGCCCCGCGTGGCGGAACATTATCGATCACTTGGCGCCCTATCCAACTGGCGTGCGCCAGGGAGAGAAGGTCTTCCTGACAGCGGATGCGGGGGACGATGGCAAGCCGACCACTACGATTCCCGCCTGGGGCACTCTGGCAGTCTGGCCAGCAAATCAAATTGGTCTAGGCGAGGATCCACAGCTCCTGAAGATCGCCCTCGATACTATCGATCAGCGCGGGTTTAACGACCATCCTCTTGTTCCGCCAGCCATGGCCAGGGTGGGATACGATCCGAATAAACTGTTGGCCGGCCTGCGAAAAGATGCCCTCGAAAATGGCTATCCAAACGGGTATATCTTCTTCTTCGGTGGGGGAGTTGAATCCGCAAGCACTATTCCCGCGACGATTAACGAGATGATGCTGCAGAGCTTCTCAGGCGTCTTGCGACTCTTTCCTGTGTGGCCCAAAGATCATGACGCATCCTTCGGCAATCTTCGTGCTTACGGCGCGTTCCTGGTTTCAAGCGAATTGAATCAAGCCGAGGTGAAGAATCTGGTGATCGAAAGTGAAAAGGGCCGCGACTTGGCCCTCCAGAACCCCTGGCCGGGCAGAGCTTTGCAGGTGTACCGCAACGGTCACGAAGCCGAGCACGCGACCGGCGAGATAGTAAAGCTGAAGACTAGCCCAGGAGAACGCATCGAGGTGCGACCGCAGTGAGCCACGGCGAGCGAGGATGATGGGTTGGAGAATCCTAACTCGGGAGCACGTTTTCGAAATTAGCATGGATATAGAAACAAGAACCGCAAAGATGAGCCGTCGTTCGGCCATCAAAGGCCTCGCAATGGGCGCGGCCTTTCCGTTTCTTTCCTCCGTGGTTGAGAATCGGATTGCGGCTGCGACCTCAAAGGATGGCCCGATCGTCACAACCAACGTGGGCCGGCTTCGCGGTTTCATTGACAATGACATCCAAGTCTTCAAGGGCATCCCCTACGGAGCTGATACTGGGCCACGCCGATTTATGCCGCCAATCCCGCCTGAACCGTGGACTGGAATACGGCAGGCATCTCAGTTTGGCCCGCGTGCTCCGCAGATCAGGCCGCCGGCACGGGTCTCCGCGGCCGGATCGGTCGCGGATCCCGGAGGCCCGGTCAGCGAAGATTGTCTCTACCTCAATGTGTGGACGCCCGGCTTGCGCGACCACGCCAAGAGGCCGGTCATGGTCTACATACACGGTGGTGGCTATGTCGCTCACGCAGCGAATTTTCCTATCTACGACGGGGTAAATCTCTGCCGCCGCGGGAATGTAGTAGTCGTTACCCTTAACCACCGGCTCAATGCTTTCGGCTATTTGTATCTTGCTGAGCTTGGCGGTCCGGAGTTCGCGGACTCGGGCAACCTCGGTCAACTGGATTTGATTTTGGCATTGCGGTGGGTCTGCGACAACATCGCGGAATTTGGAGGTGATCCGAACCGGGTGTTGATCTTCGGGGAATCCGGCGGAGGCGGCAAAGTTGCTACGCTGATGGCAATGCCCTCAGCTGTGCCTCTCTTCCAGCGGGCGGCTACCTCGAGTGGCGAGGCGGTTACGGCCTTGAGCACAGATCAGGCGACGTGGCGGGCTGAGGCGGTGATGAATGCATTGGGTCTGCCGCTGGATCAGATCGACCGGATCAGGACGGTCTCTCTTGACAACCTGATCTCAGCTTCACGCGCGAGCGACTCTTATGGCCCGGTTGTGGATGGGCACACGCTGTTGCGTATACCCTTTGGCCCGGATGCTCCCCAGATATCTGCGCATATTCCCTTCATGGTGGGCACGAACCATGACGAGTCTCGCGCCCTGATCGGGGAGAACAACCAGGCCTTATTCAGTCTCACTTGGGAGAGCCTGAAGAAGAACCTGGCGCCGTATTCCGAGAGGATGGGCAACCTGGATCGAATGATCTATATGTATCGGCGGCTTCATCCGGATTATTCCGCCAGCGACATATTTTTCGCCGCCACGACAGATTCGCACGACTGGCGTGCGGCGGTCATCGAGATAGAGCATCGCGCGACCTTGCCTCCTGGATCGGCGCCGACGTATTCTTACGAACTTCGCTGGGGTTCACCCGTCGATCATGGAAAATACAAGGCCTGTCATGGACTCGACCTCGCGTTGATGTTTGATAACGTTGCGCTTTCTCACCGCATGACGGGCACGGATCCCGAGGCATTTGAGCTGGCTAGACAGATGAGTGACGCGTACATAGCATTCGCGCGAAGCGGGAACCCTAACTACCCTGAACTCCCTTACTGGCCGCCTTACGATTTGGCCCACCGGGCTACGCTCGCGTTCGATGTTGTTTCCAGGGTGATCGAGGATCCGCGTGGGGAGGAGCGAAGATTCTTTGCCTCGGTACCTTATTCCGCTCCATGAGCGTGGCACGGTGGGAGGGAATGCAATGGGGTTTCTTGCTTCCTTGCTTCCACAGAAGTAGATTAATCAAGGACAGCGCAGACTTTATCCCCTGGCGGAGGCGAATCCTACCTGGACCGCAAAGGCTTGGGGAACTGCTCCCTCGATTGCAGGCGATTTTCATCCCCTTGGTGGGCGGCAGGCCATCAAGAACTGCGGTCAGGACGAAGCGGAGAATTGCTTACAACTGCGCCATTAACGTTGGCTGCTTGCGGACATCGCATTTGGGTTGGTAGGGGTTCCAGGTATGTTGGCGAAGGTGGCCGCTCCGGCTTGGGCCATGGAGAGAATCTTGCCGGGAAAGATGCCCAGGATCAAGGTGGCGGAGACCGTGAGCAGCACGGCAACAACAAGCGAGCTCTTCAACCGCGGCACCAACTGCACCGGCGCATCGTCGGCGGGCTTGCCATAAATAGAAGTGAGCAGGCGCAGATAGTAGTAGCAGGCAATACCGCTGTTTACCAGGCCGATGATTGCGAGCCATACCTCGCCGGCGTGCAGGGCCGCGGTAAAGACGTAGAACTTGCCGAAGAAGCCGCCGGTGAAGGGAATCCCAATCAGCGAGAGCAGAAAGAAGGCTAGCGCGCCGCCCAGCAGCGGCGACCGGTAGGCCAACCCGCGGTAGTCCACGACGGAGAGCAGCCTATCGTCAAAGCCGCCGGCGTGGCTGACAATGGCGAAAGCACCGACATTCATTGCCGCATACGTCGCGGTATAGAACATCGCGGCGGCGATGCCCTCGCTGGAGAGGGCGGTGAACGCGACCAGCGTGTAGCCGGCGTGGGCAATCGAGGAATACGCCAGCAGGCGCTTCACATTGTGCTGGCGCAGAGCGCCCAGATTGCCCACCGTCATGGAGAGAGCAGCCATGATCCAGACAAGCAACAGCCAATGAGCGTGCAGGGCTGGATAAGCGCCGTAGAGTATGCGCAAAAGCACAGCGAAGGCGGCGACCTTGGGAGCGGTGGACATCAAGGCAACCACCGGAGACGGGGCTCCTTCGTACACATCGGGGGTCCAGACCTGAAAGGGCGCGGCAGAAACTTTAAAGCCAATGCCGATCAGGATCATGGCCACGGCCAACGTAGCGAAGCCCGGCGTCGGGCTCTGGGAAAGACCTGCGGCTATCCCGGCAATATTGGTGGTTCCCGTAGCGCCAAAGCTCAGCGCGATGCCGTAGAGGAAGAAGGCGGTGGCAAACGAGCCGAGCAGAAAGTATTTCAATCCAGCTTCAGGGCTCTTGCCGCTTTTCTTGCGAATCGCAGCCAGGATGTAGGTGGCAATGGAAGAGATTTCCAGGCTGATGAAAACCAGCAGCAACTCCACCGCGCTCGACATCAGGCACATGCCCATGGCGCCAAAGAGGACCAGGGAGTAGTACTCGGCCGGCCTTTCCTTGCTGCCATCGAAGACGTCAAAAGCGATCAGCAATGCGACCAGCACTATGCCGCAAATCAAGACGTGGAAGAAGACGCTGAAGGCATCGGTCTGCACGGTGCCGTAGTAAGCCGTTCCGGGCGGCAGCCCCAATTGCCAGACGCTGGCCAGCAAGGCGCCAATGACGCCGACCAGGGCGAGCACGCCGATGGGCTTACGGGTCATGCCAGGAGGCATCAAGGGCTCGATCAGCATGATGAGCACGCCGGTGACGGTGAGCCATAGTTCGGGCAGAATCCGATAGGCCTGAGGCACAACCTGCGTTGCTTGCATCACTGTGTCACCGCAATGCCCAGGGTGGGCGCCGGCGCCGGCGATGCCAGCTTCACTACTGCGCCATCGATGGCGCGGATCCAGATGGGGGAAGCGACGCCCATCACCAACATGAGGACAGCCATCGGCCAAAGGGCTATATGTTCGCGCCCGCCCATATCCGCTACGTTCAATTCTGTAACCATCTTTGATACGTCGCCGTAGAAGACGCGCTGGATCATCCACAGCATATAGGACGCGCTGAGAATGACGCCCGCCGTGGCCGCTGAGACCCAGGCAACATGGCCGGGGAAACTGCCGCTGAGGATGAGAAACTCACCCACAAATCCGTTCAGCAGCGGAAGGCCGATCAGCGAGAGCGAGGTGACCACAAACAAGGTGGCAAGGCGGGGCATGCGCTTGGCCAAGCCGCCGTAAGGGGCGATTTCGTAAGTCCCATAACGTTCGTACATGAAGCCAAGCAGAATGAGCAGCGCGCCAACGGAGATGCCCTCATTTATGGTCTGGTAGACCGCGCCGTCCAGACCCGAAACCGCAAAGCCAAAGATGCCCAGTATGCAAAAGCTGAGTGAGCTTACGGTGGAGAAGGCGACCAGCCTCTTCATATCGCTCTGCACCAGCGCCACCAGCGCGCCGTAGAGAATTCCTATCACCGCCAGGGCAATCATCCACGGCGCCACCTGGCGGGCCTGGGCAGGGAAGAGGCCGAGATTGAAGCGCAGGATGGAATAAAGACCCAGCTTGCCCGCGACCACCATGGCCATCGCCGCGGGCGCTTCGCTGAAGACGTCCCCTAGCCAGCCATGCAGGGGAAAGACCGGGACCTTGACCGCGAAGGCGACAAGAAAGGCCAGCGAGGCCCAGAAGAGCGCCTTGGGTGGAAAGTTCCCAGTATCCTGCGCCAGGATCGACTGTAGGCGAACAAAGTCAAAGGTGCCCGTCTTGGCATACAGCCAGATAATCCCTACCAGCAGCAGCGCCGAGGGAAGAAAGGTATAGATGAAAAACTTGATGGCCGCCTCGGTCCCGCGATCCCGGCCGAACATGGAGATAATGATCGCCATGGGCACCAGCGTCAGTTCCCAAAAGGCGTAGTAGAGGAACATGTCGAGGGAGACGAAGACCCCGATCATCGCCGTCTGCTGCAGCAGGAAGAAGAAGTAGAACTCCTTGGTGCGGTGGTTGATGGCCTTCCAGGCGGAGAGCACGCCGAGCGGGGCGAGAAAGCCGGTCAGCACCACCAGCCAGACCGAGATGCCGTCCACACCCAGGTGATAGCGAATGGCAGGGCTGGCGATCCAGGCGTGGTCGACTTCAAATTGAAAGCCCGCTTGACCATAGACGTAGTGGAAAGGCAATTGAAGGGTCAGCCCAAAGGTGACCAGCGTCACCGCCAGCGTGAACCATTGAATGATGCGGCCTTGCCGCGGGAGCAATGCCACGACCACCGCGCCTGCCGCGGGGACAAAGGTCGTAAGCGTCAATATCGAATCGTTCAGCACAAATCGTCCTTGCCAGCCTTTAGAGTTGCATGGAGTAGCCGAAGTAGGTAATCAGGAGCAGAGCCGCGGCGCCAATTGCCAGCCACCCAGCGTAAGAACGGATGTTCCCCGACTGCACCCGCTGGACCAGAGCCCCCACTCCACGAACACCGCCTGCCGCCAGGCTGCTGCCACCGTCAACGATTCCGCGATCGGCTACGCCCCACAACAAGTAGCGGGTAACGAAGAGCAGGGGAGTCACGATGACCCCGGTGTAGATCTGGTCGATCCAGTACTTGTGGACCAGCAATGAATAAAGACCCTGAACGCGCTCGACCAGCTGATCGGCCAACCCGGGCTTGCGGCGATAAAGCAGATCGGCAAAGAACCAGCCGATTCCGGCCATGATCACAGAGACCAGGCTAAAGACCCGCTCCTGCGATTCTGTGCCCCGGGGTCCTTGCGGCGTGGAGCTGGCGGCAGCGCGTTGGACGCGCTGCTCGTCCATGGCGATGCGGGCCTGCTCGTAGCTGGGCGCGGGGTTGATCACCGGCTCGAGGAAGTGCGCGAACTGATCGCCGCCGCCGAGTGCCTTGGGAATGCCAATCCAGCCTCCGGCAACCGCTAGCACGGCCAACAGGATCATCGGGGTCAGCATCGACCAGGGACTCTCATGGGGGTGCGCATCGCGCGTCCGGATCTCGCCAAAGAAGGTGAGATACCACAGGCGAAACATGTAGAACGCCGTGAGCAGAACAGTCACCAGGCCGACAAACCAGAGGATCGGCCCCGCCGTCGGGGAGAGAAAGGCCGCGTAGAGAATGGCGTCTTTGCTGAAAAATCCGGAGAACGGCGGGATGCCGGAGATGGCGAAGACCCCGGCGCTCATGGTCCAGAAGGTGATAGGCACGGATTTGCGCAGGCCGCCCATGGCGCGCATATCCTGCTGACCGCCCAAGCTGTGAATGACAGCGCCGGCGGCCAGGAAGAGCAGGCCCTTGAAGAAGGCATGCGTGACCAGGTGGAAGATGGCCGCGGAGTAAGCGGCGGCTCCGCAGGCCAGGAACATGTAGCCGAGTTGCGAGATAGTGGAGTAGGCCAGCACGCGCTTGATATCCGTCTGCACCATGCCGACGGTGGCCGCAAACAAGGCAGTTGCGGCGCCGATCACTGCGACCACGCCGAGGGCGAACGGCGAGCGATCAAAGAGCACATGGGAGCGCACGATCATGTAGACGCCGGCGGTCACCATGGTAGCGGCATGGATCAGTGCGGAGACGGGCGTTGGGCCTTCCATGGCGTCCGGCAGCCAGACATACAGCGGAATCTGCGCCGACTTACCGGTAGCGCCGAGCACCAGCAGCAGCGCAATGGCGGTGAGGAAGCCGCCTTGCATCTCGGGATGTTGCGCGATCGTGAAGAAGACATGGCTGAAGCTGAGGGTGCCAAAATGGGCGATCATCAGGAACATGGCGAGGAGAAAGCCAAAATCGCCGATGCGGTTAAGGATGAAGGCCTTCTTGCCGGCATCCACAGCTGAGTCCTTGAGGTAGTAAAAGCCGACCAGCAGGTAGGAGGCGAGACCTACGCCCTCCCAGCCAACGAACATCAGCAGGAAGTTCTCCGCCAGTACCAGCGTCAGCATGAAGAACATGAAGAGGTTGAGGTAGGCGAAGAAGCGCCAATATCCCTCTTCGTGCGCCATGTAGCCGACGGAGTAGATATGGATGAGGAAGCCCACCCCGGTGACAATCAGCAGCATGACGAGCGTCAGCGGGTCGAGCAGGAACACGAAATCGTCGCGGAAGGTCGAGGTTTCGATCCAAGGAAAGGCCAATTGCTCGAAGTGAGGCAGGGTGAGACTACTAAAGCGAAATGCGATGCCGAGGACCAGCGCCAGCGGAGCCGCGGTAAACAGCAGGGCAATGGCTGAGACCAGCGCCTTGCTCAAAAAACGGCCCAGCAATCCATTCAGCAGAAAGCCGATGAATGGCAGCAGCGGGATCAACCACAGATGGAGGGATGGATTTCCGTTCATAGTTTCATCAGGTTGATTTGATCGACGTCGAGCGTACTCCGCGAGCGGAAGATGGCGATGATGATGGCCAGGCCTACTGCGGCCTCGGCGGCAGCGACGACCATCACGAAGAAGACAAATATCTGGCCCTGCACCCGGTGCCATTGATAGGCGAAGGCGACAAAGGTCAGGTTCACTGCGTTCAGCATCAGCTCAATCGACATGAAGATGGTGATGATATTGCGCTTGATGAGGAAGGCGCCCACCCCGATGGAAAAGAGGATGGCGCTAAGCACCAGGTAGTAAGCAATAGGAATAGTCATGTCAGTGCTCCTTGCTGGCCAGCGCAACCGCGCCCAGGATGGCAATGAGAATCAGGACCGACGTTACTTCGAAGGGAAGGAGCAGGTCGCGGAAAAGAACCTTGCTGAGGTCGCTGGTCGAGACCACGTAGTCTCCCAGCCGGGCCTTCGCCAGGTGGGTGTGTGGAGAAAGGAAGATGAATCCCAATAGGCAGACCAGCACGGCTACCCCAGGGACGCCGACGATGTAGGCGGCATGGCTGCCATGGGTACGCTCCTCCGTCCCGGCATTGAGCAACATGATGACGAAGGTAAACAGAACCATGATGGCGCCGGCATAGACGATCACCTGGGCGGCAGCCAGGAACTCCGCACCGAGCAGGAGATAGAGCACGGCCAGCGAGCTCATCACCACAATCAGCGAGAGGGCGCTGTTGATCGGATGGCGCTGGAAGAGGAGGTTCAGGGCTCCTGCTACGCAAAGGCCGGCAAAAAAGATGAAGAGAACCAGATACATGCTAGTGCTTTTCTCCTAGATCGGGCCCGAAGGTGATTGTAGAACACCTTCTGTGCACCCATGTTCCGTGGCGGCGATAGATCCCAAAGTGAATTCTCGTCATGCATCTCAGGGCGCGCGCGCGGCGAGCCATAGGCTGGTGGCGAGGATATTGGCGATGGCCAGGGGCATCAGGAACCTCCAGCCAAAGCCCATCAGTTGGTCGTAGCGGAACCGGGGTAGCGTTCCGCGCACCCAGATATAGAGAAAAAGGAAACAGAAGACCTTGAAGACGAACCAGAGTACGGGCAGGAGGGCCTCAAGAAAAACTCCGCCGAACTCGGGAATCAGCGACCCGAAGGGACTGGTCCATCCGCCGAAGAAGAGCAGCGTCGCTACGCAGCCCACGGTGATCATGTTGGCGTACTCGGCCATGAAGAACATGGCAAACTTCATCGAGCTGTATTCGGTGTGATAGCCGGCCGTCAGCTCGGTTTCCGCCTCAGGCAGATCGAATGGGGCTCGGTTGGTTTCGGCATAAGCCGCCATAAGGTAGATGAAGAAAGCAACGATCTGGTATCCGCCAAAAACATTCCATGACAATAAGCCATGAGCCGACTGGCTATCCACGATGGTGCGCAGGTTCAACGACCCGGCGCGCAACACCACGCCTACCAGAGAAAGCCCCAGGGCGAGCTCATAGCTGATCACCTGGGCGCTGGCGCGCAACGCTCCCAGGAGCGAGTATTTGTTGTTGGACGACCAGCCGGCCAGGGCGATCCCGTAAACGCCGACTGAGGTAACGCCGAGAATTACCAATAACCCGATATTCACATCGGCGATCTCGAACATGTCGACGCCATGCCAGGTGATGCGCGCGCCGAAGGGCACGACAGCAATCGAGATCAAGGCGCAGCCAAGGGCAATCATCGGCGCCAGGATGTACAGCGGGCGATCCACGTTGGTGGGCAAAAGATCTTCTTTCAGGAAGAGCTTGAGGCCGTCGGCCATGGGCTGCATCATGCCGAAGGGTCCAACGCGGCTGGGGCCCCAGCGATTTTGTATGCGCCCGACCAATTTGCGCTCAAGCAGAACGGTGTAGGCGACCGCTCCGAGAAAAATCGCCAGCACGACGGCAATCTTCAGACAACTCAGAAGGAAAAAGATCAGGAAGCTCACAAGTTTCTTCTTTCTTACTCGCCTTCGTGCCTCAGGGGCTAAAGCCCTCATCGCTGCGGCCCGGTACGGCCCGGCTAAAGCCGTGCCCTGATACAAAGCCTAATGCCGCTTCATCCTGGAAAGCCCGTACCTTTAGGCCCAATCACATCTGCCCTTCAATTGCCAGGGCTAACGAGGGTGCGGAAAAACTCATGTTTTGTATCAGGGCACGACTTTAGTCGGGCCGTAAACGATTCAGAATACGACGGGCTTTAGCCCCTGAGGTATCGCTTTTCTTCCAATTGCCTGTTGGATTCTCAAGAAAACATAAAGGTCCAATCACATTTGCTCTTCAATTACCCGGGCTAAAGAGTCTGCGAAAAAACTCATGTTTTGTGTCAGGGCACGACTTTAGTCGGGCCGTAAACGACTTAGAATACGACGGGCTTTAGCCCCTGAGGTATTGCTTTCCTGCTGGGTGCGGACTTTTTCTGCAGCCTGTAAAGCCCAATTACATCTGCCCTTCAATTGCCAGGGCTAACGAGGATGCGGAAAAACTCATGTTTTGTATCAGGGCACGACTTTAGTCGGGCCGTAAACGACTCAGAATACGACGGGCTTTAGCCCCTGAGGTATTGCTTTCCTACTGGGTGCAACCTGTAAAGCCGCTATCAACCTTCCTTCTAGTCCGCAGCTGTTTCTGTTGGTTTGGTGGTGTGCGATTCCATGACTGAGTGCAATATGTCGCTGTAACGGCCTAAGGTGCCGGAGGTGAACAGAGTGTCTTCGGCGGGCAGTATCAGTGCGTGGCGCTCAGGCCCCGCCTCAATTTGCACCAGCGATGATTGCACATGGACGTCGTTACCGGCCAACAGCTCCAAGCGCGAGACCTGGTAGCCGGGCACCAGCCGCTGGATCTCGTCAAGAATGGCGAAGGGGTCGAAGGGGCTTAGCTTCGGCTCCAGGTTCTGCGCCGCCAGCCACACACTGTGGCGGTCCGCTTCGCCGGATTGCGCCCCCCGAGTCTGCCCCATATCGGCATGGACTCCGCGGCCGAAGGGAACCAGCTTTTTGGGGTCTGCGCCCATGGTGTCGGCGAGCCGCACCATTAACTCGAAGTCGCTTCGCACACCGGCCCGGTCGCCCGCCTTCTTGACCAGTTGCTGGTCGCCGTACGTGTTGGTGACCGTCCCGGACTTCTCATAGAGGTTGGAGGAAGGCAACACCACGTCCGCCAGCAGCGCCGTCTCGGTCAGGAACATATCCTGCACGACGACAAAGGTATCCTTGAGCGCGGCGGGGTCAATGCCGTAGCGGGCAATGGGGTTAGCGCCCACGACGTAGAGCGCGCCCAGCTCACCGCGTTCAGCAGCATCGAACATTTCCACCAGATCCATACCCGGAGTCTTGGGCAGGGCGTCGCCATACTCCTCAGCAAAAGGGCCACCTTGGTCCACGGGCACATAACCGGGCAGCAGGCCGGGGAGCAAGCCCATGTCCGCAGCGCCGCGGGAGTTGACGTAATCGCCCAGGCAGGCGAAGCGGGCTTTGGCCAACCAAACGCCGAAGTTCACCACTGCGTCGATGTCCCGGCCACGGTACTCAGAACCAAAGATGATCAGCAGGCTGGGCTCGGCACGCAACGCCTCGCGGAACTTTTTCGCCTCGTCTCCTAATTGAGTACCAGGAAAAGCTTCATCCTCGCCCGCCAGGAAACGTACAGCGTTGGCGTAGCCGTCTTGGGGAATGATTAACGATTGGTGCGCCTGGCGCTCAAGCTTAATGCCGGCATGGTTCACGAGGTAGATGCGGGCATTGTTGTGGCGCACGTTGGTGCGCAGGTTCCAGGCCAGGAGAGGATGCTGCTCGGTGGGATCGTTGCCCAGCACCAGGATCGCCGGCGCGGTCATGGAGTCGCGCAGCGATGCCGCGCGGTCCTTCTGTCCGGAAATAGCGCGGGCAAAGGCGGTGTAGTCGGCGGTGCGGTGATGATCGATATTGTTGGTTCCCAGCACCGTTCGGGCCAGCTTCTGCAGCAGGTAATTTTCCTCGTTGGTGGTGCGGTTGGAGCCGATCACGCCGATGGCCTTGCCGCCGCGGCTCTCGCGAATCTCGCGCAGCTTGGTGCCGGCGTGCGCCAACGCCACCTCCCAGCTCACTTCTGCGAACTTGCCGTCTGCCTGGCGAACCAGGGGCTTCGTCAGCCGGTCGGTGTGGTTGGCAAAGTCGAAGGCGTAGCGCCCCTTGATGCACAAGAACTCGCCGTTGATGCCGCTCTTGTCGCGGTTGTCGCCGCGAATGATCTCAGAGCCGTTAGGGACGCTGCGCACCCCCAACGTGGTCTTGCATCCATCGCCGCAGTGCGTGCAGACGGTGGAAACATGGTTCATCTCCCAGGGGCGGGTTTTATAACGATAGGCACCCGAGGTGAGCGCTCCCACCGGGCAGACGTCGATGCACATGCCGCATTCTTCGCAGTCAAGGTGATCGCCCTTGTTGGGGGCAATGACGCTGCTGACGCCGCGATTCTGCACCCCCAGTGCCCAGACATCCATGCCCTCTCCGCAGGTGCGCACGCAACGATAGCAAAGGATGCAACGCGGGCGGTCGAAAAACACCACCGGGGACCACTGCTGTTCTTCACGGTGCTGCTTGACCTCGTTGTAGAGCGACTCCGGCGGCCCGTACTTGAAGGTCATATCCTGCAGCTCGCACTCGCCGCCGGCATCGCAGACCGGGCAATCCAGGGGATGATTGCCTAGCAGCAGCTCGATGGTGGCTTTGCGCGCTTGCGTGATCTCATCGTTGTCGGTGTGGACCACCATGCCTTCCGCTACCGGCGTGGTGCAGGCGGTTTGCAGCTTGGGCACCTTTTCCAGGCGCACCAGGCACATGCGGCAAGCTCCACACAGCGAAAGGCCGGGGTAGTAACAGAAAGAGGGAACCGCGATACTCGCGGCACGGCAGGCCTCAATCAACAGTGTGCCTGCGGGTGCGGTGACCTTCTTGCCATCGATGGTAAAGGTTACGTCAGCCATGGGTTCCTATCTTTATCGTGGGCGGGCGTCATACGCCGGCTAAGGCCGCTTCCGGCTGATGGGCGTACGGGCACGGTTTGCCATCCAGGTGGTCTTCGAACTCTTTGCGGAACTTGTCCACGAAGGCGATGGTGGGCATGGCCGCGGCATCGCCCAATGGACAAAAGGTGCGGCCCAACATGTTCTGCGCCAGGTAGCGAATATTGTCGATGTCTTTAGCCACGCCGCCGCCGGCATGAACGCGCGTCAGCGTCTTCTTCAGCCAGTCGGTGCCTTCGCGGCAGGGAATACACCATCCACAGCTCTCGTGCTGGTAAAACTTCATGGTGCGCAGGGCGAACTCCACCATGCAGACGGTGTCGTCCAGAACCACCACGCCGCCAGAACCGAGCATGCTGCCCGCCTTGCCTACCTGGTCGAAGTCCATGCCGATGTCGATTTCGTTGGGCAGAAGCACGGGGGTCGAGGATCCGCCGGGAACGACGGCTTTGAGTGACCTGCCGTCGTTGATGCCGCCCCCTACCTCGTAGATCATCTTCTTGAGGTTGTAGCCCATGGGCAACTCGTAGACGCCGGGTTTGGCCACATCGCCGCTGAGACAGAAGAGGCGGGTGCCGCCGTTACGCTCGGTGCCGATCTTGGCGTACTCCGCGCCCCCTATGCGGAAGATGTGGGGAACGGTGGCCAGGGTTTCGGCGTTGTTAATGACGGTGGGCCCACCGTAGAGCCCTACCACCGCGGGAAAGGGAGGACGAATGCGAGGAATGCCGCGCTTGCCTTCCAGCGATTCCATCAAGGCGGATTCTTCGCCTACTTCGTAGGCGCCCGCTCCGGTGTGGGAGACAACGTCGAAATCGACGTTGCTGCCAAAGATCCCTTTGCCCAGAAAGCCCTTGGCGTAGGCGTCGTCGATGGCCTTCTCCATGATCTTGAGCAGGTAGCGATACTCACCGCGGAGATAGATAAAGCCCATCTTGGAGCCGATGGCCAGGCCGGCGATGATCACACCTTCGATCACCGAGTGGGGGTCGTGTTCGAAGATCAGCCGGTCTTTGCAGGTGCCGGGCTCGCTCTCATCTCCGTTGACCAGGACGTATTTTGGCTTGGCGGATTGCTTGGGAACGAAGGACCACTTCATGCCGGTAGGGAAGCCGGCGCCGCCGCGGCCACGCAGGTTCGACGCCTTCATCTCGGCGATAATCCCTTCCGGCCCCAGCGTGATGGCCTTGCGTACAGCTGTGTAACCATCCAGCTCGAGATACTTGTCGATGTCGGTCGCTCCCTTGCCGAAGCGGAACGAGATCAACTTCACTTCATCTGGATGGGATACGAGATAGGCCATGCTTTCTCCGAGTGGCGTGACTAGGTCCTGGAGCGGTAGTCGTCGAGAATCTTGTCCATCGATTCCGCGGTCAAATTTTCATGAAAATCGTAATTTACCTGAACCGCGGGAGCCCAACTGCAGGCCCCGATGCACTCCACCTCTTCCAGGGAAAAAAGCTTATCGGGCGTGGTCTCCTTGTTGCCAATGCCTAAGCGCTGTTTGCAATGGGCCAACAGCTCGTTGCCACCGCGCAGCATGCAACTGATGTTGGTGCATACCTGTACATGATACTTGCCCGCCGGAGCGGTGCGCATCAGAGAGTAATAAGTGATGACGTCGCGCACATCCAGCTCGGTAATACCGATGCGCGCAGCCACTTCGCTGACTACCGCCTCGGAAAGATACCCCACTTCATCCTGGGCATAGAGCAGCATCGGGATCAATGCTGACCGGCGCAGAGGATAAAGCGTCACCATGCGGTCAAAACGCGCGGCCAATGCGGGGCTGAAGATGGTGTTTATCTGTGTGCTCATAGTTGTTGTCAGCTGCACCCAGGACTGACATCCTGGGTTATTCTCAGTCGTCCCTTCGGGACTGGTCAGTTGTTGTTGGACCTACCCAGGACTACGTCCTGGGCTACTCTCAGCTGTCCCTTCGGGACTGTGTCGTCGTTGGACCCATCCGCTTGCCGGCGCGAACGGCTGTCGACAAACTTCTGCTTTGTATGCCACGACTCTACAGCTGCGAAACAACTCATGCTTTGTATCAGGCCGCGACTTTACAGCTTACGGAAAACTCATGCTTTGTGTCAGGGCACGACTTTAGTCGGGCCGTAAACGATCCAAAATACATTGGGACTTAGCCCCTGAGGTGTTGCTTTCCTACCCGCGCGAAAACAAATTTGCTGCACAACCTACAGTGTCATGGATGAATCGTAGGAGCTAACGTGCTCGCCGGTTCATGCTCGATTACTTTGTCTCGTCCTAAATACCCTATCCAGTCGATGGCTGCTTGATCGAGTTCTTTGGGGCCCGCAGGAAACGTCAGCGACCCGTGTTCATCGATGCGAAACGCACCGCACTCCTCCCGTTCCGGGTGGGTGACGCACCAGTTTCCCTCGCCAGTGCCCGGACCAAAGCTAAGGCTCAGTACGGAGTCCTCATGCTTGACCGTCGCCTCGTTCGAACCACTGGTCACTATGTATGGACTGCCGTTAAGGCTGGCTGCATGCGCGTAGACACGCAGCATGCTCACCAGCGATTCCCAAACGTGCGGGCGAACATCCATTGGATCGCTCACCGGTCGATTTCTCCCAACACGATGTCGATGGACCCGATCACCGCGACCACGTCGGCCAGCAATCGCCCTACGCACATGGTTTCCAGGGCCTGCAGGGAAGCGAAGGTGGGGTTGCGCATGTGCACTCGATACGGCTTGGCCGTGCCGTCGCTGACCACGAAGTAGCCCATCTCCCCACGGGGTGATTCGATCCCCTGGTAGACCTGCCCGGCGGGCACCGCAAAGCCCTCGGTCACGATCTTGAAGTGGTAGATCAGCGACTCCATCTGGGTCTTCATTTTTTCCCGGTCGGGTAGCACCACCTTGGGCGCATCGGCCTTTATCGGCCCTTGGGGCATGCCGTCGAGCGCCTGCTGACAGATCTTGACCGACTCCCGCATCTCCTGCACACGCAGCGTGTAGCGCGTCCACACGTCGCCTACATCAGAAACCGGCACTTTGAATTGGAACTTCTCATAGCCGGAGTAGGGCATGTCGCGGCGCAGGTCCCAGTCGACTCCGCTGGCGCGCAACGGCGGCCCGGTCACTCCCAGAGCGATGGCGTCGGCGGCGCTCAGGTAGCCCACGCCCTGCAGACGACGCACCCAGATGGGGTTGCCGTTGAGCAGGTTCTCGTACTCATCGATCTTTTCCGGCATCATCGTGAGCAGGGCCTGCACCCGCTGGTAGAAATCGACTGGCGGCTCCAGCGCAATGCCCCCAACGCGGAAGTAAGAACCCAT
Source organism: uncultured Acidobacteriaceae bacterium (assembly GCA_963790705.1). GTDB lineage: Bacteria > Acidobacteriota > Terriglobia > Terriglobales > Acidobacteriaceae > PALSA-350. Next base: position 18,874 of record CAWBQE010000016.1, read on the forward strand.
CATGCGCTGGCCGCTGACGTCCTCAAAGATCTTCAGGATCTCTTCGCGCTCGCGGAAGGTGTAGAGAAAGAGCGTTAGCGCGCCGATGTCCATGGCGTGTGTACCCAGCCAGACCAGGTGAGACTGGAGGCGGGTGAGCTCGTTGAGCAACACGCGCAAAAACTGCGCCCGGGGCGGAATCTCCAACTGCAGCAGCTTCTCCACCGCCAGGCAGTAGCAGAGATTGTTGGACATGGGGCTGAGATAGTCGATACGGTCGGTGAGCGGGACCACCTGCTGGTAGAACTTCGCCTCGCAGGTCTTCTCGATGCCGGTGTGCAGGAAGCCGATGTCGGGCACCAGGCGGAGGACGGTTTCGCCGTCGATCTCCAGCACCAGGCGCAGCACCCCGTGGGTCGAGGGATGCTGCGGCCCCATGTTTAGGACCATGGTACGGTCCTTGGAGCCCTCCTCGACACGCGGCTCGATCAGCGGGGCGATGACGTAATCGGCGGCATCCATCAGCGGTAGCCCTCCACCGGGTAATCCTTGCGTAAGGGATGACCTTCCCACTGATCAGGCAACATAATGCGGCGCAGGTTGGGGTGTCCACCGAAGCGCACGCCGAAGAGGTCCCAGACCTCCCGCTCGTAGAAATTAGCCGACGGCCATTCTGGAGTGATGCTGGCTACTTCGGGATCCAGGCTATCGACCAGGACGCAGAGCCGGAGACGTTCCTTTAAGCTGTGGGAAAGAATGTGGTAGGTAACTTGAAAGCGCGGTTCGCTCGGGTACCAGTCCACGCAGGTGACGTCGACCAGGAAGTTATAGCCCGCTTTCTGCAGTGTGCGGCAGACGGGGCGGATGTCGTCATGCTCGATCCAGAGAGTCAGTTCGCCGTAATCGAAGCGGGCGTTGGTGATGCAGGAGGGCTTGGCGGCCACCAGGGCAGCGATGGCATGATTCTGGGCGTGGGCTTGGAGAACGGCGTCTTTCTCGTTGACGGCGTCCATTAGAGGTCCGCCTTATCGGAGGACCAGTCGAGGATTCCCTTATTCCGGACGTACAGGAGTCCGACCAGCACGAAGCCGATGTAGACCAACATCTCCCAGAAGCCAAACATGCGCGAGCCTACCAGCTTGGGCAGATCGCGATAGACCACGGCCCAGGGGAGTATGAAGACTGCCTCTACGTCGAAGAGGATGAAGAGCATGGCGACCATGTAGAAGCGAACGGAGAAGCGGCCGCGGGCATCGCCTTCCGCCACGATGCCGCACTCATAGGTCGCCAGCTTGACAGCCGTGTTGCGGTGCTTCCCGATGAACCAGGAGGCGGTAACGATCCCCGCTCCAAAACCCACGGCAACTAGGATTTGTAGCAGCAGCGGGAGGTAGTTCCAATAGTAATCGGGCGTCTGCATTTGAACTCGCGGGGTACGAGGTTAGCCTCAGTCTCGACTGTAAGTTTTCGCCCTCTCAGAGTCAAGCTGCTCGCCTTTTGGCCGATAGGTTCGCCATGAGGTGGAATCATGCTCAGGTTTCGTCGCGCCCCATCCCCGGAGGACTCTGCTCGCTCCGCAAACTACGATCCTTATCTCGGCTCGACTGAGCCGGCAAGACCGCGAACCTTTGCGGTAAGACCGCGCGCAGCTTGGCTCGCCACATCGGGTTCATCCGCTCAACCTCGGCCTTTCGTCCGCCGCCGGCTCTCCCCGGAAGGTGGCCGTGCCCTGGAAATCCTGGGCCACGCGATTGAATACCTCGCCGACGAGTATGCAAATGACCTTGCAGACAAGGGACCGCTGGGAAACGCCGACCCGCGCGTCGCAGCCATCCAGATTCTCAAGGGACTCAACCGCGCTATCTATTATTCCGGCACCCAGGTGGAGCCGGCCTTCGGCCGCATGAAGCGGTGGCTGGGTTCACGAATGATGGGTTAAATCATTGCTCGTGGCGGGAGTGAGCTTAGCGTCGGGCCGGTGATACTCTCCCTGTATGCATTTTGTCCTCAACGGTCAATCGCGGGAATTTCCGCAATTGACGGTCCCGGCCCATCTCCTGGACCTGATCACTGACCTGGGTCTCCAAGGCGACCGGGTGGCGATCGAGCATAACGGCAACATCGTTCCCCGCGCAGAGTGGGCCAACACCGGCCTGCAGGATGGGGACCGCCTGGAGATTGTTCACTTTGTTGGCGGCGGCCGCGCCTGATGAGCCGCTTGCGCAAAGCAGCAAGCTTCCTGCTTGCCACTGCCTGCATCGCCGGCACGGCGTTGGCGCAGCAAACTTCGCCGCCACCCGCGCAAGGCAGCGACGAAGACAGCGGCCCTACCTTTACCGTCTCTGATTTGCCGGTGGGTCGACCTCTGCGCGTCGTCGTCTATGGCGATATGCGCTTTACCGATCCGTCCAATACTTCCGACACCCATCCAGGAGTGCGCAAATGGCTGGCGCAGAAAGTCGGCGAAGAGAAGCCCGACATCCTGCTGCTCACCGGCGATATGCCTTTTCACGGCAGCAGTACGGACGACTGGAAAGTGTACGACCAGGAGACGGCGCTGTGGGCGCAGGAACGGCTGCGCATCTATCCCACCATCGGCAACCATGAAGGGCTTCCTGACCCTCGCAGCGGGCTGAGAAACTACTTTGCAGCGTACCCCCAGATCGACCACCACAGGTGGTACTCGGTGCAGATGGGAAATATCTATCTCATCACCCTGGACAGCACTAACTTTCTCAGCGCCGGCTGGATCCAGCGTCGATGGTTGGAGTCACAGCTCGCCCATCTTCCCCCATCAGTGGACTTCGTTTTCTTCCTCTTTCACATACCACTGGTTTCGGATCTGCAAACCGCTTTCATGCTTGGTATTCCCGACCATGAAACACTAGCGTTGCGCCACTATCTCGAAGCCCAGGCTGCCGCATCCCACGCCAAATTCGTTGTCTTTAACGGCCATATCCATAACTACGAGCGCTTCGAAACGAATGGCATCACCCACGTGATCACTGGCGGAGGAGGCGCACGGCCTTATCCCGTCTTTATCCGTGGCGACCAAGACCTCTATCACGCCCGCACCTATCCTAACTTTCACTATCTCGTGATCACGCTGCAGGGTAAGCATGCCGACGTGAAGATGTACCGCGTAGTGGACCCGGATGCGGCACAGAAGTCGGTCGAAGTGAAGGATAGCTTCACGCTTGACGCGAAGTAGATGGGTTTTGGGGGGAGGGAACTGCAGCTCCCTCCACATCGGCGAATCTTGTTTGTTCTCTCCTTCACAGTTGTGATGTGGATCGAAGGATCTGCCGCTCGCGCTTCGCATACGGCTCTTTCAATCCCACTAACCGCTTCCTGCTGGAAGCTCCGGCCTAAACTTTGTCATCCCGAAGCAACTCCGGATTTCCTATTACGCTGCCCTCACCAACGCCCTCGTGTGCGGCTTTCCGTTAAAGAAAGCCGCATGAAGCTTGTCATCGCCACCAGCCTCGACAGGAAATCCGGGGTAGCGAAGCGGCGGGACCTGCGGTTTGCCCGCTCGGCACAATAAATTTTATTGAGGAACGGGCGCTGGGTTTAGGGCGTCGAATTGCCGCTGATGCCAATACGGGTAAGGAGCACTCACCTTGCTGGCGGCATCGAGCTTGGCTACTTGCGCGGGAGTCAGGTTCCATCCTGCCGCAGCCAGATTCTGACGCAGCTGCGTCTCATTGCGGGCGCCGATGATGACCGTTGACACCGTCGGCCGTTGCAGCAACCAGTTCAGCGCCACCTGGGGCACGTGTTTACCGGTCTCTTTCGCCACCTCATCCAAGGCGTCAACAACCTTGTAGAGATATTCATCATCGACTTGGGGGCCCTGGGCGGCGGTTTTGTGCAAACGGCTCTCTGCCGGCAAGGGATGTCCGCGCCGGATCTTTCCTGTCAGCCTTCCCCATCCCAGGGGACTCCATATGATCGCGCCCACTCCCTGATCGATTCCCAACGGCATCAATTCCTGCTCGTAGTCACGGCCGATCACGGAGTAGTAGACCTGATGACCGACGTAACGCGACCATCCGTACCTGTCCGAGACAGCCAGCGACTTCATCAGATGCCAGCCGGAGAAATTGGAACAGGCAATGTAGCGTACCTTGCCGCTGCGGACCAGTGTGTTCAAAGTATCGAGCGTCTCCTCGACCGGCGTCAGCGCGTCAAATCCGTGGAGATGGTAGATGTCGATGTAGTCGGTTCCCAGCCGCTTGAGGCTGGCCTCACAGGCATGCACCAGGTGGAGCCGCCCGGAACCGATATCGTTGGGCCCGTCGCCCATGGGAAAAGTGGCCTTGGTCGATATCAAAACTTTGTCGCGCCGGCCGGCGATCGCCTGACCCAGGATCTCTTCCGACATCCCCTGCGAATAGACATTCGCGGTATCGAAGAGGTTCACACCCGCTTCCAGACAGATGTCCACCAGGCGCGTTGCCTCGGCGACATCCGTCGCTCCCCATGCTTTAAAAAATTCCCCTGCACCGCCAAAAGTCGCTGCGCCGAAGCAGAGCACCGGCACCTTCAATCCTGAATGTCCAAGCCGTCTGAATTCCATAGTGCAAGAATAAACGAGACGTTCGATCTGGAGGAACTCCATGATCTGCCGCTTGGGTGCTGCTCTGTGGTTGTGTTGCTTTCAGTTCTTTGTGGGCGAACAAATTGCCCGGTTAGGTTGGCCGGGGCACTACAGCATGGCGCGCAATTACATCAGCGACCTGGGCGCGGTGCGCTGTGATGGCTCAGCAGCATGTTCGTCGCTGCACTGGGTCATGAACGGCTCGTTCGTGCTGCAGGGATTGCTGATCGTCTTCGGCACTGTCCTGATACGTGGATTTTTCCCTGCCAGACTCGTCTATCGGATCGCGCTGGCCCTATTGGTGATTGCGGGCATCGGCGTGCTGGAGGTCGGCGTGGCGCCGGAGGACGTTAACTTCCGGTTGCACCTGCTGGGCGCGATTGCCCATTTTGTGGCAGGCAACCTGGCCATGATCCTGCTGGGCCTGGTGATGATTCGCCGATCCGTCTGCGAGGCAATGCCGTCGCGTTTGAGAAGCTGGATCACCTTCGCGCTGGGATCCGTCGGACTACTGGCGACACTCGCTTTGGCCTTCCGCGGAACCCCATCCTGGGCCGCGCTGGGATGGAATACAGGCACGGTGGAACGGCTGGCAGCCTATCCACTGCCCCTGTGGCTTACATGGACGGGTTTTCTGATTTCAAGGGAGCTTGCCTAAAGAAACTCTGCACATGGCAGGAAAGCGAAACCTCAGGGGCTAAAGCCCGTCTTATTCGCAACGTGTGCGGCCCGACTAAAGTCGTGCCCTGATACAAAGCATGAGTTTTTCCGCAGCCTGTATAAGCCCCTGAGGTACAGCTCTCTAGTCGCCAAGATGGAGTCCCGTAGGGACGGCTGAAAGTAGCCCAGGACGTAGTCCCATAAGCGCTAACTTGTTTGGCAGACAATAGAAATCCGAGAAGACGCTGGTCTTTTGCATCTACAACTCGCCACAAAATCGTCATCCTGAGCGGAGCGCCACACAGATTAATCGCGTGACAGAGCACTTGGTGGCGCGGAGTCGAAGGACCCCGGCGGAGCCTATCTTACCCATGCTGCTTGGAGCTTTTCAACCACCGGAGCCCGCACCGGGCGGACCCGCCACGGTCTTTCTCTGGGGCCGAGAACCGAGAACTTGCTGGCGTCTTGCTATTTCTATGTCCGGCCTGGCACAGACCCGGGGACGGAAGATGATTACAGCGCAAGAAAAAATGTGCCCGTGACCATCAAGGGCGTAACACAGCAGATCCTGTTTTCGGGTTTCGGTGGTTGAAAAGCTCCGAAAAGCATGGGTAAGATAGGCACCGCCGGGGTCCTTCGACTCCGCGCCACCAAGCGTCGTGTCACGCGATAAATCTATGAGGCGCTCCGCTCAGGATGACGGTTTTGTGGGAGTTTAACGAAAAACATCCGAAACAAGTTAGCGCTTATGGGACGTAGTCCTGGGTATGGATTGGAAATATGATTCAGTCCCGCAGGGACGGCTGAGAATTACCCAGGATGCAATCCTGGGTCCCATCGCAGCTAGTTCCCACGCAGCCCTAGGATCGCTCCAGCGCGCTGCGGTCCCACTTGGCGAGGGTGGCACCCGCTTCGTATGTGCTTTCAAGGAAAGTGAGCAGGGCCTCGTCGGGCGAAGGCTCCTGGCGCAGATCTTCATAAAGGTAGATGAACTCACCAAGCGTGTTGTTGTAGCCGGCCTTGGCAGGCCTGATCGATGCGGCCGCGAGACCTTTTGGCGCGGGCGCGGCATAGCAATAGAAGGCAGCGTCGCCGAAGCCACCGTTGCCAGGCCAGAAGCCTGCGCTGATCACTTCATGCGAATAAGCCTCGCGCGTGATTGCGTCGGCACCCTCGCGAGGCGGCGCCGGCCTCCCGGAAAAGCGCGTGACCGCCAGATCGAAGCTTCCCCAGAAGAAATGCACCGGGCTGACCTTGCCCACAAAGCGCGAGGAAAACTGCTGAAAGATTTTGTCAGCATGCATCAACACCCGCCAAAATCGATGGGCCGCCTCCCGGTCGTAGGAGGCGTGCTCAAAGTCCTCAGCGAAGGGAATTGGATGCTGCAGTTCTACCGGTACCGCATGGATCTCTACGCTGACGCCGAGTGCAGAGAGACTCCGCTGGTATTCCAGGTAGAACTCCGCCACCGACTGGGCGCGCAGAGGAGTCGACAGGCTGGCGCCGGTGCTCATCACGAACTTCAGCTCATGGCTGACGAAGTCGAAGGCGACCTCAAGAAATTCTGATCCATACGGCATCGCGGAGGTGTTCAATCCGCGCGCGCTCACATAGAGCGGCACATTCCACCAATGAGCCTGCAGAGGGCTGAGCGCGAGCCGCGTCTTGCCCACGATCTGCGTCCACATGTGCAAGGTGTCCGCAGTCTTCTGCCAGTCTGTCCATTTCAGTTGAGGCCAGATGTCCACACCACCGCTTTATTGGCAAAAGACCAGCATGCCGAAGAGGAAGATCCAGAAGACGCCCATGGTGTGCCAGTACCAGGCGGTACAGTCCACCACCACCTGGCGCAGCTCGACACGGCGCAAAAAGATGAGCGCCAACATCGCACCCGCCAGCGCCAGCACGCCGATGAGCAAGTGGAGGCCGTGGGTGCCGGTGATCAGATAGAAAAAGTGGCTGCTGGGGTTTGAGGCAAAGAAAACGTGCTGCTCGACCAGTTGTTTCCAGGCAATCCACTGGCCGGCCAGAAACAGTCCGCCCAGCACAACCGTTGCCGCTAGCCAGGGAGCGGCGCGGCGGATGGTCGGTCGGCCCAGGCCTAACCACTCCTCCATCACGTCAATCTCCTGAAAAAAATGCCTGCGGCCGATCTCCATGGTCAGGCTGCTGAGCAGAATCAGCGCGGTGTTGATCCACAGAATGGGCGGCACTGCGATCGGATGCCAGTCCAGAACCCAATTATTGTTGACAGTGAAATGGCCGCTGCCCTGGCGGGCAAAAAAAGCACTGACTAAGTGCAACGAAAAACATCAGGTCGCTGGCCAAGGCAAAAAACAACACCATGCGGTAGCGGCTCAGCAGATCACGGGGTCCACGCCGCCCAGGAGGCCGATTGTCCCAGTTCTCACCGTCTCCACCCCCGCCTGTAGGCCTGCGGGCAACCGGCGGTTTGCCGCCAAATCCGGGATCCTTGCGCTCTGTCTCAACAGGGGTGCGAGTGAAGGTAGCAGGCATAGGTCAACTCCGACATTCGAAGATTACTCCTGTTTGGCCTCCGGCTCCCACTGCATTTTGAAAACTGCTTCGTTGCGGTGAACTCCGTAGTCATACCCTTTGACGGATTGGATGCTGCAGAAGTACCTCAGTCGCGGATTGCCCAGGAAAAAAGGCCTACTGCGGGCGGTTTTGCTGCTCGCGCACCATGTCGACGAAGAGCTGATGAACCCGGCGATCGGAGGAAAGTTCGGGGTGGAACGTGGCCGCTAGTAACCTGCCTTGCCGCACCAGCACCGGAAACCCGTCCCGTTCCGCCAAGATTTCCACACCGGGGCCCACGCTGGCTATCCGCGGGGCGCGGATGTAGACCATCTCCAGCGGGCCGCCGGGCAGCTTGGTGGGACCCGTTTGGATGGCGCTATCGATCTGCCGTCCATAGGCATTCCGCTCCACGCTGATGTCCATCAGCGCCAGGCTTTGCTGCGGTGGGTGGGTAACATGCGTGGCCAGCAAGATACATCCGGCGCAGGTGCCGAAGGCCGGCTTTTCGGCCAGGAAGCGCTGCAGGGACTCAAGCAAGCCATCACGCTCGAGAAACTTTAGGAATGTAGTGGATTCGCCCCCGGGCAGGACCAGGCCGTCGAGTCCGGCCAGTTCCTCCGGTTTTCGGACTTCCACCGCATCGGCGCCCGCGTCTTCGAGCGCCTGGGCGTGCGCGGCAAAATCTCCCTGGATGGCGAGCACGCCAATGCGCGGACGTTCTTGCCCCATGCCTACCAGCCGCGGGTTTGCAGCAGTTCAGCCTCGTGAAGCCCACCCACAGCCAAGCCTTGCATGGAGCCCGTCATCTGCTCGCTCACTTCGGCCAGGATCTTGGGATCGTTGTAATGCGCGGTCGCAATCACGATGGCTTTGGCCCGCGATTCCGCTTCCTCGCGCTCCTTGGGATTGCGAACGGCGCCGGTTTTCTCATCCAGCTCCACATCCAGCGGGGTCGCGCCTTCCTTCATGAAAATCCCGGACCCGACAAAGACGGCCTCCGCGCCCAGTTGCATCATCAGCGCCGCGTCGGCCGGCGTGGCGATGCCACCGGCAGAGAAGTTGGGCACCGGCAGCTTGCCGGTCTTGGCTACCATGCGCACCAGTTCATAGGGAGCACGATGCTCCTTGGCCGCGGCGTAGAGCTCCTCGTCGCGGAGCACGGTCAGGGCCTTCATCTCTTTTACGATTTGCCGCATGTGCTTGACGGCGTGCACCACGTCACCGGTACCGGCTTCGCCCTTGGTGCGAATCATGGCCGCGCCTTCGGCGATGCGGCGCAGGGCTTCGCCCAGATCGCGCGCTCCGCAGACAAAGGGAGTGGTGAAGGCATGCTTGTCGATGTGGTGGAGTTCATCGGCCGGCGTGAGGACTTCGCTCTCGTCGATGAAGTCGACTCCCAAGGTGCTGCAGGATCTGGGCTTCAGCAAAGTGCCCGATACGCGCCTTGGCCATGACCGGGATGGAGACCGCGCCGATAATTTGCTTAATCAGGCTGGGCTTGGCCATGCGGGCGACTCCGCCCTGGGCGCGGATCATCGCCGGCACCCGTTCCAGTGCCATGACCGCCGTGGCGCCGGCGCGCTCGGCGATGATGGCCTGCTCGGTGCTCATCACGTCCATGATGACGCCGCCCTTTAGCATCTCGGCCAGGCCCAGCTTCAGCCGTAATGCTGTTCCGCCCGGGTAGGTTCCGTTTGTTTCTGCCATCTTTCCGCCTCCAGCGTGTCGCCAACAGGCTCGCTTCCGCGTGTGCGCCTGCTACCTGTTTCTGAATCTCAAGTTTAGCAGGCTAATAGTGTTTGAGTGCCGCGCCTAAGGAGCTCGGATCGTCGGAGTTGATACCCCAGCCCTGCCGGCTGGGTCCCGTCCTTCGTCAGGGAACCAGCCTGTGCCCGCTACGCTACTCGTGGCCGCCTCTTACTGCGGTATACTCGGTCTCAATATGGCGCCTGAAAAAACGTTTTATCTCGAAACTTTCGGTTGCCAGATGAATGTGCATGACTCGGAGAAAGTCATCGGCACGCTTCGCCATGAGGGCTATCAACAGGTAGATACCGAGATCGCCGCCGACCTGATCCTCTACAACACCTGCTCCATCCGCGACAAAGCCGAACAGAAGGTCTTCAACCGCCTGAACGACTACAAGAAGCTGTACGCCCAAGGCAAACGCTTCGTGGTGCTGGGGTGCGTGGCGCAGCAGGAAGGGGAGAAAATCTTCGAGCGCGCTCCTTATGTTTCCATGGTCTCGGGATCGGCTTCCTACCGCAAATTGCCGGAGATGCTGGTTCGACTGGAAGCAGGGGAGTCGCGCATCACCGGCCTGGATGACCGCCAGACCGAAGAAACCTTCGAAACCGAGTTTACGGCGCGCACCAATCCTCACCGCGGCTACATCACCATCATCGAAGGATGCGATAAGTTCTGCGCCTATTGCGTGGTTCCGTACACGCGAGGCAAGGAGCGCAGCCGAACCTCGACTTCGGTGCTTGCCGAGGCTCGCAAACTGGCCGAAGCCGGCTACACCGAGATCCAACTGCTGGGGCAAAACGTCAATTCCTACCATGACCGCGAAGGCAAGCTCGGACCTTCGCCGAACTACTGGCCGCCGTGGGCCAGATTCCCGGCATTCGCCGGGTGCGCTTCACCACTTCTCATCCGCGTGACTTTACCCCCGACATCGTGGCCGCCATCGATGAAGTGCCCTCGCTTTGCGACCACGTGCATCTGCCGGTGCAGAGCGGTTCGACGCGGGTGCTGGCAGCCATGCAGCGGGAGTACAGCAGGGAACAATACCTCCAGCGCATTGCGTGGATCCAGTCCGCCCACCGTCCCATCAGTATCACTACCGACATGATTGTCGGCTTTCCCGGAGAGACCGAGGAAGACTTCGAGCAGACCTTGAGCTTGTTGGCCGAAGTTGGCTTCGATGCGGTATTTGCATTCAAATTTTCTCCCCGGCCCAATACCCCCGCCGTCGCGTTATCAGACAGCATCCCAGAAGAGGAGAAGAGCCGGCGACTGCAAGTATTGCTTGAACGGCAGCGCGAGATCCAAAGGTCACGTTACGCCAGTCACATAGGGCAAATCATGGAAGCAGCCGTTGAGGGATATAACAGCCAAAGGGGCCAGGTTATTGGCCGCAGTTCGCAGAACAAGACTGTCAATTTCACGACTCAGCACCCCATCAGTCCCGCGCCGGGCAGCTATCTTCCGGTCCGGATTACGCAGAGCTATCCCAACAGCCTTGTCGGCGAGGCCGTCTAGAGCCGACGACGGAGTTGACCATGGATGTGGAAATGAAAATCCGCGGTCTGGTGATGGATCCGGCCAGCAACATGCCCATCGTGATCCTTAAGGACGTCAAAAGCGACACCGTACTGCCCATCTGGGTTGGCATGTACGAGGCCAACGCCATCGCGCTGGAGATCGAGAAGTCGGCGACGCCACGGCCAATGACGCACGACCTGCTCAAAAACCTTATCCGCGGCTTGAATGCTGCGGTGCAAAAGGTTGTGGTCACGGAACTTAAGAACGACACATTCTATGCAGTGATCTGGATGGAGCAGGATGGCGAAGTGGTCAGCCTGGATGCGCGGCCATCGGACGCTTTGGCCTTGGCTCTGAGGTCCGACTGTCCAATCTACGTGAGCGAAGAAGTAATCCGGATCGCCAAGCTGGCGCCCAGCATGGCGGAGACAACGCCCGAGGAGCTTCGCCGCTGGCTCGAAGGTCTCAACGACGAGGACTTGGGCCGCTACAAGATGTAACGGAAGGTGACTCGGAAGTCTCGTAGTTCAATCGCATCAGTCCCGAAGAGCCGCCCTGAGCTGTCGAACGGGACGGCGGAGAATATCCCAGGAGTCGGTCCTGGGTGACAAGGGAATGTAAGCGCCAACAGATTGAAGGGGTGGGGGTTGAAAGGGCAATGGCGTTAGTTAACAGAATATACGGTTATCGGACACGATGCCTAGGCTTAGTCGACCGCATCTCGCTGCCCTATCAGGGGCTATTTTGTCTTTGATGGCTCGACTCAAGTCGCACTCTGGAGTCCTTAAGCCACTGCGTCCCCACCATTCCTGCAGCAAAGATGAGCGCCAGGGTCAAGCCACTCCACAACCCATAGATTCCCCAGCGCGTGTGGAAACACAGCAAATATCCGATGGGCAAACCGATCACCCCGTACGCCACCATATTGATCACCATGGGACCGCGGGTTTTGCCCAAGCCGCGCAAAGCTCCGGTGCTGATGCCTTGGATACCATCAAGACTCTGAAAGACGGCGGCGACGGCAAGCAGGCGCACGCCCACGGCGACGGTCTGAGGGTCATGGGTGTAGATGTGGACCAGCTGGCGCGGAATGGTCAGGAAGGCCGTAGCCGCGAACGCCATAAAGACTGCGCCGATGCCGATCGCCATGGAACCTTTGCGCCGGGCGAGGGCCCGATTCCCTGCCCCTATGGCGTGGCCCACGGAGATGGCTGCCGCTGAGGCGACCCCGAGCGGCACCATATAGGTGAGGCTGGCGGAATTCAAGACAATCTGGTGCGCGGCCAGGATGTCGGGCGAGAGCCGCCCGGCCAACAGGGTAGCGGCGGAGAAGGCGCCTACTTCAAAGATCAACTGCGAAGCAGCCGGCCAACCCAGCCCCAGGAGCCGCAGGAAGAGGGCCGGCCGCACACCCGGCCAATGGGCAAAGAGGGGGTGTCCGCGCTCTCGCTCGTGCCTCCAGGCCCACCAAATCAACACGCCGGCCATGTAGATGCGGGCCACGCAGGTAGAAAGCGCGGATCCACGCACGCCCATTGCGGGAAGTCCCAACTTGCCATAGATGAGCGCCCAGTTGCCGAACCAATTCACCAGGTTGGCGGAGATCAAGGCAAACGTCACCGGACGGACTTTGCCCACCCCCTGCAGGTAGCGGCGGAAAGCGACGTACAAGAGCAGCGGAAGGGTGCTCCAGTTAAGCAGGCTGAGGTATTCCCTGGCGGGACCGCGCACCGCTTCGGTGATGCCGATGAGCGGAAAGAGATGAGGCGCGAAGCCGATCACCAGCATGGCGATCGGTGCGTACCCGATGGCCAGGTACACGCCCTGGGCCAGCGCCCGGTGGCAATCATCGAAATCGCCGCGGCCAAAGGCCTGCGAAACCAGGGTATCGAGCCCCAGCAGCAGGCCTATGCCGAAGAGCGCGGGAACGTAGAAGATGGCGCTGCTGATGCCTACGGCGCCGATGGCCGCCGGGCTCAGGCGACCCACCATGACGGTATCCACCATGGACATGGCGCTCCAGCCCAGTTCGGAAAGCACGACCGGGATGGCGAGCCGCAACAGGTCCGCCAGTTCGCTACGGAAGCGCGCCGTGGGGGGCACCTGGGTGACTGGAGCGCGGGAGAGCATGGTCCTTCTCACCTTAACTGATTTGGGGAGGACCTCCGGTCTGGGTGTGTGGATCTTTGCGGTGGGCAAATTCAAGATGGTAAAGTCAATGAGGCACGGCTGAGCAGCGGCGCTGCTCATAGACCGGGAGAGATGGCCGAGTGGCTTAAGGCGCACGCTTGGAAAGCGTGTGTACCGCAAGGTACCGTGGGTTCGAATCCCACTCTCTCCGCCATAGAAAGGTCCCCGCATAAGCATGGACCAGACCGACCCCATCGTCTTGCTTTTCAGGCTTGTCGTCGTGCTCGCACTGGTGCTGTGGTTCTGGCATCGTTTCCGGGGCGGTCGTCCTCCCACTCCGATGCATCCTTCCCCAGCAGATGACGGTGCCTACTACTTCGGAAAAAGCGAAGCAGGAAGCAGGACGCTGAGCTTTCCTAGAATCTTCTGAGGTTGGCCGCTAAAGTCACAGGCCCCCACCGCCCCGCTATGCATTCGCAGTAATCCCCTACGTATGCCCGAAATGTGGGCATGAACAATTTAGGCGTGTATGAGCTGGTAAAAGAACAAGACTGCAGGAACCACTCCTAACCTTGTTTTGGAGAGATGTGTTGCTTTCTAATAAGTACCAGATCGCACCTGAGACGCTCAACGCATCCAAGTAACAAGAGGCGGGACCATGTATTACCCACATCCGATAGCGAGGAAAGTTTAGAGTGCCAGGCCTCTTCAAGATTTCTGTCAATCAAGCACTAGAGGCCCTTGAGCCGCAGACCCAACCCAAAGCCGGCAGTGAAGCGGCTCGTTCCGAGCCGAGAATGATTGAAGGGTCAATACCAGCTGTGAGCGATGCCAGAGAAAACTTCCCTCGTAAGGATAAAACCGCCTAGCTGCTTTCAATCAAGGCAATGACTAGCAAATTCAAACAATTCGACGTTGTTCGACGTATAGGCAGTTCAGACAATTTTATTGTTGCTGCAAAAAAACCAGACGGATTGCGCTACATGTTGAAACAGCCAACAGGCCGTCACGAAATTGTCTGGGTTAACGAAGGCGAACTAGAACTAGTGAAGAAAGCATATGCAGATGTAACGGGCTTCGGATACTACAGCCACTAACACCAAGGGCATCACATCCCTGTAACAGGGCGATAACGCAGCGCATTGATCATGATCCCACCCATCGGCCGCTCACAGCGGATCCTGGCGCGAAGTTTGCCCACGTTCGGCCTGCCATGTCCCATCTAGACATGGTGGGCGGCCTCAGTGGGAACCCTCATAGCAATTACAAAACCCTGACAATCACATGACACCCATTCGCTCCCGGAGCAGTACGCTGTGCTTGCTAGTCATTACCAGGAGAGATTATTCAAATGTCGGACGAGGTCATAAAAGTCTTGTGTCAGAGAGTCGTTGCTCTACAGCAACAGCAAGACGAATCAACCTGGAACGAGATAGCTCTGATCGCGACGCTTAGAAAGCTTCTTCCCGGCTTCGCCCGAGAATTCGCTAGACAACGTATCACCGTTGAAAGGCTGGCCTCTCCGCATAACGCCGAAGAACTTGCAACGTTTATAAAGGCGTTAAAGGTGACCGGTCACACGCCTCCATTGAAACGCGAGAAGCGTAGTACGATGAGCGCGGCAGCCCAAAAGAAGCGATCGGCGAAGAGGCGGTAATGAGGAGAATTAAATGCTTTCCAACAATTTCTGGTATGGATTTCTCATGGGTGCCGGCTTAGTGCTCCTCATTGGCTTCGTCTCCACTCTAATATCCCGCATGCGCTGTATGCTGAACCAACGGATGATGTTGTAACTGAGGCAAGCCCAGGTAGCTTCCATCGATGTCTTCTCTTGTCCCCCGCATCGAAATTGCCGCAGCCCACATCGCTCTTTGATCCAAGCATGCGGGAACTCAGCGACCTGCGATCGGGGGTGGCCCTGATGGTCACATGCTTCGCACTCTGAAGGACGTCGTGGTGCGTGCGGGCCTCGATCCTGAGAATTTCTGGCTCCACAAATCTTAGGGTTACACCGAGTAACTCGGCGCATTTGGCCACGCCGATCGGCGCGGTCAGCTTCTTGAGCGTATCTGGAACCATGACTGTACCCGCAACACCCGCGAACGCGCACTCCTGCTCGCCCGCGCCGCATGCTGCGAGACTGACCCAACTAATCGGATCCAAGAGTATGAATCGTAGAAGCGGACGGTTCTTGAACATCGACAAGAACCAAGCCGATTGATCGACCACACGGGCCTTCGCGAGCGGCGCTGCATACATACTTCCATCCGCTAGTTATTGCGCAGCTTGTCCCTGCAGGTCGAACGGCATGCTCAGCGAGAGATATTCGCAGTGAAGTCCCATTTTGGGAAGTTTTTAGGCTCCGGAATAAAAATCTGCAGTCTGCGAGCGAAAGTTTTATTACGCGCGAACATTTCTGGCCGAGAAATACGGTGATGCTTGTGAAAGTTAGTATGCATTCAACGGAAGATCGTGTTCACTTGGACGGCTCCCACGATGTTGATGCGAATGCTTGAACGACAGATATTTCTCTCGATTCGGGCATTGTGTCCTGTTGTTTGCTGCCCACGCTGAGTTTCTTGGGATATTCTCGTCGGCCTTTCGCCCGTGAGCAAACTCCTGAGAAGGAGTGTTCTCTTGAATCGTTTCGCGATGGCCCGCCTGCTGCCCGTTTTACTAGCCGCGATGTTCTTCTATCCTGCCGCTCATGCGACCAACGTCGCCCTGACCGGCGATGCGCATGTCAGTTTGACCCGCTCGACAACCAACTTTGGCACGCTGGCCAATTTGTATGTAGGGAACGGAAATACTGCGTTGCTTCAGTTTGATCTCAACACGCTGCCGGCGGGGCTGACCTCCAGTCAGGTTGCGCATGCCACGCTGACGGTGTTCGTCAACCGCGTCAACACCGGCGGTACGGTGAGCCTCTCGCCGGTGACCTCGGCGTGGAGCGAGTCGGCAGTGACTTATGCGACGATTCCGACGATCGGTGCGCCGGTCGACGGATTTTCAGCAGCGACCGCAGGACAATACGTCACGCTGGATGTGACTTCGCTGGTGCAGGGCTGGGTGACTGCGCCAGCCACGAACTTTGGCCTCGCTCTGACTTCTACGGCGGCTAATGTGTTGCTGGACTCGAAGGAAAATGACGAGACCGGGCACGCGGCCAGTCTGGACATCACCATTACGTCGATGGGAGCGACCGGAGCGCAGGGACCCGCAGGTGCCCCGGGTATACAAGGAGCACCGGGACTAAACGGAGCGCCGGGGATTGCGGGGGCCACCGGGCCTGCGGGACCTGCAGGTGCTGCCGGAGCCAACGGTACTGTGGGGATCGTATCCAACTGGTCCTCAAGCACCACGTATCAGGTTGGACAGGTGGTCTTCTGCGCTGCGTGCTCGAGTAATGGCTCAAGCTATGCTGCGCTTGCCGCCAACACAAACCAGGATCCTCCCACGCAAACCGGCTTCTGGCAACTGATTGCACAGGTGGGAGCTACCGGCGCTTTGGGAATCACCGGTCCTCAAGGCCCGATAGGGCCCGCCGGCGCTACAGGTGCTGCCGGTGCAATGGGAGCAACTGGCCCTGCCGGGCCAGTCGGAGCTACTGGCACGCTGGGAACTGTCGCCAACTGGTCATCGGGCACTCCCTACACGGTCGGGCAGGTGGTGTTCTGCACCACATGCTCCACGAACGGCTCCAGCTTCATCGCCCTCGCCAACAACACCGATATCGACCCCCCAACGAACCCGGCCGTCTGGCATCTGGTTGCCAGCGCTGGAGCACTGGTGCAACTGGCGCAACCGGTGCAACTGGCGCAACCGGCAACACCGGCTCGCAAGGCCCAGCAGGACCCACGGGCCCCGCTGGCGCCGCCGCCAGCATCACGGCCGGTTTCGTCTGGTCCGCCCTGGTTCCTAACGAAGGAGACCCTGGACCTTTTTTTGTGGTTCCTATCTCCATGGACGCTAGTCCGGAGTATGCCTCTCAGCTAGCATTCCTCCCGGCAACGGCCGCCTGCACGGTCCGCAGCCTGACTGTAAACGCGATCGCAAGCAACGCGGCCAATCCAATTGTGGCGGACACCATGGTATTCACCGTCATAAAGAATGATGCTGCGTCTTCTATGACGTGCTCGATCACGACCACGAACGGGACGGCTAACAATGCGACGCTGTCCTGTTCGGACTCCACCCATACCTTCACCGTGGTTCAGGGAGACCGGATCAGTCTGCAGTTCACCGAAACCACGACCAGCGGCGACAATCAATTTATCAACGCCGGCACGACGCTTGTCTGTGACTAGGCAGGCGCAAAAGAAAACATCACAGAAAGCAACAGGCATTACGGAGCCGCAGTGATCCATCGATCCTCATCTTCGACCCGCGCGAAGGCCCTCCTGGGGAGTCTCAGCCTGATGGCGTTCGCTTGCGCTTTGGCGCAGGCACCCCAGTCTGAGGTCTCAGCGCCAGCCGTTCCGCCGGTGCCGCTGGTCTCCGGCGCCTGCCCGGCCGTCTCTCGAGGCGGTACCATCGCACTCGACTGGAACCCCGACTTTGACCCCTCCTGGGCGGGGACTGGCATGAGGTCCTTCCGGCTGATCTTCCAGCAACTCGAGGAAGACGGTGTCACCCTCAACCCAGCGTCCCGCCTGGTGTTGGACAGCGGCACTCGTGGCAGGATGACCGACATCGGAAACGGTTACTTCCACCTTGAGGCGCGCCTTCCGCCTATGACGCACCCAGGCACCTACCATCTGGTTGGCGCTTTCAGTTCTCCCCAACTCCTCCCGGATTACCAGGGAGAAGCCCCAACGATGACCGTCTCCCCAGTGAGTGAGTTTTACTGCATCACCGTCGTCCCGCGTTCTCAAACCCCGTCGCCGCCGTCTCCCTAGCCGACAGCCACACCGTTATGTACCCGTAGAGATATCTCCGAGCTTCAAAGAAAGCGCCGCAACAACGATGAAAGCCACAACCCCGAAGGGACCGCAGCCAATGAAGCCGAGGCACGAAAGCAGGAAAAACGCCGTGCCCTCGCCGGTGCATACGCCGAAGTCTGCCTCCGTTCTTTCAACGAGGATGGTTGACAGGGGATATTTAGTTAATAGAAAGTAGCCGCGGCGCTGCTCTTCGCCTTCACGGCCTCGATGCACGGCCAAGGAATCCTGACGGTAACTCCCAGCCGCACGGCGAACACCACCGCCGGAACCGGCACGGCAGGCTACACCGGCGACACCGGCCCAGCCACCGCCGCCACCCTGGCCAACCCTGCCGCCGTCGCCTACGACAGCAACGGAAATCTTTACCTCGCTGAAGCAAATAATCACGTCATTCGCGAAGTTTCGACAACCGGAATCATCACCATGATCGCCGGAACAGGAATCGAAGGCTATTCAGGAGACGGCGCAGCCGCAACCGCCGCGCAGCTCGACACGCCAACCGGAATCGCAGTGGATGCCAGCGGCAACGTCTACATCGCCGACTCGCACAACCATCGTCTTCGTAAAGTGAGCGGCGGCACGATCACGACCATTGCGGGCACCGGCGCTCCGGGCTACTCCGGCGACAATGGCGTGGCGACCGCAGCACAATTATCTTTGCCGAGCGCTGTGGCTGTTGATTTGAGCGGCAACGTCTACATCGCCGACACCAACAACCAGCGTATTCGGAAGATCAACGGCACAACCATCACGACGATCGCCGGCGATGGAGAAGAGTTGTATGCGGGCGACGGTGCAGCGGCAACTGCTGCGGTGCTCGACCTGCCGACCGGCGTTGCGGTGGACGCGAGCGGCAACGTCTATATTGCCGACCGTCATAACCAGCGCGTACGCATGATCACGCCGACGGGAACAATCTCGACTATTGCCGGCAGCGGCACTCCAGGCTTCTCCGGAAGTTTCTCGGGCGATGGCGCGAGCGCGAATGCAGCGACGCTGGCCAGGCCCAGTGGCGTGAGCGTCGACGGAGCGGGGAATCTCTATATCGCCGATACCGGCAATCAACGCATCCGGCAGGTAAGCGGCACCACAATTGCAACCGTGGCAGGCAGTAACCAGCAAGGCTTCGGCGGCGACGGTGGACCAGCGACAGGCGCGATCCTGAACTCGCCCAGAGCAGCGGCGCCGGACGCATTCGGCAACCTGACCATTGCAGACAGACTCAACCAGCGGCTGCGCATCGCGGCGCTGCCAACCCTGACCTTCGCCAGCGGAGGCGTGGGCGTCCCGAGCGTACCGCAGAGCGTGACCTTGGCAAACACCGGTTCAGCCTCGATTACCGTTGCTTCGGTCGTGTTCACCGGCTCCTTCACAACTGCGAACGGCGGCTCCTGCAGCGCAATTCCAATCACTCTGGCCCCGAACAGCAGTTGCACGCAGAACATCGTCTCCCTGCCCGCGGCCACTGGCATAGCCAACGGATCGGTCGTCTTCGCCGGCACCGGGGTCGTATCGCAGAGTATCCTGCTGACCGGCGCCGGAGTACAGACGGCGACAACGGTTACGCTGGCCTCGAATATTGCTTCTGCCTTTGTCGGTCAGGCCATCACCTTCACCGCAACCGTCAAGCCAACGGGCCTTGGAACGCCGACTGGCAACGTGTTGTTCTACGATGGCGCAACGCTGATTGGCAGCTCGGTACTCACCGCCGGCTCGGCGTCAATCATTACGGAGTTGTCTGCAGGTACGCACGCCATCACCGCCGTCTATGCGGGCGACGCGAATTCGGTAGGCAGCACCTCCGCTGCACTCTCGCAGGTCGTTCTCGACTTCACCTTTACGCTCAGCACCACGACGCCCGGCAGCCAGACCGTCGAGCCCGGCCAGCCTGTGACCTTCACTTTCAACCTGCTCCCAAATGGCGGTCCATTTACCTTACCGATAACACTCTCGGCCACTGGCCTTCCGCCGGGAGCTACAGCAACGTTTACGCCGCAAGTTATTACGATTGGCAATAGCCCAACCAGCTTCACGATGACGATCCAGACTGCAGCGACCGGCGCATCACGCGCTCCCAGCGGCCTCTTCGGCACCGGATACCCCAATATGACGCTCGCGCTCGGCCTGCTGCTGCTGCCGTTCTCGCGCCGGATGCGCCAAAAGATCCGCAGCATACAACTGCTGATCCTGTGCACTGCATTGGTTCTTAGTCTCGCAGCCATCGGAGGCCTCGCGGGCTGCGGTAGCGGCAGCGGCTACTTCGGCCAGGCTCCTCAGAACTACACCATCAGCGTCATCTGCACCGCGACCGGTTCAGGCGGAGCTGCACTTCAACATCTGACGACCGTTACTCTGACGGTGCAGTAGT
Organism: uncultured Acidobacteriaceae bacterium; assembly: GCA_963790705.1. Taxonomy (GTDB): domain Bacteria; phylum Acidobacteriota; class Terriglobia; order Terriglobales; family Acidobacteriaceae; genus PALSA-350. The sequence continues at coordinate 39,365 of CAWBQE010000016.1, forward strand.
AGTTGAAGGATTCAAGTCCACAGTTAAAGTTCTTGGCAATAAGACGCTTAACACTCGATCCGCCCTGTGGCCACTTGGTTGAAGTTTTGAACGGTTTTTTGGTATGGTCCAGCTTGTGAAAAATGACGGACGTGTCTTAGTCCAATCCACATCGCTGAAAGAATAGCGCAGAGTGCAGTAGTCAGTTCTCGGGACGAAGTGAATCTGTTGTGCGAATCGCCTTTGCCAAAGGATCAAGCGATGGCGGAATGCTTCGTTATCGCGACCCTGCAACCGTATCGCTCACACCGTCATGGTGGGCCAGATAAAGTAAATTCAGCCCCCAGCCCGCGCTGGCGGCCCTCATAGAACGATGCCGTCTCTGTAATCTCCCGTCGAGCAAGTCTGCCGACGACGGCCTTCATTTAGGGATGATAGGTTTGAATTGCTTCCTGAGATCGGCGATGAACCCTTCCGCGGGAACCCGCTCGTCCGGGTTAGCCTCATCGTCCCGCACATGCTCGTCCAGCTCGCGCTTTAGGTCTTCGGTGGGCTCAGTGCCTGGACGCGTTGGGCTTGCCATACGGACAAGTTTACTCTTCACAAAAACGCGGGACAAGGTTACTTGCCAGCCGCATGGGCAATAACATACTTCACTAACCAAAAAATATCCGGCAAAGTTATCCGGCCATTTATTCAAAAAGATTTACCCCTGGGCCATCCGCTGCAGGGCTCTAACGATTTGATTGGTCTTCCAGGCGGGGCGGGGACAGGGCGGGCGGGGAGACGGAACGTACCCCATTGAGAATGGCCTATTCTGCAATGTGCCTGCATCGTGAGATATGATGTTTACCAACGTCCTCTCGGGGAGGTCTCGATATGGTCCGCACTGCGTCGCTCGTCTTACTTTTCGGGTCGCTGAACTTAATGGCGCAAACGCCAACAGTGATACCGCTCCTTGCTTCGGCAGACCACCTGTGTGGGCCCATCGTCGTGCAAGCCCGGATGCTTGACACCTCTCAAGATCGGCCCGTCGAACCCCATCAAAAGGTGGGAATCACTCTGAAGAACCTGAAATCTACACCGATTGTCCTTGAACGGATCACGGCTCACTTTGGCAGTGAAACTCCAACTTCAGGCGCTCCTTTTGAAATGGAACACAAAGTGGAAGTAGATGGAAAGCAACAAGCTTTCTTTGTTGAGGCGTTTTCAGGTTCGAACTCTGTGACTTACATTGAGCTTAACTCTGTGAGGTACGCAGATGGTTCAAGCTGGCAGCCCAGCACTGGTGCGGTCTGCGAGATAAATCCCGAACCCTTGAAGAATTAGCTGCTGAGCCTTTTTTTGGCCCGCCTTAGACGACGGCCTTCATTTAGACGACAAACCCAGCGACAAAACCCAACCCCTGCCGCTGCTCAGCAAAGAAGAGGCGCCTGCCGTCCCCGTCTGTCCCGGCGTGCCGTGGAAGCCCGAGCCCCTCCCGGCTCGGTGGCAGCGGCGCCTCCGGACCCTGTCCCCAGTCAGCCCGCCTTCGCCTATCGCGTTCCCCTCGCCGACGGCCTGCCGCCTTATGTCCCCCAGTTCACTGCTGTTCCAGACACCAGAGTTCCTTTCTCTATCAAAGTGAACCCCTTTAAGCACCGCCGCTGGAAAATGACTGAACAGGCTGCCGCGGAGAGTCGGCAGATGTTGGAGCACGCGACCGAGAACGGGCGCGGCGGTTGCTACTTGCCGCCGACACCAGAGCAGTATCGAAAGCTGAGGTGGCCTCAGTCCCCTTGAAGCAGCCGAGAAGGACCGTTGAAGCCCGACGTGGCAGCTTTGAGGTAAGCCAACTGTGCTGAGAGTGGATGTTGGGAACAATCGTGCGCGTTGAAAGCCACCTTGGCGTTTGCTCTCGTTGATCGGTCGAGTATTGTTTCAATCGACGCAGAGCGAATCCATCCGCAATCGCTGCACCGATATCCCTGAAAAAACTCCTTCGTCACCGGTACCATTCTTCGCATTGGCATGTGTTCAGTGTACCTTTTAGCCGTTCAGACACACCTGCCGGCCTACTTGAGCCATGCGCGATCCCAGTCGCAGACCCAACCGTGGCGGACGATGATGCAGCCGCACGAACCACCGAGAGCTAGAACTCTGGGCTTTGTTGGGACAGCGATCCTAGAATTTCACGAGCGACTGCTGTCACATCGGGAGAAGCCAGGATCGTATCGCGCCACTGGGCGAACTGTTCGTGAATCAGTGAGCGAGCGCCCTGACTCGCGGTCAGATAAGCAGCCCTCTCCTGCCAGTCCGAGACGTGGGAATCCTTCAGAAGGTGCTCCAAGACGCTCACTCGGATAATGTAGTATTCGATCCAACCAACGAGCTCGATTGCAAGTTCCTTATCGGTTTTCACTGGGGTAACTTCCGCGCCCGCTCAGGGGTGTACTCTCGATTCCATGAGTTTGTCACAGGGAAATTCGCTCTTTCACGTGAATGTTTAGGAAGACTTGATTCAATTGACGATGCTTAAAGTGAATTGGTTTACTTAGCCGGGCAGGCAAGGCTCGGAGATGCCCCGGGGAACCGCGGGTGCGCCCTCGTGCCAGAGGTACGATGAGATCCAGAGCGATAGCACGAACGTTGCGACAGGGAATGAAATTTGCATCCAGCCCATATGGGCATTTTGAGGGCATCGCAGACTCCTCCCGGTCACTTTGCCTTCGCCCATCTCTTCTTTTGCGCTGCCGCTATCCTTGCGCGTCCCTCGGCGCTCATTGTTCGGCGCTTCCTGGTGGCCTTAAGTGGGGCTGTATGGTTGGTAAGTAGCGCCCGCGCTTTCGCCAGGCGGCTAATCTCTGCGTCGATATCCTGCACAATTGCGTCGAGGTCCATGGCGGTGATTATAGGCGTTGCGGCGAGGAATAGAATCGAAGGAGTATGCCGCACGTCGGACAGTTCTGCTCTTCAAACGTCGTCCGATTGTTGCTCAGCATGTTCATCATCCTGACGGTGCTGATCGCAATTGGTTTCTGGCTCTATCACTCGCCCGGACACGGTACGTCAATCGAGCAACCCACTCACTCCCCCGCCAGTGACAAGTAACGCCATCACGGCCTACGGTGACCGAAGCACGGCTGACCGCGAGTATCACTTCCTCATTCGCGTTCGGGGTAGCACCGAGACTTTCCATTTTCAAATCACAGCCAGGAATCGCTTCGTAGCTCTGAAGCAAGCCACCCCCCGGGCACACGGTCTTTGCGTGCCTGGGGTGGAAAGAATGGCCGCACATAACTGATCCCACGGGACCACGAAGGGTATATGTTCAGTTTGGACTGGACAGGTAACGATGTCGGTAGCTTTTACGCTCGGAGGTTCAGAAGAAAGGCGGCCCTGAGCTGTTCGATTTTGTTAACAGATGAGAACGGAACTCGGAGTTGGTAGTTCACTGCCGCTCCGTGACCAAGCCAACCCGAACTCAGTGGATAGGTACAGGGTGCCAGCTCTATCAACCACCACAATCGTCGAGCCGTTTGTGGCGATGCAGCCTGTGTCGGCGATACCGTTGATCCACGTAGGCAGGCCATTTTCGACGGCCACTGTGACTCCATCCGGCCTGACCGGCCGACGATAAATTCTTCCTTGGGTCGCAAAGTGATCCGTCGATGCGGAGACAAGAATGTCATCGCCCGAGAACGCTACCGCAGAGCAGTACGGTGCGTGTAGACCGTCGCGTTCTATGGTCCAAGTTGCTCCTGCGTCGTGGCTAATGCAAAGGCCGATCGCGGACGCCGCGACGACGATCTCCGGATCTGCCTGGTGCGCGCGCACCTCGTGAACATCGCTGTTGATATCTATGGTGGGCTGCCAGGTTCTTCCGCCATCCATGGAACGCGGAATGCCCCCCACGTGAACGTTGGCGAACAGTATGCTCCCGCTCGAGTTGGCCGCAACCGAGCGAATGCCTAGCGGTGGCCCGAGACGCTGCCCATTAACAATTGCCGAACCAGCAAACCAAGCATCCCGCCCCGCGATGTTATCGAAACCATCGACAGGATCGAGCGCACCGCCCCCAGGGCTCAGCCGCAGCATGCGTGCATCGTCCGTTCCTACATAGATGGCGTCTCTGACAGCCATACAGCACGAAAGCTCGAACTCGCTCGTAGCAACGGTTGCCCATTCGCCGCTCGCTGCACGCCTGCGCAGCGAATGTCGTCCGACAATGGCGAGCGCACCGCCACGCCCATCCGGCGCGAGCCCTCTGACGCGCTGGTTCGCAATCTCTTGCGTGCGCCCCTCGCCGGTGATTGCGAACAGCCCATCGCCCCACGTCGCCACAAGTATCGTCGGTTTCGTCACGGATCACCTTCCTCTTCCCGCTGTCGCGCGCTATCAGAGTTGTTGAACGAGGCCAGGGGTTCTCTTTGAGCCAGCCATTGTGATTGGCCGAACCTGCAATCCCGATCAATGATTCTCCCGCAAAGTCAGCATAGCGGAACTGATCCGCCAGTCAACGTCCCACCAATGCCGGAAAGGCATGCTGCCGACTTCGGGCCGCGCTCTGTAACAAGGACGTGCAGGCGTTTATCGGAAAATCGACCTGAATCAGGTTGCCACCAACAGCCTCATTGAGGCGCTTCCACGCTTCTTTGGAAGGCCAACCTGGGTCGGAAGGACGCACTCGGCGAATAGCGGGACTCGCGAGCGCGCCCTGTGGCCACAGCCGCGAAAGTGATGCTGCTCCGGATGCCTTCAAAAACTCTCTTCGGTTCAATGTAGCTATACCTACCTCCCGAGCGTCACCCGGGGAGTCGCTCATCTCGATGGTCGTCAACGAATTCAATCATGACTCATCATGGGAAGCAACGCACGCCCATTCGTTCTGGGTGACCGTGGCGGCGACAGACGGAAGTGGCGCTTGGAATAAAAAGGGCGGGCGACACGATGCAGGGTCATCGAAGCAAAGTCTGGTGGCTGAATGATTTCATGCCGCCCCTAGGGGGACCTTATTTACTAGCAGCCGCCGGTGCAAGACCGAACGGAAAAAGTTCCTGTGTCTACAGAAGGCCCACTCTTCGGAAGGTGTCGAATCAAGTAGTCGAACGTTCCGTCTTCTGTCACCAGGATTTCTATTTTGGTGGTTCCCGTGAATGTGGGACCCAAACCGTTGGGGCTGGAACCCTGAAACACTACCTCAAATCTGGGGAATATCGCGGAATTGTTTGTGAACTGAAGCGTGTCCCCCGGCTCGACGTCGACTGAAGCCGGAGTTACGCCCATGTGTATTGTTTTTGGTGAAACCACAGTTGTTGTACCACTACTCATATCATCCTCGCTTTCGCGTAAGGTTAGGGGTTGGTGTTTACCTAGGCAAAATGCTTCGGCAGGAAAGTCTCCTCAGCACGCGCCGATCTCCCGGCAGTGCCGCGGAACAACTCGTTGGGCCCGGGTCAACCTCAGTTGGCGGTCACACACCCGCGCATATACCGCTAGAAAGTCTCCCGCCTGGTAAAGCCGTCGCAACCGTGGTGGGAGATTGTGACTGCGTCAGTTTCCGATAGCGGGGATCCTTGCGAAGCGCTTGCAAATCAGGAAATTCCACCAACTGGAGGTCGCTGGCTCCTTTCCGAAAGCAGGCAGCTAGCGTAGTGAGCGCCTCCTCACGTCTTCCGAGGAGTTCCAATATCCTTGCTTTGTAAACCTGCGAGTCCATGTCATAAGCTCCCAGCAATTCGGCTCTTTCGATGAGCAGAGGAGCGTTCTCCGGACTACCCGACTTCACCTTATAGAGAGCAAGCAGCATCCAGGTCTGAGCATCGGCCGGGTCCGTCAAGAGATGGCGGTCCGCCTCCTTCGCTGCCCGCGCATAAGTAGTTTTTGCTTCGCCTTGATGGTTGGGCAAAGAGGACTGGCAATCGGCAAGTTCCAGCCAGTTCGAATCGAGTGCGGGATTCAGTTCGACCGCTTTGCGTGCGAAGGGCAGCGCCTTTTCGTACTTACCCTGGTAACGAAATGCGAGCGACGTGTTCGCCGCCACCAGGTCCGAAGTCGGGTCCAAGGCGAAGCCCCGCTGCAGACTCCGCAGAGCTTCCTCAAATTCCCCGACCTGCAGATACTCCCCGCCTAAATTGCCCAAAGTCATTGAATTTTTTGGAGCGGCCAGGCTTGCAGCACGGAAAGCCTGGATCGCCTCCCTATACCTCGCCTGCCCGTGCAAGCCAAAGCCAAGCTCGTTGTATGCCAACCAGAAGTTGGGGTGCTCCTTCAACGCCCGGCGAAACGTCTTCTCGGCGTCGGCCCAGCGATTCAGACGCGTGTAGATTTGCGCCTGCCAAACCAGAGTGTAGCGGTTGGAGTGATCGAGTGAGAGCGCCCGCTCAATCTCATTCAGTGCTCCCTGCTCGTTGCCAGTCTGTTGGAAAACTGAGGCCAGAGCAAGATGTCCGTCGGGAAGACCAGGCTCCAGCGATAGCGCAGTCTGGCAATTTGCGTAAGCTAGGTCAAGCGCTTCGGGGATTCGCCGAATTGCATAGAGGCGGGTATAGCAGAGCGCCAGCTTGGCATGAGCCATCGCATAACGGGGATCCAGCTCCGTCGCAAGCTTATATTGCTCAATCGCTGCGTCGAGCCCGCTGTCGTTCGGCTGCGCCCTCAGGGCCTCGGCCGACTGAAAGGCGGTAAAGGCGGCGGTCGATTCCGTTCCCGGCAACCCTCCCTCACCTCGTTTCAGATAAGGATCTAAATCGAGCAGTGACGCCGCGGCATACACGGCTTTTCCGGGGAGCGATGTGATCTGAGACAGAGTGCAGGTTAGTTTTTTCTCCCGAAGCGGTTGACTCGAAGAGGGATCCAGCAAGCGTAGGAAAAGCTCAAAGTGTGTGGCTCCCGGCAAGCCGGAGGCAGCCAGCACAAGGTTTGCTCCCAGAGGCTCACAAACCTCTTTCAAATGCGTCACCCCCGCCATACTCAGGCTCACGTCCTCCGGGGAGATGACAAACAGATCCGGGTCCAGCGTCTCGACCCGTGTAAGTTCGCTTTTGATGGCACTTAAGACACTGGTCAGCATAGGCGCCACGTGGCTATCCGAAGTTTTGGGCCAATTCAACAGGGCTACGAAACGCTTGCTTGGCAGCGGACGCAGCAGATCTTCCAGGTCTTCCTTCTTCCACCATGCGGCTCCCGCCGCGGCGCCAATTGCAACAACGGCCGTTGCCGCAAAACGGCGGCGAGTCCACAATTGTCTCCTTGGATGCTCGATATGAAGTACGCCCAGGGCACGCTCGAAAGCCTGGCATCTTCGCTCAGGATTCCGATCGAGGCATTCCACAATCAACTGCACGCAAAACGAGGACACGTCTGATGTGTTCAACCGCGGACTTACGGTGACCGACGAGCCATCCGGCGCCAAAGTCGGCTTCTGCCCGGTAAATACCTGGTGCAGAACAACCCCAAAAGCGAAAAGGTCGCTGGCCTGGGAGGGTGGCCGCCCCAGGTATAGCTCGGGAGCCATATAATCCGGCGTCCCCGCTACCACTCCCTTTCCTGAAAGAGATGGCTCAGCCTCGTAGCCCCGGGCTAAACCAAAATCAGTAATGCAGACACGCACATCTGAACCCGAACCGTGCAGCATGACATTGTTCGGCTTGATATCCCGATGAACGATCCCGGCACCGTGGATGGCAGCCAGGCCGGCTGCCATCTGCTTGAAGATTTCCAGTGCTTCCGCAATCGGTATTGGCGCGCCTTTCAATCGCGCCGACAGCGTTTCCCCAGGCAGAAGCTTCATGGTCAAGAACAAGAAGTTAGGTGGCGGCTGCTCACAATGAAAGATGTCATAGATCGGGCAAAGATTTGGGTGAGTCACCTCCCTCGCAATCAATACTTCCCTTTCAAAACGCCGCTGTAAGGCCGGATCACCTGCAATGTGGGGAAGAATCGTCTTCAGTGCGACGTGGGCGCCTTGCAAAAATCTGTCCTCCGCCTCGTACACTTCGCCCATTCCTCCTTTCGCGAGGAAACGAACGATGACGAAACGATCGATAAGGACCTGCCCAGTTTTGAATCGCCCTTGCCGCGGAGAAATACCTTTGCCATCGATGGAATCGGTCGTACCGGCGTTGGGCAGGGGCATGTTCGCCGGGTCGCGAAAGTCAAATGGCGAATGCTCAAGAAAGCTGCCGGCACGGGCGTCCTCCGCCAACAACTCTTCGATCGTGCGTCTTAGTTCGGGGTCGCTGCCGCACGCCTCTTCAAGGAAGTCCGCTCGTTCGGCGGGCTCGCGCGCCAGCGCAGCCTCGAACAGTTGCTCCACGAACTCTGATTGACCAGCCATGATTCCCAGCCTACAAGTCATTCATTTGAAATAACCTATACGAGGACGATGGATCCATTGGCGACACCAACCGAAAACTGGCTTACCCCGGATTTCCTGAGGAGTCTGGTGGCGTTGGCGCGCTTCATGCGGCTTTCCTTACTGAAAGCCGCACACGCAGTCCTGTCCAGTGCAGCGTGCAGGAAATCCGGGTCTGGTCAATTTCCAGAGCAGGCGGGAAGAATCAAATTGACCGGGATCCGGAGGGGAATTCCTGAGCGACCCAGTTAGCAAAAAATTTCGGAAGAACTCCCGCAGCGATCGCTGGATATGGTTCCGAGCATATACCAATGGGAAGGTCGTTGCTCCATCTTTCCCCTTTCTAAGGTCCGCTCCAGCAGCCTGGGGTTCAGAAGCTGCCGTTGTTGCATAACCTACGATGCTCGCCCGCGTAAAACGGACGCCATGCTTGCATGAACGTAGCTGACTGCGCGGAAAACTCCCTAGGATGCCGGAGATAAATGTGGGAGGCTTGGAGCTCTTTGGCTCCAGGCCTCTCCACTCCAAATGACACATTTACCGGGCCGCCACCAAAGTTTCGCTGCTCGTGCCAAGCCTTGCCTGCTGTAGCTGAACCGTCTTCTCCCTCTTTGACGTAGGAAGTTGAGCGTGCATTCCCGCACTGTCGCTGAGAATTTCGCTAAGGAAGTACTGGTCGCCATACTTGTGGAACACCAGCTTTCCACCGTTTGGAGATCTCTTCCCATCTTCCTGGAAAAGAATGAGTGCCGTAGCGCTTTGATCACGATTGTTGATCATGAGCACGTGCGAGGATTTTGGCTTGAGGGTGTAGGAACCCGCGGGAAGCACTTTGTCGCCTACAGCAAAGGGGAACGGAACCTTTGCCGCTACCCCGTTGGACTGCGCGAAAGATGTGCCGGCCATCACAAGATTTGCGATGGCGAAGAGTGCGATTGCTGTGATCCGTTTCATGACAGTGTCTCCTTTCTATGAGGCGTCGAACTCTGATTGCCTTCAACTTGTTAAGCGGAGTCCGCTGTCGAAAAGGGCCAATAATTCCAAACTTTTTTTATGCGGCCTGCGCTCTCGCTTGAAGGAAGCGGGATTGCAGGGCGACCCGCCCGAAGGCCTAACCTATGAAAACGGGGTTTTGATCAAGCGTGTGATCTCTTCGCAAGCGCGCGCCGCAAGAATTCGAGAGAGCATGAAAAACGTGCTCTCTCGAGATGGTTGATCGGACTCGGTGGCATTCCCGGCGCGGCGTCGCGAATCCCACATGCCGCGCTTGTTCCGCCGTTGCTATTCGCCAACCGGAATCAGTTCATATGCGTGATAAACGGTGCCGGCTAGATTTGTCGCCAATCCAAGGATCTGCCCGCGGGAGTTGATCGAGCAGCCAAAGAGCAGGTACAGCGAAGAGTTGGCAGGGATAAGAGTGTTCAGGTCCGTAGGTACACCATTCTTCCAGATGGTCGCGGTTAGGGTCGTAAAAGTCGAGTTGATCGAAGATCCGACGACCTCATCGCTGTCATTGAGGGCGATGGCGATACTGTTTGCGATTCCCTTAATTGGTACCAGGGCCTTCATCTTGCCGGTTTCCCTGGTCCAGAGAAAGGCGTTGAACGTCACATTGTCCGACAGCGAGGAGAGGCCCACAACATGGCCGAACGAATTGATAGCTTTGGCCGCATTTCCGAACGCGCTGCTCTCATTTCCGCCCAGCGACCCCAAGTCAGTGGGCGTGCCATCCTTCTCCCACAGCACGGCGTGTAACGGATTCATGTAATAGCCCAACACAAAGTTGAGGGGACCGCAGGTACCCGTCATCCCCGCCGCTTCTCCACGATTGTTGATGGCCAGAGCAGTGCCGACCGGATCTCCTCCCACGCTAGCCAGTTCCTCTACTGCGTGATCCCGCCAGAGGACGGGCTTGTATTGGTAATACTGGTTTAGAGATGCCATTGGGTTTTGCGTGGGGCAGCCGGGGGTTGTGTTTTCCGCTGTGCCGGCCACCTCGCCAAAGTCATTGATCGCGGCGGCGACACCATTGTTGCCATGATTGTTGTCGAGAGTGGGAAGTGCGGTCATTTGGCCGTCCCACCACAGAAACGGCCGGCAACTGGCCGTGGCGGTAGCGATTCCCAGTGACTGGAATCCGCAAAAGTCTTCTTTCTTGGGGTCAACATTGGCAGTGTTGGCTCCGCCCACGACTTCACCCCAAAGGTTGTTTCCGAATGCCAGGCTGTTCGCTCCCCCAAGGCCGGGTTTGCTGATGTCAATGATGTGTTGGTCGAAATAGATGACCGCATGGTCGGTGCCGTCGGAACCCTGGACCGAGCCGACGCTGATGTCATTGTTCGTGATATGGTTTGGCCCGCCTGCTGCACCCACCACGCCAAGATCCACCAACGTGTAGGGAGCTTGTGCGGAAGCGCAAAGCGGCCAGCAAAGCGCCGCCACCATCACACCGGCCCTCTTCAAAACGATCTGCTTCTTTACTGTGTCGATCATCGTCCCTCTCCTTTGTTGGCGAGCGTTCGCTCGTGGTTTAAACGTCGTTGGATTGTGAGCGCTGCACCAGCGATCGGAGGCAGATGAGGACAGGACCTTCAGGCGGGCTCCAAATGTGTAAGGTGCCCGTTGGCAGCCCGCTCAGCAGTTGAGCCGTGTCCTCACCCAGAAGCACTACGTCTACCTCGGCCTGACAACCAGGGCACCAAGTCACCACCGTTCGTGCCTGGCGTATGACGAAAAGGCCTTCGGTTTCGATCGTGATCTTTGTTGTCCTCACCGCCATCGCTTCCCCGGATTCCCTGTTGAACTTGGTGGCGTTCGCGAACTTCATGCGCCTTTCCTTACTGAAAGGCGCACACGCGGCCCTGTCCTGTGCTGCGTGGCAGGAAATCCGGGTTCGCTCCGGAATTCGCCGCCGGTGCGGCGGCTTCGAATGACCGCATCCTGAGCGGAGCCGGAACGAAAAGTCCTTAAACCGCGCATCAATGTTTCTTAAAGAATCTGAATGAGGGGTTTGATTTCGATGAATCAACAACTTAGCGGACCCGTTGTTACCCGTTGGCGTCTCGCTTTTAACGCACGGGGAAGGCTCGGAGGGCTATGGTAGATTTCCGGTAAGTTCCTCCCTGGCCCGGTATACGTTGTCCCTATGTCATGAACACCGATCCCAAGGTCGTCTACGAGTTCGGCCCCTTTCGCATGGACCCGGACAAACAGGTCCTCCTGCGTGACGGCCAACTCATTGCGGTGACTCCGAAGGGCTTTGAGACACTGCTGGTGTTAGTGCGCCGCGGCCGGGAAGTGGTCTCGAAAGAGGAGCTGCTAAAGGAGATCTGGCCGGACTCTTTCGTCGAGGAAGCCAACCTGAGCCAACAGATCTTCAAGCTGCGCAAGGCGCTCGGCGACACGGTTGAAGGAGAGCGTTACATCGTCACCCTGCCCGGCCGCGGCTATCGGTTCGCGGTTCCCGTCCGTACCATCACCGAGAGCGGTAACGTGCTGATTGCGCAAATGCGCTCGCGCGCCCAGGTTCTGATCGAGGAGCAGGTACCGGAGCCCGTCGAGACCCAGCCCGCCGCGCTTCCTCCACCTGCGCACGCCAAGCCGAAACGGCGGAAATGGCTGCTCCGCTCAGCAATCGCTGCCGCGATTGCGATCGCCTGCCTTGGACCGCTCCTGCTACTGCGCCATCATCAGACCATCCATCGAAGTAGGGCTCTCACCGAAACCGATACGGTTGTGCTCGCCGACTTCGTCAATTCGACCGGCGACCCTGTATTTGACGGCACCCTGCGGCAGGGTATGGCGGTGCAGCTTGAGCAGTCGCCCTTCTGGAGCGTCATCTCCGAACAACGCATGCAGCAGACGCTCAGGCTGATGGGCCGGCCAGCTGATGCGCGAATCAACCTGGAGACGGCCCGGGAAATCTGCGCCAGAACCGGGAGTGCCGCCGTCATAGAAGGTTCGATTGCGAGCCTCGGAACTCAGTATGTGTTGGGACTGCGCACAGAAAACTGCCGTAATGGAGACGTCCTCGCCGAAGAACAGGCGCAAGCGGCAAGAAAGGAAGACGTACTCGGGGCTTTGGACAAAACGGCGATCCGTTTGCGTAGCAAATTGGGCGAGTCACTCAGCTCCGTGGAAAAATACGCCACGCCGGTGGAGGAAGCGACCACACCATCCTTGGATGCGCTGAACGCCTACAGCCTGGGACGAAAAGTGTTTTTTGAGAAAGGAAACGCTCCGGCTCTGCCCTACCTCCAGCGGGCGGTGGAACTCGACCCAAATTTCGCCATAGCCTACCGCGCCATGGGGGCGATGTACATAAACCTCAACCAGCCCGGCCGGACGGCCGAAAATGTGCGCAAGGCTTATGAGCTGCGCGAAAAGGTAAGCGAGCGAGAGCGGTTCTATATCGAGTCAAGCTACTACTGGATGGGAACGGGAGAACTGGAGAAAGCGATACCTGCCGACGAGCTGTGGCGGCAATCCTACCCCAGGGATTACGCCCTTTACGTGCACCTTGGAGCCATTTACACACGCCTGGGGAACCTGGAAAAGGCATTGGAGGAAACGCGCGAGGCGGTGCGTCTGGACCCAAATTCTGGAATCAACTACACCAACCTCTGCTTCGGATACATCGACCTTAACCGGCTGGATGAGGCGGAGGCGGCGCTCAAGCAAGCTGAAGAGCGCAAGTTGGAGAGCGAGGGGCTGCTGCGAGCCCGCTACCGATTAGCTTTTCTAAAGGGAGATAGGGCACAGATGGCACACACGGTGTCGGCGGCCATGGAAAAGCCGGGCACGGAAGACGTGCTGCTGGACGCGCAAGCCAACACCGAGGCCTGGCACGGGCGATGGAAAGACGCTCGCCAACTGACGCGGCACGCAATGAGTTCAGCCGAGCAAAACGACGCCAAGGAAACGGCCGCATGGTATGAGGCACAGGCGGCTCTGGGCGAGGTGGAATCGGGCATGAGGGAGGAAGCACGTTCCGACGCCTCTGCAGCAATCAAGCTGGCCTCGAACCGCGATGTATTGGAAAGGGTGGCCCTGGCCTTGGCTTTGACAGGCGATACCGCAACGGCGGAGAAACTGGCGGCCGAGCTCGACCGGACGTTCCCGCTGGACACGCTGGTCCAGCGCTATTGGCTGCCTGCCATCAGGGCGGCGGTAGCGTTGCAGCGCAAAGACCCAAGACAGGCGATCGAGCTGCTGGAGATCTCAAAGCTGATCGAACTTGGAGACAGAGGCGACCTCATCCCAGTCTATTTGCGCGGAGAAGCCTATCTCATGTTCCACGACAGTAATGCGGCGGCAGCTGAATTTCAGAAGCTCACTGACCACAGCGGGCTGGTTGGAAATTTTCCCTGGGGTGCATTGGCGCGCTTGCAGCTCGCCAGAGCGTGCGCTTTGTCGGGAGATAAGACCAAGGCAAAGATTGCCTACCAGGATTTCCTCACCCTCTGGAGAGACGCCGACCCCGACATGCCAATCCTCAAGCAAGCCAAAGTGGAGTACGCGAAACTGCAGTAATTCCAAGATTTCCTTCGCTTTCACGCCAAGCCCGGAGGACCGTGGTAGATTTCCGGTACGTTCCTCCCTTCGCTGGGTACACCTTGTTCATATGCCATGAATGCCGATGCCAAGGTCGTCTACGAGTTCGGCCCCTTCCGCATGGACCCGGACAAACAGGTCCTCCTGCGCAACGGTCAACTCATTGCGGTGACTCCGAAGGCCTTTGAGACGCTGCTGGTGTTGGTGCGCCGCACCCGGGAAATGGTCACGAAAGAGGAGTTGCTAAAGGAGATCTGGCCGGACTCTTTCGTCGAGGAAGCCAACCTCAGCCAACGAATCTTCAAGCTGCGCAAGGCGCTCGGAGACAGTCCTGAAGGAGAGCGTTACATCGTCACGCTGCCGGGCCGCGGCTATCGATTCGCGGTTCCCGTCTATACCATCACCGAGGGCGGTGATGTGCTGATTGCGCAGACGCGCTCGCGTGCCCAGATTCTGATCGAGGAGCCAGGAAAACGCTTATAAATTATGTTACGTTCGTGGGCCGGAGGGAATTATTTTAGAGTTGGCGGAGCAAATCAAATAACTTAGGCGTAATCTTCATAAATCTAAGTACTTAACTGCAACGCACCAATCGCAGCCCAACAAGGCGCTGCACCCGACCGCCTACCGCTAGGCTCGTCGTGCCTCCTCGCTACGCTTTCGGATATTAGAACTGCCTCCATTGTCGCCCGGTAGGCGACTTTAGGTTTCACCCCGATCCTCAATATAAGGGGGCGGTTATGGATCCTCGAACAAAACCTTTACATGCCAGGAGAACGCCCCCTGATTTGCCTCCGTCCAATTGAGACGCTTCCACATCTGAATGTTATCTAGAATTGGATCCTGCACTTTGCTCTTATTTTGATGGCATAATGTAGGAGGGTGCTTCTCCTATATGAAGGCTGCCAGCGCGCAGATCGGTGACTGGCTGGGATTACAGCCTCCGGCCACAGAGGGCGAGATTCTTCGCATCGTGGAAGGAAGAATTCCTCTGTCTGTAATTAAACGCCTGGCTGCACTTGGTCTCGAACGGGCAGAAATTGATACTGTGGTGATCCCGTCGCGGACTCTCCAGCATCGCCGTTCCCGCCGTGAAAAGCTGACGGTGGAGGAATCCGACCGCGTACTGCGTGTGCTTCGGGTTCTTTCGCTGGCGGAGTCGGTCTATGGCAGCCGTGAGCGTGCCTTGGCTTGGCTGCGCAGACCCCATGCGAGGCTGGACGGACGAACGCCGCTCTCACTTCTTAAGACTGATACAGGCAGCAGGATCACAGAGGAACTATTGACTCAGATTGACGAAGGCATGTTCGTCTGATGGTTTTGTGGCGAATCAGCCGGCATCGTGATCTCAGCGGAATCGGTGGACTGAGAGCTGCCGGACGATGGCACTATGCGGGCCATCCAATTGTTTATCTGGCAGAAACGCCTGCCTCTGCTCTGCTCGAAGTCTGCGTCCACACCAGCGCGAACGATGTGCCTCCCCAATTCACGCTGCTGAAAATCGAGGGACCGGATGTAAATATTCCTTCTGTTGAAACGAAAGAATTGCCGCAGGATTGGCGGACACGGTTGGAAGTGACTCGGGATTTGGGGACCGCATGGCTTAAGAAAAACGAAAGCGTTTTGCTCCGTGTGCCGAGCGCACTGGTGCCTGAGACAGTAAATTTCCTCTTTAACCCTTCTGACACCAAGGCCAAAAAGTTCCACATCACAGACGTATTCTCGTATCCATTTGATCCTCGTCTCAAGACATAGAACGTTTTGCTTGGATGCGATGTGGAGGCTCAACCCCACTCCGTGCTTCCTACGTAGATGGTTTCACCGCTGGAATACCGATCGCTGATCCCTGCCTGAACGATGGCAGCAGCGAACTCTTCCACATCCGGTAAAGAACCCACCGCTTCCCTTCTCTTCTGGATCAAACCACGGCTTTGCCGTTCCAGCAGTTTTGGCGTGATTGTGCCCTCGATCAAATCACCACTCACGATCACCAGACGAATGCCTAAGTCGGACAACTTCGGAATCATTTCGCGCAAAGCGTTCTCACCCGCCTTCTTGCTGACCGCAACCGATTCGTAACCGTCGTAGCCTGGTCCCTTACCATGAAAGTGGGCAAGATGGCTGGTTACGAAAACGATTCGACCTCCACGCTGCATGAGCGGCAACGCTCCCTGTACAAGCTTCACTTGTGCCGTGAGGTTCAACTGCATGGCATAATCGGAAGCCTTGTCCTGCTCCAGTCCCCCGCTAGCATTCAATACAAGGAGGTCAAGCCGCCCCCAGGCAGCCTGAATACGATCAAAAATGGTCGCGATGTCTCCAGCGTCGGTTATATCGCCTTGAACGAGAAGTGGTTTCCTGCCCAGAGCAACTAATTCATCTGCGACTCCCTGCGCCTTCGGCCCCTTGCTCCGATAGTTGATGGCGACATCCACTCCAAGCTGTCCCAACTGCCGCGTCACGCTTGCTCCAATACCGCGGGAGGCTCCCGTAACCAGGGCAGTTTTGCCCAGAAGCGAAGGAAGAGAGGACTGTGCCTGCTTTGCAGCGGAGAAAACGGACGTCTGCTCTTTCATGTAGAGATTTTACTGGCTGGTCGCAAACACAGCTAATGGAGACAGTCTCAACGTTCCTCCGCCTGCGACGCGATTACTTTAGCCTCGCGTACTCAGCCCTGACTTGCTTCAGCATGGCCACATTACGGTCTGCGTCTTTCCAAAGAGTGAGGAAGTCCTCGTAGCTGGCGATTGCTCGGGCTCGGGCGGACCTGGCGTCCTCGCCTTGCAATGTTCTCGACTCGAGGGCGTGAGCGCGCGCCACGCCCAGATGCGCCAAGGCTCCTGTCCAGCAATTCCAGACGATCCCCCGATGGTCGATGATTTTCTGAAACTCCGTGGCAGCGGCGGCTCCTTGTCCAGCTGCCAGGTATGCGTTCCCCCGCACATACAACGGATAAAGGCAGGAAATGTTGTTGCCGAAAGTCTCCCCCAATTCCAAAGGCGAGGATGCCTGTGGGATATTCAAAGCCGAGGCCGGGCTGTTCGCGTTCAGCGCCAATTGCGCGCGAATCGCGGGCAGCCAAAGCCACTGCATCTGCGTGTCCAAGGGAAAGCGTCTCGCCAGAGACTGGGCCAAGGTGCCGGCTCGCCTCGCATCGCCCGCCAAAGCAAAGGCAAGAGCGGCTTCGCTCTGGACTCGTTTGCTGGTGGGAGCAAGTTGCAGCGCATCGGCTGACGCGCGCCGCGCGCCGGCTGGATCGCCGTAGGCGGCTTGTTGCTGCGCGGCAATCGCCAGGTACGCAGCCGCTTTTTCTTTTTTCCCTACCCGCATTGCGGAGTCCACGGCCCGCCTGGTCAGATCACGCGCTTTGCCCACGTGCCCGGCGTAGGCTTCTGTGGCCGCGGCCAGCGCCAGCCCATCATTCTCGTCGGCTGGTACGCCCGCAAACCAGGCCTGTTGCTCAGCCATCGCGGTGGCATCCCCTTCAATAAAGGCCAGTGCATAGAGAACGCTGTGAAGATCAGAGCCTTCGAGTTTTTGCGCGTGGGCTTCGAGAATGACCCGTCGCGCCTCCTCGAAACGCTGCACGGCCATCCGGTAGCGAGCCACGTTCTCGTACCAGGTGATCCGACCGGGCTCAAGCTGTATTCGTTGACCCATGATCGTGGAGGCAGGCTCATATTCTCCCTGCTCGGCATACACAATGGCCAAGCCGATATACCCGACCACCTCCCGCGGATAGGTCTCCATCTCCTCCTCAAAGGTCTGGGCGGCCTTGTCCAGCTCGCCGGTTACATGGCGGTAGTACGCTGCGGTAATCTCCAGCCTCTCGCGCTCGCTCGTGTGCCCGCGCAACCGAAACGCGCGGGTGAAATACTCATTGGCACGCTCGGCTTCGCCCAGACTGGTGTAGTCCAATCCCGCTGCACGGTATGCCATGGCAAAGTCGGGATCGAGCTCGATGGCGTGCAGGTCGTAGAGCAACGCCGCTCCAAAGCCCTTCTCGCGGTAGGTTTTTTGGCCAAGGCTGAAGGCTTTCAACGCATCGAGAGAAACCGTGGTGGCTTCTGCCAGGGGGACATCAAATTTTTGCACCGAACCCAGCGATTCACCGAGTTGGCTGCGCAACCGGGAAGCGGCTGTGCCCAGTGCGTCCAGGACTTTCTCCCGGGTCGCCGCGGTGACCTGCTCCTGCGCGAGCATGCTTCCGTTCTGGCAATTGAGCGCCTTCAGCCCCACCACATATTCGCTACCCAGGCGGCTGATCGTCCCAGCAATGTAGGCCTTGCTTCTGGCACGCAGACAAACTTCGCGGGTGACGCCGGGCGTAAGCGGGGTGGTGGCTGGACGAGTCATGAGTTGCAGCGTTTCCGCCACTCGCTGATCGGAAAGCACGCCGAGAAAGGGCGACTGCCGTAAGGAGACGTTGAGCGCGGTTTTCAGAGCGTCGTCAAACACCGCGTCACCGGTGCTATTGGAAAAATCAGCAAGCACCACGGTGTCTTTTTCCGTCAGACGATTGCTCAGCCCGCGCGATCGCCAGTAGAGGCCACCTGCGATCAACAGGGCAACCAGAACAACGGCCAGCGCCACCCCGAGGCTGGCAACGCGTCGCGCCGGCGCAACCGTGAGGCGTTCGGCTTCTGCTTCCCGTTCCAGCCGGCGGAAGTCGGCTTGTATCTCGCCCGCGTGCTGGTATCGATGATTCGGATCTTTCTCCAAGGCCTTCTCGACGAGCTTCTCCAACCCGGGAGGCATGGCAGGGTTCAGGCGAATAACCGGCTGGGGTGCGCGATGCAGAATCGCCTCGGAGATCGCCTCGCTGGTGTCCCCTGGGAACGGTAAGACGCCGGTGCACATCTCGTAAACGACTGCGCCGAAGGAAAAGAGGTCACTGCGCGCGTCGAGCGGCTGACCGCGAACCTGTTCCGGAGACATGTAGGCGATGGTGCCAGCAGCCATCCCCGTGCTGGTGAGCTGCTCGTTCCAGGAGGGGGCCGGCCTTTCCGCGGCAACGTCTGCAGCCACTTTTCCTGCCAATGTTACTTTCGCCAGGCCGAAGTCGAGGATCTTGGCAACACCGCGCTGGGTGATGAAGATGTTGGCGGGTTTGATGTCGCGGTGGATGATGCCCGCGGCGTGCGCAGCCTCCAGACCGTCTGCAATGTTGATGGCGAGGGGAAGCAGAGTGCTTAAGTCCAGAGGGCGTCCGGCAATGCGGTGCTTCAAGGTGAGGCCGTCCAGAAACTCCATGGCAATGAAGGAGTGTCCATCTTCTCTGCCAACTTCGTAGATGGTGCATATGTTGGGATGATTGAGCGCAGACGCCGCGCGCGCCTCGCGGCGAAAGCGTTCCAGGGCTTGCGGGTCGTGGGCGAGTTCGTCAGTCAGAAACTTCAGAGCGACAAAGCGGCCGAGCTCGATATCCTGCGCCTTGTAGACGACGCCCATGCCTCCGCTACCGAGCTTCTCCACAACGCGATAACGGGAGATGATACAGTCCAGCAGCAAGTCGTTGGACGCGTGCTGGCCTCCGCTTTGCTGGTGAACCAGTGAATGCGCGGCCGCTTCGATCGCTGGGCTCTCGAGAAAACTTCCTGCCCGCGCCTGCGCGGCGAGCAGAGAGCGGATTTCGCGCTCCAGGGTTTCGTCGGCGGCACAGGCCTGGCGCAGGTAAGCATCGCGCTCGTCAGGCGGATAATCGAGCGCCGACTGAAGCAGGCTATCGACTTGTTTCCATCGATCCGATTCCATCGTTCGTCTCGCCTGCCAGTTCGCGGTAGAGCCAGGCTTTGGCTGTGCTCCAGTCCCGCATTACGGTAACCGAGGAAACGTTGAGCACCTCTGCGGTCTCTTCCACGCTGAGTCCGCCAAAGAACCGCATTTCCACGACTTGCGCCTTGCGCGCGTCAAACTGTGCCAGGGTATTCATGGCCTCATCCAGCAGGACCAGGTCCGCCCCCCGGTCCTCGGCGACGATGGCCACGTCTTCCAGCGAAACGTGGGGGACGTTTCCTCCCCGCTTGAGGTTGTGGCGGCGCGCGTGTTCCACCAGAATCCGCCGCATGAGCTGAGCGGACACGGCGAAAAAGTGCGCACGATTTTGCCACTGCATGCCCTTGTAGTCCACCAGGCGCATGTAGGCTTCGTTGACCAGGGCGGTCGCCTGCAGGCTGTGGCCGGGCCGCTCGCGCTGCATGTAGTGCCGGGCGAGGCGATGGAGTTCGGCGTACACGATGGGCGTCAAGCGATCGAGGGCATTGCGATCGCCGTCGCTCCAGGCGCGAAGCAGCCCGCTCACTTCTTCCAAAGGCGGTTGATGAACCTCATCGTGGCGCTGGTCGATGACGCCTCCTTGACCTTGCGGGGGAATTCTAGGCCGATTCCACCACCTGTTCAAAGAAAATGGCGGCCTGATGATAGTTACTGCCCGCCGTCTGCGCCTATCTGGTTGAAGCGATGCAGGTCGCTTAGCAGATACATCCGTACGGCCAGACGAAAGGCGGAAAATATGAAATCGACAATATCTTCGTGGATCGCGCTCATGAGCCTAATCGCTCCCTTGGCGACACCGCTCGGGGCTATCGCGCAACAGGAGCAAACCATCCCTAACCTACATTACAACGTGAAAGATCTGGGGACACTGGGGGGAGGATATAGCTTTGGGTACGGGGTTAACAAGCTAGGCGTGGTGTCGGGAGGGGCGGCGACGCCCAAGCAGACGGACTTCATTTCCCAAACCGCCTTCCTCTGGGATCGGGACCTTAACCTGGTCAACATCGGCACACTGGGCGGAGAGGCGTGCCCTGGCTGTAGCAGTGAGACAACACAGATAAACATTTGGGGCGAAGCCGCTTTGATTTCCGAAACCGCCAGCCCCGCTTATAAAGGTGAGGATTTCTGCGGTTTCGGCACGCACCGGCAATGCCTCGGGGCCATTTGGAAAGACGGCGTCATGCGTGCACTCAGCCCTCTCAGCGGAGGCTACAACGGGCAAGCTCAGTGGATCAACGACTTGGGACAGGCAGTGGGTTTCGCAGAAAATGGCACCACCGATTCTACCTGCGCGACGGCTACGGCCTCTCAAGTGCTTCGCTTCGAGGCAGTGATCTGGGGCCCGGACGGCAAAGCTCGCGAACTTCCGCCCCTTGCTGGAGATACGGTGGGGTATGGCTTCTCGATCAATAATTCCGGTCAGGCGATCGGAGTTTCCGGTCTATGCGGGAACACGCAGTTGCCACCCATCACCCCGGGCAAGAACGCGCCGCACGCCGTTCTGTGGGATAAAGACGGCAACCCTACCAATCTCGGCAGCCTGGGCGGCGGCGGGTTTAACATCCCCGGAGGCATCAATGACCGCGGCGAGATAGCCGGGGCGTCCTTAGCCAAGGATGGTACCGTCCATCCATTTCTTTGGACCAAGCAAACTGGTATGCAGGACCTGGGCGCGTTTTCCGGCGCCATTGTGACCGGCATTCCCTGCTGCGGTACGTTGAATAACAGCGGAGAAGCCGTCGGGCTGACGGTGGACAAGCAGTTCAACATGCGCGCCTGGTTGTGGCGGGATCAAAGCAAGACGGACCTTAACCTCTTGGTTCCGAGTAACTCGCCGTTGTATCTGGCCGCGGCATTCGCGATTAATGATTATGGACAGATTGTGGGCCAGGCGATCGTCAAGAGCTCGTGCCCGGCGCAGACTCCGCCGGCCTGGCAGGTCAATCAGTCAGCATGTACTGAGGTCCACGCGTTTTTAGCTACGCCGTCGCATTGAGGGTGAGAGGGGCGATGCCGTGCTCTACATAGAAACCCGGTGACCAGACGGAACGTAACCGTTACAAGTTTGGGCCAGCATCTTACTCTTTCCGACGCGGTCAACGTTCCGTCTGTCACTGCCTTTGTCCCAGAGGATAAGAATGCCAACGACCTTAAGACGTTTCGGTTTCTGATTGATAGTGCAGATCTGGTGTTAGCAAGAGACCCAGACGAGCGGCTGGCGCAAACAATTGGAGGAAACGTTGCCGAAACTTGACGCATTTTAATCGTTGGTTAAGGCATTGCGGAACGGTCTCAAAAGCAAGCCAAACTGCGTCTCTAATAGCGCGGCACGAGTGTGAAGACAGATCACACTGTGCCGAGTACAATCACGCAGTGCCCCCCTGAAGAGAGTTTCTTCAGAAAATAACCCTGACGAGCCGGCTTGCGTTGATGGGACCATGACTTCCGAAAAGCGGTTTGCTCACAGATTCGCATCCGCAACTTGCACCGCCGCTCGTCCGAATATAGAGCAGCTGACGGCGTTAAGCACACCGCGAAGCTAAGACGGCGACCAACGCTCCTATTTCCAGAAGCCTTCGATGGCTTCGAGAGTGCGTCCCTTCGTCTCCGGCACCCACTTGAATAGCATGACAAAGCCGGCCAGGCAAATGACGGTGTAGAGCCAGAAGATTTTGGCTGCACCCAGGCGTTGATTGAGCACGGGGAATGTATATGTCAAGACAAAGCAGGCGCTCCACAAAGAAGTGGTGGCGACCGACATTCCCGCCGAGCGAATCCGGTTGGGAAAGATCTCGGAAAGGAGTACCCAGGTGACGGGGGCCAGCGTCATGGAATAACAGGCGATTGCCGCCGCAACCAGGAGGAGGATGGCGAATCCGCGTATATGAAAATAGTAAGCGGATCCGAGGCAAACATAGAGGATGGCCAAGCCGCCCGAGCCTGCTAGCATAAGCGCGCGCCGTCCCAGCCGGTCAACGGTGAAGACGGCAAGCACGGTGAAGATCAGCGTCACGAAACCGGTGACCATGATATTGAACAGCATGCTGGAAAGATCGTAGCCTGCCGCCGTGAAGATCTCTTGGGCGTAATTGAAAATGACATTGATGCCGCACCACTGCTGCAGAACCGCAAGGCCAATGCCCAGCAATAAGGGCCGCGTGTAACGCCGATTGAGTAGCTCGCGCAAAGGCGACTCGGATGCGTCATGGGTGAGCGACTCCTCGACTTCCGCGAAGACTCGGGCACTGTATGCGCCGCCGCCAATGCGGGCCAGAATGCTTTCGGATCGGGCCCGCAGGCCTTTCTTGGCAAGCCAGCGCGGACTCTCGGGCACTACGAACATCGCCAGTACAAAGAGGCTTGCGGGGATGGCGGTGACGCCGAACATCCATCGCCAGCCAAGCTGGCCATCCCACGATTGGCGTACCTGGATCCATGTTGCGCCAGGGGGAAGTGGCCTACCGATCAGCCAGTTCGCCACCTGGGCCATCACAATGCCGATGACAATCGCAAATTGATTGGTCGCGACTAACTTACCCCGTAACTCTGCCGGAGCGACCTCGGCAATGTACATCGGGGAGAGAGCGGAGGCCAGGCCGATCGCGAAGCCTCCAGCAATGCGCCAAAGCACAAACTGCAGAAAGCTATCAGCCAGTCCTGTGCCCACCGATGAAAGGGCAAAGGCAAAGCCGGCAACGATGAGCATGCGCTTGCGGCCAAAGCGATCGCTCAGATACCCCGACGCAATGCTTCCTAGCAAACACCCTACAAGGGCACAACTCATCGCCCAGCCCTGACGGGCCGCACTGTGGATCTGGAAGTAGGGTTCATAGAAAGGCTTGGCGCCCCCAATCACCACCCAGTCATAACCAAACAACAAGCCACCCAGCGCAGCAGCAAGCGAGATACCCCAAAGATAGGGTTGATTGAACGCCCTGGTGGCAGTGGGAGCGCTTGGAGAGGAGGCGATCGGAACCGGCATCATTATGAGAGAACCCACCTCGTGTCCAGCAACCTTCCCGGCATGTACTTACGCTCGATCCGACCTAACAGGCTGCGCCGAGGTCGAAAGAGGGATGAAACCTGTCCCCTCAGCCGAAACCCAGGACTACGTCCTGGGCTGTTCTCAGCCGTCCCTTCGGGACTAAACTCCTGGACCAGCAGGCTCTCACGCAGACTCTAAAGCCCGTACGCTTCGTCTTCACGTCCAGGGTAACTCTGGCGGTCCTGTCCAAATTAGTTTTTCCCATCGGCTGATTTGGGTAGCACTCGCTAAAAACAAGTCAGCTATCAAGGTGTATTGCAATCAGTCCCGCAGAGCCTGCCCTGAGCTTGTCGAAGGGGACGGCTGAAAATCAGTCTTGTCCAAATTAGCTTTTTCGACTCTGTCCATCCACCTCCACTCATGCCAAGGTGCGCCACTGCCCTCTAATTTGTCATCCCGAGCGAACTCCGGATTTCCTACTACGCTGCGCTAATCAACGGCCACGTATGCGGCTTTCAGTAAGGAAAGCCGCATGAACTCTATCGACACCATGAAGCCTGACAGGAAATCCGGAGGTAGCCGAGAGCCTGCCCTGAGCGAAGTCGAACGGGGACCTGCGGTGCGCCCTTCCCTCTAACAACTTCCTACAGCTCCGTCCATCCACCTTGGCATTGGTGGACGTGGATGGACGGAAGCACTGCCACAGCACCAACCCGATTTCGTTGTCCACGTTCTCTTCCACGCATTCAGCAAGTTGCGCCGTCTAGAAGGCCATTTGCGCACTAATTTGGACAGCTCTGGCTGAAAATAGCCCAGGACGTTAGTCCTGGATGTCGTTCCCACCGAGACCAGTCCCGCAGGGGCGACTGAGAATGTCCCAGGACGTCAGTCCTGGGTGAAACTGGACCACACGCCAATGCGACAGGCAATCATCAACCCACCCCATTCTCGTTGAGACCAATGCGGTTCCTTACAATCAATGGATTACCTACTCCCCAAGCCCGATTTATTCGCCAATTTGGACAGCTCTAAACTCCGGCGCCAAGAACGACAATAATCCCTCCGAGATGGCTCGACGAACGCCAAGCTTGAAAACTAGATATCGTGTTCGTTAACGGTATTGCCCGTAAATGACGATTGTCAAGGTCGCATTTACGCAAATTCAAACGATTCGAATCTCCCTGCAAGATGGCGCAACGACAGTCTCGTCTGCGTGTGGGGAGAAGCTACAGCCCGGCCTTTAAAAGCCCCACTCTTCACTTCCCTTCCACCAAGAAAGTCTTAGGATCCCTCGACTTGCGTTTTCCGGTGACCTTCACGAAATTAAGCCCTTGACAGTTCTTGCAATCTATTCTTATAGTTGCGTTTCTTTTAAATCCTGATTCCTTCCATGATGCTGGTATCGTACACGGTCACAGGGACAGACGACTGAAGCGCCGGGCTTTGAGGTTCTATTTTCTCCCTCTGGGGGATGGAGGCACCATGAGCAAGTTACTCAATAAGAGTTGGGTGGGGATAATCCTGACAACCTGTGTGCTGCTGTTTGGAGCGTGTGCGGGCGTCGCTCAAGTGGATACCGGCACGATTCTGGGAACGGTAAAGGACCAGACGGGTGCGGTCATTCCCGACGCGCGTGTGACCATTACCAATCAGGGGACGTCAGAGCAATTCACCACCACGACGCGAGCGGACGGCACCTATATCGTGACCCCGCTCAAGATCGGCAGCTATCGAATCAGCGTCGAACATGCCGGTTTTAGCACGGCAGAGAATGCCGCATTCGAGCTGAATATCCAACAGCAGGCCGTGGTCGATTTTGAGTTGCGAGCCGGATCGACAAGCCAAACCGTGCAGGTAACCGCGCAGGCTGCCCTACTGCAGACGCAGAATGCCGTCGTGGGCCAGGTGATCGGCGCAACCACCGTGGAGAACATGCCCCTCAACGGCCGTGACTGGACCATGCTGGCCACCCTTACCCCCGGGGTCACGCAGCCCCAGCAAGGGGCCCGGGCGGGCAACCAGTTTGCCGCCAACGGTACCCGCCCTGCCCAGAACGACTACCTTCTGGACGGCATCGACAACAACAGCAACGATGTCGATTTTCTGAGCGGTGAAGCCGACGTGGTGAAGCCCCCGGTCGACGCCATCCAGGAATTCAATATCCAGACCAACAACTTTAGCGCGGAATTTGGACGCGCCGGCGGCGCGATCGTCAATGCCACGATTAAATCCGGCACCAACGGCTTTCATGGCACGGTATGGGAGTTCTTCCGTAATGATGCCCTGGATGCCAACGCCTATTTTTCAGACCCTGCAACCCAACGCAAGCCGGAACTGAGGCAAAACCAGTTCGGAGCTGTTGCCGGCGGGCGAATCATCAAGGACAGGACATTCTGGTTCGCAGACTACGAAGGCACGCAAATCAACTCAGGGGTGCTGCAAAGTGGAATATGGGTGCCTACCGCAGCAGAGGCAAGCAGCGGCTTCACCAACTTCGCGGATCTTTTGAACGCAACCGGAAACTTTACTCGCACAGACGCGCTGGGGCGGTCTTTCACCAATGGACAGATTTTCGATCCGGCAACGACACGCGCGGTAACCGCCGGGCAAGTGGACCCCGTGAGTGGAATCATGGCCACGACCAATGGCTATGTCCGAGAAGCTTTTGCCAACAATCAACTTCCTGCCGGACGTCTCGATGCCAACTCCATCAAGATTCTCAAGCTCTTTCCCACGCCAAACCTGAGCCGGGGTGGAAAACAACTATCAGACGACCACGGTCAATACCACCGTTCAAAGTACTTTCGACATGCGCATCGACCAGCATTTCAACGAGCACAACCAGATGTTCGGGCGCTACAGCTACATCAACAATACGCAGCAAGTGCCTCCTCCGTTTACAGGAGTCGCCGATGGCGGCGCTTACGGCGATGGCACCCAGAAGTGGGATGTATACGGAGTGGCTGTCAGCTACACTCATGTCTTCACACCGACCCTTATTAACGAGGTGCGCTTCGGATATGGCCAGGAGCACACCACCCGTGTGCCTTCGACAGCAGATACTTTGGGCATTCCCGCCCAGTTTGGGATCGGCGGGATTCCCCAGTTTGCCGGCAACGGCGGGCTTCCCTATATGAGTTTTAACGCTATCCACAATCTGGGCGGCTCCGAGTGGCTCCCAGGAGATCGGTACAGCGATACCACGCAACTTACCGAGAACCTGACCAAAGTCTATAAATCACACACCTTCAAAGGTGGCGTGGAGTTCCAGTACCTGTACTTCCCGTGGCTTGCGCCCCCTGAATCAAAGGGTGCTTTTGACTTCGATGGCAGATATGCGTCGATTCCGAATCAGACGGACAAAGTTACCGGCACGGCGCAATTCCTGCTCACTCCAATTGCGGCGACAGTTCCGAATGGAGTCAACTACTCCGGTGGATCTGACCAGGTACAAGCCTCCAACTATGGCTATCTGCACAGCAATCGAAACTATTACGGAGTCTATTTCCAGGATGATTGGAAGGTAACGCCTCGCCTGACACTGAATCTCGGCTTGCGCTGGGAGTACTTTGGGCAGGTAGGCGATACCAATGGCGCCCAGGCCAATTTCGTACCTGGAATCCCAGGATCAACCGCGCAATTCATCATGACGTCCGCGAACAAGACCAAGACACCGCTCTCCACCAGCTTTACGCAAGACCTGGCGAAGGACGGAATTCAGTTGGTGTATACGAACCAATACGGTACCGGCCTCGGCATATCGCAGAAGCTGAATTTTGGCCCGAGACTTGGCGTTTCGTACCAGGTGACACCGAAGCTGGTTGCCCGCGTGGGGTTTGGTATCTTCTACGGAGCCTTTGAGAACCGCGGCGGCGATCCTAGTCTTGGGTACAACTATCCCTTTGAATACGTATTGCAGTTTCAGGATTCGTCCAATGGAGGAGTTGGCAGCGTAACTCCCACCATCTTCCCCAACGGCTCCTACGGAACCCTGGAAAACGGATTGAATGGCATCAGCCTTACTCCGTCGAGCGTAAGCGGCAACGGATTGCAATTTAGAGGAGTACAACTCCACTACCAGACGCCCTACACCGAGGGATTCAACTTGATGCTGCAATACGCGTTGACTTCCCAGGACTCAATCCAGGCGGGCTACGTTGGTTCCACTGGACGCCATATTGAGGCGTTTTCCGGCACCAACAATCCATCGCAGATTCTGCCGCCCGGCACGCCCATCACTCCGTACCTTGCGTTTCCTGACTTTGCCAACGGCGCGTCTTACGACCAGACCGCCGGATCCAGCAGTTACAACTCCCTGCAAACCAAGTATGAACGCCGTTTCAGCCATGGCCTCAACATGCTGGCCGGCTATACCTGGGCCCGGACGTTGTCCGATGCTGGAGACCTATTGAGTGACGGTGGTGTGGGCGGCTACCGTGCTCCGCAAATTACAGGGATCTCGTATGACCGTGGCCTGGCCTCCTTCAACATCAATCATTCGTTCGTGGCCAGCGGCACTTATCAACTGCCGATTGGGTCGGGCAAAGCCTTCCTGAGCGATCTTCACGGACCTGCCCAGCTGTTGCTTGGAGGCTGGATAGCCAATGGGATCCTGACGCTCAACAGTGGCCCTCCGCAATATATCAATTGCCAAATCACAACCACAGCCACTGCGGGTAATTGCTACGCCGATGTCGTCCCTGGTGTCAGCAAGTACCGTTCGGGCGGACCTGCACATTATTACAACCCGGCGGCGTTTACTGATCCTCCGGTGGCCACCACCATCGGGAACGGCAACCTTGCTCCCCTGGGGGGATCGAACACCCAGGTGAACGGTCCCGGCTTCCATGATCTCGATTTCTCCATCTTCAAGGAGTTTGGGGTGACGGAGACGACCCGCTTGCAGTTCCGGGCCGAGGCTTTCAACCTGACCAACACGCCAAGCTTTAACCTGCCCTCAAACTACAATTACCAGGATACGCTGAATTTTGGCGAGTCCACTACGACGCGCAGCTCACCGCGTCAGATTCAGTTCGCATTGAAGTACTACTGGTAGGCGCCAGGAGATATACTCATCCCGATGTATCTAAAGGCTCCATGCTGGTTGCGCGTGGTCGGGATAGTGTTTCTGGTCACTCACTTCGGTACCATGGCAGCTCTCGGCCTCCAGTCCAACCCGGGAGCTGCCCCGCTGGGTGGTTCGCCTCACCTACAGGAAGCAGAGCAGGCCCTGCTCGAAACAGCGAAGCAAAATCCCAACGACTTCAGCGCGCAGCAACGCCTGGGCGAGTTTTATCTGCAGCAAAACCGTTTGCCGGACGGCATCCTCTATCTCGAAAAAGCTCAGCATCTCAATCCCCAGGACTACAACACCGGCTACGATTTGTCCCTGGCCTATCTGAATTCTGGCGATACGGTGAAGGCCTCAGCGCAACTTCAGCAGATGATCGCGCAACACGAAACCGCGGAACTGGACAATCTGCTCGCGGAAGCAAATG
The DNA here is from genome assembly GCA_963790705.1 of uncultured Acidobacteriaceae bacterium. GTDB lineage: Bacteria > Acidobacteriota > Terriglobia > Terriglobales > Acidobacteriaceae > PALSA-350. Next base: position 68,490 of record CAWBQE010000016.1, read on the forward strand.
AGAAGTCCGGCGATTACAAGAGCGCCGCAACTGAGTACTATCGCGCTGCTCAGCTGGACCCGAGCGAGGAAAACATCTTTGACTTGGCCTCGTTTCTCCTGCAGCATAAGAATTACGAGGGCTTTCTGGGCAATGCTTATACTTTATTCCGCTATGGAGTACAGAAGTATCCTCGCTCGGCAAAGTTGATGGTCGGACTAGGGGTAACTCTGTATGCGGAAAACAGGTACGACGATGCGGTAGAAACCCTATGTGCGGCAGTAGACCTCGACCCGACAGACCCAAAGCCCTTTCAGTTCCTGGGCAAAGTGAGTACGGTCTCACCAGCGCTCATCCCCGACATTCGCAAGCGCCTGGAAAAGTTTGTGCAGCTCTACCCCAACAACGGCCCGGCGATCTACTACTACGCCATGAGCCTGTGGCAGCGTTCCAAAGGAGAACCTGCCGCCGATCTGGGCACGATCGAGGCACTTCTCAAACAAGCGATCGCGGCAGACCCGAATTTCTACGAAGCTCATTATCAGCTCGGCATCCTCTATCAGGACCAGCAGAAATATCAGGATGCTATCGGCGAGTTCAATCAGACGGTTAAGCTTCGCCCCGATTTCAATCGCGCGCATTATCGCCTGGTGATCATGTACACCCGCACCCACCAAAAGCAGCTAGCCGATGAGCAACTCGCGATACTCAAGCAGATCAAACAAGAGGATGCGGAAGCGGAAGAAATGGGCCAAGAACCGGGAGACGCGCAGGCACTACAAACTACGGAGAAGGCCTCACTAGTTTCCGTCTGAAAGACGGCACTATATGAATCCCTTGGGCACACAGAACGATGGAAGAAGCGAGAGGTCAAAGCTCTCGCTGGCCCGCAATTCACGGTCCCCGCGTGACATCGAGCACGCGATCTCATGGAGCCGGCGCGAATTTCTGCGCATGGCGGGCGGAACAACGGCGGCGGCCATGCTATCGGCGTTCTCTCCCCTGCGTGCCATGGCGGTGCGCACAGGTCAGAAGGCAGTGGTGGTTACGTTTGGAGGAGGCACACGGGATGAAGAGACCTTTATGCCCGAGGGGCAGGAAAATATTCCCCACCTCTTAAAGGACTTTATCCCCCAGGGAACCTTCTTCACCCAAGTAGTGAATCGCGGAATCCTGGGCCACTATGTTGCGACTTCAAGCCTGGTAACGGGTGCGTACGAAACGTTCAACAACTTCGCCGCGGTCGCGCCGGACAATCCAACGGTCTTCGAGTATTTTCGGAAGACACTGAATCGACCCGCATCCGATGCATGGGTGATCGCTCCCAGCAACGGCTTCAGCCTCATTGGCGAGAGCAGCCACTCCTCGCATGGAGCCGGGCTGGGCGCAGGCGTGATTCTACCCAAGCGCTTGCTGGCGGCAGCGATGCCGGCGAATGATTCCTCCGGCTACGACCACCTGTTACGCGACAACTATGAGAGCCCTGTCTATGCGCCTGCGTTGGGCGTGAGCGACGAGCAGTTACACCAGATGGCGCAAATGCTGAAAGTCTCGGTGACGGATTTTGCTGCCCACGCGCGCAGCCTCCGTAGCCCGGACGAGCTCTCTGTCTATGTCGCCAGGCAACTAATGCGTCAGCTGGCGCCGAGCTTGTTGTGGATCACCCTTCACGATATTGATGTCGCGCATGCAGGCACCTATTCGCTCTACGTCGATGCGATCAAGCGCTCGGATCGGCTCTGCGCGGAGATCTGGCAGATGATTCAAAGCGAACCGGAATACGCCGGTAAAACGACCATGTTCATTCTGCCGGACTTCGGACGCGACTCGGATTTCACTGCCGGCGGCAATGGCTTTCAACATCACCGCACCGGCGACGCGTTTTCGCGGACCACTTGGATGATGGTGAGAGGCGCCGGCATTAGGGAAAATGTGGTCGTCGATCGCCCCGTAGAATCCATCGACCTGGTTCCCACACTTGGATCGCTCTTCGGCTTTTCGCCGGAATTGTCGCGAGGCAAAGCTCTGCCGGAGGTGCTGTAGCCCATGACTCTCCAACGGCTTAGTGAGCAACAGTTTCAAGGCTACCCGCCGGAGGCAAAGAAGGTGGCAACCAGCAAATATCGGGTTGCTGCAGCAGCTCCCACTGGCATTTTTGCCACTGTTGTTGCGGGAGGTCATCGCCTATGACTGGAAATTTCCAGCAGAGCGCGACGAAATTGACCGGCAGTTTCGTTACCTGGGAGGCCTGACAGCAGAGCAGTTGTCGAGCGCTATGAGCTCATTTGCCAAGGTGAAGGTATCGCCCTCCCTGGAAGCAATGGATTGGATCGGTGCGCCCTACCGCTTCTCGGAGAAGCTATCGGCCTACCTATGGGCAACTCACCAGATCGACGACTTCAGCAGCGCCGCGGAAAGCTACATCCATGCTTTCAATGCCGCCGTACCGGAAGCGGCTGCGCCTGCTCCGCGGCTCGGCATCGCAGTCATCGCACGAGAGATCAGCCAGACAGACTATCCGCTCTTTCGTAAACTGCGTCCGCATGGCGTTTACTTCGATCATGTTGACTCCGGGAGTAGTTATGACCTGCTACTGGCGACCGTCGCGGCACGTACCCAGGCGCATCCTTCCCCTTATGCCCACTGGTACATTGACGGCGCAGAGCCGACTACTCCACTTAATAGCCAGATCGCATCGCTGGCCTATGGGCCTCTAAAACCGGTGCGCAAGGCGCTCATCCACAAAATGCAACAGGTCTCCGCAACCCAGGCCGGCCCTGAAGCCCTACGTAGCCGGCTTGCGGAAACGGATCCTTCGGAAGTGGGGATGAAGCATAACCCAGACGACGCTGTCATGAACCGTTTCGCCATCAGTGTGCTGACGGAAGGCTCGGGGACGCAAATCTACAGCACAACCTTTGTGCAATGGGCCGCGCGCGAGGCGCTTCGCCGGGCACGGCCGCTTACCATGTTGACAAAGTTCGCACCGCGGCAAACGGAGGAATCGGCGGACGAGGAACTCTCCGGGGTGCAGGAGCGGGTGGTACTCGATCCGGCAGGATCGCTGGCCGATGCGGATATGGGAGCCTACTATACCTGGATCAATCTTCAACGGCTCTCCGGCGCGAACCAATCTTCCTATATCGCCTGGTATGAGGGCCATCGCGAAGCAGTCGCGATCGCTCCGTCTCTAGCGGCCGGAACCGAGTCTCATGACAACGTGAGTCTGGCCGAGATTCTTCGGCGAGTCCAAAGCACAAGCTGAAGCGTTCTGCTCCGAGGAGCAAAGCGTACGGCATCTGTTTTGGACTGAAAGTGTGTACGTACACAGTTTTCACCACACTCAGTAGGCGATCCGGGGGGATCGATCGCAGCAGAAACACAGCTGCGGAAAGTCGGGAGGCGGATGAAATGAATCCTTCAGCGGTTAAAGCCGGACGTACGGGCCTGGGTTTTGCAGGATCACGGAGAATTGCTGAGGATGCCCAGGACTGCATCCTGGGATATTCTCAGCCGTCCCCTTCGACAAGCTCAGGGCAGGCTCTGCGGGACTGGTCCGTCATATCAAATCCTACCCAGGACTCACGTCCTGGGCTACTCTCAATCGTCCCTACGGGACTCGATCCCGAACCGGCGGCTTTCGCGTAGACTCTTCGGCCCTTAGCATTCAAAAATTCGAGTTCTTCCGCAGCTGGAAAGGATGTACATGACATCACGCCGAGACTTCCTTACTGCACTATCGACCGCGGGCGCCGCGGCGATGGTGCCGCTCACCGTCACCGCCGAAAAGACCAGCCCGGCGGCGCCTTCTCCGCTGGCGAATCAGGCCCTGGAAAAGGGCTGGCAGTTTCGTCTTGACGCTCATGGGCTAGGAGAAGCACGGGAGCTGAGCACTAAGGACGATGGCTGGCAGCACATTGTTGTTCCGCACACCTGGCAAATCGTCGAGGGCTCGGAAGATTACGTAGGTGTGGCATGGTACCGCACCATGATCTACGCTCCGATGAAGTGGCAGGACCAATTTGTTCGTGTGGAGTTTGAGGCTGTAAGCCACACTGCTCACGTATTTCTCAATGGCATGCCCGTGGGCGAACACATTGGCAAGGGATACACCGCGTTCACCTGCGACCTGCAGGCCGCGCTTCGCTTTGGACAAATCAACACGCTGCTGGTACGCGTCGACAATACCTACTCCGAAACCATCCTTCCACGGATGAAATCCTACGACTGGACGAATGATGGTGGCATTATCCGTCCCGTCAACCTGCTAGTGACTCCCAAGATATTCATCGAGCGCATCGAGATAGACGCTGTCCCTGACATCGATCTGAAAAAAGCCGAAGTCAAGGTGCGGGCTGTTATCCGAAATACGCTTACCGATAGGCAACAGGCGCAACTAAGGGCCAGCGTTCATGAAGAAAATGCAGAGTGGGACTTGCACACGATCCCCGCTACCGCCACCGCTGTGAGCGCCGGCGGCACAGCCGTCGTGGAGCTTGGCACGCTGCAGATCGACGCGCCGCGCCTGTGGCATTTTGACGCCCCAAACCTATACCAGGCGAAGGTAACGGTAGAAGCGGCTGGTCAGGAGCATACCTACTCTGATGGCTTTGGTATCCGCAAATTCGAGATACGGGGCGCGGCCTTCTATCTCAATGGTGAGCGAGTTTTCCTTATTGGCCTGGAGCGTATGGCGGGTAGCCATCCTGACTATGGCATGGCCGAACCGACGGTGTGGATCGACGCCAACCACCGTGATATGAAGGAACTGAATTGCGTCTTTACCCGGGTGCACTGGGCGCAGGACCGGCGGGTGCTCGACTACTGTGACCGGCGCGGAATCCTTATGCAGGAGGAAGTGCCCGCTTGGGGCCCAAAGACCTTCGAGAACACCAGGAACGGCATCCAGCAAAAGCTGGAAGAGAATGGTATCGGGCAGATGAACGAGATGATTACGCGGGACCGGAATCATCCGAGCATTGTGAGCTGGGGTTTGTGCAATGAAGTCAATGGCAAGAATCCCATGACCCGGCAATTTGCGCACGCAGTGAGCGCGGAAGCTCGCCGGCTCGATCCCAATCGCCTGCAAACTTATGCGTCGAATTCGTTGGCAACCGATCCCGGAGCGGACATGGCCGGCGATTTCGACTTTATCTCATGCAACGAATACTACGGCAGCTGGAGCCCTGGGGGAGTGGTCGAAGTACGAGGATATATCGATCGCATTCGTAAGGCTTTCCCGGGCAAACCGATCGTGGTCTCAGAGTACGGCTGGTGCGAGTGCAAACCGGAGACATCGATCGGGGATACTGCCCGCGTTAGCATTGTCAACTCACACACCGAGGTCTTTCGCGCCTTTCCCGAAGTTGCCGGGGCGATTTATTTCGACTACAACGACTACCGGACTCTGGTTGGGGATAAGGGGATAGGTGCTTTCAAGCAACGGGTCCACGGGGTGGTCGATCTTTACAGTAATCGCAAGCCTTCCTTCGATGCGTTGCGCTTGCAATCGAGCCCAATTGAGAAGCTGACACTCAGTCGTTCGGGTAACAGCTGCGCATTATCCCTGAAGACGCGCGCCACCATACCTTGTTACCGGCTGCGTGGATACAGCATCCGCTGGATCGTTTACGGCTACGACGATCTGGCAATGGAAGGAGGGTTGAGCACGCTTCCCGAGCTCAGCCCTGGTGATGAACATTCCGCAACGATCAACTTCCAGACAGATCCGGCAAGGAGAGTGGCGGTGGAGATTCTTCGGCCTACTGGATTTTCTGTAGTTGACGCTGTCGTCTGACCGGTATCAGTGGGTACCGGAAGGCTGACTCAGCTTACCCTGGAGCTGCTCGATTAAATCGGCGGCGCCTGCGTGGTTTCTGTCCAGCTGCAGCACTTCGTCGAGCAGGTCTTTTGCTTCCTTCTCGCGATCGAGGCCCAGTAGGGCTTGCGCGCGCAAAAACTTTGCTTCGATCTGATTCTGCTTAGCCAGATCATTTTCAAACAGCAGCATGGCTGGCAGAGACGTGGCAAAGTAGTCGATCCTGGGGATCTGCTGTTGCAGTTGCAGGGAGTAATCGTAAATGCTCTGAAAGATTTCGCGGGCTTTTTTCGCATGCCCCAGGCGTGCATAGGCCATGCCGGTCCAAAAGGTCATGTCTGAGATGGAACGCACACTCATTTGCTGGAAATCGCCGTGTTGCCTTGCAGCGAGCTGCCACGCATGGGCGGCCTCTGACGATCGGTCCTCGTCCGCATAGGAGACACCAATCCAGAAGAAAACGTCACTCCAGTTGGCGAGCAGATGCTTGGCTTCCCCAAGATTCTGCGGCGGCGAGAGCACGGCCTCGAAGAAGCGCCGCGCCTGCGCTCGGATCGTTTTGCAGGAGAGCTCGCCGGCCCAGGAGCAGATTGGAGCGCACAAACTGCGCCAGCACCAGGCCTTCCCCTCCCTCCCAAGGCTGGAATATTCGCGAAGTGAGCAGGTGGAGCGCCTTCTCCGGCTTTCCTGTTTGGTTCAGGAGGGTGGCAAACTCCACCGTGAGGTCATCGCGCAGGAACGTAAGGTCAGGGCGCCTCTGCAGGGTTTCGAGCCGCTCTTCCGGGGACTTCCCCACTCTTTTCCAGAGTTGATCGCGCTCGTAGAGAATGCGCGCATCGTTTGCATCCACAGAATGGGCGCGGTCGAACGCATCCAGCGCCTTGGCTTCGTCGTGACGAACGTTGAAGTAGGCGATGCCAAGGTTTCTCCAGACGGTGGCGAACTCCGGCTCCCGCTGTGCAGATGCCTCCCACTGCGAGATTGCGTCTTCGTGCCGTCGCCGGTCGTAGAGCATGTTGCCCAGGAAATACGGAGCATGCGAGTCCTCAGGATTCGCAGAGATGGCACGCTCGAGGACGAGAATCTCTTCTAATCTGCTGGGAAAGCAATACGCCGGGTCCGCCTCTGCAGCCTGCCGGTATGTTTCGGCGCTCCGGCTCAGATCGCCCAGTTCTGCGTAAAGGCGTGCTTTGAGATAAAGGATGATCGGCACCGATCCATCTGCACTAGCAAGATCAGCGCTACAGAGAACCTTTAACGCTTCCGTATTGAATCCGGCGCGCGCCAGATCGAAACTTAGATCGAGGATCTGCTGTCCGTCGGCGGGAGCGGCGCCACTCTCCAAATAACGAGACCAGGTATCCAGGCGATCGAGTGCGCGCGTCTCTTGCAAGAGTGCATCTGCCTCAGCGGTTTTTCCCAGCTTGCGCAGCACCATTACTTTCAGGTTCCGTGCATTCAGGTTCTCGGTCTCTGTGCGCAGAGAGCGCTGCAGGTGGTCCAGTGCTGCCGGCCAATCCATGCGGCCGGCATCGAGCTCAGCGAGGGCGTGATAGGCAGGCCCACGCCACGCCGCATTCCACGTAGCCTTGTAGAAGGCAGCATAGGCCTCGCGTTCTCTCCCCTGGAAGCGCAGAGCGAGGCCTAGGTTGTAGTAAGGCTCCCCGTCATAAGGATTGGGATTGAGTTCTGTCAGCCGCGCTACGGATAGGAGCAAGTGCTCCTCCGCGCTGCTGAACTCGCCCCGTTGCAGCAGCCAACGTCCAAGGGCGTTGTTGCTCCTGCTATCGTGACGGTCTCGCCGCAGTGCCTCCCGCCAATAGATCTCAGGACTTCTGGTGGCATGCCGGTACTGCTCCAGATGGAGACCGGTGAGATAGAGTTCCTCGTTCGTCGCAATCTCTTCGGGGGGTGGAGGTTCTGTGGCAGCTTCCTGCATCTCTGCAGGGACACTCGCAGACCGGCCGTACTGAATCACGACTCGCCCTTCGGCTTCGACGGACAATGAAAGATGCTCAAAGGAGCCCGGATCGATGGGGTGGGTTGCATGCCAGGGATGATCGACGGAGAGGTCTTCCCTCCACTCGGCGCAAAGGCCGGTTGAGGATTGGAGCAGAATATGCGCGCCGGGAATAGGCCTGGTTACGCAAACGCCGACGTACACTTCACGCCCGAGCAAACGCATGCTGAGCGCCGCGTCAATGTTGGCTGCCTGTGGAGGACCGATTTCGCGAACGGGGTACCAATACTGGCTGAAGCTTTTGGTTTCGCCAGGAGCCAGAAATGAGAAATCCGGTTGGTTATCGGTATAGACACCAGCCATCAGCTCGACGTAGGGCCCATCGGCATCGGTGAGGCTCCGATCCCAGGCATAACCGAACTCATGGTTTCCCCAGGTCCACTGCTTTTTCCCGGGTGCGATGTGGTGATTGGCTACGTGAACGACTCCAGCTTGAGCGGCATGGTCGTAGCCGCCGAAAAAATCCATCTCGCTGTGCGTGACCATGTAGCTGGTCGGCACCGGAATGTTGGCATACCAGCTTAGATCGTTGGCCGGGTAGGATCCATCGGGTACGAACATTGCCGGCTGGTCTTCCTTGGGAACGCCTGACTTCGCTCGCTCGGCATAGTCGATTCCATAGTAACGGCCGTTACTCAAGGGAAAGCTGGTGACCGCGCGCTTGGCATGGTCGGCGACGAAACGGACATCTTCAGGGAAGAAAGACTGATATTTCTCGTGGACGCGGACGGCCATGTTTGCCCACCAGAGAAATGTCTGCACATACGGAGTTCGATTGTAGAGGCGCACTTTCAACTCGACGTATGCCTTGCCCGGATGCAGGCATACCCCGTGCATGCCCTTCATTCTGAGCATGGGGTCATGATCGCTGCACCACACAATGACTGACCCATCGTCCATACGCTCGATCTCGACTTCGACTGGCATGAAGGTGGCCGGACGGTGATGCTGTGGCCAATTAAACTCCACTCCACCGGAGATCCATGGACCGGCAAGACCAACCAAAGCGGGTTTGATGACATTTTGCCGATAGAAAAAGTCATAGCCGTTTCGCTTGTCAAAACCGACGTGGATGCGGCCGCCAATTTCCGGAAGAATCATCAGGCGGAGATACTCATTTTCAAGGTGTATCGCTTGCCATAGCTTCTCTGTAGCTTCGGTAGAGATCCGATCAATGAAGGGCAGCGGATAGACGCGTCCGCTACTGCCTTGATATACGCGCTTCTCGAGGAACATGGGATTGCGATCGGCACTCGCCGGTAAGTATGTGGGAATGCTTACAGGCTCCGACCAAGCCTTGACTGACCCGTTTTCCTGGCTGGGGGGAGATGGCAGATGGAGGAAGTGCCGGGTGCCGTTGCGATCTGAGCGTACCGAAGATTGCATGGCGATATTCCTCTATTTACGAAAGCGTGTCCAAGCGATCGATCCAGTGTACGGTATCGTACACGATATGCTATTTTAGGGCTGAAGTGCTTGTCAAACGCTATTTGCCCGGGCTGCAACCCTGCTCTGCTTAGCGTCTGGCCTTCACGGCTCCTGGTTGCGCGAGCGCATATTCAATTCGTCTTAAGCGGGCTTCGATCTGCTTGAAGGATTCCCGCAAGGCCTGGATCTGCTTATCGATGCTTGCAAATTCGTAGGCACTCACATCTGGGGCGCTAATGAGAGATAAGTCGCGTCGTCTCTTCTTAAGTCGATCGGATGCGGCGGGGAGCACCACGCGCATGCGGCCTCGCCGCCTTTTGAAGGCCGCGATAAGAGCCAATTCCGAAGCATTGCGATTGGGGATGTACTGCAGTTGGTCGATGGCGGTGATTACGGCTGTTTTGGCGCTGGGAGAAACCGTACTGCTGGCGTTGATGACACGGGAGACAGTAGCGGTTGAAACTCCAGCCAGTTTCGCGATGTCCTTCACGGTTGCGTGGCTCATGCCTTTTTCTCACGAAACGTGAAACGCGAGACGGTAACGTTACCGACTTTAGTTTGAATGGGGAGAAAAGTCAAGGAGCTTGTGCAGCGATCGGTGGCCCCTAGCTGCGCTTAGCAAGCGGTAAGTAGCTCAATGGGAATTGGGCTCAGGATAGAATGGCGACGCAGTGACGGAAGAAAAGAAAGTACGAGCGGGCATCAAGGAACTTGCGGACGCGCTGGGGATATCGATCGGCACCGTCGATCGTGCACTCCACGGCCGGAACGGAGTCAGCCCAAAGACCCGCGATCGCGTCCTCAAGATGGCGCGGAAGCTGAACTACACTCCGAATCTGGCGGCACGGAACCTGAAACTGAACCGCCATGTGCGCATTGGCGTGTTCCTTCCCGAGCAGATAGCCTCCTTTTTCGACCCCCTGAAGGCAGGCATTCGATCCGCCTCTCACGGAGCGACGGGAGCCACGGTGGAGGTCGTGTTCCATTCGTACCCCCGCCTAGGCGAGGGGGACCTGGACACGATGGAACGACACGATTGGCGGCAGTTCGATGGAATCATCATGGCCCCGGGAAACCCGGCGAGACTGAACTCGATTTCCCGAATTGCCGAAGAAGAAAACAAAACCATTGTCTATGTCGCCACCGATGCGGCCCGGACCCACAGGTTGGCGTCGATCGCGGTCGAATCCGCGGTGAGCGGCGGCATCGCTGCGGAATTGCTGGGACAGATCATCCGGGAAAACCGGCCGGTGGTTGCGATCACGGGTGACCTGAAAATTCAGGATCACGCGGAGAAATTGAGAGGGTTTGCGGCCAGCCTGGCGATCCTTTCTCCGCACCTCCGGCTACTTCCCGCGATCGAGTCCCACGAATCGCCCGAGGACGCACACCGATCGGCACTCGAGCTGCTTGCGAGCAATCCCGACCTGGGTGGGATCTACATCAACACAGCAAACAGCCTGCCGGTGATGCGAGCGCTCGACGAGAGTGGCCGTCTTGGCCAAGTTCAGGTAATTGCAACCGACCTTTTCCCGGAGATGGAGCATCTGATTGAAGCCGGCCACGTCTTCGCCTCGCTTCACCAGCGCCCATTCACGCAGGGCAAGATGGCATTTGAGATTCTTAGCCGGTATCTCGTCAACGGTAGTGCGCCCAGGCGCATCGTTCGATTAGCGCCTCACATTGTTCTACGAAGTAACCTGGCGCTCTTTATGGATTCGCTCCTCCCGGAAAATGTTGAACCCCATTCCGCCAGGGCCGACCAACGATCTTCTGCGTGAGAAAGCTTGAAAGCCCACTCCCCTCAGCCCCCGAGCGATACGCAAAGCTGAAAGCTCAGACATTGGAAAGTCGTGATAGTGTGAAGCATGGAACAGACCAACTCCATAGCCCTGCTTTTGAAGCTTGTCGTCGTGTTAGCGCTATTGACGTTGTTCCAACCTTCGATGCGTAACGCGTGGATCAAAGCCATGAACGACTTCGCAAACAACCTTCGAGGCGGCCCTCCCACTCCCATGCATCCCTCCCCGGCCGATGACGCCCGCGTACTTCTGAAGCGGCGTACTAAGCAAGACTGAAGATCAGTCCCACTGCTCTGAGACGTACACGATACAAATAAGCCGCCGCACTTCAGCGCGGCTGAACAGTCTTCTGCAGCTCCAACATGGGAATGAAAGAAAAGGTTTCGTGAGGAAAGTTTCTTACCGTGTTCCATCCCGATTGCCTGTAAAACGCTAGTGCTCTCGTGTTCGCCTCGACCATCCGGAGACGCAACACGTAGAAACCTCTTTCGAGGATCTCCTCTTCGCCTCGAAGCAATAACCGCGTCCCTATACCTCTTCCTCTAAAGTCCTGAATTACCCACAAGTCGTCGATCCAGTCTTCGTGTGTCAGCACTGTTCCCACGAGTGTGTTGCCATCAAGAGCGACCCAAGCCTTCGACCAGTCCTCTGCTGCGATGCGGGATGCGATGATGGCACGAACATCAACCGACGAGTCCATCTGCCACAGATGTCCATAGACTTCATCTACAACCATTTGTACGAACGGACTTAGCAATCGAACGTCCTCGCGATTTGCCCGCCTGATCTGCATTCGTTTTCCTGAAGGTATCCCGGCTGCGTTCAGCCCCTGGCTATTATTTCCCTTGGGCGGTCGCGGCAAACTGGAAATGGCACATCGAGATCCATAATCCCACTCAAGCAACAGAAGGCTTGAATGGGGCACCCCAGCGTTTGTTGCCGGCATGGCAAAAAAAAATATGCTGCGTCCGTTGGATTCAATTCTGAACCGCGGGTTCTCACGTAGACTCATTAGCTCCATGATTCTGATTGCTTTAGTGATGAGCTAAGGCCCTGGCGCAGCATGTTGGCAACAACGTACTGGTTGATTACTTAAGGGTGTAAGTGGCCCGAAAGTGATACTCACAAGACACCCCCTAGCTCATTAGGATAAGGCCAATCGATGCGAGATCGCTTGGAATGAATCCCAGGCGCCGCTCGATGAAGTTCAACCCCAAAGGGAATGAGGTATCACAATGCGTCTTCTTCCAACCTGTGCCCTGCTGCTCTCTCTCTCTGCCGTACCAGGATTTTGCCAGAGCAGCAACGTAGCCTCCACCGATTCGTCCACAGCCCTGCCCGCGAACGCGAGTGACGCGTCCGTGGACTATTCCGCTCTGCGTGAGCGTCTGGCCGAACAGAACAAGGTACTGCAAAACCAGGTCACCACTCAGCGCGCGATCGTCAAGAAGAACCAGGAACTGCTGAAGGATGCGCAGAAACTGGACGCCTCCAACAAGAAGCTGTCGGAGGAGAAGAAGAAGCTCGAGACCGAGAATGCTGATCTTGAGAAGCAGCGGATGGCTCTCAAGTCTTCGCAGAAGCAGACCGACCTTGCTTCTGTCTCCGGCTCCAACTAACGTCAGTCCAAGTAACGGCTGGCTTAGACAGCACAGGTGCGCCAGGCCGCCGCTGAAGTCGTAGCGGCGGCCTCTCCATTGCGTGGCGTACCGGCGGGATACACCGGCGTCGAATCTATGTTGCGGCTACCGCTGCGTACTGGCGGGATACGCCGGTGCAGCATCGGTGTTGCGGGCAACCACGGCGGCCAATTCATCGCGGCCGATCGGTTTGGAAACGTAGTCATCCATTCCGGCGGCCAGGCACTTTTCCCGATCGCCGGCCATGGCGTGCGCAGTCATGGCGATGATGGGCACGCGCATTCCACTGCATTTCCTGCTGGCGGCGGATTCTCTGCGTTGCCTCTTTGCCATCCATCTCCGGCATTTGCAGGTCCATGAAGACCAGGTCGAAGGGTTGCCGGGCGAAAGCCTCTACGGCTTCTCGCCCGTTATTCGCAACCGTAACCGTGTGCCTGTCCATGGCCAACATGCCAACCGCGACCTTCTGGTTAAATACGCTGTCTTCGGCTAATAAGATGTGCAGGGGCCGAATGGCTACCGGCGAAAGCACGGCTGGTTCATGAGCACTACTCCCGCTGACATTACCCAGAGCTCGCAAGAGCAGACGAAGCAGGTCGCTCCGGGCAACCGGCTTCAGCGCGTATTCCGAGATCTGCAGCTCACGGCACTGGCTCGCGGTCTCCATTTGTTCGGCGGATGAGAGCATCAGGGCCTTCCCTACCTTCAGTTCCCTGGCTTCGCGAATGCGTCGCAGCAAGGTGAAACCGTCCATGAGCGGCATGTGTCCGTCGACGATGATCAGGGGATAGGACACATTGGTCTTCACGGCCTGGTAGAGAAGGGCCAGCGCCTCAGGCGCCGCTGGCGGCGAGATCAACGATCATGCCCCAGGTGGTCAGCATGCGCTCGAGAATACGGCGGTTGGTGGCGTTGTCGTCGACGACCAAAATGCGCACGCCGCGCAGGATCTTAGGACTGACAGAGATTTCCTTTCCGATCGCCTGGGTAGCTGAATCGAATTGCGCGGTGAAGCAAAAGGAGCTACCTACGCCGACCTCGCTTTCTACCCAAATCCGGCCGTGCATGAGCTCCACCAAGCGACTGGAGATACTCAATCCCAATCCCGTTCCGCCATAGACGCGGGTGGTGGAAGAGTCGGCCTGTTCGAAGGCGACAAATATCTTCGCCAGTTTGTCCGCTGGGATACCAATTCCGCTGTCCCGTATGGTGAAGCGAAGCATCAAGCCGTCCGCCTGCGGTTCACGAATGACACTCAGGACCACTTCTCCGTGCTCGGTAAACTTGATGGCATTGCCGGTTAGATTCATGATGATCTGGCGCAACCTCCCGGGATCTCCAACCATCTGCTCGGGAATGTCAGGGGCCACTTCGAAGGCCAATTCCAGGCCCTTTTGGTGAGCGCGCAGGGAGAGCGCCTTCATACAATCGGCAATCATCTGCTGCAGACCAAAGGGCTGCGGATCCAGGCTTAGCTTGCCGGCTTCAATTTTGGAGAAATCCAAGATGTCATTGAGCAGAGAGAGCAAGCCATCGGCACACGATTTAACCACGGAGAGATATTCGCGCTGGGTGGCCGAGAGCTCCGTCTCCAAGGCGAGCTCGGTCATGCCCAGGATGCCATTCATCGGGGTCCGGATCTCGTGACTCATGTTAGCCAGAAACTCGCTCTTGGCGCGGTTGGCGGCCTCGGCGGCTTCCTGCGCCTGCTTGCGAGCACTAATGTCGACCATGACCCCGAAGAGTTCCCTTTCGTCTTCGGCTCCGGCGATCACACGGACACGAGTCCTCATCCATAGAATTTGCTCCGTTGGCTGCAATCATCCGGTGTTCCAATTGTTGCGGTTGTCCATCAAGAGCGGCTTGTGCGCAACAGGATTCTGCCGCAGCACGGTCATCGGGATGCATGTGAGCAATCCAAAATGCCGGTTGGGTCAACCAGTCGGCCACCGGGTAGCCGAAGAGGGATTCCGCCTCTGCGTTGACAAAATTGAAGGTCGAAGAGCGGAGATCACGACGCCACAAAACTACCTGGGCGGATTCGACCAATTGTCGATAACGTTGTTCGGTCGATTCCAATTTCAGTGTTTGCTCGGCGAATCGCCGGTCGACCACCGAGGTCAGCAGCGTCATGCCGAGCACGAAAAGGGTGACCAGGGTGATGCCGGTAATCCCCAGGGTGGAGATGTTCACGGCGTGCGCCAGGCTGGGGAGCGTATGCGAGGGAAAGAACGTGGCCGCTGCCATACCGGTGTAGTGCATCACCGGTATCGCTGCGCCCATAACCACGGCGGCGGCAATCTTTTTTGCGCTGTCGTGCTGGCGGTCGCGGCGCAGGGTGAAGGCGAGCCACAACGCCACCATGGAAATGAGTACTGCCAATACAACCGAAAGCACCACGAGTGGTACAGAATAGCTGCAGATTGCGGGCAACCGCATCGCCGACATGCCAATGTAGTGCATGGCCGCGATGCCACCGCCCATAGTCAGACTGCCCAGCGTGATATCCACCGGCGTCATGTGTTGGCGGCTGACCACGAACAAGGCTGCGCCGGAGGCAAAGATGGCACACAACAGGGACAAGGCCACGATCGGCCAGTCATAGCCAACGGCCACCGGGAGGCTGCAAGCCAGCATGCCGATGTAGTGCATGGCCCAGATCCCCATGCCCATGGCACAGGCGCCGCCACTCAACCATGCGATGCGGACGGCGCCCATGGGCGGCCGTGACTCGACCCGCGAGATCGAGCGCCGCATAGGAGGCGAGGGTCGATATCGCGACCGATAGGGCCACCAGATAGTAGTTATAGGACATCACCATAGCTGAGTTGTCAGGGCCCATGGGGTGTCTGGTTGCTCATCGGGAAGGTGTTTTTAGCAGCCTCGGCCGGCATCGACCAACGATGCGAGCAGCAGCTACTTCACAGCAGTCCTTGCTTGATCCATCGGCAATTTTCCACTGACCAGCAGCCGTCGAGTGCTCAGGCTTGCGTGGTTATGTAGCAGAAAGAAGCAGTTCCCTACCCTACTCATTCATGATCAATGCTCTACGACGACTTTTCCAACGGTCTTACCTGATTCCACAGCCATGTGCGCCTGAAGAGCCGTCTCCAAGGTGAATCTCTCGTGGCTCAGCAGCGGTGTCAGCTTGCCTGCCTCGGCGAGCTTGGTTGCCGCGCGCAAAATGTCTCCGTGGTGTGCCCTTCCCTTGCCCGTCAGCATGGGCAGCAAGGTGAAGACACCAGAGTAAGTAGCCGCGCGAAAGGACAACGGCGCGAGCTTGTGAACGCCCCAACCGAGGCAGCTGACAACGTGGCCAGTGTAGGTTTTTACCGCAAGGAACGAGTCATCCAGGGTGGTTCCGCCCACGGTGTCGTAAACGATGTCGAAGCCTTCTCCACCGGTATGCTCGGCTACATACGCCTCAACCGTCGTGGTGCGATAGTCGATTGCGGTGGCCCCATAACTTTCGACGATCTTACTTTTTTCTGCGGAAACCGTGGCGAAGACCTGTGCGCCCAACGCGTGAGCGAGCTGCACGGCGACGTGTCCGACGCCGCCGGCGCCCGCGTGGATGAGTACCTTTTGCGCGGCGTGTACCTGGGCGCGATCCACCAGACCTTCCCACGCAGTAATGAAGATGAGCGGCAGCGCCGCCGCCTCGCGCATGGATAGATTTGCCGGCTTGATGGCCAGAAGATCCGCGTCGACAGCTACGAATTCAGCGAGAGTGCCCTGCAGACCGCCGATGCCGCCGATCATCCCGTAGACTTCATCTCCAGGATGGAAGGTCGTGACCTGCGGGCCAACCGCCTCGACCACGCCCGCCATGTCCATCCCCAGAATCGCGGGCAGCTCGACCCGTGCATGGGCGGCCTGGCCCACGCGGACTTTGGTATCCAGTGGGTTTACTCCACTGGCCTTGATACGCGACGAGTACCTGGCCGGGGGACGGGGTGGGTAGCGGAACTTCGGTCAGCGTGAACGGATCGTTGGGACGTTGCAGTACGAGGGCGCGCATATTGTTACAGCTGGGCGTATTCTTTTTTGGCTTCGGCGATGACGGGCAGGTCGCTGTCGGCGTTCTTCCACTCGGAGAAGAAGACGTCGTAGGCCTTTTTGGCGTCTGACTTATTGCCGGCCATGGCGTAGGCGCGGCCTAGTCCGAGATAGGACAATGCGTAGGGGCTGCCGATGTTATAGGCAATGCCCTTCGGAGCGGGTCGCATTCTGAAACGAGGCGATCGCATTACGCGGGTCCTTCAACTGCAGGTAAGCGAGACCTCGCAGGTAGGGTGCGTAGGAAGCTGCGTCGTGGGTGCGCACCGTTCGAGCACGACGAGAGCCCGTTGCGGGTCACCGGCGTTGAGCGCGAGCCAGCCACGCGCCTGGGGCACGTATAGCTCCTGAATGAGCGTGTCTTCCGGGTAGTGCTTTTCGAGAGCTGAGAGCATTTGCGTAGCCTGCTTCTCCTCATTGCAGAGAGCCAGCGTGGTGGCTTCCGCAATCAGGGTGACCTTGCCTTTATCCAATTTCAAGGCTTCCTTGACGGCCTCTTCCGGATCGAAGCAGCGATCGACCATCCAGCCAGCACTGGCGGCTCTGAGCAGGGCGCCGGCCTGGGCGTCCTGTGCTTTGGCGCTCGCCGCCTGATCTGAGGCGCGCAGGAGGGTGGTTTCTCGCGAGCTGAATCTGGCCAAGTTGCGGAAGGAAACTGGCCCAGTTGGAGGTGGCGGTGAACTGGTCAGGACGTCCGGCCGTTTCGGCGGTGATTTTCTGCACGTTGTTCCAGTCGGATCGGCTGGCGTAGTACTGACTTTCGATCACCAATGAGGAAGTTCCGCTCAAGCCAAGATGTTGAGCCTGCGCGATATATTTCTCTGCCTCGGTGGTGTCACCGATCTGGGTCGCGAACGAGAGCCCGTTTTCCAGGGCAACGGCATTCTCGGGCTGCAGCTCGAGGGCCCGGCGATTGGCGGCTGCACCCTTCTCAATATCGCCGTTTTGCACGTACAAGACCCCGATGTTGATGAAATTGCTGACGTCCAGCGGATATTCCTGGGTGGCAACCTGGAGCGTCTCGATGCTCTTGTTCAGATCGCCCACGACGGTGGAGTAGTAGTGGCCGGCGATGTAGAGCTTTTCCCGCTCACTGACATTGTTGCTGAGCTGGTAAGCCTGGGTGAAGTTTTCCGCTGCCTCGCTGAGCGCGCCGGCGTTCAGTTTGAGGACGCCGAGGCGGGCCCAGGCCATGGCCAACCTGGGGTCAAGTTCCAGAGCACGTTTGTAGTGGTCCTCGGCTTCGGGGATGTCATTTCCCTTTTGATGCGCTTCGTCACCCAGGGCGTAGGCGCGAAAGGCTTCAAGCGACGGTGTGGTGGCCTGACCAAAAGGAGCATTCAATCGCTGGATACTGGAGAGACTTTCCCCCAATTTCGCGCGCATGCCGGTGGTGACCTGGTTGAGCGCCTCGAGCACATGCTCCTTGTCGGGCGGCGGTCGCTTCTTCGCTGGCGATATCGTCACCGGTCGCGGTGTTCTGGGCGTCGAGGGTAACGACATAAGGCTTTGCCCAGTGGAGCGATGGTGCCGGTAAGGATCGCCTTGACCCCTTCCCGCTCGCCGATCTCGCGGGCGATCTGCGGGGTAATGGTCTCGTCCTGCTTGCGGCCAAGATACTGCAGGCTTTGGCGAAGGTGTTGCTGGCTAATGATGTCAAGTACTGGAGACTGGCCAACTGCACGCGGAGGGCCTGGTTCAAGGTGGTATCAAAGACGGCGTCGCCCGTCTTGTTGACGAAGTCGGCGACGATGATGCTGTCTTTCGATGGCCCCCGGCTGTACCGCTGGTTTGGCTGATGGCGGCGCTGTAGCGCTGGGTGCGGGCCCAGGATTGGCGCCAGGGTGGTGGCGGAATAGAGCAACCCCACCGGCTAATGGCCACTAGCAGCAAGGCCCCGATGACGATCATGCGGGAGCGGGGAGGACGCCCGCTTTGCTTGCGGCACGGCGGTGTGATCGGAGCGGGTGGAGCGGAGGAAGCCGTTGCCGGAGCGACGGCGCCGGCCGAAGAGGATGGTGAGCGCGGAAACGGCTTCGAGATCGGCGAGTAGTTCCTCGGCGCTGCGGTAACGCTGATCGCGGTCCTTTGCCAGCAGCTTCGCGATGATGGAATCAAGAGCGCTTGGGCATGGCCGGATTGAGGCTGCTGACCGGCGGTGGATCCTTCATCAGCAGCGCAGCAAAGACTTCGGCGGTGCTGCGGCCGCCAAACGCGGCCTGCCCGGTCGCCATCTCGAAGAGCACGCTGCCCAAGCTGAAGAGGTCGGTGCGGGCATCGAGCGGGTCGCCCTTGGCTTGCTCGGGAGACATGTAGGCAGCGGTGCCGACGGTCGAGCCGGGCGTGGTGAGATCCATCATCCCGGTGGCCGTGCCGGTGGCGGTGTTGTTTTGCGGGTCAAAGTAGCGGGAGTCGGGCGAGGCCTCGGCGCCCTGCTTCTTGGCCAGACCGAAATCGAGAATCTTGAGCTGCTTGCGGTCGCGGCCGCTCTCGACCACGAAGAGGTTGGCGGGCTTGATATCGCGATGGACGATGCCCCGGGCGTGGGCAGCGGCGAGCGCACTCGCCGCCTGCTGGCCCAGGGCGATCACCTCGGAGGGGGAGAGACGGTGGTGGCTCAGATACAGCTTCAGCGTTTCGCCGCGCAGCAACTCCATGACGAGGTAGGGCTGCCCTTCCTGTTCGCCGACGTCGTGGATGGCGCAGATGTTGGGGTGGTTCAGGGTGGCGGCGGCGCGGGCCTCGCGCAGGAAGCGCTCATGGGAGAGGTGGACGCGGGAGTGCGGAGTGCCCGCGGGCGAAGGGCTGGCGGGGGGTTCGGAGACCAGAAAGCTGTCGGAGATGAGCTTGAGAGCGACTTCGCGTTCGAGCCGGGTATCGAGCGCGCGGTAGACGTCACCCATGCCGCCGGCGCCGATCTTGTCGATCACTCTGTAGGGCCCAAAGACAGTTCCAGCACCGATCATTCTCGCCCCAAAGCGTTCGGATTGACGTCCCAGTGAGGGGGGACTTGCAGGTGGTTGATTCCTGAGTGTACACAGGGCATCATGCCGCGCGCTATTTCAGTACTAGAATCTGGGCGTATTCCTTTTTCGCCTCAGCGATGACAGGCAGGTCGGAGTCGGCGTTCTTCCACTCGGAGAAGAAGGCGTCGTAGGCTTTTTTCGCGTCTGGCTTATTGCCGGCCATGGCGTAAGCGCGGCCAAGCCCTAGGTAGGACAAGGCGTAGGGGCTGCCGGTGGTGTAGGCGAGGCCTTTCAGGCGGGTCGCGTTTTGAAATGACTCGATCGCATTGCGCGAGTCCTTGAGCTGCAGGTAAGCGAGACCGCGCAGGTAGGGTGCGTAGGAAGCTGCGTCGTGGGCGCGAACCCGTTCCAGCAGAACCAGAGCCCCCTGCGCGTCCCCTGCCTTGATGGCAAGCCAGGCACGGGCCTGAGGCACCGACAACTCATGAATGAGCGTGTCTTGCGGGTAGCGCTTTTCGAGATCAGAGAGCGCCAGCGTCGCTTGCTTCTGGTCATTGCACAAAGCCAAGGTATCGGCTGCGGAGATGAGCGTGGCCTTTCCCTTATCCAGTTGCAGGGCTTGTTTGACGGCTTGATCCGGATCGAAGCATCGATCGACCATCCAGCCGGCGCGGGCGGCGCTGAGTAAACTGCCGGCCTGGACGTCCTTCCCGTTGACGCTCGCGGCCTGGTCGGCCGCGCGGAGCAGGGTGGTCTTCGCCAGCTGAATCTGGCCCAACTGGGGAAGCAGAGACCCCAGGCGGAGGTGACGACAAATTGGTCAGGCCGGCCGGCGGTTTGGGCGACGATTTTCTGCACGCTGTTCCAATCAGACTTGGTGGCGTAGTACTGAAGTTCGGTCCGGAAAAGATTAGTTCCGTTCAAGCCGATTCGCTGCGCTTCCGCGATGTACCTCTCGCCTTCAGCTGCGTCACCTAGCGAGGCCGCTTCCGCGATCCCGTTATCCAGGGCGGCGGCATTGTCCGGTTGCAATGCGAGAGCCTTGCGATTGGCGGCGGCGCTCTTCTCCAGATCGCCGTTGGCTGAGATACCTCTCACCGAGGTTGACGAAGTTCTCGAGCTGCAGCGGATACTCCTGGGTGGCGACCTGCAGGGTCTCGATGCTCTTATTCAGATTGCCTACGACGTAGAAGTAGTACTGGCCGGCGATGTAAAGCTTCTCCCGCTCGCTGACATTGTCGCTGAGCTGGTAGGCCTTGGTGAAGTTGTCCGCCGCCTCGCTACTCGCTCCGGTGTTGAGGCGAATGACACCGAGGCGAGCCCAGGCCATGGCCAGCTTGGGGTCGAGTTCCAAGGCGCGTTTGTAGTGGTCCTCGGCCTCGGGTATGTCGTTTCCCTTCTGATGCGCTTCGTCGCCCAGGGCGTAGGCGCGAAAGGCTTCGAGCGATGGTGTGGTGGCCTGACCGAAGGGAGCATTCAATCGTTTGATACTGGAGAGACTTTCCCCAAGTTTGCCGCGCATGCCGGTGGCGACCTGGTTGAGCGCATCCAACACATGTTCCTTGTCTGGCGCAGTAGCTTCTTCGGTAGCAATGTCGTCACCGTTGGCGGTGTTCTGGGCATCGAGGGTAATGACATAAGCCTTGCCGAGGGGAGCGATGGTGCCGATAAGAACAGCCTTGACGACGCCATCCCGCTCGCCGATCTCGTGGGCAATTTGCGGGGTAATGGGCTCGTCCTGCTTGCGGCCGAGGAATTGGAGGCTCTGGCGAAGATGCTGCTGACTGATGATGTCGAGCACGGGAGACTGGCCCAGCTGCACGCGCAGGGCCTGATTCAGTGTGGAGTCAAAGACAGGGTCGCCTGTCTTGTTGATAAAGTCGGCGACAATGATGCTGTCTTTCGAAGCCGCAGGCGCAGGCTTGGTGCTGGAGTGATTGCGGAACAGAAAAGCCCCGGCGGCCAACGCCACCAGCAGCAAGGCGCCGATGACGAACATGCGGGAGCGGATAGGACGGCTGCCTACTGGCGGCAGAGGAGGCGAGACCGGCGCGGGTGGAGCGGTGTAGACGGGCACCGGTCCCGTGCCGCTGGGAGACGATGAGGCCGAGGCGGAAAAGGCCTCGAGGTCGGCATGCAGTTCCTCTGCGCTGCGATAACGCTGATCGCGGTCCTTGGCCAGCAGCTTGGCAATGATGGAATCGAGCGCGCTGGGCATGGCCGGGTTGAGGCTGCTAACAGGGGGCGGATCCTTCATCAGCAGGGCGGCAAAAACCCCGGCGGTGCTGCGGTCGCCAAAGGGTGGCCGCCCAGTTGCCATCTCGTAGAGCACGCTGCCCAGGCTGAACAGGTCGGTGCGGGAATCGAGCGGGTCGCCCTTGGCTTGCTCGGGGGACATGTAGGCAGCGGTGCCGAAAGTCGAGCCCGGAGTGGTAAGACCCATCAGGCCGGAGTCCGTGCTGGTAGCGGTGTTATTTTGCGCGTCAAAGAAGCGGGAATCCAAAGAGGCCTCAGCTCCCTGCTTCTTGGCCACGCCAAAATCGAGAATCTTGAGCTGCTTGCGATCGCGGCCACTGTCTACGACGAAGAGGTTGGCCGGCTTGATATCGCGATGGATGATGCCCCGGGAGTGGGCAGCGGCCAGAGCACTGGCCGCCTGCTGGCCCAGGCTGATGACCTCGGAGGGGAGGAGACGGTAGTGGCTGAGATACTGCTGCAGCGTTTCCCCGTGCAACAACTCCATCACGAGATAGGGTTGTCCTTCCTGCTCGCCGACGTCGTAGATGGCGCAAATGTTGGGGTGGTTCAGAGTGGCGGCTGCCCGGGCCTCGCGCAGGAAGCGCCCATGGGAGACTTCGGCGCGAGAGCGCGGAGTGCCCGCGGGCGAGGGGCTGGCGGCCGGGTCCGAGACCAAAAAGCTGTCGGAGATGATCTTGAGCGCGACTTCACGTTCGAGCCGGGGATCGAGCGCGCGATAGACTTCACCCATGCCGCCGGCGCCTATCTTCTCGATCACTCTGTAGGGTCCAAAGACAGTGCCAGAACTGATCATTCTCGCCCCTAGCGTTCGGATTCATGTCCCCGTGAAGAGGGCCTGCAGGTGGTTGATTTCCTGAGTGTACACAGGGGATCGTGCCGCGCGCTATTTCTGGCTGGGGCCTACCAACCGCCGCCGCCCCCGCCACCGCTTCCTCCCCCCGAGAATCCTCCGCCGCCGGTTCCCGAGCTTGAGCCCGGCGAGGTAGAGGAGCTAGCGATCGCGTTGGAAAAGGAGACGCCAAAGGCAATAGGAAAGGCAAGCATCGGGAAAGGTCGGTTTCCCACATACCAATAGGGTGAGTACCCGCCGCTCTGCTTCGCGGCTTCGAGCACAGTGGAAAACTGTTGCGCCCATGCCAGCTCGCAGTCGAGCGCCAGCGCATAGGGCAGATACCTATCAAACAACTCCGGGGTCTTCTCCGGTGGCATGAGCTGGTTCAGGCGATTTCCGTCAACGCTTCGCAGGTAGATGCGGAAGCCTTCAATCTTATCCAGCAGCTCTCGTCCAGCGCGGGTGGGCGCCCTGAGCGCAGAGTGAAAGAGGAGGTTGGCGCCGGCCAATGCGAGCAGTATCAAGAACACGAAAACCGACGTGGTCCACGCGAGCACGCACAGACCGACCACGTCTGCAGCGACAAAAGGAAGCGCAAATAAGGCGCTGGAACGCGCTTGTTTTACCAGTTTTGGATTGCTCCCGGCTGCCCGTGTTCCCTTCCACTGGCGCAGGGCCTGGCGCACCAGGATGACCACGAAAATATTCCATATCGCCAGCCAAAAACAGCCGACGCCCAAGGCAATCCGGAGTGAAAACGTCTCCGCCGCCACGATGCCGGCCAGCGCCGCTACGGACAAGATCACGCCGGGAATGAGATACCGCTGGTTGGTGACGAAGTAGATCTTGTTCTGGGTAGCGTGAAGCGCCTTCTTCACGCCGGCTATGGCAGCGCTGAGGATGGCGTGGTTTTTCGTTTGCAGCTTGATCTCGGTAGCCGCATCGCCACCGTCGTCCGTTGCCTTCTTATGATGAGCGGCCCGCTTGTGTTGGGGGAATAATTTGACGGCCGCTGCGCTCTCTTCCGGCGCCAGCGTTTGCTCACCCGCCTTGCTCCGCTTGAGCGTGAAAATGCCTCCGCTCTCTTTTATGGAGAGATAGTCTTTCACCGCCATATCGAGAATCGCGGTGGTGAAGGTCTTGTCATCAAAACCCATGCGCACCAGGTAGCGCATAGCCGCGGGAGATAGTCCGGCGGGCGGTTCATACAGCGGCACGATTGCGGATTTGGCGGGTCCTCGGCCCACCAGGAACCACACCACGCTGTAGTACAGCAGCACCAGGAGCAGGCCGGCCGCACCCACCAGGGTCGGCTGGTTGTCTTCAAGGAAATAGCGGAAACGAGTTTCGCCGCTTGGGGCCTGGATGTAGCCCTTGGGCCAGGAGACGACCAGGGTGAACCCCTCGCCTGCAGATAAGGGATGCGTGCAAGCAAAGTTGATCTCATGACCAGTTCCCGTTGAGGAGCTGAAGTCTTTCCCGCGGGCGCCTTGCGGCCCGGTGTAGCCGTCCATGCGTACGGATGAGAGTGGAACGTTTTCCGGGAGGGTCACTGTCGCTGTTGCGTGTGCGATGGGGAAAAGCCAGCCAGTCCCGGTAACGTTCCAATAAAGCTCGTCGTGATCGGCGAAGAATCCGATTTCCCGGTTCGCGGTGTAGGTCAGCGCGTAGGTGTAATCTCCGGGGGGCAGTATTACGGTCTCATCTCCTATGTAGATCCGCTCGCCGTTACTTTGATCCTTAATGCGGAATTTCTCCGGCTGTCCGTCGCGCAATACTTGCACAACTTCGAAATGAATGATGTACTGGTTGCCTAGCCGATCCTTATATCGAGTAGGAAAGTCGCGGTAAATTCCATGTTGAATGTTTATCGCTGCGCTGCGCACGAGGATGGTCTCTGTTACCAGCAACGTCGCGTCTTGCTGGACATGGATGTCGCTGTGGTATTCCAGGATCTCTTCTGCGATTGGTAAAGCCTGTGCTCCTACCCGGCAAAGTACCCCCAACGAGCCGAGGAGCGCGCACCAAACCATGAGAGACGGGAGTGCGGCAGCGCGTCTCGAAAACGTGAGTCGGCGGTCGCCGGGAGGCAGAGGATTATTTTCATTATCACGTCGTTCCCGGAGTGACCTGATATGCATCGTTCGGCGGGGGCACCAGTGGCGCTTGCATGCCAGGTCTTCTCCGGCTTTGCAATTCCACTAACCTCTTCACCAGAACGTAAAGTATCGAATCCAGCTGACCGCTCCTGACTTGCGGCGGCTCCTTCTTGTAGTGAAAGGCCGCAAACGCCAGCGCTCGTTTCGTTAGAAGGAAGTGCCATATTGACATGGCGCCATTACGGGAAGATAAGAGACCGGCAAGCGGAGTCTTGAGCACCGGAAGGGGCGGCAAAGCCCTCTGAATGACGTAGAAGTCCGACGCTAAGACCACAATGAGTGCGATCACGAAAAAATAAAACGACAACCAGCCGTGACCCGTAACGAAATTAAACAAGTCGACGCTGATTCCGCTTCGATCAACCCCGTAGTTATGGTGACTGTGATCGACCATCGACCAAAAGAGCCCACTTCCGGCAAGAAGATAGTTAATAGGCCTTCGGGGACGCCAGAGCAGCGCAAGACCTAAGGTGGCACCGGCAAGACCGGTAAAGGATGCGTGCCCGACTGTCAGAGTGGCTCCATTAATGCGGGTAAGTGGGAACAAGTCGAGGGCACGAGTTGGACCCAGGTGAAAATGATAGAAGGCCTCTTCGACCAGCCCAAAGCCTCCGCCACTGGCTGCTGCCAGCAACATGATGTCGCTGGCTCCCATAGTCCAGGTGCGCGACCTGCACCCTCGCCAAAGCATGAATGCGACGGGCGCGATCTTCAGCGATTCTTCCATGAACGGTACAAAGAATTGCCGGCTGACCGCGTCTGGCTCCGGCACGAAACTGGTGAAGACGGCTGAGATCAACCACATCACTCCCATTACCGTCCCGCCCCAACAATAGAACACAGCCACGCGATTGAGGGTCACCGTCCGCGTGGCACTGGTGATGAGCACCAACTCGGTAATAAAGGAGAGAGACGCCCATAGCTCTGCTATCCCGTACCAACCGGTGTGCAAAATCATGTTGCCGAGCCAGAAGGCTACGCCGGCCCAGAAGACCAACGTGCGAATGGAAAGTTGCCTGCCGCTCACGGTTACCGTTCCCCAGTTCCTCCTAACGTTGTTCTGTCGTGTGTTAGCCATCATTTACTCTTTCCGCATTGTCCTCAAAGTGGCCTATTTCCTGATCGCCGATTCTGAACTTGGCCGGCTACTGTGTTTGTACTGCTCACTCAGCTTCTATCGGGTCAGCAGCCGTTCCACCTTCTTCACCACCTGTCGCGTAGGTTTTCACTGCATCGAGCAGGTCCACCACCTGCCCGATTTCGTCGGCGGTGTCCCCCGAGAATCCTTGGAAAACGGGAGGGGGAGGGCCATCACTCGGAGACTGAATCGGTGCACCGATCATTCCCGGATTTGCCCGCAGCTCCGGTCCGTTACTGGAGCCATTGGGATTCCCATACGGCCATATGCCCTTGCGCAACTGGTCAAGCAGATTGTCGTTGGAGCCTCCATCGTCTCCTGGATCGCCTGCCGAACAAGCGCTTGACGATCCAAATGCTCCAGCTGCCCCATCAGCTCCCATATTCTGGCCCACGTCTAACAGCCACGTGTGTAGCGAGGTGCCGTGCACCCATGCCAAAGCCTTCAGCACCAGAGTCACCATCGCCGGTGCCGCCTTCCAAACGCACACATAGGCGGTGTTCATCGTCCCGGCAGGGGTCCCGCCTGCGTTAATACAATCTCCACCCGCCGGTTTTTCTGCCGTCCTTCAGGGTCATCCGAGCCGTCGGGTTTCTTGTTGGGAGCAACAGGCTTGGTTTCGCCCCAGCCCTGGGTGGTGATGCGCGACCCAGAAATCGATGCGTTCTGCACCAACCAGTTCTTCACTGCGTCCGCCCGGTTCTCAGACAACTTCATGTTGTAAGGGTGGGTGCCCTTACCGTCGGTGTGCCCTTCGATGACCATCGGGGAGCTGGGATAGGAAGCCGCTACCTGGCCAACCTTTCGCAGCGTGTCGTTGGCTTTAGGCAGCAGCGTGTATTTGTCGAAATCAAATAAGACGTCGGCAGCCAGATCGATGGTGAGTTGCTGCCCCACCACCTTGGCACCCAGATCCTGCAGCACACTCTGGATGCCACTGGTGACCCCGACAATGTCGACGATATGTTTCTGCGCCAGCGCCTGGCGAGCGGCCGCATCCGTGGCTGCGGAGTCGGGATCGGCGTACTTGCCTTGAGCCATGGCCGGGCAGGCGACGAGCAGTAACAACAATGATGTCCAACAGCGATGGATTTTCATGGTTCTCCTCGCGGTCCGGCTTAGTTGTCGGTGATCGGAACATCTTCGAAGGGCGGTGTGACTGGAGTAAACAGGTCTACTTTGGTCACATCGGCAGAGGGCGCCGGAAATTTGGCCCACCAGGTGATCCCCTGTCCGGGGCCCAGTTTCTCGCAGACACCGGCCATACCGCAGTCCCAATTACCGGCAGGGGCCAGGTACGTGCCGTCTGTATCCTTCAGGATGAAGTACTTCTTATTTGCGGCGGCGAGGTAGTACTTGTCATAGCTTGTGTTCGGGCCCAGGGCGTAGAAGCTAATTCCCGCACCCGTGGTGTTGTGGTAGCGAATTTTGACGGTGAGGACGCCGCTGGCTCGCCGGCATTGTATCAACTCGCCGACCACTCCCTGGGTGCTTGTGTCCTGGCTCTGAATCATCCCCGAACTCGCCGCAGCCGCTAAGCTCGGCGTAGAAGCGCTGGGTTGTGGGACAGGTGGCACGGGTGCGACCGTGCTGTTTTGGGCGGCTTGAGTTTGCGGGCTTGGCACTGCCGGGACAGGCGTCGTCGATTGCGATTGGACGGGCCCGGCGAGCAGATCAATTTTCTCTCCGGTTGACTCAATGCCTGCGATCATCTGGCTGTAGTTCCATACTCCCGCGATTCTCCGCGCCGTGACATAGACGGTGCCGTTGCCTTTGGGTCCGGAAATCGGAACCGCGAGGTTGGCATCGCCTGAACCACCAGTACCCACATTGATTGAACCGCTCGTTAACCAGCCCTCTTCGATCCGGCCGCCAAGCTTCTGCGCGACGGCGGGATTTGCCTGAGCTCTCGCAACCGCCTCCAGGGCCACGTCGGAACTTCTCATCCAGCTCATGATGAGGGCGAAGATGCCCAATCCGAAGCAGACCATTACCAGGAAAGTGGCTAACAGCAGCCATTTCCAGTTCCTTGCCAGCCAGCTCTTGCGTTGCACAGGAATCTGTCCCACGGCGCTTCCTTGCAGGGTAGGGTTATTCGTTGCCATGTATTTCCTCCTCCAAAACTCGGCTTCTATTGGGATAACGCGAAGAAAGCGTGGGAAAAGGTCCAAGTTTTTTTAGCCAGGGCGGCGGCGGTGCCTTTTATCCCAACGGGCACGGGCTAACTATCTGGGAGCGCGGGCACAAACGAGGTTGGCTTAGTACCAGACTGGATATATACTTCCCCCCGTAAAGGTCGCGATCCCCAGGCCCCTCCCTCAACGCTTCCATTTTTCTTATTCCTGACTTCGAGTGTTCGCGACCTGCGGGAGCTTACTCCGGGATGATTCTCGTCATTCGTGTACGAGTCTTTTTATGGATGCGCCAAACCACCTGGATGAACGAGACGCCGACAATGAGCAGGCCGTTGCTGATTTAGCAGTCTTGCTCTACCCGGAACTACGCCGTCTGGCGTCGCGGCACCTGCGACGGGAGCGGCGGGAGCACACCTTACAGACCACGGCCCTGGTACATGAGGCCTATCTCCGCCTGAACGACCAAAGAGAAGTCCATTGGAAAAACCGGGAGCAGTTTCTCGGCGTGGCTGCGCAACTTATGCGCCGTATCCTGGTGGACTATAGCCGCGGCCATGACGCTCAGAAGCGCGGCGGAGGCGTCGAGAAAGTATTTCTGGAAGAAGCTATCGGCGTTGCCAAGGAGAAGGGCGCCGACGTGATCGCTTTGGATGAAGCACTTACCCGGCTGGCCGAGTTCGATCCTCAGCAAGCCCATCTGGTGGAGTTACGCTTTTTCGGTGGCCTCAGTATAGAGGAGTCGGCCGAAATTCTGGGAGTTTCCCGGACAACGCTTAAGCGTAACTGGAACGTGACTAAGGCCTGGCTTGCGCGTGAGCTACGCCATGGCGACGCGAAAGATGCCTGAAAAGTGGGAGCAGGTGAAGGAGTTATTCACCTTAGCCCTGGAGCGAGAAGCCGCAGAGCGAGGCGAATTTTTGCGCCAGGCCTGCGGGGACAACAACGCTCTGCGCAGCGAAGTCGAATCACTGCTGTCGAGCTTCGACGGGGCAGCTTCCTTCCTTGAGGATTCCCCCACCGCGGATCTGTTCTCCGCGCGGTTCCGCACTATGGCGGGGAAACGGATTGGGGCGTACCGCATCCTGGGCGAGATTGGTCATGGGGGCATGGCGGTGGTCTATTTGGCCGAACGTGCGGATGACCAGTATCGCAAGCGTGTCGCCATCAAAATGCTGCAGCCGGGAACGAATAAGGACGAAATTCTCCGGCGTTTCCGCAACGAGCGACAGGCCCTGGCCGCTCTCGATCACCCCAGCATCGTGCGCCTGCTCGATGGCGGGAGCACCGAAGAGGGATTGCCTTATCTGATCATGGAGTACGTCGAAGGCGTTCGCATCGACGAATATTGCGACACTCACAGACTGTCGATCGCGGAACGCCTGCAGTTGTTTTGTGCTGTCTGCCTCGCGGTGCAATATGCGCACGAGACGCTGGTCATCCATCGCGATTTGAAGCCCAGCAACATTCTGATTACCAGGGACGGAGTGGTCCGGTTACTGGATTTTGGCATTGCCAAAGTGCTGAACCCACAGTGGTCCCAAGACGCCACGCATACGCGAACCGATTGGCGTCCCATGACGCCCGAATATGCCAGCCCCGAACAGCTACGCGGAGCACCGGTCACAAAAGCTACAGATATCTATTCGCTGGGAGTCTTGCTTTATGAATTGCTGACCGGGTATCGGCCCTGTCGGATTGGCTCCGCTGTCGAGCAGCGCGGTTACGAGGAGCAACCGGAGAAGCCAAGTGCCGCCGTCGCGAAGATCGACGAAAAGGCAGCTCCCGATGACACCACTCGAGTTACCCCTCAGTTAGTTGCTGAAGTACGCGCTATCCGACGCGAAGAGCTGCCGCGCCGCTTACGCGGCGATCTCGACACCATTGTGATGAAAGCGATTCGCCCCGAACCGGAGGATCGTTATGCCTCCGCGGTGGAGTTTTCGCAGGATATCGAGCGCCACCTTGCGGGCCTGCCCATTCGAGCCCGTAAGTCTACGCTCCTCTATCGTGCCGGGAAGTTTGTCCGCCGGCATGCGGAGTCGTTGACGACGGCCCTACTGATACTCGCGGTGACCGCCGGCCTAGCAGTGTGGGCGGCGCGTTGGCTCTGGAAGCTGAAGAATGCCACCGAGCCGACCCCGGGCGCAGTGCACGTGCGCATACGTCCCTCGGTTGCCATCTTAGGTCTTAAGAATCTCTCCAACCGCCCGGATACCGCCTGGATTTCGACGGCGCTGTCGGAGATGTTGACTACGGAACTGGCCGCCGGCGAGCAATTGCGCACGATCCCTGACGAAACCGTTGCGCGCACCAAAATAGATCTTGGTCTTGCTGATGCAGAGAGTCTGTCTCGCGACACATTGACGCAAGTGCGCAAGAATCTGGGCAGCGACTTCGTTGTTCTCGGCTCATATCTCGACCTGGGAGGAAAGGATAATGGAGGCCAAATTCGGCTCAACCTTCGCCTCGAAGACACGCTCAAAGGAGAGACTGTTGCGGCCGTTTCGGAAACGGGCACGGAGAAGAGCATTATCGACCTGGCGGCGCAGGCAGGCGCGCGCCTGCGCCAGCGCTTCGGGCTGGAGAAGCTTTCTCAACTCGAATCTGAAGGAGTGAAAGCCGAGCAGCCGTCGAATCCGGAAGCTCTGCGTCCTTACGCGCAAGGCCTCGCCAGCATAAGGGCCTTTGATGACCTGGCGGCACGGGAGTTCCTCAACAATGCGGTTGCTGCGGATCCCTCTTTTTCTCTGGCTTACTCCGAGCTGGCAAGAACGTCGTCCTCGCTGGGATATGATTCCGACGCACAGCATGAGGCAAAGAAGGCCCTGGATGGAGCAGGGGATCTTACGCGCGAGAAGCACTTACTGATCGAAGCCCGGTTCTATGAGACGCGCCGGGATTGGTCGAAGGCCATTGAGGCCTATCAGACTCTATTCGACTTTTTCCCGGACAATCTCGAATACGGTTTGCAGCTGGCAAATACTGAAACTGCCGCCGGCCGAGGCAAGGATGCATTCAATAGCCTGGCCGCCCTGGATGCCTTGGGGCCGCAGACAAAGGACAACCCGCGCATCAACCTGGCCAAGGCGGATGCTGCCGCTTCACTCGGCGACAGCACGCGCAGGCGGGACATGGCAGCGCTCGCAGCACAGGAGGCTGGCGAGCTGGGAGCCAAACTCCTGCTCGCACGCGCACGAGATTCTGAGTGCCGCGCGCTGGCCGATCTTGGCGAAAACGAAAAGGCCAAGAGTGCCTGTGAGGAAGCGAGACAGATCTACGAAGCCGCGGGAGACCGCAGCGGCTTAGCGCAGAGTTTGCACGACATGGCGGAGGTACCTATCAATCAAGGGGATTTCGCTGCGGCAGAGAAGTTGTATAGTCAGGCGCTCAGCATAGCGCGCGCCATCGGCAATCAGAAGGGTCAAGGCAAGGAGCTGCTTAACCTGGGGGTGATCTCTGTCAAGAACGGCGACTTGACGACCGCACGACGGTTCTACGACGAGGCCTTCCAGCACGACCAGGAAGCGGGTGACAAGAGCGGTATGGCGGCCGTGATGGGCAACACCGGCATCCTCTTGCGCATACAAGGTAAATTGCAAGACGCCCTCAACCACTTTCAAAAGGCATTGGAGCTGTCTAGCCAGGTGGGACACCGGGGTTCCGCCGCTCAGGCACTGGCGGTCATTGGAGACGTATTGCTCGAAGAGGGAGATCTGCCTGGGGCTTACAAGATGTATCAGGAGGCATCAGCCATTGAGCACGAGATCGGCAGAAAGATTCTTTACGCCTCAACCCTCACTGAGATGGGCCGAGTGCTTCGACAACAGGGAAAAGCCAAGGAGGCGCAACAGGCTTATCGTGAGTCCCTCTCGCTCGAAGAGGAACTTGGGAATAAGAGCGACGCCGCCGAAACTCGCCTGGCGCTGGCGGAATTAGATTGCGATTCCGGCAAAGGAAGTGAGGCGGAACAACTAAGCAGGGCGGCTGTCGAAACGTTTCGCGCAGACGCCTACACGGATGAGGAGAGCCTGGCACAATCTCTGGTCTCCAGAGCTCTTCTGCAACAAGGAAAGCTGGAAGAGGCGCGCTCAGCCATGACCGAAGCAGTCCGGCTTTCGCAAAAGAGCCAGGATGTACTCATTCGCATCCCTGTGATGATCGATGAGGCCTACGTCATGGCAGCCGGAAAGAACCTGGGTGGAGCGGCGGCCACCGGTCAAGATGCACTGATGCAGGCGCGCAACCTGGGCCTTTTCCGACTGCAACTGGAGGCCTCTCTCGCCCTGGGTGAGATTCAGATGCAAAAGCGAAACCCCGAGTTGGGGCGCAAACGGCTCGAAGATACAGAAGAAAACGCACGTTCCAAGGGTTTTGCGCTGATCGCCCAGAAGGCAAGTTCGGCGCAAGGGTTTAAGGCAGTATCAGAATAGGTAGACCCGGGCGGGCTTACGGAGCGCGATATTTTTCATGCGAAACCAGCATACTCTGCGTTCGTGTATCGGGCCGTCACTTCGATTCCATCGCGGGCCTGCAAGAGCTATTCGGGCGTCAGCTTCAACAGCGTGCTTGTCAGCGGGGTATCGTCAGTGATCACGCCGACGCCGCTGTCTGTGAGAACATAGACAGCGCCGTCGGGCCCAACCCGGACATCGCGGATGCGGAGTGTCTCGAATGAATCGCAGATCACTGATTAAATTTGGCGGACTCTTCGCTATCACCCTTCCCGCACTCGCCTTTCAAGAAGAGAAGAGCAAGCTCAAGATCACGGGAGTGCGCCTGGTGCGAACCCGGCCCAAACGTCCTGTGCCCAGTTACACGCCGGCTCCGGGATCATGGTCGACACAAGGCGTGGAAGTGGCAAACCCCATGTCGATTTACCCGCAGTACAAGGCGACCCGGTCGTTGTGGAACCCTGATCCAGGAAAGCTGGAGGGATTCACGGTCGAAATCTCCACCGACAAAGGCGTGACCGGTTATGGGTCCGGCGGAGCAGGCGGGGGTGCGGTGGTGGAGCAGCACCTGGTGAAGCTGCTTGTTGGTGAAGATCCGTTCAACGTCGAGCGCCTTTGGGACATCATGTACCGCTCGACGATGCCCTATGGACAGGCCGGCATTGCCATCAATGCAATCAGCGGAGTCGACCTGGCTTTGTGGGACCTGATTGGCAAAGCACTCAATCTTCCTGTTTATGAATTGCTCGGCGGCCAGACCAAGCCGCGCATTCCGGCTTATTGCACCGGCAATGATGTCGAGCAACACCTCAAGTTCGGCTACAAGCGATTGAAGCTTGCGATTCCCTACGGCCCCGCGGATGGCTGGGAGGGGCAGCAGAAAAATCTCGAGCTGGTAAAGAAGACCCGCGAACAGCTGGGCCCAGACGGTGACCTGATGCTCGATTGCTATATGGCGTGGAACGAACAATACACCATCGAGATGGCTAAGCTGGTCGAACCCTATCGCATCTACTGGATGGAAGAGTGCCTGCAGCCGAGAGACTATGAAGGCTTTGGGCGCCTGAGCGCGGAGATAAAATCCACCCGCATCGCTACCGGCGAGCATGAATATACGCGGTACGCCTTCCGTCAACTGTTAGACCATCGCGGGGCGGCGATCTGGCAACCCGACATCCACTGGTGCGGCGGGATGACGGAACTACGCCGTATTGGGGCGCTAGCGGCTGCCTATGATATCCCGGTGATTCCCCACGGTGGAGGCGCTTTCGACTCGATCCACTTCATCCTGGCCACGCCGAATAGTCCGTGGGCAGAGACGTTCATGCCGCCGCCCGGAGGGCCGGACGAGGTTTACCGGCGCTTTGAAGAGGACAACCATATCACTCGAGGGCCCGAGGGAATCTATGCGCGTCCCATCGGATAGTCCGGGATTGGGTTGGGATATCGAGGTGATTTAGTGGGGTTACTCGTTTCTCAATGCCTCGACCGGTTGTATGGAGCAGGCCCGACGGGCAGGCAGCCATGCGGCGATGGCTCCTACGGTGAATAGGGCGACGATGGCGGCCCCGAGCGACGGCAGGACTCCTGCTCCGAAGGCGGTGAAGGCGTTGCGCAAGACAGCGACGGTTACGAATGATAGCGCCGCCCCGATGATGAGGCCGGTGACGATCCAGGTGAAGACGCTGGACAAGACCAGGTTGAGGATATCGATGCGTTGCGCGCCCAGGGCCATGCGGATGCCGACCTCACTGGTGCGCTGGGTGGTGATGTAGCTGATCAAGCCATAAATGCCGACGATGGCAAGCAGCAGCGCCAGGGCTGCGAACGCGGCCAGCATGTCGACGATAAGGCGGCGGCCGGCAAGCGACGCGGAGACAAGGGACTCCAGGCTCTGGATATCGTAAGCCGCCTGGGCGCTGTCAGCAGAGGCTACGGCCCTTTGCATCACGGGCACAAAGGAGTTGGGATCGCCGTTGGTGCGGATGAGGAAGTTGGTCAGTGCATCCTCGGCTTGTGCGCTGGCATAGTAGCGCATTCCATCACTCGAATCCTCTTCAAGCGAGCTCAGCCGAATGGTGCTGGCAATGCCGATGATCAGACGCCGCGTGCCCGGCACGGCCGCTCGAAATGCGCTGGCCGATGGGATTCTGGTTGGGCCAATATCGTTTGGCGAGCCGGGCATCGATCACCACCACGGATTCCGTATTGGCACGGTCTTCCGGCGAAATCCAGCGGCCGGCGAGCAAAGGAATCTGCATGAGCTTGAGGTAGCCCGAGGATGCATAAGCCAGCTGGCTATGCGGGCCCGGGTCATTGGGCGCGGTTGGACGGCCGACGATATTCGAAGGAGCTCGATCCGCCCTCTTCCGGGTCAAAGGGTAACGGTTGCACGGCAGCCGCGGCGGTGACCCCGGGCTGGTGGGAGAGATTGTCGACGACCGCCTCGATGAATGCGGCCTGGCGTGGTTGTTGGCGTCTTAATTCGTCGCCGGAATAGTAGACCGATGCGGTGAGGACGCCCTTGGGGTTGAAGCCAGGATCGACGCGCTGCAGTTGGCGAAGGCTTACCAGGAAGAGCCCGGTGCCGGTGAGCAGAAGGAAGGCGATGGCTACTTCCGCGATGACAAAGGCGCTGCGCAGGCGTTGCTTTTCGACCGATGCCGTGGCACTGCGGCCGCCGTCGTACAGACTTGAGCGATGGATGTTGCCGTACCAGCTTGAGCGCAGGGCCGACCCCGGCAACGAGCACGGTAAATAAACCTGCAGCGGCGGTAAAGGCCAGCAGCGCGGGATCGATGTGCACGCTGTAGCCTTCCGCGAGGCTGTGAGGAATGAGCCAAAGAAGAAGCCGCCCGAGGATGGGGCCGGAGGCGATGCCGATGAAGGTGGCGACTCCGGCGAGAAGCATGGTTTCGATCAGGAACGGTCTGAGAATCGCGATTGCATTGGCTCCCAGGACCGTGCGGATGGCGAACTCGCGGGTGCGCGCGGAGGTGCGCGCCAGAAAGAGTCCGGCGACGTTGGCAGAGGCTATCAGCAGGACCAGGGCGACAACCGCAAAGAGCACATTGAGAGGCTTGCGCAGCGGGCCGGCGGCAAATTGCGTGAGCGGGGTAGCGTAGAGGAACCATCCCGAGCTCGCTCCATAGGCATTCTTCCCTTCCCGCAGCACCTCCTCATGCATTTTCTGAGCGAGGCCGGCGTTGAGCTGGGCGAACGAGATGCCGGGTCGCAGCCGCAAATATGCATAGTAGTATTCGTTGAATCTTTCCCGCGCAGCAAAGGCCTGCGGGAGTGAGCGCGATGGGTACCCATAGCTGTTTGCCGCGAGGCCAATCGAAGTCGCTGCGCATGACGCCGATGACCTGGTAGGGCTTCTGGTCCAGCATGATGGTCTGTCCGAGGACGTCACGGCGGCCGCCGAAGGCGCGTTGCCAAAGGCTATAACTGATGACGGCCACCGGCCCGGCGCCGGGTTGATCTTCCTGGGCCGTGAAGGTGCGCCCAAGAATGGGGCGGGCTCCAAAAACCTGAAACCACTGCACGCCCACCTGTTCGGCGGGGAGATGTTCGACGGTTCCGTCATGGACGATGTTGAAGCTGGTATCGCGGGCGAGCGAGGCGGCCTCGACTTGATCCTTGAGAGCGGCCGCGTCCATGAGATCAGGCACAGAGACGAAGGGGATATCGAGCGAGAATTGCGTGATACCGAACCTTCATGACGGCGACGCGCTCCGGATAGTCGACTCCGGCCGGGTGGCGAAGGACTCCGTTGACCACGCTGAAGATGGCGGCGTTGGCCCCGATACCCAGCACCAGGGTGAGAATCGTGGTCAACACGAATCCAGGCATGCGGCCGAGTTGACGAAGCGCGTGGCGCAGGTCATGAAGGGACATGGACGGAGAGCTCCTTGGCTTGTATTTACGGATTTACCGGGCCGATTTGTTCCCGGTCCATCTTCTTTCTCCGCGGTTTAATATGGACACCGGTCGAGAGGGCCGAGGGTTAAAGTAGGGTATGGCCGATATCAAGAGCACCGATCTTCTGCAGCAGTTCGCAAGCGACAATTATTCCGGCATCTGCCCCGAGGCCTGGGCGGCCATGGAAGCCGCCAATCACGGCCACGTCTCCGGCTATGGGGACGACCCCTGGACTGCGGCCGCGGCCGATGCCTTCCGGGAGTTGTTTGAAACCGACTGCGAGGTTTTCTTTGCCTTCAATGGCACTGCGGCCAATTCGTTGGTGCTCGCCTCCCTATGCCAGTCGTATCACGCCGTCATCTGCTGTCAATCCGCCCACGTAGAGACGGATGAATGCGGCGCTCCCGAATTCTTTTCCAATGGCTCCAAGATCCTTACCGCTGACAGCGACGACGGGAAACTCACGCCGGCGGCAGTTCACCAGATCGCTACCAAGCGGCAGGACATTCATTACCCTAAGCCGCGCGCCGTCACCATCAGTCAATCCACCGAAACAGGCCGCGTCTACACCGTCGAGGAACTGCGCGCGCTCTCGCAAGTATGCCGGCAAGACGGTCTGCGGTTGCATATGGACGGAGCGCGATTCGCCAATGTCTGCGCCAGCCTGGGTTGCTCGCCCGCGGAACTTACCTGGAAGAGCGGCATCGACGCGCTTTGCTTCGGAGGGACTAAGAACGGAATGGCGGTCGGCGAAGCGATTCTGTTCTTCGATCGGAAGCTCGCCCAAGACTTCGACTACCGCTGCAAGCAGGCAGGACAACTGGCCTCAAAGATGCGTTTTCTTGCTGCTCCGTGGGTAGGCATGCTCAAGAGCGGCGCGTGGCTTAGCAACGCGGCTCATGCTAATGAATGCGCACGGTATTTAGCGGATCAGCTGTCCGGTATTCCGGGAGTGGAGATTGTTTCTCCGACCGGAGGCGAACGCTGTGTTCGTCCACGCATGCGGACGAAGTCCTCGAGGCTCTGCGCCGACGGGGTTGGAAGTTCTATACCTTTATTGGAGGCGCGGCGCGATTCATGTGCTCATGGGACACGGATCGCAAACGGATCGACGAGTTTTGCCGCGATATGCGGATTTGTGCCGAGCAGGCTTCGATGCAGGCTAGGTAATGCACAAACAGCGCCCTCATTGAGGAGGGAAAGCACAACTCCGTGTAACCGGCGAAGGACAACTTACCCGCTTGCTTCTTAGTAAGTTTCTTGAACCGCTTCAGCGCAACGATCTCCCGGAGCGCAACATTAACGGCCTCACTTCTTGATTTTGCTCGCAGGATCTTCGCGGCTTCGTCGGCAAGGTCAGTATTGAGTCGAATCGAGCTTCTTTGACCACCATCTGGTCGTTCCTCACATACACATTATGCCGGCTCACCGAGAAACAATGAGTCCCATTCTGCTGCACTCGAATTAACAACAGCCTCGATTCAGCCCTGGAAGTGAATGATCAAGGTTCGTGGTATCCCACATCTCAAAATCGAGATGTGGGGCACCCGTCGGTTCCATTGCGGGGAAAAATCCCAAGCTGTACGGATTAGGCAGAGCAACGGCCTTCTGGACGCGGCCACTCGTGTAGTGCTTAACTCTGCCATGCCAAGGTGGGCCACCACCCTCAACTTTGTCATCCCGACCGGAGCAGCGTAGCGAGGGACCTGTTTCACTCTCGGGTACATGCGAATGTGCCGTGGCCGAATAGCCTCCGGGTTCTTTTTCCATCAACGCAAACCGCAGAACGCTCAACGCTACGCCCGTCGAAAAAAAATCCACGAGAGGTCCGCTGAACTGCAGATCCCTCGGCTTCCTCCGGATTTCCTGTCAGGCTTGGTGGTGTCGATAGACCTCATGCGGCTTTCTTTACTGAAAGCCGCATACGTGGCCGTTGATTAGTGCTGCGTAGTAGGAAATCCGGAGTTCGCTCCCACGGCAAGCCGGGGCAGGCGGGATGACAAAGGGGAGGGTAAGCGCTCACTTCAGCAGCCGTTAAAGGGATGGACGGACCCGCAGGTTATTCGCGATTTTCATCCCCTTGGGTGGGCCAAAGGCCCATGACTCTACCGGTCCCACGGAAGCCGGGCAGGCGGGATGACAAATTTGAGGGCGGTGGCCAATCTTAGTATGGGTAGAGGTGGATGGACAGAGTCGAACGACGACAGTCCGTACACTTACCCGGACTGCCCACTTACGTTCTCGGTCAATTACCGGAGAAGATCCCAAGATCTATTGTTGGTGCAGCGCACGTTGCAAAACCTCGGCTAGATGGACGGCCTTCCGCCCTGTACCTTGCAAGATTTGCTCGCGGCAACTGAAGCCGTCGGAGACGATCAGAGTATCCGGGTCGGCCTGCCGTACTGCGGGCAAGAGCACTCGCTCTCCGATTGCCTGGGACACCGCGTATTTTTTCTGCTCAAAGCCAAAGGGCCCGGCCATTCCGCAGCAACCCGCGTCCAAGGTCTTCAGGTCGGAGCCCATCTTGCGCAGCAACTCCTCTTCGGCGGTCATCTTCATGATTGCTTTGTGATGGCAATGCCCATGAAGGAGCAGCTTTTGTGACAGTTGCGGAGGCTGATAGGCATGTTGTTGCAGAAATTCGCTGAGCAGGAAGGTCTGACGCCGTAGACGATCTGCACGCGCATCCTCAGGAAACAGGTTGCGCAGTTCGTCGCGGAACACGGAGGCGCAGCTCGGCTCCAGGATCACGATTGGTAAGCCGGCGTCGATCTCCGGCGCTAGCAGTCGCATGACGCGCTGCAGGTATTGCTTGGCCTTGTCGAGCATGCCAAAGTCGTACAAAGGGCGGCCGCAGCATAGATGACTTCGAGGAACACTTACGCTGAACCCTGCATGCGTAAGTACTTCAAATGCAGCCCGACTCGTCTCAGGCTTAAAGTAATTATTGAAGGTATCCGGCCAGAGGACCACACCTGGTTTTCCGTCTTTCGCAGTCCGTTGCCTGGAGGCCCACTTCTGAAAGCTGACGGGAGCGAGCTGCGGCATCTGCCGCTGGGGCGCAAGGTCGAGGGCTTTCTGCAACCAGCGCTTCGAGCTCGGGGCGTTGCTCAGGAGGTTGGCGACGCGCGGGGCGAACGACCCCAGCGCTGCCCAGCGATCGATCATGCCAAAAGCGTAGGCGTGCAGCGGACGTCGCTCTCCCTCGTAGTAATGAGACAAAAACTCTGCTTTATAGGTGGCGAGATCCACATTCGCCGGGCATTCCGACTTGCAAGCCTTGCATGCCAGGCATAAGTCGAGCGCCTGTTTGACCTGTTCGTTCTTCCAAGCGCCGTCGATCACTTCGCCCTGCAGCAGCTCGAAGAGCATGTGTGCGCGTCCTCGCGTGCTGTGCTCCTCTTCAAGCGTCACCATGTAACTCGGGCACATCGAACCACTGTCCTGCTTGCGGCAGGTTCCGACTCCAATGCATCGCGCGGCGGCGTTGGCGAAGGAGCCACCGTCTTCGACAAACTTGAAATGAGTCTTCGGTTGCAGCGGTTTGTAGTCTGCACCGAGGCGCAGGTTTTCCGTGGGCAGATAGGCGTCCACTACCTTATGTGGGTTCATCTTGTTTTGCGGATCCCACACTGCCTTGAACTGGCGGAAGGCATTCATCAGTTCAGGGCCAAACATTTTTGGCAGCAAAGCACCGCGCGATTGTCCGTCGCCGTGCTCACCGGAAAGCGAGCCTCCATAGCTGACGACCAGGTCGGCAGCCCTCTCGACGAATTCGCCATAGTCGCGAATTCCCGCTTCGCTCTGCAAGTCAAAGCTGACCCGCATGTGGATGCAGCCATGCCCGAAGTGGCCATAGAAAGCGCCTTCATAGTCATACTCGTTCATGAGCGCGCGAATGTCTCGCAGGTAGCGACCCAGCTTTTCCGGAGCCACCGCCGCATCATCCCATCCTTCCCATTGCGGCGCCGCGCCAGGAGCAAACGCCGCCGCCCGGGGGCCGGATTCGCGCAGATGCCAGACAGCGCGCGCCTCAGAGGGCGTGTAAAGACGGGTATTCGGTGCATCGGGCATTTGCTTCAGGCGATCCATCAATTGCTCAGCGAGGCTGCGCGCATGCTGCGCATCGTCAGAACCAAATTCCACCAGCACGATGCCGCGCCCTTCAGGCAGCAGTTCGAGTTTCGGAGCTCCCT
The DNA here is from genome assembly GCA_963790705.1 of uncultured Acidobacteriaceae bacterium. Lineage (GTDB taxonomy): Bacteria > Acidobacteriota > Terriglobia > Terriglobales > Acidobacteriaceae > PALSA-350. The sequence continues at coordinate 109,296 of CAWBQE010000016.1, forward strand.
TGCGGCGTAGCCCGTCGACGATGCTCCCCTCGAAGCCTTCGAAGCCGATCGGCTGAAAGGTCAGGATCTCAGGAACATGGTCTGCCGCGACAAAAGCGTCGTGGTATCCGATTCCGACCAGCACGCGATGCTGCGGGCTGGGGATCAGCTTTACCTTGGCTTCGAGGACGGTCACGCAGGTGCCTTCCGTTCCGACCAGCGCACGAGCCACATTGAATCGCTCCGGCAGTAGCTCGTCGAGGTTGTAGCCAGAGACGCGCCGGGGAATTTGCGGAAAGCGTGCTCGTATCAGATCCGCATACTGGTCACCGATCGCGCGCAGGGCAGTGTAGATCTCGGCGCGACGGCCGCCTTGCTGAAGGATGGAATTCAACTCGTCCGTCGTCGTCGGGCCGACGGTCAACTGCGTTCCGTCGTAGAGCAGAATGCGCAGCTCTTCGATGTTGTCTACCGTTTTGCCACCTAAGAGAGAGTGGGTGCCGCAGGAGTTGTTCCCGATCATGCCGCCAATCGTGCAGCGGTTGTGGGTGGACGGATCGGGCGCGAAGGTCAGCTTGTGAGCTTCTGCCTGGTTGCGGAGCGTGTCGAGCACAACCCCGGGCTGCACCCGGGCGAAGCGTTGTTGCGGGTCGAGCTCGAGGATCCGATTCATGTACTTGGTGAAGTCGAGCACCACGGCGACATTGCAGCACTGACCCGCCAGGCTGGTGCCTGCTCCGCGGGCCAACACCGGCGCTCCGTACTTACGGCAGACCGTCATGGCAGCCACTACATCGTCCGCATCGCGTGGGACCACCAACCCGATGGGAACCTGGCGGTAGTTCGATCCGTCGGTCGAGTACATGGCGCGGCTCCCTCGATCGAAACGGACTTCTCCCTTAATGTTTTGCTTTAACTCTTTTTCCAGCTCGACCGCTTGGGGGAAGGTATCAACAGGTTTGGCGTGGGAGCTTAGCGGGAGGGGCGGGAGACTTTGCATGGGTTTCCCTAGCGGCGGATGCAGATGTTCCCCGGGACTTACATCCCGGGTATTCTCAGCCGTCCCTACGGGACTTGGCTTGTTGGTTACATCGTACCCAGGACTACCCCGGATTTCCTGTACGCTGCTCCAGACGGGTCTGCGTATGCGGCTTTCTGAGAAAGCCGCACGAGGCTCTTGATTCTACCAAGCTACACAGGAAATCCGGGTCCGTCCTGGGCTACTTTCAGTCGTCCCTTTCGGGACTCTTCCCGGTTGCGTTGGAGTTCACCGCTGCGCCTGGTACCCTTCAAACCTTCACTTCGATAGGGGCAAGGGATTCAAGGGCGGCGGTTACGCCCCCAGCGCGGTGAGGCACGCCGGCCAAGCGCAGGCCCATCTCGACTCCGCTGAGTGTTCCTGCCAGCATCAGGTCATTGAAGCTGCCAAGATGGCCGATGCGAAAGACTTTGCCGGCCAGCTTGGAGAGACCGGCTCCGAGAGACATGTCAAAGTTCTCCAGGATGATACTGCGCAAACGATCCGCATCGTGGCCTTGAGGCATAAACACCGCAGTCACCACGCTTGAGTACTCACGGGGATCTTCGCAGACAATCTCCAGGCCCCAGGTCCGCACCGCGGTGCGCGTCGCTTCCGCGTGACGAGCATGTCGGCGGAATACATGCTGCAGCCCTTCCTCCTGCAGCATGGCCAACGCTTCCCTCAAGCCGTAGAGCAAAGTGGTTGCAGGAGTGAAGGGAAAATAGCCGTTGCGATTGGGGCCCAACATCTCCTGCCAATCCCAATACGAACGCGGCAATTTTGCGCTCTTGTTGGCGGCCAGAGCTTTTTGAGAGATGGCGTTGAAACTCAGGCCTGGCGGCAGCATGAGTCCCTTCTGCGAACCGGCGACGGTTACATCGACTTCCCATTCGTCGTGGCGATAATCGATGGAACCCAGAGAAGAGATGGTATCCACCATCAGCAGCGCCGGATGGCTGGACCGATTCATCTCCCGCCGGATGTCCGCGATCCCACTCGTCACTCCAGTCGAGGTCTCGTTGTGGACCACCATCACTGCCTTATAAGTGTGGCGATCGTCGGAGGCCAGGCGGGAAGCCAGTTCGGCCACGTCCACGCCCCTCCGCCAGTTGCCCGGAACATAGTCCACGACGATAGCGAAGCGGTCCGCGAGCTGCCGCCAGAGTTGGGAAAAATGTCCGGTCTCAAACATCAGCACGCGGTCGCCGGGAGATAGGGTATTGACGATCGCCGCTTCCCATGCCCCCGTACCCGAGGCGGGATAGATCACCACTGGACCGGTGGTTTGAAAGATGGGGCGCAGGTTCTCCAGGACTTCGGAGCCTAGCTTGGCAAACTCAGCGCTGCGATGATCGATGACTGCACGATGCATCGCCCGCAGAATTCGATCGGGGACGTTTGAGGGTCCGGGAATTTGGAGAAAGTGCCGGCCAGAGTGTGTCAAGATGACCTGCCCAGAATTCTAACCTATGGTGAAACCGCTCATCGATTGCTAGCAGCGATCGCGACCATCTATAGTGTAAGGCCAACGCATGTCGACGGATCATTTCTCCCGAATGCAGCGGCGGTCCTTTCTGAAGCTTACCGGCGCGATGACGGCCTTCCGTCTCACGCCGCCCGCCCTTGCGGTTCCAAGCCACAGGATTTCTGTCATCGTCGATGACAACGATCCGATTGCCTGCAGCGAACCGGTCCATTGGGCCGCAGGCCAGCTTCGGAAAGCGCTGGTTACCAAAGGTTTCCTCTGCGATATCGTTCCCTCTCCGGATCAGCTCAAAGGCTCAACCTTTTTTATCGCGGTAGCCGGCGCCGGTTCAAGCCTGGCGCGGAATTTCCCCCAGGCGGGAGCAGCTCTCAGCAACCCGGAGAGTCTGCGTCTCACTCCCGGATATCTGGCGGGAGTACCGGCAACCCTTGTCTCGGCCAGCGGCCAACGAGGATTCATCTACGGGCTGCTGGAGTTGGCGGAGCGGGTTCGATTCTCTCCCGAGCCCGCGGCTGCGCTGCAAGTAAGCAGCGCTGTCGAGGAAGAGCCCGCGAACGAAGTCCGAAGCATCGCACGTGCGTTCTGCAGTGAGGTCGAGGATAAGGCCTGGTACAACGACAAAGACTTTTGGCGAGGTTATTTGGATCTCCTCGTTGCCAGCCGCTTCAATCGCTTCAACTTCACTTTCGGAATAGGCTACGACTTTCCTCGCGGGGTCACCGGCGACTACTTCCACTTCCCTTACCCGTATCTCGTCGATGTCCCTGGTTACGATGTGCGCGTGGTCCGGCTCGGCAGCGAGACAGGAGAACAGAACCTTGCTCCGTTTACGGCCGACGAGCGGCAAAAGAATCTTCAGATGTTGCGTTTTATTGCCGCCGAGACCGGCGCGCGGGGACTGCAATTCCAATTAGGACTTTGGACCCACGCTTATGAGTGGACGGATAGTCCGCACGCGCATCATCGTATCGAAGGGCTTACGCCCCAGACGCATGCAGCCTATTGCCGCGACGCGTTGGCCATACTTCTAAAGGAATGTCCGCAGATTCAAGGGCTCACGCTTCGGGTACATGGGGAGAGCGGAATCCCGGAAGGTAGCTATCCCTTCTGGAGGACGCTGTTTGAAGCGATCTCGGGTTGTGGCCGCAAGATCGAGATCGATATGCACGCCAAGGGAGTGGATCAGACCATGATCGACATGGCGACAGCTACAGGCATGCCGGTCAAGTTGGGAGCTAAGTACTCCGCGGAACACCAGAGCCTTGGCTACAACCAGGCGGATATTCGGGAGTTGGAGATACCGGAACCTGACCGCATGGAGACCGGCGTCTTCAGCGTGAGCAACGGAGCCCGCCGGTTCACGCGCTATGGCTATGCCGATTTTTTTCAGCAGGGCAGCGGCTATCAATTGCTCTTTCGCCTGTGGCCGGGAACGCAGCGGCATCTGCTCTCGGGCGATCCGGAGATGGCCGCGGCTTACGGCCGCACTTCCCACTTCTGCGGAGCGGCCGGGCTGGACATATTTGAGCCTCTCACCTTCAAGGGTCGTGAAGGCTCCGGGCTCCCAGGCGGTCGTTGTGCTTACGCGGACGCGTCGCTCAATCCGAAGTTGGGTGACTGGGAGAAATTCGAATACTTCTATCGTGTCTGGGGACGATGCCTTTACAACCCCAACGCCGATCCGGAGAGCTGGCGCCGATACCTGAAGAGCAATTTTGGACGAGGTGCGCCGTCGGTGGAAAGCGCTTTAGCCAATGCCAGCCGTGTTCTGCCCTTGGTGACTTCGGCTCATCTGCCCTCGGCTTCGAATCATGCATTCTGGGCCGAGATATACGACAACATGCCGATCGTACTGGGGAGCGAGCGGTCACCCTACAGCGACACGCCTACACCCAAGTGTTTTGGCACGGTGAGTCCTCTCGATCCGCAGCTCTTTTCTACCATCGTCGACCATGCCGGGGACCTGCTGCGCCGGGCGCTCCAATGCCAAATATTCGCCGATCGAAGTCGCGCAATGGTTAGAGGATTACACGGCTGCATCCGCTAAGGCTTTGGCAAGCGCGCGCTTGGAAGCGACGTCGCACACCTCGCCTGAGTTTCGGCGGATCGAAGAGGACGTTCTGATTCAGAATGGATTGGGCACTTTCTTTGCGGCCAAGCTGCGCAGCGGGGTCTTGTTTGAGATCTACCAGCGAACAGGCAGCGCGGATGCCGGCCAGCGTGCGCTGACTCAGTACAAGAGAGCGCGCGAGGCGTGGGCAAGCATGGCTTCTCGCGCCAATAGCGTGTACCGTCCAGACATCACTTACGGCAGCATTCCAATGCGGCGCGGAAACTGGACCGACCGGATTCCGGGTATCGATAAGGATATCGCGGCCATGGAGAGCAAGCTGCAAACTCCGCCTGTTTCGCCCGAGTCCTCGCATAACGTCGAGCAAGCAATTCAAGCAGCCACGGGCAGGCCGAAGCGGCCATCGGTCCATTGCGCCCACACGCCGCCGGCGAGCTTTCATCCCGGGCAGCCGCTCCCGTTGTCGTTGATTGTTCCCGGAGTGGCTGCTCACGATGCGCCCAGTGCCGTGCATCTTTACTACCGTCACGTCAATCAGGCAGAGCGCTGGTTGTCGTTGGAAATGCAACGCGGCAGCGATGGTTACAGTGCTGCCATTCCAGGGAGCTACACAAATTCAGCTTTTCCGTTGCAGTACTACTTTGTGCTTCAGCGCGGAGCCGATGCGGCGTGGCTTTACCCTGCCTTCAATTCGACGCTTTCGAACCAGCCTTACTATGCGATCTCAAAGCGGAGTTAAGCAGTGACTTCCGAGCCCATTAAAAAAACACAATGGTTGGGCTTCGCCCGTCTTTTTCGTCCCATGTACGCTCCCACGGCAAGCCGGGGCAGGTGGGCGAACATCGAGGGGCACCCGTCCTTTGAGCAAGGCGGGTCGGTGGTGACCGCATACATCAGGTCTATACTAAAACCCGCCGATAGTAAGTCATTTAAAGTGCGAGATTGACAAAGGGTGGTTATGAATTCACGGGTATCGCGTTTCTCTTCTTTAGTTCTGGGCACGGTTTTGTGTTTGTTGCCGTTGTCAGCGCAGCAGGCTACGCCCGCTGAGCAAGGCGCACCCCGGATATGGGGGCAGAACCCCAACGGGATGCATGTATACCTCCAGGCGGGGCTTAAGACTCACCAGGTTGGCCAGCACGACTATCCACAGTTCCTCGCGGACTGGAGCAAGATCCTCACCGAGCACGGGGCCATCGTCGACGGCTCTTTGCATCACCCCAGCGCTCAAGAACTTGAGGGTGTTGACGTGCTGGTGATCTATAAGGGAGACGACGGCTACATGAGCGATAGCGCAAAGAGCGCACTCGAAGCCTTCGTCAAACGCGGAGGGGGGATCGTCAGCCTCCACGATTCACTGTGTGGTCCCGATCCTGCCTACTTCGCAACCCTGGTGGGCGGCGCCAAGAAACATGGCGAGGTGAACTACACGCTAGGCGCGGATATCCCTTACACCATCGTGGACAAATCAAGCCCCATCATGGCGGGTATGTCGGACATCACGATCTTCGATGAAGCGTTCTACTCGATGACATGGGCCAAGGATCCGGCGATCCACGTGCTGGCAACCGCAGTGATCCCTGGAACGCCCAGCGCCGGCAAGCACAAGGGAGAGGTGGTGCCGCAAATCTGGACTTATGAACACACCCTTCCTGGCGGCCAGCCCGCACGGGCTTTCGTGTGGATGCAGGGGCATACCTACGCCAACTTCGCCAACCCACAGATTCAAGCCATGCTACTGCGTGGCATCGCGTGGGCGGGAAAGAGGCCGGTAGATGAACTGGTCAACTACAAGCCTCCGGTGCGCAAGACGCCTAGCCCGTATGGGGGCGGCCAATAGCATGCCCTTCAGCCGACTCGTTCTAGCCGCGCTGCTGGCAAGTGCCGTTAGCAGCGCCCAGACCAGCCATGCTCCGCCACATTGGCCCGTCCAGGACGGAAACTACGTCATCAGCAACTTCCACTTCGGCAGCGGCGAATCCATCCCCGAGTTGAAGCTCCACTACTTCACGCTTGGCAAGCCTTACCGCGATGCGGCCGGACACACCGACTACGGAGGAGGCGATTCACCATGGTCGATGCACTGGTCGGCATAGCAGCCACGATTTACATATTCAAATTCATCATAGATCTCTTCAAGCCGAGTCCAGCGGTCTGGCGTTGCTCACAAGTGGACGGTGGCTGTGGCTGCGGGCCAGAGCAGGTGTGCGAGTGCAGCGATGAGGCCAAAGAGCGGTGGATCAGACAGGGCTGCAAGGAGTTTCACCTGAAAACGTCTGGTTGATGTGCTTGATTGTTGAGGGGCTGCTATAGGACTTGCAGTTGTGAGCTTGGACTGGGAGCGCTGATGGCGTTGTCGAAATCAAAAAAGCGCTTTGGCGGCATCACTGAGCGGGCGGACCCTTTTCGGGGACGGAATTGAAGTCGGATGAAGACAAATACAGTTGCAAAAGATGGCCGACCCGATCCGTGGGCGCGCTTCTTCGGCATGGCCAGCGTCGCGCTTCTGGCCCGGTTCGCATCGACGGAAGTCCACGAAAGTTTTCACTTTTTGGTGGGACGGCTTGCCGGATTGCCGGCGGATTTTCTCACTCTGACATCGGTTGGAGTGGAAGCATCAGTGGCGGCGAGGGCACCTCAGTATGCACTGGCGCTGATGAATGGCGTGGCGCCGGTGATGACTGTGCTGCTAGGTATATTGGCGCTGAAGGCCGTACCCGCCGTGCGCCGGAAAGCGCCAGCCGCTGTAACCGGTTTTCTTGCCTGGTGGGCGATCACAGGAATTCCCTATATGGGGTTGCAGTTGATGACGACGGCCGGGCCGATCCGGCTGCGCGGCGACGGATCGGATTCGGCGGCGGTGATCGGCGGCTATCTGGGTGCTGGAATTGAGGTGCGCAGTGTTATTTCCGTGGCTGGACTTCTGCTCTACTTGGCCTCGGGATTCTGGCTGGGCGCGTCGGTTGCAGGACGCAATGATGCGGCACATCTGACGCTGCGGCAAAAACTGCGGGGCTTGGCGGTTTGGCGGCTGGTGGTTGCATTGATCCTGGGATTGCTGCTGATTGCGATGACGGCGCGCAGCGCGATGTCGCTGGTGGAAGGCAACGGCGGAGGTTTGCTCTGGTTGCTTCTGGATACATTGGTTTGGTCGGCAATGATGGCCCTCGTGGTGCAGTGGCGCGCCCCGGGGACACACGAGGTGCGGGATCGCTGGATATTTCCTGGATTGCTGGCAAGCGCGGGGTTGATTGCGATCGGCCTGCTGACTCACCTCTATGATTTTCTGATTGATGGAGTGACGTTGACGATGCCGCTGCTGGCGACTGCGTGGATGCTGATGGGGAGGTCGTCTTCCGTAACAGAGTGAGAAAGCGGGACGCTTTGACAACCCATCATCCCCGTTTTGGAATTCGGTTTTGGCGATACCTCCCGTGAAACGGGATTTGCAGACTTTTGTCCTATTTCCCTATTTCACGGATCCCAGATATTTGTCGAGCCAGTTGAGCGATTCCTTTATCATCTCAGTTCGCGGTACGTCGTGTCCCGTGTCGTAAACCACGCGGCGCTTGTGCTCTGTGGGTGTTCCTAGCAGACGGAACATGGGTTCTTGAGAGATTCTGGGCGGCCAAAGGAAATCGTAACGGCCATTGAGCATCAAAACAGGAGCCTTCACATGTGGAGCGAAGTTGACTTGATCCACCTCCGGCAATCGCTCTTGTAAAAAGAATCCCGGTGATATGAGAATTAATGCTTTGAAGCGAGTTTCAACAGCCGGGAGAAGCGCCCCCATCGCTGCCCCCCAACTGTAACCCTCGTAGGCCAACTCGTTGGGATTGATATCCTGGCGTGTCTCAAGGTAGTCGATCGACCGGCTGAGGTCCTTAGACCAAAAGATGACATTGTCTCGATAAGTACTGCTGGTGTTTGGCCAGTAGATCGGCTTCGGTCCGCCGCCACGTTCAAAGGTTCCCTTGTAGATAGGGAATAAGACCGCTCGTCCACTTTTTATAATGAAATCGAAGTCTGGAAGATAGCTCCAGAACTCTTTTGCGCTCGATCGCATGTGAGCGGCAGCAGCGCCGGGAAAGTGCACGACGACTTGAAAAGGCGGCGACGCTCCTTTGGGCAGGAACAGATACGCGGTGACTCGCTCGCCGCCGTAAGCCGCGTCGAAGGAGACCTTTTCTAGCCTCCAATCCTCGGTCTGTTCGACGGATTCCACCTTCGCATTCAACGGCGTCTTGTCATAAGAGTATTGGTTCTTGTATGCCCGGAAAAGTTGATCAGAAACAGGTTTTTCGGAGCCGTAATTGCGTAATTGAACCGTGATCGGAGCGCCTGCTGCTTCGGCTTCCTTACCAGTCGACACATATTCGGCACAACGAAAACCAAATCCAGGGGACCGCTCGAAGGGTGAACGAGCGTCGGGAATGTTGAACATATAAGTCGGTTCGTCCCATGCGCCGCCCATGATATAGCGCCTGCCGGAGGCCGCTTGGTTTGCGCACCACTCCTTCACGTTGCCTGCCATATCGTAAGCGCCGCACCAGCTCATACCGTGGTAAGTCCCGACCGGCGAAGGTCCTTTGCCACTGAAGTTGCTGGCGGGTATCAGGCTGGAGCTGTCCGTCGGGGATGCAGCCGCCGCCCAGTGATAAACGGTCGGAAGCGACTTGCCTACAAAGTCAGCATAAGCTTCAGCCTCGAACCAGCTCACACCGGTGACAGGATATTCGCCCTCACCCCGCGGATATTCACCTTGTATCCAGGTGGAAGGTCCTGGCCTGTTCGTTTTATCGACAAAGAGTTTCATCGCGTCGGCCCACGGAAGCACGCGTCCATCCTTTCGGAATTCGTGTTTCCAATACTCCTGCTTCTTGTAACCTCCCTGGTCCACAAAGCGTTTGAACTCGCGATTGGTGACCTCGAACTTATCGATCCAGTATTTCCCAACCCGGACTGCAGGCAAGGCCTGAAAGCCTGCAATGCCTGCAATCCCCCACAGGGTGAAAGGGTCGCTCTCAACACTGGTCAACTCAACAGGAACCATTCCGCTGGGAGCCTTCCCGTCTTTGTGCAGTGCCACCATGATCGGGCCGGACGGGAAGGTAGCGCGTTCGAGCGTCGTATATCCTTGCAATTCGAATTTCCAACTCGAATCCACAGCGGGAAACCTCCCTTTCAGGATGGGCGAGAGTCCGACAAATTCCCATTGGGCGTTCGGAGAGTTGTAGTTCCTGCGGTAGACGGACGCCCCCGGAGGGCTGGTGATGATGGAATCGGACCAGGAAATATCGGGCCAGAATCTGGCCAGGGTTGGGTCAGCCGGAATGTATCGCTCGGCCTGAACAGCAAGTGCATAGGCTTCGCCAGGTTCGCCCCGTTCGATGAGCTTGCCGATCTGCGGTAACGCCTGCTCCCTGGCCCATCTGACTTTGGAACTGTGGTGAATCCCCCAGCCAATCAAGCTCATTAAGGCTAAGAGGATAATCAGTGCGGGGATTGCGACACGGGGCTGCCTGCTTTGCCGGAACAGCACTCTTGGGTTAACACCACTGGCAGGTTCCGAAATCAGTTCGGAGCAATCCTTGAGCTCCTGCTCAACCTCTATCATGCTTGCATAGCGTTCTTCGGGGCGCTTGCGTAAACAGCAACGAATGATTCGGTCCAGTGCATTCGGGACATCTTTTATGAATTGGTCCAGCGGGATGGGCTCTTCCCGCTCTACTGCAATCAATGTTTCACTCGTGGACTTGCGCTGGAATGCTTTCTTTCCCGTGAACATCTCGTAAAGAACCGCGCCAAACGAAAATATATCGCTACGGGCGTCCACCCGTTGACCATGCAACTGCTCAGGAGACATGTACGGCAGCGTGCCAACTACCTGGACGTCACCAGTAAGGCCTGTCAGGGTCTCTTCCGCAGACACGACGGGTCGTTCGTACTTTGCCAGCCCAAAATCGAGCAGCATTGCCCCACTTTCGGTGAGCATGATGTTGCCTGGTTTGAGGTCGCGATGAACGATGCCTTTACGGTGTGCCGTGGCGAGTGCATCCGCAACCGCGATCGCGATCTTCAGAGCCTCGACCGTCGAGAGCCGGCCCCTCTGGATGCGCGCCGAAAGTGTCTCGCCCTCCAGGTACTCCATCGCGATGAAGGCTCTCGCGGCATCTTCCCCAAAGTCATACACCCTGCAGATGCTTGCATGATTTAAAGCTGAAGCAGTTTTCGCTTCGCGCAGAAATTGCTCCAGCGATTCCCTATCTTCAGCTAGTTCCTTTGGCAAGAGTTTCAGCGCAACCATTCGGTCGAGCAGCAAATCTTCGGCTTTGTAGACCTCACCCATACCTCCGGCAGCGACGAAATTGACTATGCGGAACCGCCCAGCTAACACTTCACCGGGTGTCAGTCGTTCTAGGGGATTTGCGCCGGTCCGCCGAGGGTCAACAAATGGCGGGCTGGATAAAAAGCTGCCCAAACGATTGTGCACGCCAAGCAGCCGGTGCACTTCGGCGCGGACCATTTCGTCGCGCTCGTTTTGTTCGAGAAAAGAGGCCCGCTGTGCCGGGCTGCATTCCAGCGCGGTCTGGTACAGCTCTTTAACGAGTTCCCACTGTTTTGCCGTCATCTCCATGGTCGGGCCTCAGTTCGCCGTACAGCCAGACTTTCGCCACAGCCCAATCCCGCTTGACCGTGATCGGGGAGACGTTCAGAAACCTGGAGGTTTCCTCCACGCTCAGGCCTCCAAAGAAGCGCAATTCGACGATGCGGCTTTGGCGCGGATCGAGCTTCGATAGACGGTCGAGAGCTTCGTCCAATTTCAACAGATCTTCAGAGTGTTCCGGGGTAAAAGCCAATGCTTCTTCCAAGGGCAGGATCACCTGTGTTCCGCCACGTTTCTCCCGTAGGTGGCGGCGGGCATGGTCGATCAGAATGCGCCTCATCAGTTCGGCAGCAATCCCATAGAACTGAGCGCGGTCCTGCCAATGGGGAGAATGCTGGCCAACCAGCTTGAGATAAGCTTCATGAACCAGGGCAGTGGTCTGAAGGGTATGGCCCGCCCGCTCGCGCCGCATATACCGGCGGGCCAGCCTTTTGAGCTGGTCATAGACCAAAGGAACAAGCTTTTCCTGAGCGGCTTGGTTCCCATTCGCTACTTCGACCAGCAGGGCCGTCACGTCCGGTTCCGGGACCAAGTGGCCACCCTCCAACCGTATCCGGTTCAAAAATACAGCAGTTACTGCAACCCTGCTCGTCAGGATTCTACCTGCAATTCACGATCTTTGCATTTCCTCATTTCCTGGTGATCCCTTTTTCCTGCAGATGTCGCGTTTCTATGTAAAGCCGGATCTTCAGGCAATCATTTCACTGCGATCTAGGAGGATATTCATGCGTAACACGACTCTTGCGACTTACACACGCTTCGCGGCATTGCTCACCGCAGTGGCCGCCGCCTGTATGGGAACTGGCTATGCAGGCGGTTGGGAGCACGACCAGGAACAACTGGCCCAAATGGCCGAGCTGCATACATCTCCACGCAACCTTTCACGCGGCCGTCAGCGTGCACGATCCTGTCAATGGCGATTCGCCGGCCGAGATCACACAGCGAATTAAAGACGCACTTTCAGTCTGGGCGGAAGATGGGGTGCTCACTGTAGTGAACAGCACGGCTACGGCGGGGAACTATGTCGGCAACGGTGATCCGGACGATCCCGCAACGTGCCCAGCACCCACGGGCAATACTTCTGCCGGCGGGAAACAGGGCACACTGTGCACATTCTTTAAGTATGTCGCCGGAGGGTTACAGGCGGCGAACAAGTTTGTCTCGCTTTCCCCTGAATATAAAACGAAGTTTGTCCCTGTGTATGAAGACGGGCAGTGGAAATCATCGGTGTATTTTGAGTGCCACTACTTCGATGTGTCCTTGAATCCGGCCACCGGCCTTCCCTTCTGGACGGCGAAGAGCCACGTAGACCTTGACGGTGTAGCGAAAAAGATCAACGGGAAGTGGTTGTTGACGCAGGTCAGCTCGGCTACGGTTGGAATTCCGATTCCGTAGCAGGCTGCCTTCTGCCGAAGAGATGCGGGGACAGCATACTGGACAGCATACTTATCCCTGGAGTGATGCAATACGTATGCTGTCCGTGCGCCGCTTTTCCTCGCCCAGCCTCTTGAGCGGATGACCGTTTGATCGAGTTCCTCAGGAAGACGTTTGGTGCAGAAGAGCTCAAGCGCCACCCGAAGTCTCAAGGCTTGTTTCACGAAGTCCGAATTGGAGACTTCACGGTGGTGGTTGATCGCAGCGATGCAGTCGGGACGGGAGCAGGCCTCAGCGCTTTCAAGGTCTACGTTGCGGACTGCGACGCAGCCTACAAGGCCGCTCTGGGCGCGGGAGCGGTGTCACTGGCTGCGCCTGCCAATCAGCCATATGGCGAGCGCTCCTGCATCGTTCGGGACGAATTCGGAAACGTCTTCGGGATCGCCAGTGGGCCCACCTCAACTCCGGAGAAGAAGGAGGGCATGGTTCTTCCCTGCCTATTTCCGCCCAAAGGACGTCCCTATCTTGACTTTCTCAAGGGTACGTTTGGCGCCGAAGAAACCGCATTCTACGAGAGCCGCGGACGCCTCATCCACGCCGCCTTTCGTATTGGGGACACGGAATTTGAAATGGCCGCCCTGCCGCGTGGATGGAAGCGTGCGCCCAGCGCGTACATGATCAACGTCCCCGATGTTGATGCAACCTGGAAACGCGCCCTTAGTGCAGGCGCGGCCTCCGTACCGTGGCCCGCGCATCGTCCTGACGGCGGACGGGATGCCGCTCTGCAGGATCCTGCCGGCTACATCTGGTACCCGGTAGCGCGTCGCTAAGAAGGGTTTTGTGAGGGTTTTGTGGACGGAAGCTGGCACTTTCACGGGGAGTTTCGTGAAAGTGCCAGCTCCGTCCACGAATTGTTCCCAATCGGAAATACGTCCTGCCCGTCCCCAGGTAATGCCCAGGGCAGAGATTTGGTCTGCGCCCGCAGCTTAGCCCTTCGAGCGATTAGCAGAAGCAACCTGTCTGCATGGTAGGCATAGTCAATCTCTTGGGCCTCGTTCATGCGGAGAGTTGCCCTATCTCGGAGAGAAACACGGAAGGAAAAACGGGTTTCTGGAGTAGGCGGAAATCGTAGCCTTGAGCGCGGGCACCTTCCATTAGATCCAAAGCGGCGGTCTGTCCCGAAAAGAGCAGGATCTTGCAGTTGGGATATTGCGCTCTCATTTGGATTGCCAATTCGATCCCGGAAATACCCGGCATCGCGACGTCCGATATGACCAGATCGGGCGATTCTGAGCGAGCAGCAGCTAGCGCCTCCAGCGGACAGGTGAAGAACCTCGCGGAAAAGCCATTCATTCGCAATATGGCGGCGAGACTGGATGCGATGACAGGTTCATCATCAACGACAAAAATGCGTGAGCCAGGAGACACGTGGGGCCTATTCCAGTATTTTTCGGTGCGTTAGAGTGCCGAGGGATTACCTGGAGCAAGTATGTTCCTCGGGCTGACCCGAATTCTGTTCACTATTGCTCACACCGCCGGGTCGCCAGATTGGGTCAGGGCATGTCGACCATATGAGCTGTTGCGAACAGATTCTTCGCAGGATGTGTGTCAGTATGGCGGGATGAAGAAGACGAAGAGGAATAATCCTAGAGAGTCTACAAGAACGACGATTGCCAGTATCAAAAGGGAGATGCAGAAGCCGCGGTTGACAGAGTCAGTCCGCAATGATGGGAGAGACCAAGTCGCGCCGGTCGCCGAACAACCTCCCAACTCGCCCTGCGGGAGTGCGAGGCTCTGATCATCGGCCCAGCGCCTTCCAGCGCCGTAGAGAAGGCATCAGCGGGTTTTGTTGGCCGCAGCCTTCGGCCGTTCATTAACCGGTCATGATTCATCCTCCGACCGGTCCCGGGTAGGAGCGTCTACGACGACGCTTGGCGGAAAGGATTCAGTCGTGCAGAACCACATTGAGCAACGATTTATGAACTCGAATGCGGCCGTTATACTGAATGAAGCCGAGCTTGCGAAAGCGATTCATAAAGAAGCTGACGCGTGAGCGGGTCGTCCCAATCATCTCCGCCAGAGTTTCCTGCGTGATCTCTGGAATCAACGATTCCGGTTCTCCTGGCTTTCCAAACTCCGCCAGCAACAAGAGAATTCTAGCCAGGCGCTTTTCGCTGGAATTGAAAAGCTGATCGACAAGATCGGCCTGGGTTCGCATGCTGCGGGCCAGCAGAAATTTCATAAATAGGTCGGAGAAGGAATGCTCCTCGTGCATCACGCGGACCATCTCCTCCCTCTCTATCTTCAGTGCTGTACAGGCGGTAACGGCGGTGGCAGTCGCCAGGCGCAGCCCACCCACAGTCGCCAGAGACTCCTCTCCAATGAAGTCGCCGACGGCGAAAAGAGTGATTGTGGCTTCTTTACCCTTTTCTGAAAAAACAGTTAGTTTTGCGCGACCGCTCTGAAGATAGAAGATAGAGTCAGCGCGACCTCCTTGCGAGAAGAAGGCCTGCTTTGGCTTCAATTGGATGATTTTTCGTCCCAGGCCAGCTTCGGCCAGAAATGCGGGAGCGTCAAATGCAATGTGTTGAGGCTTAGCCATCTCAATGATCCCTTCCAGAAGGCGATCATGCCGGAGGGCAATGCAGACGAGCATGCGCCCGCTTCCGATCTGGAGTAAACAGGGGGAGTTCTCCGTCCATTATAGACCTAGCGGCGGAGCCCTTATCTACGGCCGGTTTCTCTCTTCCATGCTAGGAGGCATCATTTACAGCCGATAGGAGGAGGTCGGGAGCTCTCGACCCTGGCAGCGGTCAACGCTTCTAGCGGATTGGTGTAAAACTTCGCCGAATACCCATTCATTTGCAATATGGCGGCAAGAGCGATGATGGGTCCATCATCGACGACGAAAAGGCGTGAAATTGGTTGGAGAGACACATAGGTCCTCTTTCGAGTAATTTTCCGTGCACGGCAGAAGCGCTGGCAACGGGGGACTCGCGCTGGCATTTTGCCGATTTTCGCCGAGCCGCAAAATGCCGAGGAGTTACTTTAAGGGCAGTATGTCCCTCGCCCTAACCCGGGTACTGGTCAATTTTGCTCACGGGGGGGTGATCAATGAAGATCAGGCTCGACGCCCCAAGGCACGCTAGCCAAGCAGGAACCCTACGGTCGCACCTAGACCCCTTGCCGCGCGATTTCTTAGAAAGAACAAGGCTGGCGCAATATGACCAGCCTTTCGTTGCTCGCGGCTTGATTTCTGGCGCATCTCAGCTAACACTGGCGCTCCTATGCCTTGCTCAGAATACATTCGACTCCGGCAGCTTTATGAGGTTGCTCTGAGACAGTGGGGTATTGTGATGCTACCGCCGGATAACGAACGGGTGGG
This sequence comes from uncultured Acidobacteriaceae bacterium, assembly GCA_963790705.1. GTDB lineage: Bacteria > Acidobacteriota > Terriglobia > Terriglobales > Acidobacteriaceae > PALSA-350. The sequence goes on from CAWBQE010000016.1 coordinate 125,279, forward strand.
CGCACTAGCCGGGCGAACCGCTGAGATTAAGCAGAAAGTATTCGACGAAAGGGATAGAGCCAAAAAGCAACTAGGTCGTCACGAGCTAACTTGCCTGGTTTGTAACCCAAAGCTGAGGTTCATTCGCCCAGCTAAGTAGGTGTGTGTGAGCGGTGCGCCTTCGAACCAAGGTCCGTCCTTGGCCATGGCTATACTAGTGCCGAGGTGCTGGGATGAGCGGCGAATGGCAGAATCGTTTGGGGACAATCAGGGTCATAGCGATGGTCGTGGTGCTGGTAGCAATCGGGATTATCTGGTTCGTGCGACGATGATAGGCTCCGTCAGTAGGCAGGACCGTACGCCAGCCAGGGACACAGTAGCCGGGCAGACGATCCCAAGCCCTTATGCCGCCTACAGGCATCTCAATAGCGTAGAGGTGTCACATGAACGAGCAACACGTGAAAAGTGCGGCAGATAAAGTGACGGGCAAGATTAAGGAGTTTGCTGGGCGCGTCACCGGCAACAAGAAACTTGAAACCAAAGGCAAGGTTGACCAACTAAAAGGGGCTGCACACAATGCAGTCGGCGATGCCAGGGACGCCGGCAAAGAAGCCATTGACAGCGTAAAGAACGCACCCAGTAGGCGCTGAAGCACAGCGTTTGTATTTCATCAAGATAGCGATGGCCCAGCCAAAGAAGGAGGCCCCGCTCCGGGCGGGGCCTGTTGCCCGCGAACCGTTCGATACGCTTAGAGCGCAAGCGAGACACGGGCACGTTCTAGACTGCCGTGGCGAACCTCTAAAAGCTAGCGTCGTTTGACGTCAGAATGTGCCACAAGCATTTGGTTCTGGAACGCATGAGCGCCGGTAATTTCACCTCAAGAATCAGGCGCTTGCACGCTGGCTTCTATTGAGCTTTTTTTAAACACTCCCTTCCTATGGCTAGATCTGTCCCGATCAGTCCTTAAGGATAATCGACCAGACATATTCGACTATTTTCACCCTATGGAGGAAACCCGCCGACAGGATACTCATTCAGCGAACAATGCCAGTCTTACGGCAATAGGTATGCTGTCGACGGGTTTCTCACCCGATTCAACTGTTACAGTCCACTAGCCGACCATTTACGGCCGGTCCATTTCGAGGGCGTAGATCTCCTGTGTGGAGATATCGCGGGTGACTAGAGGAGAGTCATCGGGAGCAAGCCCAAACCAGGTGTCGAATCCTCCGGCGGTTATGCGTCCGACTTTCCTCATATCGGCGACCTCTTCCATCTTTCGATCGCTCAGCCGAAAACGGAATACACGAAAAGAGGTGTCCGGGGCGGTGAGGCCCTCAAAATAGATATATTTTCCATCGTGCGACCAGGTCTCATAACCAGCAAACCCTCCGAAGATTTCCTCCCAACTCTGAGTTGCGACGTCGTATAGCATCAGCGTTTGCTTGTCAGCTTGTATGGCCGCAATGTACCTTCCGTCCGGCGACCAATGAGGGGAAAAACGTCCATTCGAGCCGGGCAGCGTGGAAACATGTTTAGTTTGCAGATCGAGGAGGTATATAGGCGCGTTCGGAACTCCATCGGAGGCGAAAATCAGCGAGCTCCCGTCCGGCGACCAGTTCACATCCATCTGAGCTTGCTGACTCGGAAAAATGCGCTGCGGGTCGCCACCTTCGCTCGGGACAAGGTAGATGTTATAGACCGAATCAGGAAACTTGGCACTGAAGATGATTTGTTTCGCGTCATGGGACCATCGCGGCAGTTCCGCTTGCAATGGAGGAAAGGTGAGCTGAAGGCGCTCGCTGCCATCCGCTTTGCTTCGCCACAACCAGCCGTCGGGGTAAGAGGTGTAGACGACCCAATGCCCATCTGAGGAAAATGCCAGATCCTCGGCGGAGACTCCAGGTAGGAAAGATACGAACTCGCCGCTGCGCGCGTCGTAGCGAACTACCTCAGCTTGCGGCGAAGTGCCGACAGCGAAGATCTCCTTGCCACCCTTGCTGGGTGAAGGGTATTCAAAATCCAAAGGGCCGGCGGTTAACTGCGTTGGCTTCTCATCTCGATTCTGCCGCCACTGGGTCCTGTTGTTCGGCAGTGTCCAGAGGTTGGACTTGCCATTTAGCTTGTTCTGGAAGACGAAAAAACGCCCGTCGATCGTCCATTCGCCGCAACACCCAGCAAACATTTTGTGGTACCTTGTCCCGTCCGCCATAGCTTCCATAATGGTCGTGCTATCGGCTTCAGGATCGTACTGGGAAAAGCGAAGGGTCCTAGCGTCGGGCGAAAATCGGAAGGCGAAAGGGCCGCTTAAATGATCGTTTTCTGTCGTGAGGACTTTATGCGGCGACGACCCGTCCAGGGCGGCCGAATAGACATCGCGTCTCTCGGCATAGACGACACTCCCTCCGCGCGGGCCGAAGGCCGCGCTTGCTCCGCCCCCCGTGCTTCCTGCGAGAACCGTCCCAACACGGCGCGGCGAACCGCCCGCGACCGGCTGCAACCATAATGAATGGGCTTGGTACAGGGCCTCTATTACTTCGTCGTTCGCCAGCAGGAGATCGGTTCCATCCCTCGATAGATCGAGCACCGCGGGCTGCTTAAGCGGGACAATCAGGGGCGCGGTATCTCCGCCCTTGACGGAGACCTGAACGACAATATTGCGCGGGCCCGGAAGCACTTCGGTGAAATAGATTCGCGAACCGTCAGTGACCATTGGGCCAAACTTGGGTTGACCATCGCTGGTCAGTTTCGTGAAACTGAGGACTCGTGGAGCACGCGGAGGTTGGAGAACTGCCTTCCAGAGAAGCAGCACGCTAACCGCGACTAGGAGCACGCCAAGTAAAGCCACCCGGTAATAGAGCTTTGTTCGACCGAACCTTGTAGCTGTGGGAGAAGGCTTCTCGACAAGATGGCTGGAAGAAGCAACCCCGCTCTCGGTAAGAGAACGTGGCGAGCGCTGGCCTCGGCGCAGGTCCACGACCATCTCACGCATCGACTGGTATCGCTCTGCCGGATTCTTCTCCAGTGCCTTCTCGACGATGTTTCGGTAGGTCTCGGGAACCTCTTCGCTCAACGGCGGGAGTTCGCCGTAAATGATCGTTTTCAGGAGCTCCAGGTCCGTTCGGCCGGCGAATGGCCGCCTGCCGAAGAGCATTTCGTAGAGCACGACGCCGAAGGAAAAGATGTCGCTGCGCGCATCGAGCGGCTGGCCCGAGGCCTGTTCGGGAGACATATAAGCGATCGTGCCGAGAATCAGTCCCTGGCGCGTGGCTTCCGGCGAGTGCGAAGCGAGATCAAACTTGCCACTCTCGGCGAGCTTCGCGAGACCGAAGTCGGCGAGTTTGGCATAGCCATTTCTGGCCACCAGAATGTTCAGCGGCTTGATGTCCCGGTGAAGGATGCCCGCTTGATGTGCGGCAGCCAGGCCGTCGGCGACTCCGGTCAGTAGTTCCGCGACTTCCTGCGGAGTCCTTCGCTTGTCCTTTGCCCAGTCTTTCAAGGTCCCGCCATCGACATATTCCGTGACCAGATATTGGCGCCCATCGAATTCGCCGATGTCATATACGGTCACAATATGCGGATGATTGAGCGAAGAGGCCATCTGCGCCTCGCGCTGAAAACGGCGGCGAGCCTCGGCGTCGGCGAGATTGTCTGAGAGAAACTTGATCGCTACGCGGCGGCCAAGCCTGGCATCGAGGGCGAGCCAAACGGTGCTCGTGCCGCCCTCGCCCAGCTTCGACTCGATGAGGTATTGCCCGATCTGGAGTCCCGCGGGGAATTGCACAGCCACCCTAGCTTCGGAGCCCGGCTGAGGATTTTCGTCAACGAACATGGCCACCGGTTGCCGCAGAAATTCACCCATGCGCTCTTCCCAGGCGAGCGCATCCGCTACCTCGCGGAGCAGATCCTCGTCGCCTGCGCAGGCGGAGCGCAGATACGCTTCGCGCTCCCCCTCCGGCTTGCGGCGGGCAGCCGCCAGTATCTCCATGACCCGTTGGTCTTCGTCGCGGCCGCTTGTCATGGCTCCCCAGTCAGTCGTTCGAAGAGCCAACGCCGGGCGCGATACCACTCCCGCTGCATGGTGTGCAAGGTGATATCCAGCGCATCGGCGGTCTCCTGATCCGTGAGTCCGAGAAAGAACTTGAGTTCCACCAAGGCTCTTCTCGAGGGCGACTCCCGTTCCAGATCGTTGAGAAGCTCGTCGATTGCAAACACCAGCTCCGATGGGGTGCGGGTGCCCAGGAAGCTCTCCGGAAGCCCTTCCAAGGGCAGAATGAGAGCATCTGTGCGGGCTCGTGCGCGGTCAATCAGGTAACGACGCATCACCCTGGCTGATATAGCGAGGAAATGACCACGATCTTTCCAGTCAAGGTCCTTTGATTTCGTCAGGCGGAGGAAGGCTTCGTTCACCAGCGCGGTTGGCTGAAGGGTATTGCCGGGCCGCTCGCGCCGAAAACAGCGTTCGGCGATCTGATGAAGATCCGGCATCAGGAGGTTGAACAATCGCTCCTCCACTTGCGGATCGCCCGCTCGCCAGTGTTGCAGCAGTTGCGTAATTTCACCCGGTTCGGGTGTCATATGATGCCGCCCTCTAGATGCGCGATTATAGGCATAAATTCTGCCGAACGGCGGACGAAATGGCGGGCTCTTCTTCCGCAAAGAAATATTTCTGAAAAGTGGCGGGGAGTTGGCGGATTCAGCGCTTTCCATAGTGAGACCAAGTTCGCAAGGGCTCGGCCATCACAAGAAAAGGAGACCTGCCGTGAAAAACAATCTGTTGTCACTCGCGATGTCCCTGGCGCTGCTGATGAGCGCAGCCGCCCATGCACAAACCACTCATATGAACGTAAATGTGCCCTTCGATTTCACAGTCGGAAGTGTCACGCTTCCGGCCGGCGAATATGAAGTCAAAGCGGACGGCCCGTGGGGAGGCCCGGTCCTCTCGATCCACAACGTGCATTCGAACGCGGGATCACTCGTTGCTTCGATTTCATGCAGGTCGCAGAAGCCCGCTGCCGACTCCAAGCTGGTTTTCCGTCGCTACGGCCAGCAGTATTTCCTTGCCGAAGTGTGGCACGCGAACAGCCTTGCAGGCAGCCAGGTAAGGATCGATCCGAGGCAGAAGGAGTTGGCAAACCAGCCGAAGGAGGAGGTCACGCTGATCGCGTCGAAAAGGTAACGCTTTAACATGATTCCAATTCAAGCCCGGAGACTTTACGCGCTCCCTCCGGGCCTCGGTTACCTCATACCAGTGCGCCGGGTGAGGATTCAGAGAACCACTCGGGTCGGATGATTGCCGAGCGGGCTCTCTCAGCGCTATGGCGAATAGCCTATTGTCCTCGATTCAAGAAATGCATATGAACGCGTAGTCGGCTTGTTTGTATTGTCGCGTTCCAGTTCAAGTTGCCGAAAGCCGTCTCGGGAAGCCTGAAGCCGTCAGGAGAATCAAGGCAATGGCGATCTCCAGCAGCACCAGAGTAGAACGTAGCAGCGCAGGCGCTCGCCCCGCGGAACCGCTGCGCCCGGGAGATGCGGGGGGAGATGCGGGGACAGCATACTTATCCCTGGAGTGATGCAATACGTATGCTGTCCGTGCGCCGCTTTTCCTCGCCCAGCCTCTTGAGCGGCTCCAAAAAGCTTCACTATTCGTAGCAAAGGGGAGCTTGGTGTACTCCAGCGTCTTCCCATCAAAGCCACACTTGAGGGTATGTAGCGCCCTCAACCCATCGGGAGGAAACCCGTCGACAGGATACTCATTCAGCGAACAATGCCAGTCTTACGGCAATAGGTATGCTGTCGACGGGTTTCTCACCCGATTCTTGAAGGGTACGGGCTTGCAGACCCTATAGGTCGTTTTCGGGATTCATGGGTCACCTCGTTGCGTTTCCGGCTCCCCAAAGCTTTCCGAAAAAAGAATGCACTTTGTGAGAGAAAAGAGAGATAAGCCCCCCGGGCCGGGGCTTTCATGCAGGAAAAAGATTGAGCGATAAGCGAGAAAAGCGAGAAAAGTCCCCCGATGGAGGCCGTCCCTTCGACAAGCTCAGGGCAGGCTATCGGGAACGGTGGCCAAAAATATCAGCGCTAAAAGCGCTGTAAGCGCTATAAGCCTCCCCTTTTCCTGTGCCGGCTCGCCGATCCCTTGCAGATCGGGGACGCTTCTGCTCCGTCGGCCCGGCGACAAACGGGACAATGGCTCTGCCTTACGCACTACAGCCTAGCTAAGGTCCCGCTCGTGATTCAGCGTCCGTGTCCTCTGGCCGGGGGGCCCTCAAGGCGCTGGGCGGTCGTATTTTCCAAGTTGTCAAAGATCACTTAATCAAGAGGACGCACTGAGCGCACCCTACTTACACAACGCTGATGTTTCGCGGGGGGCGGCGGATGCACGGGTGGAGAGAGCCGGTGCAAGGCCATGCAGGGCCGTCGTGGTAAGACAGCGCTGGTGTGAATTCTTGGTTCCACAGTAGTACGGTTTTTGGACCTTGTCCAGGGCGAGAAAAAATAATTTTGGCAACCGTGGCGGCGCTTTGTTACTTCCTTAGCGCGCTAGGATTGATTGCGGGAAGAGGGCAAGTTGGCCTTATCTACCTGGTTTCCCTCGAGGTGCCTGGCTAAGTCCTTTGTTATACGAAGGTGCTCAAATTTTATTTTTCCCGCCCCCATAAGCTGTTTAGGGGATGGGTATTTACCGGATACCGGCGAAAGTCGGGAGGGGGATGAAATGAGTTCCCTCAGCGGCTAAAGCCGAATCTATTTGCAGCCATTTACGTACGGGCTGAAGCCCGTACCCTTCAGGCCGTACCCTTCAGGCCGTACCCTTCATGCCGTACCGGGTACCCTTCAAAAGCGAGACTTCTTCCGCAAGGTGTAAAGCCGTTCCCGGACACAAAGCACGATGTGCCGCGACTCATTCGATGAGCAGAATCTCAAATCATCGGAGTCCCTGGTTAGGACGGTATTACAGTTCGGTTTTACCGTCCAGAGTTCTGGGAAAAAAAGATGTGGAAGAAGGGTGGGGGAACTACGGAAATGGGTGAGTGCTTGCAATGAGCCGACAGGAAGTCCCGCGTGTGAACCACTCAGTTTTTGTGACGTATGTTTTCCCACAGAAAGCGCTTCCGAAGACGCTGACCTTTAAAGATGAAGGAAAGATGCGTGAATTGGCGCGGCGGAGCGAAACCTCGGCGCAGCCGACTACCTCAGACCGGCTGCTTGAAGACATGATGAAGAAGGACGAGGCGGGCGAGACTACGCGGTTCAGTCCGGTGGTGGATGGTTATTTTCTGCCGGAGAGCCCGGCGGCGATCTTTGCGGCGGGCAAGCAGAACGACGTGCCCATGCTGGCGGGATGGAACCGCGATGAAGGCGGCTATGATCCGAAGGTGACGGTGGAGAGCTTCAAGGCCGCGGTGGAGAAGCAGTTTCCTGAGCAGGCGGCGGAGCTGTTGGCTCTGAACCCGGTGACGGATGACACGAGCGCCATACGGGCGAACGCGGACCTGGCCACTGACCGCTTCATCGCCTACTCCATAAACTTCCACCACCGATTCGCGACAGAGCGAATTAACCTTCGGCGCTTAGCTGCTCACCAGATTATGCCGATCCTCAGGTTGGGTTACTTTTCGGATGCGGTTTCTGTCCTCTTTCCTCCCAAAGCGGTCTATTCATGCTGCCGTGCACCCGACGCTCATTAGGGGAAATTCCGTCCCCGAAAAGGGTCCGGTTTTGTCCCACTGGTCGGAGTCTCCGATTGGGCAAAATGGGGATGACTTTCGCTTTTCCGTGCGTCTATGCTGTCGGCATGGCGATACCTGAACGATCTCTGGGCTTTCTCCACAGCTACGTTTCGCTGTTTAGCGGCGTCGTGGGTGCTGTAGCAACAGTGTCGCTCCTCGGGGTCAAAACTTTTCTCACGCGGCCTAGGCTCAGGCTTTCCTTCGACAGCAGTAATGAGGCGTATATGACCACCTCCACCTATTCTGGAGGCTCCCTGCCGGTCGCCGTCACCAGAAAATACCTCCGCGTCAGCGTCAAGACGACGGGAATACTTGGTCGCTGTCGCTACTTCAAAGGGAAATGGGGAAATATTTTTGGATCATCTGGGGCTGAGAATTGCCTGATCTACATCACAGCGATTCGGCCAATCGTCGGGGGACGCGCCGGTGACGATCAATTCTATGACGCAAGAATTGTTTCGTGGCCGCCCAATAAATCATTCGATCCGAGGTATATTCCTCGAGGAGTTACCATGTTTGCCAACGTGGTGACGATGAAGCACGGACACTTAGGCTGGAGGTTCGAAGTGCCGGACTCCTACGGCTTGGATTCAGTTCGCAGCCATATGGGTCCGTTGCTTCTTCGTGTCACGGCAACGGCCAAAAACGCTGATCCAGAATCCATAGATATCGAAGCGTCCATCAAGCCGGACAAGTCCGGATTTGAGGCACGCTTAGTCAAACGCTGAGTTTGTCCTCGATCCAGGGCATTGAAGGGCCAGACGAAGTAATCACCATTTGCGGCACCACACTGAGGCTGTCGGGGCGGTGGTTACTTCGTCTGTCCCCCTCCCGCATTTGCTCTGGAGTTTAAAGGGGTAATTTCGTCTGTTTGAATCTCTCACGAAAGGTACTCTATCGAGAAGCGTCCTTCCGTAGGGCGCTGTGCTTCATTCTCTGGGGTACTTTTCGTCTGTCCCCGCTCGCTTCCCGCTCGCTTCCCAAGGAGGGGAATCCATGCGGAGCACACCGGATTTGATCGCGGAACTCGAAGACGAGAGCCGTCAACACTTTGACGTGCAAATGGTGGTTGCTTTTGAGGGAGATTGTAGCCTACGCAGTCGGCACAGGGCGTTTCTTCCACGGATACGTCGAGATAGCGACTAACGCAATTACAGCGGCGACGATCTGGATGGGCGCTAAGAAATACTCAAAGGCCACAATGCACTTCACAGCAAAGTAGCGAATTCCATCAGTCTTGGTCAGTAAGTTGTATAGAAATTGCAAGACGAACCACGACACAGCAAGGGCCACTTTCTTACCCTTCATGCGCCGTTGCCTTTCTTCCACCACCGCGCTTTAGCGGCCTTCGCAGCAGCCTTTCGGCGTTGCTTGGCAAGTTGGTTAGGGTCGCGAGGCCTCTTGCCTTTGCCGACAGTCATGGCTTGATGATCCCACAGTGACCGATGCTAAAGCGAGTGGTGTGGAAAACCAAAACTGGTTTGTGGGCCAGTTCTGGCGAGTCAGGGTTTATGCAGCGCCAACAATCAGGGTGCTCAGAGCCTCCATTGCTCGTTGCGTAATGAACTCGCTCGGCAATCTATTCCCTTCCGGATCTCTCCACCAGAAGGCCTCGTCGTCGGCATAAGCCTGATACACCCACTCTGAACGTTGTATTTTGGGAGGATTGTGCATCGTCTGAATAGTTGTGGTGTGGTAGCCGACGGTCACGCGAAGGGTGTACTCCCGGAGCCCTATAATCCCCTCGAAGACCGCGGCGAACCTGTTAGCCCCAATGCATTCAAAGCGCGGAGGTTTACCCGGGCACCTTAAGCCTGGCATATTCGCAGTTCGCTCGGCATCATATGCTCTGATGTATTCCTGAACTAAATCCCATACTCCCTGGAGGCGGGCCGCCCCTTGTGCCTTGCCAGCAGCGAAGAAGTCCTTTTCTAGTCCCGCTCTCCCGGATGCCAAATTCCTGGCATCCTCTTGATCCCGTAACTGTCGTGCTAGCGGATTCTCTGTTTCGTCACTCATACGTTTCTCCTCGCGCTATTTGGGCGGCGGCGCGCCCTCCAGCAGCCACCGAGGGGCGATCGGCCACATCTTCGGAGAAATTGCAATACCTAAAAGCGATAGCTGCCATGGGGAGCAAACCCACCTTCAGTCAGGATAGTCTCCGCTGAGCAATCCGCAAACAAAAAGGCCGCAAGGGGTTTTCGTGCCCGATGCGGCCTAGGTGGGGTTAGGTTCGTCAGGTTTACCCCTTGCACGGTGGCAGAATCGGCGCATACTTGAGTCTATGGCCACTTTCGCAACAATGGACGAGGAGCGATAGTCTTACCGTCATCAGCCTGGTTGCCGGCGTAGTCCTTTTTTGGATGGGGAAAACCCATTGACTGCGTTCCTTTCGGCGGTGGCCATCGCAGCATTAATGGTTTTTTTCGTTCTCCATTTCTTGCCTTCTTGGAAAGCCCGAGTGCCTTTGCTTTTGATAATGATCGTTTTGGCAGGCCTTTTTGGTTGGCGTATTTGGCCGAAATCCTCTGCCGCTCCTTCGGCCTCGACAAAGCAGACTGAAAGCCGCGCAACGCAACTACCTGTACCCCAAACCCAATCGTCGCTAGCGCGGCCTTCCGCTCCACAGAGTTCTCCTAAGCAAACTCGAAAAGCCGGGCACCGATCAACCAAGCCAGAACTAGCCACCAAGCCATCCCAGCCACTTAATGGGGGGAAACCCTGTGACGGGGCAACGTTTGTTGGAGGACAACTTACTGGCGGGATAGCTGGTGTGGTCGAAGGGGATCCGAATGGTCATGATTGCTTTTTCGATACTGACGTTAGGGGCGGTCAAGCGGGATACCTTCGCGGCCAATTGCCTGGCCAATCCATCCCTCCAAATACCGCTTCGCCCGACGCGCGTAGCCCATCTCCAGTTCCTCCGCTTGCACCTCAATCAGGTCCCGCCACGACCGCGCCACTTGGGCAAGTGCAGCATTTTTTAGCCATACCTGCTTATGGTGACCTGCCCATCGATGACAAGCGCCGGAAGAAAGGCATTGAACTGATGAGCAGATATTTAGCGGATCATCCAAACGCGACTCATGAACAGGTGGTTTCGGAGATCAACAGGGAGCTGATAACTTTGGGCGTAAACGCGCATATTGGCTGGGAAGAGCCAGCCGCACGTAGCTATGCAGCAAGCAGTAAGAACATCAAATAAAAAAGGCCGCAGGGGGTTTCGCACGCCTCCTGCGGCCGCGGTGATGGGGTGAGGCAGGTCAGGCGGCCTGTGGCGCCGGGGGTGCGCTCGATCAAAGCTAACATGGTCACGCAAACGGTGATTATCGAAACCATCAACATATCGTCTCCGGTCGCCACGTCGGTCCAATCGAACGGGTAATCTTTATTCCAGGGCAAAAGAAAAAGGGCCGACGGGAGAGACTGCCAAAAGAAACAGGCACCCTCACGGTCGAGAGCACAAGTCGTTGGCATCGAGTAACTCGTATAGAATTTCTGCTTCAGGGTGAACAATGGATGGCTATTCAGTGGAAGTTTGCTTTTCTCCATAGACTCGGGCTTCTAGCGACGGTCGCTTGTTCAACGCTGACGTCCGCGGAAGTGAAGCCAGTAAAGATTTCTCTGACAACCCAGACTCCATCCTCAATTCCCGCGATGGCCACGGCGGATGTTGCGAGGGAACTTTCAAAGAGATGCCCCAACGTCATCTCGACCCGGAACGTCGAAACAGCGAACTACTCGCTCGAAGCGGTTGGCGGTGATAGGACGAATCCTCACGGTCAGAGGCTTTATAAATTCACTTTGTTCGACCATGAAGAAAATGTGGTTTTCACCGCCGAAACCCGGCAATTGGGTAATGCCGTGAAAGACCTTTGCGCATTCATCAACAGATAGACCCGCTTTCGCCGTCAAAACCACCTGGCGATATCCAATAACGTACAGAAAACCTCTCCGGCTCACCTGCCCACAAGTCGCTGTAAACAGGTGGGTGGCGTTACCACTCTGTCAATGCCGGGGAGCGTTCTAGAAGCAGATACTTTACGCACAAGACTGCCCGGGCGGAGAATGGGCCATGGGTGCAGGTCAGTGATTCGAATATTGAAGATCTCGTACTATGCCTTAACGACCATAGCGCTAGCTGTTGGAATAGTGGTTGGCTACAACCAGCTCCGTATTTGGCAGCACAGTGGGCAATCATATATGAGTGAACTACTGAGATTGATCCTCATATTTGTGTTTGCTGGCTGCTTTCTCGGAGGCGGAGTTGCCCACTTTTTAGCGTTTCGTATACAAAAGGCATTGCCCGAGGAGAGCGGTGGCGAACAACCTCCAACAAGGCTGAGAAAAAAATTCTCGTGGGCAAACAGCGAGAGGATCAGACTCGAAGCGGAATTAAAGACTAAGGGGCAGATGCACGATGAAGAGGTACGAAAGCTAAAAGCTACCCACGAAGAGGAGCTTCGACTACAGCAAGCTTCGAGCAAGTTCGACTTGGATGAGTGCAGAGAAGTTCGCGACCATTGTGAAAGCAAGAGGCGTACAGCTGAAGAGAAATTACGTGTCCTCGAGGCGCAGCTATCCGTGTTAACCCCCCTTCAGCTTGAGGCCGTCCAGCTCTCGACGGATCTGCTCAAGTTTGTTGAATCATTCGGGCAACCCCCGCCTCCAAAGTACACAAACGACCAAATCAACAACATGACTTCTGACGAGATGGGCAGATTGATTAAGGCTAACGATGGTGATTTTGCTGAGGCCTATGAATTCCACAAAGGGGATGGGCGCTTTCGCCCAGCATCATTTTCGGTGGGAATCATCATGGCGAACCTCAGAAGGCTCTGGCCCTGGTACGAAAAAGTGCGGGCCGCCTATGCCTTACAGTTCAAAGAGGCCGTAGAACGCATGCACAACCGCTTTGCCGTGGAAGGTCTCGCGGATGATGGCCTATTGTTGCCAGTAGATGGGCGTGACGGAGTGAAAAACATAAAGACGATCGCCTCAAGACTGTGGGAACTTGCCTATAAAGTAAGCGAGAAAAGAATCGTTCGTGAGAACTCCTGAATATCGTGAAGGCGCGGGGTCGTCAATAGGGACGGCGCTGCCACGGCCAAAACTGGGAGAATATAAAGGCTCCCGCACAGAGTAGAAGATATCCAATGATCCAGAAGGTGCTTTTCCTTTTGGCGGCCATTATCTTTTGAGGCCCAGAGCCTCACAATTTTCTCGTATTTCATTCATGCTCCACTTGATCCAAGCACCGTTGTCCTCCGACGACTCAGCCAGCTTCACGAATGACTTTCTGTAGTCTTCCAGCGCTAATTCAGCATCCCCATACCGGTCGTAATTCAACCGGGCCTCGTAAGCAAGCATGTCAGCAGCCTGAAGGGGAAGTACGCCAGGGATAATGCCTACAGGAGTTTGCATCTCCATTTTTGGCCGAAAAACAGGATCTGGATACCCGCGAGACTTCATAATCTCCGTCAATCGTCCGCGTTCGTCGCCGTCTTCGAACACGCAGTCGGCAGAGGGCAACATACTTTGCTCTCTTAGCCATTTGTAGACTTGTTGGACGCAGCTTAGACCGCAAAGCGCAAACTCATTGCCGAAATACTCACGCAGCTTGAATTCGTGATTGGCTTTTTCAAACTCATCGCGGTCAATAAAACAAACAAAACTAGCGGTTTTGTGGCTTGAGATGGCTGTATTCAATTCGTCTATAAATGCTCGTCTTTTCGGTTCATCTTCCTTCCACCCTTTTTCAAAGGGACCACGAGAATGCGCAAACTCCCTCATGTGCATATAAGGCACTGCAAAACGGCTCAGAATCGCTTGCCAGTCTGAAACAAACGCATCCCAATGCTCACCGGTAGCAACCCATCCAGCCACTGCAAAGGTACCGCCAGAGGGCTTGCCATTGTAACTAGCGTCGAAATATGCAGAGTAGAGAAACATGAATAGCGAGTCTTTCAAAGCGCCCGTGGCACGTACCAAGGATAGCGCAAAGAAAAGGCCGCAAGGGGTTTTCGTACACCCGATGCGGCCCGCGGTGAGGGGAAGGGTCGTCAAGCGACTTGCGGCGCGTCTGGCGCGGACTGTGCCGCGACGATCTGCGCATACAGCGGCGCCCCCATCATGCCTAAGCCGAAAGCCAGCCGAGCGTCGTCTTTATGTCCGCTACCCACGTTGTGGAGCAACTCCTCAAGTTGCTGCCTGGCTTCCTTGTTCGCCTTGATGGCTTGCGCGAAGTCTGAGAAGTCCCCGATCCCGTTATACGTATCGTCGATTGCGCGTAGCGCGGCCTCAAACGACGGCGGCCTGGTTGACGGGTTGGGCGGGAGACAGGGCAGTAGTTGTTGTGTTCATCACTCTCATTTCTCCATTCGTTTTTTATAGCGTGGGCTTGCTGGGGGGCGCCGGGGGGAACGCCCAAGGTTAGGCAAAGTGTTATTAGCGTGACCATCTAGATCTCGGCGTCCGCCATAGCGGACAGCCGGCCCGCGGCGTCATTCAGGCGATCGTTGTAGAGCATCAACGTAGCTACGTTTGAGTGGCGGGAAAAGTCTTGCACTTCAGGGAGCGGCATCCCTGAAGCGATCCTTTGCGTAATTGTCGCGTGACGAATCGCGTGAACCCGCGTCTCGATGCCAACCGACTGACCCAAACGTTTGACGATCTGATACAACCCGGCACCGGACAGCCGGGCTCGCTTGGTGCGCCTATCCAAGTTGGTAAAGAGCGGGCCGGGTCGGTCGCCCCGAATCTCGACCCAGGCATCGATCGCCTTCAGCGTCTGAGCCGGGAGTTCGAGCCATTTGCGCTCGCGCCTGCCCTTACCCAAAATGCTGATGCGTTTGCCCTGCGTGTCAAAGTGTTCGAGGTGCCCGCGTGGAGCGGGTTTAACTTAAAGCCCTTGAAGGTAGGCGTGCCACCCCTCGGTCAGACTTTCCTTGTAATCTTCCGTAGATTGATCGATGGCTTCCTGCACACCCGTACAGAGCAAGAAGTCTGCATCTCGGTTTATATGGTCGAACGGGTCTGGGTGCACCACTTCGCCCTCCCACGTGTAGACGCCTGCTAATCCATTCTCACTTTTAGCTGCAATCTGCCTGAAATGCCTCTGAGGAATGTCGTTGTACAGAACAAAGTTGGTCCACACGTGCGCCATCTCGCTACCCCTTTCCTTACATTTTAGGTGATGCGTGACATCCATGATAGGTAACAGTCAAGGGAAAACGGAGATTTCCCTTGACTTGGCAGAATGGGGTCCCCCAAGCGATCTACAGGATGTGGGCGACCTGGGGACAGGTCGATTACACCGACAGCATCCATATTGCGTTCTTTTCGGTTGCTGCAACATGACCGCGACCGGAGTAACCCTAATCTAGAATCCGCCGGCTTACCCCGTCTTACCCTTAACCCCTTGCCGATGCATTGGGCGACCCTCGACCATCTAGGGCAAGGTCTGAATTTCCATATCTGACGAATCTGTATCGGGAAACGGAAGTTTCCAGTGAAGGATCGCTGACGGAAATTCTCGGCTTCCGTAGCACGAGAGCAAACTACGCTCCGCCGTCTGAAACGCTTAGGCCCTGGCTAAGCCTGGCTGCGAGCCGGTCGGCGTCACCTTCGACGAAAAGATCTTCCAACAAAGAGCCGTTGAGCTGAATAATTCGCGCCACCAGGCCGGTCCATCCGGTCTGGTGGCTGGCGCCGATGCCCGCGCCATTATCGCCATTAAAGTATTCGTAGAAGAGGATGTTGTCGCGCCAGTGGGGATCGGTTTGGAATTTCTCCGCGCCGCCAAAGACAGGGCGCCTCCCTGAACTGTCGCGCAGAAAAGCTCCGGCGAGCCGTTCACCCAACCCGATCGCAACCTGAAACAGATTCATGAAGTTTCCTGAACCGGTCGGATACTCTACCGTGAAGGAGTCGCCATAATAAGCACCCAGGCGCATCAGGGCGACGTAGAGCAAGTAGTTCACGGGCATCCAGACCGGCCCCCTCCAGTTGGAATTGCCGCCGAACATTCCGCTGTCCGAGTCGCGGGGCAAGTATTCCACCCGGTACTCGCGGCCACTCAGGTTAAGAATGAAGGGGTGGTCGAGGTGATAGCGCGATAGCGCACGGATACCGTGCGGACCGAGAAACTCGTTTTCATCGAGCATCCTGGATAGGATCCGTCGCAGCTTCTGTTCGTTTACGGTCGAGAGCATGCGCCTGCCTGCCAGACCGGGTGTTATTGCCATGTGGACGTTCTCCGCAAGTTCCGGGTGACGTCCCAGAAATTCTTCTATACGCTTACGGACCACCGGCATCTTCTCGAGGATATCTTCTTCGAAGATGGCAACTGCTGCCACAGGCAGAAGGCCGACCATGGACCGCACTTTCAAACGGAAAGCCTCTCCATTGGGCAGACGAAGCACGTCGTAGAAGAAACCATCCTTTTCGTCCCACATCTTGTCATGGTTGTCTCCCATCCGGTCCATCGCTCCCGCAATCCACACCGTGTGCTCGAAGAACTTAACCACGAATTCTTCAAAGAGTGGATAGTGCAGTGCGAGTTCCACTGAGATACGCAGCATCTGCTGGCTGAAGAAAACCATCCATGCGGTTCCGTCGGCCTGTTCCAGATGTCCGCCTATAGGCAGGTCCGCGCTGCGGTCGAACACCCCGATATTGTCCAGACCCAGGAAGCCGCCCTCGAATACATTGTTTCCCAAACGATCTTTGCGGTTGATCCACCAGGTATGGTTCACCAGAAGCTTGGAGAAAGCATAGACGAGAAACTCCAGATCTCCTTTACCGTTGTTGCGTTCCTTGTCACTCAGGTAGATCTGGATGACGGCGTAGGCATGCACAGGCGGATTGACGTCGCCGAAGTTCCACTCGTATGCCGGCATCTGCCCGTTGGGATGAAGATATTCGTTGCGCAGCATAAGATCGAGTTGCGACTTGGCAAAGTCCGGATCCAAGATCTGGAAGGCCAAGGTGTGAAAGGCCAGATCCCACGCCGCATACCACGGGTATTCCCACTTGTCGGGCATGGAGATGATGTCGTCGTTGTGCATGTGGTACCACTCACCGTTGCGCGCTTTGCTTCTCGCCTCACGGGTTGAAAATGGCCCAACATGGTGCTCCCGGAGCCAGGTATTCAGGTCGTAGTAGAAGTATTGCTTGCTCCAGAGCATGCCCGCCATCGCCTGCCGCATGACGCGGGCGCGATCCGGATCCACTCGGACTGCGGGCGGTGTAATGCTTTCGTAGAATTCGTCCGCCTCCTGGATGCGAAGGGAGAAAATCTGCTCGAAGTCCTGAAAGGGATCGGCCGGAACTTCACCATCGTCCTTCGCCAGACGCAGACACACAGTCCGGGTTTCGCCGGAGCCGATCTCCAGGATGTAGTGAGGGGATGCTTTGGTTCCCTGACCAGCGAAAGTCCACCGTCTTCGTCTGGCCATTCACAACGAAGTTGTTGATGCCATCTTTGGCGTACGGCGACGCGTTATGACCGCCGAAGAGTTTCTCGTGGTTGGTCTCGTTTTCAGTGAAGAGAAGAGGTACCTGTTGGTCGCAGTAAAGACTGTAGTCGGCGAGTGATTCGCGAAAGAGCGCGTCGGTGTGGTGAGCCGAGATTACACTGAGGCCGCCTTCATGCCGGCCATGCAGCGCTGGCTTCGAACCCTTCTCCGACCACGACCAGGTATTGCGGAACCAGAGTGTCGGCAACAGATGCAGGGTGGCTATTTTCGGCCCGCGATTGATCGCGGTGATTCTGATGCACATGTCCTCGGGGGCGGCCTTGGCGTATTCGACGAAAACGTCAAAGTAGCGGTCCTGGTCAAAAACGCCGGTGTCGAGCAATTCATACTCCAGCGCCTGCCGGTCACGCCGGCGGTTTGTTTGAATGAGGTCTTCATAGGGGTAGGCCGCGTGGGGATATTTATAGAGGTACTTCATGTAAGAGTGCGTGGGCGTGCTGTCCAGATAGAAGTAGTATTCCTTGACATCTTCGCCGTGATTCCCTTCGCTGTTCGTCAGGCCGAAGAGCCGCTCTTTGAGGATAGGATCCTGGCCGTTCCAGAGAGCCAACGCGAAGCAAAGCACCTGGTGGTCATCGGAAATTCCAGCCAGGCCGTCCTCGCCCCAACGATACGCGCGCGACCTGGCCTGGTCATGGGTGAAATGCTCCCACGCATTGCCATTCTCGCTGTAGTCTTCTCGCACCGTCCCCCACTGGCGCTCGCTTAGATAGGGACCCCACTTCTTCCATGGCGCTGCATGCGTTCGAGCTTCATCCAGCCTGCCTTGCTCCCTTGTCATTCGAAATATCTGCTTTCGTCCAGCATTGTCGATTCCGCGTAGGCTCAAGACTACATGTGTCGAAGGAGATCGGAGCAACATCGCATGCAGGCCAGGTGACTTGTCATTCCTTCCGGTTAGGGTTAAAGGATTCGGTGACAAGGATTCGGTACAGCCGTGCCGGAAATGGTTGGGAATAGGACGGTCTTTAGTGTCTGCGTGAGAACCGCCGGTTCCGGTTTGAGTCCCGCAGAGCCTGCCCTGCCTGCCCCGGCGTGCCGTGGGAGCTTGTCGAAGGGGACGGCTGAGAGTAGCCCAGGACGTACCCGGATTTCCTGTGCAGCCTGATGGAGTCGAGGAGCCTCGTGCGGCTTTCCGTGAAGAAAGCCGCATACGCAGATCTGTCTAGAGCAGCGTGCAGGAAATCCGGGGCTAGTCTGCGTCTACATGAGGCCAGGAGTCGTCCAAGTTAGCGCTCAATGGCCTTCTGAACGGCGCAACTTGCTGAATGCGTGGAAGAGAACGTGGACAAGCGAAATCAGGTTGGTGCTGTGGCAGTGCTTCCGTCCATCCACCTCCACCAATGCCAAGGTGGGCCGCCGCCCTTAAATTTGTCATCCCGCCTGCCCCGGCGCGCCGTGGGACCGGAGCGTACCCGGATTTCCTGCTACGCGGCCCTCAGCAATGCCCACGTGTGCGGCTTTCAGTAAGGAAAGCCGCATGCCGCCAACGCCACCAACCTCGACAGGAAATCCGGAGTAGCGCAGTGGAGGGACCTGCGGTTCCACTTTCGGCAGAAGCGAATGTGCCGTGGGCGAATCGCCTCCAGGTTCCGTTTTTCCATCAAGGCAAACCGCAGGTCCCCGTTCGACTTCGCTCAGGGCAGGCTCTCGGCTTCGCTCGGGATGACAAATTTGAGGGCGGCAGCCCACCTTGGCATTGGTGGAGACGGATGGACCGAGCTGTAGGGAGTTGTTAGAGGGAAGGGCGCACAACAGGTCCCTCGGCTTCGCTCGGGATGACAAATTTGAGGGCGGCAGCCCACCTTGGCATTGGTGAGACGGATGGACGGAGCTGTAGGGAGTTGTTAGAGGGAAGGGCGCACAGCAGGTCCCCGTTCGACTTCGCTCCCACGGCACGCCGGGGCAGGCAGGGCAGGCTCTCGGCTACGCCCCGCGCCCGCCGGGACGGACGCGCGCCGGCCGCGCGAGCGCAGCCCGGCGCGGGGCGCCGGGAGAGCGCCCGACAGCAGCGCGCCGCCGCGCCCGAGCGCGGCGGGCCCCGCCCGGCCAGGCCGGCGGGGGCGGACGACAGCCCACCCGCGGGGGCCCACGAGCCCCACCGCAGAGCCCCACCACAGGGCGCCCACCACCCCCAGCCGGGCACGCGACGCACGGCACCAACCCAGCCGAACGGAAGACCAACGACCCACCCCAAAAGGCACGGCCGGGCGGGGCCAACGCACGCACCGCAGGGGACCACCGGGCCACCACACCCGCGGGCCGCACCGTGCGCCACCGCGGCGCGGCCCGGACGACCCCGCACGCCGACCGCCCGCGGGCCGCCCCGCCTGCCTGCCAGCCAGGTAACGCGCAACGCCGCCCAAGCGCGCGACGCGACCCGCCGCCGGGCGCGCCGCCCTGACGCGCCGCAACACCCCCGAGCGCTGGCGACCAGCTGCCACGTAACTCCAACATGCGCGGGCCGCCCAACAGAAGCTGCAGACGCCCGCGACGAAAACTGGCCCGGCGCTGACTCGCACTCGTACCCCACCTGACTGAGCGGCCACCCGCACCAGCCGCCACCAACGGCAGCAGCACCTGCGTAAACAGCGCGCCAAGGCACGGCGGGGCGGGCGAAAAGCAGACAGCAGGCGATGAACACCGTCACCCGCCGCACAACCAGCGGAACGGCGCACTCTCTCGCAACGACGCGCCAGCTCTCGCGCTGAACCTATACCGCGTACACAGCGATAGAGCCATAAACACACCAGCAGATGCGGGTCGGTCGCATCACGCCCAGCTAACCCTCACGGGCTCGGATCGGCGCAAAAACCGCTCACATCCAGCTGCCCACTACCGCAGCACCGGCGCACTGGATGAAGCGCTCGCACCAGATCACGGCGCACGCACACCACGCCAGCTGACGACGCGGCACGCACGCACCGCACCCGCTGAAAACCCCCGGCCCGTGGCATCACGGGAACTGCTCTACTTATTCAGCATCGTGCACAAAAAAGTACAACCTCGGGATGACAAATTTGAGGGCGGCAGCCCACCTTGGCATTGGTGGAGATGGATGGACGGAAGCACTGCCACAGCACCAACCCGATTAAGTATTCCTTGCCACGCTGGCGCTCTTTTCCAGCGCCAGGTATTGGTGGATAAATGCGATGGCCATGCTACCCTCGCCCACGCCGCTGGAAACGCGCTTGATGGAACCATGACGCACGTCCCCGGCGCAGAAAACACCGGGTAGGCTGGTCTCCAAGGGAAATGGCTCGCGCTTGCTGCTCCACGTCTTGAGATCGCGTCCGGTACAGATGTAGCCCGCTGCATCCCGCTCCAACCCTGCTGGCATCCAAGCCGTGTTTGGATCGGCGCCGATCATGACAAAGAGGGCATCGGCTTCATATGTCACAAACGTCTCTTTCCCCGCGGGAGGCCGCACGCGGGTCACGATTCGCTTTAGATGTTCTTCGCCCTCAATGGCAACGACCTCGGTAAAAGGAACTACTTCAATATTCGCCTTCGAGGCGATCTCTCCGATCAGGTACTGCGACATGGTCAGCTTAAGTCCTTCGCCGCGCACCAAAACCTTAACCTCCGTGGCGTAGCTGGAGAAAAACATCGCTGCTTGTCCGGCGGAGTTTCCGCCGCCCACGATGAAGACCTTTTTGCCGTTCACGTTGTTTGCCTCGGCGCGGGAAGCTCCATAGACCACGCCGCGTCCCAGCAAACGATCTGCTCCATCCACCTGCAGCCGGCGCCACTCCACACCGGTGGCCAGCAGCACGGCGCGCGCCGTCACAGCGTGGCCACCATCGAGCTCCAGCGAATAGCCACCATCGATCTGGATCAGCTTTTCAATGCAGCGGGTCATCGCAATCTCCGCACCAAAGCGGATCGCCTGCTTGAGCGCGCGTCCTGTTAAATCTTCACCCGAGACACCCTCAGGAAAGCCAAGATAGTTCTCGATGCGCGATGATGTTCCCGCCTGTCCGCCGGCCGCTGAGCGCTCTATCATCAGAACGTTGAGTCCTTCCGAAGCGCCGTAGACACCAGCGGCCATGCCCGCCGGGCCTGCTCCGGCAATGACCACGTCATAGCGATCGCGGGTCGGTTGGGTCTGTATCTGCAGCGCGTCTGCCATCTCCCGCACGGTCGGCGGATGCAGAAAGAGGTGTCCATCAATCGCAACTGCCGGGCAACCAGAATCTGGGGGCACGCCGGCGGGAACGCGCTCCGGCTCGCGTTCGCGATCCACCCACTCGTAGGGAATGCGGTTGGCGGAGAGAAAGGCGCGAATATCCTGGCAGTCGCTATCGGATTGAGTGCCCAGGATGAGCACTCGGGAAGACGGAACCGTCGCTGCATATTTCTGCGCTCGCATGAGCCGGTCGTTCATGGTCTGCAGGATCATCGCGCTGGCTTCCTTTGAGTCGCGGATCAGATCCTGGAACTGTTGCCGATCGAAGCGGGCGATGCGGCAGGGCAGCACCGCGCGCAGCGAGACCAGGGACTGGGTGCCAAGCAGCATCGACGTTTCACCGAAGAAATCGCCAATCTGATATTCAATTTCGTACAAGTCTTGCTGGCGCCCGAGAACGTCCTTCGCCATCTGTAGCCGGCCTTCGAAGAGGACGAAAAACCACGGCGGCTCACCTTCGCGAATCAGCCAGTCACCCACGCAAAGCCGTACGTCGGCAGCCTTTGCCGCGTACCGGCTGCGTTCCGCCTCGTCGAGACAGCTGAATATCTTGATCCGATCGAGCTCGTCGCTAGTAAACATCCAACAATTCTCCCATCTCCAGCACTTGCGCGCATGATCCCTTCACGCAGGTCCCCGGTGGGAGCCCCCTGCTTCAGCAAGGGGGAGCGACGCTTCAGCGTCGCGGAAAGAGTCGCACTTCCATGAATCGGGCTTTTAACGCATTTTGCTAATACTGTGCTCCGGCGGGATCAGTTATGTGCGGCCATTCTTTGGCGGAATGGCCGCGTCGAGTTCAGTTTCCTGGTCTACACCATTAGCAAAAATGCTTTAGCCCCGGTTTCGTTGTCCGTTGGGATAACGTCGGTCCTGCGCTGCGCCCCCAGAATTCGCACTTTCTTCACCTCGTTTGCAACGTGCGAGGGGAGATTTCCAAACCCCGCGGCTGAAGCCGGAGGAGAATAGTCGTACTCGAGCCGCTCGGCTTGAAAGCCGAGCTCCCCCGCATGAATGCGGGGGCTCCCACCATTGTGGGGGCGGCACCATGCGTGCCCTACGATCCTGATATGGGACGAGCGCTTGAAACCGAGTGTCAGACCGGATTTACTTCCAACTCCGGCTGGCGGTGGCCGCTGGTAGTCGCTCCCGCGTCCGGAGCGCAGGCTAAGGCTATCGACGACGGGGCCAAGCGACACGACCGCCATGATGAGGAAGGCGTAGTGGAAGTCGCGCAGTTGCGGAGCAGCGGCCGTGTGTCCATGGGCGTGAGCCACCAGGCGCAGGGTGATCGCGCCGATGGCGACGCCCATTCCCAAGCTAAGCTGCATAATCGCGCTGAGGAAGCCGTTGGCGCGGCTCATTTTGCCGGGCGGAATTTCGCTATACGCGAGCGTGGTTAAGCAGGTGAACTCCAAGGACCGAAGTGACCCGTGGAGGAAGAGAATGAAGATGATCAGGATCGAAGACGTAGTAGGGCTAAGCGTCGCGCAAAGGGCCATCGATAACGAGGTAAAGATTCCGTTCACGATGAGAATCCGGCGGAAGCCGAAGCGGCGAAGCACCCTAATGACAAATGCCTTCATGCTCAAGTCTCCGGCGAAAAGCGCCAGCAGGTAGAGCCCCGACTGAAACGCATTCAAGCCGAAAGCAATTTGGAACATGAGCGGCAGCAGAAACGGCAGCACGGAGACGGCAATGCGAAAGGCGCTCGCTCCAAAAACCGAAAGCGAGTAAGTCTTAAGCTTCATCGACTCCAGATCAATCAGCGAGGTTGCTGGATTGCGCCGCGCCACAAGAATGGCGGCCAAGCCGCTGAGCAGGCTGAGCACGAGCACCAGCGCAGGCAGCTGCCACGCGGCGCCCTCTCCTCCCAGCGTCTCCATCGCGTAAACTGCACCGGCCGAAGCAAAGCCTGCAAGCAGGAAAGTCATCCAGTCAAAGCCATGCTTCTCGCCCATGCGAACGTTCTCCACCCAGAGCAGCGCCAGAACCAGCGCAATGATGCCCAAGGGAAGATTCAAGAAGAAGATCCAATGCCAGCTGGCATAGGTGGTGATAAAGCCGCCCAGGGGAGGGCCCACAACCAGGGCGGTGAGACCGGGCCAGGTGATGTAAGTGATGGCTTCCGCCAGTTTGTCTTTGGGCGTCGTGCGCAGCACAATGAGGCGGCCCACGGGCACCATCATGGCTCCGCCAATGCCCTGCACGATGCGCATGAGAGTGAACTGGCTGAGCGTATGAGATGCACCGCAGAGCAAGGAAGAGAGGGTAAAGATGGCGATGGCCGCCGCAAAGACGGAACGGGAGCCGAAGCGGTCAGCCACCCATCCACTGATGGGGATAAACACGGCCAGCGTGAGCAGGTAGGCCGTCATGCCGATGTTGAGGTGGACGGCGCTTACGCGAAAGCTGCGCGCCATCTGCGGCAGCGCGGTAGCGATGATGGTGCCGTCCAGATTCTCCATGAAGAAGGCGCCGGCGATGAGCGTCGTGACGTATAGCGGCGAGCGTGTCTTCTTCATCTTTCCAGTTTTACGAAAGGAGCGAGCATCCGCCCCGCCTGGAGCGGTGTCATCGCCGCTGCAGCCTGGTCAGGATCTCGGCGTTTCTATTCCGTTCAGACCGGCTCTGCGCTCGAACGCCTGGATAAGAGAACCGAGGCTGCGTTCGGAACCGATCTCCGAACGGATCTCATCCGGAATCGGCATGGGCGCAGTCTGCACGCTCCGCTCCTGTACCTTGCGTGCCTCGTCGGCTGACACGGCAACCGGACCGGCGGGCACGAACCCGCTCAGTGCGGCAGGCGACTTGCCAATCTTGTCAGTCTGTAGAGCCCGCCGTTCCATCCGCCGTCTCGGAGGAACAACTCGTACCTGCGGTTCCGGGGCTGGCGGAGGCGGAGGAGGAGCGGCCACTGCTCGAGTTTGCAGCGGAGTTGTAACGGGAGCCGCTGCAGTGGCCGGCTGCTTGCGGTTCTTCCCGATGACTTTAGTCTTTGCCTTCCGGATCGAAACACTCTTGAAGTTGCTTAGCGGAGCTGCAAGAATATCCCGGGCGCGCAGGAGGAGGTCAATTTCAGCATCAAGTTGAGCGATTATTTCTATACGTGTCATGCAGAATCATTCTATCGCTCTCCGCAATCTTGTGCTTACCATCTACCCTGTGGAATTGATTGCCGGTTAATACCCTAGAGCAACGGATCGCAACCATGCGCTCACTCCGAGCCGCATGAGGTGCGGGCAAGAGAGAAGCCGCGCCTGCGATGATGCTCAGCGCCCCGAATAGACCCGGCCGGCACCCAGGTGTTTCTACAGAACCTTGACCACCACCACAGTTAAGTCGTCTGCCTGTGGCTTTTCTCCTGCAAACATGGAAACGGCCTCGGAGATCTGGGTGACCAGGGCCGACGCCGGTTCTGTTTCTTTGCTGCGGACGACTTCTTCTAAGCGGCTGATCGAAAACTCGTCGCCGGCCTCATTCTCCTGCTCGGTAACGCCATCGGTAAAAAGGGTGAGGATGTCGCCTTGATCGAGCATTACCAAAGTATTTGAGAACTGTGCTTGCGGCAAAATCCCCAGGATCGGCCCGCCCGCATCGAGCAACAGCGATTCACCGGTCTTCGGGCGAACCAGGAGCGGCGGGTTATGGCCTCCGTTGGCGTACTGCAGGGTCTTCTTGCTCTGATCGAAGCGTGCATAGAACATGGTCACGAAGGTCGCCGCGTTCGTAATCTGCCTGAACACTCCATCCAGGTCCTTGATAATCGCCGCCGGCCCGTCTAGTTCCCGGGCACGCAAGCGCAGGGCCACCGCGAGCGACGGCATGAGAAGAGACGCTGCAGCGCCGTGGCCGGAGACGTCGGCAATCACCACGTCAACCACCTCATCGGAGATCTTAAAAAAATCGTAATAATCGCCGCCCAACAGTTGCGCGGGCTGCATAGCCGCTGCGAGTTCGAGACTGGAACAGACGAGAGGTTTCGGCAACACCCGCCGCTGCACTTGAGAAGCCAGGATCAGATCGTGCTCGTACTCATCGCGCTGACGCCGTACCTCGGCCACCAGGCGGGCGCGTTGCTTAGCGATCAGCGTCACCAGAAACGCCACCACCAGAAAACCAGCCAGTGCGATCGCATCACGAACAGTCCTCACCTGAACCGTATTTGATCCCCCGGCGAAGAGGTCCTGCAGAACCGCGCAACCCACGGCTATGCCAATGGTGAGAGGTAGCGGGTTGATCAGCCCGCTTAACGTAATGGGCAGCACATAAAGGTAGCCTAGCGCAACGTCGGGTACGACCATCCAGTCGGTATAGGCAACTGCCGCAATCGCCAGAAAAACGACGAAGTTCAGCGATCCCGTGATCCAGTTCTCTTCTGCTTCGACACGCCGCTTGTCATCGCCGCGGCCTTGCTTGCTCTTCATGATGGCCATCCCTGTCGCATTAAAGCCGTATTTGCGATGCGGTTACCCACCGTTGCGGGGATATCGCAGCGATTTATGACGTAGACATACTACAAGAGCAAGCGTGCAGGAAAGAACAGACAATGTCGATTCCGCCCCAGAGCAACCTCGGTACCAGCAGATAGACTTACCTCAAGACAATGACCACCCTTGCACTTCTCAGCCTGATCATCACTACAGCTGCTCTGTTCGGCTGGATCAGTTCACGTGTGCTTCGTTTGCCGGTCACCATCGGAACGATGCTGCTCACTGTCGTCGCATCCCTTATTCTCAACATCCTCGGTCGCCGCATCCCGGGCCTGGATATTTGGGTTCTCGGTCTCGTCGGGCGCATCAAGTTTGAGGATCTGATCCTCCACGGTATGTTGCCGTTGCTGCTCTTTGCCGGCTCCTTTCTCCTCGATCTTGTCTACCTCTCCCGTGAAAAGCTGGCGGTCAGCCTGCTCTCTGTACCGGGCACGGTTCTTTCCACCGCCGCCCTGGCCGCTTTGATGCATTACACTTTGCCGCTGCTGGGAATCTCTGCTCCCTGGATAGAATGTCTTTTCTTCGGTTCACTGATCTCTCCAACCGACCCAATCGCCGTGTTGGAGATGCTTCACCGGGTCGGCGTATCGAAAAACATACAGGCTCAACTCGCCGGGGAATCCTTATTCAACGACGGTGTCGGCGCGGTTCTTTTTCTCGCAGTACTGGATGCCTCTCGCGGATCTGCGCCATCCATCTATCGCATCGGCACCCTCCTGATACTCAAGGCAGGGGGAGGACTTCTCCTCGGTTCTGCGCTTGCCTGGATCGCCTCCCAGTTCATGCGTCGTGTAGATGCTTACCAAATCGAGATCCTACTGACGCTCGCTTTAGCCCTGGGAGGTTACTCACTGGCGGAAACATTTCGCCTGTCCGCTCCGCTTGAGGCGGTTGCCGCGGGGCTTGCCCTGCGCCGCTTCAACCTTCACCGCGACCCCAGCGAAATTTCACATGATTCCCTCGATCACTTCTGGGGAGCGATCGACGAGGTCCAGAATGCGGTTCTCTTTGTCCTCCTCGGCCTGGAGGTTCTGGTCATTTCGTTTACGCGTCTCACCATTGAATCGGGAGCAATGGCAATCGCTGCCGTCGCCATGGTCCGAACCATAGTCGTCGCAGCCATTCTCGGCCTGGTCCGTCTGCTTCAACCTGGACATAAGACGTCCCTGCTTACTCTCAGTTGGGGCGGCCTGCGCGGCGGACTCTCCATCGCTCTGGCTCTTTCCGTTCCTGAGTCACAGGGACGGAGCTGGATCCTTGCAACGACTTATTTCGTCGTCGTGTTCTCCATCGTCATTCAAGGCGGAACGCTGGATCTTTTTCTCAACCGCTTTCGTGTCAGCTCTCACTAGGGGGTAGAGATCTACGGGTTGATAGTTTGCGGACCGCGCGTGTGCGGAGTCAGCTTACGGACGAGGAATTCCTGAAAGAGATTGCCAACAGCTGAACCGCCGATTCCGATAAATGTATTTTCAAAAGTCAGCCAAGCTCCATTGCGGCTGCTCGCTGGATAGTACAGGTTCGATATGCCGCCGGCCGCGAGGCTGCCCAGGATACCTGAATAATCCGGTTGCCAGTGACCATTGTCACCCTTGCAGACGACTGCATTTGCCATCGCATACAAAATCCGCGACCGCGTGCTGCCGGTGCCCTTGTAGAAATAGCGCGGGTCTTGTTTGAGCAGCGAGGGCAGGATGGCTCCTCCAACCATCGTGCCGATAAAGCTATCGGCATAAGAGGCGCCGTAGCGTTTGGCGTAGCCTTGCGCTCCTTGTCCGTAGCCGCGGAATTCGTTCTCCGCCTGCTGCACTCCGGCAAATCCCCCGGTGGCCGCAAAGGTGACTGGGTCCACACTGGTCTTCCATGCAAGTTCGAACTTTTGCTTTGGCCGCAGAGGCAGTGTGTCTTGTTGATAGGTGACATAGAAATTGGGAATCACGCCCAACACACGCTGCGTCTCTTGGATCTTGACCTGCTCTTCCGCCAACTCGTAATTCGTGACGCTGACCCGCACCTCGGAGGTCTCGGCAGCAATGGCTAACGAGATCGGCGCCACCTCCAGTGCTTCCCCAGGATGAAGGATTCCCGCCACTTCCTGGTCCGCAAAACTCACTGCGCTGACGGTGAGTCGAAAGGGACCCGCAGGGACGCCGGCAAAAGTAAAGTGCCCTACCTTATCCGACACTGCTTCCCGCTCCTCGATGTGCCCTTCGCGCTCGAGCCGCACCCGGGCGGAGAAAACAAAGTTTCCATTCTGATCCACCACCTTGCCGCTGATGGTGCCCAACGATTCACCAGGGTTCTGGCCGGCGACGTCCTGCGCAGCAGGGGCTCGCCATCGTTGGTGCATCGGGCAACGGAGTGTCGATGCGCCCGATCTGCTGCGCTTGGGTCAGAAAAGGAAGGCAGCAGAACAGGAGACAGAGCGTATGCCGGCGGGTTCCTCGCGGGGCACGGAGCGGCAAACGGCGCCACTGGAGTCCGTTGCGCGGGGTAGTTAAACCAAAAAACGCGCTCTGTACCATCTATCTGAAGGATAGAGGGTCGCGGCTCATTCCCGAGAACTGTTGTTGGAATTGCGTTAGCAGATCAGGTGCTCTGCCATTATGAAACAGCGAAACGCGGCATTCCTTGTGGAAATGCCGCGCTGATATGACTCGAACTGTGTAGACCCAAGTAAAGATGCTCTAGTGATGCTTGCCGAAAAAGTGGTGCCCGCCGCCTCCGCCCGAGTGGCCGCCACCGAAGCTCTTGCCGCCGCCACCGAAGCTCTTGCCGCCACCACCGAAGCTTTTGCCACCACCACCAAAGCTTTTTTCTGAATGGCCGCCGCCGAAGGGATGGAAGCCTCCACCCGAGTGCGGCGCCTTCATGGAAGACCCGGCGAAGCTATTTCCCCCAAAAGCTGCCGGGGAAGAACGCTGCGCAAAATCGTTGCGCTGAAAACTTGTGGCTGCCGGACCGCGATAGGCTTGCTGCGAAACACCATAGGATGTACCCGGCCTGCTGCCATAGAAGCTGGAGCCATATCCGGGACGGCCGTACTGCTGCGTCATATTAACCGCCGGCTGCATGTGGTTGTAAGCCTGCTGTACCGGGCGGGCGTAGCCAACTCCGGACGTCTGGTAACCCCGGTTGTAGCCTTCGGCTGGCCGGTTCCCTGAGTATCCTTGGGGCGAGCGGGCAAATCCCTGGCCATAAGCCGAGCCGTAGCCACGATTCTGACCATAGCCACCCGCGCCATAGCCTCTGGCCATCGTCCCGCCTTGGGAGAAGTAGCGGTGCCCGCCGTGCGCAAAGCCCCAGTCAGCCACCGTGGTGCTGTGCGTAAAGTAATTCGATTGATGGAAGAGCACCGCCTGGGCCAGCCAGCTTAAGCCCCACCCGATAAAGCCAAAGGGAGTGCGGTTAAACGCTGTCATCAGGATGCCCAATCCGAACGACACCGGCGATGCGCCGAACGATCCACCTAAGGCCGCACCTACGAATGATCCGATTGCCCCCAGCAGCGAAAAGCCAGGATAGGGTGAGACGGGCTGTCCATAGACTGCCCACGGGTTATAAGCAGGCACATACACTACCTGCGGATTTGCCGGCGCCACTTCGATGTTGCCCTGGTCGTAGCTGACGGTTTCCTGAGGCGTATTTTGCAGGTTGCCGGCCGCCTGCGCGCGCTGGCGCATCACTTGCACCGCTTGCAGGATGTCCTGCGGCTGGTTGTAGTAGGCGTTGCCCAGATCCGTGGTCCAGCGCATGTTCCGGTCCATCTCTGCCAGCACCTGGGGAAACGCCGTCAACGCCTTCACGCTTGGGTCCCAGTTCTGGGCGTCGGCTCCGCCTGCAATCTGCTCGGCGGGCGCGTAACCCTGCGCCTGCCGCCAACGGTCGGCGTCCGCCACCTGGGCCGGGTAAGTGGACGCGGTCAACACCTGGGCCACCAACGGGTCGGGATAGAGGGCGATCGGCGCCACTAACTGCTCCAGTTGCTGGGCATTCAGAGGCTGCATCTGGGGTTGCGGCTGCCCATATCCCTGCTGCATCTGGCCTTGGCCGTAGCCGGGGTAAGCCTGTTGTGGTGCGTAGGACTGCTGTTGGGGATAGGCCGCCTGTTGTCCGTATGGTTGTTGCTGTGGGTAGTAGGGCTGCTGTGGGTATGACTGCGGCTGGGGGTAGCCTGGCTGCCCATAAGGTTGCGGCGGCGGATAGCCCTGCTGCCCATAAGCTGATTGCGGATATTGCTGGTTGTACGGATAGGCTTGCTGCGCTAACAACTCTACCGGCAATAGCAGCAGGACTAACGACAGCGCGACCATGCGTCTGAGCGCCTGCGCGACGCTTTTGGCGCCTCTGCTCGCAGAGGCGCGCAATCCGTGCAGGTTGATTCGGGATTTCATTTCTTCTCTCATGGCCCACACGATCCGTCGAGGGACGGCACCTTCTTCTACGTCATCCGAGGTTGGACTTCCGGCCTGCGGCCAAAATATACATGCGCTTTGTCGTCATCCGCCGCCAGTTGCGATCCGCGGACGAGACCAGTTATTCATGTTGACCCCAACCAGCAATCTTAGTTCTGTGCGGCTCTCAGCAACAAGTCTACAGATGAACCAACGTTTTCAATGCATTGCAGTGGAATCACAGCAACCGATCGAAAGATAGGTTGCCCATCTTGTGATTTCGGGAGGTTCACCCGGATTTCCTGTGGAGTTTGGTGGCGTTGGCGAAGTTCATGCGGCTTTCCTTAACGAAAGCCGCACACGCGGTCGTGTCCAGCGCAGCGACAGGAAATCCGGGGTCGCGGCCGAAAAGAGAAATCCTTCATAATGGTGGCAGGCAGAAAATGACAAACCTCACCCAACTCAGCCCCGACGACATCGCCACCGCCAGCCAGCAACTCCAGGCCCGCTACGACGCCTTCAAAGCCAGAGGCCTCAAGCTCGACCTGACCCGCGGAAAGCCGTCTCACGCCCAACTCGACCTGAGCTCTGCACTGCTCTCTCTTCCTGGCGAGCGGGATTACCTTGCCGAGGACGGGACGGATTGCCGCAACTATGGCGGTGCTCCAGGGTCTGGCGGAAGTCCGCAGGTTATTTTCCGGATTGTTGGGTGCAGCGCCGGAGCAGATAGTGGCCAGCAACAACTCCAGCCTGGCGTTGATGCATGACATTATCGTGTACTCGCTCCTCAAAGGAACCTGCGATAGCGCCGCACCCTGGTCGAAGCAGGGGGAGATTTCCTTTCTGTGCCCCGTTCCCGGCTACGACCGGCATTTCAAAATCTGCCAGGATTACGGCATCCGGATGATCCCGGTGGCACTCAAGGAAGATGGTCCGGACATGGACGAAGTGGAGCGGCTGGTCGCCCAGGACGCCTCCATCAAGGGCATGTGGTGTGTTCCCAAGTACAGCAATCCGACGGGAACAGTTTACGGCGATGCGACCGTGGAGCGCCTGGCAGCGATGAAGACGGCGGCGCCGGACTTTCGCCTCTTTTGGGACGATGCCTACGCGGTGCATCACCTGACCGACGAGGCGATTGAGATCGCCAACATCCTGGAGCTATCTGCACGGCATGGGAATCCGAACCGCGCATTTGTCTTTGCTTCGACCTCGAAGATCACACTTGCCGGATCCGGGCTGGCCCTCTTTGCCGCGTCAAAAGACAACGTGAAGTGGTTGCTGGCGAGACTTACCCCGCGAACCATTGGTCCGGACAAGATCAACCAGTTGCGTCACGTTCGCTTTCTCAAGAACCCGGCGGGCATTGCGCAATTGATGAACCAGCACAGAGCCCTGATCGCGCCCAAATTCGAGAAGGTGCTGGAGATCTTCGACCAGCAGCTGGCGAATGTTCCTGGCGTGAGCTGGACCCGGCCGAAGGGCGGCTACTTCATTACCCTTGAGGTGGGAAAAGGCTGTGCCGCGCGCGTCGTCGCTCTGGCCAAGGAAGCAGGCGTCGTCCTCACTCCCGCTGGAGCAACGCATCCATACGGGAAAGATCCCGACGACCGCATCATCCGCATCGCCCCACCTTCCCCGACTTAGCCGAGGTTGGTTACGCCGCGGAAGGCGTCGCTCTCTGCGTTCTGCTCGCAACCGCGGAGAAGCTTCAGGCTCTCGTTCCGCGTAACCCAGGACGGGTGCCCCATATCTCGCTCGTTTTTCGCGAGATATGGGATACCGCTGCTTTCTCCCTCTGATCTGATCCAACCGAGACTTAAGGGTGAGCATGTGGAATTCCACATCTCGCGAAAAACGAGCGAGATATGGGCACCCGTCCTTCGCGAGGGAACGAGAGGCTAGGGGTTCTGAAGCGTCAGGCCCCCAATTCAAGATCGTCAAAGCGGCGCCACTTGTAGAACGCCACTGAGACAATCCAGCTGACGACGAACAGGCCAACAATAAAATAGCCCAGCGTGCCGAAGTTCTCATTGAGCTTGCTCACAGCACCCCAAAACGTTCCCTTCAAGTGGAACTGTCCCGCCAGGAGCCCCAGCGCCTCGATCCCTCCAACGACCACAGCGACCACCACCGAAACGCAAGTGATCGTCATGTTGTAGTAGAGCTTGCGAATCGGCTTCACGAAGGCCCATCCATACGCGCCCAGCATCAGGATGTTATCGGTGGTATCGATCAACAACATGCCCGCTGCAAAAAGCGTAGGAAATATCAGGATCGACCAAACCGGGAGCCCCTTGGTTGCTTCGCCTGCGGAGATGCCCAAAACCCCAATCTCGGTCGCCGTATCGAACCCGAGACCGAAGAGCACGCCCAGCGGATACATGTGCCAACTGCTCCGGATCATGTTGAACATCGGGCGAAACAAGCGGCCCAACAGTCCTCGATTGCCCAGCAGCAAATCAAGATCTTCCTCGACGTACGGCTCGCCCGCGCGAACTTTGGTGAACGTTCCGATAGATGGATTGCAGAACGACGATATTCACGGCCGCAATCCCAAACAGAAAAAAGGTGGACACCAGGGTGCCGACCACTCCCCGATTTCCCGCACCGCATCCATGCGATGCTGCAAGGTCAACGCTGTCCAGGCGATCGCGATCGAACCCAGCACGACGATGGTGGAATGCCCCAGGGAGAACATGAAGCCGACGCCGACCGGCCGCTTCCCTTCCTGCATCAGCTTGCGGGTCACATTATCAATGGCGGCAATATGGTCAGCATCCACCGCATGGCGAAGGCCAAAACTGTAGGCAAGAAACGCAGTCCCTAACAACACCGGGAAATGACGGAAGGCGAGCACCGCCCAAAGCCACGCTGCGGCGTTGAACACCAGCAGGAAGCTATAGATGCCAATCACCTTGCTGCGGGTGTTGGCGGCTGCATCGTCGAATAGCGTCCGCAGCCCCAGTCGCGGCTCATCTATCTTTGCTGGAGTGTCAACGTCGACGGCCATCTGTACCCCGGTAGCACGAATTCAATAAATGTATTATCCTCGCCGGATGCAAGGGACGGCAAGATCCATTTGGCGGGAAACCTCGTACTACTGGTAGCACGATTTTCAAAGGCATGATACCACCGCAGCACTTCCCTGCTGTAAACGCCTCGCCTGCGGTGCATGTCGCGACTCTCCCGGCGTGAAGAAAGGCTCATCCATCTATGTCCGCGGCCTCACAAACGGCAACCAGGCTGCGCTCAAGGTTGATCGCCGTTTTACTGAGTTTTTTTGCCGGCGGCATGGTAGCCGCGCAAACCGTAGCCGGGCGGCTCTCCGGCTCGGTGCTCGATCCATCCGGACGTTCCGTAGCTGGAGCCCACGTCGAAGCGGATTCCTCGTCCGGCGCGCACCGAACCGCCATATCCGGCAGCGACGGCAGTTTTGCCATCAAGTTGCCTGCATGGGGCGCCTATACCGTACGTGTAGAAGCCACAGGCTTCGCCACCCTTATTCGCAAAACGCAATTAAGCGCTGAGTCAGCAAGCCTGACACTGCGTCTGGACAAAGTCTCCGCGGCAAGCGAAGAAGTTGTTGTCACCGGGGACGTCAGCCAAATCGACATGGCATCTCCCGATCCTTCGCAAAAAGTGCTGGTGCGCGAGGAATTGCTGGACGCCAACCCAGGACGGCCTGGTGCACCCATCTCGATTCCTGGCCTCCCCATTGAAACTGCTTCCGGCGGCATCAAGGCTCCGCAGTACTTTGTACCCGGAGTGGCCGGCGATCACGGCGAACCCATTGCGCAGTACATCGCCGTGGGCGGCTACCTGGTTCCGAACAACCTCTCCGCCAACGCGCACGGCAATGGCTACGCCGATCCGAATATCTACGTTTCCGGCGCGCTCGGCAGCGTAGCGACCGACGGCGGTGCTTTCAATGTGCTCGAAGGCAATCACGCGCTGAACCTGGCCGCCACCTACGGCCTGCGTCCGCAAATGAATCGTTTTGTCACCCTGACCGGCGACTACCGCGATATAGATCTAACCGCCGGATTTGCGCCCGCGGATCCGGCGAAGAAGGAGTGGCTGGCTCTGGAGGCCAACTATGGCAATGGTTTATTGAGGCGCCTCGAGCACCGCCAGCAATACAAATGGAATGGGCTGCGCATCATGGATTCCGGCAATCACGAGTTCACGCTGTTTAGTGTTGGCTATTATGGACAATCCCATGAGGGAAACCTGGTTCCTACGGGATTCGGCGTGCAGGTGAATGACACCATCGACCCGCGGCAACAGGACCAGACGCACACCTCAATTCTGGCCGCGAACGACCAGTGGACGGCCCGAAGCAACGACGAGCTTGCCTTCTCGGGCTTCTTTCGCACCTACAATCTGGCGCTGTTTTCAGACTTCGGCGAGGGGCTGATCCGGCAAAGCGAGTTCCGCACCGTTGAAGGTGCGGAGGCTCGCGAGACCCACACATTTCGGCCGTGGCTGGAAGGCATGGTGGGTCTCCTCTACAACGAAGACGATATCCACAACGACAATCTCGACCACTATCTCTCCGACAGCCCGTTGGAATCCGGTCCTTTCGTGAAGGTGCTGGCTAACGACGTCACCATCCGCGAGGCAGCGCCCTACGTTGCCTTGCGTGGCGATCTAGGCAAACATCTGCGCTTCTACGCCGGTTTGCGCCACGACCAGATCCAGGTGATCAACACCGACAAATTAAAGCCAACCTATTCGTTCAATGAGTGGAAGGGATTCGAGAGCCCGAAGGCGACGCTGGCTTGGACGCCTGGTACCGGCCCGGCGCACTGGCTTCCTTCGGCTTCCTTCAGCATCGGGCAAGCCTTCTTCACCCAGGACCCGCGCATCAGCGTAGCAACCCCTTCCGCGACGGGATCGGCAGCGCTAGCTTCTCCGTTCGAGCGCTCCCACTCCGAGCAACTGGTGCTCGACAAAGATTTCCGGGGAACGGATCTGCGCCTGACACTGGGCCGAACGACCACCACTTCAACCCTCGCCAAAATCGATCCTGACAACGGCTTGGCGGAGGACCTGGGACCGGGAACGCTGAAGTTTCTCACTGCCAATGTGCGTCATCAGTTCGCCTTTGGCACCGTGCAAGCGATCTTCTCCAAAGCCGACGCACGCCTGGAGACGTTCAACGGGTTACCGGGCACGGTTACACCGGAAGCGCCGCGTACCATCTTCGACGCTCTCACGACGCTGGACCGGCTACCCCTGGGCGTGCACGCTCGCGCCGAATACGAGTACGTGGGTCACAAGTTTCTCGACGTCGGGCAACCCGGATCACCCCGATCCATACGAGGCCATTCCGGTTGGGGAAACAAGGATAGCCATGGTGCGTTCGTTCCTGGAAGGCAGATTGGAGCTGGGCGCGGACGGTATGGTGGCCCGCGGCTACACAGGCCAGACCACTGAGACCTTCGATCCCAATTGGAGTGTGGCCACCAGCGCCACCATGTTGCCCTACTGCGCTCCGGGATCGGGCCCGAGCCACCTGCCCAACGACTTCGATTGCGGGACGATCGAGCGGAGCGTTGGTATACGCATGGTGTCGTGGGTGGGCGGATCAATCTCCTGGCGATTCAACTCGCTTCGATAGACCATCCAAACATCCGATTTCTCGTCATACTATTGAACCTCAAAAGTCTTCCTTCTTCCCTGGCTTACAACTGCAAGGTTTTAATGCTTGTGCTTGAGCTCTTTGCCTGAGTTGGTCAGTACTAATTTCCCCAGTTCGACTCCGCGCAGGGCCAACATACGATCTGCGACCTCTTGCAACTCCTTACTTCTGCCCTTCATGATGATCACTTCCAGACAGTAGTGATGGTCGAGGTGAACGTGCGTAGCGGCAAGCACCATGGCGCCCGCCGTGTGCTGGGTCTCGGTCAGCTTCTCAGAAAGATTGGGAACGTGGTGGTCGTACACCAATGTCAAGGTGCCGACGACAGGCTTATTGGAGTCGATCGTCTCAGAAAGAAGCGCCTCCCGGATAAGATCGCGGAATGCCTCGGAACGGTTCTTGTACCCGC
The DNA here is from genome assembly GCA_963790705.1 of uncultured Acidobacteriaceae bacterium. GTDB lineage: Bacteria > Acidobacteriota > Terriglobia > Terriglobales > Acidobacteriaceae > PALSA-350. The sequence continues at coordinate 161,656 of CAWBQE010000016.1, forward strand.
GCTTGGCGATCAAGCGGTCAAACTCGTTCAGAAGATCTTCTTCGAGCGAAACCCCGGTCCTGGCCAATTCAGACATTGCGTGCCCCCATCCTGATTGTAGCGACTGAACGAGTGCACGTTCCCGTTGTTAAGTATTCGCAGCAGCGAGGTCGTCGTCTTTCGTCTCCCGGATGGAAAGCAATCCCAACAGCGTCAGCAGCGCAGCCGCAGAAAGGTAATACCCCACGTATTGCAGGCCATACGTCTTGGCCAGCCAGGTAGCGATGTAGGGCGCCAGCGAAGCGCCCAGGATGCCGGCAAAGCTGAAAGCCAGCGAGCTGCCTGTGTAACGCACTGACGTCGGGAACAGCTCAGAAATCACCGTGCCCAGCGGCCCGTAGGTGATACCCATCAACGTGAGCCCCAATGCCATCATCACCGCCGCCCCCGTGGTGCCGGCAACGAACAGCGGAGCCAGCACCAGGCCGAAGATGCCGATTGCTACCGTGACCGACAGCATGACCCGTCGCCGGCCTCGTTCCGCCAGCACCGCGGAAACAGGAATGAACAGGGCGAAGAAACAGATGCCGAATAGCTGAATCACCAGAAACTTCGCCCGGCTGTAGCCCAGCGCGGTGGTGCCCCAGGACAGTGCAAAGACCGTCATCAGGTAAAACAGCACGAACGTCGCCAGGCTCACCGAGATGCCTGCGATGAGCGGCCGGGTGTAGTCGCGAAATACCGCCAGCATGGGCACCTTCACCTGCTCGCCCCGCTCGAGCGCTTCGCGGAAGACGGGCGTCTCGGTGATCGTCAGCCGCACATAGAGGCCTAGAAACACCAGCACGGCGCTGGCCAGAAAAGGAAGGCGCCAACCGAAAGAGAAGAACTGCTGGTCGGTAAGCCATCGCGAGAGCAGCAGGAAGGTGCTACCGGAGAGCAGGAACCCAGCCGGCGCGCCCAGCTGAGGAAACATGCCGTACCACGCGCGCTTGTTTGGGGGCGCATTCTCAATCGCCAGCAGCACCGCCCCGCCCCACTCGCCCCCCAGACCGAGCCCCTGGCCGAAGCGGCACAGCGCCAGCAGCAGCGGCGCAGCAAAACCGATCGTCTTGTAGGTCGGCAGCGCTCCAATGGCCACTGTCGATATCCCCATGGTCGAAAGTGCGATGACCAGTGTGGTCTTGCGGCCAATGCGATCGCCAAAGTGACCGAAGAGCGCAGAGCCAACCGGCCGGGCCAGAAACGCGATGCCAAAGGTAGCCAGCGATTCGAGCGTGGCCGACGCCGGGTCGGACGACGGGAAAAACAGTTTGGGAAACACCAGCACTGCCGCGGTGGCGTAGATGTAGAAATCGAAGAACTCAATCGTGGTGCCGATCAGGCTGGCGAATAGCACCTGGCGCGGTGAATTGACAGGCGTGCCTGTCCTGCTGTGCGTCGTGCTCATCAAATCTCCAATTTGCAGTAGATTTCTATGCTAACCTGTCCGCACCGACAATGGCCGAGGCTGCATACATCCTTGGGGCCACACTCCAAACTTCAGACGTTCTGGATTCGCCCCGCCACTCTGCGCTGGTCCGCATCACGCACTGGATTTTCACGCTCAGCTTTTTCGGCCTGGTGGTCAGCGGGTTCGCCATTATCCTGGCCCATCCTCATTTTTACTGGGGCGAAACGGGAAGCATTGGCACTCCCTCTCTCTTCGATCTGCCGCTCCCTACCATGGTTGGCGGGCCCTCCGGCTGGGGCCGCTCGCTCCACTTTCAATCCGCATGGTTTGCCGTTCTGTCTGGCTTGCTCTATGCCATTTCCGGCATCCTCACGCAACACTTCCGTAAGCAGCTTCTCCCCAGGCGCGCTGACTTATCCTGGCGCTCCATGCGCGCCACTGTTCTCGAGCATCTGCGCTTCAAACGGCCGGTCGAAGCAAACTCCTATAACCCTCTTCAGCGCCTCTCGTATCTTGCCGTCGTCTTCCTCTTCTTCCCTCTGATCATCATTACCGGACTCGCCATGTCTCCCGCCATCACCTCGGTGATTCCCCAGGTCGTCACCGTCTTTGGCGGCTACGAGAGCGCGCGCACCCTGCACTTCTTCCTGGCAAACTTTCTCGTTCTCTTTCTTCTGGTTCATGTCGCTATGGTGATCCTGGCCGGATTCAAGACCCGCATGCTCGCCATGATCACTGGCCGCCCCACCGCTTCGCGAAAGCAGGCCTTATGAGCAGCCCGGTCTCACGCCGCAAACTCATTACCGGTGGCATTGCCGCTGCAGCCGGTGTCTCCGGCATCGCGGTTGCCGCCAACATAGCCTCCCGTTATGGCCTCATCCCGCCCGATAGCCGCAGCATTTGGGGAGTGGGCGAGACACTCACTTACGCTACCCAGCACCTTCTCATGTCCCATCATTCAATGGCCCGCGAGTTCAATCGCAGCGAAGTCTCCAAGGTGGTGCCGGTCAGCGGCAATCCTCCTGAAACCGAGCCCTACCAGCGTCTCCGGGCCGGCGGCTTTGCCGATTGGCGGCTCGCCGTGGGCGGCCTGGTCGCTCGTCCCTACGCCTTCTCTCTCGCCGAGCTGAAGCGCATGCCGGCTCGCTCCCAGATCACCCATCAGGCTTGCGAAGAAGGCTGGTCTTTCATCGCCGAATGGACCGGAGTCCCTCTTTCTTACGTTCTGAATCTGGTGGGCGTCAGCCCAAAAGCCAAATATGTCGCCTCTTTTCCCTACGATGAGGCCTGGGACAGCCTGGATCTGGCCGACGCGTTCCATCCCCAGACGTTCCTTGCCTACGGCCTCAATGGCGAGGACCTACCCACGCACCACGGTGCTCCGATTCGCCTGCGCGTCGCCCGCCAGCTCGGCTACAAGAGCGTGAAGTACCTCTCCCACATTACCGTCACCGACAACCTGAAAAATATCGGCACTGGCAAAGGCTCCTCAGAACTGGATTACGGTTACTCCTGGTACGCCGGCATCTGAGCGAGCATGGCCGGGCTGCGGGGATCGGTGATACCTCGGCTTGCATCAACAACTGAAGGAGCTTTTGCATGAGCCAAACCCAAGCCGTCTCTGCCGCAGCCGCTGGAACCATTACCCTCGGTGGCGACCTCACCGTCAACCGCCTGGGCTATGGAGCCATGCGCATCACCGGCAAGGGCATCTGGGGGCCTCCCGCCGACAAGCCCGCGGCCCTGGCCACTTTGCGCCGTGCGGTGGAATTGGGCGTCAACTTCATCGATACCGCGGACTCCTATGGCCCCAACGTCTCCGAAGAACTGATCGCCGAGGCCCTCTACCCCTATCCAGCCGGCCTGGTGATCACCACCAAAGGCGGATGGGAGCGCTCGGGCCCTGCCCAGTGGCTGCACAACGCCAGCCCCCAGCACCTTATCCAGGCAGTGGAAGGCAGCCTCCGCCGCTTGCGTCTCGATCGCATCGATGTCTACCAGCTCCACATTCCCGATCCGGCAGTCTCCTACGATGCCTCCATGGAAACACTGGCCGCGCTGCGCGAGCAGGGCAAGATTCGCCACGTGGCCCTCTCCAACGTGACCCAGGAGCACATTGAGCGCGGCCGCAAAATCGTCCCCATCGTCTCGGTGCAGAACCGCTACAGCTTCGCCGACCGTGAATGGGACTACGTGGTCAACTATTGCCAGCAGAACGGCATCGCCTTCCTGCCCTGGGCGCCGCTGGGCCAAAACCGGAAAGCGCTGGACGTGTTAGAGAAGGTTGCCCGGGAGCTCGGCGCCACCACGCTGCAGACGGGACTTGCGTGGCTGCTCAAGCGGTCCAAATTCATTTTGCCTATTCCGGGAACGTCGTCCCCTGCCCACGTAGAGGAGAATATCGCCGCCGCTGGATTGGAGCTGCCCGACGCCGCCTTCCAAGAGCTGTCCAATGTGACTCCGCCGCCGGTAAGCTATCGCGTGAGCTCAATTTCCTCGTCCTGATAAGGAGCGGAGACATGAAAACCTATCGGATCGCCACCGTGCCCGGCGATGGTATTGGCAAGGAAGTTGTGCCCGCGGGACGGCAGGTTCTGGAAGCACTCGCCGGAAGTGGTTTTCGCTTCGAATTCGAAAACTTCGACTGGGGTGGGGATTATTTCCGCCAACATGGGGCGATGATGCCCGACAACGGACTCGATGCTTTGCGCACCAAGGACGCGATTCTGTTCGGCTCCGCCGGCGACCCGCATATCCCTGACCACATCACGCTGTGGGGCCTGCGGCTGAAGATTTGCCAGGGCCTCGACCAATACGCCAACGTGCGCCCGACGCGCATTCTTCCCGGCATCGACGCGCCGCTCAAGCGCTGCAAGACGGAAGACTTGAACTGGGTCATCGTGCGCGAGAACACTGAGGGCGAATACTCGGGCGTAGGCGGCCGCGTGCATCAAGGGCATCCTCTCGAGGTAGCGACGGATTTGTCTTTGATGACCCGGGCAGGCGTCGAGCGCATCCAGCGCTTTGCCTTTCGCCTCGCCCAATCGCGTCCGCGCAAATTGCTAACGGTGGTGACAAAAAGCAACGCGCAGCGCCACGCGATGGTGATGTGGGACGAAATCGCCGCGCAGGTTGCGAAGGAATTTCCTGACGTCACCTGGGACAAAGAGCTGGTCGATGCTATGACGGCGCGCATGGTCAATCGTCCGGCTTCGCTCGATACCATCGTGGCCACGAATCTGCATGCCGACATCCTGAGCGACCTCGCCGCCGCATTGGCCGGCAGCCTGGGCATTGCGCCCACGGCCAACATCAACCCCGAACGTTTGTATCCATCGATGTTCGAACCGATCCACGGTTCAGCCTTCGACATCATGGGCAAGGGCTGGGCCAACCCGGTGGGCACCTTCTGGTCGGTGGTGATGCTGCTGGAGCACCTGGGCGAAATCGAGGCTGCAGGGCGGGTGATGAAGGCCATCGAACAGGTGACGGCGAATCCTTCGCTGCACACGCGTGATCTCGGCGGCACAGCAACCACAGCGCAGGTAACCGAAGCCGTCTGCGCGCAGGTCGCCGCCACCGCCAAAAGCCCTTTAACCGTGGCCTGATCGCGTCCTTGCAGAACCATCAACGGCATGTTGTTGCAGTGGATCAGGCGTGGCTCAGCTATCTGCTGAAAGCAATGGAAACAAGTCTTTTTCGGCCCAGGTACGCCCCCGCGGCAAGCCGGGGCAGGTTGGCGAACCTGGGGCACCCGTCCTGTTCCTTTACCGCGCAGCACGATCGAAACACTCCCAAGGGTTGCGGTGGACAAGGATCAACCGATCGTGCGTGTGGCGACCATGGCTTCGCTGCTGACCTCCTCAGAGGCCGAGCGGCGTTTTGCGCTGACCCTGTTTGAAACCTTCGGCATGGTGGCCCTGTTGCTCGCCGCCGTCGGCATCTATGGTGTCTTATCCGGCGGTGTCAACGAGCGAATGCGCGAGATTGGGGTTCGCGCTGCACTGGGCGCGTCCCGCCGCAACATCCTTCTATTGGTAATTCGCCAGGGAATGACGCTCACCGTAGTCGGCATCCTGCTCGGACTGTTTGGCGCGGTGCTGGCGAGCCAGGTCATCGTTTCATTGCTCTATGGCGTGTCGCGCTTCCACCCAATCACGTATCTCTTCGTGATCGCCCTTCTCGCGGCCGTATTCGGGCATTGCATCTGGGTCCCGGCGTGGCGTGCGGCGCAAGTGGATCCCTCGATTACCCTGAGGTCCGAATAGGAGTTACCCGCAACAAAACTCGGGTGCCTCACACCCCCGGATTTCCTGTGAAGTTTGTTGGCGATGATGAAGTTCATGCGGCTTTCCTCAATGAAAGCCACACACGTGGATGTTGTTTGGTGCCGCGTACAGGGGATACCACAGATGTTGACCGCTAAATACATCGGATGAATCGAGAGTCAGAGGGAAAGAGCAGTGGCATCCCACATCTCGCAAAAAACGAGCGAGATGTGGGGCACCCGTCCTTCATGAGGGAACGAGAGGCAGACCCCTGCGGGACTGATTTCGTACGTGGAGAGTTCTCACTCGGACTCTTTAGCTCTTGAAGCGGTCGCTTTCCCTTTTCCGCAGCCCCTAGTCGTTCTTCAAGCGAAGATCGCTCCGCTCAAAAATCGCCGTCCCGGCGGCGAAGAGAAGCGCTGCCCCGGCGATGATCAGCAGGAAGCCGGCCGGTTGATGCAAGAGACGCGCGGACTCAACCAGGTCACCCTGGGTCAAGGTAAAAAGCAACCGCGCTGGAGCGAAACCAGGCCACAGGTAGCCCAATAAACCAAGCAGGGCGAGCAGCGCCAAAGAGGCAGTGGACGCCAGCATCATAGGGAGCCACGTGGCGAAGAAGACAGCCGCCGCCGCCGTAAACAATCCCAGGACGAGTTGTGCCAGGGCCAAGGCAAGCAACAGTGTCGGTGGTCGATCGATGGCCGTAAAGAGCGCGAAACCGCTGATCACAAAACTGACGACGTAGAACGCAAGCGGCAGCCAGGCTGCGCTGACCAAGGCAAAGAAGTACTGCCGCCGGCTGACCGCACGCGACAGCACGCCGGCGATGCGGCGCGACCGCTGCTCATTGCCTAGCAAGGCGGCCCCGGTAAAGGCCACCAGCCCCAATCCGTAGAGGCACTCCTGGTGGACGATGGAGAGTACGTCCTCGATCTCCGGCCTGGCCGCAGGCACCAGCAGGATGGCCGCCATGCCGAAAGGCCAGAGCATCAGGAATAAATAGATCCAGCGATTCTGATACAGCAACCGGCGCGCAATCTGCCAGATCTTCGATATCGTCGGAGTCTTCATCGACCTGCGTTCTCTTCCTGCACTATGCCGGAACCGCTCCATTCGAGAAACAGATCCTCCAACCGCCGGCGCAGCGGCGCGAGGCTTATGATCTCGCCTCCCGCCTGCCAAACGCCCTCAATCACGCGGCGCTGCTCTTGTAAAGAAACAGTTATGCGGATCGAAGCAGGGTTGACACCGGCCGTCGCGGCTGCGGGGTGGATGCCGCTAAGCTCGGCCAGAGAAATACCGCGCAGCTCAATCTCCACTCGATCGGACTCGCTCTGAAAATCCTTAAGCGATCCCAAACGAACCAGGCGGCCCTGGTTGAGAAAGGCAATTCGATCGCAGATATGCTCCACCTCGGTCAGCTGGTGGGAACTAAAGAAAATGCTCTTGCCGGCGTGGCGCGCGTTGCGCAGCAATTCCCTTACCTGGAGTACTCCTGCCGGATCAAGCGCCGCAGCGGGCTCGTCGAGAATCAACAATTCCGGATCGTTGATCAGCGCCTGGGCAAGCGCCAGCCGCTGCTGCATGCCTCGCGAATACTGCCGCGCATCCTTGCGTTCATTGGGCAAGCCAACCGTAGCGAGAAGATCACGAATGTCCTTCGCCAGCCGGGGATCATTCACTCCGTTGAGGCGCGCCGCCAACTCCACGCTGCGGGAGCCGCTCTCAGAAAAAAATACCGGGACATCCGGGACAAAGCCCAGCCGCGCCCGCGCCTCCGCATCGCCAAAGGGCTTGCCCAGCAGCGATCCGCTTCCCGAAGTGGGTCGAAGAAAGCCAAGCGCGAGATGGATCGCCGTCGTCTTCCCCGCTCCATTGGGGCCCAGGAAGCCGAGGATCTCTCCATCCTCCAGGCTCAGTGTCAAAGGATGGAGCGCAGTCTGCTTGCCGAACTGTTTCGAGATTGCCGAGAACTCCAGGCGATGGGCCATGTCGGGATCGAGGACCGGATAGAGGAGCCTAAAGCAGAAAGAGATCAGGGATGAGCTGATCTCTTCTGCTCGCCGGATTTTCCTGTGCGCGGGCCTAAGAGACGGCCACGTGTGCGGCTTTCATTAAGGAAAGCCGCATGGAGTTCATCAACGCCAATAAACTTCACAGGAAATCCGGCTTCCGGATTTTCCTGTACGCGGCCTAAGAGACGGCCACGTGTGCGGCTTTCATTAAGGAAAGCCGCATGGAGTTCATCAACGCCAATAAACTTCACAGGAAATCCGGGTTGCCGGCGTGCTGCCGCTAATTAGTATTGGACCTTGACGAAAATGATGACCAGCGTGAAGAGGGAGAGTGACTCCATAAACGCCAGGCCGAGGGTAAGCAGGAGCAGGATGCCGGCACGCGCTCCGGGGTTCCGGGCCAGCGCTTCCGTAGCCGAAGCGGTCGCCCGGCCCTGGCCGATGCCGCAAAGCCCAGCCGCGATTCCCATGCCGAGACCCGCTGCGATGGCAACGAGTCCATGGCCGGGACTCGACGCACCACCCGCCGTTTGAGCAAACGCCGGAACCGCCATGAACAAGACGGACAGCGTCATGAATAGATATTGCAGTTTGCGCATTCTTTCTCCTTGCTTCCTAAATTGCCGCCAGTGGGTGGTTGAGGCTCACCGTGCTGGCCCCCTCACGCTTGCGGCTTCGAGCCGGAGTGGAAGCATAGCGCTCCGGCGCGACAACATCGTCAAAAATCTAGTGGTCGTGCGCTACTGCCTGGGAAACGTAAATCATAGTCAGCAGCATGAAAATGTAGGCCTGGATCAGCGCCACCATCAGGTGCAAGCTCATAAACGCGAGGGGAATGCCAATGGGGACGAGGGAGAAGAAAACCAGCGTGACCATCTCCCCGGCAAACATGTTGGCGTAAAGACGAACGGTGAGCGAGAGGATGCGCGCGAAATGCGAGATCAACTCAATGGGCAGCATCATCCAGGAAATCCACCAGATCGGTCCCACAAATTGCTTGAAATAGCCCAAGCCGTTCTCGCGAACTCCGTAGTAGTGGTAATAGAGAAAGCACAGCAGCGCGACACCTAGAGGAACGGTTGCCACCGAAGTTGGCGCAATCAGTCCGGGAACCAAGCCTAAAAGGTTCGAGAGCAGGATGAACATCAGCACGCAGGTGGTGAACATGACGTAGCGCTGGGCGCCCGGTCCGATGATCGAATCCGCCTGGCCGGAGACAAAACCATGAAGCATCTCCGCGAGTTGCTGGATGGTTCCTGGATTTTCAACGTTGAGCGAAATGCGCACCAGCACGAAAAAGATAAAAAGCAGGCCGAGCACCAGGATCTCCATGGCGAATGTCTCGGTGATCGGAGCCTGCGGATTGTAGGGCTGCACGTGGACCGCGTGCAGGACCTGCGTGGCCAGATTCCCAAAGTACTTGTTTAACGTATCCGTGATTAGGCTTTGTTCGTGCATACGAGTAGCTTGTGCTCGTGCTCTCCACTTTCAAGAATCGGTTCGGGGTTCTACGCGGACCAGCCGCGTAACAGGCGAAGCGCTTCGATGAGTAGGGCGGCCAGCGCCAAGGCGAGGCCGATCAACAGAGCGGCCACCTTACCGTCCAAACTCCTCAGGCTAACATAAAGCACCCCGGCGGCGGCAACGATCCGGATAAAAAACCAGAACAAAACGCCCCCCAAAGGCCTGGGTTTGCCCTGGGAAGTCCCTCCACCGAGGTCCAGACGCTCGAGAACCGCGGTCATGAGCTGCCGCCACTCCAGGATGCCGGTGGCGGCAATAGCGCCCCCCACCAGGAACATCAGCATGGAGCGCCAGCCCCAGGCGATCCATATCACTGGGATACCGACTGCGACCGCGATGGCGACGCTGCGCAGCGCCCGGTTCAGTACCAACCTCAGATCCTGGTCGCTAAATTCCATCATTCCTTACTATGGGACAGAACCACGCGGAAGATCTGCACAAAACCCGCCACCGCGCCCGCAATCAGCCCCAGGATGTTGATCCAGTGCTGATGTAACCAGCGATCGAGGACCAAGCCCAAGGCCCAACCGATCACCACCGCGGCAGGCAACAATAGGGCCAGTTGGATGAGGCTTTCGATGCGCACCAAAGACTGCAAGGGCGCCGTCCTTGGACGAGGACTTCGCCGGCGGCGAGGGGCGGTCTGGCTGGTCGGGAGGCATCGGTATCGGTGCTAGTTATACACCACAGGCCACGAGGGCGGGATTTCCTCCGCCCACAAGGCCGGGTGCCCCACATCTCGCTCGTTTTTCGCGAGACCAATACGCCAGTCCTGGTTTCCGGGTTCGCGGAAATTGGTGAAGATGCCCAGGACTAACGTCCTGGGATATTCTCAGCCGTCCCCTCCGGGACTGTACTGGCTCTCATGTTTACCCAGGACTAGCGTCCTGGGCTACTTTCAGCCGTCCAGCTGTCGCGGACTGGCGATAATTTGGGCTGGAGTGCAGCTAGTCTGTTGATTGTGTGGAACCGATTGCAATCTCAGCGCTCGGGTTGGCTTTGATGCACTTGGTGGCAGTCGCTATGCGATCCAGGTGAGGACGACGTGAGCTATCTCAGTCCCGAAAGCTCCGAGCTTGCCGGGAGGTTGATCCCACGACAGCTAGGGCTGTTCATGGATGCTGTCCAGCCTCATTTGGAGCGCCTGGTCCGAGTAGTCCCAGGACGAATTAGTCCTGGGTGTACATCCCTGAGCATCAGTCCCGAAGGGGACGGCTGAAAGTAGCCCAGGACGGTTAGTCCTGGGCTTCAGACTGCGGGACCAGCGATTGTTCGTTGTCGCGCAAACTCTAGCCAAGGACCTACCCAACGACAGGTTTTTTCCACGCCGCCTGTTCAGCCGTGCCCTTGGTTCGGTGAGCGAGCAATCAGGCTCCAAGTCACGCAAACGTTATACTGACTTTTTCCTCCAGAGGCTTCCCATTGTTTGAGTCAGAATTCGAGAGCAATCTCTTCGCGCTGCGCAAAGACAAGCTGCGCCAGATTGCCGACCTCGGCCAGCAGCCCTACCCTAACCAATTTGTCACCACCCACACCCTCGCGGAGGTGCGCCGGCAGTTCGGAGAGATTTCCCCCGAAGTGCTCGACGCGCAGCGGACCGTGGTCACAGTCGCCGGGCGCATCATGGCCATCCGCGCCCAGGGCAAGGCCGGCTTTGCCCAACTGCAACAGGGCGGCGAACGGCTGCAAATCTACGTTCGCCTCGATGCCGTGGGAGAGCAGGGCTTTCACCTCTACAAGTTGCTGGACCTGGGAGACCACATCGGGGTCTCCGGCTACGTCTTCCGCACCCGGACCGGCGAGCTCACCATCCATGTAGAAACCATCACCTTTCTAGCCAAGGCCATGCTGGCTTTGCCGGAAAAGTATCACGGCCTGGCCGACGTGGAGCTTCGCTACCGCCAGCGCTACGTCGATCTCTTCATGAACATCGACGTGCGTGAGGTTTTCGTGAAGCGTGCCCAGGTCCTCAAGGCAATCCGGCGTTTTTTCGACGCGCGTGGGTATATCGAAGTGGAGACTCCGATGATGCAGCCCATCGCCGGAGGAGCCACCGCCAGGCCTTTCCGCACCCACCATAACGCGCTCGACCTTCCGCTATTTCTGCGTATCGCGCCTGAGCTCTACCTCAAGCGCCTGGTGGTCGGCGGTCTCGACCGGGTCTACGAGATCAACCGCAATTTTCGCAACGAAGGCATCTCCACCCAGCACAATCCCGAGTTCACCATGCTCGAGTTCTATCAGGCGTACGCCAACTACCATGACCTGATGCAGCTGAGCCAAGAGCTCGTCACCCAGGTGGCTCTGGAAGTAAACGGAACCACCATGACTACCTTCAGCGGCCACGAGATCGATCTATCCAAGTGGCGGCGGTTCTCTATGCGCGAGGCCATCCGCGAGTTCTGGCCCGAGGCGGCGGGCGCCAAACCCACGCTTGAAGATTTTCAAAGTGACACTGCGGTGGGAGGGATGGTGGAGAGAGTGCGCGCCGCCGGCATCTCTCTCGACTTCCAGCCGGGTCAGCCAGCAGGGAAAACAATCGCTGCTATCTTTGAAGCCGTCGCCGAGGACCACCTGATTCAGCCGACCATCATCTATGACTTCCCGGTCGCCGTTTCGCCGCTGTCCAAAAACAAGCCAGACGACCCGGACTGGGTGGAGCGCTTCGAGTTCTATGTGGGGGGCTTCGAGCTGGGCAACGCTTTTAGTGAGCTGAATGATCCGGAAGAACAGCGCAAACGCTTCGAGCAGCAGCTGGCGGAGCGAGAGCGCGGCGACACTGAGGCCCATGTCATGGACGAAGATTATGTCCGCGCCCTGGCCTATGGACTGCCGCCGACAGCCGGCGAAGGCATAGGCATTGACCGCCTGACCATGGTGCTCACCGGCTCAAAATCGATCCGCGACGTGATCTTGTTTCCGCTACTCCGTTCCCAATCTGGAACTACGGAGTAGCGAAACTACGCCCGGCGCCGCCCACGACGATGGGAGCGGCCAGCCGGTGTGACTAAATCGATCGCACCCCGGCAGTTCGAGCGAGCGGCCCGGTTTACTTCTTGCCGCCCGGTTTCGCGACCCGCTTCACCACCTGGCTCAGGCTGGTTTTCTCAAATTCATCCAGCAGCGCTATCATGGAGCCGGAGAAAATCTTTTCCAGCGCAGAGTTTACTCGCAATGCCGGAGCAGCATGAACATTGGGAGTATGGAAGAGCGAGCCGGTCTCCACTGCCTTGTAAACATCCGCCAGCGAGATCGCTTTTGGAGATTTCAGGAGCCGTGAACCACCGGTTGGACCCTTTTGACTTTCGATCAGCTTGGCCTGTTGAAGCGAGGCAAGCACGCGGCGAACAACGACTGGATTGGTATCCAGCTTGAGCGCAATATCAGTTGAGGTTTGCAATGTATCCGGCTCCGAAGCAAGCAGAACCAGCACATGGACCCCAGTAGCAAATCTGCAGTTGACAGCCATTCCCGAACGCTACCATAACGGAGCCAGAAAGAGCATGGCCCTGTGACGGCACGTTAGTAACTTCCAAGGTTGCAGTATCACCAACAGGTAACCATGACCATTTTGTACCCGTCGCAGGATCGTTTGCTGATTTACACCTGTCATAGGAGGGTTTTTGCGCATTCTCTTTGTCGGTGACGTCTTTGGCCACGCCGGAAGGCGTATCGTAGGCGAACACCTGGCCCCTCTGATCGAGCAGCGGGAGGTCGACCTGGTGGTGGTCAACGCGGAGAATGCGGCCGGCGGCTTTGGCGTGACGCCGGGTATCGCGGACGAGCTCTTCGACCAGGGCGCCCACGTCCTCACGACCGGTAACCATGTCTGGGACAAACGCGAGATTATCGAATATATGCAGTCCGTGCCTGCGGACAGCCATGATCGCCCGCGCCGGGTGCTGCGTCCGGCCAACTACGTCGCCGGCACGCCTGGACACGGGGTCTACGAGGGCGAGTTGCCCTCCGGACAAACCTACGCGGTCATCAATCTGCAGGGCCGGGTCTTCATGGGCAATCTGGAGGATCCCTTCCGCGCGGCCGATTCCCTGCTCAAAAAGATCACAGCCAAGGTTATCTTTGTGGACTTTCACGCGGAAGCAACTTCAGAGAAGGTGGCGCTCGGCTGGTACCTGGACGGAAGGGTTACCGCGGTAATAGGAACCCACACGCACGTACCCACGGCCGACCAGCGCGTGCTGCCAGGTGGCACGGCCTACCAGACCGATGTCGGCATGAGCGGACCCTTCGACAGCGTCATCGGTGTGGAAAAAGAGCAGATCCTTGCCCGCTTCCTCAGCGGCATGCCGGGAAAATTCGAAGCGGCCAAGGGAGATCCGCGCATGTGCGCGGCCTTGATCGAGTGCGACGGCGCAACCGGACGCGCCTTCTCCATCGAACGCATCATGCTGGGCGAGTAGCTTTCCCAAGCAAGCCTTTTATGCGCTCAGGGCCTCTGCTCCGCTGGCCAACTCATCCACCAACCCAAGTTCCGTTTTGAACCCGCTGACCCGCTCCCAACAGAACCAGGCAAGAAATGCCAGCGATGCAACGCCGCTCACCGCCATATCCATCCCCGGCAATCCTTTGGGGCCGAACCACTTCGCACCCCACCCATCGAGCGCCGCCATATAAGCCACGGGCAGGTTTGCCAGGCTCACGCCCATCGCGTATCGTCCGCAGCCGCTGCGCCCCGGAGCGCCCACAATCTTCAGCACCAGGGCGCTGTACATCGCCCAGCAGGCGCCTACGGTAAACAAAAAAAGCGCCGATCCCACGATGTACATCCAGGGTCGAGGCGTCCCAAAACAAAACACACCAAGTACCCCTGCATTCACCAACCCTGTCAACGCGTATGCCATCCGAATATCGAAATTCGCCGGCATCAACGCCATGGCAATCGCCCCGGCGAAGGTCAGCACTCCTCCCACCAGCCCATTCGTCCACGCCACCTGGTTGCCGGATACTCCATAGTCCTTGGCAATCGAAGAAAGAATCCCGATCGCGCCTCCACTCCCCAGGGGAGACACCAGCAGCAGGACAGCCGGCAAAGCGCTCAAGCGTAGGAACGTTTTCTTGAATTCCTGTCCCATCACCACCACTTCTTCAATCAGGCCTTTTCCGCGCTTCGCCACCGCAGGCTCATCGAACAACAGCGCCGGCAGCGCCGGAATGAAGGTCAGCGCTCCCGCAGCCAGGCCCAGCATCGCCTTGCTGACATGGGCCGCCAGCAGCAGCAGGCCGCCGCCGGAGAATGCCACGCCCGCCAGGTTGCCCGCCTGCAGAAAACATCCAACCCGCGTCTTCTGCTCTGGCCGCATCAGCAACGACACCAGCCCTCCCATCGCGGCGGAGGCCAGCAGGATCAGGCAAGAGGATGTCCACAGCAGCGTCACCGCACTCTTGCTGGCATAGTTCCTGTTCTCCAAGGCCAGCATCACTGTCACGCTTGACGCCGCGGTGGAGAGCAGCAGCCACGTCTTCCGCCGCAGCAGAAAATCGGTCACCGGGCTCCAGAGAAAAAATAGCGAGCCCGGCAACAGCAGCAGGGCTCGCTGGTTAGCGATGGCATGGGGCGCCACGCCCTGCTGGCGCAACAGGAAGGAGAGCAGAGTACCCGAAACGCCGCCCATAACCACGGCGTGCGGCACATTCAGCAGGGCGAAGAGCCAAGGAGCGGGCGCACGTCGTGTCATACGTGCGTCTCAGGGCTTCAGCGCAATGGTAGGAGACTGGTGGGCCAAGCTTTTTGACACGGAGGTGATTGCGCCGTGGCGATTGAAATGAAGACTCCAGTTGGTGGTGATCGTGGGGCGGGAGACGTCGCTGAAAGTGACATCCGCGCTTTGATCGCTTTCTATCAGCATTTGCGGCTGGTTCGCGTCCAGCCGCAACAGATCAAGGCTCTGCCCTGGGAGGGGCTTGTAGTTGAGAACCTGGACCGGATATCCGCTCAATTCGGCATAGCACACAGCGATCATCAGCCAATTGCGCGCGTGGCTGAGCGGCGTCGTACCCCGCTCCTGGCTCAGCATGCCGTTGAAGACCTCAAAGGTGCCGGGCCGGTTCCACGAAGCATCAAACGGCAAAAGGCCATGGGCATAGGTGGAGACGATGCGCACTTGCGCGCTATTGCGCGGCAGCATGGCGACAAAGCGCGAGGACCCGCTTTCATCCGCGCCGTGGGTAAAGGCGAGGAAGACATAGTTGGGGAACGCCGGGCATACGATCTGCTGGTAATGCCACGCGGGATTGCTGATGTCGAAATTGGCTAGCGCGGCTTGCTTGGAAAGCTCAGCGCTCAGGTTGGAGACCACCTCGTAATCCGCTGCGTTCATCTGCCCTGGCTCGAGATGTTCGAGCGAAATCACCGAAGGCGGAGCGAACAGTGGAGTGGTTGCGATCGGGACCGGCGTAACTCCGGGAAAAGCTGTGTTGGTTGGGGTTGCACGAACACCGGGAAAGAGATCCTGATTGGGTGCGGTTTGCGCTGGAGCCGAGCGGACAGCAACACTGGCGAGCAGCAGAAGCCGGAGCAGTTGGGCAATTCTCGGCATCGAATTTTCACTCTACCACGCGCTCCGCAGGGCTTTACCTCTGTTCTCCACGGCTGAGCTTATCTTGATACGAGGGGGCGCCAGCATCCCACACGCAGCTCCAGAGGCTCCAGCCGGGTTGCTGTTGTGCTTAACTCTGTCCATCCACCTCCACCCAGGCCAAGGTGAGCCACTGCCTTCAACTTTGTCATCCCGAGCGAAGCCGAGGGACCTGCGGTTTCACTTTCGGGTAGAAGCCAATGTGCCGTCGTCAAATCCATCCGAGTTCCGTTTCTCCATTAGCGCAAACTGCAGGTCCCTCGGCTTCGCTCGGGATGACAAAGTTGAAGGCAGTGGCTCACCTTGGCCTGGGTGGAGGTGGATGGACAGAGTTAAGCGGCGAGGGCCCTTGCTTACCCAGACTGGGACGGCTTAAATGACTCCGGACGGCAGTCCTGCGTAAGCAATCAATAATTGGGCGCTAACGCAATCGCACCCAGTCCCAACAAAAAGAAGAGAAACATCAGGGGGATCAGCCGCCGCGCACCTGCTGGTGCACCGCGAAACTCATGCCACACGAAGACTCCCCATCCGGCCGAAACCATGGTTGCGCCCTGACCGATCGCGTAGGAAATCGCCGGGCCGACAAAGCGCCCCTGGGAAGCAACAAAATTAAACACCGCTCCGGAGCACCACACGGCCCCGCCGATCAACCCCCATAGATGCCAAAGCCGGCCGCCCCGAAAAATACTGGCCCATGCTGAGCGGTTTCTGTTCCGGGAGCGGGTGGCGCATCAGCCACAGGACCGTCGGAATACTGCACAACGCAATGCCCACGGCGAAGACTGGGACCACGCTGTAGGGCCCCAGAGACCCGGGGCCATGCATGGAGCGCGCCACCAACGGATAAAACAAGCCCATGAGCACGCCGGCCACCAAACTCAAAAGAATGCCCCGGGCGGTAATCTTGGTTCGATTCTGTTCCCGGCGGCGATAGGCGATGGCGTCGATCACGATGGCCACCGCCACCAAAGCCACTCCGATGAAGAGCAGCCAGACGTTGCCGGCGGGGGAGAAGGCATAGTTCAGCAACACCCCGATCACCAGGGCTAAGCCGATTCCCAAAGGAAACGCCACCGCCAGTCCCGCAATCTCAATGGCCACGACCAGCAGAAGGTTAGCCGCATTGAAAATGATGCCGCCGCCCAAAGCCAACAGGAGATGTCTTGGGTCAGCCGCCACAATGGCGGGGAAAAGGACTCCTGGACCGCCTCCCAGGATGACTCCCCAAGCCAGGCTGCCCAGCAGAATGCCAACGACGTAATCCCAATAGAAGAGCTGAATGGGCCAGCCCGGCGTCAGCTTGATAGTG
This sequence comes from uncultured Acidobacteriaceae bacterium, assembly GCA_963790705.1. Classification (GTDB taxonomy): domain Bacteria; phylum Acidobacteriota; class Terriglobia; order Terriglobales; family Acidobacteriaceae; genus PALSA-350. The sequence goes on from CAWBQE010000016.1 coordinate 178,803, forward strand.
TTTGCCCAGGATCCCCAGCAGATCATGCTGAGCAGCATGAATGCGAGTTGGACGGAATAAGTTTCCGGCAGGAACGCGATAAAGCTTCCCTCGGTGATGCGTTATCAGGAACCCGGATTTCCTGCCTTGCTACACTGACCACCGGCGCGTGTGCGGCTTTCATTAAGGAAAGCCGCTTGGAGCTCGCCAGCGCCAACAATACCAACAGGAAATCCGGCAAGAGCAACCCCATACCGGGGTTGCTCTTCCTGTTGCGGGTTTAGTGTGCTGCCCGCCGGCGAGCAGGCGCCGTTTTGGCTGGTGGCTCACCGTCGTTCAGCGTGATCATGGGTGGGGTCGGGGTGTAGGAATCGAAGGTCGCATCGTAAGTGACGTTTGCGCCGATCACCGGCACAACCTTCAGCGGGGTCTTCATATTGATCGTGAAGTCCGCCTTCTTGCTCTGCTTGTTGTCTTCCGTGACCGCTACCTGAACCGAGTCAGCCGCTGCCGAAATCACCATGCCCGGCACTTGAACACGGGTGCCCTTCATGGTGTCCCAAACCTTCTGCGCGTCATCCGGCTTGCCGTTGAAGAGGATGAATTCCTTATCAGCCAGGCTCAGCGTCTTCAGGTCCGGAGTGGAGGCGACCGTCTGGGCGGCAAGGTCCGCGGGTGATGGTGGAGGAGGCGCTGGGGTCGGGTTGTATTCCGCCGGCGGAAACAGATTGGTTTTGGCCAGGGCCTGGACCGCGGGATAGCCGTCCATGCTGCCATGGTACTTGTTGAAGAAGTACTCAGCGGCCTTTTCAATCTGCGGCTTGGCTTGCGGAGGGGCGAATTGCGCTGCCCGGGTGAAGAACCACGCAGCGTTCTTGAGGTCGGGCGGAGTCTGCTGCGCGTAGGCCTGTCCCAGCAGGTAGGTGTCATTCAGTCCGGGGCCGGACTGCGTCGCGTCCGGGGTTGGATAGGCCTTCAGCTCATTGGTGAAGGCAGCGATTGCTCCCGCGTAGTCCTTCTTGTTGGCGTCATCTTTCCCGATCGCACCGTCGAAGATCGGCGCCGTCGCCGTCTTCAGCTTTTGATAGTCGGCTTCCGCCATGGCGGCCGGCTTTGCGGCGCTGAGACCCGTCTGGGCCTGCGCGGCAGCCTTATCGTAAATCGGCTGAGCATCCGCGGGACTGGTCTTGGCGGCGGCCTGACTCTCCTCCAGATAGACCGACGTGGCGAGAGCGCGCAGGTTTCCCGGATCAACCGCCAGCAACCGGTCCGCGGCATCCAACATCTTGACCGGGTCCCCCTGGTAGGCCAACATGAGCTGTTCCAGCATCTCCGCTTTGACTATCGAGTTAGGGTACTGCGTCAAAAACGCCTCAATGGCCGCCGCCTTGGCGGCCGGCGTGGACTGGCCGATGGCGTTGGTGTACGCGTTGTATTCGGCGGGATCTTTAATGGTGATCTGAGTGGAGGGAGCGGCTTGGGCATACACCATAGACACGCTGCCTGGAAAGATAGTGGCCAAGGCCAACAAGCAAGCAAAGACGGACTTCTTCATGCAACGCTCCTAGGAGATGCGGGAATCTGGAAAACGCAGAAATTAGCGATCATGACACTATACAGCCGCAAGTCTCTCATCTTTATATGGGATATGCGCCGGAAAACTCGAGTCTGGGCTAAACGCTTTGATCCTTCGCTCTGTGGTTCACCCCAGTCAAGAAAAACCAAGGTCTTTTCCGATGAGCTGTGGAAGGATTATAGAAACGCTTCTCGCTTCTGACAAGTAAACGTATCAATGAATGGCGAGACCACCGTAAGCAGGCAAATCAGACGAGGCGCAAACCATGACAGAAACACAAATTGGGCGGGATCCGAACCCGCCCTCGAACGCGCCGTTAATCAGCCAGGTTGCGGTCGTAACCGGGGCGGCGCGCGGCATCGGTGAGGCCATTGCTCTGCGGCTCGCCCGCATGGGTGCCGTCGTGGTGCTCACCGCGCGCGACTCCGCCCGGTTGACGCAGGTAAGAGCGGCCATCGAGCAGCGATCCGGAAAGGCCTTGGCGCTGCCCTGTGATTTGACCGACCCAAAGGCTGTGGCGGCGTTCGGGGAGCGAGTCCGCGAACAATGCGGCCGCTGCGACATCCTGGTCAACAACGCCGGCGTCGCTGTGCTGCGCAAGCCCCTCGTCGACTTGCCGGTGGAGGAGTGGGACCAGATGATGGATACCAACCTGCGGGCGCCCTATCTAATGATCCGCTCGTTGGCCCCCATGATGATCGCTGCCCGTGCCGGTCATATCATCAACATCTCGTCCCTGGCGGGAAAGAATGTCCTGCCTGAGGGGGCCGCCTATGCCGCCTCCAAATGGGGACTGAATGGGCTCACCTATTCCGTCGCGGAAGAATTGCGCCAATATAACGTGCGTGTATCGGTCATAGCTCCGGGTTCCGTCAACACCGGCTTTGGCGGCTCAGGAAGCACGAAGGATCGCACCCGGATGGTCCAGCCCGACGACGTAGCCCAGGTAGTCGCCATGCTCGTGACCCAGGCGCCCAATTCGTTTGTGAGCGAAGTGCTGCTGCGTCCGACGATGAAGCCGTAGGCTCCCACGAGGGGAGCCCAATAGGAACACAACGGGTCCGCTTGGGTTCCCTCGCAAAGGCCCCCTGGGGCCACGCGGCGACGGCGCTCGCTAACCATCATAAAATCATCTACTTGAAGCATGCCCCAGAACGTGCCACCTACGTTACTTGTCTCCTGGCCGGGGCAGGTCTAGCTTTATAGATACATTCTCCCGCGGGGGCGCCTGCCGCTATCCTTGACCGCCCACACGCCGCGACGCATTGGGTTGTGCACGCTTTATCCACAACATGTTGGGGTCCCTATGTTGCTTCCAGTGATCATGATCGCTAGAGTCTTTCCTAAGGCCAGTCGTCGCCGTGCGGCCGGCATTCCTCACCGGGCGACGAAAGGGACAGGTTGATGCTGAAGCTGAAAAAGATCCAGATGCTGGGGTTCAAGTCCTTCTGCGACCGCACCGAGGTCACTCTCCCCGGCCAGGGGATCGCAGTCGTGGTCGGGCCCAATGGATGCGGCAAATCAAACATTCTCGACGCCGTGAGCTGGGTTCTAGGAGAACAATCGGCCAAGAGCCTCCGCGGAACCAAAATGGAAGACGTGATCTTCGGCGGGACCCGGGAGCGCAAGTCCCTCGGCATGGCCGAAGTTTCTCTTTCCCTCATCGATCCCGAAGCCTACGCCGAAGGTCCTTTGCTTGAGGAACCCCAGCTCGAAGACAACGAGCCGGAGAAGACGGACTGGGACGAAGAGACGATCCGCACCGAGCGCGCCGCGGAAACAGAAGAGATCATCGCCGAAGTGCAGCCCGGCACCCTGATCGATGGAGAACCGGTCGAGGCGAGCAGCGAAGCTCAAGCAAAACCGGAAGCTCCCGTAGAACAGCCCGCGGAGGGCGGCAACCCGGTCGTGCTGAAAATCCGCCGCAGACGCTTCCAAAAGACTCCGGCGCGCCACGGCGAGATCGTCGTCACCCGCCGCCTCTTCCGCACCGGTGAGAGCGAGTATCTCCTCAACGGCAAGCTTTGCCGCCTGCGCGACATTCAGGACATCTTTATGGGCACCGGCTTAGGCCCGGAGTCCTACGCCATCATCGAGCAGGAGCGCATCGGGCAACTGCTTAGTTCCAAGCCCCATGACCGGCGCGCGATTATCGAAGAGGCCGCCGGAATCACTCGTTTCAAAACCAGGAAGCGGCTCTCTGAGCTGCGCCTGGAACAGGCCAAGCAAAACCTGGCGCGCGTCGACGACATCTTCGAAGAAGTCACGCGGCAGATGGGCTCGCTCAAACGGCAGGCCATGAAAGCCGAGCGCTATGCCGCTCTGCGTGAAGAGATGCGCACCAGGCTGCGCGTGGTATTGGCCAGCCGGATCACGCAGATGGATGCCGAGCAGGCGGCGCTGATAGAAGAGATCGCCACCCTGGGAACGCAGATCGAGCAAGGTGGCGAGCAGGTAACCGCGCTGGATGATGAGCACTCCCAAGGCATGACCCGCGGTTACGAATTGGACGCCAGCGCGAAAGACGCCAACGCGCGTGCCAACCAGTCTTCCGTAGAACTGGAGCGCGCCACTACGCGGGAGATTGCTAACCAGGAGCGCATTGCAGAATTGCGCACCCGCGCCGCTGCAGGTGCGGCCGAACTGGAACAGGCACGGCTTCACTTGCAGGGATTGGTCGTGGAGCGCGAGTCTCACCGATCCTTTCTGGAGAATGCCGCGGCCGAAGCCGCAGGCGTTCGTGAGCAGTCAAGGCAGCGTCAGGAGCAGGCACGCGACGCCTCCGAGGCCGTCAACGGCGCGGAACAGCGGCTGGAGGCCGCGCGGCGCTATGCCATGCAGTTGCTCACCCAGGCCGGGCATGCACGCAACCAGACCATGCATGCGGAGGAGTCCTTGACCGCACTGGAGCAGGATGCGGAACGGCTCGCTTCAGAGATTAGCGCTGCCAGCTCGGAGCTCGCCTCGCTGGGCTCGGAACGCGGACAGGCTTCACTTAAATTCGAATCAGTCACTGAGCAACTGCAACGCCTCGAGAGCGAGCTCGTCACCTTGCGCGCAGAGACCGAGACGCGGCGTAGTGAAGAGAGTGCAGCCAAGCTCGAAGGCGATCGCTTGCGCGCCGAGATGGCGACCCTGACCGGACGCCGCAACTCTCTGCAGTCGCTCATCCGCGAGCACAGCTACTCCACCGACACCGTGCGCAAGCTGCTCAAGTCCAATTCGCTGGGTGGCGGCCTGGCCCCGGTGGGCACGCTCGCCGACTTTCTCGAAGTGTCTGGTGAATACGAAACCGTTGTAGATGCTTTTTTGCGTGACGAGCTGAACTACATCGTGGTCACCAGCTGGGATGCCGCGCACGAAGGAATGCGGCTGTTGAAGAGCGATGTCGACGGACGCGCCACCTTCCTGGTCCATCCCGACGATTCCCAGGCCAAATTCTCATTCGCCGGAGACACCCTGGAATCCCAGCACAGTGGGTCCGGCGTAAAGCGGCTGAAAGACTGCATCCGGGTGCTCGATGGTTTTGGCCGATCGCTCGAAGTGATCCTGCCCAAACTCCGCGAAGGTTTCGTCACTCCCAGTGCCGAGGTGGCAAAATCCCTGGCCCTGGAGAATCCGAACGCCTTCTTCCTCGCCCCCTCCGGCGAGTGCTTCCACAACGTCACCGTCACCGGCGGTAAGCCCAGCGTCGAAGGCCCGCTGGCACTCAAGGGCGAGCTGCGCGAGACGCAGAAGAGACTGGACCTGGTGGAAGCCGAGCTGGCCCGCGCCGAGATCACCGCCGCTTCCCTTGCCCGGCTGTTGAACGAGTTAGCTGCGCAATCGGAGCGCATCAGCGAGGAGCGGCGCAACGCCGAGCGAGAGAGCGCCAACCAGAGCGCAGCCCTCCGCCAGATGGACGCGGAAGTGGCCCGGCTGGAGCGCCGGCTGGACGACTGGGTCGTGCAGAGCGAACGCAACAAGGATCTGCGCGGCGTTCGCCAGGCGTTGATCGAAGAGAAGCGCGAAGAGGTTGCGCGCCTGGAAGCAGACCATGGCGCGGCTGAGACCAAGGTCAACGAACTGCAGCAAAACATGGAGGAGTTGCGCCGCCAACGGGAACAGGCGCAGCAACAGGCAGCAGAAGTCTCCGCCCTGCTCGCGGGATTGGAAGAGCGCAGCCGCGGTGCGGAAGCGGCCTTCACCCGTATCGATCGCATGTACGGCGACCTGGAACGCCGGGTTAACCAACTGGAGCAACAGCTGGCCTCGGCGACCGCGGAAGAACAGCAGCGCACGCGCGAGAACGAACAACTGGAGGTGGAACGGGAGCGCCTGACGGAAGTGCGCAGAACCGCCCTCGAAGAAGCAGCCAAATCCACCGAGGAAGCCAAGCTGCTGCGCGAGCAACTCACCGAACTGGAGCACAACCTCAAGGCTTTACGCGCGGAGATGGATAGCTTCCGCGAGGCGCGCAGCACCCGCAGCGCACACTCGGCCAAGCTGGCTGTGGAACTCGAATACATGGAAGCCGCTTGCGTCAGCGACCTGGGAATCGAAGCCTCCGAACTGCGCCGCCAGGAAGATGTGCCTCGCCTCGAAGGCGACGCGCTGAGCGAAGAAGACGACGCCTGCCGCGGCCTGAAGCAGAAGCTCGAGGCTATGGGCCCGGTCAACATGATGGCGCTCGAAGAGTACCAGGAGACGGCCGAACGTCACGGCTTCCTGGAAACCCAGCGCAAAGATTTGATCGATGCAATCGAAAACACGCAGTCGACGATTCGCGAAATCGATCAGATTACCCACCAGAAGTTCGACGAAGCCTTTGCCAAAATCAACCAGAATTTCAGCCAGACCTTCACCAGTCTTTTTGGCGGGGGTCAGGGCTTCATGCGCCTGACAGATGAAGAAAATACAGCGGAAAGCGGTATCGACATCGTAGCCTCTCCGCCCGGAAAGAAGCTGCAAAACGTCTTGTTGCTCTCCGGCGGCGAGAAGGCTCTCACCGCGTTGGCGCTGCTGGTCGGCATCTTCCAATACTCGCCCAGCCCGTTCTGCGTGCTGGACGAAGTCGACGCGCCGCTGGATGAGACCAACGTGGGCAGGTTGGCCGGGATGCTCAAGGAGATGAGTGGCGAAACGCAATTTTTGCTAGTAACCCACTCCAAGCGGATGATGACCGCGGCCGACCTGATCTATGGCGTAACCATGCAGGAGCCGGGAGTTTCCAAGCTCGTCTCCGTCCGCCTCGGCGGCGACGACGTGAGCCACAACCGCACCCGGGAGCGGGTGCAGGAGCGTCGTTTGGCGACAGCGTGACCCCTGCCCAAAAGTAACCATCCCTAAGAATCGCCTCAACATCCGCGGCCTCCCGGATTTCCCCTCCCACCTCGGAAACTTTTCCGAAGTTTTCCTGCGTTGACAAAGCGGTCGCCACCTCGGACAATCGGAAAGTCATTCCTCTCCCGAGGCTCTACCTTTGCCAACGCTCATCGCTACCGAATTCGAAGACCTGCAACTGTATACGCGGGGCAAGGTACGCGATCTGTACTCGGTGGGAGACTTGCTGCTCCTCGTAGCAACCGACCGCATCTCCGCCTTCGACTATGTGCTGCCCACCGGAATACCGGGCAAGGGCCGTGTATTGACGCAGATCTCTCTCTTCTGGTTCGACTATCTCAGCGATCTCGTTCCCAACCATGTGGTCACCGCGGACGTAGAACAATATCCGGCCGAGCTAAGACCCTACGAAAACGAACTGCGTGGCCGGTCGATGCTGGTGAACCGTGCCCGAATGTTCCCCGCTGAATGCGTGGTCCGGGGATATCTCTCCGGTTCGGGATGGAAAGACTACAACCGCACCGGAAAAATTTGTGGCATACCGCTACCCTCGGGTTTGCGCGAGTCGGAGCAGCTGCCCGAACCGATCTTTACTCCCGCCACCAAGAGCATGAGTGGCGAGCACGACGAAAATATCTCCTTCGATCAGATGGTGGCGCGCGTCGGCGGCGACAACGCCGAGCAACTGCGCCGGCTGAGCCTCGCGATTTACGCTAAGGCGGCGGATCATGCGCTGCAGCGGGGATTGATTCTCGCAGATACCAAGTTTGAGTTTGGCATGACCGCAAAAGGCATCGTGCTCGCCGATGAGGTGTTGACTCCCGATTCGTCTCGCTTCTGGCCCAAAGAGGGATACCAACCCGGAGCACCCCAGCCGTCCTTCGATAAACAGTTTGTGCGCGACTATCTGGAGAGCATACGTTGGAACAAGCAACCACCCGCACCGGAGCTTCCCGGCAACGTGGTGCGCCAGACGCAGGAAAAGTATGAGCAGGCTTTGTATTTGCTGACCGGCCCCGAACTGAAAGAAGTGCGCGTTACCCGGCCCTGATTCAGAAAGCACAGACATGAATCTGGCCGATCTATTGATAATCGTTGTGCTGGTAGTTTCGGTGGTTTCTGCTTTTGTCAAAGGCTTTTTTGTCGAGGTCTTCTCGCTAGCGGGTCTGATTCGTAGGGCTCTTTTTTGCCGCGGCCAATTACGGAGCATTCGCACCCTGGGTTCTAGCGCGTGGTTCAGAACCGCGAGGTTGCCAACTTGATCGCGTTTTTAGTGATCGCGTTGCTGGTGATGGTCTTGGCGGGGCTTGCCGGTCGATTGCTTCGTGGGTTGTTCCGCGGAGTGGGCTTGGGTATCGTGGATCGATTACTGGGTGCGGTCTTTGGGTTGGTTAAGGGTTCTGTGGTCGTTACCCTGGTCCTAATGGGCATCGTGGCATTTTTGCCTCGGCAGGCCTGGTTGGATAACTCCCGTCTGGCTCCGGTCTTTTTGACAGCAGCCCACGGCGGCTCACATGTTGTACCGTTCGATCTAGGGGAAAGGATCCGTCAGGGCTTGCAAGCGCTCCGGATCGCGCCAAGCTCCAGGATTCATTTCGCTACTGCCATGCAGCCAATTCTCGCCCAGGGTTTAAGTGAGTGCGAGACAAACACAAACCCGGCCGTCGAGCGGGTAGGAAAGAGAAAGAGGTTTTTGTGAAACGTGAACTGGATAGTCTTGTGACGCAAATGCACGCCGGCGGCATTCATTACGACGAGGCAGTGCGCGAGTTTAAACGGCGCTTCATTCTCGAAGTGCTGTCGCATCACAGGGGCAACCAGTGCAAGGCAGCTCGCGAGCTGAGCATGCACCGCAACACACTCCGCCGCACCATCGCGGAACTCAAGCTCGATCCGGAACAAATTCGCAGCGGACTCAAGCGCCCGCCCCGCGCCGATCGCCCTGTCTTTGACGCCGCCAAACAAACGGTGCGTACTTAGTGCAGGAAAAAGCCGGCCGGCTTGTCACGGCGCCGGCTGAGGGCCTCGTAACCATCCGCGAAGGCTTTCGCTGGGATGACTGCGACGCCTATCTCTTCGACATTGATGGGACTTTGCTCCACGCCCACGGCGGCGTGCACACCGGCGCATTTTCCTCGAGCGTGCAGGCGGTGATGGGGCATCCGCTCCCCATCGATTCCGTTCCCGTGCACGGCAGCACCGACACCGGTATCCTGCGTGACGCATTCCGCCTGGCGGCCATCCCCGACGAGGTGTGGCAGCCTCGCCTGGAAGAAATTCTTGACTCATGCGCCAGCCGGTCCTGGAACAGCGCGAGCGCATGAGCGTTACCGTCATGCCCGGCGTCTTGTCCATGCTGGCTTACCTCAAAAGCCGGGGCAAGCGTCTGGGCGTGGCCACCGGCAACCTGGAGCAGATTGGGTGGTTGAAGATCGAAATCGCCGGACTACGCGACTGGTTCACTTTTGGCGGCTTCAGCGATCGCCATGCTGTGCGCTCCGAAATGATCGCGCAGGCGCTCGCCGCGGGCCAGTTGGCCGGCACTCATGCCAGGGTGTGCGTAGTCGGCGACACGCCCTCGGATATCGCCGCGGCCAAGGCCAATTCCCTGCCCACCATCGCCGTGGCCACCGGAGTTTATTCCTACCAGGCCTTGCTCCAGCACCAGCCGGAAGTTTGCACCACCACTCTGGAAGCGCTGCTCGGGACGGTCACTCGCCCGTGAACCATCCGTCCCACGGCGGGCAACCCCGCCCCGGGGTTCCCGGATTTCCTGTTGGTGTCGGTGGCGTGGGCAAGCTCCATGCGGTCCCGGCTGGCCGGGACCGCACCACGTGACGCCGTCCCGAGTAGCGAGGCAGGAAATCCGGGGTTGCGTCTCCTGGTAACTTGTCCCTGCGCTGACCGCCCCCTAGGATAAATTTATGTGTTCGCTACGCGGCACAGCCCGGGTTCCATCCTTTTGTTCATCGCTCTGCCTGGTCACCGCCTTTTGGGCGCTCATGCCCTTGGCCGCGTATGCCCAGCAGCCCTCGCCGCCGGTAACCACACCTCCGGCCGCTCTGCCCTCAGCCCGCCAAATGGAGCCCTCGGCCCGCCAAAGAAAGGCTGCGGAGAAGGCTTATGCCCAGGGCGTCCACGCCATGGAAAAGGGCGACGTCGACGCGGCCGAGAAGGCTTTCGCCCGGGCAGCCAAGGCGGATCCCTCTAACCGCGATTACGCCGCTGACCTGCAGATCGCAAGCCAGCACCGCGTCACCAAACTGATCCAGGACGCGGACAAAGCACGCCTCATGGGCCAGCCCGACGTAGCCCGCGCTAAGCTCGCCGAAGCGCTGGCGCTGGACCCGAAGAATCCTGAGGTCTCGCAGCACATCTACGATCTGGCCAAGCTCGCCTCCACCGCTTCGCCAGAGGGCAGCCTGAATGCGACCTTCGCGCCTGCGATCGAACTGACCCCCAAGCCAGGCAAGCAAAGCTTTCACTTCAGAAGCACCGAGCAGGAGGTGTTGCGGCGGGTGCTCGATGCCTATGGGCTAAGGATGGTGGACGACGGCTCCCTTGCATCGCTGACCGTTCGCTTCGACGCCGATGACGTGGATTTTGCCCAGGCCGCGCACCTGTTGAACCTGGTGACCCATTCCTTCATCGTGCCGCTCGACCCCATCCGCGTTTTAGTGGCCAAAGATACCAAGGAAAATCACGAAAAATACGACCGGATGTCGCTGGAAACAATTTATCTACCCGGCCTCACCCCGGCCGAGTTCTCTGACATGAACAACCTCGCCAAGAATGTGCTCGGTGTAACCCAGGCGACCGTGCAACCAAACCGCGGTACGATGACCGTGCGCGCGCCGGCCCCTACTCTGGCGGCACTGAATCGAACCTTTGCCGATCTGCTGGACGGCAAGAGCGAAGTGCTGCTGGACGTAAAGATTTACGAGGTGGAGAACACCAGGACAACGCTTATCGGCGTGCAGCTCCCGCAAACGACCACTGTTTTTAATGTGCCCAGCGAGCTGAACAGCGTGATCTCGAGTAACTCCAGCCTGGTGCAGCAGATCATTCAGAGCGGTTTGGCGAGTGCCGGGGATTACGCCGCCATCGCCGCCATTCTCATTGCGTCGGGTGAGGTGACCAGCTCGATTTTGAGCTCGCCCTTCGCCACCTTCGGCAACGGCCTTACTTTGACCGGCCTCTCCGCCGGCGGCATTACGGGAAACCTGAGCCTGAATTCAGCAGACACGCGTTCCCTCGATCAGGTCCAGATTCGGCTGGAAGACAACGCCGAAGGCACAATCCGCAGCGGCACGCGCTATCCCATCACCACCTCGAGCTACTCCAGCATTGCCGGCACCTCGGTAAATATTCCCGGAATCACCACTGCCGGCCTCTCCGGCATTTTGGGTGGGCTGGGGATCAATGCCAGCGCCCTCTCCACCGCCGCTCCCATTCCGCAGGTCCAGTATCAGGACTTGGGCTTGATCTTTAAGGTCACTCCGCGCATCGAGCGCAACGATGATGTGACCCTTAAACTTGACCTCAAGATTCAGGCGCTTCAGGGCGCCAGTCTTAACGGGTTGCCGGTGCTTACCAATCGCAGCTACACCGCGGATATTCATCTGGTGAATGGTGCCAGTGCGCTGGTGGTGGGCAACTTGTCACGCCAGGAATCGAATGCTGTCAGCGGCAATCCGGGCCTCTCGGAATTACCCGGCTTTACCGCCCTCAGCGCGACCACCAAGGAATACGACGTGAGCAACCTGGCCATCCTGGTGACGCCACACATCCTGCGCCGCCGGCGTAACGAGATGACCGGGCCGCTCATCCCCCTCCCCCACCACAGCTAAAGTGAAACTTTCAATTTGTCCGCCAAATCTCAACAGAAGTAGGTTTATAGCTCTAGGAAAAGGCTGAGGAGTGGGACGGGTGCCCCAGGTTCCCTGGATTTCCTGCTACGCGGCGCTCACCCACGAGCACGTGAGCGGCTTTCAGAAAGGAAAGCCGCATGAGGCCCGAAATGCCACCAAACTCAACAGGAAAACCGGGGGAAAGCCCCTACAATCGCTGTTACCCTTTGACCCTGAACGCCCCTCGATTTAGACTTTACCGATCCCCCATAAACGTGCGCCCCTACAGGGCTAGGGACAGTTCTGGACATTCCCTCAGAGGCACCTATGGCTGGGAGAAGAACTCTAGCGTTAACCGCATTGCTGTGGATGTTGACTGCGTGCCGGCAGGAACAGCTCTCGCTGCCGATCACGCACGCGGCCGTGGCTCAGCCGCAATCCCCTGTCGCGATCGCACCACCGCCCCAACCGTCTCAGGCCGGGCCTGAGCCTGGCTCCAGCTGTTACTCCTTTACCCTTTTGCGGCCCAAAGACCAGCGCGCGGTCGCGGTGCAGGCCCGTCTGAAGCAAGCCGATGTCATGATGGCTGCCCTCGACTCCCGCGTCATCAGGGTGAACCTGGTAGGTGACCACGCCAACATCCTCTCCCTGCAGTTCCCCGTACGCTGGCCCGCCCCGCTCAACTACGCCGATCGCGTCAGCGCCGTCGTGGAGCATTACTTCTCATCGCCTGACGTAGAGGACGACCTATGCAACTCCGGCTTTGACCAGGTCAGGTTGCAAGCCTGGGGGCTGAACGACCGGCGCATTCATCCCATCTGGACGGCGCGCGTCACCAGCGAGGGCTTGCTGAAGTTAGGCGACGACGGCGAGGAATTGGCTTCCGTCCATCCAGCCTTCTAGGGCAGTTTCGCAATTGATGTAAACCGAAGCTACAGGCCTTTTCGTGGTTTTCTCCCAAGGAAAACCACACCTCGCGATCTTTATTGGGTCAGCGTAATTGCGAAACTGCCTTAAACCTCGAGCCCGATGGACCGCATCAGCGGCAGCGCATTGCTGGTCTGGACAATGCCCGGGTAGAGCTTGTAATCGAAGCGCAACTGCCTGTCTTCCAGGTGATCTTCGAAGTGGCAATTGATCGCCCTCGTGCCGATCTCCTGCGGGATCGCGGTCAGAGCCAGATCATGCGTGCTCACCAACCCCACCGCGCCTCGTTCCACCAGTTTGGTAACGATGGATCGGGTTCCGATCAGCCGATCGTGTGAGTTGGTTCCCGAGAGCAGCTCGTCCAGCAGAAAAAGAACCGGAACAGGGCCCCTGGTCAGGTCCATGATCTGCTTTAGCCGATGGATCTCCGCATAGAAGCGGGAGATTCCACCCTCCAGCGAATCCAGAACGCAGATCGAGGCAGTGACCGTAAGGGGCGACAGTTTCAGCTTCGCCGCACGCACCGGAGCCCCGCTCTGCGCCAGCACGGCATTGACGCCGATGCCGCGCAGGAACGTACTTTTTCCTGCCATATTCGGACCGCTCACGATGATGAGCTGAAGATCCCGGTCCAGCCGAAGATCATTGGCAACGGCCCGTTCTCGCGCGATCAGCGGATGGGCCAGCGCCTCAGCTTCGAAGCAGGGTCCGTCCTCGGCAAATTCAGGAAACACATCCTCGGGATGCTCATAGGTGTAGCCTCCCAGGGCTGCCAGGGCCTCCAATTCCCCCACCGCTTCGAGCCACAGGCGGAGCGACGGCCCGAAGCGTCGACGCCAGCTCTCCGTGGCCAGGGCAAACTGCAGTCGATAAAAAATCACAAAGTCGAGCACACGCACGAAGAGGTTATGAGCCGATTCGAGAAACTCCACCAGGCGGTTGAGTTTGGCGATCGCCCGCGAAGGAGGTAGACCTTGTTGTTTAAGCTGGGCCTGTAGTTGGAGCAGCCTCGGGCTGGAGAATTCTTCGTTCTCAAAAACAGTCAACACCTGGGAGAGGAGACTCAGATCGTGGCCGGCTTCCTCAGCCGCATGGACCTCCTCGCTCAGCCGTATGGCGGAAGCGATACGAAATCCCCAGATTGACGACCGTGGTGGCGAGCACCAGCAACTCCGGCGCGCCCCACAGCTGCCAGGCGGCCACGCTGAGTATCCAGGCGACAGCGAGCACCGGGGCCACGATACGGATCATCCCTGAGGGGAGACCTGCGCTGGCCTTCTCCCCAGTCGGCCAGCTGTGCCGGGCGAACTCCTATTGCCACGTCTTCTCCCATGGTAGAGAGGCTTTCTCGAAACCGCAGGCGAGGGCTTAGCTCGATCGCTGCCGCTTGCCGGGCGCGGACCTCGTCCGGCGGCGCAGGCGCCATCAGCCATCGCGCCAGCGCTTCCTCCCCGGCACGGGTACGTGCCGTGCACAGCAATTCGAAATAGCGAGGCCCTACCGAAGAGATCGAGGTCGCGTGCACAGGGGTCGGATGGTTGCAGGAAGCGCTCGCCCGTGGCTCCGCTTCCCGCCCAAGTGCCATTGAGCCGTGCAAGGCCCTGCTCATAGAACCTGATGGCGCGGGTGCGCGCGCTTACTGCGCGCTGCAGCCGCCCATGCAGGACAGCAAGAACGACGAAGGCCGTGATCGGAATCAGGACCAGCAAGTCGGTCCTGGTAAAGTGGCGCACCCGGAACAGGATCCAGGCCAGGCAGAAGGCGCCCAGGCCCAGCTGTATATACCCAACCAGCCGTTCCTGCCTTTGGAGATTGGACCGTTCGACCGACAGCTCCGCCATGCGCCGGGAGTATTCGGCTCGCGGCACAGCGGAAACCTCGTTCTCACTCACCACTCATAGGCCCTCAATCTGCCACATTCATTGTGCCAGATAGGTTCCTACCGCAACGACGGAGCCGGTTTAGGAGCAGGAGCCGGTGGCGCGGGTGGCAGAGGCACACCATCCAGCTGCGCCTGGAACTCGATGATCTTCTGCAGCATCGGGTAAGGAATCCCAACCGCCGGCAATCCGCGCCCGTTGATAAAAATAGTAGGCGTCGAATTCACGCCCACCTTCGCCCCCAGCGCCAGCGAAGCATTGATGGCATCCTTGGCGGCAGGGGTCGTAGCGCAAGCAGCGATCTTAACCGGATCCTGCCCAGCTTTCGTCTCAGCGTCCTTCAAAGTCGCGTCCGCCGTGGCCCCGGCGAGTCCCGCTTGGGTTTCAAAAAGAGCATCGGAAAACTTGAAGAACGCCTCATTGCCGCCCGCTTTGGCGACGCAATACCCGTGGGTCGACGCCTTAAAGGCCTCGCTGTGGATCTGGGTAAGCGGGAAATCCTGGTAGACAAAGTGAGCGCTCGGATAGTCGGCCAACAACTTGGCGATCGTGGGTTGTGCTTCCTTGCAGTGTGGGCACTCGAAATCGGAGAACTCTACAATCTCGAGCGCTTTGGAAGTCCCTCCTTGCGACGGCCCGGTACGCTCCCGCCTGCAGAATCTCCCGGTAGGCCTGAAACGGCTTGGAACCGAAGGGGAGCAGTGCATCGGCGGCGACCAGGAACTTCTCGTCGGGCAGGGTGAAGAAGGAGAGCTGCGCGATCTGCTCTTTGGCGCCCGCGCCATTGGCCTTGACCAGAACGATCACATGGCTGACCCCCGGCGCCGGAGTGGGCAGGATGGCCTGAACCTGCCAGAGCCGGCTAGTGTCGTAACCCCAATACGCCTTTAGAAATTCTTCCACCGTCTGCTTGGTGGGCGAGGTCGCAGTAAAGTTTGCCGGATCAGGCGTCGGAAACGTAGCCGCAGGCCTCGGCTGGCGCAGACGGCGCTGGCGCTGAACTTCCGGCCGGTGCCTGGGGAGCGGCGGGTGCCTGCGGAGCGGGGGCGGTTCCGTTCTGGGCGAGTGCGGCTGGAAGCCACGCCGCGCTTGCGACTGCGAGAACAGAAAGACATGTGGTTATGCGAAGCTGCATTCAATTCCTCTCTAGTTGTTGGGGCGGTTGCGAATCTCGGATAGGGACACTTCTGCTTATACCTGAACTTTAACGGCGATGGGGAAACGGCGCCCCATGCCGAAGGACTTGCTGGTGACCTTAAGCACCGGCGCAGCCTGCTGCCGTTTGTATTCGCTGCGTTCTACCAGCTTGACTACATGACAGACTGTCGCCAGATCGAAATGGTATTCGCCGGCGATCTGCTCGGGAGTTTCGTAGCGCTCGACGTAGGCCTGCAGAATCGGGTCCAGTACCTCGTAAGGCGGGAGAGAATCCGTATCCTTTTGTCCCGGGCGAAGCTCCGCGGACGGCGCCTTTTCCAGGATGGCTCGCGGGATAATCTCGCGCTCCCGATTCACATGACGGCAGAGCTGGTAGACCTCCGTCTTGACCACATCGCCGATCACCGCCAGCGCGCCCACCATATCGCCGTAAAGCGTGCAATAGCCCACCGACATCTCCGACTTATTGCCGGTCGTGAGCACCAGCGCGTTGAACTTGTTGGAAAGCGCCATGAGCAGATTTCCGCGGATGCGGGACTGGATATTCTCCTCCGTGATATCCGGCTGCCGGCCGGCAAACAGGGGCGCGAGTGCCCGCGTGTACTGCTCGAAGAGATCGTGAATGGCGACGGTCGTAAAGCGAATATCAAGGTTGGCGGCTAGTGCGCGGGCATCGTCGACCGAACCGGTGGAGGAATACTGGCTGGGCATGCCAATCGTGGTCACATTCTCTTTGCCCAGGGCATCGACGGCGATGGTAGCCACCAGTGCCGAATCCACTCCCCCGCTCAAGCCCACCAGCACCTTCGAAAAACCGCATTTGCGCACGTAGTCCCGGGTGCCTAAGACCAACGCCTGGTAGACTGCGGCGTCTTCGCTCGGGTCGACGGGGCGGCGATCGCCGGCCAGCGTAGCGCTGTTGAAAAAGACCAGATCCTCTTCAAACGAGCGCGCCTGCGCAATAATCTCGCCCTCTGGACTCAGGGCAAAGCTGGCTCCGTCGAAGACCAGGCTATCGTTGCCTCCCACCTGGTTGACCATCGCCACCGGAACCTTATGCCGCCGGGCAATCGCAGCCAGCATGCGATGACGCAATTCCCGCTTGCCCCGGTAGTAAGGGGAGGCGGAGATGTTCAGGATGAGCGATCCGCCGGCGCGCATCAACTCTTCGACAGGATCGACCGGATAAAGCCGGCTTGACCAGAACAGCTTGTCGTTCCATGCGTCTTCGCAGATGGTGAGCGCCATGCGCTCGCTCCCCAGGCAGTGCAGGCTCTGGCTTGTCGCGGGAGCAAAATACCGCTGTTCGTCAAAGACGTCGTAGAAGGGCAGGAGCCGTTTGGATTGGACAAACTCGACCACGCCGTTGCGCAGCAGAGCCGCCGAATTTGCCACCTGCTTGCCTGATCCCGCGGGTGCTGCGGTGACATACCCGCAGAGGATGGCCAGTTTGCGGCCGGTGGTCGCGGTGGCGGCAATCTCCGCGATGGCCTCAGCGGAGCGCTCCACAAACGATGGTTTATCAAGAAAATCGGCCGGCGGATAACCGCAGACTGCCAGCTCCGGAAACATAACAACGTCCGCGTCGGCAGCGGACGCCTCGCCGGCAAACTCAATAATTTTCTTCGTATTGCCCTGAAAATCCCCCACCGTAGGATTGATCTGGGCCAAAGCAATCTTCACTTTACCAGTCTATCAACTGTCTCTGTAGCTCCCGGCGATTGAGCAAATGCGATCGTGGGGGTTTCGCCCCGCGATCGCTAGCTTGTTTAGGATGTGTTTCCTTAAAACTCCCACAAAATCGTCATCCTGAGCGGAGCGCTTCAGAGATTTATCGCGTGACAGAGCGCTTGATGGCGCGGAGTCGAAGGACCCCGGCGATGCTTATCTTACCCATGCTGCTCGGAGCTTTTCGACCACCGAAGCCCGAGAACGGGGTCTGCTGCGTACATCTTTTCATGCACTGCAATCATCCTCCATCCCCACTTCTGTGCGGGATCTTTGATCTCCGGATTGACCATGCGCATGAGGTTCGCCTTCTTTTCGCGCCGCCAGCCTTTAAGATGTTTCTCCCGAGCGATGCCTGTGCGAATGTCTTCGTAGCCTTCAAAATAGAGCAGGCGCTTGCAGCCACAGGGCGCAGTGAAACCCTCCAACTTGGCGGGTACGCCCGGTGCGGGCTTCAGTGGTTGAAAAGCCCCGGGCAGCATGGGTAAGATAAGCACCCTCGGGGTCCTTCGACTCCGCGCCATCAAGCGCTCCATCACGCGATAAATCTGTGAGGCGCTCTGCTCAGGATGACGATTTTGCGGCGAGTTGGAGATGCCCCAAAAACAGGGTCTTCTCGGATTTCTATTGTTTGCCAAACAAGTTAGCGCTTATGGGGCCTAGCCCATGGTTTTCGCGCTCACGGCTCCCTAAGACCCGGTCCCACCGGCAACCACCGACAGAGTGCGGATAAGAATCTTGAGATCGAGCCAGATACTCCAGTTCTGGATGTACGCCGTATCAAGGGAGATATAGCTGTCGAACGAGGGATCCTGACGCGCCTGTACCTGCCACAGTCCGGTCATGCCGGGAAGCACATCCAGCCGCCGCAGATGGCTTAGCTCGTAGCGCTTGACTTCACTGGCGATCGGAGGCCGGGGGCCGACCATGCTCATGTCGCCGCGCAGCACATTAATAAACTGCGGCAGCTCGTCCAGCGAGTACTTACGCAGGAAGCCGCCCAAACCGGTAATCCGGGGATCGTTGCTGACCTTGAACAGCACGCCGTCCCGTTCGTTCATGTGCAGAAGATCCGCGCGGCGACGCTCTGCATCTGCCACCATGGTACGAAACTTGATGCAGCGGAAGACCCGGCCCTTCTTCCCGATCCGATCCGAGCAATAAAAGATGGGCCCGGGCGAATCGAGCTTCACGGCGATCGCGATTGCCAGGAGCAGAGGTGAAACGATGGCGAGCGCCAGCGACGAGAGCAGCACATCCAGAATGCGCTTGAGGAACATGCCGATGACCGGGGTGTCCCCACGGTGCAAAGGAATGGTAGGAAACTGACCGATGTACTCGATCGGACTATTCCACGCCAAACCGTCGTAAAGCTCAGGCACGACGCGGACATCAACACCTGCTTCCCGTGCCTGGGAAACGAGCTGCGTAACCAACCGCGCGTCACAAGGCGCGGAGATAAAGATCTCATCGGCGAAATACTTGCGCGCCAGCTGGAGCACCTGGTCGAGAGAACCGAGGACGTCTCCAGCCAAAGCCGGACTGTCGGAATCGACTCCAGGGATTTGCACGTAGCCCTTGAAACTGTAGCCCAGGTGGCGAATGCTATCCAGATGTTGGCGCATCGCCTGGCCGACCCTGCCCGTGCCGACAATGATGATGTTGCGTACTTCCAAGCCGTTTTCAAAGCGGCGGTATTTCATCATCCGCCATATCAGCCGCCGGCCGCACAGCAATACCGTGGTCGTCACCACGGTGATAATCACCACTCCGCGAGAGATCACCTCTCCGTGCACCAGGTAGAGGGCGCCCGACAACAGCAGCCCCGCCGTGAGGCAGGCCTGGATGGTGAGCCGCTGCTCGTGCAGTGTGTTGCGCATCTGCATCGGGCCGTACAGGTGGTAGCGCTTGCTGACTAGAATCAGCGAGAGCATGAACCATCCCAGACAGGTGAGCAGGATTTTTGGGTGGGTGTGGAACATGATGTTGGTGTGGTAGGGCGAATCAGCACCAAAAAGCCCTTCGCCCAGCCAGCCACGAACCGCGATCATCAGCGCAAGCAAAACGACGAGGACGTCACCCAACATCCAGAGCGCGACAACGCGCGTTCCTTTTCCCTGGGCGTTCGACCGTTGTGGGACCGCTACATACCCGGCCCCCCGTTCCTCGCTGCCGTTTGTTGCTAAGCGCTTTAGAAGTCCGGACGTTGCCATGCATGTCCCCGGGGAAAAGTTCGAGAGGCTGCGAAGTGCAGTTACACTTCGCCCTCGTTAGAGCCAAATCACACAGTTTGCCTGGGTTACCGTGTTACCAATAAGGTACGCAGACGTTACCATGCTACTGTCAAGTAACTAAATGAACGAATGAGCAGGTGCGAGGTGGCGAGGAGCACTCCAGGCCGGCGATCGCAGCGAAAATTCAGGTGCAGGACTCATCCGGAAGAATATTGCGTCTGCAGGTAAAAGCGTGGGTTGCATAGCAGCTAAACCTTCATTCTTCAAGAGTTAATCAGGACTGAACCAAAACCCTCAGACCCCGCGCAAGCTTCCGCCGGCAAGTCAAAGGGCCGCATCCTACGACGGCAGAAGCCGGGAAGAGCGAACGTTCCTACCCGCGCGCTTCCCGAAAAAAGCATACCATTCTGGGTCAGAAACAGGGCATAAGTAACTATCGGCGTTTGGTTACTATTAGGGGACGGTGTAACCAGAGAGTTATAACCCGACCGGGCTATCAGCCCTGGGGCAGGACCAGCTTATCCAGGTCGAGGAACTCGCGCAGAAACGCGTCGTCGGTTCGTTTGAGTTCGTCCATGGTGCCGAAGAAGTAGGCTTTGCCCTGGTGCAGGAAAAGCACGTGGTCAGCCAGCCGCTCGGCAAAGCGCATGTCGTGTGTGACCACAATGCTGGTAAGGCGGAGTTGATGCTTGAGCTTCTGGATGAGATTGCCCAACAGCCGGCCCATGAGGGGATCGACCATGGTCGTGGGCTCGTCATACAGGATGGCCTCCGGCTGCGCGGAAAGCGCGCGAGCAATCGCCACTGATCGCTTCATCCCGGTAGAGAGATCCGAGGGGAGCAGATCCGCCATTCCCGCCACACCGACCATGTCCAGTAGTCCGTTCACGACTTGCTGAATCTGATCTTCCAGCAACTGTCCACGTTCCCGCAGAGGAAAGGCCACGTTTTCCCCGACCGACAAAGAGTCGAAGAGCGCGCCGTTCTGAAAGACCATGGTGACCTTCTTGCGCACGGTCTCCATCTGATCTTCGTTAAAGCCGGTGATATCCTGTCCAGCCACCATGATCCGCCCCGCATCGGGTTTGAGGAAGCCCATGATCTGCTGCAGCGAAACCGACTTGCCCACCCCCGAGCGGCCCAGAATGCAAAGCGTCTCGCCCGCCTGCACGCAGAAGCTGACGTCGTCCAGCACATGAACATCCCCAAAGGATTTCGACACGTGTTCGAAGGAGATGTAGGGCGGGTCCGGTTGCCGAGCCGCTTCCCTCTCCTCTCCGCGTGGGGGCTCGCCGACAATCTCGATGGGCGTTCCAGCGGGAATGCCCACCGCCGGTTGGTGAGGGTCGGGAAACGTACTCATTGGCTCAAGACTAAAGCATTTCCACGGCCATATCCTCAGGCAGGTTGCAGTTATGGAACCAGCGGTACAAAGGCAGAGGAGAAAAGCCGAGCAGCTCCGGATCGGTCGAGGCCAATCGTTCTGTGTCGAAGAGATCGACCGTCTGAGATTGGGATGGGATTGGCCGGCGGCCGCGCTAACCACGGACATAACTTTGTAATTGCCGGCAAGCAGCGAGGCAGTGATGGGACGACAGCAAATCCCGGTGGTAGACAGCGCACAGGGGCTGCGGCCGACCGTTGATGCGGGGAACGGTCACCAGTGCGCCAGTGATTTCGGCCCGCAGCAGCATCCAGTTGAGGAACCGTGCCGGCAACAGTGGCATATCCACCGGCAGAAAAAGATTGAGTGGCTGGCTACTTGCGGCCAGCGCCGCCTCGATGCCGCTCAAGGGACCGCACCCTGGATGGAGATCCGGTACCACGGGAGCATGGGACGACAGATCCGTACGTGCTCCGGCGATCCGCGGCGCAGCCACGCCGATGCAACGAAGCTTACTCCAGGGCCACCTCGACAAGCGACCGTCCGCCCACCTGGAGCAGAGCCTTATCTCGCCCCATGCGCGTGCTGCGGCCGCCAGCGAGCACAAACCCCTCAACGCAACCGTCCACAATACTGTCCTGACCGCGAATCCCCATAAGATACGAACTCCGTCCCGCAGGGGCCTGCCTCTTGTTCCCTCGCCAAGGACGGGTGCCCCATATCTCGCTCGTTTTTCGCGAGATGTGGGATTCCACTGGTCCTTCCCTCTGACTCTCGATTCACGAAATACACTGAGCGGTCAACCTCGGCGGAATCCCACATCTCGCGAAAAACGAGCGAGATATGGGGCACCCGTCACTTGGCGAGGGAACAACGCTACTTGGCCACGCCACCTAACCCCGCCCCAGCTCTTCGAAGAACAAAATGATCGACTCGATTCCCCGATAGAAGTTGGCGATGTGGAACTTCTCATTCGGTGCATGCAAGTTGTCGTCCGGCAACCCGAAACCCATCATTACCGCGGGAATTTTCAGGTGCCGTTCGAAATCTCCCACGATAGGAATCGACCCGCCGGAACGGATAAACACCGTCTCTTTCCCGAATACCTGGTGCATGGCTCGGGTTGCCGCTTGTATATAAGGATTGTCGGTCTTTACCACGATCGGATCGCCGGAGTGAATCAGGCGGACGCGCAGCTCGATCCCCTTCGGCTGCAACGACTCGACGTAGCTCTTGTACTGCGCAAAAACCTCCTGCGGATGCATATCGGGAACCAGGCGGAAGGAGATCTTGGCCGTAGCCTTGGCGGGAATAACCGTTTTCGCGCCAGCGCCGATGAAGCCGCCGGGCATTCCGTGTACATCCATGCTGGGCCGGACCCAGGTGCGCTCCTGCACCGAAAGTCCCGGCTCTCCGCTAAGCTCGCGTGATCCGACTTCCGAAACACGGTAGTGCTCCTCATCAAAGGGCAGGCGCTTCCAGGCTTTGAGCTCATCGGCGCTCGGAGCTTCCACCTTGTCATAAAAACCAGGAATCAGAATGCGGCCTTGTGGATCTTTGAGTGCGGCGATCACCTGGGCCAGGGCAATGAAGGGATTGGGCGCAGCGCCTCCATATATGCCGGAGTGCAGATCCGCCCGCGCTCCCACCGCCTCCACTTCGGTATAGATCATGCCCCGCAGGCCAACACACAAAGTGGGCAGGCCGGGAGCAAACATCTCGGTGTCAGAGACCAGGGCAAAGTCGGCCTTGAGCTGCTCCGGATGTTCGCGTACAAACCGCGCGATGCCCTCGCCCCCCACCTCCTCCTCACCCTCGAGAAGCACCCGCACGTTGACCGGCAGTTTCCCTCCGCGCGCTTGCAACAGCGCTTCCAGGGCCTTCAGGTGCATATACATCTGACCCTTGTCGTCGACTGCCCCACGAGCATAAAGGTTGCCGTTGCGCTCCGTCGGCTCGAACGGGGGCGTAATCCATTCGTCCAGCGGGTCGGGAGGCTGCACGTCGTAGTGGCCATAAGTCAGGCAGGTGGGCATGCCCGCGGCGTGCAGCCAGTCGGCATACACCAGCGGATGACCGGACGTCTCGATCACCCGAACATGCTCCAGGCCAATTCGCTCCAGCTCCCGGGCCAGGCTCTCGGCTGCCAATCGGACGTCGCCCTTGTGCTCGGGTAGCGTCGAAATGGAAGGAATACGGAGCAGGGACTTAAGTTCCTCAAGGAAGCGCGTTTGCTGGCTGCGGGCGAACTCGACTGCGGAGGGCATGGATAATTTCTCCTCTGGAAAAAGCGGAAGGTGGTAATCGTTGTCTTTTCTACGACTTTCGCAGCACTTCCGAATCCCGTCGGACAACAGGGGTAGCGGCTGCCCAAGATGTATCCTAAACCTGGAGAACTATTTCATGCTCGACCTGGAAATCACCCCACGAGATCTCGCCGCTCACCTGAAATCCAAGGATGCCGGCACGATTTTGCTGGATGTTCGTGAGCCGTGGGAATTTGCAACCGCGCAGATCAGCGGGTCGAAGAGCATGCCGATGGGAGAAATCCCTTCTCGTGCATTTCAGGAGCTGGATCCGGAAGCTCATATTGTCACCGTGTGTCATGCCGGCGTCCGTTCCTTGAATGTAGCCGTGTGGCTGCGCAACCAGGGTTTTGAGAAAGTGCAGTCGTTGAGTGGCGGGATTGATGGTTGGTCCAGAGAAGTTGATCCAGCAGTGCCACGTTATTGAGAAATAGCCAACTTTAGAAAAGAGCAGTTATGAGCGCCACCGAAAGAGTACTGATTGTTGAAGACGAATTGCATGCCTTGGCCGGGTTAGCCGAGTTGGTCTCGGGCTGGGGTTATCGCACGGAGACGGCGAGAGACGGCATCGAGGGCCTGGAAAAAGTAAGCGAGTGGTTTCCCGGGATCATCGTCACCGACCTCAAGATGCCCCGTATGGACGGTTTAGAGTTCCTGTCGCGATTGAGCGAGATGCAGCTCAACGCGGCCGTCATCGTCCTGACCGCGCAAGGCAGCATTGAGCGTGCGGTCGAGGCGATGAAGATGGGCGCCTACGACTTCATTCAAAAGCCGATCGATCCCACCCGGCTCAAGACCGTTCTGGCCAATGCCAGCCGGCAGCGCGAGACCGAGCGGGAATTGGAAGTGACTCGCCGCAAATTAAGAGACACAGGGTTCCTGGGATCGCTGGTGGGCAGCTCGAGGAAGATGCAAGAGATGTTCGCCATGATCGAGCGCGTCGCTCCCAGCACCGTTTCTGTATTGATCACCGGGGAGAGTGGGACGGGCAAGGAGCTGGTGGCACGAACCTTGCACGAGCTGAGCCCGCGCCGCGGTAAGCCGTTCGTCGCCGTCAACTGCGCCGCCATTCCCGAGACTCTGATCGAGAGCGAGATCTTCGGTCACGAGAAAGGCTCCTTTACGGGAGCGCTGGAGCGCCGCGCGGGCTGCTTCGAGCTGGCCGAAGAAGGCACTCTGCTGCTCGATGAGATCGGCGAAATGCCGGTGGGCACGCAGGCCAAGCTGCTGCGGGTCTTGGAAGACAGGAAGCTGCGCCGCCTGGGCAGCAAGGTCGAAACGCCCATGAACGTTCGCGTATTGGCCGCTACCAACAAGAATCCCGAAGAAGCGGTCGCTGACGGGCATCTGCGTGGCGATTTGTACTATCGACTGAACGTTTTCAACTTGCATATGCCACCTCTGCGGGAACATAAAGAAGACATCCCGGCAATTATCGAAGCCCTGTTGAACGACATGAACACCAAGCACGGGCGGGAGGTTAAGGGAGTCGACGGAGAGATGCTGAGCCGCCTGATGGCTCACGACTGGCCGGGCAACGTGCGCGAGCTGCGAAACACCATCGAACGGGCGGTCATTCTTTGCGGTGAGGGATACATGGAGACACGGCATCTGCCGCCCACCTTCGGGCAGCGCTTCATGCGTGCGGATGCGGGCAGCTCCAACTACAGCGACAGCGGCGTTCATGTGGAGATCGGAAGCACAGTGGATGAAGCCGAGCGCATGCTCATCCTGAAAACCCTGGAGTCGACGCGTAACAACAAGACCCGGGCGGCCGAGATCCTGGGCATCAGTTTGAAGACATTGCACAACAAGTTAAAGGAGTATGGTAGCGCGACCACCAGCGACGTGGCAGAAGAGAGGCCGGTGGTTTAAGCCATTTGGCTCCGCAACTGAGACGGGCCTAATCCCCGTTTGCCCGTCGCTCGATAAGCCAGGAACAGGGTCAGGTGACTCCCCATGAGACTGAAGACCAAGCTCGTGCTCGCGATCACCGGACTGGTATTTCTGGTGGTGTGCACGCTGTCCTGGATTTTTCTAGGCCAGCTGCTACGCCAGCGCATGTCCCAGGCTTATTCCGCCAATGACATGGTGGCCCACCAGATTCTTTTTGCCACGCGGCGGGCGACAGAGACCAACATTCGCGCCCCGTCTCGACCCCAACGACCCGAAGTCGGTGCGCGCCGCGGTGGCTCAGGCGCTGCGCAGCGATCCCACGCTTACCGCGCTGATGAACTCGGCCATTCGCTACTCTCCCACTGTCTTCGACGTATCCATCGCGGACAGCGAGGGCCGTGCACTGCTGAGTACCGACCCCACCAACGTAGACCACCTGCTGCCCCATCGCCAGGAGTACGAGGAATTGGAAAGCGGCGGCTTGCTGCGCCAGTTGGAGGTCGTCTTTGGACCACCTCGCGTCTACAACGTAACCTTGCCGGTGGAACGCGCCGGCGAGCCCTTCGCCACCATCCGGGTAGGGGTCCGTACTACTTTTCTGCGTTTCGTGGTCGAACCCTGGCTGATCGCCGCCGTGACCTATACCGGGGTGGCGATCGCTTGCTCGTTGATCTTCGCCGCGTTCTTAGCCAACCTGGCTCTCAAGCCGATTGAACAGATCGGCGCCCGGCTCGATGCACTGGCACTGGCAGAGGCCGAAGTGGCCGGCGAGGCGAGCAGCCGCTCAGGAGATGCCGTGGTGCTGGTCTCGCACAAGATCGAGCGCATCGGCCGGCGCATGCGCAACGTGGAAGAGGTCTTCTCTGCCCTCAAAGAGAACCTCGATCAGATCATGACCAATCTCCAGGACGGCATCCTGCTCTATACCCACGATGCCCGCGCGGTGCTGGTCAGCGATTCGGTGGAACGCTTTCTCGGCATCAGCCGCGCAGAAATCCTGGGCTCCAGGCTGCACGAGGTCTTCTCCCGCAATACCCGCCTGGGGAGGCTCGTCCGTGAGTCATTTGACGCCCGTATGGCCCTGGTGCAGGAGGAGATCACCACCGAGACCGGCCGCCACGTCGAGATCTCGCTCGACTTTATCCATGACGATCGCGCCGTGTTCCCGCAGGAAAGCCTGGGCGCGCTCCTGACCCTGCATGACGTGGAATCGGTACGGGAGATTGAAAGTGATCTGGAGCTTTCCCGGCGCCTGGCAGCCATCGGCCGATTAACAGCCGGCGTCGGTCACGAGGTCAAGAACCCGATCAATGCCATCGTGGTCCATCTGGAGCTACTGCGCAACAAGCTGGGCGGCGGCCCGGATAACAAAGCCCTGCGCCATCTGGAAGTAATCGAAAGTGAGATCCAAAGACTTGACCGGGTCGTCCAGACGCTGGTGGATTTCTCCCGCCCGGTGGAATTGCAGCTCAAGGAGCAGGATCTGCGCCGCGTCGTCTCCGCGGTGCTGATGCTGGCATCGGCCGATTTGGAAACCCGGGACGTTCATGTGCAGAGCGACCTGCCCGATCGTCCCGTGATGGCTAAGGTGGATTCGGACCTATTGAAGCAAGCACTGTTGAATGTGGTGCTGAATGGCGCCCAGGCAATGGCAGAGGGGGGAAAACTGAAAGTCCGGCTGGCCGAGGACGGCCGGATGGCGCTGCTTAGCATTCATGACGAAGGAAGCGGAATTCCTCCCGAAGTTAGGGACAGAATCTTCGATTTGTACTTCACCACTAAGAAAGACGGAAGTGGTATCGGTTTAGCCATGACTTACCGTATCGTGGAACTGCACAATGGTTCTATTGAAGTAGAATCGGATGCGACCCACGGAACTACTTTTACTTTGCGCTTTCCGCTGAACACTCTTCAGGACAGCAGAGCGCGTGGATACTTGATGCCGGACGGGAGTAGCTCAACTGGATCTATCGTAGCTAAGGAGCCCAGGGGATGAGAGCAGCACGCGCATGCTCGTCGTTCGCCCTGCTCGTAGTCTTTTGCACTGGGTGTCTCCATAAGAGCTCGCCACCGCCACAGGCACAAGCTCCGCCCTTGCAAACCGGAAAAGGGACGCTGAGCCCGCAGACTAAGTCGCAGCAGCAGGAAAAAACCGACGCACCCTTGGCTTCGCCGTTACCGCCGCCGTCCGCGCAAAACGTGCCCCCGCTCCCGCCGCCCCAACCGAAGAAGGTGCACAAGCCCAAGCGGCCTGCGGCCAAACCGGCAGACACTGCCCCAGCCCCGGCCGCTGGTGGTGCTTCTCAACCCTCAGCATCGGGTTCCCAGGCCTCCGCGCAGGCCACGCCCCCGCAAACACCGGGAACCGCTGGGACACCGTCACCGATTGGTCAATTGACAACCGGTGACAGCGCTATGGGAGAAAAGGCCAAGCACGAGACGGCGGATCTGATCAGCTCGACGGAGCAGGGGTTAAGCGGTATCAAACGCTCTCTCTCCACCGAAGAGAAAGTCACCGCCGCGCAGATTCGCACCTACCTGAAACAGGCCCAGCAAGCCCTGGACAATGGAGACACGGACGGAGCGCACGGGCTGGCGCTCAAAGCCAAGTTGCTCCTGGACGAACTCACCAAACCCTAAGGTGTTGCTGACCTTTTTGAGTGGGGAAGCAGGGTTGGCGCTTGATGATCACGCGCCTGCATCCTTGTGCGGTTGGGGTTCACCCAGGACTGACCTCCTGGGCTCACGTCCTGGGCTACTCTCAGCCAAAGCTGTCCAAATTAGCGGGCAAATCGGGCTTGGTGTGCAAGTAATCCGTTGATTGTATGGACCCGCATTGGTCTCAAAGAGAATCCGGTTGACTTTGGATGATTGCCAATCAGTATTCGCGTGCGGTCTAGGTCCACCCAGGACTGACGTCCTGGGGCATTCTCAGTCGTCCCTACGGGACTTGGTCGCGGGTGGGAATGTACACCCAGGACTAACGTCCTGGGCTACTCTCAGCCGTCCCTGCGGGACTGATCGCAATCTGCTCTGGTAGCTGACTTGTTTTTAGCGAGTGCCGTCAAAATCAGCCGATGGAAAAAAACTCAATTTGGACAAGATTGACTAAAAGTAGCGCTGGACGCGAGTCCCGAGTGGATCTAATAGCACGAACCAGTCCCGAAGGGACGGCTGAGAGTAGCCCAGGACGTTAGAGTCTGTGTGAGAGCCTGGATGCTGGGCTTTTTTCCGGGGGCGATGAGAGTTGGTCTTATCGCGTCGCCCGCACGCGACCGATGTTGTGTGCGATAGCGGATAGTAACCACTCGATGTTTACCTTCTCTAGGCCGCGGAGCCGGAACTGCCTCATACCTCGTTGCTCTTTCAGGATCCCGAATACTGGTTCGACCATCGTCATGCGTTTTCGATATCGTTGTTTGCCCTCTTCGGTTCGCAACTTCTGTCGCATGGCCAGCAAGTGCGGATCGCTAGGCTGCATGCGGCCTATTGTGGTCGCCGGCGGTCCTCCGTTTAACTCCAGCGCTAGATTCGGGTCCGGGATGTAAGCGTCGATGCCCCGTTCGGTCAAATCGGCTACGTTCTGGTTAGAGTAAAAGCCGCTGTCGGCCAACACCCGATGCGGCCTTCGTCGGCATTGTTTCTCTACCTGCTCGACCATCGGCACCAAGGCCGGCGTATCGTGGGTGTTTTGCGTTACCCGGGCTCCCACAATGAAGTGGTCCTGGCTCACAGCTATTTCCCCGGTGTAACCCAGCACAAATCCCCCGCGCTGGTGCAGGAAACGACTATCCGGATCCGTCCGCGAACGCTTCTCCAGTTTGGGTAGCGATTCCAACTCCGCCGCTACATCCGTCCCTTTCCGCAGTTCTTCGCAGGCCGTCCCTACCGACGTGCCCGCTCCTTCATTGCCCTCATCGGCATCACAGGCCTTCTGCCAGCGACGCACCCGGCGCCGTTTTCGCGCTCGCTGCTGGCGCGCCTGCTCCACACGCTCCACCCGGTCCGCCGACGCATTGGCCTTCACTCGGGTGGAGTCGATCGCCACCGTCCCCATGCGCGCCAGACCCAGTCTTTGCGCCATTTCCAGAACCTGCACAAACACATCGTTGATGCCCCGGGCGTGCTTGCGCCGAAACTCATTTAATGCCCAATAATCAGGTCCTAACCCGCCGGCAAGGTAGCGCAACGCCAAATCCTCACGGATGCGCTGCTCCAATCGCCGCGAACTCGTCATCCCGAGCGCATACCCATACAGCCACACCTTCAGCATCATCGACGGGTGATACAGACGACCGCCTTCCTCGCTGTATACCTCCAAAAATCGCTTTAAGTCCAACCGCTCCACCACCTCGTGCACAAAAAAACACAGGTGATCGCCCCCTAATACCTGCTTCACATCCGGCGGTAGCAAGTACGCTTGGTCAGGGTTGTATTCCACGAATCGAGACATTCTTCCTTGTCTCCCAAATCACCTGTGGATTACAAGTTCTCACACAGACTCGGAAGTCCTGGGTGTACATTCCCACCGCGACCAGTCCCGCAAGGGACGGCTGAAAATATCCCAGGACGTTAGTCCTGGGCTTCAGACTGCGGGACCAGCGATTGTGGGTTCTCCCGCGGACTCTTTAGCCCGGACCTACCCGAAACTCCCCTCAGCGTTCACCCCAGCTCAACTTGGAGCGAAGCACGTCGAAGAATCCCGTTGTCCCCATGCGCACCAGATGAACGCTGTGCTCCGAACGGCGGCAACACACCCGGTCTCCAACCCGCAGCTGCAGCGCCTCTTGCCCGTCGACGGTCAGGAAGGTCAGATCGGGAATGCCTTCTACGCTGACACTCACGTGTGCATCCCCGCGCACCACGATAGGACGAATCGTCAGCAGGTGCGGGCATATGGGGGTAATCACCAGAGCATCCACGTAGGGAGCAAGGATCGGTCCGTTGGCGGCCAGGTTGTAGGCGGTGGAACCCGTGGGCGTGGAGACAATGACACCGTCAGCCCGAAACGAGGCCGCAAGCTGATCAAACAGATGCACGCTGAAGTCGCCCATGCGCGCGATTGCGCCCTTGGCAATCACTACATCGTTCAGGGCTTCGTACTCCTTATACAACGCGCCGCCGCGCATCACCTCGGTGTGCAACAAGGAGCGAGCGTCGATGGCGCAGCAACCTTCCCTCCATCCCTCCAGCGTGGTGTACAGATCAGCCAGCCGGACCTCGGCCAGGAAACCCAGCGCACCCAGGTTGACACTGAGAATAGGAACATCGGTCCGAGCGAAAGCACGCGCTGCCGCCAGCAGTGTTCCATCCCCGCCCAGCACTACCACCAGCACTGGCTTCTGCGCCGGCAATTCATGGCGGGGGACGATGCGTGCGTCATGGGTGTAGCTGCCGCTTACGTGGTCCAGGATGGGTTCGAAGTCATGCGCCCGCATCCAGGCAACGAGCTCGGGCAGCAGGTTGGCAAGCTCTTCCTTCTGCGGCTTGGAAATGATGGCGACAGGTCGCATGGATTCAGAGCCTGGTTTGGGGTGAGCAACACAGTAAGTGTACGCGATGGCCTCAGAAGCGATCCCCTCAGAAGCGAACGTAGAGAAGAAACTCCCGATTCCCGGTTCCCCCTCCACCTCCGCCAAGGATCGGAGAATCCGCGAGCTCGCTGGCCGAGGCGCCAAGATCGTGCACCGCGGTGCGTACGCGATCGATGGCCAACTGGTGCGCAGCCGGGTCGTGCACAATGCCGCCCTTGCCGACGTGTTCCCTGCCCGCTTCGAATTGCGGCTTGATGAGAACCACGGCCTCCAAGGCGGTTCCCGGTTCCCGCACCGCCGCGATCACTGCGGGCAGCACCAGCGTCGCCGAAATGAACGATACGTCCATGGATACAAAACTAATGCCGCGGGGAAGATCGCCGGGCTTGAGGTATCGAGCGTTGGTACGCTCCAGCAGGGTCACGCGGGAATCTCTGCGCAGGCCTTCGGCGATCTGCCCGTAGCCGGTGTCGACTGCGACCACGCTGGCTGCGCCATGCTGTAGCATGCAGTCGGTAAAACCGCCCGTGGAGGTACCGATATCCACGCAGTGGCGCCCGCTGAGATCGATTTGCCAACGGGTCAGCGCGGCTTCCAGCTTGAGCCCACCGCGGCTGACGTAACGCTGCTCCTCCCCCAACACACGCAGCAGCGCCGTATTCTCAACCGCGCTCCCGGGCTTCTCCACCTTCTGTTGGTTGACCAGCACGCGCCCGGCCAGGATCAGAGCCTGCGCCCGTTCTCGCGACGGTGCCAAACCTTGCTCGACCAGCAACTTATCCAGGCGGTTCCTCATCTAGATGGCTGAGACATGGGCTCCATCCGAAGGATACGGCTTTCGCAAGCCGCAACAAAACTCTGGCTTTTGAAGGGCACGGGCTTCAGAGCCTGCGTGAGAACCTGCCGGTCCGGAACTCAGTCCCGCAGGGACGGCTGAGAGTAGCCCAGGACGTTAGTCCTGGGTAGGATTTGACAAAATGGACCAGTCCCGCAGGGACGGCTGAGAATATCCCAGGACGTGAGTCCTGGGCATCCTCACTAGTTCTGCGAGGGTATAGCTCGTCGTATCCGCCGCTTTTCGGGTACTTTAGTTTGGTTGTTTCCGTGGTGCAACCGTAGAATGGGTTCTGCTTCAGCGATGCCAGACAAGACTCCCAATCCGATTGGCCAATCTGAGCGTTCTAGTATCAGAGATGCAAGCCTAAAAGATAGGATGGCCGACGGGACAACTGCCGCAACCGACGATATTGCTCTGCTGCAGCGTGTCCGCCAAGGCGATCAGACCGCGATGGCCGAGGTCTTTGATCGCTATGGCAGGGCGGTGTACTCCGTCGCGCTGCGCATTCTCAAGGATTCAGGCCACGCGGAAGACGTGATGCAGGAGATCTTCTTCCAGATTTGGCGGAATTCCGACTCGTTCGTGCAAGGGCGTGGATCGCTGGGCGCCTGGCTGGTGGTGGTGGCGAGAAACCGGTCGATTGATCTGCTGCGGCGCAGAAAGCCCACAGATTCCGTCGACGACGTAGTTTTGGCCTCTCCCTTCAACCTGGCTTCGGAAGCCGAGCACAACGCAATGATGGAGAAGGTCCAGAAAGTCTTGAAGGACCTCCCTGCCGAACAGCAGAGGTCCATGGAGTTGGCGTTCTTTGAAGGGTTGAGCCATTCGGAGATCGCGGAAAGAACCGGGGATCCCTTGGGGACGGTAAAGACGCGTATCCGGTTAGCGTTGATCACATTACGAAAGGCGTTTCAGGCATGACGGGCGACGGACACAATACGCAGGAGGAATTAGCTTCCTATGCGATGCAGAATCTCCCGCTAGAGGAGTCCGCATCCATCAGGGAGCACCTGCAGAGCTGTGCCCGTTGCCGCACAGAGCTAGCCGAAGTCTGCGGCGACCTCGCCTTGCTGGGAATAGCCGTGGAACAGCAACCCCTGCCCGAAGGCGCACGGGAACGCTTCCTGAAAAAAATTGCTGCCTCTCCCGCGGTAAAGCCGCAAGCCAGCATGGCGGAAGTCACCCCCATCTCGGTCAAGAGCGCGCGCCGCGGACCCGGCTTTTGGATTCCCTGGATAGCGGCGGCTGCCATGGCCATCGTAGCGGTGTCTCTGGGAGTGCAAAACCGGGCGTTGAACGACGAACTGCAGGACGAGTCCAACCTGGTGACCAACCTGGCTGCGCAAGCGTCGCGAGCGCAACAGGTTCTGGAAGTCTTAACCGCGCCCAGCGCGCAGCGCGTGTTGCTTACCGAAGGCAAAGCTCCCGTCGAGCCATCGGCTCGTGCCACGTACCTGCCGGAGCGCGGCGGGCTGGTTCTGCTGGCGACCAATCTGAAGCCTTTGCCCGAGGGCAAGACTTACGAGCTTTGGGTGATCCCGGCGAACGGCAAGGCGCCTGTCCCCGCAGGACTCTTTCGTCCCGATGCGGTGGGCACCGCAAACCTGGTACTGCCGCCGCTTTCCCCAGGCATCCAGGCCAAGGCCTTTGGGGTGACGATCGAGAACGCGAGTGGCTCCGACGCTCCAACCTCTCCGATCATTCTCTCCGGAGCGCCCGCCGGAAGCTAACGCCACGGCCCAGATTAGCTCTTCGGCCGCTAATTCATCGGGAGCGAAGTGGGCAGTCTGGGTAAGTGTTGGGACCCTCGTTACGTGACTCTGTCCATCCACTTCCACCCATGCCAAGGTGGGCCACCGCCCTCAAATTTGTCATCCCGACCGAAGCCGACCCGGATTTCGGCTACGCGGCACTTACCAAGGGTTACGCGTGCGGCTTTCCGTAGAAAGCCGCATGAAGCTCGCCAACGCCACTAAACTGGACAGGAAATCCGGGGTAGCGTAGGGGAGGGACCTGCAGTTTCTCTTTCGGGTAAAAGCGAATGTGCCGTGTCGCTGTGGGAACTCGCGGCAAGATCGCTCTTATTGCTTCCCTCGAACGGCAGCCGCGGTGCCTGCGTAGCAAAGGGCGCCGAAACCACACGGTGCTCCGCTACCACTGGCATGACTGACATTGATGGCATTCGTAACCGCGCCTGCCGTGCTGCTGTTGGCAGCTACCGACTGGGTGCTGGTATGTACGTCCACTCCGTTTCCATCCAACTGAATCGACGCAGCGACCTGATCGGTGTCGGTGCGAATCACGCTCATGTAGGGCTGGTCAGAAGGCAGAACGTAGATCTGGCCGTAGGGAGTACTGAACGTGGACGCGATCGAGATCGGGTGGCCGGTCACGGGGATGGTGGCTAATACCTGGTAGTTGGTGAGGCTCACCACGCTCACCGTGCTGTCCTTTTGATTAGCGACGTAAACCCGGCTGCCGTCGCGCAGAATAGTCAACGTAGCCGGCCCGTTGCCCACCGGCACCGTCACCGTCTGGCCGAACAGCGTAGACGTCGTTCCCGTATTGATCCAGGCTGACATTGATAATGGTGATGGTGTTGGAGTCGTAATTGGCGGTAACCAGCTGGGATGCAGGGGCGTAGTAGTCGGCAAACACCGGGCCGGCTTTGAACGCAGTAGCCGCTACGCCAGTAGGCGGCGGCAGCGTGAGCGTGCCTGTGGCTGAATCAAAATTCTGCCGGTTTGGCGTGGTATCGAGCTCGTTGAACGGGCTATTGATAACCGTGACCGTCCCGCTGCCTCGATTGAGAATAAACGTCCGGTTGTTGTCACTGGAAGCGATGCCATAGACGGGACAGATGCCGACCGGCAGGGTGCGCGAGATGGTCACGGTCGAGATCTCAATCGACTGCACCTGGCCGGGAGTCGTGACCGCTGCAGGAGTCTCGCAATCCCCGAAAGCGACCGTGCCCGAGCCGTTGTCCTGAGTGATGGAGTAGACGCGGGTGGCGTTGGAATTGCCCGCCACGTTGATCGGACTGGCAGGGACCGGGAGCTGTTGTGTCAGCTGGTAAACACCGCTCGAACTATTGGTCAGCACCGCCACCGCCGGGACGTCAGGTTCGGTGATGAAGAGATTGGTTGCGGTGTAGAGCAGGTTCTTGGGCGTTGCCGGCTGCAGCAAGGTGCTGCTCTGGATATTTTTGGTTTGCAGGGTGGTCGATGGGGTGAATGTGTTGACGGTCCCGTCGGTATTGGCGGTGGTGGCCGAGGTGCCGCTGGAACTCAAGGAGAGCGCCAAAGGCCCATTGCCCAACAATGCCTGGGTCAGCAGCGTGTCACCCGAAGCGTCAAAAATATTGGCCAGGCCGGCCGAGGTAGTGCCCGCGGTAGTGGTCACCACCGTATAGCTCTGCGGCTGCGGGGCAGGCCCGGTAACCGCTACCGGAGTCACCACCGGCCGGTAAGTCTCTCCGCATCCGGCCACCATTACGGCGATACCCAACGCCACCGGTAGACAAGCCAGCCTGCTCAACCCCAGCCCCGAAAACAAACGTGGCTGAAAGCTACGCGAACCACAGTCCAACGTGACATTTCGTTGGAAAACCCTGAACACAAACTCCGGCAAACGCACACTCCGCCGGCTCCATATCTGGAGCCATGCAACGCTAAGCACCCGTGAATACCTCACTACGTCTCATTTCCTGGTAGAAAGATGATTGTAAATGGGACCTCGTATCCAGCGATACCCCGGATTTCCTGTGAAGTTTGTTGACGTTGATGAAACTTCATTATAAATTGCGGCTTTCTTCACGGAAAGCCGCCGCACGCGGCCGTTGCTTGGGCCCGCGTACAGGAAATCCGGGTACGCCGGCCGCAAAATGAACAGTGCGCGATAACGATCAGCAGATGCGGTGGCAATCCTGGCTGGTGCTCACCGCGGTCTTGCCGTGGTGCGCGATAGCCAGCCTGCGCTATGCCATGGCCGCGTGGAACAGCGCGACGCAAACCGCGCTGGCCATCAGTCTGGGGTTGGCGCTCCTGGTGTTTCTGGCGCGGGCGGCGACCCCGCTGGCTGCACTCACCGGCGGAGTGATCACCGCGGCCCTCACGCTGGGGCTGTCCCCTTGGTACCGCTCCGCGCTACCGGCCCTGCTGGCGCTCTTTGTGCTTACCTGGACGGCGACCAGATTCGGTCGAGGCCAGAAGCAGCGGCTGGGCGTGGCGGAAGATAAGCGTGGCCGTAACGCCGCCCAGGTAGCGGCGAATTTGGGAGTCGCCGGGTTGGCAGCGGCCGTCGCGCTGGGCCATCGATTGCCGGGCACGTGGTATGCCGTGGTTGTGGTAGCAGCCTTGGCGGAGGCGACCGCCGACACCCTGGCCAGCGAACTGGGAGAGGTGCTGGGTGGCCCACCGTTACTGATCACGACCCTCCGCCGCGTTGCGCCGGGCACGGACGGAGCGATCAGCCTCGCCGGCACGGTGGCGGGAACCAGCGGAGCCGTCGTAGTGGTGGTGGTAGCGGCATCCACGCTCGGCCTGAAGCTTGGCGATGCACTTGCCGCAGGATTGGGCGCGGTGGGCGGCCTTTTTGTCGATTCCCTGTTGGGTGCGACCGCCGAGCGCCGCGGCTGGCTTAATAATGACGCGGTAAACTTCCTATCCACCCTGGCCGCTTCTGCAATCGCAACCGGAGCCTCGGCTCTGCAATAACCCGAAGCAACTAGTGCGTCATACGCCACAGAGTGTAGCTGAACATCTCATGCATCAGCCGCATGGCAGAGTCCCAAAAACCCAGGGGCCGCGCCTCAGGCCGGGGCGACGTGACCACATTCAGCCCCATGCTGGCGCTCAAAGCATGAATGCGAAACAGATGAGTTCCGTCGGAAACAGCAAGGATGCGATTCAGATGATTCTCCCGGGCAATCGCGGCTAGCCGGGCAGCGGATTCTTCCGTATTCGTGCTCTGCGTTTCGGCGATGATCTGGCTCTCCGGGACCTCGTGGGCGAGAAGATAATCATGGCCGACGCCCCCTTCGGAGTCCCGCGGGCCGCCCTGCCCGCCACCCAGGGTAACGATTAATGGAGCAAGGCGCTCGCGATAAAGCACCAGCGCATGATCGAGACGGGCTCGCAGCACCGGCGATGGCCGGCCGTCGTATTCCGCTGCGCCAAAGACAGCGATGGCGTCGGCCGGACGCGCCTGATCGTGGGTAGCGTAGAAATGGATCTGCCGGTACAGCCAGAGGAACCAGCCCGCGGCGGCGATCAGCCCCGCGGCCAGAAAGACGCGCAACACACGCCTCCCAGTCCAGGGTTTCCTGTCGAGGTTGGTGGCGTTGGCGAACTTCATCCGGCTCTCCTGAACGCGAAAGCCCTGTTCAGCGCTGAAGCGTTAAGGCAATCTCGTGGGTAGGAATGGCTCCCTCCCGAAGAATCTTCCACAGCCCATCGCTGGTGGTGAGATCGACGATGGTGGTGGCCACGCTACGGCCTGTGGGGCCGCCGTCTACGATCAGCGGGATGCGGTCGCCAATCTGGTCGCGCACGCAAGCCGCATAGTTGCACTCGGGAAAGCCCTGCAGATTCGCCGATGTGGCAGTAATGGGTAAACCCAACTTCTCCACGATGGCCCGGGGAATCACAGCGTCGGGCACGCGCAGCGCCACGTTGCCGGTGTTGGCGGTAGAACGCAAGGGCAGACGCGAACCGGCGCGCACAATCACCGTCAGCGGGCCGGGCCAGAAGCGCTCCGCCAAAAGGTCCAACCGGTAGTCAATCTCGCGCGCCAGCCCGTAGGCCTGGGCCGCGCTCGCGATCAGCAGAGACAGTGGCTTGTGCTTGAGCCGGCTCTTGATCTCATAAATGCTTTCCACCGCACGAAGGTTCACCGGGTCGACTGCCAACCCATAAAAAGTATCGGTGGGAATGCCCACCACCTTACCGCTTCGCAGGCAGGAGACGATGTACTCAACCCGATCCTGTTCCGGCTCGTCCGGATGAACACGCAGAATTTCTGCCAACAAGGAATTCCACCCTAGGACAAATTTGGGGCAATCTCATCGAGAGTACCAGACCGGCCGCCGCTGGCTCATGCCGCAGTCTAATGCCTTTTAGGTCCGAAGAATATAGCCGGCTAGTCGGCAAGCATTTCCCGACCCTGGCGACGGCAATCACTATATCGACTTGCAGGGTTTTCCGCCGAAAAGCTTCGCCGCCTCATGAATCGCTTGCCACTCTTTGTTCACTTGTTCTTACCGTCTTTGTTCAAGATAAGCCCGCACGGGGGACGATGCACCTTCCGGCCTGATCCATCAGGAGCTGCATTTACAATCGCCTTTGAGCTCACGAACCATGAAGTCTGCTGCCGAACGTGGTCCGCGAAGGGTGGAAAGCCGGCAGAACAGCCGCATCAAAGAACTGCGCGCGGCCTTGACGCGCGGCGCCAGAACTCCTCATATCGCCGTCGAAGGCTTGCATCTTATCGAAGAAGCAGTAAGGAGCGGTCTCAAGCTGCACACTGTCTTTGTCCGCAGCGGCAACGATGGGCTGCTGGAACACCTGGAGCTAGGGGACGCCGAAGTGTTGATC
Source organism: uncultured Acidobacteriaceae bacterium (assembly GCA_963790705.1). GTDB lineage: Bacteria > Acidobacteriota > Terriglobia > Terriglobales > Acidobacteriaceae > PALSA-350. The sequence goes on from CAWBQE010000016.1 coordinate 217,008, forward strand.
GTGACCGAGGACGTTTTCCTGAGCGCCACCACCACCGAGCATCCGCAAGGCATCGCCGCCCTGGTGGAGGCGCCCGAGTTCACGCTCCAGGCGATGCTTCGCGGCACGCCCCTGGTGGTCATCGCCGCCGGCCTGCAAGACCCCGGCAATCTGGGAACCCTGGTGCGCTCGGCCGAAGCCTTTGGCGCCACGGGCATGATCCTGCTCCCCGGCACCGTGAGCCTATCGAACGCGAAGACGCTGCGCGCGTCCTCGGGATCGGCCTTCCGTCTCCCCGTGATCGCCATGCCGGCTGACGATGCGTTTGCCGCCCTTCGCGAAGCGGGCGTGCAGATCTTCGCCGCCGTAGCGCGGGATGGCGCAAGCGAAGCGGATTTGCGCGGGCCCTGCGCGCTGCTGCTGGGCAATGAGGGCTCCGGGCTGCCCGACGCCTGGATCGCACAGGCCGACGCGCGGCTCACCATTCCCTGCCCTGGCGCCGTCGAGAGCCTCAACGCCGCGGTCGCAGGCAGCGTGCTGCTGTACGACGCCATGCGTCAACGCCTGCGGCGTGCATAGTAACGACGGAGAAGCGCATGAGCCTCTTTAGCCAAATCCCGGACGAAAGCAAGCTAAAGAGGCCGCGCACCGCTCCGCTCGCCGAGCGCATGCGTCCCCGCACGCTGGAGGAATACGTAGGCCAGGATCAGCTGCTCGCTCCCGGCATGCCCTTGCGCATGGAGATCGAGCGCGACGACCCGGGATCCATGATTCTGTGGGGTCCGCCGGGGGTGGGCAAGACCACTCTGGCCAAGATCATCGCCGAGGCCACGCAAGCCAGCTTCATCGAATTCTCCGCGGTGCTCGGCGGCATTAAGGAAATCAAGCAGGTGATGGCGGACGCGGAAAAGGCTGCCGGCTTCGGATCGCGAACCATTCTCTTCATCGATGAGATCCACCGCTTCAACAAGGCTCAGCAGGATGCCTTTCTGCCCTATGTCGAGCGGGGCACGATCCGCCTGATCGGGGCCACCACGGAGAACCCCTCCTTTGAAGTGATCGCGGCTCTCCTCTCCCGCTGCCGCGTCTACCGCCTGACGCCGCTCACCGATGAGCAACTGATTCAGTTACTGAAGCGCGCCCTGGCCGACAAGCAGCGCGGCCTGGGCGCCATGAACGTCAAGGCGGACGACGAAGCCCTGGAGATGATCGCCAGCTACGCCAATGGCGATGCGCGCTATGCCTACAACGCTCTCGAGACCTCGGCCAAGCTGGCGGCGGAGAGTCACACCGCGATTACCCGTGAGGTGGTGCAACACGCCTTGCAGCAGCGTGTCCTCCTCTACGACAAGCAGGGGGAGGAACATTACAACCTGATCTCCGCCCTGCACAAGAGCGTCCGCAACAGCGATGTCGATGCCTCGCTTTACTGGCTGGGGCGTATGCTGCGCGCCGGAGAAGATCCCATGTACATTGCCCGCCGCTTAGTCCGTATGGCGGTGGAGGACATTGGCCTGGCGGCGCCGGAAGCGTTGAACCTGACCCTGTCGGCGCGCGACGCGGTCGATTTTCTGGGCTCGCCGGAGGGCGACCTGGCGCTAGCCCAGGCTGCGGTCTACCTGGCGTTGGCGCCCAAGTCGAACGCTCTGTACACCGCCTACGGAGAGGTAACGGCGGAGATCGAAGCCCATCGCGCGGAGCCGGTGCCTCTGCACTTGCGCAACGCCCCAACTCCGTTGATGGAGCACTTCGGCTATGGCGAAGGCTATCAATATGCGCATGATGTCGAAGCCGGCGTAGCCGATATGGAATGCATGCCCGACAATCTGCGCGGCCGCGAGTTTTACCATCCCCGCGCCCAGGGCCGGGAAAAACTGCTAGCCCAGCGCATGGAAGAAATCCGCAGCATTCGTGCCGCAAAGCAAGCCGCCAAAAAACCAGAATCATGACAATGAAGGCCCCGCCCGTTGGCACGGGTAGGCCGGAGATTTATCCTCAGCGCAAAGCAATGAAATTCGTGAGGCTTTAGAGTCTTGGTGAGAACCTGCCGGTCCAGGAGTGGGAGTCCCGGAGGGACGGCTGAGAGTAGCCCAGGACGTAGTCCTGGGTAGGATTTGACAGCACGAACCAGTCCCGCAGGGACGGCTGAGAATTACCCAGGATGTAGTCCTGGGTTTCAGCACCCCTAAGAAAGCAGCGATTGTGGATTCTCACGCAGAGTCTTTAGCTCAACCCAGAACATGATTTTCGAGATTTACTCTCAGGAGCACCATGGATCAACAAGCGGACCCGCAGTGGCTGAGTTGGGCAAAACGTCTGCAGGCGATTGCCCAGAACGGGCTAACCTATACCCGCGATCACTACGACCATTTGCGTTACGAGGAACTGCGCGAGCTTGCCGCCGAGATGATGGCCGCCGGGGCCGGTATGCCTGACTCGCAGAAAATTCTGGATCTCTTTCGCGAAGAAAGTGGCTACAGGACGCCGAAGGTTGAGGTGCGCGGCGCCGTGATACGCGAGGACCGCATTCTGTTGGTGCGGGAGCGTGAGGACGGAGGATGGACCATGCCCGGGGGTTGGGCGGACGTGGGCGAGACTCCGAGTGAAATGGTGGTGCGGGAGGTGAAGGAGGAGTCGGGTTTTGACGTAAAGTGCCCCGCAAGCTGGCGGCCTTGTTTGACCGCAACAAGCATCCTCATCCGCCCGGGCCGTTGCATGCCTACAAGTTGCTCTTCTTATGCGATCTGGTCGGCGGCGAAGCCACGCCCAGCTTTGAGACGACGGAGGTCGCATTTTTTCCGCGCCACGCCTTGCCCAAACTCTCCATCGCGCGCGTAACCGAATACCAGATCGAGCACATGTTCGAGCACGCCGCTCATCCCGAGTGGCCAACAACCTTCGACTGAATCAAATCTACGAAGGGTACGGGTCAGAGTCTCTCCGCCAGAACCGCCATCTTCAGAATAGAGTCCCGAAGGGACGGCTGAGAGTCATAGCTGTCTTCGGTCAGTGATTGATCGAGAGCGTGAGTGGGCACTAGGGAAGTGTGGAGCCGTCGTTGCTTGACTCTGTCCATCCATGCTGAGGTGAGCGCTGCCCTCCCCTTTGTCATCCCCCCTGCCCCGGCGTGCCGAGGGAGCGAACTCTGGATTTCCTACTACGCGCCACTCATGAACGACCATGTATGCGGCTTTCTTTAAGGAAAGCCGCACGAGTTTTCCGACGCCACCGCGCCTGACAGGAAATCCGGAGGAAGCCGAGGGATGCGCAGTGCGCCTTGATGGGGAAACGGAACCCGGAGGCGATTCGCCTATGGCACACTTGCTTGTGTTGGAAAGTGAGCTGCAGATCCCTCCGCTACGCTACGCTCCGGTCGGGATGACAAATTTGAGAGCAGTGTCCCACCTTGGCATAGTTGGAGGTGGATGGACTGAGAATCAGACTTGTCCAAATTAGCTTTTTTTTCCATCGGATGATTTAGACAGCACTCGCTGAAATCAAGTCAGCTATCACCAGAACACGATCAGTCCCGCAGGGACGGCTGAGAATGTCCCAGGACGTTAGTCCTGGGTGAACCTGAATGCACGCGAATGCAATGGGCAGTCATCCAAATCAACCCGATTCACTTCGCGAATAACCCGGTTCCATAGATCAACGGATTACCTGCACACCAAACCCGATCTGCTCCGCTAATTTGGACAAGATGGCTGAGAATAGCCCTAGACGTGAGTCCCGGGTCCGATACTTCCAAGCAGGAAAGATACATAAGTAATGATTCAAAAGTGCTAAAGCCTACCCTCTCTCCGGCAATGTAGAACTGGCCGGAGGCTCCCCCGTGAAAACCCTCTTAGTCACGCTCATCCTTTGCTCCGCAGCGTCGGCCAAGGACAGGTCCGGCCCGGCGTATCAGAACGCCATTTTCCAGGAAACGCACGCGGAATATGTCCGCATGAACTGCTACGGGTCCGGCTACGGCAGCAGCATGAATACCTGTCATGATGCGCAAATGCTCGTCTACACCGTGAAAGCTGGGGAAACGGTCTACACGCTGACACCTTACGGGACGTTGCCTCATCGCGAATCTCTCTGGAAGCAACCCGCAGGTGCCGCAGTGGCCGTCTGGAACGATGGAAAGCATGTCCACATCCGGACCGGCGCAAAAGAGTCCCAGTACGACATCATCGGTGAGAGCGCCCAGGACGCGGCCAGATGATGGCGCTCACCGGTTCGTGCTGAGCAATTAGCTAGCGCTGCCGGGAACAACTCCGAATGTCTCGTCGAGCCAATTGTAGATGCGCGCCAGCGCCTTATGGTGCGACCCGGTTTCCTTAATCCGCCCTCTAAAGCAGCTCGAAATAATATTTTGGCCTGCAGAATGCATTCGCCTTTTATTCGCCTATACTGATTTCGGTTTACCAGAAACACCAGCTGATCCAATCGATAATTTCCAAAAACACCAGAGACCCCATTGAAGAATCCGCCCATCCAACTCACCTCCCTCCAGTCCCGCCGGCTGCATGCCCAGCGCCTGGACACCACCGAACCCTTCGGCTCCGGCCCCAACGCCACGCCGGCGGCGGTGGCGCACTTGCAGATTGACACCATCTACGTCATCGAGCGCAGCATCACCACATCCTCTACACGCGCATCTCCTCCTATCGGCGCGAGCATCTGCATCAGGCACAGACCATCGACAAGACAGTTTTCGAGTGTTGGACGCACGCCCTGTCCTACATGCCGACGGAAAGCCTCCGGTTTTATGTGCGCCCTATGCGCCAGGATTGGCAGCGTCGCATCGTCTGGTTCGGCAAAGTTTCCAAGGGTGACCTTGATCGTGCCCTGCAATCGCAGGGTATCGTGAGTGTGGAATCGATCTGTTATCTGGACCTCCTCGCAAATCAGCGATGAGGCGTCTGGTGGAGCCGCGAGTTCGTCGAAAGGAGCTGATACCTGTGCAACTGGAAGGGGCGGGCCAATCCCTGCACTGGATCCGTCCAGATACCCTCGATGCTCTTCCCGATCCGGCGCAGGAACAGGTTCATATCCTGTCCCCCTTCGACCCGCTGATCATCCAGCGCAAGCGACTCCGGCTCTTCTTCGATTACGAGTATCGCTTCGAAGCGTACGTTCCCAAGCACAAGCGGATATTCGGCTATTTTGTCTGCCCAGTCCTGATCGGGGATCGGATCGTCGCCGCTCTCGACCTCAAAACCGACCGGTCGCGGCAAAGGCTTCTGCTGCAGCGCTGGAACTGGATCGGCCGAGGCGCGTCGCGCGACCATCGCCGGCAGGTGGAAACCGCATTGCACAAGTTCGAGCAATTTCAGTTGTGTCAGAGTTAGATCGAGCGTTAGCCATTCACCAATGAGCACGCGAGCCGGGCCCCATACTCCAATCGATGAGGAACCGTGAAGACACCTCCACCGGACAGCGCATATAGGCGAAAGCTACGGTTACAATTTGCCCTGGCGTGCCTCCCATTCCTGATAACGGCACCGGCCATAGGCCAATTGCTAAGCGGCTACTCGCTCCCACCAAAAGACCTTACAGGCCCTGTCCAATCCCTGATCGCAACCGATCCAATTTGGGTCGTCGACTACCACACACTGGTCATCGATTATCGCGCTTCCGGCCACCTGAATCCGGCTGCCGCCGTGCTCACTCTGCGGCCCGGCAGTGTTGGCCCGGTTACACCGCGAGCGACCAATCCTGAAAACCCCTTCGTCGAGGGAGGAGACATCATTGCCGTTCGCGCAAGCGACCTGATTTTTGACGGAGGGCCTCACAGGCTAAGCGTCGACCTCCGCGGCAAAAGCAAAGAAGCCACAAGTAGACGCGCTGCGCCTCGTGCTGCCTGCCGGCGCAAGACTAAAGATCACCAGCCTGCATTTTCTTGCCGACCCAGGGCTATTGCCGTGTGCCACATCGACACCGCCTGAGATGCCGGTGAAAAGCAGCCCTCTTGCGGTCCACGGGCCTCTTTCCTGTGACGGTGCGCCGGCAACGTCGTTGCGCGGGCGAGAGTCGATTTCCATCGATGCCGCAGGAAAACAAGGCACGACTCTCTATCTGGACTTGCTGGCCTTTGCTTACTTGCCAGGGTTCATCAGCTATGATGCCTCCGCGCCTCCGCGCTCCGCCGCGATCAGTGACCCCAGTCTGGTGATTGCCACACTACGCTATGCTGACCATCCTTCGGCAAGCGAAGAGCAATTCCCCGTGCTGGTCTCACAACATCGACATGAGCTGCTGAATCAAAAGCGTTCGTTGTATGCCCTGCGGCTCGATCCATCAAGGCGGCTACTTTCCGTCGCGTTGACGGATCGCAGTCCCCATGCGCAACTGGTCGTATTTCGAGCTGCCATCTCCGATCAGGTGGAGACGAGCACCGATGAAGAGACGCCCGTTCCCAGCGTAGCCATGAGCGCGCAATGCAAGGCTGCGGCCGCACTCCGCGATTCCGAGTGGTTTCATCTTGCTGACACCACCGGCAAGCCGGTTGACACCTTGAAGGCCGTGCTCCACAAGACTCCTTCGCCTCATGGGCTTGCTCTTTCGCTGGAGGTGACCAACACCAGCAATCAGGACGTGGATGTCACGCTCGCCTTCCCTTCCCTGACAATCCATGTCTCCAGCAATTCCCAGGATGTTTCATACCTCTTCCCGCAGCCCGCAGCGACCATCTCTTCCCAGGATGAGAGTCTTTCCGCGGACTACGGGCCGAAGTTTCTTCTGCAATTCACCGACGTCTTTGCGCCGCGCGCCGGTTGTGGCGCAGCGGTGATCGTCGAGGATACTTCCGGGCAAGCAAAGACCTTTGCGCTTACCAAGCGAAAAGATTCCGTTACGGATCGAACCGAATACCATATTCATCTTGCGGCACACCAGACTTACTCAGCGCCGCCGGCCACGGTGGTTTTACACAACGGCGATTGGCGCTCCGGCTTCCATGCCTACCAACGCTGGCTGAGCAGTTGGCATAATCAGCGCACTCCGCAATTGGAGTGGCTGCAGCGCTCTTTCTACATGCGCCGCGACTATCCGATAGGCGGCAGCGGCTTACTCTTCGATGAAACGAAGAATCGATATACATTCGACCGGTTGCTGCAAGATGGCCGATCCTTCGGCGGAATCGACTTCATCGATATTTCCGGGTGGGCTTTGTCAGAAGCCAAGGGCCGGGTCGGAGACTACCCCATTGAACTCGGTGGACCTGAGGACCTGCGTGCCAACATTGAGCAGGCCAAGCGTGAGCATGTGCCCACAGGACTCTACTTCGAAGGCTACCTGGTCGATACAAATTCCGATGTCGGGCACGAGCATGGCGCACAATGGCAGCTGATTGAAAAAGACGGGAAGGGCAAGGTGTGGCCACACAGCCCGGAGATCTTTCTTTGCCCGCATGTTTCCGCTTGGCAGACCTATCTCACCGATCGCGTGGCAAGCGTGGCAAAACAGACGGGCGCTCAAGCAGTCTACCTGGATGAGTTCGGCTGCGACAATTGGCAATGCTATGCAACCGACCACGGCCATCCCGTTGGAACAAACATGATTGGCGGCCAGATCGGGATGGCTAAGCGCCTTCGCAAAGCGCTTGATGAAGAAGGTCTGAAGCAAACGATTTTGTACACCGAATGCCCGCAGGTAGACATAGCCGCGCCCTACGTAGATGGGTCATTCACGTATGCACTCCCATCGTCGGTCCCGGCGGCGTATGGCGCGAAGCTGAATCTCTGGCGCTTTGCCTTTCCCCACGTGCGCCTGTGGGACATGCTCAGCTCGGGTGTCGAACCTCATATCTTATCGGCCGAGGACTTCCGTTTCTCGTTCTGGCACGGCGATGGCGTCTGGCTGAAAGGCCGCTCAGATACCTGGTATGGGCAGGATATTCTTGACTTCTTGCGCTGGGCCCATCCCCTGCTACTGAGGCATGCAGCGGCCTTCGCCGGGGAAGCAGAACCTCTGATTGACTCGCCCGATCCCCACATCCTGATCAATCAATTTCGCGGCGGTGGCGAAGTTGTCTATACCCTCTTCAACAATACTTATGAAACGCGCCGGTTGACCTTCCGTGGTAAAAGAATTGCGCTGCCCCCGCGTGGAGTTGACTTAGTTGCTGAACCCCGTAAATCACCCATCGCCGATCACTGAATCACCCTCAGGCTGCGGATAACTCTCCGCTGAGCCGCCTGAACTCCAAGCCGGTGCCCACCATTCTCCGCACAATGTGACTTTCTTTCAGAATTCCTTGTCTCTCCGCTTAGGAACACGTATCGGTGTTTGTTTGCCCGCAGCCTCAAAATGGGGGGCCTTGGCGAAGGCCACCTTGATCCGGAAGGATGTTGCCGGCCATGAGCAAACGCAGCACGGCGATTGGGCGCAGACTCCCCGATGAAAAATGACCCTCGCACTGATTCCGAATTGCAACCACTCCCTGCTGCCTTGGGGAGACGTTGCGCAGGCCCGCTTCACAAGAATGAAGAAATACAAAGGAGGTAGTGAACGTGACAATCGTCGACTCTATCATGAATCTGCTAACACGGCAGGTGACAACTTCTTTGGCGGACAGGCTGGGGGCATCTCCGTCCGCCGTACAGACGGGGATCGGAACCAGTGTTGCGGCCCTGCTTGCTGGAATCGCGAACCGCACCGGGGATTCCGGCTTTGTGAGCCAGGTATTCAGCCTGCTGAAAGGCGCAAATACACAGAACATCCTGAATACGTTGCCGAATCTCGCTTCCGGTGCGGGCGCGTCCTCTCCAACCATGGAACAGGGATTGAATCTCTCCTCCCTGGTGTTGGGCGGCCACCAAGCACAGATTGAGAACTTCATCGGACGCCAGTCCGGTCTCACCGCCGAAGCGGGACGCGAATTGATGTCGCTCGCTGCCCCGCTCACGGCCGGATTTCTCGGGAACCAGATTCGCGATGCCGGGCTCACTGCTTCCTCGTTTGCTGACATGATCCGTTCTGAGGCATCGAGGATTCAGCGCTTCCTTCCTGCCGGCCTCCCCAACCTCCTTTCCGCGGTTTCCATCCCGGCTGCTTTGGGCACAGCAGAGGCCACCGCCCGGAACGGTGGCGGCAGAAAGGTGGTATATGCCCTGGTCGGCCTTCTGCTTTTGGCGTTGATCGCATGGCTGGTGTCCCGTGGATGCAATGAGTCGGAACCTGCGCCTGTTGTACCGGCTGGGGCAGTAAGCCCGGCGCCCGCTCCAACCCCTGCCGTGGGGGCTCTCGGGGAATTCATCCAGCGCAAGCTGCCCGACGGCACGGTGCTGAACATCCCGCGCCTGGGCATTGAAAATAAACTCCTCGATTTCATCGAAGACCCGTCGCGGCCGGTGGACAAGACGACCTGGTTCGATTTTGATCGCCTCACCTTCGATACCGGCAAGGCCACACTGCAAGATTCCTCCGCCGAGCAGTTGCAGAATATTGCAGCCATCCTCAAGGCTTATCCCAAGGTAAAGGTGAAGGTCGGCGGCTACACCGACAACACCGGCGATAAGGAAGCCAATCTGAGGCTGTCACAGGATCGCGCAACCAATGTCATGCAGGAGTTGGTTCGGCGCGGTGTCGATTCATCGCGGCTTGAGGCCGAGGGCTACGGTGAGGAGCATCCTGTCGCGGACAACTCAACTCCAGAAGGACGCCAAATGAATCGCAGGATCTCCCTGCGAGTTACAGCAAAATAGCCGCGCTCCAAACCACCGTGGCCGGGGCTTACCCCGGCCACGGACAAACGTGCGAAAGAAATTCTGCGATTGCTGCTAACGTACAAAGCATGAAACGACGCTCAATGATTCTGGGATCCGCCCAGCTGGGGCTGCTATCGACGCTGCGCTGGACCGCGCCAGCCGTCTTCTCCGGCTTGCTCTGCGACGCTTCGGGTGAATCCTCTCCGGCCACTCCGCGCGCGATTCCTTCCCCCGATCAGGTAGCCTGGCAGGACCTCGAGCTGGGCATGTTCGTGCACTTTGCGCCCAACACCTGGCAGGATGTCGAGTCCGACAACCTGTCCACTCCGCTCTCCCAGATCGATCCCAAGAAACTCGATACGGACCAGTGGGCAAAGGCCGCGCTCGCCCTGGGGGCGAAGTACATCGTCTTCGTGGCCAAGCACCAGGGCGGCTTCTGCATGTGGCAGACGGAGACCACCGACTACAGCATCCGCAACACACCTTGGCGAGGCGGCCACGGCGATGTGCTGGCGGATGTCTCCGCCTCCTGCCGCAAGCACGGCCTCAAGCTGGGCGTCTATGTCTGTCCTCGCGACGACCACTTTGGCGCAAAAACGGGAGGCATCTGTAAGACGCCCGAGCTGCAGCTCCGCTACAACGCGATGTATCGCCGGCAACTCACGGAGGTGTTCTCACGCTATGGAGAGCTGGTCGAAGTCTGGTTCGATGGATCCACGGCCACGCCGGTGAGCGATCTGCTGGCGAAGTATCAGCCGCACGCCATGGTGTTTCAGGGCCCTGCGGCAACCATCCGCTGGGTCGGCAACGAGGATGGCTTTGCGCCCAATCCCTGCTGGAACGGCATCGACCGGGCAGACGCCAAGACCGGCACGGCGACTTCGCTGAACAGCGACCCCGACGGAGATGTCTGGATGCCCAACGAGGTCGATGTCTCGATACGCCGTCCCAACTGGTTCTGGAGCACGAAGAACGCGAACAAAGTGCTCACCCCCGATCAGCTGCTCTCCGTTTACTACCGTTCGGTCGGACGAGGCGCGCAGCTCCTGCTCAACATCCCGGCGAATCGCGATGGCCTGCTCTCCGATCCCGACTGCGCCTCGGCGAGCGCCTTCGGCAGCGAGGTTCGCAAGCGCTTTGCAAAGCCGCTAGCCGAAACCGCGGGACAAGGCGCTGAGCTGACGCTTACCTTAGCCGGTCCCACGCGGATCGATACCGTCATCCTGCAGGAGGAGATTGCCAAAGGCGAACGCATACGCAAGTACCGCATCGAGGGGCGTTCCGGTGGAACGTGGCGCCCGCTTGGCGAGGGCACCTCGGTTGGCCACAAGCGCATTCAGCCCGTCGGGCCGATCGCCGTGGACGCGCTACGCGTCGTGACCACGCAGAGTGTCGGCACTCCAATTTTCCGCACCCTGGCCGTCTTCAATACGCTCCAGCCCCCGCCCAGCGACTGGAATGACGCTCCGCAAATTTGGGCCGCCAACCTCGCCGGCCGCTGGCGCGACCATGCCTTCTCGCTTGACCTGACCTCCAAGATCAAGGCCGCGAAACAGTACCGTCTTCGCTTCGTTCCCCTCGCGGGAACGGTCACGGGACTGAAGAACGTTGTGCTCCGCCTGCATGGTGTGCCGGAGCCCAACCTCGTGAAGCCTGTGACCGGCAAGCCGGATGAGCTGATCCTCGACATCACCGGCGTCGCCGAAACCGTTCGTATCAACGGACAAGTGGAAGGCGCGACCAGCGGAGAGATCCTGCTGCAGGAGCTTTGATTCCAGTCCGCGGGATCGGCCGTACGGAGCACGCTATCGAAGCAAACTACGGGGCGGCCAAGCCCGGGCTTACGACTGCAAAGCCGGCTTGGGCAGCGGCTTCGCACAAGCGGACGTCGCTTGAAACAAACCGCTGGAGAGCGGGCCGCTGTTGACACCAAATCATGGCGGACGCGAGCTGCAAACTATCTGCAGCGCGTAACGAATACGTGTCAAGCAGAACCCCTGCCTGGGCACGCAGCTTATCGCTGGGAAGGATTTCACGCCAGCCTCTGCTTAAGACAGAGAGCCGGTTAAGTGCAGCTTGCCGGGCGGCATCGTCCAACTCTCCGGAACGATGTAGTCGCGCAACCGCGCTGTGTATCTCTACCGTCGTGGCCCACCAGACTACCGGAACGAACTGCTTTGCCAGCGTCTTAACCTTATTACTTGTCCGCTCCTGAACGCAGAGTGGGATCAAAGCACTGGAATCCCAGAATGCGGTGTTTCGCTTCACCGGCCTTCGTCCCTCTCATCTAGCACTGCCTGCGTCGCGGCATTTCCACGGACGATCGCCTTCGGCATCTTCCAGAGCTGCTCAAGGTCTAATGGTTTTTCAGGCAGGCGCATGGCTCCCGCGGCCACGAGAGCCAACTCCTCTTCACTCGCATCCGCGGCGACGAAAGGGACCAATTTGGCGACAGGTAGATTGCGATCCCGGATAACGACGACTTCGCCGTTCTTTGCATAGGTCAAATACGCGCTCAGCCGATTCTTAAGTTCCGCTACGTTGACGCTCCGCATGGCGAACCCCGATATGGCTATTATAGCCACAAACGATGGCATCACATCCAATTTCCCTGGAAATCGGCGGCCGAAGCAGAACCACTCCCTGTTTCCCTCACCAAGGACGAGTGCTCCATCCCCCCATACCCTTTCAACCGCACCACCAAAACCCTAAAATAAAACCATGAACAAAAAGAAGCTCGGCAATTCGGACATGCAACTGTCGCCCATCGGCTTTGGTTCCTGGGCAGTCGGCGGTGGCGACTGGCAATTTTCCTGGGGTCCGCAGGACGACAACGACTCCATCGCCGCCATTCACAAGGCGCTGGAACTAGGCATCAACTGGATTGACACCGCGGCCGTCTATGGCCTGGGACATTCCGAAGAGGTCGTCGCGCGCGCCCTCAAGACAACCTCGCACAAGCCATACATCTTCACCAAGTGCGGCCTGGTGTGGGGTGAAAAGCGCGAAGCCAGCAACGACCTGAAGCAAATTCGCCGCGAAGTCGAGGACAGCCTGCGCCGTCTCGGCGTGGATACCATCGATCTCTACCAGGTGCACTGGCCTAAACCGGATGAGGAGATCGAAGAAGCATGGGGCGTAATGGCCGATCTGCAAAAGCAGGGTAAGGTTCGTTGGATTGGCGTCTCCAACTTCAGCGTGGAGCAGATGGAGCGCGTCAGCAAGATCGCCCCCATCACCTCCAACCAGCCGCCCTATTCCATGTTGAACCGCGCCGTCGAGGCCGCCATCCTGCCCTTTTGCCAGAAGAACAATATAGGCGTGATCAACTATGCCCCGATGCATTCCGGCCTATTGACCGGGGCCATGACCAAGCAGCGTGTGGCCAACTTCACCAGCGACGATTTTCGCCGCAACGCAAAGAACTACCAGGAGCCTCTGCTATCGCGCAACCTGGCGGTGGCGGACTTCCTCAGCAAAATTGGCAAGAAGCACAACGTGAGTGCCGGCGTGGTGGCGATTGCGTGGACCCTGCATCATCCGGCAATCACTGCGGCCATCGTCGGCGGACGCAACGCAAAGCAGGTAGAAGGCGTCATTCCCGCGGCCACCTTCCGCTTATCAGAAGAGGAGTTCGCAGAAATCCAGGCCTATCTCGCTCAGCACGTCGCCTAGCGCAGGCCAGGCGATTCATCACACCGCGCTACACTCACGGAGCGGCATTGCGTAGCCGGCGTGCAAGACTAACGAAATTGCGGACAAGTGGGTCCGATTGGTCACGCTTCCGCCACGTCAACCCAATTTTCCATTTCGCCTCGGCCAGATGCGTGTCCAGCAAACGAACGTTCGGTACACGCATCCGGCTCGCTGAACTCGGGACCAGGCTGACACCAGCGCCAGCCTGGACGAGAAACAGGACGGTCAACAGCTCGTTCACTTCCTGAACAATGCGGGGACTGAATCCAGCAGCTCTGCAGGTTTGCACCAGATGATCGAAGAAACTGACTGAGCTGCTACGAGAGATAACGACAAACGGCTCGTTTCGAAGATCGAAAAGTCCCTTGCGATAAGACATGCCGCGAGGAATCGCTGCGACAAGCATCTCCTCAAGCACAGGCACGGTGACCAATTCCGCACTCTCCACAGGAAGCCGGACGAAACCAACATCGATGTCACCTTGATGAAGCGCCTCGATCTGGTTCGGAGTCGACATGTCGCGCATGGACACTTGTACCTCTGGAAATTGCTGTCGAAACCGCATCAACATGTCCGGCAGACCAGCGGCCAGGGATCCGATGCCGAAACCTATCCGCAATACTCCAGCCTTTCCGTTGACGGCCAAGCGAGCCATCTGTTCGGCAACCTCGGCTTCTCGCAACAGGCGCCGCGCGCGATCTCGTAAAATCTCGCCTGCCGGCGTGAGGGCTACCTTCCGATAACCGCGTACCAGCAATCGGCCGGCTACTTTGGCTTCCAACCGTTGCATCTGTTTGGTGAGCGCAGGCTGACTAACGTGCAGCACTTCCGCCGCGTGGCTGAAATGGAGGTGGTCCGCAAGGACCAGGAACGCACGCAATTCAGACAGCTCCAGAGCCATTCCTTTAAGTTATCAGAAGATCGCTAATTACATATTGGACAGAATGCTACGCATGTTGCAGCCTAATAGAGGGAGTGAATCGCGATGGACGGGCCGCCCACAACCGAAGAGCTAGCTGAGGCCGCAGGCGAAAGTCCAGTGGCCCAAATGGGCGCTCGCCATGCTCTTTCTCGCCAACGGAGTCGGCTTTGGAACCTGGGCGACCCATGTGCCGGTATTCAAGCAATTCCTCCACCTTGAGAACGGAACTCTCACCCTTGTATTGACCAGTTTCATCGTTGGCGCGATCGTTTCCATGCCGGTCACAGGGCAACTCATTGCTCGTTACGGCAGCCGGCGCATCACTCGGATTGCGGCGATCGGCTACGTTCTGATGATCGGGGTTCTTGCCCAAGCCTCGAGCTTCTTGTTGTTTCTGATCTTTGCGGGCCTGTTTGGAGCTGCCAACGGAGCCCTGGATATCGCCATGAATGCTAATGCTGTGACCATCGAAAAACACTATATGCGGTCCAGCATGTGTCTCTTCCAAGGCTGCTGGAGCGCCGGAGGATTGCTGGGTGCCGCTGCGGCGGGTCTCATGCTCAAACATCAAGGCACCGCTCTCACCGATCTTTCGCTTATAGCCGTCTTCCTCGGTCTTTGTTGTATCGTGTCTCTGCCCATGCTTGTGGACGACGTGGCGAGACCGTCCAGGTCTAAGTTTGTCTGGCCAGATAGCGCCCTATTCCGCATCGCGATCCTCGCCGCTTTCGGCTTATTAGCAGAGGGGGCCATCGCTGACTGGGCTTCTGTCTACCTTCATTCGAACCTCGGGGTTACCCTTCCCCTTGCCGCCGCCGGTTATGCTGCGTATGCCATTGCCATGACGGCCGCAAGGTTCTCTGGCGATTGGCTTACCAGGCGCTTCAGTGAAAAAAACATCTTGCACGCAAGTGGCTTTCTGATCGCCATCGGCATGGCTTGCACCCTTCTTTCTAATTCCTGGTGGCCCGCCGTTTTTGGTCTGGTGCTTGCCGGAGCAGGCATCGCAAACATCGTTCCCGTCATCTTTGGCATGGCGGGTCGCGATACTCGAATGGGATCCGGACCTGCCATCTCCGCCGTCGCTACGATCGGCTACTTCGCCCTCCTGACAGGGCCACCGATGATTGGATCGCTAGCAGTCCTGGTTGGGCTGCGGCGGGCGATGACCGTTATCGTGATCGCCGGAATCATCGTCGCAGCGGGACCGATGTTCTTTCGCTTGGCTTTAACATCACTCGTCGCAAAAGAGGAAACCATTTGATTAGTCTTAGCTGTGACGCAATCCTTTTTGACATGGATGGCACCCTCGTCGATTCCACGGGGTGCGTGAAGGCAATCTGGGGGCGTTGGGCTCAAAAGCATGGAATCGATCTGAACTTTATCTTGCAGCATTCCCACGGAAGAAGAACCATCGACACCCTCAACCAAATCGCTCCCCACCTTGATGTTGCGGCTGAGGCCGAGGCGCTCGAAGCAGAAGAAATAACGGTACGCGAGGGAATGGTCGCCATTGGTGGCGCCCTTCAACTTCTAAGCAGGCTCAAACCGCATCAGTGGGCGGTAGTGACTTCGGCTGGCCGGCGGCTAGCGACCGTGAGACTTGAGTACGCGGGCTTTCCTGCTCCGCCGGTTCTGATTACCGCAGAGGACGTTCTCCACGGAAAACCCGATCCGGAAGGATATTTGAAGGCAGCGCAGCGCCTCGGAGTTTCCCCTAGCCGTTGTGTCGTGGTCGAGGACGCCCCTGCAGGTATCCTCGCGGGCCGCAACGCAGGTATGACCGTTCTAGGTTTAACCACAACCTTTGCTCCAGAACATCTCTTGGGAGCCCTATGCGTGCCAGATTTCACAGAGGTGGAGTTCTCTATAGCGTAAAAACGTGTTTGGTATTCCGCCCAACCCCAACCGGCCCGGTCGCCACGTCATAACAATGGTCAGAGGGCTCAGCAGCGGAACCCCGACCGGAGGGCACCCACCTCATAACAAGGTCAGAGAGAACAGGACGGGTGCCCCAGGTTCGCCAAAGCGTACCTGGGCCGAAAACGATGGGCGCAGCCCCACGATCGCATTTACTGAATCCCGCAAATCGGCCTTCCGCAAGCAAAACCAAGGAACCAACAGACCAGGCTCATCGTATCCTCTAAGAGAATGCAACAACACTACCCCTGGTCATGGATCGAAGCGCAGGTCGCGCAAACCGTCGAGGTTTGGAACAGCGGCGCGGCACGCTCCGCGCACGACGGGCCGAGATACACCCCCGAGCACCAACAGGAGCGAGAAAAAGCCTACGACCAGGGGTTGCGCGCAGTGGAACGAGAGGCGAAGCGGGCCCCGCGAACCAAAGCAGAGCGCCTCAACACGCAGGACCGCATCGTAGCCTCCTTCGCTCGATTCTCTGCTACCGCGCTCGACCTACAGCCGGAAACCGTCAAGCTCCTCACAGACGATTTTTTGCCCGTGGGCACGACGCTCGCACGCTGGGCAAGACAATTCGACGCCGGCTTAAGCATGGCCGATATTATTCAGGCCTGCCGCAATGCCTGGACCGCTTGCGGATTGCAGCCCCTGCTCGGCGCGCGCATAGGAATCACACCATCCATCCTGGGCTACAGCCTCCTCTATCCATACAGCGACAACTATCTGGATCGTGAAGACGTCTCCCCTGCAGCCAAGCTCCGCTTTTGCGATCGCTTTCGCGATCGCTTGCGTGGCGAGAGGCTCCCAGCACAGGACGATCGCGAGGCCGCACTGTGGACCTTGGTCAACTTGATCGAAGATCAATATCCTCGCGCGCATTACCCCCAGGTCTTTGACTGCCTATTGGCCATCCACCGCGCACAACAGGAGAGTATCGCGCAACTGCGCAGCGGTAACCAGTACGGTGACGTTGAGGTATTGCGGATGAGCGTCGCCAAGGGTGGCAGTTCTGTACTAGCTGACGCTTGCCTGGCTCATGGCTGCCTCAGCGCGGACGAAAGCCGATTCTCCTTTGAATGGGGTGTGCTGCTGCAACTGGGAGACGATTTGCAGGACGTGCGTGAGGATATGCGGCGCGGTTCCGTCACCCTCTTTACTCGCAGCGCCATGCAGGGCAGGTCACTGGACACCCTCGTGATTCAGCTTCTGAATTTCAGTGAGCACGTAGCAGCCCGCATGGACCGCCTGCCCAACGGCACCGCGATGCTCAAGAATTTGCTAAGGATGAGCTGGCGATCGCTCATCATCGGGGCCATCGCCAACTCACACGAATTCTTCTCTTCCAGCTTCCTGGAGGAAGCAGAGCGCTGGTCTCCGTTTCGTTTTGAATTTCTCCGCGCACGGAACCAAAGATTGACCAGCCGGCACGGTCTATACGCGACTCTGTTCGATGCTTTCCTTGAGGCACGCAACAATAATGGCGAACTGCCGCTGCCCCACTATGGAAAGATTTCCTACCCGGGAGCCAATGCAGCGGCCATAGGATAGAACTCGAAATCGGAGAGGTCGGTAGAACCACGCCGCATCGATCCGCCGTTTGCCAAATTGATTCGGGGTAGCTGGTTTGCTAAAGTCGTCGTCATGTCCGAGCGTTCCACGGAGCAGACACGCGAATTTATCGACTCCCTCTATCGCTCGGATTCGAGACGGATCCTGGCAACGCTGATCCGCTTGCTCGGCGATTTTGATCTTGCCGAGGAGGCGATGCACGACGCCTTTGCGGCTGCGCTGGGCCTGTGGCCGGGCAGTGGAATACCCGATAACCCGCGGCCATGGTTGATTTCAACAGCCCGATTCAAAGCCATTGATACTCTGCGTCGACGGGCACGATTTGATGCGTCTCAAGATGAGTTCGTGCGGTATCTCGAAGCGCAATGGAGTTCGACGGAAAGGTCCAATGAAGAGGACAGCGTTGAGGATGATCGGCTGCGCCTGATTTTTACCTGCTGTCATCCATCTCTACCGCCGGAAGCGCACGTTGCGCTCACCTTGCGTGAGGTGTGCGGGCTCACGACCGAGGAGATTGCAAAGGCCTTCCTCACCACTCCGCGTACGCTGGCGCAGCGCATTGTGCGCGCCAAGGCAAAAATTAGAGACACACCGATTCGCTACGAGGTGCCGTCGCCGCAGGAACTGCCAGAGCGGCTGGACGCGGTGCTTCAGGTAATCTACCTCGTCTTTAACGAGGGTTATTCGGCGGCATCGGGAGCGGAGGTAACGCGGGCCGAGCTAACCCGCGAGGCGATTCGACTGGGCCGCTTGCTGAGCGAACTCCTGCCAGAGCCGGAAGTCATTGGGCTGCTTTCCCTGATGTTGCTACAGGAATCCCGTCACGGCGCGAGAACATCGCCGGCCGGAGATCTGATCTTGTTGGAGAACCAGGATCGCTCGCTCTGGAACCGAGAGCAGATCGCGGTGGGAGTGGCACTGGTGGAGAAAGCCCTGAAGTCCCACAGCTTCGGCTCTTACACATTGCAGGCAGCGATTGCGGCCGTTCATGCGGAGGCGGAATCGGCCGCAGTGACCGACTGGCGGCAGATTGTCGCGCTTTACAACCAATTGGTACGAATTCACCCTTCGCCAGTAGCACATCTGAATCGTGCCGTAGCCATTGCCATGCGCGATGGTCCAGAGGTCGGTCTGACGCATATCGACGCGGTGTTGGCACATGGCGAACTGGCAAATTATCACCTGGCGCATTCAGCGCGTGCCGATATGTGCCGCAGGCTCGGCAGGACGGCTGAGGCTCGGTCCTCTTATGAGAAAGCTCTGGCGCTGACCCAACAGGAGCCAGAGCGTAAATTCCTGCAAGAGCGCCTTCGGCAGCTGAAATAAAAATAATGTCGCTGTCGATTTTCGGTCTACCCAACGACTATCTGATGAACGACGGCTCTCTGAGTCAGCGGAAATAAGGAGGAATTTATGAAATACATCTGTTTGGGATATATCCAGCCGGGCAAGTTCGAAAACATGTCTGAGAGCGAGCGCAACACTATGCTGGACGAGTGTTTTACCTACGACGACGAGCTGCGGGACAACGGACATTTTGCCGCTGGCGAAGCTCTTCAGCCCGCCAACACGGCGATGACTCTGTATTGGAAGAACGGAAAGGTTGCCGTGACAGACGGTCCGTACGCGGAAACGAAGGAGCAATTGGGTGGAATTCTGGTGCTTGAAGCGCGCGACTTGAATCACGCAATTCAACTCATTTCCCAACATCCTGGAGTGAAGAATGGACCATTCGAGATACGTCCAGCCGCGGATTTGAACGAAATGATTAAGGAGAGCGAGCAGCGACGGCAAAAGCACGCCACGCGGTGAGGTCCGGCGACCTACGACTGCGCATCGCGAGCTAAATTGAATTTCGAAAAGCGAGGAGCAGAGATGTCAAAGGTTCGTGTCGCGGGATTTGGTATTTCGTTAGACGGTTTTAGCGCAGGGATAGAGCAGAGCCTGGACGATCCGCTGGGCAAGCGCGGTCCAGAGATCTTTCAGTGGTTCTTCCATACCAGGACATTCTGCGCCATGCACGGGAAGGAAGGCGGATCTGTCGATGTGGACGACGTCTTCGCACGGCAAGCGATGGAAAACTTTGGCGCCTTCATCCTTGGCCGCAACATGTTTGGTCCGGTCCGTGGCCCATGGCAGGACAACTCGTGGAAGGGATGGTGGGGTCCCAATCCGCCATACCATGCGCCGACTTTCGTCCTGACGCACTACGAGCGTGAGCCGCTCGTGATGGAAGGCGGGACGACCTTCTACTTTGTCAGCGGCGGAATCGAAGAGGCGCTGAGGCTCGCGAAACAAGCAGCGGGTGACAAGGACGTCAAGATCGGCGGCGGCGTTTCCACCGTGCGGCAGTATCTGCAGGCAGGGCTGATCGATTCCCTCCACTTGGCACTTTCACCTGTTGCTCTCGGTCAAGGTGAGGCACTCCTTACCGGTATTGACCTGCCCGCGCTGGGATTTTCTGTGACCGAGCACCAGGCCACGGAGCACGCGACGCATGTTGTGTTCTCGAGAAGCTAGAAGGAGAATCCTGGTCTCGTGGGCAATTGCGAAACTGCCTTAAACCTGGTCAAGCTGGAAACGGCAGCTTCCTCAGGCGTTTTCCGGTGGCCGCAAAAATCGCATTGCCCACGCTTGGTCCAACCAGCGCAACCGGCGGTTCGCCGATACCGCCCGCGCCACGGTCGCTTTCTACAACATACGTCTCCAGATCCGGCGCATCCGGCATGCGCAATAAATCATAAGCATTAAAGTTCTGCTGCTGAATAGAGCCGTCTTTCACCGTAATTCTTTCCTTGAGAACAGCGCTCAAGCCGAAGAGGATTCCACCCTCGATCTGTGCCCGGATGCCATTCATATTGATCACTTGGCCAGGATCGACGACCGTGACGATGCGCTCTACGCGCAGCCTTCCCGCCTCCACACTCACTTCAGCAACCTGCGCCAGGTAAGTTTCGACCGAACGATAGCAGGCAATACCTCGTCCACGATTGCGTCCCAGGGGCTTGCCCCACCCGGCCTTTTCCGCTACCAGGTCGAGCATGGCGATGGTGCGAGTCGGATCCGGCTGCGCCCAGTTCACGCCAGGTCTATGAACTTGCTCTTTCCCGGCCGTCAATTTGCGCGTTGGTCTCGAAAAGGCGGCGGCGAAAGAGATATGGATCTTCTTTGGCCAGGTATGCCAGTTCGTCGATGAAACATTCCACCGCCAGTACGTTAAAGGTGATCTCTACTCCACGCCAGGCTCCTCGCGGCACCCCGCTCTCTACAGGAGCGTAAGAAACGCGGATGTGCGGAGCGGGATAAGGAACATCGACGGCGCCCCCAAGCTCGTAGGACTTGCGCCTGCTTCGGGTCGCTCTGTCCGATGATGGATGTGTCAGCAATTCGATCTGTCCATGCGACCAGGTTCCCGTGCTCATCCATCCCTGAGCGAAGCCGATGCATGCAGGCAGGCCGGTATTCATCGTGTGTGAAATCGTCTTCCCGGGTCCACACCAATTGCACCGGCAACTTCATTCGTTGAGCGACCCTCACCGCCTGCCGGTCGAACGCTCCACCAAAGCGCCGGCCGAAGCCTCCGCCCATGAAGGTGACATGCACCGTGACTTCGCTCTCCTGCATCCCTAGGAGCTTGGCAATCTTCTTTCGCGCGCCATCGCCCGACTGTGTTGGCGACCACACCTCGCACTTGCCGTCCTCGATCCGGACAGTACAATTCATCGGCTCCAGCGTCGCATGCGCTAGAAAAGGAAACTCGTAGACGCTCTCGATCCGCTTCGCAGCAGGGACCTCGTCGGGATTGAGGTTGGTGTTACTCCAGTTCCAGTACTCCTGAGCATCGAGTCCTTGGCGGAGTTTAACGGTCAACGATTCGGTGGATTCGTCGTGCCAACCTCCCGCCTTCCACTCGATATCCAGAACCTTGCGCCCTTGAATTGCCGCCCACGTGTTCTTCGCTACCACCGCGACTTCTCCCCCGTCCGACTGGTTTTGCTCCATGGGGATTTGGAAGACATCGATCACCCCGGGAACGGCCTTCGCTTTGGTTGCGTCAAAGCGAACCACTCTTCCCCTCAAGAACGGACACTGCGCCACCACCGCGAACACCATGCCCGGCAGGCGCACGTCGATGCCGTAGCAGGCCTTTCCCTGCACTTTGTCTGGAATATCGAGGTGTGGGATGGAGCGCCCGAGCAGCGTGAAATCTTTCCGGTCTTTCAGGCGAACAGTGTTCGCATCCGGCAGCGGCAATCTCCGCGCCTGCTTTACCAGGCGCGCCGTAGGATAACGAGCGCCCCGTAGGTCGATGGAAGATGTGGCTCTTTTGTGCGAAGCAATCGGCCGAGGGAACTCCCCATTGCCCGGCTGCCGCCGCGATCATCGTCTCCCGGACAACCGCACCTGCCTGGCGCAGCGGCGTATAGCTCTCGTGGACGGACGAACTGCCGCCCGTCCCAACCGAATTCTCTGCTTGCAAAACGGTGATCTGTTGCCAGTCAATCTCCGCCTCTTCCGCGAGAATCATGGGAAGCGCAGTGTAGACTCCCTGGCCCATCTCCGATTTGTTGAGAACCAGTTGGATTTGGCCATCCGGCTGAATGCGGATCCAAGCGTCGAACGGATTCTCTGCTTTGCCATCGTTTTTGAACCGTCCGCGCAGGGTAAGACCGAGAACAAGTGCTCCCCCTGCCGTCGCCGAGGTTGCGAGAAAGGTGCGGCGGGTGATCTTCGGCTCGCTGTTCGGTTTGTGTGGCCAACGGGTTCACGAGCGAATCTCCAGCACCTACCTTAAGCTCACGCCAATCTCAGAGCAGCTGCCAGCTATTTGCAGGGAAAGGCCTAGATCCGGTAAAAAACCTCACCAAAGCTGCAGGGAACAAAATCGGAGGCTTATCTATCGCCATCTCCTGGCCCGCAAGACGGGTCAGGAGGCGTCAGGGGCTATTGAATATAATCCGGAGCTTTCTTGAGACGATGAAAGGTGGCCGGGTCGTGCTCGATCCAGAGCTGCGCTCCGCTCTGCTTCAGGTATGCTTCCATCGCCGCGCGACTGGCCAGCGTCTCATCCTTGTTCGCCTCGTCCTCGGGAGGCCTGGAAGCTGTTACGCTCCGCCGCATAGTGCCACAAGTCTCCCGCGATCAGGACGGGCCCAGTCTTGGGCAGCTTCAAGGCCAGAACCTGGTGACCGGGCGTATGACCTGGAGCGGATTTGATGACGACGCTTCCGTCGCCGAAGACATCGTAATCCGTGTTGGGGAGGATGATCGTCTTGCTGTTGCGCAGCCGATTATAAGTCGCTATGTGCTCGGCACTGGCAGCAAACATCGCATCCCGTTCCGCTGCATGGACCAGCCACGTCGACCCGGCGAACGCATTCGCATTCGCCGTGTGATCGAAATGATAATGCGAAAAGGCAATGTAGGTGATCTTCTCCGCGGGATAGCCAAGCGCTGCCAGTTGCGGCAACAAAGGCTTGGGAGAACTTACCGTATCGCCTTCCTCGGTCACCGGCTTGCCTTCCTTGAACGCACTGTCTGGAATCACACCGACATCCCACATCAGGGTTCCTTTGGGATGAACGATCAGATAGCACGGCACCACCATGTCGGGGTTCTTCACGTCCCCTTTATTCAATCCGTACGATAAGGGGTCTTCACCTTTGATCAAGCCACAGTCAAACAGATACACGCGCAGGGAGCTCACCGGCGCAGCCATTTTCTGCGCGCCAGACAATGGAACCGCGGCTGCAAAAACAAGCAGCGACACAAGCGCTGCCCAAGTTTTTCCCAACTTGATCATGATTCCGTCACTTTCTTCTCAGCTACTTCTTCGAAAAACCAGTGTTGACTGCAGTCAGACCCCCGTCTACCACCAGAACGCTTCCGGTAATAAAGGATGCTTCGTCGGAGCCCAGAAACAGCGCCGCGTTGGCAATGTCCTCCGGACGGCCCAGGCGTCCGATGGGATAGAGGGTGGAAATGCGTTGTGCAAGATCAGGGTCGCGCGCGAAAAGCGGCTTCCAATGGTCGGTGACAACAGTGCCGGGACAAATGCAATTGATGCGCAAACCGCCCGGAGAAAATTCTCCAACCATGGACCGTGACATGCCGATGATCGCAGCCTTCACGCTGCTATAAACGTGATCGCTGCCAAGACCCATCAGGGCGTTGACAGAAGAGATATTCACAATGCTGCCGCAGCCTGAAGGCTGCATTAAGGGGATCGCCGCCTGCATGCAAAGCCAGTAACCTCTCAGCCCAACCTGCACCACCGTGTCCCACCGGTTGGAGTTTACTTCGTCCATGCCCGGCACTGCATTATTGACGAGAATGTGGAGACTGCCGAATCGTTCGCTCACAGCGCGCATGAGAGCGGAGATATCTTCTTCTGAGGCCGCGTCTCCCTTAAGGAAGAACGCCGTGCCGCCATCCGCTGCAATTTGCGCAGCCAGCGACTCACCCGCGGAGGCATTGAGATCGTTGATAGCGACCTTGGCGCCTTCCTTCGCGAAACGAGTGGCGATCGCACGGCCGATACCGCTTCCTGCCCCGGTGATTACAGCAACCTTTCCTTGAAGCCGCATTACGCTACTCCGCAAGAAACAAATTTTGTCGTCCCAGCCACACCTTCACTACCGAGCCTCCTGATCAGGATATCCGCCTCAGTGTGCGATCCCATGTTGATGCAAGCGGCGATGCAGCTCACCGCGTGCATCCCGGAAAAAGCCGCACGATCCGTTCGAATCGCTCCGGGTCCGGTCTTGTGGCCAGCGTCTCGGTCCAGAGCTGAGCTCCGTCGATGAGGGTAAGGAAATAAGCAGCAGCCGTGGGCGAAAACAATTCCTGGCCGGGAACCACGACATAGACCGGAGAAGTGTGCGCAACCAATCCCCTAACTAGTCCATGGCCGGAAGAGCTCAAGCGCGATGAGCATCGTGCCGCAAGCCATCCAGGTCCAGGCACGCGCACTCGCTCCTTCAGAATCATGTCGCGTTTGCCCTCAGGCTCTTCGCGCGAAGCCACAACACGGCCATTGAAAATCACTTCCAGACGATGGAAGGGAAAGAAACAAGTCGCGTGGGCTTGCACCTCCACCTCACCTCCACCCGCACGAAAATGGATCTCGTCGCCGGGCACGTGTCCATCGGCCTGGAATAGCAGGAACGGGCCCGAGGTCATGAAGGTGTTGCCCTTGCGCACCGCCTTTGCCCAGTTCGCAAAATTAAACTCCTCATCGCCCAGGTAGGCATAGCATCGATTGGCGCCCACGGCTTCATAGGCGCCCATCTTGTCGGTGCCACCGACGGCGGGAAGGCGATAGCCACAATTCAAGTAGCGATACCAATCCAGGAAGCGCAGGCTGTTAAATTCAGGCGTGGGAAATAACTCGACCGCGTCGATTTTGCCCATGACCACGTCGGCTGCAATCTCCGCAGTGGGATAAGGAAAATGCGCGGCGACCGCCAAGCCCCCTTGCGCCCGGCACTTGTCGGCCCATTCCGCCATACTCTCCCATACCGGGTCGCCCAGGTAGCTCTCTTCCGGGCCTCCCGCCGACATGGGGTGAACAGGAGCACCAAGCGCCCCGAGGTGACCCAGGAGATGCTGCCTGTTTTCCGTGCCCATGTAAACCACCGTCTGACCATCTCTGGAGGTGAGAGGCCGTTGCGACAGGTCGCCCATGTTGGTGAAAAGGTCTCCCCACTGCGCTGCCAACAGATGGATCAGGTTCAACCCCTCTGCCTGCCCTTCCAAAATCGCGCTCGAAGGGGAAAGGAAATGCACATGGGAGTCGGCGCTCACCCAGCCTTTGGCCTGCAGCCCGTCAATGCGCGGCATCTCGAGGTTCAGCTCCCGCTGCCCCGGCTTGATTTCCAGCTTCTTGCGCACCGCCTCGTACTCAAAGCCCTTGGTCATCTCCAGGTACACTTCCCCACGGGCAGCTCCACCTGAAACGTTCCATCCACGTAGGCGAACGACGCATTCCCTAACTTCAGATCGGCGCCGTAGTCCTCAAACCAGGCATCGTTGATCTCCGCCCGATGCCCATAAGGCGGAAGGTATCGCCCGTCCTTGGACCGGAAGGCCAGCCGGACTGGCGTGGGCGATCGTGTGCCTGCATCCAGTACTTTTGCATGCAGCCAAACCTTCTCCGCTTCGATGAACTCGACTCGCCCTTGGCCCGATCGAGGCGCTAATTCACGGCCTGGGTCGAGATGCTCGAGCGCAAAGTCGTAACTTTTGTCGTTGCTAGAATCGCGCAACGTAAGCGTTGCCGCGGGATTTGCCGCAACCTCCGAGTAGAGGTACGGCTGTGCGGCTTGGAAATCTTCCCCCAAACCTGCTCGCGGAGAACCGAGCCAGGCCGGAGCATCGAACTCATTCAGAAAATAAGTCCTGGCCACCACCCCAAGATCAACTGTCACTTCCCATCGGTCTCGATCTCCGGCAGTTCCCTCCGGCAAACGTAAATCGATAGGTACGCAAACGCTCCCGGCGGAGCGGATTCATCTCCCGATGGAAGAGCGTCAATCCACAGACGGCCAAAGGATCCTCGCTCTTTGCCTCAAACCTTATTGTTTCTAAGGCATCCGCGGGACGGGGATTGGGCAGCGCGCAGATCCACGGTGCGCGGAACGAATTCGACGTTTCCCCCGTTTGCAGCCGTCCCCACAGCGAGGCATCCGTCAGAGGTCCATGCAGATTTGTCGCAACCTCATCCTTGCTACCCAAAGCGGCAAAACACAAGTGCCCCCAAGGGACCAGCGGCGCATCCACCTCGAAACGCCGGCGCAGCGGGATCTTTTCCTCCGCGCCATCTGCGTAGGTGAAGGTGGCCTCCGCGAGGATTTGTCCGACTTGCTCGATCACATCCGCGCCCGGCTGTGGATTCTCGTTCGGATCCCAATCGCAAAACGCCGCCAGGCAGACAAAATTTGCGCGCCGGTGTACAGGAATCACCACGCTCCGTGCCGCCGCCTGGCTCGCTCCCGTGCTGAGCACGAGCCAGCGTTTCTCTTCCAGGCCCTCCGCTCCCAGCCGAAAAGGAACACCCCAGAAATTCCGCTCCCCCGCAGGTGTGCGGATGAGGCCGTCCCCAGCCGAATTGCCGCCCATCTCCCGACCCTGCGCGCGAGGGCCGAAACTCCTCGGCGAGGCATTGAAATACTGGCTCAGATCGAGCGGCGTGAACTTATCGCTGTCATATCCCCCCTGTGGTGAACCCGCTTCCTGTTCAGCGTGAAGATCAGCGCCTTCACCCACCAGGCTCAGCAGAGGGACACTGACACCAAAGGTGCGTAAGAACGATCTACGGGACCAATTGCTCTTCTTGGGGCTCTCATTCTTCTTCACGATCTATTCTCCTGATGCATTGCCCCGATTGATATTCACCTTGTAACCAATCGTAAGCGCCAGGCAAAATCACTTTGATCCCGATATTACCCGAACAAAAATAATGAAGCCTGCTCTAGCTCCACGTAGGAGGATGTTGGCTGCAGCAACCGTTCCTTTGCGCGCATTGCAGGAGCGTTGGTGGGTTCAGAATTGAGTCCCGAAGAGCCTGCCCTGCCTGCCCCGGCGTGCCGTGGGAGCTTGTCGAAGGGGAAGGCTGAGAGTCAGCACTTGTCCAGAGAAGCTCTTCAGTCGGTAATTGATCGAGAGCGTAAGTGGGCAGTCCGGATGAGAGTGGCGACTCTCGTCGCTTAACTCCGTCCATCCACCTCCACCCATGCCAAGGTGGGCCACCGCCCTCAAATTTGTCATCCCGCCTGCCCCGGCGTGCCGTGGGACCGGAGCGGACCCGGATTTTCATCAACGCAAAACCGCCCAGGACGACGTATGCGGCTTTCTCAGAAAGCCGCATGAAGTTCGCCAACGCCACTAACCTGGACAGGAAATTCGGGTAGCGTAGGGGAGGGACCTGCAGTTCCACTTTCGGACAAGTGAATGTGCCGTGGGCGAATCGCCTCCGGGTTCCGGATTTCCATCAACGCAAAACCGCAGGTCCCTCTGTTGCGCTACGTCTCGGGTTAGTCCTCGCGCAGCGCTACCATAGGTTCCACGGCCATCGCATACCGGGCAGGAAAATAACAGGAGGCGAGGGCTGCCATGGCCAGGACCGTCGCCACGACCACGTAAGTCGCGGGGTCCCAAACACTGACGGTTACGAAGCCGCGCACAGCGCGCACAACCAACAAGGCGAGGGCCAAGCCAAACCCGAGGCCAATAGCGATAATGACGACCGACTGGCGGTAGATCATGCGGAAGACGGAGCCGCGGCTGGCGCCAAGCGCCATGCGCAAGCCGATCTCGTGGATGCGGCGGCCCACCGCGTACGAGACCACGCCGTAAAGGCCAATGACAGCCAGCGTCAATCCCAGGCCACCCATGATGGCGGCCAGCGAGGCGCCAACCTGAAAGAGCAAGATGCCATTCATGGTGTGGAGCGCCTGGCGCATCGTCTGCACTTGAAAGATGGGAAGCTGCGGGGCCAGCGCGTGGATCGTCTTCATCGCCATGGGAGTAAGAGAAAGCAAATCCCTATTTGACCTCAGCTGGAAGGTCATCAGCGTGTTGCCTTTGAAGTGCTGCGCATAGGGAAGGTAAAAGTAGGGCAGCGACTTGGCTCCGCTGAAGATCTGAAATTCGGCATCACGAGCGATGCCGACGATCTGCAGCTTACGGTCTTTCTCACTTGCCATGCGGAACGTGCGGCCAATGGGGTCTTGATGGGGCCAGAACTTCCTGGCCGTGGTTTCGCTGATCACTGCCACATCTGTGCCGTGCTCTTTATCGGCTTCTGTAAAGGCGCGGCCGCGAAGAAGATCAATGCCCATCACACTGAAATATTCAGGCGAAACCACGTTGTAGCCGGCGTTCGAAATCGTTAGGATCGACGGGAACCGGGGCGCCATCAATCACCATCCGGTCGCCGCCATTGGTGAAGTAGCCCATGGGAACGACGCTTGCGTGGCTCACAGAGTCCACCCCGGCGAGCTGATGCAGACGGGCGGTAATGTTGGCCGCCAGGTCGCGGGCTTGGCCATCGTTCATCCCGATCTGATGGGAATCGATGCCGAAATTCATCACGTGATCCGGTTTGAATCCAAAATCCATGGTTTGCATTGCGGAAAGACTGCGCACAAACAGGGCCGCGACCACCAGCAATACAAGCGAACCGGCAATCTGCAAAACAACCAGGCCATCGCGCAGCCAATGCCGCCCAGCTAGTCACGCCGCGACTGCCTTCATGCAAGACGTTATTCACGTTAGCCTTGGCAATGCGCAGCGCGGGCACGATGCCCACCACTACCCCCGCCAGCAATGCGACGGCGAAGGAATAAGAGAAGATGCGCCAATCGAAGTCGAACACAAACTTGACCGGAAGATCCGCGTGCAGGTTGAGATGACTGAGCGCGCTGCTGGCCCACATGCCGAGCACGACGCCCATGCCACCACCGATCAGCGCCAGCATCACGCTCTCGGTGATCATCTGACCGATAAGCCGGGAGCGCTGGGCCCCCAGCGCGGTGCGGATGGCCATCTCGCGCTCACGGGCCGTAGCGCGGACCATGACCAGGTTGGCGACATTGATGCAGGCCAGCAGGAGCACCATCAGGGCAAGCGAAAGGAAAAGCCCGGCAATGACGAACATGGTGTTGGGATCGCCTGGATTGATGCGCAGCTGCGGCTCGGGATAGACCTCGATGCTGAGCTTCTTTTCGACGTCCGGGTGCAGGCGAGTGATCTCCTGGGCAACCACGTTGAGCGCGGCGCTTGCCTGCTTCACGCTGACCCCGGGGCGGAGACGCCCATTGACGACGAACATGCGGACCACCCAGTTATTGATGGCGTCGACCGGAGTGCCGGCGATGGGCAGCTCCGACAGGGGCACATACGCGGACGGGTTTAGGAAACTTTGCATGCCGCCAAAGCCTTGCGGCGCCACACCGACGATGGTCACGGGCTGTCCGTCGAGCGTGACCGGCTGCCCCACCACATTGGGATCGCCGTTGAACCTTTGCTGCCAGTAGTTATAGCCAAGAACAATCACCGGGTCGTGCCCCAGAACCTCTCCTTCACTGCGCAGGAACAGCCTCCCGGCAGCGGGCTTCAGTCCGAGCCCCGCGAAGTAGTTACCGCTGACGTACGTAGCCATGATCCGATCCGGCTGCTGCCCCTTTACCGCCAAGCCGTCCAGGTTGAGGGTGTAGGCAAAGAGGTCGCTGAAGGAACTCCCGCTCTGAGCGCGGACGTACTTGTATTCGTTCCAGGAGAGAGTCTGTTGCAAGGGACCGTTATTTTCGCGGAGAGCCAAGGTCGTGATCTGTTCGGCATTTGGCACTGGGAGCGGCTTGACCAGTAGTGAATTCACCAGGCTGAAGATGGCCGTGTTTGCGCCAATGCCGAGGGCCAGCGTCAACACCGCAGTGGCGGCAAAACTCGGAGCCTTCCTGAGTTGACGAACGGCAAAGCGAAGATCCTGAAACAAGGTCCCCATGAAACCCTCCGAGCGCAAGATTATCCGTGCTCATGGTTGCACGTTCTCTGCCGAACAAGCCTGGGCCTGGGCACGTCATTTGCAGGCAAATACGCATGCCATGGCAGGACACCTTGTCCGGATTTGAGAATCATTGTCCGGAAGCGAACAACGCGCGCTTCAAGGCAGCGCCCTTCTTTGCAAATCGTTCACTTCCCCGTCCACACCGGAGGCCGCTTTTCCCGGAAGGCCCGGACTCCCTCCTGGGCATCGTCGGAGGTTAGGGCTGCCATCAATGCTGGAAGCCGCGCGCGTTGTGCTTCAGCCGGGGAGAGAGCCGCTGTGCGCCGTACGCATCGCTTGATGGCGCGCAAGGAAGTGGGCGAACAGGCAAGGATAGCCTTGACCCAACGAGCGACTGCTGCATCGAGTTCCGCTCTTGTGGCTACTTCATTGATCAATCCCATGGCCAAAGCCTCCTGGGCCGAGACACGACGTCCGGTCATGAGAATGCCCATTGCCTGGCGATAAGGGATCTGCCGTTGCAAGAGCACGGCTCCGCCATCCAGAGGAATGTGTCCGACAAGCGGCTCCGGCAGGCCAAATTTGGCGTCCTCTACGGCAACGACGATATCGGTCCCGAGCATCATCTCGAAACCGCCGCCGAGCGCATATCCGTTGACCCGGGCGATGACCGGAATATCGAGGGTCTCACGGAGAGCGAGTCCCCCAAATCCTCCCGGGGTGGAGTTGGCCCAATAGTTCAGCCCGGATTCACCGTGCGGGCACCATATCCATCAGCTCATTTGAGCAGTCGGCTCTATGCCGAATGCATATTCTGGGCACACCGTTGAAGCATGGATCGTAGTGTACCGATCTCCTCAGCAGTAAAACCGACTGTCATGCTCTTCTCCACATGATCGATTGCTTTGCGTGCGCTTGCCAGCACCTCAGTGCCTTTTTGCGTCAACTCACTTTGCATGATGCGTCCGTGTGTCTGGTGAGGAGTTCGATGCAAGAGCCTCATCTTTTCCAGGTTGGCCACGATCCCCAGCATGCTCTGTGCTGTGACAAAGGCCCCACGTGCAAGGGAGGCATTTGAAATGCCCGGTTGCTGCTGAACTGCGGATAAAACGTTGAACTGTGCCGTGGTCACACCTAGATGACTGAGCTGGTCATCCATGCTCGTCCGGAGTGCGTGTTGTGCTCGCTTGAGCACGTATCCTAGCCGATCCGCCATCGGATGTTCTGGTGCCATGTTCGTCGATGTCCCTTTCACGCTTGACATATAAGGGTCCTTATATATTATAAGGACCATGACAACATCCAGCAAGCACAGGGCTACGCCAAAATTGAACGGGCCAAGCTTTATTGCGCTCCAGGTACGCGACCTTGAGGCATCCAAAACCTTCTACGTAGAGCAGATCGGTCTCACTGCATCCCCGCACAATCCACCGGGCGCGGTTGTCTTCAACAGCAAATCTGTCCCGTTTGCGATCCGGACAGCGATGGTTGACCTCGATGCAACTAGCAAGCTGGGATGGGGCGTGTCTCTTTGGATCGC
This sequence comes from uncultured Acidobacteriaceae bacterium, assembly GCA_963790705.1. GTDB lineage: Bacteria > Acidobacteriota > Terriglobia > Terriglobales > Acidobacteriaceae > PALSA-350. The sequence goes on from CAWBQE010000016.1 coordinate 248,843, forward strand.
CGCAACGGATGCCGATGCGCTCCACGCGCAACTGGTGGAGAAAGGCGTACCCATCCTTCTCCCTCCTGCCGATGGACCGTTTGGGAGATTCTTCGCTTTCCGTGACCCGGATGGATACGCAATTACCGTCCACACAGAAAAGCCAAAGCAGGCAACGGCAACGTTAGACGCAAGCAGCGGATATCTAACATTCATCAACACCTTCTCCGTCGAACCTGAAAGCGCGGACCGCTTGGTGGAGAACCTGCAGAAGGCTACGGAAGAGATTTTTCGAGATCAACCCGGCTTCATCTCCGCGAACCTCCACGTCAGTCGCGACCGACGCAAGGTCGTCAATTACGCGCAGTGGCGATCAAAGGAAGACTATGCGGCCATGAGCAAGCTGCCCGGCATTCAGGCGCACATGAAGGCAGCCGCGGCGTTGGCGACCGGGTTTGATCCTGTCGACTACGATCTCCGCGCCGTGATGCTTGGCGAAGGCGAGTAATAAGTTCTTCAGCCTTGATGGAGGTTCGAATTGGCACTCGCAAAGGTGACACACAAAAGCCATTGGGTTGCGGTCGCAAGCCACGACCATGTGCTCGGTGCCGTTCAAGGCGGTTTCTGCCAACTGGGCCACGGTAAGGAGGCTTTGGTGCGCCGATTGAGGGCCGGCGACCTCATCGTCTTCTACTCGCCACGCGAATTGATGGGAAGCGGACCTGTCCTGCAGGCTTTCACCGCTGCCGGACGCATCCTTGACGAATTTCCCTACGAAGCTGAGCAGTCTGCGGGCTTTCGTCCATATCGCCGCCGGACCAAGTTTTTCAAGAGTAGACAAGCGCCCGTCCGGCCGCTACTGCAAGAACTGACATTTACCCAAGGGAACAAGAGTTGGGGCTTAGCGTTTCGCAGAGGAGCTTTCCGGATCACTGCCGACGACTTCAAGAGAATTGCAAAGGCCATGTCCATCAAATCCGAAGATCTATCGTCAACATTCGCCCCGAGTTACAGAGCGATTGAGAACGGTCATTCCAATCAGTCCTCATAAACGCCCTAGGGTACGAGATCTGGGACTTATGTTGTCCACGGAGGACGGGTTAGAGCACGCTAAATTGGTGCTGCGCGACGGTGGTAGAGTGGTCGACTCTCATTCAGGCGAGGAGTAGACGGTCTTTCCATCCACGATGGTCATCTCGCACTTCAGCTTCTTCAAGTCTGCTGAAGGAATGCTGTAGGGGTTGTGGTCCCATACGGCGATGTCGGCACGCTTGCCTGCTTCGAGGGTCCCGATCTGCTTTTCTAGGAAGAGCTGCGGAGCGGCCGAGGCGGTGTAAGAGCGCAGCGCGACGTGGATGTCGACATCTTGCGAAGCGCTGAAGGGGTGCGTTCCGTCGAGAGCCTCGCGCTCGACCGCGGCCCAGAGGCCGTAGCGCGGGGCGAGCGGCGCGACACCGTAGTCGCTTCCGGAACTCCATCGAATTCCCCGGTCTGAATAGGTCTTGAGCGGAAAGATAAGGGCAAGTCTCTCCGCTCCGAGGGTGGGCAGCCAGCTCTGGCCAAACCACCACAGAAAGACAGGCTGCACCTCCGGATAGCCGGCGTCGTATTGCTTTTCGAGCGCGGCCATCACGTCCAGGGCGTGCGTCGTGGGGAAATTGGCATGGATGATGGAGTGACGCAGCCCGGGGATGGGCTTTTCTTTTTCCACGATCGCATAGGTATCGACGACCCAGTCGATGGCGCGGTCGCCGATGGCGTGGGTTCCGACCGAGATGCCGGCCTGATGGAAGAGCCGGACCATCTGCCGGTATACCTCCGGGTCCATGTTGGGATAACCGGTATTCCTGGGGTCGATGACGCCGTTCTTGAACCAGGGCTGATAGCTCCACGCTGTGCCGGCGATAGCGGCGCCGTCCATAAAGATCTTTGCCCCGCAGACCGCGAGGCGTCCATGTTGATATTCGCGAGGCGTGGGTAATGCGGCTTGGATCGCAGCGAGCGTCTGCCGGGCGGAGTCGACCGAATCCCCGGCGCGCCACAGCATGCAGACCCGTTCGTCGAGCAGGCCCGCATCGTTCAATGCATGAAGGGCACTCCACTGGGCCGGTGTGGCGGTATCTTTGAAGGCTGTGACGCCTTCGCGATGGAGGTCTTCGATCTCTTTCAGGATTCCCTGCTTGATCTGCTCCGCCGTGAACGGCGGAATGAGAGCGCGAATTGGAGCCAGCGCACCTTCCTTTAAGACGCCGGTGATATGCCCGGCGGCGTCGCGATCTATGGTGCCGTTCGCCGGATTCCTGGTTGCGTCGTCGATCCCCGCCAGCTTGAGTACATAGCTGTTCACCGTGGCGTAGTGGCCGCTGGTGTTGGTAAGAAGAACAGGATTATTGGGTGAGACGGCATCGAGGTCAGCGGCGTAGATATAGCGGCGCTCGGAGAGTTTGCCCTCGTCCCATCCGCGCCCACGCACCCACTCTCCGGGCTTGGCCACGGCGACCCGCTCCTTTACCCGGGCTACGATGTCAGCAACGCTGGTAGCGTCGTTGAGCTTGATAAAGTACAGGTCCTCGGCGCCAGCTTCCGTGTAATGGCTGTGAGTGTCGATCATCCCGGGGGTCGCGGTGCGTCCGTGCAGGTCGACGATGCGGGTTGTCTTTCCTGCCAGCTTCATGATCTGAGCGTCGGTCCCGACGGCAACGATCCCGCCCCTGCGGATAGCGAGCGCCTGAGCGACAGTGTCCTTCGCATCGACAGTCAGGACGGTGCCGTGGATGAGCACCATGTCGGCCTGCTGGGCGCGCAGCGACGCGCAGTTGCCAAGAGCTGCGGCGAGCAGGGCAAACGTTCGGATATAAGACATTTTGGCGAGTATATAAGGTAATCGAGACCCGGAAATAATCCGAGAATATGTAACCATGAACGCGTTCCTCGTCAGGGATGCTTTTGGATTGACGCCAAATCGCCAAAGCACTCGTTGACCGCGACGGCCCAAGTTGCCGTGTAGTCCGCATCTCGTGACACTTGGCCGCCTTAAGATCTCGCTTGAAAGCGACGGCCTGTCACTTTCCGGAATAGCCGGCTTTACGTCCAAGTAGCTCCAACCGCATTCGTAAACAGAAGACAACATTCGAGGACGTAAACGGTTTCATTTCGAAAGGTGTGGATTCGCGTCCACCTGTGCGCGGTACGCAGGCTCGCGACGTTGCATCTCCTCGCAGGAGACGGACAAGACGGCATCCACTGTTTTGTGAATGCTGCATATTCGGCTGTAGACTTCATTACGGTTTTAATCCCCTTCGCGGCAGACGCCACTCCGCCGTTCTCTCTAAAGCGCCGGGTATCGGGTTAGCCAAGTACTTTTCATCCATGTAAACACTTTCCCATGAGGGATCGACAGGAAGATCGTTAAGCGCACGATGCCATAGTCGTTTATTCGGCTCGTCATTGTGGCTTATGCACCACGCGAACAGATCGGCCAGTTGTAAGGCCGGAGTGTGCCGCTACTTGCATGCGAACAGGGCCGACAGCGGCAGCATCTCGTTTGCCGCAGGAAGAGTGAACAACTTCTCAGCAAGGATCAGGTAGAGGGATCTCGTTTCAAATGTTCTCTGCCCCACGAACAGAGAACATCCAATACCGGAACCAACGTCCGTCCGTACGGCGTTAGCGAGTACCGCACTCGCAGGGGCAAGCCTTGCTCCTGATGACGTTCCAGAATCCCAGCCCCTATCATATCCCGCAGATGACGGAGAAGCATTCTCTCTGTAATTTCAGGAATACTCTTCCGCAATTCGTTCGTCCTCATCGGCCCGTCCAACAGTCGCCAGAGGATTGTGCCCTTCCATCGCCCGTCGATGACGCTTAGCGTCACATCGATCGGGCATGGTGAGATCTCTTTCTTTGAGACGCCCATAGATTACTCCAACTGACAATTTTGTCAGTGCTGCTTTTTGCATCAGTGCTCCATTCGAAAGCGTCTTTAGCGAAGAGTCAATAGGAGCCCCTTATGCACTTGTTCAACATGGCGACACTCTTCGTCGTTCTTACTCTGGTAGGCGTCGAGTTTTCTGTATCTGCATTCGTGAACCCTGCCGCGTCGCGGCTCGAACCCGAATCGCAATTGAAGATGCTAAGCCGTTCTGCTCTCGTGCTTGGAAAGGTGATGCCGGTCTGGTACTCGCTCTCTACCCTGTTTCTCGGTATCCAGACCTGGCTCTGTTGGCACACGCCTGGGCGCGCAATCCTGCTCACAGCGGATGCGATCTGGGTTCTTATTTCGGTGGCATCGATCTTTGTCCTGGTTCCACTCGCTAGTCGCGTGGCGGAAGGTGCTGCTGATTGGCAGCGGATACATCGGATTTGGGATCGGAGACATCGAGTGCGCATAACCGCTCTCGCCACCGCAGCTGTCCTGCTCACATACGTAGTAGTCCGCTGAGGGATGCTCGATCCAGATCAGTGCCCGAAAACGCCCCAGGGTCCCGGTATCCGGCGTTGAGGCCCGATCAGAATTCCTGGCCACTGGCCGACTGAGTCGTTACTGACAATATTTGCCACTGTCGATAGATATACTCGGTCCAGTCGGCAATCGATTCAGCCCGGTTTACGGATATTCGGAAGAAGGCCCGGTATCCAGAGCTTTCGGTGGGGGTTGCGCTTTCGGGCGGTGGGTATCGAGCTGCCCTTTACCATGCTGGTGTCCTACAAGGCAGGAGCACCGTTGCGTGCGGAGCGGAAGATCGCATCCAGAATGGCCGGCGTCAATGCGGCATATGCCGTTGATCGATGCTGATGGGGCCGGCGCCGAATTGAGAGATCAAGAGGGCACCGCCCAGCGTGGAAATATTCTTCAAAAACAAGACCTGCTCTACGAAAGCAGTATGGGGATCGCTCAGCCTCCAAAATGCATGCATCCACAAGGTGACGGGAACAAGAAAGGCGACCAGCGCCCACGCTCCCCATCGCGTCTTATACCCGATAGCAACGCTGAGCCCTCCGGCCAAAGCCAGCACTCCCGATAACGGAACGAGCACGCCGGCAAGAGGCACGCCCTGTTCGGCAGCAACCTGAACGGCCTCATGGGTGAAGTGATATGGCAAAGCCAAAACGAAATTCAAGGCGAACAATATCCTTCCCAGGGGAAACAGGAACTTCATCCAGAACTCCCTTCAGTGCAATCACTACTAGTGATATCAGTATCACTAGTAGTGATACTGATATCATTATCGAGGAGTGCTGTCAAGAAGCTTATGTCGCGAAGATCAGGAGCACAAACGGCAGCCGATCGTCCTCGTCGCGGTTCTCCAGAGCAGACGCGGGAGCGTCTCATTACCGCGGCGGCGAGCCAATTCAATCGATTTGGATTTCACGGAACGGATTCAAACAGCATCGCAAGAGAGGCAGGATACGCAACCGGAACGTTTTACAAGCATTTTTGCGACAAACGGGAGGTGTTCCTTGCCGCATACGAGCGCTGGCTTGCGGCCGAGTGGAAAGAAGTCGACGATGAGTTGTCCCAGATGAAGAATGCGGAGGAGACAGCCAAACGGCTCGTCGAGTTGGCTATCAGGTTTCATACAGAGTGGCGCGGTCTTCGGGCGTCGCTGATGGAACTGGTCTTTTCCGACCCCGAGGTACGGAGATTCTTCAGAAAGCAGAGGCGCAGGCAACTTGATCATATTGTGGAACTCCGCTCGCGTTTTACGCTTCCGCCGCAAACCAGCGAGCAAGATGCGATTCTTATGTGCCTGACTGAGCGGGTGTACGACGCGATTGGTCAGGGAGAAATCCAGTCACTCGGATTGGATCAGGCTGCGGTAATCGAGTCCATGGTAGAAAAGGTGCATGCGTTTCTGGAATGACCTGTTTGCTATGCCCTCTAAAGGTCTCGCTTCGGCTCGCTGGGAATGAAGAAGCAGTAGAACAGGAATCTGGATGATGAGTTTATCTCTGCTCGTTTATTGTTTCTCTCGGGATCGCTCCCCGAAGAGTCGGCTAAGGTCCGGGAATCCGCCTAAAAGAGTCTCAGCTGTCCCCAACAGCCAACGCGCTCATCCGGTTCAGGTTAGTTACTCACGGCAAGGAAATCCGGACCGCAGTCTCGCTCGTCCCTCATTTCTTTGTCCCAAAAAAGCGCCAGGGAGAACACGTGCCGCTTTCTCCCTGCACCCTCTTTCCCTTTGACTCCGGCCCCCGCTCGCCGGCTGCGCGTTCTGCTACAGAGAAAAACATCACTCCATGGACTCCGAGCGCGGCCAGCAACGGCTACCGCTCTTGGCCCCGATCCACATGCTTCTTCTTTTCAGCGATTGTCGCCTCGGGATACTCCAAGTACCAGTGGCAAGCCCCGCGGATTAGTTCCGTGAAGGTCATATTGTGTTTCTGGAGTCTAGCTTTGACGCGCTCCACAAGCTCTTTCGGCAAGCGTACCTGAACGGGAACAAGTTCTCCTCGCTCGCCCAGGTAGTCCAATGGTGTCTTTGCTTTAACTGGCAAACCGACCTCACTTCTCAAAATGACCTACAGTCTATCATCCTTGTGTTGAAATAACAGAGTGGCCATTGTATTGACGCTTTGTATTGATTCTATGTATACCTCAATAGTGTCCCCGCTACGCTTGGGCACGCGAATCGGTGCAGCGGTTTGAAGGATGAGGAGAGATCATGAAAGCCATCTTGGTAGAACAGCTTGGGGAACCGGAGGTGCTCAAATCCACGGATGTACCGCCCCCGCAACAGCCAACCCCGGGGCAGGCACTGGTGCGTGTTGTCTTCGCGGGGGTCAACTTCATGGACGTCGGTCATCGGCGTGGCACGTACCCGCACGAAGTGCCATTCACACCCGGAGCAGAAGGAGCCGGAATTGTAGAGTCCGTAGGCGATGGAGTTGACTGCGTCAAAGTTTCCGATCGCGTTGCGTTTGGGGGCCAAAAGGGAGCCTATGCCGAGAAGATTCTGGCAGACGCGAGTCAACTGATTCCACTACCGGATGACCTGACCTTTGAACAGGGTGCAGCATTTCCTGTACAGGGGCTGACAGCGCAATATGTGATCCACGAATTTCGTAAACCTAAGCCTGGCGACTTCGTTTTGATTCACGCGGCTGCTGGTGGTGTTGGCGGTCTGCTCGTTCAATGGGCCCACCATTTTGGAGCAACTGTGATCGGCACGATCTCAAGCGAAGATAAGGCACGTACCGCTAAGGAGCTCGGTGCTAAGCACACGATTTTCTACACGAATCAAGATTTCGTTGCCGAAATCCAGCGAATTACTGATGGGCGCGGGGCCGATCTCATTCTCGATAGCGTAGGCCGCGATACATTCCAAAAGAATTTAGACGCGGTTGCGGTTCGCGGACACATCGTTGCTTTCGGTGCGTCAAGCGGCAACCCCGACCCAATTCCAATTTACTCATTGATAAGACGCTCGATCTCGCTCTGTGGTGCAAGCCTGGCACAACTGCGGACGCGCGAAGAGCTGCTACAACGCGCTGGCGACGTTATTACGGGAATTCGTGAAGGTTGGCTAAGGCTCAGCGTGAGCCAGGTGCTTCCACTGGAGCTCGCTTCTGAGGCTCATCGGATGATCGAAAGCCGAAACTCGCAAGGCAAGCTGCTGTTATCGATTTCTCCTACGAACGGGGTGCGATCTATATGAAGGCCACTAGAACGATGCTGAAGACGCCTGTGTGGATGACAGATCTCGTTAATAAAGTTTCCGCATGGCCGGGGATATCAACTCGCGAGCACAGGTTCGGTGGCATCGAATTCCGTCTCGGTCAGAGAGAGATCGGGCACGTGCACGATTTTGGCATCGCCGATATACCGTTCACGGTGACCGTCCGCGACGCCCTGGTGCGGTCTGGCCTCGCTAGACGGCATCGTTGGCTTCCCAATTCAGGCTGGACCACGATACCTGCGATGGATGACACAGATCGTGCGATTAAGCTGCTCCGCCTGTCGTTTCTGAAGGCGGAGTTGAGGAGTGCGAATTCGGTTTCTGCAACAAGTGCCGCACTTGAATTGCAGACGATTGAATTGAGTAAAGAAGTCGTGGACTTGGTCCGGGTATAACTGCAGCAGATGACCTTGCAATCGCGCATAGCTCGCAGGTTAAGGGAGCAGATCAGGCAGAGGTTCGGTCGCGCCGTGGCCGCATCGTCCTATGCTCGTGTTTTTACGCTCATTGCTCAACTTGGCTTGCCATCCCTGTGAAATTGCCGGTCTGACAGATTTGGGCTTGCTAGGAACGGCAAAGAGGCCCGTGAATGTGATAGCCTATATCATATGGTAGCAACTAACATATCCGCTCCTGCCAGTCTAAAGCAGCGCCGCATGGCGCGCACTAAGGCAGAAATTCAGCGGTGCGCCTTGAAGTTGTTCAGAAAGCAAGGGTTCGAGGAGACCACGGTCAGCCAGATCGCGGCAGCAGCTGAAGTATCACCAATGACCGTCTTCCGATACTTCGCTACCAAGGAAGACATTGCTCTTTGGGATGACTTTGACCAAGCTCTCGTCGCGGAAATTCGGCGCGCGCCGAGAAATGAAGATGTGATTACGCTCGTAGCGACTGCGCTTCTCACCAGCCTAGCGGCTACAGATGAGGAGGCGCGAATGGCTATGTTTGCGCGCCTCGAACTGGCAGCAAGAACGCCCGCGCTACGAGCGCGAGGCTTGGACAATCTTTACCAAACTCAGCACGCTGTCGCCTCGGCTCTTGATTCAGAGAGCAGCACGGATCGGCTACGCAATTCAGTTGCAGTGGGGGCTTGTCTCGCCGCTGTTTCTGCCGCGTTATTTCAATGGGCTATGGGGCAAGGGAAAGACGACCCGGTCGCATTAGCTCGCGAAGCGTTCATCGTCATCGGAGCAAAGTTGGAGGGAGAGCAAAATGAGCCTCGAAAAATTCGGCACCGCAGGCGTTGAAGCCGTGCGCCGTGTAATAACTGGGCACGACGCGACTGGCAAAGCCATTGTTGTGAGCGACACGATGGTCGAGCCGACATCTCCCGACTTCGGACAAAAGTGGTCGATATGGGCTTCTGATTCAGCGCCATCGTTTCCGTCTGCTGGTACGCCGCCCGAGTTCGCGGGACCGCTGCTTCCGAAGCCGGGCGGTCTGCACGTCATGGTCTTCACTTTGCCTCCTCGCTTCAACCCGGATGAGCTTCAAAATACGGATTCGGAAGAAATGGCCGAGGCCGTCAAACGGCATGCCGAATCGAAAGATGATACGCATCCGGTTGTGAAGGACCCAAACCCGCCAGGAACGTATGGCTCACTCCCCGGCGCATCCGGTATGCACGCGACAGCCTCCGTGGACTGCCTGATGCAAATCTCCGGTGAGTCCGTCCTTGTCTTGGAGGATCGTGAAGTACGCCTGCGTGCTGGCGATTGGTTGCTAGTCAACGGCGTAGTGCATAGCTGGCGAAACGATCTGGACGAACCCGCGCGACTGGTAGGAGTTGTCTACGGGGCCCACCATAGTGGCGCACCCTTACGCCGCTAATGAATCGATATGCGGGTCCACTGGGAACATGCTCATCAATGCCGCAGATGCGGCTACCTTCTGAAAGCCGTCCAGCTTGACGCGCTGTAGGGCCTCCATGCGCTTTTCGAGACGAGTCAGCAGGCGCTCGAGAACCTGAACCGGCGTCAGCTTCCGCGGTGGCATACGCAGGGCCGCCTTCACCGCGCGTACTGGTCAGGGGATAGTTGCAGGTACACGCCGCCCTCACCCTTCGCTATCGCGTAGTCCATCACTTGCCGATCCCCGGATGTTTGCCAAGCCCCACCACGCCCTGGATCCTCAGCAAACCCATTCCAACGAATGGTTAAGCCGGATAAGCACCCCGTCCCTATCGAAGACAATGGCTCGTGTTCGCGTCATAGGCTTTGTCCTACCACTTCGTTCAATGAGGATTCGACCGTCACATATTTGCCGAAGATCGGCACACACGCCAGAAGGGCGGCCAGAAACCAGAACGCGTTGTGCAAGCCGATCCCCTTGGACAAGAAGCCAATGACCGCCGGCCCCGTCAACAAGCCCGCGTAACCCGCCGTGGTGAGGGCAGCAACAGCTAATCCCTTAGGCATTGTGTGTTGCGTACCCGCGAGTCTGAACAAGATAGGCACGATGTTTGCGGCTCCAAGGCCCACAAAGACAAAACTGACAAGCCCGATCCATGCGACCGGTGCGAGGAGGAGGCCGCACAACCCGAGAAGCGCTATCACCCCACCAAGTGTCAGCACAAAGCGGTTCCCGACTCGCGCTACGATGCCATCGCCGACGAAACGGCTGAACGTCATCGCGATGGAGAACAGCATGTATCCCAGCCCTCCGTGCGCAACAGAGACGAGGTGTTCGCCTACAAGCAGAAGCGCACTCCAGTCGAGCAGAGCCCCCTCAACCAAAAATGAGATTGCCGCGAAGATAGCGATGACGAGCACGACACCTCTCGGAATCGCAAAGAGTGGCTGCTTAGTTCTCTCTCGATTCGAGAGCATGCGCGGAAGAGCCACAACAATCAGTGAAACAAGAATAATGGAGCTGAGAATTGTGCTTGAACTGAGTGCGATGCCTCGAGAGAGAAGAGCTGTCACGAGTCCCGACCCCAGAAATCCACCAACACTGAAGAGTGCGTGAAATCCAGACATCAACGGCTTCTCAGAGACACGCTCAACCTCGACAGCATGCAGGTTCATTGCAACATCTAACGATCCCAGAGAAGCCCCGAAGGCGAACAGCGCGACTCCAAGGGCGATCGGCGACGATACGATGCTCAAGAGCGGCAATATGAGTGCCAGCCCTACTCCACCTGAGAGTACGACCGGCTTACTACTGAAGCGCCCACTTAGGTTCGCAGCAAGCGGCATCGCCACAATGGAACCGGCGCCCAAAAGCAGAAGAACCAACCCCATGGTGTCGTCGGCGAGATGGCAGCGAGTCTTTGCGAAAGGCACTAAGGGTGCCCAGCAGGCTACACCGAACCCTGCGGCGACAAACGCCAGCCTGGTCGCCAGCTTCGCGCGTGATTGATACACATCCTCTGTCATGAAATCCTCGCTCTCAGCTGTGTCGAACGAGAGATTGCGCAATGATTACTTTGGGGCCGGCATTGGAAAAGGTCGAAACGATCTCTTCTGATGTACCGCCCTCAAGAACAAGATGGTCAAGGACTGCCAGTGCGGCCACCTGAAACGGTGCGCGAGTCTCAACTTTGTCCATAGTGACCAGCGCAGCAGTGCGATCACTTCTTGCAATGAGTGTGCGTTTAAATTCGGCGTCCGCAAGCTGGAACGCGCCAATTCCCAGAGACATGGAAACGGCGCATGCTCCGAGGAAACACAGATCAAAGCTCAATCGTTCTGCTTCACGGATCGCAGATAGCCCGATCGCCGCTCCGGTTTCACGTTCGATCTCTCCTCCTAGGACGATGACTTTGAAATTCTTCCGCTCCAGGAGGGCGCTTGCGATTGAGATCGAATTCGTGGCGACTGTAAGAGAGCGATCAGGCGGCATCTCTCTGGCCAGGGCCAAGTTGGTACTGCCGCTGTCGAGGAACACCGTCGATGCTTCAGAGAGTAAGGAGAGGGCGGCCAAGGCTAGAGCGCGCTTCTCTTTCGAGTCGTTCAAGAGTCTGTGTTCAAGCGGAACTCCATCCGGCGATATCGGAAGCCCGCCCCCGTAAACCCGTTTGCACTTGCCCTCGGCAGCTAACGCTCGCAGATCTCGACGGATGGCGTCCTCAGACACCAGGAACTCCTTTGCAAGAGCGGTGGCATTGACTGACAGACCACGCTGTAGCCGACCTTCGATCTCGTTTTTTCTTATTGGGCCCGACGAAACATGCATAAACAAGAAATACCATGCACAATCAAGAAACACAAGAAATTTTTCTCTCGATCTTCTCTCCGAACCGCTTTCTGTGGCGCAGCTCAATGAGCGCATCGCCCTGAAGTCGTCATTTGAGGGTTTGTGCCCAACTGTTGGGTTGATGAACCCCAAGGTCGACATACAAGCTACAAGCGTAGACTCATTTGAGAAAATTGAATTCTCGTGTGGGCATCGCGGCCTTTCGGGAGACGACGGCTTGTGGACGGCTATGCGTCGAATATTGAGTGCGAGGAAGCATAAGCGTTGGCTGATTTTATTGACGTCTGCCTTGATCGTGGCACTCTGCGTCTTTATCAATCGTGCACAACTGATGCGGGCCGTGATCGCCTACAAGATTTATCACGCACAGATATTCACTCCGCCACCTATGTCCACCGAATCGGCTTGGCGTCGTTTTACGGAGAGCGTCCAATTTTATTGGGATTTTGCGGATTTCGTGATGGCGAGGAACCAGCGGTTGAAACAGTTCGACCCAGTCTTGAAACCTCTTGTGAAGGAGATTGCGCGCCGACAGTCCTCCGGGGAAGAGATGGGGTACTCGATGCATATTTACCGGGAGATTCGGTGGTTGATCAATTCCACAGCCAATAACAAAGAGACTCAGGCAAAGATTGCCGAGCTTCGAAACAGTCTCACGCTCCCCTCGACACAGCAGCACCTTGCTTCCGAGCAGCAGTCTTCAGACGGAAGCTGGGGACTGGGATTAACCTCCTGGTATCTAAGGCTCTATTATTCCGTGGACGAAGTTAAAGAATGTCGCGTGAATCCACAGTACCCGCTCACGTTCCTGGACCGAATTAACTCACCTGAAAAACTCACGGCGGTGCTCGATTCCGACCTGATGGATAACTTCACCATTACGCGGGAATTTGACGAGGAAAAGCTTAATGAAACCTCCTCAGCTCTCGCGCGCATCTTGTTCGCACTCAAACCGACCGGTTGCTATACCTTTCACCCCGGACTCAACATGGTTTTCAGGAATTTTATCGACCGCTGGCAGAACCCTGCTGACGGCTGGTGGGGGCAATGGCTGGTGGATAGGCAGGGAAAGGTCTGGAAGATGGATGACCTATCCATGACCTTCCACGTGATATCTGACACCCACGGCCAGGTACCCCATCTTGACTTGATTGCGAAGCGTATGCTGCAGCTTGATGATGCTAACTTTCCTGCTGGCGTGCGGTTTGAAGGTCAATACAACAATCATTTGAACTGGGACGCGGTGAAACTTTTCCGGTACGCGTGGCCGTATCTGGACACTGCGACACGGCAGCAGGTTAGGGAGGCAATTTCAAAAATGCTCCACTGGTGCTTGACCGAGTCTTATCGTCCGGATGGTTCTTTCAAAGAAAATGCTTTGGACGATACTCCCGGCGATGCCTACAGATATGGAGTGTGGTTTCTTCAGGAAACCGGCTATTTTCAGCCCAAGGAACGGTTTTGGACAGATCAGGACTTTCCCGATGCTCCGGCCGTCCACGCCCGCATCGAAGCCAAATTGAAAGCCACAGGTCTTGACGACTCAGGACTCAGGGAAGCTTATGAAAGCTTGCAGGCTGGGAAAGAAGAATAGATATATCTGCGAGGGATCGATCATCCCCCGGTATTTTACGCATGATAATGTCTCTTATCGTGCTTAAACGTCGCCGTTGTAGCCTACACCTAAGCGCCAGAGGATGAATGTGCCGGACTAACCCACGATACGCTTTAGCATTCCTTCGGCTACATTGGCGCCGCAAAGAACAGTTCCAACTTTCTGTCCTGGAAAACGATCCTGATTCGCCAATAACGCCGCGATGCCCAAGGCTCCAGCAGGCTCGACCACTACGCCTAAGTTTTGCAGGACCAGGCGCATCGCCTGCAAGATGTCGTCTTCTGTAACGCTCATGACCGAATCGAACCTGCCACTCAACATGGACAGAGCCTCGGGAACGGGAATTCTGACCGCAACACCATCTGCGATGGTGTCTGCGCGCTCCGTCTCGACCACACGCTCCTGCTCAAGGGACAGCTTCATGGATGGAGCCCGCTCCGCGACCACCGCAATGATCTGCGTTCTGGGAGACTGATGCCGGAAAGAAGCGCCTACGCCTGCAAGCAGCGCACCATTGCCTAGTGGCACTAGCATCGCCGCAAGGTCGGATACGGCTTGCGCCAACTCAAGCCCAAGTGTCCCTGCCCCTTCAGCAATCGCCGGCTCCGCTCCGTCTTCAACAAACCGCGCACCGAGCCGCTCTGCATAGCGACGAGCGGCTAATTTTGCGTCGTCGAAATCATCGCCGGCAAGTATCACCTCCGCACCAAGACAGCGCATGGCTTCGATCTTCACTGGGTTAGCGTTTGTTGCCGCAAAAACAACGCAGCGGTGGCCGCGACGTGCGGCTGCCCGTGCCATACCCTGTCCGAAGTTGCCCGCTGACGCACAAACGACCACTTCCTGTGGAGCAAGCTCCCGAGCTGCAAAGAGTTCTGTGCCACGACCTTTGAAACAGCGAATGGGGTTCAATGTCTCTACTTTGGCAAACAACGAACAGCCAAGAGCTTGGTCGAGGGTATGATGGGTCGCAACAGGTGTGTTCAAGAAGATAGGGTCTATTTCTTTGTGAGCAGATAGTATTCGTTCAATTTGGATATAGGGCAATCGGGCGTCCTCACTTCCAGCTTATCTCGATGAATGACCCTTCGTGTTTTCCAAAGTGCCACTATCATGGATGTCACCTAAACTCTGTTCCGAGCCGTTCGCGAAAGTTTGAAAATGTATGGCAAGAGAGACATGCTACAAGAGACGTCCGTAGGAGGATCAATGGAAGAGGAGATGTACTTCGAAGACTTCTATCCCGGCCAGAAATTCAATTCCTTACGCAATTACCGCGTAACAGCAAGGGAGATCATAAGTTTTGGCGAGAGCTATGATCCTCAGCCGTTCCACATCGATGAGGGCGCGGGCGAGAACTCTTTCTTCAGCGGTCTTTGCGCTTCTGGATGGCTGACGGCCGCGATTGTCATGCGCCTTCGCGTGGAATCGATCAAGGTGAAGGGTGGCATGATCGGCGCAGGCGTCGACGAAATGCGCTGGACTCATCCCGTGCGTCCTGAGGATAAACTCCGCACCGAGTCGGAGGTGCTGGAAGTTCGCCGCTCAGTAAACCGCCCGGGATTCGGTATCGTTCGCTCCCGCACAACCGTGTTCAATCAGCGTAACGTGACGGTCATGAAGTCAATCGTGAATTGGTTAGCTCCTCTCAAGAACACCTGACTTCTATTTTTAACTGAACAAGTACAATTGGCTTCACCGGCACGAGATGCCAGGGAGACAAGGGGACAGGGTCCCCCAATGAATGACGCTCGACGTGTCTCAGCTTAGGGGTGCACTACAATTGGACCCGCCGCTATACGACTGCGGAGGGCAGGGGTATTTTCGGGGAATGGCTGGCCAATCTGGCCGATCTAAAGGCGCATTTAGGGGTTATTTCGTCCCGCATCTCCCGTCTTCCCCAGATGTTGCGTCGTCATCATCCCCCACAGCGTCGTCGTCACCAAGGCCGTCGATCAAAGTCTTTGGTGAGGGAACGTTCGCCGTTCGCTTTGCGTTACTCGCCGAGGTCCACCAGTTCACCGGATCGCGGCACGAGATCACTAGAGTGATGCGCCGGTAACGGCTTGAACGGATCAGGAAACACCGGCGGACCTGAATCGGGATTTCGACGAGGAGCGTCCCACACCTTTGCCACTTTTTCGACGGCACAGCCGTTGGAAGATGTAGGATCCTTCGCATCCTGCACGCATGAATGGAAGGACGTCTCGGTACCCGCAATCGGATCCCGAATGTATATAAGGAACGCCATGGGAGTTGTCCCGAGCGATGGAGTATACCCTTTTAAAATGGTGTGTCTCGCTCCCGTCCGGCAGGTCATTCCAACTGTCCTCCACCAGATCGGTGGTAAAGGGTATGTTTGCCACCATAGGAACGTGGAACCCGGGCCTAGGCCAAGACATAGGGGCTTTGGCGCCAGCCGTAAACGACGCCACAAGAACGATGCTTACCACAATCGGTTTCCGGATTGAAAATGAGCAAATCATGATAGTGCCCCCTTACCACGCCAGAATAGGAGAGTGGAAAAAAGGCTACGCCTTGACGGCCATAAAGAACATTCCCGATCCCTACTAAGCATCTATAACCTTAGCGTAGTCAATCTGTCCCGGACGACACCGGCCAAGACGAGCGGATCGCGGGGAGTTGCCTGATACACGATGAAAGCCAGCACCCGGCTCGCCAAAACTCCCAGAGGAAACCGGGACGAATTTCCCCCAATGCGCGCTGCGTGCACACCAGCGCTGACCCAAGACAGAGCGTCTTATCCCTGGATCCTTAGCAGACCCATTCCAACGAATGTGGCCATTCCGTCCGGATCGCTGACCATCCCGGAGCGATCTCGCGCGTAGATTACGGTTTCAGGCCGACTCGTCGGATCATATCTGTGAACCTGTTATCGTCTCGCAGCGGATCAAAAATAGGCTCCACTTTGAGACTTACGAGGCAGGGTTCCCGATCGCCGAATGCTTCCTCCAGAGCTTGCAGCGCACGCTCGTTGTCATTCAGCCCGACCCAAATGATTGAGAGAAACCAGCGCGGCACGTAAGCGTAAGTAGAGGAAAGCTGATCTAAAAGTTGCTTGGCCTCGCGTGTGCACCCTGCTCGTCCTAATATGTAAATGAGCGATGCCTGGTTGAATGGATTGTCTGGCCCCAGTTGCGTTGCTGTCCGCATGGCAGCTATCGCTTCTTTGTATCGCTGTTGCTGCGCCAGCGCCAATCCGAGACCAAAGTACAATTGGTCCCACTTTGGTTCCAGTTCAACGGCCCGGCCAAACTGATCAACGGCTTCGCCAAATCGGCGTGCGTAATAGAATGGCCAGCCAACTTCCTCGATCGCTATCAGGGAGAATGGGTCGAGCGACTCCGCACGGCGATGAGCGGCGACCGCTTCGTCGCCTCGGCCGGCATATCTTAAATAAACGCCGCGCTTCCAGTACACGTACGGATCACCGGGCGCGAGTTCAATCGCGCGCCGCGACTCCCGATCTGCTGCACCCCAATTCCAATCATTGAGCAACCGTAGCAGACTCAGCACAGCGTGCCCTTCCGCCAAATTCTCGTCTAACTCCACCGCTTTTACTGCCGCTGGTTCAGCCTCGGCAAACGCCTTCTTCGGCTCCATACCAAAAAAATAAGCGAGTTCGATGTAGCACTCGGCTAAGCCAGCGTAGGCGGCGGCATACCCGGCATCGATCTGCAAGGATTGGCGAAAATACTGGATCGCTTTTCGTTGCCCCTGGTCTGTTAATTGCCGCGCGAAAAATCGCCCATTGAGATAAAACGAGTAGGCTTCGGGCTGAACCGCACGGGAAACGCTGAGGAGCGCTTCTTCCTTTTGACTAAGGTCCGCACGAATGCCAACAGCAACGTCTCGCGCGACTCTACTCTGCAGCCCAAGAATGTCGGAAAATTTGCCTTCGTACGACTCGGCCCACAGGTGCTGGTCGCTGGCGGCATGGATTAGCTGAACAGTAATCCGCAAGCGATCATCCGATTTCATCACCGATCCTTGCAACACAGCTTGCACGCGCAACGCACGCGCAATTTGAGCCACCGCCTCACCTGTACCTTTGAACCGCATCGCTGAGGTACGCGAAACCACGCGCAAACTCCCGATCTTGGCCAATTCTGTAATGAGAGCCTCCGTGACTCCATCCGCGAAATACTCTTGCGCGGGGTCTCCGCTGAGGTTGGCTAAAGGCAATACCGCTATCGATTCGAAACGGCATGGAACGTCGACACTGTGAACTGAGTCGGCAAAACGGTATCCCCGCTTCGGGACGGTGGCGATGTACTCTCGTTCCTGCGTCGTCCCCAGTGCCCGCCGCAGTAGGAAAATCATTTGGTTGAGATTGGCTTCCTCGACGAAGGTCTCTGGCCAAACTGCTTCCATCAGTTCTTTCTTGCTGATAACTACTCCGGGGCGCTTAACGAGTTCAACCAGGACTTCGACTGCCTTGGGTGGTAGGGCAATCAGCTCACGGTTGCGCATAAGGCTTCGCGCCAGCGGATCCACCCTGTACGGGCCGAACTCGTAAGCTGATGATCGGAGGGTCAGCACGGCAGAGATTCTACCGGAAATTTGATTATTTCTTGAGGATTTTTGAGCGTCCGCATGTCATGATCGCGCATCGTCAGCCATCCAGGGCGACCCGTTTTGCCGGCCTCTAACGATATTGGGGAACACTGATGATTCCAGAATCCGTTGTTCAGAAGCTCAGGACTTCACTCCGCGGTCAGACTTTTTGCCCAGGCGAGCCCGGATACGATGAAGCGCGAACCGTCCCCAACGCGATGATTGATCGGCATCCGGCAATGATCGCTGGCTGCCTAGGCGCGGCGGATGTCATTGCCTGTGTGCGCGAGGCTCGCGAACACGAGCTTCTGGTTTCGGTTCGTGGGGGCGGACATAGCATCGCAGGCAAGGCCGTCTGCGAGGACGGCTTGATGATTGACCTGTCTGCCATGAAAGGAATCCGCGTCGATCCGGTAAGGCAGACGGTGCGGGCGCAAACGGGTCTGAAACTAGGCGAGTTCGACCGTGAAACGCAAGCATTTGGGCTGGCCACGACACAAGGCGTGGTGCCGGCAGTCGGCATCGCCGGATTGACGCTAGGCGGCGGCTGGGGAAATCTTCATGCCAAGTTCGGGTTAGCTATCGACAACGTCATTGCCGCCGATGTGGTGACGGCGGACGGACGATTTGTGACCGCCAACGCATCGGAAAATGCCGACCTGTTCTGGGCAATCCGTGGCGGTGGCGGGAACTTTGGGATTGTTACTTCGCTTGAATATCGATTGCACCAAGTGGGCCCGGTTTACGGAGGGGCCATTTTTTTTCCAGCAGCCAAGGCAAAGGAAATATTGCATTTGTGGCGCGAATTTGCCGCAGAGAGTCCCGACGAATTGGTGAACCAAGCTACGTCCATCACTCTTCCGGACGGCACCCCGGCCTTCGGTCTCGCAGCCTGTTACTGCGGACCCGTGGCCGATGGAGAACGGGTATTGCGACCGCTGAAGAAGTTTGCAGTCCCGATTGTGGACCAACTTGGCCCGATGACGTACCTGCAAATCCAAAGCATGTTCGAACCGCTATTTCCGCCAGGGCGGCTGGTCTATACCAAATCAAATTTTCTGCGCGACCTGACCGATGATGCTATTGAGGTGCTCACACAATACGTGGGCAAGAGTCCCTCGCCTTATACGTTTGCGCCATTTGTCGAACATTGGCACGGCGCAGCCACGCGCGTGGGGCCCGGCGACACCGCTTTTCCCCACCGGCAGTATGCGTGGAACTTTTTTGCATGGTCCATCTGGACCGATCCTGCCGAGAGCGACAAGAACATTCGCTGGACGCGCCAATGCTGGGAGGGCTTGCGGCCTTATCTGGTTTCAGGGGCGTATGGCAATTATGTGACTGATGAGGGAGAAGCCATAGCGCGAGAGGCCTACGGCTGCAACTACGATCGTCTTGTCGCTCTAAAAACCAAGTACGATCCGACGAACTTCTTCCGTATGAACCACAACATCAAGCCAGGTCAGGCAACGCCCGCAAAGACTGCTCGTTAGAGCACATGCGCAGTGTGCATCGGGAGAGATGCCCCGTTCGTACGTAGCACCCGATGACACAAAATCCAAACCGGAACTGGGCAGGAATCTACTCCGTTTGTCCGTCGAATTGGTCTGCATCGACTGCAAGATTCGGGCTTGAATCAATTCTGCCGCCGTGCAGGGTCAATTGCTGCCACGATCGCTGCCGCAGCACCCAGCACGGCCTCCGCACGGGAGGCATGTAGTGTAGTGCACAAGTGGTAGCTGACGGATTGGCGGTGATCCGACCGGAACAGCATCCTCCGTCCAACTCAGTTCGGCGACGGCTTCTCCACGTGGTCGATCACCATGACGTCCGCGTTCGCCTTGGTGCTCTCCAGCTTCAGCCCCAATTGCTCTTGTAACGCTACGTACAGGCTTGGCGGCGCACTCGGATCATCAGTATTCGGCGGCGGAACATGGGCGCCCATCGCCGCGAATTGTGACTGGTCCGGCGTCCAGTTCAGGTTGAAATCATACCGGTCGGTCAGCCCCGTTTGGTCCACCACCGGTTTGTCCATCACCGCTTCCTGCATGCCGTGGCAGAAGTCCTTCATCGTCGAGTTGGTCACCCTCAACTGGCCCAGGCGCCCGAAGATAAAGTTCCCCGGCGTGCTCGGCTTGTCCGATGTGACAGTCATCTTTGGGCCGCCCTTGGCAACGGTTAACGCGTAGACCGAAAGCTCGCGCTGCTCGTTATGAAACTTCAGGCCAAACCGCTCCACCAGTGCGTCCCGAATCAGGATCCGCATCTGCTGGATGTTGGGCTGGCCCTCCACATCTGGCACGCCGTCGATGTCGTACTTCTCGTCAAACCATGCCGGCGCATTCGCCATCTGCTTGGTCTGGATCGAGTAGCCGAACGTAACCAAGTCATTAACGGTAGTGTTGATCGTCATCACGTGACGCCCGCGAATAGTAAACAGCTTGCCGGGTCGATTCGGATCGCTCGGTTTGATCGTCACCACATCGAACTTCGGATTGGCATCCGCTGCCATCGGCTTGGGCGGTTCGGGAATCGGCCACGCCGCATCCTCCGTCGTTCGATCAAGGTTGAGCGTCAGCGGATTCGGTCCTTGTGTCCAGTTCCCCGTGATCGTTTTTCCGTCAGGGCTCATTTTGCCCTCGTACTTGCCCCCAATCCTGTCGATTGAATATGTCAGCACTCCGCCATCAAAGCTTGCCTTGTTCGCCACCAGGGGTTGACCCCCCTGATCGATGCTGTAGTCCACCACCTTCAGGTTGCCCTTGTCGTCCTTGCTGATCTTGTTCTCAATACGCAGATCCCGATTCGCCTGTGGAATGTGCAGCGTCCCCTGCCAGATCCCGACAATGTCCGTCGCCGAAGCGGGCGTCGCGGAGCTCTGTCCGGTCGGCGCCGGGGCTGGTGCGGCCTGCGCATTCGCAACCGGTCCGATAGACATCATTAACAGAGCTGTAACGATTGCTGCCTCGACAAACCGGAGCTCACGCTGCGGCTTGCCGGCAAAACACACATTGCACCTTGCCCGTTCGCTTCCCATGTCGAAGGATCCTTTTCTGCGCCCTACCGATGATCGCGAAAGACGCCAACCGCCGCTGTCTCCCATTTTGGAAAAGAATACACCGGCAATACGTACACTGCCAGATGATCAAAATCGACACCGAGATGACGAATGGCGGAAGATTTTGCAAATTGCAGCGATTTTTTCTGCAAGCCGCGCCTTTGTCGCCGTTCCTATGCATATAGGAGGAGCGATTATGACAATTCTGGCATCTTGGCGCATGCAACGGACCGCACCGTTAGAGCGTCACCTCGGCCAAACCGGAAGGGCATTGCTTCCGACGCTGGCGCTTCGCAAGAATCCTCCGCGCGCTGGATATCGGACATCGATGAGCGCAAACGCACGACTGGCTATGGCCGTGCTGATTACATTGGGGTCAGTTTACGCAGTACCCGGCGTTGCGCAATCGCAAACCGGAGAAGCGGAAGCTACGAACCCGCACGTTCAAGGGCAACAGCCGCGACTGACATTCGATGTGGCCGCGATCCATCCCTCAAAACCTGCGGTAACCGGGGGCGGGATTAAACCCCTGCCGAATGGAACCGGATACATCGTGCAAAACATGACCGTGAAATCGATGATGACCGTCATCTATCGCATCCCTCCCGGACGGATTCAGGGCGGCCCGGATTGGTTCAGCACCGCAGCGTTCGACTTGGAGGCGAAGGCGGATCGAGCATACGGCCTCGACGATCTGCACACCATGTTTAAGAACCTGCTGGCAGACCGTTTTGGGTTGAAGTTCCACACCGAGACTAAACGAGGTCCGGTTTACGAACTGATGGTGGACAGGTCTGGCGTGAAGATGAAGGCAGATGGCGACGTGGGCAACCTAAATATCCCGATCATCCCGAGCGGCCCCGGCGAATTCGTCGGAACGAAGGTTCCGATAGCGTACCTTTGCTGGTTTCTCGGACAACAAATGCAAAACGATCCGCGGCCCGTGATCGAAAAAACTGGATTGACTCAGGTTTATGACTTCACGCTCGACTTCATGCCCGAGTTGCCCCCTGGCGTCTCGATCGACGCATTGCCCCCGGAGATGCAGAACCGCCCGACGATCCTGGATGCGCTCCG
The DNA here is from genome assembly GCA_963790705.1 of uncultured Acidobacteriaceae bacterium. Taxonomy (GTDB): domain Bacteria; phylum Acidobacteriota; class Terriglobia; order Terriglobales; family Acidobacteriaceae; genus PALSA-350. The sequence goes on from CAWBQE010000016.1 coordinate 271,026, forward strand.
GGAACAGCTCGGCCTGCGGCTGGAGTCAGGGAAGGGTCCCGTGCAGAATTATATGATCGACCATGTAGACAAGCCGTCGGAGAATTAGCGGATGATTCAGCCCATTCGAGAAAATTCCGGTTAGATCTTGTCCAAACCGTCAGTTATTGAATGGTAACTGCCGAATTGGCGGTTATTCTGTATTAGCCCAGAAAAACACGCTCGTCTTGCTGGTGTATCCTTCTCGCATTCAAGAAATCCTTAGGCTTGCATCTTTCGCAAGCCTAACGGATGGGCGACGAAAAGGGTTCTCTGCGATGAGGATGGGACGGATCGGGCGCAAATTCCTTTATTGCGGGAAGGCACTGTTTTGGTTGCCGTGTTGTGCAGCCGGAGCAGTAGCTTTGCTCTTTGCAGCCAACGGCGTTTGGGTGAGCGCGCAGGCCGCGGCCCCTGCATCACAGACGGCTGCGCCGGCGGCGGCGACACAGCCATCGACGCCAGCTTCGCCAACTGACATTGTGGGGACCTGGCAGGGAACGCTGTCCATTCCCAACACAGACCAACATCCCAAGATCGACCTGCGGCTTGTGGTGAAGATTTCCAAGACGGACGCCGGCGCCTTTAAGGCCGTGGCGTACAGCGTCGACCAGGGCGGTCAGAGCGTTCCCATAGCGACCGTCAACTTTCAGGATGGTGTGCTGAAATTCAAGATCACGGTGGTCGACCGCAGCTATCAAGGCAAGATGTCCGGGGACGGCAAGTCGATTGCGGGAACATGGATGGAAGCCACGACGCCGCTTCCGCTGACGTTAGTGCGCGCCACGCCGGAGACGGCGTGGGAGATTCCCGCGCCTCCTCCTCCGCCGAAGCGGATACCAGCGGATGCTAATCCGACGTTTGAAGTAGCCACGATCAAGCCAACCCAAGAGGGGACGCGCTTTTCAATCCATCCCACAAGAAGCGGCGAGCTCGTCGCAACCGACGCGTCTCTCGCCTACCTGATCAAGTTCGCCTATGAAGTTCACCCTCGCCAGATCACGAAGGGACCAGCTTGGCTTGACACGGATAAGTATGACTTGACCGCCAAGCCCGACATGGAGGGCCAACCCAGCCTGAAGCAAATGAGGGTGATGGTTCAGAAGCTGCTGGCCGATCGTTTGCAGCTTACTTTCCATCGCGAGAAGATTGAGCTTCCCGTGTACGCGGTCACCGTGGCAAAAGGCGGACCGAAGCTTACCCTGAACGACACCAATCCCGATGGCAATCCTGGCTATGGTGGCGGACCTGCAGGGATGCGAGTCGTGAACTCGACCATAGCGGAATTCATCAGCTTTGTTCTGAACGACTCTCTTGGGCTGCCGGTGGTCGATCAAACAGGACTCGGTTCGGCGCGGTACAACTTTGTCCTGAAGTGGACACCGGATGCTTCTCAATCTCAGCCCGGAGGTATGGCCGCGGGTGCTCCGCCTGCTGACAACGCGGACGCGCCCCCGGACATCTTCACTGCGATGCAGCAGCAATTGGGGTTGAAGCTGGAGTCGAAAAAGGCTCTTGTGGATGTGATGGTGATCGATCATGTGGAGAAGCCGTCGCCGAATTAGGCAGTCGAACTTCCTCGGGAATTGGACGGAAAAGGGTCCTCTTTGACAACACGGGCATCGTCCGTTCAAGTGGCACAGTCTCAGAGGCCGTGGGCGCAATGGCCGACCACGTTCAAGCCTTTCTAGACACCTTGGGAACCCATACGTGCGCATTACTCGGCATTTTGCTTGGCGGGATGATCGCGAGAGAAGTTGCTCTCGACCGGCCAATGGTATTTCACGCTCACTCGGCGCGGAGCGCTTCTACGGGATTCACGTAGGCCGCGCGGTTCGCGGGAATGTAGCTGGCAAGCATGGCGGCAGCGCCGAGTACGGCGGCTACTGCAGCCAGAGTTGCCACGTCCCATGCGGGCGTGGCGAAGAGCAGCTTATGCATCAGGGTCGCTGCGCCTACGGAGCAAACCAGGCCAAGAGCGACGCCCAGCATAGCCAGCCATCCGGCTTCGCGCAGCACCAACTTACAGACGGAGCCACGTCCTGCGCCCAGAGCCATGCGGATACCTATCTCCCGGGTGCGCTGGCCTACGGAGTATGCGATGACGCCGTAGACGCCGGTAACGCTGAGGAGGAACGCGAGCACGGCGAATCCGCCGACGAGCCATGCTGCGGAGCGATGCACGTAAGCTGTGGGTCCCACGCGTATGCGCTCTTCCATGCCGATGGGGTCGGCGGTGCCTACACCGGCATTGACGCTCCGGACAGCGCTTACCAGAGTGGGCAGCATCGAACCCTCCGAGGGGCCGGTGCGCGCGATGAGCGTGAAGGAATTACTTTCGTTCTGATCGATCGGCTCGTAGACGGCCGGCCATATCTCCGAATCGAGCGGGCCTTCCCTGATATCGTCCACAACGCCGACGATTTCCTTGATTGATTCCGGCGCGAGATCATTATGGCCGAAGCGCTGGCCTATCGGATCCAGGCCTGGGTAGTAGAGCTTCGCCAGAGTCTTGTTGATGATTGCGACCTTGGGATGCGCCTCATCGTCGGTACTTGTGAAGAAGCGGCCGCGCAGCAGTTTTGCCTGCAGGGTGTGCATGTAGTCGGCAGTGACGTTGCGTTCGTTCACCATGTTGTGCTCGCCATTGTAGGGCCGGCCGACGAAGCGAATCCAATCGATAGGGCCATCGAAGCCGACGGGAGGCACAGTGGTGATTCCGGCGCTCTCGACGCCTGGCAATGCCGCAGTCTTTGCAAGAATCTGCCGCTGCATCCGCGCCAGATCGGCATCTTTGGCGTAAAGAGTCTCCGGCACGATGACCCCAACCATTGCGAGATGGTCTGGATGGAAGTTGAGGTCGACGTGAATCAGGCGGTAGAAGCTTTTGCCGAGCAGGCCGGCACCGACCAGGAGCACGACCGCAATCGCTAGTTCGAGGACGACAAGGTTGGCGCCGACGCGCCGCCAGAGCGTGCCGGCAGAACCGCGGCTACTGCTGGCCAGACTCTCGCGCATGTTGTCCACCCGTAGGCGCAGCGCGGGTGTGGCCGCAAAGAGTATCAGTGCGAGCAGCCCCAAGCCGCAGGCGAAGGCTAGTACGTGGGTATTTAATCCTAGTCCGATCAAGAAAGGCAGGTGCGAGATCAAGAACTTGGGAATCAGTCTGGCCAGTACGCGCATGGCAAGAGCAGCAACGCCGATTCCAAGCGTACCGCCGAGCGCGACCAGCAGCATGGATTCCAGCAGGAATTGAACAAGCAAACGAATGCGCGAAGCGCCTAGCGCACCGCGCACTGCGATCTCTTTTCTGCGGCTCTCAGAGCGCACCAACAGCAGGCTGGCGACGTTGACGCAGGCAATCGCCAATAGCAGTGCAGCGCCGGTGAGCAAGGTCAGCAGGATGGGGCGAGGGTCGCCGACAATGATTTCAGAGAGCGGCTCGAGGTTCGCGCCCTGATCGCGATTGGAGTCTGGATACTGGCGTTCCAACTCCGCTGCGATTCCTTTCATCTCCGCGAGCGCGGCCTGCATCGTAACGCCATCCTTCAGACGCGCGATGCCTTGCAGTCCATGGCAGTTTCTGCGCAGATCGCACGACCCTTTGGCGTTAAAGGGAAGCCAGAACTCTGTGCCGCCGCTTGGCGCGAAGTTAAAACTTGCGGGCAAAACGCCGATGACGGTCTCGGGTGTGCCATCGAGAATGATCTTCTGCCCGATCGCGTCAGGTCGGCCTTGATACCACTTCTGCCAGGCTGCGTAACTCAGGATGACAGTGTTGCCGGCGCCGGGAAGATCTTCGCCGGCATAGAAATCGCGTCCCAGGATGGGAGCGACGCCGAGGGTGCGGAAGAATCCGTCGCTGACGCGCGAGCTATCCACAGGAACTGCGCCAGTGGAGAGAGACAGCAGTCCACCACCGCCACCGAAGATGTCAATCGAAGTGAAGGAGCGGTTCATCCGCTTCCAGTCGAGATAATCGGGATAGGAGAGAGGGGCTTGGTCAAAGAACCTGTCGCTTTCAAAGACCGCGACCAGATGTGCCGGATCGAGATAGGGAAGAGGCTTAAACAAAGCTGCGTCAACAAAGGCAAACATCGCCACGCTCGCGCCGATGCCGAGAGCCAGCATGATCGTTGCCGTGAAGGTGAATCCCGGGTTGCGGCGTAGTTGGCGCAGGGCGAAGCGCAGGTCCTGCAGGGTTTGAGCGAGCCACCAGGCAGAGCGCGCATTCCGATGCAGCTGTTTGGCTTGTTCTACGCCGCCGTAGGCCCGCCTCGCTGCCTGACGGGCATCCTCGGAACTCATACCTTGACCGATGAACTCGTCTTCAAGCAATACAAGATGGGCCCTTATCTCCCTTTCCAGATCTTCCTCGGCACGATCATTCGTGAAAAGGGTAAAGACTTTCATCAAAGCACGTCTCAAACGGTGCATGCTAGGACTCCTCAACCAATAGCCGCTCAACCAGCCCCGCCATTTGCCGCCATCGTTGTGTCTCGTGCTGAAGGGCCTTTTCCCCGCCTTCGTGATCGCGTAGTACTTGGCTTCTCTATTACTCTCTGTCCTGCCCCATGTACCTTTAATCCATCCATATTGCTCAAGGCGGACCAATGCGGGATAGAGTGTTCCCTGATTGAGATTGAGGAGCTCGTTTGAGACCTGCCGCAGTCTGGTTGCAATCTGATAGGCATGCTGGGAACCCATCGTGGAAAGGTTCTGCAATACGATCATGTCCAGCGTTCCCTGCAAAAGCTGGATCGGTTCATTACCTTCGCTTGGCATCCAAGTGCACTCTCCATAATCATGATCGTATGTGACCACTTGGATGTCAAGTGGTGCTAGGCGCGAAGTTCCCCAACCAATCGACGAGCAGGCATATCCAGTGTGGGGACTAGGCGTTGAAAGACTTGTGGGGGAAGATAAGGGGACGGACTGAAGCACCCCCAACTGCCCTGTTTGGCCCTGACGATCAAAATATGACAACACTGTGACCCGGGCGTGACAAGGTTTCCCGGCGAAACCCTTACGTTCAAAGAATGATTGTGAAGCCGATGCCAAGCACCCGTCTGGCGTAACCAAGGACTGTGCTGCACGGATCAGCAACGATAACTGAAATCTTAAAAGGATAACTTATGAACAAGTATGCAAAAATTCTGAAGTCGCCGTCACTTTCCTTCTTGGACTGGGTGTAGCTGCCAAAGCGGAGACTCGGCCTGAGATCATTGCCAAATTTCCCTTCCAGTTTGTGGTTGGCGGAAGTCTCCTGGCAGGCACATACAAAGTAAGTCGCTTGCTGTGTCTTGTTTGTGCTCGTGCGTTGCAGCGTTTTGTGCTGCTCTTTCTGCTTTGGCGCAAGACGAGAGTTGTGTTGATTGAACAAATCGTGGTTCGCGGTGCAGCATCAGGCACGGCTCGCGGCGGAGTGCTTCCGCTACATCACGACGGCTACTCGCTCCAACTCTTCCTGCATGCTATCCAGGCCTCGATCCGTGCCTTCCAAGCGAGCAATCGCGTCGCGTGCCCCTTGGGGGCTGATGCCGTAACCGCGCCCAGTGAGAAAGGTGCTGAGCACATCCGCAGCTTGCCAGGAGTCAATTGCGGAGTCCATCAGTGCTGTCCGCAAATTCCCAAGTTGAGTTGCTGAAAACTGCTCGATTTTGGACGTAGGCTCCCCTTTTGCTTCCACCCCCGATGCGATTGGGCGTTCCACCGCAGGTTTCGTGTTGCTCGCTGGATTTTCCATAGTTGTTTCCGCCTGCTCCTGATTTTGGGAAGATGGGTCCCACTCGAAGAGGTGACCTAGAATCACGATAAGCGCGAGCGACACCGTTACTTGTCATGCGATTGTCAGAAAAGCGTCTCTTTAACTCGACGCCTCTACTGGGGTAATCTTCGTCCAGTCCCGCCGAAGGTCAGCGCCCCGATGCAATCAGCGCTGCTGCCCTATTTGCCCTGACGATCAAAATATGACCACATTGTGACCCGGGCGTGACAAGGTTTCCCGGCCAAACCCTTACGTTCAAAGAATGATTGTGAAGCCGATGCCAAGCACCCGTCTGGCGTAACCAAGGGCGACGTGCTGCACGGATCAGCAACGATAACTGAAACTTTAAAAGGATAACTTATGAACAAGTATGCAAAAATTCTAGTCGCCGTCACTTTCCTTCTTGGACTGGGTGTGGCTGCCAAAGCGGAGACTCGGCCTGAGATCATTGCCAAATTTCCCTTCCAGTTTGTGGTTGGCAGAAAAACCCTCCCTGCAGGCACATACAAAGTAAGTCGTTTGGGGGATGATCCATTGAGTGCGTTGATGCTCACCAAAGATGACAGTACTGCCAGCGTATTTGTGCTGCCTCTTTCGATCGCCGAACCCTCTTCTGGCAAACCAAAAGTGGGTTTCGAACGGGTTGGGGCGCGCTACTTACTCAGCTCGATTCAGACCGGAGATCTCGTTTACAACATCTCCGTATCTCGTTCGCTCGCCATGGTGGCTGCCGCGCACGCCAATGTCTCTGCTTCAGGGAGTGCCGGAGGCCGCTAGATTGTGGGTTGCTCTGTTATTGAAGGCTTCCGTATGGAAGTCCACGCCGTCTCCAACCAGGGAGGGCGTGGACTTCCGGAACCTGCCCAGTGCGGTTTCCTCAACCGCAGCCGACTTTCCGGGACAAATCAGCTCACGCGATTAACGCACACCCGATAGGCGAGCTCCGTGGAAATCTCTGCTTGACAACCGAGGCGGGGTTATCGTTCAATGTGTGGCGTCGCCATATATGGACTACACAACGTCACAAGTCGAATGGAAAAGAGGCAGCGCCGAACTGCTGATTCTTTCGCTGGTCGAAGCCCGCGCCCGGCATGGGTATGAGATCTCAAAACTGATCGAGCAACGTTCGGAAGGCGCGGTGAGCTTCTATGCCGCTTCGCTATACCCGTTGCTTTACCGCCTGGAGAAGCGAGGTTGGATTCAGGGTCGATGGGTTGAGAAGAGCGGTCAACGCCGCCGCCGCTATTACCGGCTGACCCCGCAGGGACGGAAGGTCCTGGCTTCGCAGCGACGCGGTTGGCAGGAATTTGTCAAAGCAATCAGCCGCATCACGGAGGTTGAAAATGCCTGATTGGAGACCCGAAATTCTCCGCAGACTTGCTCCGCTGAAGCTTGCCCCAACGCGGGAAGCGGAAATTGCTGAGGAACTCGCCCAGCACCTCGATGATCGCTATGAGGAGCTTCTCTCGCGGGGCGAAGCGCCAGAATCCGCCCAACGCGTGGCCCTCGAGGAACTTCGCGGCGAGGATCTGCTCGCCCGCAGCCTCAGACCAGTCGAAAAAGGCCATTATCGCGAGCCGATTGCGCCGGGAAGAGCCACCGGCAATTTCCTCTCAGGCGTCCTCCATGACATTCGTTACGCGTTTCGCATGCTGCACAAATCCCCGGGATTCACCTCTGTCGCCATTCTTACCCTCGCCCTCGGCATCGGCGCGAACACCGCGATTTTCAGTATGTTGGACTGGCTTGTGCTGCGCCCGATTGCCGGCGTGAAAGACCCGGGCCAGCTTACCTACCTTGGCGTTCAGCATAGGAATGGCGGCTACGACAATGCCTTCTCCTATCCAAATTTTGAGGATATTCGCAGATTGTCGTCCTCGGTATTCTCTGATGTCTCTGCGATCCAGCCGTTTACGAACGATGGGTTGAACACCGACGGCAAAACCATGCAGATGTGGACGACCTACGTGACTGGAAACTATTTCGAGATGCTCGGTGCTCGTCCGGCGTTGGGTCGGCTGATCTTGTCATTCGATGCCTCCGGAGGTTCCGGTCTGGTCTTGAGCTATTCCTTTTGGAAGTCGCGTTTCGGCGGTGATCCGAAGGTCCTTGGCAGCAGAGCCTCAGTGAATGGATTTCCAGTCACGATTGTGGGAGTTGCACAGAAGGGTTTCCGCGGCGCCCTGCCCAGCTTCGACACACAAGGCTATCTGCCACTTGGAATGGCTACAGCCACTTTGGTGGAGAAAAAAGATTTCTTTGCCAATAGGGGGAATGGGGACGAGGCAGGCTTGATGGTCGTCGCGAGGTTGAAACCCGGCGTGACCGAGGCGATTGCCCAGTCAGCGCTCAATGTGGTTGCCTGGCGCATGGCGCGCCAGTTTCCGAAAACGGACGACTGGAAATCCATCCTCGTTCACAAGCTCACTGCTGCGCTTCCCAACGCTGCTGCAGATCCGTCGCAGCCGCTGTTTGTCATTTCCGGCCTCTTTCTCTTCCTTGCGGGAATGGTCTTACTCCTAGCGTGTGTGAATGTAGCCAATCTGCAGCTCATGCGCGCGAGCGTGCGTAGCCGCGAGATGGCGGTACGCGCCGCGCTGGGCGCGGGGCGGGGACGATTAATGCGTCAAATGCTTACTGAAAGCAATCTTCTCGCTCTACTGAGTTGCGCTGGTGGAATTGGGCTCGGGATCGCCGGAAGCCGCGTTCTCAGTTCATTGAATTTGCACACGGGCCTGCCCATCGCCCTCGACCTCAGCTTCAACTGGCGCGTATTCTCCTACGTCTGTGCTGCCGCGCTGCTTACGGGCGTCGTCGTCGGGTTCGTCCCCGCGATGCGGGCCTCGCGCCGCAATTTGAGCGAAGTCCTACACGAGGGTGGGCGCACAGCAACCGGCGGACGGCATCGCCTGCGCAGCATCTTAGTTGTGGGTCAGGTTGCTGGTTCGCTGATGCTGCTTATCGTCACGGGCCTTTTTGTGCGCAGCTTGCAGAACGTCCGGCATACAAATCTCGGCTTCGATCCGAGCCATGTTCTCAACATCAGCATGGACCCGCATCAAGCTGGCTATAACGAGGCGAAGGGGGCACAGTTCTTCCGAGATTTGACTGAGAGAGTGCGGGCACTGCCGGGCATCCAGTCAGCCAGCATCGCGGGATCAGTCCCGATGGGCCTCGATGGCGATGGCGCTCAACTGAAGATTCCCGGCTACGAGTCTTCCAAGAGTCAGGACGCAATCTTTGCGGGAGACAACGCGGTATCGCCGGAATACTTCGAGACAATGGGCATTCCACTCATCGAAGGAAGGGATTTCCACAATTCCGATGGAGCGAATGCGCCGCGCGTCGCCATTGTGAACGAGGCCATGGCCAAGAAATACTGGCCCGGCCAAGATCCCGTCGGGCTACAATTCCTCTTTGTGGACGACCCAGCTCACCCGGTGCAAATCATCGGCGTGGTGAGGAACAGCGTTACCAGATATATTTCGCAGACGATTCTCCCCTACTGCTACTTGCCTTTCGCTCAGAAATACATGACCCCGGCGACCCTGCAATTGCGCACACAGGGTCCGCCCGAGTCCATGGCATCCTCAATCCTGGGCATCATCCGATCCATAGAACCCGCCATGCCCACGTTCGACGTGCAGAGCATGACGCAGGCGCTGGACACGCCGAATGGCTTGATGCTGTTCGAACTGGGCGCGAGCCTTGCGGCGATTCTGGGCACCTTGGGGCTCGTCCTGGCGATCGTCGGCGTGTACGGCGTGGTTTCTTACGCAGCAAGCCAGCGGACACACGAAATCGGCGTCCGGATGGCGCTGGGTGCGCGGCCAGGGCAAGTTCTTAAGCTGATTTTCCGCCAGGGATTTGTCATCGTGGGCACTGGAATCGCCGTCGGCGTGTTTGCTGCGGCGGCGATGACCCGCCTGCTTGGTAGTTTCATCGTGGGCGTATCGTCTCTCGACCCACTTACTTTCATCAGCGCGTCGCTTTTGCTCGCCGCCATCGCTTTCGTCGCAAGCTACGTCCCCGCCCGCCGCGCCATGCACGTCGATCCAATGGTCGCCCTAAGATACGAGTGAGGTTTTCGGCCGACGAAGGACGAGCGCAATTCTTTGATCTGCAGTGGATAGTAATACGCGGCCTGATCCTGCCGCTTAGTGGAGAGGAAATATGCGCCGGCCCTGGCGCTGCGCAGGTCGAGGTCCACCACAAAAGTGACAGACAGGACGTACCCATACCCGCACCACTACGAAATTAGTGACCCGACGGAGAGTGTGTCGGAGATAGCGTTTTTTAGGTCATATGTTGTATATGTGTTGGGTGATGCGCTATACGTTGCGGTTCGCGGACGCAAATTATGATTTCTCCGACACACTCCGGAACTGTCACCCTCAGCCACTCAGCTCTCAATGCGTTGAAGAAATACGACGTGCGCTCGACCGATCGACCGGTCAACCATCATCGCGATGGAGAACTGGGGGTCGCAGCCGATCTCATGAGCGATGCGCAGGCTGACGCGGTTTTTCATTTCCAAGGGAGGCCTGGCAAATGACCCCTCCCTCAAGCAATTTTGCGTGTCTTCTTTCCGCCTTCCTGTCGAAGTGCCTTGATAACGGCCTTCGGATTCCTTTCAATGACGGTGAGCAGCGTCGCAGCGCTGCGGTCAGGCACGCGCCTGCCGGTCTCCCAGTTCTTCACCGCGTCAAGACTCAAGCCATAGGCGTTTGCGAACGCCGCCTGCGTGAGCCCCAGCTTACGGCGAATGCGCTTTACGTCGATGGCCGCGGGTATATGCACCTTCGCGTCGGTATTCTCCTCGGACATGAAAGCATCTGCTTCCGCAAGCCCTTCCTTAAGATCGTCGAACATCCTCCCCATCCCCTACCTCCTGTGTCTGCGTTTGAATTCCTCCGACAGCTTCTTCAGCTGGTTTCTCTCCGCGGCGCTGAGGTTCGTCTTGTCGTTCTTCGCGTAAATCTGCATAAGAAACACGGGCATGGTTTCGTCGCAGAAGTAATAAATGACGCGGGAACCGCCGCCTTTTCCTCCTCCCTGAAGAGCGATGCGAATGTGTCACCACCTTTTCTGTCTGAGCACCACCTTTTCGTCCCCACCTTTTCTCGTTGGGCTCGACCGCGGCGGCCAAGAGCGCGCTGCTCTTTTTCCCCTTATCCAAATAGTGTATTCTGGTGGCACCTAATTAGGTGCCACAAACCGGGGGTGAATATCCTGGACATCACTCGTGACATTCAATCGCTGACTACATTTCGCCGGTCGTCCGGCCATTTCATGAAACAGCTCAAGAAGACCAAACGCCCGGTAGTGCTCACGGTTAACGGCAAAGCTGCAGCCGTCGTGCAGGACGCCGAAGCCTATCAGCGTCTGCTCGACATTGCCGCGCGCGCCGATGCTGGGGAAGGTATTCGCCAGGGGCTCGACGATGTAGCACATGGCCGTACACGACCAGTCCGAGAGTTTTTCGACGAGTTTGAAGCCAATAATGGCATACCTCGTTAACATCACTGCCCTAGCAGAGCGCGACTTTGCCAGCCTGTACCGGGAGATCAATGCCGAGGAGTCCGATGCAGCCCTGAAGTGGTACCGAGGGCTCAAGGCGGCTGTTCTCCGCCTGGAAGAACTGCCAAACCGCTGCCCCGTGACGCCGGAGAAAGCGCAACTCCGCCATCTCCTCTACGGCAACAAGCCTCACGTCTATCGTGTCATATTTCGCGTTGTTGAGAATCGGAAGCGGGTTGACGTGCTCCATATTCGCCACGGCGCAAGAGACAAATTGAAGGCGCCGGAAGTTGGGTAGGATAACCGGCCCAGGACAATACCACCCCAGTTTAGTGGTCAGACACGGACTGGTCCTTTAGAAAAACATAGGTTGCTACGGCTTTCCACTTTCGTAAAGTACCACTGCCGTCTGATCGCTAAATTCCGCCTTCGCTCTAAGAGGTGCTCTGGATGGAGCGTGTTTATATCAGCATCTTGCTCTGCTGGCGGCGGCCAGGATGGTTGGGGTCGGTGAATTCGAGCAGTTCGATGGGCGCACCGTTTTCGACTATGAACGCGACGCGGACGCCGGCGGATGGGCTGTTGGGAGGAATCAGGATTTCGCGGCCAGCAAGCTCGGAGGCGAGATCAGCCACTTCAAACGCGACGTGCGGAACTTGCCGGACGAGATCAGGGACCGCCGCGTCGGCCTCGAAACGCATCCACTCCACGCCAAATTCGCTTTTCTCGTGGCTGACGACAAAGAGTTTCAGGTGTTTCAAGTGGGTCTCGCCAGGCTTCGCTTCGGTAGTGGGAATTCCGATGTGATGGTACCGGCGCATTGTTTTTCGCTCTCCCTCGAATTGGCACAAATTCTACGCTGTCGTTACTGCGTTTGAAACCGAGCCGTCGTGACATCCCGTAAAGAATCGCCGCTCTCAAGCGAGACATTCGCTAAGCGATAGGTGTGCGCGCCGAGCCATGACTCTCGTCTGGCCACCGCCGCGCTATAGCTTAATCAGGAAGCGACAGGCGCGAATGGCTTTGAGCTGTTTATCGTTCAAGTATGCCGGTCTACCAGTACACATGGGTGCCGCGCACATCAAATTATTCGAGTCGTTGTCGTGCACCGGTACGAAGCTGGAGCTCAACAAAATGTGACCGACTTCGTGCGCCATGGTCGTCTTGTCGGTTGCATCGGCCGCGATCATGACCGCCGGGCGAATCGGCAAGCTGCCCGCGCATCCCTGTAGGGTGCTGCCATCGCGCTCACGCAAGGTCGGTGCGTAATAAACAATAATGTCGTTCGGATGGGTGTCTTGTTTATCGCCGAGGTCTTGCAATAAACGTTGCTCGTCTGAGAGTTGATCCCATTTGCAATCGCCATCGATGACAGTCACCGTAATCGGCTGGCCTTTGGTATCAAAGCCGACGGATTCCCCCGACGCCATTTCGATCTTGATCGCGTACTGCGCATAGACTTCACTCATAATCTTCAGCTGCGTCATTTCGCTAACCTGCGGCATCGCGATCGACCGGATGTGAAGGCGAATTTTGTGAGTGAAGCCGCTCTTCGGCAGAAGCGGTAACTCGGCACCTGCCGACGGAAGAAGCTCATCGAGCTTTCTCATCGTCTCGCGGCCAACCGTGCCATCAACCGAGAGAGTGTACTTCGTTTGAAAGGCGCGGACTTTGGTTGCGGTTTCCTTGCCGAACACTCCATCCGGAGAACCATATTTGCGTATTGAGAGAGGGAGATCGAAACCAAGATCGATCAATGCTTGCTGAAGGATTCGGACTGGGTCGCCAGTTTCTCCGGTGGCTAGGGCGGGATTGTTTTCCGCAGCCCTCCGCAGCCGTTCACTCGATACAAATCTCGGAGATCTGAGCGCCATACTTCCTCCTTACAAAGGCGATTTAGAACCCGTTGGCATCCCTGGTTTCACGAACGGCAAATGATATCACCCGAAGCAAGCGGGCTCCGCAACACAGTTGTTGAAATATCGCGATTTCACTCATCGAGCGGCTGGAACACTTGCGTTACCGAATCGTGTCGCCACCCAGGACACGCTCCAAGTGGAGTCGCACATTCTGGCCTGCGCCGATCAATGCGCCGACCAGCTTGCCGTCCCGATAGTACGCGACCGATGGCACATTGAGAATTGGAATTGACTTTGCCAGTTCGGGGTCACTGTCACAATCTACTTCTGGCGACAGAGTTCACACGCCCTCACCAGCACCTGCTCAGCATCTGCCATTGCGCTGCACGTGACGGCTAGATACTTCGCTTCCCAGTTTGCGTCAAAGTGAATCCCGCCGCCGGTTTTTCCGGCCAGAAAGGAGTGCACACGCCGGAATGAAAAGTTGAAACCGGTCAGCTGTTAATCAACTGGTAATTGACGAATGGGCGGTCACTCGACCGGAACCCCGGAATTTGCTCCCACGCTGTGGATTCGCGCTCAGGCGATTTGGCGTGAGTCCAGAGGTCCAGAACGATCTCTGGCGACAAATGCGTTTCTGAGGACCAATCGAATACACTGCCAGGCAGAGCGGCGGATTGAATCGGTCACAGCATATGCTGATGGCGTAATGGGCGACATGCAAGAGATTCCGGAAAACGTGCAGTCAACCGTCAACTCGATCAATCGCGAATTGTGAACCTCGGTCCATCTGTAGGCCTACGACGCTGGCTACTCTGCCCGCAACACTTGCATTGGGTCTATGGAGGCCGCGCGGAGAGAAGGCAAGAGTGCAGCCGAAATACTGACGGCGACCAAGATCACCGCCACAGCAACGAGCACAGTCGGACTTGAAATACTTGCTTGCGTCCATCGCAAGATGATTCTGTTTAGAAGAATGCTCGATAGAGTTCCAGCAAGCAGTCCTAGTGCGACAGGAATTCCAACAGAGAGGGCAACCCGCTGCACAATATGTGTGCGAGTGGCACCTAGAGCCATGCGTATCCCGAATTCCTTTGAATTCTGCGATACCGTGTACGAGATTACGCTGTACAAGCCGATGCCAGATAAGAGCAACGCTAGTGAGGCAAGTACAGAGAACAATGATGCGACGAATCGTTCCTGCGCCCAGCCTTCAGACTCCAACCGTTCTCCCGCCGTTTCAACCGGAGTGAGCGCTTGTGAAGAATTGACCGCATGCAACTTCTCTCGAATTGTATGTACAAGGGTCATTGGCTCGACCTTCGTTTTTACAACAAACTGGAGCCAGTCAACGCCAACGAGACTGTAGGGAGCATATAAGGCTGGCAACGCTTCTTTGTTCAACCCATTATTCGGAACGTCCCCTACAATCCCGATGATTTGCACACTTCCATCGTCGCCTGGTGCATTGAAAACCCAGACATTTTTTGCCGTCAGATTGGGGATCCTCACTGTCCTGCCGATCGCATCGCCATTCGGCCAGAAACGACGCGCCATTGACTGGTTGATCATCGCTACATGCGATGCGTGTAGCGTCTCAGCCTCAGTCCACACTCTACCTTGTAGAACCGGAATCTGAAGTGTTTGGAAGTACTGTTGGCTTACCTGATGCAGCACTTGTCATCTGCTCTGGCTGATTGCTTCTCCCTAAAATTGTGAAATCGCTTAGGTAGCGTGACACAGGAGGAAGCGGCTGAATAGAAATTGATACCGAATCTACATCTGGAAGATCGGCAAAATTGCGACGTATTTGTTCGTAATAGTTGATTCGTTCAGCCCAGCTCGGATAACTCCCCTCCATCAAATTAAGACCGCACACCAAGATGTGCCCAGGGTTATACCCGAGCTTGGCTCTATGAAGATCCATAAGAGTTCTCATTGCCGCCAATGCTGCAGCTAATAACAGAACCGCGAACGCTACTTGACTGATAAGTAACAACATATGAGTTCGCTTGCTTCCTACGGTCCCGCTGGCGGTGCGGGTAGAATCAGCTACCATTTGACTTGCAGCCGGACGAGAGAATTTGATCGCCGGCATGAGACCGCAGCACACGCCTACGATCAAGGCGATTACGATACTGAAGCCCAGGGCTGGGATATTTAGGGTGACTCGCAGATCCCCGGGCAACATGCCTTTTGGGAGCCATCTCATCAACAAATTGGTGCCTGCGAATGCGATAGGAATAGCTAACAGACTCCCCGCGGATGCGACCACTAGCGATTCGGTAATGAGCTGGCGAATGAGTCTGGTCCTTTGAGCACCCAGAGCGCTTCGCACAGCAAACTCGCTCTGGCGAGACACACCGCGCGCTAAGAACAGAATGCCAACGTTAATGGACCCGATCGCAAGCAGAGTCGCAACTGCCCCGAAAAGAACAAATAGAATGCCCTGTATTGAATCGAGCGAAGACTTTAGGCTCAGTACGTGAATTGCAAAGTTTGGCGAAAACCTCTCCGGCGTTTCCCTGGCGAATTGCTTATAAACGGCTTCGAGTTCAGAGTCCGCCGCGGCCGGTTCCTTGCCGATTTTCAATCGAGCGGTGATCGGGTACATCAACGATTGATCGTTCGAAAGTTTGAGGGGAAGATAGACATCGCTAGCGGCATATCCGCTGACGATGCCCCAAGAGAATCGGTTCGGCATGACGCCGATGATTGTGTAATCTTTGTGATCGAGTTGGAGGATTTTCCCTAGTACGCTGGCTTTGCCCCCGAACCGACTTTTCCAAAACTTGTACCCGAGAACTGCGACATGATTCGGCTCTTGGTCGAGTGGACCATCTGAATCGGTAAATATTCGACCCAAGACCGGTGGAACCCCGAGGAAGGTTAGCCCATTCGCAGAGAGTTGATCCACCTGGACGGACTGCGGCAAGCCTTCATTTGTCGTGGTCATGGCCCAGTTATCCTCAGCGATCGCGCCATCCAGAGCGCCCACTTCCTTGAGGCGGATAAACTGAGCCCCCGAAAGCATCGCATATCCACGATCCCCTGAATGGTCGAACATATTTATGTGGACCATTCGATCCGCGCCTTGGTACGGAAGCGGACGTAGAATCACACAATAAATAACGCTGAAGATCGCGGTGGCAGCCCCGATGCCTAACGCTAACGAAGTGATAGAAGTCGTTGCGAACCCAGGATTCTTGACTAACTGACGTACGGCGAAGTGTACATCCGACCAAAGTGACTCTACTCTTGGCCAGTGCCATACCTCTCGACTGCGCTCTTCTATCAGGGTCATATTGCCGAATTCGAGTCGCGCGGCTCTCTGTGGGTTTTCTCTGGAGATGCCACCTTCCATCAAGTCTTCGACTCTTTCTTCGAGATGCTCTCGTATTGACTCTGAAAGCTCTTCGTAGCGTCGGCGACGTGAGAAAAATTGTTTGAACCAATGCATGGCGCCTCCTAAGACCTGGCGATCGCGAGTACTCGACTTATTCCTGCGAACATCTGTTCAAGACTCGATATTTCTTTTTTCAAGTGTTCATCGGTCGTCTGCTCAGTGTTTGAAGGATCATCATTTCCAACGTGCCTGGAACGATATTTCTTTTTTCAAGTGTTCATCGGTCGTCTGCTCAGTGTTTGAAGGATCATCATTTCCAACGCGCCTGGAAACAGGTCTCGATATTCGGGCTTCTTCGTCATCTGCCTCCCCGCATGGTAGCCTCTAATCACTATTGCGAGAATAGTATATTTCCTCTTCACTCCTCTTTATGTTGCCATTGCTACGCCCTTCATCCGGCCATTCCATTGGAAGCGCCTTTTATGGACCTATCTGATCCCGTTGATCCCGCTCACATGCTGGTGGGACGGCCTGGTTTCGCAATGGCGCGCGTACACGGTCGAGGAGTTGCTGGAGCTGACGCAAGGTCTCCACGGTTACGATTGGACGGCGGCCGCGTGCCTATCAAAGGCCTGGTCGGCCACGTAACGTATCTCAGCGGCATCCCGCGGGCATGGGGCGCTTAGAATCGCAACGCTACTAACCTTTTTTCAGGAGCGCGGTCCTCCGCTGCGGGAGTCCCAACCACGCATTGACGGGGTTCCGAGAGGATTGTCGCCAATCCGGACAGAACCCGTCCACAGGCTGAGTAACTTCCGGATTGGCGGTCATACGTCCGGAACTATACCCAGGCCACAGACTACGTTCGAGAATATCCTTACTAGGGGTGCGTGCGAGATCCGCCGCGGTGCGCAACGAATGCGTCTGGGACCGGGCTCAGTATTCTCGGCTCCCAAGGGCATGGAATTTAGACTTTGCCACGCGGAGACCGTTCCAGACGACACTTGCATCTCGGTGGTATTTGCGCCAAGCGCAATCGATGAAGACCCCACAGTTTGGCAATTGCTGCGGGAGCTTCCGACTGTGACCAGCGGTACACGGTCCCGTGTGATGTATTTCAGCCGCGCGATTCGGAGCTCGAAGACCTTGTGGCCGCCCTTCCCAGCATGCTCCTCGCATCCCCGCACATGAAACTGACTGGTCATGTAAGCCCGTCACAACTCAGCTGGTACATCGAGAGAATTGATTACGCGCAACAGGCAATCCGTCGCAATCCTGCGGCAGATCTGCGGATTGCAACGCTCAGCAGAGCCGTTGGCATGAGTCCCTTTCACTTCGCGCGAGTGTTCTTGGAACTCGCTGGGATGACTCCCCACGCATTTGTCCGAAAGACCAGACGCATTTGCGCGCAAGATGCTGGAAGATGGGCGTCAGTCTCGCAGGCGTGCGTTGGCTCGGGTTTTGTCAGCGTATCGCACTTCAGTCGTGCCTTCAAACGTGAATATCGTGGCAATCCTTCGCGTCATGCCGCTTCTGATCGCTCGAAGGGTATGGAGCGCCATGGAGCGGTAGTGAGCCCATATACGCAAACAGAAGCGCCGAGCACTTTCGCAAGAAAAAGCAAGCGGCGCCGCCGGCCGAGCGAGATAAAATGATTGCATGGCGGCCGCACTAGACGGGAAAGTGGCTCTGATTACGGGCGGAAGTGCCGGAATCGGCAAGGCCGCGGCGAAGCTCTTCGCTGAGGCCGGAGCAAGCGTCGCGTTCGCCGCGCGCGGAGCCGAACGCGGACAGCGGGTTGAGCAGGAGCTGCGGCAAGCCGGCTTGGATGTTCGCTTTATACAGGCCGACGTATCTCACTCCAGGAGATGCAGGACAGACGAAATTACCCACATCATCAAACCCTGCCGGGAGATTCAGGCGACCGGAGTTGCGGGGGCTATTTCTGTCCCGCATCTCTGTCTGGGTCGCTTGTAATTCCACCCATAACTGCCTCCTGGCACGAGATATCAGGGCCGCATTTCTGCGGCCCTGTTAGAACTTTCAGTTATTGGTCAGTTGACCGTTAAAATAAGGTTTTCTGTGATTGGGGGTTGCCCCGCCACGGTGGTTGTCGCCGGAATGGTATATGTTCCCGGTGCCGCTGCATAAGTCGTAAATGCGAAGGTTACCGTGGTATTTTGGACGAACGTAACGGTGCCGCCTGTACTGGAACCACCTCCCGACGATGTGCCAGCAGTATTGAGCCATCCAATGGATACACCCGGCGGAAAGTTACTCAGTGTCACAAGAGCAGATTCGCCGGAGGTTAAATTGCCCACGGTGATTGATATCGGTGTGCTGCTAGTTTGTGTGGTGCCGGTGCCCGGTACTAGTGTAGTACTTGTAGGACTAACGGCCAGCGTGACTGGCGGTGGGGCGGTGACCGTTAGGACAACATTCTCCGTGATTGGAGATTGTCCAGCGGTGGTGATGGTTACCGGGATAGTTGTTGTAGACACAGGTGTCGTGCTGCTAGTTTCGAACGTGATCCCCACCGTAGCGTTCTGGTCCACCATGAGAGGGTTTTCGGACGTTACTCCTGTAGGAATGGTGTTATACCCAATCGACACACCGGCCGGAAGAGCGCCAAAGGTTACCGTCGCAGATTGGCCGGGACTTATGTTGCCCACGGTAATCGAGGTCTCAGCACTGCTTGACGACTGCCCTGGTGCAATATTGTCCTGTTGTGTAGTGATACTCAGCGGGGAAATGGTGAAGGTAATCGGCGTTGGAGCAGTGGGTGTGTAATCAAGAGTGACGTTGTCACCTTTGGTCTGGACCTTGTAACCGCATTGCGGTGTGTCGGTTGAGTTCGTCGCGACGGTCCACGTTGGTGTGATCGGCTTGAAGCCTTCGTCGAACACGATGGTTTGGTAGGTTTCACCCTCCTTCGGGAAGTCGGTGCAAAGGTTTACGCCGTAAACTTCGAGAACCCCGCCTAACGCCCAGTTGAAGACCTGGCCCTCACTCGGTGTTTTGCTGAGGAGAGTACTCTGCTTAGTTTTTGTATCCACTGAAAGGATGTTCCAGGTTTTACAGCTGAGGGTGTTCGGACCGCAGTTCTCGTTGATTGTGCTGATAATGTTGTGTCCTGGTGCGGTAGTAATCGATGTACCGTGTGTGGTTACCCCGTTGATGCAGCAGTTCCAGTTGGTCATTGTCCAAGTATGGGAGTTGTACTCTAGTACGGGTTGCACGATGCTGGTGGTGGGGTCGTTAACATCTTGAAGCCCTGGAAAATAGAACAGGGTCTGTCCCTCGTCGTTCGCTGGGTTATTCGGAACCGTGTTCGTACTGATCACACCACTGTACGAGTGGTTCGTCGGTGCAACAACTGCTGCACTCTCCATCCATCCGTTGGCCTGCGGGGCAATTGACTTCGGTGTCACGGCTTTCGGGTTTGAATCCTTCTGGGTTCCGTCGGAGGCAAAGCTCGGGTAGGAGCACGGGTTACCGCCGGTTTTGGATCCGTCGGTGTGTTGAATCATACCGTTGGCGAGTAGCGTTTCGCCTTCCTTAGCGGTTTGAGTACAGGACGGGTGCATGTATCCAAATGGGGTCACAACGTAATCGGAGGGTACGTTTGCGGGACGGTGCGGGACGGCTGTAACCTGCGCGGACAGAATACCTGTGGACACCACAATGAAAGCTAGTAAGCCTCTCTTAGACATAGTTCCCTCTTTCGGGTTGAACCTCTGGTTTGGGTTCTGAGGATTGACATCACTTGGGTGGGGAATCTCTAGGCATCTCGCCGACGCCGGCATGGCCAACATCGTCCTTCTTTCGTTTGTCGGTTGTCTGGCAATGTGCAGCAGGGGGAATTCTTGACAAAGCGCTGGCCCGGAAATGCGTTACCCAGGCCCCCGATGAGGAGCCAGCAAATGGACGTGAGTCAGGGGGAGGACTCGAAGCATACAGAGTCTTGCATGCTCTGACCATCTCTTTTAAGTAACTCTGTAAGTGGAGTACGAATTCACGGGGGTTGACGACCCATCCGGTTGCGGCCCCTTATGGTCGGCCTTTTGCTCGGGGATCAGATTTAGCCCTATAGAGCGTGGGACCCACCAGCCTGACCGGCGGACCATTAGTGATGCCGGTTCCGAATCGCCTAAGGAAGCCGGGGGGTGTGGGTTCAAGCCCCGCCCCGCCCCGCCCACCATTCACAACTTACCAGTCACTCAGAGGAATCACTCCACTGTCTGCGGGTGGTTTTGCCAGCTAAAACCAGGCGTGCTCATATGGAATTGATTGTATGAAAGCACTTTGGTCTCCAAGAGGGGGATAAAGGGACGGGACGGAAGTACCCCCGAAGCAAATGCCCGCGTCGTGAGACTACCTTACGACATTGAGCCGTTGAGAGGTGGGGCCAAGGCTGCGGAGTTTCGTGGACGGAGCACAAGTGCCCGTCCCGTCCGTCCACAAACTTGTCCACAAAACCCCCCGGGAAAACATACGCCACAAAGACTGAATGGTTCACACGCAGGACTTCCTGTCGGTCCATTGCAGGCAGTCACCCATTCCGTAGTTCCCCTACCCTTCTTCCACATCTTTTTTTCCCAAAACTCTGGACGGCAAAACCGAGCTGTAATACCGTCCTAACCAGGACTCCGATGATTTGAGATTCTGCTCATCCAATGAACCGCGGCACATCGTGCTTTGTGTCGGGGCACCGTTTTAGCCGAAAGTCTCGCCGGTAGCCGGCCAATACCTAAACAGCTTATGGGGGCGGGAAAAATATAAATTTGAGCATCTTCTTAAAACAAAGGACTTAGCCAGCACCTCGAGGGAAACCAGGACGGGAACACCGCATTCCTGAAACCAAACCGCAACCAGGGCCGTCGCCCCTGGCACGCCCCAAGGGGCGGATCAATCGCTCTTTCTCATCTCAAAAAACGGGAGAGACTGGATTGACACTCATGAAGCGCGTTGGTATTGCCAGCGCATTTCATAATGCCAATCCAGTCTCTCTTCTCGAACATTGGCCCCAGCCCGGCCAGATGACACGGACGTTGAATCACGAGCGGGACGTGAGCCAACCTTTAGTGCTTATGGCGGAGCGATCGTCCCGTTTGTCGCCGGAACGACGGAGCAGAAGCGTCCTCGATCCGCAAAGGATCGGCGAGGCGGCACACGAAAAGGGGGCTTATGGCGCTTATAGCGCTTTTAGCGCTGATATTTTTGGCCACCGTCCCCTACGCCGGCCTCCGAAACCAGCTGTCTCGAGGCCGGCCTTGCCCTATGCAGCCAGAAAAACCCCAGCCCCACCCAGGCAAGATAATCAATGAATTGATTTGATCATCTTGGTGAAACAAAGGACTTATTTGGCAACTCGCCAGATCCTTCGCCGCATCAGAGAAACTCTTTACGCACAGAGACTCCACCGCGTCCCGGGGACTAGTTCGCTTAGTTCGCACATTTCCGCACGGGCTTTCATTCCTCTCCTGGTCTCGGTTCGGCGCACAGAGGACACTTACCGTTTTGACGGTTAGGTAGTTCTAGAGCATTTTCGCTAATGGCGTAGACCAGGAAACTGAACTCGACGCGGCCATTCCGCCAAAGAAGGGCCGCACATAACTGATTCCACCGGACCACAGTATTAGCAAAAATGCGTTAAGGCGCTCACTCCGCTCTAAGCAGAAAACACCGTGCACCTTAAGAAGGGGAACTCCGGTGACGGGGGGAAACTCCGGGACCTGAGAGACTACTGAGGTTCGCCGTAGGGGACATCTTTGCCACGAGGCTCCGGCAAATCGGTCACGGTCACTTCGCTTCCATCGGCGGTCTGGATCTCGTTGTCGGAAAACGTCCAGTTCTTCGCGTTGGCGATGAAGCCGGCCGTCTTCGCTTCAATGTCCAGGTGATCCAGTCTGAAGTTATCCAGGGTGGCATTCGGATAAGCCCTGACTGCAAACGCCTGGGTCGCGCCCGTTGCCTTGATGTTCCAGATGTGCACATCGCTGAAGTGCGGCAGCCCCTGCTGTTCGGGAACTTTGGTCGTAAGCGTAATCCAGTAAGAAGGAACATTCTTCGACCCAGGCGGCAGCGTGGCGTAGCTGAAAGTAGGGTTCCAATCCATGGTGATGTGGATAGGAATGGCGACTCCCTCCAGCGTCAGGTCATGGATACGGATATCGCTGGCCCTTCCCCCACGCGTGTGGGCAGACTTGAACAGCACGCCTGAGGGTACCCCTGATAGGGCAGTAAGTTTGTAAGCTTCGATGTTGTGGAACCCGCCCGAAGTCTCGCTGCCGATGGTCACGGCCGCCGCACCGCGCCGAATGATGGAGTCGCGAATTACGATATCTTTTGTAGGACGGTTGACCCGCAGCCCGTCCGAGTCGCGCCCTGCCTTAAGGCAAAGCGCATCGTCATTCACATCAATGTCGGCGTGTTCCACCAGCACATTGCGCGAAGAATCTATGTCAATGCCATCGGTGGATGGGCCTCTGCCTCCTTCGTTGTTACGAATAACCATCCCGTCGATGGTCACATGGTCGGAGTAGAGCACCTGAACCGTCCAAAAGCCAGAGCGTTTCAGCAGGATGCCGTCGCCCAAGTGAATATCTGAGGAATTCTGCAGCAGAATCAGACGCGGGCGCCGCGCATCGTAGTCGGAAGCCCAGCGCAGTCCCTTTGGTTCGTAAGTGGCGCGCAGATCCCAATAGGACTTCCACCAGATAGGCCCGTCTCCGTCAATGGTTCCCTTTCCGCCGATGGTCACATCGTGTTGGTCGCGGACGTTAATGAGGGCCGATGGCCACGTCATCTCGATCCCGGCGATGCGCGTGGGCAGCATAGGGTAATCGTCCAGCTTCTGCGAACCGATCAGGATCACCCCTTCCCCGACATCCAACCTGGTCCCGGATTTCAGGAAGAGAGAGCCAGTCAGATACGTACCCGGTTTGAAGGTCACCGTACCACCCGAATTCGCGGCGGCATCGATCGTCTTCTGGATGGAGACCGTGTTCAGTGTCGAACCATCGCCTCTAGCTCCGTAGTCATTGGCCAGGAAGGTCTTTGCGGCTGCCTGTGCGGTACACGTAGTCAAAGCCAGAGCACAGGCAAAGATGAGAGCCCAGGGACGGTAAGTCATTCTTGCCCCTCTCCGGAAACCAGGTGTGGGTTCTGCTACAGGGCCGCGAGGACTTCCCGATAGAGATATTGCGCCCCTTCCACACCATCCCAAGGGCCTCCTTCGTATTCGAGTCCAAAGACGCCCAGGTAATTCGCATTCAGCATGATTCTGACGTTTCGTTGAACATCCGGATTGGCCCAGCGATCCCAGTATTTGGCGTGCGCGTGGGTATGAGCGTAAGGAGCCAAGGCTTGCAAGCCATGGAAGAGAAGGTATTCGTGCTCCCAATTGCAGAAGTCGGGAGAAGCTTCGCAGAAAGGGCTATTGACCTCTTCCACGATAATTCGAATATTGATTGGGTTCGCCGCCACTCCCCAATGATTTTCAATGGTTACCTTGATGCCGAGACGGCCCCCATAGTCGGCCATTTCTTTATACGATTCGATGGCATAACGGAGATACTGCGCCAAAGCATCGTTCCTTGGATACCCTGCGACATCGCTGAAGAGCCCTGCTTTCGCTCCCGGAGGACTCTTGAAGGTGCCCGCCTCAGCCACAGGCGGCGGAGCGATGGTGGGACCACCGGTGTTTACGCGCATGGACTTGGCGCCCAGGATCGCGGCTCCGTCAAGCCACTTCTTCGCGACTTCCACACCTGCTTTACGCCGCTCCGCATCGGGTTCGCAGATGTCGCGTGGGGCATCATTCGATATGTGATGGCAACGCGTTCCTGTGGCTACCTGCTTGTTCGCCAGCTTGTCCAGCCACTTCCGGCCGGATTTACTGGATGGGTCGAATTCTGTAACAGTATGTGGCCCTGATTTCCCGGTGACGGTCTCGTTCACGAACATGCTCGGGTCATCGCCATCGCCAAAAAAGCTGGAAATGAGGTCCATCTGGTACACACCGGGTAAGGTCTCCTTGGTGAAGGTGGGAACGTCCAGCATGGTGATCTCGCCGTACTTCTTCTTCATCCTGGCGACTTCCGCCGGATCCGTGGCGATGTCGCTATTCAGCTTGAAGAGATAGCGGAAGGACCAGCAGTTCGATGCGATCCGGTCGAGCTTTTCCTTTTCCGACAAAGGACCCATTGCGGTGGCGTGGACGATGGATTCCGGAGTGGCCGGCGCTTGGGCGGCCCCGGGGGACGACGTTGCAAGTAGACCGACCGCCAGGCCGGCGCCCGCGCCTTGAAGAAACTTCCGCCTATCGATGCTGCTGTGTGTTCCATCCTCTAAGCTCATCGGCTCCCGTCCTAACCTATCAAAATGTTGTTGCGGCAACGCAGCCAAAATGTTCTGTACATCGGTTTTACTTGATAACGGGTGATAGCGCGATCGAGGTCAGGCCGAGCAGGAAAAAAAGAAACATCAACGCGAGATAGAGCCGGACGCGACTGCTGGCGCCGCGGAACTCCTTCCATACGAAGACTCCCCATAACGCGGAGATCATGGTGTTGCCCTCACCCATGGAAAAGGAAGTTGCGGGGCCAATCATGGGCACATAAGAAGCGACGAAATTGGCAATGGTTCCCACACCCCAGATAAGTCCCCCTGCGATGCCCCAGGCATGTACGTTCCAACGGCCGCTCACATAATCTTTCCAGCGTAGCGAAGAGCCCGTGATAGGCCTGCGCATCAGCAGATAGATCATGGGCAATGCCGAAGCCGCGGCTCCCAAAGAAAAGACAACGTTCACAGTGTAAGGCTGCAGATGGCCCGGACCGGCCAGCGATTTAGCTACCAACGGATAGAAGAGCCCGGCGCCAATGCCTCCAATGACGCTGAGAAGAATGCCTTTTCCAGTCTTGCCGCCGCCCTGCGATATCCCCTTGTAGGCCAGCGCATCGAGCGCAATCGCGATGCAGACAAGAGCAATTCCGGAGAAGATGAGTACCGGATTGCCTGCAGGAGAAACAACATAGTTGAGGACTGCCCCGAGAACCAGCGCCAGGCCGGCGCCAATGGGGAAGGCTACTGCCATCCCGGCCACAGAGATTGCGGCCACAATCAGAATGTTGCCCACGCTGAAGACGGCTCCTCCGGCAAAGGCCAGCAACAGGCTTCGCTCGCTCGCGGCTCGCAGGTTAAGGAAAAAGCTCTGCGGCGATGTGGGATCCGTTTGCCCCAGGGTGAGACCGAAGATCAGGGAACATACCAGCAGGCCCAGGGTGTAGTCGAAGTAGTAGAGCTCGAAGGGCCATTGGCGCGTGATCTTTTGTGTGTTCGCCCAGGTTCCCCAGCAGAGCATGGTGAGCGTCATCAGGCAGAGGGCAGTGGAATACGTTTGCGGGGTGAACATGGCACTCCGTTCCCTGTCATCCTACGCGCTGATGTGAAATGAGTCGTTGCTTTACTTGATGTAGTAGCCGCTCACTCGCCAGTAGCCCTTGGCGAAAGCCAGCGTCACCGTCTCCTCCGCCTGTTGCCGATTGGCGAAGCTGGCGCCATAATTCAGCACCACGTACTGTCCCTCCGGAGCTCCCGGCAAGGTGGTGGTGTAGGTGGCGTTGATTAGTTCGCGCGAGAGCAGCGCCCCAACCCCGGCCCGCGCTTTCTCGAGCTGCTTGGCATACGCATCCCGGTCGAGCTGGGCGCGGATCAGCATGCCGGTGTAGGCGTAGCTGTCTGCGAAGCGCCCGTGGTCAAGGTAGCCGAGAAACCCCAAGGCCTGGCGCTCCGCCGCCTGCTCCTCCGGTATATGCGGGTCGGCAGCCGGTTCCGCTTGCTGCATTTGCGCGGGTGGGGGCGCCTGCGCGGCGAAGAGACGCCCGTGTATCAAGCCGGCTGCCACCGCGACGAGGAGCACGCCGCGCGCACAAAAGAGAATCGATCGCCTATCGGGCGTATTTAACTGAGCATCCATAAGGGCGGGTATAGGCGGTCTGCACCGGTTGGCCGGCCATGGCCTCGGTAAGCGCCGCAGATACATAGTTCTTCGATGTTGGAATGTCTGACGTCTCCGTCGTGGCATGATCGTCGATGGCGCCGGCGTAGATCAGCTTCCCACTGGGGTCAATGATGAACATGTTGGGAGTGGTCTTGGCATCGTAAAGATGTCCGATGGCGCCGCTAGGGTCGAGGATAGCTGCTGTCGGCTTAGCGCCCATTTTCTTCATGTAGGCATTTTCCGCTGAGGCATCGACATAGCCCTGCGTGCCAGGAGCGGAGGAGATGATGGTGAACCACACCACGCCCTTCGCCGTCCACTGCTTCTGCAGGGACTGCATGTTCCCACTCTCGTAGTGCTTCATGGTGTAGGGACAATCGTGGTTGTGCCATTCCAGCACGACATACTTGCCCCGGTATTGATCCAGGCTCTGGGTCTTGCCGCTGGAGTCGGTTCCATGGAAGTCAGGCGCCTGGCTGCCAACCTGTGCGGCACGGGCGGAGGAGGCGAGGGCGATGGACAGGGCTGCGGCCAAAATTGCGGCCATGCGGGCATGGACGGTATTTTTCCGGGTCATCGGCTGATCCTCTCAGGGTTGTGGCTGCCCGGATTTCCTGCTACGCACTACCAACAAGGGCAGCGTGCGCGGTCCCGCCCTGCCCCGGCTTGCCGTGGGTCTGCGGGACCGCATGAAGGTTAATGGCTTTGATGGGCCCCGGCAGGAAGTCCGGGGTCCATCAAGGCCTGGTTGTCTCGCTTGAGCCCAGCCTCCTGTTTCTCCTTGGGGCGAGTCCGGAGCTGGTCAAGCGCCCCGAAGACGATGCCCGGTGTGAGCACCTCGGGCAGTGTGATGGCCGCCTGCCCTGGGAGGTAAAACACATAGGTCGGCACTCCGCTGCGGCCGAGTTCACGTGAGCGCGGAAGCGATAGCTTCATCATGCTTGGTCCAGTCGGCGCGGACCAGCACGATGCCGGAGTCATGCAGGCGCCGCCGCACGTCAGCCCGGTTCAGGACGACACGCTCATTGACTTGGCAGCTCAGGCACCAGCGGGCGGTGAAGTCCACAAAGACGGGACGCCCCTGGGCGCGATATTGCTCGATGGCTGCGCGGCTGTAAGGCTCCCAGCCGGCTTGGCTGGATCCAGCGCCCGCGTGGGCAGTGCTCGAGTCAGCCGCGGGAAACTGCCACAACGCATAGAGCGGCGTGGCCACTGCCAGGATGATGACCGCAGCGGCAAAGACCGAGGGAATTCTACGCGCCGGCCAGCGGCCAAGGATCCATCCCGCGATCCCCAACAAGAGGAACGCCGCCAGCAACGCAGTGAGGGCATCCACTCCGGCCGACGAGGCAAAGAGCCAAACCAACCAGATCACGGTGCCGAAGATAAACACCGAAGTGGCCTGCTTCAGCACTTCCATCCAGGCGCCGGGACGGGGCAAATGGCGCATCCACACAGGATGAACAGTGAGCAGTACATACGGCGCGGCCAGCCCCAGCGCCAGCGCGGTGAAGACGGCAAAGGCAACGGCCGCGCTCTGCGCCAGGGCAAAACCGATGGCCGCGCCCATGAACGGAGCCGTGCAAGGAGTGGCGACGACCATGGCCAGCACGCCGGTAAAAAAGCTGCCGGCATAGCCGTGGCGCGAGGCCAGGCTGGAACCAGTATTGGTTACAGTCAGCCCAATCTCAAACATGCCGGCCAGCGACAAGCCCAGAAAAAAGAGCAGCAGCGCCATGACCGCGACAAAACCCGGAGATTGGAACTGGAAGCCCCAACCCAGCTGACGTCCGCCAGCCTTGAGACCCAGCAGGAGAGCAACCACGGCCCAGAAGGAAACCAGAATTCCCAGGGCGTACACCAAGCCGTGGGCACGGACCCGGCTGTGTTCGTGCCGGGAAGCCTCCACCAGGGAAAGCCCCTTGATGAAAAGGACGGGAAAGACGCACGGCATGAGGTTCAAAATCACCCCGCCGAGGAAGGCCAGAGAGAGAAAGCGTAGCAGCTTGAGGAAGCCGGCGGAGGAGGCTCCGACGGCGGCCGCGGGCAATGGGCCCGGAACCGCGTGGATCTCATAGGCGGTTCCATCGCCAAGCAGAACAACCCCATTCAATTGTGCCAGTTGGGTCTTGAAGTTCACGTCTCTCTTGAGGGAGATCTCGACCCCACCCTCCACGCTCTGGACAGGCTGGGGCGCGGCATTCGCGATCTGGCTTTCATCCAGTGGAAAGAACTGGGCGCTGGTGGCGGGATGACCGGTAAGGGCTAGGGCAAAACCGCTGGGAGTCGTCCCGAAAACGGCCTTCGCAGAGGACGGTAGCGGCTGCGGTAAAAGGCTGCGGAAACGATCGAAGAGCGCCTGCCGGCTTGGGTCGGTGGGGCCTTGTTGAGCCGCAACCTGCAGCGGAAGCGCCAGGTCGGCCTTGCCGGGAATGCAGACCTCGCGGCAAACCAGCCAATTGACATGGGCCCCAAGCGAGGCGGTGGAGGGTACTTTCAGCGTAGAGTCCGCGCTCAGAGTAATGGGGAAGAGCACCTCGTCTTCGTAGCCAAAATCCATCAGCGGACCAAGCGGCAAGCGGCGAGGCGCGGGAAACTGCATGGCTCCAGCGGTGATGCCCGCGGGGAGCGTCCACTTGATGGTCGGCGGCTCCCCGGAGTCGCCGGCGTTGATCCAATAGACGTGCCAGCCTTTATCTAAGGTGAAGTGCAGGCCTATGAGGTCATTGCCTCCGGGCTGGATCGAATCGTGGAGGGGAAGCAACTCGACCGTGAGGTGCTGCGCCCGCACGGGTCCCGCTACCGGGGCGGGCTTAGGCGGTAGATCGGCTGCATTCGCAGCCGAGACGATAGCCAAACCGGCGGAGAGAATCAGCCGCAGGGAGTTCCGGAACAAAGCGCGTTGGCGAAACCTGGGCATAGGAAGGCGCAGCGGTCCTTTTCTTATATTGTAGCCGCCGGACACGGTTGAGAGAACCGCAAGCTCTCCACCCGCTACGCCCGGACGAAACGGGCATGCTCCTTGTAGATACAGCGGTCCATCACCACCAGGATGCCGTCAGCCTCGGCCCACTTCACCGCCTCTTCGTGGCAGACGCCTTCCTGCAGCCATAGATACGGGATCTTGAGACGCATCACGTCTTTGACGACTTCCGGGACATACTCGGAAGCACGGAAGACGTCCACCAGATCGATTTTCCCCTCCACGGCATAAGCGGCATCGAGCGTTGGATATACCTTTTCGCCCAAAACCTTGGTCACCGTAGGGTGAATCGGGATGATGCGGTAGCCTTCCTGCTGCATGTATTTGGAGACATAGAAGCTGGGGCGGTCCGGCTTATCGGTGAGCCCCACGACGGCGATGGTTTTAGTCTTCTCCAGTATGGTGCGAATGGTTTCAGGCTCGTTCAATGCATTTCCTCTTGGAGATTGGATGCTTTAGTCCACGTCGGCGGGTTCTTCTATTGCAGCCGGCGGGGTTAGCAGTGGGCCTTCAGGCGAGCTATCCGCTGCGGTACCCGCGGCACCGCCTTGCCGGCGCATGATCAGATAGCCGCGGATGAACGGGTCCAGATCGCCATCGAGCACGCGATCAACATCGCCCACCTCCACTCGTGTGCGCAGGTCCTTGGCAATGCGATAGGGCTGCAGCACATACGAGCGAATCTGCGAGCCGAAGTTGATATCCAGTTTGGAGTCTTCCAGCTTCCTGGAAATCTGTTTCTTCTTCTCCAGCTCGTACTCGTAAAGCCTGGAGCGCAGCATCTTCATCGCCTTTTCTTTGTTCTTATGCTGGGAGCGTTCATTCTGGCACTGCACCACGATGTTGGTGGGCAGATGGGTAATGCGCACCGCGGAGTCGGTGGTGTTCACGTGCTGGCCGCCCTTGCCGCCGGAGCGATAGGTGTCGATGCGCAGTTCCTCGGGCCTGATATCGATGGTGATCGAATCATCAATCTCGGGCGAGACAAAAACGCTGGCGAAGGAGGTGTGACGCCGCTTGGCCTGGTCAAAGGGCGAGATGCGCACCAGGCGGTGGACCCCTGTTTCCCCCGAAAGCTGCCCATAGGCGTACTCGCCGGTCACGGTAAAGGTAGCGGACTTAATGCCAGCTTCTTCGCCGTCCTGATAGTCATTCATCTCCGTCTTGAAGCCGTTGCGCTCGGCCCAGCGGAGATACATGCGCATCAGCATTTCTGCCCAGTCCTGAGATTCAGTGCCCCCGGCGCCAGGGTGGACAGTCACAATGGCATTCAGCGGATCGGTTTCCTCGGAGAGCATGGTGCGGGTTTCAAGTTGCTCTACGAATTCGCTAAGGGATTTGATCTCGCGCTCCAGCTCAGGCTGCACCGCCTCGCCCTCTTGGGCAAGTTCGAAGTAGGCATCGATATCCCCGGTGCGGCGCACCAGCTCGTTTTCCATGGCGAGTTGGCCCTCGAGGCGTTTCCGCTCGCGCATGAGCACTTGTGACTCGGATGGGTTGGACCAGATGGCGGGATCGGAGAGTTTGGACTCTAGGGCAGCCAGTTCCCTGTCGATGCGTGCGTGGTCAAAGATACTCCCGAAGGTCGCGAACCTTTTCGCGAACCGGAGCGTAGGCAAATTCGAGTTCATTCGACATGAGGCTTAACCGTTTTCTTAGAAATGCCGCCGTTGCGGGCGGCGCAGGTCCCGGATTTCCTGTACGCTGCGCTGGATACGACCGCGTATGCGGCTTTCATTAAGGAAAGCCGCATGAAGCTCGCCAACGTCAACCAGATCCTCAGGAAATCCGGGTCCAAACTCGCCCGGCGGCAGCAAGAACACCAAGGCTGATTATCCCACAGAGATAGGCGAAGACGTCGCCGTGCAGGGTATAGAAGGTCAAGTCACTGCGATAGCCGTACTTGGCGGCCAGCGAGGTTAGCATGTGGCGCGGGATGCTGGCGGTGAGCCTTCCGTAGGGATCGATGATCGTGGTCAGGCCGGTATTGGTATCGCGCAGCACCCAGCGGCGATTTTCCACCGCGCGCATTCGCGACATGTCAAGCGTTTGCCAGGGCGCGCAGGTATCGCCGTACCAACCGTCATTCGAGATGTTCACCAGCACCTGGGCGCCGCGCTTCACGAATAGCCGTATCTCGTCGCCGAATATTTCTTCGTAGCAGATGAAGACGCCGAAGCTGTGATCGTCGGTTTTAAAGATGATGCGGCGCCATCCATGGGTCATGTCCCCGGCCTGCTGAGTCAGGTTCTTGGCGAAGGAGAAAAAGCGCTTATAGGGTATGTACTCACCCCACGGAACCAGGTGGATCTTGTCGTAACGGTCCACAACCTGCGCCGTCCTGGCCCACAAACAGCGCGGAGTTATACATATCGAAGCGGGCGCCATGAGGGTCCAGGGAAGTGGTGCCCGCGATCACCGGCGTGTCCATGGAGAGCGCCAGTGTGCGCAGAGCGGCAAGCAGGCGTGCGTCTTTGTCGAGAAAAGGCGCGGGCGATTCCGGCCACAGGATGATAGAGGGAGCGACCGGCACCACTGGGCAATCGGGGGTAACGGGATAGGCGTCGAGTTCGGGCATACCGGCGAGGTAGGGCCCACAAGTACGAGTGCTGAGCTTGATGAATTGGCTCATGTGCTCGTCGTACTCGGCGCCGGGCCAGCTGTTGTCCTGATTGACGTTTAGATTCTGCTGCAACAGCACCGCGGTTGCCTGCACCGGCGCTGCGGGCGGCGCAAAGTGATCGCCGTTCTGCAATACCAGCGCCAACAACAGGCCAGCGATGAAGATGAGTAAACGGCGTTTGGGGGCGAGCAGGCCCCAGGCAATCAGCGCGTTGCCCGCGACCAGCACAAAGCTGAGGCCGTAGACGCCGGTGAACGGAGCCAGCCTGGTCAGCACAAAATTACCAATTTGCGAGTAGCCTAGCGAATCCCATGGAACTTTAGTTAGCCGGGCTGACAACACTTCGAGGGCTGCCCAGAAAAAAGGCGCAGCCAGGAGCGCGTAATGGGAGCCGCGGAACGCCCTTGCCGTAACCGTGAGCGCCAAGCCGAAGGCGGCGAAGTAAAGCCCCAGTATCAGGCTGTAAGCAATCAGGATGCCGGCCGAAATGAAGGGAGGCAGGCCGCCGTAATACAGCATGGTCTGGTAGATCCAGTAGCAATTGCCGGCAAACCAAAGGACGCCCATGAGATAAGCAGCGAAGGTTCCGCGCAACAAGGCCTTGGGATGGCGCAGATTTTCGCCGGAGAGCAACCCGTAGAAGAGGGGCACAAAGGCTACCCAGGCAAAGAAGGTGCGCCGGTAAGGCGCCGGGCCGACGATCGAAAAAGGCAGCAAAAGCAGCACGGCGGAAACGATGCCGAACAGCCAGGGTTGCCGTGCCAGCTTTGCCATGGCGGAGAGTCTACCATCTCGTGTGGGATGAACTTCTTGCATCCTGCGTGACGCAGAAAGGGATACAATCGTTGCCTATGCTGGTTGCGATATTTTTCATGCGAGC
This sequence comes from uncultured Acidobacteriaceae bacterium, assembly GCA_963790705.1. GTDB lineage: Bacteria > Acidobacteriota > Terriglobia > Terriglobales > Acidobacteriaceae > PALSA-350. The sequence continues at coordinate 304,028 of CAWBQE010000016.1, forward strand.
TTTGTGAGGTCATGTTCTTCGCCGGGATCGCCGGATCCGCGGTGGTGGTGGTGATTAGTTTTATCGAAGATTTGCAGCTGCTGGTGGGTGAGTGAACCGCGTTATCTTCGTTGACCTTGAGAGGCAACCAACATAGACTCAGGTCTGAGCTTCGATCCAGACCGCGACTGTCCCCGGTCGCGGGATTGACACCCTAGCCTATATCGAATGGCTTCCGAGCGAACAACCAGTGCACCATTCATTGCCTCCAACCGGGTAAAACTGGTCGTCGCCTCTTCGGTGATGCTCACCTTCATCTCGTTCTGGCGCGCCGCGGCGGTGGTGCTGAACGATCTCGGCTCTTCCGCCTTCTATGCCGGCGGCATTGCGGAAGAAGCGGTGGGCAAGTCTGCTCCGTGGTTCATCCTGGGCGTGATGCTCTTCTCCTTTGCGGTGCGCGCCGTGTATGTGGAGAGCTGCTCGATGTTCACCCGCGGCGGCGTTTATCGCGTGGTGAAAGAGGCTCTGGGCGGAACCTTCGCCAAGCTCAGCGTTTCCGCGCTGATGTTCGACTACATCCTGACCGGACCCATTTCGGGCGTTTCCGCCGGGCAATACATTACCGGCCTGCTCAACGAGTTGATGACGGTGGCCGCCGCCCATAGCTGGTTGCCGGGAGCCATGCTGAGCGGACATCATGTAGCGCCGCAGCTGCCCGTGAACCTTACCTCGGCAGCCTTTGCCGCAATCGTCACCGTGTACTACTGGTGGCAAAATCTGAAAGGCATCGAAGAGTCGAGCGATAAGGCCCTGGAAGTGATGAAGATCACCACCGTCATGGTGGTGATTCTGCTGACCTGGGGAATCTATTCGGCCTTCCACGTAGGGGCGCACCTGCCGCCGTGGCCCACACCTTCTACCCTGCACTTCAGCAAGGACGCTCTGGGCTTTCTGGCCTACACGAAGTTGCCGTCGATGCTTGGCCTGTTCGGGATCATCATGGCCTTCGGCCATTCCGTTCTGGCCATGAGCGGCGAAGAGACGCTGGCGCAGGTCAATCGCGAGATCGAGCACCCCAAACTCAAGAACCTGAAACGCGCCGCGATCGTGATTGCGATTTACAGCTTTCTATTTACCGGGCTGGGTTCGCTGCTGGCGGTGATGTTGATTCCCGATTCGGTGCGGGTGCCGATTTACCGTGACAATCTCATCGCGGGCCTGGCGATGTACATGGTCGGACCGCAGGTGTTGCGGATTATTTTCCGCGTCTTTGTGGTTCTGGTCGGCTTTCTTATTCTTTCCGGCGCTATCAATACCTCGATCATCGGTTCCACCGGTGTACTGATGCGCATTGCCGAGGATGGAGTGCTTACGGACTGGTTCCGTAGGCCGCATCGCAAGTTCGGCACCAGCTACCGGATCGTGAACCTGGTGGCAGGGATGCAGCTCTTCACGATCGTGGCCAGCCGGGGAAACGTTATCGCGCTGGGTGAAGCCTACGCGTTTGGCGTGATCTGGAGTTTTACCTTCAACAGCCTGGCCATGCTGGTGCTGCGCTGGAAGTACAAGGGGGAGCGGGGCTGGAAGGTGCCGCCGAATCTGCGCATCGGCAAGCGAGAGATCCCGATCGGGTTGATCTCGGTGTTTATGGTGCTGCTGACGACGGCGATTGTGAACCTGTTCACCAAGTCGGTAGCCACGGTAAGCGGCATCCTCTTCGCTAGCACCTTCTTTATCATTTTCACTTTCTCGGAGCGGGACAACCGGCGGCGGAGAACGACGACCGAGTTGCAAATGAAAGAGCACTTCCAGCTGGAGCACGAGGACACGGTGGGGCGTGAGGTGCTGCAGATCGATCCTGGATGCGTCGTGGTCACTATGCGCGATGCAAATAACCCCTTTGCGCTGAAGTGGACCCTGGCCCGCACCAATACCGGCGATCAGGATGTGGTCGTGCTGACGGCGCGCATGGTGGGCGCGGGCGGACCGGCGTTGCTCTCCACCTCGGACCAGCTGTTCAGCGAATACGAGCAGATGCTATTCACCAAGGCGGTTTCTGTGGCGGAGAGCTTTGGCAAGCACATCTCGCTCCTGGTAGTACCGGCTGGAGATATCTTCGCGGCGCTGGTGCAGACTGCCAATTCGCTCGAAGCGGCGGCGGTGGTCTCAGGACTTTCGAGCAAGATGAGCGCACACGAACAGGCCTACCGCGTGGGCCAGGCGTGGGAAGCACTGCCCGAGCCTAAGAAGCAAATCACCTTTTACGTGGTGTCTCCCAATGGTGAGGCGGAGTCGTTCCACATTGGCCCGCATGCCCCGTCACTGCAAGCCGATGATGTGGAGCTGGTGCACCGCTTGTGGCTGAACTTCCGTCGCGATCCGGAGATGCAGAACCTGCACCACAGCGACATTGTGACCCATGCGCTGACCCGGCTGGCAGCCGAGTATGCGCGCGATAAGCAAGAGACTCTGATCGGGCTTCGCCGGCGCGTGCAGGACGGCGCCCAGGCCGCGCGTCTCGGACAAGGACGCGCCCAAGGACCCCAGGCTGGAGTGGATTACGCTGTGCGCGCGCCGGGGCAGGACGACGAAGAAACCTGATCACGTCTTCGTCTCCCAGAACTAGTTGACCTGCACGATCAGCGGGTGATCGACAACGCTGATGCTGAGCGTGCTTACATTGCTGTAGGTCGCAATCGGCGTGGTGCCGATCATTGGATCGTAGACCGCAACGTTGGCAAATGTCGCACCGAGATTAACAGTCACGGAATAAGCGGGGGCGGCGATATCGATGGCATTCGTCGGGTCGTAAACCGTGGCATCAATCCAAACTGCGAGATCGAATGCTGTACTGCTGCCGAGCAGGAAGGTGTGCCCCGCCGCGGGCAATCCCGTGACGCTGTAGTTCAACGTGGTAGAGGCAGTTCCACTTCCAGCGCTTTTCAGGACGGTGGTTAGATTGTGGATCGCCGTGGCGCCGGTTTTTGGTGTCCAGTCATTATGAAACTCTCCAAAGTAATCTTCGACATTCGTATCCGTCGCGGATGAGTTCTCATCGACTAACTCATAAAGATAGGTTCTCACGATCCCGTTCAGTGCATTTTCAAAGAACGTGTTCAGGTTGTACTTAGCCGCGGAGAGCTCATCCACATGGCTGGGAGTGGTCGTATATCCGGTTTCGGTAATAACCATCGGCATGCCCGGCGTATCTTGCTTGAGTATCGGGAGCCACTGGAGCATGTTCCCCTGCCACACGTTGCAACAATCATAAATATGAGCGTTGCCATAGGTGACGTAGGGAGCGAGGTCGCCAAGCTGCTCCTCGCCGGCGGCAACACCGGTGATTCCGTAAGATACCGTCAGCGCATAGACAGGAACCGCTTGGAGCGACGGGTTACTTCGGACCGCTGTCCATAAGTCCTGAGTGACTTGTACTCCCGCAGCATAAGTGTCGGTGATGCCATCATAAGTAATGGGCCACGCATTGATTTCGTTTGGTCCCTCGATCGCTGCGATCGATCCGGGGTAAGCCTGCTCGAAGGCGGCCGTTTCCGCAATCGTGTCCGTGATATCGACAGGACCGTTTCCAACCAGGAGAGCGTCGAGCTGAACGCCGGCAGCGGCTACCGCGTCATTCGCAGCTGTCGTTGTCGGATCGTGGTTGTAACCGGGCGGCTCATCGCGGATGGTGTTGATGCCTAGATATTGCAGAGCCGAGATTACGTTCTGCGACTGGCCGTAATAGGCCGTACTGGGATAACCGAGGTGAGTATTGATCCCGAGATTTTGCACAAAGGTGGAAGCTGCCTCCGGGGCCGGAGGCAAAACCGAACACATTGAAGTGGTTCCGCTGTTGCTGCCTGTGCATTGCCAGGTCCACGGGCCGTTGCCCGTGACCGCCGAGGCTGTGCCTGCGCTGCAAAGACCCGCGCTGGGCGCGACGCTCGCATTGGTGCCATTCGCCGGCCCGCATGCACCGTTCACGGGTGTCGCCTGCGGCGGTACTCCCGGCATTGACGGTGAGCGAATTGAGCGCCGTTGCTGACGTATAGTCGGTCGCGTTGGACGGTGTGAACGTAACGGTCAGTTGTTGTGCGCCCGCCGGTAGAACGGTGCCCGCCGCCGGACTGTAGGAGAAGGTGCCGGGCACATTCGCCGTCGCATTCAACTGTGCTGCGCCGAGGGCGGTGCCTTGCTTAATGGGGGATAAGGGGGCCCAAGTGATCACCGGAGTGGCCTGGGTAACCGTAAACTGCACGGTCGAAGTAACTGCGGAATAGTTGGTTGTGTCAGCGGGCGTGAAGATAGCTGTCAGCTTCTGGGATCCTGCCTGGAGCACCGCCCCGGCGGCAGGTGAGTAGATAAAGTTACCCGGGACGCTCGCTGTCGCGGCCAATTGGACGTTGCTCAAGGCGGTGCCGTATTGGATCGGCGCCGGCGTATTCCAGGTGATGGTAGGAGCGCTCGGGGTCTCCGCTGTAACGGTGAGAGAGTCGTGTGCTGTTACCGGCTGGTAGTTGGTCGCGTCGGACGGTGTAAACGTGGCTGTCAGCTGTTGTGTGCCCGCCGGCAGAACGGTGCCCAGCGCCGGACTGTACGAGAGCGTACCTGGTACATTCGCCGTCGCATTCAACTGTGCTGCGCCGAGCGCGGTGCCTTGCGTGAATGGGGGACAAGGGCGCCCAAGTGATTACCGGAGTGGCCTGGGTAACCATAAGCTGCACATTGGAAGTAACTGTGCTGTAAGTTACCGTGTCGGAGGGCGTGAAGGTTACTGTGAGCTTCTGGGGTCCCGCCTGGAGCACCGTTCCGGCGGCAGGTGAGTAGACAAAGTTACCCGGGACGCTCGCCGTCGCGTCTAATTCAACATCGCTCAGTGCGGCGCCATACTGGATCGTCGCCGGAGGATTCCAGGTGATAGAAGGGGTGCCCGTCACCGGAGCTGTGCTCGCCGGAGCTGTGCTCGCCGGGCCGTACTCGCCGTCGACCCACCGCATCCCATAATCGGAATCGAAAGCATACCCAAAAGACAGAAAATGAGCCAAGTCGTACAAGGTTTATTCATACATCCCCCGTGAAAGCCGCTACTGCGAAAAGCACCCAGGGGGAAAAAGACCGTATTAAGGCCGCAGATCTTCTCCTTGAGAACTTGCGGCCGGCTACACAATTGATGGTGGATCGGATACCACTAGTAGGTCAATCGAATCCCACTTATGGGGGATTACACCCGTTCAAACTACTCGAATTGATAAGTTAGTGTCTGCGGTAGGTAACCTGCTTGAACGGCACGAGGATACCTTGATGGGATGTAAAGGAAATGCTTCGCGGCAAGGCTAATTGACCGGTACGATCAGCGGGTAATTGGTAACAACTGACGTTGGGTGCGCCTGGTTACTGTAGTTCGCAATTGGGGCGGTACCGATCATCGGGTCATTGATCTGCGACATTGACAAACGTCGCACCGAGACAGTTACGGAATAAGCGGGGCGGCGATATCGATGGCATTCGCCGGGTTGTAAATCGTGGTATCAATCCAAACTGCGAGATCGGATGCGGTACGGCTGCCGAGAAGAACGGTGTGTGTGCCCCGTTGCGGATTAGTTCTCATCGACGAAGAATCCTAATATGGCACTTTGTCTGTATCAGATGGCAAGTAGTCATCCCATCCGATAAGCAAACTTGCCAAGGGCTTTTCATACGCTGAAAGCCGGTGGGCCACGGTGGGCTAAGCTTTAGCTGTGAGCCTTCCCTTCCCGGCCGAGATGGCCGCACCACACGTCGTACGCAATCCTGGCGCCCGTTACCCGGAGGGTCCGCGGTTTGTGCAGCGTCTGCTGTCGGGGGAGTTCTTCCGCCAGAACGCGGCCGACTTCATGCTGCGCAACGCCGGCAGGTTTGGCGACCTGAATCATTACACTGGTTTTGGCCGGCACATCTTCCAGTTCAACCATCCCCAACTGATCCAGGAACTGCTGCTGCGGGATGCGGCCCATCACCACCGCGGCCTCGTGATGCAACGAGCAAAGTTGGTTCTAGGCGAAGGGCTGCTAACCAGCGAGGCCCCTCTGCATCTGCGCCAGCGGCGGTTGGCCCAACCGGCCTTTCACCGGCAACGGATCGCCTCCTACGGGCAGATCATCGCCGGCTATACGGCAGAGATGACCTCGCGCTGGGAGAGCGGGAAGGTCATGGACCTGCATCCGGAGATGCTGTTGCTGGCCTTGCGCATTGTCGGCAAGACCCTCTTCGATACCAACGTCGAGGGCGAAGTGCAGCAGATCGCGCAAGCGGTGGATTCGTTTATGGGCTTTCTTCCGTTGGCGTTTCTGCCTTTTCCTGAAGTAGTGCTTCAACTTCCCTTCCCCCTCATGACACGCATTCGCCGGGGACAGGCTTACCTCGATGGCCTGATCTATCGCATGATCGCCGAACGGCGCAAGGAGCCGCTCGACCGCGGCGATCTGTTGTCGATGTTGCTGGCCGCGGTCGATACCGAAGAGGGCACCGGGGGCATGACCGACAAGCAAGTGCGGGACGAATGCGTGACCGTGATGCTCGCTGGACACGAGACGAGCGCAAATGCGCTGAGCTTCGCCTTGTGGGAGCTAGCCAGAAATCCCGAGGTGCAGGAGCGGCTTTACCAGGAATGCCGTCGGGTGCTGGGGGAGCGCTTGCCGGCCGCGGAGGATTACGGCCAGCTCGGTTACGCCGCGCAGGTATTTGCGGAGACGATTCGGATCTACCCTCCGGTGTGGGTGACGGCACGCACGGCGGCAGAAGAATACCGATTATCGCGGCATCACGATACCCTAAGGGAGCGATTCTGCTGGCGCCGCAGATGGTGGCCCACCGTGATCCACGCTTTTGGGAGGATCCGCTGCGCTTCGATCCCCAGCGATTCACTGAAGAGAACAAGGCGGGGCGGCCGCGCTTCAGCTACTTCCCTTTCGGCGCCGGCGCGCGGCAGTGCATTGGCGAAGGCCTGGCGTGGATGGAAGGGGTGCTGATTCTGGCCTTCGTGGCGCGCCACTGGAGGCTCTCACTGCCCAGCGACGCACCCCAGGAGCTGCGGATGCGACCGGCGATTTCGCTACGCCCCGAAGGTGGTGTGCGATTGCGCGTGGAACGCCGTCCGGCATAGGCATTTGACCCTGCGACCCGAGGGGAGTACGCTGGCTTCTTGAGGCGAACAAATGGCGAATATCGCGCGTACGGAGCATGCAAATCTGGAGCTCTTTCCCATCCTGACCAGCTTCCCTGCGGAGGGTAGCGGAGCTCCCTTGACCGGCCCTCCTTTGACCGGCATTGCCCGGCTGGCGGCGGCTTCCTCCCCGGCCGGCGAGGGACATGAGCTGGAGGTACGGTCGCTCAAGGTTCGGTCGATCCTCAATCGAAGTGTTTCCCGGCGAGGGCTGAGCTTTACCTGGAGCATCAATCCCTATCGGGGATGCGAGTTTGCCTGCCGCTACTGCTATGCCCGCTATACCCACGAATTTATGGAGCTGCCGCCGGAAGACTTCGAGCGACGGATCTTTCTGAAAGAGAACGCGGCGTGGCTGCTGGAGCAGGAACTAAGGCAGGTTCGCCCGCACGAGGAGATCGCGCTGGGGACGGCCACTGACCCCTACCAGCCGGTCGAACGGCGGGCCAAGGTCACCCAATCGCTGCTGGAAGTGCTGGCCCGGCAGCGGGGCTTACGCATTGGGGTGGTCACGAAATCGACGCTGATCGAACGCGACATTCCTTTGCTGCAGAGAATCGCGGAGAGAAATACGCTGGTGCTGCACCTGACGATCACTACCCCGAACGCCGCGTTGGCCCGGTTGCTGGAACCGCGGGCCCCCCGGCCTGACCTGCGGCTACGGACCGTTGCCCGGCTGCGCCAAGCCGGCCTAAGAACAGGCATATTTTGTTCGCCTCTGTTGCCGGGCATCACCGATACAGGAAAAGCGCTGGATGGGATGGCGAAAAGAGCAAAGGACGCCGGGGCCAGTTTTTTCTGCGCTCAGCCGCTCTTTCTTAAGCCTTGCTCGAAGGAGATTTACCTGGGATTCATCCGGGAGCATTTTCCCACGCTCGAGCCCATGTACCGAAAGCGCTTTGATAGCGAGGCTTTTGTCTCTAAGGCTTATCGCAGTCGAATTGAGGAATTGGTGAAAGCGGCCTGCGCCAAGTACTCGTTGGGGCGGCGCAGAGATGCTTTGTTGACGCGGCAGGTGGGGGACGGTGTGTCAAGGCTTGCCTGGGATAAAGGCGAGGAGCTACCTCTTCTGAGTTAGATAACTTATGCTGACGGGGTTAATCGCTACAACGTTGGCGTTATGGCATGAACAAACTTGCAAGTTGCCGATAAACGACGGCTCACCCACCTGGCTGTCTCGCTTCCGCTGGGGATCAGGCTAAACCTGAACTGCGCCGTGGAAGTAACTTTAAAGAAAATCCGCAATTCCGGGTACTTTGTACTCACCAAGATTACGTGCTTGTGGCATCCTTACATAGACGTCCTAGTCAACCGTACTTGCTCCTTACGAAAGTTACGGTACAGTGCATATTCCATTTGGGAAAAACCCGCTCCGGGGTCCATTTTAATTAGGTCCGCTGTCAAGCAAACACTAGCCCCTTTGTTTCCGGGCCTCTTCTTGCGAAGACAAATCTCCCGGCGTCGAAGCAGGACAAATGAGCAGTCAATCGCGGCTGGGTTCAGTGGCTGGAAGACCGACCCGACTAGAGTTTCACGAGTCCCGCAATGCAGAGGCCGGCCAGATAAACCGTGATCACCGTCCTCGAAATATTCTGAATAACTCAGATCGCATCGGTATTTTGGGGCCGGGAGGCCAGCTCTCGTCTACTATAAGTTTGGGACAAGAAATTGAAAGTAGCTCCAGGAGATACTCTTGAAGGGACTTCTAAATTTCTTAACCTGGTTGTTCATTATTAACTGCTGTTCGTCGGCATTAACGCAGTCCGTTACGACAGTTGAGACATATGGTCCCGTCCCGGCGACGCAGCCTTATAGCGGATTGGGAACCAACATCACGACGCCCACTAACGCCTGGGAATACGAGGATGCAGAAGCGGCCCACATGACCTGGGCACGATTCGATTGCAACTGGATAAGGGCGGAAATTCAGGATATGCCCTCCAACACTTCGGGAGGATACAAATTACCAAGCGAATGTTCCGCTGGGCTGGGGAGCAGCAAGGCATACGACTTACACCCGATGCTGAATGCCCTGTATGGACCGCCCTATAGTGCGATCGTTACAGGGACGGCTGCTTCAGCAGTACCGGTGGGAGCGACGACAGTAGCTATCAACGTAACTTCCGGATCCTTAGCTGATGTAGTTCCCGGTTCGACATTTTTAGCTATAAGCAGCGGCTATCTTGCTGCGAAATATAGTTATCCAGGCGTTTTAATCACCGGCGTATCCGGTTCCACAGTGACACTCGCCTCCGCAGCGACGACGGCGCTCGCACAAGGGGCTGCAGTGACCTTGAATCTCGTTTTATATCCCCCGGTCATCATCGCGCCGGGCGCCAACTACTCGAACAATACGTCCGTTCAAGCTTTCGGAAACTATGCATCGTACATAGCGCAACAGGTTGCCGCCATTGGACTTACAGGTACTGTCAGCATATGGAACGAACCCACCTGGTGCTGCGATAAGTGGGATCATGGCGTCGCCTTGTTCGATAACCCTCCGGCTAATGGCGACATCTCCTCTTCTCTCGGCGTCGAATTACCGTTGTATGTATCTACGCTGAAGAGCGTCCCCGGCGTGCCCTTTGATAACGGATACACCGAAACCGCTATGTGGCCCGGATCTCTTTTCTACACCGCGACATTTCCCTACGTTCAGAATCTTTCGAACCTACAGAGCGTCTTTGGCTCCGAATCTTTCCACGTCTACGGCAATAACCCGGAAGACTATATCTGGAATCCAACCTGTCTGAGCGCGAACGCAACGCCAGCTTTGGTAAGCAATATTCTGTCTGGCAGTTGTACTCCGGTCGGCCTTTGGACCGGTGCGTCGGACAGTGCGGCAGTCGCATCTCAAAGTTTCCCAAACACCCAAGGCGGCGTAAAACATGGCATCTCAGAGGCCGGCATATGCCGCAGCTGCACCGGAGCTACAGAAACGCAGGTAAGCCGGTTCGACCTTCGTCTTTTTCTTTCGGAGCAGGCGCTTGGGGTTTCACCGGTGATGTTCTATCTCATGTCGGGAGAGACAGATTGGGAGTGGGTTGATTCCAGCCAAACGCCCTATCCGGTTTACACAGCGTTCAAAGGACTCATGACGGATATTGGAACCATCGCTCAGCCGCCGGTGACTCCTTGCCCGGCGTGTGCGACACCGTCCGTCTCGTCCTATAAGGGATACTATCCCTTGGCCACCGTTATTTTTGTCGGATCGCGGTCGGGAGACAACGCAAACAGCATTCTTTACTACACCTGGCAACGGACCTACGGGACGAAATGGACCGCCGTTGCGTCTCCAGCCGCGGTGCCGGTTTCGGTGAGTGTTCCCTCCGGAATGACCGTGACCAGTGTGAAAGACACGGTGACGGCCGCCACAGTTGCTTTTACATCGTCAGGAGGAACGCTCGTCTACCAGGTTGCCGACGATCCGATTGAAGTATTGCTGACGCCGACAGCGTCCACAACGTCGCAGCAGACGATCAACTTTCCTGCGATCGCATCGCGCTCATACGGAAGCGCGCCTTTCACTGTTAGCGCAAGTTCGAGTCTAGGCAGCAGTTATCCGGTCACGATCGCGGTGCAGTCGGGTCCAGCCACGATCAGCGGGAACACCGTTACGCTTACAGGAGTGGGCACCGTGGTGCTAAAGGCCTCGCAAGCCGGCGATGCCCAGTATAGCCCGGCGACGGCGACACAAAGCTTCCAGGTGACGCCTGCGTCGCTGACCGTTGCGGCCAACAATGCCGCCCGGGCTTATGGGGCAGCCAATCCGGTGTTTAGCGGAACAGTCATCGGCGCGGTGAACGGGGACACCTTTACAGAAACCTTCACCACCACGGCCACCGCGAGCAGTAATCCGGGCACATATCCGATTGTGCCTGCCATAACCGGGACAAACCTGACTGACTACTCCGTTACTACGGTCAACGGTACTTTGACCGTAACTGCAGCCACACTTACAACCGTGGCGACCACCATCAAAATAAGTGCACCTTCCACTTCCATATACGGCTCAGCGGTTACATTAAGCGCGGCGGTTACATCAGCGTCAGGCACGCCGACGGGAACAGTGACCTTTTATACGGGCACGACATCTCTGGGCGTAGGCACGCTGAACGGGGGCGTGGCGACTCTCAGCACAACAGCATTGCCTGTGGGCACGGACAGCGTCACGGCAGTGTATGCGGGATCGGGCAACTTTGCCGGCAGTACGGCACCTGCGGTAACTGTGACGGTGGCTCTGGCTGTTGGCGCCACCGCCACTACATTGAATGCGCCTCCGAGCGCTGCCTACGGCACTGCAGTCACTCTGACGGCGGTGGTTAGCGCAAGTTCCGGCACGCCCACCGGAACGGTGACGTTCTATGCGGGTACAACGCCGTTGGGTATCGGCACGTTGAACGCGAGCGGCGTGGCCACCCTGAGCACAACGGCTCTTCCCGTGGGCACGGATAGTGCCTCGGCGGTTTATGGAGGATCGAAAAGTTTTACCGGTAGCACATCATCCGCCGTGAAGGTTACGATCACTTCCGTGCTGGGAGCTACTACAACCACCTTGAGCGCGCCGTCCAGCGCATCTTCCGGTACCGCTGTTACATTGACCGCAGCGGTGAGCGCGGCCTCGGGCACACCCACCGGAACCGTAACTTTCTACAACGGAACGGCGGCCCTGGGCACGGGCACGCTGAACAACAGTAGCGTGGCCACTTTAAGTACAACAGCTCTGCCTGCGGGTGTTGATAGCGTCACGGCAGTCTATGCGGGAGCTGGTACCTTTACCGGCAGTACCTCAGGTGCGGTGACAATCACGATTGCTGCACCTATTCCTGCCGGTCAGGCCAGTTACACAGTGGCGGCGAATCCAACGACCCTCACCCTTGCGCAGGGGCAGGCGGCCAGCACGACACTGATCCTCACCCCGCAGGGCGGCTACAGTGGCAACATTGTGTTGGGCTGCGTGAATCTGCCGGCCAACATGGTTTGCTCATTCGCCCAGAGTCAGGTGACGTTGAGCGGAAGTAAGTCCGCTACTTTGGCGCTCACCATAAAAATCAGCCCACAGCAGACAAGCAGCATAGCGCCTGCCCGCACCCCGCCGAGCCCACTCGGATCGACTTTGATGGCCATGGTTTTCTGGTGTCCTGGAGGGCTGACAGGTTTGGTGGTATTCGCAGGTGGGCTCAAGCGGCGCACGTTAGATTCGGCTCGGCGATTGCCGTTGGTGGCCGCGGGCGCGTTGGCTTTGACCGCTGGGTTAGCCGGGTGCGGCTTCAGCGGCACTGCAACTCCTCCGGTGGGGACTTCGCAGGTGACCGTTTTCGCGACTGGATCCTCCGCAACGGCTGTCACTACGCAGGTTGTCATCCTTACGGTCAAGTCGCCGGAGTAGGAAGCCGTTCGGGTGTCAAAACTCGCTAGCAAACGCAAACCTGGAGCGAGCAGGCAGACTGCCGGGGCGCGAGACGAACGAAGCCCAGATCCCAATGAACAACCAAAGGACGACTCCGCCTTGTCGATAAAGAATGTCGCCACTGATAGCCTGGCTGACAATGGCAAGGGTGACCACGACGGCACCAGCCTGTGTCCCAGACACGCGACGAAGGCTCATTGCCATCCGAAGCAATAGGTAGCCCAGGCCGGCAGCGTAGCAGATTCCACCTATCCAACCGAGCATGAAGAATAACTCCGCAAATGTGCTATCGAGGAGATATCCGTGGTATTCGGCAGGCGATTGCAGTCCGTCCCCGAGCGGAGTGGACAAGACATATTTCTCCATGAACTGGTACATCAGTTTGCGTTCGCCCACACTCCGGTCTGACTTGAGCGAGGCGAACGTCTTGAGCCGGTCTTGTACTTTAGGAAATTGTGTGGCGTATAAGAGCCCGCAGCCGATCAGACCCAATGTCAGGACGCCGCCTACAGCGCTCTTGAGCGAAGGTCTTTTGCGCGTGGTGAGCACGCATAGTAGAAGGCCCAGGGCGGTCATCATCCACGCCGTGCGAACAAGGGTTAAGAGGAGCGCGATGTATCCCATCATGTTTGCTATGGAGACCATGAAGCCTTTTCGCGTAGCCAACCATATCAGGCATGCGCTCAGGAATAGAGCAAATGCACCGGGAGAGTTCATAGTGCTCCAGACCCTGATACCGTACGGTTCGGGATGACCAAAGCTGGGTGAAAAATTGCCGATATTGACTTCCCTAAGCCAGTAAGTATCCCATGGCGGAGCAACCACGAACTGATACACCCCATACGCCGACATGACCAGAACACCCCACGCAAGCGTAGTGGTCAGCACCCGGCCGAGCATCTCGCGATCCGTGACGGACGCGGCGAAGACACACAGCACCATAGGGCCGATCCACATGACTGCTGACAGAATGATGGATGAACTCAAGTTGGGGTGCTTAATCACGCCTATGCCAGCACCGAAGACGACACCGCTGACGGTCAGCAGCATAGCCGTTCGGATCATCGGTGCCGACATAGCGAGTCTGCGCCGCAAGTCGACCATGGGGAGCCAGATGACGAGCAGCGGCGCCAGCAATACCAAGCTTTGGATCTGAAATGAGGCTTTGTAGTCCACCAGCCGGCGCAACAGAGGGGTCAACATGACTATCCACATCGCGAAGGACAGATAGTGGCATTCATTCCGCTTATAAAGCCAATAACCGCACAAGCAGACGGAAGCTGGAAACAACACCCGAAGCAGAGCCGGCTTAGCTGCCAGGGCAGCCAAGGTAATAACAAGGAATGGAATAACTATTTTTAGAGTATCCGCGAGTTCATGATTGGGCCTTAGGGTGCTTCTGAACGGTTTATCCGGCGCAAGACCGATCGCTGTGCCCATCGCGTTGCCTTCTCCTGATTCCTACAAGACTTTTCACAAACAGCATTGAGCGCCCAGGACTGCGTACTGGGATATTTTCAGCCGTCCCCGTTCGGCAAGCTCCCACGGCACGCTCCACGGCACGCCGGGACAGGCGGGGCAGGCAGGGCAGGCTCTGCGGGACTCAATAGGGAGAGGCTAGTTCGTGCCGCTAGAACCCAAGATCACCGGGATTCAAGTAGAGACCGATATTCGTCGCCTTGATAATTCGCTCCATTTTCGCGATCCGATCTCTTGGGACAAGAAGCATGTCACCCGGTTGCAGCATGAGATCGTGCTCCAGGTCACTTCGCTTCTTCACATTGTGCAGATCGAGCACGTGGACCTCGTCATCGTCGGCGTTAATGTGACGGAAGACGATTATCTGCGACGATCGAGCGGCCGCCTCCATGCCACCGGCCGTCAGGATCGCCTGCAGAGCGGTCGTGGGCTGATCCATGTCAAAACGTCCTGGATGGTTTACCTCTCCGGCGACAACATAGTAGGGCTTGTGAAAGTCCTTCAGAGTCACGTGTCACCTTTGGGTCTCGGAGACGCTTATTGGCAAGGCGAGTGATCAGGTCGGTTGCCTGATCGACGCTTAGCTCACTCACTTTGATAGGGCCGGTCGGATCGAGATTGACGTACCCATCTGGTTCGATCGTCACCGACTGGTTCAGCTCCGGTGTATATCGGTACGAAACATCGAACCTATCACCGGGTTGAAGTTTGTACCGCGCCCGCGTGACAAGGTGGGGTTCATTGGATAGCCGCGCGTCTTGAGCCCATGACGCAGTGACTGCTCCCAGAAAGAATAATACGGCGATAAACCTTCTCATACATTTGTTCCGATCGGCTGAATTCATGGATTGATCTAGTTCAGGAGACGATGAATTGCATCGGGCAGTGGATAAGTGCGCTTATTCAGAATACAGCCGGTTAGATGCGCTCCGGATTGCGCGATGATTCGTTGTGCATACGCTACCTGATCCCGTTTCGTTTCCCCGGCGGCGACCACCAGAAATACATCGTCTACCACATCGGCCACCTGCCAGATTCCTCCGCTGACATTTACCGGTCCACAATCCATAAAGACGAAGTCGAACCGGGCACTCAACGCAGCCATGGCTGAAACCACATCGGCATCACCGGGGCGCTCCGAAAAGCACAATCCCGAATCTCTATCTGGAGAAGACAGGAGCCAGAGACCGGCATCGCGAGAGAATGAGCATTGCGCAAGCAGCTCACCCGGTTTGAGATGACTGGCCAACACAAGGTCCGCACAGTCGGCCTTGAGTACACCCCGGTGGGATCGTTCCGCCAGACGCCTCGCTAATTCACCGAGCACGAACGTCGTTCCGTCTCCGCTCTTACACCCCGCTATTGCGATTACCCTGGCCCGGCCGACTCTCTGACGTGCGGCCTCAAGCTGGCAGAGGATTTGTTCGAATCTCCTGTCCGTTATATACGCTGTTGGGTCTTGGATAATTGAAATCATCAGCTTTCTCTCCTGGCGACGAACGGCTGTAAGGCTGCTTGTACTTGGGGGTCGTGAGGCACGGCCAGTGACGAGGCATTACGCAACTCTTGCTCCCTGGCGCCTAGACGGAACCTGGTTTCGTGGGTATGACTCCTCTGCAACGGAACAGCGACGAGTGTGGTCACGCCCGTGATTGCATCCAACTCAGCAGGTGAGTTGATGGTCTTTCTTCCCAACTCGGTCAACACACAGGCACCCACCCCGAAGAAAGCAGCTATAAACAGGCCTGAGGCAATATATAAGGCGGGACGAGGCTGAATAGGCAGGGAGGATGCGGCGGGCTTTGCGGCAAACGCAACGTTCAGGATTCTATCTCTGTCGAGGGCGTCGTCGACCGCGGCCTGATCCCGCTTCTGTAGAGCCAGGTCCAGGTTTCGTTGAGCCTCAGCCACACCCTTTTCCAGGCTGTCAAAATCGGCAGCCTTCCCCTCCAGTTGGTCAAGTTGAGCCAGATAATCGGCGCGCTGCGACTGTACCGCGCGGCGCTGCGCGGCCAGTGCGGTGCTGGAAATCTGCGACATAGCCAGTTGACTTTTCAACTGCTGATGGAGCGGGCTCATGTCAGTTGTTGTCTCAACCGCATTGGTCGAACGTAGTTCGGCAAGCTGGCTCTGCACATTGCTGATTTGCTGTTCGATATCCTGAACGACGCGATCGGAGGGTTGGTACCCGCTCAGTAAGCTTGTACGTTTATTCTGCAGTTGCACCAGGAGGGATGTTAGTGATTCAACGGCGGCCTGGTTGGGGAGCGAGCGATTTTGCGTAATAATCCGTTCCGGTTGCCGGGTGAGTTCGTCATCTGTTCGATGAGCGCGCTGCCGTTCGAGAGCCAGCTCGGAGGTAAGTGAGGTGGATTGGGTAGACAACCCTTCGAGCTGCCGAAGGAGCGTCGCCTCGTCGTCTTTGAGAGAAGCAATGCCCGTCTCGACCTTGAACTTCGCGAAGTTGGCCTGGGCTGTAGCCAATTCTTTCTGCCGCTCTTCAACCAGCCCCACAAAAAGCTTCTCACCGTGCATGGGACGCAATACAGACAGTTCCTTGCCTACGAAGCTCGACGCAAGGGCTTGCAGGGTATCTCTGGCTCTTTCGGGGGAGGAGTCAACGTAAGAAACATTCAGGATGTTGGACTCCCTCACTGGTTCAACATCTAACTTGGTATCGAGGGCCTCGATCGCGCGGTCTCGCACTGTGGCCGGTGACGATGGTCTTCCAAGCTGGTCGAGGGTTTGGCTAAGGACGTCCCGGCTGCGCAGGAGTTGCGCCTGCGAATTGACCTCGCTATCGGTTATGTCTCCAACCACCTTGCTAGGCTGGTCTGAATCGCTACTTATGACCGAATACTGACGCGTGTTCAGCACAGCCAACTGCATCGTCGCCAGGTAGCGCTTGGGCATAAGCAATAGCATGAGCACAGTAACCAACAACGGAAGCCCTGCAGCAAAGGCCACACGCATTGGGT
Organism: uncultured Acidobacteriaceae bacterium; assembly: GCA_963790705.1. GTDB lineage: Bacteria > Acidobacteriota > Terriglobia > Terriglobales > Acidobacteriaceae > PALSA-350. Next base: position 321,075 of record CAWBQE010000016.1, read on the forward strand.
GACGGAAGCACGCTTCCACGAGTGCGCGCAACGAAAGCGTTGGCGTGTAATCTACCAATGTTTCGGGGCGATGCAATTCGCGTTTCCCACTTGCCACCTCTAGGGCAGTTGTGTCGAAGTGATTTCGTGTTTCGAGTGCCACATAAGCTCCGCTGTAACGTCGGCTAGATTCGTTGTTTCCTGTGTCTACAGGAAATCGATTTCCGATAACCTGTCGAAGAAGTCGGGAGTGTTCTTGCTAACATTTCCTTCGAGCTGGCGACAATAGACCCGGAAAATGACTTATCTGGCTTCCTATATGGAGGCCGAGGGAACGCTCACTTGTTAGCCATCATCAGATCTAAGAGAAGTCCCGGCGGTCATTCACGCTAATTCGTCTGCCTTATTGACCAGAACCGCCGTTAGGTTGTGGGGGAACCATCCCAAGTATACAAGAAATAACGTCCGAAGCCATTCAAAGATTGCGCTAAAAAGCGAATGAATTGTATTCACTCCACGGCGGTCAGTTTTGCGTTGAGTTCAGGTAACCTACGCTTGCGCGCCTAAGCCACTGCATGCTCATCGAGCGGCAAGCTGTTCTACGGCCACCACATCTGCGGAGCGAATCCGCGTGGCTGTTCGAGCCGCAGCACCTTTCCGCGAAAGATGTTGTTGAGCCGGCCTCTCGACGAAGCGTTGAATCAACAGGGCGATACCCACTAGATACCCGAGGTAGAGCACGAACTGCCAATCTTGCACGACGGGCTGACCAATCGCCCGCCGTAGGTGATCAGTGACAGCCCGAAAAATATGCCATAAAGGGGCCTGTAGGATATAGATGACGTAGCTGGCTGCGCCCAGAAACTCCAGCGGCGCGCTACCTAGAAGCCGGCTACTCAGGCAGCGTGGATGCGAGTAAGCAAGCACGATCAATGCTATTAATGGTGCCGCACCGCCGTTTACCAGGAAATCCCCACCGATCGAAGGCGAAAGCAGGCCAGCCAGGACGAGCAGGGCAGCCAGACACGTTACCGAAATGACGGTTGCGATTTGGTTCGGAACCAGGCTCCACTGAGTGGCCAGACGGTAGGTAGCCATGCCAAGCAAGAAGGTCGGCACCCAAAAGAGAGGTTGGTACATGATGTAACGGCTCCAGACGTCGGGCGGAATCAAATTGTGTTCATGGGCAACCGTTAACGAGATCATCGAGAACCAAAGGCAGCCCAACAGGATCGCCAGACGCGTCGGCCGCATTTTTACAATTGTGGGCAGCACGAGAGGAAAGATGAAGTAGAAGAACGCCTCAACCGAGAGCGACCAACCCGGACCGTTCCAAGCCTGTGATAGCGGAGTCCACGCCTGCAACGCAAATAGACTTAACAAGCCGCCCAATACATAGGTGTGAGCTCCACCGGAGTTTGCTGCCGGGTGCCGCAGGTACTTTTCCACAGCGATGGGCAGGAACAGCACAAAGCCTACCACATATGCCGGGAAGAGCCTGACGACCCGCGCATAATAGAAGTCCCGCTTTTGTATGTGATGCCGGCCCACGACTGGAATAGGCGTGTGTAAGCACAAAACCGGATAGGACATAAAAGAATGGAAGCGCGATGGTTCCATTTTCAATGAGATTTTGCGCGAAACGAGGGAGTGACCGGAAAAGAAGCAGCTAACGTTCCATAATGGAAGCAAACCACGGAAAACGCGGCAAAGATTCTGAGCCCATTGAGAGCCGTAAATTTTCGTTGCATCTCACCTCCAGGGCTCTGGGCCCGCTGTTTCTGCGCCCTTCCATGGGTAGAACCAACGAACGCGCCCAGCGATCTAGCCGTTTGTGTGGAAACTGATGAGCACCGCTGGAGCGACGCCTTTCTTTTCCTGGAGAACAGTTCCTAGAGTTCGAGTTACGACCTATAGAGTCCCTGAGGGAAAGCCCTCAAGGTTGCTACCGGCTGGTTGAGCGATGAAGGGAGTAGTCGGAATTCCATTCGATCGTCTTTAACATAGGACTCCGGCGGAATTTGCGCCCTTCCCAGGGAATGCCGTAGATAACCCACAGGTCGCGAGGCGCGGCGCGCAAAGATTCTTCAAGATTAGCGATCACGCGATCCATGACTTTCCCCTGAAACGGGTTAAATAGGTAAAGCACGGTGGGAGTATGCGGAAGTTCAAAGTTGGCTGCATCTCCCCATATGCATTTGATGGCACCGTGCTCTCCTCCCTGCTCTTTGTAGGAGGAAATATTTTCGGCTCGCCTGATTAGCCAGAACTTTGGAATATTCGACGCCGGTTATGCTCTTGAATGGGTACTTCGATGCGAGAAGCAGAGCCAGGCCCTTACCTGCTCCAAGGTCGATGAAATCATAGTCGTTGAGCCGCACAGGCAGGCTCCCCACCACCTGCTCAAAGAATGCAGGGTGGGTCGGCGCATATGGCAAACCCCACTTCGCGTTCGGGCTTTGAATGGCAAGTTCCCGCAGAGGGGATTCAAAACTCCCGGCGGCGAAGCGTTGATCAACCACGTTTTCCTCAGCCACATGCTCTTTTTCATCTGCCTTACGCAGAAACGGGAAAACGCGGCCGCCGTAGTGGGTGAGACTTGCCTTGGTGCCTTTGAATTGGAACGTTCTTGCCACCTGGAAAAGGCGATTGCGGAGCGTGGGCATCCGATTCACCTTGCCCTCGACTACGCTGAGGTCGTCACTTAATTCAAGCATTTTGCAAGATCTCCATAAATAGCGTTCATGGGAGGTATTTTGGCCAAGCGCACCCGGCAGGGCGATCCTCAGGGCGTGGCGGGCTAACGGAAGCACCTGCCTGCGCCCGTCATAACTGCATACTGATGGCTGCCCCGCGCAGTGGTGCTGGAGTAAATATCGCGTCCTCCACGATCCTATCCAGGGCCTGCTGAAGGCGCTGCGCCGTAACTCTGACATTGGGCTCCTGGAAGATGCTGGTATGGTCTCCCGGAGCGTCGAACACTTCCATCTCATCAATGAGGTCCTGCCAACTTCCCGCCGTATCCCACAGTTCGCTTTGCGGTCGTTCGGCGGATTGCAGGTAGAGGACGCGGCCATGGTAAGGAGCCGGAATGTAGCTGAAGTGGGATACGATCAAAGCCTGGTAAAGCTCCTGAACGGATCGGCCGTCTGTTTCGCTGGAGCGATAGCTCCGTTCGAACATCCGTTGCTCTCGTATCGCCCGGAGCCCTCCGAGGCGTTGCCTCAGCAACTGTCTCCACTGAGAAAGAGAGGAGTGGCGAAAGGCTGATAAGTAGAACATCTCTCTTTCCAAGCGCCGCCTCGACCGTTTATAAAACGGCAGACGTTGTATATACCCCGGGAGAATTGCGTCTCCCATGACCAGCAGAGGAACCTCGTGGCCAAGCTGCCGCAGTTGCTGTGCGCATTCGTAGGCTAGCAGTGACGTCTGGCAGAAGCCGGTGAGCACGTACGCCGGCCGTGGATGCAACTGGCGTAACTTCTTGACGATGTAGGCTGCGAGATCTTCGAGCCTATAGTAAGGGGCTGTGGAAGCCAGCTCTTCCTGACTCAAAACGAAGGACAACACCGGCTGGTTCGCGGATAGATAAGACGCAAGCCGGGGCTGCCAAGGCTCCGGAGCTACCCAGATCAGCGGGATTGCGTCCGGAGCGCCCTTATTGACGACGGCCATATGAGCTATGGCATTACCAGAGAGCAAGTGAGCTAAATATTCGATCGTCGGCGTTTGTATAAATGAGAACAACGCGAGACGAGTTCCGAACGAGGCGCGTACTTTGGCTATCATCCTTACCGCGAGTAACGAATGTCCACCGAGCGAAAAGAAATTATCGCGACGGCCAACACGATCCACCTTCAGCAACTCGGTCCAGATCTCCGCCAGCGCTAACTCTATCTCTCCGGCCGGTGCTTCGTATTGGCAGGAAGCATAAGCGTCCCCGCTGGGGAGCGGGAGTGCCTTACGGTTCAACTTTCCATTGACGGTCAAGGGCAGCGATTCGAGACGCACATAGGCAGCCGGGGCCATGTACTCCGGTAGCCGGGCAGAGACATGCATGCGCAAGTTCTCGGCATTCGGCAAATCTTTTGCCGCGGCGTGACCGTCTGCCACCGTGTAATAAGCGAAAAGGCGCTTCTCGCCGGGCGTATCTTCGCGCGCGATCACCACGGCTTCACGCACACCCGGATATTCAGCCAGCCGCGCCTCAATCTCGCCCAGCTCGATTCGAAAGCCTCGGATTTTAACCTGGAAATCGTTACGTCCAAGGAATTCAATGTTGCCGTCCGGCAGCCATCGCCCCAGATCACCTGTGCGGTACATGCGTGCTTTTGGCTCTGGAGCGAAAGGATCGAGAAGAAATTTCGTCGCCGTGAGTTCGGCTCGGTTTAGATAGCCGCGCGCCACGCCGATCCCACCTATGTAAAGCTCCCCGGCTACGCCAATGGGGACAGGCTCTTTGCGCTCGTCCAAAATGTATACCTTCGCGTTCGCGAGAGGGCGTCCGATGGGCGGAGCGCCAGGTCGTCCAGGCCGGTAATGATACGAAGTCGCACAGACGGTCGACTCAGTCGGACCGTAGGCGTTGATCAGCCGACGGCCCCGCGCCCAGCGGCTTGCCAGCAAATCTGATAATGCCTCTCCGGCCAAAGCCAGAGTACGCAGAGTTCCGAAATCGGCTTCTTCCGCCACACCGTTAAGTACCGCCGGCGGTAAGGTGGCGTGCGTGATGCCATACTGTGCCACAACTTCGCCGAGCGTCTCACCGACCAATAACTTCCCGCGAGGACCAAAATATAGTGAGGCGCCTTGACAGAGGGTCGTCATCACCTCGGACACACAGGCGTCGAAGCTGAACGAGGCGAACTGTAGAACGCGGCTGTCTGATTCGACAGCAAAATCCTCGATCTGGGCAAGTGCGAGGTTGCACAGGCCACGGTGTTCACATAGAACTCCCTTGGGCTTGCCTGTAGATCCTGAGGTATAGATAACGTAGGCAAGGTGATTCGGGGACAGGCCAACAGCGCCCGGACTGGGATTGCTATCAGGATAGTTCTGCCACGGAGCATTTACGGCGTCAAGGTGCAGGGCGCGTGGGGTCTTATCCGACTCCGGAGAAGAGACCTGCGAGATGGCTCAATGTAAGGAGGGCAAGCGGTGCGCTGTCCTCGAGCATGAAACGGAGTCGTTCCACGGGGTACGCGGGATCCAGGGGCACATAGGCTCCGCCCGCTTTGAGGATCGCCAGCAAGCCAACGATCATCTCAAATCCACGCTCTACACAGATTGCCACACATACATCGGGTTTGACACCCAAATGCCGCAGGTAATGCGCAAGCCGGTTAGCGCGCAAATTGAGTTCCGTATAACTAAGCTTTTTTTCTTCATGAACGATTGCTATAGCATCCGGGTTGGCGCGAACCTGCTCTTCAAACAGCTCGTGAATACACTTGTGAGAGGGGAAGTCGATACGCGTGTCGTTCCACCCGAAAAGCACCTGATGCCGCTCCGCCTCCGGCAAGACGTTGAGCATGGATACCGGCGTAGAGGGCGCCGACTCCAAAGCCTCGATGAGAGAAGCTAGCGCGGTATGCATGAATTGGCAAATGCGAAGCGCACCGATCGAAGCCGGTGCCTGGGCAACGAATTTTAACTGGTCGCCCAGGTCGTCGACCGAGAGAACAAATGGATATCCAGTCCGCTCATCTACACACCGGTTCTGGACGACGTCCGGTACCTCGGCGGCTATCCTGTACGCCTCCTGAGAGCTCTGACCGCGACGATATCGAAAAAGAGAAGAGAAGAGCGGCGTTGAAGCGGGTACGGCACTGCAGCGCTGAGCAAGCCCGAGGGAGGCGTCCCTGTGGCGCAAGAGATCGGTGAGCAGGGCGTGGACGCGCTTTAGGCTGTTCTCCGCGCTCTCTTCTCCTATCGATATGCGCACAGGCACGGTAGTGGGGAAAAGGCGATACCCCTCCTCCTCTGTGGCGCCCTGCTTGCGCGTGTACAACACCGTGCCGAAGACGACATCCTCCTGCCCGGAGGTTTTGGCCAGTACCTGTGCCCACGCCAGATGGCATAAGCTGGCCGCGCTCACTGCGAATGCCCGCGTTATCGTGCGCAACCGGCTGGCAAGGGCGCTGTCAACTTCCAGTTCCGCTTCCTCCATCCCGATAGCGTCTCCCTGTCTCTCCAGCATGCCGAAAGGTGCGGTCGGAGTGTCCACGTCTCCCAGCAATTGCCGGAAAAACATCGCGTGCTCTTCCGAGTTTGGGTCAGTCTTTCCCTTGTAGCTTGGCAGTGCGTCCTGTGAGAGCATCGATAGTCTTTCCTTTCCGACCGGGGGGCCTGTAACTTTTCTAGCGAGCGCCCGAATTCTCAATAAGCCCCGTGAGCATTCACTACCGCCGTGAAAGTACGCGTGAGTATGTAGATATCCATCCAGATCGACCAGTTCCTTATGTAGTACTCGTCGAATGCCACCCGTTCGCCATAGGTCGTGTTATTTCGACCAGAAACCTGCCAGAGACCTGTCAGGCCTGGCGAGACACGTGTGTATAAGTCATAACTGGCAGCGTAGCGCGCAATTTCAGACTTAACGATAGGCCGGGGACCGACAAGGCTCATGTGACCTGCAACTATATTGATCAACTGTGGCAGCTCATCAAGGCTATAGCGGCGCAACCAGCGCCCGACTCGCGTAATTCTGGGGTCGTTTTTCAGCTTGTGATCAAGCTGCCACTCCAGCAGATGTTCAGGATGAAGTTGCAGGTAGGCCTCAAGAATTCGATCCGCGTCGGAAACCATGGTGCGGAACTTTAGGGCGCGGAAGGGTTTACCATCCCGGCCATAACGAAGGTGGCCGAAAAACAGAGGACCTTTTGAATCCATCTTGATGGCGACACATATCAGCAGCAACACGGGCACGAGCAGAAGAAGAAGTGTAATGCTGAAAACAATATCCAGGCACCGCTTCATCACTTTAGGAACGAAGAAGCACAAGCGTTGGGGAATCTCCAAACCTACCTGGCCTCCAATTTCTCGCGGGAGAGATTCCGAGACAGCAGATGCCCAGAAGATCGGTAACGATGAGAATACGATGGAAGCTCTTGCAGTGATCCTGAATGATCTGGCGTATCTCTGCATGTGAGCGCTGCGGCATGGCAAGGATGGCGTAACGAGTAGGCCGGTACCCTCGGGCTCTGGGCTCGTCAGACAAGTGCCCGATGATAGGGGGGAGACTTGGGTCCCATGAGGTCACCGGACCATCGAGCAGCACACCGGTAATCCGGAGGCCAAGATGTCTGTTGACCAGGCTCCTGGCTAATCTTTCAACCGCGGGACCCGACCCCACAATGGTGGCTGGGACCGACCACCAGGACGTTTGGCTAAAGAGCTTTCTAATGATCGTGCGGCCGAGTAACACAGCCGGAGTGCCCAGGACCCAGGTGACGACGAAGACGTAGCGTGAGTACTCCGCACCACTCTTCATCAGGAACGTAGCGGAGATCAGGACAAGCAGCACCGCCGTCACGGAGTGGGAGATGCGCCGCATCTCTTCGGCGGGATGCAGAAGCAGTGCCGGGTAAAGCCCCTGGGAGAAGAACACACTTAGGAACAGCAGCACTGAAGGAAATACTGCCAGGTAAAACCTGAGGTGAAAATCCGGGTTGAACGTGTACTTACTCAGGACAGCGAGCCAAAATACAATGGACAATCCCAAGAAATCAGCGAGCAGCAAGCACACAGACGCGCTGGGGGCATGCGTAGCCGCGAGGCCAGTGAAGTTGTCCACTCGAGGCAGACTGATGACATTATTTGCGCTCATAGTTCCTCTAAAGGTAGGGCGTTTACCGAATCAATATAGGAAGCTGCAGCTTCACATCGGGGCGTTTTGAACCGTACGGCGAGAGCGTCTTCAGTAAGCACGCTCCAGCGGTTGTAGCAATCCGCTACGCTAAAGCCGGTATCACAAATCTCAACAGCCATCTTGCCCATGCGGGCGATTTCAGACTGCGACATTTCCAGGAGTACTCTGATTAGATCTTCCACATCTCCGGGATTGAAGAGGCGGCCATTCACCCGATCGATCAGAAGTTCAGCCAGCCCACCTGTCCTGCTTGCGAGTACCGGCTTACCGTTCCTCATTGCCTCGAGCGCGATCAAACCGAACCCCTCCCAACGGGAGGGAACGATCACCGCGTCAAAGCAGCGTATGTAGTCATCGATGTTGGCATTGGCAACCCAGCCGATCAGCTTAATGTTCGGCTGGTCCGGGATAACGTATTTATGCCCAAGGGTGGTCCCACCTATCAGCCACAAGTCGACGTGATTCAATCTTGGATCAGCAAACGCGTCCAGCAAAAGATCTAATCCCTTTTGCCGGTCAAAGCGACCGATAAAGACAAAGTTCGTGCGGTTTGCATCTACTGAAACCGGCACGGGTGAATGCTCTTTTCTGCGAGGAACGCCGTGATAGATGACCCGATGTAGAGGTGCGACAACGTTTGCCTTCACAGCTGCGTCTAACTCTGAGAAGGAGATGCTCACGAGAGCATCCGTTCTCCGGGCCAGAAATCGCTCGACATACGTGTAAAGCTTTTTTACGGGCAGCGACACTTGCTGGGTGAACGCCCACCCGTGGGCACAGTAAACGGTCGCCCACGGATCGACCCGCGTTCTCCACCGCAGACGGCCATACAGTCCAGGAAAGGTGCTATGAAGATAAACCACGTCTGGAGCGATCGACCTGAGGTGCCTTTGTACGGTTCGCGAAACCTGCAACAGTTTGTTGGGGCTCCGGCTGCTTTGGTATTCATGGACGATTGCCGGAGCCTCGTACAACATATCGCCCATGCGCCGGCGATCGGCGATGAGGTGGACTTCACCGATCGCGGAGTCCTTGCTCTGGGCGTCGATGAGATATCTCACGGCACTGCCTACACCACCCTGGCACCCTTCCACGACATGAGCTACAGTCAGCGGCGCTAAGCGTGATATCGAGCGGATTTCTTCGGTCTGGTCAAACTTGGGCATAAATTCGCATGAATAAGGACGAGGAGATAATTGGCTTTGCACGGACGGGGTTGACCGCTCAAGGGGCACCGGGAGTGTCACTTATGAGGTCTCAACACTGCTGGGAAAGCTTTGAAATCGGTCTTGTACTCTTGCCGAGTAAGCGTTCCTGGTAAGCTCTTTCACTGCGCGATAGAACTTCTGCCTTTGTCGCGAAAGCAGCGCAGTAGAATATGCAGCTGCCTTTTGTAGGTTGCGAGCGGACATTCTCGCCAGTCGCGACTGGTCTGCGAACACCGTGCCGATGACTTTGGCTAAGGCAGCAGGGTTATCGGCCGGCACAAGGTCTTCCTCGTGCAGGAGCTCCGGGATGCCACCAATTGACGAGCCTATGCACGGCAGACCCCGAGCCATTGCCTCAAGCATCGCTCGCGGCACACCCTCAGCGCGGGACGGCAAAACGAACACGTCCGCCCGGTCGAGTTCACGCCGCACGGGTTCGCCTGCGGTGACCGATCCAAGGAACTCAACCTCATTGTCAATTCCGAGTCGCGAGCACCGTTTGCGTAATGCGGGAATTTGTTGCCCGATGCCCATGAATCGAACCTTGACCGGAATGCCGTGGTTCTTACAAATGCCCACCGCCTCAAGCAGAACGTCGGGACCTTTATAAAGAGATTCCAAGGTTCCGACGAACACGATTCGCAGGGACGATGGATCGCGAAGGGCGACCCGAGGCTGCGATACAAAGCATTCGGGGGATAGGTTCACATCCGATGCGGCAGCGGCATACTGTCTTGCCCCATAGAGGCCTTCCCCGGTGGTAACTTCTGCCGCACTATGATCGGACGCGGGCGGATATCTCTTTTGCAAATAGGACTTTGTTACGTAAGAGACGGCAATGGCGCGACGGCATTGCTGTTGCAGTTTTCGCGTGAAGTAGAGTCTCGCTATGGGAGCGACAACATGCCGGTTCGCGGCGGGCCCAAGAACATCGTACGGATCAGCAACGACTTCTACTGCATACGGCAGCCTTCGCCGGGACAGCCAGTACTCTACTGAGTTTGCCACCTGGCTCGGCAAACGAAACAAAACCGCACTTTCTGGCGAAACCGCCCCCTTAGCCCGTTCGCGTACCTTAACGAAATTGCTAAGAAATTCGAATGGGCCCTTATACCCCGGCATGGTGTAAAACTCGACCCCCGGCCCCTCCACCGGCAGAAAATTCGGCTCGACGCGAGCGACAGGGAATGCGCGAGAGATGACACGAACAGAGTCAAAGACGTCAAGATACTCCCGATAGAAATCGTAGGGACACTGAGTGATCGTCCAGACCTTCTGGTCTGGTGTCTGCAAAAAGCGGTGTTCCAACGTAAGACACAGTTGCATCTAAAACATTCCTGGTCGGGCCGGAAGCACTTGTGGCTTCATCCCGTCGGTTTGAAATGGAAAAAGTGCGCGACCCTCAAAAGAGAGGCCGCGAAGCGCTACGAGCAGTTCGGACAACACAACGATGCAGCCACTAAGCGCCGGGGGAGGGCTCTACGTTTAGGGGGAGGGAGAAAGACCATTCAGTTATATCGGACCGGTACGCCAGGATCGATGGCGGACCGTATTCACAACATCACCTTCACGCGTAATCTTTGATCGCGATCGCCTCTTCGTAGCCTGCTTCACGACCTTCACTAGAGCACTGATCTCTTTCCGCGGTCGCGGCAAGAAGCACTTCACGAATACCCTCGCGAAAGCGACTCCAGGAATACTGCTCGGCGACGGCTCGCGCAGCCTCTCGCATCTCGCGAAGATGCCGCCGGTGGGCAAGAGCCCAGGACAGGCAATCGGCGAGCGCAACCGGATCTCCCGCGGGCAGGATCCAGCCACTTTCTCCGTGACGGATGATATCGGCGCCTCCGGTGTTGTCGGTGCATATGATCGGCACCCCGCACGCTAATGCTTCGAGATACACGTGCCCAAAGCCTTCAGCCAGCGACGGAAGCACAAAGATGTCTGCCTGCTGAAAGAGACGCACCAGATCGGCATTGCCGATTCTTGGCGTCTCGGTGTATAGGTTCTCGAAGCCCTGCAGGACTGTTTCGTCGCGTACATGGCCTCCGGCCAGCACGAGATGGGCATTTACCGGCTGCAACTGCTGCCACACTCGCAGCAGCATCCGCAGTCCTTTTCGGGCAACCTTTTGCCCCACATACAGAACGTTGAGTGGCCCATCTCCCGAAGGTCGCCCATACTGAAACAGTTCCGTATGGACGCCATATGGCACCACGCTGATCTTATCCGCGGCGATCGCCGCTCACTTCAAGTGAGCGCCGGGTGAAGTTGGAAGCACAGAGGATGTGGTCTGCAAGCTTGCTTTCCTGCTCCCAGTGGACGAGTTCCGGTTCGCTGACAGCAGTTTCGGCTTCATTGATGAGACTTGCATAGTCGGCATCCTCTTCCATCTTCGCTTTATAGAGCGAACGAAGGAAACGGGGATGCGGATGCACCTGGAAGAGGACTCGCTTTAGGCCGGGGCGTAGATTTTCGAAAGCAGTGGCGGCGCAATAGCTGGCCGCCAACAGATGACAGCCGTGACGGTTTGCTATTGAGGCCGCGGTACGACCCGTGTTTCCTCCGACCACCTGGTCGAGGGAGGGGCGCTTCGTTAGCTTGCGGCGGATGAATCCAGCGGCAAAGCCGAGCTTGTTGTCCATCGTTAGACGAGATGGAAGCTCCAGCCTATAGCGCTTCGATATACCGAAGGTTGATTTGCCTAGTCTTGTATTTGCCAGGTGCTGCCAAAACGGTCTATCTAAACCTGTGTACCAGTCGGTCACAAACCGCTCCAGCGCACCCACTTCTGCAAGGGCTACCGGAAGCTCGTAGTGGTCCCGTTCAGCATCGTGAACAACGACCCAGCGGTCATCGCTGAGAAATTGTGATTTTCCGGGGGGATGCATTAACTTAGCCTTCAGGTACAAAGTTCACCTCCGGTGCAATGGAAAGCCGCATTTTGCGATTAGAGAGCAAAGAAAGAGCCTTTCCGGTAGTAATCGAAGCTTCCACCAAGGCGCTCGCTATGCCGGCGATCGGGATAGCGACGATTCCAATCCTGGGCAGAACAACAACAGCAGTTGCGATAAACACCGCTGCTGACATGGGTGCTACCCACGCTCGTACGGACGTAAATCCGAGAGCATTGAGTAGGACCATGGAGTTTTTATTCCAGACATAAATAAGAAACCAGACGTCGAGAGCGAGGACAAAACTCAACGGCGGGATGGGGAGCATGGGTGACCAGGTGTGAATAAAGACGCGATAGACAAGCGTGTAGCATAAGGAGCCTAATGCAACGGCGCCCACGCTGCGAACGACTCCACGCCAGAGAGCTGCCTTGATCCAAGCCCAATCTTCGCGAACACCGGCCTCCACGTAAGCCGGCCAGAGGGGCAGGATGAACATGCAACTAACAAAGTTGAAGATCATCATGACCTGCAAGGAGACAGACACTTCCGGAACAACCGCCGCACCCAACTGCGACGCGACGAGCACGTTGCTGGTAAACGCAATCACCGTATCTGCGATTTGCGCGACCAAAAGACGGGAGCTGTCGTGCCAAATTACGCGGAAGTGGGCAAAGTTGACATTGCGAAAATCCGGGGCCAGCGCACGATGGCGGAAACCGTAGACGTATATGCTCAGAAGTAGGTAAGCACACAGGATAGGCAACGATGACGCCAGCGCAAAGTTCACCATGCTACTGGAGTGAAGGTGAAAGATGCAGAACAGTGCGGTTAGGCTTGCAGCGATCTGGGCCCCGTGAGCGAGATACCCTTCTTGAAGTGCGGATGCAAAGAAACTGACAACGTTGAGAGACGCTGATCCAGCCACTAAACAGCCCATGACGATAAAGAGGTTCCGGCTTTGCGAGACCAGAGGCGAGTTCGCTCCAATCCCTACCCAGTGGGGGAGAATGGCGGCTCTTGAGAGACAGCCGACCCCGAGAATAAGAAACAGTGCAAGAGTAGCGAAGGCAATATAGGCCGTTGCCGCGTAAGAGCGCACACTGCGGGTATCTCCCTTGGCCGCCGACGCTCCAACCAGGTTGATCAGCCCGGAGCCAATCCCGAAGTCGGAAACCATCAGGAGACTGAGGATGGAACTGGCGGTGAGCCAGATTCCATATTTTTCTACTCCCAGTAGACGCGTGGCCAATGGAATAATCATCAGCTTGAGAGAGGCGTCGACAAGGCGATACGAAATTCCCGCGACCGACGTCATAAGTGCGCGGAAATCCCGGCGGCCCTGATCTGTTGCAACTTGAATACCGGGAAACAGTTTGGTAACGAGACGCATTCTCCCCCTAAAGGATTCTTGCAGTTGTGCGGGCAATGCCGGAAACGGCACCCAGATCCGATTGCGCCCGTATCCAGGAAAGAGTTCTCGGAGAGTTGGACCAGTGAAGAATTTCTGAAACGTAAGCACCACCTTCGGCGGGGGTTGAAGGTGGCCAGGCAGCAAGTGCGCCGGGGGGGCGACAAACCTGGGATTTACGAGTGGCGCTGTTATCAACCAACCAGGCTCGGCAGTGCTAGGCGAATATATAGCAAGCGCGAATTAGAGGTTGACGTCCACTGCTTACGACGACGTCGATGAGCACTAGCTAATAAGAAAGCCGCTCTATCTGATAACCGGCCAGCGGGATTTTCACCGATCTCTGGATTGCGCCGACTGCGATTACGATTTCCCGGCGGCCTGTCTGAGCCGTCAAAACTCCCTCAACGCCCTCTAGACATCCGCCGTGGATTCTGACTCTCTCTCCCACTGCTGGGAAAGGCCCCGGCTCGTAGCTGGTGTTGCTCTGAACCAAGGCTCGTACTGTTTCCATCTCTTCGTTCGGCACGGCGACAAGCTCACGCCCGCTGGTCACGAATCGCACCATGCCTGGAAGACGCAATACCCTGATGAGCGATTCCGGCTCCGCTTCCATACGGACAAAGGTGTAACCCGGAAAGAGGGGCGACTCCACAAGCTTAGTGCGGTCACTCCATCGCCGCGTCTCCAACTGCATCGGCGCGAAGGACTCGAAGCCTTCATCGCGCAGCGCCGCGTCCACTCTCTTCTCGCACTGATAGCGCGTCTGCAGGGGATACCATGCGGGTCCCGGAGCCCTTAGTGATCCTGTGAATGCTGGGTTACTGGTTTGTTGATTTTGCATAGCTTCGCCCTGTGAGCCACATGGTGGCTTTCGCAATGGGGGGAGTTGATGGCCCTTGTTGGAACTGGCGGAAAAGGGAGGTGTCGCAAAGGATTTCAGGCATCCTTTGCAGGCTGAATTGGGAACACTGAAGCAAAGTTAGCGGGAGTCCTCGTTCCCGGCAATAGAACTAATCTCCCGGCAGAGTCAGAACTTTTGTTCCGAGAGAATGGGCCCGGAGCAGTTTTTGGGGCGAATCGCGCTCAAGTAACAATGGAAGTAACCTACTCAAGTGAGGCGCGTATCTTAGCCACAGTATGCTGTTCCGGCACTATTTCACGCCACTGTAACAGACCTTAAGAGGGGAAAGCGGCCCTGAAACAGGGGGCTTGGACAAGGATGAGTAATGACCGGGTGGGTACTAACGTTATACATCCAAAAAGACTAGAAAACGTACTGTATTTGAGGGACGCTGTTGTAGAGTCATAACTGCGAGTGACAAACTGGGTGGACGCCAAATACCCGTTTAAACTTTCGCGTGAGCGAAGACGAATAGAAATTCTCCATTTAGATAGTTCAAAGTCTCGCTGAAAACTAGAGCACCACCCTCCCTCTGTAGCAGTCTGATCGTTTTAATCAAATCTACCAGGGAGACTGCTTATGCTGACCGTTCGTGCCAGAGTTGTCGTTTATGACAGTAGCATTTTGCAGTGCCAGCTGCTGACGGCGGGGTTAGAAAGCCTTCGACTGGGATTTGAGGTAAGGTCCGCAAACGACCTGGAGTCGTTGATCGAGCTGCTCACGCCCGATCCGGACTGGGTGGTGATCATCTCCGATACCAGCATAACTGGCGCCCCCATTTCCCTTGCTAAGCACTTGCGCGCTCGATTTCCCGATTTACCGTTTGTGTTCCTATTGAGGGAAGGGCGCAGTGACCGCGTGATTGAAGCGTTCAGAGCCGGGGCTCGAGGCATTGTGTACAGCAATGAGACACTTTCTGAACTGGCCAACTGTATCAGCCGGGTTTGTCAAGGCGAAGTGTGGTTGCGAGGTGTCGATCTCGGAATTATTCTCGACGGGTTAGTTAGGCCTGGCTTGCGGATGACTGACGTTACGGGAAGAACCCTGCTCAGCCCTCGCGAAGAAGAGATATCGCGTCTGGTGGCTGAGGGGATGAGCAACCGGGAGGTTGCGCGCGCCCTCAAAATCAGCGAGAGCACAGTAAAGAATTCTCTGTTCCACGTTTTCGAAAAGCTGGGGATATCGAACCGCGTGGAATTGGCACGCTATGTGACTGGGGCCGCGGAACAAGAGGGGCGGGCAATTCAATCGGGCTCCGGCGTGTTGAGCTCCGAATCGAAGACATGCTCTAGTGATTTTGTCCCGAGTCGGCTCCAGACCCAGCTCCAGACCCAGACCCAGGCCCCTGCATCGGACCGAAGCGGGGATAGTGGCCGCGGGGTTCACCCTTAGGCACATCTGCCTGAAGAGTCTTCCACTGATCCGGGGTAAGCACCCTGCGCAGCCCGAGCAGCATGCGGGCGTTGGCCTTCTCGAGCTCCGCTCGAGCCTGGGCGACGCGGTCGATCTGGGCGAGAATCTTTCCCTCATCCGGCTGATCCGCCGCAAGCAGGGGCTCCATCGCGGTCTCCTCTTTGCGCACGGAGGCGCTAAGGTCCATCAAGCTGGGTCGGCTTTGCTCAAATACCGCTTCCATTTTCTTTTGCTGGTCCGAGGTAAGGCCGAGCTTTTGCACCCAACTCCGGATTGTTCCACCAGCGGCCATGAGGTCCCAGATGAAACGCGCGTTCCATAGGAGGGCGGCGGCCTTCCATGGGGGGCGGTCCCCCGCTCTCTGGCGACCCGTTTTGCGGCGGTGGGCTGGCCGACTGCCCGATTGCGGCACCCGATGCGCAGGCAATCCACAGCAGGCCCGCTAGGGGAAGCCACCGTGCCGTCCTACCGTACCGGGTACTAGTTGGTCTGGACAATGTGTTTGCTCCCCCGCACAGAGGTAGTGACGACCTGTCCGTTGCGGTCCTCCGTCGTAACTAAGTGGGTCAGCGACTCCATGGACGAGGGAACAGCAGCGGAAATCTGTTGGTCCACCTGCTCCAACAGGGCATCGTCACTGATCTCCGAAGCGGTGCGGACCGGCCGCGTGCTCGAGGGGTGAAAAGAAACCAGCGCGAAAACCAGCAGCAAAACGGGGAGCACGGCGGCAACAGCCCAGCGCAGGGCAAGCACGGGAAACCGTCTTCCGGCAGAAGGATTGAACTGCTGCGGGCGGGTCGCCAGACACTCTGAGCTCCACTCCACGGCCGCGGTGCGGAAAATAGCCACACCATGCTCCAGCCGAGCCACTGCGGCCCGGCATCCGGCACATTCCGTTAGGTGGCGAAGCATTTCCGGAGTTCGCTGCTCTAAAACGTACTCCTCCTGCTCCCAGGGTGACAGATGGTTGGTTTTCATCTCGTTCTCTCCATCGCCTTGCGCACCGCAGCAAGCGCACGGTGCAAGTGGCTCTTCACGGTCCCCACATGCAGCCCCATAGCTGTTGCGATCTCGGGCAGTTCCATCTCTTCTACAAACCGCAGAAGAAAGACGCTGCGCTGTTTGCCGGGGAGATTCTCCACGGCATCCCACACTCCGCGCAACTCTTCCCTGATCATCAAGAAGGTCTCGGGGGAGAGCCCCGGCGAGCGCAGCCGGTCGGCCACGGCGCCTACCTCGGCTGCAGTGGAATTCGCCGCTTTCCAAAATTGAAACTTCCGGGAGCGGGTGGAATCACGAATGAGGTTGGTGGCGATCCGCGTGAGCCAGGTGGCCACGCTGCAGTCCCCGCGAAAGTCATCCCGTGCCTTGTAGGCCCTCAGGAAGCAATCCTGGGTCACAGTTTCCGCCAGGTCGGGATCCCTGAGCGACAGCAAGGCGTACCGATATATGCGAGACCGGTAGGTGGCGCAGAGCGTGTTTACGTCTGCAAGCTCTGCAATCATCCGGTCTCGCAGGGGTGTAAGCTCTCCAGCGTAGATAAGCTGCTCCACTGCTTCCATAGACGCGCCTTTCTGGGCAGCAGTTTACGCCGAAACGACCTGTTCGGGCACCGTCAAGGGCCAGCTGGGTTTGCCAACAACAGCCGTTCATCGCATGGGTCCGTGCCCGAATCCGCCCATCATGTGCTCTTCTTCCAGCTGAGAATACTTGGTCTTCTGGTCGGCGGTGAGGATTGCATAGAACTGGGCTCGGGCAAGGGCGTGGGCGCTCGCCATTTCGCCACTGATTTGACCCAAGGTGGTCGCAGTCGACTGAATGGTGGCGGTATCGTTTGCCTTGATGGCTGTCTCCATGCCTGGTGGGCAGCGTGCTCAGTGGCTCGTGAATTCTGCTCCGTGGTGGCTTCGGTGGTGAAGATGGTGGTGGCCTGCTCCACTTGATTGGCATTTAGAGGAGAGCAGCGTGGTGTACCGTTGGACCTGGTGCTGGGCGATCACGGCAGGGGTCGGCGGGGTGTGGGGGGTGGTTTGCGCCTGGGCCATCGGTAATAGCCCCAGGACTGCAAATAGCGCAAGCGACGACTTCATACTTCCTCCTTGACGGTGGAGATGGTTGGAGGCAGGCAACCGGCGCCGGCCTCATGGTTTTGAGCTTTCTCGCCTCAATAGACGGAGGCCATAGCATGTCGGTTTACCGTGGCCTTGCGACAGGGCTGGGACCAGGCAACAGCAGGAGAACCGCCAGGGCACCGCTCCAGGAGCTGACGGCGCAAGCCAGCATCACCAGGCGAAAGCCAGCGAGAAACGCGCCATCGAGCAGCGCAGCAGCCTGGGCACGCTGCCCAGGAGGAAGGCCGGCCGGGATGGGTATATCGTGCAGCCGCGCCCGGTTGTTCAGGAACTGAGCCCGGACCTCTACCGGCAAGCCGGAATGGGCGAGCTGGGCGGTCAGATTGGCTTCAAATCCGTGAGCCAGCAGCAGAGCGAGCAGTGAGACAGCTACCAGCCCGGCCAGCCGGGAAATTGCGTTGTTCACCGCTGATGCTATGCCGGTCTGATTCTCCGCGACTGAAGACATGACAGCATTGGTGAGGGGCGCGACGCAAAGCGTCATTCCGCAGCCCAGGATGAGGACCGCCGGCAAGACGGATAGGAAGTAACCGTTCAGGTTGTCAAGCCAGGCGAAGGCGGCAAATCCGGCGCCGGCCAAGGCCGCCCCAAGGCAAAGCAGGAAACGCTCGCCCAACCTGGGCACCAGCGCGCCTACGCGCGCCGAGAATAAGAACATGAGCGCGATCAGGGGCAAAAAGACGGCGCCGGCCGCCGCTGGAGGGTAATGCCGCACCTGGATCAGATAGAAAGGAATCACATACAGCGAGCCGCCAAGTGCCCCATATAACAGAAAAGTAAGCAGGTTAGCCGCCAGGAAGCGGGGGATGCGGAAGAGCGACAAGGGCATCATGGCGTTGCGCCGGTTTGACTGCGAGCGCAGGAATAACGCGAACAGGACGAGTCCGCCGAGCAGCGGCCAGACTCACCCATCGGTTCCTCCAGCCGAGTTGCGAGGCGAACGACAGCGCGTAGACGATGGCCGCGAAGCTGAGGGTAGCCAGCGCGGCGCCGAGCCGATCCAACGGCTGGGCGGGGGCACCGTCATCCCGCAGCGCGGCTCTCCGGTATGCGGGGCGCGAGAAGCATGATTACCAGAACGACGGGAAGATTGAGCAGAAAAATCAGCCGCCAGGAGTAGACCTGGATGAGCCAGCCCCCAGCCACCGGCCCGATCGCGGCAAAGACAGTGATCCAGGCCGACCAGGTGCCGATGGCTCGGCCCCGTTCCTCTTCTGGGAATGATGCCGACAGGATGGAGAGGCCCTGGGGAACCAGCAGCGCGGCGCCGACACCCTGGATGCCGCGGGCGGCTATGAGCTGGCCCAGGGAAAGAGAGACGGCGCAGGCCGCCGAGGCCAAGGCAAAGAGCGCCACTCCCCATAGAAATGTGCGCCGCCGCCCGTAGCGATCTCCGATGGCGCCTCCGAGCAATAACAACGCAGCCCCGAACAGCGCATAGCCTTGCACGACCCACTGAATGGCCGCGGAGGTGGCGTGGAAGGTTGCTTGCAGGGTAGGCAGGGCGACGTTAACCACCGAGCCGTCCATGAACGCCAGGGACGAGCCGAGGATGACGGCAATGAGAATCCACTTGCGGTCCGGCGGAGCGCAGGGCGCGGTGGCAGGAGCGGCGCCGACCTGCGGCACATGGCGGGACGACGTGAGACTTGGCAACGGCTGCCACGGGTCCGGCTACGGTTCGCTTGGTCACCTTTCATGGATGCGCGCGAGGGCACACAATGTGCATGGAATTCCTGCAGCAGTGGATTTGTCTTGCGGTTCCCCACCCTGGGACACGAGCAGCTTTTGCAAACACCTCCAGAGATTCCCGAAATCTTCTTTTACAAACGTCGACGCGCTCGCTACTGTGGCTTACTTGTTGGACGCATCGAACTGTGATCTGCGAATCCGCGGCCCGTTTGCCGACAGCAGATCGTTTCACATGGAGGACTCCCAATGAGGACCACCTTCGTAGCAACCGTTGCGTTATTGCTTTCCACCTCGAGTGCCATCTGCCAAAGCTGGACCATCGGAAATGCGCAGATTGAGAGAAGAATCACCTTCGATCCGGCATCCGGGCTGTTTACGTCACGGCTTGGCGATCTCTCGACGCACTACGATTTCATCGCCGCTGAGAAGCGGACTGCCGCGGAATTTTCGTTTGCCTGCAACGGAGAGACTTTGACCGGATCCAGCTCGGCTTTTCAACTGTTGCGAGCGGACGAGAGCGCGCTGGCAGATGGAAAGTCTGCTGACCGTTCATCTCCGGAGCAAGGCGTTCCCCCTTGAAGTCTCCGTCGTGTACCGGGTTTATAACGGGCATCCGGCTATACGTAAATGGCTGGTACTGAGAAATACCGGGTCCGCTACGTTGCATCTGTCGCATATGAACATCGAGGCCATCGCACCATCGGTCGGCCCTTCCAATGAAACAGTGTTGAACGCACAATACGGCACCGTTCCAAGAGAGACTTTCTATACCGGCCGGTCAGAAGATGCGGGTCTGCTTGTGGCCAATGCGCGCACCGGCGATGGGTTTGCGATTCTCAGCGAAGTTCCCGGCTATATGAAGCGGACAGAGATAAATGCGTGGTCCAACCCCGGCCGGGTTGGGGTTATGTACGATACCGATCTGATGCCCTTCGAACGATCGCTTGCCCCTGGAACGGAGTTCAAAACCGCCGCTGTCTCGCTGCTGACCTTTCGCAACAACGATGGTTTTAACGATCCGCATTGGATACTGCCGTCCTACACCGGCGGGGTTCTCGAGCGAAAGCTCGATGCCCGAGGCGCGCCCTGGATTTACAACACCTGGGAACCGTTCGAAAGGAGCATCAACCGGGCGACCACGCTCGAGTTGATCGACGTCGCCGGATTCATGGGGATGGATATTTTTACCATCGACGATGGGTGGCAACAGGAATACGGCGAAAACACAGTAGACCCCACTGCCTTTCCCGGAGGCCTCGACGCATACAAAAAGCGGTCGAAGCGAAAGGCATGCGCCTGGGATTATGGATTCCTCTGGCCGCCATCGGGCAGAAGACAGCGGATTACGTCAACCATCCTGACTGGGCGTCGCTCGATCAATCCGGAAAGCCGAAACTAACTTCCACCATGGGTGGGTCCAAGGTGGTGATGTGTTTGGCGAGTCCCTTCCAGGACGCAGCGGCGGACCGGGTAAACGACGCCATAGAACGCTTCCATCTCGCCTATGTGAAGCTCGATCTGACGACGATTTTCAATGCTTATGGCGAAGCCCCTGGCTGCTGGGCCAAGGGCCACTATCATGGCGATTGGGCCGAGTCACTGAACATGATCTATGAGGGCATCAGCCACGTCACCAGTAGGGTTTATGCAAAAGCATCCCGACGTTCTTCTCGACTTGACCTTTGAGCTTTGGGGTCAGAAGCACGTGATCGATGCCGGCCTGCTGGCGGCCGGCGATCTCGATTGGATGAGCAATGTCAAAGATGCTCAGCCCGATGCCGCAGGGACCGTGCAAGCCCGGACCCTGTTGTATCATCGGGCGGCTTCGATGCCCGTCGACGCCATGCTTATCGGAAATCTGCACGCGGAGATACCAAACGCCCAGGAAGTATTTGCCACCGCCATCGGTTCCGCCCCCCTGCTGCTGGGCGATTTGCGTAAGTTGAGTCCCGCGGATCAGCAGTGGTATCAGGACCACATTCGATGGTTCAAGCAGCTCAGGCGAAGCACCAATATCAACGAAAGCTTCTTTCCTCTGGGCAATTGGCGCCAGCCTTCAGCGGCGGAGTGGGATGGATTCGCCCGCCTGTCGCACACCGGCAACGGCGTGATCGCGGTCTTTCGTAACCAGTCGAATACTTCCACGGCTAGCATTCAACTGCCGCTCATGCCGGCAGGTAGTTTCAAGGTGCACTCCGTGGTCACCAACAAAGATCTGGGTACATTCACGAAAGACGATTGGGCCCGTGGAGTTCCGGTCGGTTTTTCCGGGTCTCAATCCGTCGAAATTCTTGAAGTCAGTTCCGTCCACTGAGTGTTATGTTTACGGGTGCGGCCTAAGGATGTCCCTGGAAACACGGAGAAGACTTCAGTGATGCAAGGAAAGATTTCCGCGACTATTGGTTCTGAGCGCAATCGCGATCACCAGCGGCTCGTTGCTGATTGGCATCTTCGCCAATCCACCATGGACTACTCGGAGCTGCTACGACCCCGAGCACAGTCGACTATGAAGGTAGAACGCCTGGACCCTGGGCTGAACTCGATCGTGCCCGCCAAGCCTGTTCTGGAGAAGGTCGCCACCGGGCCAGGGCTTCAAATGGACCGAAGGACCGGTCTGGATACCGGCCGGCTACCTGCTATTTGCTGAGATCCCCAGCAACAGCATTCGTAAGTGGACCCCGGGCGTTGGGGTGAGCGTCTTTATGCAACCCAGCGGGTACAAAGGTTCTGCTCCCTTTACCGGCCCCGAGCCGGGCTCGAATGGCATGACGCTCGATAGCCACGGACGGCTCACCGTCGCGGGTCACGCGCAACGAGACGTATGGAGACTGGAGCAGATGGATCCCAAGGCGCAGGTGACGATTCTCGCCGATAGTTACCAGGGCAAGCGGCTCAACAGTCCGAATGACCTCGCCTACAAATCCAACGGGGACCTCTACTTTACCGATCCGCCTTACGGACTCCCCACGCTGGACAAGGATCCAACCAAGCAACTGCAGATCAACGGCGTCTACCGGATACCCGGAGCGGTTTCTCAGAAGCCGGGCGCCCCTCCCAACCGGGCGCAGTTACAGCTGCTGGTGAAAGATCTGCCTCGTCCCAACGGAATATGCTTCTCTCCGGATGAGAAGTATCTCTACGTAAACAACTCCGAGCCGAAGAAGCTGTGGATGCGCTACACCGTGCAGGCCGATGGAACACTCACGGACGGAAAGGTCTTCTTTGATGCGACATCCGATACCCGGCCAGGAGCGCCCGACGGCCAGAAGGTAGATCAGCAAGGGAATCTGTATAGCGCGGGTCCAGGCGGGGTTTGGATCTTCTCCCCTGAGGGCAAGCATCTCGGTACCCTCGACATTCCGGAGCGGGTCGGCAATGTTGCTTGGGGAGGGGCCGATCACAAGACGCTGTATGTCGCCGCGAGCTCGAGCATCTACCGCATCACTCTGAAGATTCCGGGGGACTATCCTCACGTCCACTGATGGGCTCTACGCCGAGGAACCAGGCACGTTCATGTCTGTCATCATTCGAGCCGCTACTGCATCCGACATGGATGCAATCGCGCATATTTATGCGCATCATGTGAACCACGGCACCGGGACGTTTGAAACCGAACCTCCGGACAGCAGCGAAATCGGGCGGCGCTGGAGCGAGGTAACCGCAAGAGGCCTCCCATGGCTGGTCGCTGACGACGATGGTGACGTGGTTGGGTACGCCTATGCCGGACCCTATCGTCCGCGCGTGGCGTACAGGCATACGGTGGAGGATTCAATCTATGTCCGGGCCGACCGCCTGGGCACCGGCGTGGGCAGGTTGCTGATGCCCGCTCTCATCGACGCGAGCCAAAGCGTGCGGCATGCATCAGATGATTGCGGTCATCGGCGACAGCGGCAACCAGGCCTCGATCCACTTGCACCGCCGCTTCGGCTTTCAGGATGCGGGGTTGCTGAAAGATGTTGGTTTCAAGTTCGGGCGATGGCTGGATACGGTCTTCATGCAACGCAGTCTTCTTTAGGGTACCATCAGCCATGGTGGACGTACCCGACCTTCCGCATTTATTGTTTAAGAGGGGTGACTGCAGGCTTTCCGGATCGCGAAAATTGCTTAGACCGACGCCAACCAAGCGAAAGCGTTGCTCCGCTCCGAGAGAAATGCGCTCCCGCAGTGACAGAGCGATGGCGGTCAATTCTGCGCACGATGCCGGAGGCGTAGTAGGCGTGTGGCTGCGGGTGAGGATGCTGAATTCGCTGGTCTTGAGCTTCAAGACTACGGTCCGCGCTACGCGCGATTCCTGGCGCGAAGCTGACCACACCTTTTGCGCCAGAGTTTGGATCAACTCCCCGGTCTCGGATAGAGGGATATCCCGCTCGAAAGTATCTTCGGCCGAGATCGACTTAGTTGGTCTGTCCGGAATCACCAGGTTATGATCGATTCCCCGGGCAAGCTCGTAGAGGCGATGCCCATACCTTCCGAACCGTGCTTCGAGCACCGCGGCGTCTAAGGCTTGTAGGTCGCCCACGGTCTGAACACCTATCTGTTTAAGCCTGTCTTCGGTGACCTTACCGACACCGGGAATGCGTCCTACCGGCAGGGGTGGAAGGAATGCGGATATATCATCAGGCTGAATGACGAATAGACCGTCGGGCTTCCGCCAGTCTGATGCAATCTTGGCCAGAAACTTATTCGGCGCCACGCCCGCGGAGGCAGTCAGATGAAGCTCCTCTCGAATCTGTTGGCGAATCGCTTTTGCGACCCGAGTCGCCGTGGGTAATCCAATCTTGTTTTCGGTTACATCCAGGTAGGCTTCGTCCAAAGAGAGCGGTTCGATGAGATCCGTGTAGCGATGAAAGATCTCCCGCACGCTACGTGATACGGCCCGGTAGCGCACAAAATCAGGGGGAACGAAGATCGCTTCCGGGACACAAACGTTCCGCGCGGGCCGCCGGCATCGCAGAACGGACTCCGAAGCGTCTAGCCTCGTAAGAGGCCGCGCAGACGACGGAACGATTACCGCGCCAAGCCACCACGACAGGTTTACCACGCAATTGCGGATCATCGCGCTGCTCGACCGAGGCGTAGAACGCATCCATGTCTACATGGAGGATCTTTCGAACCATGCCCTCATGATAAGCCTTGAATTCCCTGCTGGGTTCGCCTCCTACCCAGCAGGAATCCATCACGAAGAGTGCAAGCGGCTTCGAATAGCGTTAGAACGCGTGGCGGCTCAGGATTTCGCGGGTGACGGTCAGCATCATGATTCGCAGGTCAAACCAGACCGACCAGTTCTCGATATAAACCAGGTCGCAAGCGACCCGGTTTTCTATCTGCTCGACGGTCTTGGTTTCACCACGCCAGCCGTTTACCTGAGCCCATCCCGTGATCCCCGGCTTGACCCGGTGACGGAAGGCATAGTTTGCGACCACGTCGGTGAACAGCTTGTCGGCCGCCTTGGTGTTGGGCGGATGTGGGCGAGGCCCGACGAGGGACATGTTGCCCTTCATGACGTTAAGTAATTGCGGCAACTCGTCAAGACTTAGGGCGCGCAGCCATTTGCCGATCCTTGTGACTCGTGGGTCATCCCGCGTCGCCTGCTGATCGCCCAAGAGATCGGTCATCCCATGGTGCATGGTACGGAATTTGTAGCAAGTGAATAGCCGATTATTAAAGCCGAGGCGCGGCTGCCGGAACAGAACCGGCCCCGGGCTATCGAAATGGATCGCCAAGGCGATAAGCGCGAGAAACGGCGAAAGGACGGCGAGCAGCAAGGAGCCAATGACGATATCGAAGGCAAACTTCTTTGCCGCCCGCCAATCCTTGAGCGGCCGCTCGCCGATCAACACCACGGGATTGGAGCCGACGGAGGAAATCTGACTGCTCCTATAGCGGAAGCCCGCGAAATCAGTGGTCAGGCAGATGTCAGCAACCGCGCTCCCGATTTCTTCGAGAATCCTCGATATGCGAGCCGCCGCTCGCAAGGGGAGCGCAATGACAATCAAGTCGATCTGCTCTTCGCGGCTGCGCTCCAGAAGGTCGCGCACGGTGCCGCGCACTCTCACCCCTTCCTGTACCCCGGGAATACGTGAACGCCGGTCATCATAAAGGCCTACCACGGTGTAGGCGTGCGGCTCGGCGCGCAGGCGTTCAATAAATTCGCGGCTAAACTCGCCTGCGCCGATCACAGCGACCCTGCGCGCCAGCCTGCCCGACTCTGTCCATCCCTGAAGCAGCCGTGACAGATAACATCGCGATGCGGTAAGCAGAACTGCGCTGAGGAGTAGCCAGAGGAAAGGCCATTCCCGAAACACCAGGCTGTCATCACGCATCAGGAATAAGCAGACGATCATGCTGCCTCCACCGGCCAGCAGCGGCAGGAGCAGAATCTGGAGCGGTTTGCCAGGCGGACAAAGGGAGCGCAACTGGTACGCGTTGGCACGGGAGAGAAAGACAGTAGCCACGACACTGCCTACGAATGTCGCGAGAACCAGTGAGCCATCGGAGCGCAGCCAATGGGGCTGCGTTAGCATGACTTTGGCCAGCAAGCCGCTGAACAGCAGCAACAGCACGTCGGACGCTTGCACAATGTGCATGATGACCGCCGGCCGCATCCTACGTTTGTCACCACGAGATGCTTGTCGAGCAGACGATCTCCGTTCAATTGAAGTTGCGGAGGTATCTGCCGGACGCTGCGATTACGCGGTCGGCGAACTTCACCTTCTGCTCAACGGGAACCGTCGCGAGATTGGTCATCTTTTGTGCCTGGCTGCCTCTACCAGGGAGCGGCTGGAAGCCCTCCGCCCCCGTGTCGTTGATCGGCCATCCCTGGAGCGTCGTCTCGAAGAACCATGCCCTCAAGAGGCACATCGCGCTGCCGAGGCCGAAAGGTCAGCACGGGACTCATGTCCCGGCATGGCGCCGAAGTAGTATCTGCACGCGTTCTCGAGGCGATCCTGTGGTGATAAATTCTCAGCGACTGCCGAAGTTGCTCCTGCAAAAGCCTCATCTGGGAGGAGAGTTCCGCGGTGTCCAAGGCCATAGTGCTCAAATCGTCGAGCACCCGCAAGAAGCCGGCATCCTCTTCCTCGATGCCGTCCAGCACTGCACACTCTTCGCCCGCATCTGGTGAGGCACGAGAGATCCAACGGTCGAGTTCATCGGAGAATGCCACTACTGCGCTTCTATCCTTTAATGCGGGCCGATAGACCGGTAGACCCAGCCGCGCTTCCCAACGCTGGACGGTACGGACACTGCGCCGGATGTAACCGGAGATCTCTTTCCAGCCGTTAAGGATCTGTCGACTCATTGGGCCCTTCCACGATTCCGGCACGAGCTTGCAACCATATCTCGCGCCGACCTTCCAGACACTAGCGCAGGGAGAAGCGGAGCTTCCAGAACATTGCGATGGCGATGATTAGCGCTGCCTCGAAGACAAAGGCCCAGATCACTCCGCGCGCGCACCCCAATTTGTTTTCGCTATAAAGTAGATCCGGATCAACAGAACGAACATTGCTGACCTGAGGGAGACTCTGGGACTGCTCTACAAGCACCGGAAGAGATCGTATGCCCTTGTGTCGCGCATCGTGCGAGGTCCTCTCATTGCTGACTTCATCCGTCAGGCCAAGGTGCTCTTGCACTCCCTGGTGCAAATCTGTTTCATACCGGTACATCCGTCGCATGTCGAATGCTCCTCGCTCCGCGCAGTCCGTGAACATTCCTGCCTGCCAGGCTTCGCAGCCTGGGGTTGCCGTCATCTCATACATCGACTGTTTTTCCATTGCCGATGTACCACCTTTGAGCCATAGCAGCAGCTGTCCCGTTCGCCGCTCGTTCCCCGCACTCCCTTAGCACTCCCGGTTCCTTCGCGATGTGCAATATTGAACAGCTCCCAATTCAAATGAGGGCGCAACGCCCGGAATGCAATCAGTGTGAGCGGTTTGGAACAGATTTAGCAAACGATGTGTATCAATGTTCTGGGATGACGAAGAAAAGGAAAACGTTGATCGAAACCGCGAGGACGACGATTGCCAGCGTCAAAAAAGAGATGGAGATGTCGCGGTTGACAGAGTCAGTCCGTAACGACAGCGGATACCAAGCCGAGTTGGGCGCTGAAACACCCGTTCGATCGGGAAATCCTCCAGCCCTCAATCAAAGATTTGAGCGTGTTGGCGAAAAGCTCGGCGAGTCAATCGTCGTCTGTGCGATGGTTAGTGCATTGATTTTTTTGGCCAGACCTAGCTGGCCCATTATCCAGATGCCGTAGTAATTAAGATCAAACTCGTACCAGGCCAGACCATGGCGGGCGGAAACGGGGTGTGCATGGTGATTGTTGTGCCAGCCCTCACCGCCAGTAAGTAGCGCGACCCACCAATTGTTCCGTGAGTCATCGCGGGTGTCAAAGCGTCTGGATCCCCACATATGGGTTGCCGAGTTGACGAACCAGGTAGCGTGAAGCCCTAGCGTCACTCGCAGGAAGATGCCCCAAAGAACCAACGGCCAGCCACCAACCGCGAGCAGGACAAAGCCGAGCAGAGTAAGTGGAAGCCAATGATAGCGATTTAGCCAACGATAGAAATCGTCCTTCATCAGATCCGGAGCATACTTGGCCAGCAGCGCAGGTTCAGCGTTTGCGCCTGATCCGTGGATGACCCAGCCCGCGTGGGACCACCACCCACCTTCGTGCGGAGAATGAGGATCTCCCGGCCGGTCGGTGTGCTGATGGTGCACGCGATGCGTGGCAACCCACACCAGTGGTCCACCTTCCAGACTCAGTGTGGCGCATACCGCTAGCAGATGCTCCATCCACTTCGGCACTTGGTAGCCGCGGTGGGTGAGCAGGCGATGGTAGCCCATGCCGATTCCAACATTGATCGCGATTACGTGAAGAGTGAAAGCCACAATGAGCGCAGACCAACTAAAGAAGAAGAGCGCTGCGATGGCTCCCACGTGGAAGAGAACCATGAAGCCCAGTATCAGCCAATTCAGCGACAGCGTTTGTGCATCGCGCGAGAGCGCGAGCATCGCCGGCTTCCCATGACGCGATCGCACGGTCTCGACCGGCAGACGGCAAGCTAACATCGGCGCGAACATTCTCATTTTGAATCGGCGGCATAAGGGGTGGAACGCTAGTCACCATTCTCATCTATCTGATGATTCATTTTCGCCGTTTCATTCGTCATAGTTTTGTAATGACAAGAAGCGAAGTGCATCTTAGTTCGGACGTTATCGGCAAAGCGAAAGGTTGGCCAACTGACGTCCAGATTCCGGGCATGCCGCCCACGCCCACGCAAACTGTGGACAGCCGCTCACAGGAAACCGACCAAAGCGGCAAGGCAACGTCGAGTATGCCCTTCGTTGCGCCGACCATAAATTAACACAACTGTAGCCAAGCGTTCATCGGCGATTGCATCTACCTCTCCAGCGAGAGGTACGCACATGCCGAACACCCCCACTTCCGATTTTGCAGAAATGGACAACGCCGGGATTTCCAGTCATCACTGGAAGATCATGTTGATCTCGGGTATGGGGTTCTTCACGGACGCCTACGATCTCTTCATCATCGGCGTAGTCATGGCTCTGGTGAAACCCATTTGGCACGTCGGCAAGCTCGAAGAGAGCTTGGTGGAATCTACCGCCTTGTTGGCAGCCGCATTCGGCGCTCTTCTCTTTGGTCGCGTCGCAGATATGATTGGCCGAAAACGCATCTATGGGGTCGAGGTCCTGGTGCTGGCTGCCGGCGCCATCGGCTGTGCGTTCTCGCCGAACATCTGGTGGCTCATCGGACTGCGCTTCATTTTAGGAATCGGCATCGGCGGAGACTATCCCGTGTCGGCCACAATTATGAGCGAATATGCCGGCAAAGCCTCCCGGGGTATGCTGGTAACCCTTGTCTTTGCCATGCAGGCTGCTGGCCTTATCCTTGGACCACTTTTCGCCTCGGCTCTTCTTGCGACACATATGTCGCACGACCTGATTTGGCGCCTTCTTGTCGGCTTTGGCGCCGTGCCCGCTCTGGCTGTTTACTGGCAGCGCCGTCACCTCAAGGAGACTCCCCGCTTTCTCGCGGCTGCAGGCAAGCAGGAAGACCACGCGGGCAAGCTCTCGAACGCAAAGCATTTCGACAAGTCCAAGCACTCCGTATCTTTCTGGGACGGCTTTCATCGCCTGGCGAACGACAACAAACTGCTGCTCCGCCTCGTAGGCGCCAGCGCGTCCTGGTTCCTCATGGATGCAGCATATTACGGAAACACTGTTTCCAGTCCCCTCGTACTTTCCGCGTTGAATAGCGATCACACTTTGCTGCAGAAGACTCTAACCCAGCTTGGCATCTTTACGATCTTCGCCGCTCCGGGCTACGCCGTCGCTGCCCTCACCATGGATCGCCTCGGCCGCAAGACCATCCAGGCTCTAGGTTTTGGGATGATGGCCGTCAGCTTTGCTCTGCTCGCGCTGATTCCGAATCTTGAGAAGATGGCGATTCCATTTCTGATTATTTATGGCTTCAGCTTCTTCTTTACCGAGTTCGGTCCAAACGCGACGACCTTCGTGTACCCGTCTGAGATCTTTCCCGTACGCGTGCGAACGACCGGTCACGGAATTGCGGCCGCGATGGGCAAGCTCGGGGGGTTCGTGGGCGTCTTCGTTTTTCCCTACCTTCTACATTGGAAAGGTTTGCTCGGTGCAGAATCGGCGGCTGCTATCGCCAGCGTGCTCGGCCTGATTGTCACCTTGACGATGCTTCCCGAGACCAAAGGCAAGAGCCTCGAAGCCATCTCAGCCGAGACCGCCACGCCGGCAGAAAGAGCAGCCGCTTAGCAAGCCATTCCAAGTGAATCGTCCGCAGCTCCGGTAATCAAGCCCGGACCAAGCTCTTTAAGAAACTGCTGCACGCCACGACGTGGTGAGAGTCGTAGCTCTGCTTCTAACGGCTTGGTCCGCGATTTGGCCACAACTCATACTACTTGACACCATGACGCACCGTGGCCGAGAGGCGGACTCCCGAAGTGAGCTAATTTGATCAGACGTACGTCTTCGTAGCTCCTATGATGGTGAATAGTAAAGAAGTGAGACGACCGTTACAGACCAGTCCCGCTTCCTCTTACAGATGAGGTTACAAAATGGAAACCGTATTGATTGTTCTCGTGGTGTTGTTTTTGCTGGGTGGCGGCGGCTGGGGGTATTCTCGTTGGCGCGGTTAGATCGCGCCATTGCAGGATGAACTCACGCCATACCACCTGATCGTATTTGCTGATTTTGAGGGGGCGTTCGACTCTGGGATTAGGCCCACGAACCCTCCTTCACACCTACGGAACTAAGTCAGTCGGCTTGAAGCTTTCTTTCCTTGAGTTCTTATCTCTTTCCATTCAGGCAGTTGGGCCGTGCCGACGTACTGGAACGTCGGTTGCTATTGGCCGAACATCATGCACCGCGGCTTTCGCTGCCTGTCGTATCCGCTTCCTGGACTCGTGACCAACCCGCGCCTCCCCTCTCTCGCTCACGCCACCAGCATTCACCTACTCCCGCGCTCGCATCTGTGTTTTGGTTTGCGGCTTCGGTTTCATACGCCAGTTACACCCACACTAAGCTCAATGATCCTCGCAGCAGATGATTATCGAACGACTATCAAAGCGTGCCTGTGGTGGTAGTAGTGATGACGGTGATGACGAATGACTATCACATGATGGTGGTAGCGGCGGTGATGGCGGTGATGGCGATATGGCTGCGCAAAAGCGCCGGCTGTAAAGAGCATAAAGAGGACAAGTACTAGACACGTCTTCATGTTCGGACAGTAACCGGTGCCAACAGCGATTGTCTGTCCTATATTGCTCTTACTCCTGATCTTTATACTAAGTAAGACAGCCTGCGACCGCAAACACGATATCGCCCGTCTCACCCGTTCAAGCATGGCGAGAAGCAGATCTTGCGGCCGCCATTCTGAGGCAATCAGGAATCAGAAGCTTGGAGGTAGGCCTTTGCCGCTTTGACGAACGATTCAAATGCCCATTCGTTGAAGGCACCGCGGATCTCAATCCGTTGCTTCGATGTTCAAGTCCTGGTGGACCTGAGGCGTTTGCCACGGAGGCCGAGCTGTTCCGCTCTCCGGGAAACTGGCGATTTTAACGAGCGTGCTGCTAGAATCGTGGGCGCGTTCGGGTGCATGGAAAATGAACAGCTTAGCAGGTGGTTCAATGCTGTCAGAGCCGGGTTTCATTTCCCTCCCGCTCTGCCATGATCAGGTGCAAAGGATTGTAAATTCCAAGACCTTTCAAAGCGCGCCGACCCTGCAGCAACTCTTCCGGTTTCTGGCCACCAGGGCTCTCCAGGCGCACACCGATGAAATCAAGGAGTACACGATTGGCGTCGAGGCTCTCGGCCGAAAGCAGGACTTTGATCCCAAGACGGATCCCATCGTCAGGGTTCAGGTCTACAGGCTCAGGCAGAAACTGAGGGAGTACTACGAGCTGGAAGGTTCTCAGGATTCCATCCTCGTGGAGATTCCCAAAGGGCACTACCTTCCCAAATTTGAGGTCCTGAAGCCTCTGCCGTCGAACCTGCGCCCGGTGCCAGTGCCGCAACCGGAAATTGGCCCGGGGGCCGCCGAGGCAATGAGCAGCAAAGAACCCTCTGTAGGTGGGCTTTCGCGCCGTGCCATGATCATGGTGATTCTGTCTGCCCTGGCTGCGTTTGCGGCCGGTTTCTGGACCGATCACTACCAACATCGCAACCGGCAGGATGTGCTTACAAATCGCTCAGGCCAGGACTTCGAACAACCCACAGACCCAGTCAAAGCCTTCTGGGCCACGTTCATCAAGGAGGATTCAGCTCCGATTATCGCTTATGCGGATCCAGTCTTCCTTCTCGACAGGTCGACCGACCTTTTCCGCTACCGCCATGGAGCCAGTGACGATCGTGGCGCGCGGGTCGATCCGCATCTCGCGCGCCAATTTGCTTCCAACCCGGCACTCGTGGCAAAGGCTGGCCCGCTTTATTTCGACAATGGATACACCGGAACCGGTGACGTTGTGGCTGTGGCCATGCTTACCAGTCTGTTCACCCAAATGGGCGCAAGGCCGACGGTCGAGTCCAGCTATGACATCACCACAAATGATTTGAAACAACATAACGTTATTCTGCTAGGGTCTTCGTTTCAAAACATTGCCGTGGCCCAACTCCCCACCAGGGGTGATTTTCTTTACGTGGCTTCGGATTCGCTGCACGATCTGTGGGGAGGCCGGATCGTGAACACCCACCCTCAGGCCAACGAAAGAACGGACTATCGGACTGAACGCGACCCCGCGACCGGAACGCTGAAAGCCGACTATGCCCTGATCTCTTTTCAGCCAGGCGTAGTTCCCGGCCGCCACATCGTAAACCTTGGAGGCTTGGATACGAAAGGCATGGAGGGCGCGGTTTTGCTTGCGACTTCGAAATCGGGTTTAGAGGAATTGTCGAGAGCCCTCCCGGCAATAGAACAGCCGAAAGACAAGATACCTTCGTTCCAGGCCCTGTTGCGAGTCGACCTGGAAAAGGGCTACCAGGTGTTAGACACTCAGCTTCTGACGGTTCATGCTCTCAACGCCACGAATAACGCAGTGACGCAACCCTCGCCCTCTCCTTAGATAATAGCCAGTCTCGCGATTGTCGATATTGCGCGGGTCTGGTTCCCTGTCTAGCCTCATACCTGGGAAAATGACGAAATGGAAAGCATACCTCAGGAGCTGAAGTGTCTGCCTGAGAACCGTCGCTCCAGGAGAACCCAATAGGAACTGGACGTCCAGTTCCTTAGGGATTCTGCTGTGACACAGACTCCTTCGGGACTGATCCCCTTAGGTCCTGGATCGCAGGTTTGTTTTCAGCTCGGGATGTCTAAATCAACCGATCGTCTTTTTAGACAAGTTCGAGGCTTCAGAATGTGCTGTTCCAATAGGAGTGCTGCCCGAGATAAAGGTCGTCCGCAACGTTCTTCAATATAGCGCGGCGCACATCCAAAACGTTCATGGCTCCCTGCGTTCTGTAGAGCACTTCGCCCTTGGTTCCAATCAGAACTGTGTATGGAGCGCCACCCTGCCACCCCGTGCCGAGAGCTTTTACCGCATCCGCCGCATCGTTGCTGTTAAAGAGAAAGTTCTTATTGAACGCGTGCTGTTTCTGAAGAAACGCGGAGACCAATTGCTTCTCGTCAGGATTGTTGATGCTTAACGTCACGATATTCAATGGCCGGTTTGCATACATACGGACCATGGTTTGCAATTCCGGGAATTCTTCGACACATGGCCCGCACCAGGTAGCCCACACGTTCACGAGCAAAAGCTTGTCCGTGCCGCCATTCTGGCGCAAACTCTTGAGCTGATCGGCGGAGATCAAATCCAGGGTTACCGGCCTCTCGTTGAAACGGGCGATCTCATTTTCGACGTTGGCCGCTTTGTAGGCCCACTTTGTAGAGCACCCAACCGCGGGCGTATCTGTGACGGTGACCGGCTTTCCAGCAAGCAGATCATCGATGGCGTCTCTGGCCTCGTGTTTCGTCGCCAGCTCCTCACGTTGATTGCTATCGATCCGTCCCTCGTAACGCAGAATGCGCTGCTGGTCAAAGATGAACGCATGGGGAGTTGCAGTCGGTCCGTATTTAAGCGCAACCGCCTGCGTAGCGCCATCGTACAGGTACGGATACGGGAAGTTCCTGTAGGCCGCGCGTGCCTTCATATCCGCAAAAGAATCGCCTACATCGGTGTATCCGTATTCGCTGAGCTCCTCTGCTTTTGGATCATTCCCCATGATCACAACCACGGCCACTCCCCGGCCCTGATAGTCCGTGTATAGCTGCTTGATTCGTTTTTCATACATCTGTGCGACCGGGCAGTGATTACAACTGAAAATGACAACGAGGATTTTGCTCGACGCATAGTCTTTAAGGCTGTGCGATTTTCCATCGACTCCCGGCAGATTGAAATCCGGCGCTTGCGAGCCGATTTTTAGAATTGGAGGGACATCGCTACCCGTGTGCGGAACGTCGTCCTGCCCCCGTCCTGTAGGGCATGAAAGAAGGGCTAAGCCGAGAGCCATCATTGTCAGCCAAAAATGCGACCTAAGCCTGGCGTCCCTGGCTGGTGTGGATGCAAAGTAACCTAAGTACACGGAGCCTCCTTTCGAACACCTGCAGTCTCAAAAGATTATGAGCGTCGCCGCCTCCCTTTTACTGCTCGACGGCTAGCGAAGTCAATCATCACGCCACCCCACTCGACTTCTCAGGACGCATACGGCCGCCGTAACCCAGACGGAGGAGGAACAACGACCTAGTTTTCGGTGGGGGTCTCCTCGATGTGATCGATGACCAGGACGGGGTAAGAACGTTTCGTCTTTTCCAGTTTGAGACCCAGCTGTTTGTTGACGGCGTCGAAGACGGAAAGGGCTCCATTGGGGTCGGAGTTGTTGGCGGCATCTCCGGCGCCGGGGGTGGGAAGGATCTTATCGACGGAGCTGAAGCTGAGCGTGAAATCGTAGGAGCCCTTCAGACCTGTGCCGTCAATCACCGTGTTGTAGATATAACCGTTGGCTACGTGCTGCAGCTCGTCGCCGATCTGGGCGACGGTCATGTTCTGGCAGGTGAGGAGGCGGTTGAGGATGGGGTTGGCGATGCGGGGATCTTTGCCGTCCGGACCCGGGCCTTCCTTGCATTTAGTGCGTTCGGTGGGATCCGCGGTGGGCTTAAGTTTGGGGTTGGCAGCGACCAGAGTGTAAGCGGTGACGGGGCGGTCCTCCATATGCCACTTCATCTGAAAACGCTCGCTGATCATGGCCCGCATCATGCTGCGGAGGTCTTCGTAGTTGATGAGTCTGGCGGAGGAAAACTTGTCCACGCGAACATTGGCTCCAGCCTTGGCGGTGATGTCGAACTTGGTGTCATCGAGCCATTTGGGCGCGTTGGCGATCCCTTCTTTATTGCTGGGGTTGATGTCCCAGGCAAAGTTAATCAGGAACCTGAGGGGAATGGCGCGGGTCTCGACCTGGTCACCGGTGATGCGGCCGTAGCCCTTCTCGTCAGGGGCGCTGGGCTTGATGACGCTGACCTCGAACGCGGCCGCAGGCGGCTCGGGAAGGGCTTGGTCGATGTTGGCGACGTTGGGGGTGGGAGTTGCGTCAACGCTCGCCACCTGGAAGACGGGGCGGGGAGCGGTTTTGAGTTCCAGCTTGAGTCCTAGTTCCTTTTCTACGGCGGCGAAGATGGAGATGCCATCGGCACCCTGCTTTTCAAGCAGGTTGCGAGGGGTCCACTTGAGGGTGAAGTCCCAGGCGCCAGCAAGGTTGGTTTCGTCGACCACCGGTTGATCAAGATACCCTCCAGCGAAGTTGTGGAGAGTGTCGGCGAGTGCGGGCATGGTTAGATGCTTGCAGGTGGCGCTGATGTAGAGCGGTGCGCCGGGAGGATTGTTTTGTGGCGGAGGAAGAGGGACGCAGGAGCCCTCGCCCGAACCTTCCGACTCCGTCATCTTCGGTTTTCCGGAGCCGGCTGAGAGGATGTAGGTGGGCATAGGAGCAGTAGCAGTTTTGACAACGAGGTGAAAGCGGTCGGCGAGGAGAGCGCGAAGCATGAGCTTGACGTCCTCCTGTGTGGTATTGGGCGGCACTTTAGCGCGGATGTCGTAGTGATTGCGCTCCAGCCAGGTTGGACCTCCCTGCACATTGGCTACATCGACGCCGTAAGCGGTGGCAATGAGGTCGGCCATGGTGGCCTGGGTAAGGAAATATCGGTCGCCCTGGATGGAGTTGCCGTGCATAAAGGGATTGGAGGTGAATGGGCTGGCGTGGACGTCGGCGATGACGAAGGACTTGGGAGCGCCCGTGGTCTGAGCGTGCGACGAGATGGAGAGAATCGCGAAAAGGACGAGAACTGTTCGCATCTGGTAAGCCTCAGGGTGGCGCAGAGTGCGTGCTGATGCTACCTAGGTTAACGCGGAAATGAGGGTGGCGTTATCAGAGGTTTCGCGGACCAGACGAACTGGCACTTTAGAAGAACCCCCGGGGAGATAAGGATCGCGGTAGGGACGCATATCGCTATGCGCCCCCCATACTGAAAGTAGAACTACCAGTCGGGTATAAAGTTTTATTATCTGCACCCGACTTTGATGAGAAATCTGAACGTTTCTCAACCAACTCTGCACCCAGAGGAGACTAGTATGCCGTTTGCACGTATCGATCTACTTAAAGGAAAAACCGCCGAGTATCGCGCCACTGTGGCCGACGTCGTGTACAAGGGGATTGTCGATGTCCTGAAGGCGCCGGACGGCGACCGCTTCATAGTCATCGGTGAGCATTCCTCCGATAATTTGATTTACGACCCCCACTTCCTCGGCTGGGATCGATCGCCTGACTTCATCTTGATCCAAGTGACCAGCACTGTTGGAAATAATAAAGATGCAAAGCTTGCCTTCTTCCGATATGTCGCCGACGAACTGAAGAGCAAGCTATCCGTCCGCCCTGATGACGTCATGATCAACATGGTCTTCGTTGACCGCTCGGATTGGTCATTCGGGAATGGCGACCCGTGGGTTTAGCAATTCAGTCCGTCGGGCGTGCGCCGCCTCCTGGGCATGGATTGTGGGAACAGAGGGGGAAAAGAGGGACGGGAAAAGAGCCGGCCGTGCATCCCACGCAACCCGTGTAGGCTTGATGGTATGGGGATCGCTCTCCCACTGCGCGGAGTCAAGTACCTGACGGTGTCGTGCCTGGCACTTTGCGCCATGAGCCTACACGCGCAGTCCGGCACCTACGCCAGCTCGGCAGAGTACCAGGGAATGCTCGAAGAACTGCATGCACCCGCGCCCTCTCCAATCTTTCTCGCCACCGGAACAAGACCGCTCCCTGAGCAGGACCTGAAGGTAAAGGTGCATGACACCCGTGGACGCCTGGAGCTCAAAACGCAATCACTGCAGATCACAATCGACCGCCCGGCCGCCACTCTCAGTATGCTCAATCTCGAAACCCGCGCATCCTGGGTCTTCTCTTTTAGCGAGCAAACCGCGGCCACACCAATGCCGGTCTCCACTGCCACAGTCCCTTCTACGTTTACCAATCTCACCCGGCAACTAAACACCTGGTCCTTCTCTTTCCAATCTCCAGCCGGGGACACGACCGTCACCCTCGAACTGCTGCATGCAGGTATGGCAACACTGTCGATCGCGCGCCCCACCCCCGCACCGGCCCCCGCCCCCGCATCAGCCCCGGTCCCTCTCACCTTTCACGTTGCCGGAGCCGACCCCTGCTTCGGCCTCGGCGAACGCTTCAACCAAGCGGCCCTTTCCCATACCCACTTCGACGTCCGCCCCGCCGACCGCTCCGGCGAACCCGGCCACAACTGGAGCTACGTAGCCATCCCCCTGGTCTACACACCTACCGGCCTGGGCCTCTATGCCGACACAGTGTTTGATACAAATTTCCACTTCAACGATGCCGGTTCAGCCTTCGATCTCCGCGTCGCCAACACCCCCGTGACCTTCTACTTGCTTTCTGTCCCCAATCCCAAGGCCATCCTGGAGCAGTACACCGCGCTCACCGGCCGCCCCGAAAACCCGCCCCTATGGGCCTTCGGACCCTGGATCACCGCCCTGCAGGGAAGAGATGCGGTACTGGAGGAGGCGCAGAGAATCC
This sequence comes from uncultured Acidobacteriaceae bacterium, assembly GCA_963790705.1. Classification (GTDB taxonomy): domain Bacteria; phylum Acidobacteriota; class Terriglobia; order Terriglobales; family Acidobacteriaceae; genus PALSA-350. The sequence goes on from CAWBQE010000016.1 coordinate 359,217, forward strand.
GCACCGAAGGCATTCCCGCGAGCGCCCTCTGGGTTTTCGACGAGCTCGATGAGCCCAACAACCTGGGCTGGCCCTTCTGGTTCTCCAGCTACTACGGTGACCCGCGCGCCTTCAACGACACGCTCCACAACCTGGGCTACAAGGTCCTCGGCTACGTGCATCCTTATCTACGCGAGCGCATGCTCCCCTATCCCACGCTGAGTCCCACCTGGCAAAGAGGGGTAGCCGAGAAACTCCTGGTCACCGGCATCGACGGCCTTCCCCACGGTCCCATGTTTGAGCCCGTGCGCACCGGTAATCTGGACTTCACCAATCCCCGCACCGTCGACTGGTGGCAAGAGATGCTCACCCACGCCGCGCGCGACCAGGCCTGGGACGGCTGGATGGAAGACTTCGGAGAGTACGTCGACGACAGCGACCACCTGGCCGCAGGCGACGGAACCCGTCTCTCCGAAGTGTATCCGCTGCTGTATCACAAAATCACCACCCGCATCGTGCAAGCCCTCAACCCCAACATCGTCTCCTTCTCCCGCTCCGGCTTCATCGGCACCCAGCAATGGAGCCCCATGCTCTGGGGCGGCGACCAGCAGCACAACTGGACCCGCGACCTCGGCCTCCCCTCCGTCGTCACCGCCGGCATCACCGCGGGCATGTCCGGTTACTCCACCTGGGGACCAGACATCATTAGCGACGGCTTCGACCGCGAACTATGGATGCGCTGGGCCGAATTTGGAGCCCTCACCCCCGTAATGCGCGATCACCCCTGGTCCAGGCCCAAGTTCTCCGTAGACCTCTGGCACGACCCCGGAACCATAGCCCTCTTCCGCCGCTACGCCATCCTGCACACTTCCCTGCTTCCGTACTTCGCCACTTACGCCGCAGAAGCCCACCGCACCGGAGTGCCCATCCTGCGCCACCTGGTGCTCGAGTACCCAGAAGATCCCCGCGCTGCGACCGCCGAGTATCAATACCTGCTAGGCGAGAGCCTGTTGGTAGCCCCAGTCATCGAACAGGGAGCCGTCAACCGCAAGCTCTATCTACCAAAAGGAGACTGGCTGAACTACTGGACCGGAGACCGCTTCACCGGAGGCACGGACGTCACGGTCGCAGCCCCGCTCGATCAAATTCCCATCTTGGTGCGAGCCGGCTCCATCCTCCCCTTCAAGCCAGAGAAGGAAACCGAAACCCTGAACTGGAGCGATCCGAATCTCTTAGCCGGCCCCCTGGTCTGGAAGGCCTACCCAAGCAAAGCCGGCAACCCCTCCACCTTCACCCTGCCGGATGGCACCAGTGCAACCCTCCAAACCACCCCGGCCGGATTGCGCATAGTAGGCACCTCGCCCACCGTTCGTTCCTATGAAGTAGTAACTGCTATGGATACCGAACCGGCCGCGGTTCAACTCGACAACCAACCCCTGCCACACCAAGCCTGGCGCTACGACCCCGCCGCCCACGAGATGCACGCAACCTTCGCCGCCGCCGGCTTTACCCTGCTCGTTCAGCGCAACCCGTAACCGCGCCTTCACCTGCGTGTCGTCGACCGGGGAAAGAGGGGGAAAAGGGGTCCAGCCTGAGGCCGTCCCCCATTCTTCCCGATCTGAGGGCTAACTACCCCCGTACTGCTGAACCATTTTGGGAAACGAAGGACCGGCCTTGGCTAAATCTTGAGCGTTCATGACCGGCCGAATAGAAACATGCGCCTTGAACGCCAGAAACCAAGGCTCAGCGACTGCCGGAATCTGCGACGTGTCCTGCAAATCGAAAACGATACTGGCCGATCGTTGGCCGTTGTCGTCTGCAATGAAATAAGCTGCTTCCGGTTTAAGATCCGCCACGATTCTCTCAATCGTCGAACCCAGGGTCCCAGCTTTAACGGCGGCATTGCCAGCTTCCACGGGAATCGATGCCCTTAGCAACATGCGCATACGGTTTTCCTCCTTTAAGGAAGGCACACTTGTACAAGAGGTCGCACCCGGGTGTCAAGGCAAAGCCAGGGGAGCGCAGACGAAACATACCTTAGCGATCCGTCTGGCCGGAAACACTGCAATTAGGGTTAGAGAGTCTGGTCCCGCCTCGGTCCATAACATACCTACATCTACCAACGTTGGGGCCGGGAATTCCTGAAGAGCAGGGTCGATGCAGTGGTGGCTAACCAAGCAGCGCTATTACCGCCGCCTTGAGTCCTTCGACAGCTAGGGCGACTCCGCTCACAGACTTGACCGAGTCGGCTATGCCGCCCAACAACGACTTGAGCGTGAGACGGTTGGGCTTCTCCTTAGTAAGCTCTTCTTTCACGCTTTGGGCGGCCTCGGTCACTTCTGCACGATTTGGGATCTGATTTCCGTGCTTCTCCAGCGATTGCAGAAGGAGGTCCAGCTGCTTCTGGACCTCGTTCATGCTTTCGGATCCACTAGTCTGCGTCTGGTTAACCTGCGCGTTCGTGCCGACGGCGGCGTTGGTCGCCGTGAAGTTGCCTCCACTGACCACAACTCCCTGGTTCCGTGTGTAAGCCATTTGTATCCTCCTAGTCCTATGTTGAGACCGGCTGGTTTTTGGGAACGGCTGCCTTTGGCGCGAACTTCTGGGCGACGTTCTCGACCTTAGCGCCCACCCCGACCGAGAGGTTCTGCGTCGTCATATTTCCGCCGGAGAGGATGACCCCGTGGTTGAGAATCGTCGTCTGCCGCTGTTTCAACTCAGACACATCCACTTCGTTCTCTTCGAGAAAGGTGAGGATGGAATCCAGGATGTTCTTCTCGAGTACCTTGAGGTACATCTCCTTATCCAAGCGCTGGAAATACCGGCGGTACTCATTCGAGCTCGCCCACTGCCGGAAGGAGAAGGCCGCGCCGTAGTCAAACGTCGGATTCTCGCGGATGAGTTCATCCTCTTCCCGACGTGCAGACCAGCGGCGAATCCTTGCGGAGATGCGACCGAGAAGCTCGAAGGGCGCCCAGAGGGTAAGAAACGGCGTCTTGATGGCCGTGACAAGGAGCAAATTGATAAAGCGCCCTAGCTTGAAGTGCGGGCTCATTGAGTCCACTGCTCGAAAGCGTTCCGCAACGGGGGTAAGCAGGAAGTAGCTGGCCTCGGCGAAGAGGTTATGGCTAAGTTTGGAGAAACGCAGGAAAATCGAAAGCACCAGCTCGCCGCTCCAATCAACGACACGGATGCAGCGGTAGTGACGAAGCTGCTTTTCCGCCTGCTCCAGCATGGCGCTCGTCATGACTTGTTCCGTGACTTGATACCGCGGGCGGCCGAGTGGATCGCTTAGGAGGCGCTTATCGTCTCGTATGTCCCTGCCGTTGACGTAGAGCTTGTCCTGGACCGTAACGCGATCCAGATTCAACTCCGCAATATCCCCCGCCACGCGGGCGTACAGAGCTTCGAGGGTAACCAGATCCAACTCGCTGGCCGAGAGGTTCGCCGGTCGATTGGTTCCGCTCTGCATGTTGACCACTCCATCGCCCGCGCGCTTGCGCAAGTCCAGAGCAAAGGACCATGCTCCCACGTTCTCCCCCGAACCGACGAAAGGGGTAAAGCCGCTGTAGATGACGGTGTTGCCCGTTTCCACCTCCTGGAGATAGCCGACCGGAGTGTTGTCACCCTTTAGCAGCGCGTCGGGCTTGTAATTGCCACGCAGGAAATTTTGCGTCACAATCGCGCGGGCGCGGGATTCGAAATAGAGACAAATGGCGAAAGATATCAGATAAACGAGGGCAAGTAGCCCAATGAGTCCGCTTAAGTTCGGGGAGGCAACCTCCAGGTCCGACGAGGAGCCCACGAGCGCGATGAGGGCAACAATCGCAAGGGGCGACAGGAAAAGCGCGCGCCTGCCAAGAATCCGCTTCGCGCGGCGGCAATGCCGAACCACGGTCGGCATATCCAGGCCTAAGCACGCACCAAGGGCACGGTGCCTGCCATCGAGACAGAACTTGATGACCAGGTCCCGGAACGTGCGCTCGAGGTAAGCGGCGGCGCAGAGTAAACGGGTGGTTTCGGATTGCTTGAAGGACTCGCCGGCAACGGGTTTGGGCGGCGGCGGCGAAACCGCCTCGGGTCCCTGAAACGGTTCTCGATTGAAAGCATGGGTGGAACTCATAGAACACCCCCTGGACGCCGGCAACCTTGAATTCTCTAAAGGTTAGGCGGACATTGACGATAGGGCCGAAGATAATCTTCCTGGCATGACCGTTCTGTAACTTGTCTTGAAATAGGGTACGTTAAACAATAGTGTCGGAAAGATGTCGGCCGTTACACGAATCTTTTCGTGGAGAACGGGGAAGGTTACCTATCCCCCATGCTCCTTTCATGCCAAGCTAGTATCTTGGCGATGTTGTTTCGGGGTCCTTTTCGGGTACGGAATTTCTCCTAATGCCAGCGGGGCTGTAATGACCTTCGTTGGGAGTGTTTGGTGAACATCCAGAGATGAGACGCTCCGTCTCGGGTCAGCGCTAGTGCGAACGCGACGCTCTTAGGGGAAATTCCGTCTGGAAAAGTCCCTCCCCGAAAAGACCCGGGATCAGGAGTGCCAACGAGGCCGTCTTGACCTTCATTGGAAGGAGTACGTCCTGTGCTTGACCGCCGGCAGAATTTTGGAATCCGCTTCTACAACAGGATTATGATGAGCGTGCATAGCAAACCTCTTCGCGGTCCGAGGCTTTTTATGCAAATATTGCGAGTAGGACCACTGCAACGCTTAGATCCCTCTCCAAGGATGTTCTGCACATCCCTGTAATGGTGCTTGGGTGTCTTGGCGGTTCACTGGCTCTATGGGACCCTGTTGGCATACCAATTAGAATTTATTCAATCCATTGAGTACCCTCCCCACTCGCAATGCCCGTTCTTTCCGCGTTCGCGGGACGCACTTTTTTGTTCCGGCGTGTCTCTGCCTCTGGCTACTAGTATGCTTCTGCGTGCCCGCAATGGCCCAGGTGAATGTCTATACCAGGAGCTACGACACTTCACGGACCGGTGCGAATTTGCAGGAGCCGATTCTCAATCCGGCCAATGTAAATGCAACCAACTTCGGAAAACTTTGGACCTTCCCCACAGATGGGGAGATTTATGCTCAACCCCTCTACGTATCGAACTTGGCGATTGCCGGAGGCACGCACAACGTTGTTTTTGTAGCGAGCATGTTGAACACCGTCTATGCGCTCGATGCGGACACGGGCGCCCAGCTATGGTCGCAAAACTTTGGCCCGCCCATCATTCCGCAAGATGTGGAGGTCGATCAGAATATTTCCTGGGCGACCAGGCTCGGCATTTTGGGAACACCGGTCATCGATCCAAGCACCAACATCATGTATTTTGTCTCCGGTTCCCAACCAGCCAGCGGCGCCCTGCAATACTCCTTCCATCTCAACGCGATTGAGATTGCCACGGGACTGCCTGTGGGCGGAAGCCCGGTGACGATAGCCGCCACCTACTCCACTCCCGATCTCACCACTCCGTTGGTGTTCGATGCGAGGAAGCAGAATTCCCGTCCGGGGGTTGCGCTGGCCAACGGGAACGTCTACATTGCGTTTGGCGGCCACGACGACGTTCCGCCGTACAGCGGTTGGGTCATGGCGTACAGCACGTCCACACTGGCGCAGACCGCTGTTTACTCGGATACAACGACGGGCTCACAGGGCGGAATTTGGAATGCCGGCCAGGCGCCGGCGATCGATGCCGCCGGCAATCTCTACCTTTCCACCGGCAATGGAAGCTTTGGTCCAACTCCGAATCAGCTGGTGCAGACCGGCAACAGCTTTATCAAGTTATCGCCCACTCTGCAGTTGCTCGACTACTTCACCCCGTACAACAGCGCCGTCATGAATGCAGGCGACCTGGATTTAGGTTCCTCCGGCCTGCTGCTCATACCGAACACCCATTATGTGCTGGGCGGCGGCAAGAGGGGTGTGCTCTACCTGGCGGACGCAACCGCGATGGGGGGATTCAGCGCCTCGACCGACAACGTGCGCCAGGAGTTTCAGGCTGTCTATGGCGTCGGCACCGGTCACATCCATGGTGGCACGGTGTACTTCGACAGCGACGTGAATGGCCCGACCACGTATCTCTGGGGAGAGAACGATGTACTGCGCGGCTTCCTGTTTAATTCCACCACCGGCCTTCTGACCACCACTCCCTTCGCCACCAGCACGATGACCGCACCGGCAACCAATAACGATGGGTCCATGCCGGGCGGGTTTCTTTCCATCTCGGCAGACGGAAACAGGAACGGCATTCTATGGGCGTCGACACCCTATAACGGCAATGCCGCATATCATCCGATCCAAGGCGTTCTCTATGCGTTTAATGCGGATACGCTGAGCCTGCTGTGGACCGATAAGACCAACGACGCGCGGGATGAGATCGGCATGTTCGCAAAGGATGTGCCTCCCGTGGTGGCGAACGGCAAGCTCTATGTGCCCAACTTCGGGCCGGTGGGCAACACCGACGGCTCCGGCAACCTGGTTGCCTACGGCTTGCTGCACCAGTTGACAGTCACCGTGGCGAACGCCACCATGGCCGCCAACAGTGCGCTGCCCGCCTTGACGGGAACGCTCACCGGGCTGGTGAATGGCGACGCGCTAGGGACGACGATTGTCGTCACGTACAACACCACGGCCACCAGCAGTTCCCTGCCCGGTACCTATCCCATCACCGCGACAGTGACCGGTTCATCCGCCGGTAACTACCAAGTGGTGGTGAACGTGGGTACGCTTACCATCACGCCCGCTGCGCGCGCGGTGCTGACCGTGACGGCCAATAGCGCAAACCGTGTCTATGGTGCGCCCAATCCAACCTTCAGCGGAACGACGTCCGGTGCGCAGAACGGCGACGCTTTTACAGAAAGCTTTGCCACCACGGCGACCACTACCAGCGCAATCGGCAGTTATCCCATTGTGCCTTCCGTGACCGGTTCAAACCTGGCTGACTACACCGTCAACATCGTCAACGGCACCTTAACGGTGACTGCCGCAGCCACCACAACCGCATTGAGTGTGCCGGCCGGCACGACCTATGGCAGCAGCGTCACGCTGGCCGCCACGGTAGCCTCGACTGCGGGCACACCCGCCGGAATGGTTACATTCAGTACCGGGTCTACCATCCTGGGAACGGGCGCTCTGAACAGCAGCGGCGTAGCCACATTGAGCACAGCGGTGCTACCCGCGGGGTCCGATGCCATCTCGGCTAGTTACGCAGCGTCAGGGAACTTTGCTACCAGTGCTTCGCCGGCAACCATCGTCACGGTCAAAGGAGCGTCGCAGACCCTCACTTTCCCGGCCATTGCGTCGAAGGTGTACGGCAGCGCACCCTTCGCCGTGACGGCTACCTCGAGCTTGGGCACCAGCTATCCGGTCACGATGAGTGTGGTGTCAGGCCCAGCCACGATCAATGACGGCACCGTGACTGTTACTGTTGTGGGCACCGTAGTGCTGCAAGCCAAACAAGCCGGTGGTGGCAACTACGATCCGGCCTCCGCGACGCAGAGCTTCCAGGTAATCCCCGCACCGACCACAACCAGCCTGGCCGCACCGTCCAATGCGGCACTGGGCGCAAGCTTTACTTTGACCGCCTCGGTGGCGTCCACAGCGGGCGTGCCTGCCGGAAACGTGACGTTCTACAACAGTGGAACTTCCCTGTGTGTGGGCACGCTGAACGGTAACGGTGTGGCCACGTGCAGCACGACCGCGCTCCCTGCGGGAACGGATACCGTCACCGCTACGTATGCGGCGGCGGGAAACTTTGCCGCCAGTAGCTCAGCAGGAGCCACGGTCACCATCGCCGCCGCTCCAGTGAAACCGCCAGGCGCCTATACGGTGGCCGCGAACCCCACGACGCTGACCATCGCGGCGGGTGGAGCAGGAAAGACGACTCTCACCCTCACGCCGACAGGCGGCTATAGCGGGACCATCACATTTAGCTGTTTGAATCTACCAACCGATGCGAGCTGCGCCTTTGCGACGAATCAGGTCACGATGAGCGGTAACGATCAGAGCGTAAACACCGGGCTTACGATCAACACCACGACGCCGCAAGCGGGTACGCTTGCACCGAGTCAGGCGCCGCAAAACCCGTTCCACCCGGTCCTGTTTGCGTTGGTGTTCTGGTGCCCAGGAGGCCTGACCGCATTGGCGATGCCGGCTCCCAGACGAAAGTTTTTGAAGACAGAGCGCCTTTGGCATCTTTGCCTGCTGCTCGCTGGGGCGTGGGCCTTCGCCGTAGGCCTGTCAGGTTGTGGCATGCACGGGTATGTCGCAAACGTCACCTCCGGCACCGCGCAAGTAGTTGTCGTAGCTACTGGAACTTCCGGATCTGTTGTTTCTACCCAAACCGAAACGCTTACCGTAAATATCTTGCAGTAGCTGGCCTTAGGGGCTGGCATGGCAACCCGGGACAGCAGACGGAAATGACCCTAAAGGAAACGTATTAAAGTAACTCCCGAGAGACCCGATCGCATTAGGGTCATTTCCGTCCCCCTATCTTCCCTCACTTCCGGTCCCTGATCTGCGTTGCAGAGCGATTCCTCGTCATCAACCACTAAGAAACACTCTTAGTCTTAAGAGTTCTTAGCAGGCGTCTCTTCCACTCTAAGGTCCTGATTGGCAATCTCTGCCAAATGGGAAGGAAGTCGACCGGGTGGGCCATGTGCACTTGGTTGCTATATTGGCCAGGGCCGACAAGACGGTGCAGAATACAAAATTGGTGGCGGCCGCCCACAAGATCGGTTCCTTCCACCACCTGAAGTGTGCGGAGCTCCAATCCACTGATCGATATGTTAGGAGTCGGGGTCGCTTTGGGTACCATAGAGCCAGCGAACGATGATTGCACCTCGAATTTACTCGTCAGAATTTACTCGTGAATTTACTCGTCAGACGGGACTGGTACTTTGAGAAAGGGGTTTTCCAAAAGTACCAGTCCCGCCTGACGATCAAATTTCGAACGTGCCAATCAAGAATCAAGAACGAGTGAAGATCACCACACCATTGGCCGGGATGACAACGCTAGCCGAGTAAGAGAAGCCGTGCATAGGGGGGCCGTCGGCGAAGATTTGACCGCCGTTGCCGGCCACCTGTGGGTTGACCCAATGGTCATAGACATCGCTATTGAAGGCTTCGACCCAACGCCCCGGGAAGGGGAAGCCTATGTCGTAACTCCACCAGGTGGAGTCGGACAAGGTGGCGACGACAACAACGTCCTGCCCCGAGCCTTCGATCCAACGGTGAAAGGCGAGCACACGGTTGAGATCGTGGACGTGAAATGCGTCCACATTTTCACTGCGAATCGCCGGCTGCAGCCAGCGAAGCCGAATCAGATCCTTCATGCAATGGAGATGATTCACCATCGACGAATCGAGCCCCGCAAATACGCCTGCCCACCAAACCATGTCGTAAGGCTGCGGATTTACATCCCACTGCTTGTCTTCCAGAACCTCCTGGCCCATGAAGATCTGGGGAATGCCGGGTGCGGTGAGAAGCAAGGTAGAAGCGACGCGGGAACGACTCCTCGCGTACCAGGAGCGATGATTGGAGGAGTCCGCGAGGGTAGGAATGCGCTGGTCGTTGCCGACCCTGACGACATCGTGATTTTCCACGCAGGGGACAGCCTGCCAGGCGTGAGGCAGAGAGGCCCGCAAAGCATTCGCAATCGTGGTCATGCTGACAGCAGCACTCTGGCCCCCAGATGAGGCAGAGATTGCCTGCCGAACCGATACACGGAGAGCATCGTGCTGGAGAACGTCAAATCCCGCGCCGCCGCTCACCACCGCCGTCACCAGATCGGTCGTGGTTTTAGGGAAATTCGAAAACTCCGAGGGCCAGTACTCCGCGTTCTGGAGCATGTTCGGCTTGAGGAAGCGTAGGGTGTTCGTCAAATCCGTGCAGAAACTCCATCCACTGGCGAGATTCAGGGAGAGTAGTACGCTGATCTCATCGTAGCGGAAGCCGTCGACGTGGAAGGAACGCAGGAAAAACGACGCGTTGTTGATGAGGAACTGGCGGACGTCATCGTTCCAAAGGGCAAAGGAAAGTCCGCCGGCCCAGCCCATGTTGGTGAAGTAAAGGCTGTTGTTGTTGTCGCCGTTGGTGAAGCGATCCCAGAAATAGAGACTCAAATCGTCACCCACAAAGCTGCCGGCATGGTTATAAACCACATCCAAGACGACGCCGATGCCGTACAGATGGCAAAGATCCACCAGCGCGCGAAGCTGGTTCGGCCCGGAGGAGATGTCGGCAGCCTGCAAAAGCGGTTGCCCCTTGGCGCTGAGCAGGTTGTTGATCGTGACCAAGTGGGCGGCCAGCGCCGCGGCATTCGTGGTGACATAAGGAAAGTCGGGAGAGAAGTAGTCCACGCCGTCATAACCTTCAGAAGGCATCGTCTCGTGCGCCTCGACAATGGGGAGCGGCTGCAAAATGTTGATGCCCAGGCTTTGCAGGTAGGGGATTCTTTCAATGACGTCGAGGAAGGTAGAAGAGACACCCGGCGTTGTGACGTTAAAGGTGCCGGTGTGAATCTGGTAAACGATCATATTGCTGTAATCGGGAGTGACATAAGCGGCGTCGTGCCATGGGTAGGAGGTATCGGATCGGATGATGCAGCTGGAGTTAGGAAACGGCCGGTCGGCGGCCAATTCCCGGGCGTACGGGTCGCGCTTGTACCCCGTTGAGCCTTGACCTACGACCCAGAAGCGGTAGAAGTCACCCTCCCCGGCGGTGTAAAGGTAGCCCGTCCAGAAGTTACCGCTCTTCTGCATCAGGCCCGTCGCGTTAGCCTGGTCGAGGGTCGCCCCGGAGAAGACACCGTTGAGGTAGACCGCTGTGGCGCGGGGAGCCCAGACACGGAAAGTGGCTCCGCCACCGGAAACGAGGGTCGCGCCCATCGGTGTTTGTGAATCGATGTGGTTCTGGGATAGCATGCGGCACCTCCTTAAGATTCTTAAACCGGGTGAGATGGTGACGGACGGAATCGGTGGAGATCGAGGCCTGGGGCCTTTGCGTGATTATTCTGCAGGTTAGTGAATGCAAGTGCAGGAACGTTACGAGCCCGCACGACCGTTTGCGAAGGAGTACCAACAGTCCTGGAGGGGGCCACTCATTTGGCTGTCTAAACCGTGGCGTCCACTCCCGCCGTCCGTCCCCCAGGAAAGAGCGCGAAATCAGTTTCAATCGACGATAAAGTACTTACCCCCTTCAATTGAAGATCACAAAGTGGGTATGCCGTCGCCGTAACCTTTCCACACGGAGGTTTCTTTGCGACGGCGCCAGGGTGTATAAGAGTCCGGTATGGGCGATGGCATCTCAATCGACGTGGGATCGGCGCTGCCGTATATTGTCGACTCTTTTTTGGGATTTTTCGGCAACGACCAAGCCTCCCGTGACTGGAAGGCCAAGCTCAACCAGCTGACCAAGCTTTCCGTGCAACAAGCTTCCACCGTTCAGTGCGTCGGAATGCCCCAACCGATACCAATCGATCAGATCTATCAGAGGACTACGATCACGGTTCCGCTCCGGAGCACCACAATTGACGTAGATACGATGCTTAGTGAGGGACACGACGCCGCGATTTTCGCGGGCCCAGGCTGGGGAAAGACGACTCTGCTGCATTGGATCTATATCCAAATGATCAAGAATCAAAAATACTTGCCGCTGCTATTTACGTTGAGGTGGCATGAGGCGATCGATGATCTTGAAAACCTCATCAACGAACTGCAGCGCAGCGGAAAAGGACGTTCCTCTAAAAAAATTGTGCTCTTGGTCGACGGGTACGACGAGGTAAACGAGACTCAGCGAAAGAGGGTTTCTCAGGCATTGACTCTCTTCTCCTCGCTTGGAGCGGGAGCTTTCTATCTCACCTGTCGCACGCACTACGACCTGTTCGATCTAAAGTGCAGACATCTTGGACTAGGGCAATTTACCAGGACAGATGCGTGCCGCTTTATCGATGCTTACTCCAAGGCGTACGGGAACAAAGTGGATGGATCAGCGCTGGTTGGCGAATTGGAGCGCCACCACCTCGAGGAGTTTGCAGCGCACCCTCTGATGCTCACGCTGGTTTGCATCTTGAAGAGCGGTCCGAGCATGGACGTCCCGCGGCGTGCGATCGGTCTTTTGCGAAGAGCGATCGATACCCTCGCTTTTCGCTGGGATGAGGCAAAGGGTATTCACCGGCAATCAAAGATTCCTTTGGATGGCGAAGAGCGAATTAGGGTCCTAATGAGAATCGCCTTCGACATGAACAAGCCCCAAGAGTCATGGGAGGTTGTCCAAAAGAGCGCGACCGCACATCTGCGGCTACTGCAAGCCAAGAACGTAAACGCTCGAGAACTACTGCATGAGATGGCCCGCTTCTATGGGATTCTCGTCCCCGTTGGCGAAGACTTCTGGCAGTTCGCGCACCGGATAGTTCACGATTATCTGTCCGCGCGATATTGGGTTGAAAGTGGAAAGTTCGATCCGGAACAGATTCACGAGTGGGACATCCACGCGGCTTACGCAGCGTCCTTAACCGTCGACGCGACAGATGCGATGATTCGCATGCTCCGCCAGTCGGAAGGTACAGGTGCCTTCACGCAATGTATGTACAACATGGCACCGTTTGATTCTGATCGTGTCGCTCGTGCCGTGATCGAGCGATTGGGCGGTTTCTCGCCGCCGTTCTCGGTTCAGGCGCCCGGTTCGGTCTCCAGGAAAGAGAATGTGCTACACGTCACGACTGGGGACGGGTTTTACACGGTATGCAGCGATGAATTCCTTCACGTCCTGCTTAGCCAAACCACAGCGGTCACCGGGGAAATTAGGGCTCAAAACCGCTATCAAATCCAAAAAGGCTGCCAGATCGCTGCTGTCATTGCAATGGCGGAGCTCTTGAACCGGAAGGCGCGAGTGAGGCCAAAGCACGTAAACTTGTTCTGGGCTGCGATACGCGAACCAAAACCGGATTCCTTTTTATGCGGTTTGCCCGGGAAAAGGCTTTCATTTAACTCGACGCAGGTGGTCGCATCCTCCGACACCGAGTCTGACTAACTGCTTGTGTTGGAAGCCGACACGAAACTCGTCGACATGATACCCATCGCGGGGATCGAGTTGCTCGCCGACAACCTCATGCGCCGTTTACACCCACGGGAAATATGCGTCGTGTCACCGAATTAGGGAGATAGGCGGACACGATACCTATCCCCCCAGAATTCCTGCAATCGGTATGCTTTCCCTTTGTCTCCCCGAACGATAGCCTCCAGGGAAGTTTCCCGTCACTTCCCCGTGTAGCTAACTCTCCACACCGAGTTTGATCCGTCGTCGCTTACCAGCAGCGATCCGTCCGGAGCCACCGTCACGCCCACTGGACGTCCCCACACCTTGCCATCCGGCAGCACAAAGCCAGTGAGGAAATCTTCATACTCGCCGCTGGCGTGGCCGGTCTGGTGCAGCGGCACCCGGATCACTTCATAGCCGACGCGCACCGCTTTGTTCCAGGAGCCGTGCTCGGACGCGAAGATGTCTCCTTTGTACCCGGCAGGAAACTGCCGCCCTTGATAAAAAGTAAACTCCAGCGACGCGTTGTGCGGCTGCAGCAGCACATCCGGCACGATGACTTTGTCTTTCAACTCCGGATGCTTGCCCTGATGCCGCGGATCCTGATGCGCGCCCATGTACCACCACGGCCACCCATAGAACCCCCCTTCCTGTACGTGTGTGATGTAGTCTGGGACGAGGTTGTCCCCCAGGGAATCGCGCTCATTCACCGAACACCACAACTCGCCCGTCTGCGGATTGACCGCTATCCCACCTCCCGGGTTGCGAATACCGGAGGCATACACACGCAACACGCAGTTCCCCGGATCGCAGGCCAGAATGTCCGCCCGATCCTTCTCTCGCGGCGTGGTGTCCGGATCGTCCACGTTCGATGCCGAGCCCACCGCGACAAACATTCGCTTGCCATCCCGCGAAAATTCTACCGGCCGCGTGCTGTGCCCGAAAAAGCCCCCATGTGCCAGGTCGGCGATGTGTTGCGGTGATCCGCTCGCCCGCAAATCGCCATTGTGATAAGGGAAACGAACGACTTCGGCTTCGCTGCCCACGTACAACCATTGCGGATTGGGACCCGGAGGATAGAAAGCCAGACCATACGGCTCTTTCAGGCCGCTGACAAAGATCGCCGACTGCTCGGGCTTGCCGCCGGCGGTTAGCCCGCGAAACACCAGGATGCGTCCGGGATCGCTTTCCGCAAGAAAAATGTCGCCGTTCGGCGCGGTGCGCAAGGTCCGGGGATTGTCGAGCCCAGCCCCATACAACTCCACCTTGAATCCGGCCGGCGCAGACGGCCACGCGTTTTCCGGCCGCGCCACCAGGCGCGCAAAGTTGAACGCCGATTTGGTCGCATACGGTTGGGGTAGATCGTTCAGCATAATCTTGTGCAACGTTCCCGGCTTCTCGTAACGAAAATCGGTGAAGGGTGGGGTCGGCGATGGAGCCTTCAGCTTCGATGTGTTCACGTCGGGTGGTGCCGGCGCGCTTGGCTCCTGCGGGGCCTGCAACGTTTCCGCCGACTCCAAATAGGTAACGATCTGCCAGCGCTGCTTTGCCGGCAAAGACGCCCAAGCGGGCATGCCGTTATCTTTGTCGCCCCGCGTAATGAACCAGAACACTTCGCCCGGCCTAACCGAATGGAGCTTTCCGTCCACCAGCGGCGGCGCGCTGCTCATGCCTTGTCCCAGCTTCCCGTGGCACGACAGGCAATCGCGCGAATATAGCTCCCTTCCGGCCTGCGCGGTCTCCTCCTGGCCTGCGTACGGATTTCTCGCCGCCTGCGCCGAGGCCGGAGCGTTGTGGAACTTTGTGTCTACATCTCCTGCGAGCAGCGCTGCAGGTAGCAGAATCATCGCCGCAGCGAGGGCGCGTGAATTGGCAAACCAGCGCATGAGTCCCCTCTTGGCCTGATACGGTGACAGCTTACCGCATTTCGCTAGCTACCCATGAGTTGTGGGCCCTTTTCGGGGACGGGCTGTAGTGCACCCAAAAGTGAGACACAGCGGCAGGCGAAAAATGGTGACATTTGCCGGATAAATCCAGGTCTCCTATGAACTTTTGTGGGAACATCCGTTCGACCAGTAGCGTAAGGAGCCTTATGAAGACTCTCCATGCCGCCACAGGCGCGGCTTTGCTTGCCTGCAATCTGGCCGGCATCGCCCAAACCGAGACCGCATGTGGCCAAATTCTGGACGCTCCGCTGCGCTCGCGAGCGGTCCTCACCATCGATTCGCGGCCGGCGGGTCTCGAGATTGTCGGGACCGACCAGGAGGCCATTCATCTTTCGTGCACCGTCCACGATGCCGAGAACGCCATGGATATCCGCATCCGACTCTCCGGAACCCAGGACGACGGCAAACTAACCATCACCGGCGGCTCCCTGAAGAATGGCAACCTTCAGATCCGTATAGAAGTACCACGAAAGACCAGCCTGAAGGTCCAAATGGCCGCAGGGGAAGTGAAGGTAGAGGAGATCGCGGGCGACAAGGATATCGATCTCTATGCAGGACAGATTTCGATTGCTTCGGCTCGCCCGTGGGATTACCGGAGCGTGGACCTATCCGTGGATATCGGAGAGGTGAAAGCTCCGGCTTACGGCGCGGATGAAGGAGGCTTCTTCCCCAGCTTCAGGAAAAAAACCGTGGACGGCGAGTATGGACTGCGCGCGCACGTGATTACGGGAGAGATCGATCTGCTCAGCAGAAACGCGCGCGGCTCAGCGGAATAACCCTCTGAGAAACCAATCGCCGTTCCATCGACTCTTCCAAAGCGTGGAAGAACTCTCGTGTGGCCAAAGGCGGGCCCGCATGCGTGCTCTGGCGGGTCGAGGCCAAATCGGATGCCGCCCGCACATCTCGGCGGTCTATCTGGAATTCTGGAATTCGTGGCGAGACGAGACGTCCACCCGCGGGAACGACGCCCACGCTCCGCCCACGAAGATCGAGTGCGAGTAAACCGGCACACATCGGCAATCACTTCCTTGCGCGATGATGAAGTAACAGAGCGCCGCCACTATCCGGCTCTGTTCATGGACGCCTGAGGAATCTCAAATAGAAAGCTGCGAACACCAAGACAATGCCAATATTCACCGTCAGCCGTCCCCAGACTAGATTTCTGAAGAACACGAGATCTACACCGACTATGACGGCTGCCATCGCCACCGCGTAAAGCACGACAGCTACCGGTCTGCCCATTTCAGCGGGATTCGCCATTTTGAGTTCTCCATAAGGTGATCTGCCATCCCAGCCGATTCCGCGGGGACCGTCTTGCTGATAAGCAACCAGCGAGTACATCAGCTAGAGAATGGACGCGCACAGCATGGAAAAGTCTCGTCCGGACGGGGGTTTCGGGGACGCCGGTCGGGAATCAGCCAACAGCGCCGGAACCCGCTCTATGCGGTTCAGGTCCAGAATCAGCCGCTCGTGAGTGTGAGCAGGGTTTCCAGTTCGCTTTGCCATCGCAGCCCACTACGCGGATCTATTGCTTCGAGCGAACGTCGTCCACGCATTCGATCGACTCGGTCAGGTTCAGGTGGGCATTTTTAATCCCGGCAAGGGCTGCGATGCGTCTCCGAAAACGGTGCCCAGGGCGAAGACCCCGGCGGGCTACCATCTGCTTCCTTTTGGGGGCAGGGCACACGTATACACACGGACCAGTCGCCGGCTTTTGTCAGGGGGTTTTTACTTCTCTATTTGACCGCGAATCTCACCGCCGGGGTGCTCCTTGGTATGTACGTTGAAATACCATTTGCCGGCCAGCAGATCCTTTACCTGGTCTGCAGTGAGAGTCGCCGTGCCTTTGATCGGACTCACAATGGGAGTCTCCTTGATCGGAACCTGCACGCCGGCATTCTCGCCTGGCATTGCGGGACCGTGAAAGTGGGCTGCTACGGCAGGACCCGTCAGGTCTTCAAACGTTATGTGATAAGTAAGCTCATCGGTTGTGGTGTCCAGTGTAGCTCTCAGGATTCCATGACCCTTGCTATCGTTGGGCGGTACTTCGGTCGAGGATAGCAATGTGGCCTTTAGTTCGATTTTTTTGGCATAGGCGCCCAACGCAACGCACGATATCGCCAAAGCAATGACAACATTTCGAAGGAACGGGGCGGACGGTTTCATTACATTCTCCAGTTGTTAATGTCGTAAGTGAGGTAACTTGTGTCCCGGTGGCCGCTTAACCAACGCACAATTAGATGTTGCTTATGGCCTGAGGGGTTGGATCACCCAGCGACTCTGCACGGTCGAAAGGAGGCAGGCTTAACAGCTGCCGGGTGGTGGGGCCGATGTGGACGGAGGATGGATGGCTCCGAGGTCCAGGATGGACTGGATGATGCTGCCTAGGGGGCGATGCGAGGCCAGACTATGCCAAAGTAGTCGCCGAGTCGCAGCGCCGCCGCAGTGTGGGGATAGGTGGACATGATTGGACATGATACCTATCCCCTTATCTCCCCAAGCCGTGCGCTTCGTCGAAAAACGAAAGCAGGTAAAGCAAATGCCGGGAGTGCGCCAGGTCCTGGTGATCGACGGCACCATCAAGCTCGGCCGAGAGCATGGGCAGAGAGACCGGGTATAGCGAGACAGGCTCCGGCGTCAAAGGATCTTGAAAAGGTAAGGGACTACTGCTGCAGGCGGCCGACGGCTGCGATGAGACAACGCGCGGGCTATCCCGTTCAAGACGTCGTCTAGGCGTTTCCCCACATCTTCTGCAAGAAATCGAAGCACGAGATAGCCATTCTCCTGCAACAAAGAATCCTTGCGCCGATCACGCCGATACGCCTCAGGGCCGGTGAAATGCTGTTCCCCGTCTAACTCAACGGCTAGGCGGGCATCCGCGCATAGCAAGTCCACTTCCATTCGACCCAAACCATCAAATGGAATAGGCAACTCAACATTCAATCGGAAGCGGCCGGCCGTTTCGGGCAGAGTTTCAAGTCGGCGAAACAGAAATAGTTCACTTGCGCTCCTGGCGCGATCAGGGCTTTCCAGGCTCGACGAGGGAGTACCGGCCATCTGGGCAAAGAGATTCGCTAATGGAGGGTCGACACCGTCGAGGACCAATCGCCGTACTGTAGGCGAGTATTGGGTCTTCCATTGGGGATCCACGGGAAGCGATACGCTCGGCGGCCACCCGGGCACAGCACTGGCCGGCAGCTGGATCGTATAGCCTACCGCCTCGTAGCCCTTGCAGCGACGATCAAACATCCGCGACAACATCGGCACGTCGAAATCGACATAGTCGTACACACGGACCTCCCGCTTGCCGTCGTGTAGGCGGTGCAGACGGCCCACATATTGGGCAATCGTGCCTCGCCAAGAGATGGGTAACGTAAGGAACAAGGTGTCCAGCCGAGCGTCATCGAACCCCTCGCCAGCGTAGCGTCCTGTTGCCAGCAGGAGACGCTCTTCATCGTCAGGAATGGCAGCTAGCTGCGCGCGGGTCTTCTCGATCTCCTTTCTGCTCATACCGCCGCGAAGCACCACAACATGTCTTACTTCCGGCGCCAACTGGCCTATGAGCCTATCGAGATGATCGTTTCGCTCCGTTAACACTATCGGGGAACGCTTATCTCGAACAGCTTGCATAATGTCCTGGCATATCATGCGCGTTCGGCCTTCGTCGGAGACAAGCTCATCGGTAAGTTCGCGAAACTGGGCGCGCAGGTCAGGATTAGGCGCATGCAATGCTCGAAACCCGGTAGGCCGGACCAGTACGGCGTGTTCGAATGGACGGGAGGCCGCCTGCTCCCTGGCATTCACCCGATGTCGGAGCGGGCCGCACTGCATGAAAATAATCGGATGATGCCCGTCCTTACGCGTCACAGTTGCAGACAGACCGGTTATGAATCTTGCTTTGGCCTGCCGCGCAACTTGCTCGAAACTGTAAGCGGAAAGGTGATGGCACTCGTCGACAATCACGTGTCCATAATCCCCAATGATTTCGTCCACTGCGCCTTTGTGGATAAGGCTTTGGATGGTGGCAACGTCGAGGATGCCGGTCGGCCGTCTGCGTCCACCTCCAACCCGGCCGATGGCATCTGGCGGCAACGCCAAAAACATCGACAGTCGCTCAATCCACTGTTCTTGCAATTGCCGCCGATGCACTAACACCAGCGTATTGACGGCACGTTTTGCAATGAGCCACGCGCCAATCACGGTCTTGCCGAAAGCGGTGGTCGCGGCGAGCACGCCCGTTTCGTGGGCAAGCATGGTTTCGGCCGCGACTCTCTGCTCTGGGCGTAATTCACCCTGGAAAGAAACCTTCAGCGCTTTGCCCGGGAAACGTTCGTCTCGCAGGACACACGCGATCTTCAAGTTAGAAAGCAGCTGCCAGAGATCCTCCAGGCAACCACGAGGCAATCCGAGATGATGTGAGTAATCCCGCGCACAGCCAACGATCCGGGAAGTCTCGTATGTGGGTAGACGCATCGCTTGCGCCCTATAGAATTCCGGATTTTGAAACGCTGCCAGCCGGATGAGACGGTTGCGAAGAGCAGGAGGCAAGAGGTATTTATCAATGAATATTTCGCTGCCTAGAACCAACTCCAATTCTTTCGGCAACGGACCGGCTATCGGTCTTTCCCTACGGCGCGACTCCGTAGCGACCCAAGGAGGGACATCCTCGTCCTCCCCGTTCAGATGAAGACGCACTCCAATCACGCGCCCTTTAGCTTCCGCCTTGCTGACGAAGTCTTCCACTTCGCTGCGGCCGATTCTGCGAACCTCTGACAGAAAAGCCCATTGATCGTCATACGGAGAAAGGTTGTCGTCGAGAAACACGCTGTTGGCCAGCTGCCTTGGTTTCCTTTGCAGCGGCAGTGCGATCAGGCTGCCAAAGCCGCCCTGCGGAAGAGTGTCTTGATTAGGGAAAAACCTGTCATACGAATCCAAACCGACATCTGGGCGGCGCTCCATCGTCTCCGTCAAAACAGAAGTAGCGAGCTTTCGAGCAAGCGTAGCTGGAATGGCTTCGCTAAAGAACAGCCAGACATGGCCGCCATTCCCGGAGCGAGATCTCTCCAGGGCGGCCGGGAGATTCATTGCATGACAGGTCTCGATATAGGCCGTTGCATCCTCCCGCCATGTTGCTTTGTCGAAGTCCGCAACAACGAAGAAACACGTCTCGTCCAGTAGCATCGGGTAGACGCCCATGGTGAAATCCCAGCCGTTCCCATCCTGCCCGGAGAGATGACAGCGAATGACTTCATCCGTAACTGGCAGAAAGCGGCGATGCTGACAATCAACGCATTTGATTTTCGGCTTTTCGCATACGCCCTTGACCCATTCATTTGCGCAAGCAGGAGCGTAGCCGGATTTCCCCGTCTTGCGGCTCTCGAAGCGGCGTGGATAAACATCCTCACGACCGCGGAAAAGTGATCGGAACAGCGTGATCTTGTCTTCTGGTGAGGAATGACGATGAATGTGCGGGTTCGATTCCATGGCGTGTGGGTACCGCTCATTGTTAGGCCTCCAATCATAAATTGCGCTTAAGGTTCCGCCAAAGTGTTGGAGGCGACCTACACCTTCCCCTTCCTGGCCATGCCACGCTGGAACCGATGAACATCACGGGCCACCGCAAAGACGGCAAATTAGAGATGTGGGCAAGCTGGCGGTGACAGCGGGGCGTGATCCGTTGGAGTTTCAACTGGAGATCCTAAGCCGAACCGCCGTGCCCATGCCCGGCGAGGAGAAAAAGCCGAAGAGGCCGCCCGACCTGAATCCGGAGCGCCGAGCGGCTTCACGATAGGCCTCGATATCTCTGCTGAACCTAACCGATTGAGGTTGAACATCCCCGTCCACCATTTTCGGGATCGCGTACACTTCACTTTACTTTTGATAAAATGTAAAGCAGGAGCCGCCGCATCATGGAAGCCACGCTCAGCAGCAAGAACCAGGCCACTATCCCAAAGGCGGTACGGGAATATCTGCACCTCAAACCGGGCGACCGTTTCAAGTTCTTTTTTCAGCCCGATGGGGCTGTTGTGATCCTGCCCAGGATCCCGACATCGGCGCTCAAAGGCAGCGTTGCAAAATCTTCCCGGCCCGTTTCAGTCGAGCAGATGAATGCGGCAATTAAGGCCGGCGCGACAAAAAGATTCCGCTGATGGTCGGACTCGATACGAATGTGATTTTGCGGTACCTGCTTCAGGATGACCCTAAGCAGACAACACTAGCCAACCATATCGTCGACCAGGTACTGAACGACCGGAACCCCGGGTTTATCAGCCTCGTTACTGTTCTCGAGATGGTATGGGTGCTCTGTAGTCTTCTGAAGCAAACGCCTTCCGAAATCGCGACACATCTTGAGCACCTTCTTGCTGCAGATTCCTTCGAAGTTCAGAATGGGCAACAGGTCTTCGAAGCTGCCTTCGCCCTCAAACGCGGTACCGGGGAGTTCGAGGACGCCTTGATCGGTGCTCTGAACGCCTCGGCGGGCTGCCCGCATACGTTGACATTTGATAAGAGAGCCCTACGGATGCCCTTCTTCCAACTAATTTCCTGATCGCGACCATCGCAGCGGAAGAGGTCAACGACTTTTTCCAGCATCATCTCGCACCGAATGGGTCCGCTAACCTGGTGGACAACTGTTTCTTTAGTTGGGCTGCTTCGGATGCGTATCAGGCCCCAGGGCTTTCGCCGGCGGCGATTTGGACTGCAATGAGGGCTATCTTTATTGCTAGCAATATGATATCACTTTGATATCTTTTGCAGCAAACGAGGTGGTCATTATGAATAGAGATCCTTCGATGGTCAATCGTGAACGCATCGTCCGCGCTTTAAACGGCTGGACAGCTTTGATTTTGCTCACGGCGATTTTGGGCTCCGACGTCGTTCTTATGTATAGCCATGAGCCGCACGGCTTTCTTCTGATACTTAGTTGGGTCGTATTGGCTGTCGGCGCAGTGCTACTGCGAGGATTCTTCAGTTTGCAGCCTAATCAGGCGCGCGTCCTGGTGCTGTTTGGAAGCTACAAGGGCACGGTGCGGACAAGTGGATTCCACTGGGCAAACCCGTTCTACAGCAATGACCGGCAAGGGCAGACTATTCTCGATATCAGCGGACTCGCCAGGACGAAATCAGGTTCAATGGGACCAGCTGGAGGTTCCTTGGGCCGAAATAAGGTATCGCTGCGTGCCCGCACGCTGAACGGGGAGAGGCTGAAAGTCAACGACAAGCGGGGAAATCCAATCGAAATCGCAGCTGTTGTGGTTTGGCGCATCGAAGACACAGCCCGAGCTTTCTTCGACGTGGATGACTATGAGAACTACGTTCCGATTCAAAGCGAATCGGCATTGCGCCACCTTGCCAATATGTATACGTACGACGATGGAGAAGGGACTGAGACCACGCTCCGCAGTAATGTCGACGAAGTCTCACAGGCGCTCAGACGAGAGTTGGAAGAGCGACTCTCAAAGGCTGGAGTTGTTGTCGACGAAGCTCGCTTGATGCATCTCGCCTACGCGCCAGAGATCGCCCAAGTGATGCTACGCCGTCAGCAGGCGGAGGCGGTCATTGCTGCGCGGCAAAAGATCGTTCAGGGAGCGGTGAGCATGGTCGATATGGCGCTTAGAGAATTGGCTGACAAGGGTGTGGTTGAGCTCGATGATGAGCGAAGAGCCGCAATGGTGAGCAACTTAATGGTTGTTCTATGCAGCGAATCTGAGGTCCATCCTATCGTGAATACCGGCACACTTTATACCTAACGGTGACGGAATGAAGGAGCGCAAAGCCTTTCTAATGCGTGTCGATCCGGCGCTCTGGGCTGAACTTGAATCCTGGGCACAGGAGGAGCTGCGTAGTGTTAACGGTCAGGTCGAGATGATTCTGCGGCAGGCGATCCAGAGGAGAAAGGGGCAAATCGCAGTCCGGGCGAAGGACGACGCAGCAAAAGGAAGCCCCTCGCTCAAGTCAAAATAGAGTACTGTCAACATTGTGAATATGCCAAGCGCTGAGCCCTAAAGCTGAAACGCTGAACAGAAGGAAGACGAATATGGCTCTCGTGATCGGCCTCGCTATCTTGATGGCATTCATCGCCCTCGCCGGCTACTACATAGGTCCCGGACTCGGCTATTACGGGGCCGCCAGCCTCTGCTTCGTGTTGCTGTTAGTGATTGTGTATCGGGTGTTTGCTGGCGGACCTGGAGGAAGGGGCATGGCTGTACGCCCTGAGGTCGAGGTCGGACCTGGAGGAAGGGGCATGGCTGTACGCCCTGAGGTCGAGGTCGGACCTGGAGGAAGGGGCATGGCTGTACGCCCTGAGGTCGAGGTCCCTCCCGAGTCTCCTGGAGAAGGTCCTCAATGATTTCTAAGCGTTCGGCATTTCAATGAGTACGCTCCGGAAACTGGAACGCACGAGATCCACTGTGCCAGACAGCGCCGGCACTCTTCTCGATTTGAGCAAATCTCGAGATCTTATCTAAGCCTGAACCCGGGGACGAAGCCTAAAACCGGGGCCACGATCCCCTCGATCCCTCGAAGTGCGGCGGGGTGTTCGACGAGATGGATGGCCGGAAGGCCCTCAGCACCCTCCTGCTTATTCGGTGATTGTGGAACCGTAGTTGGTGGGTTGCGGAACGGTGCCACGTAACTGCTCGATAAACAGCGGCACCTCCTTGTCAATCAAGTCCGGGCGGTCAAGCATAACGGGATGACTACTCCCTTTGGCGATGATTCTCCGGCTACGTGTGGAAAGCTTCTTGAGGTCTTCCTGCATCTGGCTCCAGGCGATCTGCCGATCAGAGTCCAGCTGCGTGGGATGTTTCGACATCTGTCTCGAGGGATCGTGCGAAATGATCAGAATTGGAAGTGTGCCGTAAGGTCCGGAATGAACGGTCTCCTGGCTGGATTGGTCAAAGCTGTCCACTTCGGCGGACATCGCGCTGTAATGTAAGCGGCAGATGGCTTCTGCCTGTAACTTCCTGGTGTGATCACCGGCAACCTGGGGCCCCCCTGAACACATCCCTATCAGCCGCGGGACGCCCGCGTTCAGCGCCAAATTAAAGACCCATGGGGGCGGTCCCCCGCCTCCGGGCTCTGCAACGCCGGGTTCCGATTCTGGAATGGCGTGGAGCTGTCCACAAAGATCAACCCGGCAACCCCTGCCGGGTATCGCGTTGTGTAATCTCGTATAAAGATTCCGCCAATCGAGTGGCCCATGAGGACAATGGGGCCGGTTATTCCTGCTAGGGGTAAAAGTTGGTGCAACTCGTCCGCAATGCGGTCGGCATCGCGTGGGCTCGAAAGTGCATCGCTCCAGCCGGATCCGGCCCGATCGTAGGCGCAAACGCGGGTGGTCTTTGAAAGCGCCGGCTGAACTCCTCTCCATATCACCGAGTCGTTCCCCCCTCCCGCCTCCAGAACGATCGTCGGTGAGCCATTTCCCATGCAGTAGATATGCATTCTGTGGCCATTGACCGCATAGAAAGCTCCGGGAGCTGGATTGAGCGCCCAAAAATGGTGAAGAGCTATCGCATTGAATGCACTGGTTCCAGCCACGGCTACCGCTAGAAGAGCGATGATCGATAGAACGATTCGTTCGGTAACTTTCCTCCACGTGCGGTGATGCTTTGCGGAAAGTGAACGCATCCTACGAACACTCAACCAAATTACAAGAATCCCAACCGCCAGAATGATGGCCGGCATGACAACATAGTCAATGTCCATACATCACCTCGGGTGCCTCTTTCGTGAGCGAAACCAAAGCAGAGGCTCTTCACCTGTTGACCACAGGGTTATCGGGCAGGTGACCGCAAATCCAAACGCATGACGCACGCGGACAGCTGGCCGGTACTTTGATCAATTGACCTCGCGGAGCACAATGAACCCACGCTACTATGTAGTATTCTACCTTCGAGAAGTCCAGCTGAATTCATTTGTCTTAGATTTCCATGTCCTTACTTTACCTAACTCCGGACGTGAGCAGCTGGTCGAGAAGACGGGCGAGTGGCGGCGGCTGGTGCGCGGGCGATGGAATTGATTCTCGATAACGTCATGGGGCCGAGCACCGAGGAGGCATAAATATGTTTCGGCGCAAGCGGAGTCCAGAGGATTTTGCAGAAGAGATCAAGGCCCATCTCGAACTCGAAGCCGACGATTTGAAAAGTGAGGGCCTGAGCGAGGACGAGGCGCGGAGGAAAGCGCGGCGTGCTTCCGGCAACGTCCGCGCCGCGCAGGAACGCTTCTATTTGAAAGGCCGGTGGTTGTGGCTGGATAAGCTGCTGCGCGACCTACGCTTCGGCTTTCGCTGCATGCGTCAAAGCCCTGGCTTTGCAGTAACCGCTATCCTCACGCTGGCGTTGGGAATGGGCGCGAACACAGCGGTGTTCAGCGTGATGAACGCCGTGCTGCTACGCTCCCTGCCGGTCGCCGATCCGCAACGGCTGGTGTACCTGCGCACCTCCTTCACGCCTCCCAACGTCGACAAGATCACCCTGTACGATACCTTCTCCTATCCGGTATACGAGGCGCTGCGGCGGCAGGGCGGCGCACTCAGCGATGTAATCGCGGTGGCACAGCTTTCCGTCGACAAGGTGAATGTGCGTGTGGGAGCGCAGCCAGAAGAGGCAGAGGCCGACATGGTAAGCGGCAACTTCTTCAGCGCGTTGGGCGTAAAGCTGATCCGCGGACACGCCTTCAGCGTGCAGGACGAGACAGATCGCGCGCAGGTGATGGTGATCAGCTACGGCTACTGGACGCGGCGCTTCTCGCGCGACCCCAACGCGCTGGGAAAGACTGTGTTTGTGAAGGGCATTTCCCTTCACGGTGGTAGGCGTGACCGCGGCGGGCTTTGAAGGGACAGACGCAGGTAAGTCGATGGACTTCTGGATCCCGCTGCAGAACCGGGTTGCATTCAATGTGCTGGGATTTCCGCCGCAGCAGGGTAGGCTGTATCAGCAGTCCCCGCGGTGGTGGTGCATACGGCTGCTAGGACGGCTGAAGCCGGGATTGAGCCGTGAGCAAGCACTGGCTCGGCTGCAAAGCACGTTTCAGGCGGCAGCGTATATCGGGCTGAGCGCGCCAAAGCCAGGTGAAGAGTTGCCGCTGCTGAAGTTTGAAGATGCGAAGAACTTCCCCGGCTACGACGGACAGTACGGCAAACCGCTGCGCATGTTGATGGCGATGGTGTGCCTGGTCCTGCTGATTGCGCTGACCAACGTAGTGATGCTGCTGCTGGCCCGCAATGCGACCCGGCAAAGAGAATTTTCCTTGCGCCTGGCGCTGGGCGCGCAACGTTGCGAGTTGCTGCGCCAGTTGCTGACGGAGAGCCTGCTGCTGGTGGCGGCGGGCGGGTTCCTGGCCTGGGGATTTGCCGAGATGGCGACGCGTGTCCTGGGCCGGTGGGCGCTGATTGAGTCCAGCCTTGCTCCGGATAAGACCGTGCTGCTGTTCACCCTGGGAGTGTTGCTGTTGGCTGCGGTGCTGTTTGGCGTGGCGACTTTTCGCGTGGCCATTGCCGGCGGTGCGGAGCTGGCGTTGAAAACCTCCGCGGCGACTTCGAGCACCGATGCAGGCAAGACGCAGACCGGGAGGATCATGGTCGCATCGCAGATGGCGCTGTGCGTGGTCCTGCTGGTAGGCGCCGGATTGTTGCTGCACACCCTGCGCAACCTCCAGAACATACCTTTGGGTATGCAGACCGAGGGGCTAGTGGTGTTTGGTCTCAATCCGCAGAGCACACATTCAGAAGCGGAGCTGATCCTGTTCTACCAGGAACTGCAGCGCCGGCTGCGTGTGCTGCCGGGTGTGGAGTCGGTGGCGGTGCTGCAGAACAGGCTTGGCTCCGGGTGGTCGAACAATACGTATGCAGGGATTGACGGCAAAGAGGCAGTCCTGGCAGATGGGACGCCGGCGATGATACGGACCAATGATATCGGCCCCGACTTCTTTTATACGCTGGGTGTGCCGGTGTTGCTGGGGCGCGAGTTTACGGATGCGTATACGGCGACGTCGCACCCCGTTGCGGTGGTGAATGAGCTTTTCTCGCAACTGTTCATGCACGGTAAGAATCCCGTGGGACATCAGGTCAATGGAAGGGTGATTGTGGGCATGGTGAAGAACCACAAGTATCAAAGTATGGATGAAGAGCCGATCCCTATGGTCTGGTGGGACTATGCACAAAGTCCGCAAGAGGGCGAAATGAATGTGGAGATGCGGGTGCGCCGGGATGCGTTGGCGATTCTACCCGAAGTGCGCAAAGTGGTCGCGCAGATGGACCCGGATGTGCCGCTGATTCAGCCCATACTGCAGCGGACGCAGTTTGAGCAAACTATTTCGCAGCAGCTGATGTTTGCCCGTCTGGCGGAGTTCTTCGGGCTGCTGGCCGTCGTGCTGGTGGCGACCGGGCTTTACGGAACGCTGGCCTATCGTGTGAATATGCGCACGGCGGAGATTGGTGTGCGCATGGCGGTGGGCGCCCAGCGCGCACAGGTCGTGTGGATGGTTCTGAAGGACAGCCTGCTGCTCACAGCGGTGGGGGTTTTGATGGGGGTTCCGCTGGCGATGCTGGTGGGGCGGGCGCTGACGTCATCGCTGTATGGCGTAAAGCCGTTGGATACGGTGAGCTATCTGCTGGCGATGACGGGCGTGGCGGTGGTTGTGCTGGCCGCAAGTGCGGCGCCTGCGGTGCGCGCGGCTAGTGTCGATCCTTTGACCGCCCTACGCACGGAATAATCTCTTCCGCTAGCTTTTTCATCTTGACGATCGCCCTTCTCAGGGGCGACGAAAATGAACGCCGTCACTTTTATTCTGCGCAAGCGATAAAACGCATAGGATGGCAGCGCCTGCTCGCGCTCAAGTAGAATCTTCGGGCAGGCCGGCCGAGTAAATTTCCTGAACAGGAGAGCCAATGTTTAAAGGATTTCGCGACTTTGTCTTGCGCGGCAACGTAGTCGATCTTGCGGTCGCAGTTGTGATCGGCGCCGCATTTACAGCCATTGTTAACGCGCTCGTTGCTGACATCATCAACCCTCTCATCGCGGCTATCGTGCACAAGCCGGATTTTTCCTTCCTGGTGTTCAATGTCAACGGGGGCATCATCAAGTACGGTGAGTTTCTCAACGTCCTGATCGCATTTGTCCTCATCGCCGCTACTCTTTACTTCCTGGTTGTGGTGCCGGTCAACACACTGATTGCCAGGGTTCACCCCAAGCCCACTGAGGCGCCCAAAACCAAGCTGTGCCCGGAGTGCCTTAGCGATATACCGTTGGCCGCAAAACGCTGCTCTCATTGCGCCCAACTAGTGGCGTAGATTCGTTGCTTGGGTGCTGACTCAGGCGTATCTGGAGGTTAGGGTGAGGGAGCAGGACGAGCGGAAGTGCGCCTGTGAAAGGCGATGGCTGAAAAGAAGCGACAGACGGGATGGCGGTGAGCGTTGGTGCCGAGCACCTTAGAACGGGCCTGATGAGCGCAAGGGCGGTTTCCACTGAAGCACCCTGGCTTTTCTTGGGACCAGTCCGCGTTCGTGGTCGAGCGCGGCGGCCACTGCTTTCTCGATAGCGTCTAAGTGCATCTGCCGCTCTAACCAAACGAAACGCGTCATAGTGTCCAGTTCTGTTTCACCCATACCCCTGCCGATTTCGAGGTGGGTGCAAATCTCTTCTCTCACGTCTTCCCATTCAGCAATATCCATTGTCTGAGTCCTTTTTAGCGATTAGCGCACGGATCTGCCAAAGGCTTGTGGTCAATATTGCTCACTCGGGGTGAGAATTCCGCTAAGGTTTCGACCAGATCACAGTTATCGACGGCTATTTTCGATATGCTGACAGACCAGGCAAGTCTGGCAATGCATGAGTGAGCGGATCTATGCTCTGTTCTAGACTGCGCCGGCAGTCTTCTTGATTTGAGCAAATCTTGAAATCTTATCTGGTTGGAGCAACGCATAAGGCTAGTGCTGGCTTCTGACGTTATGCATCAGTAGAAGGAGCTAGCTGAGTCGCTTCGACCCCTCTATTTTCCCGGTTTTGCCGGGTTACGGGGCCGCCGCCGAGGCTACTTGAATTGCGTCCAAAGTGGTCAATTTTGACCATACCTGGGAGGCGCTCCAGGGGTGTGGACAGAAAAGCCCACAGGGGACACAAAGACGGGTGATTCGATCCCTTTCGATGCAGGAATGGGAAGATTCCCGCTCATGAAGTTGGTCAGCGGTTTTCCCTGTTGCAGCGGTCAGAAAACAGCTCTGGGCAGAAGGAAATTCGCGGCAATCCTCCGCGTGGCCTACAATAGCAACAGAGTCCTCACTGTTTACTAATTGAGAACCCGTCGCACACTCTTATGAGTTGCGTTTCGGCGTGGCCGCCTTTTGGAAGGGACCATCGAGATGGCCGAGCTTAAGAAACTTGCATTCGACGCACCCGCATTTCTCGCTGAAGCTGGCCTGGGGAGAAGAATCGTCCAGTTGAAACCAAAGCAGGCCTTCTTCTCGCAAGGTGATCCTGCTGACTGTCTCTTCTATCTTCAGCGTGGCCGCGCAAAACTGACGGTTGTTTCGAAAAATGGCAAAGAGGCCACCATCACGCTTCTCTCTACGGGCGACTTCATTGGCGAGGAGTCGCTGGCGACCATGGGTGGGAAGCACTTGACAAGCGCCACGGCCACCACCGCTTGTCAAGCACTGGAGATCCAGCGGGAGGAGATGGTCCGGGTGATGCACGATGAGTCGTCCTTTTCCGATTTGTTCCTGAAATTTCTGCTGGTCCGGAGCATGCGAACCCAGGCTGACCTTATCGATCAACTTTTCAACTCCAGCGAAAAACGTTTGGCGAGGGTTCTCTTGTTGCTGGCGGAGTTTGGAAAGCCGGGTGACCCGGAATCACTGATTCCGGAGATCACCCAGGAAACTCTTGCAGAAATGATCGGCACCACCCGGTCCCGCGTGAGTTTCTTTATGAATCGCTTTCGTAAGCTCGGATTTATTGAATACAACGGTCGCATCCGGGTTCATAAAACGCTGCTCAATGTGATTCTCCACGACTGAATCTTCTCGCCGCCTCGCGGTTGCCCTTTCGCGATGTGGCGCAGGAGCAATGGGAACCGGTACGACGACGACGCCCGCAAACACTCTGCTCCTCGACAGAGCTTCTACTCTTTGCGCCCAGCTTTAGAAACTTTCGCTTTCTCAGAATCGGCGCCAGGTTGTTTCGTGACCGGGGCGCCCCGAGCTCTACCTTCATTGCGAACTGACGTCGTCAATCTCGGCTTCTGCATCTCCTTATGAATGCTGGCAATCATTGCCTTTTCCGCCGCCAGTGAGTGCTTTCTCTTCTTTACCATTCTCGATATATAAACGCCGATCGCGGCGCTGTATGCTCCCAATTGCTCACGATGTGAGCCAGGGTAGATAGCGCCCCAGTGGCGTGAGCAAATTTGACCAGTAAACAGACTCGGGCGAGGGACATAATGTTTACACACCCTCCTGTGCAAAGCGGTTCTGGGGCTACTCAAAACGTCACTGCGTGTTCGTCCGTCTGCGGAGCGTTTGCGATTCACGAAACAATATTCGGAAGAGGACTTATGTGTTTTCCGATCCAGCCACACAGATTTTCGTCGTGGATGATGAACCTGTCATCGCATCCACTCTCGCCACCATATTGCAGATGAACGGGTTCTCCGCAAAGTTCTTCACCAGTCCACTCGAGGCGCTGGCCGCTGCCCGCGCGAAGGCTCCAGATTTACTCATATCGGATGTTACGATGCCGGGCATTTCCGGTATTGATCTAGCGATGAAAATGAGGGCGCAATACCCGAGGTGCAAGATCCTGCTCTTTTCGGGGCACCCAGCCACCCCGGCTTTAATAGAAGACGCCCGCGTTCAGGGCCATGAATTTCATTTGCTGTTGAAACCACTGCCGCCGGCTGAGTTTCTCCTAGAGATAGGGAAAATGGTCGACGCCACGGTCCCAGTCCCCCCGCATATTACGACAATTGGTTCCTGAACGGCCCGAACAATATTCCGTTTCGTGCCTTCTCCTCTTATTGTGAACTCGAATCGAGAATCCTCTTCGCGTACGCCTGAAGTAGGGTCATCGCAACCGCGAAATAGACGACGATCCAAAATATTCCCACGATTAGCTCCGCTGAGACGATGGCCTGGGGCAAAAACATTGCATTGCCTGGTTTTATGTCGCTAAGACCGACGGTGGTGATGGTCGTGACCGAAAAATAGATGAAGTCCCAAGCCAGATGGCGGTGTGCACCACAAGGCATTTGAAAGAAATTCGAGTTCAGGCGATATAAAGCCATGTAGAAGCCCGCGAACACAATGATAGTGTCTTGACAAACCATAGCCACGCGGTTATGGTTTTGGGTGTGAAGGCGGCCAATGCCAATCCCGTGTTCCGTGCTCTTGCCGATCCGACGCGTAGAGCTATTTTCGAGGAGCTGACCCGGCAGGGCGAACAGACCGTCCACGCATTGACTCGCTATGCGCGCGTGTCCCAGCCTGCTGTCTCCAAGCATCTGACGGTACTGAAGCGGGCGAAGCTGGTACGGCATCGCCGCGAGGGACGCGAAACTCACTATCGCGCCTACCCCGACGCGCTGGCGCCGATGGTGGATTGGCTCAATCTTTACGGGGCCTTCTGGCGCGACCGATTTGATCAGCTCGAAAACCTACTGAAAAGGATGGACCCATGAGCCAGGAATCAAGAACGAATCCAGCAGAGTGTCCCCGTAGCCTTGTTGTCGAGAGGGTATTCCCGCACCCGCCGGAGAAGCTGTGGCGAGCGCTTACCGAGGGCCCGCTCCTCGCGCAATGGATGATGAAGAACGACTTCGAGCCGGTGGTCGGGCGCAAGTTCCAATTCCGCGCCGAGCCCATGCCGAACTGGAACGGCATCGTCGACTGCGAGGTGCTGGTCGTCGACCCACTGCATCGCCTGTCTTATCACTGGGGTGTTGGCGATGCCGCCGGGGGGCTGCAATGGGTGGTGCTCTGGACGTTGACTCCAGCGGAGGGCGGCACGCACGTACGCATGGAGCAGTCCGGCTTCCGTCCCGATCAGCAGGCCGCGTATCAGGGTGCAAACTACGGCTGGCAGAAATTCTTCGGCGGCCTGGAGCGGGTGCTCGGCGGGAGCGCAAGTTGAAGGCCGCCAGGATGAGCCAATCCAAGGGGCTGGTCGCCTGCTTCTGGATCTTCACCGGGCTCTTCTGCCTGGAGATGAGCTTCACCGCCTACTACGAGCTGCTGCGCCTGCCGGAGGCGGCGCAGGCGTTCAGCCGCCTCGGCTTCTCCGCCGCCTCCTTCCGGGTGGAACTCTCGTGGGCCAAGGTGGCGGGCGTGGCCGCGTTGCTGATACCCATGTTTCCGGCGCGGGGCGTCATCTACGTGATCAAGGAGTGGGCCTACGCCGGCTTTGCCATCAATCTCGTCTCGGCGCTCATCGCCCACCTCTCCATAAGCGATCGCCCGGCGGCGTTAGTCCCGTCCGCAGCCACCAGCGTGCTCTGGGGGCTCTCATACTTCTTCTGGCGGCGGCTGCAAACGCGCTCGTCAGAAGCAACGGATGGCTCATGAAGCCGACATTTCGTTACTAACCTGGGGTTCACATCCGCCGTCGACCTCTCAAGGCGTTCCTGAGCTAGCCGTTTTCTACGCGAGCCTTTATGTCCGAGTACGCCGTCTCGATGAGCGTGCTGAGCGCTCCGGCGCGTGTGGCCGTTCCCGGTCTCAGCTTGACATGACGCATGAACTTGCCGGTGCCCTGCAACAAGCGGGCCGGATCCGGCAGCGCTGCGCCGTGAAAGAACCCCACGTTCACGTGCGAAGTGAATACGTTGACGTAGGCGAAGGGTGCATCTCCCAGACATGCAACCGGACAGCCGTCATGCAAGAGTTCGCGGACCTCGTCCCCGCATTTTCGCATTACGTCAAACCAGTGATGTGCGATGGCTCCTAATTCGCCTGGATGTTCTTTCATCCACGCATCGATGGCGAGATCGCGCTCGACAGCGCCGTTGAATCGCAGCAGTTCCCTTCTCATCGTTGCTCCGTTCTTTGGGCTCCGCTTTGTGGCTTTCGAGATCCATGCTAACGTCGCGCCCCGCGCGAGGAGCGAAAGGAATAGGTTCTCAGAAACGCCGTT
The DNA here is from genome assembly GCA_963790705.1 of uncultured Acidobacteriaceae bacterium. Classification (GTDB taxonomy): domain Bacteria; phylum Acidobacteriota; class Terriglobia; order Terriglobales; family Acidobacteriaceae; genus PALSA-350. Next base: position 392,307 of record CAWBQE010000016.1, read on the forward strand.
CTCGTCACTTGGACGAAAGCCTGCATTTCGGCCAGGTGGCGTGCTTTCCACTTTCCCTGAGTGCCTTGGCGATTTGGCAACCATTGAACTCGCCGACCCGTCAATGGCTGGCCAGAGCACAGGTTCCGGCTGCTTCGTGCGGTGTGGTTCAGGGCTGCATGCTATCCCTATCCTAGGATAGATTGGAGCGACAATTCGGAAAGGGTGGATTGATGTACAGGAAAAACGCCAGAAACGACATCTACGCGATATATGGAAGCTCCCTCGCTCAGCGCGCTGCTATGACAGTCGCCGTTGGCGCCTGCGTGGGCCTGGCATGGTGGTTGCTGTTCGGTGGGGGAATCGGATCCGTGAGCGCTCGGTTTGGATGGTCGTGGACTCCCGGCGATGGCGCACGGCGTCTGTGCCTCGCGGTGATGCTCTCCATTTATTTCGTCCGCCTGCTTCTCACACAGTTCCTGTTTCTAACAAGATCTTTGGGCTGGGGCGAGGTGTGCATGATCGTTCCATGGATCCTGTGCATCTATCTGCTGCTAGCGATCGCGGGCGGCACAAATCCTGTACCCTTTGACGCGGTGACCGGCGCCGGAGCAGTTCTTTTTGTTTTGGGCTCCTGGATGAATTCGTATGCGGAGTACGCGCGTCACGTATGGAAACGACAAGCTGAAAATCGTGGACGTCTATACACCCTCGGTTTGTTCCGATATTCAAGACATCCCAATTATCTTGGCGACCTGATCTCCTTCTCCGGACTCTGCCTGATCTCAGGCCGCTGGATCACCATTGTGATTCCTTCGATAATGCTAGCTGGATTCGTGTTTGCCAATATTCCCATGCTCGATTCTCATTTGCATGATCATTACGGCGCAGCATTTGATGAATATGCCGCGCGAACAAGCAAATTGATTCCGTTTGTGTATTGATTCTACGCACCGCAACGCGGGTGCATGGTAGTTTGTGCAACGTCTCAATTAGCATCCGCTGTCTCGGATGCCGACCATCAGGCAACGCTAAAAGCGTTTAACGCATTTTTGCTAATACTGTGGTCCGGTGGGCTCAGTTATGTGCGGCCATTCTTTGGCGGAATGGCCGCGTCGAGGTCCGTTTCCTGGTATAGACCATTAGCAAAAATGCTCTAGCATTAGAGTATAGACGAAGCGCTCACGTCATGATTGCCCTTGCGCTCTTGGGTACAGGCTCTCCTACTGCTAGCGCAAGTGGTGTTGGGCAGGTATTAATCGAGCCAAAAACTGAAAGGCCCTCCTCCATGTCACGGGAGTCAGTGATGATAGAACTGTTCAATCGGTGGGAGAGCAAGTTTGGAACGACGGCAAATTTGACCTGGTCCCAACCTGCGTCGCGGATTCCTACATCCCCCATGACCCAAAAGGCGATCGTACGGTCACACGAGACGCCTATACCGCAGAGGTCGCTAATATCCATAAAGATCGCCCGGGCATTCGCGTGGTTGTGTACGATCACTCATTCTCAGGCGACCGCGCTTGGTTTCGCTTTGCGTTTAAGTGGACAGATGCGAAAACTGGCGAGGCACATACCCAGGCTGGTATTCAGGTCTACCGAATTGCAAATGGCAAACTCGCAGAGACCTGGATTAGCTTCTTGCCGACTGGCACGGTCTGGACGGATGCTGTGGCGCAACCGCATTGGACAAGTCCTCCGTCTCGCAAATAGTTCTATACGGCGAGAGTGAAGCCTCAACACTTCGCTTGGGTCACGTTGACGATACCGACTTACGGCCATGTGCCAACTTGCGAATTGCCGACGACACGGGAGCAATCGAGGGTGGCGGAGCCACTAGGTGAGCGGGGACTTTCGAACCAGTGACCCTGCTCACCGAGATTCGGCATTCTCGTGTGTGTAAATTGGACACTCACCGCCCATCTTCTCGGCATGTTTCGATGTACGCAGTGATAAGTCTTGAGCAACAGGAATTGACGTAGTTAACTGCTTCCACCGTGCCGGGTAATGTCGGACATGACCGATCGATATAGGCCATCCGAGTGCAAGCTTTCGACAGCCTTGCGCAGCGCTGCGTCTACAACCGGGTCCTGGGAATACCGGTCAGCGGCATCCAGTAACACCCGACTCATATCTCCGTCTGAAGAAATGCGGGTTGCCGACTGAATCGCTGCGATCGCCATCGCGGACGAGGTCCCGGGCTTGTCGAGCAAAGCCATCAGCACGTGGCTGTGATCGCCATCCGAACTGATGGTGTCCGCAGCGGCAAAGAAATCGTCGCGGACCGGCTCAACATTCGTCCCAGCGAGCTCCACAAGGACGCGAGCTTTATCTCCGTCAGACGAAATCCGCTGCGCTGACTTGGCAATTCCGCCGAGTGTAGTTGCACCAATTCCTTCCCGGTGGACGAGTGCCACAAGCACCTGCTGTTGGTCGCCATCGCTCGAAATTGAATTCGCCGCATCGAAGAACGCCTTGCGGACGAGTTCGTCATCGCTATACCAGGAAACCGCCTCTTTGAGCACACGGGCTTTGTCACCGTCGGAGGAAATCTTTTCGGCCGACCGCAGCGCCCGAGTGAGTATGTCGCGATCGTCGCCATGTACCGCCAGTATCGTCGAGAGAACGCGCGCATGGTCCCCATCCGAAGAAATCGACTTCACCGCTTCGAAATACGCCATATCAAGACCGTCGTTTGCACGATAGGAGTCTGCCATCTCGATCAGCACTTCCGCCTTGTCGCCGTCGGACGAAATATGCTTTGCTGCCCTGGCCGCGCGAACAAGTGTGTCAGCGCTTCCCCCGTCCTTCTTAACGATGTCAGAAAGCACCCTGCGTTTGTCGCCATCCGAACTAATGCTCTCGGCTGCCTCGAAAAGATACGGGCGCAGTTCGCCAGTGAAATACTTTCCGTCCACGGTAAGGAGCACCTGCGCTTTGTCGCCATCCGATGAGATCCGTCGGATGAGTCTTGCGGCGTCCTTCAGCTGCTCCGTGTTTAGCGTCGCTTGCGAAAAGAGCTGCTCCAGATAAATACGTTTCGAACCATCGCTGTGAATCAATCCAATCTCAGTAATTACGGCCTGCGGACCGCCTTGCCGGAGTATTCGCGCGACACGGGGCCCCGCTCCAATCGCGCTATCTCGAATCATCTGCGGCAGCAGGCGCCCCAGCCATGCCTGCCCCTCGGAGTCCAGCGGTTTCGTGGACCAACCCACCGAGTAGGTTTTGGTGAGGTTACCTGCCGAATCTGCCTTCACGTCATATGCTCGCCCGGAAAACCAGGTCCCTTCCTCCATCCGGAAATGGCCGCCAGGAGAAAGTGACTTGACGTCACGATCGTCATCGGTGAATTCGATGGCGCCGTCAATCTTCAGGCTGAGTGACGTCCATCCATCGCGGGTGGTTATCTCCATGTGAGTCTCGCCGCTCTGCTGCGCGCCCACGGGCGCCATCGGTGCGAGCGGCGCCATAGAAGCTAGTGGCGCGCTGGGCGCCAGGGGGGCGGGTGGCGCCAGCGGTGAGGTAGGCGACTGCGTTGACGCCATCGGAGTAAGGGCCGCGATCGGCGTCTGCGGCGCCGATAACGCCAATGGTGCACCATGAACTGGTGCTGCGATTGGCACTCGGGGTGCTTGCAGTGGGTGCGGCGGCCTTAGTGGGATCAGCTCCTGCTGGCTATTTTCGTGGGCCGGATTCTGCGCGAAGGCGATCATTTGCGGCGCCCGCGCGCCCACATAGATCAATATCCCTACTGCGGCAATCGCCGCCCCCAGCGGACCGAGCGCAAGCTTCGGAGCCGCGTTCTGAGTTCTGTCCAGCATGTGATGGATGCGGCTGAAAAGTTGCGAACGGTTTCCTGTCGCGCCTGCTGCCAGCGTGCCCGCGCGCTCCCATTGGGTAAGTTCTGCCACTTTTGTGAGTGAGGCCGCATACGGCTTCGCGGTTCCGGTGGTTGCGATTACCCAGTCATCGCATGCCATCTCGCGCTCGATCGACATCCGGTGACCGATCCAGTAAACCGCCGGCTGGATCGGTAGTATTGCTTCAATCAATTTGTGTGCGAGGCTAGTCCAATCATCCCGGCGCCGCAGGTGGGCTAGTTCGTGCAGCACGACGTGTTCGAGTTCCGAATCCGAAAGCGTGTCGAGAAGTGCTCGAGGGATCAGAATTGCCGGATTGAGAAATCCGAGCGACATTGGGGCTGCTATGTGGCTCGAAACGAGCAATTGCGTTTGCCGGCGGACACCATGGATTCGGCTCAGACTTCTCAGCCGCAGCTGCCACTCTGCCGGAACCGGTACGGCGTCTGCTTTCAATCCCCGCAACTCCCGGTAGCCAGATCCGAGGCGCACCAGCATCACTAAAGACAGGAACGCCCACATGATCTCGATCGCGCCCAGAATCCTCCCTGAGCGAATGCGAATCAGAGGGTGCTCAACGGCCGCCATCACAGCCGATGCACTTCGGGAGGCAGCATTCCGCCCTGGTACAGATTCAGACGATTGCTCAGATACCGGATCGGGCTTTGATTTCGGGATTGATACGGGATTTGACCCAGGGCTCGCCGCCGTATTCGGTAAGGTAAATTTGGGCTCCTGAATCTTAACGGGTGCAAGAGTCCTAGTCGTAGGCTTGTTGGTTGCTGCAATCGCTGGCGAATCCGTTTGCGCGCCTGGAATGAACGCTCTGGACGTGAGCGGTCCGAAGGGCAACGCCACGACAGCGAGTAAGGTTACCCACAGAACCGTAAAGCGAGTTGTCGGGTTCAGTCGCGGAAGCAGTTTCAGAAGGAGCCACATCGCCGCCGCCAGGAACGTCCCCTGCCAGATTCCGTTGAGAAGAGTTGTCATCGCAAAGTTGACGTGCGTCATTTCTGCCCTCCTTACTCGCTCTCCGCGATCATCTTTTTGATTCGTCGCAATTCTGCCCGGCCGATCGTTTCCTCTTTCAGCAGATTCATGACCAGCAGTTCGCGCGAGCCGCCAAAGAAGCGGTTCACTAGGTAACCGAGTGCGTTGCGGCTGGCTTCTTCTTGAACGATTACGGGTTCATAGACGAAGGCTCGCCCCTTCTTCGTGTGCCGCAGGTAGCCCTTGGCTTCCAGAATACGCAGGGTTGTCAGCACGGTGCTGTACGCAAGCGGCGGATCGGCCGGTAATGACGCCACTACATCGCCCACGGTTGCGTGTCCCTTCTTCCAAAGCACTTCCATGAGCGGCAACTCTCCGTCCGTCAGGTTGGGTGACTTTTTCCTTGCCAACACTTCCTCCCCGCCTCAACAATTAAGAAATTAATAGTTCGAAGAACTTATACGGCGAGCAGCACCGCTTGTCAACTATCAAATTAATAGTTCGAGGTTCTCAGGAAGATTAAACTTCCGACCGACACAAAGTGAGTGTCGCGCGAATTTCAACTGTGCCCGATGCATGTTTCCTGCCAAACAGATCGTCTGGTACGAGCGGTTCATACAATTAAGGGAAAGCTCTTGAGTGGATTAGCTCAACACTGGTCCCTTGTACGAAATCGAAATTCGCTGTTCAAAACCGAACGGTTTTCCGTGGCCCATGTATATCGCCTCCCCTTCGACTGTTTGTGAGGGTCTGGCTTTCATGGAATCGATTTTGACAACGCGAGCTACTTGTCCGATGTTCACCTATTGCATTCCCATATAACTAGTGATATATGTGGAATTCCAATAGGAGCCTGCATGGGCGACAAGACCGATGTATGGTTGGGCACGCTATCCCTCATGATTTTGAAAACGCTTGAAACTTTGGGTCCGCTTCATGGATATGGGATTGCGCGCCGCATAGAGCAAACAAGTGGAGATGTGCTTTCACTGAACTACGGTACCGTCTACCCTGCACTGCTGAAGTTGGGGCAGGAGGCGCGATCTCTTCTGAGTGGGGCGTCTCGGACAACAATCGTAAGGCCAAGTTCTACAAGCTCACACGCGCCGGGAAAAAACAACTGGGCCGCGAAGCCCGCGATTGGGAGCAAACGACGGCGATTCTGGCTAGATTTCTCCGTCCCGCAGAGGAGGCGTGATGCGCCAATTCAGAGCGCTGGGGGCACGGCTACACGGAATGTTCCGGGGCGAGCCGGCAGATAGAGAATTGTCCGCTGAACTGGAAAGTCATCTTCAGATGCATATTGACGACAATCTGCGCTCAGGTATGTCTCCTGATCAGGCTCGGCGCGACGCTTTGATCAAGCTCGGCGGCGTAGAGCAGGCCAAGCAGGTCTATCGCGAACGCAAGGGATTGCCCTGGCTCGAAACTCTTTGCCAGGATCTTCGTTTTGGGTCGCGGCAGCTGCGCAAGAATCCTGGATTTACGACTGTCGCAATTCTGACGCTGGCGCTGGGAATTGGCGCAAATACCGCGATCTTCAGTTTTGTCGACGCCCTGTTTTTGAAACCACTGGCTGTCTCAAGTCCGGAACAACTGATGAGGATCTATGCCAAAGGCCCTTCAGGACATTACGGCGCTGGCTTTTCGTATCCGGAATTCAAGTTGCTGCGCGATCACAACTCTTCATTCACTGCCATGTCAGTGGAGGCGGAAAGGGCCCAATTACACCTGGTGGCCGAGGGAGATTCTGAAGAAATCCGCGGTGAGTTTGTCTCTAGTAATTATTTCAGTCTGCTTGGGATTTATCTGCCCGTTGGGGCGGGGGTTTTTGCCGGAAGAAGACAGAGTACCCGGTCGCGATGCCGTCGCGGTGATCAGCGATCAACTATGGAAGATTCGCTTCCAAGCAAACACTGCAATCCTTGGCCGCGAGATTCATATCAACAGCATTCCTTTCAAGGTCATCGGCGTTGCACCGCCTGGATTCTATGGTGATGTCAAGGGATTACCGGTGCAAGTATGGATTCCGGCAATGATGTTTGGTGCTGCGGGTTATGGCTGCGATGACGGATCTTACAATTGTTCACTTTTCGATGAGATGATCGGCAGGCTCGCTCCGGGTCAATCGGCTGCTCAGGCGCAAGCCGAGGCTGGCGGCACCATCGTCTGGTCTGCCACCAACTGGCCGGAAAAATCTGGCCGCAGGCAGCTCGTGATGGCTTCGGCAAATACGGGATCACCGGAGGATCAGGCCGATGACATCGCGCAGATGCACTTGCTAATGTCAATAACCGCCTCCCTACTTGTGATTGCTTGCGCGAATTTGGCTGGCCTGCTTTTTGCGCGTGGTGTAACCCGCAGAAGAGAAATAGCCGTGCGTCTGTCGATCGGCGCCATGCGCTCACGTGTCATCAGGCAACTACTGACAGAGAGCTGGCTGCTGGCATCCTTGGGCGGTTTTTTCGGTCTAGGGCTTTCCTTCGCGGCGAAACAGCCGCTCTCGAAGTTTTATGCCACTGACAGCGAAGGCTTTCGCCATCTGTACAACCTTAGCTTTGATTGGCGCGTGCTCCTTTACTCGATAGCGCTTGTCTTGATCACAGGTACACTTTTTGGCTTGGTTCCTGCAATGCGCGCCTCCCGGCAGAACCTGGTGATAGAACTCAAAGAAGGTGGATCAGTCGGGGAACAAACGAGTGGCTGGCTGTGCAATACGCTGGTCATCGGCCAAATGGCTCTTTCCATGGTTTTAGTGGTTTCAGCCGGATTACTTGTCCGCAGCGGCTTGGACGTGCAACGAGGCACGAATTTTGACCCTTCACACATGATCGTGCTCCGTCTCCGGCCCGAGCTTACTAAAGATACGCAATCGCAAATCGACTCGCTCGTTCGGCGCGTAAATCAGAGTCTCGGCATGACTCATGGGGTCAAATCTGTGGCATTTATGGAGGGCGGTGAAGGACTCGTCTGGAATGGGCTAAACGGCAGGGAGGTCCCTGTTGCTTTACCGGGACATTCTTCGGCCCTGTCAAAAACTACTTTGGTCGTCGTTAAGCAGGATGTAAGCCCGAACTTCTTTCGGACTTTGAGGATTCCCCTGCTTCAGGGACGTGAATTCAGCGAGCAGGATCACCCCGAATCACCTCGTGTTGCTATCGTGAATGAAGCTCTGGCTTTGCGCCTGTGGCCAGACAGATCCGCAGTAGGAAACAGTCTACTCATTAATGGGCAACGATTTCAGGTTGTCGGCGTGTCGGCGAATATCCAGCCGCCGAGCACCATCCACGCCCCAGAGCCGCATCTGTATCTTTCCTATTGGCAGTCCAATGCCACGCGCGAGGGCGACATCCGATTGGCTATTCGGGTTGCAGGAGATCCTGCGCTCGCCGTACCCGCGATTCGCCGCTTAATCCAATCTCTAGACCCGAATGTGCCTATAGGCGAAGACATGTCCATGTCTGAGCAGGTAAGTCTGAAATACATGCCTGTTTTGCTGGCGCGCAGCGTCATGTCCTTTTGTGGTCTGCTTGCGTTGTGCCTTAGCGCCATGGGGCTCTACAGCATCCTTGCTTTCGCGGTACGTACGCGCACTCGCGAAATCGGTATTCGGATGGCCCTCGGAGCGGGCCGGGAAGATGTGCTTCGGCTGGTTGTGGGACAAGGTGTAAAACTGGCGCTCATAGGAGTGGTGACAGGATCTGTCGCAACGCTGATCTCAACACATTTATTGGCCAGTTTGCTTTTTGGGGTGGAGAAGACTGATCCAGCTACCTATATTTCCGTAACGGTTCTGTTATTCCTCGTCGCTCTTGCAGCGTGCTATTACCCGGCCCGTAGAGCTATGCATGTCGATCCGATGCAGGCGCTACGCGCGGAATAGGAGAAATTATGCATCAGCTCAGAACGTTGTGGGTACGTCTTGGTGGAACAACGCCGCACCGGGATACCGATCTATCAGGAAGCCAGGGCGCAGTACGCAAGACTGCTACAGTAGTGCCGTTTGGAAGGACTCACCTCTGGCAGAAGAGGTGAGGTGACAAAAAGATCTTCGCCAAGCGTGCCGTGCCCGACTAGTTTTCAAAGTTCAGGTTGGCCGGACCTTCCGGGAGCCGCGTCGGAGCCTTGGCGGTTGTCGGCACGTCTAACCCGACGCTCTCGAACTTTACACTGTTCAGCCAAACCGATCCTGATTTGTTCAGCAGAATGCCAAAAGCTATGCCTGTCGCGTCTTGGGGTACGTCGAGAATCACTTCGTAGTTCTGCCATGTGGTTGTGCCTTTAATTGGCCGGTCCATCATGTTGTCGAAGCTAACGATGTGGGAGCCCATGTCCACCCGCATCCACAGCCCGGCCTAATCAGCTACCTCTTCGGCTTTTACGGATGCTCTTAGCATGACTTGCTTTCCGGCATATTGACCTGCATTAAATTCCTGCATGAGGGTGCCAAACCCTTCGATGGCTGACTGTTTGGCTTTCAAGTAAGCACTTGGGAAACCTTGGTAGCTCGCCTGCGGATCTAGACCGGCCTCATAGCCGCGAGGATTGCTACCTGCTAAAAGCCATCCCACAGGCACGGCAGGGTTTTTGTTCGATTGGGTTTGCGCTGGGAGGTGAATGGAAAAGAGCAGCATAAGGATACACAGCGCAGCTGGCGAGGTGGTGCACGTGGCTGTCCTAGGCGGACGGCTCCCCTCGGTGGCAGTCAACATGGCGTTCACTCTCCACTGGGAGGTTCGACGGACACTGGATAGAAAAGATATCGACTGACCACACTGCCGGAGCGTGTAAAACATCGGCCGGTATAACTGCCAAGTTTGTACTCGCTCGCATCACGTTACCGAACCAGACTTCGATAGGGATCCCCAAACATCCATGTGCTACCGTCCCGAGAAAAGTCTCGGTCGTCCAGGCTTCTGGTAGTTTAGTGGCTGGGCAGACTTATTCATCAAGTACGTCTTGTCTTGCTTCGGACCGCAACGTGCAACACCCGGGAGTGCATAACGAATGCCTCTGGCAGTGAACTCGAAACTCGGTCCTTACGACATCAAGTCGATGCTCGGTGTTGGCGGAATGGGCGAGGTGTACCGTGGCCACGATAGCCGCCTCAACCGCGATGTCGCGATCAAGGTCCTGCGCGAAGAAGGTGCCTCGGCCGACCTCCGAATCCGTTTCGAGCGCGAAGCCCGCGCTGTCGCAGCTCTCAACCATCCCAATATCATCGCCGTTTACGATTTCGGCATTGAGGCCGGTCAGCAATACATTGTCAGCGAACTCCTTGAGGGAGAGTCGCTGCGTTCTTTGCTGCCCGGCTCGCCGCTTAAGGCCAAGCCCGTCCCCGTTCGTAAACTAATCGAGATCGCCGCACAGGTTGCCGACGGCCTTGCTGCGGCGCATAGCGCCGGTATCGTCCACCGCGACCTGAAGCCAGAGAACATCATGCTGACGAAAGATGGTCGCGCGAAGATTCTTGATTTCGGCCTCGCCCGGCAAACGCGTACCGCCAGTTCACCGCCTGCGCCATCGGGTCTCGGCGAGACCCTCGTTCCGGACGCGAGTACCCAGAACCTCACGAGCGCTGGCGCCATCCTGGGCACCGCCAACTACATGAGCCCGGAACAGGCACTCGGCCACGAAACCGACTACCGCACCGACCAGTTTTCGTTCGGATTGATTCTCTACGAGCTGGCCTCGGGCAAACAGGCGTTTGCCAAAGCGAGCACCATCGAGACGATGGCCGCCATCGTCCGCGAAGAACCGCCGTCTATAGACGAGAAGCTGCCCCCGCCACTGCGCTGGATCATCGATCGCTGCCTCGCCAAAGAGCCGGGGCAGCGCTACGAATCAACCCGCGATCTTTACCGGGATCTGCGCAATCTCGGCGAACATTTTTCGGAGGCATATAGCAGTGGTGCACTCGCGCCGGTCGTGGCTCGGCAGACCAACGCGCACAGATGGAAGATTTCTGTCATTGCCGGCACCTGCATTGTGTTTGCCGCACTCTTCGCGTATTTGCTCAGGCCCACCGGCCAAAATATTGGGAACTACCGTTACACGCCATTCGCCAGCCAGGCGATTGGCCCCATCTGGTCTCCGGATGGCAAGGCGGTTGCTTATGCAGGCAGGGCAAACGACATCTATCAGGTCTTTCTGCGCTATCTCAATTCACCGGTGGCAGTCCAGCTGACCCACGAGCAGCATTTTGTTCAGCCAGTAGGGTGGTCGAGCGACAGGAGCCATATTATTGTGGCTGAGTCCATCGACATGAGCAACGACGCAGTGCACTCCAAGCTTTACTCGGTCGCGACCGTAGGAGGAGAGCTCGAGTTCATCATGGATGCGGATTGTAACAACTGTGACCTTTCGCGAGACGGAAAGGCGTATGCAACGATTGCGAAAGATCCAGACGGTTATTATGGGCTTGCGGTATCCGATCCCCTCGGGTCACCGCTACGGTATTACAAGCCCGCCCCGTTTGCGAGTAAGGATCTCTATAACGATCCGGAAACAGCGTTCTCGCCTGACCGAAAAAGTATTCTGTTGTTCTACGCTGGGAACAACAATAAGGAGCAAGCTTGGCTTCTTCCCTATCCTGCCGGAAGTGGCGCCCCTAAACAAGTCCTCAAGGTGCTGCCGACCCACCAGGGCACCCCGACTTTTCAATGGATGCCGGATAGCCGGCACATTGTGGTCGCGCTCGCCAGTGAACAGAACGCCCCCACCCACTTGTGGATTGCCGATGTCGAGTCCAATGACCTCACACCGCTAACAACCGGCACCGCGATTGAGTCTTCTCCCGCAGTATCTCCTGATGGCCAGAGCATCCTGTATCGGCAAAGTAGTCCCCAATTCAATGTGACTTCGGCTTCGCTGGAGGATGGCTCGACAAAGACATTCATCACCACCGGTCGCGCCGAGAGCATGGCCGGCTGGTCAGCACACTCCCCGTCCAAATTAGCCTGGGTGACGAATCGAAGCGGTCCATTCGAGATATGGGTTCGATTGCCGGATGGATCCGACCGCCCCGCCATAACGACGGCAGACTTTCCGGCCGGAACGAACAGGTGGTTCATGAACCCCTCAATATCCCCGGACGGCGATCGACTCGTTTATGTCAGGATTGATCAGGCCGGAGTCGAGCGGCTATGGATATCATCGCTTTCGGGCGGAGCGCCCGTCCGGCTTACAAACGCCGAGCCCAGCTCGGAAGAGCGGTGGCGCCTGGTCGCCGGACGGCAGCCGGTTCGTTTATGTGCAACTTCAAGCGGGCAAGGCATCACTCATGGTGGTCAAGACAAGTGGAGGCGCCACGCCGGTTACGCTTCAGGAAGATACGGAGACAGATCTCCCCGATTGGTCGCCTGTGGGCGATGGGATCACCTTCGAGGATAAGAAAGGCTGGCACCTGATTTCCCCCGACGGCAAAACCACAAAGTTCCTGGGGAAGATTGAGACTTCTTACCTTGCGTTTTCCAGGGACGGGAAGCTGCTTTACGGCATTCAGACCGGAGAAACGGAAGCCGACAAGGATCGTGCGACGCTCTTTTCCCTCGACCGCATAACTCTGAAGCAGAAGGTCATCAAAGAGTTAGGTAAGGATGACATGCCCAGAGAGAATTTTGGCCCCGGCATTCGCTTCAGCATGGCACCCGACGGCAAGAGCTTTGTCTACACCACCGCCAAATATCGAAATGATCTGTGGATGTTGCAAGGCTACCAACAGCCCGGCTGGCTGGACCGGATTCGCGATGTCCTAAAGTGGTAGAAGGTGGGCTTGGCAAATTCACTTTGGGCGAAGTTCTCTAGCCGCCGTCCCAATTAACGCCCAGGGGCTCAAACAACGCTGCGATAAACGTAGCTTCCTCGGCGCGGACCGTTACCTGGTTGGACTACCTAAGCAACGATCGAATTCTCTGTAGACACTGAACGTTCACTTTGTGGCGGGGGAGCAGACATGCGCGCAGGCTCAACCCCAAACACGAGCCATTCAGGATCCTCCGACGCGATAAGCATTGCCTGAGCAGCTGTGTTGGCTCTGAGGTAGTAGCGCTTCGTGTGCGGATATAGAGAGTTCAACGATTGCTGGGGCCGAAGGACCACACAATAAGTGTGCATGGATTCTCCTAACGGTTTTGAGATGGCGTGCCCCGGGTGAATAGCACAATAATAGTAGCAGCTATCTGTCCATGTTTCCCGTGAAAGACTGTTCTTGTTCATGGACGCAGCCGAGGGGATCGCTGACAGTTCCTGGCTTCCGGACAAGAGTCGAAATGGAGTTCCTGGGAAACGGGATCTTCGGTAAATCGCTCGTATCTGGCGTTCCCGGGAGGCAGTACGCCGTCGCCGCACTCTCAGTTCGGCGAAGGATGATCCACGTGATCGATCACCAGCACCGGCACCTGTGTTTTCTCTGACTTTAGTTGCAGTCCCAATTGTTCCCGGATCGCCGGTAACAGCGGCGGCGGAGCGTTCGCATCATCCGCCGCCGGCGCCACGTTCCCCCTCATCCCCGCAAACTGCGTTTCATCCGGTGTCCACTGCAGCACGAAATCCCACTTCCCCGTCAGGCCCGTCTCGTCTACCACCTGCTGGCCGAGAATGTTGCCCTGCAACAAGCGCGCGAAGTCGTCCATCGTGGCGCCTTGCGCGTGCAGCATCCCCGAAGGGAAAAGGCTAAAACTCGGCGATAACGACGCGTCCACGCTCTTCGTCATCTTCGGCCCGTCCTTGCCCACGGTCAGGGCGTAGGCCGGCATCTCCCGCTTCTCCTCGTGAACCTTCAGAGCGAAGCGCTCCACCAGCAGCTTTTGCAATATCTCTCTTTCCTGGTCGATGCTAGGCATCCCCGGCGTATCTGGCTTCACCTCGATGTCCCATTTGTCCGTGTCCATCCAAGCCGTGAAGCCGACGATAGGCCGGATCGGATAGGCAAACTTCATCACCAAGGTGAGCGGAAGGTTCTTAACCACCAGATCCTCTCCTCGCACGGTAAGCATGAACAATTTAGTTCCCGGCTGGGTCGGCTTGACCGTCGCCACCTCCACACCGGGCTTCGCATCCGGAGCCATCGGCAGAATCCGCGGCGGCGGAGCAGGAGTCGCCCACTCCTTCTCCGGCGTCGCGCGCTCCAGTACCAGCGGAAAGGAGCCATTCTGGGTCACCGTGCCGCTGATCGAATTACCGTCCGCCGACATCTTCCCCTCATACGTCAGCCTGGGGAAATCATTCACGAACCGTAGAGTTCCCCTCTCAAAGCTGACTGAACTTCCGGCCATCGGGGGCCCGTTCTGGTCGAGGTTGTAGAGCGTCGCGCTCAGCCCGCCCTTTTCATCCTTCGTGATCTTCAGCACCACGCGCTGATTGTGGCCGTCCGGCGCGCGCGTCGTCCCCTGCCATGTTCCGGCAATGCCGCCCTTTTCCGCCGCACCCGACCCCGGCGTCTGTCCCTGCGCCGCGCGCACCGAACCTGCCGTCAGAGGTACGCCCACCGCCAGCACGCCGGCCAACGCCAGCAGCGCCTTCCGACGCAGGTCCAGTTTCCGCACGCCCTGTGCGGACAGGATCCGCGCAATCCGCTGCTTTAGCCCCAATCCCGCCACCCCCGACATGCAGCTCAGCGGCGCCTCCACATAAAACTTGCAGACGTTCAGGATCCCCGAACCACAACCTGCCAGTCAACTGCTCGATGCGGCGCGCAACGGATTCGCCCAGCCAAGGTTATTCCGTGGTAGATTGCCGGTACTCATCTAACGGCTCACAAGCGGGGGCTTAACTCTTGGCACTCACGATCACCGGTTTATCGAAAACCTATCCGAATGGCGTTAAGGCGCTCAAAAACCTTCGTTGAGCATCGGCAACTGCTTGTTCGGCCTACTGGGTCCGAACGGCGCAGGCAAGAGCTCGCTGATGCGCACGCTCGCGACGCTGCAGGATCCAGATGCGGGCGAAATCCAGCTCGACGAAATTAATGTGCTGAAGGATAAGACAACCGTTCGCGAGCTGTTGGGCTATCTACCCCAGGAGTTCGGTGTATATCCGAAAATATCGGCGCTAACTATGCTCCAGCATCTTGCCGTGATGAAGGGCATTACCAACAAGACGGAGCGCAACTAGATGGGTGCTGGCCGTTGCACTGGATGCACTGAAAGGTAAGGTCTGGAGCAAGGTGGTTGAGGCTGACAAGAAGTACAAGGTGACGCTGACCGTGCAGGCGCGCAAGTTGAAGTCCGACGGCAATGGTGTGGAGACGCCGATGCCCTTGAACGACTTCATCGATATCGGCCTCTTCACCGGCAAGAAAGATCACGAGAAGGTGCTCTATTTGAAGAAAGAGAAGTTCACACAGGAGAAGCAATCCTTCGAGATCCTGGTCGATCAGCCGCCGACGCGAGCCGGTATCGATCCGCAGAACAAGCTGATCGACCGGGTGGCAGACGACAATGTGATGGATGTCACGAAACATTGACGTCACGTGGAGGCGTCGAGGAAGGTGACACGTCGACAGGGTGGCGGTAAAGGTCGACGAAGCAGGCAGAAACTCTATTTCTTGTTCTTCTCTTGTTTGGGTGCAGAGTAACCTTGGCGTGCCTGTAACCGCACGCCTTCCCGATCCACTTCCACTTTCAAGCGATGATAGGAACCGTCTGGCTTCACGACGTCGGGTGAAAGTTCGAGCACGTAGACAGCCTCAGGGGCATCCGTCAGGCTCTTGAATCCCGCCCCCAGGTCGTTGCTGTTGTGAAAGAAGGCCCCGCCGGTCCGTCGGCGAGTTCTGACATCACCTCCTCGGCGCGCGTCATAGCGGCGAGGTGGGTTAAATCGATGATTTGCCCCGCGCCTCGCTCACTGATGTTCTTACGGCGAGTGAAGAGCCCTCCCGCATCGGGCGACGTCATCTTTGGACTGAACCGCCAACTCCATGATCTGCGATTCCCAGCCCAAGGCCTCCGGCGCAATGGATACAAAGCCGGGCGACACAAGGATCAGGGTACGTTGTCCCGGCAGTTTGGACGATTCTGCGCACAAACTCTTTAATCGCTGCAAGGATTACCTGAACGTCCTGCTCGCCAACCGACAGAACTCGCCTGGCGGCGGATTCCACCATTCTCTGAGCCACCTCGAGATCACGCTGCCTGTCCAGGGCCGGGTCACAAGCGAATACCTGCGCTAACACCTTTCCGAATGCCGCCCCATCGTGCTTATTCTCGATCAGGTCGGCCTCGTAGTACTCGATTTTCGGACATTCCGCCGCACTCCCCGTGTAGAGGCTTCGCGGCTCCAGACTCATGATCGCGTCATGCAATTTTGCGCGATCCCGCGTCAGACCACTGTTGACTTTTCCAGAGGTTGAAACCACGGCGGCCATGTCTGAGTCGACCAATGCCCCGTCCAGCGCTTTTGCATCGACTTTCTTGAGATATGCTAGGTCTGCGGCACTCAGATGCAAGTCATCAAAAAGGTACACGGTGAGTTTTGGCAGGGTCTCCGGCTGGGATGCGGTGTTCGGGGTACCCAGTTGTGCTGCGTTTTTCGCACCGCTCCCGGTATTGCTCCCGTCACTCGCGCTTTAACCGTAATACGGAGATAACTTGCGGCTTGCCATTGTCAAAAACCTGGAAGTCTTCTTTTTTCAGGTCGCCCACGGCGTGGCCTTGCTTATCGCGGACTACAACCGGCACAAACACTCGGTTGACGTTCACTACCACCTTGCCAGGCGTATCCTGAGAATCCTGTGCTTGTTGAGCGGCCGAGCGCATGCACGGCAGGAGCACCAGGCAACAAGGAAGAAGCGGGTAAAATTCCGCTTGCATTCGTCAGAATTTCTTTTCGGCTTCGAGTTGACGCATCTACCAGCAGGAGGGAAATTTCTGAAAACGCCCAGTTGTATCCCTGAATTCTATGACTACGGCGCCGCCGTGCCCTTGACGATCTTCGTCGTTGTGGCGAAGCGATGATAGCTGGTGAACAGGCTCTCGTTCAACCATTGGGTCCTCTTGAACTGCGCGCTGCCTTTCGTGCCAGCGTCCATGGTGATGCGTAGAATGGTCCCGGTGACCGGGTCCACCCAGAGCGAACCGTGATAGCCGGGTTTGGTGAGAGCAAGCAATTGCAAAGCCCGCGCCGCTCGGGAGCCCGCATCGAGGATATGCGGCGAGCCAGTTGAGCGTAGCCTCAGTCAGCCGTTCCGAAAGCTCGAAGCCGCCAATTTGGCGCGCAATTTCTGTGTCCGGCTTGTGCGCGGAATGGGCAGCAGTCAGCGCCTGCTCCGGTTGTTCCGGCGACGCTGAACGACATTGCCTATGATCGCCTCTGCTACTGTTATTCAAACCAATGACTTGCTTATGGATTCTTAGGAGTTGCGGTTCTTTTTGCGTTTGCTGACAGCAGCGAGTCGGCCCAGCTCGCAATGACTTGGGCGACGTGGTCCTCTTGCCCGTCATACATGTGATCGGGCCCTGGATCAGAGCAGTATCCACGCGACTTGGGGCGAGTGGATAGCCGTTTAATCGAGGATTTGATCCGTTCCAGGTCCGCCTCGTTTCCAACGTCTTCCTTTGTTCCTAAGAGGACGAGCAGTGGACACTGGACGCGAGTGATACCAGCATTAGTGCTCAGAGCTCCAAAACAATCCTTGAATTCGGGAGGTCTATTAAGGATGTCCAGGAATGTGGCGGCACTCAGAAAGGGACCCTGCACCAGTTCTTCTGGTTGCCCGTCAGCAATGAGCTGCTTTGCCTTCGAGACCCATTCAGCAGGTGGAACCCTTGTATCGGGACGGACGTCTCCTGAAGCAAGTACCACTCCCGCGACGCGGGGGTCTTGTGTTTGCGCTTGATATTCGCGTACGGCGTTCGCGCCGGCGCTGTGGCCCACAAGGACGACCTGCTTAAACCCAAGCCCCTCTGCAAAATCGATCCATGCTGCTATGTCTCGTACCTCTTCGCTGGGGATTCCCCAATAGGAGCCGCCGCGGCTTCGCTTTGCTCCGTTCCGATGTTTCACCAGAGCTCTATTTCGCAATGCATTATGGGAGACATTTATGGCTCAGGAAATTAGTCAGCTTTGTTTTGCGAAACTAGAACCCCACCCATACATATTTTATTCGACTCCGATGATCCCGAGACTGCCCCATCTGCGCTTTTACAGATAGCGGGGTGATAGGTGCGCAGACCCCCGTGGAGAGACTGCAGAGGGAAGCCATTTATATAAAGCGCAAAAGGGAACCAAAACGGATCATGAAATCCATCCATTTTGGATGAAATACTTCGGGGCCATGCGATGAGGACATCTCGGCAAGATCGAACGCTGGTTTTGAATAAGATCCATTAACTTTGGTGGTGACAAATGGGCTCAAATGGTCTTAGGCTTTGAAAGCCGTCTGCCGTTGACTAAGTTTGCGACGGAACAGAGCGCTCACAGAGTGCGCTTTTCCAGGCTTCAGTTTTTTCCGATTAGGGTTTCCTGGGATTTCAAAATCAACCCAGATCAGTTTAAGAGGACGACCATGTCTGATTCATATCGCGTGCCGCGCTCCATGGTTTTGTGCCTGATCTCATTTGTGGTGTTCGGGCTTGCCACCTTAATCATGCTTCCCGCGCTAGCCCAAACCCAGTCCGATATAACTCCGAATCGTATTACAGAACCTCTCAATCCCAATGTGCGCGTTACCCTTCTGAACAATGTGAATCCATTGGCGCAGGCAAAATATGATCAGGGAGCAGCGCCAGGCACGATGGAAACCGGGCGCATTATGCTGGTTCTCAAACGCAGTGACGTGCAGGAGAACGCCCTCAAGCAATACATCGCTGACCTGCAGAATCCCAACTCACCCAACTATCGCAAGTGGCTCACGCCCACGCAGCTTGGGTCCAGGTATGGAATCAGCGATACAGATTTGAACACCGTCACCGGGTGGCTCGAGTCCCAGGGCTTCACCGTAGAGAAAGTTCCTGCGGCACGAACTTTCATCATCTTCTCTGGAAATCTGGCTCAGATCCAACAGGCGTTTAACACCGTTATCCATCGGTATTTTGTAAATGGGGAAATGCATCTTGCCAATTCAGCCGATCCGCAGATCCCGGCCGCGCTGGCGCCCGTGATTGCTGGAATCTCGCGCTTGAATGATTTCCGGCCAAAGCCGGGCGTGACCGCGGGCAGAGCGGCGCACTTCGATCCCGAGGCAAAGAGAATCAAGCCCGACCTTACCCTGCAGAACATGAAAGGCGGCAACACACTATTTACTACTCCAGCAGACGCAGCCACCATCTACGACACGCCCAACTCGGCATTAAACGGAAACTACTCGAAGAGCAGTTCTTTGGTTGGTGGCAACAGCTACGATGGGACTGGCGTGACCATTGGCGTCGTGGGGGATGCTGATATCAATGGGCAGGATATCGCCAATTATCGCGCAGCATTCCTGCCGTCGAGCTATAGTGCTAACCAACCCAGCGTCGTCGTCGACGGCAACGATCCAGGTCTTAGTTCCGACTCTCTCGAGGCTCTACTTGACCTTGAAGTCTCTGGAGGCGTCGCTCCCGGCGCAAAACTCATTTTTTATACATCTGCCACGGTCGGCCTTTCCCAAGGTCTCGATTTCGCAATAGGCCGCGCGCTCGCCGACAACAATGTCAGCATTCTCAATGTAAGTTTCGGTGAGTGTGAGCAGTCCTTGGGGTCTGCCGGTAACCAGACATATAGTATGGACTGGGAACAAGCCGCGGCTCAGGGCATTACTGTCACCGTTGCAGCTGGTGATGCCGGCTCCGCCGGCTGTGAGACTGACACCACGGTAGCTTCCGCGCAATTCGGACTGGCCGTAAGCGGAGTGGCTTCTACTGCATATAACATCGCAGTAGGCGGCACAGATTACGATCCCCTCCTGAATAACTTTGACACATATGTAAGCACTAACAACGTAGCGACGAACTATTACGGAACCGCGCTCAGCTACATTCCTGAAAGCCCCTGGAACGATTCCACCGCGCCCCCGAATGCGGGCGCCTACACTGCAAATCAACCCGCCACGGCCGGCAGCATTGGCGGCGGCGGGGGTGGTGTGAGTAGTTGCACGCAAAGCACTGGCGTGCCCCCAGACATTACTTGCACCCCCGGTAGCGGATACCCCGTTCCCCCATTCCAAACCGGCACACCGAATTTCAGCTTTCACAACCGAGCCCTTCCTGACGTATCTCTCCTCGCAGCGGATGGATCTTACAACGCACTGTGGCTCATCTGCTCAGACAGCGATATCAACAATCTGGTGGGTCTTAGCGCCACGCAGGTGGATTGCCAGCAAACAGGCGGAAAATTTACCGCCGATACCACCTTTACAGGGGGAGGAGGAACCTCTGCGGCCTCGCCGGCTCTTGCCGGGATGTTGGCGCTGGTTTCTCAGTCGCAAGGTGGAGTTCGCCTCGGCCAGGCAAACAATGTTCTTTACAACCTTGCGGCCCAATCGACTCTCTATCCAACTGTCTTTCACGATGTGACCGCCGGTAATAATTCCGTCGCCTGCGGCGCAGGCACACCCGACTGTGGCTCGAACGGTTTCCTCACCGGCTACAACGCCGGCGCCGGTTACGACGCCGCTACTGGGCTGGGAAGCATCGATGCCACGCAACTTGTCGCCAACTGGACAAAAGCGTCGTTCACTCCTACGACTACCTCATTCAAGATCAATGGCGGCACGATCCCCATTAACGTTACGCACGGAACATCACTCGATCTGAGTGTCACGGTTGCCCCTGGCACAGCAACGGGAGACGTAAGCTTCGTCAATAACAGCGGTGCAGATAACGGGCAATCACTCATAGGTTTCTACCAGCCTCTTGCCGGCGGCACGGCCAGGTGTTTCGACCGGCGATCTTCCCGGAAGTGCTCATCCTTACGATGTCTATGCCTACTATGGCGGAGATGTGAAGGATGCCGCTAGCCAATCGAATCCGGTTCAGGTGACGATTTCGGCCGAAGCCAGCAGCGTGGTCCTGGGCATGAGCGCCACCGACCCTTCGGGCGCCCCCCTATGCGACGACGTTGATCAGGGTGTTGGCATTTCATGCAAAGGCCAAACAATTCCGTATGGCTTTATCACGCTTATTAGTGCACATGTGAAGGCATCATCAGGTTCAAACACGGTCGCCACGGGGAATATCGTCCTGGCTGACACAGCCGCCTCCTTGCCAGTGTCCACGCTTCCGATATCGAGCGCCGGAACTGCTGCATTCAGCAACGATACGAATCCACTCGACTCACTATCAGTTGGCGCGCATGGTCTAACAGCCACCTATGCCGGCGACGGCAGCTATCAGGCAAGTAATTCCGGCAGTGCGTACACGTTCACGATTGCCAAGTCGCAGACCACGCTCGCACTCACTGGAGACCAGAGCGGATCGAACGTTGATTTACTGGCGGACGTAAACGCACACAGCATCGGCGTTGCGCCGACTGGAACTGTGACTTTTCAAGCCGGCGGTGTGACGCTCGGAACAGCATCGACCTCGTCGCGGGCGCCAGATGGCGGTTTCGACTACCAGCTAACGATTCCCACAACGACAAAGGGCCTGGTCAATGGCAACAACACGATCACTGCCAGCTATTCGGGTGACAATCATTACACCAGCAGCACTGGCAACACAGTAGTCTCCGTAATGTTGCCCGCGTTTAGTGTTGCCGGGCCGTTCGCGACACAGACAGTGGCCGCCGGCACCTCATTGAACACGAACGTGTTTGCAATCGAAGCCGGCGGATTCTCCGGGACGGTGAATCTGTCGTGTGCCATCACATCCAGTCCACACAATGCTGTCAGTCCTCCAACCTGTAGCGTCAATCCAACTTCCGTATCGCTCTGCCGGCGCGCCATTCGCCGAATCCCAGATGACGTTCGGCACAAGCGCATCCACGACAACAGGAGCCTATGTCGTAACCCTTACAGGAACAAGCGGCTCGGTGACTGAAACCAGCACAATCAACTTTACAGTCACGCCGAGCGGTGCAGTCGGCAGCTTTACTATCAGCGGCCCCGCATTGAGCGTCGTTGCCGGAGTTTCGACTGGAAATACCGCTGCCATGGTTGTGACCCCAACCAACGGATTCTCGGGGATGGTGGCTCTCACGTGCGCGATCACCTCCAGTCCATCAAGCGCCATGAGCCCGCCGGCTTGTACTCTCAGTCCAACTTCAGTGTCGATTGGCAGCACGACACTGGGTGCATCTACGCTGACAATCGCCACAAGCACAACGACCACGACAGGAGCCTATGTTGTGACTGTCACAGGCACAAGCGGTTCCACCACTGCGAACGGAACCGTGAATCTCACAGTCAGCGCCAGCAGCTCAACCGGCGATTTTGACTTGTCCGGTACAGCGGTGACAGTGAGCGCTGGAGCCACCTCAGGTAACACCTCTACTATCGCAGTGAAACCGGACGCAGGCTTCGTCGGGGCAGTCGATCTTAAATGTTCTCTCACGTCAAGCCCCTCGGGAGCGATGGAGCCGGCGACATGCAGCATTCCGTCTTCAGTACTCATCAATGGCACCTCAGCTGTTACCGCCACGATGACAGTAAGTACTACTGCTCCCACAAGTGGTGCTCTCGCCTATCCATTGAGGAATCTACTTCAAGGAGCATCTGGAACCGCGCTGGCATGCGTTTTTATGCTGATAGCCCCCGCTCGCCGCAAAGCCTGGCGCAGCATGCTTTGCCTGCTTGCTTTCGCAATCGTCGGATTTGCTCTGACCGGTTGTGGAGGAGGTGGGGGTAGCCATACAACTGGCGGGACCACACCAGGCACCTATGTATTTACCGTGAGCGGTTCGTCATCAAATTCCGGAGGCGGTGCGAACGCATCAACAACGGTTCAGGTCACCGTTAATTAAGCTTGTTGCGACCTCACGGGATCGGACCGACGTCCTGCCAGCAGGCCAGCGCCGCTGCAACCCGCCAGGTCTCATCATTGTCGGCTCATTCGTTTCGCAGCGCTCGCATCGGATCGACTGACGCGGCGCGGCGAGCAGGCAAGCAGCTCGCTATCGCGGTCACCCCAAGCATCAATTCGCACGTGGCCAAGAGCGTGAAAGGGTCGCCCGGTTTTAACCCGAAGAGCTGACTTGAAGTCAGACGCGATGCCAGGGCCGCAGCGGGAACGCCGATTGTGAGGCCGCAAATAACCAGCAGCAACGACTCCTGTAACACCATGCGTGCAATTCGGCTGCGTTCCGCGCCGAGCGCCATGCGAATTCCTATCTCGTTGGTTCTGCGGTTGACCGTGAAGGCCATCAGTCCATAGAGACCTACACAGGCCAGCAACACAGCCAAGAGCGCAAAAAGCTTGACAGGCGCGACATGATGCGTTCCTGGAAGAGCGTTTGCTCGACCTGCTCGGTGATGATGGTAGACATTCGACTATCAATTGTCAAAGGACGCGGCAGAATGTGGATTCTCGAATAATGACTTCAGCCCCCGATCTATTCATAGTGGAGTGCCCTTGCCACGTTCAGGTGCATCGCGCGCCGGACGGGGACGATGCTGGATAGAATTGCCACGCCGAGAAGAATACCGACTCCCCCGATGAAGCCGGCGGGATCGAGATTGCTGACGCCAAATAGTGCGATGCGAAGAAACTTTGAGCCCATCAATGCCAACAGGCTTCCTGCAGCAAGGCCGCCCATGACTGGCCATGCAAACTGCTTCAAGAGCAACCCGCACAGACGGGCTTTCGGCGAACCCAGGGCAAGACGGATTGCTATCTCCTTTGTGCGCTGCGAGACACTAAAGCCCATCAGGCCGATGATGCCGACTGCGGCAAGAAGAACGGCGATCATGCCCATGAGGCTCACAACCGCGGCGATCTGCTCAATTTGCCTGGCGATCTCGTGATAGAGCTGTTTAAGAGGACGAATCTCAGGAAAGAGCCTTGGATCGATGTTCTCACTGATGGAGCGGGCCGCTTGCTCCACTGCCGACGATGGCCCGGCGGAGCGGGCTATAACAACCATGCCCGGCATGTTGTCCGATTGAGCTGCCCAGTAGCCTTCAACGGCGTCATCATCGTTAAGCGCGTTCACATGGGCATCGCCTGCCACGCCGATCACGGTGTCCTTCGAATCATCACTCGGCATGCGCTGGCCGATGGGATTCTGATCTCCCCACGCCCACCGGGCAAAGGACTGGCTGACGATGACCGCATTCTTCTCGCCGGGGTAGAAAGTTCGCCCCACAAGTAACGGAATCTGCATGGTCTCGAAGTAGCCCGGACTAACCCAGTTTGGATAGAGCATTAGGGTATGACCACTGATTTCGCGTTTGTCGCGGGAGACAATATGCCCCATGGGCGGCAGGCGCACGAGCGCAACCGAACGAACACCGGGGAGAGCGCGCAGGCGCGCTTCCATCTGGTCGAGATAGGATTTTGCCCTCGCTTCCGAGTACCCATGCTGGCCAAGCTGCGGATCAATCGAGACGGTGCTCTCGTAACCGAAGCCGGGGTCGGTGAAGAGAACGTGCTGCGTGGCCCTCACGAGGAGGCCGGAGACGATGAGGAGCAGGCAGCTCGCAGCGACCTGCGCGGCAAGCAGAAACTGGCGAGCGATCGTCCGTCGTTGCCGCTGGCGGGCAATCTGAATGGCAGGTGCTATGCCAAAGAAGAGTGCAGCAATCAGCATCATGCCTACGGTGAAGAGCAAGACGCGCCAATCCGGAGCGGCGGTGAGCCATCTGGGCGCATCCAGTAGAGCAAGGGCAACGCGCAGGACAAGATAGCTAAGTCCGATTCCGGCAATCGCGCCCAGGCCTGCCAACATGATGCTTTCTGTACAGAGTTGCCGAAAGATGCGGCCGCGATTGGCCCCAATAGCCACGCGGATGTCCATCTCATGCTCGCGCGTGATGCCGCGGGCCAGCAGAAAAGCACCGACGTTCGCACAGGTTACGGCGAGAATCAGGAAGGCGAGCACACCCACCATGGCAGCCACTCGATACATCTCGGGCTGCATAACCTGCAGGTGCCCTCCGGGCGAACTCTGGATGAACTCGTTGTCCCAAACCGCTTCGGGGTGCTCCTTGCGTAACTGATCGGTGAGCGCGCGAAGATTTTGTTCTGCAGCTTGCGCCGTTGCGCCGGGCACGAGACGACCCCACATGCGAATGCTCGAGTCTGTCCAGTCGGTGAGCGTCTTACTACCCTGGATCAGGAATGGCTGTTGAGCGACCGGGATCCAGAGATCGGGATGTTGACCACCAAGACTGGCGAAGGTATAGGGCGTGATTCCGGCAATCGTGACGGGCTTCCGGTTGATATGAATTACACGGCCAATGACGGAGGGATCACCGTTGAAACGTCGCTGCCACAGTCCGTAGCTCAGGATCACGACCGGCTGTGACGCGCTTGAGTTATCAAGCGCAGGATCAACAAGACGACCGTAGGCGGCATGCGTTCCGAGTTCTGTGAAGTAGTTGGGGGAAACGAACGAGGCGCTCGTCGATTGCAGATCGTCGTCAATCTGCATCGGAGGTACACCCAGCACAGCGATGGCAGCCGACAAGGTGTGGGCGTGGTCGCGGTAAAAGACGAACGAGGGATACGCCATCTCGCTGGTGTAGGCATGGGGCGAGCGCCGTTCAAGGCGTACCAGCGATGCGGGGTCGCGCACCGGGAGCGGCTTGAGTGCGACCATATCGAAGAGACCAAAGGCCGAGATGTTGACGCCGATCCCGATGGCAAGCACGAGCACAGTGATGATAGTGAACCCAGGCGTGCGGGCAAGGATGCGCGCACCATAATGCAGGTCCTGAAGGAGGCGATCAAGCCAGGTCCATACCCAGGCTTCACGAGCGTGCTCGCGGATGCGGAGCATATTGCCGAAATTGTTGCGCCCGGCACGCGCGGCCATCTCGCGGTGGAATTCCATGTCGGCTTGCAGTTCAGCTTCGAGACGGCGGCTATTACAAAGGTAGGCTATGCGACGCCAGATCTCGCCCATGGTGTTCTCCTATGCGGTGCGAAGAATGTCCTGAATGGCCCGGGTCATGCGGTCATAGCCCGACCATCTCGGCTTTCAATTGTGCGCGGCCCACAGCTGTAAGGCGGTAAAACCGAACCTTGCGACTGGTCTCCGAGATGCCCCATTCGGCGGTGACCCACCCCTTCACTAGCATCTTCTGGAGCGTGGGATAGAGCAGTCCTTCCTCTACGGCGAGGACTTCGCTGGAGAGCACATGAATGCGCTGTGCAATGGCGTAGCCGTGCAGTGAGCCGGATTGCAGGACGCGCAGAATGAGCATGGGCAGTGCACCCGGAGGCGTGCCATTAGACCTATGAAACATAGGCATAATTTACTTATGTGTACAAGCCTTGTCAACAGAGACCGTCTTCAAAATCGTGGACGCAGAGAATCCACCGCTACGGTTCTTTCTCGGCAGCCACAATTTGCCTTGGGTGCGTGCCGCATACGCTGGTCGCTTGGCGACCTGGGAAGCGTAGGATCCGTTTCAAACTCAGCCCAAGGCAGATCAAAGTAAAGAACCTTTGAAAGGATTCAGGATGATGCTCTGGATCGCTCGGCGAGGACCGAGTACATCGTGCCGCCAAACAGCGAGGGTCGTATTGCCAGTCTTTCTGCTCGTTCCACTCCTGCCTCGGTGAAGAGTTGGCGGAGTCTTTCGAAGCCGACCGGATAGGGTCCCCATCTGTTCGGCTTGGATCGTTCATACTCCACGATCAAAAAGCGATCCGTCACAGACAGAAGCCTTCTCATAAATGCCTGCTGCTCTTGAATGAAGTGCAGCGCATTTGCCATGAGAATTCCATCGACTGCTGGAAGGCGGAGGCTGGGACTCCCGATATCCCCGAGTGTCTTACGAATTTCGACTCCGCTGTAATGGTCCGGCACATCCTCCAAAGCTACGGGGTTCAAATCAACGGCATGAATCACGCTGCCGGGAGCCAGCAACTGCGCAAGCGCCGTTGTGAAGGTGCCGCTGCCGCAGCCAAGATCGCACCAGGATTGCGGTCGCGCCCATTCAATGAGTGGCGTACGAATGAGTGCAATGGCGTCACTGATCTTCACCTCTTCACTGTACTTCAGAGGCGAACACCGGCGTAGGCTTTTCCTTCAATGCTCAATAAGTGAATTGGTGACTATTCCCCCATCGATGCGTGAAGATTCCTAAAACATAGCGCGCTTAAAGCGACTAATCCGCAATTCCGCCGATGGGTACATTCCAGCTCCGACGTGCTTCATGTATACAGTCGTGCTGTACAGGTAAACTGTATATCTGACATAATGGAACCCATGGGCGATCGAGTAATTCTTTCTCAAGCCGAACGGGCCGCTGCGCTTGCGGTGGAACTCCGGGCGATCTTTGGCAAACTCAAGCGGAAGTTGCGCGAACAGGGTGGGCCGAACGATTGGACGCCTTCGCAGGTCTCTGTCCTGCTTCGTCTCGAGAAGGACGGTTCTGCGGCAGTGTCAAGCCTGGCTCGAGCTGAGGGGATGCGTCCTCAGTCCATGAGCGCCATTATGACGTCATTACTGGAAGCCGGATTGGTGGTTGGCGCGCCAGACCCGAACGACAGACGGCAGGCTTTGATGTCGCTCTCCAGGAAATGCCACAAGTTGCTCAAGGAAGGTCGTGCCGCCAGGCAGGATTGGCTCACCACCACGATCCAGGAAAAGCTCTCCTCGCAGGAGCAGGAAAAGCTTGCGGCGGCCGTAAACCTGCTCACGCGGCTCGTCGAGGACTGATGTCTTGCTGTGCAGTCGCTCAACTCTCATTCAGATCCCTTTCGCGGAGAAAAACCTAATGCCCCTTACAACACTTGACCCGAAGACGGCCCTGATCGTCGTCGACCTTCAGAAAGGCATTATCAACTCACCTTTCGTTCACCCTATCGCTGCCGTAATCGAAAGGAACCGCGCTTTGCTGGATGCCTTTCGCCAGCGCGATCTCCCGGTCGTCCTGGTCAATGTCGATGGAGGCGCACCGGGAAGGACGGAGCAGCCACGCCGCTACTCGACGCTGCCGGAGGGGTTTAGCGATCTGATTCCGGAGCTAGATCGCCAGTCCAGCGACATCGTAGTGACGAAGCGGACATGGGGCGCATTTGCGAGCACGGATCTTGAGGCGCAACTAAAGGCTAATGGAGTAACGCAGGTCGTCGTCACTGGCGTGGCGACCGGAACAGGCGTAGAAGCTACCGCTCGTCAGGCGTATGAGCAGGGATTCAATGTCACGCTTGCTCTGGATGCCATGACCGATATGCGCCCCGAAGCGCACGAGTACAGCCTCGCACATGTCTTTCCCCGTCTCGGGGAGGCGGGCTCGACACAAGACGTTCTTGACCTGCTCGCGAAGAGGAGCGCTTAACAATGAACTGGCTACATCTCGTGTCCTACTTTTTCGGAGGCTCGTTTCTGGCCAATGTCGTGCCGCATTTCGTCAGCGGCATTATGGGAAAACCCTTTCAGACACCGTTCGCAAAACCTCCGGGAAAGGGTCTCTCGTCCTCGACCGTGAATGTTCTATGGGGCTTCGCGAATCTTGTCTTCGCCTATCTGCTTCTACTGCGCGTCGGCCACTTCGATCCGCGATCCATCTCCTGCATCGCGCCGTTTGCGGCTGGCGCACTCCTCATCAGCCTGCTGTCAGCAAGGCATTTCGGTGAGCTTCACGGAGGCAACACCCCGGAGCGCCCATGAGGAATCCGCTCTCCAGAGCTTTCCGCGCTCTGGAGAACTTCAATTTTCGCTTGTGGACGGCAGGCGGTCTGGTATCGAACATCGGGACCTGGATGCAGCGCGTGGCACAAGACTGGATCGTGCTGACGCAACTGACCCGCCATGACGCGACTGCGGTCGGCATTGTCACGGGCCTGCAATTCGCTCCGCAACTGCTGTTGCTGCCCTGGAGCGGTTTGGCAGCGGACCGTTTCAACCAGCGCAAGCTGCTGATGCTGACGCAAGCATCCATGGGTGTGCTTGCGACTGCGCTGGGAATCCTGACGATTTCCGGTCACGTCCGCCTTTGGCATGTTTATGTGTTTGCCTTTGTCTTTGGCGCCGCTGCGGCGCTGGATGCGCCAGTGCGGCAAACCTTTGTTGGGGAGCTGGTGGGTGACGAACACCTGCCCAATGCAGTCGCGCTCAACTCGACCTCGTTCTTCGCCGGCCAGATGATCGGCCCGGCTGTGGCCGGTCTGGTCATCGCAAAGATCGGGACAGGCTGGGCATTTCTCCTAAACGGCCTGTCTTTCGGTGCTGTTCTGCTCTCCATGTATCTGCTGCGCGTACAAGAACTCAGGACAAACGCGAGAGCTTCCCGCGGACCGGGTGGCTTCATCGAAGGACTCCGTTATGTATGGGCTAGACCGGACCTGCGATCAATCCTAGTCATGCTCTTTCTGATCGGAACATTCGGTTTTAATTTCCCGATCTTCATCTCCACCATGGCGGTGAATGTCTTCCATACCGATGCACGTGGATTCGGTTTGCTGTCGTCGATCATGTCGATCGGCACAATTAGCGGAGCGCTTCTGGCGGCCGGACGCGACAAGCCAGATTTTGGGTCGCTGTTCCTCGGTACCGGAGTATTTGGAATCGGTTGTGCGCTTGCTGCGTTCTCTCCTGGATACTGGTGGTTTGCTGCGGCCCTCGCGGTGATCGGAGTGGCCGCCCTCACCTTCACGAACGCGACGAACAGTATGATGCAGCTCTCGACCAAGCCCACCATGCGCGGCCGGGTGATGGCGGCTCGTGTGGGCGTGGCGCTGGGGGGAACATCGATTGGGGCTCCCATCGTCGGTTGGGTAGCGAATCATTTCGGCCCGAGATGGTCGCTCGGCCTCGGCGCGGTTTCCGCACTCCTTGCAGCCCTTGTCGCCGCCCTGATGATGGCGAAACGTGTGGTTACGCCGCTAGACACCTAGATACATCGTCAGAGTGCGTGATGGGCTCAGCCAAGGCTGAGTCCGATTTCGGACGATGAAGTTCGCCCTTGAACACTTTCAAGTAGCGGCGGTGCTTGGCAACGCACCAGAAATGAACCTCTTAGGTCATCGTGGGTTTTGGCTATCAAACTGCAATAATTAGAAGATCCTGGTTGACCAAAGCCGACTTGGGATCTGCCAAGAGAATTCGGTCGCCCGACCATGTTTCGATTCCAAATAGGAGTCAATCCATGACGTTACGGTACTGGTTTGACACCCTGGTACAAGATGTCACGTTCGGCGTGCGCTCGATTCGGCAAAACCCTCTTGTCGCAGTTGCTACCGTAGGGACGCTGATGCTCGGCATCGGAATGAGCGCGGGCATCTTTTCATTAATAAATGCGATCTGGCTGCGACCACCCGTGGAGAAAGATCCCGGCAACTTCGTGCGCCTGTTCGCTTACAATTCTCAACCATCGTTTCAATTCGGACAGCCAGGTTCCATCTCGCTTGAGGACTATCGGCAGTATGAAAGCGCTCGTTCCCTGAGCGAACTCGCTGCCTGGCATCAGGTGCGTCCTATGTTTGGCGGTGCGAAGCCGACGACGATTCGCGCGCTCCTGATTTCGTGCAACTTTTTCTCGGTATATGGATTGGATCGGCCCGAAGTAGGCCGGCTCCTGACGCCACAGGAATGCTCCGGTTCTGCATCGAACTCGGTTGCAGTAATCAGCGATGAGTTTTGGCACACGCAACTCAATGCGGTTCCTGATATTTTGGGGCGAGTCATTTTCCTTAATCGACGCCCGTTCACCGTGGTTGGTGTCACGCCTCCTCATTTCTCGGGCCGAATGTCACTGCGAATTAGCGCCTGGATTCCCTACACCTATCCAATGGTGTCGCAGCTGGAGCAGGATTCGAGCGCGGCCGCGGGTTTCATACGCGACCCGAGCATCCAGTGGCTGGCGGTCGAAGGCCGCAGGAAACCTGGCTACTCCATCCGCGCTGTGCAAGCCGAACTTGCCATCATGGCCCAACAGCAGGATCTTCTGCATCCTGGCCGCAAGACGACGCTTTTCGTCACGGATGGCAGCGGCTTCGACGAGCCGGGACAGCGCTCACGGAATAACCTCCTGATGGCGCTATTGATGGGATCCCTGATTTTGCTTGTAGCGATCGCCAGTGCGAATGTCGCTTCGCTGCTGTTAGCAAAAGCGGCAGCACGCCGAAAGGAGGTTGCGATCCGGCTCTCCCTTGGCGCCAAGCGGTCGAGGCTTCTAAGAATGATTTTGACTGAAGGTCTGCTCCTGGCTCTCCCGGCAGGATGCATGAGCTTGTTTCTTGCATACTGGCTTCCCCGGTTCCTTGGTCAGCACCTGGTCAAGGAACCGTTGAGTATCCCACTGGAGCCCGATTTCCGCGTATTTATCTACCTGGCAGCGGCGACGCTACTGGCCGGATGCATAGCTAGTCTGACGCCGGCGGCCGAGTCGTTGAAGAGAGATCACCTGGCCGCGCTTAAGGGGCAGGAGAGCGTTTCGGGTAGTGAAAAGGGACTTTGGCTCACACGCAATCTCCTTATCAGCGCACAACTGGCAGCGAGTTTTGTGGCGTTGATCGGCGCGGGTGTATTTGCAGAATGGTACAACACGATCTTGAACGGCGATCCGGGATTTGCCGTCAAGCATGTCATGGTGGTCCCGCTGAATCTACAGGCACCGCGCTATTCGGAGGCAGTGGCCTCGTCCTTTTACCGCGCCCTCGAAGAGCGTATACGAGCGCTGCCCGGCGTGAAGTCGCTGTGCTATACAGACACGCCGCCATTCGAGGGTTCGCCAATGCAGGAAATCAGACTGCGCGGCCAAAACCCTGGAACGGGCCGCAACGCCATGGTCAGTAGCAGTTTCAATAGATTGCCTTAAGATGCTAGGTATCCAGGTAATGGGCGGACGTGCTTTTGATCGAAGCGATGTATCGGTCGAGGTCTCAGCTCCGAATGTCGTTATCTCGCAGGCCTTCGCACATTCCTTTTGGCCCCATGAGAATCCGGTCGACAAGGTTATCTTGGAACCCAATGGAAGATTCATCAGAGTAGTCGGTGTCGTCCGCGATACGAAATCAGAGAACTTCGGCATCACCGACGGTCCGCGCATCTATCGTCTGCAAATGCACCCACAGATTGGAGAGACACTGATCTTCGGGTTTGAAGGGGATTCCTCTTCGCTGGCTCGAAGCGCAGGAGACATAGTGAAGGGTCTGGACACAGACCTGATTGTTACTCCGCGAACTGTGCGGTCAGAAATCGACGATGCGGCATCCCGCATGGATGGTTTTATCGAGCTGATGGTCATCCTTGCAAGCGGAACTGTTCTACTGGCGCTGATTGGAATCCATGGGGTGGTGTGGTTCAGCGTGAGCCGGCGCACCAAGGAGATGGGCATCAGGATTGCTCTCGGCGCCACCAGACAGGGCGTGGTCTACCAAGTGCTTCGTTCGAATATGCGGCCGGTATACGTCGGACTAGTCGCAGGGTTCGTCTTCGCAGCAATAGGGTCATTGGCGATGAAGCGGATATCGAGTGACGGAGGCCTCCCGTCGGATGTGCTCAATCCAACGATGTATGTTGCCGTATCGCTGCTTTTGCAAATTGTGGCCCTTGCGGCGATGCTAGGTCCGGCAATACGGGCGGTGCGGGAAGATCCGGTGCAGGCGCTGCGCCAGGAGTAGATCAGAGCCGTAGGCACAATTGATGAATACATCTCAACATACTCATTGATCCAAGTTGGGTCTTTCCGACAATTGGTCCCCATAAACGCGCATGGGACATGCCAACGAGCCCGTCCAACTCGGCTCTGGAAACCTGGAATGAGAAAACCACCCAAACCTACCTATATTTTGGCAATTGCCAACCCTTCTCTGACGGAATAGAGTGCAGGGGATCTCGCATCGAGGGAGGGGAGCATGGGAATTTCACGAAGCCTGATTTCACGAAGCCTGGTCGTCGTGGCTTGGGGAACAATCGTATTTTCATGCGTTGGGTTTGCAGCGGCTCAGAATGCCCAGGGCCCGGGAACCCCGCTTCCGTGCGGGGTCACCCGGGCGGAAGCTTCATTTCCCGGAACGAAAGGACTTTTTGTGGTGAACGGCGGCCCGAGACTACATCGAGTGGACCGTCTACGACTCGAATCTTGGGGTGTGCTGGCTGGCTGACGGTAACCTGGCGGGAGATCCCGCAGTGGTCGTGATGATGAAGCCGTTCATGACCCCCGCGAATGCCGATGGATCCGCACCGGTCATCAATCCCGATGGAACCATGGGTTACGAGACCGCTCTGAACTGGGTCGCCGCGCTCAATCTCTATAACAGTGGCAACGGATGGCTGAACCACAACAATTGGCAGCTTCCGGCGACTCCGCAGGCGGACCCTACGTGTAAGTCGAAAAATGTAAATGATTTCGGCGTGCTATGCACGGGCAGCGCACTGGGTAACCTCTACAATGTGGGGCTGGCGCAGGTCTACCCAAACAGCGTTGTGCCCTTTTTCCCTACACTCGTGTTTCCATTCTTCGAACTGCAGCCAGGACTTTACTGGACGTCGGATACGAACATCGGCGGGCAAGTGACGTTTTCGTTCAATAACTTGCAGCAGGGAGGCAACACGACCAGTTACAACTTCTATCATGTGCTTCCGATGACGAAAAAGATGCTGGGCCCGCTGCCGCCTGGGACCGGAGTGCTGCCTTACAAAGGCGGCTCAGGCGAGGGCAAAGCCGTGTATGACACGATTACCGGCCTCTCGTGGACCCTGAACGCAAATCTGCCGGCCGAGAATAAATTCGGTGTCACCGGGAAGACGACCATCACTTCCCTAGTAGATGGAAGTGTGCTGATTGTGCCATTGGTAGACGGCGACGGGGCCGTTTACTTCTCCGCAATCGACCCCACCGCGCCAACCGGCTGGATTGTCTCAATGAACAAGAGCACATATGCCGGAACGAACACCTGGGAGCTGCCGGGGGTTGCCGATCTGACAAAACTCTACGAAGACATGGACCTGACGGTGGGCGACACGAGGCTGGAATGGCCATTTTTTGCGGGTCCGTTCCTGTTTTTTCAACCGGGGTTTTACTGGTCTTGCGCGCGCGATCCAGACACGAGCCTGAATGCGCCCTGTGACCCGAGCATAAGTGTCGGAACATCGCCAGGGTCAAATCCAGTCCCGATGGAGTTTAGTTTCAATTTCGATGACGGATTCGAGGGGACCGACGAGAATACCAAGCTGTTCTACGTGACGGCTTACTATCCTGCACAGTAAAAGGATCGCCGTGCCGAATGGCTGCTTAATCGGTGACGGAGGTTCTAGAAAATCGGCCTCTGCGACCAACTTGCGGGACTGAAACAACACGTTCGCCGCGGGCGGACAATCCCCAACTTTCCAGGTTCCGGGCGAATTACCGGCTACTCGGAAGTAATCCCCCAAAAATGCGGTTCTGTCCGGATTGGCGACCATCCAGGAGCGACCCCAAAACACGTGGTTGAAGACCATTTGGGAGTGGACGACGCCTTAGTCACCCACGGCAAAAGTCGCTAGACTAACCGAATGTCCAATCGAGAGAGTTTCGCGCAGGCGCTAAGGTGTTTTGCTGATCCGCAGAGACGGAACGAGTATTTTCACCTTTATTCAGACGATATAGTCGTGCACGGATATCAGGGGATAGAGCCAGGGCTGGATAGTGTGAAGCAGTTTTATTACGCCTTTTGGAGAGTATTCCCTGACGCGCAAGTGATAGCTCAGGACCTCATCGGTGAAGGCGACACGTTAGTGGCACGCTACACAATTATGGGCACCATGCACGAGGACTTTATGGGCGTTGCCGCGACCGGACAGCGGATGGAACTTCCCGGGATCAGCATTTTGCATTTCAGAAACGGTCAATGCTTTGAACGATGGACCTGCTCAGATTCGCTGATTCTATTAAATCAAATCGGAGCATCCGTCGCTGGCGCATCGCGATAGCATCGCACTTCCAACGGCATAACATCTACGATATCCCTTCATCGGGCCGTGTTCGCGTAGTTTCCGGGTGGGCGACCAACCGGCCGAAACTAGGGACAAGAGACTTCAGGGAAGCTCTACGAGCGAGTCAGGTCGTGCGCAAATCAAGGAGGACTCACCGCAAGTTCACGACTTTCCGGCGTGGTCGCCATATTCCCAGTCATAAGGAATTCCGGTGTCGCCCAGGATAAATCTGACCAGATCGGCGAAGCCTGCCTCGGAGCGAACATCGTTCGACAGGATCACCACGCAACGCTGACCGGCCTCGATGCATACCACGCTGTTGGCTGTCTGGCCATCGTGGCCGCCCTTGTAGAAGCCGGGCCCCTGCGGCCCGTCGAAGACGACGACGCCCAGTCCAGCGTATAAATCCTTGCGCTGCTCACCCACCGGTAGGTCGGGTTGGAATAAGGGGAATTGATGAGCCGTGGGGATATGCAGTTGCGGCTTGGCCATCTCGGCGCGTGAGGCGGCGCTCAGGCCATCGCCGCGCACCAGGGCGGCAACGAATTTGGGCAGATCGGAAATTGTGGTGTCCATCGAGCCCGCCACACGTACTTTGCTGCGCTGGTCGTGTTCCTGTGGCTGGCCTTGATCATTCCAGCCATCGGCGCAGGTTGGCAGCGAAATCCTTCCTCCACACAAGGCTTGTGCGAGTCATTCCTAGCCGATCAAAGTTGGCTTTGGTCAAATCGCCGACATCGAGCCCCAACCCCTGCGCCTTGCGGCCGTGTTCGATGACGAATTGCAATAGGATGAAACCTTCGCCCGAATAGCTGAAACGCGTGCCGGGTTCGAAATGGATATGCAGCTTATGGTCTGGTTCGATGAACCAGAAGTTGCTGAAGCCGGTGGAATGAGTCAGGCACATACGCGGCGTGATCTTTTCCCAGCGCGGATCGCCGGCTAGATCCTTGTATGGCCCGTACTTGTCAGGAAAAACCGGATCCGGTCCATAGCTCGGCAGCGGCTTGTCGAGATCGTCCTTTAGAGGTGTGTCGAGGTTGAGCTTGCCCTGATCGACCAATTGCATCACCGTGTACGCAAACACCATCTTGGTAAGCGACGCGCCGTACATGACAGTGTCCGTGGTCAGCGGATCTCCCTTGGCGTTTCGGATGCCGTAGGCGTGGACATAGCCGACCTTGCCGTGATCGATGACCGCAACGGCCATGCCGTTGGCGTGGGTTTCGGTCATGATCTTGCTCACTTCGCCATCGATAGCTGCGCCGTTTGGAATCGATTGTGCGATGGCCGCCCCGGAAAGGCAAACCGGGGCAATCAACACAATCAAAAGTTGAAGAATCTTGACTCTCGTCTTCATTGAGACAGTCCTCAGAACACCAACCCTAACGGATGGTCTTTCGTGAATCTGTATCATTTGGAGCATAGTTGGAATTTCGCTATGGACGCGCCGAATATCCAACCACGTTTGCAGGCAGGCTGCCCCGAGGGTCAAAGCCAAACTGAATCACAACCCGAGATTTCCGGATTCTGGTCGAATTACCGGCTACTCGGAAGTTACTGGTTGTTTAACAACTCGGAATTGGCTCACGCCGTCTGGAGAAATCAGTACCGGCAAGTCGGCCCGTGTGCTGGAATTCTGAACGGCCCTCAACGCCGGGATACCATCCACACTTCAAATTTGATCCTCGAATCCGGTGTCGGCCTGATCTCCCCTGCAACCCGGCAAAATCCAGGCAGATTTGTGAGTGGGGGACCGGCTGCCTCGATCGCTCCGGGCTTGTACGAGGTGGTTACGAAACGCGTCGAACCGTCCATTCCGCAGCACTGCTGACGAGAAGCCGATTTGTCGTTACCGTTGGCGGGAGTAATTCCGGCGCGGCGGGCGGCGTCCGTGGATCCGGTGCGGGCGCTAAGGACAGAATAACGACATTGGTCGAGATATGTTCTTGGTTTCTCTACTCCGTCAGCCCTTCCGGCTGGGGGCGAGCCGGGGAAGTTACCGATAACCCCGACTTTCAGGACGGATCGGTTCCTCGATGAGTGACTCGGCGATAATTTCTCCTTAACGGACCTCGCGGAACGAAGCGCGGTAAACTTCCCGTTGACCGACGATCCACGCAGAATAGCTGGTTCAAAGTGCGTGCCTTCGATATTTATGAAATCAGGCTCATTCCTGACGTGAGGGGTCTTGGCAATGAAAGCCACCGATTTCGAATATAGTCATCAGACGTTGGTTCACCAATTCATTGTTACCGCTGCTTTTCTCACGTACTTTGTGGACCGAGAGGACATTGTATGGCGATTCGTCAAAGACAGTTCGGCACCGAGAGGCTTTGAGCGCTTCTTTTTCATCGTCGCGACAGTATTCATTGTTGTGGGCGCCGCAATCTGTACATCTGCGCGCGTTTGCCGTAGGCCAGAGAGCGCGATTGGCATGGAATCGTATCGTCATCTTCATCGATCACGGTACTTCGGAGATCTTCTCTATGCAATCGGCTTAGCTTCTCTCTTTCCTCTTTGGGGATTCATCATCCTCGTGGCGGGCGAAACCCTTCGCATCCTTCGCCTGATACAGCGCGAGGATCCTCGGGCACGGAATCTCAAACTGCACATGTTGCCCACTGCTTTACCGCTCATACCTCCTGCTGCGCAAGAATTTCATTCCGGGTGGGGAAAGGCCTTCCGGCAAGAAACAGTCAAATGGGGACTATTTCTGACAATGGTCGTCTTCGTGATCACACTCAAGGACAGACCTGCAGAAGTTCTTGCCGCGGCCAGTTTTCTTATCGGACTATTGCTCAATGCACCCATATTCAGCCGGGAACCAAGCACCGCTGAGTGAAACCGGCACACCGGAAGGACGGCTTCAACTCCTTTCATTTGATTTATGAAAAGAGAGACACAGTCCAAGGCATTTCAGACCGCGGGAGAAGCCCGGCACCCCGCACTGCTCGATGACGTGACTCGCTAGTTGAAGGGGTCGCAGGTGAAACGGCAGGCCTCACGGCAACAGCCACAACCCGTCGCTTGCGGGATTCCATCGTCGAAACTTGTGCTTGGCCTCGCCGAATCTCAGCAGTTTTTTCAGGTCGTTATGAACGGTCGTGAGGCCCGATAAAGCTGCCAGGCAAACGCTCCCAACCCCTAGGCAAACCACACCCAAGTGGACCAGTCCGCCGAGATAAGGGATGAACCCGACGATGGTGAGGATCAGCAGGCCCAGCAGTAGTCCCAGCAGCCAATCGCCCTTTGTGGCCCCGGCTGGCTTCAGAAGTATCCGCCCAAGGAAGG
Source organism: uncultured Acidobacteriaceae bacterium (assembly GCA_963790705.1). GTDB lineage: Bacteria > Acidobacteriota > Terriglobia > Terriglobales > Acidobacteriaceae > PALSA-350. The sequence continues at coordinate 430,376 of CAWBQE010000016.1, forward strand.
CTCCAACCCAAACCTTTGCCAGGTAGATCGCAGCCAGATATACCGCGAGCAGCATGAGCGAGACCGGAAGGCCAACCAGAGTGATGGCAGTCACGACTATGGCGACAGGCACGGCTGCCAGAACCGCAAACCCAAGCCCAAGGCTACGCCAGCCTGAGCCAACCGCCTGCGTGCTGGCCTGGAAGAAGCCGGGAAACAGAACCAGGCCCAACCATCCCACCAGCATGGCGCCAGCGAGCCAGACAGCTTGGAAGAAGTAGAAGCTGGGACGCGTGAACCGGCTCTTCCTCACGCGCACCTGGATGTCACGTTTACCCCCAATCGTCGCGCCGTCAGCGATATGCACGTTTTTCAGTTGGTGCACGTGAGCGCTCAGGTTACCGCCGACTCGGGCCGTGTTAGTCAGGGTAAGGCTGTCTCCGGCCATGGTCAGTTCGCGCGCGATGCTGCCGCTCACATCGGCATTCCCAGCGAACATGGTAACGCTGCGATTCACCTCGCCCTCGAGGGTGACGTCGCCGGCGCCAACCAAGATACCGCCGCCCACGTGACCCCGGTTATCCACATGCAAGGATTGCACCAACGCGTAGATACTGTGGCCCAATTCCCCGTCCAGGTCGAGCGAATTCGAAAGGTCGTAGATGCGGCCTTCCACGGTTCCGCTCACCACGGTTCTCTTGGTGGCAAAACTCACTAAATCACCCTTGACGGTGCCACGCACTTCGACAGTCGCACCAAACGCCAGCAAGTCCCCATTGACCACGCCTTCCACGCGCACTATGTTGCCGGTGGCCAAAAGGGTGTCGTCTACAGTCTCGTTCGCGGCTACGCTGACGAAATCACTGTGACGCTGCTGCAGGCCAAAGCCAGGCAATGTCAATGCAAGCAGCACGATCAGCAGTCGCAGGCCAGGTTGACGTCGCCACCATCGACGTCCCAGCAGCAGTACGCTGCCGCACAACAGCAACAGCAAAAAGAGCTCCCCGACGGTAGTAGCATAATCAGCCAGCATGGCAGCACCTCCGTGTGCAAAGTAATATGAAAGGTTGAAGAACAGGTTCGTGCGGCCGCTTACGCTGAAGGGATTTAACCACTGCAGCGCTTCCGGAATGCTCAACTCATTGATCCAAACGGCAGAACCTAGCGCCAGCATCGTGACCACGACCGCGACCTCACCCCACCCCACAGACCACGGCGAAGAGGGGAAGACCATCGGACTGGCTGCCTCTTCCGGAAGCTCTTGCAGGCTTTCGCTGAGAATACGGTTCTCGGCGCGTAATGCGTCCAACAGTTGCCGGCAGCGCCGGCATGTGGCCAGGTGGTCTCGCAGGCGCAGAGTCTCCTCCACTTCCAGTTCGCCGTCCACGGCCATGGCCACGATCTGTTCCGAATAGCATTCCATGATCACTTGCTCCTGTGGGCCAATTTCCGGCGCAGCTCCTGCTTGGCTCGAAATATTAATGCCGCCACGTAGTTCCTCTGCAGGCCCAACTGCTGCGCGATTTCGTCATAGCTCAGTTCACCGTAATAGCGCAGGATCAGCGGCACGCGATAGTTCTCCGGCAGATGTGCGATGGCATCCCGCACCTGCGCCCTCTCTTCCGTGCTGAGGACAGCACCCAGCGGCGACGGCTCCGAACCGGCTGGCTCGATGCCCGCGGCTCCGTCTTCAACTTCCACAATCACCTGCCGTCCGCGCTGCCGGCGCCGCAAAGCGTCAATGCATTGGTTGCCCGCCACCCGGAGCAGCCACCTGGGGAACGGAATCGACCCGTCGTAGCTCTCGATTGAGCGCTGCAGTTTGAGGAAGACTTCGCTGGTGGCATCTTCTGCGCTCTCCCGTGAGTCCAACATGTGGCGGCACAAGCCAAATACGCGGCGGACATAGAGGCGATAGATCTCTCCCAAGGCCTCGGCATCGTGGCCTCGTGCGCGTTCTATTACGCTCTCCAGGTCCTGCCCCTCCATCTGCGTGGCTTTCCCCTCGCGGCCCTGCGATCTTTTCGCATTGCTTCGCTTGGTGTCCATAAAGCAGTACGCTGCAGATCGAACAAAGTTACACGGATTTTAGGGTGGGAAACCCAAGGCGGCGCGCCTCACTTGCTTCGTGCACGATCCGGGTTGCCCACAAGCGCCAGCGGGATGGGTAAGCATTGAATCCGTTTCTTACGCTGACGGTTGCGCTCTCACGCAGGATCACCCCCGGGTAGCCGGTAGCTCGACCAGAATCCGGAGGTTTGGTGTTCCTTGGCGTGTGTGAGTCGAAAGGCCTGCGTTTCTTCGGCAATTTGCCGACTCATCTCCCGGCGAATATGCTGAAGGCTATGCGCGCGCTGTCCATCCTCATTTCTTTCGCGCTTTCCAGTTCGGTCGCCGTGGGCCAAGTCTCAACAACGGCAGCGGCGTTTGACGTTGCTTCCGTGAAGCCGAGCCAGCACCTCGTCGGCCCAGACTATAACAATCAACTTTCATACTCGCCTACTGGGATCATAGCCAGAAATGTCACCCTGAAGCGCCTGGTGGCAGAGGCTTACCAACTGCAACTGAATCAAGTATTGGGGCCAAGCTGGCTTGACAAGAACGAATACGATATCGAGGCAAGATCAGCAGGGGTCTGCACGAGGGAGCAACATGCCCTGATGCTACGAAGCCTTGTTGCCGAGCGATTCAAACTGACCCAGCACAGCGAGATGCGAGAGATGCGCGTGTACGAGCTGGTTATCGGCAAGTCGGGCGCCAAAATTCGCCCGATCGGCGACGGAGAAAACCCCACGGCACGAGCGGGATTTCATTTTCACGGGGATTTGCGCCAGTTCGCGGACCTTCTTACCGTCCAGTTATCCATACCGGCTCCAGTCAATCCAGCCGAACCAGCTAGAGCAAGTGCGTCCCCGATTTTGCTACTGGATAAGACAGGACTTCCGGGCATTTTTGACTTCAGCGTGGACATCCACCCTGAACTGGGCACCGATATGTTCACGTCATGGCAGAGGGCCCTGGAAGATCAGTTGGGACTGAGAATCGAAAGCCGCAAAGGAAACGTAACCGTATTGGTTGTAGACGCGGCGGAAAGAATCCCGACTGAAAACTGACCGCGGCTGCCACGCGTTGAAGCGAAGTCACGCTTCCCGGGTGTCGCCGTCGCAGCCGGGGTTCTCCGTAACTTCTCACAAGTGGAGAAAAAAGACGGGGGCCATGGATGCAAGTGCAGCCCCGGCCTGCAGTGCAAGTACAGGCAGCGTTTGTCGAGGAGCGCGTGGCAGCCACTTGATCGCAAAAACAATGGGTATTTGCCCCGCCATGAGCAGTTGCCAAATATGGGCTTCGGTCCCTTCGTCAGCTTGATGGACCACGCCGTTGGTTACAAGGAAACTGAGCACCATTGCCAAGGCAATGAGCGACATCGCCATGGGAATCAAGGCGCTGGGTTGCTTGATGATGGTGCCAAAGGGTAGAACAGATTTCTCCATGGTGCCTCCTCGAGTTGGGAAGATGCGCTCGGAAAGCGCCCCCCCAGACGACGTTTGCTGATGTCCGGATTTACCGCATAAGAGTAGCCTCATCTTCCACACTTCGCTTGCGCAGGCTGCCATGGATTTTCTTGCCCTCCTCGAACCCGCAAGTTCGTTGCCCTGTAGAATTCAGATGAAGTTTGGGGTGGGTGGAATGAAGCGGACGATCGCGAGTGTATGGCTTTGGCTGTCGGTGCTGTTGATGCTTCCTGGGACTCTTAGCGGGCAAGAGCTGGTCGGAGATTGGCAGGGAACACTCGTGATCGGGCAAGTCAGGCTGCGGACCATCCTAAAGGTGTCGCCGGGACCAGATAAAAGGCTAACGGCCGAGTTTTACAGCATCGACCAGACATCCGATCCGTTGCCGGTCGACTCGCTCTCTCTCGACGGGAGGAGCGTCAAGTTTGCGTTACCGATGATTCAGGGCAGCTATGCAGGAACGCTAAGCGCGGACTCTAACTCGATCGATGGGGTTTGGACGCAGCGCGGCTCGAATCCGTTGAAGTTCGAGCGGGCCACCAAGAGCACAGCATGGACAATAGACCCATCAAAGCACACGGTGCAGTTTGTGACGGTCGAACCTGGCGTGAAGCTAGAGGTACTGGACTGGGGAGGGACGGGGCGCCCGGTTGTCCTGTTGACTGGACTTGGGAACAATGCTCATATCTTCGATGGCTTCGCCGAGAAGCTGACGGGTAAGTATCACGTCTATGGAATCACGCGCCGGGGCTACGGCGCTTCGGATACGCCGCCGGTGACGGGAGATGCCTATTCGGCGAACCGGCTCGGCGACGACGTGGTTGCGGTGCTGGACAAGTTGGCACTGCAAAAGCCGGTGTTGGTGGGCCACTCGATTGCCGGAGAAGAGTTGAGTTCGATTGGTAGCCGGTTTCCCGCACGAGTCGCAGGGCTAGTTTACCTGGATGCAGGATACCCGTATGCTCTCTACGACGCGACGCATGGTGACTTCGGGCTTGACGGTATCGCACTGCGCGAGAAGATGACCGAACTCTCGAATGCACAGGACCCGAGTGCCATTCGTGCTGTCATCGCGGAATTGCTGAAGACCGAGTTGCCGCAATACGAAAAGGATCTCGTGGCCCGGCAGAAGGAGATGGAAGGGCTCCCGGACATTCCGAATCGGCCGGTGCTGGACAAGATGGATCGCCGCCGGGTGAGCGCCGAGGCGATCATAGCGGGCGAGCAGAAGTATACCGAGATCAAGTGCCCGGTGCTCGCGATCTTTGCCGATCCGCATGACATGGGTGGACCGCCGATGGACGAAAAACAGAAGGCTGCGGCCGCCGCTCACGACGCCGAATTCACCGAGGGCCAGGCGAAGGCTTGGGAACGGATGGTGCCCACTGCAAAGGTAATCCGCATCCCGAACGCCAACCATTATGTCTTTAAGTCCAATGAGCCGGAGGTTTTGAAGGATGTGGAGGAATGGGTGGATGGGTTGAAATAGCGTGCGTCAGTGCGCCTTGGGACGTTCCGCTGTCCCCGCTGCAACAAGGCAAAGGGCATTCAGCGCAGTGCAAGCGCCTCGATCAACTGAACGCTGGTTGTAACAGTGGCTAAGGCCGGGAACAGTCTCTCGACGAGGTAGTTGTGACCCTCTGCATCCAGATCGGCGCAACAGTCTTTGACAACGATCACGCGATAGTCTTCATCGCTGGCGTGAAGCAAGGTGGAGAGGACAACCCCGCTGGTCGCAATCCCAAACAGAATCAGGGTGTCGATCTCCTTTGCCCGGAGAATCATCTGCAGGTCTGTGCCGGCAAAGGCGCTGATGCGGTGCTTGGTGACGACAACGTCATCGGCTTGCGGAGCCACGGTTGGGTGAATCGCGCCGGTGGGTCCCAGAAATAGCTGCTGATGCTGAGGCGACCTCTTGATGGCGCCGAAGAGCGGATTACGTAGACTGACTTCGGGCAGCCCGGGACGGAATCCGACCTGCACGTGAATAACACTCATCTTCCGGTTCCTGGAGCATTCCAGTATTTTCGCGGCCCGATTCGGCAAGGCAGAATCATCCTTCGCATAAATCGCCACGATTCCGGTCTGCAGATCCATGCTGAGCACAGCCGCCCGATTAGGCTCAAAAGCGAGTGAATCTTCCATTGGGCACCTCAACTCTATTGCGCATAAGCGGTGTAATGTTCAGGCCGCGATCGCGCAGCTATAGGACACATTCTGACTTCACAACGGGCTCGCTCAGCGGTTTTGCATATCGGCCTTCACTATTTCTAACGACATGTCGCATGGCGCAATGCTCTTCGATGATCTTGTCCAAAGTCAACTTCTTTTTTCCAGCCTTTTCACAGATTTGTGGATCGCTCTGAACAGCTCAATGAGTGACTCGACCCGTTGTTCACAAGAAATCCTCCTCGCAAGACGAACGAGCACAGTGACGAGAATTGGTCGGCGTGGAGTTCCTATTGACTGTCTATAAGAGAGATGCTATGTTCTTATAGCTCAATCTATAGGAGAGCGCATGGCGTCACCTCAGTCCGATCTTCTGCAAGGAACGCTGGATTTATTGATCCTGAAGTCGCTTGCACTCGACGAGTTGCACGGCATGGGGGTCTCGCGCCGTATTGCACAAATAACGAATGGGACCTTTGAGGTCAAAGCCGGCTCGTTATTTCCTGCTCTGCACCGGATGGAGGAAGCGGGCTGGCTCTCGTCTTCCTGGGGTGAATCGGAAACCAACCGGCGTGCCAAGTTTTATCGTCTGACCAAGACCGGCAGGCGACAGCTCCACACCGAGTCAGAGCGATGGGAGCGAATCTCCATCGCGATGGCGAGCGCCTTGCGAGCGACGTAGGAGGCTGATTATGGTAGATCATTTGCGCGCCTTGTGGCGAAACATCTTCAAGCGGGAGAGTGCAAACGCCGACCTTGACGAAGAGGTCCGCGGCTATCTGGAAATGACGGCGGCGGAGAAGGTGCGGTGCGGGATGGCTCCAGAAGAGGCCCTTCGCGAGGCCCGCCGGGAACTTGGTGGCGTGGAACAAGTGAAACAGAATGTTCGCGATATTAGAACAGGAGTTTCCATGGATACCGTGATGCAGGATGTTCGATACGCCGTTCGGACCCTTTCGAGGAACCTGGCGTTCTCGTCGGTTGTGGTCCTCACGTTGGCCTTGGGCATTGGCGCAAATACCGCCATTTTCACGATCGTCGAATGGTGTTCTTCTCAAGCCGCTACCGTACCCTGAGCCAGATCGCCTGCTCATGCTTTGGGAATCGTCACTCACCGATCGCAATCTCGGAACGGTAGCACCAGCGAACTTCTACGACTGGCGCGAACAAAGCCATTCTTTTGAGAAGATGGCAGCAATTGATCCATATCCGGATTTCATCCTCAACGGCTCGGGCCAAGCCAGGCGCATGGCCGGCGCGGCGGTGAGTCATGACTTCTTTTCGCTGTTGGGAATTCACATGGCGGTCGGCCGAGACTTTCTTCCGGAAGAAGATCGCCCCGGTGCCAATCACGTTGTTGTTCTGAGCTATTCCACTTGGCAGCGCTTCTTTGGTGGTCGCACGGCTATTGTGGGGAGCGTCGTCCGCCTCAATGATGCCGATTACACCGTCGTCGGCGTGCTTCCGCGCGACTTCTCTTTCGTAAGCAAGGCATCAGACTACCAATCCCGCAACCAGTTCGATTTGTGGACACCATTGGCCCTTGCGTCTCCACCCGAGGAGTGGCAGCGTAACACCAATTCGCTCTGCGTCTTTGCCCGGCTCAAGCCCGGCATCTCGTTGCAGCAGGCTCAGACCGACCTCACCCAAGTCGCCTCGAATCTCCAGCGCCTTTACCCGGCTGCAGACAAAGGGAGAGGCATCACGGCTGTCCCGTTGGGTCAGTATGTCGTAGGTGGAGTGCGCACCGCGATGATCACGCTGCAGGCGGCTGTTGTCATGGTGTTATTGATTGCGTGCGCGAATATCGCGAATCTGATGCTGACCCGCGCGGCCGGACGCCGGAAAGAGATTGCGCTGCGCGTCGCTCTTGGCGCGAGCCGGAGGCGAATCGCTCGACAACTGATAACGGAATGCATGGTCCTCGCTGTAAGTGGCGGCTTGCTGGGATTGGCGTTCGCACTTCTGAGCGTGCCTGCGGTGGTGCATCATTTGCCGGCAGACTTGCCTCGAGCATCGGAGATCGCGGTGGACTGGCGGGTGCTCACCTTTACCAGCCTGCTCTCCATCCTGACGGGAATCGTCTTCGGACTGGTTCCCTTGCATCAATCCCGTCGGGTCAGCGCCAATGACTCGTTGAAACAAGGCGGAAGATCTGTGGTCTCTGACCAGTCCCGAATGCGGAGTCCGCTTATTGTCGGGCAGGTCGCTGTGACGCTGGTACTCCTTAGCGGAGCAGGCTTGATGACCAAAAGTCTATGGAAGCTCACGCGTGTTTCTCCCGGATTTCAAACCGAGCGCATTCTCACCGCTCGCCTTTCCCTACCGCCGCAGTATACGAATGGGTACAAGTACGGGATGGGCCAGCATCGGGAGATCACCGCCTTCCAGCGCAAGCTGCTCGACCGCATACGCGAGATTCCGGGGCTGCAATCGGCCGCTTTCACCTCGAATCTGCCACTGAGCGGCGTCGATAATTCGCGGTCCTTCGATATAGAAGGGCGCCCGCTAAAGCCGGCCGGAGCCTACGATCTCACGAAATACCGGCCGGTCAGTGCCGGCTATTTCGAAACAATCGGAATTCCAATCGAGCGCGGACGTGGTTTCGACGTCGGAGACGCCGAGGATAGGCCGTTGGTTGTAGCAGTCAATGAATCGATGGCGCGCCGGTTCTGGGGTGCCGCGAACCCCGTGGGACAGCGGGTCCGGTTTGACAACGGGGAGTGGCGGACTATCGTCGGCGTGGTAGGGGATGTTCATCATGAAGGACTGGGAGCCAAACCCGACTCTGAAATGTACGTTCCCTATGGACAGGTTCCCAATGTCGAAGCGCGCCCCGTGATTGTCCTCCGCACGTCCGTGGAACCAGCGAGTGTGACGAGTGCTCTCCGCAAAGCGGTTGCCGATGTCGATGCAAACGTACCCATGGACCAGGTCGAAACCATGAAGCAGATCGTCTACGGCTCCGTAGGGGAGTCGCGCTTCGGAACGACTCTGCTTGGCTTGTTCGCGCTACTCGCGCTCTTTGTCTCTGCTATTGGACTCTACGGAGTCATGAGCTACGTGGTCAGCCAGCGCACGCGCGAGTTCGGCATTCGGATGGCGGTCGGAGCCACTCGCGGAGCTATCCTTCGAGTTGTCCTCGGCAAAGCGGCCAAGCTCGTAAGCATCGGAATATGCCTCGGTTTAGTTGGAGCAGTGCTGCTTGCGCGGGTGATCGCCAGCCTTCTCTATGGAGTCAAGCCGTTCGATGTGGCAACGCTGGCGAGCGTGTCTATTCTCCTAGCCTCTGTCGTTCTCTTGGCGAGTTTTGTTCCCGCGCGGCGGGCCTCAAAGGTCAATCCGATGGATTCACTGAGAGATGAGTAACCAGTCTTAGGTCTTCAATGCCTCACCCTTGCATCCCGGATGACCGCATTCGCACATTAGCTCCGTGGTTCCCTTTGCCGCCTCGCAACGAGCACTGCAAAAGCTTTGACCTTTTTCCAGGTTGCAACTACACGACGGGTGGGGACATTTCTTAACATCAGCCATAGGTATCCTCATTTCGACAGCGTTCTCGCTACCCGAAATGAGATGCAGGAATACAGTTCATCGTTAGCTTCTAATTTTCGAGCGCCACTTTCTCGCCATCTGCGGAAAACCATTCGTCCCACCACACTCAGGTTGTTCGGCGGTGGTCACTTCGCCGGCCCCTTCGATGCCACGCTATCTACTTTCTTTCCTTTGCCTTCCTCAATGGTGAGGTAGCAGTCGATAGGCAAATTCGTATGCTGCTCAACAAGTCCACTCGGTTTGGGCCATCTGATTTCGAGCCAGTCGATCTTTGTGTGCGTTCCTACTCCCAGAATTACGCGGGGATCGTGCGACGCAAGATAGCTCCCTCCGCCAACCTTTAAATGACGCCTCCTCAGGTCACCCGCTTGCCAGGTTATCAACGCACCGACGGCATCGCGATTAGACTTCTTGCCAATAAGATTGAGTCCCAGCCAATGGTTGCCCTGAGCCGCTGTATTCTTCAGCAGAAGAGGAGCGCCGTTGTTTACCGATACCAGGACATCGACGGCGCCATCATTATCGAAGTCGCCTAATGCCATGCCGCGCGCGGCGAATCGTTGGTCGAAAACGGGGCCTCCAAGCTGGCTCACATTTTCAAAACGGTGTGCCGATCCAATTCCCTTATTGCGAAACAGCAACATCGGTTCGGCATACTTCACCTCGTCTGTTCTGGTCTCGACGCGGTCGTCGGGATGCCCATTGGCGAGAAACAGGTCGACGTTGCCATCATTGTCGAAGTCGAAGAACTTGAGCCCCCAGCCACTCATGAGCAGCGTACTTTGCCCGATGCCATTCCGCATAGCCTGGTCTTCAAAGGTCAGATTGTGCTGGTTGCGATAAAGGGAATACTTTTCGTGATCCACGTTGGCAACGAAAAGATCCATCCAGCCATCGCTATCGTAGTCTGCGGAATCGACCCCCATGCCGGACCTGGGGCTGCCATCTTCGCTGTATGCAATCCCAGACTCAACGCCAATGTCCCTGAATTTGCCTTTGCCATCATTGACAAGAAGAAAGTTGGCTACCGTATCGTTGGCAACAAACAAATCCATGTTGCCATCGTTATTAATGTCAGTAGCGACGACTCCCCAAGCCTTTCCCAAGTACCGCGCGATTCCGGACTCCTTGCTGACGTCAGTGAAAGTCCCATCTCCATTATTGTGAAATAACCAACTGGGCATGGGGGTATAAGCCCGCGGGACGCAGTAGTATCGCTCCCCGGTGGCGGTATTTCCGCAGAACTTATTGAGTTCCCTGGTGAAATCGACAAATCGGCACACGAACAGATCGAGCTTGCCGTCGTTGTCATAGTCAAACCAGACCGCGCTCGATGCCCATCCGGGGGCCGCAACCCCAGCTTTTTTAGTGACGTCAGTGAATGTCCCATCTCCATTGTTGCGGTAGAGAATACTGCTGCCGTATTGCGTTACATAGAGGTCAGGAAGCCCGTCATTGTCAAAATCCCCGACGGCCGCGCCCATCCCGTAGCCGCCTCCTGGAACACCGGCCTCTGCGGTGACATCCGTAAATGTGCCATTGCGATTGTTGCGGTAGAGGGCATTGCGCAGCGGCGGAGATGGGTCGTAAAAATCGCAACGGCCGCTATTGACGAGGTAGATGTCCATCCAGCCGTCCCCGTCGTAATCAATGAAAGCGCAGCCGGCTCCCGTTGTTTCAGGAAGATAATACTGCGAAGAGCGGCCGTTGACATGCTGCCAGCTGATTCCGCTGGAGGAAGGTGGAACTTGAACGAAAAGAGGATTGGCCGCCTGTGAGGCCCTTGATTGGGAACCAGCGGCGGATGAAAAGAGCAGCGGAAGGGGTAAGCCAAGGCTGCTTGAACCCAGGCCTAACAAAGCAATGCGCTTAAGGAAGGCTCGCCTGGAATGGGTATGCCGGAGCAACGCGGAATCGGGAGGCACCTAAGGCCTCACACCTTTCTGGCGCCTGCTCGCAAGCGAGTCGTTGCTGGACATAGAACCCAAAGACCTTCAGACCATCATAGATGAAACGAATGCTTCGATCACCTTTGCTGCGGCGCGAAGGACCGCGACAAAGCAAAGCAAGTTCCGTCGATCCTCGCGTCACCGCGCCCTACCGTTGTTGTTCCGGCCTTCAACCGCGCACCATGGGGAGCCGAGCGTCTGTCTCTTTCCTGCCCCCTATCAACACCTCCCTTCCCCCCAATCCGCCGCGCATTTACCTCCCAGCAGGACCAAAGCCATCTCTTCATCTTGTGTTTGCAACGGGAGCGAGTCTCCTGGAGCCAGGCGTCGAATCACAAGGCTCATCCATTCCAACCGGCCTCCTGGCGAGAAAAGCGAAGCAATTCGCCGGATTGGCCTTGGGATAAATTTTGCGAATGCACGATAGAAGTATTTGCGTTCATTTATTTGCTCCAGCAAGCCGTTAACTCATGGGTCTTTTGCTCGCGAGAAGGTTCGTTGCGCGAGGTTAGAACAATAAAGAATCAGCGGCACATTCTAAAGCAGTCCTCAGTGCATCCGCATAAGTAAAACCGGAGTGATAAGCATTAGAAGTGCTGCGCCTACCGGTATAAGTAATCCGCGACTAACTCCAAAACGATCGGCAACGAATCCTACGGCGGGTGGGATAGCGATTGCGCCTATCCACCCGCCTGTAGTGACGAGACTGATTGCAGTACCTACCGATGACGGAAAGTAACTGCCGGCGAGGCCGAGAGCGGTTGGAAAAATGGCGGCCATGAACCATCCTCCGGCCAATGCAGCGACGATGACCGGTATCCGTCCACGGATAACATAGAGGGCGGCCAAGCTGATGACTGCTCCGGCAGCGCTAATAAGCAAAAGCAGCAGGGGCCCAAACTTGACCAAGGTCCATTGGGTCGCCCAGCGGCCAGCGATCATAGTCAAAGCGAATATGGAGATGATGCGCGACGCGGACTGCTGCGGGTATCCGCGTTCGGAAGTAAAGAACGTAACCGTCCAGCTCCAAACGGAGAACTCAGTCCCGACGTACAAAAATACCAGGAACATGAGCAGCAGTAACCTTGGCTCGCCAAGAAGCGTGGCGACACTACCCAAAGGAAAGTGCGTGGCAACCACAGGAGGAGGAAAAGTAAGTGATAGATGGAAAGCCAGAATCGCGGCGGTTAGAACGGCCGAAGCCTTCAGTACACCGGAGAAGCCTCTCTTCTTGAGGACCGGCATCACGATGAAGGGCGCAATGAAGGCGCCTACGCCAAAGAAGAGGTTTAGCAAATTGGATGCGATTTCTCGCTGACTGGTGTTGGCCAGCGAAATGGTGGTGTTTTCCCCGGCGATCACCATCGCCCCGCCAAGGCCCAGGAGAAAAGATAGAGCGTACAAGAACCTGGGCGATTTGATTGTTCCGAGCCCCCAAAAGGCGGCCGCAACTGCCAGCAAACCAAGGCAGGTCACGATCTTTGTTCCTGAGTAATCCATGGTCAACCCGGCGGGGATGGAGGAGACGAGCAGGCCAATCGAAATGAACATGAAAAACTTGCCCGCCTGGGATTTATCCAGCTTGAGCATGTCCATCAGGTTGGGCAGCACGATGCCCAACATTGCGTTCAGGTAGCCGTAGATAAATACGCCGGACCACGCGGCGATGATGAGCGCCCTGCCGCCAATCATGAAGAGAGTCTCACGCAGCGAAAGACGATCACGAAGGCAAACACGCCCCGAGCGTCTGCAGCTGGTTTCATTCTCGAGTAAGAGGCTACGCCCGCTTGCCGTTGCGCCATGCGGAACCTTTCCATTGCTGTTTGATATATTCAGCAGCTCTAAATGCAACCGCTTGGATGGTTAACGAGGGATTGAATCCAGCATCCGTCACCAACACGCTGCCATCGGTTATGAACAGGTTGTCGACGTCATGGCTTTGGCAGTAGGAACTGACGACCGAGGTTTTAGCATCGTTTCCCATTCTGCAGGTTCCATTTTGATGGTCAGCCACCCCGCCTCTTGCATTCTCGCCATGCCAGGTTTTGATTGCCCCAGCCTCCTTTAGCAATTGCTCTTGTTTGGCCATCACAAAATTGGCGACTTCAAAGTCTTCCTGCAGGTAGGAGTGAGTAATACGCGCTACCGGCATTCCCCAGGCATCGCGAACCTTGGGATCGAGATCAACACGATTTCTCTCTTGGGGCAAAGCCTGGCAGTTGCTGCCGAGGTGGATATAGCGATAGAAATACTTGCGTTGGAAGTCTTTGTGGGCTTGGCCCCACATGGGCTCGCCGGGCGGACGGGTCGACGCGAATTCAATCGGCAGGGTGCAATAATAGTTATAGATATAACCGCCTCCGCGTATTTCACGGCCTCGCGGATGATTCCAGTCATTGAACGCAATGGATGGGCCGGGCCCCTTATCGTGAGGGATCTCGTGCTCAAAAATGCCAAATGCGTCGGCCCCGGTATGGTCATTCAGATTTCTGCCTACTTGGCCGGATGAATTCCCCAGCCCCTGTGGATGAAATTTGTCTGCCGAATTGAGCAACAAGCGCGCCGATTCTGTGGCGGAGCAGGCCACTACGATCAAATCGGCATACTGCTCATGTCCGTTCTTATCTGCGTCGAAATACTGCACACCACAGGGACGGCCCTTTTCGTCGGTCAAAATACGAGTCACAAAAGAGTCCACCCTCAACTCGCATTTCCCGGTCTTAAGGGCCAAGGGCAACATACTGATCTGTGTGCCCGACTTCGCGTTCACTTCACAAGCGTGAGCGAGGCACCAGCGGCATTGAACACAAGCGTATCGGCCATTGTAGGGTTGGGTGAGAATCGCGAAGGGGGGCGGAAAGGGATGCCAGCCCAGGCGTAAGCCAGCGTCGCGGATGATTTCTCCTTGCTGGTTGATGGGTAGGGGGCGAACCGGGAACGGCCTTTTCCGGGGTTCTGCGAATGGGTCGGCGCCAGCCAGGCCGGCAACTCCAATCTCATACTCCGCCTGCTCATAGTACGGCTCGAGGTCCTCATAAGTAATCGGCCAGTCTTCCACCGAGGTCCCTTTGACCGCGCCGTAGGTCGACTTCATGAGAAAGTCCTCCCGCTTGAAGCGCCAAGCAGCAGCCCCATATGCGAGCGTGGCTCCTCCCACGGAGGCCGCTGTCTTCCCGTAGACCTCGTCCACTCCGGGATAGACCAGGCGTGCTGTTTCGTTGTCGGTATAGCGAAAGGTGCGGGGGTTGGGAAACACGGATGGACCATATGCAGGGGGCACGGAATACTGGGACTGCAATTCGGAGTGGTCGAAGTCGGCCGCGGTGTAGTGGTTGCCGCGCTCGAACATCACGACCGATAGCCCTGCCTGCGCGAGTTCCTTGGCGAGGATGCCCCCGCCCGCCCCTGAACCCACCACCACCGCATCGACTTTGTTTTGGGGCACGGACTAACCTCCAAACCCGATCATTTTCCAGCTCTCGCCGTTTCGATTTGCGCCGTGCTGAGGATCACCGTAATAGCCCTCGAAGGTGTGCTCCCGGATCAAGCCAAAGAATTCCCGGGCGGCCGGTTCCCCCTTGATCCCTGCTTCCAGACTGCTTAAGACCTTCTGTTGTTGAACGGAATTCAGAGATACGAAGTCTCCACCGGCAAACTCCTGGCTAACCTTATCCACCAGTTTCAGACCGGACTCATAGCGATCTGCGTAGAACTTTCCGTAAGGCCCGGCTAGTTTGGCATCGATGAACGGAACCACACCTGCTTCCTCGCCGCCGGGATAATCGTCCTTAGGCACCAGCTGCTCCGCGATAGCTCCCACCATGGCCGCTTGCGACGCGGTGAATATCTTGTAAGGCGGGTGCTGAGGAGTGTCGGCAGTGGATAATTCGGCCAGCGCCCGCCATCCGCTCATAGCAGCGGTTCCGCCGGCCGCGATCGATTTCACGAAATCTCTTCTGTCCATTTTTGCCGCAGACAAGTCGCCCACCTCGGGATGGAGTCGTATGCCGGCTCGCATACGGTAAAGCGTGGCGGAAGGAACGAAGCGGTTAGCCGCACCGCCACAAGAGGGAAATGTATATCAAACCTGCCACGAAAGTCGATTAGCAAATCCTCGTCTGAAGGAAGTCTCGCCGCTTCCCAGTTCGCAGAAAGGTGTGGCCTGTACTGGAACACCACCGCGCATCGGGCGCATCGCAGTGCGTTTACTTTTGCCCCGCGCACTTAGTCTCTTGACAATTGACCAGACGTAGCTGTAAAAGGCTGGGGTTGAGTATAACCGCTTATGTGCGTCGCCAAACACGGACGTGAATTGCCGGCGATCATGGATTTCGAACCGTTGGGACAGCGGATCGACCCACAGTGCCTTCGGGCACACGGTGGAGGTGAATGCGAAGGGGACCCCCGGCAATCGGCGGAGCGATTCGTTGTCGCGGCCAACCAGATACTTCGACGTAGAGGCAAATTTCTTTTGTCGCGAAGTTACAAGAGAAGACTGGTCAAGCAGAGTTCTCTTTCGCCAAAAACGTCTTTGCTGTTTCCCAAGAGCAACACGATTTCAACTGAGCAAAACGTCGTCCCGGGCCAACAGTAAGAAAAAACGGTAGTTTCGGGAGGATAGCGGCGTTCCATAATAAATGCGTGATATGGATGGCGAACGCTTCCGAACAAAGTTGTAGCAGGTATATAAGCGGTTAGAACGGGTTCGAGGCTTGTGCCGGCGCTTTGATCTTCTCGCAAGGCGACTTCACGGCCTCATTTGGAGGAGTCATGTGGGTTTCTGCACTTAGTGTAGGAAGGTCATTGCGGATAGCCGCTGTACTGATGGTGACGTTTGCCTCGGCTGTTCTCTACGCGCAGGTTGACACCGCAAGCATCATCGGGACGGTTAAGGATTCAAGCGGCGCCCTGATCCAAAGTGCGTCCGTCACAGTCCAAAACGTGGCCACCGGCGAATCGCAAACGGTGAAAGTGAGTTCCGCCGGCAACTATGTCTTCCCATACCTGAGAGTCGGAAACTATACTGTTTCGGCCGAGGCGGGCGGATTCAAGAAGGAGATTCGCGACGGGATCGTCCTCGACGTTCAGGATCGTAAGCAGGTGGATTTCACCATGCAAGTCGGTTCCAACAGCCAGGAGGTCACGGTCACTGACAGCGCCCCCCTGCTACAAACCCAGAACGCCGATGTTGGAACAGTGGTCGATTCGCAACAGGCTACGGATCTGCCGTTGAATGGCAGGCGCTACGATCAACTTTCCTTGCTGACGGCAGGAGTGAACCCTTCGAGTGCTTCGTTCCAAAGCCGCGCTGAGGGAGTCTTCAGCGTGAACGGCAATAGCTCCACTGAGAATAACTACGTTCTCGACGGCGCGGACAACAATTCCTACACCACCAACCTTCAGGATCAAAGCGCCCAAAGTGCGCAGCCGGCAGTCGACTCCCTGGCGGAATTCAAGCTGCAAACGCGCGACTACGACGTTGAGTACGGGCGCAGCGCCGGCGGTGTGATCAACGCCTCCATCAAGTCCGGCACCAATGAAGTGCATGGCGATGTCTATGAGTTCATTCGCAACGACAAATTGGATGCAAACGATTACTTTCTGAACCGGGCCGGCCAGCCCAGGTCGGCGTTCAGGCAGAACCAATTTGGAGGTACCCTCGGGGGACCCATTCGCAAAAACAGGGTATTCATCTTCGGTAATTACGAGGGAACCCGACTTGCCGCGGGCCAGAGTCTGGTGGGAACCGTTCCCACTCCGCTCATGCGGCAATACAATTTCAATGAGCTGAGTTCACCGCCGACCAACCCCACCTATCCTGGAGCACCGCCCAACTGCATTGTGGCCGGCGTTGTGAACGCCGCTTGCGTCGATCCAGTAGGGGCAAATATTTTTGCGCTATACCCCCTGCCTAACACCAACCTGGCGCAGAATGGACAGCTCGGTGCATTTAGCGGCAACAACTACATCTCCAGCCCCACTGAGTCGCGCAACTCGGATCAGTTTGGTACTCGTGTCGATTACAAAATCAGCGACAAAGACAGCATTTATGGCCACTATATTGTCTTTGATCTGCGTCAGAATATCCCCGGAATTTTCTCTCAAGTTAATCCCATTGCAGATGGCACTGCCGGATCCACCCAGGGGATTAACAATGACCGTGGCACAAACGTCACCATAGCATGGGTCCATGTATTCAGTCCTTCTTTGATCAACGATGCGCATTACACGTTCAATCGGGCGGCGTCGCACTCCACGCAGGCTACCTTAGGCGTGGACGGGAATAGCCAGGTTGGACTGACCGGAATCCCCACGTACGCGGGCGTCTCGGGCGGACTTCCAGAACTCGACATCTCCGGCTTTTCTCAGTTAGGAAGCCCCCGCTGGCTGCCGCAGAATCAATTTGCGCAAATTTGGCAGTTTAAAGATACGATCACGCTCATCAAGGGGACCCATAGCCTTAAGGCCGGGGCCGAATGGCGCCGAGACGCGGATAATTTCAGCGATCTGTGCTGTACGCGGGGCTTCTTCAACTTTAGCGGTCAGTACACCGGCAATCAGGGCATCACTGACCTTCTCCTCGGGATTCCCAATTCGTCCGAATTGGAAAACTTGAACATCGCCCATATCTATCGCAATGGGATCAACTGGTTTGTCGCTGACAGCTGGAGGGCGAGCCCAAAACTTACCATCAACTATGGCGTGAGATATGAGTATGAGAGCCCGCTCTTTGAACGCGATAATCATGTAACGAACTTCAGTCCGACACTCAACGGCGGCCAGGGCGGCCTGTTTACCATTCCCAGCAATGCGTCTGGCACCTTCAACCGGACAACAGTCCATCCCAAGTTGGACAACTTTGCTCCCCGGGTAGGCATCGCCTATCAGCTCTCCCCCAACATGGTCTTCCGCACAGGGGCTGGCGTCTACTTCCAAAATACTTACCGCTATGGCAGCGAGAGCCAGTTGGCGCTCAACCCGCCATTTCTCACCGACCACGCCCTGAACAACTCGTTGAACGCTACGCCGGGCTTGTTTCTGAAAAACGGGTTCCCTGCAGGGTTCACTGATCCTGTGAGCATCGATGACATTGCGGCCGTCAGCCAGCTCCAGATTCGCTCCATCAACTCACATCTCATCCCTTCTGATATCTATGAAGGAAGTTTCGGCTTCCAATACTCGGTCACCAGGGATCTGGCCTTTGAAATCAACTACGCGTTCAACCAGGGCCGCCACCTGTGGAGTCTTACCAACGAAAACCAGGGGCATCTTGACGTTCCCGGCAGTCCGCCGACCATCCCCTTTCCGCAGTTCGTTCAAGGCACCAACCCGACCTTCGTCGAGTGGTTGGATAGCGACCTGAGTTCCAGCTACAACGGTCTGCAGGTCAGCGTCGACAAACGAATGTCGAACAATTTCGCCTTCCACGTGGCGTATACCTGGAGCAAGGCTCTGAATCAGGGAAGCGACTTTGAGGCTGGCTTGCGTGGCATTCAGGATCGCTACAACCTGAATAAAGAATGGGGTCTGTGGGACAATGACACGCCCCAACGTTTTGTGTTCAGCACCACCTATGGCTTGCCGGTAGGCAAGGGTCACGATCTCAATCCATCTGGCTTCGCAGGCAAACTGGTCGACGATTGGCAGCTGAATGCAATCGTGAACTACTCGGATGGTCAACCTATCACCATCTCGCCGAGTTCTAACTTAACCGGGGCGGGAGGTGGCGCCAGGCCAAACTGCATTGCCGCGCCACATATCAATCAGACGATCAACCACTGGCTTGACCCAAATGCTTACTCCGCCCCTCCGCAGTACACCTTCGGTACATGCGGACCGACGCCGGGGCCAAGAAACCCTGGGGTCTCGACCTGGGATACTTCTCTGTTCAAGAACTTGCCTATCTCAGAAAAGATGTTCTTCCAGTTCCGCGCAGAAGCTTTCAACCTTTGGAATAAACCACAATTCGGGGTGCCGAATTCAACCATTGACACCCCCTCCTTCGGTCAAATATCGAATTTGGCAACCAATCCGCGGCAGCTTCAATTTGCCCTTAAATTTATCTTTTAGGGACGCCAGCGAGGAGAACGGCCACAGCACGATGTGAGCCGTTCTCCTCGATCGCTTTGATCCGCACGCGAATTGTAGGGTAACTGGCTGGCGAGTCAACCGGGTTGAATCGATTCCCTGCCGGTAACCGGTAGAACGGAGTGTGTCGTCCATGATGGAGCGGCGGAAATTTCTTAAGGTGGCAACACTGGGCGCTCTTGCCTACGCCTGCCCTTACGACGGGCTGGGGCAAGAAAAGCCACAGAAGTTCAAGATTGGCATGGCCGCCACCACCTGGCTTGCCACCAATCCCTCGACCGCCGAGTATTGGAAGGCAGTGGAGGGTATTGCCCAGTTGGGGATCGGTGCGACCGAAGCGGACAATAGCGCTGCGCGTCTCGACTCCGTGTACGGAGCAGATCCTGCGGCATTCGTTACCCGCTCTCGCGGGATAGGAGTGCAACTCGAGGGCGTCTACCAGGCATTGCCGCTGCACGAGCCCAAGAGCTGGGACGCCATCATGACCAAAATCCGTTCCGACGGCAAATTTCTCAAAGCGGCCAACGCAAAATATATCGCGTTAGGATGGGCTCCGCCGCACCCAGTGGGAGGCAAGCCGTATCAACGGACAGCGGCAGATGTGCAGCAGGTGATCCGTGCCGCGGACGAGATCGGCAAAATCTCCAGCGAGGAATATGGCATCATCGTTGCCCTGCACGCAGAACGCGATATTCCTAAGGATGTGGTCCTGGAAATCCTCGACGGCACCAACCCCAAATATTTGAAATTCTGCGCCGATGTAGGTCATCTTGCGGGTATGGGGCTCGATCCGCTGCAAACCGTGAAAAAATATGCTTCACGCCTGGCTGTAAGCCACTGGAAGGACTTCGATCCAAACTTTTCCAGTCCTTCCTACCTGGGAGCGAAGGCGAAAGGAGACTTTGTCGAGGTCGGCACGGGCACCGTCGATTTTCGAGGTTTGGCCGATTTCTACCGGCAAATTGGCTTTGACGGATGGGTGATGATCGAGCTGGATCGTTACCACAAGGCGAGTATCATGGACAGTGTTCGCCAAATGAAGGGATTTGTTACCGATCAGTTGAAGCTTCAGTTTGTCCCGGTGCACCACTAGGCAGGCCGGACGCGCTCGATTGAGCCGGCAAATCTCGGCCAAATGTATGATGACCTTCCGATGGATTCACTGGCAAGGCATTGCTTTGTCGCTCTTGCTTGCCTTTCTAGCCTGCACCCTACTCGGGCAACAACAGAATCCACTGAGCGCTGTTCGCCGCGAACTCGATAGTGGCCACAGCGCAGAAGCTATCCAAACACTCGAGACTTACCGGCGCGACCATCCCCTCGATCCGGACGTTTGCAACCTTCTAGGTATCGCCTATGGCCGGGTGGGCGATGCCGACAAATCATTGCAGATGTTCCAGGAGTTTGCGCGCCTGGCTCCCAATCGACCGGAAGGATTCAACAACCTGGGCGCGGCCTACCTGCGCGCGGGCAATCCGGATCAAGCGGAAACGGCTTTTCGCCGCAGCCTGGCTCTCCGTCCGGGCGCTATCGATGCGCTTTACAACCTGGGCGCCCTGCTGAATGCGCGGGGAAAATATTCCGAGGCAAAGCCGCTTCTGGAACAGGCCTATCGCTTGGAGCATTCCGGCTCCGTCGCCTATGAACTTGCCGTGGCCATGGCCGGGACGGGCGATAAGAAACAGGCGTTGAAGATTCTTGAGTCGGCGGCTCCTCCTAAAGGTGCGAATGCTGCCCCGTGGCTAAAACTCGCTGGGACCCTCGAATTAGAAGAGGGAAAAACTGAGGCCGCCTCAAGAGCTTTGGACGCCGCAATTCAGTTACAGCCGGATGACCCCGAGCTGTCTTACAATCTGGCCCTGGTCCGGCTTCAACAGGGCCATGCCGACGACGCGATTCCACTCCTCGATAAGAGCTTTGCTCAGCTCCCCGCGAGTGCAAGGGACGTACGTGAAGGCGCGATATTGGCCTCGAAAGGATTTCCTCAACAAGCTTTGTCACGCTTTGAACAAGCTGCCACTGAAGACCCTGGATCGTACGATGCTTTGTACAACGTTGCCGTCTTGCGTCTGGAAAGAGCAGATCCCAAAGATCTGGACCTCTCTCTCGACGCGGCTCAGCGAGCGATGAACGTTCACAACACCGGCGAAATTCATGACTTGTTAGCTGATATTTACGAGCGTAGGAAAGACTATAAAAACGCGCTGCTGGAATACCAGGAAGCGACCCGTCTGGATCCAGACAACGACCGCTTTGCCTTTGACCTCGGCTCCGAGCTGCTGCTTCATGAAAACTACAAGGCAGCAGAAACCATCCTGCGGGCTGCGCAGGCTCACAATCCGCAGTCGTCGCAGATCTACTTGGCCTTGGGTGCTGCGGAATTCATGGGTGGCAAAACAGCGGACTCGGTTGAAGCTTTTCTGAAGGCGATCGATCTGAACCCGAACTTCGAGCCGGCGTACCTTTTCCTTGGCGAAGCCTACACCTTCTCGAACACACGGTCTGAAGAAGTATTAGCCAAGCTCGCGCACCTTGCTGCCAAACGGCCACAAAGCTTCGGGGCACAGTATTACTACGGCACGTGCCTTGTGGTGGCGATGAATAACGATGGAATATTGACGAATGCGCCATTGGCGATGGCAACCCTGAACCGGGCTGCACAACTGCGCCCTCGTGATGCGCGCGCCTACTATCAAATGGGCGAAGTGCTTCGGCTAGAAAAGCGGCTGGCCAACGCCGTACCGTACTACACCAAGGCGATAGCTCTTGATCCGGATTATCCTGAACCGCTGTATAAGCTGGGTCAGGCCTATGCTCACCTGGGAAAGCAAGAGGATGCGGAAAAAATGTTTGACCGCCATCGTGCGGTCATGAGCAGGCAAGAAGCAAATCTCGATCGCCGTTCGAGCGAGATTCAGAGTTTCATTGTAACCATGAAAGGTGTCGACGAGTCTAAATCGACTCCTGAGGCTACCAGGCACAACTAATTTTGGCTGCTACATAGGTGCCGTCGCACAGGGCTTCAGCCCCCGGGCTCCGTGGGCAGCCCAGGACTGACGGCCTGGGACATTCTGGTCGTTCCTACGGGACTGATCGCGATACCTCCTGAGCTCTTTTTTACCCGTTGGTGTTGCGGCGCCGGTAAAGAGACTTCGCATAGCGGTTAGAATCCGGCGAATGCTGCGCCATTACCTGTCCCTGTGAATTCCTAATAGGCGAGGTATGGACGATAAAATAAGCGCTTTGACAATGAGGCGCTGAACGCTGTCTAATGTTATACGTTCGGCGGACCTGACGGCGTCCCCCCGTTTCGGCTTTGCAGTAAGCTGCCGCGCAAGGAGAGATCATGACCAGCGTAACCGGTGTGAGCTATCGGAGTCCTTTGCATGAAATGACGCAGGCTACACCTACCTGCTTGTGGAATGATTCATCATCCATTTCCGAATTGACCTACTCCATGCAACACGGAGGAGTCGGGGCAACGTGCAACCCGGTGATCGTGGTAAACGGCTTCAAGCAAGAGATGGCTGTTTGGAAGGACCGGCTTCTCGACCTGATCGAAAAATATCCTACCGCTACTGAAGATGAACTGGCATGGCATGTTGTCCGCGAGATGTCTGTGAAAAGCGCCGCATTGCTGCTGCCCGTCTTCGCAAAACAGGGGGGGCGCAACGGCAGGCTCTCCATACAAACAGATCCACGGCTGTTTCGCGACACGCAGGCGATGGTACGACAGGCCGAGGAATTCGATCGACTGGCTCCCAATATGATCGTCAAGATCCCGGTCACCAGCGCAGGTATTCCGGCGATTGAGGAAGCCACCTATCGTGGGATCAGTATCAACGCAACTGTTTGTTTCACCTTGCCACAATGCGTCGCGGTTGCCGAAGCCGTAGAGCGAGGACTCGTACGCCGCGAAAAGGAAGGAAGAGAGATCGCCGCCATGGGTCCTGTTTGCACCATCATGGTAGGCCGCCTCGACGACTGGTTGAAAGGCAAAGCAGAAAAGGAAAGCATTACGCTTGATCCCGGGTATTTAGAATGGGCTGGGGTGGCGGTATTCAAAAAAACCTACCAGCTCTTCCGCCAGCGAGGTTATCGGATTCGTTTGCTCTCTGCCGCCTTTCGCAACCACATGCATTGGAGCGAGTTCATTGGCGGAGATGTGGTCATCTCGCCTCCCCATGCCTGGCAGGTTCGCTTCAACGCCAGTGATATAGAAGTTCGTCCACGAATCGACGATCCTGTTCCTGAACATATTGTGAGTGCGCTCCTGGCGAAATTTGCGGATTTTCGCGCCGCCTATAGTGAGGGTGGTTTATCAGTCAAAGAATTCGATTCCTACGGGCCGACGAGGCGAACTCTTCGCCAGTTCGTTGCCGCTTGTTCTGATCTCGATGCCCTGGTACGCGACGTATTGATTCCCAATCCGGACGTAGTTTGAGGACATTCGAACGCTTGAACAAGCTGGGGGCTACGGAAATGGGACGAGTACCTCGGGTTCCCTGACGAAGGCGGACCTTTGGGGGGCTCAGCTCCTAAGTGGAGTTCTCACGCAGACTCTACAGCACTATTGAGAAAACGAACCCAATCCGCGCGGGGCTCAGAAAACAAGACGGACTCAGGGAGCGGGACAGTAGCAGGCCTTGTAGGTTGCGGGGTCCAGGGCGGCGATCGCGCACTCCAGGGTACGCACTCCGTTGGCGGGCACCGGGTGATACGTACTGGAGACATTCAAGAGCGTCAGCCATCGTTGGCCGGCGTCAGGATTGCTGCGGATCTGATCGTAGATGGAGTTGAGGCTAGCTGCGTCCAGACGCGGGCTTTGCCACTTGGCGGCGAAGGTATACTCCGGCATCCAGGTTCCTGGAGCCGTAGTTCGGGCTGCCTCCAGGTTGGTCAGGTACCAGGTGGTTTGATCGGTCAATGCGCCACCGGCGGCGAAGGTGACGATACGAAACGCAGGGTTTTGCCCGTAGATAGGGGAAACCGGCGGATCAATGAGGACGAATTGCTGGCCGGCCTGGCCGGCATGGATGACGCGGAAATCATCGGTGTGATTATGCCCGGCGAAGATGGCGGTGATCGTCGTTGGGTATTGAGCTATCAGGCGATCAAAGAGATCTGTCCAGAACGGCTTCCACATGGGAACGATGGCCTGGCTACACAGATCCCCAGGCGCTGAGGACGCGGCCTGGGACAAGGATCGATAGCTGACCATCGTGGAGTAGCCGTCGATTCCTGGAGGGATGTGCATCATGATCCAGGCTTTTTCGCGATTCTGCGCGGCGCGGCTCAGCGTGGACTCGAGCCAGCTGAAGGTGCGCGCCGGACCATCCGACTGGACTGCTGCGCAGCCATTGGCAAAACTTAGTGACTGATATTTGTTGGAGAAAAAAACAGAGTTCACGGAGACGATACGCAGCCCGCGGATATGCCGCGGCTGGAGGGTATAACTGCCAAGCGACTTCCATTCCCCCGTGAATCGGCCACTTGCCCGGGCAAGCGACCGAATCGTCCGGGCGGTATCGCTCAGGAAGGGTCCTCCGGCCTCAATGTTGTAGTCGCCACAGTCATCATCGTTATTGCCCGGGGTGAGGAAGATTTGCGGCTTGCTGTAGCGTTTGCGCAGCTCGAGCGCGATAAAAGACACCGTCTTCGCTACAAAAGCACGATAGTGATCGCGGTTGGTGTCGGGGATGGCTTGCGCGTACTTTTGCGGAAATCCATGGGCCAGCAAGTCGCCGGTGATCATCACCAGGGTGGGATCGGGCTCAGCCTTGCGCATGGCATCCAGAGCGGATTCGAGCAGCCACCAGTTGGGGTCTTGTCCGTAAGGACTGTAGGCAGTGGATGAAGACCGGCTGAGAATCGCCTCCCATTTATGGACCGGCGCCTTCGCCAGGCCGGCGGCCAGAGTGGGGTCGGCAAAGGGGTTGAAGTGGAGGTCCGAGGCGATCAACACTTGCTGGCTGGTTGGACGAGGCGGACGAGGCCTAGGCAGGCGGGGCAGCGATCGTGCCGTCCCGGCTAGCAAAACCAGGACAGCCAGTAGAGCGAACGAATCACGTTTGTGCGAGGTCAGTTCCCTGTTCCTCCTGTTCGTTCCAGCTTAAACGGGAATCATGATCTCACGCTATTGGACTCTTTCGGTCAATCGTGGCGGAGAGCCTCTGCTGGATCGACTCTCGACGCCCGGTAAGCAGGTACCCAACCAGCGAACAACGCCATCAGCAGCAGCAGCACCACGGATCCACCAAGCGTGATTGGGTCCTTCGGCGTAAGGCCATAAAGCATCGACTTCACCACGCGAATCGATGCAAGTGTGACCAAGAGGCCGATGACAACCCCGGAGAAGGCGAGCCATCCAGTCTCGCGGAGGACAATTGCCTGGATCTGCTCACGCGCGGCTCCAAGCGCCAGCCGAATACCAATCTCGTTGGTTCGCATCGAGACCGTATAGGCCATAATGCCGTAAATGCCAACGCATGCCAGCGCCAAAGCAAGCAGTCCGAAACCCGCGGTGAGTGACGCGAACATGCGCTCCTGCTGCATGCTGGCGTCTATCTGCTGCTGCTGCGTCCGAATATTACTGAGCGGAAGATCAGGGTCGATCTGTTGAGCGGCGCGCCGGAGCGACGGAATCAGGCCGTCTGGCCTCATCGGGGAGCGGACGATGAAGGTGACGCCACCGACGTGGGAAATTGGCGATCCAGAGCGAAGTAAACAGGAGGTGTAGGTTCCCTCATGTCGAAGTACCGCGTGTCCGCGCAGACGCCGACGATCTCGATCCAGCGGGCTGCGTCGGGACCCACGGGGCTCCTCCGGAAGCGTTTGCCGATGGGGTTGGTGTTGGGAAAGAACTTGCGCACCAGCGTCCGGTTGACGATCGCGACCGGTACAGAGGTTTCAGTATCCTGCGCGGTGAATCCGCGGCCGGCCAGTACCGGGATTGACAGGGCCTGAAAGAAATCCGGACCCACGGTCGACACCATCGCCTCTTCACTTCCGTCGCCGGTCTTTTTCGTCGGGTCTAATTTTTTCTTTTTCGGCGCGCCCTCTATCTCAAACATGGAGTTCCACTGAAAGGACTGTAACCAGGGGAATATTGATCATTGTCTCGGACTCGACACCGGGCACGGCGGCAAAGGCCTCTTCCAGACGGCGGTGCAAAGCAGCAGTTTTTTCGACGGGATATCGGGTTCGTGGAACGTTGATGTCGAACAGCAGCAGATCCTTTGCCGGGAAACCAGGATCCACAGAGTTGAGGTTGACCAGCGTTCGGAGAAAGAAAACGGCGGCCATGACCAGCAGGGTTGAGAGCGCAACCTGGAAGGCGACGATCATCTTGCCCGACCAGGCTTTTCGTTTCCGGGTAGCGGTGCGCGCTCCTTCTTTCAGGGCGGTGCTAATGTCGGAGTGCGTCAAGCGCCAGGCGGGCACGATACCAAAGAAGATCCCCGTCAGCAAAGTCACGGCCGAGGTGAATCCGAAGACCCGCCAGTCGAACCGCACCGGCATCTCGCCGCCATCCCAGCCCGTGCGCAAGAGCCAGGGGATGAGATTTCGGCTGGTGTAACCCAACACAAGACCTGCCGCGCCGCCCATCGCGGAGAGTAGAAGACTCTCGGTCAGTACCTGCCGGAGGATGCGTCCACGACCGGCGCCGAGCGCCATGCGCGCGCTCATTTCGCGCTGGCGAGAGGAAGCCCGCGCAAGCATAAGATTCGCGATGTTCGCACAAGCCAGCAGCAGCACCAGCCCTCCCAGCCCGAGCAGCACATACAAGGGCTTCAGAAGAGCGCGTAACCCCGAGGTGACACCGCGGCTTCCGTCCTCAAGCGAAAGCCTGGGAACAGTTTCGCCCTTCTCCACCGTGCCTGTGGCCGCGAAACGCCGCATTGAATGACACATTGAGCGCAGCCTCCGCCTGGGCCTTGGAGACCCCGGGCTCGACGCGGGCCATCAATTCAAGCCAGAACTGATTCGGATCGATGAGCGGGCCATCATTACCAGGAATCGGAACAATTGCCGGCAACATGGAAAGCGGAAGAAAGATCTGAGGAGACGTAGTTTCCACACCGTCCGGGCCGGTAAAGCCCGGAGGGTTCACGCCAACGATCGTCACTGGAATTGTGCTCACGCTCACCGTCTTGCCGAGTACGTCCGGCGCACCACCAAAATCACGGTGCCAGAAACCGTCACTGATCACAGCAACCGCGGCCGTGCCCGGAGCTCCATCGTCAGCCGGCTCCAGGGGTCTGCCCAACTGCGGCTTAACCTGCATTTGCGTATAGAAGTTGCCTGAGACAAGCTCCACTTTGCCCAACTCCGGTGTGCCGGTTGCGGCGATCGCAATATTCGGGAGTTCCTTGAAGGCGAAGATATCTTGTACAGAATGATTCTGCCGTCGTACCAGCTGGTAGGAGGGATTGGGGAAGACTCCGATATGGAACGCGCCATCTTCACGATAGGAGTCATTGCTCCACATCTCTCGAACCGCCATATGGTCGTCGCCGGTCAAGCGGAGCATGCGCAGTTGCTCGGCATGCGGCACACCGAGCCGGCCGAAGAGAATCTCGTTGCCGTAGGAAAAGATGGTCGTGTTGGCGCCGATTGCCAGCGCCAACGACGCGACCGCGATGGCTGTGAAGCCGGGGCTCTTGCGCAGGATACGAGCGCCGTAAAGCAGGTCGGCGCGGAGATCGTCGATCCAGCGCAGGCCAACGCTGGCGCGCATGCTGTCTTTGTGAGAGGCGATACCGCCGAACTCGAGCCTGGCCTGTCGCGCGGCCTGATCCGGTGCCAGGCCGTCACGGATAAGATCTTCCGTGCGGCTTTGCAGATGGAAGCGGATTTCTGCCTCCATCTCGGATTCAAGCCGTTTGCGGCCAAGCATAGACCGTACAAACGACCTCAGGCGGGCTAGGAGCGTGGTCATCCTGTTTTCTCCCCATGAGCAATGGTGATGCGAAGGATCGCGCTTACAATCTTGGTCATGCGCGACCATTGTTCAGTGTCGGATTCGAGCTGCCGTTTACCTGCAGCGGAGAGCGTGTAGTACTTCGCGCGCCGGTTGTTATCGCTCTCGCCCCACTCGGTGAGGAGTAACCCGTTGTGCTCCAGGCGGTAAAGCGCGGGATACAACGATCCTTGCTGTATGACGAGTTGATCTCCCGAGATCTGTTGGATGCGGAGCAGAATTCCGTAACCGTGAAGGCGCCCGAGCGAGACGGCCTTTAGGATCAACATGTCCAAGGTACCTTGCAAGAGGTCGACCGGCTTGGCCATCATCTCTCCTTTGTCGTCTAGGAGAAATAATGGGCCCACCTGATCAAGGGGAGATTCTACGGGAATCCCCGTCGCCCAGGGAGAGCAATTTATCGATAACGAGACCATACGAATGACTTGATGAGCCCGTTGACTGTTCGCGCCAACTGACGGCTGTTGACATCCGTGTGCAGTGTGATCATTATATATTGCTATGCAACATATGCGAGTGACACTGTTCAATCGGGAATTGAAGAAGGGCAGCGCCGAATTGCTCATTCTGTCATTGATCGAGCACCGCCCGCGCCACGGCTATGAGATCAGCAAGCTGATCGAGCAGCGCTCGGAAGGCGCGCTCAAGTTCAATGTCGCCTCGTTTTACCCTCTGCTTTATCGCCTGGAGAAACGCGGCTTCATCTCCGGCCGGTGGGTGGAGAAGGCCGGCCAGCGCAGACGCCGATATTACCAGTTGACTGCACAGGGCAAGACAGTACTCAAGGAGCAGCGCAGTTCGTGGGTCGAATTTGTCAACGCGATCGATCGAATCACAGGAGGAGAACATGCCTGATTGGTCGAAGGAAATCCGCGCCGCGATCGCCAGGCTTAACATGGACCCGGCTCGGAAAGCCGAGCTCGTCGAAGAGCTGTCTCAACATCTCACCGACCGATACAACGAGTTGCGATGCAATGGTGACGACGATGCAGAGGCCTGCCGATTGCTCAAGGCGGAACTCAACGATGGCAAACTGGTTGCGGAGTTGAGTCCCCTGCTCTCGACTTCGCCCGCGACAGCCGCTCCCGGCCTCGATAGGCGGGAGCGGCTCTTCGCAGGACTTGGAAACGACTTGCGCCAAGCGGCGCGATTGCTGCGTCTCAATCCTGGCTTTGCGGCGCTGGCGATTCTCTCGCTTGCGCTTGGCATCGGCGCAAATACGGCCATTTTTGAGTTGATCGATGCCGTTATGATGCGAACGTTGCCGGTGCCTTCGCCGCAGCAACTCGCGGATATCCAGGAGTTTCACGAGGGACGAATCGGGCAGCACTGTTGCAAGGCAGAAGGAATTCTCCTTCGCCATCTGGGATCAGCTGCGGCAACAGCAGAAGGCCTTCTCCGGCATCGCCGCATGGAGCACAGAGCGGTTTGACATGGGACAAGGTGGCGAAGCGCGCTATGCCGAAGGAATGTGGGTCAGCGGCAGTTTCTTCCAGGTCCTTCAGGTGCAGCCCATGCTGGGCCGGCTGATCGCGCAAAGCGACGACTATCGAGGGTGCGGTATCCGCGGAGCTGTCATCAGCAACGCTTTTTGGCAGCGGGAATTTGGCGGCCGCGGCAATGTCATCGGGAGCAAGCTGTCGCTCGATGGACATCCCTTTGAGATCGTCGGCGTGACGCCACCGAGCTTTTTCGGTCTTGAAGTGGGGCGCAACTTCGATGTTGCCCTGCCCCTTTGCACCGAACCAGCGATTCACAGAGAGGGAGCGTGGACGGCCGATTCTACAACGTGGTGGTTGGCGGCGATCGGCCGCCTCAAGCCGGGATGGACCTTCAAGCGAGCTTCCGCGGAGCTTGCCTCCATCGCCCCTGGGATCTATTCCGCGACTCTGCCTACGGAATACGACGCGGCCGCCAGACAGGATTACCTGCGGTTCTCGTTGAAGGCAGAGCCTGCTGCGACGGGCGATTCTCCGTTGCGAAAACAATATGCCGATCCGCTCTGGATGCTCCTTTCCATCTCGGGACTGGTATTGCTCATTGCGTGCGCAAACCTGGCAAATCTGATGCTGGCCAGGGCAGGCGCTCGCCAGCGCGAAATGGCCTTGCGACTCGCGCTCGGGGCCTCGCGCCTACGCCTTATCCGCCAATTGCTGGCGGAAAGCCTGCTCCTCGCCTTGAGTGGGGCCACGATCGGCATCGCGCTGGCGCAGGTGCTGGGCAGGCTTCTGACTGCATACATCGGCAACGTGCAGGATCCCGTATTTCTTCCACTATACCCGGATCTGCGGGTGCTCTCTTTCACCTTTGGAGTTGCGCTACTTACCTGCGTGCTCTTTGGGGTCGCTCCCGCTATCCAGGCGGCCAACGCGGATCCTGGCACAGTCATGAAGGCGGCCGGCCGCGGACTTACAGCGGGCCGCGAACGCTTCTTGCTGCGCAGAGGCCTGATCGTTTCCCAGGTTGCACTCTCGCTGGTGTTGCTCGTCGCGGCTTGTTGTTTGTTCAAACCTTTCGGAACCTGCTTGCTCTCGATGCCGGATTTCGACAGGAAAATGTTCTCGTCGCCGATTTCGATTTTTCGCCGCTCAACGTTCCAGCCGCGAACCGCCTGGAATACAAGCGCGAACTGTTGGAGAAGGTGAAGAATATGCCCGGCGTAATTTCGGCGTCGGAGACCTCGATTGTCCCTTTGAGCGGCGATGGATGGAACGAGTACATCGATATTCCGAGTGCGTCGATTTCTCGCAAGGGAGTGTACTTCGATGCCGCGAGTCCGGGATATTTCCAGACTCTGCAAACTCCTATGCTGGCGGGGCGGGACTTCAGCGAGAATGACACTCCGGCTTCCCCGCCTGTGGCGATTGTTAACCAGCAGTTTGCCCGAAGTCTTCTCGGACAGGCAAACCCGATCGGCATGACCTTCGGAGTGAAGCAACCAGGAGGAAAGCCGGATAAGCTGTATCGGATTGTCGGCTTGGTAGGAAACACGAAGTATCGCGATCTCCGCGAGGATCTGATCCCGATCATCTTCGTAGCCGAGTATCAAATCGCGGACCCCGGCACCGATTCCACGTTCCTGATCCGCTCCAACGAAGCCGCATCTGCGCTGATTGCATCGTTGAAGGACGCCGCGGCAAAAAGCAGCCCAGCCATCGTGCTGAACTTCAGTGTACTGAGGACGTCCATTCTGGAAAGGCTGACGCGCGAACGATTGATGGCTACACTCTCAGGCTTCTATGGAATTCTCGCGACTGTCCTCGCCATCGTCGGCATCTACGGAATCATCTCCTACATGGTCGTCCGGCGGAAAAACGAGATTGGCGTCAGAATCGCGCTCGGGGCTGACAAGGTCAACATCCTCGGCATGATTCTGGCTGAGGCCCTGGTCCTGCTTGTGATCGGCCTGGTTGCGGGAACGGGCCTCGCTGCTGCCGCGGGAAACGCGGCGCGAGCGATGCTATTTGGGCTCGAGCCGTTTGACCCGTTGACGCTGGCTCTTGCAGCCGGAGGTTTGACGATCATCGCAGTGGCGGCCAGCATAATTCCCGCATTACGCGCTGTCGCCGTCGATCCCATGCAGGTGCTCAGGGAGGAATGAGTATCGTCAGTTGTTGGTAAATCGCCGGTGCGCTCATCGACAGCGAGCCATATGACGGAATAACCCGGTTAGTTATCCACCTTGGTC
The DNA here is from genome assembly GCA_963790705.1 of uncultured Acidobacteriaceae bacterium. Lineage (GTDB taxonomy): Bacteria > Acidobacteriota > Terriglobia > Terriglobales > Acidobacteriaceae > PALSA-350. The sequence continues at coordinate 462,299 of CAWBQE010000016.1, forward strand.
AGAAAATCGTTCATCTCCCGGAGAACATCAGCTTCGTTCGAGATGAAAATATCGTGATCCGCATTTGGCAGCCGAACGACACGAGCCGTTGGCACACCAGCCTCAAACGCATTTGCCTGTGCTGACGTATACGCGAGGTCAGCGGCGACCCTGGCGGCCCTGGCGGCCGGATCGACCCTGTCCCAATTACGAGGTACGGCGAAGATCGCCAAGACGGGAACTGGAATCTTTGTGTATTTTTCAGCACCATAAGAAATCGCTGCAATGATAGGCGGACGGGGTGGAGGCGAATGCAAAGATTGCATTCGCTTGTTACCCTCGTCCAGACTCTTTTCAAAGCGCGAAACGCTACTAGCCAAGTCCAAGAGAAACTGTTTTTCATCCTGTACTTTTCCAGATTCCAATTGATCGATTCGTTCTTTCAGATCGTTCATGTCGACTACCATGTCGCCATGAGAACTGTCATAGTAAGCCGAACCATAACCAGCCTCAAGATAAATCAGACCTGCCACTCTCTCGGGAAATCGACTGCCGATAGAACTTAATTCTTCGCCGGCCATGGAATGGCCAACGAGTACGGGACGATCGATTTTGAGCTGATTCATGACGGCCAATACATCGTCCCCTAAGCGATCGGACATGTAATTACCGTTCTCGGGAACAGGCTTACTTGAGGCACCAAATCCCCGGCGCGTAATGCCGTAGACGTGATGCTTTGCATTAAATATCGGCGCAAATTTATCGAAGACATGTGCGGTGTCTCCCATACCAGCCAGAAAGATCATGGGCTGTCCGGAGCCGCCCCAGTCAAGCACTTCAAGCTTGACATTCTCCTCGACCGAGACGAACTGCACCGTGTGCTTTGTAGTGTCGGGAGCGTCCTGCCCGTGTAGAGGACTCGCTGAAATCATAGCTAAAGCGATAAATGAAATCGTCGAGCTTGCTCGGTGCAAAAGGAGTCCCCATTTATTGGCATTCATATGTGTTCGTATTCTCCATTCCGCTGTCATCTACTACATGCACGCAACGTGCCAGGATCGCGCTCACAATCCTCTGGGGTTAGCGAACAGGCTGTATGGCAATCGTGTCCGCATATGGGAGACGAGTGTCCAAGACTGAACACACGGGTTCATCGGACGGCTGGAGGGTCAGCAGTGGAGAGCCACCACCCATTCCCGGAACACCAGCAGGTTTCATCCGGCGTTGTCCTTCGCCGTAGGGAGCGCACTTTATTGGTGCGCCCGCTGCGGAAAGCTTCGGCTAGCTTCTTCGCGGTCTCCTCATCGCGCCCCCCAATGCATGGAATAAACATTGCCGGACAAACGAATCGTGCATCGAACAATTCTTCTGCAATGCGTGTCACCAGCAACATGTTGCCAAGCCCGAGTTTTCCCCCGGAACCATTAGGCGTAAGCGGAAAGAGCAGTCGCCCCGACGGGCGCAGAGCGTCGAGCCAGAGATCCAATGGCGCGGTTGCCCCGGCGGTTACATAAATAGCATCGCTATCCGGAATCGTACCTTCCGCTCCCGAGCGCGGAACCACGGTCACATGGGCCAAATGCGCGAGGTTGCTGGCTGCCCTCTGCGCCAGCTTCTCTCCGATTTCATAAGCAAAGACCTTTCCTGAGGTAGAAGTCAACGTTGCAAGATCGCTGTGTAATAGCCGACGCCAGCCCCGATATGGACGACGTTTTCCCCTTCTTTTACATCGAGGGGGCGAGACAGCGGTGTGAATGACGGTGGCCATTGTTGATCTCGTCTTCTTCGAGCGCGACGACGATGTCCTGATAAAGCAAAGTCGGATCAGCGGTAGGAGTCTGCGTGTATCCATTCCCGTGGTACACCTTCCACGGACCTGGTCCGAGGTAGCGCTCGCGAGGAGTCGAAGCAAAGGCAGCGGTGAGTGGGCTATGAGGCACGCCCGCGATCGCAGTCATCAACTCCGCAAAGAACACCCTGTGCGCTTCCAAGAGTTCCAAAATGCTACCCCCTGTCGATTTTCGGTCATCTTCGCATTTTTGCGCTGCTGGCTGACGCCACTTTGTGGCGCGCAGGCACTTGTTTCGTCTTCTCCCACATTCATTGTGGGCGGCTTGCAGTTTATGCGCTAGTTCAGAAAAAAAACCATTGACATTGACTTTCCAGTTTGTGCAAACTCATATCGTCCTTCGATAGGAGCATGGGTTGTTGAGCAAACGAGTCCCGGTCTTGCAAGGTACTCTCGACCTTTTGATTCTCAAAGCTATCGGCGATGGGGAGTTTCACGGCCTCGGCATCTCGCGGCGCATCGAGCAAGTCACCCGGCGCGCATTTCATGTCGCACCCGGTTCGCTGTTCCCGGCGCTGCACCGCATGGAGGAGGCCCGTTGGTTATCGTCGCAATGGGGTGAATCAGAAAACAATCGCCGCGCGAAATATTACCGCCTTACTAAACCTGGCAAGCGACAACTCGAGACGGAAACCGGTGAGTGGAAGGAGGTCGTTCTTGCTATGGCCAGTGCACTCAAAGCCACTTAAGGAGCCATTGTGAAACTGCGACTGCGGAGCGCTCTGCGCAACCTGCTTCACAAAGATGAGATCGAGAATGACCTCGACGCGGAAGTGCGCGCATTTGTGAACATGGTCGCTGACGAGAAGATCGCGGCAGGCGCGCCGCAGGCAGAAGCACAGAGGCGTGCGCTGGCGGAGTGCGGCGGGATCGAGCGAGTGAAGCAGCGTGTGCGCGACGGCCGGTCTGGTGCAGCGTTCGAAAATTTCTGGCAGGACCTGCGCTTGGGTATTCGGCAGTTGTGGCGCAACCCCATATTCGCCGTCGCCACCATTCTTATGCTCGGTATTGGGATCGGCGCGAACACCGCTATCTTCACTTTCGTCAACTCCGTGCTGCTCCGTCCGCTTCCCTACCCCGATTCCAATCGACTGACGATCATCCTGTCTGAGCTGGGCAATTCCAGTCGCGCTCCCGCATCGATGTTCGAGCTTTACCAGATGCGGCAGAGGAGCCGTCAATTCGATCAGATCGCCGGCATCTGGGTCACGAACAGAGCGTTGCCTGGCAAAGGGGACCCGGAGCAGGGCAAGGCCGGCGTCGTCACGTCCAACTTTCTGCAGCTCTTCTGCGTCCGCCCAATGTTAGGGCGCTTCTTCGGGCCCGAAGATGACCTGAAGAATGCTCCTTCGACAATCATCCTTTCACACGAGCTATGGGTCCGGAAATTCGGCGGAGATCCGCGGATCATCGGTACATCTGTGCCTCTCGGCCGCGGCTCGCCGGTTGTGATTGGCGTTCTTCCGCAAAACTTCAGGCTGATTTTTCCGGAAGACGCTAGCGTTCCGCCGAGTGTGGATTACTTCCAATCCATCCCTGTCGGCCCATGGGAGCCAAACGGACAGGGCTTTCTCCACCTGGTGGGTCGGCTACGCAGTGGGGTAAGCTTGGCGGCCGCACAGGTTGAGCTCACATCGATTGCCGAGCAAATCAACGATATTGGCGCACGAATAAAGGTCGCCAACTACCACTTGTATGCTTTCACGTTGCAGGACGATGATGTTCGCGAAGTCCGCCGAACGTTGTATCTGCTCTTTGGGGCTGTCGCTTTTGTTTTGCTGATCGGGTGTGCCAACATAGCAAACCTTCTCATGGTGCGCGCACGCCAGCGGCTTCATGAAACCACGATTCGCGCTGCACTCGGAGCATCCACGGCCCGTCTGATTCAACAGATTCTGACTGAAACTCTGGTGACCGTACTTCCCGGTGGCGCCGTCGCCCTGCTGCTCGGATGGGTGGCCTTGAAGGCGATTGTCGCGCTCGAGCCGTCGTCGTTTGCGAATCTCGGCCAGGTCAGCCTCGATCTCCGCGTGCTTGCGTTCACCTTTGCTATTGCGCTTTTGACCAGTGTTATCGTCGCACTGGCGCCTATATCTACCGTGCGTCACCTCAAGCTGGCAGAAGACCTGAAACGCAGCGGACGATCGACAACTCGCAGACAGTCAAAGTCAACCATGGTCCTCGTTGCCACCGAGGTTGCGCTTGCCTTTGTGCTCCTCATCGGAACAGGTCTGCTGGTTCGCACCTTCGCCAACATTCTCCGCGTAAATCCCGGCTTCCACGCGGAAAATGTCTTTACTTTGCGTGTGGGCGTGCCGAACTACGATGTTCTGCGCGAGGTGCAGCGCGCGCTGACAGCACTTCCCGGAGTGCGGTCCGTTTCGACAGTTTCTCATCTTCCGCTGGATGACGCAGGCAACTGGTACGACTACTACTGGAAGGACGGCACTCCCGCAGACCAGCAGAACACCGTCATGGCTGATATGCGCTCTGTTCTCCCGGGCTACTTCGATACGATCGGGGCGCAGCTTATCCAAGGCCGCGACTTCACAGAGTCGGACGATGCGGCCCACCAGCACGTCGCCGTGATTGACGAAATTCTCGCGCGCCAGCTTGGGCCCGGCGAGCTTGCTCTCGGCAAACGCATCAACGTTTCCGACTCTCCAAAGGGGCCCTATCAGTTCGAAAGGGACTGGCTTGTCGTTGTGGGAGTTGTGCGGCACGTGCAGTGCCACACTCTGACCGCGACGGTGCGCCCGCAGATCTATGTGCCATATCCACTGGCTCCGCGGCCATCCATGTCCATGGTCATTCGAGCCGGCGCAGCCGTACCCGACCTCGCGTCCTCCGTACGTAAGCAGATCACCGGCCTCAACCGCAATCTACCCATCACCCATCTCGAGCCACTCTCGTCTGTGATTGAGCGCGCGCGGGCCGAGAGCCGCTTTGTCTCGGTACTGGCAACACTACTTTCCATTGTTGCCCTGCAACTGGCGCTCGGCGGCATTTATGGAGTGCTCTCGTATTCCGTGGTTCTCCGCACCACGGAGATCGGAATCCGCATGGCTGTGGGTGCACAGCGAACACAGATCATGCGCTTGGTCTTTGCAGAGGGCTTCCTTCCCGTGGCTCTGGGTATCCTAGTTGGAGCGATGTTGTCGGCAGCCTCCATGCCATTACTCGATCACCTGCTCTTCGAAATCAAGCCCGGCAGTCTGGAGGTCTACCTTCTCAGCATCGTCTCGATCCTCTTGCTTAGCGGGATCTCAATGCTGGTCCCCGCGCTGCGGGCAATAAGGATTGATCCCCTTACTGCGCTGGCATGCGAATGAGCGCCTGGAACAGTCCAACGATAGGTCCTGACAAACGATAGTTCTATTGACGAATGCACCTTCTACGAGACATCCTCATAAAGTGAACCCTACCGACTGATGGCTAGCAGCAAAGTCAGTTTTGATACGGTCCGGGATATCGGACTCGCATTCCCCGGCGTCGAGGAGACCACGGCGTATGGAATGCCAGCGCTAAAGATTCGTCGAGAGCTACTGGCGTGTATACCCGCGAGTCGCTCGGTCGAACCTCACTCACTTGTCGTTCGCATCAGCCTTCAGGATCGCGCCGAGTTGCTTGCCGCAGATCCAGCCGTGTATTACCTGACGGACCACTATGAAAGCTTTGACGGGGTGCTGGTTCGTCTATCTCGCATCACTCCCGACGGGTTACAGGGCTTGCTTGGCATGGCATACAAGTATGTGACCCGCGCCGGTCAGCGTTCGCCAGCGTATAAACGCAAGACGCGATAATTAGATAATTAAGCCGAGTCACTCTTCCATCGTTCCCGGGTACGGTCTATTACCCAGACCCGCTAGTGATTAGCGATCTGGGCAGTTTTTCAGATGCTCGGGCGGACGCCGCGCCAAGCTCTATTCTCGTCGGTTGGTGAGGCATCCCCTTTCCGGCGAAGCTCCTGAAAAGTCTGGTTTCAGTAGATTGCCGCCGAAGACGCAATCGCCCGGGTGGTAGTCTCCTTGACGGGAGAGGAGAGATTGTGTACTCTCCTTTCCCAGAGAGGAGAGAGCCTTTGACGAAACCGGTTGAACTCCCGCAGGGCACACTCGAGGTGCTCATCCTCAAGGCGGTTTCGCTCGGTCCGCTGCATGGCTACGGCATCCTGCTGCGCATCCAGCAGATCTCCGGCGAGCGTCTCGAAATCCTGCAGGGTTCCTTCTACACCGCCATCTATCGTCTTGAGCGCCGGGGCTGGATCAAAGGCGAGTGGGGTGAGTCGGAGAACAATCGCCGGGCCCGCTTTTACTCGCTCACCGCTGCCGGTACGCGTCAGCTCAAGGCCGAGACCGCCAAATGGACCGACATGGCCGCTGTCGTCGCCGGCATTCTCGCCAAGAAGGCGGACGAGATATGAGTCTCCTCGCCGCAATTCGAAAGCTCTTCCACTCCATCGCGCCACGCACCCACCGCGACGTCGAAGAAGAGTTTCGTTCTACCCTCGACGCCTACCAGGCAGATTTAATCCGCCAGGGTCTCTCCGAAGAAGAAGCCCGCCGCAAAGCCCGCATCGACCTGGGCCGGCCCGCGGCCCAGAACGAAACTTACCGCGACGCCGTCGGCCTCCGCCTCTTCGATGAGTTAGGCGGAGACATTCGCTACGGCTTCCGCGCCCTGGGCCGAAACCCTGGCTTCACCGCCGTCGCCGTGCTCTCACTCGCGCTCGGCATCGGCGCCACCACGGCGATGTTCTCGCTCATCTACGCCGTCCTGTTGCACCCGTTTCCCTACGACGGCGCCGACCGCATCATGAACCCGGTCGTCATCGACACGCAACATCCTGACGAGTGGAGCTGGTTTCTCCTTGGCAAGACACAGTTTGATGACCTGCGCCTTGCAGCCCCGGTTGATTCGGCGCTTGGCTTCGACAACTCGCGGCATGGAGATCACCAGCGGAGCACTGCCGGAAGACATCCAGGGCACCTACGTCACAGAGAATGCCGGAACTTTTTTTGGCGTGCGCCCGCTTCTCGGCCGCAACCTCGAGCCATCCGATGGGGAGAACGGTGGCCACCCCGTCGTTGTTCTCAACTACCGCTTCTGGCAGCGCCACTTCGGCGGCGATCCCCATGTCATCGGGCAAACGCTCAAAATCAATCACTCCCCCTACACCATCGTTGGGGTCATGCCCCGCAGCTTCGCATTCAATGACAGCCTCGGCGTAGGCGATGTTTACCTGCCTCGCAGTCTCATGTCGACTTTCAACCTTCCCTTCGAGCCCTACGCACCGTGGATCAAGCTCCGGCCCGGCGTAACAATTGCCGCTGCCAACGCTGCGCTGGAGCCCATCGTGCGCCAGTTTGCGCAACAACATCCTGATCGCTTTCCCGATCATTGGCATCTCGCGCTGCAGCCCATCATCGTGCCTTACCAGCAGAACACTGGCCGCACCCTGACGCTTCTTCTCGCAGGTGTTGTGCTCTTGCTCATCATCGGCTGCGCCAATTGCTCCATCCTGCTGCTGGCCCGTGGCCGCACGCGCCAGCATGAGCTCGCCATCCGCAGTGCGATCGGCGCCAGTCGCTGGCGCATCGTCCGCCAGTTGCTGGTCGAAGCCATCGTCATCTCCTGCACCGGCGCCGTCCTGGGCGTTGCTACGTCTTACTGGCTGGCAAAGCTGCCGTTGTTGCTTTCTCCGGATTCCTTTCCGGCCGAATCCGTCATCCGCATCAACGCTCCCATCCTTGCGTTCTCCGTCGCGCTCGCGCTGCTCTGCGGCATCCTCTTCGGTCTTGTCCCCGCATTGCGTCTCTCGCGTCACGATTCGGCGCGTATGCTCCCCGGCAGGCAGATTGGCGTGGTCGCTGCTCCCGCAAAGCAACGCTGGAGCGTTCTCATCGCCGCGCAAGTGGTGCTCACGCTTCTTCTCATGGCCACTGCGGGCACCGCCATCCGCAGCTTTCTGGGGCTTATGCAGATGCCGCTCGGCTACGATCCCGCAAATGTGATGAAGCTCGGCATCCTGCTACACCTCCAAGACCCAGGCGAGTGGAGCCGCATTCAGTCGCGCGAAGCGCGCACCGCGTACATCGAGCAGATCCGGGAGAAGATCGCATCCGTTCCCGGTGTCTCCATGGTCGCTGTCTCCAGCGACTCTGCCGGCACCGATGCCACGCCGCCCTATACTGGCGTTGAGAACTCCTTCGACATCGATGGAGGTCGCGACCGGCAGCAGCCGCAGGCCCGTGTGATGCTGGTCGACCAGCGATATTTCGTTGCGCTCCGCATCCCTCTGCTTCAGGGTCGCCTCTGGAATGCGGATGAAAACACCCGCGGAGACTTCATCGCGATCGTCAATCGCGCGTTCGCGACGCGCTATCTCTCCTCGTCCAATGCCCTGGGCCGACAGCTACGTATTCCCGGTCTCGCACATCAGAATCGCTTCGCGGCCACTTCTGCGCAAAGCACCGCCTCGCGTCAGATCATCGGCGTCGTTGGCGATGCGCGCAACGACGGCGTCGATCGCCCCGTCGTGCCCGCCATCTACCTTCCGTACACCGCCGTGATACCGTCCAACGTGCAGTACTTCGTCCGCACCCAGGGTGATCCGCTCACCTACCTGCACTCCATGCGCGCCGCTATCGCATCCGTCGCTTCCGACCAGCAGATCTCCGACAGCTCCTTCAACGGCACCTTCACCCTCAACGAAGCCATCGAGCGCGACGCACAGTACAGCCGGCAGCGGCTTTTCTCCATATTGTTTGGCGTCTTCTCGGCTATGGCGCTGGCGCTCGCGCTGGTCGGCATCTTCAGCGTCGTGACTTACAGCGTCGCGCAGCGCACTACGGAGTTCGGCGTCCGCCTGGCGCTCGGCGCGCCTCGCGCGCATGTCCTGTGGGTGGCCGCGCGCATCGCGCTCGTCAGCGCGGCCGTGGGCATTGTCATCGGTCTTGCCTTTGACAGCTTTCTCGGCGCCGTCCTCGCCCACTGGATGCAAAGCGGCTTTGCCGCGGGCAGTCTGTTCTCAGCCGCCGCGCTCCTCGCTCTCAGCGCACTCCTCGCCTGCCTGTTGCCCGCCCGCCACGCCATCGCCGTCTCACCCGCCGAAGCTCTCCGCAATGAATAAGCGATCTTTACAGCTTGCCCCAACCGTGGAGAAGATCCAGCACTGCGTGTGTCTTCCCTTCCGCATCCCCAAGCGGCATGTTCGAAAGGCTGATGATCGTGAAGTGCTCCTCCGGAAAGCGGGCCATGTAGGTGGAAGCGTCTGTATCGCCACCCGAATAGTCGAGCATGGGATGGCCATAGCTTGAGCGCCATACCAGTCCCAAAGCGTCGTTATCCTTTTCATGCTCGAACTTCATCCGTTTGTCCATCAGCTCGGTGAACTGCGGTCCAGCCAAAGTTCCTGCGTACCAGTTTCTGTCCCATAACAGGAAGTCATTGAGCGTTGTGAAGACGCCACTGCCGCCGAAGTGGGGAGCGACCCGGACCAGCCGTGCCCATCCAGCACCGGGCTTGATGACGACACCTACCTGTGCCAGTTCCTTGAGAACGCGCGGATCGGAACGCAAAGCATAGCCTGTTGCCCGATGCGGAATGACCTCCGTGCTGTCGTCGTTAATCTCGCTGTGCGACATTCCGAGAGGAGCAAACACTCGATCATGCATGAATGTGGCGAAGGACTCGTGGCTGACAGCCTCAACGATCTTCGTCAAAAGCATGTAGTTGATGTTTCGGTAGGCCCACTTAGTCCCGGGAGCGAATTCGAGCTGGTCCGGCTTGAGCGCCGCGGCGATGGCTTCATCGCGAGTGAAGTAGTAAAACGTCATCCACGGGACCCCATTCTTTCGCGGCTCATCTGTGTACTCGTGAAGGCCACTGGTCATGTAAACGAGATGTTCAATGCGCAATCCGTTTCCGTACTTCGAGATCTCCGGCAGATACTTCGCGACCGGATCGGAAAGCGCGATCTTGTGGTCGAGAATGAGAAGGGCCACGGCCGCAGCGGTGAACTGCTTGGACAACGAGGCGAGATGAAATGAAGTCATTCGTGTGATCGGAACGCCGTCATCAAGGTTCGCAAGACCGTACCCCTTGGCGAACACGAACTCACCATCTTTGATCATGGCAACCGCGTATCCTGGAGAGTCTGGAGGTAAAGAAAAGAGTCGATCGATTGCCGATTTCTGAACCGAATCAAGCCACGGCCTCGGATGCTCCTGCTTTCCGGATGGTGAGACTGTTTGCGCAGCAATCGGATGAATGCATACGCCGGAGAGGGCGACCACCAGGACGCCTAAAGCGGGTAATAGGCAGAATCTTCGCATGCCTAGATGGTACGTATTCCGATCCCGGGAAGTTCTCCTCATTTCGTCGATGGGCAGATCCGGAAGGTTAAGCCGGGAACTAATCGCTTCTCCGCTCCGCGATGACTGCCGCACCTGCTTTGCTGACGACCTCGTCCTGGGAATCCGTCCCTCCCGAACAACCGATTGCGCCGATAATCACCCCCCGATCGATCAGTGGAATGCCGCCTCGAGACGCAATCACTCCATCGAACGCTAGCAGGTAGTTGAGACGACTTGTCCGAAATGCGCGTTGTTCGTTGAAGCTGCGCCGGCGTGCATCACCTTGGCCGGCGCAGCAGAGGATAACGGGACGGTTCAGGCCGCAATGGGCTGCCCACAGTTAAGCGGCTTTGCGCGCGAGCAGGTTAATGAGGTTCTGTGCCGCAAGCGTTGAGGAAGCAGGATTCTGGCCAGTGATGAGACGGCCGTCAACGACAGAAAACGGCTGCCAGTCGGCAACCTTCTCGTAGATGGCTCCCAGCCGTAACAGCTCGTTCTCTACTAGAAACGGCACAACATGGGTCAGTTGGACTTCTTCTTCTTCCCCATTCGTGAAACCAGTCACATGTTTGCCTTTCACCAGCGGAGCCCCCTTGTAGGTCACGCGATGAAGAACACCGGGGGAGTGGCAGACCAACGCTACTGGTTTCCCGGAATTGTAGAAAGACTCAATCAAAGAGATGGAATCAGCGCTTTCAGCGAGATCCCACATTGGGCCGTGTCCGCCCACATAAAACACCGTGTCGAAATCCTCAGATTTCATGTCGGCAAGCTTGGCTGTATTCGCCAGGTCGTTCTGCGCGGTCTTGTCCTGCTTGAAACGAGCCATCGCGGGAGTCTGGTTTTCAGGCACATCGCTCTTGGGATCTACCGGTGGTTGTCCGCCCTTCGGTGATGCAAGCGTCAGTTGCACGCCTGCATCTCTAAAAACAAAGTAGGGGGCGGCAAATTCCTCGAGCCAGAAGCCGGTCTTTCGCCCAGTATTTCCGAGTTGATCGTGCGACGTAAGCACCATCAGGATTTTCATGTTTGGTCTCCTTTGTTTTTGAAATGCAGATCTCGATCGAATCTGCACCATTACGCCGTTATCAAAGCAGAAGGGAGCGAAGAGGAACAATTAGACGATGGTATCGGCGATACCTTTGTATCGGTGTTCTGTTGCACGTTGACGCCGGAGCCGGCGTTGATACGAAAGTATGACCGATACCATTGTCCAATTGCGCGGCCCATTGTGTTCTGACTGAATCAATGAATGACAAACGCTCATTTCGGCTTCCATCAACCAGCTTCAGAGACCAACAAGTACGAAGGAGAATCTCATGGCAACTATGATCACGCATACAAACACCGCGCAGATTCGCGTGGCGAGGCGGTCGCAAACCTATTGGCGTGTCACGATCGACAATCCGCCGATTAACGTTATGGGACCAGAAATGGTCCGGCAGTTCCAAGAAGTCATCGACGATCTCGAGGCAGACCAGCATGTCAGGGTCGTCGTCTTCGACAGCGCGGTCGAAGACTACTTCCTGAATCACTCCGATTTTCTGGCCAGGCTCGAGGATCTAACCGCAATGCCGGCCGGCCCCACAGGCTTGCCGCCCTGGCCGGACTTTCTCGTGCGTCTGACGCGCGCGCCAGTCGCCTCCATCGCCCTCATCCGCGGCCGGGCGACCGGCAACGGCAGCGAGCTTGCGCTCGCCTGTGACATGAGTTTCGCCAGCCGCGAAAAAGCCATCATCTCGCAATGGGAGGTGGGCGTGGGGATGGTCGCCGGCGGCGGCCCCATGGCCCGATTGCCTCAGCTCATTGGGCGAAACCGCGCCCTCGAAGTGCTCTTGAGCTCGGAAGACCTCAGGGCAGATCAGGCCGAGGCCTACGGCTACGTGAATCGCGCCCTGCCCGACGCCGATCTAGACGCGTTCGTAGAGGCGCTCGCGACCCGGATCGCCGGGTTCGACAAATGGGCGATCGCCAACACCAAGCGTCTCGTCAACACCAGCCTCCCGCCGGACGTCGAGCTCGCCGCCGGTTGGGATGCGTGCATCGCCTCGCTTGGGCGACCCGCTGCGCAGGATGGGATCAAAGCGCTGATGGCACGCGGCTTCCACAAGCCCGGGGATGCAGAGGATCGGCTGGGATATTACCTGGGCCAAATCGCGCGCTAGGTCTGGGACATCTACGGAAACCTCAGCGGCTAAAGGTTTGCGGCAACCCACCACAAACAAGAGGGAGAATGGTATGCGAAGCAAAGAAACCGTGGTTGTGACGGGCGGCTCGCAGGGGATCGGAGCCGCCATCGTCCGACTGTTCCTGAATCGCGGCTATCGAGTTGTTGCGACATCGCGAAGTGCTACGAAGGCAGGTTTTGCACCCTCACCTGATCTAGCCGTTGTCGACGGCGACATCGGCAGGGCAGCAACGGCCGAGAACGTCGTGCAGACGGCAGTGGCCAAGTTCGGCTCAATCGACCATGTTGTCAATAATGCCGGAATTTTCTCGGTCAAGCCCTTCACGGAGTATACGGCCGACGAATTCCGAAGTTTTGTCTCGACCAATCTTGAAGGGTTTATCTTCATTACCCAACTAGCGGTTAAGCAGATGCTGACGCAGGGTACCGGCGGCAGTGTTACTACCATCACGGCGTCCTTGGCCGAGAACCCGATTGCTGGCGTTCCTGCGTCGATTCCGATGATGACCAAAGGGGGACTTGCGGCGATTACTCTCAGTCTTTCCAGCGAATACGCCAAAAACGGTATTCGCTTCAATGCAGTAGCGCCGGGTGTTGTGGATACCCCGATCCTTAAAGACGCTTCCAAGGACTTTATCAAGAGCCTTTCGCCGATGGGCACGATCGCTGACGCGAACGAAATCGCCGAAGCTGTTTTTTATCTGACGGAAGCTCGTCACGTAACCGGGGAGGTGCTGCACGTGGACGGCGGTTCGCACGTGGGCCGATGGTAGGCGGTAAACATTCTGACTACACCTGCGGAGGATCGCAATGCAAGAACAGTCCGTCAGTTGGCCCGCACCGTGGAAGAAGACTCGTGTCTCTTCCATCCTGGGAGTTGACTACCCGATCATTCAGGGTCCTTTGGATGGTCTGTCGACGCAGAGATTGACGGCGACGGTCTCGAATTTTGGCGGCCTGGGCTCCTTTGGGGCGCATAGCCTGGGCGCTTCTGCAATCCAAGACGTCATCGCTGAGATTCGTGAACTTACTGCCAAGCCTTTCGCAATGAATCTGTGGGTATCGACGGAAGATGAGGGTGCACGCGCTTCTGGCAGGGACGAATTCGCGCGAAGCCTTGCGCACGTGGCAGGACATATAGAAGCATTGGGCGCACCTCTTCCGGAATATAAGCCTTATATCCCGGTCAAGTTCGAAGACCAGGTACGCGTCCTGCTCGATGCAAAGGTCCCGGTCTTCAGCTTCATCGCCGGAGTGCCGCCGGAGGAGATCCTGGACGAATGCCGTACCCAGGGAATCCTCACGATGGGAACCGCGACAACCGCAGCCGAAGCCGTGGTTCTGGATCAGGCAGGAGTCGACGTGATTGTCGCTTCTGGCTTTGAAGCGGGCGGCCATCGCGGCTCTTTCCTGCTGCCGGCCGAGGATTCGCTTACCGGAACCTTTTCGCTCACGCCTCAGGTCGTAGATGCTGTTTCGGCACCTGTAGTGGCCGCCGGAGGTATCGCCGATGCGCGCGGGATAGTCGCTGCTTTTGCCCTTGGAGCTGAAGGCGTGCAAATGGGCACGGCGTTTCTGGCGGGTGAAGATTCCGGCGCAAGTGTCCATCATCGCAATGTGCTACTCAGTGGAAAAGCCCAGAGAACTTCGTTGACCAAGGGCTTTACTGGACGACTCGCTCGCGGAGTTCATAACCAGTTGATCGAGGAACTAAATCGGCCAGGAGTGGAGATTCTTCCCTATCCGCTGCAGCGCATGCTGGTGAGAAACCTCGCTATCCCTGCGGAAAGAGCGGGCAGAGCGGAGCTGCTCCAACTCTGGGCGGGACAGAGTGCAAGCCTTGTCCGAGAGAGCGATGCGAAGACGCTGCTGCAGACATTGATATCCGAGGTCTCTGCTGTTGCCGATCCGGTTCTTGATTGGAATCGCGAACGTCGACGCAAGGGATGACGTTCAATCCGAAGTACCTGAATTAATTGGAGGGAACCATGGCTCTTTCAGGTGAATACGACTCTCGGTTGGCAGTCTCTTTGCCACCGGACAACGATGTTAGTAGAAGCGGTGGTTACACTACCTCGCTCAGTGATCAGCACCTTGTACTCGCTGCGCGTTCAGGTTGCCGGTCAGCGTTCAACGAACTCTGGAATCTTTACTCGCGGCGAGTCTACAGTACGGTTTTCAACATTACAAAGAACAGGCAAGACGCCGAGGACGCGCTGCAGGATTCCTTCTTTCGCGCATTTCTGGCGCTTGAGAGCTTTGAAGGCCGGTCGAGCTTTTATTCCTGGGTGACGCGCATTGCCATCAACTCTGCATTAGGGATGCTGCGCAAGCGTCGCTGCCGCCCGGAGAGTTCACACATTCCAACGTTTGAACATGAAGACGAGCGCGCACCAAGGGAGATCATCGACTTGGCTCCAGATCCCGAGCAAATGTATGACCAGGATCAGAGATGCGCAAGACTTACGCAGGCGATCCGGAGACTCCCCACGAACCTGCAGGAGATCGTTCAGACGCGCATGACAGAGGACTGCTCCCTGAAAGAAGTCGCCTCCCGGCTCAACATTTCTGTGCCCGCTGCTAAGTCGAGGCTTTATCGGGCTCGTACACGGTTGGGCTCGTCGACTATCGCCGGCTAAAGCGCCTGTTATTAACTTTATTCCTTTCGATTCAAAGGAATGTCGAATCGATCCCTCGACGCTGACGATGGAAGGATGGGAAACAAGGGCCAAGTTGGTTATCCGAGTGATGTGAGTGACGAGGAAGACGGAAGGTCGGGGCTAACGCCCCGGCCTTTTGATTTATGTGGTCATGACTGCGGGAGCGGTGGTGGGTTCGACAGGGGCTTTGCGGCGGAGGATGGCAGCGGAGATGAGAGTAATGATAAGGCCGACGGGCAGGGGCTCCATGAAGGTGTAGGCCATGTTGACGAAGGGGTTCTGGTAGAGGTGCTGAGAGCGCTGTATGGCAGCGACCCGCGCGGCGGTGGTGGCGGGGTCAAGTCCGGAGGACTGGACCTTGTGAATCTGCGCGGCGAAGTAGCTGTCCATGAAGTGGGGCATGAAGTTGAAGTAGAGCACCTCCCACGTGGCGACGTAGCAGACGGTGGTGATGAGGGTGATCAGGATGCCGCAGGCGAAGGCGCGGCCGAAGGAGATTTGGCCGGCCAGGGTGTTGTCGCGGTAGCTGCGGATGCCGAAGTAGATGAGCAGGAACGACGCCACCATGTTGGCGTAGCCGAGAACCAGGCTGTGGGCGGAACCGATCTTGTCGGCGAGGAGAAGCGAGCCGTCCATAAGGACGGAGATGATGAGGCCGGAGATGAGGCCGAAGGTGAGGACGGTTTTCTTCATGTGAGGCTCCTGGTGCGAGTGAGGATGGAGTCACGATGCGGTGTAACGGGGCCGGATGTCGTCATCCTTTCGGATGATTTTTTAGGAATAGAGCGAAAATCGTGCTTTCGGGTGACGCGTTCACGGTAGGAGGCCTAGTTCTTTGCCGCGCTGGACGGCCTGGGTGCGGCGGGCGGCTCCGAGCTTGTCGAAGGTGCGGGCACAGTGTGTCTTGACGGTGTTTTCGGAGACGAAAAGCTGCGTGGCGATCTCGCGATTGCTGAAGCCGCGGGCGATCAGGGTGAGGATTTCGAGCTCGCGTGCCGTGATGCCAAGGGTCTGCTGGTGGGCCGTATTGGGAGCGAAGGGTCCCAGGGCGGGGGCTTCCGCGGGAACAAGCACTTCCCTCACCACGACCGTTTCGCGGATGTCTGCGCGTGATGCGGAGGCCGAGCCAGATGCCGAAGGTCGCGAAGAGGATGGCGACGAGTGCGCTGTAGAGCTCGACGGAGTGCTCGATGATGACGAAGCGGTATTCGGTGTATTGGAGGGTGGCGATGAGGAGGCCGCCGACGAGACCGAAGATGAGAACGTGGCGCTTCATGATGGGGTTGTGAAGAAGTATATCCCCGCCTACCCCTGACTCCGCTCACGCCTCAAGGCTCTACAAACAAATACTCCATGAAAAGTGCCTACTCAGATCCAAACTTCATAACAGCCTCTAGAGACCGAGAGCCCAGACCACAGTCTCCGGCTGCGCTGAAGCTCTTTGGACAAGAAGTAACTCGAGCTGCTGCCCGCAATTCGCCTGCTGCGCGGTGGGTCATAGTCGGGTGGGAAAGTTTCAGTCGGCCGGACAGTATCAGCCGGCGGCGCAGAGGGCACAGAAGAGGGGTACGTTCAGTCGATCTGAACGCGGCGGAATTCCGAATTGCTTTGGTGACGGTTCCTTGGCCCAATTTCAGGCGAGATGTAGCCTGCCAACTTTTCGGGTACAATTACACCGCACGATCCTTGGCGTCCCAACTTCTTTTCGCGTTACACTGGGTTCCCCACAGTCCCGTCAGGTGTTCGATAGTTGCTTTGTTTTTCCGGCCCGCACAATTCGGGGTGAGAACTCGTCGGCTTAACCGCGTTGCCCGATATCCATAGGAGGAAAAGGCCCTGAAGAGCGTCTCAGCACCCATTTCCCTTGCCGGCTCCCAGCTTGGCGAGACGCGTCACGTCTGCGCGTTTTTCAACAACGACGAGGAAGAATATCGCATCCTGCTGCCGTTCATAAAGGACGGGTTAAAATCTGGCGATAAAGCCGTTCACGTCCTAAACCCGGAGCAACGTCAGGACCATCTACAACGCCTGACTGCCGCAGGCATCGATCCGGCGGTCGCGCAGCAGAGCGGGCAGCTCGAGCTTCGGACCAACACCGAAGTCTACCTTCCAGATGGCCGCTTCGATCAGGATCGGATGCTCGAAGTGTTTGAGCAACTGGCCAGCGGAAACGCCAAGGGAGGATTTCCTCTGAGCCGCATTTGTTGCCGTATGGACTGGGCGGTTGAAGATCGATCTCATGTCGATGACGTGATTGAGTTCGAGTCGCGTGTAAACGACGTATGGCTTCGGCACGACGACGCGGTCATCTGTACTTACCATCTCGGTCGTTTTGGAGGTGACGCGGTGATTGACATCATGCGAACTCATCCCATGGTTATCATCGGCGGCATCCTTCAGCAGAATCCTTTCTTTGTACCGCCGGATGAGTTCCTGAGAGAATTTCGCCAACGGCGAGCTGGCCGGAGTCAGTTCGCCTGCAACGGCCTGAGATATGGATGAGCAACCCGGAGATCCTGCAGAGGAAATCAAGCACCTTCGGCGCTGCGTTAATGATCTGATTAGCGTCCTCGCTCTTCCGGCCATGTGGAGCGGCGGAGAGCCATCCCAGATTGTTCATACCTTGCTCGACGCGCTGCTGCGTATGCTTCAGCTGGATCTGGTCTATGTACGGTTGAAGGAAACGGGCGGCCGTGCGCCGATCGAGATGGTTCGGTTCGCTCCATCGCAAAAACACATAGACCAGCCGCACGAGATCGGCAAGGTACTTGAATACTGGTTGGGGCCCGACCCTCAGGAATGGCCTCCGCTGATGCGGAATCGTGTGGGAGACCGAGACATTTCGATTGTGCCCTTGGGACTCGGGCTGCAGGGCGAAATTGGCGTAATCGTAGCAGGGTCAGAGCGAGCGGATTTTCCGCAGCAAACCGAGAAACTGATTCTGAGCGTTGCAGCGAATCAGGCGTCCATCGGGTTGCAGGAGGCACGGCTCCGGAGCGAACAGAAGCGGTCGCGAGCGAACTGGATCGACGCGTCGCGCAACGAACTACAGAACTTGCCGCGGCCAACGAAGAGCTGCGAAAGGAAATTGCCAATCGCAAGCACGCCGAGGACGATCTGAGAAGTAGCGAAGAAGAGCATCGCGTGATTGTGGAAACAGCCAACGACGCAGTAGTCAGCATGGATGAAACGGGCGCTATCCTCCTTGCCAATCCTGCCACGGGCCGGATCTTTGGCTATGAGCCGGTCGAGATCGTCGGTAAACCTTTGACAATGCTCATGCCGGAGATGATGCGGAAACTGCATGAAAACGGGTTCAAACGATATTTGGCTACAGGAAAGCGGCATGTCAACTGGCAAGGCGTCGAACTTACGGCTCAACGCAAGAATGGCCAGGAGTTCGCGGTGGAAGTTTCGTTTGGGGAACTAACAAGCGATGGGCATAAAGTATTTACCGGCTTCATCCGCGATATCAGTGAAAGAAAACAGGCCGAGGATCAGCTTCGCGCGAGCGAGCGCAGCCTGCAGATGACACAAGCGGAGCTTGCGCGGGTTTCCAGGCTCACAACCATGGGCGAACTGGCAGCGTCGATAGCGCATGAGGTCAATCAACCCTTGACCGCGGTAATCAATAACGCCAGCGCATGCCTGAGACTGCTCGCCAATCGTAATCTAGAACCTGAGGTTCTGCGTCGCGCTCTCGAAGGAATCATTGCCGATGGTACTCGCGCGAGCGCCGTTTTAGCTCGGATCCGCGCATTCATAAAGAAAGAACCGGCGGAAAAGAACTCCGTTGGATATAAATGAAGTGATTCAGGAGGTGCTGGTCCTGGCTCGGCCAGTGAGCTTAATGAAAATCAAGTCTCTGGTTGACCACCAATTGACAACAGATCTCCCGTTTGTGTTGGCTGATCGCGTTCAGTTGCAGCAGGTCCTGCTAAATTTGATCATGAACAGCATCGAAGCCTTAGCCGCGGTGACAAATCGACCTCGTTTACTCCGGGTGCAATCCCGGATCGACGAATCCGGGGAAGTACTTGTTGCGGTCAGCGACTCCGGCACTGGCTTTGATTTAGAGGTGGGCCACGTCTTCACTCCCTTTGTTACAACGAAAGCGAAAGGCATGGGAATGGGTTTGTCGATCAGCCGGTCACTTGTTGAAAGCCATGGCGGCCGACTCTGGGCTACGCCCAATTCTCCCCACGGCGCGGTATTTTCGTTCACGCTGCCGGCAAGCGCAGTGAGTCCCTCATGACTGGTGCTCCGCTTGTTTTCGTCGTCGATGATGATCCGTCGGTCCGTTCTTCACTGAAGTTTCTCTTAAGCACCGTGGGTCTGCACGTTGAAAGTTTTGAATCGGCGGATACGTTTCTACGTAAGAATCCGCCAGATGCGCCCAGTTGCCTTGTGCTGGACGTCAGGCTACCCGGATTGAGTGGACTCGATTTTCAACGCGAGCTGGCAGCGAGGAAAATTAGTATTCCGATAGTCTTTCTGACCGGCCACGGCGACATCCCGATGAGTGTTCGCGCCATGAAGGCTGGGGCCGTCGAATTCTTGACCAAACCATTCCGTGATCAGGATCTGCTGGATGCTGTTCGCATCGCACTGGAGCGAGATCGTGCCAGACGTGAAGAGGAAAAGGAAGTGATGATCCTCCAGCGGCGCTTCGACACATTGACTTCGCGCGAGCGGGAGGTGATTTCCATGGTTGTCTCGGGCATGCTCAATAAGCAGATTGCGGACCAGCTTGGAACTGCGGAGAGTACCGTGAAGGTCCAGCGCAGCCGGGCATTGGAAAAGATGCACGCGGAATCTCTCGTCGACCTGATAAGAATGATCGAGAAGACTGAAGGGGCCCTCGGGAGGGCTCCGATAAGCGAAAGTTTATCCTTATAGTACTTTTTGGGACGCTGGATATCCCAACATCCAATAGATTCGTTGTCCGTCAGGGAATAGCTTTCGTTCTCAGGACAAAGTAAACCTTGACAAAGAAACTAATCTCGGTCGTTGACGACGATGAGTCCATCCGTAGAACCACGACATTTCTCATCGAGTCTTTCGGCTTTCGAGCGGCTGCCTTTGAATCTGCCGAAGGTTTCTTGAACTCCGTCCAATTGCACGATACTTCATGTCTGCTCGTTGACGTTCAGATGCCGGGCATGAACGGACTCGAGCTGCAAAGCGAGCTGGCGGCCGCAGGCTACGGCATCCCTATTGTTTTCCTTACCGCATACGACAATAAAGACACGCGTCGGCAAGCAATGCAAGCCGGTGCAGTCGCATTCTTAGGCAAGCCTTTTAACGATGAGGATCTGCTCCAAGCCGTCCGTTTAGCCTTGCGAGGAGAATTCGGGGCGACAAAGAATCTGATCTCTGTGATTGACGACGATGAGTCCATCCGCCGGACCACCACACTACTCATCGAATCTTTCGGCTTTCGAGCGGCAGCCTTCGCATCTGCCGAGAGTTTTCTGAAGTCTGGCCAAGTGCACGAAACTACATGTCTCATCCTGGATGTACGAATGCCGGGCATGAATGGATTAGAACTCCAAAGCGAGCTCGCCGCCGCAGGTCACGATATTCCTATTATTTTCATCACCGCTTATGACGATAAAGGGTCTCGCGGACGAGCGATGCTGGCCGGCGCCGTTGCATTCCTGGACAAGCCTTTTAACGACGAGCAATTACTCCAAACCGTTCGTTCGGCCTTAATAGCACGCGAAAACAGTAGGAAACCCAGGTGACTATGGAGTCCTAAACGTGGATACATCTATGGATTCACATGCAACACGCCTCCGGTCCTTCGGGAAACGAAGAACGTTCGCTCAAACAGAATCCTGCTTCAGATTAGACAAGCAGGAGTGATAGCCACGGGAGTGTATCGCTATGAGCTTAGCGCGCGTGATTAGCCATGAATTGCGGGCCTTTACACATATCAAACGCAAAGCCGATCGTGTTCGTAATCGACAACGATATCTCTGTCCGCAAAACGCTCGAATCGCTCATTAACTGTGGCGGCTGGCAGTCGAAAATCTTCGCCTCCGCTCATGAATTTCTCGCCAGGCCGCGACCCACTGTTCCAAGCTGCTTAGTGCTCAACGTTTTTCTTCCAGACCTCAATGGTTTAGAGCTGCAAAAGCGTGTTGCTGTCGAACGGCCTAACACGCCGATCATATTCATCACGGATCAACCTGATGTATACACGTCGGTCCAAGCTATGAAGGCTGGGGCCGTCGAATTTCTGATTAAACCATTCGACGATGACATTCTTTTGGGTGCGATTCAGGAGTGTCTTAAACGGAGTTGCGCTGCTCTTAGCCGCGATGCAGAAATACGCGCACTCCGTAACTCCTATGCACGACTCAGCCTCCGCGAACGGCAAGTCATGGCCTTGGTGGTCTCTGGCCTGTTGAACAAACAAGTTGGTGCGGAGCTCGGCATCAGCGAGATAACGGTGAAGGCGCACCGAGGCCAGGTAATGCAAAAAATGAAGGCTGAATCTTTAGCCGACTTGGTGAGAATGGCCATGAGGCTCCGTTTGGAACAGGCCTTCAGCTCGTCACGTTCAGATGAAGTCAGCGTCCAGTTCCCAAAGAAGTTGCAGCCTTATTACAATCGATTGCCACCAGAGCAGGCCCTAGCTGTGAAACACCCACGGCCGAGTTGCGAAATCTGCGGAAAGCCGCGCAGCGAGGCTGGGACAGTTTTGGGCGGCTCTCACGGAACAAGGTGTTAGTGCCTCGGCGATATCTTGCTATTGGTCTGGGTGACGGGCGATGGCCATGGATTGAGGAAAAACGGGTTATGCTGCGCTTGTTTTCTCATGGTTCCTGACCTTCTTGGTATTCACACCAGCCCGGGTAGAATATGCACTGCAGCATTATCATG
Source organism: uncultured Acidobacteriaceae bacterium (assembly GCA_963790705.1). Lineage (GTDB taxonomy): Bacteria > Acidobacteriota > Terriglobia > Terriglobales > Acidobacteriaceae > PALSA-350. The sequence continues at coordinate 484,223 of CAWBQE010000016.1, forward strand.
CGTCGAACCAACCGGACCGGATGGGAACAGTCCACTTCGACACGTTCATGTAGTCCTGAGAGGCGCGACGAATTCGATCTGGCGGTCTATTGTGAAAGCCGGCCAGTAAGAAAGAGGTCAATCGCGACGTCCTTGTCCGCTTTCCAGAACAGAAAGCTTGGATCCTTCAGTCCCCATTGGATGTACGGTACGACAAAATGAGCCTTGGCCGTTGCGGTTGTACCTTCAAGATGGACAAGGATGGGGATGGTGATCTCGTGAGGCGTGCCGAGGAGTGTGAAGATACCAGTTACCTGGATGGTCGAGTCTCCTGATGGAGCGATGGCGCCAGTGTAGGACTTGGGCTCAAACGAGACAGTTGCGTGCTGTTCGACCTCAAGGATGTCCTTGTTCATCTTCTTGTCGCGACTGCCATTGCCGGTCTTGCCGCTGCCGGCGAGAACGACCACCGAACCCGACATCTTAGCAGCGCTGCGGTCAAACTCAAGCGATCCGGATTGGATGTGAAAGGTGCCGTTGACCACCTCGCGGGTCGTTTTCAGCGTCATCTTGACCTGGCTGGCATCGGGGTTGGCGACGAAGGTCTGCTGCTCGGCGAGCGCGACCGGAGCGAGTAGGACAGCGAGGGCGAAGACCGTGAAGGATTTCATTGCATCTCCCCTAGAGGTGTTTTGACAACGAGAGTTGTTTTGGCGTGGCTCGATTTCAGCTGGTGGCTGCCTGTGGAGCAACAGCGGCGTGCTGGGCGACGCGTGTCAGCCTTGCCGTCACGCGCATCACGCCGGGCCAGACCCTGAGACAAAACGGCAATACAGCGCGCGCGAGTGGGTTGTTCAAGCCATCGGCGGCGAACTCGGCAAGGCGCATTTGAGCCAGCAGTGCGGAGCGCAGTTTAGCCTGAAAGAGCGATGCCGGTTCTTCTGCAAGATACGCAGCGACGGCACAACGTGCCGTATGCAGCGCGATGGATATGCCATCGCCGGTGAACGAGGGGATGACGGCTGCCTGATCGCCGATGCAGTAGAGCCCATTCTCCGTTGTGCGGCGGACGTAACCATACGGGATATGGGTAATGGCGATCGGCCTGGCGAGCAACGGCTCCGCACCGGCAAGCCTCATAGCGAGGTGTGGACAGTGCTGCTGCATCTTCGCAAGGAGGTTCTCCCAGCGATGACCCGCACGTGCAAGATACCGCTGTTGCACCACGCAGCACAGGTTTGCAATGCCGCCTTCCACTGGCTGGATACCGCCATAGCCTCCAGGATAGAGCATCAGCTCAGAGGCCCCCGCTAGCTCAGAGGCCTGCGCGGACGATAAGCGAAAATACATCTTGAAGGCGACCCATCGCTGTGGGTCCTTGGGACGCAAGTGGCCGCGGACATCGTGCTTGCCCGTGGCCAGAAAGACCGCTGGGGCCTCACGGGTGGCGCCGTCGTCGAGCGTAGCTTGCCAGACGTTGGATGTCGTGCGGCTGAGCGCCTGCACACTGCGGCCGCGCTCTACCCGGACTCCTGCGGCGATGGCCTCGGCGATGAGCGCTGTATCAAGCGTCTTGCGCGTTAGCGAGGCAGCGGGGAAAGGCAAGGGAGCCTCTGCGGCGCGCCTGGCAGCGGCGAGGCGAACGTATTCGATGGGCACGGCGCCAAGCGAGGCCACATCGATGCCGAGCGCATGCAGGTCCTCAAGGGCCTCACCGCTTAGGAACTCTCCGCAAACCTTATGGTGCGGTGTGTGCTCGCGCTCAATCAGCGTAACAACTCGTCCCTTGCGGGCCAGCGCGATCGAAGCCGCACAGCCCGCCGCTCCACCACCCAGGACGAGAACTTCGTCTTGCAAAGGAATCTGATTCAGATTGGACGTTGTAACGGGAATCTCCTTTTTCCGGATGCGATACGTGAAATTGTGTCGCTCCTGACGGTATTGAATGACCAATGCAGTTGGGCGGTGGTGCAGTTTGCAACCCACAGCACTGGCGCAGGAACCTTAATCATTCACGGCGAGTGGTGAGCTCGCGCCAGTTAAGGCCGAGGTCCACGATAAGCAGTGAGGCAAGAGTAAAAGCGATCACGCCGACGGCGGCGAAGGTATCCCCGAGGTGGCTCCAGTAACGGGGCCAAAGGTTCAGCACACGGCTGGAGACGAAGGTAAAGGTGACGGCGTAGGAGCGGGCCATCCATTGGCGGTGCTGGATGATCTGGCGGTTGCGCGCGGTGATGAGGGCGGCGGTGGTGCAGACGACCCAGGCGGCAGCCTGCATCGAGGTTCCGGGGAAGCCCGGACGGCCGCTGGCGAGGGCGACCCCGGTTGCGGCGCCGATGAAGACAGAGATGACGTAGATGCGGCCGAGGACGCGATGGATCTTGAGGTGACGCTGGCGAAATCGTGATGAGAACTGGATCGGGCCGATGAGGAGAGCCATCATGCCGAAGAGCGTATGCGGGATGAGGAGCTGGCGGTCGGCGATGACCTGCAGACGGTAGGCGTGGTACATCGGATAGTCGGTAATGAGGAGAACTTCTGAGTTGATGAAGACGAAGAGCGTGGTGAGGCCAAGGGAGATCCACAGAACGGTTTTAAATCTGGAATGGCTTTTAGATCTGGAACGGCTGGGGCTGGGCGGGAGCTGCGTGGAAGTTGCCATTATTCCCCTCTCAGATGGTTAGAAGTGATGATGGGCGCAACGAGGGGCGCGAAAGGCTTCGTGGTTCTTAGTCTAACGAGAAGCTTCAGAATGCGGACCATATCAGCCCGCACCAGCCACGCCGTCGAAGCCCCAGCCTGCCCGCCTCCAACCACCAACACCCGCCTCACTTCCATCGTCCCACACACAACCGTCCCGGCCGCCAATGCTCCACCGTCACCGCCTCCCGCGGGACCTCAGCCGCCGCCAGCAACCGCGCCCAGTCCTCCTCGCGGAAGGCCCGCCGGAAGGACACCGGCCCATCATGCCGCACAAACCGGTGCCACTCCACCATCCCCTCCACCCACCCAAACATCCGACAACTCCACTCCGACCGCTCCAAATCATTGATAAACCAACCTACCTGCGCAGTCGCTTCCATCCACCGCAGCAGCGCGATGATCTCCTCATCCTCCAGATGATGTGCCATCAGCGAACTCACGACCATATCCACCGGCTTCTCCGGCCGATACACCATAGCATCGCCGGTCACCCAAGCGATTCTTAGCTCCTTCGGCGTGGACTCCGCTGCCGCACGCGCCGCATAAGGATTCAAGTCGATTCCCGTTAACTGCACAGCAATGCCGCGCCTCCGTGCCCAGCCTGCAATCTGCCGCAGCAGATCGCCGCCGCCACTGCCCACATCGACGATGTGCAGCGGATCACGCAATCCATGCGGTAGCCGCTTCAGCCAAGCCATCGTCGGTCGATATCCAAGCAGCCAGCGGTTGACCTGCTCCAGGCTGTGCAGGCAGCCACGGAAATCCTCATAGCTACAGTCACCATCCATCAGCTCCGGCAGCTCGCGCGGCGAGGTCCGCAGTCTGAATTCGACCTCCGCACTAGACCGCATGAAAGCGCATTGTCTCCGCCGTCAGCCCCGGGCCAAACGACATCGCGCACCCGCGTTGCCCCTGCCGCGCCTGCCGCATTATCCGCTGCAGCACAAACATCACCGTCGCTGAAGACATGTTGCCGAAGCACGACAGCACCTCGCGCGACGCCGCCAGCGCATCGACCGGCAGCTCCAGTCCCTTCTCCACCGCATCCAGAACCGACCGTCCGCCGGGATGCACCGCCCACAAGTCGATGTCATCGCGTTCGGCCATCAGCTCGCCCTCATGTAACGCGCGGCCCAACTCCGCCGGCACCTGCCCGGAGAGCAGCATGTCGAATCCCAGCCCGCGGATCTTCCATGTAATCAGAGCCCTCGTCTCGGGCACCGTCACCGCCTTAAAGCTGTCCAGAGCAAAGCCCTGCTGGCACGCGGTAATCAGGCTCGCCGCTGCGCCATCGGCAAAGACCAGGAACGAGAGCACCTCCTCCAGTTCCTGCGTCTCCTGGAAGTGCAGCGTGCACAGCTCCAGGTTGACCATAAGCACACCAGCCTTCGGATCTGAGCGCACAATGTGCCGCGCCAACTTCAGCGCATTGATCGCGGCATAGCATCCCATGAATCCCACCATCGTGCGCTCCACGCCCGCCGAAAGCCCGAGGTGGTCGATGATCTCAAAGTCCAGCCCCGGCGCATAGAACCCCGTACAGCAGGTCACCAGCACGTGCGTGATACCGGAGCGTTCCTTCTCATTGAGCGCAAGCCGGTCCACAGCCTTCCGCATCAGCACCGGAGCGTTCTGTTCAAACAGCTCCATACGCCGCCCCGTGTTGGGAAAGTTGCCTGGCCGATAAAACTCAAGCGCGTCATGCGACGAGAATTGGCCGGAACCTTTCTGCGGATCGAGGAATGAATAGCGATGCGCGATGGTGGCGCGGCTCACCATGCGGCGGAAGACCGTGCGCAGCCGCGAGTCGGCAAGCATCTTCTCGGCGAAGACGACGAAGGCTTTATGCACATCGTGCTCGGGTACGGCAGTGGCGATGCGGTTCAGGTAAGCCGTGGTCATGCTCAGAGTCTTTAGCCCGGACTACAGGGATTAGACGTCGCAGGAGGACGTTAGGATTCGTAAGCAACCGGTTGAACGCTGAATCTGCTGTCGAAGTCATACGCATCAAGGTGGTACTTGACATTATAGTCTTAATGTATTAAGACTAAATACGGCGTGCATGTTTTTTGATCTTCATGCGGCTTCATCCCCGCCTGCAGTTTGTGAACATGGCCAGAGTGACATTAGAGGGAACCAGATGGAGGCAGACGATCAAGATCTTCCGACTGCGTACTTGCTCTTTGCAATTGCAGCCATAATTGTCATTGGAGTCACGGCGGCGGGGGCGTTCATCATCCTAATTCGTAACTGACGCATATTTGGAGCCATATCGCGTGTGAGTCATGCTGCACTGGGTGTGCTTTAGTGCAGACGCTGGCCAAATAGGATCCGCTCTTCTGTCAATGATCGAACGCGATGTCTCGGCAGATCAATATCGAACCCCGATCGGCCATCTCTGCCGGTGTCTTCCCTCACTGCACTGAAAAGGCCAAGAGCACATTTCCGGGCATGCCGCCCCATTCGCCATAACCGGAGTTGACGAAGAGCATGCCATTGACTACTGCCGGACCGGCAGCGTCTATCGAGCCCCCATTCGCGGGTTTGCCGTTTACCGTGGGAAAGTCGCGCGCGGTATCCGTATCCCACAGAACTTTGCCCGTGGTTGCTGAATAAGCACGCAGGTGGCCGTCGACCGAACCGGAGAAGACTACGCCTGGAATGGCAGTAACAGCGGCTGATTGCGCAGGCGAGCAGGCTGTTCGCGACGCATCGCAGGGCGTCGCCGGCGCACTCCACACGATCTTGCCGGTTCGAGGATCAAGGGCGTAGAGTCCGCCTCCCTTGTGAGGATCGGGAACGAGCCGATACCCCTTAGCTGATTTCGGATCCGGTACCGCGCTCAGTGCAAGATCGGAGATAGCGACATAGACCCTTGCCTCATCGGAGGCCGAACCCCACTGGCTGCCGCCTAATGCTCCTCCTTTGCCTACCCGCGTCTGCCAGAGCATTTTGCCTTTTGCGTCGGGATCGATGCCATACGCCATGCCGGACTTCTGTGCGATCACCAAGGCTCGTTTGCCGGCATGTAGGGGGAGGAGGATCGGCGGCTGGCCGAAGTCGTAGTCAGAACCGTGCTTCGCAGGGCAATTACCGGGTGTGGGGATAGAACATGCGTTGTTGAAGGCGTCGTTTCTGGTGAGCTGAGCTGACCAGAGGAGTTTGCCGGTTTTGAGATCCATGGCAAGAACAGCGTCACTCGTCCTGGTCGGCGGGTCGGAATAGTTGTCTCCAGTGGCAACGTAAAGAGCGCCCCGTTGCTCATCAATGGTGGGGGTCGCCCAGACGCCGGCTCCCGACGGGCCGTATTGTTGCGTGCCTGCAGGACTCATGCGCGTGGGCACAGCGGTATCGGGAATGGTGAAGGTTTGCCATAACTTTTCGCCGTTGGCGGCATTGAGGGCCACCACGCTGCCACGAAAGGTGCAGCACTGGTATTTGGGATCGCCGCCGACCCCTTCTTCAAAAGAAGAGAATGCCTGGTACAGCACGCCGTTGTAATAGCGGGGCGCGGCGGTTGCCAGCGTGGCGAAGTGATCGACGGGGCGAACCTTCCAAATCAACTTACCCGTTTCCGCGTTGAGCGCATACACATTTGCGGCGCTATCAGAGAAGAATACGGCGGCCGTGCCGGCGGCGTCACCGATGGCAACGCCGCCACGGATACCAGAAGCGGCGGCAAATCCCCAGAGGGTGCATCCGGAATCGGCATCTAGTGCGTAGAGTGCTCCGGTCGTGGCACCGATGAACACGTATCGCCCAAAAACGGCAGGCTGCGACCGCGCTTCGGTTGCATCGCCGAGATTGAAAGCCCACTTGAGCTTGAGTCTGCCCAGATCGCCTGCGGTAAGACCGGCGGAAGCGGCGTCCTGGAAACGCGAATTATTGATCTTTGTGCTCCAGCCGTTCCATTCAGGCGTGTTTGCGCTGACCGAAAACGCCGGTTGAGTTGCGCACGTGGGGGTCACTTGGAGGGCGGCCACGCGGGCGCCGCCGGTGGGCGCAATATAACCGAGCAGGCCGAAGATTTGTGCGCTGGAGAGGCCCTCTGCCTGAGTCTTCATGACGCCGCGCGTCAGGGCCAGGTAAATGGCTTCACCGCTCATGGCTTTTATCGTGCTAAGTGATGGAACACGGGGCGCGGGGGTGTCATGGCAGGACGCGCAACGCTCTTTATAAATGGCTGCGCCATCTTGAGCCCACAGCGTCGAGGTGAGCAGTGCAAGGAGACACACGTATCGCATGGCATTTCCTTTCGGGTCTTCGATCGAGACCAGCTAAATGAAATCGCGCTTCCTGGATTGGAGGAAGAACGCGAGACCGACGATGGACGCGATCGATCCAAGCTCCACCGAGAGGACGGTGAGAGCCGCCGAATTCCAGACTGCTACCGGGCGAGTCCAATTCGCTGTGAGCGATGGGATGCGGGCCAGCAAGTACCAAACAAGCCAGTATGAGGAGTTGCAGAGGATGCTGGCCGCCATGAGCCAGCCCTCCGATTCTCCTACCAGCGCGGTGGCAGAGATGAGGAAAAAACCGATCAGAGGCAGCATGGCGAGAATGAGCAACATGGGAATGATTCCGTGAGGCATCGCGTGACGCGTCTCAATGAGAACCAGCGCTGAGATCAGCAGCGTGAGCCAAGGGACCAGGAACATGGCCGAAGTCGATAAAGCTTTCGCGATCGAGTACTGGACCGAAGATACGGGAAGGCTCATGACAAACGCCAACGTCTGTTTCTTGCGCTCGTTCAAGATGGCTGAGGCGGGCAGCATACTGCCGAGAATACACAGCGAAACAAAGAACCACACGCCGCCTACAACATGAGCGACTTCCCCCGCGTATTGCGCGATCACCAACGCGACCAGGCCGACGCCAATGGAAAGCGAGATGAGGAGGCGGTTGAGACGCCAATCTTTCAAAATCAGATGGCCGATGACGGAGCTGCTCATGCTTCCACCTCCTCGCGGCTGTGTTCTACATTAGCGACGAAAATCTCTTCCAGCGTCATGCTCTCGATGCTCTGAACGCGGACGCCGGTGTATTCATAGGCATGGGCAAGATCGGGTACAAAGGCATTGGAGGTGGCGACTGCCAGTCTTCCCTGCCGTTGCACGCCTACGATTCCGGGCAGGGGCGGCAATTCGATTCCCAAAGGAACCTCGAGGCGCAGCCTCCGCCAACGGTCGAGGTAGGTCTCCTTGTCCATGGAGTCGATGATGCGGCCGCGATCAATGAAGGTGATCTGGTCGGAAATCTGTTCCACGTCCTGAGTGTTGTGGGAGGAGAACAGGATGCTGCGACCCTCATCGGCCATGACGCCCGTCAATTCGCGGAGAATCTCGTGACGCGCAACCGGGTCCAGGCCGGTCGTGGGCTCGTCCAGCACCAGCAGCTGGGGCTTGCGCGCCAGAACCAGGAGCAGGGCCGCTTTGACGCGCTGGCCGTGGGAGAGGCCTTTCATCTTCTGCTCCGCGCGCAATCCAAAACGCTTGAGAAGAATCTGCGCGTAAGAGGCATCCCAGTTGGGATAAATCGACTGCATAAAACTCATGTGCCAGCCGAGAGCCATGGAATCGTAAAGCCGCATGTCCTCTGATGCGAAACCAATCTCCCATTTCGCGGCGACCTGTTCGGCGGGCATGCGGTGGCCGAGCACCCGAACTTCACCCGCATCCTGGTGAACGAGGCCCATCAGGATACGGATTGTGGTCGACTTGCCTGCGCCATTGGGCCCGATGAGGCCCATGATTTGCCCCCGCGGCAGTTTCAAATGAATGTCTTCGAGCGTGAAGTAGCGATACTTCTTGCTGACTCCGCTCAGTTCGACAGCGAGATCGTTCATATGAGCTCCTTATCCTTCTCGGCTACCCGGTCCCCGGCTTCGCGCAGCCGTTCTACCAATCGTTTGGGCGCCATGCCCAGTTGTGCCGCGATGCGAGCAGCCTGCTCCAAATGCTGTTCCAGCTCCTGCTCGCGCAGGCGAGCGCCCAGGCCCGGGATAGACGTTACGTACGAACCCTTTCCATGCTGGGTGACGATGACGCCTTCGCGTTCCAGTTCGTAATAGGCACGCTTGACGGTGATGACACTTACCTGAAGGTCGACGGCAAGTTGGCGAATGGAGGGTATAGGCTGACCTTCCGCCCAGTCACCGACCATAATGCGCTGCTTGATTTGCTCCATGATCTGGAAATACATGGGGCGCTTATCCGACTGCGACAGTGTAAAGGTTCCGAACATCTGTGTATAGACAGTATATACAGATGAGTGTGGTACTCCGTCAAGCCTTTCCCTTTTCAAGTCGAGGATTTTTCCGAGCAGATCGCGGAACGTTTACGTCAATCCGGCATGACGCCAAGCAGGCTGGTCCTCAAAGCTGCGTTTCTGTATGTGGCTGGCTTTGCCTTCTCGATGTGCGCTGTGCTCCACGGGCAGACAATCACCGGCACATGGCAGGGAACGCTGTCCACCAAGGAAAACCAACGCATCGTTCTCAAGTTTGCGAAGGCCGACAACCATGGATCGCTGCGTGGGTCGCTCACTTTCATTGACCGGGGACCATCCGGTCCTCCACTGCTTTCGGTCACATTCGCTCCGCCGGACTTGAGCGTTACGGTTGCGGACATCAGCTATCGAGGCAAGCTGAGCGCGGATGGCAAGTCGATTGCGGGAGTCTGGTCGCAGGGCAACCAGAGCTATCCGCTGACGCTCGTTCTTGCGACTCCGGAGACGCTGTGGGCCTACAGCGGACCTGCTCCAATACCGCCGATGGCCGCGACCGCGGACCCTGCGTTTGAAGTGGCGACGATCAAACCGAGCCAGGGAAACGAAAAGGAAACGTCCTATGGCTTCAAAGGCGTGCGTTTTGCAGCAGAAAATGCGTTGGTCACCGATCTCATAAAATTCGCTTATAAGGTGCAAGGTCGTCAGATCGATGGTGGGCCGACCTGGATGAACGAGGACAAGTTCGACATTGCCGCGGAAACCGATACACCAGGCCGGCCCAGCCGCGACCAGCAGCGGTCGATGGTCAGGAAGCTGCTCGCGGACCGATTCGGTCTTAAGGTGCAGATGGTGCAGAGGGATTTCCCGGTGTATGCGCTGACGGTGGTGGAGAGCCCTGCGAACGTTACCGCAGACGAGGCGAGCGGCTATGATCACGGGTACGTCAACGTGACGGATAGAAAGGACGGCCAAACGGCGGTGCAGTTCACTCACTACACTATGCCGGAGTTCGCCGATGCACTGATGAATTTTATTCAGGACCGCCAGGTTGTGGACGAGACGGGACTGACGGGCCGGTTCAACTTCGCGCTGATGATTCCCACGAATACGGCTTACGGCAGGCAAGGTCCAGACGACATGGACAAGGCCACCGCCTACTTTGGTGCGGTGCAGCCGCTGGGCTTCAAGTTGGTTAGGAAGAGATTTCCGCTGGAGGTCATAGTGATTAACCATCTTGATAAGCCCTCAGCAAACTAGCTCCAACCATTCCGTGTTCGATTCTTAGCGATCCCTGTTTTTCCAAAGTGCCAATACATCCGACCACGAATTCCTCGTTTCCACAAAGACTAGTTGACATATATCACAAACGGATATATCTATACGTGATATAGGGATCCTCGGATGAATCCATCAGCTTCAGTCAATAATGATTTGCAAGAGATGCTGCCGCTTTCGCCGGCCGCCTTCTTCGTACTTTTTGCTCTCGCGGATGGCGAGAAGCATGGATATCTGATCATGCAAGAGGTAAAAGTTTTGTCGGACGGCAAACTCCAGATGGGGCCCGCGACCCTCTACACCACGATCCAAAAACTTGCAGACCAGTCGTTCATTGAAGAAGTAGAGAACGACAGCCGGGGCCGTCGTCGAAACTACCGGCTCACGCGGGCGGGCAAGCAACTACTCAACGCGGAGCTCTCGCGGCAAAACGAAGTTCTTCTTTTAGCCAAGGCAAAAAAGCTGTTTCCGATGGGAGGTAAAGCATGAGCTTTGTCGAACTAAGTTGCTGGGTCTATAAGCGGATGCTGTCGCTGTATGCAGAGGATCTGCGATACCGGTACGGCGATGAGATGGAACAGCTCTTCAGGGAGCAGCTCATGGATGCAGGCAAAGAAGGGACCTCGGGAATTGGCAGGGTCTGGCGATCTGCTGTCTACGATGCGGTCTCTTTAGTGGGGCCAGCGTATCTTGAGCCGATCAGGCTATGGACTCTGGCGACCCTGCTATCCGCTTCGGTCATCTTCTTAACCACGCTCAGCTTCTGCACCTTCCCGAACATTGGCGTCGTTTATGGTCGTACATTGGAACCGGCGCCGCAGGCAGCGCAGGCGGGTGGTCCAGGATCAATCCCAAATTCAACCGGCCATCTTGTTCCGATCTCCCAGGGACACAAGATGTTTCTCGAATGCACGGGAGAATCTCACGGGAAGCCGATCGTCATTCTGGCGACGGGCCGGGGGCTCGGCAGTTACCAGAACTGGTCCCTGGTCCAGTCGCGTGTCTCAGAGTTCGGCCACGTGTGCAGTTACGATCCCCTTGGCTTTGGTGAGAGCGATCATGTTCCGGGAGATCATTCGATAAGCGAGGTCGTCGAGAACATGCACGATCTCTTCCACTCTGCGCAGCTGCCCGATCCCTACCTTCTTGTTGGGGCCTCGGCGGGCGGCATTCTCATTCGCCACTATGAGGAGCAGTATCCCGCCGACGTCGCAGGTTTTGTCTTCGTGGACTCCTCTCACGAAGAGATGGTATGGCGAGATGCAGCCATCTCCCCCGCGTTTCCCGGTTCAGACATGGATCTGAAAAGCCTCCAGCGTGAAGGTCTGCTCCCGCCACAGCAGCATCTGACCTGGCATGACGATGTCCCCATCATCGTCCTCGAGCGAGGGGAGCGTGCTCCCTGCAGCGCCTTTCCCGGCCTCACGCAAACGCAGTGCGATCAGATCAATGATGCCTGGCACAGTTTTCAGGTGGATCTTTCCCACCGGTCGAAGTACGCGGAGCTCCGCATCGTTGCAGGTGCGGGCCATCGCATGCATCAAGAAAAGCCCGAAGCAATCGCCCAGGCCATTCACGATGTTCTGGTGGAAGTGAAGCAGCAGAGAAAATAGCGACTGCGAGAAAGCTGATTTCCGCTAAGCCCCCTTCCCTAAGGGTCAAGATGAGCGAGTTAGCGGAAATCCCTCGTCAGCGGGAGCCTATTCCCTATGGTTCGTGGGTAGGAAACGCGAGCACGGGGCAAGCCACTAACAGCTGGTCACAGAGACTAGGCCAGGGCTGGTAATCATCCTTACGTGGCGGCTGAACGCGAAAATAGCTGGTGCGCAGCTGAAATTGTGCGGAACCGGCCTTCGGTCCCGTTCGTACCTACCTGAATGGTTCGCCTTACCCAGACATGCCAGTCCGCCGGAGGGGTCGAATGTCCGCCGCTCGTCAAGGAGCGTTCAGAAAGGAGCGTTCCGACGATCCTGCGCGTCTTGCTGTCGTTGGGCGGCTCCTGAACTCCCGCGGATTGCGCAACTTCTTCTAACCGCTATAGGAAAGGAAATCGGGTATGCAAACGCTGCTTCAGAACCTCCACTTCAGTGTGCGCTTGCTGGGAAGAAACCCCGGCCTGACGATCACCGTATTGCTGACAGTGGCGCTGGGAATCGGCGCGAACACGGCGATCTTCACCGTGGATTACGCGACCCTGCTGGCTCCTCTGCCCTTCCCGCAGCCCAATCAACTGGTGATGGTCTGGTCGAGCATCCAGGGAAACCGCAATAGCGTAGCCGCGGGCGACTTTACCGACTGGAAGCAGCAGAACACCGTGTTCTCCGACCTCAATGCGTGGAGCGGGACCAGCTTCAACATCGCTACCAAAGATCAGCCGCAGTTTCTCCAGGCGAGCCTGACCACGCCAGGCCTGTTGCAGATGCAGGGCGAGCCGCTGTTCCTGGGGCGCTATTTTCTGCCCGAAGAAGGGCAGGCGGGCCATGAACACGTGGTGATCCTGACGCACAAGCTTTGGCTGAAGCTGGGAGCCGATCGAAAGATCATTGGCACCACCCTCCGCCTGGACGGCGAGCCGTATACAGTCGTGGGCGTGCAGGCCGCGGGCGATCAGGATCGCGGACAGAACCAGCTGACGGTGCCGCTGGTCTTCAAGCCGGAACAGCTCAACCACGACTTTCACTGGATGCTGGTGATGGGACGGATGAAGCCCGGTGTGACGCTCGAGCAGGCGCGGCAGAATATGAATGCGGTGACGGCGCATATCGCGCAGGTGTATCCCAAGAGCGACAAGGGCTGGGGGGCCAAAGTCGAACCGCTGAAGAACGATTTTCTGCCGCCGGAGCGAATCCAGATGCTGTGGCTGCTGCTGGGCGCCGTCGGCTTTGTGCTGCTCATCGCCTGCGTCAATGTGGCCAATCTGCTGCTGGCCCGCGGCATGACCCGGCAAAAAGAGCTGGCCGTGCGCAGTGCCTTGGGAGCGGCACGGGCCACCATCTTTGGCCAATTGCTGACGGAAAGCCTGCTGCTGACCCTGGCCGGGGGCGCCCTGGGCGTGGGCGTGGGGTATGCCATGCTGCAGGGACTGATCGCCGTGATGCCGCGCAACACGCTGCCCAATGAGGCGGATTTGCGGCTCAACCTTCCCATTCTCATGTTCACCCTGGGCGCAACCACGCTGGCCGGGCTGCTGGCAGGCTGCGCGCCGGCATGGTATGCCTCACGTATCGATCCCGGCGAAGCGCTCAAGGAGGGCGGCCGCACCGGAACGAGCGCGGCAAAGCATCGCCTGCGGCGTGTTTTGGTCATCGGGGAATTTGGGCTGGCGCTGGCGTTGCTGGCCGGCGCGGGCCTGGCGATTCACAGCTTCTGGAACCTCACGCGGGTGGATCTCGGCATCCGCACAGATCACGTGCTGATGTTCTCTCTGCCTGTGCCCGATTCGCGATCGAAAGATCCAGCCCGGATCGCCGCATACTACCGGGATATCCTGGCGCACATCGACGCGGTTCCCGGCGTTTCCCACGCGACGGTGATGACCGGGTATCCGTTGTATGGCGCTGGTTTCGGCATGCCGTTCACGCTGGCCGGCGGACGGGCCTATGCCGATCCATCACAGCGGCCGGGGTCCGGCTTTGGGATGGTGACCCCGGAATTTGTCTCAACGTTCGGAATTCATATGGTGAAGGGACGGTCGATCAGCGAACAGGACACCGCCAACAGCATAAAAGTGGTGATGGTGAACGAGTCGTTCGCCAAGAAATATCTGCAGGGGAAAGATCCGCTACAGCAACGCGTGGTGGTGGAGCAGCTCATTCCCGGTGTGCAAAAGCTTGGACCCGGGGTCGAGTGGCAGATTGTCGGGGTGTATCAGGACGTGCATGCGGCAGACGCGCACGGACGCTTGGAGGAGATGCTGGTTCCGTTCTGGCAAATCCCGTGGCCGCAGGCGACCGTCGGCGTGCGCACGGCGGAAGATCCGGCTTCAATGCAGGCGAGCATTGCGAGAGCAGTGCATGCGGTCGATCCGCAGATTGCGTTGGCGGAACCAAAAACCTTGGATCAGGTACGAGAGGAATCGCTGGCTAGCGAGCGGTTCACACTGATCCTCTTCGCCAGCTTCGCCGTGGTGGCCTTGTTTCTCGCCACGCTGGGCATTTATGGCGTGGTGGCGTTTTCCGTGGCCCAGCGCTCGCATGAGATCGCGGTGCGCATGGCGTTGGGCGCGACGCGCAACCGCGTGTTGGCGCTGGTGGTGCGCGAAGGCACGGTGCTGGCAGCCATCGGTTTGGGTCTGGGCCTGATTGGCGCCTATTTTGTGGGCCGCGCGATGCAGAGCATGCTATTCGGCGTGCGCGCGCTCGACCTCTCCGCCTTCAGCGCCGTAGCCCTCATCCTGCTGGCCTCTGCGCTGCTGGCCTGCTACCTCCCTGCCCGAAGAGCAGCGTCCGTTGAGCCGATGCGCGTGCTGCGGACCGAATGAACCGGGAATGGACGCGGACCTGACGCTTCTGGAGGGCGATCCCGCTCGTGACATCAATGCTTTCGCTCATGTGGCGCTGACCATACGAATGGGGCAGGTCCGTACCTGAAACGCTGAATTCTTCGAGAGAGCGATGTACACTGATTCCGGCGCGCAGGGCGCCACCCGTCCGCGGACAGGACCGAGTCCACCTGTGAAGCATACAAACTGAGCATTCACGAATCTCCTTTTCGCCCTGCGCTGCGGACCAAGGGCATGACCACAGAGGAGGTCCGTCATGGCAAATCGCCACTTTCCCGTTCGTCCTAACCTTGACCAGCTAAGACATCAGGCCAAAGATCTGCTGCACGCCATTCGTCGCAGCGATCCACACGCCATTGCTGATTTGCGCGAGCACCACCCCAAATCAATTGATCCCGCAACGGTTCGGCTTGCCGACGCGCAGTTCGTGCTTGCGCGTAGCTACGGCCTTTCCAACTGGACCCGCCTCGTTACTGCGTGCCGCATGACGGACGCTATCTGCCGCGGTGATGTCGATACGGTTCGCGCTATGGTGTTAGCCGATCCGCGCTTGTTAGATGAGGATGCGCGTGGTGTAAAAGGCAATTGGGGTCCACCCATGTCGTATGCCGCCAACCTTGGTAAGGATGCGATCATCGAAATGCTACGCAGCCTTGGCGCAACCGACATGCAGCACGCTTTCGGGCGCGCCTGTTTGCAAGGCCAGATCGAAACCGCACGCAGGCTGCATGCCATGATGGGCGGTCCGCGGCCGTCAGACGGAGAATTGAGCGGCCCTGCTTACACACTCAATGTTGCCGGCTCTGCACTTCTGCTCGAACTCGGCGCACGTGTGTATGACGAGAACGGAAAACGGCTTGCGCCCGTGGATACAGTGCTCGAAACCGATAGCCGCAACCCGTCGGCCAAGCATCGCATTCTGGAGTTATATGCCGAGCATGGGTTCACGCTCCCCAACACGCCGACGATGGCTCTGCATCGCGGCCGCATCGACTTGCTTGAAGAGCATCTGCGCCGTGATCCAAATCTGCTTCAGCGAACCTTCACACACCAAGAGATCTATCCGCCAGAACTTGGGTGTCACGATGAAGTGCTGGCAACACATGGAACACCCCTTTCCGGGGCCACTTTGCTGCACATGTGCGCGGACTATGACGAGATCGAGATCGCTCGCTGGCTGCTTGACCGCGGCATGGACGTCGATGAGCAGGCGGCAATCGACTCCGACGGGTTCGGAGGTCACACACCCCTCTTCGCGACCGTAGTATCGCAGCCAAATTTCTGGATGAACCATCGTGGGCAGGTTCCAGACGCGCCGTTCACGCGCCTCTTGCTCGACCACGGGGCAAACCCAAATGCGCGCGCATCACTGCGCAAACAGCTCCATCCCGGGTACGGAATCGATGGGATGCACGAGTATCGCAGTGTAACTCCTATCAGTTGGGGGGAACAGTTCCACTTCAGAAAGCTCGTCAACACCGCGGCAATGCGCCTGATAGCGGAGCGGGGAGGACAGCCGTAGTCTATGCAATGTTGGAGGTAGCGATCCAGTTTGATGAATCATGAGCGTGATCGCGCTCGTCAATGCGTGCTTGGCCGCCCAATCCCAAAAGGAGCCTGGAGCTACGGGTAGGAATTGAGGCGTGATGCAAATCCATGAACATTTTTCTTGCAATGTACTAGTCCACTAGTACATTATTATTATATGAAGCGAGGCTTCGAAAGCGAAATTCAAGCATTCGCCTTTCGGCTTGACGCCCACAGCGGAGTTCCCGTGTACGTGGGATCAGCGGGTGCGGGTCACAAACAGGCCTCGCCCGTCTACAACGACAATCCCCGGCGCATTACCTCTGCGGGGCATGAATATGCTCTATGAGGCTATGCGAGAAAAGGGCTCGATGGTCATTATTCCGTCTTCTGCAATAGAGTCGATGGGGCTCGGCGGAACATTTGCAACAGCGCCCGTCGCGAAACAACAGTAAAGGAGGTTTGTTCGTATGAACTTGACACGTCCCTTCCAAGCGGTCTGTCTCATACTTTCCATGTCTGTGTTCTCCGTCGCTCAGGGACCGGCCAAGGAAACCCCGGCTGGCCGGCAACTTGCCGGATGGTTAGCAGCGTATGACGGGACGGATTGGCAGGCTTACCTCACGTTTCTGAAAACGAATTTCGCAATTCAACCAAGGGGTGCGTTCCAAGACTCAGCTTTCCGCGATCGCACTGGCGGGTACGATCTTAAGAAAATAGAAAGTGAAACTCCGACCGAAGTGACGGCCCTTCTACAGGAGCGGGCTGGTGATGGTTTCACGCGACTTGTCCTGGACGTTGAACCGGAACAACCACATCGCATCCTAAAGTTAGAAGTGAAGCTTATCGAGCGCCCGGCGGAGTTTGCCTTACCCCACATGAGCGATCAGCAATTGACCGCTGCATTGCGCAAGCGACTCGAAGATGAAACGGGTTCGGACAGGTTTGCCGGTGCCGTTCTGGTTGCGAAGCAGGGTAAGCCAATCTTTGCGCAAGCCTATGGGCTGGCCGACCGGGAACATAACATCCCCAACACGCTGCAGACACGCTTCTCCCTTGCATCCATAAACAAGGTGTTCACGGCTGTAGCAACAATGCAGCTGGTACAGGCGGGAAAGCTGGCGCTCGACGATCCACTGGGAATGTATCTGACCGGCTATCCGAACAAGGAACTCGCGGCAAAAGTGACGATCGGTGAATTGTTGACCAACACTGGCGGAACAGGGGATATCTGGGGGCCGGAGTTTGATGAACATCGTCTGCAGTTGCGCACTCTCCAGGACTACATCAATCTCTATGGCAAACGGCCACTTAGATTCGAGCCGGGCAGTCGTTGGGAGTACAGCAACTACGGCTTTATTCTGCTCGGCGCGGTGATCGAAAAAGTGAGCGGTGAGAGTTATTACGATTACATGCGTGAGCACATCTACATTCCCGCGGGTATGAGCTCAACCGACTCAGCACCGGAAGGGTCCAGGGCTGCGGACCGAAGCATCGGCTACATGAAGGTGAAAACCGGGGATTGGAATTCAAACACGGGCTACTTGCTGTATCGCGGTACATCGGCGGGCGGTGGCTACTCGACTGTTGGAGACCTTCTACGATTTGCAGACGCCCTGCGGGAGAACAGGCTCCTCGATGCGCATTACACGAAGCTCCTGACGACAGGCAGGGTCGCGACGCCGTTTGGTTTGGAGGCGTATGGCTTCGGAGTGCAAACCTTCAACGGAAACAGCTGCTTTGGTCACAACGGCACCGGGGCTGGAGTAAATGGCGATTTTGAAATGTGCCTCAACTCCAGTTATGCCATTGTCGTGTTGGCAAATATGGACCCTCCGGCTGCTGAACAAGTATCCCAGTTCATCATTGACCGGTTACCAGCACGATAGGGATTCGAACTGGTCAACTGCGACTTCACCGAGCCATCGGCGTTGCCAGGCGGAGAGCCCTTGTTTGGTATCTTTGGCATTTATTCGTATCGCAGGGCGACCATGGGATCGACTCTCGTGGCGCGCCGAGCGGGGATGTAGCATGCTGCAAGCGTAACGCCTACCAGAAGCAGAGCAACCGCCAGAAAGGTTTGCGGATCGTTAGGACCGACAGCGAAAAGTACGCTAGACAGAGCGCGGGTCACTAACAGCGATGCGATTAGTCCAAGTGCAATTCCCGCGAGTGCCAACATCGAACCCTGGCGAAGTACGAGTGTGAGGATATCCTCACGCCTGGCTCCCAGAGCCATCCGAATTCCGATTTCGTTTCTTCGCTGAGTTACGGAGTAGGCCATGAGACCATAGAGGCCGACCGAGGCCAACATAAGTGCGAGTGCGGCGAACAAGGCTAACAGTTGCGACGCGAATCGGGGCTGAGAAACGGAAGCGCCCACCACGTCATCCATGGACCTCACTTCGGAAAGTGTCTCGTATTTGTCGACTGCACTCACCCGGTCGCGCAGCGCGGCGGCCAGATTCATTGGGTTGGCTGAGGCGCGCACGATAATGTTCGTGGTCGCGGGCGCATACTGCGCGAAGGGGACATACATTTCCGGCTGCTTCGGATCACTCAGCGCACCCTGGCTGGTGTTTCCCACCACACCCACAATTTCGCGCGTAGCCTTTGGATCGCCTATGAGTTGGAGACGCTTGCCCAGCACTTCTCCGCTGGCAAAGTAACGTTTCACAAACGCCTGGTTGACGGCCATCACTCCGGCAGAGTTCGCATCGTCGTGTTCATCGAGCCACCGGCCCGCGAGCAGCGGAATGCGCATGGCTGACAAATAGCCCGGCGTGACCTGGCGGAATTCGGCGTCTTCGAACTCACTCGGGCCATAGCTCCGGCCCGGAATATAGAACGGGTTGTCACTATGCTCGCCACTTAGAGGCAAGTCTGAGGTTGCGCCTACCGCTTCCACTCCTGGGAGGGCCTTAACCTGCTCTTCGAACTGCCGCCAGAATTTCGCCCGGTTCTGTGGATCGCCATACCTGCCATATGCTGGCCCGTTCAGGCTCAGGCGCGCGGTGACAACGTGATCCGTCTGGAAGCCTGGGGCCACATGGATCAATCGCCAGAAACTCTTGAGCAACAGCCCTGCAATGATCAGCAGCGTGAGCGACATCGCGATCTCACCAACAACCAACGCGCTGCTGAGCCGCCTGTGCACTGTTGGCGTTGCCGTGTGGCCCGACTCTCTTATCCGTTGCGTAAATTCCCCTCGGGAGATCTGCAAGGCAGGAGCCAACCCGAACAAAACGCCCGTCAACAATGAGATTCCAACTGTGAAGGCGAGCACTGCCAGATTGATTTGGCTCTCGTCGAGGCGCGGGACATTCAGCGGTCCAAAGGCATGAATAACACGGACTCCCCATGTGGCGGCCAGGACGCCCAAAACACCTCCAGCCAAGGACAGGACCACGCTTTCCGTCAGCGCCTGCCGGGCTAAGCGAGCACGGCTTGCTCCCAGCGCTGCCCGCAGGGCAAACTCCTTCTGCCGGACGACGGACCGTGCCAATAGCAAATTCGCGACGTTGACGCACGCGATGAGCAGCAAAAGCGCAACCGAGCCCCACATCAGCAACAGAGCCGGACGAACAGGCCCTACCAAGACATCCCTCAGAGGCCGCTGACGCAGCGACCAACCCCTATTCGTATCGGGATACTGGTGCGCCAGCCGCAAAGCAATGGCGTCCAGGTCGGCCTGAGACTGTTCCGGCTTGACTCCCGGCTTGATACGCCCAACCGCTTTCAGGGAATGCCCCAGGCGGAAATTCATCCCCGGATTCAGCATTGGCGTTGGCAGCCAAATCTGAGCTTCGCTAAGCAGCGGCAAATCCGACGGCAGAACACCGATAACAGTCACGCTTTCGCCATCCATCCGGATGGTCCGTCCAACGATGGCGCGATCAGCCCCGAAATTGCGCTTCCAGACTCCCTGACCGAGAATCGCGACTTGCGGTATGTTCACCTGCTCATCCGCAGACAGAAAGTCCCGGCCGAGCAACGGACGGACGCCCAAGCACCCGAAGAAATTCGCTGACGCGATGGTGGTTAGCACCTGTTCCGGCTTGTCACCCAAGAGATTTGACAGGCCTGGGCGGTACCCCATTGCCGCAAGGCAATCAAAAGTTCGGTTGCTGGCGCGGTAATCTAAAAAATCAGGAGGAGAAACTGCAGCCTCATCGCCTTGCGGAAACTTACCATTTAGCCACATCAGCCTGTCTGGCGTGGCAAAGGGCAGCGGGCGGAAAACCACAGCTTCGATCACGCTGAAGATAGTCGTATTGGCTGAAATGCCGAGGGCCAGCGTCAAAATGGCTACTGTCGTGAACCCGGGACTCTTGCGTAGCTGGCGTACGGCGTAGCGAAGGTCGTGCAGAAGAGATTGCATCGAATTCTCCCATTGAAGCCATTTTGTACACTAGGCAGAAGCAACCGTGTCGCCAAATGCGTCGAGACACAACCTCCTGAAGATCAAGGTGGAATTTTGTTAAGAGCGCCTATGGGTGTTCAGATTCAAGAACGCATGTTCGGAACTGGACGGCTCTAGTGGGCTCGTGAGCGCCCTGCAGTTATCGATGGGTGAGCACATTTGATCATACCCCGGTGTTCCCACGATGTAATACTCCACGCAAAGCAACTGTTTGCCATGGATACAACAATCCAACCTTCTTCCACCTTATGCAGGCATTCAGCGGAAGTGAAGCCGGCAAAGGTGGTTTGATTACCTTCAAGGCCTTTGCCTGGCTCCTGACTGTCTCGATATTTCATCAGGTGTTTTTCGCTGGCCAGCGGGAGGGTATTTTCCTCTCCGGCATCTGTACAGGATTTGAGGTTAATCATGAAAATCGGTTTTTTCGGAAAGCAGAACGCGTTTGCGCTGGAGACGTTAAGGCGACTTCAGTTGGACTCCCGAGACGACTTTTCTCCATGGCAGCCGGGCGAAGAAGCTCCATCGACGGAGTTGGAGGTGATCATTGCTTTCGATAAGGTCGCGTCTACGGAGATAGAAGCACAGGCGAAGCTTGGCCTAATCCAGATGGCCTCTGCTGGGTACGAGGGAGTGGACGTTGATGCGGCAACGGAGTCTGGGGTCTGGGTGGGCTCAGCGCCCACGACGAAGACGGGCAACGGCGAGTCGGTGGCGGAAGTTGCGGTGCTGTTGATGCTTGCGGCCTCTCGCCGGCTGAATGAAGAGCTTTCCTTTACACATGGCACCCCGCAGAACCGGTCCGAGAAGTGGCAAGTGAATATGGCGCTTTTCGGCAAGACCGCTTGCATTGTAGGACTAGGCGGAATCGGAGGTCTGCTGATTGAAAGGCTCCGGGGATTCGGGATGATCCTGTCGGGTGTCGACAACCACCCGGAACACGCGCCGAAGGGAATGAGAGCATACGGACACGATGAGTTAAAGATCGCAGTGGCGGACGCAGACTATCTGATTCTGGCAATTCCGGCAACGAAGGAAAACGAGAACATGATCGACGGGACGGTGCTGAACGCGATGAAGAAGAACGCGGTGCTGGTCAATGTGGCACGGGGAACCCTGGTCGATGAATCTGCTTTGCTGGCGGCGGTGAAGAGCGGCCACCTCTTTGGGGCCGGTTTGGATGTAGTGAAGGATGAGCCCGCAAGCGAAGGCAATCCTCTCCTAATGGAGCCACGTATCTTTGTTACGCCACATATCGGCGGATCTACGGACGTGATGCTCGATGGCACTGTGAAGTACCTGGGTGAGGTCTTGGCCGAGTATCGAAATGGGTTGCGATCGGCGGGCATCATCAATGACCCTATAAATCCCAGAGTGCTTTTGCGTAAGTATTCTAAGGGCGACAAATCGCACAACAAAGGTTCTCTAGCGATGGCAGGGTAAGCCGGAAAGCAGTTCCGCAGCCCAGTGTCCGTCGTTTGCCTGGAATGAGCTAGACGATACAGACTGCTCAACGCATTTAGCGGAGACTTCTATCAGAGGTACTCGAAATGCCCCAAACTAAAGCTACCAGAAGCATCATCGACACTCACCGGCATATTTTCGGTCCGAAACTGCGCCAGAAATTTGTTGAGAATATAGGCTTTGACGATTCAAAGCCTTTGCCGCAGGCCAATGCTGGCGAGATGTTTTTCTATCGCGAGTCGGTCGATGTTGATTATTCGATGGAGATCCAGCGGCAAAGCGGGGTGTCCTGCTGCATTAACAGCTATGGCGGCGAGGTGGACACGTTCGCTCAGCACATCATCAAAGCAAACACCGTCGATACACTCAAATTCTTAAACGACGAGTCTTTTGAACTTCGAGATAGATTCCCCGATGATGTTGCTTGCATGGCCAACGCTCATGCTCTTGAAGAGAGTTCGCGAGATGTCATCGATCCACTGATTTCCAACAAAGAGGCCTGCTGCATCAGCATTGCGACCAGCTATGGAGCCGGTTCAGATCAGATCTTTCTCGACTCACCTAAAGCCGAATGGCTTTGGGAGTACGCGGAGGCCAAGGATGTACTCGTTCATATTCATCCTCCTTTGGTGTCGATAGGCGCTGCTGCAATGCAGCAGTACAGGCTTATCGAAGCCGTGGGCCGGCCATTCGATACGGCATTGTCGGCCGCTCGTATGATCTACAGCGGCGTCTTCGATAAGTACCCAAAGCTGAAGGTTCTTTTTGTTCACATGGGGGGTGCCCTCGCTCCCGTGGTTTGCCGACTCGACTGGAACTGGGACTTGAACTACAAAGGCATCCAAAACCCGCCGATCGACAAGGTCGATAAGAATGTTCGTAAGCCTTCGGAGTATTTCAAGTCGAATATCTATGTGGATTCGATGGGCCCGAGCGCAATCGGCCTCAAGGCCATGATCGAGATGTGCGGCGTTGACCGCGTACTGTTCGGAACTGATTTCGGACCGGTCCCACTCAATCCGAAGTTGCACATTGATCTTGTTGACGACACGATCACCAACGAAGGAGATCGCAACAAGATCTTCTCGGCCAATACACTTTCCTTGCTCCGTTTGGCTGAAAGTGCACCTCGCCTCGTCCCCATCGCGGCTTAATCTTTATAAGCGATCCCCCCTGGAACCGTGTGGAGCAGTTTCCAGGGGCGAGGTGGTAAACCGCTTGAGCGCATTCGTGAGCAGTGATTGCTGCCAAAGGATTGCGATCACGCGAATTGCATTTCCCTTATCCCCTCGGGCTGCCTTTCCCCCTTACAAGCCACCAAGCTCGATGACGTTGCGAAGTCTCTAACAGCGACGCCCCTTCAGAATGGAATTTATTAACTGGGCGGACAGCGGCTTCTGAGGAGAGAGTTCTTTCTGCGCGAGGCAGGAACTCGAAGCGATTGCGAGAATGAGAGAGGCCCGGAAAAGAAGCGAACGCAGGGCGCCTCCAACAACGGTCAAATCTGGATTCCATTTGCACCTGAACTGCCCTATCCTCGCAGGGCGAGCACAGGGTCAACTTCTGCTGCCCGGCGTGATGGCAAATAGCACGCAAGCAGAGCGGCTATCACCGCAACACACGTTATTGTGATGTACGTAATCGGGTCGTCAGTACTGACACCATAGAGAATTGCGGACAGGAAACGCATCGTTGCGGACGCAGTCATCAAGCCAATTGCGATCCCCACAACGCTTAGCCACATGCCTTGTCGTACAAATGCGCCCACCACAGCTCCACGCTGTGCTCCGAGCGCCATCCGAATCCCAATTTCGCGAGTGCGCTGGGACACGGAATATGCGATAACCCCGTAGATCCCTACAGTCCCAAGAAGGAGCGCTATCCCTCCAGAGACGCAGAGCATCACAAGCGTAAACGATGTTCGCGCCATCGATTGCGTGTAGAGGTCGCCCAGCGTTTCACTGTTCGCCAAAGGCACATTAGGGTTCACCATCCATACTTGTTGCTGGATAGCTTTCACCAAAGATTGCGTACCCGCGAGCTGACTCCGCACCACGAAAACAGTGGCGCGTTGTAACCTTTGTTCATGGCCTGCGAAATCGTCCATCATGAGAGGCCAGTACACCATCGACGGAGTGGGTTTCTCAACGCCGTCGTAATGGACGTCCTCTGAGACGCCTATGATCTCGCGCCATGGATCGGTACTCACCACCCGTATTCTTTGGCCCAGAGCGTCCTGAGGTCGACGCCAGTATTCGCCGGCAAAGCTCTTGGAGACGATGACAACCGGCCTCTTCTCATACGTGTCCGTCCAAGCGAAATCCCGGCCTGCAAGCAGCCGCGTGCCTAGCGTTGAAAAGAAGCCCGGCGCTACGTAGTTGAAGCGCCTCGCCGGAGGAACCTCACTGGCTTCGTAGGTACGGTTCTGAACGTATACAGGATTATTTGCGTTGTTGTTGTCCATCGGCACAGAACGGCCAATGCTCACCGAGGATACGCCGGGAATAGCGGCGATCTTTCGCACGATCGCCTCGTCCATGCGAATCACAAGCTCTGGAGAGGCATCGGGGATTTGGGTGTCTGGAATATAGAAGCCGAAGGTTTGAACGGTTTCAGGGGATGTGAATCCGGGCGACACATGCATCATCGCCCGAAATGTGCGAATCATAAGCCCCGAACAAATCAGCAGGATTACCGAAAGCGCAACCTGAATCATGACCAGTGCTTTGCGAGTGCCCTGCCCTCTTCGGCCATCACCCACTCCGCGGCCCCCATCCCGAAGATCGCTTATCAGGTGCGGGCTTGTGCTCTTAAGAATCGGAACACAGGCAATCAAAAGGCTGGCGATCACAGCAATCGCGACGGTGAACAACAGCACAGATGGCGTGATGCCAATGTCGCGGACGCGGGGAATATTTGTGGCTCCAAGCCCGGCAATGACGCGCATCACTCCTAATGCGAGCAGTAGCCCAATCAGGCTTCCCGCAAGCCCAAGCAGACTGCTTTCAAAGAGAATATCGGCGGAAATTCCTTTCCTTGCCGCGCCGATGGCATAGCGGATGGCAAACTCATGATGCCTACCTTCGACGCGAACGAGCAGGAGGTTGGCAACATTCGCGCACGCCACCAAAAGCACCAGGATAGTAGAGGCCAGCAGAATCCAGAGAGCATTCTGAACATTCCCAACCACGTCGTCTTTTAGGGGAATCAGGCTCGGCCTAAGGTGCATCGATTGATAGAGGCTCACGCTAAAGCCCCTTGGCGGCGGGAAGGTTCTTGCTACTACCGGAAGCAGACGCTCCAGATCAGCAGTAGCCTGTTGTACGCTAACCCCGGGTTTCAGCCTTGCTATAGCGTTCCCGTCGAAGCTTCCGAGGGTCGTGGTGGCACGATCCCATTGCATCGGAAGTATCAACGATGGGTCTTTCTGATCGAGGAAATGGAAGGTTTGGGGAAGAACCCCAATGATTTCCCTGGGCACACCGCCCGCCGTAATCGAGCTGCCGATGACAGATGACGCTCCACCGAACCGTTGCTGCCAGTATGAATACGTAAGTACGACGGTTTGTGCAGCTCCGGGTGCATCATCTTGTCGAGTAAACAAGCGCCCCACAGCCGGTTTAACTCCCAACAGTGGCAATGTCCCATCCGTGACATCGAGAATGCGAACGTGTTCTGGCGCTCCAGCACCAGTCACATCAAGCTCATCATCGTCATAGGCACCTATGTCCGCAAGGGTCGTATTTTGCTCGCGATAGACAAAGTAGATCGACGGAGCGATGCCCATTTTCTTGAAGCCCATTTGCTGCGAGGAGTGGTCAACAGCAATCAACCGATCCGGGTTGGGATAGGACAAAGGCTTGAGCAGCACACCGTTCACGACGCTGAAAATCACGGTGTTTGCACCGACTGCTACCGCGAGAGTGATGAGGGCGATTGCCGAGAAGAGCGGTGCGCGCCTCAATCGACGGAGAACGCGATTGGTGCGCCCCAAGAGTGTCAACATGATAAAGAACCTCCCCGGACAGCCTCATCGAACGGTACAGCGGCTTCGCAGCTGTTTGGTTCCCTCTTCGACAGGCTGCATCAGAGTATGCCAAGCAATTCGCGGGCCACACGGAAGTATTCATAAATCAGCAAAATCGCAAGCTTGCCGGACCGTCAAGTGTCCGGCCCAGAACAGTATTGTTCAAAAGCGAACGCCTGCCGGGACTGGTCGGCACCTGGTGCCTGCCGAGCTGCCGGAGGGCCTCTGAGCGTGGCCGGTGTGCAGCTCACTTCTGCTCTTCACTTCTGCTCTCTCGGGCGCCAGTTCAGAATCACGTTAAGGGAAGATGCTCCCTGGGATTTGTCGCTGATAATCAGGAACCGTTTCCCGTCCGGAGCAATATCCCAGCTCATGGGCCCGGTGCGGATTCCGGTATCCACCATGTCCGTATTGAACAGTCCATCGGCCACCGTTGGGTGTGGGCGGGAAAGGAATCACATAGATTTCGCTGAGGCCCGATTCGTTGGAGGTGTATGCCACCCAGCGCCCGTCGGGCGAAAACTGCCCCTGATCCTCGTTCGCCGGAGTGTCGGCCAGTACCAGCGGGCGCCGATCCCCGGCCACCGGGAGCGCGAACAGGTCAGCCGATCCGGTGGCAGGATTGACCTGCGCATAGATAAGGTAACGTCCATCCGGCGACCAGCTCTTGGGAACGGAAAGAAAATCGGCCTTCAGCAGGAGCTGGTTTTCCCCGGCTCCGTTGGCAGCTTCCCGATAGATGCCCCCGGACTTGGACCGGGAGGCGACGTACTTGCCGTCGGGGGACCAGACAGGACTCATGCTTGCCGCATCGAAACCCAGCCGGGTGGTAACTCCGGTCGCGAGTTCGAGCACCCATATACCACCACTCAAATGATCCCCCAGCACCCGCTTTCCATCCGGGGAGATCATGACCACCGAGCCCGCCTCGCCGGCCGAGCCGAGATCCTTGCCCTGCCGGTTCCGCCAGACATACTGCCAATTCCGGTCCTGCCCGGAGACCCAGGCGAGCACACCGGCGCTGGAGGTGGAAGCCAGGGACTGGGGCGTAAACGATCGCGCCACTACTCCTTCGGCCATCGGATACGGCTCGCCTGCGGCTTCGAGCTGCTTCAAGTCGAAGGGCAGTGCGGTCAGCGTTCCAGCACGCGCGAAGATGACCGCGCCCACGCGGCCGCCGGACGGCGACGAGCTGCCCGACTTGAGCGGAGACCGGGCGAAGGAGCTGATCGCTCTTGAAGACGCTCTTAACGCACTGGAGGCGATTGACGCGCGCAAGGCCCGCGTGGTCGAGCTGCGCTTCTATGGCGGGCTCAGCGTGGAAGAATCTGCCGCCGTCCTGGAAATCTCGCCGGAAACCGTGATGCGAGACTGGAAGTTCGCGCGCTCCTGGCTGCAGGCCGAACTGAACCGCCGGTAAGTATTCCCAGAAAAAATCACCCTGAGTGCCAGTTTTCTCCTTCGCTTTGCGCCTAGAGGGCAAAGCCGTTCAGAGACAGGTTCCCCACCTTAACCGGACCTCTGCGCCGCTTCTCAATTCACACCAAAAAGGAGATTGATATGACTCAGCGTATGTTCAGGATTTGCATTCTTCTGACTCTCGGCTTCGCGGCCTCGCAGACGATCCTCCCGGCGCAGGAGAGGAACGAACTGGAGGGCATCTGGAGCGTGAGCGTCAACGTAACCAACTGCCAAACCGGCGCTCCCATCCGGACCGTCGCTTCTCTGCAGCAATTCCGGCCAGGCGGTTCCATGATCGAGACGGCCAACACCGCCTCGCGCGGCATCAGCGAAGGAGTCTGGGGTTCCGCGGGCAACAACGACGTCGCCGCGTTGTACTGGTTCTACCGCTATAACGCGGACGGGACCTTTGCTTCGCGGGCCAGCGTCACTGACAAAATCGTCCTCGGTTCGAACGGCCAGTTCACCTCATCTGGCATGGTCGTCGACTATGACGCGAACGGCAAGCTACTCACGACCGGCTGCTTCACGCACACCGCTACCCGCCTGACCGCCGGCTTTGAGCCTCATGGCAACGACTGGAACCACTGAAGTGCCGCACCCGCTTGGGCCGGTCCGCGACCTGTCGTACCGGCCCAATCTGTTCCTCGCTGCGGATCAATATCGGTTCGCTGACTCCGGATTTATCAAAACAATGTTACTGCCTGGGGGGTTTCTGCGAAGGGCTCAGTCTTCACCAATTGCAATTCTGTCTTCTGAATCATCTGCAACCACAAAGAATCCGGATCGGAATTGAATACTGTGGCGGTGTCTTCGGGAAAAACGAACCACGCGCCCAATTGCGCTTCGCTCCGCAATTGATCTTGCGTCCATCCGGCATATCCCAAGTAAACGTGAAAAACGCCAGGGTCAGGCCGCGCCGAAATTGTTTGTTCGAAGAGCGCTTTGTCGGAAATCAGATAAACCCCACCGAAGATGTTCTCAGCCTTTTCCATCTTGGCCGAGGACTTAAACAAGGCAAACACGGCCGAAGGTCCCACAGGGCCCCCGAGATAGACTGGGTCGGAGCGGTCTTTCGCGGCCTCGAGATCAAGAACCCGCGAAAGCGGGAAATCGGTGCGCCGGTTGAGAATCAGTCCGAGTGCGCCTTTTTCATCGTAGCGAACCAGCAGGACAACTGTTCCTGCGAAATCCGGGTCGCCGAGGCTGCGGCTCGCCACCAGCAACTTTCCAACACCCAAATCCTGGGGGTTCTTGAATTGGTTCGGAAAAAATAACGCCGGCAGCAATTCGCCTTTCGTGCAGAATGCCTTGAGCCATCGACTTGGCATGTTTGCCAGTTGGCTGTCGTACCAAGGCAATGCAGCAGCGACAGGTACCGGAGCGCGCGACCACATATTCGGCTTCGGCACATCAAATTCCGCCTTGTAAAGGCTGACCCTTCCGGCCGCCGCCAAGGCAACGATCGTGAACAACATTGCGAACAGGAACCGTTTGCGCATGGACATGATCGGTATCCTTCCCACAGTAACAACTGTGCCAAATTACAGGCTACAACTTAGCCACATTTATAGTGGCGGCACTCATCTTCCTGGAATGACCAGGATTGTCGGCTACTCGGCAACTTGACAGCGAACCTGGACTTCGCAATCGTGATGTCACCTAGCGTCCGGAGGAGATGTCTTTCTTCGCGGGACGAAACCTTATGCCCATAAAGTGCTTAGGAACGCCATTCTCTGCCGGGGTCTTTTTAAGAAACTCTTTTGCCGAAGCATCGTGCTTCAGGTAGGCATCCAGGAACTTCAGCGTGTAGAGCGCCACCCACGCATGGTTCGTGTTGGCGTCCTCTCGTCCGTAATCAGCTACCTGGTTCTCCGCAAAGCGCTGCACACTCTCTCTGCGCTGAAACATGGAACTGAACTCCGCGTGCGCCATGCCTAGCATATTCACAGTGAGGAGATCGCCGTGTATCCAGGCGTTCAGAACGTTTGGACCCACGATGTATGCCGGGGGGCCGTCATGGCCTTTATCAATATCTTCAAGAAGGTTCGCATCTTCTTTGGTGAAGAAAAGAAGCGGTATGGTCATCCGCTCCGGATGGACGTCCCCGGCCATTTTCACCAGGCCCGGGTAATAGCGCATGCTGCCGTCCATGGACACCAGGGCATCGATGCGGGGGTCTCGTGCTGCCGCAAACATGCTCGAAAATCCGCCCCAGCTCCAACTCACCACGGCGACCTCGGATAAATCCGCATCGGGAAGCGTTTTGGCATACGTGATGAGAAACGAGATATCGCGCGCCTGCACATTGATTCCCTTGAGATCGTCCGTCATGTCGCGCGTCGACACTCCCATTGACGGACTCGCAAGAACGACGTAGCCATGACTGGCAAGGTACTCACACAGGTCGGCGTTCTCCCACGAAACGGAAGAATCACTGGGAGCGTAAATCAGAACCGGATAACGCCCTTTCGTTGGCTGCGCATCCCGCACCGCCCACAGCGGGATGTCGAAGGACGTCTTCAAGAGCGAACGCCACCGGTTCTCCTTCTCATCCGGAGCGTTGAAGTGGATCTCATTGTCAGCCAGCCGGACATAGTCGCCAACCGTCATCGGTTTTGCTGGACGTCTCAGCGACGGATACCAGATAAGGGTTTGCAGTGGCCGCGCCTCATCGATCGCGGAGGATCGTGATGAGTCCGTCGCGCGATAGGTGCGTGAGCGATCGTACTGATCGACGACCTTCAAACCTACCGGATAAGGTCCAGGTTTTTGCAGGAATTGAAACGGGGATGTTTGGGAGGAGGCCGCGAATACCGAGCCATGGCATATGCACAATGCGCAAAAGACACCTAAAATTCGCCTTCTCAATCTAGCGTTCCTTTCGCGTGCCGCAGCACATATCAAACTTTCTTCTCTACGATCAGGAGCTATTAGCTGGAGAGAGGGCTTGCGGGGTTGAGACGGCTCGGTTCCGCACCTTAAGGTGGAACGGTTAGCACGACTTTCCCCTGCGCATGTCCTTCAGCCAGATAACGGAGAGCTGCCGCTGCGTCGCTCAAACGATAACGTCGGTCGATGACCGGCACAATCTTGCCGGCCTGCAGAAGACTTTTCAAGAAAACCAAATCTCTCTGATTCATTTTTGCGATAAAGAAAGTCATCTTTTTGCGGCCAAGCGCTGAAAGGAGTCGCCCCAGTAGCAGCGCTTGAAGAATCGGAACCAGACCCCCGATTGCGACATAGGTCCCGTTCTGACTCAGCATGCGCCTGTACTGAAAAATCGAATGATGACCGTTCACGGCCAATATCAGATCGTACCGCTGCCCAAGCCGCGCGAAATCTACATTGGTGTAATCGATGACATGGTCTGCGCCGATCGATCTCGCTATATCCACATTCCTCGTACTGCATACGGCAGTGACTTCAGCCCCAAGCTCTTTGGCAATCTGCACCGCAAATGTGCCGACGCCCCCAGATGCGCCCTCAATGAGAACTTTGTGGCCCGGGTGAATCCGTCCCCAGTCGCGAAGACCCTGGAGCGCCGTAATTGCCGCGATGGGTACCGCTGCTGCGTCCTCAAACGACAGGTTGGCTGGCTTCGGTGCCAATTTCTCTTCAGATGCACATACGTACTCGGCAAATCCCTTTCCCTCGAATCCCGTTATCCCGAAGACCTCGTCGCCTGCCTGAAACTGCTTTACGTTCCTGCCAACTGCCTCTACCCGGCCGGCGATATCACAACCGATGATCGTATTTTTGGGCTTGGCGCGCAGTCCCGGGATGCGGTTCCACGGCGCGCCTTGCAGCACGAACAGGTCCACTGGATTTACCGATGCCGCGCAAAGCTTGATCAAGACCTCATTGCCGGCGGGGCTAGGGATTGGCACCTCCGCGAACTGCAACTTGTCTGGCGATCCGTATTGCGTACGTACAATCGCTTTCATAGAGTGTCCTTTGAAATCGCTTCTCCCTCGTCGCCCTGCGTTTGGCACCAGACGAGCCTGGGAAAGTATAGGACGAACTCGACAATTGGGGCGTTGATGGCTGCATCGGAGCCATCGGCGCGTTCCCCGCCGACTCGGTAAGGGGGCTCCATCAGCTTTGCCAGGCCGAAGTCCAGAATCTTGGTCTGGCCGCCTTTCGATCCCGTCACCGCAGCCGGCGGGTTTTAGAGGCGACAGAATATTCGGAACTTTGATCACGGCCGGGGCGTATCTCTCCCTGTAGCTCAAGGCTGGAGGGGAGCTTTATGTCTGTGCATATTCAGTTACTCCCGGGTTTACCGGCAACTGTTCTGTCCGCTGCCATCCTGTTGGTTGGCGGCGCAGTATCCTCTGGGCAAGATTCAGGCGTCAATCTGGCGCTCCATGCCAACTCTCACACCAGGGCAGCTGACATCGGTCTGCCCAATTATCCTGGGGCAACTCTATACAAAGATGATGGCAACGACTCCGGAGCCGATCTCGGACTTACCGCCGGCGACTTTCACTTCGCCCTGCTGGCAGTTAATTACGTGACCAGCGACCCGGCGGCACGGGTTTTAGCCTTCTATCGCAAACCGCTCTCACGTTACGGTGAAGTACTGGAGTGCGACCAAGGTAAACCTGTGGGCGCCCTGACTGTCACGCGCAGTGGCCTTACCTGCGGACAGGTTGGAAGCGGCAACGCCAACTCCTCCACGGATCACGAAATTCGCGCCGGATCCCCTCATCAGTACCGCATTGTCGGAATTGACGACTCTCATCCAGGATCCACCCGCTTTGGCCTCGTCTACCTTGATCTGCCGAAGGACAGCGGCGAGAAAACGAAGTAGCGCAACGCACGGCGGTCGAGGGGTCCGCATGCGGAGGAGCGCGTCGCAACTGAGTGTGATTCGTACTCTTACGAACGATGACCGCCCAGAGCAGAGTTTACGAGGTGCATCGTGGTCAACAGGTAGCTCTCGGTATCGAGCTCAGGCTCCCATGCCTGCTGCAGGATGAATCCCTGCGCGAGGGCGAGCAACACGCGTGAAAAGACGTCGGGGTCCAGGTCTTTTGGCAATTGACCTGCCCGTTGCGCGTTGCGCAGCGCAGTGGTGAGCAAATCCCGCTGACGGATCCCGCGCTCTACTATTTTTCTTATGCGTTTGTCTCGAAGAGATTCGGCCCAAATCTGGATGGTTAGTTTTCGCCGTTCCCTTTCCTTTGGGTCGCGCAACATTCCCAAGAATGATCGGGCCAGGTGCTCGAGACCTTCCACAACATTGCCCGACGCCAGCAGCTCCGCCAATAGAGCTGATTCGCGCTTATGTCTTTGCTCCGCGATGGCCGCCACGATTTCATTTTTCCCGCGAAAGTAGCAGTACACTGCTCCAGGACTCGACTTCAATTCCCGGATGATGTGCTCCATCGTGGTGCGGTGAAAACCCTGCCGCGCAAAGCATCGCTCGGCTACTTGGAGAATCTCAAGACGGCGAGCCTGTCTTTGCTCTTCGCTGATCTTCGGCATCGTCTAGGCTCCGGCGCGAATCATGGTCGCAACCCGGTACAGCTCGGAGCCAGTTTCCGTGCGGCCATTCGTGGAGCAGTAAAGCTTCGCGGCATCGGCGGTGGAGGCGTCGCTTTCGAGCTGGAAGCCAAACCGGCTGACGGTATTCGCCAGCACAGCCGGATCGAAGCCGAAGAGGAAGGGCTCATCGCTACGCCTGACCCAGGATTTCCAGCGACGGGAACCCCGGAAGGTCGCCGAGCCATCAAGAGCACCTTTGTGCACATAGGTGAGAATCAAGCGGCTTTGCGGAGCAAGGAGGCGGCTCAGAACAACCAGGTTGGCGTTCACTGCCGGCTCAGTAAGATAGCTCACAACGCCTTCCCAGAGCACCACAGCAGGGATCTTCGCGTCAAAACCTGCTTCGCTCAACTTGCGTGCCAGGTCGTCTTTCTCGAAATCCACCTCGACGAAACGCACGTTCGCGGGCGGATGTTCGAGTAGGCACTTAAGCCGTTCACGTTTTGCCCTTTGGGTGGCTGGATGGTCCACCTCAAAGGTTCGGATATATCTTGTTTCGTCCAGGCGAAAAGCTCGACTGTCAAAGCCGGCGCCGAGCAGAACCAACTGCTGCGTGCCGGCATGAATCGAATCGCGCACCATGTCATCGATTAGCCGCGTCCGGACCACGCCGGAACTCCGTGTGTATGGCCATCCCAGGTCCAGAAATGCACGTACCAGCCATCCTATCCCTGAGATCTGGGCAATTTGCGCGAGCGTCTTGAGCGTTCCGGAAAGAAAAGGAATGGCGTAGGGGTCTTCAAAGAGACGGCGGCTTGGACGTTCGGCGTTTTCCACGGCACGAAAGAGGGCCATGTATTCCGCGGTTCGGCTTGGTTGATGGCTGCGCATAATAAAACAGAATATATATTCTGTTTTATTTAGGCAAGTCTTCTGACCGCCCTCCCATCAGTGCCGGAAGACAGCGCGGAATTCCCGCGGCGTCTTTTTCTTGATCGTCTTGAATTGACGATTGAAGTTGGCCAGGTTCCTGTATCCCACTTCATCGGCGATCGCGGCAACGGGCTTCTGCGAATTCAACAGCAGGGCGCAAGCGTTGCCGACTCGCAATTGAGCCACGTATTCGACGATCGTGGTACTGGTGTGGAGCTTGAATAGGCGATGCAGCGAACTGCGGCTCAGAGCTGCCGTTCGCATCAACTTAGCAACCGAAATCTCTTCGCGGTAGTGCTCATGCAGATAGGAAATCGCCCGGCCAATTCTCTCCTCGGTTGCAGAGGGAGAACTTACCGCCTCGCTTGCCGCGGAGGCCAGGAAGACCGTCCTGCTGTCGTCCGCGAGCAGCAACAGCAGGTTGACAAGGGATAACAAACGTTGCGCCCGCGCCTGATCAAGCATCGAGCAGATAGCCGATTGCGCCGTCTCGCGCGTGGCCGTGGAGAACGTCAGCGCCCGCGACGATCGTTCCAGCAGCCGCAGGATCGGGTGCAACTCGACATGCGGCTCGATCATGCTCTTGACGAACGCTTCGGTGAACCACAGAACCAGCGCACGGTGCGTACGGCCTGCGCGCTCACTCGAGCACCAGGTGTGCGGAATCCTTGGACCAATCAACACCAGGTCGCCGTGGTTATACGCAGAGACGTTGTCTCCGACAAAGCGCTGTCCCCGGCTGTTGAGCGTCAGGGTCAGCTCATATTCGGGGTGGTAATGCCATTCAAATGGAAATCGCTCCAGCCGCCGGTCGAAGAACACCCAGGATGCGTCCCGCGGCGCGGTTACATGTTCGCGGTAGGGCCTCACGGCATCGCCTCGTAGTGGCATTGTAGCGAGTTTTCCATCCCAGCTGAGACTTTCGTATCGGAATTTGGCATCCGGGGCAAACATGCCGTCTCCTGAAAGCGCTAGATTTCTCCTATGCGCTCCCCGCGCGGAGGTTCTCCATGGAAACAGTGCACGCCGACTCGACTCCCGAGGAAAAGAGGTACCGCAACAGCTTGACCGCCATCGTCGACAGAACACAGCTACGCGACATCCAGAAGACGCTCCCGCTTCGGGTGTTGTCCGAAGAGGATTTCAAGCACTGGCAGACCTACGGTTTCGTGGTCGTCCGGCAGGCTGTGCCGGCGGAAAATGTGAAGCGTCTGGTCGATTTCCTGTGGGAGTTCCAGGAGATGGACCCGGGCAACCCTGAAACCTGGAGCGGGGGGCAACTGCGTAGCCACGCCATGACGGAACTGAACAATAGCGGCATGGTGGAGGTCTACAACCACCAGTATCTGTGGGATAACCGCCAGCATCAGCGCGTCTACGACGCATTTGTCGATATCTGGGACGAGGAGCGGCTCTGGGTCACCATCGATCGCGCCAACCTGAATACGCCTAACCGCAGCGGAAGAGCCTTTGGCGGATTCATCCACACGGATGTTGACACCACTCTGGACCCGCTTCCCGTGAACGTGCAGGGGGTCGTTTCTCTGGTCGATGCAGATGACGAGACGGGCGGGTTCCAATGTGTTCCGGAGCAATTTCGACACTTCGAAGAATGGAAGAAGCGGCAGCCCTCGGACCGGAACGGCTTCAAAGCGGATATCTCCGGCTTCGCGGTGCGATCCGTTAACTTGAAGGCAGGAGACCTGCTGATTTTCAATAGCTTGTTAGCCCACGGTATCCGCCCCAATACGTCTCAGAACAGAGCGCGCCTGGCACAGTACATCTCCATGACGCCCTGGGAGCCGGAGAACGCCCGCTTGCGAGAGCAGCGTATTCTTTCGTGGCGCGAGCGGAGGGCTCCTCTCGGAGTTGCGTTCCCGGGCGATCCTCGAGAGTGGGAACGCACGAAATATGAGGTTGCAGAACTGACAGGCCTGGGTCGGAGGCTTCTTGGCGTGGATTCGTGGACTTAGGACGGTTGCGTGAGAACTGCAGTTAGGACCCAGTCCGGCAACAAATGCTGGGGTGCCCCATTTGCCCCGATTCCTGCGGAGGCTTGTGGCGTTGATACACTCCATGCGCCTTTCCTTAATGAAAGGCGCACACGCGGGCCTCTCTAGCGAAGCGTGGCAGGAAATCGGGGTCAAGCCGTACTTTGGCTTGAGTGGGATAATGGCTCTCGATGTGCCACTTCCCGTCTGCCCAGCGCGCCCAAGAGAAGTAAAACGAAATCCGGTGCTAAATGAGCTCTTCATTTGATGATCACATCTTGACGGTCATAATGAGTGAGTGCTAACGTCTCCTTGTATGAACGATCCGAATACCGACGTTATTCAAGGTACGCTCGACATGCTTATTCTCAAGACCTTGAGCTTGGAGCCTATGCACGGCTTTGGCATCGCGCGCCGTGTGGAGCAAGTCTCGCGTGGAGTCTTTAAAGTGAACCCGGGGTCTCTGCTCACTGCGCTGCAGCGCTTGGAGCGCGCCGGTTGGCTGGATAGTGAATGGCGTCAGACCGAGAACTCGCGGCGGGCGAAGTTCTATACCCTCACAAGGACTGGCAAGAAGCAACTGGAGGAAGAAACCGCGGACTGGACGCGGCGGGCATCTGCGATCGCGCGGTTGTTGAAAGCGGAAGGTTGACCCATGTCACTCTGGCGGCAGTTGACCTACGGCCTGCGCAGCCTGGTGAACCGGGCGAAACACGATCGTGATACTGCGGAGGAAGTAGAGCAATACTTCGAGGAAGCAGAGGCCGCGTGGAGGTCACGCGGCCTTTCTGCGGAGGACGCCAGGAGGGCCGCACGGCTGGAAGGCGGGCCCATGGCAGTCGCCAAAGAGCGGGTGAATTCGTACGGCTGGGAGAACACCGCCAGAAGCTTCTTCGCAGACCTGCGTTTCGCTGGGCGCCAGTTGCTGAAGCACAAGGTATTCACTGTGACAGCGGCGCTGACCCTGGCTTTGGGCATCGGGGCTAACGCCGCCATCTTTACCGTGATTGAATCAGTCCTGCTCGCTCCCCTGCCCTACAAGAATGCCGATAAGCTCGCTGTACTGACCACGCACTGGACGAACAGCGGGCACACTACGGCGCGCGTAACCGGACCGGATGGGGTGGACGTGCGCGACCATGCCGGCAGTTTGGAAGCCATGAGCTTCTACAGTGGCGGCAATCTGGGTGTGCAGTTGCGCGATCACTCGGTCTTCACAATCGTGACTTTCGTAGATGCGAACTTCGCCCGCGTCTTCAGCCTGCAGCCGATTGCGGGCCGCTTGTTTAGCGATGCCGATGCTCATCATGCCGCCCTGGTGAGCGAGCAGTTTGCCCGCGATCACTTCGGCAGCGCGCAGGCTGCGCTGGGGCAGATGCTGCACGTGGAGAACGAGCCGGTGGAGATTGTGGGCGTATTGCCCGGAAGCTTCGACTTCCCTGCCCAGACGCACGTGTGGGAGGCCTTCCCCTTGCGGCCTGAGTCGGAGGAGCGGACGGCATTCAACTACAAGGCGGTGGCGCGCCTCCGTTCCGGTACAAGCTTCGAGGCAGCCAGGACAGAATTGATTGGAATTTCGCGCCGGCTTGAGACGGCATACCCCGAAGCGAACCGAAATAAGCAGATACTGCCGCAGCCGCTGCAAGAGGCGCTGCTGGGAGATACACGACCGACGCTTCTGTTTCTGTGGGCTGCGGTGGCGCTCATTCTGCTGATCGCGTGCGTCAACGTGACCCATCTTCAACTGGTGCGTTCGATGGAGAGGCAGCGCGAGCTCGCCATTCGCCGGGCCCTGGGCTCTTCCAACTGGCAGGTCATGCAGCCGGTGATCCTGGAGAGCCTGCTGGTTTCGTTGATCGGCGGCGCAGCCGGAGTGCTGCTGGCCTTCCCTGCGGTGCGGGTGCTGGTGAACATGGCCCCTAAGGATCTACCGCGCACGAATGAAATTCATCTGAACGCTTGGGTGCTGGGATTTACATTGGCGCTCTCTGTGTTGACTGCGCTTGCGTCGTCAGTGCTCCCCGCGCTGAAGGCGGCGAAGGTCGATCCCGCGGAGACGTTGAAACAAGACGCCTCGCGCGGGATGACCCGGCAGGGCGCATCGATGCTTCGCGATGGGCTGGTGATTGCGGAGGTGGCAGCGACGTTTGTACTCGCGGTGGGTGCGGCACTTCTGCTGCATACCATGATGGCTCTCATCGATCGGGACATGGGGTATCAGACGCGCCAGTTGCTGGTGGTGGATGCGGATGCGCCGGCGCACTCCGGCGAGGATGCGCAGCGCGTGGTGCAGCAGTTCAATGGGCTCTTTGCGCAACTCGCGGCGATGCCAGGCGTACAACATGTAGCCGGAATCATGGGGCTGCCGACGGGTGGGTATGGTTCCAATGGATATTACACCGTGAGCGGCGCCGGGCCTGTCGATGTCAAGCATTCGCCATACGCCGACTTCAGCGTGGCCAGTCCCGGCTATTTTCAGGCCATGGAGATTCCCATCAAACGCGGGCGCGACTTCAGCTCGCAGGATACGGACAAGAGTCCCTTCGTGGCGGTGATCAGCGAGTCGCTCGCCAAGCAGAGCTTTGGCAATGCCGATCCGCTGGGCAAGCAGATCCAGTGTGGGCTTGACTCCGACAAATGGATGACGGTGGTGGGAGTGGTCGGCGATGTGCGGCAGGAGTCGCCCGCGGAGAATCCTGGGCCGACGCTTTACATGCCGATGACCCAACATCCCTTTTTTGCCAATCAGATCCACATTGTTTTGCGGACCGAGGTAAAGCCGCTGACCCTGATGAACGCAGTGCACGAGGAAATTGCGCGGGTGAATCCGTTTATCGCGATGCGCTTTACCACCATGGATGCCATGGTGAACACGTCAATAGCGACGGAACGTTTTCGGGCGGCGCTGATTTCCTCGTTCGCCGGAATCGGACTGGTGCTGGCGATGTTGGGGGTCTACGGCACGATGGCTTATACGGTGGCGCAACGTACCTTTGAGATCGGCGTACGCATGGCGTTCGGCGCGGAGAGAGGCGCAATCCTGAGCACGGTCCTGGCGCATGCCGCAAAGTTGGCCTGCTATGGCATAGCGGTGGGGCTGGTGGTGAGTCTCATGCTTGCGCGGCTGGTGACCAGCATGCTGGTCGGCGTGCGGCCGACTGACCCGGTCAGCCTTGGTGTGGCATCGTTGCTACTGTTGCTGACGGCGCTGGCTGCGGCGCTGGCGCCGGGGTGGAGGGCCACGCATGTCGATCCCATGGTGGCGCTGCGGTCGGCATAGAGCAAAAACAGGAATATCTGGGTTTGGCAGAGTTTATGCCCTAGCAGAAGCCCAAAAGGAGTAGAACGAGTGCCCGGGTCCCCTAGCGAAGGACGGAGTGCCCCACATCTCGCTCGTTTTTCGCGAGATGTGGGATTCCACTGCTCTTTCCCTGTGACTCTCGATTCATCCGATGCGCTTAGCGGTCAACATCGGTGGAATCCCACATCTCGCGAAAAACGAGCGAGATGTGGGGCACCCGTCATTCGTGAGGGAACGAGAGGTAGAGCCTTGCGGGACGAGTTCGTAATTGCAGCTCTTACCAGGGCCCGGTCATTGTGAGATTAAGCGTTCTCGCGGGTTTGAAAACCCGCTCCCCCGGACTGAAGTCCGGGGATGGCACAGATGGCACGGGCTTGCAGGGATCAAGCTGTAGCCTGCCTAGCGCGGGGCAGGTGTTCTCAGACGCCCAACTCTCGGCTGGCAAGTTCGGTTCCTTCCACCCTTGCCTGAATCTTTTTGAAGGCTGTGTCCCGCGCCGTGGAGGTGTCGTCCGCAAAGGGAGCGAAGCCACAGTCGTCCGTGGTGCCCAGTTGTTCGATTGGTAGGAACGATGCCGCTTCCAGAACACGATCACACACCTGGACCGCAGTCTCAACCGTTGGATGAATAGGATCGATAACGCCTATGAAAACAAGCTGCTTAGCGTTGGCCAGCTTCTTGATCATGGGATACAGGCGCGGCTTGTCTGATTCGCTGGCCATCTGCAGGTAAAACCGGCCGGCATGCAACTGGAATAAGTCGGGCAGTAGACCAGAGTAGTCCACGTCCGCGCTGTGGGTTGAATCGTGATCGCCACCAGGACAGACGTGGACACCAATTTTGCGCCGCTCATCCGCAGTAAAGCGCTCCAGAACCTGGTTGTTCAGGGCAACGAAGCTGCGCAGAAGATTTCCAGAGGGATCGAGCTTGAGCGACAGCCGGCCCTCCGTAAAATCGATCTGGACAGTGGCTGCGCCCGCTTCGAGAGCTCCACGGATATCCGCCG
This sequence comes from uncultured Acidobacteriaceae bacterium, assembly GCA_963790705.1. Lineage (GTDB taxonomy): Bacteria > Acidobacteriota > Terriglobia > Terriglobales > Acidobacteriaceae > PALSA-350. Next base: position 524,532 of record CAWBQE010000016.1, read on the forward strand.
CGGCCTCATCGATCAAGTCAGCCAGAAAGGCGTCTCGCGAGTAGCCCGGTATTTCCTTTGCCGGATACAGCAGGCTCAGCGCGGAGGCCGAGATAACCGCCTGCTTGACCGGGCGTTGCGTGTAGGCGCGGATCGCCTTGACGTACGTATCTGCGTGAACGCCGTAGCGGAATGGGCCGCCGGTCAGTCGAGGCAACTGGCGCTGATGACCGTCCGCGAAAGGGATCACGACCCCGTCAGGGGCAAGGTTCTGGAGCCCGGTGAGAGGGTACGTCGCGAAACTGGGCTTGGTTTGTTCGCCATCGGTCAGCACGGGCGAGCCGGTTTTTTGCAGGCGATCGATGGTGTCCCGAAGCGCGTCGGAGTATTCCTTGTCCAGCGCGTCACGAGCGATTTTGTGCGCTTGATAGTCTACGATGGCTTGAATCAGCCGCGGTGGGCGAGGGATGCTGCCAATTGGCTCGGTCGGAATCACATCGGAATCCTATACTGAACCGGAAAAGGCGACCTCAACCGAAAGGTTGAGGTGGTCCGAGCCCAGTACATCGATTCAGACGATTGCCTTCCCGGCCGTTCATCAACACATTCGGCCGGTTGGTCACAGTTCGCTTTCTCGAGTAGAGCAAAGCGGTGATTCTGGGTGGTAGTGCGATCTGTATTAATATCAACGTTTAACTGTCTGGCCGCCCAAGGGCATACGTGGGGGATAATCGAGGGCAAGGGAATTTGATCGCGGGTCAATGGAGGTCTGGATGTCATTCTTGCGTGATTTGAAAATCGCATTGCGTTCTTTGTCCCGGGCTCCCGCGCTGTGGATCACCGTGGCCTTAACGCTGGCGCTAGGCATCGGGGCCAACGCTGCCATCTTCAGCGTGGTTCGCGCCGTGCTCTTGCGGCCGCTCGCGAATCGCGACGAAAACCGGCTGCTTTATGTGCGCCAGAGTGCTCCTGGCATCGGCGAAGCCAATGCGAATTTTTCCGTTCCGGAAATTCAGGACATGGGGCACGGGTTAAAGACGATCCAGGCGCTCGGCACCTTTTCAGCGATCGACTTCACCGTCGTGGGCCTCGGCACACCACGCGAGGTAGCCGCCGGGGTGGTGGATGGCAACTACTTCAAGGTGATGGGACTGCGTCCGGTCATTGGACGCTTGTTGACTCCCAAAGACGATGGCCCAAATGCGGCGGGCGCGATTGTACTGACCTATAAATTCTGGAGCACGTCGCTGCACCATGATCCAAACGTGATCGGAAAGACGGTGCGGCTCGATAGCTTAATGGGCTCGCGTACCGCGGTCATCGTTGGGGTACTGGAGCCATCAGTTCCCTATCCGGTGGCAACCGAGTTCATGGCCAACGTGGTCACTAGCCCGCATCATCTATCGGCCACCATGGTGACCGGCCGTGAGCATCGCATGACGGAAGTCTTTGCCCGGCTCGCGCCCGGTGCGGATCTCCCCGCCGCGCGAGCAGAACTCCAGACCAAATACGCGGGCATGATGGCCGCACACCCGGAGGTTTACAAACCGGAAGACCATTACGCCATCGCGGTCACCCGCATGCACGACCAGATCAACTCTCGTGCCAATACCATCTTGTGGGTGCTCTTCGCCGCCTCCGGCCTGCTGTTCGTGATTGCCTGCTCCAACGTTGCCAACCTGGTGCTGGCGCGCACCGTGCGCCGCGAATCGGAGCTGGCTGTACGCTCGGCGTTGGGAGCAACCAGAAAGGCGCTTCGCCGCGCGCTGCTGGCGGAAAGCCTGGTGCTGTGCATCAGTGGAGTATTGGGGGCCCTGATCATTGCCGCTCCGATGGTCGCCGTGCTGGGCCGCTATGCTGCGCGCTTCAGCGTGCGCGCCGATGGCCTGACCCTCGATTTCAGCCTGGTATGGATTGGGATTGCACTCGCCTTGGCCGCCGCTGTCTTCCTGGCGTATGTTCCGCGGCTGCCCTCCGAGGATCCGAAGCACAGCTTCGCACTGACCAGCAGCGGACTGCGGGTCGCGGGAGGCAGCAGTAACCGCCGGCTGCGCATGTTCGCCGTGACCCAAATCACGGCCTCATTCCTGCTGCTCGCCGGAGCCGGTGCGCTGATGAAGACTCTGTTTGTCCTCGAGAACACGCAGCCGCCCTTCGACACCGCCAGCGTCCTGGCCGTGAATTTGCCGGTGATGTCGTATGGGCGAACGCCGGAGCAGGTGCATGAGTTTTATCGTCAGCTGCAGCAGCGGGTCGGCGCCCTGCCGGGGGTACAAAAGGTGTCCTCAGGCTTCACCGTTCCCTGGCGCGACGCGCAGGGACTGAACATCAGCTTCACCTTCGCAATGGATGGCGCGGCGCGGCAGAACGGCCGGGACGACTTGCGTGCGCGCTTCCGGTCGATCTCTCCCGGATTTTTCGACACCTTGGGTCTCCCGCTTCTGCAAGGCCGCGATTTCCGAGACACCGATCGCGAGGGCTCGGAACGCGTGGTCATCATCAATCAGAGCGTTGCGAAGATGCTGTTTCCCGGGCAATCACCGCTGAACCGCAGTTTGCGCTGGACCGATCCGGTGATGAAGTTTATCGGCATCAGCGAAGAGCCACGGCGGATCATTGGCGTGGTGCCTGACGTCGATGACGAAAATATTATCCCGTCGCCGAGTCCGATGGTGTATCAGCCATCCGACCAGGAGGGATGGCAAGGCCGCTTGTTCGTGCGTACCGATCATGATCCGTACAGCCTTGTTCCCGTGATCACGCGCACGATTCACGACATGGCCCAGGACCAGCCGGTGGAGCGAGCCAGCACGCTCAAAGATATTCGCGCGGAGGTTCTCACCCCTGACCGCCTGAATGCGATTGTCTTCGGCGGGTTCGCTGGGGTGGCGCTATTGATCTCCGTGGTGGGTGTAGCCGGTGTGCTTGCGTTTTCCGTGAGTGGGCGCACGCGCGAGTTCGGCATCCGGATGGCTCTGGGCGCTCAACGGCGAAATATCCTCACCAATGTTCTGGTGGAGGGCCTGGTGATCGCCAGCATCGGGGTGGCGGCAGGTGTGGTGGTCGCCTTCGCCTTCGCCAGCGCCATCAGCAAGTACGTTGCGGGCGTGCAACTGCCGGGCGCGCTCGCATTCATCGCGTCCGCCGTCGTGCTTCTCGCTGCGGCGGTGATCGCCTCGGCTGTGCCCGCGGCGCGCGCCGCCAGCGTGAACGCGGTGGAAACGCTGCGCGCGGAGTAATCCGCCGTGCGCATCACTTCGGCAGGGCCGCTCGAAGTTCCTCGACGCTTTCCGCCGCACTTCGTCCCGCGGTGTCGATCACTATGTGCTCACGATCCCATGGTTCATATTCACGAGAGACAACTTGTTCCCAGGTTGGCAGCTTGAGGCTACGAATATCCACCGATCGTGTTTCCACACGTTGACGATGAAGCTGCAGGTCGGAGCAGATCACCTCCACTTCCACAGCGCGTGCCTGGGCCCGATGCGCAACGTCGATCCAGGCGTCGCGGCTCAAGCGAATCGGATTCACCGAATCGGAAATTACGGTTCGACCCAGGCGAAGGTTGTCCTCCGCAACCGCATACGCGATACGATACCCCTCCTCGTTTACCTGCAGGCCCGCCGATGCGGAATCGCGAAGCGCTTGCTCAATCGTGTCAATGCGCAGATAAGTCGCACCGAGTTGCTGCGCCAGGTTTTTGGCAATCGTTGTTTTTCCCGTAGCAGGTAGCCCGCCAAAGATGATCAGCATAGGCGATTGGCTTTGGGAAGAATGAGCATTCTCCATCGCGCGATTCTACTCGACAACGCGCTTCGCACCACCTTCTTGCAGGATAAGCCGCTATATTATTAGCCGGGTGCGACTGGTACTCTCCGGAGGCTCACGTATGCGGCGACGCGATTTTCTGATGTCTATACCGCTGGCCGTTCTCATGCCGCAGTTGCGCTCTGCGGCCCCACTCAAAATCACCGGCATCCGGATCGTTAATCTGAAGGTCGTTCGCGAGACCGGCAAGATGGAAGCGGCGTGGGATCCGGGCACAGTGACCACATGGCGCATCGGCGGCGGATCGATCGTGGAGATTCAAACCGACCAGGGAATTTCAGGTATCGGGCCGGGCATCGACCCCGCCTTGTTGGCGGCGGCCAAGTCTCAGCTCATCGGTAAGGATCCCTTCAGCATCGAGCAACTCGCCGGTCCGCTGCGCTATTACGTGGGTGGAAACCCGCGCACCGTGTCATCCCTGGAAATTGCCCTGTGGGATCTTATCGGCAAGGCCACCGGTCAACCCCTCTACAAAATCTGGGGCGCGGCCAAGAACCGGGTACCGGCCTATGCCAGCATGATCCAGCTTTCGACTCCGGAGGAGAGGGTTCGCATGGCGGTCCAGCTCAAATCGCAAGGATGGAAGGCGATCAAGCTTCGCGCCCATTACGCTACTTTGAAGGAAGACGTACAACTGGTGGAAGCGGTGCGCAAAGCGGTGGGCGATGACATGGATATCATGGTGGACGCCAACCAGGCCCAGTCCTTTACCGGCTGGCAGCCTGGCGTGACTTGGGATTTCCTTCGCGCGCTCGAGACCGCTCGAGAACTCGAGCGCCTCAACTGTGCTCTGGCTGGAAGAACCGCGGCCGCGCTATGCATTCGACGAGCTGGCTGAGTTGAGCCGCCGGGTATCCATTCCCATCGCCGGAGGAGAAAACAATCGTGGAGTACACGAATACCGCTGGATGCTGGAGCAGAATGTCTTCTCTATCCTGCAGCCCGATATCATGGTGGCCGACGGCGTCACCGGCTTTCGTGAGATTGCAGCCCTGACCCAGGCATACCACAAGAGGGTGATTCCACATCACGGCGGAGGCAACCTGGGCACCATCGCCCAGCTCCACGCCATTGCCTCCTGGCCGAACGCGCCGTGGATCGAGATCCTGCACGACCCGCCCATCGCCGCGTATACCAATGGGTTTTCGATTATGCAAAACCCTCCGCTCGTGGACAAGGAAGGCAATCTCAACTTGCCGCAAGGTCCGGGTTTGGGAGTGGAGATCAACAAGGATTTGGTCGCTTAACGGCGGTGGGAGCTCGGACGCATTCTCACCATGGCTGAAAAGTCCTCGTCAGAACCTCTCCCTCCAGGAGTTAGTCCCGAAGGGACGCCTGAGAGTAGCCCAGGACGTAAGTCCTGGGTAGGATTTGACAGCGCGAATCAGTCCCGAAGGGACGGCTGAGAATATCCCAGGATGGAGTCCTGGGCATCCACGCCAATTCTGCGAGATCCAGCAAACCCTGTCCCACTCGCGGCCCTTATAGCGGACCCTCATTGGGACGTGTCCAGCCGTGGCGGTAGCCGAGGGAGTAGCTGCGAGAATATCCCTCGGTGAGCAGAATGATCCAAGCGGTTTCATTTTTGGTTCCGCGAAACCTGTCGATCCGCCCGTTCTTCTGACCCTCTAACCATGCCTGATCGTTCATCGCCTCACGCCTCCAGTTAGCCCTTCCAGCTCATGTTCTGTCAGGACTTGCATAGCTACAATCACCCCAAGGCTGACCTGTACGGCGCTTTTCGGTGATCCGTTTACCTGTTTGGCGCATACAAGCAGGAGACCAGGATCAGGTTCGGGTCACCCCCGCATCCCCCATCCGTCTCCCCTCATGTCACAAATGTGTAGTGCGCCCATGGGTCATTTCGTGACAGTTTTACTTTCTATTTCCGAGAGCCTTAGACCAGGAAATCCGATCTTCCCCAAAGACCAGCAACTGCGAAACAGCTTCCAGGTCGGTGGGCAACTGCACCCGGGCGACCCTACCCTGAAATCCACGCTCGACGCGCAGAGTGCGCATCAGCGTGGCCCGTTGGGAAGTGGTCACATGGGGAAGGATGAACTGCAATTTGGAACCAATCGGGACGTAGCTTCGCGCTCCATTGATGAATACTTCGAGCATCGGACTGACGGTCACGACTCCGTCAAAAAGCGCGCAGGTTATCTTCCAGGTCAGCAGCGCCTTGCAGGAGATGCCCGGATCATTTTCGATCGCCTGCGTTACCCCGGTCAGGTCTTGATCGAGCGCGCCTCCAATCAGGATGGCAGGCGTCTTCGCTCCGCCCGACACAGTCAGATCCTGCAAGAAAAGCCGCAACCGGGAAGTGTTGGCGAACTCCTTTGCCAGCTCCGCATCCGAAGAGTTCGCGCTAAAGGCCGTGGATGCTGCGGATCTCTTCTCAACCCGAAGGAACTTGAGACTCGTTGCAGTACTCCCCACAACGTCGTAATAAGTGATCGTCGTGCCTTGATAGTCGCTTGCAGTATGGCTGGAACTCTGGGGATCGAAGAAATCGCGTTCGATTCTCAACTGCATCTTAGGCGCCATGTCGACATAGCCCCCCGGCCCATAGCTATAGCGGTAGAACAGGGTGTCCTCGACAGGAGGAGAAAGGCTTGTAGCGATTCGCTGCTTGACGCGGAGATAGTCATCCACCGAAGCAAAACACTGTTTCTGTTGCAATCCATAAAGGCCGTTTTCGAAGCTTCGCCATTCCTCTTTCATATCGACGGCGCCGGCGCTCGCTTCCCATGCGGAAGCACCTGGAGTCTGTGCTATCCAATAGGCCTCTTTTGCAGAAGATCGACCGAACGAAAACCAGGATCCTTTGATCGAACAATCCGCCGCAGCCTCGACTCCCGGGGGGATCGGGATACGAATCGTCTGGCGATCACTTTGCGAAGTCGCAGCATCCGGCGAAAGCAGGAAGTACTGGGAATCAATTTTGCTGAGGAGATAGCCGCCCTGCGGCCGCCGTACAGCGCATCCCGCGCACGCGGCAAGTACGGTGATAAGCACCGCCGCGAATAGTCTTTGCCTCATGATGGACATCGGGTGGCGCACCGCGAACCAGGCGAAAGCTTTCACTCCGCGCGCAGAGCTTCTATGGGATTTACCTGCGCAGCTCTTCGCGCGGGAAAGAAGGCCGCCAGGCTGCCGCTCAGGATCAGCACCAGGGCAACCATCACCAGCGTCCACAGGTCGTGTTCGGCGACTCCATACAAAAAGGCGCGCACAAATCTACCCGACGCGGCCGCCAGGACCATGCCGATGCCTACCCCGCTCAGCACCAGCACGCCCGCTTGGCTGAATACAAGCCACAACGCCTGTCTCCTCTGTGCTCCCAACGCGATGCGCAGGCCGATCTCGCGCGTGCGCTGGGCAACCACATAGCTGAGCAAGCCGTATAGCCCGCTAACGCAGAGCAGGAGCGCCGTCCCGCCGAAGAGTTCCAGCAGATGAGCCGCCAGCGTTTGGCTGCCGTAGGAATCCGCAACCACCTGGTCCATGCTGGTGAAGGTTGCACTGGCGAGCTCAGGGCTGGCCTGGCGAAGCAGGGTGCGCAATTCCGGGGTGATGGACGCCAAAGATCGTCCGGTGCGAAGAGCAAGATCCATCGCCCTGCCTTCGAACCATGTACGCGGTGCTATCAGGCGTAATCTGTGGGATGCATATCTCCACCTCCGGCTCTGGCCGCGTGATCGAGCTTTGTCGTGCGTCCTCCTGGACACCCACGACTTCTACGGGTTGGTTCTTCCGCATATTCAGAAGGTGCATACCGAGAACCGAATTGGGATTCTGCAGGTCTGGAGCGTAGAGCCGGGCAAACGATGGATTGACCACAGCAACCGGTTTCGATCCCACCGTATCTTGCGCGTTGAAGTAGCGGCCGGTGAGCATGCCGAAGCCGAAGACCTGCTGGGTTTCGGGGCTCACGCCCTAAAATTCGACCGGATGGGGTCATTCTCACTGCGGTGGCTGCCGAAGCCCTTACCGTTCAAAGCCAGCACCGAGTGGAAGGTCTGGCCCAGCGGCACCTCGGTGATGAGCGTTGCAGCCTGCACCCCGGGCAGATGCTGCACGCGCTCCAGCAGCGGCTGGTAAAGCTCCGTCGTCAGGTTGCGGTTGGCGAAGCGGTAAGCCGGAATGGTGAGGTTCGCGACCATGATGTGATCTGTCCGAAAGCCCAGGGGCACGTGCCGCAACGCATAGATGGTGCGCAAAAGAAGACCGCACGCTGCCAGCAAAACCAGCGACATGGCAATTTCTGCAATCACCAGGGAACCTCGCATTCGATGCTGGCGTGCGGTTTGCTCCACTCTGCAGTCCACCCTGCCTGAGTGCGGGTTCGATGGGCATGTGCGCGGCGAGGAACGAGGGCCACGCCGAAGAGAGGACTGTGGTGAATAAGGTGAGCCCCACCAGGACCAGCAGAATCGTCACGTTTGCGCTTGCTGAGATGACAACGGGGAGGTGAGAAGGAATCTGTTTCTCGAAGATCCTGATCGCCCCCATCGCCAGGAGACTTCCCAGCAGTGACGCTGCGCCACTGAGAACCAGGCCCTCGAAAAGTAGCTGCTGCACGATCCTCCTCCGGCTGGCGCCGAGCGCGCCGCGCACGGCAATCTCTCGCTGCCGGGCAGTGGCGCGAACCAGGAAAAGGTTGGTCACGTTGACGCAGGCAATCAGCCAAAGAACCGCTGCCGCCGCCATCAGGGCGATGAGCCCTTTTCTCAGGTCTGCATCCACGAGCGAATCGACATAGCGCTGAACGATCACGCTTTTCCGGGTTTCACGAAGATCGGGATCCACGTAGCTTTTCGCTATCTGCGCCTGCAATGTTCTTAGGTCAGCTTCCGCTGCGGGGAGCGGTACACCGGCCTTAAGGCGGCCGAGCGACAGTGTAGTTTCGCGGCCCATCTTCTCGTTTCCGATCAGCCTCATCGAGCCGGACTGTTGTCCAGACTGCATTCCAATTCCGTTCACCTCCGAACGAAAATCCCCTCGGCATCACACCAACAACAGAATATGGTTGGCCATTGAGCAGGACGCTTTTGCCGAGGATGCCCGGATCGCTGCCATACATCTGCCTCCAGGCGGCATCGCTCAGCACGATGGTGTTGGCATTCTTCCCATCGGTAAATGGATCAACATCCTCGTCGAACCCATGGCCCAATCGTGGCCGAACCCCCAGGGTGCGAAAGAAATTGGGGCTGACATTGTTGAGATAGACTTCCTGGGACCCCGCATTGCCATCCAGAAAATTTCCTTTGCAGCCGACAATGTAGTAGGCAATCTGATCAAATGTCTTGCTCTGTTCTTGCCACGCTCGCAGATCGAGGTAGGCCGCGCCGCGGAAAGGCTCGGTTTTGCCATGGATGTCGGCCTCATCAATCGTCACCAGCCGTTCCGGGTGCGCAAACGGCAGCGGCCTGAGCAGAACCTGGTCGACCACCGTGAACATGGCGGTAGCCGCTCCAATGCCGAGCGCGAGCGTTGCCATCACGGTGATCGAAAATCTAGGGGTTCTCCGAAGTTGACGCAGAGCGCTCGTTAAGTCCTGCTGGAGCGAATCGAGCCAAACCCATCCCCACATGCGGCGCACTACATCTTTCACCAGCGCTGTATTCCCAAATTCCCTTTCCGCCTCGCGCCGCGCCGTCTCTGGATCGGCGCCCCGGTCGCGCTTATCGGCGGCGGCCAAAGCGAGATGCGCCTCGATCTCGGCATCGAGGTCCGATTTCGCGCGCTCAGGTCGAAAAATGCGGCTCCACAAACCCATGGAGATCCTCACCCTTCCGGTGTCGGGGTCATAATGTTGCCGATGGCGGCTACCATCGTCTCCCACTTGGAACGATCACGAGCCAGTTGTTTCTTGCCTTCGGCGGTAATGCGGTAAAACTTGGCGCGCTGTTTCTGCTCTGTTTGCGCCCACTTGGAAACGATCCATCCCTGCCGCTCCATACGATGGAGAGCCGGGTAAAGCGAGCCAGTCTCTACCTGCAGAACATCCCCAGATTGCGCGCGAATCGCCTGGCTAATGCCATAGCCATGCTGGGTGCCCCACTGCAATGTTTGAAGAATGAGCATGTCGAGCGTTCCCTGCAGAAGCTCAACCCTGTTCAAGTATGGCTCGCGTCCTGAAGTCACAGTGTAGACACTCTACAGCATAGGCAAGTAGAACGTCTACAGGCCCATTCGCCTGCTGCTCGACTCCGGCGCGAACGAGCCTACCCTTTTCAACAGTTCTCAATACATGGTGCTTCGGTCATCCCACGACGTGCCTTTCAGCGCGCGTGGAGTGGATGGCGCGCAGCCGATCTTGTCGGTTCTGCCACCTCAGGACGTGAAGATCGGCTGACTCAAATCGTCCGGCGTGGCTGATGCTGTCGCCAGCGGTTCTTTCATCCACTAGCTAATTCCTCATGAGAGCGCCCCTCCACCCTTGTCATCCCGAGCGAACTCCGGATTTCCAACTACGCTGGACTCATCAACGGCCACGTATGCGGCTTTCTTAAGGGAAAGCCGCATGAGTTTTACCGAAACCACGAAGTCTGACAGGAAATCCGGAGGAAGCCGAGGGACCTGCGGTTCCACTTAACCCCAAGCTAATGCTGTCGCCAGCGGTTCTTTCATCCACTAGCTAATTCCTCATGGAAAGCGCCACCCTCCACCCGTGTCATCCCGAGGAACTGACTTGCCTGCGGCAAGTTAATTAAGACTGAAATGAACGCTGGAAATCGAGATTGATTCTATTGTTCATTAGGAGCGGAGCGTAAGCGGAGGCGAGAGCCTGCCCTGAGCGAAGTCGAACGGGGACCTGCTGTGCGCCTCGCCACCTGGAAAATCTTCCGTCAACCCTGACCCCTAGAAAGGCTCTCGTGTTACTCCTCGCGCTCATCCTCTGCACCACTGCGTTCGGCCAGCAGCGCGACCCGCTCACCTTCCTCTGCGATTGTCCCGACCCCGTAGCGCAGCAGTATGCCACCGCCCTCCGCGATCTGCTCCCCAACCAATTCATGCCCGGCTGGACGATCGACGTCATCTCCGTCGATCCCTCAGTCAGAGGGCAGCTAATATTTTTCCTGTCGGGCTCTGCCGGCGCGTAGGGAGTTATTGCCGTTTCAGATCGGACTTGGTAATCCCGGAAACAGGTATCATGCACCGCGTTGCTTGCCCGCTCATTTCTCGTCCAGAGTGAGAGCGTAAATATCTTGCGTTCCAGTGTCGCGCAGCAGCAGCGGCGCATCGGTAGGATCGAGGTCCATCCAGGGATCGAGTTCGATCTCATCATCCCCGCCAGCATGCCAATCCTTCAGGTCGGCGACGCGTTCCACTTCGCCCCCCTTGACAGGTATACGAAAGACGCCGGAATCGCTCTTGTGGGAGAACAAGACGTAAATGTAATAAATGTACTGGCTATCCCTGGAAAAGGCAGGGTATCTAGCCAATCCCTTCACCGGAAGCGCCGACCATCGCTGGGTCTCAATGTCGAAGACCTTCAGGATGGACGTCTTCCATGACAGCGCTGCAATGTAGCGGCCGTCCGGAGACCAGCGCGGCGACCATGTGCCACCCGACCCCGGAATAACTGTGACCCGGCGGCTTTCGAGGTCGAGTATCCGCAGGTTTCCTGTCTCGGCATCCCTTGCCGATGGCCGAATCAAACACAATTTTCTTCCCGTCCGGCGACCAGTCCGGATCCCCTTGTCTTCCATTGTCTTCAGGAAGAATCCGTTTGGGGATGCCGCCCTCTGAAGCGACAGTGTAGCTATAAACGTGATCGGCAGAGAATGCGAAAAACAGAATCTGCGAGCCGTCGGGCGACCAGCGGGGACCTCCCACATGCATCGGAGGGTCCGTCAGTTGCACAGGATTGCTTCCGTCCCGGTTGACCTTCCACAGGACGCCTTCGGGGAAGGAGGCATAGGTTATGAACTGACCATCCCTGGAGAAGGACACATTGTCGGCGGAGATGCCTCCGAGAAACGGCTTGATTTCTTTGGTCGCCGGGTCGATGCGCGAAAGCTCACCGCGCAAGGTGTAGCCGGATGAGAAGATTTTCGTCCCGTCCTTGCTGGGATAAGGTGGGGTCCAAGCGATCGGACCCGTAGTCAATTGAACCGGCTCGGCGGGCGGCTGCCGCAGCAGCCCGCTCCGTTCATCAAGCGCCCAAATCTGATCTATGGCCCACGGCGATTCATGCGACGTGAATAGGAAGAACTCCCCATCAGGGGTCCAACGGCCGCAGCATGTAGTGCCGGAGGTATGCCAACCGGGAAGCAACGGATGAAGATCCGATCCGTTCGACGATATCTCCCAAAGCCGATTGTCTAGAAAAAACCGAATGACTCTGCCGTCCGGCGACCATGCGGGCGATTCGGCTTTGGCGCCCGCCGAGCCCAGCTTGTGGGCTCCAGTCCCGTCGGTCTGAACGAGCCAGATGTCTCCTTCGTGGGTAGTGTAGGCCACCGAACTCCCGTCAGGTGAATAGGCCGCATCCCACCCATCACCCAGACGGCGATATGAGCCATCCTGAATGCGGACATTCCAAATTGGACCGAACGGCTTCCCTTCTTCAGGGTACTGGTAAGAAGATGGGAGCCATCCGGCGATATGTCCAACATCTCACCCGGCCCCCCGGGCACCGGAACCGGGATCTGTGCCAACTCTCCGCCTGCTATCGGAACCTGTTCAATGGAACTCAGCGTAAACTCGTTCGCATATATCCTGCTTGCGTCGACTCCGGCGAGCCACTTCCTGCGACCGTCGTGGGTGATCTGGACATATCTCGAGATGCGGGGCGGGGGCAGCGGGCGGTGCAGGTACCAGATCGTGGCAATGAGGCACACGGCGAGAACGGAAGCGGCAAGCAGCCACCATCGCCGAAAACTCCGGATCGCCCCGCCCGCGGCCTGAGCGCTGAGTTCCGGCCGTTTGCTGCCACCACCGCCGTCCGGCAAGTCGGCCGGCGCCGGCGCCGCCGTGCATGTCCTCCGAAACCTCAACTTTGCACACGAACCGGTAGCCGACCGTGGCCACGGTCTTGATGTAACGCGGTTGGTGGATGTCGTCTCCCAGCGCGGTACGCAGCAGCCAGATGCAGCGCGTCAGCGAACCTTCGGTAACAGCAGCATCGCCCCAGACGGTGCTAAGCAGTTCTTCCTTTGTGATCAGTCTTTGCGGATTGTGCAGCAGGAATAGGAGAGTTCGAAACGCCTTCGGCTCCACTGCCAACACCTTCCCCGCCTTGGTGAGCGTGAACTCCCGCTCCCGAACCTCCACGTCGTCGAAGTGGAAAACAAAGGACTTACTCGGTCATGAATTCATAGAATCGGTCGTACAGCGAATATCGCGTAATCTGCAAGATTTTCTTCTGCAATGACCTGCTGACCGGCAACACAATGAATTGCCCGCTCATTTCACGTCCAGAGTGAGAGCGTAAATATCTTCCGTTCCAGTGTCGCGCAGCAACAGCGGGGCATCGGTAGGATCGAGGCCCATCCAAGGATCGAGTCCAGCCAATCGCCAACAGCATGCCAATCCTTCAGGTCGACGACAAGTTTCGCTTCGCCTCCCTTGACAGGTATACGAAAGATGCCGGCATCGTTCTTGTGGGAGTACAGGACGTAAATGTAATAAATGTACTTACTATCCCGGGAAAAGACGGGATATCTCGCCAATCCCTTCACGGGGAGCTGCGACCATCGCTGCGTCTCAACGTCGAAGACCTCCAGGATGGACGTCTTCCAGGAGACGGCAGCGATGTACCGGCCGTCCGGGGACCAACGCGGCGACCATGTGCCAGCCGATCCTGGAACAACTGCGACCCGGCGGCTTTCGAGGTCGAGTATCCGCAGGTCTCCCGTCTTGGCATCCTTTGCCGTCGCTGAATCAAAGACAATTTTCTTCCCGTCCGGCGACCAGTCAGGATCGCTCTGTCGCCCATTGTCTTCAGGCAGAATCCGTTTGGGGACACCGCCGTCCGAGGCGACAGTGTAGGCGTAAACGTGATCGCCAGAGGACGCGGAGAACAGAATCTGTGAGCCATCGGGCGACCAGCGGGGATCCGTAACCTGCTAGGAGGGTCCGTCAGCTGCACAGGATTGCTTCCGTCCCGGTTGGCCTTCCACAGGACGCCTTGGGGGAAGGAGACATAGGCTACGAGGTGACCATCCCTAGAAAAGGAAACATTATCGGCGGAGGTGCCTGCAAGAAACGGCTTGATTTCTTTGGTCGCCGGGTCGATGCGGGAAAGCTCGCCGCGCAAAGTGGAGCCGCATGCGAAGATTTTCTTCTCGTCCTTGCCGGGATAAGGTGGACCCCAAGAGGTCGGGCCAGTCGTTAATTGAACCGGCTCGGCGGGCGGATGCCGCAGCAGCCCGCGCCGTTCGTCGACCGCCCAAATCTGATATCCGGACGTCGGCGCTTCATTCGACGTGAATACGAAGAACTTTCCATCAGGGGTCCAACGACCGCAGCATTGCGCACCCGAGGTATGCCAGCCGGGCAGCAACGGATGAAGTTTCGACCCGTTCGACGAAATCTCCCAAATCCCATCGTCTCTCGAAAACCGAATGGTTCCGCCGTCCGGCGACAATGCGGGCCAATCGGCTTTGGCGCCCGTCGGGCCTAGCTTGCGGGCTCCGGTCCCGTCGGTCTGAACAAGCCAGATGTCTCCTTCCAGAGTTGTATAGACCACAGAAGTCCCGTCTGGTGAATAGGAGGCATCGAGCCCATAACCCAGACGGCGATACGAGCCATCCAGAATGCGGACATTCCAAATGGCAACGAAAGGCTTCCCTTCTTCTGCGGTACCAGTGAGAAGGTGGGACCCATCCGGCGATACGTCGATCAGCTCACCCGGCCCCCCGGGCACCGGAACCCGGATCTGTGCCAACTCTCCGCCCGTTATCGGAACCTGTTCAATGGAACTCAGGGTAACTTCGTTCGCATATAGCCTGCTCGCGTCGACTCCAGCGAGCCACTTCCTGCGGCCGTCGTGGGTGATTTGGATAAATCTCGAGACGCGGGGCGGGGGCAACGGGCGGTGCAAGTCCCAGAGTGTGGAGACGAGGAACAAGGCGAGAACGGCGGCGGCAAAGCCACCGTCGCCGAAAACTCCGGATCGCTCCGCCCGCGGGCTGAGTACTGAGATGCGGCGGTTTACTGCCGTCTCCACCGTCCGGCAAGTCGGCCGGAGAGGGGCCGCCGTAGCATGTCCTCCGAAACCTCAACCTTGCACACGAACCGGTATCCGACCGTGGCCACGGTCTTGATGTAACGCGGTTGATGGATGTCATCTCCCAGCGCGGTACGCAGCAGCCAGATGCAGCGCGTCAGCGAACCTTCGGTGACAGCAGCATCGCCCCAGACGGTGTTAAGCAGTTCTTCCTTTGTGATCAGTCTTTGCGGATTGTGCAGCAGGAATAAGAGAGTCCGAAACGCCTTCGGCTCAATTGTTAACAACTTTGCCCGCCTTGATGAGCGTGAACTCCCGTTCCCGCACCTCTACGTCGTCAAAGCTGAAAACAAAGGACTTACTCGGCATCATATTTTCATAATCCGCCCTAAGAAACTCCTGATCAGCGCGGAGAATTTGATAACCAGCCCATCAAGACCAAGTAGAACCACGCGCCCAGAGTTCCTTCAGCCAACCCGGCTGAGGAGCTCTCGCCATGACCACCTTCCAATGGTTTGCTTCGTTGGTTCTTAGCGCAACCATCGTTCCCGCGCTCGCTGCAGAAACCAATTGTCCCGGAAATGTCGCCAGTGTACCCTTCCGCTTGGTCAACCGCCACTGGATAGTCCTGGCTTTATCCATCGACCATACAGGCCCCTATAACTTCTTATTGGATAGCGGCGCCCAGATCACGATGATCGATCCTTCTCTCGCCGCTACCCTTCATCTGGATACTCAGGGCACGGCCGAGGTGGTTGGAGTCGGATCTGGTCAATCGGCTTCCTACACGCAACTCGACTTGGTCGAAGCCGGCTCTTACTCTGTTGCCAACCAGAAGGTCCTCGTGCATGACTTACAGAATCTCCGTTCCCCCGATGCGCACTTACAAGGCATTCTTGGGGAGGATTTCCTGGAACACTTCGACCTGCTTATCGACAATGCACACCGCTTGCTCTGTCTGGACGATTCGGCGGCGATGCGCGCAGAAGTGAAAGGGCCGCATATCCCGCTGGCGATTACGGCTGATGCAGACGAGGCCGGCGCGCTGCCAGGTTTTCTGCTGGTTACGGTACGTTTATCCGACGGGATGCGGCCCGTTCGCCTGCTGCTCGACTCCGGCGCGAACGAGCCCATCCTTTTCAACACCTCTCAATACATGGTGCTCCGGCCATCCCACGACGCGCCTGTCAGCGGGAGTGCAGTGGATGGCGCGCAGCCGGTCTTGTCGGTTTTGCCGCCTCAGGACGTGAAGATCGGCTCACTCAAATTACCCCGCGTCACCTTCGTCGGCACTACCACCGAGAAGGACTCCTATGTACAGGGGTTCGACGGCGTTCTGACTACGGGGCTCTTCCGGCGCGTCTTCATCGACCACGCCGATCGCTTTGCGGTCCTTGAGCCGAGATAGGAGCGAAGACGATGGCATGCAGAGCCGCGCATCATTACCCTTGATCGAGGTTGCGACTGTGAAACCAAGCCATCCGCTTTGCGCCCCGCAGCGGCAGCCCAGCTCATGCCGATGCAGGTTCCAGCACAGCGGTGCGGGTGACGGAGATGACACTGATGTCATCTTCCTGCCCGAAGTGCTGCGCGGCAGTGGCTACTTCTGCGGCGGAACTCGCTGTGCGCAGCAGCTCGTGAACGCGCTCGAAGCCGAAAAGATGGCCTTCGGCGTCTGTGGCTTCGGCGATGCCGTCAGACATCAGCACTAGCACGTCGTCTTCCCTCAACTGAAAGTGCATGAAGGAGAATTCTGCGTCTTCCATCACGCCCAGCGGCAGTGCTCCTTCCATCGCCACGGGCTCCCCGTTCAGATAGGGCGGGATATGGCCGGCATTGGCCAGGGTCACAGCGCCATCTTTCGTAATGGCGAGAGCGAGGCAGGTGGCCTGCGCATCGCCGCGGCCCAGGAGACGCCGGTTCAGCGCCTGCAACACAAACTCCGGTTGGGCGTTCAATTCCGCCGTGCTGCGGATCGCTCCCACCAGCAGGGCCACCAGCATCCCCGCTTTCAGCCCCTTCCCGGTAACGTCTCCAGCTACGATGAGCAAGCTGCCATCGGTCTTGTGGGGAATGATCTGGAAGAAGTCGCCACCCACATCGCGTGCCGGGCGGTATTCGCTCTCCACCACGAACCCCGGAAGCACGGCGCGCGCCTCCGGCAGGATCACCTGCTGCACCTCCTGCGCCTGTTTCACATCCAACGCCATCCGCCGCTGCTCGCGCATGGAGAGCAACAGGCGCCGCAGCAGCAGCACAGCCAGTACCGCCACCAGCAACAGATTCGTCGCCTGGCGCATGGTGATCTGTACACCGAAAGGAAACCAGAATTCCAGAATATGAAGGAACTGCAGTTCTGAGTAAAACTCAGAAATGCCCGCCAGCAACACCGCCGGCAATGCCACCCAACCTTCCAGCCCCCGCTCCCGAATCCCCTGGAAAACAGTGATCAACATCAAGAGCACCACAACCGCCCGGATGACCACGGCGACGTACTCAAAGACATGACCCACAGGCACCGGAACGAAAACGAAGAACAAGTTCTGATACAGCGAGTTCGACACCATCAACAGCACAACTAGAATGGGAAGGACCCGCGGAATCCATGGCTGGCTCCGCAACCGGAACCAGACCCGCCACACCATCACCCATCCCGCGGAAATGAGGGCACTAAAGAAGACCTGTTGCACCACCAGCGACGTGTTGGCGGAGATCGACTGTGTCCAGGCGCCAGCTAGCGCGGTGAATCTGTAGATCGCAATCAACAGCAGCAGGGTCCCAATCCACAGGTAGACCCGGTCGGAACGGTCAAAGAGCATCAAGCTCAACGCCAGCACACCGAGCAGGCTGAAGACCAAAGCTTCAATCAAAACCCCTGCATATGCGCGTTTCAGTCCATCCCAGCGCATTTGATATCGGGCGGCGACCGCATCCGACTCGCCCAACAGCGGTGCGGTGTGAAAGCCACCGGCCTGATCGTTTTGCAACAAGGTGTCGGGATGCATCCAGACCCGGAAGGAAAGCACCTGCGTGGAGTCGCCCGTGCTTCCCCCGTCCGGTTGGGAAAGCTGGAACATCATGGGCTGACTGAAGTAAAACGTTGGCCGGCTTCCTGAGAAGTCTCCGAAGCTGCCCACCAATTCCCCGTTGTCGAAAGCCTGGTAGGCGTCGTCTACATCGGATGGCCCGGCCAGGGCCAACTTCTCACCCGGTCGCCCCTGCACCTGCACTCGAACTCTGTACCAGGCATAGCCCCAGTGTCCGGCGTGGCCCCGGGCCGTCCAGCCCGGAACATAATCTGGCTGCCCGCTTATGGGGTCGAGCGACCCCTTCTCGGGGGTTAGGTCCACCGTCTCCCAGGCCGAGTCGTCAAAGCCGGGTGCGGCCCACATGAGCGCGTGGGTCGCGGAGTCAACGGGCGAGTCGCCGATCGTAAACTTCCACGGCCCGTAAAGCGGAACCACAGACTGGCCAAGGGTGATATGCACACCGGCCGGCGCGGGCGCTTCTTGTGTGGGGGTCGGCTGGGCCGGCGCACAAACTGCGAATCCGAACCAGAGCAGCATCAAACTCGCAAAGCGGAAGCGTCGTACCACAGCGGGGAGATCCTCACTTTTCGCAGAACCACTCCACGCACTATACCCATTCGCCGGCACACCTGGAACGGCCGGAGCCTCGAGATAGCGGAATAGCTTCGCGTGGCTATCGATCATAACTCCCGGAGATGTGTCGTAACTTACCCGAAGCGGCAGTAAGTTTCCAGGAATTTTAGCCCCCGCCCCCTCTGGCATGGCCAAATTAAGGCGCTCCTTAAAACCTACCGGGCTCATTTCAAAAGAACGATGCGATGCTGGCTCCGTCGAGGCCTAAGAATCGAGCCCTTCGGAAAAAGAGTAAAATGGCGGTCGATGTGAACACCTACGGCGCACGCATCGCCAGGATCATCCAGGGCTGCTTACTACTCGTTTTGTACACTCGGCCCGCGTCATCACAGGCGAATCCGGCATCTGCTCAGGACCCCAACGTCCAAATAGAAGTAAACGTGAACTCGGCCGCGGAGCAGGCCAATCCGCCACCTTCGCAGGAACCGAAGACGCCTGAGCCTCCCCAGGCCGCCCCAGGGCAATCCATAGCGCCCGCGCCCAATCCACCGGTCCAACTCATTCCCCGATCGGCAGAAGTCCGAGAACGCACGTATCGGGCCGAGCACCACGTCATCCTGAACGTTTTTGTTGCCGATGCATCCGGCAATCCGGTCATGGGATTGAAGCAGGAGGATTTTATCCTGCTCGATGATCAGCAACCACAACAGATCACATCCTTTAAGGCGGTGACGGGTAGCACAGCGTTTGCCCCACCCCATATCTTGCTCGTGCTCGATAGCGTGAATAACTCTGCTAGTGGCATCGCCTATGCGCGCAAGGAGTTGGAGGGATTTCTGGGGCAGAACCAGGGGAGTCTTCCTTACCCAGTCTCCATCGTCCGTCTCACCGACTCCGGAATAAGCCCGGGCCAGCCTTCCCGCGACGGCAATGCCCTCATCAGCCAACTCAGGATGCTTCCCAATGATGTCCACGTGAAGGTACGGGGTCGGCAGCCTCCACCAAGCCCAACGACGCCGGGCCATTCGTTTGACCCCACGAAAACCATCATCGTGCCCAACCCAGCGGCCGAGGACCTGAATCAACGGTTTACTCTATCCATACCAGCACTCGCCACCCTGGCAGCGGAACAGGAGAATGTCCCAGGCAGAGCCATCCTGGTCTGGATTGGCCCTGGCTGGCCTCTGCTTTCCGGACCTGGATATCTTCCGGATACGCCGGAGACGCAGAGTAACTTCTTCGCGCACATTGTGGGTCTCTCGACCGCGTTGCGGGAAGCTCAGATAACGCTGGATATGGTTTCCTCTCCCAAAATGTTACTCGACGCCGGACTAGGTGCGGCTTACTACCAGGCCTTTCTCAACGGGGTACCAACGGCAAGCCAGGCAAATGCCGCTAACATGGCGTTGCCCGTCCTTGCCGACCAAAGCGGCGGCCAGGTCCTGGAGGATAGCAACGATCTCGCCGCGGAGATCAACAAATGCGTGGCCGATGCCGGCTCGTACTATGTCTTGGGATTCGATTCCGTTCCTGCCAGTAACCCAGACGAATACCGTTCGCTTCAAGTGAAGGTGAACAAGCAAGGATTGACGGTACGCACCAATACGGCCTATTACGCTCAGCCTTGACGGTCGCTCGGTGGAAAGACTCGCCGCACGAAATCGGACAACGCAACTAAGCTGGGCAGGAAATCCAGTTTTTTTCCACTCTGTCCATCCACCTCCACCCATGCCAAGGTGGGCCACCGCCCTCAACCTTGTCATCCCGCCTGCCCCGGCGTGCCGTGGGACTGGAGCGGACCCGGATTTCCTACATCGCGGTACCGCCCAAGGCGACGTATGCGGCTTTCTCAGAAAGCCGCACGAAGTTGGCCAACGCCACTAAGCTGGACAGGAAATCCGGGGTGGCGTAGGGGAGAGCCTGCCCTGACCGAAGTCGAACGGGGACCTGCAGTTTCACCTGACCCCGCGCGAATGCTGACAGGCGATCATCAGGCCGACCCGACTCCCTTTGGCGGCGGTATTGCGGCTGACCAAGTCTCCCGCGAACCAAAGTAACCTCCGAAACGATAACTGACGATTCAAGAAAGGAGATTCGGCGGCCTAGTCCGATTCCGCAGTGCGCTATATGCTGTCGGTAGATGATTTCGGCACAACGGGCGGCCTCTCGTCACCCTCCCGCTGGTCGGCAGTTGCCGGTAGTTTCGGCCTAAGGCGAGCGAAGGACAGTTTTACCGCTGTCCGGTGTCACACCCGATCCTTGTCCCAAATAAGGCAATCCAAGCATCCCGCCGCGGCGGGTTTTTTTATTCGTCCCATTGCGCCTCCAAGCGCAGTGGTCAACCTCTGTCCCTAACTTCTCTCAACCGGAGCCAACTATGCCCAAAAACAAAGTAAGCGATCCCATCACCGATCAGGAAATGGCCTTTGCCCGCCTGGTCCTCTCTGGCGCCACGACCGACCGTCAGGCCGCCGAAGCCGTCGGCCTCAACCCCGACTCTGCCGCCTACGCCAAATCCAAACCCCGTGTCCGCGCCTACATGCTCGAGCACCGCGCCGCCGTGCAGCAGCAGCTTGTCCAGCAAGAGGCCGACCTGTCCCGCCTGCCCCGGCTGGCCGTGGAAGGACTGCACCGCCTCAACCTTGACCGCGAGCAAGTGCTAAACCGCCTCTGGGAACTCGCCAAACTCAGCCCCGAAATGACCCGAGGCAGCATTACCGGCCAAGTCAAGGCCATCTCCATGATCGTGGCCATGCAAAACTTCATCCCCGACCGTCGCGCCGTCGACCGTCTCGCCATTTCTTCGGAGATGAAATCCGCCCCTGCGCCTGCCAACGCGAAAATCCATACCGACGCTTGCCTGTCCCGGCATGCCGTGGAGCTTCGCATTCATAAGGCCACAAACGTCGACCCGCAGCCAAACCATGTCCTGAAAGAAGATTCGCCTGCTGTTCCCGTGCCCGCCAACGGCTCAGGGGCAGAGGCGCCTCCCAACCTTGGCCGCAGCCAGTCCGCCGCCAACCACCTATTCAATTCTGTCCCAGACCTGGGAATCCCGTTGCCTGTAAAGAACCCCTTTGTCTATCCCCGCTAGCTCCTAATCTGCAAAAAGGACCCAAAAATATCTAATTTTAAAAATATGAATTGCTATCGCGCTCAAGCGCGGCTTTCTTGATGGTTAGGTCCTGGCGCGGAGCAATCTGCCTAACGCAGCGGCTGCGCGACGCAGGTCTTCATCGCGGGTGAGGCAATCGGGACAGAGACGGAGCCACTGCCCGCGCGCATCGCAAATGATGCCCTCACGCTCAAGTTTGGCAGGAAACTCCAGCGCCTTGGCAAGGCGGATGGCGAGAAATGCTCCGTGATTCTCGTCGCCGCCCTTCACCGTGTTGATGCCGGCGTCGGTGAGGTATCCACGCAGGGCGTCGAGTTGCTTGAGGCTGTACGCGCGAAGCCTCTCAACCCCCATAGCCAGCGTGAATTCGAGGCCGCTGCGGGCCTGGTACCAGGTAAGCACGGGTGGAGTGGACTCGAGAAAACCATCGCCACCGTGGGCGAGCACGGGCAGATCGGGCCGCTGATATCCAAAGGGGTCGGAATTGGCAAACCAGCCGATGTCGAGCGGGCGCAAGCCAGCCTCGAGGACCCCAGGCGCGATGTATAGAAAGCACGCTCCCGGGCCACCCCGAAGGTATTTGTAACTTCCACCGATCACAAAGTCGGCTCCCAGCTGGACCACGTCCACGGGGATGACACCAACAGCATGGTAGGAGTCCACGAGCAGCCTCGTTCCCCGCTGGTGACAGGCTTTCGCAAGCGCGTCCAGGTGCTTGACGATCTGGCCGGTCATGAACATGACTTGAGAGATCACGACCAGATCTACTCCTCCCGTGGTTTACGGCATCCATCACCGGTTCTATGGTGAAGTCGCCGTCCACATCGGGCTCAACCCACTGGAGCTCTATGCGTTCGAGCGCGGCGTACTGCTTCAATATCACGTCGATCGAGTCGAACTCTCCTCGCGTGCTGATCACCCGCGGCTTGCCTGGCAGCGCGTTCAGCACGGTCCGCAGACCTTGTCCCGCCGATGTCTTGGGAATGATGCAGTCGGCACGGGGAGCGCCGATGAGGGTTGCGATACGGGTGCGAAAGGCCTGCCGCTCCCCAAGCCACGCATCCCATGCATCTCCCAGCTCGCTGTACCAGGCAGCGGTCGCTTCGGCGACGTCATCGGCCATCGCATCCAGGGGCCGGCCCAGGGAATGATTCGCCAGATAAAGGGACTTGCTCGACAAGACACGGGAAAAAAGCGGAGCAATGTGTTGCTGAAGAGAATCCTGCTCTAACGAGCCGCTGCCCAATCCCGAAATGGCCCGCTGAAGCCTTGCATTCATCGCTGTAATAACTCTGTTCGCGCTGCAAGCAGCTCAGGGAAGAAGGTGAGTTCGAGAGCCTGCCTCAGAAAGCCCACTCCGGATGAGCCTCCCGTTCCGGGCCGAAAGCCAATGATTCTTTCCACCGTCTTCATGTGGCGAAAGCGCCAAAGCTGAAAGTACTCTTCGACGTCCACCAGCTTCTCACACATTTCGTACGTATCCCAATTTCCCCGAGGATGTTCGTAAATCTCGCGAATGACCTGCACGACTCCTTCATTTTTACGATAGGGCTCGCTCCAGTCGCGTTCCGTGCATTCCCGCGGAATGGAAAACCCTCGCCTTGCCAGGTGGCGCAGAAACTCGTCATACAGGCTGGGCGCCTCGAGGGCGGCCTTCAGCGTGGCGTGTATGACCGGGTCGTGCTCGAAGACGCGAATCGCATCGCGGTTCTTATTCCCCAGCAGGAATTCAAGCTCCCGGTACTGGAAGGACTGAAAGCCGGAGGCGTTGCCAAGTACGCCGCGAAATTCCAGGTATTCCGACGGGGTAAGCGTTTCCAGCACGGCCCACTGATCGAAGAGCTGCATCTGAATGAGCTTTGCCCGGGACAGAATCTTGAAGCACGGATCGAGCTCGTCGTGCTGCACGAAGCGGATTGCGGCGGTTAGCTCATGGATCAGCTGCTTGAGCCATAGTTCGGCGACCTGATGCTGGATGATGAAGAGCATCTCATCGTGATGAGGGGGCGAAGATAAGGGGCGCTGTTGAGCCAGCAATTCTGGCAGGCACAGATATCCAGAGTAGTTCATCCGGCCTGCGAAATCCGTCACAATCCCTGGTTCGAGCGGTCTTTGGTTGTTCTGCATAAGGGTCCACTGTACGACTGCCCGGTCAACTGGGCAACGACCTCTCCAAAATGGCTGAAGCGCGGCCATCCGTGTATTCCTAGCCTGAATGCAGTTCTGCGTGTTGCACGCATAACTGCGTGATATAATCAAAATTGTGGAGGATTCCCATGGAAACACTGGCTAATGGACAAGAGTTAACTGTTTGGGCTGACGCCAGCGTGCTTGCTGAAGCGAAACATCTCTTCTCGCAGTTCGAAGCTGCGATACGTCCAATCCCCAAGGTTTGCCATTCCAAGGACGTGCCGAGAAGTAAGGTGTCGATCGTCTATCTGAAGCATTCCGAACCGAAGAAAGATCATATTTCCTTTTTGGAGTGTTTCAAGAGCCCGAAAGTTGAATTCCTTCTGTTCTACATGCCTGACGATTCTTCGAATTTGGCCTTTCGATGGGGACAAATGGTCGGGAAGGAGTGGGTCGCTAAGACGGACTGGGCGTTCAACTTCCAACATCTGAAGCAAATCTTGCGTTTAAGAAATGTAGTCGCCCACTCTGGGCTGGATAGCCATGACGAGTTCGATTTACCCCTCGCTCGAAAGCGATTAGGGCTTACGCAGGAACAGATGGCGAAGGCCCTGAATGTCGCTCCCCGCACGATTCAAAATTGGGAAAGTGGGGTAGGGACAAGCCAGGTGGCCAAGAAAACCCAAGATCTCAAGGAGCTTCTCCAATTGATGGACGAGTTTGTTATTGCTCCGAAAGAGCAGGAGTGGTTAGAGACGCCTCTACCGGCAATTCGCAACCAAACCCCCGCCCAAGCAATCGTGGAGGGCAAAATGCGAGACATCATCGTTGAATTCTTGCGGCTCGGAGAAGGGCAGCCTGTTTGACATTAAGCCGGCGCGAACGCGACCTGATCACGGCTTGGACCGATAGGGCCCAGCCGCTCAGTGGCGTTTACTTTCGGAGTGTTAGCTATAGCTTCATGAAACCTGAGACAGTCCTTGACGGCGCTGGAGCCGCAGCTGACGGCGGTCGCTTTGCTTCGCCAGGCACCGTTGCCGTCTACCTGTCCGAGTCCGATGCCGTTGCCACGAGCGAGGTGACCGGCCGAAAGAAGCGCTTGGGCGGCACCGCCCTCATCAACGTCGACAAGTACCCTCGCGTCGTATTTGCAGTTCGCTTTGCCCTCAAGCGAGCGCTCGATCTGACCAAACGTCCTCTCCCAAAGGGCTTGGGAGCTATCCGAGAAAAATGTCTCGGTGAAGACCTTTCCCCATCCCAGCAGTTCGGCGATGTACTGGTGTCGCAAGGAGTGGATGGCTTGCGATTCCCAAGCCGGGCGGGCCCCGGAGTCAACCTCGTTGTCTACAAACTGTGCTGTGATCCCAGCGCGCTCAAGATCGAAAACGAAGCAGCATTGCGCGCCACCATCGAGGCCATCGCAAAATCCATCTAGTGGAGTGTTCCGACTGACTTGATTCGCATTGCGTTTCTCAAGGTGTCCGAGATCGAACATGAAAACGGCCTGGTGGACAGTTCATTATTTCTTGCGGTTCGTACCTTATAGAAAAGACTGGAGAAATTTATATAGAGCGTGGGCGATGGCGTGCACTGATTAATATGGTCTTTAAGGAGTCGCGATGTGCTCGGGAAGACGGCGATAACAATACTTGCCCTGCTTTTTCTCTTCACTGCGGGTGCTTTCGGGCAGAACAACACACAAGAGCCACCATCTTCTGCCGATGATGCGCCGCCTCTCATGCGAGTCTCCTCGCAACTTGTCCTTATCGATGCACTGGTCGAAAACGAGAAGACAGGCGATCCGGTCGCGTAACCTGGAAAAGGAAGATTTTCAAGTCTTGGAAGACGGTCAGCCGCAAACCATCTCCTACTTCAGCCACGACCAACTACCGTTGTCGGTGGTGTTTCTCTTCGACCTCACCGAAACCGTGCAACCAACGTTAAAGCCGCTGGCAGAGGGAGCCTATCAGATACTCAAACATCTGAAGCCGCAGGACGAGGTGTCTGTCATGGTGTTCTCGTCTCATACGGAACTGTTGCAGGGCTTCACCACAGACCGTGCCCTTGCCTCTGCCGCCATCGAAAGAGCGTCTGAGATGAAGACCACAGAAGGAACGTTTATTCACGAAGACATGTATGAAGCCATAGACCAGGCCAGCAAGTCCACGGTGCCCGAAAGCCGGCGTGTCATGGTGTGGCTTACTGACGGGACATCAAACTTTGAGAACTCACTTACGCAAAAGGCAATCGGACAACAAGCGCCGGCCCGTTTGCACACTAAGGAAGAAGCGACAACCAAGCTACTACACTCCGGTGTTGTGGTAGCAGCCCTCATCGACAGGTCCGCTAAGACAGATGCCTTCATGGCTGTCACAGACATTAGTCCCCTATCGTTCATTGCAGGCGGACGCCTCGGGGACATCAACAAATATGCTGATGCCACGGGAGGGCCGGTCCTCAAAACCAGCAAGAAAGAAATAACCGCACGGCTCTCAGAGCTATTAGATCAACTCCGGGAGCGTTACACCCTCGGATACAAGCCTTCGACTGAAAAAGCAGCGGGATCATTTTGCAAACTCGAGGTTAGCCTGACTTCCCTTGCCTATCAACGCAGTAACTCGCGAAAGCGGGACATTCTCGTGCGCTCGAGACACGGTTACTATCGCTAGCCCGCCGGTGTCTAAAAACTGAATGGGGGACCTCATGCCTCGATCGGACCACACGCCCCTCGGGTGCTTGTTGGCTATCGTTTCCTCGCTTTGCGTGCCCACCATGGTGGCTCAGGTCGAAAATGCGAATCCTACTCGCTACGATGCGAACCACTGGACAAACGCTTTTGCTTCATCAATGTACACGGCGTCTTGAAGAGCCAGCACGCAAAAAGGGGGGAATGCACGGCTCTTGGCTATGAATCCCATTGAAAATCGCGGTGGAGATATCAGGGAGCGTCCGGCCTTTTATACGGTTCTTGCAGCAATTGCTCCGCCTCGGTGAAAGCGCCCCGGGTGTTGTCGTTGGTATACAGTTGCCAGCCGGTATTCCTTCACCGCTCGGTCGCGCTGGTTGGTAATATCGAAAATCTTGCCTAGTTGGAGGTGGCTCCAGACCCTGGTCCAGCTTGGATCCCCGTCGCCCTTCAGTGCATCCCGATAGCAATTGGCGCTGGCCTGGTAGTTGCGCTGGTCGAAAAGCAGGTCTCCGATGCGGTAGTTAGCCAGCGAACTCCGCGGATTGGCCTGCAACATTTTCTGATACTCGGCCATCGCTTCGAGCCTGGTCTTTCTGCGCATCCGCTTGCAGCCCATTCGCGATAGCGAGCCACAGAGGCTGCGCCCTCCCAGTGCCCGTACTGTTCGCGTCGGCGACCTGCGCAAGCGACAGACCGGTGGCCAGTCCGGCGATCAGCAAACATACCGTGCCCCGGAGATTCAGGCGTCCAAATCGCAGATGATTCTTCAGGGTTAACATCGCAGTCATCTCCCAAGTTATTATCTGCCATTTCCTTGTTGACTAGCTGGTAGAGGTATGATGACAGGGGTCTGCCCTCTCGTTCACCCACAAAGGACGGGCCTCATATCTCGCTCGTTTTTCGCGAGATATGGGGCACCCGCCCTGTTCATGCAACACATGAGAAGAACCTACTGGTCTTGCACCAGGGCCAGCGGCGATCTCTCCGCCAACTTCATCTTCATCACATCCAGAAATGCTTGCATGCCCGGAGACATCCATTTGTCTTTGTGCCAAACGATGTGGGTCGCGATGGTCATCTTTGCGCCCTGCCAGTTCAATAAAGTGAATTGCCTCTTCTTGAGCTCACAGGCAATAACGATCCTGGGCAAAAAACCCAAGCCCATCCCAGCGGTCACGCATTGCTTAATGGCTTCGACACTGGAAAATTCCGTGACGTGCTGCGGCCGGATATTTGCCAACGCCAGCCGCGTATCCAGCTTCTTGCGGTAGCAGCAACCAGCCTCCGTCAGGAGTAGGTTTTGATCCAACAGGTCTTTTGGATCCACCGTCTTGGCTTTTGCCAGCGGGTGATCGGGCGTAGCGAAGAGATAGACTTCTTCAGTACGCATCCTGATGGACTGCAGTTGATCCCCCTCTACCGAATCTGACATGCTGATGGCCAGATCCAGCTTGCCACTCTCCAGCGCGTCCGCCAGTTTTTCGTCCAGATCAGGACGAAAGATGAGTTCCACTTGCGGATAGCGCTTGCGGAAGACCTTCAAGACTTCAGGCAAACGATAGGTGAGCACGCTCTCGGGCGCTCCAATACGCAAAGGACCCGCAGGCTCGCTGCCAAACTTCACCGCGCGCTGGCCCTGTTCCATCGCAGCCAATGCCTTCTCTGCATAAGGAAGGAAGCGGCGCCCGGCCTCGGTAAGCAGGACACGCTTTGCCAGGCGGTCGAAGAGTTGTGCTCCCAGTTCCGCTTCCAGCGACTTGATCTGCGAGGTCACGTTGGACTGTACCGTGTGCACCCGTTCGGCGGTGCGGGTGAAGTTCAACTCTTCCACCAGAATGCAAAATGTTTGCAGCTGCCTGACTTCCATCTCGCAATCTCCTTTTGAGATCGATCTCATACTAACAATCTATTGGACGGATGTATAGCGCAGGCCGAAACTCAGCCTATGAGCTTACTTCAACGTCAGTTTCGGGATGTATCTCGAGCGAGTGTTGGGTTTCTCTTCACGCTCTTGCTCGCCCACGCTCTAGCCCCTGCTTTGCATGCGCAGCAACCCGGCACCGCGGTTATCTTTTACGCACAGCCTCAGGTAAACGATGAACTATGGCCCGACTTGCTTGCATCGTTGCAGGCTGATTTGGCCGCCGGTATAGGTGAATCGGCAAATGGTTTTGCTTTGGAGCAAAACCCTACCTATTTTCGCGGCAATAACATTCCAGAGAATCTCGACTTCTCCAACGTGATTGTCGTGAAGTTATTGGGGCGGTGTGACGTGCTCCCACAGTCGGATCATCCATCGTTAAAAGGTCCGCTCGGCTGGGTGCCGCAGGTCTCGGGAAAGATTCTGCCTTTTATTTTTGTCGACTGCGAACGGATCGCCCAGGTGCTTCGCGGCAATTCCGTGGGCTTTACTAAGTACGAGCGCCGGCATGAGATGGCCCAGGCAATCGCCCATGTCGTGATCCATGAATGGATCCATATCGCGACGCAAAGCCCTTCGCACGGCGCGCGCGGTGTCACCAAGCAATTTCTCTCGCCGGAAGAGCTGACCGCAGAACCCAAAAATGACACCGTGGCGATCGCAACCCAATAGTCACTTCGCCTGAGAAAGAGCATGGGCCTGATTGGCGATCAGCAGCAGGCCCTGGGCTCGAGCATCGCGTTCAAGCGCGGTCAGCTGGGCAACTGCGGAAGTGGATCCGGACCACAGCTCAATCTCACGCCAGAGCAAGGCGGGCTTCGAACTCATAAGAGCGATAGCCGGACTTGCGCGCGGAAGCGAGCATGGATTCGAGTTCCTCGCGAGCCTGGGCCCACTTGCCCAACTTCGCCTTTACCCGGGCGTCTGCCAGCGTAGCCTCGAAGCGTGGGGACGGGGCTGTACTCTGCCCCGCCAGCGTCATCGCCCTTTCCGCCGCGCTCCGCGCTTCCGGCAAATTTCCTGCGCCCAGCAGATTCCTCGCTAACGCGGCCTGAGAAAATACTTCATCGTGGGTGGATGTGGATTTCGCAAACTGCGCCGTTGCCTGACGCGCCAGGGACGCTCCGTCGGCGAACCGTTTCTCCGCCAGGGCAACCCACGCCAGCGCAACCTCGACCTGCGCCATAAAATCCTCATCGTTCGTTTCTTTGCTCAACGCGAGTGCCTGCTCATACTGTTTGCGTGCGCCTGCCAGGTCGCCCTGGACGAACAGAACTTCGCCCAGGCCAGCGATAGCATGCGTTTCGCCGACGCGGTAGCCGGTCTCCCGATGCAAGGCCAGCGCTTTCTGGTAGTACCCCTTAGCTTCCTCAGGATTGCCCATCTCGAGAAGCAGATCGCCTAAATTGTCCAGCACGGACGCGGTGCCCCGCCGGCTGCCAATCGCGTTGAAGGCCGCCAAGGCTTGTTGTTGCATCTTCAGTGCCCCTGTCAGGTCACCGAGCGCGCCGAGCGTATTTGCCAGGTTCCCGTAGTCGCTGGCCAAGTTCCCCGGATTATTGATTTCCTGGTCGAGGCGCAAGGCCTGCTGGTAATAGGTCTGCGCCTCGTGCATATTTCCTTCACTGTAGAGGACATTCCCAATGCGCTCCAGGGTGGAGCGAATGCTTCGCTGAGCTCCGATCTCTTGAAAGACCGGAAGCGCCGCGTCAAACTGCTTCCTGGCACCCACAAAGTCGCCTTTATCGAAAAGCGCGTCGCCCACGTTGAGCAAACTAGCTGCAGCCATTCGCCGATCACCGGCAGCGGCAAAGAGATCTCTCGCCTGTTGCGAAAGTTCCATCGATTTCTGCGGCTGCCCCATGCGTTCCCAGGCGTTCGCTTCCAGGCGCAGAGCTTGCGCCTCCAGCAGTTTGGCGCCGATCGCGTGGCCTCGGGCGGCCGCCCGTTCGCTGAGCGACTGCTGCTGCCGAAAATCACTCATCGAAATACGCGACGTCGGCTTGCGCCAAATCGATGCGAGCGCCGTCTGCCTCGGACACTATCAGCTTGCGAAGCTTAGCCAGCGTCTCTTCCGCGTCCTTGCCGTGCCCTCCCTCAACCTGAGTCCAGAGAAGATACAACCCATAATCGACGTTGTCGGGAAAGAATTCCCAGAGGGCACGATAGTTCTCCATGGCCTGATCGGTTTGCCCGGAGAACTCATGGGCTCGCGCCTCGATCAGCAACCGCTCTTCCCGGGATGATTGGCCGGAAAGCGCCAGCGCCCGCTGTGCCTGGGCTTTCGCCCGGCTCTCATAACCCAGCGCGTCCCAGGCTTTGGCTAGTGCCGAAGCAGTCGGAGCATGGTCAGGATCAAGCGCGGCCGCCTTCTGCAAAAGGTCGATCGCTGAGCGAGCATCAAACACACGCAATTTTTGCAAGCCTTCAGCATAGAGACGGGCAGCCTCGGGATTCGAAGGCAAAGAGGCCTTCACCGCCGTAGACTGCGCCTGCGAAAGAGGGCCGATATCCAGCTTGGCGCGCATTTCCGCGCCCGCTCGACTCACCAACTCATCGATCTCGGATTCCTTTCCCTTCTCCGAGACCGAGACCAGCGTCTCCCCAGCCACCGCATCCTGTAGCCGTAGATCCAGCCGCAGCAGCCCATCGCCGAGCGGAACATACGAACCCAGCACGACATCGTCGCTGCCGAGATTCTGCCGGATGCGATTCAGGGTTTCCCGGCCATAGCTGTCCGCATCCGCAAGCGAGAGGCTGAGCTTCATTTGCGCGACGCTCTCGCCGGGAATGGTGCGCAACTGGTCGCCCTGGCTCAGTTCGGTGGTGAGCATCTCAGAGAGCGCCGTCGAAAGCCAGGACTGCTCAGGCTTTCCAGAAAGATTCTGAAAGCCCAGCACAGCGACGGTGCGGCGGCGATTCACCGGTGAGGAAGCGGCTTCCCGAGGTTTGCGCCCGTGGAAAAAGAAGGCTGCGGCGAAAATCAAC
The DNA here is from genome assembly GCA_963790705.1 of uncultured Acidobacteriaceae bacterium. GTDB lineage: Bacteria > Acidobacteriota > Terriglobia > Terriglobales > Acidobacteriaceae > PALSA-350. Next base: position 555,966 of record CAWBQE010000016.1, read on the forward strand.
AGAAGGACCAGCCCCGCCAGGGACGCAATCGTGAGCGGCTTTCCCCAGAGACGCCGTTTGCGAACGGACCCGGTAATCGCACTGGGATCCCGTTGCAGCCGCTGCAGGTCCGCCCGTAAATCGGATGCGTGCTGGTAGCGCAGCTCGCGGTCCTTCTGGAGCGCCTTGTCAATGATGCCGTCGATGCCGGCGGGCAGACGGGCGTTGGTGCGCGTGGCGGGAACCGGCTGCCGGTTCAGGATGCCGTCGAAGATGGTCGCGGCGGTTTCCCCGCGAAATGGCGGCATGCCTGTGGCCATCTCATAGAGCACCGCGCCAAAGGAAAACAGATCGGTACGGCAATCCAGTTCCTTTGCCGTGGCCTGCTCCGGAGACATGTAAGCGATGGTGCCGAGCATGAACCCCGGAGCAGTGAGTTCCACCAACTCATCAGCGCCGCTTCCCGTGTCGCTGGCTGTCAGGCTGGAAGGAGCCCGAACGGCTTGCTTGGCTAAACCGAAGTCCACGACCTTGGCATGTCCACGGTCGGTGATAAGAATATTTGCCGGTTTGATGTCGCGATGAATGATGCCCTTTGCGTGGGCCGCGTCAAGCGCATCGGCGACCTCAATGGCCAATGGGAGCAGAACATCTATTTCCAGCGGGAGGCCGGCGATGCGATGTTTCAGGGTCAGGCCATCGATGAACTCCATGGCGATGAACGACGCGTCCCCGGACCTTCCGATCTCGTAGATGGTGCAGATATTTGGATGGTTAAGGGTCGAGGCCGCGCGCGCTTCGCGGCGAAGGCGTTCCAGCGCCTGCGGGTCTTGGGCCACTGCGTCAGGCAGGAACTTCAGCGCCACGAAGCGGGCAAGTTCCGTATCTCTCGCTTTGTAAATCACGCCCATCCCCCCCGAGCCGATAGGGGCGATGATGGAATAGCGGCTGACCATCGTCCCTGGGGGAAGCTGGCGGCTAGTCTCAGTGCCGCCGGCAGACGGCTTCGAGCTACCTTGTGGCGTAAGTAGCGGGTCGGCCATGAAACTACCGGCACGATCGTTCTCCAGCAGCAGCTCCTCCACTATCTGGCGGAGCTCAGGCGCATCATGGCACGCCTGATCCAGATATGCAGCGCGTTTCTCGGGCGGCATATCCAGAGCGACTTCGAAGAGTTCCTCTGCGGATTGCTCCTGGTTGTCCATCGTTCCTATCCAGAGAGTTAAGGACCGCTTCTCAAAGTATTGCATCCCGGCGGCGAGCCCGCTGCGTATTAATAGATGAAGGGGTAGGAAAAAGAGGCTCCGCCGATCCCCTCAAGTGGCCACTTGACACACAAACGTAGAAGACAACGATCAGCGCTTCCGTACTCTGATGCTGGAACACCAGTCCATGGTCTTCAGCATCGCCCTACGTATCCTCGGCGACCGCTCCGCGGCCGAAGAAGCCGCCCAGGATGTATTTATCGAACTGCACGGCAAACTTGGAACACTTGCCTCGGACGAACACGTCCTCTACTGGCTGCGCCGGGTGACCGTGCATCGCTCCATCGATCTTGTGCGCCGCCGGCAGCGGCGGCCCGAGGTCGCGATGGATTGGAACGAATTGCCTGACTTACCGGATTTGTCGAGCGCCGCAAACCAACCGGACCCGCTGCTCAGCCGCCGGCTGCAGCAACTGGTCAGTTCCCTTCCGGCCATAGCGCGAACCATCCTGGTTCTGCGTTACCAGGAGGATATGAGCCCGGATGAAATTAGCGGCACGCTCGATATGCCGGTCGCCACCGTCAAGAGCCACTTGCAACGCACCCTGCGGCTGCTGCGCGAAAAGTCAGCGCGCGCGCTTAGCTAAAGAAAGCGAGAACTACGATGTACGAGCCCAATATGCACGAAGCCGACACTGAACTCGAGCAGGCCCTCTACTCTGCATTCGTGCGCGTATCCGCGCCGGACGATTTGATCCTGCGCGTGGAGCAACGTCTCCTCGCCGCGCGCCGTCAGACCGCGGTCCCGACCTTCCGTTTGCTGTCGCTCCAGACACGCAGCGTCTGGACGAGCCTATGGTCGATCGCAGCCCACGCGAGTGTATTCGCCCTGATCGCCTTGCTCTTCTTGCACACGAGAAACCAGGGCATAGTCAAGACGAGCGACATTCGCCCGGATCGATGCCTTCCTTCCTATCACTTCTCCAGCGACGAATTCGATGGGCGGCGGTGGAGGTGGAGGAGCGCACGACATTCTTGAGGCGCCCAAGGGTAAGCTGCCGAAGTTTGAGCAGCAGCCGATCGTTCCCCCGATGGTGGCGGTCAACGAGCATCCCAAATTGGCGCAGGAAGCTGCCATCATGATGCCGAAGGACCTTCAACTGCCGAATAACACTATGCCGAATCTGGGTGACCCACGGACCAGCGTGGCCGGCCCGGCTGCCAACGGAACCGGTGACCTGGGCGGCATGGGCACGGGATCGGGCGGGGGCATCGGATCGGGCCGGGGTAATGGATATGGCCCAGGTGAGGGCGGGGGCTATGGGGGCGGAATCTACCACGTCGGTGGCGGGGTTGCGGCTCCGCAGCTGATCTTTGCGCCCGACCCGGAATTCTCCGACGAAGCCCGGCGGGCAAAATTTCAGGGTATTTGCGTGGTTTCTCTCATCGTCGATCCCCAGGGGAACCCGCAACGGGTTCAGGTCGTCCGTCACCTGGGGATGGGGCTGGATCAAAAGGCTGTTGACGCTGTGAAGCAATACCGGTTCAAGCCCGCAACCCTCCAGGGCAAGCCTGTGCCGGTTGAAGTGAACATTGAAGTTAGCCTTTAGAATTTATTGACCCTATAGCATTTTTGCTAATGGTGTAGACCAGGAAACTGAACTCAACGCGGCCATTCCGCCAAAACCGGGGCCCCCGGTGCGCGCGTTCTTTGCGTGCCCGGGGTGGAAAGAATGGCCGCACATAACTGATCCCACCGGACCACAGTATTAGCAAAATGCGTTAATCCAGTTCTCCACTGTTCGATCGCGATCCTGATGGGCTATAGTGTCCACGTGCCGAAAGCCGATTTCGGCACGTGGTCAGGAGGGATCGATGAGAATCTCCGACACGATTGGACTCGTGCTGAAGAACAAAGACAGAAGCAGGATTCTGTCGATAGGGCCCGAGCAGACCGTCTACGAAGCGCTGGAGAAGATGGCTGAGCACGATGTCGGCGCCTTGCTGGTCCTATCGAACCAACGGCTGGTCGGCATCCTATCGGAGCGGGACTACGCGCGCAAAGGAATCCTGATCGGCCAGTCTTCCAGAGAAACCCATGTCCACCAGATCATGACCAGCCCGGTCTTTTTCATAAGTCCCCAACACACAGTAGATGAATGCATGGGCATCATGACCCAACACCGTTTTCGCCATCTGCCGGTGCTGCGGGATGAGACGGTGGTGGGTGTATCTCAATTGGCGACCTGGTGAAATGGGTGATCTCGGGTCAGGCGCAGACCATTCAGGAGCTGGAAGGCTACATTACGGGGGCGTATCCGGGGTAGCTGCTTTTGGTTTCAAGCGACTCTTGCCATCGGCAATCGCCGCACGCGCTTCCCGGTGGCGGCAAAAATTGCGTTGGCTACCGCGGGGGCTAAGGGAGGCACTCCTGCTTCTCCCACACCGTCGGCGGGATCACCCTCAGCCTGCACAAGATGCACCTGAATCTCCGGCGCGTCTTTCATCCGCAATACTTGATAGTTGTGAAAATTGCTTTGCTGCACCGCGCCTTCCTTGATGCTGATCTCTCCACTGAGCACCGGGGTCAGGGCGTAGTTAATGCCGCCCTCAATCTGCGCCCGCACGCTGTCGGGATTCACCGCAAAGCCGCAGTCGACGGCACTCACCACGCGATGGACGCGCAGCAAACCGCCTTTGTCGATGGACACTTCGGCTACTTGCGCAACGTAAGTACCTCCAAAAACAGAACAGGCGATTCCGCGGCCTTGATTCTGGGGCAGCGCCTTGCCCCAATCTGACTTCTCCGCCGCCATTTGCAATACCGTCCGAAGCCTGGCCGTTTTTTGCGGTTGGTCCAGATGCAAGAGCCGCATGCGAAAGGCATATGGGTCCTGGCCCGCGGCGTGCGCAAGCTCATCTACAAAACACTCAATGCCGAAGACGTGAAATGGGGCGGAGACAGATCGCCACCAGGCACGGGGCACGACGGAAAGAACAGGAGCGTAGTCGGAGCGGTAGTTGAGCGCTTGATACGGAATACTGTCGTTGACGTCATAGCTCGCCACATGTTTCGGGTCTTTCAACCACTCCGGCGAGTCAAAGACGGCACGAATGGGGGTGGATACAATGCGGTGCGACCAGGCCACGATATTACCCTCACCGTCCAGTGCGCCGGTCAGGCGCTGATACGAATATTGCAGGTAGAAATCGTGTTGCATATCGTCTTCCCGGGTCCACAACAGCTGCACCGGAACTTTCATTTCCTTCGCTACCTGGTAGGACTCGGCCAGGTAATCCCATTGATAGCGACGGCCGAACGATCCGCCCGCGAATGTCATATGCACGATGACGTTCTCCGGCGGTATGCCCGCAAGGTGAGCGATCTCGCTTTGCGCGATATTGCCAATTTGCGTGGGCGTCCACACTTCGATATGGCCGTCTGCGCGCACATGGGTGGTGGTGTTCATCGGCTCCATCGTGGCGTGCGCCTGGAATGGCATCTCATAATCGGCTTCGATTTTCTTTTCCGCGCCGGCCAGCGCCTGGGTAACATTGCCGCGATCGGCGGAAACGACGGTGGCCGGACCGGCTGCCTTTTCCCGAAGTTGCTCTTGTAAGCCGGCGGTGGTCTCTTGCGCGCCGGGCCCCTTGTCCCAAACGATCTTCAGATGCATTTCGTCCCTGCAATGCAGCCCAGGTGCAGGTCGCCACGACCGCGATGCCGCCCGCAACATTCAAATTGACATCCATTCCCGGCGTAAAACCGATGGGGGGAACGGCGAAGACCGCTTTCACCCCGGGAATCGCCTTCGCTGCCGAGTCATCGCAGCTGATTAGCTTGCCGCCGAAATGAGGACAGCGTGCGATCACAGCGAACAGCATCCCGGGAACACGAACATCGATGCCGAAGATAGCGCTACCGTCGACCTTGCCCGGCGTATCGACTCGCCCGGTTGGTTTGCCGATGAAGCGGAAATCCTTCGCGGCTTTCAACGGAACCTGATCCAGTTTCACAGCGGGAATCGTCGACGCGCTCTCGGCTAACTCGCCGTACAGCAAACGTCGTTGCGTCGGTGTATGGACTACCGCGCCGTTTTCCGCTCTGCAATCGTTTCTCTCTACGCCCCATCGCTGAGCCGCCGCGGTCAAAAGCATGCTCCCGCACTTGAGCGCCTGCTTGCCGCATGGGAAGCCAGGTGGCTTTGGTTCCGCCGCTGCCGCCGGTAGCGAGGTGCTTGTAAATGGCAGGAATCGTAGGCGCCTGCTCCCACTGAATACGGGACCACTCCACCTCCAGCTCATCGGCCAGCATCATCACGTTCGCGGTACGCGTGCCTTGACCCAGCTCTGGTATCTCGGTCAATACGGTGATCTGGTTATCCCGTGTGATGCGGACCCAGGCGTTTGGCTTGAAGACCTCAGCATTACGCGAGACGGGCTCCTGACCGTGCGCCGGCAGGTAGAAGCCGAGAACGAAGGCCGCTCCAGCTTTCATCGCTTCGCGGCGGCTGAGGATGGTTGTCATGCGCTTTCTTGAGCGGCCCGCTCAATGGCGCGGCGAATTCGCTGGTAGGTCGCGCAGCGGCAGATGTTGCCCGTCATCGCCTGGTTAATTTGTTCTCGCGTCGGATGCGGAGTCTTCGTGATGAGCGCGGCGGCCTGCATGATTTGCCCGGATTGACAGTAGCCGCATTGCGGGACCTGTTCGGCGATCCAGGCGCGCTGCACCGGGTGGCTGCCATCGCTGGACAATCCTTCTATGGTGGTGACCTTCCTGCTCCCAACCGAGTTCACCGGTGTTTGACAGGAGCGAACTGCTTGTCCATCAAGATGTACGGTGCATGCTCCGCACATACCGATTCCGCAGCCATACTTGGTGCCGGTCATATTCAGCAGGTCGCGTAACGCCCATAACAGCGGCATCTCTGGCTCTGCATCGACGGCTCGTTCCCGCCCATTGACCTGGAGTACAAAGTGAGCCATTCTCGATCCTCCACCCCACCTCAGCTCTGCAGACGGCGCGTGCTACCTCTATGCAGGGTGGCCCGGCAAAAATGCAGGGAGGGTCTTCACTTGTGCAGGGAATGACCGAGGTCGTTACGAAACTCAGTTCAGTAATCTGCTCATAGGCGGTCATCCAATTTCCATGAGGTTGACGCCGGGCATAACGACTAGATCATTTGCTCCAGGCGCACGTAGCTGGCTTCCATTCCGCGCTCCATGCCGGTCGCCAACATGTTGGCTCGCGTTTTCTCATCGGGCAATGTCATCCGCAATGTCATTAGCGTTCCTTCTCCATCTCGATCGAATCTGGTTTCAACATGGTTGTTCGGCGTTGGCTCTGGCAAGTGCATCCGCTCGACATGCACAATCCGGCTGAAAGGATTCAGTTCGAGATATTCCCCCGTCAAATGAAATCCGCCGCCCTTGCCGTTCGTCCACTCATAGCGGATTTTTCCTCCAGGCCTGGCTTCGCTGATGCAAATAGGCATGCTCCAGCCTTCAGGACCAAGCAGCCACTTCTTTATCAACTCCGGTTCGGTGTGCGCTCGATACACCGCTTCCGGTGACGCGGCAAAACGCCTCGTCACAATCAAGTTAGTATTGCCTTCCGTCTTCAGTGTCATCTTGCTCATCTCTTCTCTCCCTTCCTCTTTATGTCGATACCGGCCAGGACATCGTCAAGGCGGTCGTAGTTTTTTTCGAGTGCGGCGCGCAGCATTGCGAGCCATTGGTCCATCTCTTCCAAGGCCGCGTTCGCGAGGCGCCGAGGGCGCTTGGTGCCTTCCACTCGGCGAACAATCAGCCCGGCGTCTTCAAGCACCTTGAGGTGCTGCGAAATCGCCGGTTGCGTCATCTCGAATGGATCCGCCAACTCATTGACCGTCGCCTCCCCTAGCGAGAGCCGTGCAAGGATTGCCCGACGCGTCGGATCAGCCAGGGCTGCAAATTTTGCGTCGAGACCTTCCATAAGCATTACCTTATATAAGTAGATACTTACTGTCAAGCGTATTTTCGATAATGGGCTGCACGGTAAGCGCGTTAGGTGGCCACCCGCGAGCATGAGATCAGGCCAATGGAGAGTTTCGTAACAGCCTCAAACGGGCCGGAGATTTCGGCATCGCCCTCTATCGAACGCTTCCACATACCTGTTGACATTCTGCCTATTCGTGGTCCAGGCTATATGTAGAAAGGCAACAGGGAGTGGAAATGGGAGAAAGCAAATCCGACGTTCTGCAGGGTACCCTGGACCTCATGGTCCTGAAGACCCTCGAGACCATGGGACCGCTGCACGGCTACGGCATCGCTCGCCGCATTGAACAAGTCAGCGGCGACACTCTCAGCCTCAACCAGGGCACCATCTACCCCGCGCTTCTGCGTCTCGAGCAGCGTGGCTGGATCAAGTCGGAGTGGGGCACTTCGGAAACCAATCGCCGCGCCAAGTTTTATTCGCTGAGCCGCATCGGCCGCAAGCAGATCGAAACAGCAACCGAGAACTGGGAGCGCGTCGCCACCACCATGGCGCGCTTCCTCGCGCCTTCCAACTAGGAGCCGGCAATGGACCAGATACGCACCCTGCTGAGCCGCTGCGCATCCTTCTTCCGCAGAAAACGGCTCGATGAAGATCTCAACGACGAGCTGCGTAGCCATATCGAGCTCGCCATCGAAGAAAACATGCAGCGAGGCATGTCTGAAGAAGAGGCCCGGACAGCCGCACTGCGCGCCTTCGGGGGCGTGACGCAAACCAGGGAAAGTTATCGTGTGCAGCGCGGACTTCCCTTCCTCGAGATTCTTTGGAGTGACCTGCGCTACGCCGTTCGCCAATTGTGGAAGTCTCCCGGATTTACGCTAACCACGGCGCTCACGCTGGCCATCGGCATCGGCATGAACACTGCGGTATTCAGCATGATGGACGCCGTAGTGCTGCGCCCTCTTGCCGTGCCGGACATGAGCCGCGTGGTCATCGTGGCCGAAGAGCATGGTCGCGGCAGCGCCGATTATAAGCAGGTTGCCCTGGGAAATTACCAGGACTGGAAACAACAGAGCCGATCCTTTGCTGACCTCGCCATCCGCAGTGATGCTTCCATGAGCCTGACGGGAACAGGAGAAGCGCTTCATGTGCAGGCGGCATTCACGACGGCTAGCTTTTTTGAGGTGCTGCGTACCAACGCTTTGTTGGGTCGCGTCTATCAGGATCGCGAGTGTCAGCCTGGGCACAACACCGTCGCCGTGCTCAGCTATGCATTCTGGCAGAAGCGTTTCGGTGCGGATCCTTCGGTGCTGGGCCGGGTTGATCAACCTCGACGGGCAGGCGTACACCGTGATCGGCGTCCTGCCTAAGACCATGCAGTATCCATCGATCTCCGAAGTGTTTTTGCCCCTGGCGCCCACTCCGCAACAACTGCAGAATCGCATCGCCCACGATTATCTCGTAGTGGCGCGCTTGAGGTCCGGAGTATCCGTGAACCAGGCTCAGGAAGAATTGCGCGTGATTGCCGAGCGTTTGGCAAAGATCTATCCCGCTTCCAACCTGGGCTGGTCCGTGCGCGTCGAGCCACTGCTTGATGGCATCAATGGGGACCTGACTCCGCTCTACTACCGCCTGATTTTGGCGGCCACTGGATTTGTATCTGCTGGTGGTATGCGCCAATGTAGCCAATCTACAGTTTGTGCGCGGCCTATCCCGCCGGCCGGAGATTGCTGTGCGCACAGCTCTCGGCGCAGGCCGCGGGCGATTGCTACGCCACTTACTGACTGAGAACCTGGTATTGGGAGCGATGGGCGCAGCCGGTGGACTCGTCGTCGCAGCCGTCTGCATGCATCTCTGCGAGATCGCCATGCCGAAGAGCATAGAAAAGTATATTTCGGGGTGGAGCAACATCTCGCTCAACGGCCGCGCTCTCGCCTTCTCTCTCTTCCTGGCACTGGCCGCCGGGTTTACATCCGGGCTTCTGCCTGCTCTGAAAGCACTGAGCATCAATCTTGTCGATCAGCTCAAGGCAGGTTCGCGGAACACCAGCGCTTCCCGTGAGACACACCGGCTGAGAGACCTCTTCGCGATATCGCAGATATCGTTCTCCGTCCTGCTGGTCATCGGCGCGGCCCTGATGTGCAAGGGTATGTGGTCGATGCTGCATGTTGCCGACGCCTATCAGCCGAAGCAGATCCTTACTTTTCATGTGGACTTGCCGGCGGCCCGTTATGCCACGGACGAACAGCGCGCCTCCTGGTTCAATAGCAGCCTCGAAAAGCTGCGCGCCTTACCCGGCGTCACTCATGCCCAAGTCACCACGGCGCTTCCGGATGGCCAGGAGGCCTGGAACGACGATTTCCGCATTGAGAATCGGCCCGTACCTCCGGGAAAGTTCCAAAGCGCCGTTCGGCTTGCGGTAACGACGGATATTTTGAGGCCTTCCATATTCCCCGGCTCTCCGGACGCTATTTCAACAGCAGCGATTCCATCAACACGCAACCGGTGGCCGTCGTAAGCCGGAAATTCGCGGAGCAGTATTTCTCCACGGAAAGCCCAATTGGGCACCGCATTCAGATGGGTGCGGCAGGCAGCCCTGACGCACGGTGGGTACGCATTGTCGGTGTGGTTGACGATGTGAACTATCTCTGGATCGACCGTGCCGCAGAACCCGCGATGTATTTGAACGCCCTCCAGATTCCGCCGCCGGCCGCTACCTACGTCGTGATTACCGGCGCCAATCCTATGGCATCAGTAGCCGCGGTTCGCCAGGCGCTTGGGGCGCTTGACCCCACCATACCGCTTGACGATGTGCAAACCTACGACACTTATTTAGACCGTCGAGTTCACCGGACTGCTTTATGCTGCCGCCATGCTCACGATCGACGCTTTGATTGCATTGCTGTTGGCCGCGATCGGCATCTTTGGAGTGATGGCCAACCTGGTAGCTGAGCGGACCCAGGAAATCGGTATCCGTATCGCTCTGGGTGCAAGGCCTGAGGTGGTGTTGGCCCTCATCCTGCGCCGCACCGCGCTGCTCACCGGCATCGGGTATCTCTGGGAACCGTGCTTGCTTTTGGCCTGGCACGGCTGAGTGCCAACCTGCTCTTTGGCGTGCGGCCCGATGATCCTGGAGTGTTTGTGTCGATCATCGCGGCGATCACTGCCATCGCATTCCTGGTAAGTTGGGGTCCAGCGCGACGGGCGGCTTCCATTGATCCGGCATGCGCACCTTGAGGACGGAGTAGCGCTTCAAGGTATGTGACTTTTGACTATTGACAATGCTCCGCCGCCAGTTTACTTTGCACTGTAAAGTTAATTGGCCATGGATGACCTGCACAAAGCGCTCGGAGAGATCAGCAGCATACGCCGGCAGATGGCGCGCAGCACGGAGTTTCGCGGCTATGGGCCGGCGACCCTCGCTGCGACTGGTTTTCTTGCCATCTCAGCAGCCGGAGCGCAGGCCATCTGGCTGCCCGATCCTGCAAATCACATCCCGACCTATCTCGGCATCTGGATTTCGACCGCCATCGTGTCGGCTGCCTTGATTGGTGTGCAGATGGTAACACGCACCCATCGCATGCATTCCGGCATGGCGGACGCAATGATCCGCATGGCCGTGGAACAATTTCTACCTTCGGCTGCTGCAGGCGCACTGCTGACGCTTGTGCTCCTACGATCCGCTCCGTCCGCTCTCTGGATGCTTCCCGGCCTCTGGCAGATCATCTTCTCGCTCGGCGTGTTTTCCTCCTGCCGCTTCCTTCCCCGGCCGATGGCTGCAGCGGGAGTGTGGTATCTGCTGACCGGCCTCGCGTGCATTGCGTTGGCCGACAACCGCGCTCTGTCACCTCTGACCATGGGAACCTCGTTCGGAGTAGGACAGCTGCTGGTGGCGGGAATCCTGTTCTTTACCGCGCAGGAGGGCAGCGATGAAAGCTAAGCCTGCGCCGAGCGAAGCGCGCTTCGCTTATGAAGGGCTGGACCGGGTGATTCACGAGCGGGCGCGGCTCAGCGTGCTCACCTCGTTGATCAGCAATCCCAAGGGATTGACCTTCGGCGATCTCAAGCAGCTGTGTGCGCTCACCGACGGCAACCTGAGCAGGCATCTGAGCGTGTTGGAGAGGGAGAAGATAGTGCAGATCGTGAAAGGACATGATCGCAATCGTCCCCAGACGCTCTGTCGCATCACGCCTTCGGGCCGCAAACGCTATCTCGAATATCTTTCGACGCTCGAACAGGTAGTGCTGGATGCGGCGAAGGTAACCCAGGAAGAAGCCGCTTATCACCTGCCAGGCCGGATGACCCCGCGGCAGGCTTAGATATTTTTTTGTGTAGTTACTTTGCAGTGCAAAGTATGTTTCGCAATAAGGAGCCAAAAAATGGACGAGGTTTCGTCGTTGCCATCCGCCTTGCCATTCGGAATCAATTTCCGGTCCATGGGCATGAAACTCATCGTGGTGTGCGCTCTGGCTCTCTTCATGACCATACCCGCACTGTTTGTCGGAGGATTGGTTGAGGAGAGGACCAGGCGAGCCGCGGACGTAGTGCAGGAGATTAGCGGCCATGTGGGCGGCCAGCAGACCTTCCTCGGACCAACGCTTGCCATTCCCTACACCATTCCGCCTCAGTCTCCGAATGATACGGCGAAGCATGGCATGTATCTCGTGTTCCCCGCCACTGCTTCGGCTGCTCTGAAGACCACGACGGAAGAGCGGCGCCGTTCGCTCTTTAAGGTGCCGGTATTCCAGGCAGATCTAAAACTGGACGCGACATTCGATCTGAGCGGAGTACCCTCTTCGGCTCCGCAAGGCGCCGTACTCGACTGGAGCCGTGCCGAATTTCTGGTTGGCGTCAGCGATGCACGCGGAGCGCAAACCGACGCCTTGTTGACCGCGAACGGAAAAACCTCAACCCTTGTCCCCGCGGCAATCACTCAGTATCTGGATATCGGGGGAGAAAAGAATCAGCCCATTAAGCTGACCCTCTTCGGCGCCAGGGCCGGAGGCATTGCCACACCAAATGCTCGATTCGATGTCACCTCCGACCATGCGCTTTTCTGGTGCTCAGCGGGTTGCCGTACTGGCCTACGGCAATACCACCCATCTCACGGCACAAGGTGATTGGCCTAGCCCCGGATTCGATGGAGGATTCTTGCCTGTTACCCGGCAGGTCTCCAGTCATGGCTTCACCGCGGAGTGGTCTGTACCCTTCATCGCCCGGAGTGTCCGTGCCGAGGGGCCTGGCGACTCAATCACCGGTCTCGACGCGACTGCACTTGCCGTCTCGTTCGTTGAAGTGGCAGACCCTTATCAGTCCGTAACCCGGTCGCTTAAATATGTGGCTCTCTTCCTGGGTCTGCTTTTCCTCTCCTACTTTGTATTTGAAGTGACGACCGGCAAGCGGGTTCATCCCGCACAATACGTTTTGGTGGGGATCGCCCAGATCATCTTTTATCTGTTGTTGTTATCGCTGGCCGAGCGAATCGGCTTCGACCTTAGCTTTATGCTCGCGGGTGTCGCCACCGTTGTCCTGCTCTCGGCCAATGCGGGATGGGTATTCTCCAGCCGATTGCAGGGGATCAGGGCTGCGGCCATCTTCACTTTGCTGTATGCACTGATCTATCTCCTATTGCGACTCGAGGACAACGCATTGTTAGTGGGTGCGATTGCCAGTTTCCTGGCAGTGGCGGCCGCCATGTACTTCACTCGCAGGATCGATTGGTATAGCTCGCTTTCGCCGGGTCAAGGGATGCCTGGTAGCGCGGTTCCGAGGTGATTTACGACAAACGTAGAGCAGCATGTAGGGACTGCATGTGGCCATCATCATGGATGGCAATGGCCGCTGGGCTGTGCGGCGCGGGCTGCCTCGCGTCGCCGGCCATCGCGCCGGCGTAGCCGCGGTGCGGCGCGTTGTGGAACGTGCTCCAGACGTGGGTATCGGCCGGCTTACGATCTACGCCTTTTCCTGCGATAACTGGCGGCGGCCCACTGCCGAGGTGCAGAGCATCTTCTGGTTATTGCGCGCCTTTCTGCGTCTGGAGACGGAACGGCTTCGGCAGCGCGGTGTACGGATCCAGATCATCGGACGGCGCGATCGCCTCGCACCTTCCGTGCTGCGCGAGATCAATAAGGCAGAATTCGCAACCGCCGATGGACGCGGCCTTCATCTGCGTGTTGCCATCGATTACTCCTCACGCGATGCCATCACGCGCGCCGCAGCCGGTGCGAATGCCGCCCTCTCTACGGAAGGACCGCCCACTCCTGATGTGCTCGGACCGATGCTCACGCAGGCGTTAATCGGGGAGAGTGGGGAGGTGGATCTACTGATTCGGACCGGTGGTGAGACGCGGCTTTCTGATTTCCTACTGTGGGAGTGTGCCTATGCTGAGCTCTTGTTTACGGATCGAATGTGGCCCGACTTTGACCAGGCTGACCTCGACGCCGCGCTGGACGAGTTCAAAGGGAGGGAGCGCCGCTTTGGCGGCGTACCGGCAGTCGCCTTGCAGTCTGCCGCAATCTAAGATGATGAATACTGCCATGGCGCAACCCGATGCTCTTCGTCGCATTCGCTTCTGGCTGGCCGTCTTCATCATCGGCCTGGTGGTCAGCGGAATCACGGCCTTCCCACTGCAGACCGAGCTCGGCTGGCTCGCGTCCATGCTCCGGAAGGCTTGTTGCAACCGATTGCTGACTCCACTCACCTGCTACCGTGGATCGAGAGAGTGAACGAGGGCCTCAACGCTACAAATGCCCACTATCCTTTTCTCGCTTACGGCACTGACTGGCTCGCGTTCGCTCACCTGGTCATCGCCGTGGTGTTCATCGGCCCCTACATCGATCCCGTCCGCAACAAATGGGTGATCACCTTCGGCCTCATCGCATGTGCTGGCGTGCTCCCGCTTGCTCTGATCGCGGGCCACGTCCGCGGCATACCGCTCCCTTGGCGCTTGATCGACTGCAGCTTTGGCATCCTCGGGAGTATCCCGCTCATAATCTGCAGGCAGTCGATTCTTGCTCTCGAACGGCGAGGCCGCTTATAGGGCGGCCTCTTGCGTCAGGCTGGATATCATTTGCCTACCAGACAAAGTCCCGTAGGGACGACTGAGAGTAGCCCAGGACAAAGTCCCATAAGCGCTAACTTGTTCGGCAGACAACAGAAATCTGAGAAGACGCTGGTTTTTATCTCCAACTCGCCGCAAAAACGTCATCCTGAGCGGAGCGCCTCACAGATTTATCGCGTGACACAGCGCTTGTAGCGCGGAGTCGAAGGACCCCGGCAGTGCTTATCTTACCCATGCCGCTCTGAGCTTTTCAACCACCGAAGCCCGCTCTGGGCGGATCCACCCGGTCTTTACCTGCGGGCGGGAACCAAGAACTTGCTAGCATCTTGCTAGCTAGGGCCGGCCTTGCACAGACCTGGGGATGGAAGATGATTAGAGCGCATGGAAAGATGTACCCGTGACCATCGAGTGCGTACCGCAGCAGATCCTGTTCTCGGGCTTCGGTGGTTGAAAAGCTCCGAGCAGCATGGGTAAGATAAGCGCTGCCGGGGTCCTTCGACTCCGCGCTACAAGCGCTGTGTCAAGCGTTAAATCTGTGAGGCGCTCCGCTCAGGATGACGATTTTGTAGGAGTTTTGACGAAAAACATCCTAAACAAGTTAGCGCTTATGGGACAAAGTCCTGGGTTTGACATAAGAGCCCAGAACAGTCCCGCAGGGACGGCTGAGAATATCCCAGGACACGGTCCTGGGCATCCTCTCATCTTCCCCAAAGAACGCAGAAAAAACTGTGCCGGTTAGGCCGGTTTCTCCTGCTTGGCCTTCAGGTCCTTGAGTAACGTCTCGATATGCTCTTCCCTGTCCAATGCGGCGAAGCGGTCTTCCAGCGAGTCCCCACTCAGCAACTCCACATCCGCTTCGTTGCGCGCCTCGCGACCCACAATGCGCGACTTCATTCGGTCCAGCGACACTGAGTTCTGCTGCTTGCTGATGGTTTGCCGGGCCTCGGTCGCCCGGCTGACCATGCGCGTCCTGCGGTCTTGCGCGATCAGCAGTTCGCAACGGCTGCGCGTCTCCACTAACTTCTGGTCCAGCTTGCGCAGGGCGGTCCGCAGGGTGTCCGCTTCCGCGTGCTGATCCTCAAGCTGCTGCGAAAAACCCTTCGCAATCTGGTCCTGGCTCAGGGAGCGTTCCAGCGCGGCCCGCGCCAGGTCGTCGTGTCCTTTCTTGACTGCCAGCTCAGCCTTGCTCCGCCACTCTGCCGCGCCGTCCATATGCTCCTTTCGCTTCTTCTCCAACAGGTGCTGGTCGGCAATCGCGATCGCCACCTGTGTCTTTACCTGCATCAACTGGTTTTCCATATCCAGCACCAGCTGCCGCAACAGCTTTTGCGGATCTTCCGCTTTGTCGATCAGGTCATTCAAGTTCGCCCGCAGCAACGTACTTACCCGCTCCAGTAGTGCCATACCATCCTCCTTCTACCGCTGTTACTTGATCGCTGAGTTATTTCCGTCGTGCCGTGGCTGCATGCTCTTGACGTTCGCCATCAGCTCCGCCACGTTCATTCCGGAGAGCGATTCGAAGAGCGCCGGAACCTGGGACGCGATTTTCATCATGTCTCCGGTTAGTTTGTTTGCTCCCGTTGTACCGTCATTTCCAGTGGAGACGATGGTGATCTTGTCCACCTTGGATAGAGGTTCAGCGAGTGCGCGCATCAGATCGGGCATGGCTGCAATCAGCCGGTCGACGACAGCTGCCTGCGACCATTCCTGATAAGCCTCCGCCTTGACGTTCATGGCCTTGGCTTCCGCCTCGCCCTTCTGAAAGATGATGGAGGCTTCCGCTTCGCCCTGCATCCGCGTTGCTGCGGAGCGGCCTTCGGCTTCCGCGGTCAACCGCGACTTCTCGGCCGCTGCCAGGTTCTCAATCCGCTGGCGCTCAATCTCCGCGCCCTTCAACACAGTCGAGATCAGCTCTTTCTCGTGACGCAGGATTTCCGCATCCTGCACCTTGATCTGTTGCTCCTTCTCTACCTGCTGGATCTTCACCTGTTCGGCAACCACGCGCTGCTGCATCACGTTGGTCTGCAACTCGTAGGATTTGTCTGCCGTCGCCTCCTGCTTGCGGCTCTGCTCTGTGAATTGCGCCTTCTGGATATCCAGGTCGCGCTGCGCCTCGGCCTGCTTGGCCAGCGAAGCCGTCTCCGCAATTACCCGCTCCTGGTCGGCCTGCGCCTTGGCAATCGCCGATTCACGCAATGCGTTGGCTCTGCGGATCGCCGTATCACGCTCCGCTTCCGCCGCTGCTACATCGGCATCGCGCTTGATGCGCGCCACGTCGGGCCGGCCCATGTTGGTGATGTAATCATTCTTGTCGCGCACCTCTTTGATGGTGAACGATACGACTTCGAGCCCCATCTTGCTCATGTCATCGGCGCAGGTGGAGCGCATGCGATCGGCAACCATCTCCGGCTCTTTGACAATCTGCTCGACCGTAAGCTGGCCGATGATGCCACGCAGGTGACCTTCCATCACCAGCCGGATTAATCCTTCGCGTTGCGGAGGGGTCTTGGTGAGGAACTGCTCGGCAGAGGTCAGGATCGATTCCTGATCGGAGCGCACTTTGATCTGCGCCACCGCCTCCACCGTCACTGCGACGCCCTGTTTGGTGTAGAGATCCTGTTGCGGGGCAACGTCAAACGACATCAATTCCAGCGAGAGCTGGCGGCTGCTTTCCACCATGGGAAAGATCACCGTGCCGTGTCCCTTCACCACGCGCGGCCCGCGAAAACCGTAAACGATGATCGCCTCGTTGGGGCCGGCTTTGCGAAACATCTTCGCGATCATACTCAGCAGCAGGATTAAAGCAAGAACGCACAACCCAACCACAACCACAACTGTGTTCATCATAAGTGCCTCCTGATCCTTTCATCAGGAACCAATCGAACTACGTTTGTGCTCTCCTGATATCGTTCGAGAGCGATTCGCCGCCGGAAATTTCATCCCAGCGGCGTACATAGACGACGCCTCGTTCGTAGCGCATCACCACAACCTCCGTATCCCGCGCGATCGGCTGTCCGTTATCGCTGCGCGCCGGACTGGAGCGCCGGGCGCCGTTCTGCGAATACAAAATCTCCCCCGTGCCGTCGCCCCGAATCGTTCCGCTCACCCGCCCGATGACGCCTGTCATCTCCGTCTCCTCCGCCGTGAGCGCCTTGTCATGCGGGGCCAGCACCTTGGCCAGAAACCAGAAAATCAACATCCCACCAGCCAGCCCGCTGAGCGTCGCCAGGACCAGAATGGCCGGCGTCACAAAGCCGCCATAGCGCTCCAGCAGATAACCGGCCCCGCCAAACCAACAAAGAAACGCGGTGAGGGTAAAACCATTCACCGGGGAAACGCCGCGGTTGCCGGTTCCATGAGCGTGGGCATGGCCGATATGAGCCCCGCGATGCAGCCCAAAGTGGAGATGATGGTGGAAACCACCCATCAACGTAACCACGGTCATCGCTAAGCCGACACCAAAACAGATCAGATAAAACATCTCCCAGCTCATCGGCTTTTCTCCTTTCCGCCACGCCTGGTCTTCCCGGCCGCCTGATCCTTCACTTGAAGGGCAGCTTCCAAAGGACGCACTCTAAAGTGCTTATCGCTCCTCGATGCGGGCCGCAAGACTTCAACTAATCGATCAACCAGCCCCGGCGTCTCGATCAATGACTCCATCAACAGCAGGCATTGCCTGGAGTCCGGATGCTTGGCCAGGGCCAGCAACGCTTTCCTGAGCTCGGGATCGCGCGGGAACCGCTCGGCCCCGTTCACCAGCCACAGGTCCAGCTTGTCATCCAACACCCGCGCCTCGCTCATCAGCTCCGCGTGGTAGCCCTCCGGGTCATCGACCAGGTAGCCCGGATGCACCTTGAAGAACTTCGCCAGCATCTGCCGCGTGGTGTTGGTCAGGTGTGGCCGTGCGCCGCTTTCGATCTGCGACAGGTAGGACTGGCTCATGGAAGTCTTCAGCTCGGCCTTGATCGCGCGCACCAGCTCCTGCTGGGTCATCGCTCGACCCTTGCCGCGCAGGCTGCCTTCCACTTCCCGCAGATACCGTAATTTCTCGCCCAGTTTCATGGTTATTGCGATCCGGGATAATAATATCGCAATTTGCGATTCTGTCAAGCACGACCTGATTTCCTGCCGAATCCTTAGTAATTCAAGCGCGCAAGTAGGCCAGCACCGCTTTTGTGATCTCTGCTTTCGCGTCCGCGAGTGACAACCCGCGAGGCCGCCGGAGCACCGCTCCATGGCAGAGCGCCTCAACCATGTGGGTCACCACAAACACTACCTTGTCGAGATCGCCGCGCTTGCGAAGTTCCGGCGCGGCGGATGAAATTGCCAGCAGAAAGGCTCCATGAAGACGCACGGAGAAATCCTTGCTCCCGCCCTTCCGGTGAGGAACCTCGGTCAGAAGCAATTCGTAGAGTTCCGAATCGTTGGTGTGCGCCTCGATCATGGCGTCCACCATGGCGCGAATGAGTTCGTCGAGTGGCGATCCGGCATGCTCCATGAACTTGGTTGCGAACAGGCGGTCGATCTCCTCTATGTGGCGTTGGTGCAAGGCTTCAAAGATGGCGGGCCTGTCCGGGAAGTACTGATAGAGCGAGCCGATACTGACGCCTGCAACCTCAGCGATCCGGTTCGTGGTGATCGCCTGGAAGCCCTCGCGCTTCAAGATTCTCACCACAGCATCCAGGATCGCCTCGACGGTCTGGCGTGCCCGGCGCTGCTGCGGCCGCCGCCGTATGGGCGGTTTTGCGCTTTTCGATGGCATGAGGACGAGTGTAGACGGAATGTGAGCATTCGTTTACTTTTTATTTTCTCCTGCTTATTTTTCAGAAAGATAAGCAGGCCATCGAAGGCGAGTTTACAGTTCCCTGCTCACTCCGTAGCCTTAGTACAGTTTATGAGCGACAGAACATATTCTGTTCTGCAAAGGAGCTTTATGACATACCTCATCACAGGAGCGACAGGAGATGTAGGGTCCAAGGTCGTCAACCATCTCCTCCAGCGGGGCAACCGGCCGCGTGTTTTCGTGCGCAGCGCGCAGAAGGCGCAAGCGCTCTTCGGTCAACGTGTCGACATCTTCGTCGGCGATCTTGCCCAACCGGAAAGTTTGCAGCCAGCCCTCGAAGGAGTCGACGAGTTGTTCCTCGTCAACTCCGGCCCCCAGATTCCCATTCACGACGAGTTGGCCGCGAAAGCGGCGAAGGCTGCAGGCGTGCGCCACCTGGTAAAACTATCGTCGATGGATGTGCAGCATGGTCTCGCCATCGGTGCCTGGCACGAGTTGGGCGAGGAGGCCATCCGTGCCAGCGGTATATCGTTCACCTTTGTGCAGCCAACCGGTTTCATGTCGAACCTGCTGGCGTGGGCCAGGTCCATTAAGACCGAAAGGATTGTTCGTGCGTCCACGGGTGAGGGTAAGCGAGCATTTATCCACTCCGAAGATATCGCGGCCGTCGCCACAGCGGCTTTGACCACGCGCGAGTACGACGGAGAATCCCTGCCCATCACCGGCCCGGAAGCATTAACCTTCGCCGAAGCGACGGCCACCATCGGATCTGCAATAGGCAAGAGGCTCACGTTTCAACCGATCTCTGACGACGAAGCGCGTCAGCGATACTCGGCCATCAGCGGCTCGGTAGCGGAGACTGAGGCCCACGTCTCGCTATGGCGCGCGATCCGCGAAGGCCGCCTGGCAGGCGTGACTGATAACGTGCAACGGATCCTGGGGCGAAAACCTATCCCTCTGAATCAGTGGGCAATGGAGAACGCTGCCGCCTTCTGCTGATGAGATTTACCTACACCTGGCCGAATCGTTCCCCCGTTCGCGAACATCAACATTAGGGGTGAAAAAGCCGGCCAGGGTAGGCGGCGATTCCGGCACCGTGCGCATACTTTACTCTTTACCGCTCTCTCTTCTGCTGCTCGCCCTGCTCTGCATGTCGCAGCCAGCGGCATGCTGCCTCGATTCCCAACAATGCGCTGGAGCCGGTAACTGCCGATCTGGCTGCAGGTAGGGCGGACGATGCCATTTCGCGCCTGAACGTGTCCCTTGCCGCAAAACCGGGAGACGCGGAAGCACACAATTTGCTGTGCCGCGTCTACTACCAGGAAAAGCGATGGGATGATGCCATCCGCCAATGCGAGACCGCGGTCCAGCTTGCGCCTCTCGATAGTGGGTATCACCTCTGGCTGGGCCGGGCGTACGGCGAAAAAGCCGACGCCATCCATTCCATAAAGGCCTACGGCCTGGCCAAGAAGGTGCGCAGCGAATTTGAGCGAGCAGTCCAACTCGACAGCAAAAATGTGGACGCGCTCTCCGACCTGGGAGAGTTCTATACCGCTGCCCCGGGGATTGTGGGCGGAGGCAAGAACAAGGCGCAAGTGGTGGTTCAGGCACTCGAACCGCTTGAACCGGCGCAGGCTCACCAGCTGGAAGGCATCCTGGCCGAGAAAGATAAGAACTATCGCGTGGCAGAGGCCGAGTTCAAGGCGGCGGTGGAAACCTCCCATCAGAGTCCTGATGCATGGATGGCGCTGGCTTCTTACTACGCGCGCCGCAAACAATCGGACCAGATGCTGGAGGCATTGCACGCAGGCATCGATGCCGATGCAAAGGCAGCCAAGCCCCACGGGCCCGCACTGGTGGATGGAGCTGGGATCCTAAGCCGCAACCACCAGGAGCTGCAACTTGCCACCCAACTGCTGAGCCTTTACCTGGCATCGCCCAATCAATCAGCCGAGGCGCCGGCCTTCCAGGTCCATGCGCAACTGAGTCGCTTATTGGAGCAGCAGGGCGATCACGCCGGAGCCCAGCAGCACACCGAAGCTGCCGCCGCCCTCGCCCATGACTATCACCCCGTCGCGCCAAGAGCGGATTGAGCTTAGCTCCTTCGCTTTCTTACGACCCAGGTCGTCATGCAGCGATAATCCTGCACGATGGTCGTCTTGAGTGGATCGACAAGCACCGCGTTCATCTTCTCGGTCAACTCCAGGAGCATCTCCTCATCCACCAGAAACCACTCTGAGCCGTCCCCCACTACAAAGATATTGCCCCGAACTTGTTCGAAGTCCATGCCGATTCTGGAACCCAAGCGGCAGAACATCATCCCGCCGGGCCTTAGCACCCGCCACAGTTCCCGCAGCATCGCCTCGAAGTGCCGGTCATCGCGGGCAAAGTGAAGCACTGAACTGCAGATCACGACATCGGCGAAGCCATCTGGAAACGGCATCCGCTCGATCTTCCCCACCTGGAAGTTTTCCGCCGGTAGTCCAGTGGCAAGCGACGCTGACAACTGCCGTACATGCTCAACCGCGTCGCTGTCCCCGTCGAGTGCGAATATCTCGCACCCCTCGCGCAGCAGATGCACTAGATTGCGCCCGTACCCGCATCCCGCATCGAGCACCCGCATTCCGGTCGCGATGTTCCCCCGCAGAATCTGATCGAATACATAGATGTCGATCTGCCCGAACTGCTCCTGAACACTCAACGTCATTGCTTCACCTGCACCCATTCTCTCCGCGGCCCGACAGGCTGCAGGAAACTCCTTCAACGAAGGGCACGGCTTCAGCCGTGCCGTAAATGCCCCATACGCGGCGCGGCTTTGGCCGCTGGGGTACGCTTTTCAACTCCCGCTTTTGGCAACGGAAACTAGCTTAGATACAGCAATCATATTCGACAATGAACGATTGGAAAGCCGTACCTCAGGGGCTGAAGCCCCTTGGTTCCCTCACTGGAGACGGGTGCCCCATATCTCGCTCGTTTTTCGCGAGATATGGGATACCACCGATGTTGACCGTTAAGTACGTCAGGTGAATCGAGAGTCAGAGGGAAAGAGCAGTGGAATCCCACATCTCGCGAAAAACGAGCGAGATGTGGGGCACCCGTCCTCAGTGAGGGGACAAGAGGGCAGACCCTCAGGGGATGAGTTCGTGGGTCAAGCTCTCATGAGATACTGAAGCCCTCATCAGTCGCAGCCAAATTTGGCACGGCTGAAGCCGTGCCCTTCGTCGGACTTTTTCCTCCCTTTGGTGCGCGAGGCTAACGGGAAGTGGCACATCAAGAGCCACTATCCCACTCAAGCCCTATTGGCTCATGCCTCCTAGGCTAGCTCGGAAACATGCACTCCACACGCAGTTCTTGCGCAGTGATGCACTGTGGCGTGCCGACCGTCGTGATCAACGAGAAGTAGGAGAAGCGCTCGTTACCTCGCCGAAAGGTAATGGGCAGCACAGGATTCTGAGGCGTCAGCGGCAGCTTCAATCCTGCAACACCAGGATACTTACGCAGCCGCTCGAGCAACTCTGCAAGTCTCGCATCTACCACTTGCCCAACCGCTTCCCGCCGAACTCTTTGCAGCAGGCCGGCTGCAACCTTCTCCCACTCCTCGACAAAAGGCCGCATCCCCGCCGGATCAAACATCAGGTCGAGAAGGTTGCGCGGCTTTGGTCTCGCCTCCAGATCAACAAATGAGCCAAAGAATCGCGGCGCAGCCTGATTGGTTCGAATCACATTCCAGTATCGGTCCAACACCAGCGCGGGATGCGGCTCATGCTGCTGCAACATCCGGTCGATCGCCCGCGTCACGATCGCCATCTGATCGGCATCGATGCTCTGCTCGTTGTAGAGAGGAGCATATCCTGATGCAAGCAGCAGAACATTCCGCTCGCGGAGCGGAATGTTCAAAGCATCGAACACAATGGAAAGAAGATCCCGGCTGGGAGCGCTCCGCCCACTCTCCACAAAGCTCAGATGACGCTGCGAAATGCCTGTGTCGAGCGAGAGGTCGAGCTGGCTTTTGCCGCGCTCCCGTCTCCAGTAGCGCAACAACTCTCCGAGCTGAGGAACTGCGGAAGCGGATTGCGTTGCCATTTCGATCTCCCTCTCGTCAGAGCTGCACGGGACCCACGGAGCCACACCACTGCCGCGGCCTCGGAACTCCCGTTGTTATGCTCGCCAGGCGAACTGCTGGAATTGATCTTCCAGCGGAGGATTGGCGATGGTTCCAGCATAGTTGGTGATCGTAGAGGCCGCTACTATGGTGATGACCTCCAGGATCTGTTCCTTGGTGAAACCGGCGGCGAGGAATGCGTCGAGTTCTTGCTCGCTCAGGTGTCCCCGCTTCTCGATGAGCGTCTTCGCCAGGGTGGATAGCGCGGCAAATCGCCGGTCCTTGGGCAGAAGCCGCGCACGGATTGCGTCGGTCTCTTCAGAGCGCACTCCTTGGTTGAGAGCAAGCGCGGTGTGGAATGCCACCGCATACGCGCAGGAGTTCGCGACTGCGTCTGTAAGGAGAACGATCTGAATCTCCTGTTCGGTGAGGCTGCTGCTGTGTACCTGCTGAAAGACAGCAGCAAAGGCGGTCAGCAGCTTGGGCGAATTTGAAATTGCGGCGGCGAGGTTGGGAATAAAGCCAAACGCCTGTTGCAGCTGTTCGAGCACCGGCCTGGACTTCTCCGGCGCAGATGCGATCGTGTGAATCTGATAAGTCGGCATGTGATTCTCCCATGTGATTTGTAGAGGGCAGGCGATCCTGAACATCTACCATTTCAATATCGAATGGATTGCGAGGCGCAGCAATTACCCCGCAGGTAATCGTTTGGCGCTACTAACTCACACTACTTGCCGAGCTAGAATGGCTCGATGAGCGCATCGACCTGAAGTCGCCCGCTTAGGAGATTTTTCCCTGAGGTATTACCCTGATCTGCAGAGGCAAGTACGTCTTCTATGCTGAGCAACCATCGAGGCAATGGTTCTAGCTTCAACTTACTTCTTGTGCGTCTTGTCTTGACCATCTTTTGCTTTTGCTTCTTTAACGGCCGTCCCCTTACCGCACAGGGGCAGCCGTCGGCTGAAGCCATCCTCCAGCGCTTCTATCAAGCCGCCGGTGGAAGCGCCTGGCAGCGCTACGAAGAGTGCGATTCGGAGGGCACGGCGACCGTTGCCGCAAAGACTGGAAGCCTGCGTTACATCGAGGACCTGCGCAGCGGCGCCAACGTGTCCCAAGTCGAGATCCGTGCTCTCGATGTAAAGCAAGCCGACGGCGACGGCCCGATGCAGAGTTGGCATCAAGATGCGGACGGAGACATTCAACTCTCCAATCCGAACAGTCCTGACAACGTGGATGACCGCTATCTGACCAGCCGCGCATACTGGCGGCCGGAGTTTGGCGGAGCCGCTGTTACGATGCTTGCCCTGGAAAACGAGGGGTCTTCTACTTGGGATCGGCTCCGCTTTCAAGTTCCCGGTGGTAGCGGTTTTACTCTCTGGATCAATCGCCAAACCGGCATGCTGGATCGTGTGGAGGGCGAGACGACCAAAGAGTTGAGCGATTACCGCCCGGTCAATGGCGTCATGTTGCCATTTAAGGAGAAGAAGCCGGTTGGAGACGAGATGCTCACCGTCGTATATACACGGCGCACGCTCCGCCATCGCCTCGACGCGACGTCGTTCGCGATCCCCTTCCGCAAGGATTACCAGATGCCGCCTTCAGGCCAAGTGTCCGTGGCCGCCGAGGGTGGACTCGTCTTTGAAGCGACCATCGACGGCAAAGGGCCGTTCAAGGCAGTCTTTGACACCGGGTCGGTGAACATCCTCTCCGCGAACTTGGCCCGCAAGCTGGGGCTTAAGCTCGATGCGCAAGGGCTGGAGGTCGGCACCTCCAGTCCGGCTAACGTGCAGGTACACAAGACGCGTGTCGATACCCTCCGGATTGGAGACCTCCTGCTTCGGGATCAGACCTTCTTGGTCATCGACTTGCCGGACGACAACGGTGGTCCCTCATTCGCCGTCGGCTACGAGCTGCTCCGGCGCTTAGCCGTCAGAATCGACTTCGAACACCAGCGCCTCACCTTTTACGATGGCCCGCGCTTTCATTACTCTGGCCCCGGCACGGCAGTGCCTCTTCAATACCAGGGCAACGCTATTGGTGGTCCAGGCTCACATCGGAGATGCCTCCGGACGGTTTCTACTCGATTCTGGCAACGAGTCGGGAACCATGATGAACACCGGTTTCACGGTGAAGAACGACCTGGTCCACGCATTAGGCGCGCATTTTCTTGCCTACAACGGCCGCGGGTTTGCCGGCCCTTCGCCGCAAGCCTACCTTGCGCGCGTCAATTCCATGCGCATCGGCGATGTTCGGGTCCCAAGCATCATTGGGCGCTTTAGCACAGACCCTTCGGACAAAAGCAATCTCGCCGGCAACATCGGGCAAAACGTTCTCCGCCATTTCACTGAGGTCTTTGACTGCATGCGCGGCCAAGTCTATTTTGAAACAACAAAAGACTCGGCTCAGCCCGAAGTCTTCAATCGCGCCGGGCTCATATTCGATTCCTTCGGCCATGGGCTACAAGCGATGACCGTCTTGCCCGAGAGCCCCGGCGCGCAGGCCGGCATCGAAACCGGCGACGTGATCACCGTGATTGATGGCAAAGCGCCCAGTGATGAAATGAATCAGCCGGCATTCCTCCAGCCGTCAGGCACCCAACTCCAGTTGACCGTTCAGCACGGAACCGAAACCCGCCGGGTGACTGTGATACTCAGAGACGTCCTTTGAGGAAATCATCGAGTCTATCGGCAGCCT
The DNA here is from genome assembly GCA_963790705.1 of uncultured Acidobacteriaceae bacterium. Lineage (GTDB taxonomy): Bacteria > Acidobacteriota > Terriglobia > Terriglobales > Acidobacteriaceae > PALSA-350. The sequence continues at coordinate 581,762 of CAWBQE010000016.1, forward strand.
AAATACGGCCAGCCTTCAGCTCAGACTTATGTTTCAACGATAAAAGCAGCAGGTTGTCCGATTACGGACAGCAATTCTTGATTTCGGGCAGAACCTGCCCGGCGTGCACTGCGTATGGCAATGTAAAGTCACGGCACACGCGTTGATTGCGCGGCATATGGTTTGGCCGGGAAATTGCTTCTAATTCAATGAACTTTTGCTGTGATCGAGGACTGTATGCAGGAGCTGTTCCAGGATATGCGGCATGCACTGCGCCAGTTAAGCAAGGCGCCCGGCTTTGCTATCACCGTCCTATTGACCTTGGCGCTTGGGATCGGCGCGACCACGGCGATTTTCACGCTCGTTTATGACGTGATGCTCAGGCCGCTGCCGTTTAAGCATGCTGATCGGCTAGTCGTGCTGGAAGAGCAGGTTGCCGAGTTCCGCGACATCTATCCGAAGCTGCCGGTGACGGCCAACCACTTCGTCAATTGGGAGCGGAACAGCCACAGCTTCGAGGCAATGGCGGCGATCGAGCAGAACTCCGTGCCTATGGGAACGGACGGGCATCCGATCCAGGTGAAAGTCGTCCGCGCAACTCCCGGCATCTTCTCCGTGCTGAACGCTACGCCGCAGATAGGCCGGCCGTTTGCCGCGCAGGAGGCCCAGGCGGGACGCGATCGCGTTGTGGTGCTGATGAACGATCTGTGGCGGACACAGTTTCAAAGCGATCCGGCGATTTTGGGAAAAACAATCACGTTGAGCGGATTCCCGTATACCGTCATTGGCGTAATGCCGCCGTCGTTTCATCTGCCCGTCATGCAGGATCTCGCAAACAACACAGATCGTGCAAAGCCGGTGGAAGCTCTTTTGCCTCAGGTGTTCCCCCCGGATCAGCTGGCGGCACCGATGCGCGACTTTAATTACTTCGCGCTCGGCCGGCTCAAACCCGGCGTGACCGTCGCGCAGGCCAACGCCGAGATCAATGCGTTGCAGCACTCCATCTCCGCTTCGCTGCCTGCGAACGAAAAGGGCACTCTATCCGCGTTGCTGACGCCCTTTCAGGAAGCGCTGGTGGGCGACAATCGAACTCCGTTGCTCATCCTGCTGGCTGCGGTAGCTGGGCTGTTGCTGGTCGGGTGCGTGAATATCGCAAATCTTCTTTTGTCCCGCGCGGTGGGCCATCGGCAACAGACGGCGATCGCCGTGGCTCTGGGCGCAAGGCAAGCCGAACTGCTGCGCATGACGATGCGCGAGCCCATTCTGCTGGCGGCGCTGGGCGCAGCGCTGGGCTTGCTGTTGGCGGCGGCTTTGGTGCCGGCAATGCAGAACTTCCTTCCTCCCGCGCTGGACTTCCGCGGAACGCTGCATCTGGATTGGGCGGGCGCGGGGTGTGCCCTTGTCCTGGCAGTTGGGGCAACTCTGCTGGCTGGCGCGGCTCCGGCGTGGATCGGATCGCGAACGCAGCCGGTGGAGGCGCTGCGTGGCGAGTCGCGCCAGGCGAGCGAATCGCGCAGCAGCAAGCGCCTGCGCCGAGCGCTGGTGGCTGTGGAAGTGGCCGTCAGCGTGACACTCGTGCTCATGACCGGGCTGCTGACGGTGAGCCTGGTCCGCCTGATGCGCACCCATCGCGGCTTTGACGCCGATCGCGTCCTGAGCGCCAAGCTGGACCTGCCCAGCAAATCCTATGACGATCTGCAAGCGCGCGCTGCGTTTTATGAAGCGGTGCTCGACCGTGTGCGCCAGCTTCCGGGTGTTGAGTCCGCTGGTATCGTCAGCGTGCCGCCGCTGGGGGGAGACTTTTGGCTCGAGATGATCCGCGTTGCAGGCGAAGCGCGGCCTTTCATGCAGCTCCCCACGGAACACTTCCGCTGGGTCAGCCCTGGTTACTTTCAAACCGTTCACCTGCCGCTCGTCGCCGGGCGATTCCTGGACAAGAGCGACCAAGGCAAGCGATTCGTACTCGTGTCTGAACTAACTGCCCGCACGATTTGGCCGGGTCAAAATCCAATTGGGCGGCAATTCATTCGCGGGAACATGACAGAGGATCCTTTCACGGTGATCGGCGTGGTCAAAGACGCGCGGACGATCACGCTTGCCCAAGCCGACCCCATGATGGTGTACGTGCCTTACTGGTTTCGCTGCGATAGCACTGGCGGTCTGCTGGTGCGCACGAGCCAGGATCCGGCTTCCATGGCGGATGCGGTGCGCAAGGCTGTGTGGGGCGTGGATGCCGCGGTGTCTGTGCCCGTGGTGCGCACTCTCGATGGCGTGGTTGCGGACTCGCTGGCAAACCGCCGTTTCGAGATGGACCTCCTACTCCTGTTCGCCGTTAGCGCCCTGCTGCTCGCGGGACTAGGGGTCTACGGCGTCGTCACTTACTCCGTCGTCCAGCGTCAGCAGGAGATCGGCGTGCGACTGGCTCTTGGCGCGCAAACTGCGAATATTTATGCTCTCGTGCTGCGCGATGGAATGATGCCGGTTTTGGTAGGTGCGGCGGCCGGAGTTGGGATCACGGCCGGCTTTGCCCGCGTCGTGGGGAGTTTGCTGTTTGAGGTGAGCCCGTCCAATCCGGCGATCGTTGCCGGCGCGGTAGGCGTGCTTGTGGCTGTAGGGATCACTGCTTGCCTGCTCCCTGCGCACCGCGCTGCCGCGATTGATCCCATGCGTGCTTTGAGAGCGGAATAACGGCCTCCCGACTACTAGCGAGCCGTCCAGCCGCCGTCGATGACCAACGTATGTCCGGTGATGAGCGAGGCGGCCGGCGAAGCGAGAAAGACCACTGCACCGGCTACTTCGATTGGCTCTCCAATGCGATGGAAGGCGGCGATGCGGTCAATCACATCCTGCCGAAATGCAGGGTCGGCAAGAGCGCCTTCTGTGCCCGGTGTATGGATGAAGGTAGGCGCCACTGCGTTCACGTTGATGTTGTACTTACCCCATTCCACCGCCAGGCACTTAGTCAGGTGGACGATGCCCGCCTTGGTCATGCAGTAGATGGCTTCGGTCGGCAACGCGGCGAATGCGGCTTGCGAGCTCATGTTGATGATGCATCCGCTCTTCTGATGGATCATGATCCGTCCCGCGGCCTGGCATGCAAGGAACGTGCCCTTCAGATTAATGGCCAAGGTTCGGTCGAAGTCTTCTTCGGTTACGTTTTCCGCCAGGTTGTCGGGCGCGATCCCTGCATTGTTGACGAGAATGTCCAAGCGGCCGAAGTGCTGCACTGTGCTGTCGATTGCCTGGCGGATCTGTGCCGGGATGGTCATATCCATCTGCAGCGGCAAAGCCCCCCGTCCCCGGCCAACCACCTCGGCAGTTACCCCGCTGTCGCTGCTGATCTCACGTAAACCAAGCGCGACATCCGAGCCGGCCTCGGCAAGCGCCAGCGCAATCGCCCGCCCTAGTCCGCGCGCGGCTCCGGTAACCAGGGCAACCTTGCCCTGCAAATCAAATCTTGGTAGCGCTTCCATCGGTCTCCCTTTGAGATAAGCTGCTTCTTACGCCCTTCGCATTCCGGCTCGTTTCCCCGCTTTGACGCTCACAGTTTTCCTGCTGCGCGCATTCCGCGCTGCTCGAGCCGAGGGGAGGCCCCGCGGAATGTTCGACGTGCCGCCGATGAGCAGGTCTGCAGAGATTCCCAGCCCCGATTTCAACCGCCGGACCATATCGAGGGTGAGGTTACGCTTGCCCGTCAACACTTCAGACACTCTGGCGCGGCTGCCAATCAGAGGCTCCAAATCCTTGCGCTTTAACCCTTGCTGCTCCATACGGAACTGGATGGCTGTTACGGGATCAGGAGCATCGATGGCATGGTGTTTTGCCTCATAAGCATCCGCAAGTGTGGCCAACACATCCAGTTCGTCACCTTCGGGAGAGCCAGGGGCCGCACCCATAAGCTCAGTGATTCGAGCAACTGCCTTTTCGTGATCACTCTCCGTCCGAATGGGATGGATCCGTATACCGGTGCTTGTCATATTCCACCTTTCCAGCATCGATCTTGTCGTATTCCTTATGTGTGCCCAGCCATTTGATCAGGAGCACCTGATAGTGATAGTTGATCGCGACGATGAGCCTGAATTCATTTCCTTTAATGTTGAAAACCACTCGCTCCGCGGAAACAATACTGGCGGACCGGTATTGCGACTTTAACTCTGCTGAGTTTTTCCAAGTAGCCCTTTCGGCCTCTGCATACCAGGCATCCAGATGGGCTTTCACTGTCTTGTGCAGCTTGCGAGCCACTCGGTTCTCTACAAAGCGATGCAAAGTGCCGCGCGCAATTACTCTCACCAGAGCATCATACATTGCTCCCACCGCGGGAGCAATGCCCCAGCGATACCCGCGTTTCTGCAACCTCCGGATTCTTATTACGGATATGCGGTTTCCACCTCGTGCTTGATGCGTTCAAAGAGTGGCAACGCGGGGGCGTCGAGACCGCCTTTGAGACTGTGCGACCAGATCGGACCGCTGAGTTCACCCGAAGGATCCGCGATATAGATCGCCAGCATGTCATCAGGAGAACCGGCTTCGGCGTCGACCCCCACACCAGTTGTGGTACGCGTCGGATCCGGTGGAGAGGAATTCCTATCCCGGCCTCCGATACCCACCTCCACGCCCGGAGTCACGCTCGCGATCCGGCCCTTGCGAACCAAAAACACGAGGTCCGCCCGATCGCGCTCGTACACCACCGCATAACGATGCCAATCCTTCAGGCCCTGTTCCACGTTGTAAATTGCATGCCGGTCGTCGGGTATCACTCGTGGATTCGATGCGTCGCCATCGTAGGCCTCCACATCGACGAACTGCGCGTTCTTAAAAACCGCAGGGAGGTTTACCTTCTGGTTCCCGGGTTTGGCTTGCGCAAGAAGCGAAAGGGAGGTTGATCCCAGTAGTAGGAGAAACAGGCAGCGCTTCATACTGAACCACCTCCTGCATCTTACACCTGGTTACCCGATGCGGAATGGGCGCCTTTCCCAACAGCGTTAGTCGAATTAGTGAACGAATTGCGCTTGGTTCGGTTACGGCACATTCGCTTGTACCGGAAAGTGAAACTGCAGGTCCCTCCCCTACGCTACCCCGGATTTCCTGTCCAGCTTAGTGGCGTTGGGCGGTACCGCGATGTAGGAAATCCGGGTCCGCTGCGGTCCCACGGCACGCCGGGGCAGGCGGGATGACAAAGTTGAGGGCGGTGGCCCACCTCGGCATGGGTGGAGATGGATGGACAGAGTCGCAAAAGATTGATTGGACAAGGCTGATTTTCCAACATCGATATTGTCGTATCTCACTACGCGCACCCGTCACCCGGCATGCACTTCTTTCTGTTGGCTGACACTGCTGCCGTCCCCGCTCTTCAGCCGGGCGAAAGTCATCGTGGATAAGATCGTGAATCCGCCCAGGACCACCAGTGCCTCGTGGATTCCGTGAATCATTTCCCGCGGGTTGCTATGAACGTGGGGAACAAAAAAGGCAGTGGCCAGCCCCGCCGACGCGACACCAAAGCTAATGGACATTTGCTGTACCGTGCTGGCCATGGAACTTGCGCCGCTGGTCTGCTCTTCGCTGATGTCAGCATAGGTGAGCGTATTCATGCTGGTGTATTGCAGCGAGCTAAAGGTTCCATAGCAGAAGGCCTGGATCACGATCACCCAGATCGGTGTGTGCAGCCCAATGGTCGCGAACAGCAACAGAAGCAGGCCGAGGATCACGGTGTTGGATATCAGCACACTACGGTAGCCGACGCGTGCAATAACCTTGGCCATGAGAAACTTTGTGCTCATCGCCGCGATCGCCTGGGGCATGATGAGCAGGCCAGATTGGATGGCGGTAAACCCCAGACCAACCTGGTACAGCAGCGGCAGCAGGAACGGCACTCCTCCGATGCCCAAGCGGGTGAAAAAGCTGCCGCTCACCGCGGCGCTGAAGGTGCGAATGCGGAACAGACCCAATTGCAGCAAGGGATACGCAATCAATCTTGCATGCAGCAGGTAACCCCCGAGCAGAGAGAACGAAATCGCCAGTAGTCCCAACATTTCGCCCACGCTCAGCGTATGTTCACCGAAAATTTCCAGCACATACGAAAGCAGAGCAATGCCGGAACCGAAGAGGATGAGCCCCACGATATCGAGCGGAGGGGTTCGCTCTTCGCGATAGTCGGGCAGATGAATATAGACCATCAGCAGTCCTAAAAGGCCTATGGGTATATTCACGAAGAAGATAAGTCGCCAATGAAAGTAGCCAACGATAAGACCACCCGCGACGGGACCCAGCATGGGGCCAACCAACCCTGGAATGGCGACAAAGCTCATGGCGCGGATCAATTCGGATTTGGCAAACGTGCGCACCAGGGTGAGCCGGCCTACCGGCACCATCATGGCTCCGCCGCAGCCCTGCAGTATGCGGCAGGCAACCAGCAAGTGAATGTTGCTCGAGATGCCGCAGAGAAATGACCCCAGCGTAAAGAGGCCGATCGCAGAGGCAAACACCCGGCGGGTTCCGAACCGGTCTGCCATCCAGCCGCTGATGGGGATAAAAACCGCCAGGCTCAACGTGTAGCTGGCCAGCACCGACTTCATGCTCAGCGGAGCCACATGCAGAGCAGTCGAGATAGCGGGCACCGCGGTATTTAGAATCGTGGTATCGAGCGACTCCATGAAAAACGCGACCGCGACCAACCACGGTAGGAGACGCTTGCTTGCAACTACCGGCTGCGGTGTCATGGGAAGAGCGCTGGAGCTTTTGAGCGGATCCATCTGGTATCACTCCGGCAGGCCAACGCGGCGCTTGAGATCAACAAAGCGCGGGTCGGCGTGGAGGCTATCCAGGCGAGAGTCCGTGGGTAGATAAACGGCCAGGAAATAAGACCGTTCCTGGAAGGCCCGATCGAGCCAGGCGAATACCTGGTCCTTTTCTCCCAGGCCCGCATAAACGATTGCCCGGCTGTAAGGCGAGACGTAGTTGCGCGAAGATAACTCGTTCAAATGGCTCAGGACCTTTTGCGCTTCGCTTTTGTTGCCTGACAACGCGTAGGCATGGCCAAGGCCGGACCAGATCTCGGTATTGTCTTTGTCCAGCGCCAATGCGCTCTGAAACTCTGCAATCGCCTCCGGCAGTCTTCCCTTTGCTTCATAAGCCCGGCCCAGAAAACAATGATCAAACCAAAAATTGGGCTCGAGCTCGATGTCGCTGTGCAGTTGCTGAATCGCCGGGTCCCACTGTCGCGTGAAGACCAGGACCGATGCGACAAAAAAGTTCCCCAAGGAGGTGAGTGGAGCGATTTGCTGAGCGCGTTTGGCTTCCACCAGCGCCTCCGGGCCGCGCCCCATCGGGGCCAGAAACCAGGAGTAATACCCGTGTGCTTCCGCATCGTTGGGATTTAGTTCAATGGCGCGCTTGAACTCGCTTTCTGCAACCGCCCAATTCCACTCGTACCATTGCGATTCGATCGCCAGCGCCAGGTGAGCGTCGGCGTCCATCGGGTCGATGGCCAATGCCTTCTGCGCCGCTTCTTTTGCCTTGGGCCCGGCTTCGGCCCCACCCATGTACCAACCGTCCTGGTTGATGTAGTTGAAAGCCAGGCCGTTGTATGCCAAACCATAGTTGGGATCGATGGCGATTGCCTGATTGAAATAGTCGACGCCCTTGGCCAGCCCGTCCTTGGTAAGTTTGTCGGTGTAGTACTTGCCTTTGAGATAGAGCTGATAGGCTTCGGGATTGCCGGTGGAGCCCTTGGTCATCTCTTGCTGGGTTGCTGCCGATGTTTGCCCGCCCAGCCTTTGAGAGACCTCCCGGGCGATGTCATTCTGTACCGCCAGCAGATCGGCCGGCTTGCGATTGTACTGCTGACCCCACAGCTCTTTGCCATCACGAATGTCGTCGAGTTCGACGTTCACGGTAACGCCGTCACCTCGTGGGGTGACGCTGCCCGTGAGTACCGACTGGACTTTCAGCTCATCACCAACCTTTTGCGCATCCACCTGCTTGCCCTTGTAATGCAAAGCGACACTATGAGGAACCACTCTCAGGTTGGGCAAACGCGCCAGGCTGTTATTGACGCTTTCGGTGATTCCATCAGAAATGTAGTCGGCGTCGGCATTGTTACTCCGATTCTCAAGCGGGAGAACGGCGATGGAATCAATAGCGCCGGTCTTCGACCGCTTCCAATAAATGCCCGCTGCGATGAAAGCAATCAATAAGAGGACGGCGACGATGGTCACAGGCATCACGCGCCGTTTACCGCGAGGAATAGCGACGTCCCGAATGGACGCGCCTTCGAGCGCCCGGCGGAGATCGGTTGCCGACTGAAAGCGCCCATCAGGAGATTTCGCCAGGCACTTGCTCACAATGGCCTGCACCGCAGGCGGCGCTGTGAGTGGCTCCGGTTCCTTGTAAATGACGGCGCCGATGATCGCCGCGGCCGACCCCCCGCCGAATGCGCGCCGTCCGGCGAGCATTTCGTGAAATACCGTCCCAAAGGAGAAAATGTCGGAGCGCGCATCCGCCGGCTTGCCCTCGGCCTGCTCTGGCGACATGTACGACGGCGTGCCCAGGATGATGCCCGCCTGGGTGACGTCCACGGTCCTCGTTTGGTCGCCGGATGCGCTGGCGATGTCCTTTTTTGCCAGCCCGAAATCCAGCAACTTGACCACTCCGCTTGGGGTCACCAGGATGTTCGCCGGCTTCAGATCGCGATGAACAATCCCCTTGGCGTGTGCCGCTTCGAGCGCGGCAGCCATTTGCGTCCCCAGCCGCAGGGCCTCAGCCGGCGGCTGCGCCCGTGGTTGTCCTGAGGCAACAATCGGCGCCCCCTCAATTAACTCCATGACCAGATAATTCGGGCCAATATCGTAAATCTGGCAGATGTTGGGATGATTCAGCGCGGCAATGGCTTGGGCTTCCCGCTCGAAACGCTCGCTGAATTGCGCGTCGGAGAATTTGATCGCGACATCGCGATTCAAACGCGTGTCCCGGGCGCGATACACCTCTCCCATTCCGCCCGCACCGAGGAACGCAAGGATTTCGTAAGGCCCGAGTTTATCTCCGGGAGAAAGCGGCATATGGGAAACAGGGCTCAGTGTAGCCCATCCTGGAGCACACAGCGAAGGGCCGGGAAAGGGGCCTTAACGGGCCGCCGAAATCCGGGTGGAGGGGATGAAATGTGTCCCTCAGCGGCTAAAGCCGGGGACGTGTACAAGCGCTTACGTACGGGCCGAAGCCCGTACCCTTCAAAGCCAGAGTCCTTCCGCAGCCTTAACGCCAATCGTCGATCACGTAGGCATCGGCCCGATTGAACCCGTCGGCATGCGGACGCTGCATCGCAACGCCTTGCATGGCCACTCGATATCCGCGGAAGCGCATGTGCCGGTAGGCATCTTGGCGTGCCAGGTTTACGCCGGCCTCGATCGTCGCGCGCCGCGAAGACGCAAACCCCTCGCACGCAGCCAGCAGCTGAGCGAAACGTCCCCCCGCCCCCGAACCGCCGCGGGCCGCTCCGAACTTGACGTAACACGTCTTCTCGCCACCTTCCGATCCAGGTCCATTCAGACAGACCGCGAAGCCATCGAGAACGCTGCCCGTGTATCGCAAGACGACGTCACCGGTCCGCTGCGCCAACAGAGCCCGTATTTCCCCTGTGAGATCGAGCCCCTTGTCTATTTTATGGGTAAGCCTGCCGCATGCCTGAATGGCTTGCTCCCGCTGGTTCTTCTTAAAGGACGACAATAACGTTGGCGCTTCTGCGCCTCTAGCCTCGGACGGGCCGGTCATGATGGCGGTGAGATAGCGCGGCCAGTAGCCGAACTTCTGGTACAGGGCCACATGCTTGGTGCTGTGGGCGAAGGTATACAGCCCGGTATGCCGCACGCCCCATCGCTCGAAAATTTCCATGGTGGCTTCCAGCAGCCGCTGGGCTACTCCGCGCTCCCAATACTCCGGCAGCACCGTCAACGGACCGAAGAATCCGAATGATCCCCAGCGCGTGACCACGTTCGAGCCGATCAGGCGGCCGGCGTCACGCGCGGCTAGCACCTTCACGTGGCTTGAGCGCCAGCGCGGCGTCAGCAAATCGCGATCGCCCATGAATTCGAGCGGGTTGGGCACGCCCAGAAACGTCCCAAACGCCAGCCGGAGGATGCGGGCCGCCTCTTCGACTTCATCTTTTTTAAGCAGGCCGACTCTAATGTGCGGATTTGCCGGCATCGTGCTTACACCCCTGGGTCGTTATCTTTCCCGTACCTGATACTTTTCAGTTATTGTTTATAGTCCAATTATCGGTCATCGTGTATCTCACTAAGACTTGAGAACGGCCCGGAAGATGACGATCCCACCACAGCGGCTTTTGCTTCCCATCCTGAGCCTGGCGATGGCTGCTTCCGCGGCTGCGCAAATCCTGCCCGCGGCCGGAGAGCTGTCCGCTCCGGTGCAGTTTTCCGCTGCGCCCACGGTTTCGCTCACTCCGCAAAGCTTCTCCTGGGAAATGCCCGCGCCGCCGGATGGCGCACAAGTGTTACTCCAGTTCAAGGAAAGCGATATCAAGTTCAGCCTGCCGGCCATGATGGAGACGCTTCGCGACCATCGCCATGAAGGCTGGGTGCTGGCTGCCTATCCCGACCCCAACACCGGCCGGCCGCTCATCGGAGCGGGGTTCAGTCTGGATGTGCAGGCAACTCCGCACCCCCAGCGCGATCCTCTCAATCCGCATCCTTTCGTTGAGCCTTCATCGGCTGAGCTTTGGCAGGCCGCCGGGCTGACTCCGGATCGGTTGCAGCAAATCCTCGCTCAGTTTGATCACCATGTGGCGGCGTGGTCGCCGAAAACTTATCGCAGAAGGATCATTCACCACACGCTCACGCCGCAGTTAACCGAAGAAGAGGCCACGCAGCTGCTGCGCATTTCTGCCCTGCAAGCCATTTACAACGCCAGGGCTTATTGCCGTGGTTTCGACCGGCTGACCGGCTCGCAGCAAATGGCATTGAGCCAACTGGTCTTCCAGATGGGCACAAATCTCGGGCAGTTTGTTCAATTTCTCGATGCTCTGAACGATAACGGCAATGCCCGCGAACTCGCCCAGCTCGACGGCTATATGGAAACCTACGGTGAGCACTGGAAGACCGTGCAGGGCACGCTGATCGAAAGCCAATGGGCCCGGCGCTATAGCAGTCGCGCCGCCTCCGTCATCGCCATGTTTGATCCCGAGTACAGCCAGTGGCCTAATACAGCGGAAGAGCGAATCGAGGCTACCCTTCGTCCTCCTGCACCGCCAAGGCCCCGAAGCCACTCCACAGCCACTCTTCGGGTTGCCAGCTACAGCAAGCGGTCCAGCCGGACACACGGCAAAAAAGCCCACAGCCCCCAAACCAAGCGGAAGCTGACCTAAACCCCCGACCCATCTACATCGGCAACAAAGGATGGGAACTCCACATCTATGTAACAAATGCCAAGGTCCGAACCCATTTACACTTTGTCATCCCGCCTGCCCGCCTGTCCCGGCGTGCCGTGGGAGCGTAGCTGGGAGCGAAGCCGAGGGACCTGCAGTTCTCTCAATCAGCAGTAAATGTAAACGTCCGGCCCCCACCATAACCTTGTCATCCCGACCGAAGCGTACCCGGATTTCCTACTACACCGCACTCGTCAACGGCCACGGGTGCGGCTTTCCGTAAAGAAAGCCGCATGAAGTTCGCCAACGCCACCACTCTCAACAGGAAATCCGGGGTAGAGCAGTGGAGGGACCTGCGGTTCTCTCAACCCACATCCAAATCTGACGAAAGCTCCGCCTTCCAAACGGCCCATAAGTTGAGGTGAGCATCCCGCCATGGCAAACTAAAGCCAGGAGAATTGGCATGCAGCGAGTCAAGCTCGGTAAGTCTGATTTGGAAGTCCCGGTGCTTTGCCTGGGCGGCAACGTTTACGGATGGACGCTGCCAGAGGCCGAGTCGCTTCGGCAATTGGACGCGGCACTCGAGGCCGGACTGAACTTCATCGATACCGCTGACGTGTACTCGCGCTGGATGCCGGGCCATACAGGCGGCGAGTCAGAAGCGATTCTCGGCAAGTGGCTGGCTAAGGGTAATAAACGCAGCAACGTGATCCTGGCCACCAAGGTCGGCCTGGAGATGGGCGAAGGCAAAAAAGGTCTGAGCGCCGCCTACATCGAGCAGGCAGTCGAAGCCTCACTGCGTCGCCTGCAGACCGACTACATCGATCTCTACCAGGCCCACCGGGACGACCCGGAGACGCCCCTCGAAGAAACGCTGGACGCCTTCGACAAGCTGGTGCGGCAGGGCAAAGTACGGCACATCGGCGCTTCGAACTACACCGGCCCACGCCTGGCAGAAGCGCTCCAGACCAGCAAAGACAACGGGCTGGTAAGTTACGTTTCGCTGCAACCCCTCTATAACCTGGCTTCGCGCGAAGACTTCGAGACCAACCTTCTGCCTGTAGTGCAAGAGCATACCCTGGGCGTAATTCCCTACTACTCTCTGGCGGCGGGCTTTCTCACCGGCAAGTACCGCAGTAAGAAGGATGCCGAAGGAAAAGCGCGCGGCGGAAGCGTAAGCAAATTTCTCAACGACTGGGGATGGAGCCTCCTTCACGCGCTGGACGAGGTTGCCGAGGCGCACCACTCAACGCCGGCCCGGGTTGCGCTGGCGTGGCTCATGGTGCAACCCGGCATCACTGCTCCCATTGCCAGCGCCACCGATGACCGGCACCTGACCGACCTGATCGAGGCGACCCGCTTGCAATTGGATCATGCGTCGATCGAGAAGCTGAACGCAGTAAGCACCCCCACGGCAGCTGCAAAGGCTTAAGACCGGCGAGCAATATTCACGGCATTCCATATGCGAGAGGTCGCGAGCCCTCCTGTGTCCCAGGAACGGCTCGCGAACGCACCCGGTAATCGCCGCCTCATTCGATCCGCGTACCAGTAGCAGTCGCACATCCGGTGACGGTTGGTCCACCGTCCGCCGGAACGAATACCACCGAGGCGGAGGGAACCTCAAATGTATTGGGGTCTGCTCCCATCTCAATTTTCTGCGTGATTGTCTGCGTTTTGGCCAGCACCCCGTTTAGCGTAATAAAGGCGATCGAAAGCGCTCGGTACGTTTGCCGGCCCGTGGCGCTCCACACTCCATGGCCATCTCCTCGAACAGCAGGAAAGAACATTGGATTGGAAGTGGACTCCACCAGCGTCCCTCCACGCGAGAACGTGAGCAGCGAAAGGAATGGCTCGCCCACCGGATCACCCGTTGCGCAGTTGTGCTGGGTGACCTTGACCGTCCAACTCCCCTCCAGTCCGCCGGCTTCCGGCACCCAGGCTTCCGACTGTGCCCCAGCCGCTCCAGCCAACAACAAAGCGCATGTCCCTGCAAGTACCAGCCGATAAAGCGCGAGACAAACTACAGATTTCATTTGCTTTCTCCTTTCCTCTTACCATCGGCCGGCTCTCTCTCCAGCCTCCAGGCTTATACTCACTCTCGTGCCCACAACGAGTCTTTAAGTGGATCTGAAGGATTCTGAAAACTTCTGAAGATTGCGAGCACCGTGATGAACGAAGCCGGGCTTCCCGTCTATGAGTTTGGGGACTATCGCATCAATCCCGGGAATCTGCTTCTAACGCGCGGGGGCCAGCCTATTGCCCTTACCCCTAAGGTTTTCGACACCCTTCTTTTATTGGTCAAGCGAAGCGGAGAAGTGCTGGAGAAGGAAGAATTCCTTCGCGCCATTTGGCCCGATACCATCGTTGAAGAAAACAACCTCAACCAGAACATCTCCACCCTGCGCCGCATATTGGGCGAAAGCCGCGGCGAAAATCGCTTTATCGCGACCGTTCCCGGCAGAGGGTACCGCTTCATTCCAGAGGTGCGAACCGTTTCGCACAGGTCATTGGCGCCGCCTGAAACGGTGAGAATCGGCGTATTGCCTTTTGAAAATATTGGGGCCGGCCCCGACCGCGAGTACCTGGCAGACGGCCTCACCGAAGAGACCATCGCCTGCCTCGGGCAGATCGATCCGCAGCACCTGAGCACCATCGGCCGAATCTCAGTCATGGCCTACAAGCGAAGCAACAAGTCTCTGCCGGAGATTGGCAAGGAACTGGACGCCACCTACCTGGTCGAAAGCTCTCTGCGCGCCGAGGGAGCCCATTTGCGGATCACCTCCAAACTGATTCGCGTCGGCGACCAACTGCAACTATGGTCCGCGTCCTACGATAGCGAGCCCGACAGCGTGCTCGCGCTGCAGCGTGAGCTAAGCAAAGCCATCGCTGAACAGATACGCCTCACCCTGTCTCCGGAACGTCTTCGCGCTCTTGGCCGCCGACAGACGCAAAACGCTGAAGCCTATGATCTCTACCTGCACGGGCGTCACTTCTGGCAACAGCTCAGCCCACCGACCACAAAAAAGGCCATCGAATATTTCACTCACGCCACCGATCTTGACTCGAACTACGCTCTCGCCTGGTCGGGACTTGCCGACTGCTACACCTCCGGCCCGGTCAATGGCGATGCACCGCCACGAGTGTTCTGGCCCAAGGCACGCGAAGCCACCGCGCGCGCAGTCAGCGCCGAGCCAAATCTCGCCGAGGTCCAGACTTCCTTAGGCAGCCTGAAATTCTGGCTGGACTGGGATTGGCCGGCCGCTGAAATCGCCTACCGCAAAGCCATCGCGTTGGACCCCTCCTATCCTCTGGGTCATCGCATGCTCGGTGTGCTTTTATCGCACTTGTGCCGTCATGAGGAAGCACAGGCAGCAATCCGCCGCGCGCGCGAACTCGATCCGCTTTATGTAATGCATCAATCGCTCTCCTCGCAGATAGCCTTCGCCGCCCGCAACTACCCCGCAGCCGTTCAGTTTGCCCGCCAGGCCATCGTGGTCGACCCGGATTTCTGGATTGGCCAACTGCATCTGGCGCAAGTATTGATAGAACAGCACGAGATGGATCTGGCGCTTGCCGCGCTGAATAACTCGGGGAAGTTAGGGGTCAACTCAAAGGTCATTGCGCTGCGGGGATACGTCTTCGCCCGAACCGGCCGGCTGGAAGAGGCGCAGAATGTCTTGAACACCCTGCTCTCCATCGCGAAGGAGCGTTATGTTCCGCCCTACGCCATGGCGATTGTGCACGCGGGATTGGGTGAGTTCGATCTTTCTTTGCAATGGCTCGAGCGCTGCTACGACGCGCGTGACGTGCACCTGATCTTTCTAACCATGGATCCCAAATGGGATCCACTCCGAACCGAACCACGCTTTTCCAGCTTGTTGCAACGTTGCGGTTTCGCACAGATTTAGATCCGGATGCGATTCTGCCCGTCGCCTACTGGAAAGGTTGATGCGCTCACGCGACGACGGGTGCGACTTGGGTTGGACGTGGTAGCCGCCGGCAATACTCCCTTGTAGCGGAAATTCACCTCATGTAACCTCCAGGTACCTCGTGTCCAACGCCGCCACGCTCGACCCGTCCGACCCGCTCGTTCCGGCCGTCCGCGGGTCGGCCAGCGGAGCTCTCCAGATCGCGGCCGCCACCATCGGCAATGTGCTGGAGTGGTTTGACATCCTCATCTACGGCTACTTCGCCACTACCATCGCCGGCGTCTTCTTTCCCAACTCCAACCCGGTGGTCTCGCTGCTGCTCACCTTCGGATCGTTTGGCTTGTCTTACCTGGCCCGTCCGCTCGGGGCGGTTGTTCTGGGCGCTTATGCTGACCGCGCCGGCCGAAAAACCGCGCTCGCTCTTTCCATCCGGCTGATGGTCGTCGGCACGGCCGTCATGGCCTTCATGCCCTCCTATGCCTCTATCGGGCTGATCGCACCCATTGGGATTTTTGCCGCCCGACTGCTCCAGGGCTTCGCCGTCGCTGGAGAGTTTGGCAGCTCCACCGCCTTCATGGTTGAGCATTCCGCCCGCCGCAAAGCCTTCTTCGCCAGCTGGCAGTTCACCGGTCAGCAGATGGCGAAATTGCTCGCCGCGCTCTTCGGCTTCGGCCTCAGCAGCGCGCTGAGCGGGCCTCAGCTGCATAGCTGGGGCTGGCGCGTTCCCTTCCTCTTTGGCTTACTCGTCGGACCGGTTGGCATGTATATCCGGCGCAAGGTGGACGAGACCCCTGAGTTCCTCAACACCACCCACACCCGCACTCCCATCCGCGAGACCTTCGCCACCGAGAAGACGGGTCTAGTGCTGGGCGCCGGCCTGGTAGCCGTTGGCACTGCCAGCGTGTATTTCTCTATCTACATTCCCACCTATGCGACCACGCGTTTGCATCTGCCGCCCACCGTCGGATACCTGGTCAGCATCGTCCTCGCATTGGTGGCCATTGTGCTGATACCGATGGCTTCCCAAGTCGCGGACCGAGTCGGCTGCACCCGGATCATGCTTCCCGCAGCCATCCTTATGCTGCTCTCCTTCTACCCGGAATTCTTCCTGATCACGCGTCGCCCAAGCCTGTCCACCCTGCTGCCGGCCCTTATTTGGGATTGCCTCCTGCAGGTCGCCTATGTCTCGGCTTTGCCGGCGGTGATGGCAAGCATTTTCCCGCCGCGTACCCGGGTCACCGGGCTTTCTCTCAGCTATAACCTGGGCGTTACTATCTTCGGCGGCTTTTCCCCAGCCATCTTCACCTGGCTGACCGACGTGACCCACGACAACACCGCGCCCAGCTTCTATTTGATGGCAATGGCCGCGCTGAGCATTGCTGCTGTGATCATGGTCAAGCGCCGCGATGGGATCTACGGCAACGCGAAGGCGAGCACATAATCACCCTGCTTGGTCCCCAGCTTGCCGTGCCCGCCGGCCGCAATCACGAGGTATTGCTTGCCCTTAAAGATGTAGGTCATCGGAGTGGCTTGGCCGCCGGCTGGGAGCTGATATTTCCATAGCTCTTTACCGCTGTCGCTATCGAAGGCGTGCAGGTAAAGATCCATCCCAGCGGAGGTGAAAACCAGGCCGCCCGCGGTGATTATCGGTCCCCCAAGGTTGATGGATCCGGTCTGCTTTCCGGGAATCATCGTTCCCAGCGGAACATCCCACACCTGCTTGCCGGTAAAGAGATCCACTGCTTCGGTGGTTCCCCACGGCGGCGCGTCGCAAGGCGCTTTGCTTGGAGAGAAGAGGAAGGTGCGATAGAGCCCGTAAGGAGCGCCTTTCTGATCTCCGAATTCGCCATAGATACGGTTGTCTTGATCCTGGTGGTACTCAGCGTCAAGCTTGTCGCGCGGAATCAGCTTCACCCAGGCAATGAGGCGATTGGTGTTGGCGACCATGATATGGCGCGCTGGATCGTAGGCCGCACTGCCCCAGTTCACCCCGCCCACGTTGCCCGGAAACGCCAGAGTCCCCTCGAAACTTGGAGGCGTGAACATGCCCTCCCAGCGCGAGGCCTTGATCTTATTCCGGCACCACGTAGCATCCTCGGGAGTCGGCCCCCATGCATCGTCGGGAGAAATTTTTTCCGGCACCAGGGAGATGGTCGAGAAGGGCTGCGTGGGCCAACTTTCCTCGCCTGGAATATCGCTCTTCGCCACCGGCCGCTCCTCTACCGGAAGCAAAGGAACTCCGGTGAGCCGGTTGAGCACGAAGACATGGCCCATTTTTGTATTGATGACGATCGCCGGCGTGCCGTCTTTCCAGGTGAAGAGCGTGGGCTGCGAAGCTACGTCATAGTCCCACAGGTCATGGTGAACGACCTGAAAGCCCCACACCAACTTGCCCGAGGACGCGCGTAACGCCACCACCGAATTGGCCCACTTGTCGTCGCCCTTGCGGATACCTCCGTAGTAATCCGGAGCGGAACTGCCGGTGGGAACGAAGACAAGGTCCTCTGCCGGATCGACGGAGAGGGTCGACCACGCGTTGCCCGCGCCGGTGCGAGGCTTGGTATTTTCGGCCCAGGGAGTGGGATCCCACGTCCACCGTAGCTTGCCGGTTCGCGCGTCGAAGCCGCGAACAATGCCCCGCCCCGTATCCACCTTCCAGTTGTCTGCAATCGAGGAGCCGGTGATCACCAGGCCGTTCACGATCGCGGGAGCGGATGTGACCTGGTAGCCGCCGGTCCACTCCGTTGCCGTCGCTGCGTCAATGGCAAGGTTCACTTCGCCCTTGTCGCCAAAATCAGGACAAGGTTTCCCCGTCTCCCCGTCGAGGGCGATGAGCCTGCCATCCAGCGTGCCCATGAAGATGCGCAAGCGGCAGGGTTCACCTTGCTTACGGTCAGGATCCTCCCAGGCGGAGACTCCTCTGGAGGAAACCTCGGAATAACCTTTGGATAGGTCTACATGGGCGTCGTATTCCCAAAGCCGCTGGCCACCTTGCGGATTAAGAGCGATGACGTGGTTGTAGGGGGTGCTGAGGAAGAGCCGGTTCCCTACCAGGATGGGAGTCGCTTCAAAAGCCTCCTTTTTAATGAGGTCGGTTTTTTCCTCCAGGGCTCCCGTGCGGTAGGTCCAGGCCGGCTGCAGGCGCGCGACGTTGCTGCGGTCGATTTGCCGCGCTGCGGAGTAGCGCGTGCCTCCGCCATCATTGCCGTAATTTGGCCAGCCCGTCTGCGCCCAACCCGGCAGGGCGATCCCCGCCAGAAGCAAAGCAAGCGTTCTTCTCATATCTGCCTCCATACGCCGGAGGCACACATTAAGTTCCGCATCAGATCTTCCTCCGATACTCGCTCTCTAATAAGGACATCAGGACCAGAGAATGGTAGGCTCCATCACGATAGATCGCGTCCCGCATGATGCCCTCCTCCTGGAAGCCAAACGTCTCATACACGTGGCGGGCGCGGTCATTGGTCACGAAGACGTCCAGAAAGAGCCGGTGTGCACGGTACTCGCCAAATGTGCGGTCTGCTACTTCGGTCAGAAGCTTTTTTCCAACGCCTCGATTGGGAACGCCGACCACCAGCCGTTTGAGTTCCACCGATCTATGCTCCGAACCGAGCCCCTGGAGAATTGCGAAGGCAGCAATCTGTCCTTCCTGATCTTCAGCCACGATGTAGACCACAGCAGGATCGGCAAGCATTCTCAGGTGCTGTTCTTCCGGCCATGAACCAACTAGCGTACGGAACCCGGGAAGCCTCTCCAAGGCGCAAATCTGTGGAATGTCTGTAGCGGTCGCGTCTCTAAACTTCATGCCAAAGATTACCCTGCGCAACTGCGAAGTGAGTCTCAGGACCAAAAAGAATAGGACTAGTGCCCCTGATTCACTAACGAAGGACGGGTGCCCCATATCTCGCTCGTTTTTCGCGAGATGTGGGATTCCACTGCTCTTTCCCTCTGACTCTCGATTCATCCGACGGACCTAGCGGTCAACCTCAGTGGTATCCCACATCTCGCGAAAAACGAGCGAGATATGGGGCCCACCCGTCCTTCGTTAGTGAATCAGGGGCACTCGTCCCGTTCCTATTGGGTTCGATCGTTGAGGTCGGTTTGCTATCTTGACAACGTGAACCGCGACCAACTCCTATCCCATCTCGAGAACATCGTTGCGGCAACTCGCGATCGCCAGGCCTCCCTCCAGGAAGTTGCCGCGCTCCTACGGAGTTCCAACAACTACCGCTGGGTAGGTCTCTATGACATAGATCATGCCGCTGGGTTAGTCAGAAACCTTGCCTGGAGCGGGCCCGGCGAGCCTGAACATCCCACCTTCCCGCTCACCCAAGGGCTAACGAGTGCCGCCGTCGCGCAGAGGCAGGTCGTGAATGTTGGCGAAGTCTCCGCCGATCCCCGCTATCTGACGGCGTTTGGCACCACCCGCTCCGAAATGATCGTTCCCGTCTTCGACCAAGCGGGAGAGCATGTCCTGGGGACAATCGATGTCGAGAGTGAAGAACCCAATGCCTTCACCACTGACATCGAGGATCTTCTTGAGGCCTGTTCCAAGGCGATTCGACCCCTTTGGGACCATCCGCATTAAGATGCAAAGAGAGGCGTTCTCCGTGCATCCAGCTACTTTGTCCCGAACTACGAGGGAACAAGACAGATTTTCTCCATCACTGGTCCGCGCCGTGGCCAATGCAGCCATGGGCCGCGAAGATGTTTTGCCATTCTGGTTTGGCGAATCCGACCAACCCACTCCTTCCTTTATTCGCGAGGCCGCGATCGAGTCTCTGCGCGCCGGAGAAACCTTCTATGCGGAAAATCTCGGCCGGCCGTTTCTGCGTGAAGCTCTCTCCACTTATCTGACGGATCTTCATCACTGCGCCATCCCGACTGAGCGTATAGCAGTGACAGCATCCGGTAACTCGGCGCTGATGGTAGCCAGCCAGCTGCTGCTCGCGCCAGGCGATCGCGTGGTCACGGTCACGCCGCTTTGGCCCAACGCAGTTGAAATACCGAAGATCATGGGTGGCCAGGTCACCTGCGTCTCGCTCGAAGTGCGGGACGGCCAGTGGGCATTGCCGTTGGAGAAACTGCTGCAGGCCCTGACCCCGGATACGCGGATGCTGGTCCTCAATTCGCCCAACAATCCCACGGGCTGGACGATTCAGCGCGCAGAGCAACGCGCCATTCTCGAACATTGCCGCCGCCATGGGATTTGGATTCTCGCCGACGATGTCTACGAGCGCCTGATCTTCAGCGACGGAATGCGATCGGCCCCCTCGTTTCTCACCATGGCCGACGAGCGCGACCGGTTAATCGTAGTCAACAGCTTCTCCAAAGCCTGGACCATGACAGGGTGGCGCGTGGGCTGGATGGTCGCGCCGCCTGACCGTATTGCCTGACCTCGCATCGCTGCTCGAGTACAACGTTTCCTGCGTCTCCGATTTTTCCCAGCGCGCGGGCGCCATCGCCCTCGAGCAGGGAGAGCCGTATGTCCTTAAAATGCGTGCCGAGTTAGCCCAAACAAAAACTAAATTGATCACCGCGCTGCGCCCGCTTCCCCGCCTGGAGGTCCCCCAGGCCGATGGCGCCATGTATCTCTTTCTTCGCGTTGCCGGAGAAGAGGATTCGCTGCGCCTGGCAACGCGATTGATCGAGGAGGTTGGCCTGGGCCTCGCGCCGGGCAGGGCCTTCGGGCCCGAAGGAGAGGGCTGGTTGCGCTGGTGCTACGCTGCGGAGTGGAAAAAGAACGAGTCCGGCATAGAACGCCTCTCGCGATTCCTATCCGTATAAGCTTCTACAGGAGAGAAACCATTGCACACGATCAAAGTTCTTGCCCTGGGTTTCGTCCTACTAGGAGCCTTTGTGTTGATTGGGCGCGCGCTGGGGAATGGCTCGAGAGCCGCGCTTTACTTTCTGCCCCTCTGGCTTGCCGCCGCAGCCATCAATCTCTGGTTTGGGGTAGCGAAAGCAGGTTACTCCGTAAAAGATGAAGCGCCGATTTTTCTGCTGATCTTTGCCGTTCCCGCCGCGGCCGCTCTTCTTGCCTGGTGGAAGCTTCCCACGCCATAAAAGCAGTGACGGAGTAGACCTCGCCCTCCGGAGTGTGTGTTCCCCCCTTGGCGATATCGACCAGAGTCGGCTCAGTGTTTCAAGTACTCTCGCAGCCGGTGAAGCAGCCGGCTGGCCTCAACCCTTACTGTGGCGTCTACATCTGGATCGTAATCGGCTTCTCTCCCCTGACTGCGTCCGGGCTGTGGGATGGCGGCGATTTCCATTGGCGAGACCCGGGTGGTCACAGCGTGCATGGGTAGACTACGCAGATGCCCCCGAGAAGACGGCCGCCGCAGGCTCCAAACTACGTAGGACTGGCGCGCTCCAACGGATACGCCGATAAGTCCTACAATGTCTCGTTTTGCCACAACTCTGCGCAGCGCAAAAGCGTCGGTGGGCTCCTGATGGCCAGGTTTTTTGCGGGGTATGCGGTGATGGGGGCAGGCCCGGGTGCGGCCGGCAGTCTCTTCGTGGCGGGCACGATCCTGGTGGTCGCCCACGCGACTCTACTTGCGTTTGATCCGCATGCATTGCTCCTGTCTAACCTGCTCATTCTCATGTTTGACCTACTGGGATTAACGGTATGCCTGCTTGGCGCTTCCAGCGAATCTCCAGAGACCAGGCCATTGTGGCTCCTATTCGGGTGCGGTTTGCTGCTCGTCGTGGTTGGTCAGCTTGGATGGACGTATTACGACTTCGCGGCCCAAATACACACTCAGACCCAGGCCAACAACTCCGACTTCTTCTTTTTTGCGTACGGAATTCCTATCCTGCTGGCCATCTGCTCCAGAAGTACCGATGCCGGCCTGAGGATCTTTGCATGGCTTGATGGGGCTCAAGCGCTCATCGCAGCGATGCTCGCATACTTGCAGCTTTTCTCCGTACTGCCCTCGCATACCCATCCCGAGGCGATCTCCGCGACGGACCTCATGTATTTGAACAATGCCGAGAATTGGGTTCTGGTCGGAGCTTTGACCTTGCGCTTCTTTTCCAATCCGAGCCCGGCAAGAAGACGCTTTTATCGCGTCCTCTCCGTGTATCTGTGGGTGAATGGGATAGTGCTTCTTATCCTGGGTTACCTCGAACTGAAGCGCGGCTGGCCTGAGGGACTGCAAGACGTCGGGTGGGGGCTCCCTTACCTCGCGCTCATGGGCTCGTTTGCCTTGCAACACAAGACCCCTACGGACAAGAGTGAACGGAGCAGCGGCCAGCGGACCGTGGGACTGCTGATCGATAACCTCAGCCCAGTACTGTTCACGCTGGCTATCACACTGATGGGAGTTGAGATTGCGCCGGACCACCCATGGTTGGGGTTTGTCTGCATTTCGGCGGCGGTTGCGATCTATGGAGTACGAGCAGCGATATTGCAGGTGAGGTATGCCAGGTCGCAAGAGGAGTTGACCAAGGCGATGATTGCGGCTGAGCAGGCGAGCCGTGCCAAGAGCCAATTCCTGGCCAACATGAGCCATGAGATTCGGACGCCGATGAATGGCATTCTGGGCATGACGGAACTTGCTCTCAGCACAACTTTGAGTGAAGAGCAGCGCGAGTTTCTGCTGACGGTGAAGTCCTCAGCAGATCGCCTGTTGACCATCATTAATGAGATCCTCGATTACTCGAAGATGGAAGCAGGTAAAACCATTCTGGATGTGGTTGGCTTCCATTTACCCAGCGTGGTCAGCGATGTGTTGAGGAGCCTCGCCTTCGCCGCCCACCAAAAGGGCCTGGAACTCGCCGTCCACATCGCGCCGGATGTGCCGGCTGACCTGAAGGGCGACCCGGTCCGTCTGGGTCAGGTGCTGATCAATCTGGTTGGGAATGCTATTAAATTTACTGACCACGGCGAAGTCTGCGTCGATGTATCTGTGAAGGCGGTTACCAATGGCCGCGCTTGCCTGCAGTTTTCCATTCGCGACACAGGGGTCGGAATCGCACTGGACCAGCAGGAAGGCCTTTTTCAGGAGTTTCAGCAAGCGCAGACTTCAGGCAATCGGCTATACGGTGGTACTGGACTGGGACTGGCCGTCTGCAAGAGCATTGTGACTTTGATGGGAGGCGAGATCGATCTCAAGAGCATGCCCGGGGAGGGCACAACCATAACCTTTGATGCTTACTTTGACGTGTCACCTGAACCGCAGCCAGCCCCGCCCATCCCGAGTGAAGAAGACTTGCACGGGATGCCCACCCTGATCGTTGATGACAACGCTACGAATCGAAGGATTCTCTCCGAGCTAACTGGTCAATGGAAGATGAAACCGCACACATGTGATTCCGGGGAATCCGGGCTTGCAGAGCTCTCCAGAGCGGCCGCTGAGGGAAATCCCTATCGCTTGCTTCTGCTCGACGAAAAGATGCCTGGGATGGATGGAATGGAAGTGCTCGACCGCATTCGGCAAAATCCCGCGCTGCAAAGTGTAGTGATCATGATGTTGACCTCGTCCGACCAGGTCGAGAGTGTAGCACTCTGCCGGAAAATGGGAGTGGAGACTTATCTGCTCAAACCCATAAGCTCTTCCGGCCTGCTTGGATCTATTCGTCTAGCGATCGGAGTGCATATGCCAGCGAGTACTATCACTCCACCAGCCGCCGGGATTTCCGCTTCGTCACTATCGCTAAGGATCCTGCTGGCCGAAGACAACCTCGTGAATCAAAAAGTCGCCATGGGCATGCTGGGCAAAATGGGACATCGGATCACGCTGGCAACGAATGGACTGGAAGCTCTGGAGCAATGGAGACAGGGTGATTTCGATCTAATTCTCATGGATGTGCAGATGCCTGAGATGACCGGCTTGCAGGCCACCATGCAAATCCGCCGGGAAGAGGTTATAGGTGCCCACGTACCCATTGTTGCCATGACCGCATCTGCGATGAGCGAGGAAAGGGACCGTTGCTTGGCGGCTGGAATGGATGATTTTCTTTCCAAACCAGTGAGTTACAAGGTCATCGAACAGATGATCACGGCTACATTTTCAGAGAGAAGATAGACTTCTATCCGTCTGCACCGAAACTCGGCGGGAGAGGCTGGTACCACCGATCACGCCGGCGTCGATCCGGCTGGCCCGAAAAGCGCCTCGATTTGCGGGGATTCAGCGAATGCGATCGTGGGGGCTAGAAAAACCTAAGGGTCAAAGCGGTAAGTGTCCTCTGTGTGCCGAATCGAGGCCAGGAGAAATTTATCAGGCCACAGTAATTGCGAAACTGCCTTAATTCAGGACGAAGGCGTACAGAGTATCGCCTCCTCCAGCGATTAGATACTGGCGGCCGTCCAACAAATAGGTCTCAGGTCCATTACTGAGCGAGTGCAGCATAGGGAAGTGCCATAGTATGTCGCCTTTGGTGGCGTTGAAGGCGATGAGGTTGCCGTTGTAATCACCGCTAAACAAGAGGTCGCCGGCAGTGGTCAGGATTCCCGGTCCGCCCAAACCGCCGCCCAAGCCGTCGACGTTGACATACGCGTGGCTCCATCTCACGTCTCCGGTTTTACGGTCGAGCGCCTCGAGCACGTGCTGCGACCAAAGCCCGCGGATCGAACCTCCGTATCCCTCCGGGTGTTCGCTGGTATCGGTGAGGTAGGTCACACTGTAGCCGCGAACCGCGTTGACGTAGAACAATCCGGTTTGCGGGCTATAACTGGGAGGGATCCAATTGGTTCCCCCGCCGCCATTAATGGTCAGCAGGTTACCATCCA
This sequence comes from uncultured Acidobacteriaceae bacterium, assembly GCA_963790705.1. Lineage (GTDB taxonomy): Bacteria > Acidobacteriota > Terriglobia > Terriglobales > Acidobacteriaceae > PALSA-350. The sequence goes on from CAWBQE010000016.1 coordinate 606,777, forward strand.
CCGTCGGTTCCATTTCCGGGTCGGGTATCGGTTCCCCCCTGGCATCGACGCCCTTAGACCAGTTCAGAGGGACAAAGGGTTTGGACAGGATGTTTTCTCCGTTGGTGCGATCGAGGACAAAGAAATATCCGTTGCGCGCCGCCTGCGCCAGCAGTTTGCGCGGCTTGCCGTTAACCTCGGCGTCGAACAGTACCGGGGTTTCCGTGTTGTCCCAGTCATGCGTATCGTGGGGCGAGCCCTGAAAGTACCAAACCAGTTTTCCGGTGTCCGCATTGAGGGCCACAATCGAACAGGTATAAAGATCGGCGCCCTTCCTGCCCTGGCCTGCCATCACCGGGTTGGCATTCCCTGTTCCCCAATACAACAGGTTGAGATCCTTGTCGTAAGTGCCCGGCAGCCACGTCATGCCTCCGCCGTGAGCCATCGCGTACTCGTTGGGCCAGGTCTCCGATCCAGGTTCTCCTTTTTTCGGTTCGCTATCCCATCGCCACTGTAATTCCCCAGTCTGCGGATCACGCGCTTCCAGATATCCGGGAACATCGATTGCGTCGCCGCCGACGCCCACGATCACGTGATTGCCAACCACCATGGGCGCTCCGGTGGTGAAGTACTGCATCTTTTCGTCGGCTACCTTCTTCCTCCAGCGCTCTTTGCCTGTCTTCGCCTCCAGAGAGATGAACCAGCCATCGGGGGCCAGAAAGTACAACCATTCGCCGTACATTCCCACCCCGCGATTGCCAATCAGATGGCCGCCCTTATCGACCCAGTCGTAGTGCCAGAGCGCGAGCCCGGTGCGCGCGTCTACCGCGAACACGTGATCAGGAATAGTGAAGTACAGAATGCCATTCACCATCAACGGAGTGGACTTGATGTCCGGCTCTCCCACTCCGCGCATGGCGCCACCGCCGACGGCCACACGATAGGTCCAGGCCAAGGACAACTCATGGATATTGGAAGCGTGAATCTGCTTCAGCGGGCTAAACCTTCGTCCCGAGTAATCGCCGTTGTAAGTGGGCCAGGTATCGGTCGGCTCCGGTTGCACCAACTTCTGCGGATCGAGCGCCTGGGCCGCGGATACACCGGGTAACCACCCAAGCAAGCAGGAAAATGACAGGAGAATGCCGGCAAATTTCATTTCAACGTAACCAGGTAGGCGGTAAGGTCATGCATCTGCTGGTTGGTGTACTTGTCCAGCATCTGGCGATGGAAGACAAGTTTATCTTCCACTTGCACTCCGATCCCTTTCTTTAAAGTGATCGACTGATAGTTGCCGGCGGCATCGTAAAACGCGACATAGAAGTCATCAAGATGCTTTAGCGTCCCACTCATGGTCTTACCGTCTTCGAGTGTGACCGTGACTGGCGGAGGAGTTCGATTCCTGGGGGCGGGATACAAGAAGGTCTGTTGCAGATCCGATGGGCTCATTTTCGACCCGAGATGCGCCAGGTCGCCGGTCACCGAATGGCATGTGTTGCATTTGCCCGGGCCGTTGAAGTAGGCCTCTCCCGCCTTGGCATCGCCGGTGACTACGTTCAGTGCCTTATAGGTTCCACGGTTCGCGGCCAGTTCCACTTGCAAGTGGAGATATTCGGCGATGTCGCGGAGCTGTTCATTGGTGAACGAGGAGAAGGCCGGCATCCCTTTCGCAGGCCTGCCGTCGTGCACGGTCGGCCCGATCAGCTCGCCCTGGTTGTCGTCCAGGACGACCGGAGACCGCAGGAGATCGGGACCACTTGCGCCCCGGGCATCGGCCCCATGACAAAAACCGCAGGTGGGTGCGAAGATTTTGCCGCCCTCAGCAGCCATCCGCGCATCCGGCAGCCTGCCCAGACCGAGAAACTCGCGGGTGCTAATCGCTCTCGAGTCCTCCTGCTGTTCGGTTGTGTCTTTGGGGCTCGCGGCCGGCGTGGCTTGCTGCGACCGAGCCACCGGTACAAGGGCGAGAAACATCAAAGCGGCCAACAGCGGTTTTTTTGATCGGTGCTGCTGCAGGTTGCGGTTCTCCTCTGCCGGGCCCATCGTCCTAAGATATACTTCGACTTTTCGCACGTCGAGAGGCTTTTCATTTCCTTCCTGGGAGCAGTCCGATGAGCACAGATGTTCTTGTAGCAGGCGCTGGGCCAGTTGGATTAGCGATGGCGGTTGGCCTTGCCCGATATGGCGTTTCTGTCCGGATCATCGATAAAGCGGCGCAACGTACGGATAAATCGAAGGCACTGGTGCTGTGGAGCCGGACATTGGAACTGCTGGACTCCGCCGGCTGTAGCCGGCCCTTGATCGACGCAGGTTGTAAGGTTTCAGCCGTGGAAATAGTGGAGGGCATCAAGCAGATAGCTCACGTGAGTCTCGATGGAGTGGCCTCTCCGCACCCCTACGCGTTGATGCTTCCGCAGAGTGAGACGGAGCGGCTGTTGGATGAACATTTGAACGGCCTTGGGGTACAGGTGGAACGCAGCGTCGAGCTGATACAGTTCGCAGCCTCCGCGGACCAAGTGGTCTCCACACTGCGCCACGCGGACGGCCATGAGGAGAAGCTCGAAACAGCATGGCTGATCGGATGCGACGGAGCCCACAGCACCGTGCGCCATCAGTTGGGGATGGAGTTCGTGGGTGACACGATGCCCAGCAACTGGGTACTAGCCGACGTCCATCTGAACGATGTCCCCTGGAAGCGAGAAGTAGTCATCGCCTGGCACGCGGATGGCGTGCTGGCAATCTTTCCCATCGTGGAAGGCCGATACCGGATCATCGCCGACGTCGGGAATGCTCAGAGGTCCGATCCAACCCTGGCAGAAGTGCAGGCGATCCTGGACCAGCGCGGTCCTGGCGGTATCGTCGCTTCGGAGGCAGTCTGGCTGGCCGGCTTTGGCATTAATGAGCGCAAAGTCGCCGACTATCGGGCAGGCCGAGTGTTCCTGGCCGGCGATGCGGCCCATGTCCATAGTCCGGCAGGTGGACAGGGAATGAATACGGGGATTCAGGATGCCTGCAACCTTGCCTGGAAGCTGGCGCTCGTCCGTCGCGGGAGTTGCGCAGCGGAGCCGCTTCTGGGTAGTTACAGCCTGGAGCGCAGCGAGGTCGGGAGACAAGTGCTGGAGGCGACTGGCCGGGCAACCTCCATTGGCCTGATCAGGGGAGATATCAAGCAATCCATTCGCAACCATATCGCTTCCCTTATCTTTGGCTTGTCTCCCATACGTAAGGCAGTGGCTGACGTACTCACGGAGCTTTCGATCGGGTATCCCCACAGCCCACTCAGTGCCGGTGGCCTATACGCGCACGGCGGGCCGGCCGCCGGCGAGCGTGCTCCCATTCGTCCAGAGGAAACGCCTGTCGGGGCGGGGACATCGCCCCGTTTTGCGCTGTTTGCGGAAGATGACGGAGCAGCTTCTGAATTAGTTGCGCGATATCCCGGCATTCTCGATCCGAATATACGAAAGCCTTTCCATGAGGGCGGACTCTGGCTGGTTCGGCCCGACGGTTATACCGCATTAGCGACAGGTCATGGGGGCTGGGATCAAGTGGCCGCCTACCTGGACCACCTCGGTTGTACGAGCCCAACGCACAATGTATCTGCGGTGGGCACAACATGAGCTGACCGCACTCGCAAAGGAATTTCAAGCTTCGCGTCTCCCCCTACGAAAAGAAAAAACGAACGGATCGGCATCCCTCGGCCGGTAACCAGGAGAAATCCCAAAGAAGAAATCGCAAATTCGTCCTGGGGGGCTCCGACGCGTGGAACGTGTGCTAAAGTCCTCTGGTACCCCCCGACAGGTAGCATTGCGACCCCCGCACGACCGGGATCGAGGGCCCCACTCTGTGCAGATAATGTTCGTCCGGAACCAGCATCCGAACCAGAGGTGTCCATGCGATCTCGACCCAAGCCGCGATCCTCGTTACGGTGTAATGCCCTCTTCACAATTCTATTGTCAGCAACATTGTTGAACGGATGCCGGGAGAAAGAAGAAGCTCCGCGACCCAGCCCGCCGGAGGTCGAGGTTACGGAGGTTGTCCAGCGGAATGTCCCCGTCTACCACGAGTGGGTCGCACAGTTAAACGGGCGGACCAACGCGCAGATTACGCCTAGAGTTCAGGGTTACCTGTTGACGCAGAACTACCGCAATGGCTTTTTCGTAAAAAAAGGGCAGCTGCTGTATGAAATAGACCCGCGCGCATTTGAAGTAACGATCGAGCAAGCCAAGGCTCAGGTGGCCGTAGCAGTGGCAAATTTGTCCAATGCGGACACCAATGTTGCGCGCGACAAACCGCTCGCCGCACAGAGCGCGATTCCGCAAAAGCAACTGGATACCGATATCGCGACCCAGGCCGCGAGCAGGGCGCAACTGGACGCAGCCAAAGCGCAACTGGCGCAAGCACAGTTGAACCTGTCCTGGACCAAAGTGTACTCACCCATCGACGGCATCGCGGGGCTTTCCGCTGCCCAGGTCGGCAACCTTGTGGGCACCACGACCACAATGACGACGGTGTCACAGGTAAACCCCATCTGGGCGTACTTCAATATCAGCGAAAGCGATTATCTAAGCGAGGCACCGACGTTTTACCGGTTGATTAGCGGTAAGAAGGTGGCCAGTCCTGTACTCGAGTTTATCCAGGCAAACGGCGACACTTACCCGCAGAAGGGGCGCATCGTCCTGGTCAATCGAGAGGTCACGAGCCAAACGGGAACAATACAGCTGGTCGCCGAATTTCCCAATGCTGACGCTGTGCTTCGTCCCGGTGGCTTTGGGCGCGTCCGATTCCAGACGGGGATGAATGAGGGGGCGCTCGCTGGTGCCGCAAGCAGCCGTCATCGAGGTGCAATCGATGTATCAGATTGCGGTGGTCGAACCGGGAAATAAGGCCGGCTTCCGCATTGTAAAAGTGGGCGATCGCGTCGGCACCGACTGGATCATCACCGAAGGACTGAAGCCAGGGGACCAGGTCATCGTTCAAGGCTTCATGAAGGTCAGACAAGGCACGCCGGTAAGTCCCAAGCCATTTGTGGCTGCTGCCGCGGAGCACGACTGATGTCAAAGTTCTTCATCAACAGGCCTATCGTGGCCATCGTTATATCGATATTGATGGTCATTGCCGGCGTTGTCGCCTTGCTTCGCCTTCCTACTTCACAGTTTCCCAACATCAGCGATCCGCAGATTCAAGTCACTGCCAACTTCACCGGCGCGGACGCCAACACGGTCGCCCAGTCCGTGGCGACCCCCATCGAGCAGCAGATGGCCGGCGTGGATGGGATGAACTACATGTCCTCGCAGAACGCGAGTAACGGCCAGATGTCTCTTACCGTGGACTTCGGCATCGACACCGAAGCCAACACCGACCAGATCCTAGCCCAGATGAGGGTCTTGCAAGCCAATGCGCAACTGCCGGCTGCGGTGGTCGCCAATGGCGTGACGGTACAGAAATCGACGGCTTCGCCGTTGATGTTGATTGATCTCTCCTCAGACAACAAAGCCTTCGACAATATATTTCTCGCCAACTATGCATACATCAATCTGAATGATGAATTGACGCGGGTGCCGGGGGTGGCGTCGGTGTCGATCTTCGGCGCCGGGCAGTACGCGATGCGGTGTTGGGTCAATCCCGACAAACTGGCCAACCTGGGGGTAACCATCCCGGAAATTGTCAACGCCCTGCGCACGCAAAACACGGTGAACCCGGCAGGCCAGATCGGAGGAGAGCCGGTTCCGCCGGGCCAGCAGTTCACTTACACGGTGCGTGCGCCGGGGCGGCTTCCCTCCGCGGAAGAGTTTGGCGAGATTATCGTTCGGGCGAACAGCGACGGAGGCATTCTCCGTTTGAAAGACGTCGCCCGAGTGGAATTAGGGGCAACGAATTACTCAGTGATTGGCCGCTACAACGGCAAACCCGCCGCGCTGCTGGCGATCTACCAGGCCCCGGGAAGCAATGCAGTCACTACGGCGATCGCAGTCCGTAAAGTGATGGAGGAAGCAAAGACCAGGTTCCCCGAGGGACTGAATTATGTGGTTGCGCTGGACACGACGCTCGCCGTCACCTCGGGCATCAAGGATATCGAAGACACTATCCTCGAGGCCCTGGTACTGGTCACCTTCGTGGTGTTCCTCTTCCTTCAGGGCACCAGAGCCACGCTGATTCCTCTGTTGGCGGTCCCAGTCTCGCTGGTTGGAACTTTCATCATCTTTCCATTACTTGGATTTTCTATCAACACGCTCTCGCTGTTTGGCCTGGTGCTGGCGGTCGGCCTGGTGGTCGACGATGCGATCGTAGTGGTGGAGGCGGTGGAGCACCATATCGAGAATGGTATGACATCGCACGATGCAGCATTGCGCGCGATGGAGGAAGTCAGCGGGCCGGTCATCGCCATTGCTCTCATCCTGGCTGCAGTGTTCATCCCGACTGCCTTCATCCCCGGCATCACGGGCAGACTATACCAACAATTTGCGGTCACCATTGCGGTTTCCGTAGCGTTGTCCGCCTTCAATGCGTTGACCCTCAGCCCTGCTCTCGCTGCCATGCTGCTTCGTCCCAAGAAGGAGTTCCGCGGTCCACTGGGCGCCTTCTTCCGCTGGTTCAATCGCGTGTTTGGCCGGGCCACGGATGGATATGTAAACACCTGCCGGCATTTGATCCACAAGTCCAGTGTTGCTTTTCTTTTGTTGGCGCTAGTTGTTGGAGGAACCTATTTACTAAGCAAGAATGTTCCCGGCAGTTTCCTTCCAGATGAAGACCAGGGATTCATGTTTGTCGGACTGCAATTGCCGCCGGCATCGTCATTGCAGCGAACTTCCGCCGCCTCGCGGGAAGTGGAAGATATTCTGATGAAAACGCCGGGAGTACGGTACGTAAGCTCGGTGGTGGGCTATAGCCTGCTGAGCGGAGTAAGCACGACCTACAGCTCCTTCTTTTTTGTCTCCTTCAAAGATTGGTCAGAGCGGAAGGCTCCTGACGAGAGCTATAGTGCCATTAAGCAGCACCTGGCTGCGGCGCTCTCCAAGGTCACCTCGGGCATTGCCTTCTCCTTCCCTCCCCCTGCTATTCCCGGTGTGGGAACCTCGGGAGGATTTAGTTTCGTACTCGAAGATCGATCCGGGGGAACCACCGAGTTCCTGGCGGAGCAAGAGCAAGTCTTTCTTGCAGCAGCGAACAAGCGGCCAGAGTTGGCGGGCGTGATGACGACTGCCCTGCTGAGCGTTCCACAGGTCGGAGTGACCGTGGATAAGGCAAAGGTGCTCACGCAGCAGGTGGCCCTGGGAGATGTGTACCAGACTCTGCAGACCTTTATGGGCGGGGCGCTGGTGAATTACTTCACTCGTTTTGGCCGGCAGTGGCAGGTATATGTCCAGGCAGAAGGAAGCTACCGCACTTCGCCCAGCAACCTGGGTAAGTTTTACGTCACCAACGCTACTGGGCAGCTGGTTCCGCTAAGCACGCTCACGGGAATCGACCGGCAGGATGGCCCGGAGTTTGTGACCCGATATAACCAGTTTCAGGCGGTTCAAATTAACGGAGCTGCTGCGCCGGGGTATAGCTCGGCCCAGGCGATCGCAGCGCTTGAAGATGTTTTCAAACAGACCATGCCGTCGCAGATGGGATATGACTGGACCGGCATGACGTACCAGGAGGTCAAAGCTGCGCAAGGGGTAAGCCCGGCCGTAGTCTTTGCTTTGTCGTTTGTCATCGTATTTCTGATCATGGCCGCGCAGTACAACAGTTGGACCCTCCCGTTCAGTGTCCTTCTGGGTGTGCCCATCGCGATCTTCGGAGCGTTTGCCGCGTTGTACTTCAGGCGTCTCGACAACGACGTGTATGCCCAGGTTGGCCTGGTGATGCTGATCGGGCTATCCGCGAAGAACGCGATTCTGATCGTTGAATTCGCCAAAGACGAATACGAAAGCGGCAAGTCGTTACTCGATGCATCTTTGGCCGGCGCCAGGCTTCGACTGCGGCCCATCCTGATGACCGCCTTCGCCTTTATTCTCGGCTGCGTGCCGCTGTGGATCGCGACCGGAGCAGGTGCAGTCTCCAGACGTGTGCTGGGCACGGCGGTAATCGGTGGCATGCTCGCGGCCTCTCTCATCGCCATATTCTTTATTCCTGTTTCCTTCGATGTCGTCGAGCGAGCGGGTCTTCTTTTCAGCCGCGAGAAACGGCCACCTGAGGCCGCGGCGGAGTCAGGACCGGTTAAATGAGAACCAGAGTCATCAGCGCCGCTGCGTTGCTGCTCACTTTGTCTGGTTGCAAAGTGGGCCCTAACTACAAACGTCCCACGCTCGATGTACCCGGCCAGTATCGCGGGCTCGCACCCGGACTCGGCACAGGCCAGCCATTCGGCGAGATGAAATGGGAGTCTGTCTTCACCGACGAAGTGCTGCAAAGCCTAATCAAGGAGGCGCTCACCAACAACTATGACATGCGCATCGCCGCCAGCAACATCCTCCAGGCCGAAGCATTCTTGGGAGTGACCCGGGCGAATCAACTTCCAACCCTGACGGGAACTTTCGGAATACAGAACGCACGCTCTGCAGCTACCCCGGGCGCTCCCACGTTTGACACCGCTGGTCTGCAGCTAAATTACCTGGTGGACTTCTGGGGACAATACCGCAGAGCGACAGAGGCCGCCCGCGCCAATCTTCTGGCAAGCCAGTACGCTCAACGCCTGGTTCAAACCACGCTCATCGCCAGCGTAGCGTCGGCCTACTTCCAATTGCGCCAGCTGGATTCACAACTCGACTTCTCAAAGCAGACGGTGACGGCCGATCAGGACAGCCTGCGCATTAACACCATTAACTATAAGGGTGGGGAGTACGCGATCACGGATGTGTACCAGTCGCAGCTACTTGTGCAGCAAGCGGAGGCGGAGGTCATTACTCTTCAACAATCGATTGAACAGACGGAAAACCAGCTTAGCGTGCTCCTGGGCAGAAATCCGGGGCCGATCAACCGCGGCCTGCGCCTGATCGATGAACCGCATCTGGACGAGGTGCCGGTGGGTCTGCCCTCCTCGATCCTGGAGCGCCGGCCGGATGTTCGTCAGGCTGAGGAGGCCCTGGCTGCGGCCAACGCCAATGTTGGCGTAGCGAAGGCCGCTTTCTTCCCCCAGCTCCCCTTAACCGGCACCTTTGGGGCGTCCAGCACGGCATTGACGAGCTTCCTGCAAGGGCCGGCCACCTTCTGGGCTTTGGGTGGGCAGCTGGCACAGCCGCTCTACGCCGGAGGAAGAATCACCGGCGAATACCGCCTAGCCCTGGCACAACGAGAGCAGGCTGAGCTCACTTACAAACAAACGGTGCAGCAGGCATTCGCCGACGTGGCCAACAGCCTGGTCGCCTACAGGCAATCCCGTTTGTACCGCGTGAAGTTGGAGGAACAAACAACAACCTACAGAGAAACGTCGCGGCTGGCGAATGTTCGTTTTACGGGAGGAGCCACCAGCTTCCTCGAGGTCCTTACCACGCAACAGCAATACTTCACCTCCGAACTGCAGACGACCCAGGCATGGTTTGCCGAGTTGCAAAGCTATGTGCAGCTCTACCAGGCCCTGGGTGGCGGTTGGTAGCCGAAGCCGGGGTCCCGAAAGTGATATAAGGATATTATTTACTTATCAATCGGGCCCAATACTTTACTGATAGAGAAAAGAGGATGGTCATGTTCAAAACAATCGCCCTGGTAAGTGCTTTGGCGCTATCGACATCGTTAAGTTTTGCCGCACAAGACGTGGTTCACGCTGTGGAGGGGACGGTGACAAAGGTCGACTCCACTACCAAGACCGTTGTCGTCAAGACCGCGGACGGCACCGAACACACCTTTCACTATGTTGGCGACGTGACTGTCCACGGCTCTAAGGATGCGGCCAAGGGGACGGTGGACGGAGTGAAAGAGGGCAGCAAAGTCGCCGTGCACTACACAGTCGAAGGATCTAAAGAAACGGCTCACGAATTCGACAACATCGGAGACGATGGCCTAAAGGCTACCGACGGCACCGTCACCCATGTGGATAGAGGAGCAAAGACCATTGCGGTCAAAACCGCGGATGGCAGCGTAGACACCTTCCACTTCACTGAGGACGCCGCGAAGGATACTGGTAAGGATATCGGCAAGGGTACCGAGAAGTCTGCCAAGGTTACCGTCTACTACACGGAAAAGGCAGGCGTTAAGACGGCTCATTTCGTCAAACAAATATTCTGATTCGGCCTTCGGCCAGACCCGCCGTATCCACCCCTTCGGTTTGGGGTGGATACGGCGGGTCGCTTCCTGTCCAGCCAACACTGGCGGCTGTGCGGACTGGGCGACGTCATATCCCGAACCCGACTGGAGAACGGTATGAGAATGCTGCTTGTCTTTCTGCTGGCGGCGAGCACGGCTCTCGCTCAGGAAACCCGGCGGGCGATCACCATCCCCCGTCCCGCCGAGGATGCAAGGGCTAACAGTGACCAGGTTCCCGACGCGTACGCCATCACGGGTCACTTCGATCGAGTGGTTGTTATTCGTTTGAAGTACAAGACCGACTTGCTTGCCGGCCTCCAAAAGATGGTGAAGCAGGAGCACATTCAAAATGGGGTTATTCTTTCGGCTATCGGATCGGTGCGCGGATACCAGGTTCATCAGGTGACCAACCGAACCCTGCCGACTGAGGACACCTTCGAAAAGAATCCTACCCAACCCGCTGATTTGGTGAGCATGAATGGGTATGTGATCGACGGCAGGCTCCATCCCCACATGACCCTGGCGACGCCGGACAGGGTCATCGCCGGCCATCTCGAACCCGGGACCGAAGTCTTCACCTTCGCGATCGTAACCATTGGGGTGATGAATGACGCCGACCTTCGGCGGGTGGACGATACCAACTATCGCTAGCGGCGCTTTGGCACCAGCGGGCGTAACATCATCTATGGACCCGGAATCGAAAACCGAAGTGTTCAACGTGTTGAATCACACCAATCTTCTGAATCCGAACAACTCGTTTAGCAGCTCGGCGTTTGGACGCATCACTCTGATCTAAAAAGAGTGGGCATGTCAGCCCGGAAGTGAAGGACAACGATCAACCAGAGGAGGATAGATGGTTTGTCAACGAGGGACGGTTCAAAGAAGACCGATAGGCTGGATGCTCCTGGTGTTTTCCGTGCTTACGCTGGCGCACGTTCCCCAGGCTCTGAGTGCCCTCCAAAGAGCATGCCTGCGGCCCACTCCTACTTTGTTTACGTCGGTACCTATACTGGTCCCAACAGCAAAGGTATCTATGCCTTTCGCTTCGACCCAAGCAACGCTCAGATGACCCCAATGGGCGTGGCGGCCGAGGTACAGAACCCCTCCTTCGTGGTCACCGATCCAAGCCATCGCTATCTCTACGCCGTGACGGAGATCGGTAACAATGGCGGTGTGGATGGTCTTATCAGCAGTTATTCCATAGACCCCGTGACCGGCGCGCTCAAGTTTCTCAACAAGGTTGATTCCGCGGGCGGCGGCGCCTGCCATTTGGTGGTAGACAAAACCGGCAAGATGCTCTTCGTCGCCAACTATGGCACTGGGAGTGTGGCCTCGTTCGCCATCCATGCGGACGGAAGCATCGGCGAAAAGACCGGTTTCGATCAGCACTCCGGCTCGAGCGTTAACCCTAAGCGCCAGAAAGGACCGCATGCGCATGAGGTAGTGCTTTCACCGGACAATCGCTTCCTCTTCGTGCCCGACCTGGGCTTGGATCAGATCAAGATATATCGTGTCGACGCGGCGAACGCTACATTCACACCCAACGATCCTGCGTTCGCTTCGGTAAAGCCCGGGTTAGGCCCGCGGCATTTCACGTTTGGCCGCGGCGCCCGGTTCGCTTACGTCGTTTGCGAGATGGGCTCGAGTGTCGTGGTTTTTGCTTATGATTCCGCGAAGGGCTCGCTGACGCCAGTGCAGACCGTTTCCACCTTGCCCGCCGATTTCACCGGAGAAGACAACTCAGCAGAGATACAAGTGGACCGGTCGGGGCGGTTTCTTTATGCCTCCAATCGGGGACACGATAGCATCACCGTATTCGCGATCGATCCGGCCAAGGGAACGCTGACCACGATTCAGGTCGTGCCGACCAAGGGCAACATCCCGCGCAATTTTGTCATTGATCCGACCGGCAAGTATCTGATAGTAGCCAACCAGAAATCGGATCAGATGGTTGTTTTTGCAATTAATCAAACAAACGGTCAGTTGACGCCGACTGGGCAGGTGGTCGACGTTACAGCGCCGGTTAGCATCCTGTTTGTTCCCGCCGCATAGCATCAGTAATCGCTTGCGTTCTACCCCACCTCGGTCTAGAAAGAGTGGGGACCTCGAACCTGGAGTAAAGAGCGCTGGTCAAGAGGAGAACGAGATGGGGTGTAAACTTGGGCGGATTTCAAAAACATGGGCGGGCTCTGTACTCCTGGGATCTTTCATGGCGGCCTCTGCCGCTATTCCGCAGGCCCTGGCTGCGCCGGCGAAAGGTAGGACCGTGGCTAGCTCTTATTTCGTGTATGTCGGAACTTATACTGGGCCCACAAGCAAAGGCATCTACGGCTTTCATTTCGACCCTAAGACGGGCCAGTTCACTTCAACCGGCCTGGTAGCCGAGTTGCCGAATCCCTCATGGCTTGTTACCGATCCCCAACATCGCTTCCTATACGCAGTGACGGAAATGGGCCCGGAACCGGGAGCGGATGACTACAAGAAGAACGGTTTCATCAGCAGCTATTCCATCAACCCCAAGACCGGCGCGCTTACGTTTCTTAACAAGGTGGATGCGGGCGGAGGGGGCTCATGCCACCTGGTCCTAGACAAAACCGGCAAGACGCTCTTCGTGGCCAACTACGGAAGTGGGAATGTCGCCTCGTTCGCCATTAAGGCGGATGGGAGTATCGGTGAGCGGACCGGCTTCCATCAACACAGCGGTGGGAGCGTAAACCCGGCTCGCCAAACGGGACCTCACGCGCATGCGGTTGTGCTTTCGCCCGACAATCGCTTCCTGTTCGTACCTGACCTGGGCCTGGATCAGGTCAAGATCTATCGCGTCGATGCGGCCAAAGGAACCTTCGCGCCTAACGATCCTGCCTTTGCCACGGTGAAGCCGGGCTTGGGGCCGCGGCATTTTACCTTTGGGAAGGAAGCAAAGTTCGCCTACACGCTTTGCGAGATGGGATCGAGCGTTGCTGTTTTTGCCTACGATCCGGTCAAGGGGGCGCTGACACCGCTGCAGACGATCTCCACCTTGCCTTCCGACTTCAAAGGGGAAGACGACTCGGCAGAGATAGAGGTGGACCGGTCAGGGCGCTTCTTGTATGCCTCCAACCGCGGGAACGACAGCGTTACCGTATTTGCCATCGATCCTGCCAAGGGGACCCTGACCAAGGTACAAGTCGAACCCACGCAAGGAAAAATTCCTAGAAATTTTGCCTTGGATCCGACGGGGAAATACCTCGTGGCCGGAAACCAGAAATCTGATCAGATGGTTGTCTTTGCCGTGGATCAGAACAACGGTCAGTTGAAGCCGACGGGCCAGGTGCTGGATGTTCCGGCGCCGGTCAGCATTCTGTTTGTGCCGGCCGAATAGTACGAAGGGACGAGGGCAACAACAAGGGCAAAGACGAGAACAGGGGGGGCCTTATGAAATTGTTTGGTACGAATTTCTCCAGACGAGCTCTGGTTCGGAATGCCGGCATGGTGGCCGGCGCAGGATTGCTTGGCCTGGGCACTGGTGCGACCGTGCAGTCGCAATCTGCCCGGAGCAACGGAAAGCCGCGCGCCCTGGCGCTGATCGGCGATCGCTATCACAACCCCGATTACATTCGAGTGAGTTTGGACAAGGTCTTCAAAGACCTCGATATTCCCATCGACTACACCATCCAATACGACCAGATCTCAGCCGCCTTGCTGAAAAATTATCAGCTGCTTCTGATCCTGCGCGACGGCATGATCTGGCCCGATGGTTACCTCGGACCGGATGCATACACGGCCTACGAGGCGGATCTGGAAACCCCGAAGACTTTCCCTGACCCGAAGCCCGTAACCTGGATTACGGAGGAGCAGGGTGCGGCGATCAAAGACTTTGTAACCGCAGGGAATGGCTTTTATGCTTTACACAACTGCAGCCATATCTCGCTCAGCTCAAAAAACTATCGTGATGTGATGGGCGGGGCCTACATCAGCCACCCACCTCTGCGTCCGTTCCAGGTGCATGCGACCGCAAACAAACATCCCATCACGGACGGTATGAGCTCGTTCATGGTCAATGATGAGCAGCACTACGTCATCTACGATAAGGACCCGAAGTACGTCATTCTGGAGGCGGAAAACATCGATGGGCTGAAGTTCGAGGATCTGGGCACCAAGTCGATCTCCGGGTGGGCCTACGATTTCGGCAAGGGGCGGGTCGTATTTACCGCGGTCGGCCATACCATCCATGCCATGTGGGCTCCGCAATACATCGAGATCCAGAAGCGATCCGTACGGTGGCTGCTGAAAGAGCTGTAGAATTCCGTTTCCTGAATGACGCAGGCGCGATAAATTAATATCCTCCCCTTCCCCCCGGGCAACGATTCACCTGGAGCGGCATTGCAAGGACCACGCACGACCTTTATCTACCTGACCGTGGTCTTTGGCCTGCTGGTCATTCCTCGCGCGTTACAGCGCTTCCGCCTTCCCGCCCAGCTCACCTGCTTTGCTTTCGGAATCATTGTGGCTGGTTTTTTCAAGCCCTTGGCAATGGACAGCGTCATCTCTTATCTTTCGACCCTGGGTATTGCATCGCTGTTTCTCTTTGCCGGCCTGGAAGTCGACCTGGCCGAGCTTCGCCGCCAGCTGCCATCACTGGCCGGACACTTCGCTCTGCGCGGGCTGGTGCTGGTGGCTTGCGCGCGCATAACTGCCGTGTGCCTCCACCTTGGTTGGCAGGTCGACTGGCTGGTGGCGCTTGCGGTTCTTACCCCTTCGACCGGCTTTATTCTGGACATGCTGCCCCACTCCGGGCTGGACCACGATGAGCAGTCCGAAGTTGCCCTGCACGCAGTCGCCGGCGAAGTGACAGCCGTCTTTCTTTTTCTCGTGATTTCGCAAGCGGATTCGGTCAAGACCCTGCTCATCTCCGGGGGTTCGATCGCCCTGTTGATCGCGTTCATGCCATTGGTCTTTCTTGCCCTGGGACGCTACGTGGTACCTTACGCACCTGGCTCGGAGTTCTCCCTGCTGCTGATGGTTGGGCTGATCTGCGCAGTCATCACAGAGAGCCTCGGCGTCTATTATCTGGTGGGCGCATTTGTCGCCGGACTCGTTGCCCGGTCACTCAGTAAACGCATGACCACTCTTGCTTCAGAGCAGAATCTGGAAGCAATCTCTCTCTTCGCTTCCTTTTTTGTTCCCTTCTATTTTTTTCACAATGGACTCGGAGTACCCAGCGCTGCGCTGGTCGCCAGCTCTCTGTGGTACGGGTTTGCGCTTGCGGCGTGCATCATCCCCGTGCGCATCGGAGTGGTTTGGCTGCAATCGCGCCTCATGAAGCATCGGGGTCACCGAGGCAGCTTAAGGGTTTCCATCGCGCTTACACCCACGCTGATTTTTACCCTGGTGATCGCCGAGATCCTGCGGGAGAATTTTGCTATCAGTCCCCCGCTCTACGGTGGACTCCTGGTCTATGCCTCCATCGCCAGCATCCTGCCATCGTTAGTTCTACCGGCGCTTTCCGCGAGCCCGGTGAATCCCGATCGCGGTGGAAGCCTGAACCGTTCCAAACGAAGGGCACGGCTTTCGCCGTGCCGCAAATGATTGAAAATACGTCGGGCTGAAGAGGGTGTGTAAGAACCGGGAAAGAAACCGGGCCGCGCCGACCCCTGAGGAGATGAGGAAAAGGAAGGCGATCAAGCCGGGTACGGGTCACAACCAGGGAAAATGGGCACAATTTCCTCCGCTCCCTTGCCGAGAAGGGCAGCCGAAACGGCTACCTGATGGCGCAATCCCCTGACCACCCATTGACGCACGGCACCGGCCAAGCTATCGTTGACCAATCTGGTGTTCGGGAAGGCGGTGCGAATCCGCCACTACCCCGTAACTGTAAGCGCCGAGAGCTTGAACCAATTAGCTGAAGCCACTGGGATGCGAATTCCGGGAAGGCTGTTCAAGATCGATGAAGCGTAAGTCAGGAGACCGGCCAGATGCCCTCCAGGGCCGTTTCAGCTTCGATGGGAGAGCTGGAAAGCAACCTAGCTGACGTAGTTGCTCGTTAGCACGGACGCTGCCTTTTTGATTTTATCCCGCTTCGCGCCAGGGTTTTGCCTGCGCCAGAGGCGATCGCATGCAGTCAAATCGCCGCAATACGGTGACACTCGTACTTGGGGGTGTGCGCAGCGGCAAGAGCCACTACGCGCAGCAGCTCGGCGAGCGCGCGGCGACGAGTCGTCTTTGTGGCCACGGCGCAGGCCGGCGACGACGAGATGCAGCGCAAAGTCGAGCGCCACCAGGGTAGCCGCCCGCAACACTGGCAAACCGTCGAAGAACCTCTGCAGTTAGCGGAGACCATCGCCCGCCACGGATCCAGCTGCGACCTGATGATCATCGATTGCCTGACCTTCTTCGCCGCCAATCTGCTCGATGCGCAAGGTGACGAGCAAAATGCGGTCGAGGCGCTCTGCACGGCCCTCAAGTCGCCTCCTTGCTCGATCGTGTTGGTGTCGAACGAGGTGGGCAGTGGAGTCGTGCCTGCATATCCGTCGGGCCGGCGTTTCCGTGATCTGCTGGGCGAAATGAACCAGAGCGTCGCCCGCGTAGCGTCTAATGTGCTTCTGCTGGTGGCTGGGCTTCCGTTGGTGCTCAAAGGACAGCTGGAAGTCAGTCCCCAAGAGGCGGCCACGGCATGAGGCGAGCTCTGTTGGTGTTCACGGTGCTGGCCGGCTGGATTCTGCCGTCTCAGGCGAGCCGGGTCCTGACGGATGAGAGTGGACGCAAAGTCACAGTGCCAGACCACCCGCATCGCGTGATCTGCCTGCTGCCCAGTGTCACCGACACTGTCTTCGCGTTGGGATCCGGCGACGATGTGGTTGCGGTGAGTGACTACACGACGTATCCTCCTGCGGCGCTGAAGAAGCCGAGCGTGGGCAGTCTGGTCAAGCCTTCGATCGAGACGATTCTCTCCTTTCATCCCGACCTGGTCATAGGGACCGAGATACCGGGATCGGCGGAAACCGCCACCCAGTTGGAGGCGGTTGGTATACCGGTCTATCTCGTCGACCCGCGCGGTCTTGCCGGCATCCTGCACTCGGTCGCAAGCATTGGCGAGGCGCTCAACCGCAGCCGGCAGGCGGCTGCTCTCAACGCCAGCCTGGAACGGCGTATCGAAGCCGTAAGAGTGCGCACCGCAGGTAAACCGGCTCCGCGAGTCCTGGTCCCCGTCTGGTATGACCCGATCATTACCATCGGCAAGCACGCCTTCATCACTGAGATTATTGAGACCGCCGGTGCCAAGTCGGTGACGGACGACCTGGTCCCCGACTGGCCACAGATCAGTTTGGAGGCGGTGATCACCCGGGCTCCGGATTCTCTGTTGCTGATTCGCGGGGGGAAGATCGACATCCGTATGTTGGAGAAGCGGCCCGGCTGGAGCACTCTTCCGGCGATCCAGACAGGCAAGGTCTATTACGTCGACAGCGGCATACAGGATCCGAGTCCAGTCGCTATCGACGCATTGGAGGAATTGGCTAAAGAGTTTCATCCATAGAAGCAAGAACGGAATGGGTCCGTTCTTCCACACAACCACGGCAAGGTGACGAGAAGGCGGTGTGAATCCGCCACTACCCCGTAACTGTGAACGCAGAGAACCCGGCGAGGACGAGCAAAGCCACTGGGATGAGTCCTGGGAAGGCAGCCAAGGTTTGTTGACGCGTAAGTCAGGAGAACGGCCTTGCTTCACCCACCCGAGGGGGCATGCACGTGTTCGATCGCTCGATTTTGCGAAGCATTTTCTTCTTGTCCTTACTGCTGGCGCCGTTCACCACCTTTGGCGCCGAGAGCGGCACTTTGCGCGGAACGGTAACCGACCCTCTCGGCGCGGTCATTGTCTCGGCCTCCGTGGAGCTACTCGACGGCACGTCCGTCGCCGCAAAAACAACCACCGACAACACCGGCAGCTATCTCTTCCATCTGCAGAAAGCCGCTCGCTACCAGGTTCGCGCGGTTGCGCCCACCTTCCAATCCACCACCAGCGATGCCGTCTTCGTGGCCGCTTCGGCCAAAGCGCAGGTAGACATCACCCTGGCCACGCAGACGCTAACGGAACAGGTTACGGTCACTGCGACCGGAACCCCGACGCCCGCCGCCCAGGTGGGCGCAGCAGTGAGCGTACTGACCGCGGATCAATACCGTTACTCGACCGAGGTGCAGGATCCGTTGCGCCTGATTCCGGGTGCGCAAATAACCCAGACGGGGCAGACCGGCGGCACCACAGGTCTTTCGATACGCGGCGGCAATGTAAACGCCAATAAAGTGCTGATCGATGGAGTTCCGGCGGACGATATCGGAGGGGCGGTTGAGTTCGCCAACATCGATACTGTCGGCATCGCAAAAGTCGAGGTATTGCGGGAGCCCAACAGCGCGCTCTATGGCTCCGATGCCCTGGCAGGCGTGGTGAGCTTGACCACGGCTCGCGGCAACACCCTGCTTCCTCTGCTGACTTACTCCGGCGACGGAGGCAACTTTAATAGCTTTCGCCAAGTGGGCACGCTGAGCGGCGCCTATCGCCACTTCGACTATTACTCTGCTTTCGCCGCTACGCAGACGCAAAACAGTTTTCCCAACAGTGACTTTCATAACGCGACCTACGCGGGAAACTTTGGCTGGACGCCGAATACCGCCAACGATTTGCGTTTTACGGTACGGCATCTCACCGTATCTGCCGATCAGCCGAATGCCATTCTGCTTTATGGCATTCCCGATGACGCCAGCATGAAGGAGCATGACAGCTACTACAGTGCTGCCTGGAACAACCAGACCACTGAGAAATGGCACAACCAGATACGCTACGGCGGCTTGCGTTTGAACTACAACTACACCGACTTTGCTGCGACCGGAATCTATAACCCAGACGAGGATGTGTACCTGGGCGCTCCGGTCAACGTGGAGGGTGCGAATGGCTATAGCGTAAGCGGCCAGGCAATCTTCCAGTACGGCGCCAGCTACGGCGAAACCTACCCCAACAATTATTTAGCCCCCAGCAAGCGGGACTTCGTCTATGCCCAGACCGACTACCGGGTCAATGCGCATATCGTCGCACTGGGGGCGTTCAAATACGAGGATGAGCGCGGCTCGACGCTTACCTCTGGAGGAACACCCACTGCTATCGAGCGGGGCAACTACAGCTACACGGTTCAATTGGAAGGGGACATACGCAACCGCCTCTATTACACACTGGGCAGCGGCCTGGAAGACAATGGACTCTTCGGCTTCGCGGCCACTCCACGCGCTTCCCTTGCCTACTATCTCTTTCGTCCCACCAACACCCATTGGCTCAACGGGACCAAGCTCAACTTCAGCTTCGGCAAAGGCATCAAGGAGCCGAGCATCTACTACCAGAGCATCTCTCTTTATGACATCTTCGCCGCATTGCCCAATGGCGCTGAGCTGATTAAGCAGTATCACGTCTCTCCGATCGGGCCGGAGACCTCCCGCACCTACGATGGAGGCGTCGATCAGCAGCTCTGGAACGGGCGCGCCCGCATCACCCTGACCTATTTTCACAATGAATTCACCAACGGCGTCGAATTCGTGCCGCAATCGGCCTTGCTCGCGCTCGGCCTGCCCGCTGCCAGCGACCCCGCCGTTCAATATGGAGCGGCCGTCAACTCACAAGCCTTCCGCGCCCAGGGCGCAGAGGTTGCGACCGAATACCAGATCGGCAGCCATCTCTTTGCCCGCGGCGGCTACACCTATCTGGATGCGTTGGTGCAGCAATCCTTTTCCAGTGAATCGCTGCCCAGCTACAACCCGAACTTTCCCACCATAGCGATCGGCGCTTTTTCGCCGCTGGTAGGCGCACGGCCGTTCCGGCGCGCACCGCACTCAGGCTACTTTGGGCTGACTTATAACCGCTCCAAATGGTATGGATCCTTTACCGGCACGCTGGTGGGCCGCCGCGACGACAGCGACTTCCTCACCGATTCGGAATTCGGCAACACCTTGCTGCTGCCCAACCGCAACCTGGATGGCGCTTACCAACGCCTCGAACTTGGCGGCGGCTACCAGTTCACGCGATCACTTGCGGCTTACACTGATATACAGAATCTTTTGAGTGAGCATTACAGCGAAGCTTTTGGTTACCCGGCGCTTCCCTTCACCTTTCGGGCCGGGGTAAAGATCAGCTTTGGAGGCGAATCTTGGCAATTGAAATAGCCACGGTTTCCCCCGGATTTCCTGCCACGCCGCACTGGATAAAGCCGCGTGTGCGCCTTTCTCTTAAGGAAAGGCGCATGAGGGCCGCCAACGTCGCGAAGCTTCACAGGAAATCCGGGTCAAGCGTGCCGGAGGCTGCTTCGCCCCCAGGCCGCCGCCAGGACAGAGAGCCCGGAAAAAACAGGGTCGGCCCATGGCCCCTCATCGTTCTACTGACGGTGGCGCTGGTGGTTGTTACCCTGGTATCGCTCGCGACCGGAGCGGTGCCCATCTCGCCACGCACCATCTTTGCCGCTATGCTCGGCGATCATCCGCTGACCGAGACGCAGCGGCTCATCCTGTTTCACATCCGGCTCCCGCGGGTGCTGGCCTCGGGGTTGGTGGGCGCGGGGCTGGCGCTGGCCGGTCTTCTCTTTCAGGGTCTCTTTCGCAATCCCATTGCTGACCCCTACGTTACCGGATCATCGGGAGGCGCCGTCTTTGGCGCCTGCATCGGCATTTTCTTCTTTTCCCAATGGTCGGTCCTCGGATTCAGCGCCACGGCGTTGCTGGCCTTCGCAGGGTCGGCGGCTACGATGGCGCTGGTGTATTCACTGGCTCGATCGGCAGGCAAGACCAACGTGGTCACCCTTCTGTTGGCCGGCTTTGCCATCAGCACCATGTTCACGAATACCAGCTATTTCTTCGAATTGTTCGACCGGACCGGCGCCAGCAACCGCATTCTGCTTTCCTGGCTACATGGTGTCATCGGGATACCCGCCTGGACAGAATTGGCAATCAGTGCCGTTCTGCTCGGCCTGGCGGCACTTGCTGCGCTGCCTTTGATGCGGACCCTCAACACCCTGGCTCTGGGCGATGAATATGCACAACAGCTGGGAATCCGGGTCGAAGCGGCGCGGGTATGCATCATTTTGATTGGCTCGCTGCTGACGGCGGTGGCGGTTTCGCTGGGCGGCATGATCAGCTTCGCCGGGCTCATCGTACCCCACGTCGCACGGCTCCTCTTAGGGCCCGATCACGTGCGCCTGCTGCCGGTCACGGCGTTGGCTGGGGCCATCTTCCTCATGCTTGCCGATACCCTGGCACGGACGGTCCTAGCCCCGTCAGAGGTTCCCGTGGGCATCCTCATGGCCTTTATTGGTGGCCCCTTCTTTCTCTACCTGCTGCGCAAGATGAAACGGAGCTATGCGGTATGAGCTGCCTGTTGCGCTTGAGCGGCGTGCATTTCGACTACCAGGACCATAGCGTCCTGCGCCAGGCAACCCTCGATCTGGAAGAGGGGAGCTGCAGCGCGCTGATCGGCACCAATGGCGTGGGCAAAACGACACTGTTGCGTATAGCCGCCGGAGTTCTGCATCCGGCATCAGGCGAAGTCATTTTGCGTGGACGGCCGATGAAGACCCTCCCCTTGAAAGAGATCGCGCGCACCATCGCTCTGGTGCCACAGCAACTCGAGCTCCCCTTTGAGTTCACGGTGCAGCAAGTGGTGGAGCAGGGGCGTACCCCCTACATCGGCATGCTGCGCGGACCGGGACGCAGCGACCGCGTCGCCGTCGACCGGGCCCTCGACCTGGCGGATATCTCCGGGCTGCGCCATCGCATCTTTAACGAGCTGAGCGGAGGAGAACGCCAGCGGGTGAAGATCGCGCTCGGACTGGCCCAGGAACCGCGCCTGCTGCTGCTCGACGAGCCCACCCAGAACCTCGATATCGGAAGGCAGGTGGAGCTGATCGATCTGCTGCACTTTTTGCGTGATGAGGGCATGACTATCCTCGCCTCCATGCACGATCTCCACCTGGTGGACAAGAATTTCTCCACCGTGCTGCTGCTGAGCCCGGGACAGCCCTTGGCTAGCGGAAGCCCGGAGCAGATGCTGAAACCCTCGGTCCTGGAGCGCGCCTTCCAATGCCCGCCGGACCGTCATCCGTTATTGATTGAACGCGCCGAACTCTACCGGAGAGAAGCACGATGAACACTGAGGTGCAACCCAACATTGAGGAAGTGATCGGGGCGATCGTCGCTCCGTCAGAAGCTTATCTGGCCCAGGCAAAGACTCGTCTCGACGCACTCACTAAACCGCTGGGAAGTTTGGGACGGCTGGAAGATCTGGCGGCGCAATGGTTCGCCATCCGCCAGGGAAACCTGGCCGGCCCGGTCAGCAAGGCTGTCTACGTCTTCGCCGCGGATCATGGCATCACGGCAGAAGGAGTGAGCGCCTACCCAGCAAAGGTGACCCAGCAGATGGTGCTCAACTTCCTTTCCGGAGGAGCAGCCATCAATGTGCTGGCTCGACACAACCAGGTAGAAGTGAAGGTGGTGGATGTTGGGGTGGACGCCGACCTGTTTGGCTATGCCGGGCTGACGGACGGCAAGGTGCGCAGGGGCAGCAGGAATATGCTGCGGGAAGCAGCGATGAGTCCAGAAGAGGTAGCCGCGGCGCTCACGGTCGGCCTCACCATGGCGGAGGCCGCCTACGAAAAGGGAAACAACCTGATCGCGGTGGGCGAAATGGGCATTGGCAACACGACCGCTGCGAGCGTGATGACTGCGGCGCTTACGGGCATGCCGGCTAGCCTGGTCACCGGCAAAGGAACGGGCCTCGATGAGGAGGCCTACGCGCGCAAATGCCGCACTGTGGACGCGGTTCTGAAGCTGCACTTTGCCCAATCCGCCGGCCCACGCAAAATTCTTCGCTGTGCCGGTGGCCTGGAAATCGCCGCCATGACGGGGATGATACTGGGCGCAGCGCGGCGCCAGATGGCCATCGTCATGGACGGCTTTATCTCCACTGCGGCCGCGGCCATCGCCTGCGGACTTTCTCCCGCGGTGCGATCCTATCTGTTCGCCGGACATCAGTCGCAGGAACCCGGCCACCGGATACTGCTGGCGCACCTGGATATCGAGCCCATCCTCGATCTGCATATGCGCCTGGGCGAAGGCACGGGCGCGGTTCTGGCCATGCCCGTTCTCGAAGCAGCCATGCATCTTTATCAAGAGATGGCCACCTTTGCCTCGGCCGGCATCAGTGGAGCCAGTGCATGAGCTTGCGCGCTCCGCGATTCGTCGTGGATATGGCGGTAGCGTTTCAATTTCTCACCCGCCTGCCGATTCCGCAGGTGCCGTTCGCGCCCGACGGCTTGGCGCGCGCAGTGAAATTCTTTCCCTTGGTGGGCCTGGTGATTGGGGCAGGCGCGGCGCTCGTTGCAGAAAGTGCTCTCGCCTCATCTTAGCAGGCCCGCCTCCGCAGCTCGTCGTGCTGCTCTACCTGGTGCTCATCACGGGATGCCTGCATGAGGATGGTCTCGCCGATGTCGCGGATAGTCTGGGCGGTTGGAATCCGGAACAGCGGCTGGCCATTCTCCATGACAGCCGCATCGGCGCATTCGGCGCGGCCGCCCTGGCGCTTTCCTTGCTGAGCCGCGGGGTGCTGTTGGCTGAGCTGCCGCTGGAGCGCTTCACCGCCTACCTGGTGTCGGCCCATGTGCTCTGTCGATGGTCGGCTCTGCCCCTCAGCTACTACCTCCCGCCCGCTCGCGATAGCGAAGGCCAGGGGGCGCGGATTGCTCGTTTGACCTCCACTTTCTCCTTGATCGCCGGATCGGTTTTTACGTTCGTCACCGTGGTTGTTGTTTTGCGCAAGGCTGCGATTGCTCCGGTGCTGGCGGCGATCGTCGTTTCCCTGCTGAGTGGCGTCCTTTACCTGCGCAAGTTTGGCGGCGTGACCGGCGATTGCTTTGGCGCCACCACGCAGATCACCGAGATCGCCGTGTACCTCTGCGGAGTGTGGAAGCCATGAGCCGCGTCTTATTCATCCGTCATGCGGAGACGGAGATGGCAGGGCGGTTTTGCGGCCACTCCGACCCGGAGTTGAACGCCCAGGGACGGATGCAGCTCGCCGCCTTGACCCAGCTGCTCTCCGCGGAGCCGATCGATACTGTCTATAGCAGCGACCTGCGCCGCGCCAGCAGCTACTGCGCAAGCGATCGCTGCTGTTCGAGAGATACCGCAGGTGTTGCGGCCGGCACTGCGGGAGATGGATTTCGGGCAGTGGGAAGGTTTGCGCTGGGAGCAGATTGAACAAATGGATCCGGAATACGCGCGGAAGTGGGTCGCAGCGCTATCCCCATCTTCCCGCACCTTCGGGGGAGAGCTTCCAGGCCTTCGAGGCACGCGTCCTTGAGGAGGTGCATCGTCTTCTCGACGGCAACCCCGGCCCCATCGCGGTGGTCACGCATGGGGGCGTCTTGCGCGTGGTCTTGCAGCATTTCTGTGCGTTGTTCTGATGAGGAAGCATGGCAACAAACGCAAGACGTACTGTTGCATCGTGCGCTATGAGTGAGGCGAAAGGAGAAAAAAGATGAGTATCGCAACCAAACATGGTGATAAAGGACAGACCGGGCTGGCCGGTGGGATTCGTATTTCGAAGGCGGACTTGCGGGTAGAGGCCTACGGTACCGTGGATGAGCTGAACACCGTGCTGGGTTTCGCCCGCAGCATCTGTAAGAACCAGGAGATCGCGGGCTGGACAGAGCAGATTCAAAAGACGCTCTTCCGGCTTGGTTCTGCTTTGGCGACGCCGCCGGAGAGCCGCAAGACGCCACCGCACATCACCGCGGAAGACGTCGAGTTCCTGACGCAACTGGTGTATCAGATCGAGGCCACGGAAGGGATCCTCGCTGATTGGTCATTGCCCGGGGCATACACCGAGTCGGCTGCGTTTGAGGTCGCGCGGACGGTGTGCCGGCGCGCGGAGCGCGCTGCAGTTCGGTTCGCGGAGAGCGGGCAAGAGGTCAAGCCGGAGGTGTTGGCATATCTGAATCGCCTCTCTGATCTGGTGTGGCTCTTCGGCAGGTTGATTGAGCTGAACGCAGGCATCGATGCGCGTCTTCGCGATGAAAGCAAGGCTGGCCCGAAGTGGTCGCGGGCATGGTAGCTCGCTCACCTGGGAAGTTGTTAGAGGGAAGGGCGCACCGCAGGTCCCTCCGACTGCGCTACGCTCCGGTCGGGATGACAAAGGGGAGGGTGGTCGTCACCCTGGGGCTCTATTGTAATTTGGATGCGGGAGATGCTTAAATCGACAGCCCCAACGGATCTGTCCATCCGATACGCGGATTATGAGTTGAGTAACCACTCTCCCCTTTGTCATCCCGCCTGTCCCGGCGTGCCGTGGGAGCGTAGCCGAGGGACCTGCGGTGCGCCCTTCCCTCTAGCGGATCTCCATGCAATCCCCACTCTCTCTAAGGAGCGTCATGAGTCAAGCGCGGGCCATCATGGTTCTTGGCACCAGCTCCCATGTTGGCAAATCTTTGCTGACCACGGCGCTCTGCCGCATCTTTGCCCAACAGGGCTATAGCGTCGCTCCGTTTAAATCGCAGAACATGTCACTGAACTCGGCCGCGACGATCGAGGGCTTGGAGATCGGCCGCGCCCAGGCACTGCAGGCCGAAGCGGCTGGCATCGCAGCGTCGGTCCACATGAATCCTATCCTCATCAAACCATCGGGCGACTGCTCGTCCCAGGTGGTGGTGCGGGGTAAGATCTGGGGGCAGATCTCCGCTGCCGACTACCACCAACGCCGCGTAGAGGAATTGATGCCCGCGGTACGGGAAAGCTATCAGACACTCGCGTCTGAATTTCAGGTAATCATTCTGGAAGGAGCCGGTTCTCCGGCGGAGATCAACCTGAAGCAGCACGACATCGCCAACATGCGCATGGCAGAAATGGCGGATGCCGCTTGCCTCCTGGTGGGTGACATCGATCGCGGCGGAGTCTTCGCTTCCCTGCTGGGCACAGTCGAGCTGCTGGATCCCGTCGAGCGCGGTCGCATTCGCGGCTTCTGCATCAACAAATTTCGCGGCGACCTCAGCCTGCTGGAACCGGGCGTTCGCATGATGGAAGAGCGCCTGGGTAAACCCTGCCTGGGCGTGGTCCCCTATCTGCAGAACCTCGCACTGGAAGAAGAAGATAGCGTTGGCCTGCCACCCGTGACGCGCACGGGCTGGTCCAGCAGCAGCAACACGCCGAAGCGGCCTCTGCGCATCGCCGTCGTTGCGCTGCCATCCTTCTCCAACTTTACCGACTTCGACTCACTACGTGCCGAGCCGACGGTTGATCTGCTCTTCTGCCGCTCGGCTGAGCTTTTGCAGCACGCGGATGTTGTGATCCTTCCAGGAAGCAAACAGACCATGAGCGACCTGGAGTGGATGCGCGAGGGTGGCCTCGATGCGGCGGTTCGCAACCACGCCCAGTCTGGTCTGGTGGTGGGTATCTGCGGTGGTATGCAGATGCTTGGCCAGGAACTCTCCGACCCGCTCGGGATCGAGCGCCAAGGCCGCATGTCAGGGCTTGGCCTGCTCCCTATCAGCACTACGATGCAGGCACAGAAGGTAACCCGCATCTGCTCCGGCTCCATCCATGGCGGCTCTCTCTTCGGCCAACCGCTGCCTGAAGGTCGAATTGCCGGCTATGAGATTCATGTCGGTAAGACTCTGTATCTGGATCACGCAGAGCCCTTCGCCACCCTTAGCTCCGGAGAACTGGACGGGTGTGTCAGCGCCGACCGGAAGATACTGGGCAGCTACCTGCACGGAATCTTCGACGAGGACTGCTTCCGCCATGCGTTCGTGAGTGCCGCGCGCAGCTTCTGCAAGCTAGCCACTCCCTCCGCGCTCAATCCATGGAAGGCACAGCGCGAGGAATCTCTCGATCGTCTTGCTCGCCAGGTGAGCCAGTCGCTGGACATGCAGCGAATTTTTAGCTGGGTGGGGATGAAGTACCAATGACCCGCGCTCAGGCCATCGCTGCCGCCTGCCTGCTGGACTGGATCGCGGGCGACCCGGAGTGGTTTCCGCACCCCGTACGATGGATGGGACGCTGCACGCAGCTTGCAGAATCACTTCTACGCCGGCCTGGGCAAAGCGCAAGCGATGAACTGCTGGCGGGCGCGGCGCTCACCGCCGGTTTGGTCGGCGCCTCCTATCTGGGAACGGCGAAAGCTATCGAAATAGCCTATCGCATAGGCACTGTGACCGGCTTGGCTACGGAGATCCTATTGGGATGGACCTGCGTTGCGTCGCGCAACCTGATCGACGAAAGCCTTGCCGTCATTCGCGCGTTGGAACAGGAGGACCTCATTCGCGCCAGGCAAAGGCTGTCGCGCATTGTCGGCCGGGACACGCAGTCTTTAAGTGAAACTGAAATCAATCGCGCGGTCATCGAGACGTTGGCCGAGAGCGCGTGCGATGGGATCGTGGCGCCCCTGTTTTATATGGCCATCGGGGGCGCCCCGATGGCCATGGCTTACAAAGCGGTGAACACGCTGGATTCCATGATTGGGCACGCCGACGAACGCTATTTATACTTTGGCAAGGCAGCCGCGCGGCTGGATGATGCGGCCAACTATTTCCCGTCGCGCCTGACCGCCCTGGCTCTAGCGACGGCTGCGAGGATTGGTAACGCAACGAGTGCCACATCAGCCTTGCGCATTTGGCGACGTGATGGCAGAAAGCACAAGAGCCCAAATGCCGGCCAGCCGGAAAGCGCGATGGCGGGCGCACTGCAGGTCCGTTTGGGTGGCGATAATACGTACGCTGGCGAACACGTCGCCGCGCCGTTTCTCGGAGCGGAATTCGAGCGGCCGAAGCTTCATCACGCGAAGCAGGCTCTACGGTTGGTCGGGGCCGTCTCTCTGCTCTGTCCTGCTGTCGCTGTGGTGGTTTGGGGTCTTACAAAGAAACCTCAATCAGGCGTTTGAGCTGTGAGCGGATCTTAACCTTTCACTTGAAGGTCGAATCGACGCTCAAGAGTTGCAAAGTGAGAGTGGTGGAATCCCACATCTCGCGAAAAACGAGCGAGATGTAGTCGATTGACGAGCGGTTCCGATTTAGGGACGACTTGCTCCAAGCCTGCTACAGATCACTATCATTCCCCCCCACGCTTATAGAAATCGGTAGAAGAGCTATAGCATTTTTGCTAATGGTGTGGACCAAGAAACTGAACTCGACGCGGCCATTCCGCCAAAACCGGGGTCCCCGGGTACGCGGTCTTTGCGTGCCTGGGGGTGGAAAGAATGGCCGCACATAACTGATCCCACCGGACCAGAGTATTAGCAAAAATGCGTTAAGCAGCGATGCAAGTCAGTCGATAAACATTTTTTGAATATGTGACGAGTCGTTGCGAGAGCGGGACGAGTGGCCGGCTTGCGGGATATCTACGTCCCAATCAGGCGATATCCCTGTCTTGAGCACCTTTTCGCATGCGCGAGTATGGATCCAATGTGAGGTGATATATGCCATTACCTACCGTTTGCACGCTGCGCAGTCGTTTACTATCTTTGCTCTTCGTGCTTTGCTGGTTGTACCCGATAAGCGCCGAAGCCAAGCCGGATGCCACGGAGGAACATCCGGCGAGTGTGGATGAGTTACAAACAAAGGCAGGGCAAGGTTTTGTCAAGCAAGAGATGGAATTGGCAGCAGACTACTCTGTAGGCAGAGGAGTGCCTAAGGATCTTAGCCGATCAGCTTACTGGTATCGGAAGGCAGCCGACCAGGGAAACCCTGCAGCACAAGTTTTCCTGGGATATATGTACACCGTCGGTATCGGTGTGTCTCAGGATAGGGCCGAGGCAGTGAAATGGTACAGACGAGCAGCATCCTCAGATGACGCAACGGCAAAGGTGAACCTGGCAGCCCTCTATATGCAAGGTGAGGGAGTCAAGCAGGATACGCAGGAAGGAGTGCGATTGTTGAAATCTGCGGCGGAGAAAGGAGATGGCCGTGCGGATGCATACCTCGGCTTGGCCAACTACCTGGGTTCAGGGGTGCCCGTCGACTTCGCCGCGGCGGAATCCTGGTTCAAACTGGGCGTGAAACGGCATGACCCGGAGGCAGAATTTTTCCTGGCAATGTTCGACGCCAATGCACCGGGCCGCGCGCCCGATCTTGCTGCGGAAGCCAAGCTTCTTCGGCTCTCTGCGGGCAGCGGCTACGTGCCGGCCATTCATAGGCTGGGCCTGATTCTGGTCAACCATCCCGGCCTGCCGCAAGATCCGCAGGAAGCGACGAACCTGCTGTTGTCGGCCGCCGCGGCCGGCTCCTGGCAATCGTCCGCGGTGCTGGGTATGTTGGCCCGCGATGGACGGCTCTTGCCCAAGGATCAACCCACAGCCTATCGTTGGTATCGCATTGCAGCTTCACAGGGTGGAAGCGCAGCTCAGACTTATCTGCGTCCTGAGCTGCAGCGCATGGCAAGCAGCGTAGCCAATGCGGCTTCCGCAGAACAGGAAGCGACAGAGTGGCTGCAAACGCATCCTAACCACGATCTATTCATCTATCAAAATGAATTGAACCCGAAGTATTTCCCCATCCAGGAGGTGTATGCTACGGCGCATGCTCCGTCTGTGGACAAGGAGGTTGGGAATCAAACCAAACAGCCTGACTAAGCAGGAGCCACAGCAAGCCCGTCCATTCTTTATGCACCCGGTGGTCTTCTTATCGGGCTGGGCGGCGCTCGGGCTTTTATTTGGGTTCCAGCAACTCGCGGAAGTCGAAGTTTCCATGGGGGAATGGAAGATTCCCCTATGGGTGCCCCTGGTCGGTGACGCCTTTGGATTTCTGTTATGGGGTCTGGTCGTCCTCGGTATGTGGCGTTTCTTGCGGGCAAGCATACAAAGGGCCTCCCTCCGGCAAATGATCTTGCAATATTTGCCTTTGAGTGTTCTCGTCAGCATTTTCCTGGAAGTGATCTACCTCGCTATCTTTCGCTACCAGGCTCCGGGCAAACACCACACATACTGGGTCCGGCTCGAGCGTTATCTCTCGTCTGAGCTGGTCACAGACATCGCCATCTTTTGGATCGGCTTTGCTCTTGTCCGCTGCATTGGCTACTATCAGCGGTTCCGCGAGCGAGAGCAGATGACCGCGCGCCTTGAGGCGCAACTCGTCCAGGCCCGGCTGCAGGCCTTACAGATGGAGCTCAATCCCCATTTCCTTTTCAACACCCTGAACTGCGTTTCCAGCCTGATGCGGTCAGACCCTGACAGCGCCGACGAAATGTTGGAACGGTTGAGCAGCCTTTTGCGTATCACCTTGGCAAAGGGCGAAGCGCAACGGATTCCCCTGCAAGAAGAGATGGAGGTCATTCAACTCTATGTCTCGATCCAACAGTTGCGTTTCGGCGATCGAGTGCAGCATAGCATTCAAGTCGCACCTGAGGCGTGGGACGCCCTTGTGCCCACAATGATTCTTCAGCCAATTGTTGAAAACGCGTATGTTCACGGAATTGCAAGGTCTCTCGGAGTGGGAACGATCACCATCAAGGTCTCCATCGAAGGAGATACACTGTGCATATCGATCCGCAATGCGGGCTGTGTTCCAGGCTCATTCGACGATGCCCCGAATGGGCAAGGCGTCGGCATCGCGAACGTAAAGGCCCGTTTGGAGTTGCACTACGGAAGCCGGCAAAGCTTCTCTATCCGGGAGATGGTACCAGGAGATGTAACGGCTATCTTCCTGCTCCCCCTGGAGATCGCCAAGAGTCCAAGCAATGACCACGCGGAGCCCCTGTATGCCGCTTCAAGTAGTGATCGCGGATGATGAAGTTCTTGCCCGGCAAAAGCTATTACAACTCCTGCGAGAGGAACCAGACATTGAGGTGGTGGGCGAAGGAGCCAACGCCCTGGAGGCGATCGACCTGGTTCAGCTTACCCAGCCCGATGTGCTGCTACTCGATGTCCGCATGCCAGGCATGGACGGCTTCGATGTCATCTCAGCCCTGAGCTCCTCTCCTTCCCTCGACCTGCCAAGCATTATCTTCACTACTGCGCACGACCAATACGCTTTAAAGGCTTTTGAGGTGCATGCGGTCGATTATCTACTGAAGCCATTCACCCGCGAGCGGTTGAGGATGGCACTGCAGCATGCCCGGGAACAGCGGGAACACAAGCGGACCAATGGGGCGGCTCGCTCGGCGCAAAAGAAGGAATATACCAACCGCCTGGTCTTTCGATCCAAGGGGCGAATCCTCTTTTTGCCCATTGCGGATATTCGTTGGATCGGGGCGGAAGAAAATTATGTGAGGATCTGCGCCGGCAACGAGATCCATATGCTGCGTAATACCATGGCTAATTTCGAGACCAAACTGGATCCCGACCTTTTCCTGCGGATCCATCGCTCGGCCATCGTGAATCTGCAGCATGTGAAAGAGTTTCGGACCGTTGGAAACGAAGGAGAGTGCTTCGTCACCATGTCAGACGGGCACAAGCTCCCCGTGAGCCGAGGGTACCGTTCGCGCATTACCAGCCTCATTGCCCGCTAGGCCCCTTTGAGTCTAAGAGCTACCGGTTCAGAAGGACTCCCCACAGAGTCTCTGCCTTAGCGGAACAAAAAAGGAATAGGACGAGTGCCCTCGTTCCCCCCGCGGGACTGAGTCTGTAAGTCGAATTCTCACCCACACTCTCTTCCCCAAATCGGCCAAGTGTTCATTTTCGAACAAACAATTTCGCTTGTGAACAAACCAATCAGTCCCATCTCTGCCCTGACCATTTGTTTTCGGTAACTTATAGACCCTGGAGTATGGCGGATGGAATGCAACCTAAGGTGACAGGATGCTCAAAGACATAAAGTTTGCGTTGCGGCAATTGCGAAAGTCTCCAGGGTTTACGCTAACAGCGGTCCTGACCCTGGCGCTGGGGATCGGTGCAAATACAGCGATCTTTTCCCTGGTGGAATCCATCATGCTTCGTCCGCTGCCGTTTCCGCACCAGGACCGGCTGGCACGGATCGAATACGGCCCGGGCGAGGATTAGTTTTTTCCCAAAGGGCTGGATTCGTGCTTTGGGCGAGCATTCCGATTCTTTCTCTGCCATCAGTGGATTCGGAGCGGATGCGGAGTCAAATGTGGCGGGGACTGACTCCTCCGATCGCGTCTTCGGCGCCGAAGTAATGACCAACGCTTTTGACACGCTGGGTATTCATCCCGCAGTGGGCAGTTTCTTTACGCCCAATGAGGGAATCGCCGGGCGCGATTTTGTCGTGGTGTTGAGTTACGGCTACTGGCAACAGCGTTTTGGGAAAAATCCCGATGTGATCGGACAAACCATTCGTGTCGATGGCATTTCGCGGCGAATCATCGGCGTCATGCCCGCCGGAGTACGCTTCCCCTATGCGGATACCCAGTTTGTTACGCCCGTGGCGTTTAAAGGCGGTGATCCTCTCGAACCCTGGCGGGCGTTCGACTTGCGCATATTTGGACGCCTGAAGGACGGTGTGTCTCCGGCCCAGGCCCAGGCCGAACTGCACCGGCTGCACGCGGCCTTGCTGCCGCTGTTTCCCTGGCGGATGCCCGATACTTGGGCTTCAGAGCTGACAGTGGTACCACTGCTGGAATCGGAAGTCGGCGCAACCCGGCCCCGCCTGCTGCTTTTGTTTGGCGCGGTGGCGTTGATCCTGCTGATTGCGTGCGCCAATGTGGCGAATCTGATGCTGGCGCGGGCTGCCGGGCGTGAACGAGAGCTGGCAATTCGCGGAGCACTGGGTGCTTCCTCAGGCAGGTTGACCCGGCAATTACTGTTAGAGAGCTTGATTCTCGGGGGCATGGCTGGGATTGCAGGTTTGGTCGTAGCAGCGGCGAGTTTGCGCGGCCTGGTGCAGTTGCTGCCCGCGGATACTCCGAGGCTGAACGAGATAGCACTGCATTGGCCAGTGTTTCTCTTTGCAGCCGTCGCATCGTTGATGACCGGATTTATTTTCGGCCTGATCCCGGCAGTAAGAATGGCGTCGCCTAATCTGCAGGGAATGCTAGGCTCCGGCAGCCGCGCCGTTGCGGGTAAGGCATCCCAGTTCCGCTTGTCCATGGCATTGGTCATCGGGCAGATCGGATTGTCCGTCGTGGTGATTACCGCCGCCGGTCTCCTGCTGCACAGTCTCTACAGTTTGTCGAAGGTGGATCCGGGGTTTCGAACCGAGCGCGTGGTCACTGCAGAGGTATCACTCGACGCAGCCGCATGCCAGCAAAAGGGACGATGCAATGGCTTCTTTACGACGCTGCTGAACGACGCACAGGGCCTCGCCGGAATGGAAGAGGTTGCTCTCACTGACTCGCTGCCGCTGAGCGGGCGCGATGACAACTACGTCTACGACGCCGAGGGTCATACCAGGGACCCGCGGCAAGCCGCCTTGCTGGCAACCGGACGCACGGTGTCGTCCGACTACTTTGCGACCTTAGGGCTGCGGCTCATGCGTGGGAGGCTGCTGTCCAATCAGGACGAATCAGGATCCAGCCACGCGGTCATCATCAACCAGAGCATGGCAGAACGGCTGTGGCCACACCAGGATCCACTGGGGAGACACATGATCGCTGTGAAGGATGAGCCCACACCGGCGGTATGGAATCAAGACGCTGCCTCGGTGGTAGTGGGTGTGGTAAGCAACACTCACGGTGGCAGTCTTGCCGGCGGCTTCGGTGACGAAGTCTATTTACCAATGACCGTAACTCGTGAACAGCCGGTTATGTATGTCCTGCTGCGCACGCGGGCGAGTGCCGCGGACGCGGCAGCGGCGCTGCGCAACGCGGTCGCGAAGCTCGATCCACTGGTGCCGGTAACGCGTGTCCGTAGCCTGAACGAGGTGGTAGCGGCATCGGTGTCGGCTCCGCGGTCGCTCGCGATTCTCTTGCTGTCGTTTGGCGCGTTGGCTCTCTTGATCGGCAGCGTGGGGGTCTACAGCCTAATCGCGTACGTGGTGAGCTGGCGAACGCGCGAGATAGGTATCCGGATGGCGCTGGGTGCCATGCGCTGGCAGATTGTGAGCGACATTGTGAAGCAAAGCCTGGTTCTCGCCACGGCAGGATCGGTCGCTGGTTTAGTCACAGCAGCTTTGCTGACAAGGTTTTTGCGGAGCTTTTTGTTCGGGATCAGCCCACTGGATCCGCTGACCTTCTGTACGGTGCCGATTGTGATGTTGCTGCTGGCGATGTTCGCGGCATCCATACCAGCGCGGCGGGCGGCCGGCGTAGATCCGATGGACACATTAAGAAACGAATAGCGGCCGGCCTTTAGAGCCTCCGTGACAACTCCACGAACTCAGTCCCGCATGGGTTTTGCATCTCGTTCCCTCACGAAGGACGGGTGCCCCATATCTCGCCATTTTTCGCGAGATATGGGATACCGCCGATGCTGGCGCCTAAGTGCGTCGGCTGATCGAGAGTCAGAGGGAGCAGCGATCCCATATCTCGCGAAAAACGAGCGAGATATGGGGATCGTCCTTTGAGGCGACGGGGTGCTTTGGCGAGGGGCACCCGTCCAGTTTTTATTTAGCGCTACTAGTTGGCGGTCATTTTGCGGATGGTGCTGGTGGTGCTCGCACCTATCACAGTGGGCACGATTTCTACCCGGCCGCCCCAGGTGACCACATCGTCTGCACCCACGATGGTTGAGGTGGTGTAGTCACCGCCTTTGACCAGGACATCAGGACGCACGTGGCGGATAAGCTCAAACGGCGTCGGCTCATCAAAGATAATTACCGCGTCGGTTGAGCCAAGCGCAGCCAGAATGCGGGCACGCTCGTTCTCACCAACCACCGGCCGCGTGGGCCCCTTCAGTTGTTTTACAGAAGCGTCGCTGTTCACACCGATGACGACCTTATCGCCAAACTCACGGCATTGCTCGAGTAGCGTGATGTGGCCTACGTGCAGAATGTCAAAACAGCCGTTGGTGAAGACAATGCGATCGCCGTTGGCGCGCCACTCCGCCAAACGAACCAGCAGATGTTGCAGATCGAGAATCTTGTCCGGACCTTTCATCTGGGTAGAGGCGGTGAACTCGGCCACCAATTCGTTGCGTGAGATAGGCGCAGTTCCTGTCTTGGCGACCACAATGCCCGCTGCAATATTTGCCAGGGTTACAGCGGTCTCCGCATCAAGCCCAGCCGCCAAGGATGCCGCCAGAGTGGCGATGACGGTATCGCCGGCGCCGGTAACATCGAAAACCTCGCGTGCCCGGGTCGGAGAATGAAAAGCGGAATCGGGATAGAGAATGCGAATGCCCTTCTCGCTCATGGTGACAGTCATGTAATCGATGCCGAGCTGAGAGACCAACTGCTGCGCCGCGGCCAGCAATTCCGCCAGGTTGTGGCGGTCAATTCCTGTGACCAGCCCCAACTCCTGAAGATTCGGACAGATAGTCGTGGCGCCGGCATATTTGCTAAAGTCGCGACCCTTAGGGTCGACCAATACCGGAATCCCTCGCTCCCGGGCCAGGGCGATCACCGCCTGGCAAAGCTGAGGGCGTCAAAGCTCCCTTATCGTAGTCGGACAGAATGACCGCGTCGGCGGTGCGCACCAATTGCAGCGATCGCTCCAGCAACGCCTGCTGCTCGGCCGCGGGATGGGGTTCAGCACTCTCCACATCGAGCCGGAGCAACTGCTGGTTACGGGAGACGATCCGGGTCTTGGAAATCGTGGAGTGGCCGGAAACTGCCATGCCCGAGAAATCCACGCCGGCGGTGGTAAGCAATGCGCTCAATTCGCGCATTTCCGCATCGTTGCCCCAAAAACCTGCCTGCGCGGCCTTGATTCCCAGGCCGACCAGGTTCATGGCCACATTGGCCGCACCCCCCGGCGCGGCCTTGGTGCGCACCGAACGGAGTACCGGAACCGGCGCCTCGGGCGATATGCGGTCCACATCCCCCCAGATGGAGCGATCCAGCATCACGTCGCCGATGACCAGGATGCGAAGTGCAGCAAATCCGCTTTCGATCAGAGAGAGAAGGCGAGACTGTTCTTTCACCAACATTTCCTCAAAGCCCACTCTCCTGGGACCAACGCCTTGCCCTATCATCGCAAAAAAAAGGCCCCTCCTGCGACTGGCCTATACTACGAGGAGCCCCGGGCGTTTCTCTTCTAGCAATGGTTTATGGCGATTAACTTACCAAAATCCAGTGTTTTCAGGGCCCGGTTGAAGCGGATACTGCGCCCCGCCGGCAAATGGGCTCGCGTTACCGTCTGGCTGGGCGGATTATCTCTCCTGCTTTGGCTGGCCGACGCGGCGCCGGGGGCGAGGCTGGGCGGATGGGCGACGCTTGTCACCCTCATTTTCTTCTTCTTTGCCGTGGTCGGTGCTCTTCCGCTGGGGTTACCGCCCCCTGCTCTGGCGGCTGCGCAACCGCTTAATCGTCACCTACCTTTTCATCGGCGTTGTGCCGATCCTGCTGCTGTTGATCATGTTCGGTTTGGCCAGCGTGCTATTTGCCGGCCAATTCGCAACCTACGTCGTCATCTCTGACTTGCATTCGGAATTGCTCCACCTGCAAGCGGCCAATGATGCGCTGGCTGCCCAGTTGTTTCCCCTGGAAACCTCGGGGAAACTCACAGAACAGGTTGCCGAACAGTTCACCCGGGCATCCGATGAGAGGTTCCCTGGGCGCACCGTTACTGTGTCGCGAAACGGAAAGGGTTTCGTTCTCTCCACCGAAGGAGCGCCGCTGGCAGCGCAACCGGCGCAGGTTCCCGATTTTATCAGCGGCGACTTCACCGGTTTCGTAGTCGATCGCGATGCTCTACATCTGCGTGCGATCCGGCTCTCCGACGATCGGCCGGATGGCCTTGGTCTCCGACATCCCCATCACGCCAAACCTGCTCCTGCCGACAGCCGAACGCCTGGGCTCAGTCACCTTGCTTCCCCTTCCAATCGAACGCAAAAACGGCGTTGAGTTAAACCGCAAACCGTGTGAATGCCGGTGCAGGTATCCCCTCGTACCCATTGGTTCGACATAACGCTGCACTTTGGAACCTTTTTCGATGTCGTGGACTGGCAGACCGGTGAAAAGCAAGCAGAACGGGATTATCTATGTCGCCACCCGGCCTTCGATGCTCTATGCAACCTTGTGCGCCACCCTGGGAGACAAGGCGTTAATCTTCCGGGATTTGCTCTTTGCCGTCGCGATTTTCTTCGGAGTGATCGAGTTGGCTGCCCTCTACATTGGCGTCCGCCTGTCACGGAGCATGACATCCTCGGTAGCAGAGCTGTATCAGGCAACCGAGCATGTCAATCGCGGCGATCTGAGCCACCGCATCCAGATCAACGGCCATGACCAGATGGCGGCGCTCGAAGGATCGTTCAACTCCATGACCGGATCGCTGGCCAAACTGATCGACGAGCAGAAAGAGAAGCAGCGGTTGGAGAACGAGCTCAGCATTGCCTACGAAGTGCAGGAGCTGCTCTTCCCGGGCGAAGTGACCAACCTGCCCTCTCTTGAAGTGCATGGGGTCTGCATCCCGGCGCGCACGGTCAGCGGAGACTACTACGACTTCATTCCTCTGGGCACCGACCGGATGGTGCTGGCCGTCGGCGACATCAGCGGGAAAGGAATTTCCGCGGCGCTCTTAATGGCCACCGTGCATGCCTTTGTTCGCGCCTATTCGCTGGAGCCCGAGATGGTTTTGGTACCGGCGGCGTTGCAGTATCAAGCCCAATCTCAGGGAGATTCCCGCATGTACTACCGCGGAGATAGCGGTTCCGAATCGCAACTGGCTCCTGCCATGCTGATGACTACGTTGAACTATCAGCTCTACCGCAGTACACCGGCGGCGAAGTACGCCACCATGTTCCTCGGCTGCTATGATCCCACAGCGCGCATGTTGAGGTACTGCAATGCCGGCCACTTGCCACCTATCATCGTGCGAGCAACCGGCGAAGCCTTTCCCCTGGACATCAACGGCACCGTGGTCGGTCTATTTGACGGCGTCACTTATGACGAATCAACCGTGGTGATGCAGCCTGGCGACATCTTTGTGGCCTATAGCGATGGAGTCACTGAACCGGAAAATGAATTCGGAGAGTTTGGCGAGGACCGCCTGGTCGCGTTGATCAAAGAGCATCGCCGCAAACCGCTGCCGCGCATCGCCGAAATCGTCACCGGTGCAGTCGCGGACTGGATCGGCGCGGCCGAACAACCGGATGACGTGACCATCGTTCTTGCCCGCTGCACTCCGAACCTACGCTCCCACGGCGACCCCACGGCACACCGGGGCAGGCGGGGCGGGCGTGACAGACGGCATGACAATTCCGTTTGTTACCATCGGACTATGAACTATCGCACGCTGGGCCGTACTGGTTGGAAGGTGTCAGAGGTCAGTTTTGGCGCGTGGGCCATTGGTGGCGCCTGGGGTCTGGTTACGGATGAGGAGTCGCTTGCGGCGCTCAACCAGGCCATCGACTCGGGCATCAATTTTCTCGATACCGCGGATGTCTACGGAAGCGGCCGCAGCCACCACCTGATTGCGCGGCTGAAGAAGGCTCGCAAAGAAGAGATCATCGTGGCCACCAAAGTGGGCCGGCGTTTGGCCAAGCAGACAGTCGAAGGCTACAGCCGCGCCAACCTCACCTCCTGGATCGAAGACAATCTGCGCGACCTGGAGACGGAGACCCTCGACCTCGTCCAGCTCCACTGCCCACCCACGGATGTCTACTACCGGCCCGAAATCTTCGGCATACTCGACGACCTGGTGCGCACAGGCAAGATCCGCTTCTACGGGGTCAGCGTCGAGCGCGTGGAAGAGGCACTGAAGGCAATCGAATTCCCCAACGTGCAGAGTGTCCAGATCATCTTCAACTGCTTTCGCCAGCGTCCGGCTGAGCTCTTCTTCTCCCAGGCAAAGCTCAGGCAGGTGGGCATCCTGGCGCGCGTTCCCCTGGCCAGCGGCCTGCTCACGGGCAAGTTCAAGGCGGACACCCAGTTTGCGGATGACGATCACCGCAACTTCAATCGCCAGGGCCAGCGCTTCGATGTTGGCGAGACCTTCTCCGGGGTCGATTACGAAGTAGCGC
Source organism: uncultured Acidobacteriaceae bacterium (assembly GCA_963790705.1). Classification (GTDB taxonomy): domain Bacteria; phylum Acidobacteriota; class Terriglobia; order Terriglobales; family Acidobacteriaceae; genus PALSA-350. The sequence goes on from CAWBQE010000016.1 coordinate 645,976, forward strand.
TGGCAGCCGTCGAAGAACTGCGTGCCCTGGTGCCGGAAGGCGTGAGCATGAGCCAGTTCGCACTGCGTTGGATCCTCATGTTCGATGCCGTCACCTGTGCCATCCCCGGAGGCAAACGACCCAGCCAGGTGGCGGACAACGCATTGGCCTCGACTCTGCCGCCGCTCACACCAGAGGTGATGGACGCCGTGCGCAAGATTTACGACACGAAGATACGTCCCCTGGTGCATCCACTCTGGTAGCGGCATCCAGTTGCCGCTCATTCTCAGGAGTCTTTTTTGCAGATCCGTATCAATACAATCAGCCTTGCCCTGGCCGCCTGCCTGCCGCTTTCCGCTTCGCTCTCTCTCGCCGCCGCGCCCGATTCTGTCGCATCGCGTCTCGCGGCGCAGAACGCTCTCTTCGAAGAGCAGTACCAGGCCGATCTGAAAGCCTCACCGCTCACCGCGACCGCTTACGGCGACTACCGCTACAACGACCAGCTGGATGACGCTTCCATGGCTGAGGCCGAGCGGGAGCATGCTACGGACGAGAAGTTCCTGGCGCGCCTCAAAGCTATCCCGACAACTGGTTTCCCGGAGCAGGATCTTCTCTCCCACCAACTTCTTGTTCGCACCCTGGAGCAACGCAACGAGGACTACTCCTTCAAGGACTTCGAGATGCCGATCTCGCAGATGGGCGGCGCACATACCTTTCTGGCCGATCTGCCTCTCTCCTCCCCATTCAGCACCGTCAAATACTACGAGGACTACATCGCGCGTCTGCACCAGATTCCGCGTTTCTTTACCCAGACCGAAGAGGTGCTCCGCGCAGGCATGAAAGATAACCTCATGCCGGTACGCTTTCTGCTGGAAAAGATTCCCGGCCAATGCGATGGGGTGATCGCTTCGAATCCCTTCCTGCTGCCCACCAAAAAGTATCCCAGCAGCATCTCTGCTGCCGATCAACAACGGTTGACGCAACAGATCACGGAGGTGGTCAAGAACGAGGTGCTGCCGGCGTATAAAGCTTTCGGCAACTTCGTGGCCACGGAGTACGCTCCGCACGGCCGCAGCACGCTCTCCGTCACTTCCCTTCCTGGTGGCGAAGCCAGATACCGGCACGACATTCGCAGCGTCACCACGATGAGCAATCTCACTCCTGACCAGATCCACCAGATTGGCTTGAAGGAGGTGGATCGCATCGGCGCCGAAATGCTCGCCATCGCGCACCAGCAAGGATTCCCCGATGTGGTCTCGTTCAGTAAATCCCTGAAGACGAACCCGAAGTACGTTCCTACTTCCGCCGAGCAGATCCTGGATGGCTATCGCAAGTACATTGGCCAAATGCAGGGCAAGTTGCCGCAGCTCTTCACCTACATTCCTGGCGCGCCGGTAACCGTAGAGGCGATTCCGCCGTTCCAATCGGCGATGGCGACGCACTATAACCCCGGAACACCCGATGGCAAACGGCCGGGCCGGGTAGTGGTTGCGACCTCAGACTTCGCACATCGGACCCTCGTCAATGATGAGGCGACCGCCTATCACGAAGGCATCCCCGGCCATCACATGCAGATCTCCGTGGCACAGGAGATGACCGGTCTGCCCAAATTCCGCCAACATAGTTTTAACTCGGGTTATATCGAGGGTTGGGCGCTCTATGCCGAGCAATTGGGCAAAGAGGTTGGCTTCTACCAGGATCCTGTCTCGGACTATGGCCGGCTGGCCAGCGAGCGTTTTCGCGCAGTCCGGTTGGTGGTCGATACCGGCATTCACTCCAAGGGCTGGACGCGGGAGCAGGTGGTCGACTATTTCCGCAAATCAGGCACCATCGACGAGCCCGAGATCCAGTCCGAAACCGACCGCTACATTGCGTGGCCGGCGCAGGCCCTGAGTTACAAGCTGGGGCAGATCAAGTTCCGCGAACTGCGCCAGCGAGCGCAGAAGGAACTGGGGCCCAAATTCGACATCCGCACCTTCCATGACGAGATGCTAAACGGCGGTGTGCTGCCCCTCGATCTTCTAGATGCGCGCACCGAGGGCTGGATCAAGGCGCAGCAGGCGGGGACACAAACGGCAGCCGGCAATTAGCCTGACACCATCAAGTTGCGACGACTTCTGAAAGTGTTACAGCATCCCCAGAACGCTCACCCTCGTTCCCTAACCAATGATCGGGTGGGCGGATTCCAATGGTCTTTCCCTCTGACTCTCGATTGATCCGATGGACTTAGCGGCCGACCCCGGCGGAATCCCACATCTCGCGAAAAACGAGCGAGATGCGGGGCACCCATCACAGTTAGGGAATGAGAGACAGAAGAAACACGGTCGATTTAACTTCGCCCTTGATCTTCTCTTTTTATTCCCCTATATTGGTGGCTATGCGCACTCTGCCTTTCCCCAAATGCTGCGTCGTTTGCTGCAAGAAGTGCGGCCACGACGTGTTAAGCGGAACGGACGGCTTCCCTGCCAGCTCGATCCTCGTGGTGTGCTCGATGTGCGGAGAGAAGCGGAGATATCTGCCGTCTGAAGTCATCCACGGCAGGCCGCATTTGGTCGTGCGGCGGAAAAGAGGTCCCGTCGCCGCCCAGTTCGGCTCACTGAGCAGTGCACGGGTAGCGGTTGGTAGAGGCCGCTGACTATTTAGGCAAAGGCGCCAGTTTGATGGTTCTGCCTTCGTGCGCAGACTGCCTGGCCGCATCCAGTATCTGCATCACAACCACGTTGGTCTCGAGCGAAGTCAGGTCGCCGTTTGGCTGCAGTGTTCCGTTAAGTACCGCGGCAAGGTAGTGCAGCGATCCGTCGTTGGGCGGCGTCAGCGGCGGAGCGGTGGACTCGCTCTCCTGAGACTGCCCCTTGGTCCGCACGCGCACCTGGTCCGGCCCCACCGTGATCAAGTAACCGGTCGCCCCGTACACTTCCATATCCTTGCGGCTAAACGGCCAGTTCCATGAACCCATCAACACCGCCTGGGCTTTGGGATAGCGCAGGATAATGGTGGATTCATCCGCCACCCGGGGATAGATCTGGGGTTTATCCGTCTGGGTCACGGCGGTCACGCTCAGCGGAGACTCGCCGTGCATCAGCCAGGTAACCAGGTCCGCGCCGTAGCAGCCAAAATCGTACAAGGCTCCATCGCCGTTCTGGTCCGGGTCCTCAAGCCACTTCAGAAATTCCGGAGGCACGCCGATCTCCTTGGGTCCTTCATGGCCATCGTGCACCACGATTCGGCGCAGATCACCGAGCGACCCCTTGGCCACTTCGTCATAGGCGGCGCGGTTGCTTGCGTACCAGGTGGTCTCGTAGTTCACCAGCACCTGAATGTGGTGCTCCCTGGCCGCATGGCGAATAGCCAGGGCATCCTCGAGCGACATGGTCAAGGGCTTTTCGACCATCACGCTGAGACCGTGCTGAGCCGCGGCTTCGATCACTTGACGGTGCTTCCCCACGGAGGTGTAGACCAGCAACGCCTGCGGATGGCGGGCTGCAATCATCGCGTCCAGCTGCGCATAAAAAAGGCTGGGGTCAAGATGAAACTGCTGTGCGTAGCGGTGGGAGAGCTCCGTATCCGCGTCCACGATGCCCACCAGTTGCACTTCGTGCTGCTTGGGAAACTGCTTCAGGAAACCAGAAACATGCCCATGTTCCAGGCCAACGATCGCAACCCGGAGCGGTTGTGCGTTCGATTGATCTTGGGCGAATGCGTTGCCACCGCCCAGGCCCGCGACGGTTGAGAGAAAGTAAACCAACACCCGGACGGCAAGCCGCATATCTCCTCCAAAATTCTTAAGTTTGTGCGGGCGCTTTGCCGGACCGGCGTACCCAAGTGCCATTCTGCTTTTCAAGATAGATCCATTCGGCCTGCGAACAAAGATTACCGCACCAATCGAGGACGTAGACCAGCGCTGCGGTTTGCGCAACATTGAAATAGACCTCGCTGAAGTAAGTGATGCCCAGGTAGTCGGCATACGCAGACTGCATAGCAGAGGTGGCGCTCATTGAGGTGCGCGCGGCACGGAACTGCGCCGTATCGGCAGCCCCCAGCAGCACGTAGGGGCGATCCAGTTTGAAACGCCGCTTTAATTCAAGCCGCTCCTTCTTGCGCTGGTTGTAGTCCATCACCGCTTCGCGAAAGGCGCGAGGATTGTCCTCCGGCGGTTGAAGGGTAGCCTCCGGCGCCAGCTTGGGGTTCATGTCATCTTCGTTGATCGTGGTGTCACTGATGGCCCAAGGCTGGTTGTGGCCCGAATCCATATCTGTAAATACCTGGCCGGGCATCACCAGTGAATAGATCTGGTAAGAGTCCGGAAGGCGGTCCGGGACAACGGGAGCCGGCTTGGTTTGCGCCAATGCGAGCGATGTGGACGCCAGGCAGAGACAAGACCAGGCGCATGCCAACCCGCGTGGTTTTAGATAAGGTTTGTGCGAACCGCTGACTGATGGCCATACGCAACAACTCCTGGTGGGTCGCCTATTTAATGATGACACACGCAATACTTGACGCCGCCATGGCAACGCAAGCTTACGATACCGGTAGTATTCTCTGTGGATACATCCTGGGGGATCCTGCTATTGACGAAGCCAAACCGTGCCAAGGCCAACAAGCTGGGAGAGGTGGAGCGCGTGTATCGCATCCTGCGCGATTGGTTGATCACGGCCAAGCTGCCTCCGGGCGAGTTCCTCTCCGAAGCGGATCTGGCCGAGCGATGCGGAACCAGCCGAACACCGGTGCGGGAAGCGTGCACGCGCCTGATGCAGGACCATTGGCTGACCCGGATTCGCAGGAAGGGCTTCATGGTTACGCCCATATCGGTGCGTGACATTGTCGATCTGTACGACTATCGCAAGCTGCTGGAATGCTACTCGGCGGAAAAGCTGGCGCAAACCGCGAGTCACGATCAGATCAGGGAGCTGGCTGCGATTGTCGCGCCCGAAAAAGACCCCGAAGCCAGCCTGGAACAGATTCTCGCCGCCAACCAGGTCTTTCATCTGCGGTTGTGTGAGCTGGCCGGTAATCAGAGGGTACTGGGTCAACTCAACCTGACGCTGGGTTATGTGGCCCGGCTGGATACGCTCTGTACCCAGACCGTCCCAGGCTGGATCGGTCACGCCGAGATTCTGCGCGCCATCGAGAGGCGTGAGCCGGCCGAGGCCCGCCATGCAATGCAGGTGCACGTGGATGCGTCGCGTGACAAGATGGTGAAACTCTTCAGCGCCTGATCTTCCTTATTGTGTAGCGCCCTGGCCGCGCAGGGCACGGCCCGCGGTAGCGCCCGTCAACCTGCCCTGCTCCCATTCGAGTTGACCGTTCACCAAAACGTACTGCACACCCTTTGCGACCTGGTTGGGATTTGCATAGGTTGCGGTATCGATAATGGCCGCAGGATCGAAGATGGTCACGTCCGCATAGAAGCCGCTTTTCAGCAATCCGCGGCCAGCCAGATGTTCGCGCTGCGCCGGCAAGGACGTGATCTTGCGAATCGCCTGGGCCAGGTCAAGCAGTTGCAAGTCGCGCGAGTAGTGGCCAAGAAAACGCGGCATTGCGCCCCATGCGCGCGGATGCGTATGCGGCTCAAAGAGCGGTCCATCGAGCGAGGTCTCGCCGGCATCGAGCCCGATGCTAGTCCAGGCCTGTTTCAGGCCATACTGCAGATCGTTCTCATTGGCCATGAAGTAGAGTGCTTCCGTCTGCCCTTTATCGGCCAGGATGAAATCGAAGAAAGCATCCATCTCCGGCTTGTTCTCGGCCTTCGCCATCTCCGCGACGGTCTTGCCTTCATACTGCTTGAGCGCGGGATTCACTACCGACGCGATCATGACCCCACCGCCACCGCCGCTATCCAGATATAGATTCTCCCAATCCTTGTGGTCTTCCGACATCTCCGCCACAATGCGTTTACGCGTCGCGGGATCCTGCAAACGCTGCAGCAGTTGGTCCATGCCGCCATCGGCCATCCAGGGAGGCAGCGCAGAGGCCAGCGCGGTTCCCCCGGCGACGTAGGGATACATATCCGCGGCGATGTCCAGACCGGAATCCCGCGCCGCCTGAATCTTCGCGACCACCTGTTTCATGCCGCCCCAGCGGGTCTTGCCGCTGACCTTGAGGTGAAAGATCTCTACCGGGAGATGCGCTTCGCGCCCGATCCGCATCGCCTCATCGATAGCCGCCATTTCGCTCTGCCCTTCGCTGCGCATGTGCGTGGCATAGAGGCCGCCATATTGGGACGCGACCTTGGCCAGGGCAATCAGCTCCTCGGTGGTTGCGTAATGTCCTGGAGGATAAATAAGCGCCGTAGACACACCCAGAGCGCCTTGCTGCATAGCCGCGGCGACCAGCGATTCCATCTGCTGCAACTCCGCCGGCGTGGGCGCGCGATTCACATCGCCCAGTACGGCTTCTCGAACCTGCGCGGCTCCTACGTAGGTCCCGAGGTTGATCGGCGTGCCGGAGGTCTCCAGGCGGTGGAAGTAGCCGGCGAGATCGTGCCAATCAATGGTGAGATGGTAGTGCTCCAATAAGATCTTTTGCGGCGCAATCGTGAGCTCGTTTTGCGGTGCGATGGAACCACCCTCGCCAGTGATTTCGCTGGTGATTCCTTGGGATAACTTGCTCAACGAGCGGTTGTCGATCAGCAGTGAATCTTCCGACTGGCCCAGCATATCGATGAAGCCGGGGCTGACCACGAGGCCCGAAGCATCGATGACGCGCTTCGCCTTGGCGCCCTCCAGTGTTCCAATGGCAGCGATGCGATCGCCTCGGATCGCGATATCCCCGGCATACCACGGATTCCCCGTGCCATCCAGAATGTGGCCGTGGCGAATGAGCACGTCGTAGGGAGCTTCCGCACTGCTTTGCTGGCTGCGGGCTACGATGACTGGTGCTAGCGCCACGCATAAACACAGGACACTGAGCCCGCCGGTGGTTCTATTAAGATCCATGCTTACGAGCCTTTCTAGCAGAGCGCCCAGGACGCCCATTTAGATCGCCACCTGATCCGCACCCTTCAGGCGGAGCATCTTTCTCACTTCATCGGGCGTAGCAATCTCGAAAGAAAGCTCCTCCAGGATGCCGCGGATCTTTTTCACCTGTTCGGCGTTCGTGCTGGCAAGCACGCCCTTGCGCAGATACAGACTGTCCTCGAGACCAACGCGGACGCTGCCGCCCAGGATCGCGGCCAGGGTGGCGATCCTCATCTGGTGCCGACCAGCACCAAGGGAAGACCAATGGTAGTTCTCCCGCCCAAAGAGACGGTCCGCGGTAGCTTTGACGTAGCTGAGCAACTCAAAGTCGGTCCCCATTCCTCCAAGAATGCCAAAGACCGTCTGCAGGAAGATTGGTGGTTCGATTAACTGCTCATCCAGGAGATAGGCCAGGTTGTAAAGATGCCCCAGGTCGTAGCACTCGTATTCGAACCGGGTCCCGCATCCTTCTCCCAGTTCCTTCAACACCCGCTTCATATCAACAAATGTATTGCGGAAGATATTGGCCTCGGTTGCTGCCAGGTAAGGTTCTTCCCACGCGTATTTCCACTCGCCGTGCCGGCGTGTCAGGCGATGGATGGAGAAGTTCATGGAGCCCATGTTGAAGGACGCCAGCTCAGGCTTGACGCGCAATGCAGGCGCGAGCCGCTGATCCAGGGTCATGTGCATGCCGCCGCCGGTGGTAATGTTAATCACTGCGTTCGTGGCCGCTTTGATGGCGGGAAGAAACTGCAAGTAGACAGCCGGGTCGCCACTCGGTTCCCCGGTCTTAGGATCGCGTGCATGCAGATGCAGAATGGCAGCACCGGCTTCTGCCGCCTCGATGGCCTGACGTGCAATATCCTCTGGCGAGAACGGCAGGTAAGGAGACATCGTCGGGGTATGGATTGACCCGGTGATGGCGCAGCTGAGAATTACCTTGTTGTCCATGAACGCTCTTTATTGGATTGAGCGCCAATTATACGGTTTCAAAACCGAGCTTCTGATAGAAATCGCGGGATCGCGAGAGATCGGAGACGCGGATGGCGACGTGCGCGATGCCGGCAAGCGGTGGAGTGTCTGTCTGCGCTTGCGCGGCGAGGCTACAAATGGCCAGGGCTATGGATAACAGAAAAGGAGTCCTGCTCATAGCGTCTTATTCTCAACGTGTGGCCATCGCCACCTGGAGTGCCTGCTCAGCGGGCGGCGTCATGACCGCGAAACCAGCCGGGCTGGGATGAACGCCGTCCACCGTATACGCCGGAATATAGTTCTCCCCATTCGGGGCTTCGAGCAGGGTGTGGTAATCCACCATCTGAATGCCTTGCGCTGCGGCATATTGCTCGATCCACTGGTTGAGTTGATTAATGCGTTGGAATCTTTGTGGACTGGGATCCGCCCTTTCCGGGAGCGCTCCCGGTCCCCAGGGCGGAATGGTTCCAATCACCACGCCGATATGGTGCCGCTTCGCCTTTTGCACCATAGACTCGATGTTGTTCGCAGTTACCGAGAGCTGCCATCCGGGATAGACATCATTGGTGCCGGCCAGGATATGCACCGCCTTTGGCTCCAGGGCGATCACATAGGCATCGAAACCCGCGGCTATCTCGCCCGATGTCGTGCCACTGACGCCGACGTCGAGCCAATTATTTTGCGTGAACGTGGACGCTTGCCCCGACTGGTTAGAGCCCCACAGAGAGGTGATCGAGTCACCCACGAAAACGACCGTAGGCTGGTAGGTAAAGCTTGCTCCGCACCCTGAGGTGCACAAGAGAACCAGAAGAGTCAAAAGCCTTTTCAAACTATGATATCCGCCGTTTCCAATCGTTCAAAAGTGGGCTTCAAGGCATGACGGCCTGCCGGCCGCTGATGGAGAATTGCTCTTCCGCTCCAGGCGCCTGGCCAGGCTGTCCTCCGCCCAGGAAGACAGTGTACCTGCCCGCCATCACGGCACGTACCCCGGAGTGATCCACCTCGCTCAGACGTGCCGGATCGAGCGTAAAGGCAATGTGCCTGGTCTCTCCGGCTTGCAGATTCACTCGCTCAAAGGAGCGCAGCTCGCGCAGTGGCGCGCCCTCGGTTTGAGGCCCACGCAGATAGACCTCGACCACCTCATCTCCCTGCCGCTTCCCGGTGTTGGTCACATCAGCCTCGACGGTCAGAGGATCTCCTGCGTTGATCTCCGCCGAGGACAACTTGAGCTGGCTGTAGGCGAAGGTAGTGTAGCTGAGACCATAGCCGAAGCCGTATAACGTCTGTCCGGAGAAATAGCGATAGGTGCGGCCGGCCATTGCATAGTCTTGGAAAGGCGGAAGCTGCTCCAGCGACGCATAAAAGGTTACCGGCAAGCGGCCTGCTGGATTGTCATCACCGGCAAGCGTTCCGGCGATAGCGGCACCACCCTCTTCGCCCGGATACCAGGCTTCCAGAATTGCAGCGGCGTGTTCTTTCGCCCACGGCACAGCCAGCGCGCTGCCATTCATCAGCACCACAACCAGCGGCTTTCCCGTTGCGGCCACAGCCTGCAACAGATCTTCCTGGAGCTGCGGAAGATTTATCCTGGTGCGATCGCCGCCGTGGAAGCCCTCAAGCTGCACCGGCATCTCTTCGCCTTCCAAACTCGGCGAGAGACCGACGAAAGCCACCACCACGTCGGCCTGATGGGCAATTTGCACCGCCTGATCGCGCATCGGGGCTGCTTCCGGCTGCCACACAAAATGAATACCCGCGCCAAACATAGGAGCGTCGTGGGCATACTCAAGGCGGATGGCGTGCGCCGAAGTATTTTCGAAACGCATGGTATAGGAATCGTGGCCGGTAGAATTTTTGCCATCACGTCCAGACTGCAAGACTTGCTTGTCATCCAGGAAAAGCCGGAAGGTATCCACGCCGTCGCATGGGGAGCAATGTTCCGGAGATATATGAAAGACATAGCTGCCCGCTCCCGGGACCGCGATTGAGCCGCTCCAGCGCACGCTGAACGCTGCCGGCGGCACGGCATCGGAGGGCGAGGTAGCGGCCCAATCGAAGTCCACCTGCTTATCGATGCGGGTAAGGACCGGCTTCCCGCGCCACTCAGCGTTATTGAAATACTCTCCCTTCAGGCCAACTTCGCCGCCAACATCGCTGGCGGTGCGCAGAACGGTGCGCGGCACGGTCACGGGAAACCCTGCGACATACGATGAGCCTTGCGCATAAAGCACCTTGCCGCTGGGGCCAAAGCGTTCCTCCATACCATCAAGGGGCAATATGGGGTGCGACGGCTGGCCACTGTAGTTGCCTTCGAGCGATTCGAGGGCGGCGGCGTTGGGACCGATCACCGCGATCGTTTTTCCCTTTGCGTCGAACGGCAATATGCCGTCCGTATTCTTGAGCAATACGATCGATTCCTGAGCCACCCGGCGAGCCAGCATGCGGTGGGCCTCGGAATCAACTTCCGTGTGGGGTATGCGGGTATAAGGTACGTCCTGTGGCGGATCGAACATCCCTAGGCGGAAGCGGGCAGTGAACAGCCGCGTCACTGCTGTGTCGATCTCGCTCTCGGTCATGAGCTTGTCCTTGAGTGCCTGGTTCAGGCTGGCAAACTCCGGACCACAACTGGTGTCAGTGCCCGCGCGCAGGGCAAGCACTACGGCATGCTCTTCGTCGGGGGCAAACTTGTGCCCCTTCCATATATCTGTCAGCGCCCAGCAATCGGAGGTGACAAAGCCGGTAAATTTCCACTCCTCGCGCAGAGTCTTCTTGAGCAGCATATCGTTAGCGCATGCCGGCGCTCCATCGATCGCGTTATACGCACACATGGTGGAAGCAGCCTTACCTTCTACGATGGCCGTGTGGAAAGCGGGTAGGTACGTCGCCTGCAGGTCCTGGGGCGAAGGCTTCACGTCGAACTCGTGACGCAACTGCTCCGGTCCACTGTGTACGGCAAAGTGTTTGGGCGTGGCCACGACTTTTAGATATTTAGGATCGTCACCCTGCAACCCGGTAATGAAGGCCAGGCCCATGCGCCCGGTGAGATACGGATCCTCTCCGTAGGTCTCCTGCCCCCGGCCCCAGCGGGGGTCGCGAAAGATATTGATGTTTGGCGACCAGATGGTCAGGCCGAAGTAGATGCGATGGTTGTCGTGGGCAGTGGCATAGGCATACTTGGCTCGCGCTTCGGTGGAGATGGTGTCTCCGACGGAATGCATCAAGGAACTATCCCAGGTGGCGGCCAGACCAATCGCCTGGGGAAAGACAGTGGCAATGCCGGAGCGCGCCACTCCGTGCAGCCCCTCGTTCCACCATGTGTATTCAGGGATGCCAAAGCGGGGAATGGCCGCCGCGGTCATGGTCATCTGGGAGACCTTCTCCTCTGACGTCAACCGCCCTACCAGGTCAGCGACGCGCTGCTCGATGGGCAGCGAGGGATCCTGAAAGGGAAATTCAGCGGCATGGGCATAGCTGCCCAACACTGCAAACAGCACACCCGCCAGCCCACACGCCTTCGCCAATCTCCGCACGGTGAACCTCCCCAGTAAACGTGAGGATAGTACCAGCCGGTGGAGATTGGCTACAAATGGAATCGCCCTGCTCCGGGGACCGGAACAACCAGCGTGCTGAATCGTTAAAATAGAGTTTTCGGGGCGAGGTGCTGCATTCATGGCCAAGCGATTCACTTGTATCGAATCGCACCACCGCGCTTTTATTTTGCAACAGCGTATATTCTTCACCGCCTCCGCTGCTGCCCAGGGGCGAGTGAATGTTTCTCCGAAGGATGGGGCGGCCTAGTTCGTCTGTCCGGGAAAGGATCGTCTCGTCCAATAAGCCAAGCCGGAATGTATCCTAGCTTTGCACCATGGGGGAAGGTCACATGACACTGCATGCATCCAGTCGAGGCTTGACCGCCCCGGCCAGTCACGTCCTGCTCGTAGCGGCCGTACTCGCCGTCGCAACTCAACTCCTCGCGCAGGGGCCGCCTCCCGGCAACCAGCCGCCACCGCCGCCGCCAACTGCGGGTATCAACACTACCCTTGACTCCGATGGGTCTTCGGCAACTTACATCGTCACAGAGCAGTTGGTCGGCATTAACTTCCCCAATGACGCGGAGGGCACTACCCTCACGGTCTCCGGCAATCTGGTCATCGCGCCGGATGGCAGCATTCCCGTCGGCTCCTCCAAGCTCACCGCCGACCTGCGCAACCTCAAGAGCGACCAGGATCAGCGTGACGGCTACATCCGCAATAAGGTACTCGAGACGGACAAGTTCCCAACCGCTGAGTTTGTTCCGACGAAAATTGACGGCCTGCCAAAGATGATCCCGTTCACTGGCCAGACCGGCGTACAGATTACCGGCAATCTCACCGTACACGGCGTGACCAAGGAGGTCGCCTTCCAGGGCATCGCCACCTTCAATCGTAATGGCACGATCGCCGGCCGCGCCAAAACTACCTTCAACTTCGCTACCTTCGGCCTCAACAAACCGACCATAGCTCGTCTGATGAGCGTTGACGACAAGATCACCCTCGAGCTTGTCTACAGACTTAAACGTAGTTAGGACCGGGAGCAGGCACAGGCGGGAGGTTTGCTGGTCTAACAAACTTACTAATGAAGAAGGTAGCGTCCCGTCTGTCACACCTCGTGCATTCACTCGGAGAATGCCTTAATAAACATCTCTTAGATAGCGCTTCTGCTTCTTCATGGCCGCCAGATACTCGGCTGCGTACTCCGCGCCTTTGCCGCTATGCACTGCGATTGCCTCCAGCATCGCCGCCTCGACGTCCGGGGCCATCCGTTGGGAATCACCGCAAACGTAGAAATACGCACCCTGCTCCAGCCAGCGCCAGAGTTCAGAAGACTGTTCTCGAATTCGTTGCTGCACGTAGATCTTTTCCTTCTGATCGCGGGAGAATGCCGTATCCAGCCGCTGCAATACGCCGTTCTTCTCCCATTGCTGCAGCTCCTCCAGATAGAGAAAGTCTTGCGATGCCCTCTGGTCGCCAAAGAAGAGCCACATCGGCCAGCGTCCGCACCCAGCCTCCTTGTGCTGCAGGTAAGCCCGAAACGGGGCCACGCCCGTGCCCGGCCCCACCATCACCACAGGCGCCTCCAGATCCCCGGGCATGCGGAAGAACTGGTTGGAGTGGATGAAGACCGGCAGCTTGCAGCCGACCGGTGTGCGCTCGCCAAGCTGGCCGGAGCATACCCCTTGCCGTTGCCGGCCGCCACTCTCATACAGCACGACGCGCACCGAAAGATGAAGAGCGTCGGGATGGATCGCCTGGCTTGAGGCGATCGAATATAGCCGCGGAGCCAGCCGCGGCAGCAACTTGAACAATTGCTGCGGGTTCTCCAGTTTCGCCGGATACTGCTCCAGCAGGTCCACGAACTCCCGGCCCCACAGATAATCGTTGAGTTTCCTTTTGTTCTCGGGCAGGACCAATTCCGCCAGCTCCGCACTGCCGGTCAGCTTTGCCCAGGCTTTCACCGTCGAACTCGCCAGCTGGCCGATCATCAGCCACGAGGTAAGCGCCGCGCGCAGATCGATCGCTCCACCGTAGAACTCCGTCACTTGCTCATCGCCGGTGCATTGCAACAACTGCAGGACCTCTGTAACCGCCTCGCTGCGATTCTCCGGGATGACCCCGGCAGAATCCCCCGGCAGATATTCAATTCCCGACCCGCGCAGCAATAGCTCAATATGCCGCGTCTCTTTTTCCGATGCCGGGCCACTCAGCAGATAGTTGTCGGAAACGGTTGCCACGAACGGCTGGTTGCGTGTGTAGATAGTTCGAGGCTCGGTGGCGTTTATCTCGATGTCGATCGCTTCAGGCTGCATTCCACTTCTCCGCTACTTCCAACATTGTGGCTTTGCCTGATTCCGCATTATGATTGAGCGGATCATTCAGGGCCCGTCATCATTTATTGTACGGGTGGCCCCCAGGCCTCCTCCATCCCCCGGCTTGGTCAGATAATCCACGGCAACTTCGCCTGTCTTGTTCTTAGCGGTTACGAGCGTCGCCACGAAGTCCTATTCGGAATATTCAGGGACTCGGAATATCAAACGATATTCCGTTAACGGAATACCATTTGGATGTGGCTAGTACACCTTAAGCTGCATCGAATGATGGCCAATCCTTGAGCTGTTCGGCCACGAATGGGGTGGGGCGGATAAGATCGGCCCCGCGACTCCGCAGTTCTTTGAGGAGTGCAATCCCAGCGGCATCGGCGAATGAAACGTTCGACAACTCCAGGGATAACTGAACCTCATCGGCGAAAGTATGTGCGGCGAAAGTATGTGCAGCGAAAGCATGTGCGGCGCATGTTCTGCGGAGTTCCTCGACCCAGCAACCCGTGATCCGGCCCTCTACCCGAAGAACTACGACGCTATCAGACAAATCCACAACCGTCATCCTAAGCATCGCGGCTCACCTGATCCTCTCCGCAGTGGATATAGCAATCGAAATGCCCTTCACAAAATCATTTGGGTCCGAAGCCGTCCCCCGGAGAAATGACCGGCGTTCTGGCACTGAAGCAGACACTTGCTCAGGAACACGTGCTGGGATGGGCATCAAGTTACTCCTGGGGTCTAAGATGGAAGTCGATACGTTCGTGGTGAATTTCGAGTAGATGATTGCTTGAGTTCGCGTCGAAGGCCAGAACTCCGAGCGGAAACTGGGAAGAGTGCGCCATAGCATATTGGAAGTACCGCTGCTATTTCGGGCGTGTGAGCGATTGCAACTCTTGGCGCATTTCCTGCAAATCATAGCCATCAACTGTATACGGCTTGCAAACTCGAATCCGTATTTGCCTGGCGGGCTCTGGTCAAGCCTGCGACGGTGAAACCAGTTCACTACATGCATTTGCTGGTTGTGTCAAGCAATTGTAAGGAGTTTGTCATTAGCAGCGAACAGGCACGGGGCTATAGTCATGACAAGAGTGCTGTGGTCGTGTCCCCATACCCTTGTCCGCGTGGTGCGTTGGAAATGAACGACGGCCAACGGCCGCCAATTGTTTCGCGTCCCCTTACCAAAATTGTCTGCATGCCAACGAACATCTCCTCGGACAATTCTCTCAAACATCATCAGTGCGACTATGCACGAGGGTGTTCCGTTAGCAAGGTAATTGCGTAACCATGAGGATAGTATCAGCCGGTGAAGATTGGCTACAAATGTGATCGGCTGCCATGGACCCCGGATTTCCTGTCGAACTTGGTGGCGTTGGCGCCCCTCATGCGGCTTTCCTTACTGAAAGCCGCATGAGTGGACGTTGGTAAGGACCCGTAGCAGGAAATCCGGGACTGGGAACAACCACCGTACGGCATCGTTAAAATAGACCTTTCGGGCGAGGTGCTGCATTCATGGCCAAGCAATTCACTTGTATCGAACCGCACCACCGCGATTTTATTTTGCAACAGCGCATATTCTTCACCGCTTCCGCTGCTGCCCAAGGGCGAGTGAATGTTTCTCCGAAGGATGGGGCGGCCCTGCGTATCCTGAGCGCAAACAGCGTCGCCTATCTCGACCAAACCGGCAGTGGCAATGAAACGGCGGCTCATCTGCGCGCCAACGGACGCTTGACGATCATGTTCTGTGCCTTCGCCGGGGCGCCCCTGATTCTCCGCCTCTATGGGCAGGGCAAGGTTCTCCCTCGGGGCAGCGTTGCTTACTCCGACTTGCTTGCTTCCGCGTTTGAGAGTGAAGAGCGGCCAGGATCACGCCAGATCGTGGTGCTCACGATTGATTTGGTCCAGACTTCCTGCGGTTATGGCGTTCCGCTATTCGAATATGTCGACGAACGCAGAACTCTTACGCGATGGGCAGAGGCGAAGGGTGAAGCCGGAATAGAAGAGTACAGGCGGTCGAAAAATGTGTTCAGTATCGATGGATATCCGACTGGGATTCTCGAGTCCTCTTAAAGCTTGGATGTTCAACCACGATGAATAAGTCTGCCGATACCGAGGTCCTCATCGTTGGCGCAGGACCGACGGGCCTGGTGTTGGCCCTTTGGCTCACGCGGCTGGGAGTACGGGTAAGGATCGTTGATAAGACAGCAGAGCCGGGAACGACCTCTCGTGCACTGGCGGTTCAAGCGCGAACCCTCGAATTCTACAGCCAGGTCGGGCTCGCGGATGCGGTGGTTGAGCGCGGGCGGAAGACGATCGCCGCGAATCTCTGGGTCGCCGGCAAGCGAGCGGCCCACGCCGTGCTGGGCGAAATGGGCGTGGGGCTCAGCCCATTTCCCTACGCGCTCATCTTTCCACAGGACGAACACGAGCGGCTGCTGGTTGAGTGCCTGAACGAGGTTGGCGTGCAGGTCGAACGCCGCACAGAGCTGGTGCGGTTCGAGGAGGCGGCAGGTCGCGTCATCGCCTATCTGAGACGGCCGGATGGAGAGCAAGAGCGGTGCGAGGCTGCCTACATCGCCGGATGCGACGGAGCACACTCCACGGTCCGCGAGGCGCTGCAGATCGGCTTCCCTGGCGGGGTCTACAATCACCTCTTCTACATCGCTGATGTGGAGGCGAGCGGAGCGGCCATCAACGGTGAATTGAATATTGCGTTGGACACGACCGACTTCCTCGTCGTGTTCCCGTTGAAAAGCGACGGACGAGCACGGCTCATCGGCACCGTACGACAGGAAGGCGAGCACCAGCGCGAAGACCTATCGTGGAACGATGTGAGCACACGCATACTCCAGTGGATGCCGATTGACGTCGAGCGCGTGAACTGGTTCTCGACCTATCGCGTGCACCATCGCGTGGCTGCGCATTTTCGCAAAGGCAGCGCGTTCCTGCTCGGAGACGCCGCCCACATCCACAGTCCGGTAGGCGGACAAGGGATGAACACCGGAATCGGCGATGCGGTGAACCTCGCCTGGAAATTGGCTGCTGTTCTGCAGGGCCGCGCCGACGCGGCGCTGCTCGACAGCTATGAGCCGGAACGAATTGCTTTTGCCCAGCGCCTGGTTGCAACCACCGATCGGGCTTTCACCGCGGTAACCAGCCCGGGCGCGCTGGCTCGGCTGATCCGGCTACACGTTGTGCCGCTCTTGCTCGCGCCCATTTACCGGTCGACGGCTGCGCGGCGTTTGATGTTTCGCACGGTCTCACAGACAGCGGTGAATTATCGCCAAAGCAGTTTGAGCGAAGGACGCGCGGGAGAGGTCCATGGCGGCGACCGGCTTCCCTGGGTGAAATCGGGGCTGAGCGGCACTGACAATTTCGCGACGCTGACTTCGCTGGCGTGGCAAGTGCATGTCTACGGTGAGGCGAAATCCGAACTCCGAAGAGTGTGTGATGAACGAGGATTGCCGCTGCACGTCTTTCCCTGGCGTCCGGAGACGGGCCGGACTGGGCTGCGGCGGAATGCTGTTTATCTGCTGCGGCCTGACGGCTATGTGGCCCTCGCGGATCTTGAAGGCCGCGCGGCAGCGGTCGCGTCGTATCTGGACAGCCGCAAGCTCACATTGCGCTCCTGAGTGCTCGGCGAAGACAGTCGTACGATCGTTACGCTATTCGTGCAGGTCGGAACTTAACCCCGACAAGGAATTTCGCTACCTTAGGACCGTTATAGTTACGGCCGCCGTTCACCGGGGCTTCCATTCAAAGCTTTGCTTTGCGGCCAACCTCTCCTTTTAACCTTCCGCCACCGTGCGGGCGTCAGAGTCTGCGTGAGAACTAGCTTCAGTGAGACCCAGGATTGCATCCTGGGTAATTCTGAGCCGTCCCTCCGGGACTTAATCATGTTGTTAACTTATACCCAGGACTACCCCGGATTCCTGCACGCTGCTCTGGACAGATCTGCGTATGCGGCTTTCTCCACGGAAAGCCGCGTGAGGCTCGGTGATTCCACCATGCTGCACAGGAAGTCCGGGTCCGTCCTGGGCTACTCTCAGCCGTCCCTGCGGGACTGTTCCGATTCACGCTGATAGCTGACTTGTTTTCAGCGAGTGCTGTCCAAATCAGCCGATCGAAAAAAGCTAACTTGGACAAGTATGACTCTCCGCCGTCCCCTTCGACGAGCTCCCACGGCACGCTCCACGGCGAGCCGGGACAGGCGGGGCAGGCAGGGCAGGCTCTGCGCGGGACTCCACGGTGGGAGTAGAAAGACGTAGGTCAGGGGCTAAAGCTCTCATCGGTCGTTGCCCAGTGTGGCACGGCTGAACAGCTTGCGGAAAAATCCCGATTCTTGAAGGGTACGGGCTTGAAGCCCCTATAGGTCGTTTTTCGGAAACTCCTGAATTACCTTGTTGCGTTCCCGACTCCGCAAAGCTTTCCGAAAAAAGAATGCACTTTGTGAGAGAAAAGAGAGATAAGCCCCCCGGCCGGCGCTTTCATGCGGGAAAAAGATTGAGCGAAAAGCGAGATAAGCGAGATAAGACCTACTTATCCGCGGTTTACTAGTATTGGGTGGCCAGCCAGAGGGTAGAGCTTCGACCGCTCGTTTGCTCTGTGTAAGCGGCGAGTGCGCCGAAGGCGGCAAGTTGTTCGAGCGCAGCATCGATGCGTTCGCTATTGACGTGGCCATAGAAGAGACGGCTGATCTGATTCCTTGAGAGACCGTTGGGGGAGGCTTCGACGGCCTCGCGAATGCGGTCGGCGATGGGGTCTCCGGTAGCCAGGCCGAAGAGGCGGACGGCGCTTCGGTAGCAGTAGGTCCATACTGCGTAGGCCGCTTCGAGGTGGGGGAGGCCGACAATCTCGCTACAGTCGAGCGCGGCATAGAGGGCGCTGAGGCGCAGGACCTGGGCCTCGCCACGGCTTGTGGCTGCGCCCCGCAGGCCGGGATCACGATAGCTGAGCGACTCATAACAAGCTGCCCAAAGCTCCTGAGCCTCTTGGTCGCGGCGGAAGAGGATTTCGGGGCGCGCGGTGGCCCAGGCAACGGCGTTCCGCACGGTGCCGGCGATGGCGGATAGTTCATGTGCGGGCGCGCTGCCGCCGCCGGGGAGGCAGTTGCTGCGCTCGACCCATGTCCAAAGGCAGCGGTTGGCGAAGCCGTTATGGGCCTCGTTACGCTGGAATGTTTGGGTAAGCTCCCGCTGGGTGATATGCGCGATCAGGCTGAGGTGGGTGCCGGTGGCGCGCAGTTGGTGGTGCATGTCGAGGGTGGGGAGGTTGCCATTATCCCAGGCGCAACGGAGCAGGGGAGAGAGGTGCCCGTTTCCGCGCTTGAGGGAGTGGACGACGGTGGCGAACTCCTCTGAGAGGGCGAGGAGGCGGCGGTCGGTGGGCGGCTGCTGATCGCGGAGGGCCCGTAGGAGGCCGTTGGCGGTCAGGCGCGCGCTGTTGACGCGGGTGGAGAGCCAGGATGGGTCGGCGGCGGCAAAGAGGTTGGCGATGAGGTTCCAGCTGGTGCCTTTGCGGGCTTTGCTGGAATCGCCGACGAGGATGACGAAGAGGTTGAGGGCGTGGCGGGTGGATTCGACCATGCAGTGGGGGCCGGGGCCGATGAGATTGCCGAAGGCCGCGAGGAATTGGAGGAGGAGTGCAGCGGGATGCGCTTCGGTGTGCGGCGCGAGGTTGTTGACGATGCGTCCGGCGGGTCCGTGGAGGGCGGCTTTGTCGAGTTCCTGATGGGTGGGTGGTTGAGGTGAGGCCGCGGGCGGAGGCTCTGGCTGCTCGGGGGCGGGTGGCGGGTTGGGCTTTGGGGGACGGCTTTGCAGTTGGGTTAGGCGGTGTTCTACTTCGGCGCGGGTGGGGACGTAGGGGGACGGGGTGGTGAGGTCTTCCGAGATTTGGCTTGGATTGGTTGCCATGAAAGGTCACTCCTGTGGTTGCTTATTGTTAACGCATTTTTGCTAATACTGTGGTCCGGTGGGATCAGTTATGTGCGGCCATTCTTTTCCACCCCAGGCACGCAAAGACCGCGTGCCCGGGGACCCCGGTTTCGGGCGGAATGGCCGCGTTGAGTTCAGTTTCCTGGTCTACACCATTAGCAAAAATGCTATAGAGGTTCTGTGGCGGTTACGAACTCCTCTGTGGGTTGGTGGATTAACGATCCCACGGGTTATTTCTGGCGCACAAGGAGCTTTGAAAATAAACATGAGGAAGAAGGGGTAGTTAACTGGAAGTTACTCCCTGCGGGTATTGGTCATCAGTAGGTGGGATTCGCTGCGGGGCGCTCGGGTGCGCGTTTGCGGAAAGCGAAATGGTCTTGCTCACGGTTAACGGCAAAGCTGCAGCGGTCGTGCAGGACGCCGAAGGCTATCAGCGTCTGCTCGACATTGCCGCGCGCGCCGATGCTGAGGAGGGTATTCGCCAGGGGCTCGACGACGTAGCACATGGCCGTACACGACCAGTCCGAGAGTTTTTCGACGAGTTTGAAGCCAAGAATGGCATACCTCGTTAATATCACTGCCGTAGCAGAGCGCGACTTTGCAAGCCCGTACCGGGAGATCCATGCCGAGGAGTCCGATGCAGCCCTGAAGTGGTACCGAGGGCTCAAGGAGGCTGTTCTCCGCCTGGAAGAACTGCCAAACCGCTGCCCCGTGACGCCGGAGAAAGCGCAACTCCGCCATCTCCTCTACGGCAACAAGCCTCACGTCTATCGTGTCATATTTCGTGTTATTGAGAAACGGAAGCGGGTTGACGTGCTCCATATTCGCCACGGCGCAAGAGACAAATTGAAGGCGCCGGAAGTTGGGTAGGGTGACCGGCCCAGGACAATATCACCCCGGTGAAAGGGTCAATTCCGTCCTGGCCACGAGTCTTTGGCCGCCGCGTCCCTGAGCGAGGAGAAATATTCCGTACGACCCCGCTTCCGGGAAGTTCTCCCGATCATGACCTCGGCGCACTGTCTGGCTAAAACGTTTTCACAAATACTGTGATGCGGCGAGAGCGGCTATGTGCAGGCGTTCTTTCCACCCCAGCAAGCCCCGCTTGCCGGGGACCCCGGTTCTTTGACGGAACGCCTGCGTGGCGTGCCGGTTCTTCCCTTACACCATTTGTGCAAATGCTCTAGCGTCGAGAAATGATCGCGGCCAGTTCCCGGTTCGACGCACCCAGTGCAAATAGCGACTTGACGAGCAGGTCGAGAGAGACCGTTGGGTCGCCCGCCTCCATCTTTGCGACCCGCGATTGACTGGATTTGATGGCCTGAGCGAGTCCAACCTGAGTGACCCCATGGGCCTGACGCCGTGTCTTGAGGCCCTCCGCGAGCCTTAGCCGCAGGTTGACGTAGGACTCTTCCTCATTGGACATACCGAGGAAATCCTTCGCGGTTCCGATTTTCCAACCCTTTGCATCCAGCTTCTTGCGCTTACTTTCCCGCACTCTCGTACTCCTTTAGACGCTCACGGCACGTGGCGATCACGGCTTTCGGCGTAGCTCCGGTCTTTTTGGCGAAGACCTCCAAAATTACAATGGCATCGGTATCAATACGGTAGACCAGACGCCAATGAGTACCGCCGTCATTGATTCGCAACTCATGGCATCGTGCGCCAATGCTCGGCATCGGCCGAGATTGAGGCATCGACAGCAATTCACCGCGCTGAAGCCGTCGCAGTATGAACCCGGCTTCGAGGCGCGCCGCCCTGGAAAACGGAGGGGTCTTCACCGCGCCGTGAAGCCATGCCAACGGCCTGTCTTTCGGACTCACTCACTTGTAGTATATGTCAGATCTGGTATATCATGCCACTCAGCGTTGCTGCGTTCATTACCACCGCGTCGTGACGGAATTGTCGAGTACAAAGACCGTCAAGCCGTGCCTTCATGAATGAGGTCTTGAATGGTCACGCCCGCCGGAAGCATGTTGCCTTGGCGCAATTCCAATATCCGGGCAACGGCCTGTTGTCCTTGGGTGTTCCGGGAGCGGGAGGCCATGGGGGTGACTTCCAGATAAAGACCGCGCAGGAGAACCTCACGCGCAAGCTCGTCTGCGCCTTTGCCTTCCCGGGCGGCAATCTGTGTCTGTTCCTGCCTTTCGTCTCCTGACCACTAAATCCCCTAGAAGCCAGGAGGCACACAAAGCAGGATCGTGATGACTTCATTTTTTGCAAAAAGTTGCTTTACCGGGCTGACTCAGATTATAGTTGTTGATCGATATATCGATCATCGAGCATATGTGCCGAAACGAAAACTCGATCCGTTGCCGTCAGCAGCCTTTCAGATCCTGCTCTCTCGCGGATGAAGATCTCCATGGCTATGGCATCATGCGCCAGGTAGCAAAGCAGACAGGCGGCCGCATGCGCCTCGGCCCTAGAACCCTCTACGGCTCTATGCAGACGCTACTTGAAGAAAAACTCATCGAAGAAATCGATTCGCGTGACGATGCGGCCCATGGCCGTGAACGTCGCCGATACTACCGGCTGACGATCGAACGGCCTTCGGGAAATTAGCAGAAAAAGGAATGGTTTTCTATGAAGTCTGTATACATGGCACGGCGACTCAATTCACTTCAGAGGCGATTACTGGTTGTGGCGACCGCAATGGTAATTGTTGTGCCGATGCCGGCGGCCTCGCAGACTGTTACGGCCGACGCAGCCGATCATTATGGAGGCATGTTGCATGCAGCTCGTGTGCGCCCTTCGTTCGAGGTGTCAAGCATTCGGCAAAGCGCACCTAATCCAAAGCTTTGGTGGAGCGGCTTTGAGGGGCATCCCGATCGCATCGGGATCCGAGGCCGTTCCATCAGGGATGTGATCGAGTTTGCCTATGCTGTTCCGGATGAGCATGAGTTTTTCGGCGGCCCGACCTGGATTCGAACGGCGGCTGGAATGTTGCTGACGTCGCCTGCTCTAGTAGCACAAGTGCCAATGAGCGAGCACAAGCTGGAATTTGATGTTGCGTCGGTACGGGAGAACAAGACGGGTGGGCCGCCGTACTCCAACTTCCCGCTGGGGCCGGGTCCCACGTTCGGAGCCAAAGACGGTCTGCTGCTAGCCAAAAACCAAACGCTACTTGGATACATCTTTTTTGCCTTCAAACCGGACATGCTCCAGAGCCAGCAGTTCCAGGCGCAACTGCCCGGATGGGTGAAGACGACTAGCTACGATATCGAGGCACGGGCGAGCGGCAGTCCCACGAAGGACGATATGCGCCTGATGATGCAGTCGCTGCTGGAAGAGCGATTTCATCTTGTCATTCATCGCGAGACGCGCGAGGCGCCGACGTACGCCCTGGTGCTCGCTAAGCCGGACACATTAGGGCCGCGGATCAAGCCGCATCCAGCGGACGATCCGGACTGCGCGAAGACGAAATTCACAAAGACCACAACAGGAACGGATCCGACGTGCGGCGCGAGCTCGCCGATTGTGTCGGAGACTCCAGGCGATTTTGCAACTGCCGTGTACAACATGCCCATGGATGCGATTGCAGTCGAGTTGGGCCGCACGGCCGGACTGGGTCGCGTAGCGAGCCTGACCGGCCGGCGCGTCGTGAACCGGACGGGACTGACTGGGGCGTATGACTACATGCTGGAGTTCGCGCCGGAGCAGGCGCTGAACGCACAACCGGACGCAAGCGCCGATTCCGAACCTGGTGGGCCTTCGTTCACCGCAGCGGTGAAAAACCAACTTGGGCTCAAGCTGGTTCCCGAGAAGTTACCGGTCGAAGTGATCGTAGTCGACCGCATCGAGAGGCCAAGCGAAAACTGAAATCAATGCATGGGCAGTGAGGGCGTGTACCGGCGCGTCGCGCAGCAGCGGCGACGGGGCCTCAGTTTCGCGTTGATCCCGGATGACCGCCTACACGGACATAACCCGAAAATGGTGTAGTCCGGGTTGGCGACAACCCTACCGAGATGTACCCTAGACGCATTAACATGCTCAGGAGCCCACTATTCAGAGCTTTTCTGATGTGCTCCCGCAGCAGGTGGACACAGACCTTTTTGTCTAGAGGTGCGCGATGAGTCGTACATTCAACGCGGTGATGCGAGTGATCAGCAGCCTCATCGGTGTCTTGATGGTTCTGATGGGAGGGGTCTGGATTCTGCAGGGGCTGAATCTTGCTTGGGGGTCTCTTGCTCGCAGCTTCATGCAAGGCGATCAACATTGGGTGTTCTACGGCGCAATCATGCTGATTGTCGGAGTGTGTCAGGTCGTTTGGAGCAACACCCGTCAACGGGAATGAGATCCCTCGACCATACGGGCGACAGAACTGAAGACTCGTCAGGGCTCAGCGGCTCATCCGAAACGACGTAACTTTCCGAGTTGGCGACAAACCAGAAGTTGGTCAGCAAAGCGGTTGCGGATCGTCGAGCAGGCCACCCATGAAGCAGAATAAGAAGATGTTGTCATATGTGAAATCGCTGGTGCTGAGCGGTTTGCTCCTCGCACCAATTGCCGCCGGATGGACGCAGCAGGCGCCTTTGCCCGTACTGGGCACGATACGAGCTGGATTGGTCGCGGAAGCGGAGCCCTGGCGCTGGTCGAGTGCGTTGGCACACTGCCACAAGGAGACGGACAATGGCTTATTAACGATGGTGCCGTGGCAAGATCATTGGTCTGAGGAGGCGTGGCGCGAGTACCTCACAGGCGGGGAAAAGGAATCCGAACTAGCCGTGATTCGGCGGTGCACCTACACGGGCCGGCCGCTGGGCACGGCGGAATTCATACGCGGAGGTCGAGGTGATCGTTGAACTTCGGCGGGATGTAACGGTCTTACTGGCCGGCCGGAAGGATGCGGTGAGACCTCGCAATGGGAGCAAGGCCGATGTGCGTCACGTGCTCGCCGTCGCCAGCAAACACTTCGATGAGCTGATCGCTCTCCTGGAGAAATAATCATGACTCAAGCGCGAATGATCACCACAGACGCCGAGATAGATGCGGCCATTGAACGGGCAAAACTGCTCGACGGAGAACCGCTGGCCAAGACGGCCGTGTATATCCCGAGCCTCAAAGTACTCATGGTGAGATTGACCAACGGTCGACGACTGGTGCTTCCCATCGAGGACTTACAGGGCCTGGAGAGTGCTACAGCGAAGCAACTTCAGAACATCGAGATACTCGGTCGGGGCACCGGCATAAATTTCCCCGATATCGACGCGGGTTTCTATGTGCCTTCGCTCATCGAAGGCGTATATGGCAATCGTCGCTGGATGTCAGAGCTGGGCAAGCGGGGCGGCAGCGCCAGGACCGAGGCTAAGCAAAGGGCTTCACGCGCGAATGGTGCGAAGGGCGGTAGGCCAAGGAAAGTGGTGGACACGAGGAATGTAGCCGCTGCGGCTGCAACCAAGCCCAGGAACGTTGCCAACATACCGGCACCCGGGAATGTAGCCAAGGTCGCGGCGGCCAAGCGGGGTGGTCGTGTAACTGGCCGCAGAGGGTAACCGGCCTTTTGGCGGGTGGGGAATGGGGGAAAGCCTGTCGAAGGCAAGGTGAACTCACCCTCGACCGCTAGAAACCCCTCTATCCCCCTAAATACCAGTCCCGGACCACTAAATCCACCTGTTTCTCCGCTCCTCGCGTGTCTCACTTTTGGGGTCCACTACATTTCGTCCCGGGGTTTCCTGTCCCGGGGTTTCTAAAACTTGAAAAGTGGGTCCTCGGGTAAATAGAGGCCGACGGTTATTTGAACACCGTTCCCCAAAATGCGGCTTGAGCCATATCGTCTAATCACCGCAACAACGGGAGGTCAATATGAACAATGCGCAGGACCAGCCGCAGACAGGTTTTTTCAACTTGTTCGAAGAAACGGGCTTAGACAGGCAAGCTTCGCTAGAATACCGCCTATTTGATCCGCAGATTTGTGGAGAGATCCAGGAAGACTTCCTCGTAAATGCTGTGGAGCACCACGGCATCTCCCGCTCTGAGCTTAAAGGTATGATCGCGGGCAAACTACTCCGGCACTGCAAGAACAAGGCAGGCCGCGAAGGTTTTTTACTCTATGCCGAGCAGCAAGCGCGCGTCGCAAAAAAGTTACAGGCGACAGGGCGATATAGCGTAGCTGAGCTACAGCATATTTTTGCTGGCTGGAATGATTTCTTGGAAATTCTTTCGGCTGACGTCGTCGCTTACGACGACATGGATTTAGATAATTATGAGCATTTCCGCCGCCGCTCACGCGAGCTTACTGACGCCTTCGCAGAAGACATCGCTGAAATGGATAAAGGTGTCTGCCCGGTGCCTCCGGAGCACTTCGAAAAGCACAAAGCGGAAGCGCATAGACGCCATGCGGAATGGCAGAAAACGCGCGACTACCTCGCCACGCGCTGTGACGCCGATTTAACGCCAAGCCAGCAGAAAAAATGGCGAAAGGCTCTCAATGAGATCCGTTTCTATGACGAGTACTCAAGACTCTTGATGGCCGGCCCGTTCGCCGCCCAGATTGAACAGGGCTACAGCCTCGAAATCACATTCCGTGGTTGGGAAACCAAGAACTTCGGCGAGACGGTTTTCAAAAATCTACACTGGCCTTCAACCCTTGACCGCCTAAAGGAAACGCGGAACAAAGGCAAAACTTTCCCGTTACGTACGCCTGATTTCAACTTGACCGAAACAGGCCTGGAGCTTCTAAACAGCCCATCGCCGGAGACCTACAAGGCAATTCACGAGAAGTATCGCCTGGATGAACTGTTCGCACTCCTCAACGAGACAGGCACGGCGCTTTGGAGTTGCGATCTGGCCGCGTCGGGTCGCGGTTCATGCGTGGAGTGCGGCGGAATCTTTGAGCGCACTACCTTAAGCCGGCAGTATTGCGGCGACCGCTGCCGCAGCCGCGCGAAAAGCCGGCGTTGGCGTGAAACCGACCCTGAACGCGCCCGTATGGCCCAGGCCAGGCATTACCGGGGAACCTACCCGGTGAGGTAGGGGAGGCAGTGGCTTTAATCCGGTGACTGGAAGATGTGAAAAATTGATTTGCTTGAGTTTTCGCGGTTTATTTTTGATCCCAAATGCTTGCCGACACCCCAGCGAGCGCTTATACGGCATCCTAGAGCTATTTTTTAAACGCCAAGTTCGCTGCAAATTTTAAAATCGACTTTTCACATCTTCCAGCATACCTATTGCAGCAAATGCAACCGAGTAGGTTCGAGCCCCGCCGAATAGGTATCGTGTCGCCGCATCTAATCCCGACAGAGCGAATTAATCTTCGGCGCCTAGCTGCTCAACAAATTATGCTGATCTTATGCTGATCCTCAGGTTGGGTTACTTTTCATGGATGTCCCGGGGTTTTCCCGGGGTTTCCCAGGCAAGGTGCGTAGATTTTGCTGGGTGTTGGCGAGTGAGTTAATGTCAGTTTGGTTCGGGTGGAATTCAAACAGACCACCCCCGGTCAAAAGTCGGGTCTAGGGGGGCCTCCGTGGACGCGACCTGCGGCAAAGTCGGCCTAGTATCAATCGACATAAAAACACGTCTTCCAAAACTTTGTTTGAAAACTTTCCACGACTGGCCTGATAGTTAACTGACAAAGGCAATCCTCAATGTCCGTTAAGATAACCACATCCGCCTGCAATAGTGATGGCACACCGGCCCAGGACCGAGTGGTCATAGTCGATCACATTCCGAACGAATGTCCCATATGTCGTGTCACAATCGAGCCAGTTCAGACCGGAGAACCACTTGCCAGAGACAATGAATGGCTTGAAGTTTATTTCCGATGTTCGAACCGTAAATGCAAGCATCTCATCATCGCGAAGTATCTTCCGGATTTTGGAATCTCGCAGGCTGGTGCTGGTGCTTACTATTTTAAATTCATCGGCACTCTTCCATATAGACCTGTTGAACGAAAGTTCAGTGAGTCCATGACCGACACCTCTCCATTATTCGCAACGATCTATAACCGAGCGAGTGCAGCAGAGGAATACAAGTTGCCCGATGTCGCTGGCCCAGGATATCGGAAGGCATTGGAATTCTTGCTAAAGGATTACGCAATCAAGCTGAACCCCAACGATGCAGCCACGATTCGCACAATGCAGCTTGCTAACGTGATTTCGACTTACTTCAAAGACCCTCGAATGGCAGTCGTGTTTTCTCGCGCTACATGGCTGGGCAATGACCAAACTCATTACGAACGCCGATGGGTCGATCACGACATCGGCAACCTGAAAACTTTGATTAACGCATCAGTGCATTTCATTGAGATGGAAGCGCTCGCGTCGAGTTTGCCGACCGAGATGCCTGATCCGAAACAGGTTAAATAAAGATGCCTGACTCGGACGGTCTTCTCTATCACTACACAAGCCTTGAAGCCTTCAAGGGAAAGTCGAAGACCGGCTACTTTGGGCAACGCACATCGCCTACATGAATGACACATCTGAGCAAGAACTGATGTGGGAGCTAGTTCGACGAAGAGTCGACGAACGATTGCAGCTTGCAACAGAGAGTGAGCGACCTCTACTGACTGAGTGGAAGAAAGGACTGGAACGAGAGAAATATCCTCTGTATGTAATTTGTTTCTCCGCGGATGATGGTGACCGATTGAGTCAATGGCGTGCTTATGGAGGGATCAGCGGCGTCTGTATGGGGTTCCGAAAATCCGCCCTTGAACACTTCTGCGCAACGACGGCGGAACGGGGATACGTTGACCTTTATGAGATTACATATATATCTCCTGATGGGGATGAGCAGACCAGACTCAAAGTAGACCAAGTCATTGACAGCGGAGCCGGTACAGATGAGAAATACAGACGAATTCTGGTGTCGTATCCTGGTGCTCAGTTCAAACACAAGGCATTCGAGGAAGAGAAAGAATGGCGATTACTGATGCCGAGGCCGCAGAACTTAACGCATCGAATTCGAGGCTCTCTCCTCATCCCGTACGGTGAACTTGTGCTTGGAGATTGTTTAGCCGAATTACTGCAAACGATAATTGTCGGTCCAAGTAATCACAAAGAGCAAACAACTAAAGCGATGAGGGTGATGCTGAAGAGAAAAGGACTCTCATCTGTTGAAGTCAAATGCAGTGACATACCATATCGGGGATTTTGAACGGTCATGACTGATCCCAGAACGTAGGAGATGGAACTGTGAGCGAAGTGATGCTCGTTGTAGTTGTGTTACTACTGTCTGGGCTAACTTCCCAAGCGCAGAGCGTTCAGGACTACGACGCTCATCTGGCGAGACTTCACACGTCGATACTGAGTTGGCAAGCCCAGATCAAGCAAATTGATCCCGCGCAACTGAACGTCACTTACAGCGCCGGGAAGCTGATCGACCAGTACAAAGACATAGTAATGAAAAATATAGATATCGCCGATTTGTACGCAACGAATATCCCAAGAAAAAGATCACTGGGTTCGGAGATCGAGCTGCTCGGTATCCTGAAAGAGATTCATTGTGATATGGACGCCCTAAGCTCTCTCCTAGCGGATCAAAATAATCAAAAAGCGCAGTCTTGGGGCGAGCAAATCGGTGGAATTAGCAGCGGGTCTCTGGACTCGGAAGAACAATACCAACGAACCTCCGTCGAGCATTTTGCTGACGAACTTGAACGTCGCTGCGGCCCCGCTCAGTAGAGGAGCCCAGTCAGATGCCAACTGACTCCAAACCATACAAGCCGCCTTACGCATTCAGCATCTGCATCGGTGAAGCCTGCACCAGAAAGATGCGAACATTCGTCGACTTGGCCGAGAAGTTGACGGTGGACGCAACCGACCTCATGCGACGATTTACTCGGGTGGTTGCCGTTGATGCGCCGCACCGTTTGACGCAGCGTGGGAACGGGCGGCGCTTCATCCTGGACTGCGACGCCGACCGGAAGGTCTACCTCAGCTTGTTGCGGGTGCTTGGCGCCTCAAGCACAATTGTCTATAGTCGGAGTCTGGCACGTGTGAGCACAATCTTTTATTCCTGGCAGAGCGACAGGCCGGCGGTCACCTGCCGCAACTTCATCGAGCGGGCGCTTCAATCCGCCGTCGATCGCCTTCGGGCTGATACGGAAATCGAGCCTTCGCTCAGGGATGATCTGGAAGTCGACAGGGACACGAAAAATGTTCCAGGTTCACCTGCGATCTTCGATACGATCATGGCAAAGATAGCTTCGGCCAGTATTTTTGTACCTGATCTCACGTTCGTTGGCCTTCGCGCAGACGAAAGGCCAATTCGAACCCAAACGTACTCATCGAGTATGGTTGTGCGCTTCACAAACCGGGGCCTAAGCGCATCATCGCCGTGATGAACGCTACGTATGGTGAGCCGACCGCTCGGAACTTGCCCTTCAATCTCGCTCACAGACGGTTTCCCATTACATACACGCTAGCTGAGGATGCGAGCGAGGAAGAGCGAAAGCGGCGCGAAAAGTGATGACCGACAAGTTCGTGTCGGCGTTGAGGACGATCTTCGAGAGTTTAGAGTACACACAGGCACTGGCACCGGGCAGTCCATCGGCTCTTGACGTCGCTGCCTTGCACAAGAAAGAGCTGGATTACAACAATGCGCTTTTAGCTCTTCGCTACGGAGACGGGCCGCCGAGGGTTCGCGAGAACATTGAGAAACTCTTTGGGGCCATAAAGACCAGATGTGACGAGGTTGCGAAGAGCTACGATTTTGGGATCGGGTGCGGCTGGGAGCTTAGGCCAGGCGAGAGGTTCTGTTCCTGTGTCTTGAGGACCGCAAACCTTGGGATGGTTATTGAATGGGACCAACCCCGACCCGGCTCGCTTGAGGCCGCGAAGCTTGCGGTTCGGGAGTTCGGCGGGCGTTTGTATCTCCCCGGTGAGTTCCAGGGCAGCGTGCGTATGCAGCCGCCCGAGATGTCGTCCGAGGCCATTTATCGACCAAGTCTATCTACGGAATATGAGATTGGCTGGGTGAAGGCGGGTAAGACCCGCCAAGACCCCCGTTCATATCGAACGAGGAACTGGCTGAAGCGTCCGTAACCCAGTTCCTCAACCTGATCCGCCGCTCGGCTTAGCGAACAAACGGGGGAAAACCTTGTGAGACCACAACCCTCAGGGAACAATGCGAGATGGAATTCTGTGTCGTCGCAGAACATCCGCTATATGACTGGTGACACCGATGCGGCCACGTAGTCGTATGCCGATGTTTTTGTTTTCCAGGAGGCTCACCAGCTCTCTCAATCCGCTCAGCCCTCCGGCTATATCAAAGTCGATTTCCTGCTCCGGGCTCCCGGGTACTATCGTCGTTCCTTCCGACAAAGCTATCTCGGGCTGGACTTGTAATAGCCAAACTTCTGATCCGTCGAATACCCATTCTGCTCGCGCACTCCCGATCCTTGAGATTAGGGCAGAGAGCTTAATGCGGTGACAGCATACCCATTGCGGCAAATTCTGGGGGATGGGTATCGTTTCCCGTTTTCTTCGCCGGCTTCTGAAAAACGCCTAACCTCCGCACGCTGCGCGGGCCTATGAAGGCCATCCTCTTTTCTCAACGTCTTCAGGGTAACCGGGGGCAAAGATCGCGAAATGGGTGCAAACATTGCAGATGAATGGCCGCAGCAGAGTCTGGTGATCGCTCATCCCAAGCTTGACAAGGGGAAGGACATATTGGCCTCCCTGAGCTATATATTTTCCTTTTCCGCACAAAAGACAGGTGAGGTCTAGGTGATCGTCCGGGAGAATTCGGCTGTCGCCCATCTGCAACTTTTCGATAGTTTCGTCCACCAGGACAAGGAATTCGTCAGCGGATTGTAAGCAGTGGTGTTCCTCTGGCACAACGCATTGATCGAGAACGGAATTGATATGCTCCATGTCGGTAGAGTTTGAGAATTGCTTCGCAAGATCGTACCTTGGCTTTCTATAATCCTCACGAAAAAGCTTGAGGCGGCCAGAAACCATACACCAGAGGAGTTTGCCCAGCATGTAGACGTCGGCAGACGGCTCAACCTCATCAACCCTCCCTCCTGTGTCGAGCCAGGGTGCCATGTAATCTCGCGGTCCAACCCGCTCGTCGAACTCGGTCGGACGATGCTCCGCATCAGGTAAAAACACTATGCCTAGGTCGCCAAGGACCAGCTCGTCGATCTGGCGGACGAAAACGTTCGCCGGTTTGATATCACGGTGTACCATCTTCTGGTCGTGTAGCGCTTTGACCGTTGCAACCACTGTGCGAAATGCCGCGAGCGAGAGGGCCGCGTTCCCTTTGTATTTCCAAAGTTGATTTCGAAGGCTGCCTTCGCGTAAGAATTCCGTAACTATCCAGAGCTGATCCTCGCTGAAGGCTAGAAGCTTCAGCAGCCCGGAAGGATTTTCTTTGAGTACTTTGAGCTCATTTCGAAATCTTTGGACTTCTCGCCCTTGAGTCTCTCGCTCTCCCGCAGGGACGATGCCATGCGGTATCTTAAAAACTTTCAGCGCCCCGAGTTCGGAATCGTGGTCGGGGCGGGCATAGGTCCACGACAAGCTTGCGAACTCATCCATTTTGCTGTTATCCAAAGCAAGCCGCAAATGGTCAACGCACTCCCGCCGTTCCTTTACCCTAGCGGGCCTTCGAACGAGAAATACCTCGCTCTGACCCCCCTCGCCGAGAGGTCTAACTTTTTCCCAGCCCGAATAGTCGCTTATGTCCACAGCTTTCCTCTCCTACAGACGAGGGAATTGTACATCCCGGAGGGTTCTCAGGTAGGAGTAGTCCAGACTGGGCTAGCGAGCTCGGACGAAACCATCCAGCAAACTAACCCCAAATAAATCGCTTGCATAAACTTCAGCATCCTCAAGGCTGTGGCGTGGCCTTGAGGAAACCTTCTGCGAAGTATTGGGGAATGGCTTCACCCAGTCGGTCGAATGCTCATTTACCTTTACTGCAATGCCATCGGCGCTATCCTCAACAAAGATGATGCGCGTGCATGTCGAGCTACTGGTCTGCTTCACTCATTTGCGCAGGCTATGAGCTGTGCCCATAGCAGAATCATACGTGGCCCGAAAACCCCGCGCCGTGCATCGTTACATTAAGTTTCCTTAATCACTTTAGAAGGATCCTTATCGTCTCTGAGCCTGACAAATTTGGTATGTCTCAGATGATCAGCCCCGGTCCATTCCAGAAACTGGATCTCCGCGACCACCTCCGGTCGTACCCAAACACACTCCTCCATCTTCTCCGCGGTAAGCCCCTGACCCCAGCGGCCGGCCGCCGCTTCAGGGAGATTGACGAACGGGCACCTCGGGGTCTTCAAATGCTTCAGCTGCTCGAAGACCTCACGGCGGGTAGCAGGCACTAGTCCAGCTCGCACGCGAGCCGCATAGATGAGATCCTTACCGCGGTAGACGCCCACCACCAGCGAATCAATGCCCAAGTTGCTTGGGACGTAGCCACCCACCACGAATTCCTGGCGAAGATCGATCCGGTACTTGCTCCAGAGCCCGGTTCGCTGACCAGGCTGGTATGCGCTGTCAGAGCGTTTCGCGACCACCCCTTCCAGTCCGTGGTCTTTTACGAACTGCAGCATTTCCGCCGCCGGCCGGTCAGACACTTGAGACAGCGCGACGTGCTCCCCGGGTTCAACAGCGTTGATAAGGATCGCTCGGCGCTCCAGGAGTGGAAGCTCTGTGAGACGGCGCCCCTCATGCATCAGGATGTCGAAGGCGTAGTAGATCATGCGCGACTCCGCGGAGCGAAAGTTTTGCAGTCGATGGAAGTCCGGCCGGCCGTCGGGGCCGAGGGCTACCAGTTCTCCGTCGATCACCGTGTCATTGGGAAGATGCTTCAATGCCGTCGCGATGTAAGGGAACCTTTGGTTGAGCACATTCTCCCGGCGAGAATAGAGCGTAGTGGCACGGCTTGTCCGTACCGCTTCAAGTCGATAGCCATCAAGTTTGATTTCATAAGTCCACTGCGGTCCATCCGGCAGTTTGGCGACCGGAAGGCAATCCATCGTGTCGATGAAACTCGCCGCTTGCTTAGGCAATGCCCGCTTGTTTGGCACGGGACCCAGTGTATGCCATGCCCCACCGAGACCAGTCCCGCAGCGACGGCTGAGAATGCCCCAGGACGTTAGTCCAGGACTATGTCCCATAAGCGCTAACTTTAGGATGTTTTTCGTCAAAACTCCCACGAAGTCGTCATCCTGAGCGGAGCGCCTCACGGATTTATCGCGTGACAGAGCGCTTGGTTGCGCGGAGTCGAAGGACCCCGGCGGCGCTTATCTTACCCATGTTGCTCGGAGCTTTTCGACCACCGAAGCCCCGAGAACAGGATCTGCTGCGGTATGCACTTGATGGTTACGGGTAGATCTTTTCATGCACTGTAATCATCTTCCATCCCCAGGTCTGTGCAAGGCCGGACCTAGCAAGATGCTAGCAAGTTCTTGGTTCCCGGCCCCAGGGAAAGACCGTGGCGGGTCCGCCCGGTGCGGGCTTCGGCGGTTGAAAAGCTCCGAGCGGCATGGGTAAGATGAGCACCCTCGGGGTCCTTCGACTCCGCGCCACCAAGCGCTCTGTCACGCAATAAATCTGTGAGGCACTCCGCTCAGGATGACGATTTTGCGGCGAGTTAGAGATGCTAAAAACCAGCATGTTCTCGGATTTCTATTGTCTGCCAAACAAGTTAGCGCTTATGGGACTATGTCCTGGGCTACTCTCAGTCGTCCCCTTCGACAAGCTCCCACGGCACGCTCCACGGCACGCCGGGACAGGCGGGACAGGCGGGACAGGCGGGGCAGGCAGGGCAGGCTCTGCGGGACTGAACTCTGGACCGACAGGTTCTCACGCAACCTCTTAAGCGCAACATATTCTCAATCGTTTACGGCCCGGCTAAACGAGCTGCGGAAAAAGTCGGTCAAGGGAAAGTATTCCCTCAGCGGCTTCTAAAGCCGGATTCATTGCAAAGCATTTACGTACGGCCTGAAGGCCGTACCCTTCAACAGGCCTGTAAAGCCCTCAAAAGCAGCAGGTCTGTGCGGCACGGCTGAACAGGCTGCGGAAAAAGTCCGCACCGAACAGGAAAGCAATACCTCAGGGGCTAAAGCAGTCTGGTGAGAACCGAAAGGAAACCGCAGGTCCCTCCGCTCCGCTTCGCTCCGGTCGGGATGACAAATTTTTTGCAGGTGAAGGCCTCAAGAGCGGTCGGATGAATCGAGAGTCCGAGGGAAAGAGCAGTGGTATCCCACATCTCGCGAAAAACGAGCGAGATGCCCTGATTTCCTGTACGCGTCACCAAGAAACAGCCGCGTGTGCGGCTTCCATTGAGGAAAGCCGCATGAGGTTCATCAACGCCAACCAGCTTCACAGGAAATCCGGGGTGTGGGGCACCCGTCCTCCGTGAGGGAAGCAGTGCTAGACCTCAGGGGCTGTTAATAAAGCCCAGGTCTTTGTTGGGCCTGTGCGGCCCGACTAAAGTCGTGCCCCTGATACAAAACATGAGTTTTTCCGCAGCCTGTGAAGCCCTGCCCTTCGTACAGAGAAGCTTCTTTCCTTCAGCGCTTTAGCTGTTGCCCCCGAACCGGCAGTTTGCGCCATAGCAGGGGCTAACGCTCCAGCGGTCGCATCTTATCTGGACAGTCGCAAGCTCACAATGCGCCACTGAGTGCTTGGCTATACCGAATCCACGAAAGCTACCGGCAGAACGCTCTCCTCCGGAGCCCAGGTGACCGGTTCCACCGGGCCAACCCCAAAGACCCAAGCGACGCCGCCGGCCAGTGCGATCGCAAGAGGTGATCAGAAATGGAGTGCGAAAATTCCCCGAGCGGTTCACGATAAACCCGGTGAGCGCCGGCGCGATCACGCCCGCGAAGTTTCCAAAGCCGCCCTGAAAACCAGTCCACGTGCCCGCAGCTTTCGGTCCGGCAAGGATCTGGCAAAACGCGTAGATGCCTGAGGCTGAAGTGCCGCATCCCGCTCCCGCGACCAGCAACCATGGCAGATAGCTGTGTGGTCCGGCGAGGGCACAAGCAGCGATGCCGATCGCTCCCGTGGTATGTCCGATCGCCATGACCGATTTTCTGACCCGGGTCGTGGTGTAGCCGCGGCGTATGAAGAGATCCGAAAGCGCACCGGCGGTCAAGGCCGAGGTGGCATCTACCAGGAAGTAGAGACCAGCGACTCTCGCCATTGCGTTCATCGAAAGATGGCGTTCGCGCACCAGGTAGAACGGAAGCCACGTGACCATCACATACAACAAGTAGTTTCCGCAGAAGTGGCCTGCAGAGGCGCCCCAGAACGAGCGCTTGCGCAACATGGTGGCGATCGTAGTGAGCCCCCTGAAGCTGGAGCCGCCCAATGCATGGCCGCGCGGCATCCACTTCTTCCACGCAGGCAGCCACACCAGGCTAATCAAGCCGATGCCGATAAACACTGGACGCCAGCCGTACTTGGCCATCAGGAGCCCGGCGCCAAACATGCCGACTGCGGGACCGGACCGGATCCCGGTGATAATGGCGCCGTTGGCGAAGCCGCGACGTTCCTCAGAGACATGCAGCGCGAGAATCTTCGAGCACGACGGAAACGCAACCGACTCGCCGATGCCCAGGACTAGACGCGTCACCAGCAACAAAGCGAATCCAGGCACCAGGCCGGTGGCCACCGTGGCCAGCGACCACACCAGGAAGCCGGTCGCAATCACCAGATTCACTTCAAACCGATCTACCAGCCAGCCCACAACGAAGAGTAAGGCGGTATACGTCCAGAAAAATGCGGAGAGCAAAATCCCAAGCTGCCAGGGATTGAGATGTAGCTCATCTTTGAGCAAGGGCGCGGCGATGGAGAGGTTTCCCCGGTCGACGTAATTGATCAGGACGGAAATCGACAGCAGGGCGAGCCAAGGCGCAATCGCGCTGAGTTTCTGTGGAGTCACTTTCAAGCGACGCGCTCTCCCTGGGCGAAGACCATCGCCGGCCGCTGGGTACCCAGGAAGTACGGAATCTCCCGGTAGTCGCTCGCCTCGTGAATGACAAAGTCGGCGGACTTGCCCTGCTCGAGCGAGCCTACCTCGCTAGCTAGGTTGAGGCTCCATGCGGCGTTGATGGTTGCCGCTGTGAGCGCCTCCGCCGGGGTCATCTTCATCTGCGTGCAGGCCAGGGACATGACCACCGGCATGGATGCGATGGGCGAAGAGCCGGGGTTGAAGTCCGTGGCCAAGACCACGGCAAGCCCGGCTTCGATCATGGCTCGCGCGGGGGCGTAATGCCTGGAACCAATGGAATACACGGAACCGGGCAACAGGACTGGCTGCACCTTCGCCGCGGCCAGGGCGGCGATCGAGGCTGCGTCGGTATGCTCCAGGTGATCGGCAGTGGCAGCACCCAGATGCGCCGCCAGCATGGCGCCGCCGGAACAGCTGAACTGGTCGCCATGGATCCGCAAGCCAAAACCTAAGCGCCTCGCTGCTTCGAGAATGCGCGCAGCCGCGTGCTGGTCGAAGATGTGAGGCTCGCAGAAGACATCGCAGAAGCTTGCCAGCTTGTGCAGAGCTACCAGGGGAAGCATCTCGTCGATCACCAGCTCGACGTACGCACCGGTGCGGCCAATGAACTCGTCCGGCACTTCATGTGCGCCCAGAAAGGTCGGCACGCAGCGCAGTGGAGTGGTCGCTCCTGTTTCGCGCACCACGCGCAGGATCTTCATCTCTGCTTCGACGGTTAGCCCATAGCCGGACTTCGCTTCGATCGTGGTGGTGCCTCCGCGTAGAAACCAGAGCGCGTGTTTTTGCGAGGTGGCTAGAAGGTCGTTTTCGGTAGCATCGCGGGTGCGGCGGACGGTGGAGCGAATGCCTCCGCCCTGGCGGGCTATCTCCTGATAGGTGATCCCGGAACAGCGCATTTCAAATTCATCGGCACGATTGCCGGCGAAGACCAGGTGCGTATGCGCATCTACGAAGCCAGGAGTCACGACTCTTCCTCCGGCATCGATGATCTGCGTATCACTGTTGAGCAGGGCCTCAACCTGGATGCGGGGGCCGGCCGCTTCGATTTTGCCGTCGCGGATCAGCATGGCTCCGTCATGAATGATCGCGAGCTCGCGCATCTCCGCGCCCACGCGTGGGCGGTTGGCACCCGCGAGTGTTACGAGTTGCGAGCAGTTCAGCATTACAAATCTGCTGTGCATCAACTATTACTCCGGGAACACTTTCGAACGCATCTAAGGACACAGTGGCGAGTGGGTCAAGGTTTAGTGCCGCGCCCTACGGCGCTCCCGCGGCAGGCTCCACGGCATGCCGTGGGAGCGAAGCCAAGAGGCCTGCAGTTTCTCTCGTCCTCACTCTTCTTCCATGGGCAGGCGTAAGCCCGCATCATGAGCGAAGCTTCGCGCAGCAGGATAACCGGCGTCCGCATGCCGCAGCACGCCCATTCCCGGATCAGTGGTCAATACGCGCTCCAGGCGCAACGCGGCTTCGTCTGTGCCATCGGCCACCACCACCATGCCCGCATGCTGGGAATAGCCAATGCCCACACCGCCGCCGTTATGGATGCTGACCCACGATGCGCCAGCCGCGGTGTTCACCAGCGCATTCAGCAGCGGCCAGTCGGCGACTGCATCGGAACCGTCGAGCATGCCCTCCGTCTCGCGATAAGGAGAGGCGACCGATCCAGTATCGAGATGGTCGCGGCCAATCACGATGGGCGCCGTAATCTCGCCCGAGCGCACCAACTCATTCATTGCCAGGCCCAGCTTGGCTCTTTGCCCGTAACCCAACCAGCAGATGCGGGCGGGCAATCCCTGAAAGTGAATGCGCTCGCCGGCCAGCTTGATCCAGCGCTTGAGGCCTTCGTCTCCAGGAAAGAGCGAGAGCACCAGCTGATCGGTCTTGCGAATGTCTTCCGCATCGCCGGAGAGCGCCACCCAGCGGAACGGCCCTTTGCCTTCGCAAAACAACGGCCGGATGTATTCCGGCACGAAGCCTGGGATATCAAAGGCATCTTCCACCCCGGCCAACTTGGCGTTGGTGCGAAGATTGTTTCCGTAATCGAAGACCACGGAACCGCGGCGCTTCAACGCGAGCATCGCCTCCACATGCTTGCCCATGGCTGCCATGGAACGGGCAACGTATCCGTCACTGTCCTGCTGGCGCAGCGCCAGCGCTGCCTCAAAGCTCAAGCCGTTAGGCACGTATCCATTCAATGGGTCGTGCGCGCTGGTCTGATCCGTCACAATTTCAGGAATCACATTGCGGCGCAGCAGCTCGGGCAAAACATCGGCCGCATTGCCTACCAAACCAACCGAGCGAGCGGCGCCTTCCCTTCTCGCTTCCGCGAGCAACTGCAACGCTTCATCGACCGTGGTTGCCATGCGGTCGCAGTAGCCGCTTTCCACTCGCTTCTGAATGCGTTTCGGATCCACGTCGATGCCGAGGAAGCACGCGCCGGTCATGGTGGCGGCCAGAGGCTGCGCGCCACCCATGCCTCCCATGCCGCCGGAGACAATCAGTTTGCCTTCCAGGCTGCCGCCGAAGTGTTTGCGGCCGGCCTCCGCGAAGGTTTCATAGGTGCCCTGCACGATGCCCTGGCTTCCGATGTAGATCCAGGAGCCCGGCGGTCATCTGGCCGTACATCATCAGCCCTTTTTGTTCGAGCTCGCGAAAGACCTCCCAGTTGGACCATTTGCCCACCAGGTTGGCGTTGGCGATCAGCACCCGCGGCGCCATGCTGTGGGTGCGCAAGATGCCCACAGGCTTACCGGATTGGATCAGCAGCGTCTCATCGTTCTCCAGGCTCTCGAGCGCGCGCACGATAGCGTGGAAGCAGGGCCAATCGCGCGCCGCCTTTCCCGTGCCGCCGTAAACCACCAGCTCGTCCGGGGCCTCGGCCACTTCCGGATCGAGATTGTTCATCAGCATGCGCAGGGCAGCTTCCTGCTGCCAGCCCTTGGTGCGCAGCTTGGTTCCTCGCGGCGCACGAATGACTTCTTTATGCGGACCAGCTATCAAAGTCTCCATCGCGAATCCCCTTTGCCAAGCGTTCGATATCTCCTGCAATCACCCGGTCTTCCTCCAGCCGGGGAACAAGCGTGCGTACAAATTGGCGTGCCCGCTCGATCTCGGTCGCGGCCTTGAGCGGCTGGCGGTATTCCAGCCCCTGGGCCGCGGTCATCAGCTCAATGGCCAGGACCTTCTCCGCATTCTCGACAATTTGCTTCAGCTTGAGCGCGGCGGTCATGCCCATGGATACATGATCTTCCTTGCCGCCGGAAGTGGGCAAACTATCCACGCTCGCCGGATGGGCAAGCACCTTGGCTTCATTCAACAGCGCAGCCGCGGCTACGTGAGCAATCATAAGCCCGGAGGAGAGGCCCGGCGTTTCCGCAAGAAAGGCAGGCAGGCCCTCGTTGACGTCGGGATTGATGAGGCGATCGATTCTGCGTTCGCTGATGCTCATCAGGTCGGTCACCGCGATGGCTGCATAGTCCAACACCAGGCCCAACGGCGCGCCATGGAAATTTCCTCCGGAGAGGACCTCGCCGGCGGCGGGTCCGGACTCACAGAAGATCAAGGGATTGTCGGTCGCCGATCCGGTTTCGATCTCGATCACCTCGCGGACATGCTGCAGCGCGGCTCGCGCCGCTCCGTGGACCTGCGGCATGCAGCGGAGGCAATAGGCATCCTGCACCCGCGGATCATTCACCCGGTGGGACTCGCGAATCTCGCTATCGCGCAGCAGCGCCCGCAGATGCGCGGCCGCCTGCATCTGGCCGGGATGCGGCCGTGCCTGGTGAATGCGCTCGTCGAAGGCCACCGGGGTGCCGCGCAATGCCTCCAGCGCCATGGCGCCGGCCAGATCGAAGAGGCGGTTCACGCGTACCGCGCGCAGCACCGCCAGGCCACCCACCGCGGCCATGGCCTGGGTGCCGTTGAGCAGCGCAAGGCCCTCCTTGGCTTCGAGCACCAGGGGAGTAAGACCAGCTTTGGCGAGCGCCGCCTGGGCAGGCATCCGCGCGCCCTCAAAAAATGCTTCGCCTTCGCCGATAAGCACCAGGGCAAGATGCGCCAGGGGCGCCAGATCTCCGCTCGCGCCCACTGAGCCTTTACTTGGAATCACCGGATGCACGCGGCTGTTGAGCAGGGCTATGAGCAGTTCGATCAATTGGTAGCGGACGCCGCTCAATCCTTTCGTGAGAACATTCGCGCGCAGCAGCAGCATGGCGCGCACCTCTGCCTCGTCCAGAGGCTCGCCCAGCCCGCAGGCATGGCTGCGCACAAGATTGCGTTGCAGCTTTTGCAGGTCTTCGCTGCCTATACGCACATCGGACAATTTGCCGAAGCCGGTATTGATCCCATAGGCCGTTTCATTGCTGGTGACAATGCGCTCGACCACGGCTTGGGACGCGGCTATTCGCGGATGGGCCCCCGGCGCAATGGCCACGCTCATCGAGCCGGTGGCCACTTGGCTGACTTGATCGAGCGAGAGTGGCTGTCCATCCAGTTCCAGAACACCGAGGGTGAGACCCGTTGTCATGCTGACCATCGTATGGGCTTGGGCGCAACTAGGCCAGCGGTCTTGGTAAGCCGGATCAAGGGGCTGCGGAAATATTCTCTGGACGACCGACCGGGAACCGCAGGTCCCTCCACTACGCTTCGCTCCGGTCGGGATGACAATTCTGTGGGACCATCGACAGCCATTCCGTTGACCACTTCTAAGGCCATTTTCTGCAAAAAATTTGTCATCCCGACCGGAGCGGACCCGGACCGACCTTGAGCGTCCGCGCAATCTCCATCGCGGCTTCGTTCGGGGTGTAGAGACTCGTATCGATCGAGAGCCGAGGTTCTGGCATGTTCGATGCATCGAAAACTCCGTCCGCGTGTAGCTGCTCGAATAAGGAGACGGAGGAGAGCTTCTGATAGGAAAGCCTCGAAGGGTTGTCGATGCGCCGCTTAAGCTCCGCCAGCGGACATACCAACTCGACAAAATCGACTTCGCCGCATTCCCTCGCGACCGTCCTCTTCACTTCTGCGATGAACCCGGGCCGGACGGTTGCCTCAGGTGCGAAGGTGAAAATCAATCCGGGCAGCCGGCTACGGCATGCCTGCTCAAAGACTGACAGCCAGATATCCTCCCGCAACTCGACGAACGGTGGACTCCCGAAGTCGAAGACCGATAAGAGAAGATCCACCGCCAGGTGATTGTGGAAGAGTTTGTAGCCTGTCATTGCCGCCAATTCCACAGCAACGGTCAGTTTGCCGGTGGCGGGCAAACCATAAATGAAAATTAGCTTCACGAGACCTCAACAAAATGATTGAGTTTTCCGTTTCAGGTGTTTGGTAGGACGGCGTTTATCTCACGTGACTTCGGTCACCTAAGGTAACTGCTCGCGGCCCTTTCACGAGGCCCAGGCCACCTGCAACAGAAGCAGTTTCATTCCGCCCTTCAGGCCTATTTTTCTGACGAATATGGTCGAGACGGTCGTCCCAATCCGGCGTTCCCGGACCAGACCAGTGCTTCCGGAACGGAAATCATCATTATCCGCGTTTTCCCTGTTGCGTTTCCCGTCTTTCCGTCGGAAACTGCGAGAAAGCGATCAAACGGGGATTTGGTGACGTATGCATCCAACGGCTCTGGACAAGAGTGGATTCACTACAACTCTGAACATGGCCTTAAGCTCCACCGCTCCCGAGCGGTCCGCCGAAAACCTTCACCGCAAGCAGCTTGCCCGTTTCGGTAAGTGGCTGTATCGATTGGGTTTCGTGCCCGGCACGGCGGGGAACCTCTCGGTGCGCCTGAGCCATGACCGCATTCTGGCCACGCCCACCGGCATGAGCAAGTTCATGCTCAAGGCGGCGGATATGGTCGTGGTCGACATGGAGGGCCATCGCGTCGGCGAAAGCCGGAACGTGACCAGCGAAATTGGCATGCACCTGGCAATTTATCGCCAACGGCCAGATGTGCAGGCGGTGGTCCATGCGCATCCGCCGATCTCCACCGGCTTTGCTTCCTGCGGCCTGGCTCTGGAAGAGCCCCTGTGCTCGGAGGTTGTCATGGCGCTGGGGTCGATCCCGCTGGCGCCGTACGCTACCACGGGTACAGCGGACGTGGCTTCCAGCATTCAGCCCCTGATCGTCGATCATGACGCGGTTCTGCTCGCCAACCACGGTGTCGTAACCGCGGGCGATACGCTGCAAGACGCCTTCATGCGCATGGAAACGGTCGAGCACTACGCCCATATCTGCCTGGTCGCTCGCCAACTCGGCTGTCCCCAGCCGCTCTCTTCTGATCATCTGCAACAGCTATCCGAGGCTCGTTGCCGCTACCAGAGGAACGCCCTCCCCGGTTGCTGACGCGGTTCCCACTCTCAGTTTCGCTTCTCACGCTGTCACTCGCAGTAGCATAAGAGGAGATCCTCAGGCAACCGGCATGACTACGCAGATCATTGCGCCTAAC
The DNA here is from genome assembly GCA_963790705.1 of uncultured Acidobacteriaceae bacterium. Taxonomy (GTDB): domain Bacteria; phylum Acidobacteriota; class Terriglobia; order Terriglobales; family Acidobacteriaceae; genus PALSA-350. The sequence continues at coordinate 689,026 of CAWBQE010000016.1, forward strand.
CAGGCACCCAATCAGGCGCCCAACCAGGTCGAGGGCCCCGGCCTGGTCGAAGAGAGAACACTGTTTCGGGTGCTCATAGCGGTGGGTCTTGGCCATCTGCTCAATGATTCGATGCAGGCCCTTCTGCCTTCCATCTATCCAATCCTGAAGACCTCGTTCCATTTGAATTTCGGTCAGATCGGTCTGCTGACGCTTACCTATCAGATGACGGCGTCGATCTTGCAGCCCTTTATCGGCCAATACACCGACCGCAAGCCCCTGCCGTACTCCCTGCCTGTCGGCATGGTCTTTACCCTGCTGGGTCTGCTGCTGCTGTCGGTTGCGCCTAGCTTCGCATTGCTGTTGCTGGCCGCGTCGTTGATTGGCATGGGCTCGGCGGTCTTCCATCCGGAGTCATCGCGCGTGGCGCGCCTGGCTTCCGGTGGGCGGCACGGAATGGCCCAGTCGATCTTTCAGGTAGGCGGAAACACTGGATCGGCGATCGGCCCGCTGCTGGCAGCATTTATCGTCCTTCCCCACGGGCAGCGCGGCGGCGGCATGGTTCTCCATCCTGGCTCTGCTGGGAATTTTGGTTCTGCTGCGGGTGAGCCGGTGGTACAAAGGCCGCCTTCAGCATCTGAAAACCCGGCCCGCAAAGCATGCGGAAGACGCGCATGGTTTGCCGCCCAGGAAAGTGGTCTTCGGCATCGCGATTTTGATCGCTCTCGTCTTCTCCAAGTTCTTTTACCTGGCCAGCATCACCAGCTATTACACCTTCTACCTGATGGCCCGCTTTCATGTAGGGGTGCGGAGCGCGCAGCTACATCTCTTTGCTTTTCTGGGAGCCGTCGCTGCCGGAACCCTGATCGGAGGACCGATCGGCGATCGTGTTGGCCGCAAGGCAGTGATCTGGTGGTCGATTCTTGGAGTCTTGCCGCTTACCTTGCTGCTGCCTTACGCGAACTTCCTCTGGACCGGCGTGTTGAGCGTGTTCGTAGGCTTGATGCTGGCTTCCGCCTTCCCCGCGATCGTCGTCTACGCGCAGGAACTCGTGCCCGGGCGGGTGGGCATGATCTCCGGACTCTTCTTTGGCTTTGCCTTCGGCATGGGCGGCATCGGGGCCGCCATTCTGGGCAGGATCGCCGACGCAACCAGCATCTTCACCGTGTACAAGATATGCGCGTATCTTCCGGCGATTGGCTTACTGGCGGGTTTTCTGCCTGCCAAGCCGCGCGCCGTTGCCGGTAAATGATCGGGCGCGCCCGTTCTCTTATTCCGTTCTCAGGGCCTGCATCGGATCGACCGAAGCGGCGCGCCATGCAGGGAAAAATCCTGCGGCCATTGACACCAACAGAAGCAGCAAGAGTGCTCCTCCGATGGTCGCCGGATCTTCAGGGGAAAGTCCGAACAGGAAGCTCGTCGCCAGGTGCATGGCCGCAATCGATAGCGCCAGGCCGATCAGGCCGCCTAGAGTGATCAGCAGCAACGTTTCTTTCAGAACCAGACGCAGCACCGCTGAACGCGTGGAGCCGAGCGCGAGGCGCACCCCGATTTCGCTCGTCCGGCGCTCCACGATGTAAGACATGACCCCATAGAGCCCGAGGCACGCCAGCCCCAAGGCCAGAAGGCCGAAGATGGAGGTTAAGCGGGCGATCAGGCGCTGTTGGGTCAGATTGTTCTTCACCTCTTCGTTGAGTGTGATGATGTCGATAATGGGGATCCTGTGATCCACGGCGGCGACTGCCTGACGAACCTGGGCTGCTATCCACTGCGGATCGGCCATGGTCCGAATCTCCAGCCCGTCGATGTTGCCGGGGGCTTGGGCAATCGGAAAATACATGACTGGCGGAGCCGCTTCACGAATATCGTTCACGCGCGCGTCAGCCACCACGCCAACAATGGCGAAGCTATCCTTAGCAGCAGCATCGTCGGCGTAAGAGAAGCGTCGTCCGACAGCGTCGCCCCCGGAGAGAAACTTTCGCGCAAATGCTTGATTGACCATGGCAACCTTGGGAGAGGTCGGGCCATCGATGGTCGCAAACACTCTGCCTTGCAGGAGGCCGATGCCCACAGTCTCAAAATAATTGGGGGCTACACTGTACATCTGGGTCTCGCCGTGCCGGCTCCCCTCATGATGATTGTCGTCGGCGATCCGTATCGCGCTCGAGTCGTGGCATCCAGCGACGATCGAGCAGGTGGTCACGCTTGCGGAACGGACGCCGGGGATCGCTTCCAACTGGCTGGTCAGACGCTCGTACAGCGAGGGGAAGTCGCTCGCCTGGTAATTCACCAGGTTAGTATCGAGGTGAACGCTGAGCAGGTGATCGCGGTCGAAGCCGGGGTTAAGCCTGCTGTAGTTCCCCAGTGTTCGCACAAACATGCCGGCGCCCACAAGCAGCACCAGGGAGAGCGCCACCTGGACGGCGACCAGCCCTTTCCGCAGAGACCAGCGGGCTTCGCGTCCGGAGATCGACTGAGCGCCGCCTTTCAACACGGACGCGGGATCGACATGCGCGCTCTTGAGCGCCGGCGCCAGCCCAAACAAAAGGCCGGTGGCCATCGTGACAACCACGCTGAAGATAAGGATCCGCGTGTCCGGCGTGAGGTTGAGCGGAATCGGCGTGGTCCCGGTCGAGGCCCACTTCGGCAGCACGCTGGTACAGCCGAATGCCACCGCAATCCCGAGCATACCGCCGAAGGAGGACAGCAGCACGCACTCGGTCAGCATCTGGCGAATGAGCCGCGAGCGGCTAGCGCCCATCGAAAACCGTACGGCAAAGCCTCGCTGCCGCGCAGCCGCCCTTGCCAGCAGAAGATTTGCGATATTTGCGCACGCAATCAGGAGCACCATCACAGCCATACCCATCAGAAGAAGGAGAGGCTGCTCGAATTCGCGCCGGAGATTCGCGAAACCTTGCTGCCCAGGTTCGAGCGTCAGGGTAACCGTCTGGAACCAGCGCAGCAGATCCGGATCCGACACGCCCTGCGTCGCCTCCAGCAGATCATTTCGGTACACCCGATTCATGACCGTGGTCATCTGAGCAAGAGCAGCCGGTTCCTTAACCCGCACGACGAGCTGCAGCCAGAAAACGCGATCCTGGGGGATCCAGGGCTTCAAGGGCTCCGCGGCTATGTCGCTGTAGTGTTCGTGATAACGCACGTCCGACTGCATCGTCAGCGGCATCCAGAAGTCGGGTTCCTCGCCCGCGCGTGCACCAAAGAACCCGCGCGCAGCCACACCGACAATCGAGAACGGCACACTGTTCACGGTCACCTTACGGCCGATCACTCCCCGATCGCCGGCAAAGCGGCGCTGCCAGTAGCCATAGCTGATGACGGCCACGGCGCTGCCGCTCAGCTTGGCATCATCGGTAGGCGTGAGCAGCCGGCCCAGGACCGGCCAGGTTTCAAAAACTTGAAAGTAGTTGCCGGAAACAAGCTGCCCTAAGGCCCGCTCCGGTTGTTCCGTCCCTGCGTTGATGTAAAAGTCGTCAGGCCACGACATGGCGGCAACTGCTGCGGTATCCGGCAGCTGCTGGCGCAGGTGAACGAAGAATGGATAAGAAACTCGGGTTTTCTCCGCAGTGTGATCGGTCTGCTTTACCAGAAATAGCTGCTCCGGTTGCGGTACGGGCAGCGACTTCAGGAGCACTGCGTCCACCAGGGTGAAGATGCCGGTCGTGGCCCCGATGCCGAGCGCCAGCGTAAGCAGCGCCACCGTGGTAAAACCAGGCGACCTGCGCAACTGCCGCAGAGCGTAGCGTACATCGTGCAGCAGGATTTCGAGAGCAGGTAGCGTAGCTTGTTCGCGGAACGCCTGTTGCGCCTGCTCCAAGCCGCCGAGACGAATCAATGCCTGCCGTCGTGCCTCTTGCGGCGCCATGCCGGATCGCACATTGTCATCGATGTGCATCTGCAGATGGCTTTCCAGTTCGGCCGCAAGCTGCTCGTCGGTTCGCCCCGTGCCGCACATTCTCCGTAGCCGGATCCACAGTGTTCGCAGCTTGCGCATCACGCCTCCTCAGCCGGGAGAGCTGGCGTCAGTGGCCTATTCGAGCCGGGCATTCGATGAAGCCGCCCTGCCAAAACGTCCGCCTGGTCGCCTCGGGCCTCCTGTTGTTTACCCATATGAACTTTGCCATACTTTCTATGGGAATGCAATAGGGCGACTCGTAACTGACTCGTGCGCATATGCATTCATCGTTCACTCGTCTTGTTGAGCGCAGTCGTCGCCAGCATGCCTCCAAGACCCATTGTTTCCACGGCAGACGAGGGCACAATCACCATCGAGCCGCGCTCCTTGATCGCCTCATAGAGCATATTCATGGCTCGCAGGTGCAAGGCGCCGGGCTTGTTGAGATACACCTCAGATGCTTCGGCAAATTTGGCGGCCACTTGCAATTCCGCGTCACCAAGAATGATGCGGGCATGCCGTTCGCGTTCTGCCTGGGCCTGCTGGGACATAGCGTTTTCCAGCGGCTGCGGAATACGCACATCGCGTATCTCCACCGACTGGACCGTGATTCCCCATGGGTTTGTCTTGGTATCAAGAATTTGTTGCAGTTCCTGGCCCAGGGCATCGCGATCCGTGATCAACTTCGCCAGGTCGTGACGTCCAATGGATTCGCGCAGCGCCGTTTGGGCGCTCATCGCGATCGCGTCCTCGAAATTCGCTACTTCCAGAATCGACTTCTCAGCATTCCACACCAGCCAGAAAACAATCGCGTCCACATTCACAGGGACCGTATCCCGGGTCAGGGTGGATTCCGCGGTGACCGTGCCGATCCGCACCCGCTGATCGACAAAGCTGCTGAGCGTGTCCATCACCGGGGTGAGCATGAATATCCCCGGTCCCTGGAGCCGCTGGAAGCGTCCGAAACGAAGCACTGCGACCTTCTCCCACTGGCGCACGACCTTGATCGAAAACAAAAAGAACAGTCCGACAAGGGTTCCGAGAACAAGTGGCAGACGATTTCCAGTCAGGAACATTCCGGCTAATCCGGCTGCCAAGCAAGCAACCATGGCCGTTATTGCAGGCGCGCTGATCTCGATACGCTGGCTCATTCTGCTATCTCCTCTTGGTACTTTGCTCATTGCCATGTTCCTTTAAAGCGTCTATCAGCTCGGTAAGACTAAAACCATTTGCGCCTGCCCTGGCGATCATCTCCGCGGCAAGCTGTTGCATCTGCCGGGTACGGGCGCGGCTATCGGTCGCGACTGGCTGCTCCGCGATAAACGTTCCAGTTCCCTGCTGGGTTTCCAAAAGACCTCGAATCTCCATCTCGCGATAGGCACGGGTCACGGTATTCGGATTAATCGCAAGATCGACAGCGACTTGGCGGATGGTAGGAAGCTGATCTCCGGCCTTTAGACGCGCGCCCGCGAGTGCGCCTTGCACCTGGTCTATCAGCTGCCTGTATACGGGAACGCCACTATGCGCATTGAGTTGAAAGCTAAACATGCCGTCTGCGCTCCGTGTTCGATTCTTCATTTGTTGACTAGTGTACTAGTTTTCTAGTACATGTCAAGTGGGAAAAGAAAAAAATAACAACATCCTGATGTGCGCTCTTAAGCAGGTCACAGCACTTCGCGCTCAGCGGAAGACTCGACTTGAAACACGGTGCGGCTATGGGTCATTCAGCTGGAGGAGATTTCACGACGAGAGTACGCCAACTCGACGAACGCGTCAGAGCTTGCGTAAGCCTCGACGGCGGGATGCCGCGAGTATCAGCATTTCCCGAGTATCCGGAGCGCTACGATCACTAACCGGACTTGACGGGATGGCCCCTACTCTGTGCGCAATGCCTGCATGGGCTCGATAGACGCGGCGCGCCGAGCTGGAATCCAACACGCCACCAGGGCAATCGCGGATAGAAATGGCGGCACAACGGCGAAGGTCAGCGCGTCATGTGGTTGAATGCCGTAGAGGAAGCTGGCCGCCAGTTTGGATAACATCCATGCGGCTGGCCACCCGAGCACCACGGCGATCAGCGTGAGCACGAGGCCTTGGCGCAGAACCAGGCGCTCGACTGTGCCCGGTTGCGCGCCCATCGCCATGCGAATGCCGATCTCTCGCGTGCGCCGGCTGACAGCGTAACTCATCACGCCATAGAGACCTACCGTGGCCAGCACCAACCCGATGCCGCCGAAGACGCCGAACAGCGTGGCCGCCAAGCGAGGCAGGAAGAAGGCTGTATGGACGTGTTCCTCCATGGTCTCTTCGTTGAAAACGGCCATGCTGCGATCGAGCGCGTAGATCTGCTGCCGCACCGCCTCCTTCAACGCCGCGGGATTGCGCGCTGTGTGGACCACCAGCGTATAGCCCAGCAAGGCAGGTTGGGCTCCGACGTTTTGTTGGAGCGAGCGGTAAAGCACCGGCTTAAGATCCTCGCCCAGCGAGGTGGTTTTGACGTTGCCTACCACACCGACGATCTGGTAGGTTACGCCGCCGCCGGTCACCTGCTGTCCGATGGGATTTTCGCCACCGAAGAGACGCTCCACAAAGGCCCGGTTGACGACAGCGGTCTTTGGACCGCTCGCCGTTTCCCCTCCGAAGTCGCGGCCCGCAACGCGCGGAATGCCCATGGTCTCGAAGTAGCCCGGCGTCACCCTCGTGAGATTGGCCCCGGGATCGTTTTTGCCGGAGTTTGGCCCGCCGCCAACGTGGAACAGTTCCGTGTTGCCAGCCATGGAGAGCGGCGTATAGTCCGTGCACGCTGCCGAGACCACACCCGGGAGAGCTGCCACCCGCTCCCGCAACTGATTGAGAAACTCGACCGTCCGCTCCGGCGTGTAGCCGTGCAGCCGTGGATCGACAGACATACTCAAAAGGTCCTGGGGGCGAAAGCCGAGGTCGATGCTGGCCGCGGCTTGCAGACTGCGCAGGAAGAGTCCTGTCATCGAAAGCAGAATCACCGACATGGCGATCTGCGCGACCGTCAGAAGATTGCGCAGAGTCCAACGGCGCCCGGGACGAGCCAGAGCATCCTCCCCTTTGAGCGCCTTGCCCAGAAGCGGACGCGCTGCAGCCCATGCCGGGGCCAGGCCCAGCAGCAATCCGCTGAGAATGCTCAAACCGAAAGTGAAGAGCAGCACACGCCAATCCACGCCAATGCGCATGTCGACAGGAATCGGTACGGGCAGTTGCATTGCGGAGAGTGCCTGCGTAGCCCATAAAGACAGAAGTACACCCAGCACTCCCCCGCCTAATCCCAGCAAGACGCTCTCTACCAGCATCTGTCGCTGCAAGCGGCCGTGGGTGGCTCCCAACGCCAGGCGAACGGCCATCTCGCGCTGACGGCCGGATGCCTGCGCAAACAGAAGGTTGGCTACATTGGCGCCTGCAATTGCCAGCACCAGCAGCGCCACCACAGAGAGCGCAGTCAGGAAGATCAGCAGTGCGTTTTGCTCCTGCTGCGGCAGTAAGCCCGCCTGCACGAAGACAAAGGGCTTGTCCTTGTCGGTGTTTGGATAGCTGCGTGCCAAACGCTCGGCAAGTGCGCTCAGTTCGGCCGCGGCCTGCGTACGCGTTACGCCGGGTCGCAGCCGCCCAACAACGAACAGCCAGTCTGCGATGCGGTCAGGGCCTTTCGGGAGGGTCGGGACTAATCGGTCAACGACCCCGAGGGGCACCCAGAACTCGGCCTCTAGAATCTGGTCAATGCCGTGGAAACCGGCCGGAGCGACGCCCACCACGGTAAAGATTTGGCCCGAGAGAGTGACTGTCTCGCCCACAATCGCGGGGTCGTCGTGGAAGCGGCGATGCCATAGGCCGGCGCCCAGCACGGCCACAGGCTGCTTGTCTTCGCTGTTCGCGAAACCGCGACCGCGCATCATGCGAAGTTCGGCGGCATCGAAGAAATTTGCCGTGACCGCTTGGCCCCAGACCCGTTCCGGTTCTCCGCGGCCGCCGATGGAGGCAGGCACCAGCGGAAAGTAAGCCGCAACTGCGGAGAAAGACTTCACTTGTTCGCGAAGATCGTTGAAGAGTGGCCACGAAAGCGCGTTTTCGCCGCGCCTTTGGATGGCCAACAGGGTGGATGGATCCCCGACCGGCGCGGGACGCAAAACAAAACGGCTGACCATGGAGAAGATGGTGCCGTTGGCGCCAATGCCCAGGCCGATGGAAAGGATGGCGATGGCTGTAACTGCCGGGTGTTTGGCCAGGCGCCGCAGGCTGTAGAGAACGTCGCGTGCCAGCGTCTCCAGCCACGGAAGTCCGCGCCGCTCGCGATAAGCCTGCCGGGCTTGCTCCGCGCCGCCGAGACGAATGAGTGCCTGGCGGCGAGCTTCCTCCCGACTGAGACCGGCGCGAATGCCGTCGTCGGTGTGCATCGCCAGGTGGCTGGCGAGTTCGGCCTCGAAGTCACTGTCGCCTTGCGGCTTGTGCAGTAGCCCGCAAAGACGCAGCCATAGCGCTCTGAGTTTTCGCATCATGCCTCCCCAGCTGGCGTGAGAAGGCTGGCAAGGATTGCGGCCCTCTGCCACCAGTCGCCAGTCTCCCCTTGGTTACCCATATGAATATTGACACTCTCTCTATGGGAATGCAATAGGACACGGCGCTAAGAACAGGGGTTCGGTTCAGGCTCCACAAATCCTGCTTCGCCTGTGCGAAAACTGATTCATCGCAAGCAGATAAACGACGGGGCCTGTCAATACAGCTAGCGCGAACAAATGCGCAACAAAAGCTTTCCAGACATCAACGCGTTGTGCCAGTTGAAGTAGGGTCAATGCCGGTGCACCGTGGCTCCAGTTGGCAAGAGCAGCGTCATACCATCCTTGTGTCCAAATTGCGAGGCCGCCGATGATTACTGTCCATCCAGCCAGGGCCGGCAGCCATCGCGGCTTTGTCGGTGAAGACTTGGCACTTTTACGAAGTCCCCAATAGGCCGGAAGAAGAACAACCAGAAAGTTGCTAGCAACAGGGCCCCACGCCCACCAAATCAACCACAAGGCCCGGACTGGATACCCGCTAGAGTAGACGGCGAAGACTGCGCATAACACAAGGAACAGAACGCCGTTAGCCCAGATTGTTTTTCTAGACAGTGCACCCAAAGCAAAGGCGCTGCTCCAGGACCAGGTAATGAGTGCAGATGCTCGAAAACAAATCTCCGCTAAGTCTGCAGCCGACGATACTCCCGTTCTGTAGGAGACCCCATAGTGAAGCCGCATCACTAGACCTGGAAAGATATTCAGGCCCATGGATTGGGTTGCTAAAAGCGGACCAATGGGAACAACGATGGCGACTAAGACAAACCATGGTTCCCATTCTTTCCAAAGCCCGAGCTGGCGTCTCAGAACCAGGCCGAGAACGCCCTTGAACGCCTGGAGATCACTCATGCCTAGTTCGGCAAGGTCTCCAAGGACAATTTCCCGCTCCCTGGAATCGAGAAGTCTCGACAGCGCTTGCGTGGAGAGGGCCCATAGGTTTTTCATTTCCGTGCACCGGCCTGAGCAACCTGCCACGATGTTCCGTGACTCACCTGCTGTACCGTCTCGTAAAAAGCCGTCGCTGCCGCAACACCTTTCGCGGTCACCCGTACCATCCGCTTCGATCGACCTCCCCGCTCCTGCGTAGGTTTGCCCGTCCAGGTCTTGATCATCCCCTTCGCCTCGAGACGGTCCAATGTTGTGTAAAGAGCGCCAATGGAGCATTCGCGGCGCGACGAGCGTTCGATTTCCTGCAAGATAGCAGCTCCATACGCCTCGTCTCCCAGGCGAACGGCTGCAGCGATGAGAAGATACTCAAATTCACCAAGCATAGTATGCTTACATTGTGATATTAATAGCGCTGCAAGTCAAACCTTCGATCTGGAGGCGCTTTATGAAGTTGATCTGTTCGTTTCCCGCGTACCTGCTCCTGACCTTATCTACGACTACCCTGCTTGCTCCGCGTACCGTTGCACAGGATCATCCTGGACAAACACAGTCCCCGCCGGACAAACTGCTTCCAGAGACAAGCCGGAAGCCAGCACCCAGTTTTTCTTTGACGGATGCCAATGGAAAGCAGATTCAGTTATCGGATTATCGCGGCAAGGTTGTTCTGCTGGATTTCTGGGCTACATGGTGCGGCGGCTGCAAGCTCGAGATTCCCTGGTACATGGAGTTCGACCAGAAATATAAGCAGCAAGGCCTCGCCGTCATCGGCGTGTCGATGGATGAGGACGGATGGAAAGCGGTTAAACCATTCCTGGCAAGGAAAACGGATCCGGAAACGGGCGGAAACACAGCGATGAAATATCCCGTTGTCATCGGAAACGATCAGCTGGCGAAAGCCTACAACCTCACCTCGATGCCGATGACACTACTCATCGACCGGCAGGGAAAAGTCGCGCTCTCCCACACAGGTGTAGTCAACAAGAACGATTTTGAAGCCCACATTCTTCAGTTATTAAATTAGCCCGGCGTTCATTGATCGATATCCGTCTTCTGCAATACGAACTGGGTCGCGAATGGAAAGAGCAGGATAATCGCAGCACGGATGGCCACTGAAACTCCCAAGTGGTTTGAAATTCCGGTGACATTGCGGTGCGATTGAATAAATGCCTCCAGCACTAGCGTCGGCAGATGTATTCCCGGCCAATAATGCGGCACGACTTGCTCGAGAAAGATGTAGCCCACGAGCACGCCCGCGCCATAGATAATGCCCTTGGCGTGCTTCATGACCACGGTGGAGAAGTACGTCAAACTAAAGACCAGCGCGGCAAGAAGGAATGCGGCGACGAAGTTCAACCAGACAATGAAAGTGAGCGTAACCGGGCTGCCTGCGATCATAAAGCTGCCATGCAAAGGATCTCCGAGGGCAACGATGATCCGGCGCAACAGGGCTCCGAAGAGCAGAGCCAGGAACGCTACAATCGGGAGCAGTACCGCCATGCCTACGCCCCAATCACACCAGACAAAGTATGCGCGGCTTCTCGGCCTGGTAAATAAATACGATCCGCTCCGTTCACCCAGATCCCTGCCCACCCCGAAGAAGCCCAGGAGCCAGGCAACAAAGCTAAGCGGAAAAGCCTGAACGCTGAGAAGAACCGGAAATATGTTTGGAACGTACTCGAAGGGTCCACGATCGAGGACGAGGTTCTGCCTCAGGCCGAACACAAACAAAGCAGCGATGCATAACAGGCTGGCTGCCAGCACGACGCGCGTATCACGCCAACACTTCCATAAGTACATTGGCTTCTCCCTTCCCCACCACTTCGAGAAAGATCTCCTGCAGGTTCATGGGTGAGACGTCGAGCACCGTAGCACCCTGGCTTCGCAGGTTCGCGGTGAAACCCTCTGCGTTGGTGCGTACGACATATTCGGTGGTCCCCTCGCCGGTACGTGTCTGGAGGATCTCGTTGCGCGACGGTAGACGCAGATCTTCTCCCACAACGCGAACGCGGCGGAAGTTCGCCCGCAAATCGTCGAGCTGCGCTTCGAGCAGCACCTTGCCGTGGTCAATGATGCCGATCCAGTCGGCCACCCGCTCTACTTCCGATAGGTGATGGGAAGAGAGCAGCAGCGTTCGCCCTTCGCCGGCGAAATCATCAATGATGATGCGCAAAAGTTGATCCGTGACGATGGGATCGAGTCCGGCCGTTGGCTCGTCCAGTACCAACAGCTCAGCCCCCTGCGAAAGGGCAAGCAAAAGGCAGAGCTTGGTTTGATTTCCGGTGGAGAGCTTGCGAAACTTCTGCTTCATCGGGATTTCCAGCGCGTCTATGTATTTGCGCGCCAGAGCGTCTGACCAGCGGGGAAAGAAGCCGCGGTTGAAGCGCACCAAATCATTGCCCGTCATCGAAGGCAGCAGTACCTTATCGATCACGAAACTCGTGCGCTCGAGAATCGCGATGCGGTCGGCTTGCGGGTCCAGGTCGAGCACCCGCGCATGACCGGCATTGGGTCGAATCAGCCCGGCAAGCAGACGAATGGTGGTGGTTTTTCCGGCCCCGTTGCGGCCAAGGAATCCGTAGACCGAACCGCGAGGCACGTGCATCTCGAGCCCGTCAACGGCATTAGTATGGCCGTACTGCTTATGCAGCGAATGCGTTTCGATAACGAGATCGCTCATGGCGCTTCTCCGAGTTCGTCATACGAGTTTTCCAGCAATTGCACCAACTCTTCCCGTGACAGCCGAAGTTGTTTGGCTTCGACCGCGAGTTGCGTCGCCAACGGCCTTAGGCGGCGCAGTTTTTCCGACTTCAGCAGGCCGGGACTTTGTCCGTTCACATAACAACCGCCTCCGGGCACGGTCCGCAGAATGCCATCGCGCTCCAGGTTTTGATAGGCGCGAGCCACGGTGTTCGGATTGATGCGCAACTCGGCTGCCAGCTTGCGAACGGGAGGCAAGGCATCATCGCGTTTGAGAGCCCCGGCGGCGATGGCATGCTTCAACTGCGATTCGATCTGGAGATAGATCGCTGTGCCAAGGCCGGGCTGCACGCGGATAATCATTTGTATTAATACAATAATACAATTATGAGCTTTGTCAACTGGAAATTTCGGTCCCTGGCAGAAACTCAGTACAAACTGGACGGGCGCCCAGTGCGGGCTTCAGCGGTTGAAAAGCTCCGAGCAGCACGGGTAAGATAAGCACCGCCGAGGTCCTTCGACTCCGCGCCACCAAGCACTTTGTCACGCGATAAATCTGTGGGGCGCTCCGCTCAGGATGACGATTTTGTGGGAGGTTTGACGAAAAAAAATCCTAACAAGTTAGCGCTTATGGGGCAGCGCCCCGTCTTGTTCGGCCCACGTACGCTCCCAACGGCAAGCCGGGGCAGGTTGGCGAAGTGGGGCACCCGTCCAGTTCTATTGGGTTCTACTGGAAACAGCAACGGCGCAAAGTGAATCAGGTTGTCGCGCCAGACGAGCCAGGTATGTAGACCGGGAATCTCGATCTGCGTGACGGGCATGTTCTTTGCCTTCAGGAACGCGACCATTTTGCGGTTTGGGGTAATAAGGCCGTCCTCAGTTCCACAGGCGATCCAGAGCAGGCGCAGATTTGCGGCCTTGGGGTCGAGGGTGGCGAACTGTTTGCTGAAATCGAGCTTCTGCACAGCGGAGCTGAGACCAATGACGAAGGCGAAGCGGTCGGTATGGGCGAGGCCAATGGTGACGGCTTCAAGGCCTCCCATGGAGAGGCCGGCGATGGCGTGGTCGTTGCGGTCTTTGGAGATGTTGTATGTGGATTCGACCTGGGGCATGATCTCGGTCAAGAATGCCCTGGTGTAGAGCTCAGTGTTGTGGTCGATGCTGGGCGGATCCTTCCAGACGTCGATGGGGCTATGGATGAAAGCGAGATCGCCGTAGCCAAGAGGCATAACGACAATCATGGGTTTTACTTTGCCCTGGGCGATGAGGTTGTCGAGAATAAAGTTCGCGCGCCCGTTGTAGACCCAGCCCAAGGCAGAGTCGCTCCAACCATGGAGGAGATAGAGAACTGGATAGGGCTTGCCGGCCGCGTTGTACCCGGGCGGCGTGTAGACGTAATAGTCGCTCTGGTTGTCAGGTAGGCCAAGCACGACCGAAGAGGTGTAGGTGTGATGATGGACTGCGCCATGGGGCACAGCGGTCACATCCCACAGCTGTGGCCCGTCCCCGGGGATGGTGACCATGCTGGCGGGGTGCATGAGGGAGTTGGAGATGACCGGATTGGCAGGGTCGAGGAAAGAGATGCCGTTGATCTCGAAGTGATAACGGTAGATACCGGCCGGCAGCGGCCCCGAGGTGATGGTCCAGATGCCCTCAGCATCCTTGTGCATAGGCAGCGGTTTGGCGACGTTTTCGATAGAGCAGAGGACGGCTGTCGCCCCCGGGTCGCGATATCGGAAGGTAATGCTGTGATCCGGATTGATCTTGGTGGAGGGGAAGCTGGGCAGTACCTGTGCGGAGACAGGTGTTAAGAAAGCGTAGCCTGTCAGAAGGATGCAGATCCCGTTGAGAGTCGACGCGCAGCGAGCGATAATCCCCTTCATGGTTGCCAGTGTAGCCGAGTTCATCCCAGGCGATTAGTTTCTGAGATGATAGTTAATAAGTTCTGGGAGGGATGCATGCGGGCGCTGGCACAAAATATCCGCTTCGCAGTTCGCCGACTGCGCAAGACACCAGGCTTCACGGCAACAGTCATCCTCACCCTGGCGTTGGGCATCGGCGCCACGACCGCGATCTTCTCGCTCGTCGAAGCCATTCTCCTAAGGCCTCTCCCATTCAGCGATCCCCAACGGCTCGTTCTGCTAGGGGACCATCTGGGTGCCGGCCCAAACACGCCCGTCACTGCCCGCGAGATTGGCATCTACTCCAACGCAGCGAGTGCCTTTTCTTCCCTTGGCGCCTATACCGGCAGCAGTTATGAGCTCTCCGGAGGCGCAACTCCGGAGCAAGTAAACGCTGCCCGCCTGACCGCTGGAACCTTTCCTGCACTCGGCGTTCCACCCCTGCTCGGGCGCGTCTTTACTCCCCAGGAAGAGGCCGGGCATCAGCCGTTTGCAGTGCTCAGCTACGCCCTGTGGTCGACGCGCTACCACCGCGATCCTCATGTTCTAGGCAGTATCATCGAGCTCGACCGCAGGCCCTACACGATCATCGGCATCATGCCGCGCAGCTTCGTGTTTCCGCTCCAGACCGGGCATCTCGACCAGGCGCAACTCTGGGTCCCCTTGGCCCTTACCCCAGACGAACTCTCCGACCAGAGCGCCGGCTTTTGGGGCTACCACATGATCGCGCGCCTCAAAGATGGCGTGACTTTCAACCAGGGCGCCCAGGATGCCGACCGTGTCGCTCAGCAGATCATGCGCAGCTTTCCCGCCAGCATGTCTGCCATTCACATAAGGGGCGATGTGAAACCATTGCGCGAATACGACGTAGCCGATGCGCGCCCAGTGCTGAGTACCTTATTCGCTGCCGTCTTCGTCGTCCTGCTGATTGCCTGTGTCAATGTCGCAGGACTGCTGCTCGTCCGGGCTATCCGAAGCCGTCGTGAGTACGCTGTCCGCCTCGCCCTCGGAGCCCGTTCCAGCGGCATCATCCGCGAAGCCGTTTGCGAAGGCCTGCTGTTAAGTACGGCGGGGGGAATCCTGGGCCTCGCGTCTGCCGCATTAGCCATCCGCATCGCCCTACACCTATTGCCCGACTCTATGCCGCGCGTTGACGCAATCTCTATTGACATCGGCGTTGTGGTCTTCGCCCTGTTCCTGGCCCTGGTCACCGGGGCCCTCTGTAGCCTTGCGCCTGCCTTCGCCGCCCTGCGGACCAATCTGACGGAAAGCCTGAAAGCGGGCGTGCCCACCGGTAGCGGCGCCTTGAGCCACGCCTGGCTGCGCTCAACGCTTGTTGTCTCAGAAATCGCCGTCGCGCTCATATTGCTTACCGTGTCGGGTGCATTGCTGCGCAGTTTCCAGAAGATGCTCGCCGTTGACCCGGGATTCCGTCCTGAACATGTCCTGGTCGCCGGATATCATCTCCCGCTTAAGCAATACCTCACCTATATTTCCGCTGACCAATTCAACCAAGCCGTGATCGACCGGCTCGCCAGCAAGCCTGGCGTCGTCGCCGCCGGCATCACCAACATTCTCCCCGGCAGTGGAGTGAGCGGAGGCGCCGCCTATACCATCGAGGGTGTGCCCGTAGCCAGTTGGAAGTTGCAGTTCGCCATGTTTGCAAGCATCCAGGGTGAATACTTCCGCGCTATGGACATTCCGCTGCTCGAAGGCCGCACCTTCACCGTCAACGATCGTTCCAACGCACCGCTGGTGGTGATCGTCAACCAGTCCATGGCCCGGCATTCCTGGCCAGGGCAGCAAGCCATCGGCAAGCGTATGCACGTGGGCAACCCGCATAAGGGCTACCCATGGGCTACCGTAGTGGGCATCGTTGCGGATACCAAGCTCGGATCTCCCGATGAGCCTAGCGCTGACCAGTGGTATTACCCTGCCGAGCAGCCCGCCACCTTTAACGGCAGCGACGTGGCAGCAGAGCTGAACGGACCGGCGAGTGGATACATCACTCTCCGCTCCGCTCTGGCGCCCGAGCAGATGACCAAAATCCTGCGGTCGACCGTAGCCGAGATCGATCCCATGCTCGCTCTCGAGCAGGTTCAGCCCATGAATGAGGTCATCTCAAACGTGGAGGCGCCGCGCCGTTTCAACACCGAGCTGATCACCGGTTTTGCTGCCGGCGCACTGTTGCTCGCGATCATTGGGATCTACGCAGTGGTGGCCTTTTCGGTTTCGCTGCGTACGCAGGAGATTGCCATCCGCATGGCCCTCGGTGCTCCGCGCATCCGGATCGCACGGTTGGTCCTGTTGTCGGGCGCCAGGATGGGGCTCATCGGCTGCGCTCTTGGCGTGCTTGGCTCACTCGCCATCTCCCGCCTGGTGAGTTCTTTCCTGTTCGAAGTCAGCGCCACCGACCCGCTCGTTTATCTTGGTGCTGTGCTCACGATGATGTTGTTAGCGCTTCTCGCCTCGGCGCTGCCGGCAGCGCGGGCCGCATCCGCTGATCCGGTCGATGGTCTGCGCTCTCATTAAAAGCCGAGATCCTCAAACTTGACGTTCTGTATCGGATACTGTTTCCAATCCTTGTAGTCGAAATGCCACCACTCGTCGGGATTGACCACGAAACCCTGCTTTTCCATGGCTTGGCGCAGCAGCGCGCGGCGAGCGCGCTCGTCGGGCGTGCCGCCGGGATAATCGGCATACGCGCGCTTGGTCATCTCGTCATATCCGCTGGGCATCTTCACCTCTTTGCCGGTCTTCAAATCGTATAAGGACAGGTCCACGGCACATCCGCGATTATGCTTGGAGCCCGACTGCGGGATTGGCGACAAAAATCTTTTTGTCGTCGGGCGTCGCCTCCCAGAATATCTCGGTGACGTACCAGGGGCGGTAGCCGTCGTGGATGATCAAGCCGTATCCCTGAGCCTTGAGCTCTTGATGCGCACGGACGAGCGCTTCCGCAGCCGGGCGCTGAAGAAACGCGCGCGCCTGGGTATACAGGGGAGTTCCCAAAAAATTGTTGGTCGTAGCGTAACGCACGTCGAGCTTGATCGTGGGGTCGAGTTTGACCAACTCCACCAGGTCAGGCTTGCGGAAACTTCCCTGCTCCCGCGGCGGCTGCTCTTTGAGCGCCTCCGCGCGCAACTGATCGATCGGGTGCAGAGGCTGAATTCGGAAGCTAACCTGTTGCGCGAAGCCGAATTGCAGCGATAGGAGAAGCAAACAAAAGGAAGTATGGCGCTTTAGCCTAAACAAGTTTCCTCCGCATGGCGTTAACATTTACAGGTCCCCCGTGAGCGTATGCTGGGGCCCGAGGCTGAGTGTAAATTATGGCGATCGCACGGCAGGTTATCACATCCATTCTCCCTGATGGCACGGACATGCTCGGCACCAAGAGCCTGGCCGTCAAGATTGCAGACGAAAGCATTGTTTCCGGTTCGCTGCTCACGGTTGAGAGTAATCACTTCTGCGTATTGAAATCGCGGGGCGCGGTATTGAACGTCTACGAGACGGGACAATACGCCCTCACCACTCCCGACAAACCTATCTTCGGTTCGATCGCCCAAGGATTCTTCGGCGGCTCCTCCCCTTGGGTGTATGAGGTCATTTACATCAACCGATCGAAGCTGCTGATCCGCAGCGAGGGAGTCGCCACCAGCGAAGAGATGGCAGAAATGGCCTACCAGGTGGATTACTACATCCACGTCGACACCAAGGAGGCGGCGCTCCAACTGATTACGCATTTACCGTTCAACGGCCATGTGATCGACACCCGTGAAGTCTCCGACTATGCGGGCCCGGCAATTGAACAGGCCATCAACCAGGTCGTCCAAGTGACCAAGATGGAAGACATCAATGAGCACATCAACGAAGTGCGCGAGCTGGTGAAAACCCATCTTGCTGACTTTCTGAAGGTCTATGGCATCACGCTCAATGATCTGAAGATCCTCATCATGCCGAAAGACGAGCGCATGCGCGAGTTGATCTCGCTGCAGGCGATCGGTCTTACACCCATCGAAGCGGTGCGCTATTACCTTGCGTTACAGATGGCTGAGAAGGGGCTGGTCTCTGCACCCAACGCTGCAGCCGGCTTGCCATTCAACATCGGTGGTCCAGTGAGCGGATTCTATCCCGCGGGCCCCGCGACTGGATTGACTGGAGAAAAATAGTGTCGAGCTACGGATTCTACGATGCCGGCGCGCTACGCCAAGTGGCCACCAACCTCTTTTATGGCTGGGGCTACAACTTCTACCGCGTCGAGAACCAGTTACGTGCCGACGACCAGCTGGTTCGCAGCAAAGCCGCATCCCTGCTCGGTATCGCGATGGCCAGCGTGGACGCGGCGGAGAGTGCATACCGCCGCGAATTCCTCCCCGCACCCTCGCGGTGCAAGCCATTTCCCGACGCGGCCGCAGTCGCGGCGGCCCAGCGGCTGGAGAGGCTAGCCCGAGGGATCGGTGCTCTGGAGGCTTCGATTCAACAGCAACCGGTTCCCGAAAATGATCGTATGACTCAACGCTATCGACAGGAGGCAGCCACGCTCAAGGTCCTGATGGAGCACGATGAGCGGCTGGTGGGCCAATGCGATCTGCTGCGATCCATGGTGGAGCGTCAGGAGAGCGCCAAGGTCCTGGAGAACATGCCGGCTCTTGAGCTGGGACTGGAGGCCATTCGAACTACCCTGCACGATCGAGAGGCTGTCCTGCTCGATCGTGCACGATAGAGATGCTGTTTAGAGCAGAAGGCATCCCTCAGCGGCTAAAGCCGAATTCATTGCATAGCATTTACGTACGGCCTGAAGGCCGTACCCTTCAGAAAAATGAGTTCCGCAGCCTGTTTAGTCGTAGTATTCCAGGCCCAGGTGGGTAATCAAGGATTCGCCCTTGATATGGCGCAGCGTGTTTTTCAGCTTCATCAGCTGAATGAAGAGATCGTGCTCCGGGTAGAGCCCGGGAGCCGTCATGGGTGACTTCCAGTAAAAGCTCAGCCACTCCTGAATGCCCAGGTCTTTCAATTCTGGAGTGCGCGCTGCCAAGTCGAGGAAGAGCACCAGATCCAGAGCAATCGGCGCCGCCAGGATCGAATCGCGGCACAGGAAATCGACCTTGATCTGCATCGGATAGCCGAGCCAGCCGAAGATGTCGATATTGTCCCAACCCTCTTTGTTATCACCACGCGGCGGATAATAGTTAATCCTCACCTTATGGTAAATATCCTTATATAGATCGGGATAGAGATCCGGCTGCAGGATAAAGTCGAGCACGCTCAGCTTGGACTCCTCCTTGGTCTTGAACGACTCCGGATCGTCCAGCACCTCGCCATCGCGGTTGCCCAGAATGTTGGTGGAGTACCAGCCGCTCACGCCCAACATGCGCGCCTTGAAGGCCGGCGCCAGCACCGTCTTCATAAAGGTCTGCCCGGTCTTGAAATCCTTGCCGGTAATGGGCGCACTGTTCTTGCGGGAAAGCTCCTGCATCACCGGCAGATCGACGGTCAGATTCGGCGCTCCCATGGCAAACGGAACGCCTTCCTGCAGCGCGGCGTAGGCGTAGATCATGGAAGGCGCGATGTTGATGTCGTCCTCTTCCAGACCCTTTTCAAACGCGGCCAGCGACTGGTGAACCGCCGTAGGGGTGAGAAAGATCTCGGTCGAGCCGCACCAGATCATCACCTGGCGCTCAGTCACCTTTTTATATGCCTGAATGTCCGCCCGCAGCTGTTCGGCCAGATCGCGCTTATTCTTCCCCTTCTTGACGTTGCAGCCCTTCAGACGCTTGACGTAATACTGATCGAAAACCGCGGGCATCGGCCGGATCCCTTCGAGGAACGGCCGAATGGTCTCCAGTTGATCGCGGTCGAGCACATGCGCGGTTCTGGCTGCTTCGAACATGTTTTCGGGAAAAATGTCCCAGCCCGTGAAGCAGAGATTATCGAGCTTCGCCAGGGGGACGAAGTCCTTGATCAGAGGGCTATTGCCATCGGTGCGCTTGCCCAGGCGAATGGTCGCCATCTGGGTAAGGGAGCCGATAGGCTTGGCGATTCCCTTGCGGACGGCTTCCACGCCGGCTACCAGGGTGGTCGCGACCGAACCCATCCCCGGGATCATGATTCCTAATTTTCCGTTGGCTGGCTGAATGGGTGAACTGTCAGCAGGCGCTTGGCTGCTGCTCTTAGGCGTAGACATTTTCTTGCAGGTCCGTCCTCTCGGGGCTTTATTTATGATCGGAAGCGCTCCGCTGCCTTAGACGATCATGTTTGCCTGGCTTGCGCGCCGGCTGGAGCTGTGATCAAGCACCAATTCAGTCTCGTCTTTCGTTTCTGCTTTGGCAAACCGGAGCCGCCCAAAGGAGAGAAAGCAAGGCTTAACGGTAGCCAAGCGTGCTTTAAGAGGAGCTCGCGCGCAAATGGCCTTCTGACGGCACAACTTGCTGAATGCGTGGAAGAGAACGTGGACAAAGGAAATCGGGTTGGTGCTGTGACAGTGCTTCCGTCCATCCACCTCCACCAATGCCAAGGTGGAGATGGATGGACGGAGCTGTAGGGAGTTGTTAGAGGGAAGGGCGCACAGCAGGTCCCTCGCTCGGCTAACGCTCGGGATGACAGCTCGGGATGACAAATTTGAGGGCGGCGATCCACCTTGGCATTGGTGGAGATGGATGGGCAGAGCTGTAGGGAGTTGTTAGGGGAGCGCAGCAGGTCCTCGGCTACGCTCGGGATGACAAATTGAGGGCGGCGATCTACCTTGGCATTGGTGGAGATGGATGGACGGAGCTGTAGGGAGTTGTTAGAGGGAAGGGCGCACAGCAGGTCCCTCGTCCCTCGGCTAACACTCGGGATGACAAAGTTTAGGGCGGTGGCGCGCCTTGACATGGTTGGAGGTGGATGGACAGGGTCACGCCGCGGCGGTGCGCTGCTTCCAGTGCGACCAGACGAACCAGACGATGGCCGCCAGCAGCACAACCTCTACGCCGAGGTGAAAGCGGTGAAAAACCTCCTTGAAGCGCGGATCGGTTTCCCATGAGCGGCCAAGCCGCATGCCGACGTAGGCCAGGACAAAGCACCACGGCCAGGAGCCCAGGAAGGTGTAAATGTGGAAGCGCAGCAGCGGCATTTTGGCAATCCCGGCGGGTAGGGCGATGAAGGTTCGCACCACGGGGAGCAACCGCGCCAGGAAAACCGTGATCGATCCGTATTTCAGAAAGAAATGCGTGGTGCGGTCCAGATCATGCCGGCTGAGCAGAACGTACTTGCCGAAGCGCTCCACCATCGGACGACCGCCATGTGCCCCGACCCAATAGGCAACCGCCGAGCCCAGGTTGCAGCCAATAGCGCCGGCCGTGGCCACCCACAAAAGCTGGAATCTGCCGCTGTAAACCAGGTACCCGGAGAACGGCATGATGATCTCAGAGGGCAGAGGAATGCACGCCGACTCAATGCCCATCAGCAGTGCAATTCCCAGGTAACCTGTGGCCGAAATGACGGCAATGATGAAGTTGGCGAGGACAGCTAAGATTTTCTCGGTCATCCGCTGGAAGTATAGCGTGACGCCCTCGGGTGCCCGTCGGCTTGCTTTGTTACCATGGAGTTGGCAAAGGAGTACACCATGGCAGAAGCCCTTATCCCGGAAGTTTCCGAGCAGGCCCAGAGCGCCGCTGAGCCGCAGCAGGCTGCGGCGCCGGCCAAGGCAGTGAAGCGGCAGACGGTCGGTTTTACCTTTTTCAAGGTTCTTCCCGAATGGCGCCGTCTGCCCGCGGCAGAAAAAGAGGCCCACCGCGAAGCCTTTGCCGCGGTGATCAAACACTGGAATCAGCCCGGGCGCCTGCTCACCCTGACCTATTCCACGGTGGGGCTGCGCGGCGATTGCGACATGGTGCTCTGGCGCATCTGTTATACCCCCGAAGATCTCAACCAGATGACGGCCGAGCTGATGGCGACCCCGATGGGCGGCTATCTGCAAACCGCCTACAGTTTCCTTTCCATGACCAAGCGCTCACAGTACCTGATTGGGCACGAGCACGAGGGGCAGCACGATTCGCGGGGCAGCATCCGGCCCGGCGGGCAAAAGTATATCTTCATCTATCCCTTCTGGAAGACGCGCGCCTGGTACCTGCTGCCGCAGGAGGAACGGCAGCGGCTGATGAACGAACATATCCGGGTCGGCCATCTCTATCCCCGGGTCAAGCTCAACACCACCTACTCCTTCGGCATCGACGACCAGGAGTTTGTGGTGGCGTTTGAAACCAACTACCCCGAGGATTTCCTCGACCTGGTGCAGCAGTTGCGGGAAACCGAGATCAGCCCTTACACCCTGAAAGACACGCCCATCTTCACCTGCATTCGCATGACGCCGGAAGAGATGCTGGCGCGGCTCGGCTAGGCGCGAATGAAGGCCGCGGCAAAGAAGACCCCAAGTAAAAAGGCCGCCGGGAAAAAGCCGGCGGCCAAGAAAACGGTCAACAAGGGTCCGCGGCGCAATCCTCTGGCCCCCGAGCGCATTGCCGCGCTGCTGGACCAGTTGGCAAAAGCCTATCCCGGCGCCGAGTGCGCATTGCATCACAGCAACGCGTGGGAGCTGCTGGTAGCCACCATCCTCTCCGCGCAGTGTACCGACGCGCGCGTGAATATGGTTACCCCCGCGCTGTTCAAGAAATTTCCTACCCCCACTGACTTCGCACACGCGCCCCTGGTGGAGATTGAAGAGCAGATCCGCTCCACCGGCTTTTATCACAATAAAGCGAAATCTCTGAATGGCGCGGCGCGCAAACTCACCAGCGACTTCGGCGGCAAAGTTCCGCAAACCATGGAAGAACTGCTGACCCTGCCGGGCGTGGCACGCAAAACGGCTAACGTGGTGCTGGGCGTGGCCTACGGCAAAGCCGTGGGAGTGGTGGTGGATACCCACGTGCTTCGGCTATCGCAGCGTCTCGAGCTTACCAAGGCTACCGAGCCGATCCAGGTGGAGAAAGACCTGATGAAGATCATTCCTCAGGACCACTGGATTGCTTTCTCACATGAAATGATCCACCACGGACGCCAGGTTTGCATTGCCCGCAAACCGCGCTGCGTCGATTGCACCCTGGAGCCGCTGTGCTACTCGAGTGATAAGACCTGGAGCAGCCACTAACGCATTTTTGCTAATACTGTGGTCCGGTGGGATCAGTTATGTGCGGCCATTCTTTGGCGGAATGGCCGCGTCGGGTTCAGTTTCCTGGTCTACACCATTAGCAAAAATGCTTTAGAGCCATTTCTTCCGCGGTGTGATTTGTCCAATAGATTGGCAAAACCTGGCCAATAGATAGCCTAAGTACCAGCGCAACCGGAGGGTTTCCATGCCTCCTTCTCGGTATACTGAGGCACTGGTACTGTTACGTACCAGTGTACGACCATCAAGAATAGCCGGATGAAGTGGGCGCTAGGATGATTGAACACAATCTTGGGAGTTCTCTGCGTGGTCTACGGGAACAACAGGGCATGTCACTGCGGGCTCTTGCCGAACGGGTAGACTTTTCGGCTAGTTTCCTGTCACAAATTGAGAATGGGCAGTGCTCGCCCTCGATCTCTTCGATGGAGAAGATAGCGAACGCGCTGGGTGTGACGCTGGGGCAGTTTTTTCTCTCCGCAAATCAGCACGTCGTCAATATCGTGCGCGCCAGCGAACGCGACCACATGGCGCTAGATTGGTCGCGGGCTGAAATAGCCTCGCTGGGCTCGCTTTCCAATGCATCACAGTTCCGGGCGTCCATGCTCGTCATCAAGCCGGGTGGCCTTACGGGAAAGCATGCCACGCCTTCCATCTCTGACGAATTTGCCATGGTCTTTGAAGGCAAAGTGATCTTGAAGCTGCAGGAAAGCGAGCAGGTTCTCGAACGTGGCGACTCGGTGACGGTGGTGGCGGGAACCGGCCGCCAATGGCGCAATGAATCTGAGAAGTTAGCTGAGATTCTGGTCATTTCTCTGGGCCCCTATCGCATGACATGCGGAAGGCTCAGAAGCTCAATACGCCTGGGCGCTGGTCTTACTCTGTGGTTCGGCGGCTCTCGGCGCCGATTCCCAGTCCGTGCCGGTTTCAAGAGCAAACCTCTGCGTTACCGAAGGCACGATAGAAGAACTGCCCGGGCGAGGAGAAGAATCCGAATAGGTTATTTGGCGCTTACTTTCCCGTCGGTTTGCTGTTGGGCCTGGCCACCGCGTACATTTCAGCGGCAATCCGATCGAAAAGCGCATAACCTGTCGTCACCGTTCTGATACAGATCGAAATGTGTTCGTCCGGGAAGGAAGTCGAACTCCGCCTGCCCATGCAGACGATCCAGCAAAGATTGCAGCCGGTGCGCCGCCCCATCCAGATAGAAGGTATCGTCGGTGCCGACAAAGAGATGAATTTTGCCGCGCAGGTCGGGCGCCAGGGCGGTCCAATGGGTCTCAATCCGGTGGGCGATGTCGTAGTGTTCCCCCCAGTACTCGATAACCTTCGGATCGACAGCCCCGGTGGCGCGATTAAACATCTCGAGCGGCCGGCCATCCGGGCCCCGCGGTGAGAAGACCCACTCAAATGAGGACAGCTGGCCGCCATACTCTCCCAGCACAGCCTCCAGGTGCGCCAACTGTTCCATCGTAGCCAGCACCTTGGTATGCATGCGAATAATCGGTTCCGCGGAGCCATCCGCACGGTGATACATATTGGCATTCGGCGCGTATAAGTCGATCGTGCTGAAGGCGTGGAAGTCACTGGGGTCCGGAGAAGTCGACCATGTGCCGCCAAAGATCTTTGGGTACGCCGTTTGCAGCCACAGCGTCGCCCAGCCACCGGAGGAGTGACCTTGCAGGAACCGTCCGCTGGCGCGCGCATCCATGCGGTAGTGGCCTTCCAGGTAAGGAATCAGCTCAGTGGTGAGTGCCGTGCCCCAGGGACCAACGTTTACGCCGTCGGCAAATTCGTGGGTGCCGGTTAGGGTGCTCTGATCGAGCAGCACCCATATCATCTGCGGCATCTTGCCGCTTTGCATCCGTTGATAGAGTGGCGGAGCGTAGCGGCTGCGCAAGCCAGGCAGAGTGCCGCCAAAGCCATGGGTAAAATAAACCGTCGGATAGCGTTGTCCCGGATGTGAGCGATAGCCGGGCGGCAACAGGACCCAGGCCTTCATATGTATATCCCGGCCCCAAAATCGGCTCAGCACGGGGCTGCGGAAGTCGACCAGTTCCAGCGCGGAGAGCAACTCCGTTGCATTGCTGAGAGGATCAGGAGGCTCCGGCACGGCCATCGTGAGCGTCAACGCGGGCGGCAGTTGTTGCTCGGGATTCCAAGCCGGCAGTGCGGTAACATCGCTCTCCAGGTCGCCTGGCGTGCGCCCGGAATAGTTGTAGGTATGCCCGACATCGAGAACTGCTTGCACTTCGTAGTCCCCGGAGGGTGCGTTCGATAGCGGTCCGGGAAAGACGATGTCGTCGGCATCCACGCTTACGGTTTGTCCGGGTGCAAGAGAGGAGACTTCTTTGGCCGCAACGTAGGTTCTGGTGGGCGCCATCATGTCGATGTCGACTGCTTTGTCGCCGTGCCCTGGGGAAACAAAGAGCAGCAGCCGTCCCGAGACCGGAGACGAGAACTGCGGTCCCAGGGTAACGCGAAAGAAGAGATGTTGAGGGAAGCTTTGCTGTTGCGCCGCTGCCGTGAAGGCTGCCGTACAAAAGAGAATGGCTGCGATGGATGCGAGATGCGCAAAACGGCTCATCCCCGACTGTAACCTTTTACCGCCTTGAGCTCTTCGCTTGTTTTCAGCATATTTATTCCTTCGATTAAGAACTATCGCTGAGGCGTATTCAGCTTATCGATGGCGCGCTTTAGCTCTTCAAGCTTTTGCCCAGCCTCGCCCAGCTTGCCTTCCGCTGTTAACCTTTGATAGTCGGCCAGGTCTTTGGCAGCTTCGGCGATGGTGGGCTTCAGCTCTATTGCAGGCTGGGGCGCAGCGCCGCGCCCGCGGCGGGCGGAGCGGCGCGCTGCGGTTCCAGCGGACGTAAGGGAGGAGCCTCCACCCGCAAACAGCGCGGTGAGCGCGGCTTCAAAGGTCGATCCATAGGCCAGCCGGTCTTGCAGCGCCAGCACCACCAGGCGTAGCTCCGGCATCGGGCTTCGCTCCGCCTGTAGATAGATCGGCTCGGCATACAACAGCGCGCGCCCGGTTGGAATCACCAGCAAAGTCCCGCGCCGCACGTGCGAGCCTTGCTGATTCCACAGCGTCAATTGCCCGGAGAGCTGCGCATTCTGATCGATGCGCGCCTCAATCTGCAGCGGTCCGTCCACCAGCTTGTTCTTGGGAAAGTTGTAGACCACCGCTGAACCGTAGTGTTCGCCATCGCTGCGCCCCCCAATCCAACCAATCAGATTGTTGCGGTTGGCAGGCGTAAAGGGCAGAATCTCAACGAACTCCATGCCGGTTTCATCCGGCAGCTTCATCAACACGAAATTCGGCTGCATCGGCTGGGTGGTTTGTCCGCCTCCCTCGCTCATGCCGACTTCGGTGGCCACCGTCCACAGATCGTCGCGGTTGTAGAACACTCCCGGATCCGTCATGTGATACAGCCCGTAGACCTCTCCCTGCATTTTGAGCAACAGCTCGGGATAGCGCATATGTTTACGCAGGCCGGAGGGCATCGCCGACGCGTCTTTGAATAGGCCGGGAAAGATGTTTCGGTAGGCCGCGAGGATTGGGTCCTGGGTGTCAAAGACGTAGAACGTAGTGGAGCCGTCGTAGGCGTCGATGACCACCTTAACGCTGTTGCGCATGTAGTTGATGAAATCGTCGCCCAGACGGTAATGGGTCGAGTACGGATACTGGTCGGAAGTGGTGAACGCATCCATCACCCACGACAGCCTGCCGTCCTCGCCCACCACCATATAGGGATCAGGATCGTAGGTGAGAAACGGAGCCAAGGCCGCTACGCGATCGCGCACGTTGCGCCGCATCAGCAGCCGGCTCTGCGCGTTCACGTCGTCGCTGAAGGGTAACTTCCCCAGATCGCCGCGATCGATGGCGAGCAAAATGCGGCGCACGAAGCCGCCCAGCTCGATGCCGCCGTCGCCCTGATAGGAGGTAAGGTTGTTGCTCTGGCCCTGGGGGTAATTGAACTCCTGTTGACGCGTCTTGACGTAGACATCGGTATTCGTCAGCTCGCCAAAATAGATCTCCGGGCGAGTCACGCTCAGGCCGGGCACGGTGCTCTGCACCGGCATGTTGCTCAGGTAGAGGGTGGGCAGCCCTTCCGCCGTAAACCCATTGACGGGGTTCATGGTAATGCCGTAACCGTGGGTGTAAATCAGCTTTTCATTGATCCAGTTGCGGCTGCTCTCGGGAAGTTTTTCAACATTTAGTTCCCGGGTGGCGAGCATTACCTGGCGCAACGTGCCATCGATTACATAGCGATCGATATCGATGTCGGGAAAGTCATAGTAGGTGCGGATTTCCTGAATTTGACGCAGTGTGTCCTGCAGCGCCTGCCAATCCCATAAGCGGATGTTCTGCAACGTTGGTTGATTATTCGCCGGATCGGCCGCACCCACGGTCGTCTCCGCTGGAAACTCGCGCTGCGCGAACTTGTCTAATCCGTACGCCTGCCGCGTCATCAGGATGTTGTGCGCAATATAGGGTTGCTCGCGGACCAGTTCATTCGGTTTGACGATAAAGCTGCTCATCCACCAACCGGCCACGCGAACGCCGGCAAAACAGAGCGCGGCAGGAAGAATCGCGGCGACCAGCCAGCGTCCCCGGGCGACCGTCATGGCGTTGGCGACTGCAGCCACCGCCCCGGCAACCAGCGCCACGCAAACCAGCAGCAGGCCGGTAAGCGTGACATGCGCGTCGGTGTAGGTGACTCCGCCGAAGACCGTATGATCGTCGAACAACAGATCATACCGGCCGAGGTAAACACGCACCGCCAGGATCAGCAGAAGGAAGGCAAACGTGATGGAGAGTCCGCGCCAGGGCAAGGTGAGATAGCTGCGGCGCTTGGCAAGCGCACCGGCTCCGCCGGTGATGAGGATGAAGACAATGGCGAGTACACAAGTGATCACGGCGAGCGTGAGCAACCAGCCGGAGATGAGTTGCCATGCCGGCAGAGTAAAGAGAAAGAAGTTCAGCGGCTTACCGAAGATCGGGTCGACAACGCTGCCCATGGCGCGCGGTGCGTACCAGAAGAGTGCGAGCGTCGGCCACTCCGCCATCATGCCCGCGCCGGTGACCAGGGCAATGATCAGCGATCCGCCGAAGCCGAGCAGGCGCAACACAGGCTCGACCGGGAGCCTCACCGGCTGTCCCCCAAAGAAAATAGTGTGACTGCTCGGTAAATCGGGCAGATGGGCCTGTTTCAGAGCGGCAAACGATCCGTACAGGATGAAGAAGGTGGCCGCTGCAAAGAGCGCGAAGATGCTCCATTGAAGAACCAGCGTTTTTGAGAACACGCTCCCGTAACCGAGCGACCGGAACCATAGCAGGTCGACGAAATACGAGACCGCGGTACGGCCGCCGAAGACGATGAAGGCAAGAACCGCGAGCAGGATAAAGAAGCGGCGGCGGCGACGCTGCGGATTTTTCAGGGGCCAGTCAATAGAGGTGGGCATTGCTCCACTCATTCTACCGGCATTCCTGTCCTCAGAGGTGCAGACAGCTTTGTGCAGCGGCGTACGAGACTTGAATTCCACTCGTAACTTCCTTGGAAACGTATACCGGCATATCATGGGTGCGCACTTCGGAGAGAACTCCCCATGGCTCCTAAAACTTCCTCCACTCGCTTCTCTTCCCAGCAACGCGTAGTCCTCGCCGGTAGTGAAAAGGCTGCCCTGTCCGCGGCAACCGGAGAAAAGCCGGCACGCCCCAGCAGCGTCCTCACTGTTTCTGTCGTCGTCCGCCGCAAGAAGCCCGCTCAATACTAAACGCCTGGGCACAGATCGCCTCACGCGCGCTCAGTATCGCCAGCAGCACGCCGCCGATCCTGCCGCGATCACGCTGGTGCGGGCTTTCGCGAAAGAGTTCGGGCTGACAGTCGAAAAGGGCACACCAAAGCCTGAGCGCCGCATCATCAAGCTCGCCGGAACTGTCACTGCTATGCAGAAGGCGTTTGGCGTCACCCTCACGCAAAAGGTCCTGGATGGCAACACCTATCGCGTTCGTGAAGGCAGCATCCGTCTACCCGCCGAACTGGCCGGCGCCGTTGAGGCTGTCCTCGGGCTCGATAATCGTCCCCAGGCCCAACCTCACTTCCGTGTTCTGGGTTCCACCATCAACGCCGCCACGGACGGAACACAGGGCTTCGCCCGCGCCCATGCCAGCGCAGCCGGCACCTCGTACACGCCCGTCCAGGTGGGTCAGCTTTACCAGTTTCCCAAGGGCGCGACGGCCACCGGCCAGACCATCGGCATCATCGAGCTGGGTGGCGGCTATCGCGCCGCGGACCTTACCGCGTACTTCAAAGGGCTGGGCCAAAAGGCGCCTAAGGTGACCGCTGTCTCCGTCGACAAGGGCAAGAACTCTCCGGGCAACGCGAACAGTGCGGACGGCGAGGTCATGCTCGATATTGAGGTCTCGGCCGCCGTCGCTCCGGGAGCAAAGATCGTTGTCTACTTCGCGCCCAATACCGACCAGGGTTTCATCGATGCCATCGGCAGCGCGGTTCACGACACGACCAACAACCCGAGCGTGATTTCGATCAGC
Organism: uncultured Acidobacteriaceae bacterium; assembly: GCA_963790705.1. Lineage (GTDB taxonomy): Bacteria > Acidobacteriota > Terriglobia > Terriglobales > Acidobacteriaceae > PALSA-350. The sequence continues at coordinate 718,679 of CAWBQE010000016.1, forward strand.
TGGGGTGGCCCAGAGTCCAGCTGGACCGCGCAGGCCATGACTGCACTCGACGCCGCATGCCAGTCCGCTGCTGCCCTTGGCATCACGATAACCGTCGCTGCGGGCGACAATGGCTCGAGCGACGGGGCTACCGGCAATAACGTCGACTTCCCTGCCTCCAGCCCGCACGTACTTGCCTGTGGGGGAACCAAGCTCGTCGGCAGCGGCAGCACCATCACGTCCGAGGTGGTGTGGAACGAGCAGGCCAGCAATGAGGGAGCGACTGGAGGCGGAGTGAGCAACGTCTTCGCCCTGCCTTCCTGGCAGGCGAACGCCAAAGTGCCGGCGCCCTCGGGAAGTAGTGGCGGCCGAGGGGTTCCGGATGTTTGCGGAGACGCCGACCCTGTGACCGGCTACCACGTGCGCGTGGATGGCCAAAACATGGTCATCGGCGGCACCAGCGCCGTCGCGCCGCTTTGGGCCGGGCTCATCGCACTCAACAATCAGCAGAACGGAAAGAGCGCTGGGTTTATCCAACCCCAGATCTATGCCGCGAAGGCGGCGTCTGCGTTCAACGACATTGTGTCCGGGGAACAACGGCGCATTTTCCGCCGGCCCCGGTTGGGATGCTTGCACTGGCCTCGGCTCTCCCATTGGTTCCAAGCTCATCACGCTCCTCGGGTTCCGGAGCGGCCAAGAAGAAGGGCCGAGGCAAGAAACCAGTCCGCATGCGGCCGGCAAAGAAAAAGAGGGCTCGGCGAGTAAGAGGCAGATAGCCGCGGACTCGTGCGGCGGCGTCCATTACTGGTACGGGACGAGAAGACGATTCTCTCATCGAGCTTCAGCCAGCCGATGCATGGAGCTGATTGTCACCAGACAATGTGGATCAGTAGGAAGCGCCGAGAAGCGCACTCCAGGGACTAAAGAGTCTGCGTGAGAGCGCCACAAACTAACGAAGTCAACCCAAGGGATTTGGCTGGCAGATAACCCATGATTGTACAGACCGCGGAGTTTCACGGTGCAGCGTGGTGGAATCATCGAGAGAAAGCCGCATATGCAGATCTGTCCAGAGTAGCGTGCTAGGAAATCCGGGGTAGTCCCTGCGGGATTTGACGGCGCGAATCGAAAAGTCCCAGGACTACGCCCGGATGTTCCTGCAGCGATGCTCTAGACGACGCGTATGCGGCTTTCTTACGGCTAAGCCGAACTGTGGACGAGTGGTTCACCAAGCTGCCCAGGAACCGGGTCCGTCCTGGGCTACTTTCAGCCGTCCCTCCGGGACTGATCGTATGTGTCTTTGATAGCTGATTTACTCTGGGCCGAGTGCTGGCAGATCAGCTGATCGAAAAGGCTAATTTGGACAAGTCTGACTCGTCGATCTGTTTAGACGGGACTAGCAAGTCGTCAAGCTCTGACTGGACACGTCCAACCCGGGCATATTGAACCGCAGCAACGATGGGCTTTATACTCGCGGGTGAGCGGCGGTCCGAATCTTTTTCTCCAGGAAAGCGCCGGCCGGGGGGGCTTAGGTCTCTTAGTCTCTACAGGGTAGCATTCTGGTTCCGGACAGCCTTTGCGCAGTCGAGAGCCTGCCCTGAGCGATATGTCGAACAGGGACCTGCAGTTTATTTTCCAGTTCTGACGAGACTCTAGAGACCTGCGATTCTCATTTAGACCTGTAGGCCGTCGTGGTAATGCATTCTCGACAAGAGCGTAGTAGTCGAGGGACCGCGGTTTCCTATCCATTACCTAAGTCGTAACTACAACTTTGGCGTAGAGTCCTGTGTAGATACATTCTTCACTTGTTACAGATTGCTGGTTTAGCATCGGGACGGGCTAGACCATGCAGAAACTGGGATGGAGTCTGATCCTCGGGGCCACAGCACTTCTCGCCGGATGCAGTTCGGGCAGCCAACCCCCTACAAGCACTACTCAAACGAATACCCTTAACGATCACCACGGCTTCCCTTGCTGCAGGGACAGTGGGTGCTGCGTACAGCAGTCCAGTGGCAGCTTCTGGTGGCGCCACTCCGTACACCTACAGCGCAACCAGCCTGCCCAGCGGCTTGTCTATCAATAGCGCAACCGGCACGATCACAGGTACGCCTGGCCAGAGCTCCGTTGGGACTGCCTCAGTAACCATCAAGGTGACGGATTCGACGACCCCTTCGCCGCAGTCGGCGACTTCCAATCTAAGCATCAAGATCAGCCCAGCCAAACTTGCCGTGACCACAACCTCTCTTCCCGGCGGCGCTACCGGCTCGCCCTATCCGTCGACCACTCTGCAAGCTTCCGGCGGCGTCTACTCCTTATACATGGGCGCTGGCATCAGGCAGCAGCTCTGCCTGCGGGCTTGAATTTGTCGACTGGGGGAGTCCTCTCCGGAACGCCGGCTGCCGGATCCGGCGGACCCTATTCGTTGACCTTCGTGGTCACGGATTCCTCTACTCCTCCGCAGACCGCCCAGGCTACGCTCACGCTCAGCATATCCAGCACATCCGGCGGATCGGCTCTCACCCTGACCACGACCACGCTGCCCAACGCAACCTTGAATACCGCCTACTCAGCGACATTGGCGGCTGCGGGTGGAGTCACTCCATATACCTTCAGCCTGGCGAATGGTACTTCCTTGCCCACAGGATTAACCCTATCCTCCGCGGGCGCAATCAGCGGTACACCCACCAAGGCAGGAAGCACCGCCTTCTCCGTCCAGGTAGTGGATTCGAGTACGCCCACACCGCTTTCGCAGACGGGTAACCTGAGCATCACGGTGAACTCGTCGGCCGGGCCATCGTGCGGCAACATGAGTACGGGCAATGGAGCCAGTCTGAATGGCTATGTGCCCTTCCCAGCCTCAAATCTCTGGAACACAAACATTGCCTCCGCCGCCATCGATCCCAACTCGGGAGCCATCATCACCGCGCTGACTGGAAGCAACCTGCACCCGGACTTCTCCAACGTTGTCGATGGAAACTACGGCATCCCCTATGTTGTGGTGGACTCGAGCGTCACTCCAGGCGTGCCGGTGACGATGACACCTATCCGAGCGAAAGTGACATCACTCTCTACCCGATCCCCTTGACCGCTCCCATCGAAGGCTTCCCGCCCACCTGCACCACGACGGGAGACAATCATCTGATCGTGATCGACAAGAACCAGTGTTGGATTTACGAGACCTGGCAAACGCAGCTGTGCAACGGCGCCTGGAGTGCGGCCAACGGAGCCATCTGGGATCTGACCAGCACCGAGCACCGTCCCTATGGATGGACCTCGGCGGATGCAGCGGGGCTCCCCATCTTTCCCGGCTTGGTGCGCTACGACGAAGTGGCGGCCGGAGCGATCAACCACGCCATCCGCATGACGGTGGCGCAAACCAAGAGCGACGCGAACGGCGGATATTTTGTGGCCCCAGCTACGCACGCGGCGGGCAACAACTCAAGCACAAGCAACATCATGGGAATGCGGCTGCGGCTCAAGGCGAGCTTCGACATCTCTAGCTTCAGCGCTGCCAACCAGGTGATCCTCACCGCCATGAAGAATTACGGCATGATTGTCGCTGACAACGGCAGCAACATGTACTTCCAGGGGGCTCCGGATGCACGCTGGGACGACAACGATCTGGACGCATTGAAAGCCATCGATGCGTCGAATTTCGATGTGGTGCAGATGGGAACCCAATACGACGATGCCACCGCTCCCACCGGCGCCGTGCCCACCATCAGCAGCTTCACGGCCTCGCAAACCACGGTGACGGCCGGCACCCCGGTGACCCTGAGCTGGACGGTTGCCAATGACTCCTACGATTTCATCGACGTAGTCGGCCCGGTGCGTGGTGGTACCCAAACAGTGACTCCAACTGCCACCACCACCTACACCTTGAACTCGACCAACCAATATGGACGTTCGACCATGGCGGTCACGGTGACCGTGCATTAATCCACTTATTCCCTTCTTAGCGCCTCCATGGGATCGACGGAGGCGGCGCGACGTGCGGGGAGCAGGCATGCAGCCGTGCCCATCGCCACCAGCACACAGACGGCGCTGCTAGCGATGGCGGAGTCGTACGGGCTTACCTGAAACAACAAACTGCCCACGACGCGTGCGGACGCAAAAGCCACTGCAACCCCAGCAACCGCCCCTGCCACGACCGGCGTCAGACCATCGCTTAATACCAGTCGATAGATGTTTTGCCGTTGCGCGCCCAGCGCCAGCCGCAAACCTATCTCCCGCTGCCGCTGCACCACGGAATAGGTCACCACACCGTAGACCCCCAAGGCTGCCAGCAGCAAGGCACTGACAGCGAACAGGAGTAGCAGCTGCATCTCGAAGCGGCGATTTGCCACCGAGTCCTCGACGACACCGCCGAGCATCCGCACTTCGGGCACAGGCACGTCCGGATCCACGCTCCAGATGGCCTTGCGCATGGCGTCCGCGATCGTCGCCGGGTCTTGATGGGTGCGCACCAGCAGCCCGGCATTGATGTCGCTGCGATACCAATACGGCACATACACCATCATCGGGTCGGGAGTCGCTAGCGATACCGTCCGCGCGTTTCCTACGACACCAATCACGGTAAATGGGTCTTCCTTGGGACGGCGCGACTAAATTGCCGGCCGATGGGATTCTTGCCTGGCCACAGTGTCCTGGCAGTAAGCTCTGAGATGACGGCATAATGTTTGCCCTCATCGCTCGCGCTCAGTAAGCGCCCGGAGATCAGGGGCAGACGAATGGTCTCGAAATAGCCCGGGCTAACCCAGCGAAAGTGTTCGGAAGGTAGCTGAAATATGGGTCTGGCATCGCCCGGAAGAGCATCATATCGAGCCATCGATCATTGGTCAGCGGCAGTTCACTCACGACGGCTGCGTGCTCAACCCCAGGAATCTGAGAGAGCCGGTCGAGCACCTGTTTGTAAAACGCAACTTTAGGGCCCAAGTCTTCATAGGACTTACGTGGCAGGTCGATCATGGCAGTCGCTATGCGTGCTGCCTCAAAGCCCCGGTCCACGCGCAGCAGCCGAAGCAGGCTCGTGGTCAAGAGTCCGGTCATCAGCACCAGGGCCACACTGACCGCAACCTCCACGGCAACCAGCATTCTCCGCATCCGCCTACTGGTACGCGACTCGCTGGCCAGCCGCGACTCGCTGTGTAATACCTCCTGCGGCGGAGTGTTCGCGATCATCCATGCCGGCGCCGCGCCTGCCAGCAGCGTCGCCAGCATTGCCAGCAGAACGGCGCAGCCGGCCCCTGCCCAGTCCAGATGAAGAGACCCGCGGAAATCCAGTGCCGGAGGAAGGTAGTGCTGCATCACCGGCATAATGATTGCGGCCAGCAGAATGCCCAGCGCACCGCCCAGGGTGGCCATTACCGCCGTCTCCCTCAGTGACAGTCGCAGCATTTCAGCGCGGCTCGCTCCCAGCGCGGCAGCGATCGCCATCGATTGCCGCTTGCCCACCGCTCGCGCCAGTAGAAGATTGGTGATATTGACGCAGCCCACCAGCAGCAGTCCCGCTACTGCTACAAGCAAGATCAAAAGCGGCTTTTGGTTGTCACCTACGAGTGATTGCTGGAACGGCGTCAAGGCCGCGGAAAGAGTAGCTTTTTCGTTCCCAGACAGGGTACCCGTGATCGTACGTTGCAAAGCATTGATTTCCGCATTTGCTTGGGCCACAGATACGCCTGGCTTCAGGCGAGCCAGCCCGAAATAGTTGAAGTCGCCCATAGCTTCCTCCAACTGGTCCTTGTTAAAGGCCATCGGCATGAGGGCCCCCACCGGCTTCGGATGAGCCAGATCCTCGCTGGAGAGGTTTCGAATATGGGGCAAATGGAACGACGGCGGCATTACGCCCACCACGGTGTAAGGAAATCCATTGAGGGTGATGGTTTTTCCCAGGATCCCTGGATCACTTTGGAACTGGTTCCGCCAAAGGTTGTCCATCAGCACGACCACATGCTCGTGTCCGGGCTGGGCCTCCTCCGGCGAGAATGCCCGGCCAAGCATCGGCGCGGAATCAAGCACGGAAAAAATGCCCGGCGTTGCGTTGAGCACACCTATCTGCTGCGGATGCCCGCCTAACCCCAGCGGCAGCGAAACCTCCTCCATCAGAGCCATCGCTTGAAAGCTCTGGCTGTGCTGGCGCCAGGAGGTGAAATGGTTGGCATTCATGGGCAGGGTTGGATAGATATCGCGGAACTCCGCCACCTGCTCTTCCATCACCACCAGCTGCTCCGGACGGCTATAGGGCAGTGGCTTCAGCAGCACGTCATACACCAGGGTAAAAATCGCAGTCGTCGCCCCGATGCCCAGCGCCAGCGTCAAGACGGCAGTGATGGTAAAGCCTGGTGATTTACGTAACTGCCGCACCGCATAGCGCAGGTCATCAAGAAGTGTCTGCATAGAACCTCCGGCAATCAAGAGATGCATCCCGTGAGCCAGACCGTAAGCGATCTAACCGGTTACCCTGTAAACGCTTATGGGTAGTACGAAAGATCCGCTAAGGAAGTTCTGTCCGCGATTGAAAATCGCTGTCCACGAACGGCCACTGGGAGGCAACGAACAGCGCAAGCCGCTGTGGGGTAGGTCCAGGCTACCTCGCCGCAGCGAGCATTAGCCCGGACATCAATCGGACGCGTTGTTTGCGCTTTAGCTCTGAGGTAGGGGTTTACTCGAATTTCTGCGGATGCAGGGAGGGAAAGAGCTACCTCAGGGCTGAAGTGCCGGCATGAGAACTCCACTGCAAACTGAGTTACCCAGGGGGCACTCGTCCTGCCGACTCGCTCAATTCCCTGCTTCGAACCAATAGCTCGTACGCGCCAAAATGCCGAGGTGAGGTTGCTGACTGGCCACGCGAACACTGAGCGTGTGAAATCCGGGCTGATGAGAATCGGGTTGAAAGCTCAGCATATAGCGATTGTGAATATCATCCGCAATCGCCGACAATTGCTTTTCAAAATCCGGTTCGTCACGAAACTTCAGGTGTGCCCCTCCGGATAACACTGCGAGCTCATCAGCAGTATTTGTTCGTAGGGCCTTCACCGCGGCGCCAAGAGGCGTCGACAGATCAACCGTTTCGTCCACTTGACCACTCGCAGAGAACGCTCGGGGCTTAGCGGCTCGGCTCTTCCCCCAGGAATGCGGAGGCGATTTCGGTGGCGAAAACGTAAGACTGTAGACAGAAGTGTTGCCCTTACCCAAATTCCGCACCACTTCCTCCGCGGAGGTTCTGCTACCCTCATCCTGGGACTGGCTAAGCAGCAGAACGACTCGACGAAAATCTCCTGCTTCCTGTTGCAGCAACTCGATAACGTAGTCGACCGCGTCCAGGATTGCTGCGCCGTCATCGCCGGCTACAGGGTGGGCGAGGGCATATTCCACTCCGTCAGACCTGGCAGGAAAATGCCACGTTGCTCTGGGTTGGCTATCGAACGTCACCAGCATGATCTCGTGAGCCGACTGGCCGATCATGGAATTGATCAGTTCAGGGAGCTTACGGTAGTTCTGAAACTGGCCTGCATCCGATCCGCTTGCTTGCATGACGACCACCACGGCGATGGGTCGATTCCCGGCCCCTTCGAGCGTCACCTTCTGCCTGATTCCGTTATCGAAGAGTTCTATCTGATCTGCATCCAAATGTTTGACAAATTCCCCCGACGGGAGCCTAACCAACGTCGGGGCAGCGACCAAAGTAGAGGTAGCCTTGATTGTCGGGAGAGTGGCTTCCCGGCATGTGCTCTGGGCATAAGCCACAAGCAAAGCCGCGGTCATGATGACAACGCCCTCGCCGGCAGCTCTCAGTCGCATAGAGCGGGCAGATTCGGGTCGCTGGCAAATTTGAAAAGAGTCACGAGCTGCGACTCTGTCACTCGGTCGGTCGATAACGCGAGGGCCGACAACTGCTCTGGCCGGAACCACCCAGCGCCCACGGTTTCTGCGGTTTGCTGTGCCAGCTCGCCGCCCTCGATTTCACATTGCACAAAAGCTTTGTAAACATACCAGGGCTGCGGCGGATGTGGGTGTTTCCGCTTGTCATAGAGCGCCAGTAGACGCACCGCCCGAACCCGCAAGCCGGTTTCCTCTTCTGCCTCTTTCATTGCCACTTCAAACGGCGAATAACCAACATCGGCCCAGCCGCCAGGCAGCGTCCATCGTCCCTGATCGTCCTTTTCCTTGACCAGGAGAATCTCCTGGTCTCCGCGAAACAAGACCGCCCGAACATCCACCTTTGGCGTTTGATATCCAGACTCGGAAGCGAATGAGCGAATGATCTTTTCGTGCGGTTCGTCGGTCAGTTCCTGCAAAAGGTTGACGCTGATCCCCCGGATCTCTTCATAACGTTCCAGGTCGTACGCATCGGTCGCGTAGGCTAACCCAGCTTGCGCAATGGCCTGTAGGCGCTGGGCGTGCATCAGTAATTTACTTGGCTCCATCAATCACCAATCCTACATTGCGATTCCTGGTAAGTTCCAGCAGCCTCAGCCAAAGCAACACACCCAACACTCCAAGTACTGGTGCGGTGATCAGGCCGGGGAAATATAGCAACAAGGCTAATGCAGCTCCCACCCAAAGCGCGGCCGTTCCGGTGAGCATGCTGCGTAGATTTTCATTCATGGCGGTGGCATGGGCTCGACCCCATTCTAAATGGCATAAGTGCAGGCGAAGACGCGGGCAAGCGGGTATATTGGAGCGGAGTAGGGCGGTCCATGCGATCGATCGCCCGCGCGCCACCAGGTACGCCTGAGGTCCTCAAGTATGTGTCGAAATATCAAAATGCTCTTCAACTTCGATCCGCCCGTGACTGCCGAAGAGGTGCGCTCCGCCTCGCTCCAGTACGTAAGAAAGATAAGCGGCTTCAATAAACCGTCGAAGGCAAACGAAGCCGCATTCCTGGCGGCCGTGGATGAGGTGGCGGCCATCTCCACTCGCCTTCTCTATTCGCTGGAAACCAATGCGGCGCCCAAAAGCCGCGAAGAAGAGGCAGCAAAAGCCAAGGCGCGCAGTGCGGAGAGATTTCGCGCATAAGTCTGCGGTTGAGCATGGCCACGCAGATTGCGGGAGCATAGCTGCTTCCCGGATTTCCTGCAGCAGCGACACTAGCTGACAGAAGCGATGTGCGGCTTTCTTCGCGGAAAGCCGCATGCAGTTCGGTGGCCCCACAAAGCTCCACAGGAAATCCGGGTGCTGACGCATCCGGCCGAAGTTTAAAGTTTGATGGACCTTGGTCGTTTTGGCGACTCAGCCTGTATCCTTGCACTGCATGACTGACCAGGTTGTCGACGGCAAGCCACACCGGACGACCCGCGCCCTTGCCGCGATCGGTGTGGGCGCGACATTCTTCTTTGGGGCTCGCTTCCTATTGAATTTCTTCGGCCCTGCGATCCCCTATTCCATGCTGGACGAGAACCCGGCCGCTCTCGACTCCCACGAATTCATTCAGTTTCTCAGCCTGGTGACCGATGGCACCTTGCGCCATTCGCGAATCTCGCGGCTTAAGAACGGAGTTGAATTTTACCCCGCGCAACTCGATACCATCCGCCGGGCGAAACAAGCCATCAACCTCGAATACTACGAATTCAAACCGGGGCAGGTTGGCGACGAGATGCTGGCTTCGCTCACAGAGCGGGCCGCGGCCGGGGTTGAGGTACGCATCATCGTCGATGCCCTCGGCAGCTTCAGTACCCACGACTCCTACTTCGACGGTTTGCGCGCGGCGGGCGGTCAGATGCGCTGGTACCATCCGCTTCGCTGGAACACCTGGCCGAACGCCAACAACCGCACCCATCGCAAGCTGCTAATCGTAGATGGGGAGACAGGTTTTATCGGCGGTGCGGGCATTGGCGACCATTGGTTGCGTGCAACCTCGGTTCCCGCATGGCGGGATACCGTGTTTTGTGTAGAAGGCGAGGCGGTGGCCGGCCTGATATCCGCCTTTTGCGAAAATTGGCTTGAGTCGTCCGGAGAAATTCTTTCCAGCCCAAAACAATTTGCTTTTCGCGCCACGCCTGACGGTGCCCAGAGCTTTGTCGTCTCCAGCACACCCCGCGGTGGTGGTACCCAGGCGCGCATTCTCTTTCAGGCGTTGATCAATAGCGCGCGCGATACGATTCGCATCACCACACCCTACTTCCTGCCGGATCGAAGCGCGCGCCAGGCATTGATCGAGGCCATTCGAAAGCGTGGCGTCGGGGTGCAGATTTTAACCGCCGGCCCGCATATAGATCATCCGACCATCAGGAGGATAAGCCATCACAGTGTGCGCCACCTCCTTGAGGCTGGCGCGGAGATCTACGAATATGGACCATCCATGATCCATGCCAAATTGATGACCGTGGATGGGCTATGGAGCGTGGTGGGATCGACGAACTTCGATCACCGCTCCTTTGCGCTGAATGACGAGGTGAACCTCGCGGTTCTCGATCGTCAGTTGGCGGCGACTATCGACGCAGATTTCTTTGACGATTTAAAGGAAAGCAGTCAGCTGAGTGTGCCTCTGCTTCAGCAGCGCGCGCTGCTGGGCAAAGATGAGTCGGTCATCGATCATATTCTGGAACGGGAGAGCTGAGGGCAGTTCATATCTTTGCGGGTCCCGGATTTTGCGCCCCGGGTTCGATTCCGATTACCAGTCTTTTCGGTACTTTTCCCACCTTAATCCGGGCCAGCGCGCGCCGTTCCCGTACGTCGAAGATGGAAACATCGTCGCTGTCCGTGTTGCTGACACAGCCATATTTGCCATCCGGAGAAAACACGATCCAGTTGGGGCCGTCCCCTGTGTCCATTCGTCCAGTGAACTTTCCGGCTTGCAGGTCATATATGTAAATGCAGTCATCCAGCAAACTCGTGACCCACAGCTCCTTACCGTCGGGAGTAAGTGCCAGACCATGCGTCAAGGTATCCGGGGTCTCGAACTTACGCGGGCGCGGGGGGCCCTGGTGTCGGGCCGGCATCTGAACCCGCTGCAGAACCTTCTTATCCGCAATACTTACTATGTCAAATCCATGCAGATAAGAGACGGCAACATACATGGTCTTGCCGTCGGACGAAATCACATACGGCCTTGGCCTTCCACCCGCCGGGATCACTGCGGAGAAGGACATGGTTTTGAGGTCAATTACATTGACCGCGTTCGATCCCATGGAGCTCACATAGAGGTAGCGATTGCTGGCGGTGCTGACAGCATTGTGCGGCTCCTTGATGGGCAGCGTCTTGACTACTTTCTTCTCCATCACGTCGACGATGTCGACGCTATCTCCATCGCGAATGGGCACAGCCACGTAGCGGCCATCCGGTGTCACTGCGCACTCATTAGGCCTTCCGCTGAGCTTGATGGTCGCCATAATCTGCTTTGTTCGGGTATCCACTAATCGCAGCGTATGGTCTGATTCAACGGTGACGAAAAGTAGATTGCCGTCGGGCGTTAAGGCCAGGCCATGGATGAGGGAAGCGCCGATGCTTATGTCGTCGACAAGCTTCAGCGAGTGCAGGTCGATGACTGAGACGTCTTCACCGTTGCTGTTATCGACATAAAGCCTCCAGCTCTGTGCATGCAGAGAAAGGGGCAGAGCAAGGGCCAATGCGAGTCCCGCGAGCATACACGAATTTGCTGCGGCCTTTAATTTCATAGAACAACTTCGAGATTCGGAAGAGCGACGATCAGTCTAGCTAGGTGTCTGATGGGTCGTCAAGAAATCAGGAAGGACGCGTGCGGGCAGGCAAAGTTTCCCTGAAATGAGCGTGCTGCGCATCTAAAGACGTAATGACATCGTCATTACACAATGTTATCATTCGTGCGGAGCAGCCATTAGGCCGATTGAGGGAACAAGCCCGGATCTCGAGACGCTTAGATTTGACGCATCAAGCCGGACGTCCGCGATCTGATTGATCGTGCTGCTAAGCTGGCCGGGAAAAACCGCACTGACTTTGTGCTAGACGCCGCCCGGCAAGCAGCGGAGAGTGCCATCCTGGAACGCCAGTGCTTACAGTCAACGCCAAGGCATACGCGGCATTCCTAGCCCGCCTCGACGCATCTCCCCCTCCAATCAGCTGCAATCAGCAAGCGTAGTAGCCTACAAACGCGGGGCCCTGGGAAATAGTGCGTGGCCACTCTCCCGGCCGGGATTATTGGCCGCCAGCTTGATCTTGAGACGGATGCAATGGCACAAGCGGCTCAAGGTACGAGTGGCAGGGCAGCGCACCGACCAACGGCTCTGGGTTCATCTCGCACTGCACTTGTCAGTGAAGGACAATCGAGCTCGTCGGTTATTACGCTCTTGCATCGAGGTCCGCAGCGAACCACCTCTACTTCCGGCGAGCTAATGGGCAGGATGTCACGCTGCATTTTGCCCATTACGCCGTTACCTTTCATGGTCAGATCGTGGGCGACCAGTTACTGGCAACTACTCCGCCATAGCGGCGCTTCTCTTACCCACTAACCTTGCGGCCGTGGCAAAGAGGACGCGGTACTTGCGCCACAGCGAACGTTCCGGATGTCGCGCACGTGGATCATACCCACTGAGAGCCCCAAGGGCGAGCACGCCTGGCGGCTATCCGGCAAAATGCGGAGACATCCGCTACCATCCTGCGCGTCGACGGCGATACCGGACCTTCACGGCAGCTACCAGGACGGTCTTCACCGTCAGCCACTTTCAAGAAGTTCGGCCGGCCATGCTGGAAATAACGCCGGAGCGGGACACGCTCATGCTCAAGTTCTTCTCCGCTACGCTCCGCCGGGAACACCTTCGTCCAGTTGCGCGCGATCAGGCCCGGCCAGGCAGCCAGCACACCGCAACCGGATGACTTCGCTGCGCACACCGTCGTGCGCGATCCACTACAGCCATTTCCCTTCTCTGGAAAAGATCTGGATGGAAAACTGGTGACCAACCGCGACCCACGTTTTCGCGGTAAGGTCGTGCTCGTGAACATTACTGGAAGCTGGTGCCCGAACTGCCACGATGAGGCCCCATTTCTGGCCGAGCTGTATTCCAGGTATCACGCGCAAGGGCTGGAGATTGTGGCGCTCGATTTTGAAGAGCCGGAGCAGATCACGAACCTGACGCGTCTGCACGCCTTTATTCAGCGATACAAACTTGATTACACCTTTCTCATCGCGGGCGTTCCAGATGAGCTGAACCAGAAGCTTCCCCGAGTCGAGAACCTGAACGCATGGCCCACAACCTTCTTCCTCAACCGCCAGGGGCTTGTCCGCAGAGTGGAAACTGGCTTTCCTTCGTCCGGGAGTACTGAATACCATCGCGACGTCAAGGCAGCCTACGTACAGACCATCGAGACCTTACTTGCGCAACCCTGACCCACCTGAGCGCAGACCGAAAGCGGAGGAGGCGCTAACCTCCTCCGCTCGCCTGATTCAGCGGTTACTGGCTAGTGGCGTTCTCCACCACCACCATGAGATTCACCGCCTCCACCGTGAGACTCCCCACCACGCGCTGCGGCGGCGTGAGGGGTGGCCTTGGGTTGCGCCGCGGCGTGGGGGGCGGCCTTGGGTTGGCTGTAATGCGCTGGGGCGACGTGAGGGGCGGCCTTGGGTTGGCTGTAATGCGCTGGGGCCGCGTGAGGGGCGGCCTTGGGTTGGCTGTAATGCGCTGGGGCGGCGTGAGGGGCGGCCTTGGGTTGGCTGTAATGCGCTGGGGCCGCGTGAGGTTGGCTGTTATGCGCGGCGGTATTATGGGCGCCGGCGGCATAGCCACTCCGGTAGGCTGTTCCTTTGCCGTTCGTGTGTACAACCGCTGGAGTGGCGGCGTTTCCGTGATAGCCCACGAAGCCTCCGTTATATCTTCCGCCGCCGGCAGAGACAAAGCGATGGCCGCCCCAACCGTGGTTATAACCCCACCCGGCCCATGGGCCCATGCCCAGGAAGATGCCGTTATAGAAGTAGCCCGACCCGTAATAACCAACCGGGGCGCAGGAATACGGTGCATAGCCGTAGTAGCCGTAAGAACAGATAGGTGGTGGACCACCTATGCTGATGGCAATTTGCGCATTCGCTTCTGGCGCTAAGGCCAAGGGCGCAAGCAAAGCTGTGGTACACAATAACCCGATCAATCCGCGCATGTGTGACCCCCTTTAGGTGTCTGTTATTCACTATAGGTGGTCACATAAACTTATACTGAGCAATAGGATACACGCCTGGAGCGGCAATAGGGCCGCTAAGTACGGGCGATTCCGCCTTAATTTCTTACTTTCTGGAGTTGTCTAAGATTATCAGTGCGGACTTATCACTGCGGACTTATCACTGCGCCAGCAGCTTTACGCAAGCCTCTACGACCCCCGGAATATCGTATGGGGAGGCTTCGCCGGCCGGCTCCCACTTATGTTGAGATAAAGTGCGTGTCGTAACTGGCCCGATCGAGACTGCCCGCAGTCCGGAGGGCATCTCCATCTTCGCCGCGGCAAGAAGCGCAAAAAAATTGTTCACCGTCGACGAGCTGGTAAAGGTCACCGCGTCGGGCAGCGGCTTCCCTTCTCCCAACAAAGCCCGAAGCTGCTCGATCGAATCATTGGGGATCACCGTGCGATAAGTCTCGACCACGTGGATGTCCGCTCCACATTGGCGCAGCTGTTCGGGGATGACGTCGCGGGCCACGGCCGCGCGCGCCAACAGGACACGGCGCCCGACAACTTTCTCCTTGAGCATGGTGACCACCGCTTCCGCCACATACTCGTCCGGCATGGCAGACACTTTCAGGCCGATGCGGCCCACGGCTACAGCAGTCGCAGGGCCAATCGCCGCCACCTGCAAATGCTGCAACCGCCCCGCATGAATTCCCAAAAATCGCATGCGCTCCGCCAGCGCCGTGGCCCCGTTGGCGCTGGTCACAATCAGCCAATCAAAGCCGCTGATCACTTCCAGCACCGCGTCCAGATGAGCGTAGGTTTCCGGTGGGATGATCTCGATGGTGGGCAGGCGCAGCACCTCGCCCCCCAAAGCCTCCAGGGCCTCGGCCAGCTTTCCCGCCTGGTGACGGGCGCGGGTGACGAGGATGCGCTTCCCGCTCAAGGGATGGGCTGTGCTCACTCCCGCCGCTCCGCCAAGCCGAGCATGGGGCCGAGGATGGCGCCGGCGCCCTGCAGCAGCAATTGATGTGCCAGCTGCTCGCCCAATACTTCCGGGTCGGCATGCCGCCTCTCGGCGCTGATCATCTGCCGGCCGTCGGGCGAGGCGACCACGGCGCGCAAGAATAACTCGTCTCCGTCACGGTGACAATAGGCGCCGATGGGCACCAGGCATCCGCCACCCAAAGCGGCCAGGCATTTGCGTTCGGCAGTGATGGCCATACGTGTGTCCCGGTCCTCCAGCGGCTGCAAGGCCGCATGGATTGCCCCGTCTCCTGTCCTGCATTCGATGGCCAGAGCTCCCTGGCCCGGCGCGGGGCATAGCACTTCGGGCGCGAATCGCTCGCGGATGACGGCGGTTTTCTGCAAGCGTTCGAGACCGGCCGCTGCCAGGATAATCGCATCGGCCTTGCCTTGCGCGAGCTTGGCCAGCCGTGTATCTACATTGCCACGAAACTCAATGTACTCGAGATCCGGGCGGCGCGCGCGCAGTTGGGCCTGGCGGCGCAGGCTGCTGGTGCCCACCACCGCTCCCGCCGGCAGTGCACCGAATCCGCCGTAGCGCTCCGAAACCAATACGTCGCGGGGGTCCGCACGCCGGGGAATCGCCGCCAGAGTGAAAGCCTCGCCTAACTCCGTGGGCAGATCCTTCAGGCTATGCACTGCCAGATCGATGCTCTCCGCCAGCAGAGCATCTTCGATCTCGCGGGTAAACATTCCCTTCGCGCCGACCGAAGCGAAGGCGATGTTCTGCATGCGGTCGCCGGTGGTGCGGATGATGTCGATGGAAACATCATGCCCGAGAGCGCGTAGCGCGTCGGCGATGTGATTCGCTTGCCAAAGAGCCAGCTGCGATCCCCGGGAGCCGATGCGGATCAACTCTTGGGTTCCTGGTCTTCAAGTTCGGGCAAGTCCTCGAAGACATCTTCCTCGTCCGAGCGCTGCCCCGCCCCGCTTACCCCGAAGGCTTCTCGGATGGCATCTACCGCAACCATATTTCCCTCGGTAGCTGCAGCCTTGATTGCCTGCACCGGCTGATGGAGAAACTTGTTGACCAGGCCGCGGGTTAAGGCCTCAACGGCGGCCTGCTGGTCTGGGGATAGGCTTTGCAGGCGGCTCGCTACGCGGCGTAGCTCCGCTTGACGAATCTGCTCCGCCGATTGCTGCAACTGCACAATCTGGGGCGAAACGTTCAGCGCGTGCAGCCGGCGCTGATAATTGGTCACCTCGGCCAGGATCATCGCTTCGGCTACCTCTGCCTCTTTGCCGCGCTCTTTCAGGTGCGACCCGGCAACCGACTGCAAGTCGTCAATGTCGTAGAGAAAGATACCGTCCAGCTTGTTGACTTCAGGATCGACGTCCCGCGGCACCGCGATGTCGATAAAGAACATGGGCCGCCCCCGCCGCTGCTGCAGAAAGTGCTGCGCGTGCTCGCGGCGAAAGACCGGCCGTGAGGAGCCAGTCGAGGTGATGATGATGTCGGCCTGGTCGGCGCTGGAGTAGAGGTCGTCAAAGCGGACAGCTCTACCCCCGAACCGCTGGGCCAGTTGTTCGGCCCGCTCGTGCGTGCGGTTAGCTACCAGAACGGTTCCGGCGCCCTGGTTCATCAGGTGTCGAGCCGCCTGCTCGCTCATCTTGCCCGCGCCGACGATCAGGACCTTCTTGTCTTCGAGCGAGCCAAATATTTTCCGCGCCAGCTCCACTGCAACCGAGGCAATCGATACCGACGAGTTGCCGATCTGGGTTTCCGTGCGCACCCGCTTGGCGACCACAAAGGCTCTCTGCAACACCTTGTCCAGATGCCCGCGGATCGCTCCCGCCGAGCGCGCAGCCAGGTAACTGCTCTTGACCTGGCCCAGAATCTGGGGCTCGCCAATAACCATGGAGTCGAGGCTGCAGGCAACCCGGAAGAGATGGCGCACCGCGTTCTCCTGCCGGTACTCGTAAATGTGCGGAACCAGCAACTTGGGATCGATGCGGAAATAGCTGCCGACAAAGTCCATCAGGTGGGGAGCGTCCGGCTCCAGGCTGGTGAGCAGCTCGACCCGATTGCAGGTGGAAAGAATCATGCCCTCCAGCACCCCTGGCGACTGCACCAGCGAGCGGGTAGCCTCCTCCAGTTGCTGCGGTCCAATAGCCAGCCGCTCACGCAACTCGATGGGCGCGGTTTTATGGTTCAGCCCCAACAGGACAATGTTCATGGCGCGGTGAACCTATGGACGGAGCTGAGCTGGTTGGCCGCCCAGACGCTGATCACGACCAGAAATACCAGGCTGGAGAGGTAGACAGCTCGCCTTCCGCGAAGGCCGACTTGGCGGCGCACAAAGAGCATCACTAGATAGAGTGCCCACATGGCAAAAGAGAGCAAGACTTTTGGATCTTTAAAATAGACCGGCCCAACGCTCTCCTGGGCAATCAACGATCCAGCCAGCAAACCCAGGGTCATGAAGGGGAACCCGATGAGCAGCATACCGGAGGCGATGCGTTCCATGGTCTCGAGCGGGGGCAGCCAGGCCAGGAACCCGACATTGCTCTTGCTCTTGAGGCGGCGCTCCTGCACCAGGTAGAGGAAGTTGGCGATCAGGCTGAATATGAGGGCGGCGTAAGCGGCCAGCAAGGCGACGATGTGCAGTGAAAGCCATCCGCTGCGGATCTCGGGAGATTGGAACGTCCAGTGGTCGGGACCCATGGCCGGCCCCAGGACCAGCAGAAGCGACAGGGGCAGGGCGAAAATGCCGAAAGAAACAGTCCGGTAGAGCACGGCGACCAGCAAAAAGGCTGCGCAAATCAGGAGCGCCAGCAAAGACTGCACCTCGTGCATCCCCACCGGCAGGGAGTGGTGCGAGGCGGCAAGCATCTCGATGAGCGAAACAAAATGGAAGAAAAAGCCGCCGACCGCCGCCGGAACGCAGAGCTTCTTCCACCCGGGCTTGTCATAAAGCACCGCCGGCAGTGCAGAAACGCTCGCGACGGCGTAGAGCACCGCCGCCACTCTCAACCACAATAGAAACATGCCGATTCCCGCAACTTTAAAGTATAACCGTCCGGGAATGTGGCCGTCCCGGGGAACGCAATCGCCGCACACGTGGGCGTTGATTGGTGCCACGGACAGGAAATCCGGGTATCTCGCTCGCTTTTCGCGAGATATGGGATTGCACTGCGGTAAACCGCTAAGTGTGTCGGATGAATCGGGAGTCAGAGGGAAAGAGCGGTGGTATCCCACATCTCGCGAAAAACGAGCGAGATGTGGGGCACCCGTCCTTTGTGAGGGAATCAGGGGAAGGATCTCCCAAACCGATCGTTCCCTCAGCCCTATCATGCAAAAATCGCCCCGGAAACTTGATCCTGTTCAACTTAGGGAATTTCCACCGGAAATCGCAACCCTGAACCGTACATCCTTTCGACAGTCCTTACCCTCCCAGCCGGTGAGAGGTATTTTGATCCGTTACTTGCGACGGCCAGAGTCCCCCGCTTAACCCCAAATTTTCATCGTCCTTGAGACAGGAGATTTAACCATGGATTATCGCGTTCGCGCCGGAGAGATACCGGAAGATCAAACCACCGCCCTGATGGAGAGTTACTCCGCCAAGCTGCCCACCAGCTTTTTTCTGGGTGCAGCCCTGACTTCGATCGTGGGCTCCCTCATTCTGAAGACCTCGGGCAAGGACCACCATGCCCTATTCATTGGGCAGTGGGCTGCCCCCTTCCTCTTGCTGGGCATTTACAACAAGATGGTGAAGCAGCACGGTTCCGACGCCCATATGAACCACGAACCCCGGATCGTCGCCTGATATAAGCAGGCCACTCCCGGCTTATCCTCAAACGCCAGCACGTCATTCACGATATGCTGGCGTTTTCCGTGTCTACTCTTCCTCCAGCTCCCACGACCGATGTAACCGACGCGGCCAGCACGCCCCTCATGCGGCAGTACTGGGCCGCCAAGCGCCAAAATCCCGATGCCCTGCTGTTTTTCCGCATGGGCGATTTCTACGAGCTGTTCTTCGAAGATGCACAAGTCGCCGCCCGGGAACTGCAAATCACGCTGACAGCGCGGGATAAGGAACGCTCCGTGCCGATGTGTGGGGTGCCCTATCACGCCGCCGACAACTACCTCTCCCGCCTATTGCGCAAGGGTTACCGGGTCGCCATCTGCGAACAGATGGAGGACCCCAAGCTCACCAAGAAAATCGTCCGCCGCGAGGTGACCCGGGTGCTCACCCCCGGCACCGCTATCGACCCGGCCCTGGCTTCGGAGCGAAACAACTACCTGGCGGCGCTCCACCTGGCGGGCTCTGTGTCGGCGTTGGCCCTGCTCGACCTCTCTACCGGTGACTTCCGCACCACGGAGTTCACCGGGCCTGGGAGCGTGGGCTTCTGTATCGATGAATTGCTGAAGGCCCAGCCCAGCGAAATCCTGCTTTCGTCAGGATTACCTCCGCTCGACCCGCAAATGGAAGCAGAGATCGACAAGATCGGCACCAAGACGCGCCTGGACGAGTGGGTCTATACCGCGGACTACGCCATTCCTCTCCTGGAAAGGCAATTGGGGGCGAACTCGCTCGAAGGCTTCGGCTTGGCCGGCGCCCGCTCTGCCGCGATCGCCGCCGGCGCGCTGATGCATTACGCGCGCGCGACCCAGCAGATCGAATTGCAACACATTAACAACATCCGGTATTACGAGCGGGCAGAGAACCTGCAGCTGGATGCAGTCACAGTGCGCAACCTTGAGTTGATTGACCCGCTTTGGGCCGGTGGGACCAGTGAAGCGACCCTCTACGCCAACCTCGACTGCTGCATGACCCCGATGGGCAAACGGCTGTTGCGGGCATCCTTGGTGCGCCCCCTGATCGACCGGGCGGAGATCGAGTCGCGCCTGGAAGCAGTCGCGGTGGCAGAAAGCAGCCTGATCGATCGCGAGCAATTGCGCAAAACGCTGGGCGCGATTCAGGATATGGAGCGCATGCTCTCCCGCATCTCGCTCGATAGCGCCGGACCCCGCGACGCGGCCAGCCTGGGAGCATCGCTTGCCCGCCTTCCCGAACTCTATGCCGGCCTGGAGAAGCTGAAAGCCTCGCGCTGGCAGGCGTGCGCACAGCGCCTCGATCTGCTGCAAGATCTACACGAACGCCTGCAGCGGACACTCCTTCCCGATCCTCCGGTGAACCTTGCCGATGGCGGCGCCATCGCGGCCGGCGTCGACCCGGAGCTGGATGAGCTGCGCTCGCTGGGGGCCAATGCCCGCCAATCCATCACCACCATCGAGGAGCGGGAGCGTAAGCGCACCGGCATTCATTCCTTAAAGGTTCGCTTTAACAATGTCTTCGGATATTCCATTGAAGTAACACGCGCCAACCTAGCCCTGGTGCCTGCGGACTACGAACGCAAGCAGACGCTGGCCAATGCGGAGCGCTTTACCACCCCGGAGCTGAAGCAGTATGAGATCAGCGTCCTCACCGCCCATGAGCGGTCGATCGAGATTGAAAAACGTATCTTCGCCGAGCTCCGCCAGACCATCCTGCATTCCGCCGGCCGCATTCGCGTTACCAGCGGAGTCATCGCCGAGGTCGACCTCCTGGCCAACTTCGCCCATCTGGCAGCGCTCCGCAGCTACGTGCGCCCGCAACTGGCGCAATCCGCGGTGCTGGAAACCGTTGCCGCCCGCCATCCGGTCGTAGAGTGCCTGCTGGAAACCGCCGGACAGACGAAATTCGTCCCCAATGACCTCTATGTCGAGACCGGCGGCCCCAGCCTGCTGCTCATCACCGGGCCGAATATGGGCGGCAAATCCACCTATCTGCGCCAGGCGGCGCTTCTGGTCATCATGGCGCAGATGGGCTGTTTTGTTCCCGCCCAGAGCATGCGGCTGGGCATTGTCGACCGGATCTACACCCGCATCGGCGCCAGCGACAACGTGGCCCGCGGGCGCTCCACCTTTATGGTGGAAATGACGGAGACGGCCACCATTCTCAACACCGCCACCCCGCAGTCGCTCATCCTGCTGGACGAGATGGGCCGCGGAACTGCCACCTTCGATGGCCTCTCGCTGGCCTGGGCCACGCTCGAATATCTGCACGCGCAGGTAGGAGCGAGGACACTCTTCGCTACCCACTACCATGAGCTCACATTGCTGGCCGAGCAGTTGCCAGGATTGAAGAACCTCCGCGTTGCCGTCAAAGAGACGCCCAAAGGGCATTATCTTTTTGCACGCCATCGAGCCCGGCGCGGCAAACAAGAGCTACGGCATTGACGTGGCTCGTCTCGCCGGCATTCCACTCTCGGTCATTGAGCGCGCGCGCCAGGTGTTGCTGCAGCACGAGCAATCCGAGAAGAGGAACGTGGCCCAGGAAACCGATGCACCGCTGCAACTCACCATGTTCACTCCGCTCTCGCAGCGGATTCTCGATCGGCTGGAGCAGACCGATACCAACAGCCTGACCCCTTTGCAGGCTCTGAATCTGCTCGAAGAGCTCAAGAACGAGATACGCGGCCGGGGGAATTCGTGAGCTCTATGACATTGAGACAAGCTGCCGGCCAGGTGCTGGTGGTGGGCCTGGAAGGCACTCAACCCAGCACGCTGGAAAGGGCTTGGCTACGCCTCCTGCGGCCCGGCGGGGTGATTCTCTTTCGCCGCAATATCGAGAGCGCTGCACAAACCCACGCCCTGCTCCACTCCGCCCAACAGGCAGTGGAGTCGCCCATGCTGCGCTGCATCGATGTCGAAGGCGGCAGCGTGGACCGGCTGCGCGACTTGATTGCGCCCATGCCATCGCCCTTCGCAGTTGCCGCTACCAACAAGCCGGCGTTGTTCAAGAAGCATGGCAGCCTCATCGGGCAGGAGGTGCACCTATTGGGTTTTAACACCGCCTTTGCTCCAGTGCTCGACCTGCGAACCGAAGCCTCAGCGCCGGTGATGACCACGCGGGTCGTCTCCGGCGATCCAGCTCAGGTCATCCGCTACGCCACGAACTTTCTTGATGGGCTTGCGGAGCATGATGTGCTGGGCTCCGGAAAGCATTTCCCCGGCCTGGGCAGCGGACAAGTGGACTCACATCATTTCACTCCCACCATCACAAAACCTCTCAACTTGCTGTGGAAAGAAGATCTGCTGCCCTACCGCGAACTGGGCCGGAAGCTGCCCATGGTGATGATCTCGCATGCATCGTATTCCGCTGCAGTTCCGGAGCCGGCATCCGTCTCCGCTTACTGGATTACCGAGGTACTGGTACGAGAGATCGGCTATCAAGGTCTGATCGTCTCCGACGACATGGAGATGGGCGGCATCCTTAAATACATGGGCATCGCCGACGCGGCGATTCGTTCGCTTGCGGCGGGCATGCACGTGGTGGAGATTTGCCGCGACCCGGCGCTGGTCTTTGCAGCCTACGAGGCCTTGCTGCATGAAGCCGAGAACTCGCCTGCCTTTGCCCGCGTGCTTCGCCGTGCGGCTGCCCGGGCACAGTCGTTCCATACCATGCACCTGAAGAGAGACGCGCTGCCACCAGTTCCCACCGCGGTTGCGGTTAATAAAATGCGGAGTGCAGTGGAGAAGTTTACTGAGCAGGTCGCCAAGGCATGAGTGAACTTACTTCGATGACGGTAGCCGGCATCATGAGCGGCACCTCAGCTGACGGAATCGACGTAGCCTTTACACGCATTACGCCCGACCCAAAGGACGCGGCCTTTCCTCAATTAAAACTGCTCGCTCATGCCGGCTTCCCTTTTCCGCCCGCACTGCGCCGGGCCGTGCTGGCGGCGATGAATGCCGAGGCCATTGCGACCGCCGAGCTGGCCCGGCTGAATTGGCGACTGGGGCAGGCCTACTCCGAGGCGCTGACTGTAGCCCTGGAACGCAATCCCTGCCGCTTGGACCTGATCGGCTGCCACGGTCAAACCATCTATCACCAAGCCACGCCGGCGCGCTATCTGGGACGCGACGCAACCTGCACCTGGCAGATCGGTGAGGTGGCGATGCTAGCCGAGCACAGTGGAGTGCCCGTGGTCTCGAATTTTCGTCCCGCGGACATGGTCGTTGGAGGCCAGGGTGCACCGCTGGTTCCCCTGCTCGATTACGTGCTCTTTCGCCACCCAACGCGGGGCCGCGTATTGCAGAATCTGGGAGGCATTGGAAACCTGACCGCGCTCCCCGCCAACGCGGGGCCCTTGCAGGTAGTGGCCTTCGACACTGGCCCAGCCAACATGGTGATCGATCAACTGATGCAGCAACTCTTCGAAAAATCCTTCGACCGCGGAGGAAAGACGGCGGCGCGCGGCGCGGTGATTGAGCCGGTGGTCAGTGCGCGGCTACGCGAGCCTTTTTTTGCCGCGCGTCCGCCCAAGAGTGCCGGCCGGGAGCAGTTCGGCGCCGACTACGCGGCCCGCTTTCTTGAGCACTGCCGCAAGGCCGGAGCAAGCCGCGAAGATACCATCGCCTCGGCCACCGCGCTGACCGCGCGCAGCGTGGGCTTGGCTTATTCCAGCTTCCTGTTCAAGAAGATGCGTCACACGCCGGTGGATTTCATCGTCTCCGGCGGAGGCGCGCGCAATCTGACGCTGATGCAAATGCTGCGCGACCACCTCGAGCCACAAGGCTGTAGCGTGCGAGCTAGTGACGACCTCGGACTGCCGGCCGAAGCCAAGGAGGCGGCCGCCTTCGCCTTGCTGGCGTATGAAACATGGCATCGGCGACCGGGAAATATTCCTTCGGCAACCGGTGCGGCACGGCCGGCGATCTTGGGCGAGATTACCTATGTCTAGAGCAGTTTCGCAATTACTGTGGCCTAATAAAGATCGCGAGGTGTGGTTTTCCTTGAGAGAAAACCACGAAAACGCCTATCCCTTCGGTCTATACCAATTGCGAAACTGCCCGCACTTCCGGTTTCTGCTTGCCGTTTGCCTGGTGGTGAGTTTCACCGGATGCGGGAACAAAAAGCCGTCGCCACAAACCGTGACGATGCTGATTGAGAGCAGCCCCACCAGCCTCGATCCGCGGATCGGGGTCGATGCCCAGTCGGAACATATCGACAGCCTGATCTTCGACAGCCTGGTGCGCAAGGATGCACATTTCAATCTGCAACCCTGGATCGCTACCAGTTGGGAGACTCCCGATCCGCTTACCTGGCGCTTTCATCTGCGCACCGATGTTCGTTTCCAAAACGGACAGCCGCTTACCGCCGCAGATGTGAAGTACACCCTTGATTCGATGCGCAATGGCACGGTGATCACCTCAAAGGCGGCGACGTATCGGTATGTCGATCACATCGATGTGCCCGATCGGGCGACGCTGGTCATCCACTTAAAACAGCCCGACGCGGCCCTGTTGTGGAACTTGTCCGACAGTGCGATTGGAATTGTTCCCGTCGGCAGCGGCCGTGATTTCGGGTTTCATCCCGTTGGCAGCGGCCCCTTCCGGTTTATAAGCCAGTTGCAGGATGATGAGGTGATCCTCGAACGAAGTGAAAATTCCTGGCAGCCTCGTCCCAATATTGCGCGCATCCGCTTCGCGGTCGTTCCCGACGCGATTACCCGCGCCCTTGAGCTGGAGAAGGGTTCGGGGGATGTGTGTATCAATTGCATGACCGCCGATATGGTGCACGCCTTGGCTAAGCGGCCCACTCTCCTGGTGGACAGCGCTCCCGGGACGGTGATGAATTACATCTCCTTCAATACGCAGGACAGCTTGTTGCGCGATGTGCGCGTGCGCCAGGCTATCGCCTACGCCATGAATCGACCGCTGATCATTCACTCGTTATGGAGAGACCGTGCCGAACTGGCGGAAAGCCTCCTGCCGCCGCAGCACTGGGCGTGGACAGGGGACGTGCAGCAGTATCCCTATAACCCAGCGAAGGCCAATACGCTGCTCGATGCCGCAGGCTGGAAGCGGGCGAAAGACGGAGTCCGTTTCCGCCTGGCGATGAAGACCTCGACCGACGAGACCAGTCGGCTGCTGGCGATGATTTTGCAACAGCAATTGCGCGACGTGGGCATTGCTCTGGAGGTAAGGAGCTTCGAGTTTGCCACCTTCTATTCCGACATCAGCAAGGGAGCGTTCCAGATGTACACCCTGCGCTGGGTGGGCGGAAACGAAGATCCGGATATCTTCCACTACGCTTATGAGAGCAGCATGTTTCCGCCCCATGGGGCCAACCGCGGCCGTTACTCCAACCCTGCATTGGACACATTGATACGGGAGGCGGGCATGTCGGGCGACCAGGCCCTGCGCCGCACCGACTACGTAAAGGTGCAACAAATCCTCGCTGCCGAGTTGCCGTCGATTAATCTGTGGTATCTGGATACGGTGCTGGTTCACACCAGGCGCCTGCAGAACATCCAGGTTTCCAGCTCCGGCAACTTCGATTTCCTACGGACGGCGACGGTAACAGGGGCACGCTAGTTACCAGGCTACTTGGCATCCTCGAATTGGTTGATTTGCACTTCTCCATCCGGAAACACGGCTCGAATCTGCAGGCTTCCCCCCATTGCCTCAATGTAGCGGCGGAGGGTCCCAATATACATATCGGTACGCCGCTCCAGTTTGGAAATGGACCCTTGATCAACTCTCAGGACTTGAGATAGTTCGGCCTGGGTAAATTCACGCGCAGCGCGTAACTCATCTAATGCCATTGCCTTGATTGCCTCACGTACGCGCTCCTCTACGCGAGCGCGCCGTTCGGCTGAAATCTTCGTCTGCAGTTCTTTGAACTTATGTGCCATAGTTCCACTCCGTTGGTGTATGCCGCTGCTATGGATCAGCTCTACCTGTTAACAAATCGGAGCCTTCAATCTCTTTCAAATGCTGTCGTCATAGATCGCGTCGGCCCGGGGAACATACTCCTGCGTACCAATTCGGACTTGCCGGTTTTGTCACCGCCGATCAGCAAGATACCGGTTCGCCTGGGATCAAATGCATACAATACCCGGTATGGTCTCCCCTCATGCTGACATCGAAGTTCCTTCATGTTTGGGTAGC
This sequence comes from uncultured Acidobacteriaceae bacterium, assembly GCA_963790705.1. GTDB lineage: Bacteria > Acidobacteriota > Terriglobia > Terriglobales > Acidobacteriaceae > PALSA-350. The sequence goes on from CAWBQE010000016.1 coordinate 744,684, forward strand.
TGGAGCTCCGAAATAGTATCGGCAAATGGCCTTTCTGAGATTCGGACCACGTTCTTGCAACAAGCGCACACCGAAGTTGATACTGTCCTGCTCATCCTCCGAGAGACTAGTCCGCCACGAGTCCGAACTCGTCGGTGTACTCAACTTCCCAGCCCATGTCGCTCAGTATGGCACAGAAGCCATATGGCTTCAAGGCCATACTAGGCCTCCTGCGTCCTTTATCATCGACCGGAACGAGAGATCTGCAGTTCCCTCCTTCCACCATCAATGCACCTTGTAAAGCATCGCCGCATGCGGGGCCAGCGATGTCTTGAGCGAACCAGCCGTGCCCAGCTCCTTGCGCGCCCATAGGTCGCGCACTGCATGACTGCCCTCTGGCAAACCGAGATCCTTCCACCCGTAGTTCACCTCCTGAGCAGCATCACCAAGATTAAAGACCGCGACATAACGTCCCTCCCCGGACTCAGGGACAGCCGTCCAAACCACCAGCGACCCGCTCCGCGATAGCTCGCGATTATCCCTTGAGTGCTGATCCACCGCAATCACCTCCGGGTTCGTGTAGAGAGCCTCCGTTGCCGCATCTATTCGGGTGAGGTTCGTGCCTGCGACCAGCGGAGAACGGGCCATCGACCACAACGTCATCAGCGTCCTCGACTCATCCGCCGTCAGGCGCGACATACGAGCCTCGCCCCAACCCGGCCTGGGGCCAAGGTAGCCCAGCGGCAGCATGTCCGCATCGGGCCAGTGCCCGACCTCAATGTGAGGAGCCCACTGCGCTGTGCGATCGAATTGCCGCACCAGCCCCGCGGGGAAAGTCTCCCCCGCAGGAGCGAGCCACGTATCCCACATATCGTCAGAGATCCGCCACTGTTGCGCATATTTACGCACGTCATCGGCTTCCTCAACGGGAGTGGGCCCAGGAGAAAGGCTCAACACCATCGGACGCCCCGTTTTTCTAAGAGCAGCGCTCATCATGTGGATCTCGTCCGCCTGGTACGGTCTGGAAATGCAGTCGACCTTGATGAAGTCGACTCCCCATCCCGCGTAGAGCTTGGCGATGGAATCGTAATAGGCCTGCGAGGCAGCATTCGCCTTGAGTCCATAGTTATCCGAATTCCATCTGCAGGTATCCGCGGTGTTGGCCGCGTCCGTTGCATGAAACCCAGATCCAGCGATAGGCAGGTTCTTCTCCACCGCCTCGCGGGGAATGCCGCGAATAATGTGAAGGCCGAACTTGAGCCCCAGGGAGTGGACCCAATCGGCAAGAGGCTTAAAACCCGCTCCCCCCGCGGCCGAGGAAAATCGATTATCCGCCACCAGGTAGCGCCCATTGGCATCCATCACAAATCCCTGCGCGGCGCCCTTCTCCCCCGGATGCCGCAGGTACCAACCTTCATCGACCACAACATACTGCCATCCCAGTGGCTGCAAATGGCGGTGCAGCCAGAGGACATTCGCTTTGTACTCCGCCTCGGTGACCGTCAGCCCATAAGAATCCCAGCTATTCCACCCCATCGGAGGAGTGGGCGCGAGCTCCGTCGCGGCAAGGCAAGGCAATCCGCTCAATGCGATCAGTACGGCCAGGATTCGGCAAATCATTGGTGAAGGTTCCTCCATAAATGGCGCGCAAGCCAGTCTAGAAGAATTCCTCTACCAAGTCTTCTTGATCACCATATCTACCGCTGCTCCGTGAAGCCTCCCTCGCACTGTGGAGCAATCCGCCACTCACACCAGTTAGCTGGTCTTCTCGACCACTGCTTCCGGATGAGCGCCGTATTCTGCCCAGGAGCCGTCATACAAGCTGACCCGCTTTGCGCCTACGACTTCGAGGCCGAGCGCGATGACAGCAGCGGTAACGCCGGAGCCGCATGTGGTGGTGATGGGCTGTTTCATATCCACGCCTTTTGTGGCGAAGATGCGGCGAAGTTCTTCGGCGGGCTTCAACCGGCCATCCTCGACCAGCTCCGTGAAGGGAATGCTGATGGCTCCAGGCATATGTCCGGAGCTTATGCCAGCCCGCGGCTCCGGTAAGGTTCCGGCAAAGCGGCCGCTCGAGCGGGCGTCCAGAACTTGCGCGTGCGCTGCGATCATCTGCTGCATCTGGGAGAAGTCTTTCACCGCATCCGGATTAAGTTTGGCGTGGAAACTGGCCGGTGCGCGGTGAACCTCCCCAGAGCCGGTAGGGAGACCTGCTTCGATCCAGGCGCGAAAGCCGCCGTCGAGAAGGTAGACATTTGGAGCTCCGAACGTCTTCAGCATCCACCATGCTCGCGGGCCGGAGAAGACACCTTCCTGTTCATAGATGATGATGTCCATCTCATTGCCGATACCAAGAGCCGACATGCTACGCGAAAAACTCTCGGACGGAGGCAACATATGCGGCAGCGACGTGGAGCGGTCAGAGAGATCCTCGATATCAAAGAAGATTGCCCCAGGAATGTGCTTCGCGAGATAGCGCGCGCGGGTATCGACCGGTGGGGTGACACCCACCGGAGGAAGCGTGGCATCAAGGATGACGACACCTGGATCGTGCAGACGGCCGGCTAGCCAGGAGGTGTTAACGAGAGGGTTCATGGCAACCAGCTTACTTGAAGAGATCCGGGGACATCGACGACAGGCGGTTACCTATTATGAATGTCCCCTCTTAGTCAGCGTGCTGTATCCAGCAGAGCTAACTGCACATTGCTTGGTGCCTGGTTCGCGGCCACTTGCAATCGCCTCTCGGCTTTCGATTCGTTGCAGAGAAGGTGGCTGCTATTCCCCGTGACCCAGACCTCACGTAGAAAGTATTTGGCGCCATACCTGGTGAACACGGCCTTGCCTGCTTTCGCCGGTCGGCCGTCATCGGCCAACTGCGTGATCGCCAACCCAGAGGTTGATGTACCCCGGATGAGCATGGTTGCGGCCCGATCCATGCGAATGGTGTAGACACCGGCGGTAAAGTGTTGCCCCGTCGCAGTCTGGAAGGCGAAAGGTACGTTCACCTTAACAATGAATCCGGAGTCTTGCGCGTGTAACGCCGGCGCCAATGAAGCGAGGGCGAGAACAGCGGCGATGAAGGTTGCGGGAACTTTCGACATCGAAAAAGTGCTCATGGCGTTTCTCCTTATGGAGGGCGTCTCACAAACCGCCTTCACTTACTAAGGCGCAGCCGCATCACAGAAAGGGCAACGATCCCCAAAATTATTTGTCCGCCTCCCGCTTAGCACCCGCTTGCACCTTCCTAAGGGCAAGTAAGTGATGCGATGGGGATCGTGTATTCGCACGCCGAGTTACACGCTGAAATTTCCACTTTTGTAATCCCATTTCCACAGCTTAATATTTTAAGAGCCACTGGAATTCCCGTTGGGAGAGAGTACTATTGGTTTCAGAGGAAGAGAGATCTTCCAGAAGGAGAGGGTGGACTAACAGTCGTCTTCGAGAATCGGCAACGAGACTCGATCCAGGCAACTGGAAACGGACGGCGGTAGGAAAGCTCTTGCAGCGAGTGGGATCATAGAGGAGTGAGGTAAAAACACGGGCTCCGCTCGTGGGTGCCAAACGATTCCGGGATAACAAGCGTTGTGATCTGGGACCAGAACCGGATCTCTGAAAAACGGAACTGAGAGGGCGAGATCTCGCAAGAGAAATCGCCCTTTCGCTTTTGTGCGAGTCTTTGTGGACACACACGAAGACGCTGCTCGATCGAGCCATCTCGATTTCCTGTCTTGCAGAACCCCGTATTCAAAGTCAAATTAATCTTCCGTTCCTCTGAATGTCGTGCAGCGAATGCACTATTAACCATAAGAAATAATCGTAGCGTAGGACGGGCATTATCGGGCAGGTCTCCCGCGCGTAAGTAATCGGGAAACATATGGCCAAGAAGAGTAGAGCGCTAAATCCCTGTTAAGCACCGCGAGTACTGCGCCTTCTCCGGGTGCTGGCGATCGCACTGGCTGCTGCCATCCCCGCGCTTCACGCACAGGACTTCAAGAAGCAGGTCATCTACCAGGTCGTCACCGATCGCTTCTATGACGGCGACACGACCAACGACAATCCCGCCGAGAGCCCGGGCCTCTTTGATTCCACGCAACACCAACTGGCAGGCCTACTGGGGCGGCGATCTGGCCGGCATTCAGCAGCAAGCTCGCCTACATCAAGGGAATGGGAGCGACCGCCATCTGGGTTTCGCCGGTCGTGAATAACGAGAACCTGAACTGCGCCAGCTCCGGCGTCTCTGCGCCCTATCACAGCTACTGGAACCGCGACTTCATGAACATCGAGGAGCACTTCGGCGATAACTCGAATTCCTTTTCTGCCTTCGACAGCCTGGTGACCGCGATGCACACGAACGGCATGAAGATCATCGTGGATGAGGCCAACAACCATTCCAATCCGGATAACTGCGGCGAGATGGGTTCGCTCTATAACAACGGCACTTTCATGGCCGCCGCCAATAACGATCCCAACGGATATTTCCACCACAACCCGGACATCTCGAACTTACAACGACCGCTACCAGGTGCAGTACTACACGCTCGAAGATCTGACCGATCTGAATCAGGAAAACGCCACCATCGATGCCTATCTCAAGAGCGCTGCGGCGCAATTGCAAGCGCATCACGTCGATGCTTTCCGCCTGGACGCGGTCAAGCACGTCACCTGGGGCTGGGAGTATTCCTTCGCCAACTCGGTATTCAACAATGCACCGAGTTTTCTCTTATGGCGAGTGGGATGCAGAGCAACACCAGCGATCCGCTCTATCCCGATTCCTATAAGTTCGCGAATACGAGCGGGATCATCTCTGCTCGATTTTCCACTCAACACAGCTATCCGCGATGTATTCGCGGAACCGGCAATGCATTCTCTGAGATCGATTCGACCATCAACACCGAGAACACGAATTTTACCTACCCCAACGATCTGGTAACGTTCTTTGACAGCCAGGATGAAGTCGCGGCTGCTGACGCTGAACAACAATCAGAACCGCTTGCAGGAGGCCATGGCGTTTCTCCTTACCGGCGCGCGGCATTCCCATCGTCTTCTACGGCGACGAGCAGTATCTCGTTCAACAACACCGAACGGCGGCAACGATCCCTACAACCGCGTCTGGATGTCTTCGTTCAGTACCGACAACCAACGCCTATCAAGCTCATCACGAAGCTGGCCGCGCTACGGCAGGCGAACGATGCCGTCGGCTATGGCACGTGGAAGCAGCGCTGGATCAACAACGACGTCTATATCTACGAGCGGCAGTTCTTCAACGATGTGGTGCTGGTCGCGATCAACAAAAACGACACGACCATCTTATCCGATCTACCGGTCTCAATACCGCGCTGCCCGCGGGCAATTACACCGATTATCTTGGCGGATCTGCAAGGCGGTAACTGGCCTCGACGGTAACTGCCGGGAGCGGCGGCAACAATCCTGCAGGCAACTTCACGATCGCGCCGCACAGTGTTTCGGTCTGGCAGTATCAGGTGAACGCCACGGCTCCCGAAGGTCGGCTCGATTGGCCCGCATGTCGGCCAGCCGGGAATGACAGTCACAATCGCGGGCGACGGTTCGGAGCTACCGACGGGCTCTGTGCTGTTTGGGTCCACGGCGGCAACGATTCAAGTCTGGTCCAATACTTCGGTGACGTTTACCGTGCCGAGCGTGACCAAGCGGCCCCTACAACGTGCAGTTGAAAACCAGCCACGGAACCGCGGCCAACACGATTGCCATTCACGGTGCTGACCGCAAAGCTCGTTCCGGTGACCTTCACCGTGAACAATGCCAACGCCGACCAATCCCGGGGATTATATCTTCGTCACCGGAAGCACAGTCGAACTGGGCAACTGGGGCACGACATTTCAGACCGCCATTGGTCCGATGCTCGACCCCAACTATCCCAACTGGTTTTTGAATGTGTCGCTTGCCGGCCGGGCAAACCGTGCAGTTCAAATTCATCGACATCCAGGCGAATGGAAATGTGGTTTGGGAGAATGGCGCGAATCACTAGCTACACCGTGCCTACCAGCGGGACTGGTTCAGTGAATGTGAACTGGCAGTAGTGAGCAGACTATTCGTGCCGGCATCGGCGCGCCCCGCTCTTGCCTCTGGATTTGCGCAGCAGGATAATCTCGTACTCCATTCGGCTCTATAATAGAGCTATTGCACGGGACAATTGCGGATATTGTCGGATAAAAGAGGATATAGCGCATCTCGCCCTTGCAAGGAGAACACATCTGCTTCTACTATAGAACTATTGTGATTCGCCATGATGCAAGCACACAATTGGTTGCGGATATCCGGCGCGGCGTCACTCGTCTATCGAGAAGACTTCGCGCGGAGCGCTCCGCAGACGCCCTGAGCGCGAACAAGTTGTGCGTCCTGGGCCATCTCTATCCAAACAAGCAATGTTCTCCTGGAGAGATTTCCTCCGCTGAACACCTGCAGCCGCAGTCCCTGTCCAAGTTGCTGGCAGAGTTGGAATCCGAAGGCCTCACCGTCCGCAGCAAAAGCCCAGCAGACGGCCGGCAGTTCGTATTGAAGATCACACAAAAAGGGCGACGAGCCTTGCAGCACGATATGAGAGAACGCGACCTCTGGCTTGCCTCGGCCCTTCAACATCTCAGCGAGACGGAGGTGCAGCTTCTACACATTACAGCCCGCATCATGGAACGGCTTGCCGACTTCGATGTGAACTCTTCCCAGGCGCAGGAATCGAAGCCAGTGATTTCCCAAACCATCTGAGGAACTCTGCGTGGCAACTTTCGTCTTTCTCAATCTCCCCGCTCGCGGTCACATCAATCCCACTCTTCCCATCGTGCATGAACTGGTCGCTCGTGGAAACGAAGTCCATTACTTTAACTCGGAAGAACATCGAGGGATCGTCGAGGCGTCAGGAGCGAGATTTCATCTTCTTCCCGCGTTGGAAAGACTCGGGAACACAGAAGTGAGTTCCTCTGAACCCCCCGGCGATAAGCAGATCGCGCTGATGCCCTTCGTGATGGCGTATCAATCCACGAAGGTGGTGCCTGAACTGATCGAAAAGATCAAAGGTTTGAAGCCGGATTGCCTCGTATACAACACTCTGAGCCTCTGGGGTCGCTTGATCGGAGAGATACTCGAGGTGTCCGCAGTGGCATTCCGTCCCTTCCACGCACCGCGAATGCATCGCTCGGTGACCGCTCCCTTTGCCAGTGACCGGTTGGCCAGACTTGCCGCCACCGCCGACGGAGAATTGGAGAAGCTCGCGCAGTCCTTCGGACGATCTCCAAAGACTCTGCAGGAGCTGGTCGCCCACAAAGAAGAGCTGACGCTGATCTTCATGCCCATGGAGTTTCAGATTGAAGGGCGATTGTTTGATCAACGATTCCTTTTCGTGGGACCGTCTTTCATCGAAGGTCCGACAGAGCCATGGCCTTTCGAGAAACCTGAAAACGCCATCCCGTTACGTCTTTATATCTCCTTGGGCACATTGCGGAATAACGATCCTGAGTTCTACACGACGTGCTTCTCGGCTTTTGACTCTTCGCAGTGGCAGGGCGTGATGTCAGTGGGAGAGAAAGTCGATCTTGCTTCACTCACGCCCATTCCCGACAACTTTCTTGTGGCACGTTCCGTAAAGCAAACCGCTCTATTGAGCAATGTGGATGTCTTCGTGACCCATGGTGGTCTCAACAGCGTCATGGAAAGCCTTTACTTCGGAGTTCCTCTCGTTGTTGTGCCCGGAATCAGGGAGCAGCGTTTGACAGCCAGTCGGGTTCAGGAGCTCGGCCTTGGAGTTGCTCTCCAACCAGAAACCTTGACTCCCGAAATTCTAGCTACAACCACAAAAAACGTCGCTCTCGATCCTGAGATCCAAACGCGTGTGAAGGTGATGCAATCGCTGACGCGCATGGCTGGCGGCTTCAAACGTGCCGCAGAAGCCATCATCGACTTTGCATCCAGTACATCGGACGTGTTGAACTCAAATAGGGAGCAGGGATAGTCACGTCGATGGAACCATCCGCTGCTCCACAACGTAGTAGATCTCAATGGGACCGGGCGCTCATCCGGTCCAGTTACTCGTACGTGTGCCCTGCCCTGCCGTCGCGCCGCAACCGTCGAACCCATGCACGCCCTGAGAGCCGAGTAGCCCCTTCATTCTCTTCATCTGGCTCGAGGATCGATGAAGCCAGGCCTGATGATTGCGCTGCACTACGAATCACTCCTGACGAGCTGAGCGTGTATGTTCAATTCCGGACATATTTTCGCGAACTCGGACGCTGAACCTAGTCGAAGTCAATCAAGCCATCCCACAGACAGCCCATGTTTCTAATCACTTGGAGGTTGGCCTCTTTTGGCGCTCCACGTGCCATCGGGGTTATACCGGAACCAGTCCCGAAGAGCCTGCCCTGAGCTTGTCGAAGGGGCGGCTGAGAGTCAGTCTTGTGCAAATTATGTTTTTTGACTCTGTCCATCCACCTCCACTCATGCCAAGGTGGTCCCCCGCCCTAAGATTTGTCATCCCGCCTGCCCCGGCGCGCCGTGGGACCGGAGCGCACCCGGATTTCCTGCTACGCGGCCCTCACCAACGTCCACGTGTGCGGCTTTCCGTTAGAGAAAGCCGCATGAGGCTCGCCAACGCCACCAACCTCGACAGGAAATCCGGGGTAGCGTAGTGGAGGGACCTGCGGTTTGCGTTGATGGAAAAACGGAACCTGGGGGCGATTCGTCCACGGCACATTTGCTTATGCCCGAAAGTGGAACCGCAGGTCCCTCGGCTGCGCTCGGGATGACAAAGGGGAGGGCGGTGGCCCACCTTGGCATGAGGGGAGGTGGATGGACAGAGTCAAGCAACCAGGTTCCCCACACTTAACCAGACTGCCCACTTATGCTCTCGATCCATTACCGACCGAGGCGCTAATTTGGACAAGTCTGACTGAGAATGTCCCAGGACGTAAGTCCTGGGCGAACCCAGGCCGAACACGAACGCACCATATGCCAGCAAAATGCAACTCTGAGGTGAACGATGACACTCCTGCAGGATCTGCGTTACGCATTCCGTCAACTGCTCAAGGCGCCCGGCTTCACCTTGACAGCAGTGCTGACGCTCGCGCTGGGCATCGGGGCCAACACCGCCATCTTCACTCTGGTCCATGCGGTGCTGCTCAAGCCCTTGCCGTTCGCAAATCCGCAGCAGCTTTACCGCATCGGCGATGGCGATCTCTGCTGCGAGTGGGGCGGCCTCCAGGACTCGTGGAGCATCTTCGACTATCCGTTTTACCAGCACCTGACGGAAAGCACATCGGCCTTTGAGCAGATCGCAGCCTTTTCCGGCAGCAGATATGCAATGAACATCCGCCGCGCTGGGTCGGATGCAGCAGCCCAAAATACGAAAAGCGAATTCGTTTCCGGCAACTACTTCTCTACCTTTGGGGTTCAGCCAGCCGCCGGCAGGTTAATCAGTCCTTCGGATGATCGACCGGCGGCGCCGGCCGTGGCTGTGATGAGCTACCGCCTGTGGCGGGAGAACTACGCCTCCGATCCCTCCATCATCGGTTCAACTTTCACCTTCAATGGCTTGCCGGTTACGGTCGTGGGCATCACAGCGCCGCAATTCTATGGCGACCGGCTGGAGAGCAATCCAGCCGACTTATGGATTCCACTTCATCAGGAACCAGTCTTCGAGGAGCAAGGGGATACGACAAATCTGTACACGCCCGGAATGTCGTGGCTCTATCTCTTTGGCCGGTTGAAACCTGGGATGAACCCTGCCTCGGTGCAGGCGCAACTGACCCTTCAGCTGCGCCAGTGGCTTAGCAGTGAGAGAAACGCTTAGTAAGACTGATCTCGCAAGGATTCCCAACCAGCAGATTCGGCTTACTCCGGGTGGAGGCGGCATCTCCCAATTCAGAAGCAGATCGAGAAACGGCCTCTATCTACTCTCGATCGCTTCCATGCTCGTTCTGTTGATCGCCTGTGCGAACCTGGCCAACCTGCTGCTTGCCCGCAGCGCGGCGCGCCGACAGCAGACTGCTCTCCGGCTCTCGCTTGGGGCCACACGCCTGCGGCTGATTCGCGCCGTGCTGACGGAAAGCGTACTCCTCTCGCTGATTGGCGGCGCGGCTGGGCTGCTGCTGTCTTACGCAGGCGCAAAGGCTCTCCTGCTGATGGCCTTCCGTGGCGCCACGTACGTTCCCATCAACGCTTCTCCCTCACTGCCGGTTCTGGGGTTTGCTCTGTTGACCTCCATGATTACGGGAGTGATCTTCGGTGTCGCGCCGGCGTGGATCGGCACCCATGCCGACCCATCGGAGGGTCTACGCGGTGGCGCCCGAAGCATGGGAAATCAAGCGGTCCGGCCGCAGAAGGCGTTGGTTGTGGTGCAGGCTGCGCTCTCGATCGTGCTGCTGGCTGTGGCCGGGCTGGTGATGCAGAGCCTGCGCAATCTTGAAAACGTGGACATGGGTTTTGAGACTCGTGGGCGGCTCATCGCTTCCATCGATCCCCTGGGCGCCGGCTATAAACCTGAGCAGCTCCCGGCTCTTTATGAACAGGTGCAGGATCGCCTTAGCAGGATCCCTGGTGTACGGAGCGCCAGTTTCTCGCGCTTCAGCCCCCAGGATGGGTGCTGTATGACCATGGATATTTCGATCGGAGGACGTTCCGAGAGTTGGATTGGTAACACGGACGTGATCTCTCTCCGCGTCAGTCCCCACTACTTCGAGACGATTGGTACGCCGGTGCTCCGTGGCCGCCCCATTACAGAGCAGGACACGCCTGCATCGCCGCATGTGGCGGTCGTCGATGACGCCTTCGCCCGCAAATTCTTCCCCGGGGAAGATCCGCTCGGAAAGCGCTTCGGCCTTTCCTTGTCTGGCCACGGCTACGACTATGAGATCGTCGGCGTGGTCAAAGACACGATGTACCAAAGTCCCACATCAACGCAGATGCCCATGTACTTTGTGCCCTTCGCGCAGACGATCCAATACCCGCAGACAGGCTACGCTCGGATGGAAACCTCCACGCTGTATTTCCGCTCCATTCAGCTGCGTGTTGCCGGGGCGCCGGAGGGTTATGAGAGTTTGTTGCGCAGCGCGCTAGCCGGCATCAATCCCGACTTGTCTCCAACCAAGGTAATGACCTATAGCGAGCAGGTAGCCATTCAGTTCAACCAGCAGCGCCTGATGGCTCGCCTCACCGGCCTCTTCAGCCTGCTTGCGCTTCTGCTGGCCTCGATTGGCCTGTACGGAGTCACGGCCTATAACGTCGCTCGCCGCACCAACGAGATTGGCATTCGCATGGCCCTGGGCGCCGATCGCGGCAAGGTCGTCAGCATGGTTCTGCGCGGGGCGTTCTCCCAAATCGGCCTTGGGCTCTGCATCGGTATTCCTCTGGCCATGGTCTGCGGGCGCTATCTGGCGCATCAGCTCTACGGAGTAGGCCTCTTCGATCCGTTCGTGCTCGGCGGAGCCGCTGTTGCTCTTGTTGTTTGCGCCCTGATCGCCGGACTATTGCCCGCGCGCCGTGCCGCTTCCATCGAGCCTTCAGAGGCTCTCCGGGCGGAGTAGCCAGGTCGCGCCTCGCGTGGCTGTTCGGGGGTTATCCTCTCGCGGTGACATGTGCCTCCTTCCTGCCCGGCATGGCTTCCTAGTCCGGAGTGAAGTCCAAGACATGCTGCACCGCTTGCATCGCCGTTGTCCATCAAGATCGCGCCATGACATCGCGGATGTAGGCCAGATTCTTGCGCATGTCGTCCTCCAATTGCTTCGAAGGCACATCCGTCTCCAGGTTGGCATAACCGGAGAACTGGATATCCCGAATCGCTCGCATGATGGGCCCAAACTGAATGCTCCCCTCACCGAGGTAGTGCGGATTATCCTTAAGATGGAATTGGCAAATCCGATCTTTCCCGAGCCAGCGGATCTCCTTCACCGGATCGAATCCCGCCTCCGTTGAGTTACCTACGTCGTAGTACACCAGCACGCTCGCGGAGCGCGACCTCTCCATGATGCGCACGTTATCCTCCGCGGAGATAGTGTCCTCAAGGCCCAGGATGACTCCCGCTTTGGTTGCCTCCGGCGCCAGGTCGCGCAGTGCATCACCCACATAATCCATTTCCGCCTTCGTCTGTAGAGCCCAGCGGGAGAAGAAGGGCAGCAGAAGTACCTTCGTGTCCAGGGCCTTGGTCAGGCGAATGGAGTCGAGTACCCACTTCCGGGCCAGCGGGTCGCTCTTCAGGCCATTGTCATGCAGCCTATCGACGCAGGTCCCATCGATCGGAATCTTATATTGCTGGGAAAGGCTGAGGTAGCGGGCAATCACTTCCGGATCGTCAGCCGGCATCTTGTCATCCACGAGCTTTCGCCCGAAGGATATTTGCACCCCCTCAAATCCGAGTTTCGCGGCCAGCGGCACAGCCTCTGGGTTTGCGCCCAGGTTCAGGTTCCAGTCAGTCACACCAATGCGCAGCGTCTGCTCTCGGGCGATGGCCAACCGAGAGCAGACGCCGGCTGCTACGGCGGAACCGATAAATTTACGGCGGGTAATTTTGAACACCAGAAACCTCTCGAACGTGTCACATCTTTAGATGCTGTTATGGTTACTTCTCCCTACCCACGACCTTCCAGGTCACGCTCGCTTCCCTTCGCTTTCCTGCCAACGCTCCATCAGGCCATTGCTGGGAAGTGATTTGTCCATGACTTTATGAGCGGTCTCGGCCCCCGCCACAGGCAATCCGCGAGGGTCGAGCAGGCCGAGTTGAACCAGCACCGAAGCCTGGTCCCAGTAAATATGCTCGTGTACCAACTTGTCGCCCTCGAACTTGACGATGGCCACCGTGGGGATTTCCACGGGCCGACCGGTCGGTGGAATTCCCGGCAGCAGCCAATCCATCACCGTGGTGTGCGTAAAGTGGACGATGAATTCGTCCACGATCGTGTCCGCGCCAACCGTGCGGCTAATCGGTGTCAGACGAAAGTCGGGCGGATTGACCGGTATGAAATGGAAGGCATAGAAACGCTTCAACTGTTCGTGTCCCACCCCGCCCGTCATGGTCGGGATGTGATTGACATAAGGCTGCGAAACCATGGTAGCCATCGTGGCATTCACATCCCTCGTCTCGAACTCGTAGCGGCAGTGATCTTCCCAAAGTGCGACCAAATCCAGGTTCGCCATACCATGCTCCCTTTTCCGCCTTGTTAGCTCCGAGGCGCAGCAAGCTCGGCGCCCGCGTGGACAACTATAATGCTGGAGAACGAACGATGTCACTCCACTGTTTGACGTCGCGCCGACGTGGGCGCAATTCTGAACCAGAGAGACGGCCGTAAAGCAACACCTGCTTGGAGCGCCTTGGACCAGGCTGGTCAACCAGGGACACGTCGTTAACGGGAAACGGATGATCTTCGAGAACGCGCCATCGGCGCTTGCATCGTAAGAAAGAGAGAAAACTGTGGCGCCCTACGGAAAAACCCTCATGCCAAACGGAAATATGACCCGGCGTGCTTTACTCGGATCCGCAACTGCAGCAGCGTGTCTGGCGGCCTTGCCTAAAGCGGGAGCGCGCTCGAAAGAATGGAAGCCGCGTCTGGGCATTCTATGCCAAATATACCGAAGCTAACCTTGACTTCGCCATCCAGGAAGGTTTCAACAACATGATCCTCAATGCCGGAGCAGGGGCCCAGGGATTGGATACCGCGAAGCTCACGGACCAGGAAATCGGAAGCATCAAGAATCATCTGTCATCGAAAGCCATGCACGTTTCGGCCCTTCAGGTAAATGCAAATCACATCGCCGCAGATCCAGCCGAGCGCGAGCGGCAAAACAGCGACTTCGTGAAAACCATCGAACTGGCCGGTAAGCTAGGCGTCCCCTATATAGGCACCCAGTCCGGCAAAGATGCCTCCAAAACATTTGAAGCTCAAGTGGACGAGATCGTGCGCGTCTACCACGAAAAGTATTTTGCTGCTTGCCAGCAGTACAAGGTGCGCATTTTGTGGGAACCTTGGCAGGGTGGGCCCAACATTGCCACCAGCCCTGTGGGATTCGAAGCGCTCTTCAACGCCTTTAAGGATTCCCCCTATGTCGGCCTGCAATACGATCCCTCTCATCTCCTGTGGCAGATGATGGATCCCATTCAAACAGCGAAAGACTTCGTTGACAAGATCTACGACGTCCATCTGAAGGATACCCAAATTCATTGGGACATCGTGCGCCGAGGGGGAATCGTGCCCGTAGATCAAGCCCGTTGGTGGCAGTTCCGCATTCCGGGTATGGGCAGTATCAATTGGCCCGGGTTCTTTAGCGTTTTGCAAAGCGTCGGTTATGAGGGCGCGATGAGCATTGAGCACGAAGACAATCTCTACGGAGCATCCGACAATCCGGGCCCGGATTTTAGCGAACCTTATAAGGTCGGATTCCGCATGGCGAAACGCTATCTCAACCAGTATGTGCCGATATAGGTCATGACCTCATGAAAACGAACCCGAAACCGATATTTGTATTACTGCTTGGCGTCTTGGCCGGAATGATAAGCGGCCTATCTATCCGAGGGCAGCAGGTCAAGACGCCACCAGGCTACTTGATCGCCGAAGCCGAGATAACCGACCCCGCTGCGTTACAGAAATATGGGGATAAGCTCGCGGAAACGCTGGCGCCTTTCAATCACCACTATATCGTCCGTAGCAGCAAGATTCAGGCTCTGGAGGGCGACGCGCCAAAGAGCAGGGTCGTGATCATCGCTTTCGACAGCGTGGAGAAGGCGCGTGAGTGGTACGACTCGCCGGCCTATGCGGCGATCAGGCCAATCAGGCAAAACGCAGCAAAGAGCCGCATATTCATCGTAGAAGGTCTGGCCCCTCAGTGACGCCACAGGGCCGCCGCGTCTCGAAAGGCCGCCTGTTTCCTCTTCTTATCCCATAACTTCCTTGATGCCCCAGGTCATCAGCAATCGGTTCATTGGATAGGAAGTGAAAAATCCAATCACCATACCGGCCTGCATCATGAACCAATAGGTCGCTTCGGTCGGCTTCAAGTGGGGTGACGGAAAGAGGACAAAATAAGTCAACGCCATCCAGGCGAATAGACCTATCTCAAACGTTAAGATCGAGAGCGTGTCTGCTTTCACCGCAGCAATCAATCCCTGGCTTGGCGATAAATTGCGCATCGGCTTGATGGCAAAATACTGGAAGGCGATGCCGAGCAGCCACGCGAGTAACAAATCGCCTGCGAAGGCTGCATAAAGCGGGCTTCCCAGGAGTGTGAGCCCGAGGCCTGCAATCGTGAACTCTGCAATGATGTCGCCTAAGGTGCAACCCGCGCCACAGTGACTGTCCGACACTACCGTCTGCTCCCAGGTCGGATCTGGGCGGCCCTGTGGGTTTCGCGGCTTCTGCTCCCCACTCATCTGGCTCCGGGGCATGCCTTGCATGCCATTCTTGGCCATCTTTCTGCCGATCCGGTAATAGCCCCATAGCGCAACCACGCTAAAGTAGAGTGCTGTCACAGGCCAGACAATGTTCATGACCCACATCTTCTGAGGATGGCGAACCTCATCGCCGGCAATAATGAGCGCGCAGAGAAACGCGACGCAGAGGGAAATCCAGGCGATTGCTTCAAGCATAGCGAACCTTCCCATAAGATCCTGATGAGATCGCAGCAGTCCTGGTGGAAAGTGTAGCTTAGGCGGCATGAAGGCACCCAATCACCGACTGGAGGAAGAGATGCATCCCGTTTTCTTCGTTGTTGGTGATCCCCATCACAGACAACCCGCCGTGTTTCGCTACACAATTGATTCGGGTCCTCGATCGTTACAGCATGCTTTGCATGAGAACCAGCGTAATCGAACGCTCCACTGGATTCCGTTATTTCACCCACCCCTGGCGGAGGAGAAACACTTGATTCGAGCATTGGCTCTGTTCGAAAATCATGGCTTTTTTGGGAAAGGCGAGGCACTTACCCGTCTCACCGAAGCGCCGCAACGCGCGATCACTAGATTTATAAGACGTCCCGAGCGATAGCTGCTCGCGAGCAGAGGACTCCATAGGCGATCTCCCGATGCCAAAAACCAACTTGGGTTGCCTCCAAGAGAAAAAAACATCTTCGCGTCGATTTTGCGATGGACGACGCTGCGGGTGGTCTCACTGCGGCGCATGCACAAGCGGCCCGCGCTCCCCCGCCCACCTCTTACATACGTGGTGGCATATATCTCAGGAGTTATACTGGCCGCGCTCCAGAAAGAGAGGAGAAATCTATGTTGAGAGCATTTTCCTTAGCGCTTTGCTTCGTTGGATTGCTCTCGTTCGCTTCCTTTGCCGCAAATGCTCAAGAGGTCGTTCATGCCTTGGCAGGAATCGTTACGTTCATCAATCCAACGCAAAAGACAATCACCATTAACACCGACGACGGCTCAGAAGTAGTCTTCAAAGATATGACGAAATCCAATGTCGCACTCGACTTTGAAAAGAACATCCGAGCTGATTCAACTCCTGCAGGCGCTTTCACCCAAAAGGGCGCTCATGCGATCGTCTATTATTTCGGCGAGGGCAACCAGCGCACGGCGGTCGCATTGCAGGACCTTGGCGGACCGCTTAAGAAGATGAGCGGGGAGGTTTCCAAGTTCGATAGGCATCAACATCTGCTCACCATCAAAGACACCGCCGGCGCCACAGAGTCATTCCGTATTGAGCCCAAAACAGTGGCGGAAACCGATGTGGGTGTAGTGGAAGGTGAGCGCTTCGATCCCCGGAAAGGTGCTCAGGTTCGCGTGACCTCCACGCTCGCGAATGGCAACCAGGAGGCCCTGTTTATCCGTAGCCAGTAAGAGCGTATCCTGATCCCAGCCATGAAAGTTCTGATTTCCGGTGCGGGAATCGGCGGCTCGACCCTTGCCTACTGGCTGCTGCATTACGGATACAAACCCACCATCATAGAAGCGGCGCCACACCTCCGCACTGGCGGCTACGTCATTGATTTCTGGGGCGCAGGCTACGACGTCGCAGACCGCATGGGCCTGTTGCCGCAGATCCGTCGCAAAGGATATGTAGTCCGGGAGGTAAGAGTCGTTGGCCCAGGCGGCAAACGTCTGGCTGGATTTCCGGCGGACGCATTTTCCCGCATGACACGGGGGCGCTTTGTCAGTCTTCCTCGAGGGGATCTTGCTGCGTCGATATTTGACTCCATCGAAGGCAAAGTCGAAATGATCTTTGGCAATAGCCTGGATCGCATAGAACAGAACGAGGAAGGCGTTGCCGTCACCTTCGAGAGTGGAGAAACGCGCGAGTTCGATCTTGTCGTCGGCGCAGACGGGCTTCATTCGCGCGTTCGCCGGCTGGTTTACGGAGAGGAGAGTCGATTTGAGCGATATTTGGGTTACAAAGTGGCCGCGTTCGAGGTAAAGGGCTACAGGCCAAGAGACGAACTGGTCTATGTGATGTACACGCAAGTGGGCCGGCAGGTGGTGCGTTTTGCAATGAGCGATGACCGCACCATGTTTCTCTTCACCTACGCCGACGAAAACATCTCAGTAATTGATAACGCGCTCGCTCAAAAGGCAGTTTTGCGGGAGCGCTTCGGAGACGGCGGGTGGGAGTGCGCAAAGATTTTGCAGGCGCTGGATACTTGCAACGACCTTTACTTTGACCGCGTGAGCCAGATAAAAATGAGTCCTCAGAGTGGCTTGTGGACCCGGGGAAGGGTTACGCTGGTGGGCGATGCGGCCTGCTGCGTCTCTCTGTTGGCTGGACAGGGTTCAGCTTTAGCCATGGTGGCGGCCTACATTCTTGCCGGCGAGCTGCACCGCGCGAACGGTGACTATGTGACTGCATTTTCACGGTACCAGGATCTGTTTGCACCGTTTGTTCTCAAAAAACAGAAAGCGGCTCTCCGCTTTGCCGGTACATTTGCCCCCAAGTCGCACTTCGCGTTGTTTCTGCGCAATCAGGTCTTCCGGCTTATGGCTATTCCCGGGATTGCGGATCTCGCTGTCGGGCGCGATCTCGCCGATGCGATCACCTTGCCGGATTACAAGTAGGCACCGCGCCGGCATGCTTTCCGCACCCGCCCAATTGGGGTCAAGGGCGCAGCTCCAGCTCCTACTCTCGAATCATCAGCCCGCCAGTTTGTGGTTGTTGTCCGTCGTCCAGTAAGGTGCGTAGCCGTAGTGTTGATGCAGGCGCAGCTCGTATTCTCGGCTCACCGGCGAATCGGGGTTCCATTCAGGACTTGCGTAAATGGCCTCGCGGGTTATATTTGCGCGAATCTCCCGCATCGCCCAACGCACGCTCTTGATCCATTGCGGTCTTAGCAAAACCTTTTTGCCTGGCCACCAGTTCTTCGTGTCAACGATCAAATACCGGATTTGCCAACTTTCGTCGTCGAACAGAAAATCTTCGACATGTCCAATTTCCCCGTCCAGCGCCTCGATATGATAGCCGGAGACTTCGTCCGTACTCCGTAGATGCGGGTCAGGCGACACCTCTTTCATCCCAGCATTCGACCCCGTTTCGTGGAGCTTCCGCGAGCGCATGCGGAGTCGGCCACGAACCCCATACATTGGTTCCCTCCCAGTAGAATGGCCACCCAAAATGCCGATGGTGCTCGGCCTCGCGCTGGCGGGATATAGGTTTATGGAGTTCAATGCTGGAACTGTTCTGCACTTGTTCCCGCGTCAGGTTCACATAGATATGCAGCGGGCTCAAGGCCGGACGCCGCAAAGCCACGGGAGAAATTAAGACCTTGCGCCCGGAGAAGATGATGCCGGTCGCAACTACAATATAGCGGATGGTCCACTGATGATCGTCAAAATAGAAATCGCCGACCGACCCGATATCTGTATCGATTGCTCCGATTGTGTAGCCGTGGAGATCCTTTGTTCTGCGCAACCGCATGGCTCTGTTTCGTGGTCGGCCGAATATTCGCAACTCATGCCGACAAGACTATTCTACTCCCGGCCGAATCCAATGGAGTGTGGACCCGAGCCGGAACGGCGGGCCTTCTTGCGCGTTGAATCGCGTTCTGTATTTGCCTGTCGATCCCTTGGAAGGATGGTGCAAAGTTAGTGAAGACCGCAGACAGGCCGCGACTCCTTCTCGATTCGGTTGTGCTCGGCGTCATCGGCGGGCTGAGCGCGCAGTTATTTATGTGGACGCTGCGGCTCTCGGCGAAGATCTTCCTCTTCTCCCTCTCCGGCTATCACCCTCCAGGACTTCGAGAAGAGGGCGGAGTTCTTCGTCAGGTCGTCGGTCCTCATGGGTTGTGGCTGATACCTCTCAGCCACAACCGTCGGGGGACTGCTCTCGGGAGCGCTGGTTTACGGACTCGCACCCGAGACAGAAGGTCACGGCACAGACACGGTGGTAAAAGCCCTTCACTGGACTGGAGGAGCAATCAGGGCGCGCGTAGCTCCGGTAAAGATGCTAGCCTCCGCAATTACCATCGGTTCCGGAGGATCCGCCGGGCGCGAAGGCCCCACCGCACTCATCGCTGCCGGCTTTGGCGCGCTCTACGCGAAGCTACTTCACCGCTCCGAGTATGAACGGCGATTGGTCGTCTTGATGGGCATGGCCGCCGGGCTTTCCGCAATTTTCCGTTCCCCGATCGGCACTGCTATCTTCGCCGTCGAAGTTCTCTACGGCGGTATGGACTTCGAGGCTGGCGCGCTCATCTACTGCATGCTGGCTGCGATCGTCGCCTACGCCGTCAATGGGTGGTTCGTCGGATGGCAGTCGCTCTTTCAGGTCCCCTCCCATCTGTACGCCGCAGGCATCGCAGACTACGGTTGGTACATTGGTCTTGGCGCCATCAGCGGCCTCCTCGCTTCCCTATTGCCCGAGCTGTTTTATCGTTTTCGAGATTTGTTTGCAGCTTTACCCATTCCCGCGTGGATCAAGCCCGGCATCGGCGGTCTGCTGCTTGGCATGATGGCCCTCCGTTTGCCTCAGGTGCTGGGCGGCGGATACGGTTGGATCCAGGAAGCGATCGACGGCCGCCTAGCCTTGGGGTTACTCCTTGTTTTGGTCGTCGCCAAGATGCTGGCGTTGTCCTTACCGTCTCCTCCGGTGGATCGGGAGGCATCTTCGCCCCCAGCCTGTTCGTCGGCGCCATGCTGGGCGGGGCCTTCGCAGCCATCGCGCACGTTCCTCCCGCGGGCTTCGTGATCGTTGGGATGGCGGCAGTCTTCGGCGGCGCAGCCCGGGTTCCCATCGCCACCTTGCTGATGGTTGTCGAGATGACGGGCGGTTACCAGTTGCTGGTTCCTGCCGGGCTGGCGGTCATGCTGAGCTTTGTGATTCAAATCAATCTCTCGTCGTTCTTCAAATACAGCAGCCTTTATGAAGCCCAGGTAGCGGGGCGTTCCGATTCACCCGCGCATATAGCCGAGCACGTTCAGATCGCACTACGGCTCCTGGAGCAGGGAAAGATCTCACTGCCGGAACCAATTACCCATCTTCATCTCGCGGCTCTGTTGCAATCGGGGGTCGCGCTGGAACTTCCCGACGGTTCGCAGCTGATGATTGGAGCGCTTCGGCCGGAGAGCCCATGGGTGGGTAAGCCGCTGCAATCGCGCGTTCTTACGGCGCAATCGCAGATTCAAAGGTTGCCGCGATATTGCGCGGCAAAACAGTTTTGCGGGCTCGGCCCGAAACCGTCTTACTGCCCGGTGACCGCCTCTTAATGATCGCCTCCCAGCCAGCCCAAGCGGACTTGTTAGCTCACCTCGCGCCACCCTCCCTTTCAGTCGCCTAAAACGAATGCATTGGCTCGCTGACCGTCGCCCCTGTCGATCTCACGTGATTCGACCGCCGGTGCACAAGAACGGCCTCTAGACCTCAATGGTTATGCCCGCGGCCTGGCCCGCGGGCATATGTCGCAATTACAGTTGCGCCTTCTTAACTGTTGGCTGGAGCGCCGGCCGGTTGCTGCCTGTTGGCCTTGCGGCTTTGCTTGATTTGCTCGTACTGTTGCTTTTGGCTGTCGTTCAGGATGGCCTCGATCTTGCTGTCACTATCCCGGCGTATACCATGTACACGCTTCTTCATATCCTTGGGAGCGAGCGTGCTATCGGACCGGACGCTCTGCACCTGCTGATCGCGATCGGCCAATATGGGCTCGATCTTTGATACCTGATCCGGCGTGAGGCCGAGTTCTTTCGCCATCTTCTTTGCCTGGTGCTGAGGGTTGGGGACATGAGCGGGTCGCTGCGTTGGCGATGCCGCAGGCGCCTGGGACGAGACGGCCGGTGGCGCACTCTGGTCCTGAGCCAGCAGTATGCTGCCTGAAAATCCAGCCATTAATAGAGAACCGATAGCAAGTGAGGGTAAGAAACGACGCATAGAAGAGGCTCCTTTGGATCTTTTGTCATCGACATCCACTACCTCTATGAAGACCCCATCCCTGGAAAGAGGTTGCGGCGCCGCCTATTTACGCCCTGTTTGGTTCATGGAACTTACGAATGCATTCATCGACCCTACCAGCCCGATAACGATGGAATAGGCGGCCGAGAAGCCCCAATTTCACCCGTCGGCTTCCAGCCATTAGAATCTGTGACATGACGAAGGCCCGCTCGTGATCAACCGCAGAGACTTTCTGAGACTTTTCGGAGCTGCCGGCGTGGACTGTGCCTCGCAGCCCGCACCTCCGGTACTTTCACATCGTCCTCGAGAATCCCCAAGGCAAGCGATCATCATCCTGGGCGAGTCTGTTCGCTACGACATGTTGAACTGTAATCGGCAGACAGGCTTGAAGACGCCAAACTTCGACCGCATCGCCGCGGCCGGCATCAGTTTCGAGCGGGCCTACAACTGCCAGCCTGTCTGTGCGCCCTCGCGGTCGGCGATTTGGACCGGACTCTACCCGCATAGCAACGGCGTCCTGGGCAACAGTATGCCGCTCGGGAATACAGTACATACCATCGGTCAGCGGCTGACCGACCAGGGAATCCACTGCGCCTTTATCGGCAAGTGGCATCTGAGCGGTACGGATTACTTTGATACCGGAATACCCGCGCCAGGCTGGGATCCGCACTATTGGTACGACATGCGGACATATTTAGACGAGCTCACGCCGGCCGACCGCGTGCGTTCACGCAACCCGGAGACCGGCAACGATCCCACGTGGACCGCCGACAAATGCTACGGGTATCGCTGCACCCAACGTGCTCTGGATTTCCTGGAGAAGCACAAGGACGAGGACTTTCTGCTGGTAATCTCTTACGACGAGCCGCACGGGCCGGCGCTGTGCCCGATTGAATATTCGCGGATGTATGAGGACTTCACCTTTCCCACGAATGTGAATGTGAACGATCCACTCGCAGACAAGCCCGAGGAACAGCGCGTCTGGGCTGCGCCGCGGCTTAAACAGACGCAGCCGCCCATTAAGGCTCCCCACTTCTTCGGCGCACATACCTTCATTGATCATGAGATTGGACGCGTGCTGGATAGCGTGGATGCCCATACCCCGAAGGCTTTGTTGCTCTATACCAGCGATCACGGGGTGTTTCTTGAATCGCACCGGCTCACTGACAAGGGGCCGGCGATGTATGACGAGATTACGCGAGTTCCCTTCCTTGTCCGTTGGCCCGCTCACGCGCCCGCGAATACGCGCTCCAAGAGCCTGCTCTCGCACATCAACCTGAGCGCCACCATGATGGAGTTCTTCGGCTTTGATACGCCCAAGACGCTGGAAGGTGGCAGCGCCCTCTCCCTTTTCCAGGATCCCAATACAACGGTTCAGAAAGATGTCTTCATCGAGTGGAGCCGGTACGAAGTGGATCATGACGGCTTTGGAGCCTTCCAACCGATACGCTGCATTTGCGACGGTCGATACAAGCTGATCATCAATCTGATGACGACGGACGAGTTGTATGATCTGCAAGCGGACCCGTCGGAGATGAACAACCTCATCCACTCCGGTGAGCATGCAGCGGTGCGCGACCAGCTGCATGACCGGCTACTGGACTGGATGAACACTTCCCGCGATGCGTTCCGCGGTTATTACTGGGGACGGCGTGAGTGGCGGTCAAATTTCCCCGTGACCTGGGAGAATGCGGGCTATACCCGGCAACGCGAGGACGACGGCTATCTTCCGCGCGAACTGGACTACGATACGGGATTGACAATGATTGCCGCGACTCGACCTAAGAAGTGAGAGATGGCGGCGGATCCCATCGAATCGATGACGAACGCGCGGAGGAGATAAAGATGGTTGCAATCACCCGGCGGGCATGGCTGCAGGGAGCGGCTGCCCTGGCGCTTTACATCGCTACACGTGGGCCGATGAGACTTCGGTGGCCACGGCAAAAGCGCTGGAACTGCCTCATGCGCGGCCAGCCGTGGGGGCACGGCATTTCACTAGTGAAGCCGTCGAGACAGCCATCCAACAGGTAAAAAAGCAAATTCCTGACGTGCCGCTGGCCACGATCTTCGAGAATTGCTTTCCCAATACGCTGGACACAACCGTCTTCCCGGGCAGCTACGATGCCAAGCCGGATACTTATGTCGTGACCGGGGACATCGATGCCATGTGGCTGCGCGATTCCTCTGCGCAGGTAATGCCGTATCTCGTCCTGGCAAAGCAGGACCATCGACTGCGCGAGCTGCTGGAAGGGGTCATTCGCCGCCAGGCGCGCATGATCCTGATCGACGCCTATGCCAACGGATTCATGCGCGATACGACGGCGCCGCCGCTTCCCTGGGCAGTGAACGATAAGACGAAACACTATCCTGGGGTGGGCGAGCGCAAGTGGGAAGTTGATTCGCTTTGCTATCCCATCCGCCTGGCCTACGGCTACTGGCAGCGAACGGGGGACACGGGACCTCTCGATGCGCAGTGGAAAGAGGCGGCGTGGACGATTGTGCGGACGTTCCGCACGCAACAGCGTAAGCAGGGGCCGGGCCCCTATTCCTTTCAGCGTGCGTCGGAGATGCCGACGGATACGTTAGCGCTCAGTGGATATGGGAATCCTGCGATCCCGGTAGGCATGATCTTCTCCATGTTTCGCCCATCGGACGATGCCTGCACTTATCCTCTCTTTGTTCCC
The DNA here is from genome assembly GCA_963790705.1 of uncultured Acidobacteriaceae bacterium. Lineage (GTDB taxonomy): Bacteria > Acidobacteriota > Terriglobia > Terriglobales > Acidobacteriaceae > PALSA-350. The sequence continues at coordinate 768,670 of CAWBQE010000016.1, forward strand.
GCAAATCTCTTCGCGGTGGTGAGTCTTCGCCAGCTGGCGACGCTGGCCAATCAGGTTCTTAAGGATGGGAAGCTGGCCCAAGAAGCGCAGGCTCTCGCTGCGGAAGTGGAAAACGCGGTTCAACAATATGGCAAAACGAAGCACGCGCAATACGGCGAGATCTGGGCGTATGAAGTCGACGGCTACGGAAACGTGCTGACGATGGACGATGCCAATGCGCCGGGACTGTTGAATCTTCCCTACCTCGGCTGTTGCCGGATCGACGATCCGATCTATCGCCGCACCCGGCAATTCGTCCAGAGCGAAGCCAATCCGTATTTCTTCCGCGGCACAGCGGCGGAGGGCGTGGGCGGCCCGCACGCGGGACTGAATATGATTTGGCCGATGTCGATCATCATGCGCGCCCTCACCTCCGCCGATGACACGGAAATCCGTCAATGCCTTCGCTGGCTGCGCAACACTACAGCCGGCACCGGCTTTATGCACGAGTCCTTCCAGAAGGACGATCCGAAGGTATTCACGCGGCCGTGGTTTGCCTGGGCCAACACTCTCTTCGGCGAGCTGACGATGAGGTTAGCAACCGAGCGGCCGCACGTCTTCGCCGGCGATAGCAGCTACTGGAGCTGAGGTTGATTGCGGGGCTCTGCTCTAGCGGGACTGCACTTCTACCGTTTGCTTGAGTTTGTCGTGGGCGCGCACCTGGACCGGAATACTCTTCTTCAGGTAAGCAGCAAGCACGTTCGGGTCGGCCCAGTTCAGTTCCCAGCCTTCATCGATAGCCAGCAGCCGGTAGCGCCCGGGAATGATATTGGATAACAAGAAGGTGCCGTCGGAATCGCTCTGGTCGCGGCGGAAGAGGATCTGGTTGTCTTTTGCATCCTCGGGCGCAAGCAGGACCATGACTCCGCTCGCCGGATGGCCGGCGCTTTCGGCCGTGCCTTCGATTTGCCCGTAGCCGGTGCCGGCCACGATCTCGAGCCTTGGAGCGGCGCCTGCGCTCACCTGCAGCAGGTGGCCCTTCACCGGCGCGTTCGGGGACGAGATGCTGGCAACGTACATCTGCGGATTCTCGCCCATGACCTGGTATTCACCGGGAACTACCTGCACGGTGAACTCCCCGGCGTCGTTCACTGGGGCGATATAGTTACGCCGCGGATGCGACGCGACCAAGGCGATGGCCGCGAATCGGATCTTGCTATCGAGCGAAGTCACCTTGCCCGACACGGTGACTTCGCCTGCGCCGCTGTCAGCGTTTAACTGCGTTGCTCCCTCGGCAATGTCTGCCGTGAAATGGGTCGACTCTGGTGGAGACTGGCCATCAGAGCGGGTAACCGTAACCTCGTATCGCCCCGGCACCACTCCACTGATTTCCATGGCCCCTTCATTATTCGCCTGCATGGTCATGGGCAGCGGCTCCAGCTGACCAAAAATGTTGCGCGCAATGGAAACGCCGGCGCCCCCCTCCTGGCCGCGTGCAAGAGGTAGTTGAAGGTGTACGGCGTGCTGGGCGTTGAGTGTCATGTTGGCCTCGATCCGCTCGCCGCCCCTGATCGGGATCGGTATCGCATCGTCGGAGTCGGTCGCGTCGGGGTAGAAGATGGTGGGGTAAGCGACATCGAGAGCGGGGTTCACCGTGCTTGGTTGCGGGCTATTGACCTGCATCGGCGAAGGCGCGCCGTTGACCGCCGCAGCGTACCAGGGTTGAGCCGATACGCTAAGGAAATAGTTGGCTGGGGCGATGTTGGGTATCTCATACATCCCGCGGTCGTCGGTGATGACCGTCTGTAGCTCCTGTGTGGACCGAATCCCATCAAGGTCTCGATCCTCATATAGGCGCACTTGCGCCCTGCGGATCGGCTCGCCGGCTTCATCGGTGACCGTGCCATAGAAGATCGCCTGGGGCATGAGATTAAAGAGCAGGTTTTCGGATTCCAGTTCCGGGCCTACGGCAATGGCGGTAGAGAAGCTTTCGTGCTGTTGGTAGGACTGGGTGAGATAGCCGCGCTTGGCGGCGCTTAGAGCATACTTTCCTGGCCGTATGCCGCCGAAGTCAAACTGGCCATCGTCTCCGGTTTCGAGCGAGAGAGACTGGCTGCGATTGTCGGTTGGGTTGATCTCCACCACACAGCGAGCGAGGGGCCGGCCGCTGCGCGCATCGACGACTTTGCCGCTGATGTGCCATGCCTGCGGTGTTGATGAATTCGGCTGCTGTGCTCCCGCAGCACCGGGATGGAACGCAAGCGCAAGCACAGCAGCGAGCGCGATGCAGTTCTGGTGGACGCTTCATGTGGGAGCAGTACATCTACGGTTCTCCGGTCACTATCTTGAGCTGGACCTCCGACTTGCCACCGCGTGTGAGCGTGACTTCCTGGCCGAGAGACAGATACCGTTGCAGCGCCTCATTATCGCGGTAAGGCAGCTCCTGCCGGTGTGACAGCGCCATCACCAGATAGCGGCCTGGAGCAAGACCTTCGAACGATCCCTCTGCCGGCGAATCCGACGACACCTGATGATCCGAGAAGGCGACTGAAGTTCCTCGCCGGACTGGGTCAAATTATCCAGCGGGATGGCAATGACAAATACCTCGTTGCTGCCGCCATCGCCTTCATCCCCCGGAGAGGCCGACCACTTCAGCGAAGCGGAATCATCCCGATACACCATGCGCACGGTGCAGGCAGCAGAGCCGGCTGTGATCATCAGTAGATCGCGTGTGAGGTCGAGGTTGCCGCACGAGGCCGACGCCACATACCATGGCGGCTGCGGCTGGGTTTGCAGCACATAGCGGCCTGGCTGAACATCCCGGAAGACCATGGGGCCGCCTGGCTCCAGTACCTGCGCCCCTCTCGGCAGTTTGAGAGGCTGCGCGGAAAACGCATGCACCGGACCTCGAGGATCCTCATCCTCCAACGAGGCATTCAAATAGGGCGGCGGGGCAGATGGTGCATTTTGCGTGCCGGTGGTCACCGCCTGGTACTCCACTTCGATGGGCAGGAAGACCGGTGGTTGGAGATTGATCGAGATGCCTTCGAGCGGAGCCTCAGCGATAGAAATCTCACGTGTGGCGGCAAGCGGCTGCTCACGTTCCGCAGCGGTGTGCACTTGGAGGCGATAGGAGCCGCTGGGTAGCCTCAAGTGGAAGGCGCCGCCGGGGTTGATGATGACGGGTTGGTCGATCAGTTCGCCATCTTTGGTCTCGATGACGAACACGGCGCCTTGGCCGGCCATTCCGTTGATCGTGCCGGATACTGGATAGAGCTTCTCGGTGGCAGGGCTCGCGTTGGCTTCGACGTGATCTCCGGGCGCCAGCGTGAGAGCTCCGCGGATTCCGTCTCCTGTCAGCGGAGGAAAGGCGACGGGCATGAACGCGATTGAAGACGCTGCCTCCGCCAAGCCTTCTACGTGGAAGCCCGTGGTCAGAGAGTATTGGCCCGCCTGGAGTTCGGCAAAGCGAAAGTTGCCCTCTACGCCGGTAGCGGTTGTCTGCATCGTTTGCCAACGCCTGAGCCCGTTATGCACCTGCAGCATGCTTAACTGAACCCTTAGATCCTGAATCGGCTGGCCGTTCTCATCGGTGATGGTTCCGAAGAGAATGGCCTCAGGGATAAGCTGCAGAGTGACGGACTGGCCTTGCGCGGGCACTAGCTTGTCTTCTGCAAAGTAGCCTGGTTTAGACGCAGACGCGTAGGCGGATTCCTCACCGAGGTCGTCAAACTCGAAACGGCCATCATGATCAGTGAGCGCTGCCTGCTGACCCACCTGCACTCGCGCGCGCGCAATCGGCTCGCCGGTAACGCTATTGACGACCTGTCCGCTGACCGTGTGCGCTGTGGATGCTGTCTGCAGTCCTTCACTCACCTGGCCGATGCAGAAGGTTGCGGCCATCGTAAGCACTAACGACGGAAGCAGCCGGATAATCCGGTTGAGGGTGGTCATTCACGCCAGCCTGATACGCTAAACAGGGTAGCACTGATGATGAGCAGCTATCGTTTCTTTGAAGCCGCCGTTTCCGATGCTCGTTTCGCGCTAAGGTACTTGCGCAAGGCGCCTGCTTTTACCATAACCGCCGTGCTCACGCTTGCTCTGGGAATCGGAGCTGCAACGGCCATGTTTGTCGTTGTCTACGGAGTCCTATTGCAGCCGCTGCCGTTTCCAAATGCGCAGCACCTCTATCAACCTATCGGAGTAGATGCGCACGGCGAGGAGAATGAGTCGGCCCCGTATAACGCGATCGAGCGCTGGCGAGACGTAACCACCAAGTCTGCCCAGATAGCTTTGACGACAAATCCAGTGAGCGTACTCGATACGCCCTCGGGAGCACAACTGATTAACAACGTCGCGAGCAGTGTAAACCTTTTATCCACTCTTGGAGTTCAGCCGATACTGGGCCGGGGCTTCGTTCCTGAGGAAGCGGAAGCAGGTAAGTCTCACGTAGTCGTCCTCAGCTATCCCATTTGGTATGAGGCATTCTCCGCAGACGGTCGCATCTTGGGCCGGAGGGTATTCATCGACGGAGTACCCTTTGTTGTGATTGGCGTTATGCCTCAGCGGTTTCAGTTCCCCCTGAACAGAACTCGAGCAGAAGTTTGGACGCCTTTAGAAAACAACAGGCTGCTCGCCACGCGTGCAAGCAATCCTTACGATAGGTTCGACCCTGTCCTGCGGCTTGGGGCAGGCATCGATCCTCTTACCGTACAAACCGCATTGTCCAGCGCTCAAAGCCAGGTTGCCAAGGCGGCCGCCGCCCCTGGCGAAGAGCCGGCAACCCACATCCGCCTTGCGCCCTTGCGTGATACTTTGGTCGGCGATATCCGGCCGGCACTGCGAGCGCTGCAGATTGCGGTGCTGCTGGTATGGTTAATCGCCTGCTCAAATGTGGCCGGCTTGCTCCTCGCCCGACTGGCAGCACGACGTACGGAGATTGCCGTACGCGGCGCACTGGGGGCCGGCAGGATGCGAATCGCAAGACAGTTTCTGACAGAAAGTCTTATGCTGAGTTTCGCGGGTGCTCTCGCCGGGCTGGCGTTGGCGCTCTTCACGTTGCGCGCCTTTCAGCACATCCTCCAACAGGCACCGCCGCTGTCAGTGAGTTTGAGCCTGAACGGGCACATCCTGGCGGCACTTTTTGGCTTCAGCCTGGTTACCGGGCTTGGGTTCGGAGTGGTCCCAGCCGCCCTGGCGACCCAGTTGGGCTTTGCGGAGGGGCTAAGAAGCGGAAGTCACGGCAGCGGCTCCGATCGCACTCAGAGCAGTTTGCGCAGTCTTCTGTTGATATGCGAAGTAGCCGTGTCGCTCATGTTGCTGATCGCCGCCGGTCTCATGCTGCGTACACTCCACTCCTTGCAACATGCGCCTCTTGGCTTTCGAACGGACCACATCGTCCTTACGGATCTAACGCTTCCCGGCTATCTTTACAAAGATAGCGACGTAACCACGGCTGCCTGGCAACCGTTAGTGGAGAGGGTGCAGCGTCTACCTGGTGTGCGTGCCGCTGCACTGTCAACCGTACTCCCTATCGGCCACTCTATTGAGTGGCTCACGCTGGTCTACGCAACGGGCTGGACAAAGGGCAATGTTTCGGCGGAGGTGCGAGCGGCCTCACCCGATCTGCTGCAGGTTCTGGGGGTGCGACTGGTGCAAGGCCGCTTCGTTGAGAGGCAAGACGTTAAGGGTTCCATGCGTGTAGCGGTCGTCAACCAGACCTTCGTCCATCAGTACCTCGGCGGGCAAGATGCAGTGGGAAAACAGATTCGGTTCGGCCGTATTCCACTCGAAGCTACCATCGCCGGCGTACTCGAAGACGTCCGGCAGGATGCGGTCTCAACACCCAGCCGCGCGGAACTCTATATCAGCATGGCACAACTCAAGCCAGGGGACGCCTTGTACCTTCCTTTGACCGGCCACTCCATGCAGCTTGCTGTTCGTACACAAGCCAGTCCGGGTGCAATCATTCCTGAATTGAGTCAAGCCATCCGCGAACAAAATCCACACTTGGTCCTTGGCAGTGTGAGCACGATGGACCAATCTGTTGCAGACTCGATGGGAACTCAACGGCTGGCTGCGGGTCTGATTGGGACCTTCGGCGCCCTCGCTCTGCTGATAACCGTAGTCGGGCTTTACGGTCTGCTGACCTATACCGTGACGACGAGGACACGAGAGATCGGCGTTCGCATGGCCCTGGGTGCAGATCGCGGCCAGGTGATTGGCATGATCTTGCGGCAGGCGTTCGTTTTGATGGTTACGGGAATTGCTATCGGCCTCGCGTTGACTCTCTGGACCAGCCGCTTCTTACAAAGCTTCCTCTACGGTGTTAGCAAGCACGATCCATGGATACTGGCCCTCGCCCCCGTCGTACTTCTGTTATTCTGCACGTTAGCCGCGCTCTTACCAGCAAGGCGAGCGGCAACCGTAGACCCGATTCAAGCCTTGCGAATGGACTAACGTGCGGCGCCACAAGAGTCGCGGATGAGCACGCGAAACCCAAACGACTTTCCACAATTTTTCAGGCTTGACTCGGATGACGGACCCACTGGCGCCCCGAGACCAACCCCATGGCGAGGAAGATGGAGCCGAGCACCAGATGGAAGATGTGGTCTCCGGTGTGCAGAAGCATGGGGCCGAAGTACCACGCCCTATTCATCGCCGGGTTCCCGATCGTCAGCCCGAGAGTCGCCAGCGCCAGATAGAAGGCGCCGGATGCGATGCAGAAGCGCTTCGCTGCCGTTGTTCCAAGGAAGCTGACGCCCAGAGCTAACGCGCCCCACACCAGATGCATCAGGTTGTGGTATTTGTCTCCAATGCCGCCCGCGGCGACCAGGACGCCCATCACCACGAAGATTCCGCCAAAGAAGCGGCACGCCATCCTGGCGCTGGCCGCGACGCTCCCCGCTCGGCGAAAGTTCTGCACCGTCGCAGCCAATCCTGCGATATCTGTCAGCAGGAGCGAGGTGATCTGCAGTGCGGAGCCGATGAAGATGCCGGCGGCGAACTTGCCAACTTCATTGGGATGATTCAGCCGCAGCATCGCCTGAGGTAACCGGGCAAACCATCCGGCTGTGACGAGCAGTGCGATGAGCGAGCCAAGCATGGGCGTCCACCACCAGCGCGCTCCGTAGATAACGATGGCCGCGACGCCGATGAATATAACCGGCCCTGGAGGAAACTTGGGAAATGCCGGATCACCGGAGAGCCACTGCGTCCACAACGCAATGGCCATGGCAACCAGCCCACCCGCCGTCAGCTTGGTTAGAAACGTCAGCTTCGTTTTCATCTCCATACTTCCCTTCCCTCTTGTGATCGTTGGCGGCGATGGCTTGTAAAGGTCTCGTGAGAGTTGCGCTCGGCGCCGGTGCGCCTCACCAGGGCCGCCTCATAGTTTGCCCAGCCGCTCGTGCCAGCGCGATTGCAACTCATCCGCCTTGGTGCGTTGGTCGGGACTTAGCACCGCCTCGTAGACCTTGGCTTTGAAGTGTTCCTTCTCTACAAGAAACCTGGCTACCGTTGTCCCCTGGCGCGCGGCAATTTCCTGCACTTTGCCCTCGTCGACATTTCCCTTTGCCGTGGCGGCATCCATCTCCTTGCTCTCGGCGGCGAATTCGTGCAGCAGCGAAAGCATTGCCGGCCGCTCCGTTTGCCACATGGAGTGAATCTGTTGCCGTTGTTCCCTGCTCAGGTCCAGCTCATGTGCCAGGTATCCAAGCCGGCCGGGGCGACCCCATCCTCGACCACGGTGACATCCCCGAGCACCCGCCACCGCAATACCCACACCACATGCAACCAACAGCGCTGCTACGCACGACCAAATGACTATTCGTTTCATACACCCACTCTTTCTGCCACAATTTGGATTCGAACATCTGGCCGCGGCGCATGCGATAAAGATTGGTTAAGCCACATAAAGTTTTGTAAAGACGGCTGTAGCTTCCGGCTGCTGAACTACCATGGGAATCGGACGTGAACGAACAGATGGATCGTGTGCTCATCGTCGATGACGACGTGGAACTATGCCGGCTTCTTGGCGAGCGCCTCAGTACAGAGGGCTTCGCGCTCGAAGCGGTTCATGACGGATTGCGCGGGTTGGAGCGCGTTCTATCGCGGGAGCACGCGTTCGTGATCCTCGACCTCATGTTGCCCGGCATGGGCGGACTCGACGTCCTCCGCCGGGTGCGGGCGCAGTCTCCCGTACCAGTGTTGATCCTCACTGCCCGCGGTGAGGACGTGGACCGTATCCTCGGCCTGGAGATCGGCGCGGATGACTACTTGCCCAAGCCTTTCAACCCGCGAGAGCTGATTGCGCGCATCCGCGCGATTCTGCGGCGCACCTCGCCTGCACCCGAGAGGGCCGCTGCGTTGACGGTGAGTGGTATCAGGCTCGATCCGGCCGCACGCGAAGCGTGGGTAGACGGCAAGCAACTCGATCTCACCAGCGTGGAATTTACTCTGCTGGAGACTCTGTTGCGTGACGCGGGACACGTCGTGACACGCGAAGCTCTCACCGAGACGGTGCTGGGTCGAACCCTTGGGCCGTTCGATCGAGTCATCGACGTACATATCAGCAACCTGCGAAAGAAGCTCAGCGTTGTCCACACAGATGACCGAATCAAAGCGGTGCGCGGCAGCGGATACTTGTTCGCGCTGCGTTCAGAGACGGCGAAATGATCCTGAACATGCGCAGCCTATTTCTGAAGATCTTTTTGTGGTTCTGGATCACTGTCATTGCGACCGGAATTGCACTAGTTGTGACGTGGATCATCCTTCAACCGAAGAACGTACAGTCACAGATACAGACCCTCCTGGCGAATACTGCGTTGGCCTCAGGGACCGTCGCTGTCGATGCACTTGAACGGGAGGGTCCGTCCGCCGCATCGGCCTACATGCAAGAGTTCAGCCAGAAGTCCCACCTGAAGAGCTGTCTCTTCGATACATCCGGACAGGCTATTTCCGGCAGTGACTGCGCCATCTTTGACGGTGTCGCTGCACACGCAGCGGACTCGGGCGATGCCGGTTTCGCCGATTCAAGCTTCGTCTCAAGGCACGGCTTCGCCCGCGTGGCCGTGAAGCTACAAGGAAGAAGTGGCCGCCAGTACATTTATGCCGTGGAGGCCGCCGAACGCCGCGGTCCGCCCGCAGGCATCGGCCCATTCGGCGTCGCGCTGCGCTGGAGTGTCAGTCTTCTGGTTTCGGGGCTCATCTGCTATGTTCTCACCCGGTATCTGACCACTCCCATCCTGCGGCTGCGAGAGGCTTCGCAGCACCTGGCGCAGGGCGATCTAAGCACCCGCGCCGCCGCGGGCATGGAGCGCCGCCGCGATGAACTCGGATCTCTGGTACAGGACTTCAATGCCATGGCGGCGCGCATCGAGGAGCTTGTCTCTGGACAGCGCCAGCTCATCTATGACATCTCCCACGAGCTTCGATCACCGCTGGCGCGATTGAATGTAGCGCTTGATCTGGCGCGCGAGCGGAGGGGCAACGATGCCGCCTTCGAGCACATGGAGCAGGACCTGGAGCGCCTGAACGAGATGATTGGACGCCTCCTCACCGTGGCAAGGCTGGACTCGTCCGCGATCCCCGTGGCCATGTCGCAGGTGGACTTAACCGAGCTGATCTCGCAAATCGCCCGCAGCGCCGATTTGGAATTGCGCAAGAACGATGGTGCCGTGCAGCTCACGTTGCCAGGACAGTTCTTCGTGGATGGCAATGCCGAGCTGCTGCACAGCGCGATTGAAAACGTCGTCCGCAACGCGATTCGCTACACGGGAATCGGCAATCCCGTGGAGGTCAGCGTAACAACGCAGAAGCCATCCTCTGCCCTCATCGTCGTTCGCGATCACGGGCCCGGCGTTCCCGAATCGGAGCTGGCCAACATCTTCCAGCCTTTCTATCGCATAGCGGATGACCGCAACCGCGAATCAGGGGGAGCCGGGCTGGGTCTAGCCATCGCCGGCCGCGTCATCCGCATCCACGGTGGGACCATCTGCGCCCGAAACGCCCAACCGCACGGCCTCGAAGTCGAAATCCTCCTACCGCAGGCGAGGTGACCGCAAAGGCTACCAGGTCTTCTTGATCAGCGTATCGAAGGCGATGCCACCGCTTTGGTCGCGAGTAGCGCTGACTGCAAAGCGCGGCGAAACCTGATATTGGCCCTGGATGGTTTGGTTCTGCGTCGAGGCTACATTGCTCGAGAAGGTGACGAAGAGGTTTCCCGTGACGCGTTGCTGAATGGTGATATTCGCGCCCGGCGGTCCCTGGCTCGTTCCACCCGCAAGCACGGGATTGATGGAAAGCTGGGAGATGCCCGCGACCTTCGAGACGCGGCTGGTCACCTGGCTGCTTACCTGCGATGCCACCAGCGACTCCGCCGCCTGGTTCGCCGGCGTCGAAGTGGCGGCGTCCGCTTCAGTGGTTGTGCCGAATGCGAGCAGGTTGATGATGTCGGCAGCGGGCAGCGACGGATCGGAAGAGTAGTTGGTGCGCAGCTGATCGATCGGCCCGTTGAAGCGCATCGAGATGTTGTACTGCTGGATGGTCGTGTTCAGGGAGAGGTTGACCACCGGCTGAGTCTCTGACGGATTGACGAACTCAATCGTGCCCCCGTTGAGAACGAACCTGTCGCCGTTGAGAATGATGTCACCGCCGCTTAGGTTCACGCGTCCCAGGATCACCGGTTGTGCCGCGGTGCCCCGGACCCGCAGGTTCGCAGAGCCGTTGATACTTAGTGTTCTGCTGACCAGGTTGATATTGTTTTCCGAACTCACGCCCAGGTTCAGCTGAATGTTCTGGCTGATGCCTGGCGTCGGCGGTGGAGAAACGCCGCCGGAAAACTGGTTGATGAAGCTGTTCAAATCGAAGGCTGGAGTAAAGGAGAGATCTGCGAGGTTGACCTGCCCTCCTAACACCGCATTATCGGTGGTGCCGGCCAAGCGAAGGTTGGCGTTTACGGTTTCTCGGACGCCTTCGGGATACAACGCCCGTACACCGTGGGCAGATAGCCCCAGGTCAAACTGGATCGCTGGACGGTAGGCAACTCCGCCCTGGGCGGTAACCGTGCCTCCGCCGACCGTGCCTTGGAATTTTGTGATGTTGAGCCGGTCCTTGGTTAGGGCGAGCACTCCGTTTCCGTGCTGCAATCCGACGGGCAGATCGCCGCTGGCAAAGTTTGCATCGACGATATCGACCTCGCCGGCGAAGTTGGGACTGGTCGTCGCTCCATTGGTATTGATATTGAATTTGAGTTCTCCGGAGCTTCTGATATCCGGTTCGAATAGCTGCGCGATCTGCAGATTCACCGTGCCTAACAGCAGCAGAGAGATGGGTGCATCCTTTGCTGTGGACATGGACCCGGAGAATTGCAGATCGGTATCCGTGCCCTTGAGACCGGAGCGCTGCAAGGTAATTACGGTGTCCTTGTAGTCGATCCGGATGGGAGAGGTCTCCGCTAACTGGATCGTATTGGTATACGCCAGCTTCAGGGTTGGAATCGTGATGTGCGCTTCGAGTAGTTTTTTGTTCTTGAGCGGCCCGTGGAGGGTGCCGTGTACCTCGGTCTGTCCGGTCAAATCGGCTGCCTGGTCGGGAGCATAGATCGCGAAGATGGGCTGTAACGGAATCGTCTGCGTGTCGAGCGTGGCATCTGTCGCGTAGTCGCCGGTCAGGTTGACCTTCGCGTTGGCCTTGATTTGCGTACCCACCGCCGCGGAAGTCAGATTGGCGGTAGCCAGATGATTGGCTACGTTCATCTGCAAGTTGACATCAGCGATCTTCTGATTCTGTATCTCGATCTGCGGAATCTGCAGGGTGGCGTCGAGTTGCGGGTTGTCGAATGTTCCCGCTCCCTTTGCCTGGATACTCACCACTCCCTTGGCGTCGATCTTCTGCGCCTGCAAAGCCTGCAACTGATCGAGGCGAATGCCGGAGGCCGTAAGCTGGGCGTTATAACTCTTTTGCCGCGGACGAACACTTACCTTACTCTGCACGTCGCCCGCGGGGAGCTGCACGCCAAGGTCGCCGTGCACTTCGTCTCCGGTGCCTGCGAATTTCAATGTCGCCGACGTGATCGGCTGATCGTAAGCGGTGATATGCGTTAGCGTCAGATTCCCTTGCCCGATGGGACTTAATTCCGTGCCATGCACCTGCATGTTCGCGGCCAGCGTACCCGTTACCGGCACCTGCTGCCCGGAGAGCTTTACCAGGTCCTGAACATCCAGCTGCGCGGCGTTGAGGTCGACTTGCAAGGGACTATTCTCCGTGAAGGCCCACTTATGCAGACCGGCGCTGGCGTCGAAGGTGATCTTTCCATGAGAGGCCGGTTCCAAATCCGCGTGCTGCAGGCTAGCCAGCGAGGGATTCACATCCACATTGGTTCGCAGCACGCGCCACTCGGTTCCGTTGACTTTGAATTGAGAGGCGGTCAACTGCCCGGTCAAATGAGGTGCGCTGGTAGATCCGCGCACCGTGCCCTGAAACAGCGCCGTGCCGGCAAGCCCCAGCGGCTGAGTCGACGTGCGGAAGAGATCCGCGACGGTTTCGAGCTCGGCGAGATTGTTGGATTGAAATTTCAAATCCAGGCTCGAGCGCTGGCTCACGACCCCATTCATGGTTAACGTGCTTTGCGGCGTGCGCAGATAGCTCTGCTTCAGCGCTAGTTCCTGGTTGCCGCCGGTATACGTGCCGTGAATCGCGCTCTCCACGGGAATCACCTGGGAAGTGCTTTTTGATACCGAGGCATGCATGGACGCATCGGCGTGGGCCACGACATCGTCAAAGGTCTTCCCCCAGGCGGCATCCGCGTCTGCGTTCAGCACACCTCCCAGGGCAATGTTCCTGGGCACCGCCGACGATTTCATGGCGCGGTTCATATCCGCCAGCCGGATGCCGCGCAAGGAGGCGTTGAATTTGGAGTGTCGGGGTGCCGCCGATATTGCTCATCTTGCCGGTGCTGGTGAGCACGCCGCCGAGAAGACTGGCGCGGAGATCCGCCAGCGTTGCATCCCCGTTTTCGAGCGTGTAGTGGGCAGCGATATCTCTGATCTGCGAGCGAAGGTCCGGTGTTTGTACGTCCAGCTGCTTGCTGTTCAGATCGCCCTTTACCACAACTGTGTCGAGCAAGGAGCGATTGGCGATCTCCTGATAGTCGACGGTTCCACTGGCGCGAATGAGTCCGACGGGTAGAGATGGATTCTCCAGGATCTTGCGAAACTGGCGGCATCGAGCGTCGCGTCATAGTGCGCCTGCACACGGGGATGGCTATAGTCCTGCAAGGTCGCGGTCAGGAGAAGCTGCGACGTATCGCTGGTTAACTTGGCCTGGGTCAAGTGGAAGGTGGTGGGTGTGGCATCGAACTCTGCGTCCAGGTTGTGCGGAACCGGCTTGAAGGTCCCAGACTGAAGGTGACCATCCGTGTAGCTCAACTTGCCGGAGTACTTCTGCAGAGGACTATCGAAGCCGGCGCGGAAGTCTACGTTGTGCAGGTCGGCCGAGAGCACACTTTGACGATTGTTATAGTAGACCTCGCCCTGGTCGAGCACCGCGTGGCGTATTCCCAGATCGAAGAGGGTGGTGTTACTACTGCTGGAGCCGCTGCTTTTGATCACCGGGATATTGGTCACGCCATGGGCGTCGGTAAAGATCTTCACCACCGGGCGGTCGACCACGAAGCTATCCAGATACCACTTCTGATGCAGGACGGAGACAATGCGCACGCCCACTTCGGCGTGTGCCACCTGCAACAGGGGCGGGTCAGGATACGGAGCCGCGCCGTGAACCGTCAGCCCGTATAGGTCCAGGCTGAGGTTCGATAGATGAAGAGCAAAGTTTTGCAACTGAACCTGGGTCCCGATGCTTTCACTGGCTTTCTTTTGCACAGTGGCAAGAAGGTAGTTATGGAAGCGCGCACTATGCAGCACGACGGTGACGGCAATCGCCGCTATGACCAGGAGAGCGACCAGGCCGACGGCGATCCAGGCAGCGACTCTCCGCAACCGCCCGTGCCGGCCAGGTTCCGGCGTAAGTCTGGGATCAGAGGATGCCGCAGCGGTGCTCAAGAGATTACCCCCATGAGAGCATTTTTGCTAATACTGTGGTCCGGTGGGACCGGCTATGTGCGGCCATTCTTTGGCGGAATGGCCGCGTCAGGTTCAGTTTCCTGGTCTACACCATCAGCAAAAATGCTCTAGAATGCCTGACCGATGCTAACGAAATATTGGGTGGACTTAATCCCCGGCACCGGGTTGAGGTTATGACCAAGATCGATTCTTACCGGGCCGACGGGCGTCGCATAGCGTAAGCCGAGCCCTACATTATTGGTGTAGAGCGAGGTGAAGTCGTGGAAGCCGACCGTGGGAAAGACATTCCCTCCGTCGTAGAAGACAACCAGGCCAAGGCCTTGCTTGATGGGCAGCGGAATGCGGAGCTTCGGTGTTGAGAATCAACTGCTCATTTCCTCCGGCAGGCACCTGGATGTAAGAACAGTCTGTGGACGATCCCGAGTTGCACACCTGGACCTGCCGCTGGGGCCCGGCGCTCAACAGCGGGAAACCGCGCAGCGTGTTGCCGCCGCCGGTGAAGAACGCCTGGCTCAATGGTACATTGCTGTTGGCAAAGGGCTGTGCCAGGCCGATGCGAATGCTGTTCGCCCACACGATATGGTGAAAGATGGGGCGATAGTATGCTTCCTGCGCAGTCAGCCTTGCAAAGTTGACGCTGGAGCCCAGCTTGCTCGCATTGAAGTCGAGTTCGATCGTTTGCAGGGTACCTTTATGCGCATCCAGAGGATTGTCGCGGGTGTCGTGGGTGAGATTAGCCGCAATGGTTGAGAGGCGAACGTGCTGGTCCTGCGGGAGCACCAGCTCGGGAATCAATATGCGGGTCAAGTCAGTCTGGCTGAAGCTGTAACGCAGGAAAAAGACATCCGCCTTCTTCTTATCCAAAAATCGCTGAAACTGGTAGCTGCCGTTTTCAACCTGCGAGGAATAGACCGGATTTTCTTCGTCTCTTTCCACCAGAATGGAGGTGGTCGATCCCCATTTTGACCACCTGAAGTTGGGGGTCGATGTAATAGCCCGCCACCCGCTGATCGAGGCGTCCGGCAAAGGCTGTAGCGGAAAGCGATTCACCCTTGCCACGCACGTTGTTGCGGGTGTATTGAAAGGATCCCCGCGGACCATAATAGGTGGTCTCGCTGGTGGTGAAGTTGGAAGGCAATCCCACGGGCGGCAGGCCGGGGACTGCCACCGTGCCACCGGGGACACTGCCACCGCGATTGACGACTTCGAAGCCGAAGCCGTAGGTTAACTGGTTTCTTTTTGCCTCGTGCACTTTGACCAGGACATCTTCCTTGGTCTGGGTGGTTATCTGGCTTCGGGGATCGACCTCTGCCCAATCGAAGACCCCGGTGTGGTTATAGAGGTTGCTCTCGGAGGTGAGCAGCTGTCCCTCCGTGAGCGGCTGACCGGGAACAATGGTGGCTACATCGCGATTAATCAGCCTTTGCTGCGTGCGCACGCGGCCCAGGGTTAAAACATCCTGGGTAAAGACCTGCGGGCCTTCGTAGATGTGGTAGACGACGTTGATGTGATGAGGATCGCTTTTCGAGGCTACGTTTGCGGTTTCACGGAAGCTGGAGGTGAGATAGCCTGCCTGCAAATAATGAGCAACGATGCTGGCGCGATCGGACTCGACCAATTTTTGCGAGTAGGGCTTGCCTTCAGCGAGCTTCAGACCGCCGGGGGCGAATTTTGACTCCGGGAAGGTATCGGCTCCCTCGATCTTGAGAGAGCTCACGATATCCCGCGGTCCCTCGACTACGTGGAAGGCGACGGTCAGGTTGCCGTCCTTTTTGCTGACCGAGGAGGTCACCTGGGCGTTGCTGAATCCCTCGGATTGATAGAGCGCGGTGAGATTCTTGACGCTGGAGCGAACCAGTTTCTCGCTGTAGTTGCCGGGCGAGAAGAGGTGCGACTTTTTTACCGTGACCAGGGCCATCAGGTCGGGCGTCTTGACCTGGCTGTTGCCGGCCACACTCACGCCGGTCACTTTGTGTTTCTTGCCCTTGGTGATGGTATAGACGATGGTGTCCGTCGACTCCTGACGTTGAAACTGCGAGTCGACGTCGACGTCAAAGAATCCTTTGCCCTGGAAGTAAGAGACCAGCGCCTCGCGGCCTTCCTGCACTAACTCAGGATCGACCCCTACGCCCTGATAAACCGGTAGCAGCGATTTTTTCTTCCAGCTCCAGAGGTGCGCACCCTTCACCTGGACATGAATCGTGGGCCCCGTCCTTCACATCGAAGTGGATGTCGGCGCGGTTGGTTTCGGCGGTGTAGGCAGCCCCTGAGAGTTTGACTTGCGCAGCCAGCTTGTCCTTTTTCTCCAAGCCTTTTTGCAGATATTGCTGGGCATTGTTCAGGGTCGCACGGCGGTAGTTTTTTCCCGGACGGATGGCCGCTCCCCTCACCCGCGCCCTGATGCCTTGCAGGCTCTTGGTCATTGTGGCGGCTTGTTCCGGGGTGGTATTGGCGATGGCCACGGTTCCAAATTTCGCCCGCCGATTGAGGCTCACCATGAACCGCACATTGGCCAGGTTGTGGACCGTGTCGAGGTTTACCTGGGGACGAACCTCGGCTTCGAAATAACCTTCCTGCTGAAAGAAGCGAAGCAACGCATCGCTGTCTTTCTGCACATCGCCGGCGTTGAAGGGCGCCTGGGGAGGATAATTGGCAATTTGCACTAATTTGGAATAGGGAAACCTTTCCGCTCCGGGAAACTCGAAGATACCGAACCATATGGCAGGTTCCACGACCATCAAGACGCGGACCCCGTTGGCCTCGGGTTCTACCTGAAGCTGCACTTCAGTGAATTTCCCGGCGCTTTTGAGAGTCGCTATGCTTTCATCCACCTTCTGCCTGGAGAAGGGCTCGCCGGCGTGCTGCTGAAAGAGCGGCGTCAACTTGCTGCTATCGAGGCCGGGACGTCCGGCGATCTCGATGGCGGTGACGTTCTGCCCTTCATAAGAGGACAGAATGCTCGCAGTATTGGGAGCGGTCTTGGGCAGCTGCGAGGGCGGTTCCGGGCTTTGGGCTCGCAATCCAGTGGAAAGAGCCAGTAACGCCGCGGCAACGAGCGCAGTGCCGATTCGATTAAGCCCTATCCTCGGGTCGTTCATTCGTTCACGGGGTCGTTCGCGCTCGATCGAGCCAGTACTCGAAGATATTCCCAAACTCGCTCGATCCACGCCATCACCCCCTCAGATGCATAAATGCGGTGTTGCGGTTTGATCCGCCAGAACCTTAACAGGTGCTCCAAATTAGGACGGCGCAACGGATGGAGTGCTCACGATTTCTGGTTTCAGCGTTCCCGAGGCCGCCAGGCTCTTTTCCTTGACGGCGGCCTCAATCTCGCTGTTAATCTCGCCTCCCAAGAGCAACATCAGCCCGCTCAGATAAAACCAGGTTAGCAGGATGATGACGGTTCCAAGCGATCCATAAGTAGCCGAGTAGTTATTGATGTAATGAACGTACACGCGAAGTCCCAGGGAGGCCACGACCCATCCCAGCATGCCAAGGGCGGATCCGGGCGTGAGCCAATGCCAGTGGCTTACCTGGACGTCCGGCCCGAAATAGTAGATCAGCGCGAAGAGCAGCGAAAGAAAGGCTGTGGCGACGAGCCATCCGGCGGTTCTGAGGGAGGTGGAGGCGCTTGCCGCCAGAAAGTGATGGTAGATATGAAGGCGAGCCAGGCGGGCAAGAAAGTCAGCCGCCAGCAACGATGCGAGCATGAGGGTGATGACGATCGAGAGCATAAAGGTGATGCCGATCGCTGACAGTCTAGCCTTCCAATAGGGGCGGCTTTCCTGCACGCGGTAAACCACGTTGAGGCTGTCCTGGATGGCGGAAAAGCCTACGGAAGCCGACCACAAGGCCGCTACCAGGCCAAAGGTCAGCTTACCGCTGCTGGCGGCGGCGGTGGTTTGATTAAAGGCTTCCAGCACGATGCCCAGAGCGGAAGGAGGAACCACAATCCAAAGGTACTGCAAAAGATGTTCATAGAAATTGGCCGCTGAGCGGGCGGCCAGGCCGAGGATGGAGCAGGCGGTGACCAGGGTAGGAAACAGGGCAAAGATGAAATAGAAACCAAGCTCGGCGGAGCGGCCTAAGAGGTTGTCGGCAAACATCGCGTTCCAGGTATTTTTGACGATGACACGCACGGGGATTCCCTGAAGATTCCACAGCGAGCGCAGAGGAGAGCGGGAAACGTAATTCCAAACCTGCCGGCGAAAGCTGCGCGGGTCTTGAGGCGTGCGCAGAGGACCTTCGTTGAACTCTTGAGGCCGCAGAGGGATGGTCACGGCTTGTGTCTCCTTGAACGGTCAGATGCAAAAAGTTATCAAGCGCGCGTCGATGATTTTCCACTGTTTCGCCAAATTCAAGTGCGCTAAGCGATAAGCGCTGTAAGTCCCAAAATAAATGAGCGCTAAAAGCGCTATAAGCGCTATAAGCCCCCCTCTTCGGCCACGAACTCGTCTAAATCGGCTTCCTGCTGCTCTTCCCCGGCGGTGGCCGACCAGAGGGTAGAGGGGCGGCCTGCGATGTGCTCGCTGCGGCAGCCGGCTGCGTCGATCGCCATCAATTGTTCAAGGGCAGCATCGATGCAGTCGCAGGTAACGTGGCCATGGAAGAGACGACGAATCTGATTTTTCGATAAGCCCTCTGGGCTTTCCTCAAGAGCGTCGCGAATTCGATCGGCGATGGCGTCCCCGGTGGATTCTCCGAAGAGGAGCGAGGCGCCGGCTGAACAGTAGTCCCACACGGCGAGGGCGGCCTGGAGATGGGGCAGGCCGACGACGGAGCTCCCGTCGAGAGCGGCATAGATAGCGCTGAGACGCAGGACCTGGGCTTCGGTGCGGCTGGTGGCGGCGCCGCGGAGACCCCACGGCTTGCTCCACGGCAGGCCGGGACAGGCGGGGCAGGCTGGACGGAGCTGGCCCAAGGCGGGACAGCAATCCTGCCAAAGCTCGCGGGCCGCGTCATCGCAACGGAAGAGGATTTCGGGTGTGGAGGCTGCCCAGTCGAGCGTGCGGCGCAGTTCGCGGGCGACGGCAGAAACGGCGTTGGCGCTGAGGTTTCCGCCCTCGGGGAGGCAGTTGTTGCGCTGCACCCAGGTCCAGAGGCAGCGGTTGGCCAAGCCGTTATGGGCTTCGGTGTGGTGGAGACTTTGGGCCAGCTCACGCTGGGTGATGTGGGCGATGAGGCTGATATGGGTTTTGGTGGCTTGCAGGTGCTGCTGCATATCGAGGGTGGGGAGATTGCCGCTATCCCAGGCGCTGCGGAGCAGTGGCGAGAGTTGTGCCTTTCCACGCTTCAGCGCATAGAGGATGGAGGCGAACTCCTCAGAGAGCGCGAGGAGACGGCGGTCGGTGGGCGTTTGCTGATCGCGCAGAGCATAGACCAGGCCACCGGCCGTGAAGCGGCCGCTGATGACGCGGGTGAAGCGGGCGATCGACTTCCGCGAAGAGGCGGGCGATCTGGCTCCAGCTGGTTCCCTTGCGGGCCTCGCTGGAATCGCCTACCAAAACGACGAAGAGGTTGAGACCGTGGCGGGTTTCTTAGCATAATTCCACACTAGTACGGTTTTGTTAGTTGCTTCAAGGGCAGTTACCCATTTTTCTCCCACTCATTAGTTACTGCGCGATAAGTGATAAAGGTTGATAAGTCACTATTTGCCCTGTGATGTCCCTATTGTGACTAACTACGACCGGTACATTTGGGTTATACCTCTGTCTATGAGTTATGCTTAAAGCATCGTCCAAGCATTGCTTGAGCGATGCTTCAAGCATAATAAGAATTATCATCCGTGCTTTTTCGCACTGCTGTGTTGGCTGCGCAATGTGGGTCGAGGATTCGGGCGTCGCCGCCGTTGACTATGCCAACGGGTGGTGATTCTGATGAGATACCGCCGCATGATTCGCCCCAAGAGTTCGCCTGCAAACCAACGATCCCACGGGCGGACTCGTTGCGCAAGGACCCCTGATAAAAGAGATGTGGATGGCCGGGTAGTTAACTAAAAGTAACTCCTCTGATTGGATGTTTCGGGTCAGAAGCCAATGCCCTGATGCGGAAAATTTATATTTCCCTTGGGCGGGCGTGTATCGACTGCCGTACACGATGATTTATTCCAGTTCGACTACACTTCTGCCAGGGGGAACCATGCAGAAGAAGGTGCTGGAACTGCTATCAGGACGACAGGGCCACTTCCTCCTGGAAAGTGGTCACCATGGAGACCTTTGGTTGGACCTGGAAACCCTCTGTCTCCAGCCGCAACGTGTTCAAGTGCTCGCCGCCGGGTTGGCTGCTCCTTTATCCAATTTGCAGGTAGATGCGGTCTGCGGCCCTTTGGTCGAGGGCGCATTTGTGGCCCTCATGGTAGCTCTGGAGCTCGATGTTCAGTTCACATACTCGGAGCGGTTCGTTCGCCCCCCTGAACACGGGCTCTTTCCTGCGGGCTATCGAGTTCCAGATTCGCTCCGGGAGGGCCTTGGAGGTAAGCGTGTCGCCATCGTGGACGACGTTATCAACGCCGGTTCCGCGATTCGAGGAACATTCGCCGACTTGGAAGAGTGCGGCGCGAAGGTTGTCGCAATCAGCACTCTTCTGGTTTTGGGTTCGGCTGCCGCTAAGTTTGCTGCCAGCAAGAATGTCCCTTTGCATCATCTCGCAACCTTGCCGAACAATCTGTGGACTGCAGCAGAGTGTCCACTCTGCGAATCTGGCATTCCGTTGCAGGACGTTGCAGCATTTGCTACAACTCTGCGCGAGTAGGTTTTCCGCTTTTATGAAGTGCGCTGTCAGTTGGTAACATGTTCACCTTGACACATTTTCCGGCACTAGAGCCCCTGGTACCGACAAACACCGATTGCACCTGGAAACTTGTGGCTTCGGCTCAAATCGCCGAGTATCGAATCGAGTGCCTGCGAGGCAACTTTCGGGGTTCCGGTCGTGTAACCGGTAACTCGGAAATAACCAGTTGAACAATATATGCGGCGCCGTGTTGCCGAAGTGATTACTTCCGGGTTGGCGACAATCCGACCGGAACTCGGAAGGGTGCCTCATTCCCGCTCGGTGAGTGCATTGGCCTGAAGTCACTATTCGACGATCGAATCGACTTTGAGCCCTTGACAACCGAGAGTGGAATTTCTACCATCTTTTCCCATCGAGGGTCGAACGTCTTCCATGACTAAAAAGCAGTCGCAACAACGAGCGAATTTGCTACAGGGAACGCTGGACATGCTTGTCTTGCGAACGCTTCTTTATGGGCCGGCACATGGCCATCAGATTGGCAAACATATTCAGCGGACCACGAACGATTTCCTGCAGATGCAGCATGGCTCTCTCTATCCTGCCTTGCATCGCCTTGAGGAGAGAGGCTGGGTCACCTCGAAATGGGAGATGGCGCCGGATCGCAACCGGGAGTTCAAGTATTACCGGCTCACGGAACTCGGCAGAAAACAGCTTGTGATCGAAGAGTCGCAATGGAAGCAGATGGCGGAAGCTGTGGCACGCGTGATGTGGCCTGCCGCTCAGGAGAGCTGAGATGCGATGGTGGCCGAATTGGAAAGGAACTGCGAAACGGGATGCTGACCTTGAGCGGGAGCTTCTTTCCGATCTGGAATTGGAAGAGGAAGAGCAGCGGGAGCGTGGGCTGTCCGCAGAAGAAGCTCGTTCTGCAGCACGGCGCGCCTTCGGCAACACGGCGCTGATTCGCGAGCAGACGCGCGCCGCCTGGAGCCGGATCTGGCTGGAGCGGCTGGTCCGCGACATGAAGTACGGCACGCGCACGCTACTGCGTTCGCCCGAGTTTGCTATCGTCTCCGTGCTGGTGATGGCGTTGGGCATCGGCGCGACTACATCGCTCTTCACCATGGTGCGTGCCGTGCTGTTGCGGCCGCTGCCGTTTCGCGATTCCGGCAAACTGGTAATGCTCTATGAGCATTATCGCCACAATAAAGGCGGCGATGGATTCAATGCGGTTGCGCCGGGCGACTATCGCGACTGGCGCAGCCAGACCCACGGCTTTGAAGACATGGCGGCGATGCGCGGCTACGGAGGCATCCTCTCCGGTGTGCATTCCGAACTGCCGGAAGTCGTTCAGAGCGCAGGCGGCTCGGCCAATCTCTTTCCGCTCCTCGGCGTAACTCCCGCCTTCGGCCGCCTCTTCACTGAAGCGGAAGATAAGCCGAAAGGCGAGCCAGTAGTCCTGCTTACCTGGAGCCTCTTTCAGCGCCGCTTTGCCGGAGATCCTTCCATCATCGGCAAACAGATTCATCTGGACACGATCCCGACTACTGTCGTTGGCATACTACCCAGCTGGTTTACCTATCCGGACGCGCGGATCCAATACTGGATGCCCTACGCGCAGACTTTCCCAGAAGGTTACTACGACGCGCACGCCGACCACCAGAGCGAGGTAGTAGCGCGGTTGAAGCCGGATGTAAGCGTAGAAGCGGCGACGCACGAGGTGAGCGCGGTGCAGTACCAGATTTATCTCGCCCGTCCTACTAAGCCCATCGCTGAAGATGTCTGGTCCAGGCCGATGATCGACGCCCTGGTGAGGAACGTGCGAACTCAGCTGCTGGTACTGCTGTGCGCGGTTGGCTGCATGCTGTTGATCGCCTGCCTCAATCTTTCGAACCTGCTGGTAGCGCGGGCTGCATCGCGTCGCAAGGAGATTGCCATCCGTGGATCACTGGGCGGCAGCCGGCTTGCTTTAATTCGCGAGCAGATGACGGAAAGCCTGCTGATCTGCGTGGCCGGCGGCGGGCTCGGACTGCTGCTGTCGCTCGCTTCGACGCACTGGCTCGCTGCCAACTGGCGCAATCTGCCTCGGTCCGACTCAGTACATGTCGATGGATGGATTTTCGCTTTTGCCGTGGGTCTGGTAGTGGCGACTGGACTACTGGCAGGTCTTGTGCCGGCGATATCTTCTACAGGCAAAGGGCTGCTCTCGGCGTTACAGGAATCTTCACGATCAGCCAGCGGCAGCGCCTCGCGAGCACGGTTGCGCAAGACGATGCTCACAGTCGAGATAGCGCTCACGGTCATGCTGCTGGTCTCGGCCGGGCTGCTTTTCAAGAGCTTTCTGCACCTGCGCATGGCAGATCTGGGCTGCCGCATCGATCACGTAATCACCATGAAGTTTGGCCTGCCGGAAATCCAATACGACACACGCGACAAGGTGATGCTCTTCCATCAGTCGCTGCTTGAGCGCGTGCGCCGGCTGCCCGGCGTGCGCGGCGCGGCGCTCGTGTCCGATGCGCCTGGATCAGGACCCCATGACGACAGAGTTTTCACGATCCTCGAAAAACCCGCACCCAGTTACACCATTCAGTACAACGCCACTACCCTTACCGCCGACCCGCAATACTTCAGCGTCATGCAGATTCCGCTGCTGCGCGGCCGGGTCTTCACGGAACACGAGCGCCTCGATAACTACCATTACGTTGTTGTCAGCAAGCAATTCGTAGATCAGTTTTTCTCGGGCGACGACCCCATTGGCAAACACGTCCGCGTCGACTGGGATGACAGTGGAGCAATCTACGAGATCATCGGCGAAGTTGGCGACACGATCTACGACGTTACCAAGCCAGTCGAGGCCACCATGTACTTTCCGATCCTCTCCGGCAGTCCCGAACACAGCGAGGCTACCATCGTGGCCTGGACTTCAATCGACCCACTGGCCATGTCGATACCGATCCAGCAACAAATCTCGGCACTCGAGCCAGAGCTGCCTGTCTACAATGTGTTGACTATGGATCAGATTCTCGGCAAGTCCACGGCCACTCAGGGTTTTGCGGCAACTCTGGTGCTGGCCTTCGCCAGCCTGTCACTTCTCCTGGCCGCAGTAGGCCTGTATGGAGTGCTCTCGTATTTGGTCACGCAGCGGGTTTTCGAAATCGGCATCCGCGTCGCCTTGGGCGCGCAGCGCGAACAGATCCTGAGTCTTATCTTGTTTGACGGGCTGCGGCCGGCGTTCATCGGGCTGATTCTCGGTCTGACAGCAAGTGCAGGCACAACGCAGCTGATTCGGTCGATGCTTTACGGGACCGAGCCGACTGATCCGGCTGTGATTGGAGCCGTGATTCTCACTCTCCTTTTAATCGCTTTGTTTGCCTGCATCTTTCCCGCCTGGCGCGCTTCGCGTCTTGATCCGATGCAGGCCTTGCGGACGGAATAGGGCCGAAGTTCCCGGAATTTCGCTTCATTTGACGCATTATCGCCGAGTCACTTACGGAGCTTCGTACAAGCGCAACACTTCCGCGTTGCTCCTGGATTACCGGCCATCCGGAAGTTACCCCAAAACCGGTGTAATGTCCGGGTTGGCGACAAGAAGGCTTACTCGATCAAGACGTTCAGAACCTGATTAAACCTGTCCCAACGAAGGTCAAGACAGACTCGCTGGCATTAGGGGAAATTCCGTCCCCCCAAAGGGCCGTCACAACTCTGCGCGAGTAGGTTTTCCTCTTTCTTTGTCAGCGATTCTGGTCTCCGGATTCGATGTTCGACCTGGTCAGAACGATGACGGCGCCGACGACTTCATCCGTTAATGGCTGACGGTTGGCGTATTTGAAGATCGCGGACCAACCCACCGGCTTGCCGGCATCCCGATGAAGGTCCTTCGCTGCCCCTGGTTCGAGGTAGCCGAGTTGCGTCCCGTCGACCCGTTTGACTGCTATGGCGTTCGGATCGGCTGCGTTGTTTGGCTCGAGTTCCAAACGCAGAATTTCCATCGGCTCACATTTCTTGATGATCGATGGCCGGCTACTGCCATCTGCATTCGGAGAGGATGCACCCGCAATCCTCGCATTGAAGTATTTGTTGGTATGGGGAGCAATGTGCTTTTTAAACGCTGCATCAAACGCGTCATCGTCCGGATGCTGACTCACAACTGTCTCCGCGACGTCTTGCGTCTGATAGTCCTTCAACCCTCCAGAAGCCGAGGTCTTAGTCCGCAATGCAAAGTAGATTGTGAGTATAAGGAGCACTAAAGCTGCAACAAGGGCGATTTCAGTCACGGTTGTCGATCCTATCAGCCGACGCAGCTTAGCGTGCTGCGACGAATGGTGGTTGCTTCGTCTGCCCCTTCAATGCCCGTTTACCATTGGGTTCCATTTCGTCCTGTGCCTGGTCGTTGAGTCGTCCAGGATAGGCGTAAGCGCATCATAAAGTTGCCGCGCATGATCCACGGCCGGGTCAAAGAGGAAACCATTGCGGCTTCGAGACTTCCCGAACCCGGTTCGACCACGAACACGATTGGTTGACGCGAATTCGGTAATTTTTTCTCGATCGCTCATAGATTTTCTACGTTAATCAAATCATTCTTTAATGCCCAAATAACGATGCGCACTCGATTGGGTGCTCCCGTTTTCATCATGATGTGGGCCACAGAGTTCTTGACACTTTGCTCGGTAATCCCCCCCATCATCGCCGCTATTTCTTTGTTAGTCATTCCATGAGCGACAAGTTTTGCTACTTGTCTTTCCCGTGGAGAAAGGGGGCGATTCAACATCGGCTTTCGTAAATGATGCGTGAATCGTGGCTTCTGATGCCTGTTTGTGCTCAAGTGCCCCGGGGATAAGCTATGCTTCTGATCATGACTACTGCCCTTCACTGCCTACTACTCCTTGCTTGCCGAAGATTGGGTACTGCTTGCTGTCGAAACAGCGGCGGACTGAGCCGACGCTGAAGCTAAGACAGGTGCAGCTTGAGGCCGCGTTGCTGAAAGTGTATTTGAGGAATGTAAATGATACACAGTTTCAAAGTTTGGGCTGGCGTCAACGGGGAGAAAACTTTGCCTATGCGATCGAGCACTGCGAGCCTTCTTACGATTATAACGGCTAAGCTGCATGATCGTCGTCGCAGACACGTCGCCTCTTAACTACTGGTGCTCATCGGACATATCGAAATCCTGGCGAAAATCTACGCTGCGGTTCTTGTACCGCAAACCGTCCTTGATGAGCTTCAGGGTAGCGACGCTCCCGCAGAGCAGTTTCGCAATTGGTGTAGACCGAACCCGGATTTCCTGTGGATGTAGTTGGAACTACCGAACTGCGTGCGGCCTTCCGCGAAGAAAGCCGCACATCATTGTTCTCGGCCAGTGTCGCGCTCGAAGGAAATCGGGAAGCGGTAGGCCTTTTCGTGGTTTTCTTCCAAGGAAAACCACACCTCGCAAGTTCTTTCAGGCCACAGTAATTGCAAACCTGCCAATCAGCATTCACGT
The DNA here is from genome assembly GCA_963790705.1 of uncultured Acidobacteriaceae bacterium. GTDB lineage: Bacteria > Acidobacteriota > Terriglobia > Terriglobales > Acidobacteriaceae > PALSA-350. Next base: position 794,935 of record CAWBQE010000016.1, read on the forward strand.
GCGATCCAGTTCACCCGGGACTGACGTCCTGGGACATTCTCAGTCGTCCCTGCGGGGCTGGTCTCGATGGGAATGTAGACCCAGCACTGCCCCGGATTTCCTGCATGCTGCTCTAGATAGATCTGCGTACGCGGCTTTCTTCACGGAAAGCCGCACGAGGCTCTTTGGCTCCACCAAGCTGCACAGGAAATCCGGGTACGTGCTGGGCTACTCTCAGCCGTCCCTTCGGGACTGTTCGCGATACACCCTGATAGCTGCTTGGTCTTCATCGAGTGCTGTACAAATCGCGGGATCGAAAAGGCCGATTTGGACAAGTCTGACTTTAGCCTTCCCCGCGGGACCGTCTTTGTCAGTGGAGTTCTCACGCGGAACTTTCGGGCCACGTAAGGAATGTAGGACGGAAGTGACTCTAGTGAAATCGTATCTGAGCGATCAAGCCAAAGCGTTTTGCTTTGGTGTGAGCTCCGTCGTCCTACAATTGTCGTTCTACATTTGTCGAGATGGCACCGGGTGTCCAACGTCACTGCGCGCGTAGAACGGTCATGAGGTCTATGGAAGCTGCGCGCCGCGCGGGCAGCAGTGAAGCCAGCCCTGCCAGGAGCAGAACGAAAACTGCGGTCAGGCTCAGCACGAGGGGATCGAAAGGACTGACACCAAACAGGAAAGAGCCCAGCAGCCGGGAGACCGCAGCCACGCCTAACAGTCCTATCGCACACCCGAGCATAGCCACTTTCGCTGCAGATGCAAAGACGACGCGCAGAATGGCGGCTCGTGGCGACCCCAAAGCCATGCGGATGGCCATCTCTTGTGCGCGCAGAGCAGCCGAGAAGGCGATGACGCTGTACATACCAAGCGACGCCAGGAGCGCCGCCGCCAGGGCAAAGGCACAGATGACTATGGTGTTAAAGCGGCGTGGAGCTTCGCTATTGGAAACCGCGCGCTCCATGCTTTGGACTTGAGCCAGGGGTAGCTGAGGGTCAATCGAGCGGACTGTCGCGCGCAGAACATTCGCCATCTGCTCGGGCTCCATCGCCATGAGCACGACGACCGAGCCTCCATTTCCGTTCACGTCTGTAGGAGAGGCGAAGGCCCCTATGGACTTCTCATACTGTTCGACCGGCATGTAGTACTGTTGTTTGCTGGGTATGTCGCGCGACGCCTCCTTTACGTCGGCAACTTCACCCACAACCGTCAGCCACGGTATCTTCGCTTCTTGCAACCCCAGGCGCAGACGCTTGCCGACCGGGTCTGAACCGGGCCAGCAGTGCTCGGCGAGCTTGTGGTTAACGATCGCGACCAGTTGCGTGTCCGCTCTGTCCGCTGGTGTGAAATAACGCCCGGACAGGAGCGGAACACCGATCGCCTGGAGATAGTCACCCTCCACCGTCACCTGCGTGGCCAGATTCATGCCGGCGCTCTTGGGTGCGACATAGCCTTCCGCGTCGATTACGGTATTGCTGTCGCCGCCCGAATCCGGCAGAAACGAGGTCAGCCCGGCAAACTTCACCCCGGGAAGTTGCCGAAGACGGCGAATCAGTTCGTGATTGAACTGATCCACCGCCGGTTGGGTAGCGTATTGCTTTTGCGGCAGCGAGTAGGAAGCCGTGAGGACATGGTCCGGCCGGAAGCCGAGATCGACGGCAAGCATCTTCTCAAAGCTCCGCAGCAACAATCCGGAAGCCGCCAACAGCACCAGCGCGATGGCGATTTCACCAGCCACCAACGCGGAGCGAAGCCACACATGCCCTCCGCCCCCCGTGCCCGTGCGCCCCCCTTCCTTAAGGGTCTCGTTGAGGCTCGTCCGCAAGGCGGCGAAGGCCGGAGCCAGTCCGCAAACGAGGCCGGTCAGCACCGAGAGCACGATCGCGAACAGCACCACCTGCCCGTCGAGTCTGATTTCCTGAATACGAGGCAGCGTTTCAGGCAGCAGGCTCACGCCCACCCGCAGCGCGATCGCCGCTAGACCTACACCGAACACGCCTCCGGTAACACTCAGCAAGAGGCTTTCGAGTACCGCCTCGCGCAGCAGCGTACCTGAGGATGCTCCCAGGGCCATCTGTAGTGCGATCTGGCGCCGGCGACGGATGCCGCGAACGAGCAGCAGTCCAGCAAGGTTGGCGCAGGCGATCAGTAACACAACCGCGGTGGCCAGAAACAGCGTCCGTACGAGCCGGCGAGCCTGCTCAACGGTCTGTTCATGAAGAGAGCGCACCACAGCCTGGATACGCAGACTCGACATGAACGGGGGGTAGCCGCGCATCGTCTCCCGGGCAACGCGCTCTGCATCGCTCTGCGCCTGCGCTGCAGTGATTCCTGGCTTAAGGCGTCCCACCATGGCGAAATTCCAGGATGCCGCTCCGTTCGTGAGTTCCTGTTCGGTGGAGCTCATGGGAACCCACAGCTCACTGTTGTTCAGGTATCCCGGCACCAGGGGGAATTCGAAGTCTCGCGGCATTACTCCGATCACGATGTAGGGCTTGCGATCGAGGAAAATCTTAGTTCCCAATACGTGCGCATCGCCGTGCAGCCGGCCCCGCCAGAGCGTGTAACTGACGACCGTTACCTGCTCGTATCGGTCCTCCTCCTGCTGGGTAAAGAATCGGCCCATCAGAGGCGCGACCCCAAGGGCTGGAAACACCCCGCCTGACATCCGAGCCGCATTCACCTGCGCTGGCTCTCCAATGCCGGACAGTTCGTAGCCCACCCGTTGATACCCACCAAGAGCCTCAAAGCTGTGCGTGTCCCGCGTGTAGGCGCGAATATCGGGAGCCGTGACGCCGGCCTCGCCGCTGCCTCCTTGCAAGATGTCAGACAGCACTACCAGTCTTTCGGGATGCGGGAATGGCAAGGGACGCAGCAGCACGCCTTCCACGATAGAGAAAATGGCGGTCGTGGCTCCGATTCCCAGCGCGAGCATCAGCACAGCCGCGGTCGTGAAGCCGGGCGACTTCAGCAAATGACGAAGAGGAATTCGTAGTTCATGCAGAAACATATGCGTCAGATCCTTAACCGAATGGGGCAGGCCGGGACTGGGCAGTGGCCCTCTTGCCTGAATACGTGTCAGGCTAAGTAATTGTTCCCCGATGATTCTGCCGGAATCATCCAGTGCCCGCAGTGCGGCGGGGTGTTCGACGAGATGGATGGCGGAAAACCCATCAGCGCGTCTTGAGGGTGGCTCTCCCTGCGGGGCATAGACTGGGGTCCGTGCCAAAGCTGGTTCCGAAGCTGCCTCACCCAACCGATAGCACGATGGTTTCGCCCTAGGGGAAGAAGACGTGATCTGATGGACTGGGCCGCTGCGGGCTGTGGCGTCGGATTTACAAATCTTAGTTCAATGTTGTGTTGCTCTCGGTTGCGTCAAGGCCTTTTCGGTTACGCGCCGATGAATCTCTAAGCCCAACTGAATCCGCTGCGCTGAAGCGGCAAGGTAGTCGCGGCCACGTTGTTGACAGTCAATTTGGTGAGCATCTGTTCACCCCGTCAGAAACCTAAAGCTGGCCCTGGCTGCTATCAAAGTTCGCTTCTCATTCCTGTCAAGAAGCGGGGAAAACAGCAAGCCGGGTAGCAGGGACGAATACTCCATCCAATGGTAAAACCAAGTCATTGTAGAGCACAATGCTTGACTCATTCACTATTCTTGTCTGCACATCGATAGCGAATGTAGTCGACCGTCATGCATTCTGCTTGCGTACGATATTGAAGGCGAACGCGCCGCCGGCAAATCCCTTCATTGCAAGGGCGATCCATAATCCGGCGAGCTGTTCCAGATACCGGGCGTTGGCAAGTCCGCCTACATCGACGGGTTTGGCGCTTGTGTCAGCGATCAGCGAGCGTACGGTTTCTTTTGCTGCCGGATCATCGCCGCAATAGAAGTTGTCAAAGGTGCTATCGCCATAAAGTGCCGCGCCGATGGTATTGAAGGCCTTCACGACCTTGGCGCCAGTGGCCCACAGCGCAATTTGTTCAGCCGCGCTTCCCGCTGGTGGCACCAACACGTTCAGCGAGGCATCCAGCGGGTTAGACGCGTCAACAATGATTTTGCCGGACAGACTGCCGCAATCCGCAAGAACGCTTTCGATCGACTGCCATGGCAGTGCAAGTGCGATTATCTCGGCATTCGCAGCGGCCTCCGCGGGCCGTTTCACCGGCGAAATCTGTTGCGCGGCCGCGGTGTCCTTGCTCGTACCCCGCAGACCAATGACGACATCATGGCCTGCCTTTGCCCACAGCTTTGCCATGTGGCTTCCCACGTTTCCAAATCCAAGCACCGCGATTTTCATGTCGCCATCTTTGTTGTGGGCGGCAGCTTGTGTCAATTACGCACTTTTTTGTTCCTGACCCGTCCACGGCGGCGCATCCTGTATGTTGTATTCATGCTACGAACAGAGTGCCCGGTTACTATGGCGATCGACGTGATCGGCGGGAAGTGGAAGCCGCTGATTCTCCGGGAGCTCAAGTCGGGCCAAATACGCTACGGTGAATTGCAACGGCGCATCCCGGAAGTCTCGCAGAAAGTGCTCACTTCGCAGCTCCGCGAACTTGAGCGTGCCGGCATCGTGGAGCGAGAGGTGCATCGCGAGAATGTGCTGCGCACGGTGTACTCCCTTACCGAATATGGTGCGACATTGCGTCCTGCACTCGAAGAGCTGGCACGCTGGGGTCGTCGGCATCAGCGGCGTTTTTTCGGTTAGAAGCAACTTGACCTTTGGGCAGCAAGGCAATGAATTTCCGCCACCGGTGCAACACTCACCTGGTTCAAAGGCGCGGCATCATCGGTGCCGGTGCTCCTTTCCTACCCCCTCAACCTCAATCAGATTCTGAACCCTGCTCTTCACCTCATCCCGAATGTTCCGTACTTCGATTGCGGCCAATCCCTTAGGATCACGGAGAGGCCAATCGTCCCGGCGCAGGCCGGGAACGTAGGGGCATTTGTCTCCACACCCCATGGTGATGAGTAATGACGCGCCTTCTACGAGTTCTTGAGTTAGTTTCTGAGGCTTCGCGTTGCTGAGGTCGATCCCAACCTCCTGCATAACGGACAGGACCTCAGGGTGCACTCGCAATCCCGGCTCCGTTCCCGCAGATATTGCTTCAGCCTTCGTGTGATCAGCAAGCTGGTTGAAGAAAGCTGCCGCCATCTGAGAGCGGCCTGCATTGTGAACGCAGGCGAAAATTACCTTCTGCATTGTCTTCCTTTGGAGTCTTACTGCTAAGTGCAGCAGGTCGGACCGCAGCAAGCTTTGGAATCTCGCGTCTGCGGCTTGACGGCATACACCTTCACGCTGGCGGCGGCTGCGTTCACGTCATACTGCGAGAGAAGAGCCGTAAGATCCTCGTGCAGTGAAGGCTCACTCGATGCCGGTGTGCAGCATGATCCCGCCATTGCCTGGAACGGTCCGGTGGCGTCAGGTTTGCTCTCGTCCATCGCCGGCGAGCAGCAACCGGCTTGGTTCTCCACCTTTGCGTAGGCGTTCAGGTCCGCACCGCTGTTTACGATCTCGACATGCTCGAAGCCGACTGCGAGTAGACCATCGCGATATTCATCAATCTTGATGGCGCCGGCGATGCAGCCAACGTAGGCGGCCATGCTGAGCGCGAGGGCCTCGGGAAGTTCATGCTTCAGTGCGATGTCGCTGACAGCGACTCGCCCTCCCGGCTTGAGGACGCGGGCGATCTCGCGGAAGACGGCGGGCTTGTCAGGGGCGAGGTTGAGAACGCAATTCGAGATGACGCAATCGACGGATGCGTCTGGGAGCGGGATCTGGTCGATGGTTGACTGGTAGAACTCGACGTTGGTGTAGCCGCCTGCCTGAGCATTCGCCCTAGCGCGTTCAATCATGGCCCTGGTCATGTCGATTCCGATGGCGCGACCTTTGGGCCCAACCATCTTCGCCGCCAAGAACACATCGAGGCCACCGCCAGAACCGAGGTCAACCACTACCTCGCCGGGTCTGAGATGCGCGGTCGCCGTAGGATTGCCACAAGACAATCCCATGTTGGCCTCGGCGGGAATCGAGGTCAGTTCCTCGGCGGTATAGCCAAAGGCCTCTGCGACGGCCTGAACTCCTGCGTGATGGTTCGATAGCTTGCTTTCTGCAACGGCCCCATACCTCGATTTCACCGACTCCAGGAGCTGCTCTGACATAATTGCCTCCTCACATCTGCTTAGGCGACTATATGTCTTGCATTCGTATTCGTCAAGGCGTATACGTGGGGCATGGCGAAACGAACATTTAATGTCGAGCGGTTCTTTCAGGCCCTTGGCGACAACACGCGGCTGCGCCTGCTGAACCTCATGGGCGAACAAGAAGTGTGTGTTTGCTACTTTGTGGAGATTCTCGGTGGTCCTCAGCCCAAGATTTCAAGGCATCTGGCGTACCTCCGTAGCGCGGGCATTGTCGCGGCGCGGCGCGAAGGAAAGTGGATGCACTATCGGATCGCGATGCCTCCGCATATTGGAGCGGCGCAAGTTCTCAAACAAACCCTTGGCTGGCTAAAAGAAGAGAAGGCGATGCAGGCTGATCGTGCGCGACTCACGAAAGCCTGCTGCTCTCCGTCGAAATACGCATCGCTCGACGGCGCTCCCCTCCCTACAACAATTCAAGAGAGTGCCTGCGAGGCCTGCTGATGTCGACCGCCCCGTTTACGCAAGGGAACTTCCCACGCTCGCCCCAATCCCAGGGCCAGGAATATCTAAAGCACTAGAGCGTGGATTGACTAGCTCCCATAAATATGGGAGCCTGAATGGGTGAAGACCACCCTCGATATTCCCGACCCCATCTTCCGCCGTGCCAAATCGGTGGCCGCCCAGCGTGGCATCCCGCTGCGCGCCTTTGTAACCGAAGCCGTCACGGAGAAGCTCGAGGCTAGCTTGAAAAGAGAAGAAAAGCCGTGGGTGAGGCTTGCTGGAGGTCTCAAACACCTCCACAAAGATACGATGCGTATCAATCGGATCATCAACGGCGAGTTCGAAAAGATTGAGCCCGAGGATTGGGAGTGATCCTCGACACCAACGCGCTCTCCGCCGTGGCGGATGATGAGCCCGCGGTGGTTCGCGTCTATAGCCAAGCGGCGAGCATGGAACTGCCCGTGATTGTACTCGGCGAATATCGTTTCGGTATCGGGCAATCGCGACGGCGCAGCGAGTACGAAAAGTGGCTGCGAGAGCTCATCGCGGCAACACGCGTCCTTGAGATAGAGGAAGAGACCTCACGGCACTATGCCGGGATTCGAGCAGCACTCAAAAAGGCTGGTCGCCCCATCCCCTCAAATGATCTCTGGATCGCTGCACTCTGCCGGCAACACCGTCTACAACTCCTAAGCCAAGACCAGCACTTTGATGCGGTCGAAGGGCTCGAACGCGTCGGATGGTAGCGGAAAACGGTGAACGGGACGTTCAATCGGGTATTCGTTGACAAGAAGAAGAAGCGACCGACTCCGAGGACGACTCAGCTTTCGTTGTTTGTCCCTTCAGCCTTGGGGAACTCCGGCCTTACGAAAGACAGCAAGTGAGCTGTCGAGGCCGGCTTTCGCGGCTGCTTCCGGTGTCATGTCTTTCGTTCGCCCGAAGACTTCTACGCTGAGCGCATCGTGGTAGTGGATGCTTTGGAGCGCCTGCAAGAAGCCGGTCAAGTTGATGACACCTTCGCCGGGTAGGAGACGCTGATTATCGTGGATCTGCTCTGGAGGCAAGTTCGGGGAGTCATTGAAATGGATGTGCACGATGCGATCGCGGCCGGCGGCAATGATGTCCTCTGTGGTGGCTCCTGCGTGGTGCCAGTGCCAGGAATCGAGCAGCAGTCCGACGTTGGGACCACATTCCTTGGCGAACGCGAGCATATCGTTCATGCGCCAAATGAATTCGTATTTGTGCGCTTTGCGCAGTTCGAGCGGACCTAGAAACTCGAGGCCGAGGCGGACGTTGGAGCGCGCCAAAATGCGGGCACTTTCTGTAAACCGCTGCTTATAGGTTTGGCGCAGTTCGTCTTTTGGCGTATCGCTCGACGGCATGATGTACGTGATCATGCGCGGGCAGTGGATAGCGGCAGCGAACTGGGCAGCTGCGTCGAGCTGGGTGAGCGAGGCCTTGAAGGTTGCGTCGTCTTTCCGGAATTCGACCGGAAAATCGATGACGGCCGGCCTGATCTTAAGGCCGGCAAGCAGGTCGTTGGTCGCGCTGACGCCGGCTTGCATGGCCGGATGCAGCATGATGTCCGTGCCGGGAAAGCCAATTTGCGCGGCCAAGCGCGCGAAGTCAGGCCAGTGAACGCGACCTTGCAACAGGACGCTGTTTAGGGAGAGGAACATGTTGCGGTCTTCGGAGGACGCTCGGGCGAGCGGGGCGAAAGCTCTGGCGAGCGGGGCTGCGGCGAGCAGCTTACCAAATGACCGTCTGGATATCAAATAAGGCACGCGGAATCCATCATATCCGAGTAGCATAGTGTTGAGGAGCGGAAGACATGAACAGACGAGAGATGTTGGCCACCACGGGTGCTGCGACGCTTGGGGCACTTGTCATGCCGAAGCTGATGAGGGCCGAGGCTCCAGCGAGCCAGGTTGCGATCGTGCGTTGCCGCGATTACGCGCAGTATGGCCAGCAACTCTCGAGTGCGTTCGATCAGATCGGCGGTCTCGATAAGTTGGTGCGCGGGAAGACCGTTGCGCTCAAGCTGAATCTCACGGGGAATCCGAAGAACTGGCCGCTGACGCCTGAACTTCCTTATCGGACAAATGCGCGGACGGTAGCGGCGACAGTGCATCTGTTTGCCAAGGCGGGTGCGCGGCGCGTTCGCTTGATCGAAAGCTTCTTCCCGGCCGATGAGGATCTCTCGCTGTGGGCACGCTACGGCCTGGACGTAAACGCGATTAACAACATGGGCGTGCCGGTGGTTTGGGAAAACGTGCAGAACCTGGGCAACTACAAGCAATATGTGCGCATGAAGGTGCCCTGGGGCGGGTACGCCTATCCGGCATACCACTTGAACCCGGCGTTCTATCAGTGCGACGTATACGCTTCGATGGCCAAGCTGAAGAACCATTGGATTGCCGGGGTGACCATGACGATGAAGAACAACTTCGGCAACACACCCTGCTCGCTCTATGGCGGGGACTGTGGCCCGAGCGGGAACGAGCGGCCGACGAAAGAGCGCGGAGAGGTGCTGCACAACGGAACGACGCCTGCGCCCTCTGGAGTCGATGCCGAGTTGCATCCTGATTCGCCGCGCGATCCGGGCTATCGGGTTCCGCGCATTCTGGTTGATCAGAACGGTATTCGGCCAATTGATATCGCGATCATCGATGGCGTCGAGACGGTGCGGGGAGGGGAGGGTCCGTGGCTTCCTGGCCTGGAAAAGATGACACCGGGCGTGATCATTGCCGGTCGCAACGCCGTCAACGTGGACGCTGTCGGGATGGCAGTGATGGGCTACGATCCGTATGCGGAGCGCGGCACTTCTCCGTTCATCCGAGGCGACAACTCGCTGCGTCTCGCGGAAGAAGCCGGGATCGGAACACGAGACCTGAAGCGTATCGAAGTAGTCGGACTTTCGATTAAGGACGCTCATATCAATTTCGGACCCGGCGCGGTTGGTAAGAAGCTGAGCGAATTGAACTCGTAGATCGCACCCGGTGAAGGTTGACGAAGGCCTAGCGCATCAACTGGAAAGCAAAGGGTAAACCCGAGCTAGCGGATCGCCGATGACAATATCCTCCCAGCCCGCTAATGCCGACGCAGCGTAAAAGCTTTCCGCTAAGGTCCAGCCGCGAGTGTACCGGTCGAAGATAGGGGGCCATCATCTGCCCTTATCTCCCCAAGCCGCGCGCTTCGACGAAAAACGAAAGCACCAGCTAGTGCCCGTTGGGAAACGGCCGTTTCATGCCTGGCTTCCAGTCGGGTATAGCGTATCCGTCTCGATTCGGCATTTTCACTTGCGGCAGCGTCGTTTGGGCGAGGACTTCATCCTCCTGAATCACGCCGTTCTTGTAGAGCAGGAACGCGGTGAGCGAGTACACCTCGTCCGGCTTGAGCGAGCCTTCCTGCCTGAAGGGCATGCCGCGATTGATGTAGTCCCACATGACCGTCGCGTAAGGCGCATGCAACGCCATGACATTTCCCGGTCCAATGCATGGCTCAAGGCATGGCGTCGAGCTCTTCACAGGCGTTTCGGGCTTGATCAACATCGGAGCAAGGCCACCCGAACCAGTCGCTCCGTGGCACATCGCGCATTTCTGGGCGTAAATCGCCGCGCCCTCTTTTGCCGTTCCCTTCCCCGGTGGAAGATTCCTGCCGTCCGGGTTGATGGTGATATCCTCGGCGCGAATCTCCTCGGCCGTCGGCGTCCTTCCGACACCATAGGTCGGCGATTGTGCCCACGTAGCGCCGCACCCGCACAAGATCAGCGCCGCAAGCAGAGAACTAAATCGCATTGTGCACGCTCCCATCGCCCGCTACCCGCCACGGCTGAATCGTGTTGTCCGAGCCTTGGACGCCGTGAGTCTTGTAATGGTCCGGCGGCACCTTGAAAAACGCGGCCAATTCCGCGCGCGAAGGTTGCACCTGCCCAAGTTCATCGGTGCAGCGCGACTGCAGCACGCATTCCCCCCCGTCCCACTTCCAGTCCATGCCAAATCGCGTATGCGCTTTCGCATGGACCGGCCCGCGGATCTCCGCGTCTTTCCACGTATGCCCGCCGTCCGTGGAAACTTCTACGCGCCGCACCGCGCCTCCGCCGGACCACGCCAACCCTGTCAGTTGGTAGATTCCAGGACCGGGGAGCTTCTGCCCTCCTGACGGAAAGGTGATCACCGATTTCGGCCCCCACTGGAAGGTCAACGCGGCCACTTCTTCATTCTTCGAAATATGCCCATAATCGTTGTACGTCATGTAGTAGCGGTCCACGACCTTGATCCGCCGCAGCCATTTGGTGTTGTAAATTCCTTCGAATCCCGGAGCCACCAGGCGCAGCGGGAAACCTTGCTGCGGGCGTATCGGCTCGCCGTTTTGCCCGTAGGCAACGATGCAATCGTCCATCGCCTTGGCCAGCCGGATACTACCGGCGCCCTTTACCTCTTCCGCGCCTTCCGACACTACCCACGAGGCGTTCTTCTGTACGCCGCACTCTTTGAGCAAAGTCGAAAGCAGCACGCCTGTCCATTCGCTGCAACTGGTTAGCCCGTGAGTCTCCTGCACCGTTTTGTCTTCCGGCTTGGAATGGTTGCCCAGGCACTCTATGAAATGAACGCGCGATACTGAGGGAAAACGCCTCAGGTCATCCATGCTGAACTCCAGCGGCCGGTCGACCAAGCCGTGAATCATCAGCCGATGCTGCTGGGGATCGATATCCGGCACGATCGACCCGCGATGCGTCCCGATGAAGTGAAGCGACGATGGTGTGATGCTGCCCACGAAATCCTGCAGGGGCGCTAACACGTGAAACGTCATCCCAAATTCGTCCGGCGAAGGTCTCCCGTCTACCGCGACACGGGCCGAGGTCACGTAGTGCGACCGATCGCCATACGCGACCTGGTCCTTCAGCGACCTTGTTTCGGCAGCCGATGTTTGGCCGGTTGCGGTTCGCACGGCGCCCAACGCAGCTGCCGCGGCGCCGGTGGTTAAGAATCTCCTTCGGCTGGCCTTCGTCAAATCGGCCGGTTTTTTTGATGCCGGGTTTCTTTTCGAGTCCACTGGGGTCTCTCCTTCTAGCGCTGTGTTCACTCGCGCCGAGCGAATGTTTCGAGGGAACTTGCGTTCCGCGTTCTTCCTTGTCGCAAAATGTACGCCTGCTTGGCGGATCCGATCAAGGTTGGATGAAATCCGATCACAGCATACCTATTCCCGTGACGTTTGTCGCACGCCGACTGAGCCGAATGCCCGCCCTCTGCCAGTTGGTGAATAGACATGCTGTCAGGGCGCCAAGGAAGCTGCGTTCCAGCGGGTGGGAGACCCAGTTCCTGTCCACCCTTTCCTACCCTTTCCGCCGTCCTGGTGTAGGAGGAGCACAAATAGTAACCTGCCGTAGAATAGGCCCATGAGCATATGGCCACCTACCGATCACTACTTTGCTGCTGAGTACGTCAGGGATGGAAAACCTATATTCCATTGCTTCGTGCAGCATTTCCCAGGCCGTTGGCGGGCGGCGGTGGTAGACGCAAGGCAGGCCGATGACACTCCACAAGGACCAAACGAACTATTCGGCGAGTATGTTGCAGACCCGGATGCCGGCAAAGCAGCCGTCGAGCAGATAATACCAAAGCTGCTTGACCTTCACCGTTTGCCCCATCAGCCCCTCACAAACTGGATAGAGGTTCGGCCGGGGCAAAAAAAAGTATGGGTGGACCCGTAGTCTTACCGCGGCATGAAGTAAAGAACCATCAATGCTGTTCCCGAGTTACGGTTGTGTTTCTTGGAAGAATGTTGGCTGGAGAACGTCCGTGCAATCAAGGTTTTCATTTAGCCGCACGACTTTCGATGCGAATGCCAAAGGGCTGCGGCTTATCGCCGGCGTGGCGCCTCGAGTTCAATTCCATTTTCACCGCAGATTTCTATTCAGTCTTCTGCTGTTTGCCTCCTCTGTTTTCGCGCAGAGCAGAACCCTTCACATCTCGAAACACTACCTAAATATTCCGGTGTCACGTGCAAGTGAAATGCACGTGTTTCAGATCCAAGTCGGTGGGGTTCAAAAACGGGAGTTCCCTTTACAGTTAGCAGAGCATTCGCCTGACTACTGGATATTTATCGACGTCAGCGAATTCAAAGGACAGACCATCACGCTTTTGGGTCCGTCCTCGCAGGCCGCTTTTGACCGTATCTATCAGGCTGACAAGATCGAAGGTGCGGACTCCCTCTACAAAGAGCGCAATCGTCCTCAGTTCCACTTCACCGTAAAGCGCGGTTGGAGCAATGACGTAAACGGCCCAATCTTCTACAAGGGTCAATATCATCTATTCTGGCAGGCTTTTCCGTTCGGCGTCACCTGGAACACCGGTTTCATGTATTGGGGACATGCCGTAAGCAAGGACCTGATCCACTGGCGGGAGATGGCTCCCGCGCTCAGGCTCGACCGTCTCGGCTCACCGTGGTCTGGCACCAGTCTGGTTGATCACAACAACGATGGGGGATGGGGAAAAGATGCGCTGGTGCTGGTCTATACGGCTTTCGACCGCAACTCAAAGAAACAGGTGCAGTGCATCGCTTACAGCACAGACAACGGAGTTACCTTCACTCGCTATGCAGGCAATCCGATTTTGGACAGTAACCGCGAGGTAGGCTCGAACGATACCAGGGATCCGAAGGTCTTTTGGTACGAGCCTACCAAGCATTGGGTGATGGTGTTATTTGAGAAGGATGGGATGTCGTTCTACACTTCAAAAGATCTGAAGGCGTGGACGCAAAAGAGCCATTTCAAGAGCCTGCATGAATGTCCCGATTTCTTTGAACTACCCGTCGATGGAGACCCCCGCCACAACAAATGGATCCTCCATGGGGGCTCGTCGAGCTATTTCATCGGCAGCTTTGATGGCGAATCATTCCACCCTGAGTCTCCTGAGCTTCGTTATGCAGAAGGAGTAAACGTGCATGGGAACGATGTTCTCTATGCGGCACAATCCTTCGCTGAGATGCCAGACGGCAGGCGAGTACAAATCGCCTGGGGAAGAATTCAGCTAGAGGGAATGCCTTTCAACCAAATGATGCTATTCCCCACCGAATTCAAGCTGGTAACCACCCGGGATGGTCTCCGAATGCGCGCGACTCCCATTGAGGAAATTGAAAGGCTGCATCGAAACGCGCAGACATTGTCCTCGTTGACGGCTGCCGATGCCAATCAAGCGCTGAACAGGGCCGGATCTGGACCTCTCGACGTGAGATTGAAGGTGGCTCTGGAGAAGGATGATGAACTGGCCATTCAGTACCAGGGAAACACGATCGCTACAATTCATTTCGCAGAACTTAACAATGGCCAGGGTTCCCTGGAGATCTTGATCGATAAGGCTGTCGCGGAAATCTTCGTGGATGGGGGAGCGCGCTACATCGTAAGAGAAATACCCACAACCACTGGCGGCCACGGTTTGGAGTTTGCGAGGGGGAAGAATACGAGCGCGATCACTCGCCTTGAGATCTGGCAAATGAAGTCGATATGGGACATAAGCCGTGGACGAACTAACTAAGTTCTGTTCGATGTTGCCTGCTTTCACCTTCGAGGCTCGACCCGTCGTACCCGTCGCCGACGCCATTCGCGTGGAACTCGAAGCCATGGCCTACCGCGATGGACTGAAAAAGTAAGTGAAGCCAGCTCAGGCGCTGACCCTGACATCCGTCGGAACGCGCTGGTCATTTGATTGATCGTGGCCAAGGAGCGTCAAGTCTCCTTGGCCACGGTGCGTCCGGGCGCGGTTTGGCCGGTCTACCACCCTTCTGAGAAGCCAACCGCCGGTCAATCGACTCATTCGTTCCGTCAGCTCTCTCGCTCGAGAAGGATTGCCCAATCGTTGGCGTCGGGCGGGGCCGGCGAGTTCCAAACAGGACCGTCGACGGGTGGAAGGTCGATCTGTTCCCCCGTCGTTGCGCTGAACCAAAATGCTCGGTAGCGGCCGGGCTCGAGTTGAACCGCGACCTGACCACCCTTAGGCAGATAGATTGCGTAGGTCTTGCCGGGATCGGCTAGGCAGTAGTTGCCTTTGTTCACCAGCTCGTCGTGAGGATTGGTCTTCCACCAGTCGAAGCCGGTGAAGAAATCGACCATGTGACCGTAGCCGAGGAACATGGTCATGGTGTCGTCGCCACGGCCGTTGAACCATCCCCCGCCCATGTCGGCGCCGACGTTGACGCCGCGGCGAACGGTCTCTCCAGCGGTCTGGTAGGCGCCGGCCATTACGATATCCCAAGCAGTACGGCGAAGCGCATCGGCAGAGTCGGATCCGGGTAGGGCCCAGTGCGGGTAGTGGTCCTCGTAGCCGTACTCCTCATTTGTTTGCGGAATGATGCGGCCGGTTTTCTCCTGCAGTTTGCGCGACGCGAGCATCAGGTTGTGCTGATCGCGCCCCCATTCCTGATAAGAAGTGAAGCCAAACCACGAGGAAGCGCGGTCCTGGTGCGCGTTGCTGGATGCCGGATGGCTGGTCTCGAGGTGCTTCCAGGGATCGCGCTCCTGAATATACACACCCGTGTCGTGCGTCCATTTCTCGTCGCGGTAGACGTCGAGGTCGTCGCCGAGATCCCAGGTAATGTTGGAAAACGCCCCGAAGCGGTCGATTGCGTAGCGGATGAAGCGGCGCTCGTCTTCGCCTCCCGCTTCGGGATGGACCCTGCTGTCTCCCATGTCAAGGACGAGGGAAATGACCATGTCCCGCTCGCGGGCGAACTTGAGCATCCGATCAAACCGTTGCCAATAGGCCAGGTTGTAGCGCGTGTAGTCGAAGCCGGGGTGGAGGGGATCGTCTGCGTTCTGCGCGATCCACGCGGCGGTTAAGACGGTGAAGTTGGGCCCGTTCATGACGGGCTCGCCGAAGAACGTCGAGGCTTCGCGTCCGGCAATAGTTACGCGGATGCGATTCACCTTGAGGCGATGCAGGCGGTCGATGCTGAAGCGAATCACGTGGTCATCGCGCCAATTGACGAGCCAGTAGGCGGTGGTGCCGTTGAAGAAGTAGTGTTCGCCGGTTCCCTGCCAGAGAAAATGCCACGGATATTGCGGATCGCCGGCGAGGAGACCACGGCGATGCGCTTCGACGGCCTGGAATTGGCCGGTGGTGGATTGGGTGAAGCTACCCTGCTTGTAGGTGACAGAGTACTTGTAGCTGCCGGCAGCGGGGGGCATGAAACGGATGCGGAAAACGCTGCCATCGGCGGCATCGCAAAAGCCTTCGACGCTCCAACGGTGGGCGCCGCCGGTAGTTTCGAGCGTGCCGGTGAGCGAGGCGTCAGTGAAGCAGTTGTGGGCCGCGGGCGAGTTGACGTTGGCCGCGACCTCGACGAAGTCGTAGCGATCAATCTGGGCGGCGGGCTGGGTAAAGGTGATCGTCTCTGCCCGGAGCGAGGCTGTCGCGAGAGAGGCAAGAATCATCAGGACCGTGGGCAAGGTTCGTGGCATGGTAGTTTCCTGTGCAGCGATCTTCGGCGCGTGGTCAATGCATGCTAAGACTGCCCACAAATTTTAGGATTCGGTTTGCGCCGAGTCTCTGAGAATCGAACGGATTTTTTGTTGCAGACCCACGGTGGGCGATGAGGATCAGACTGTGACCGGGATTTCAAAAGGATTTTGGCACGTGCGAACTTTCTTCTGCGTTCGATGAGCAATTCTGACCAGATTTTTCCAGGCTGCCCGTTCAATACTAGTTATGCATGATGCTCTGCCCTTGGCGGGGAAGCCTCCCCGGCCACAACCTTCGCCGTGGCGGACATTCAATGTATAGGAGGCATGATGCATCTAAACTTGTCAGACCCCAGATTGATCGTTGGCGTAGCTGTAATCGTTCTGCTCATCGTCGTTGGCATTGCACTGGTCGTGGGCAAGCGTAGAAAGACCACTGCAGGACTACGCAGCCGTTTTGGGGCAGAATATGACCGGGCTGTTGTTGAACATGGGTCCGCACGCAACGCCGAAGTAAAACTGGCGGATCGTGAAATGCGAGTGGAGAATCTGAAGCTCCGCAACCTTGGCGCCACCGAGCGGGAGCGCTTTGTGGCAGAGTGGCAATCGGTGCAATCCCATTTCGTCGATCATCCAAAGAGTGCGGTCACAGAAGCCGATGAGTTGGTCTCTTCGCTGATGCAGGCTCGTGGCTATCCTGTAGCCGATTTTAATCAGCGCGCCGCGGATATGTCCGTCAGACACCCTCGCCTCGTGGAAGACTATCGCTTCGCGCACGCCGTTGCGTTGCGGCCTGGCACAGACGAAGCAAGCACTGAAGACCTGCGAACCGCGATGATCCAATACCGCACGCTCTTCGACGAACTCGTCCAGGCACAGACGCCTCAAGAAGTGAAATCTGTGGCATAACCGGGGTTACGACTGGGAGCGACGGGGGACTGAAACCGCCGCTTCCATCGCCGCGCTAACGCATTTTTGCTAATACTGTGGTCCGGTGGGATCAGTTATGTGCGGCCATTCTTCGGCGGAATGGCCGCGTCGGGTTCAGTTTCCTGGTCTACACCATTAGCAAAAATGCTCTAGTCCACGAGCGGACAATGGGACGATAACTGCGTCATCGAACCCACCAGATTTACTAAGAAGGCTGGATGAGTGCCCTTTTGGTAAAAAGCATCGGCAACGACCCCTTCCGGGATCTGGTTGCTCGAAAACACTCCGCTCATTGCGATCAAGGGGATTGCAGGAAACTGCAGACGAATCGTGGAAAGCAGCTCGAACCCAGACATGCGCGGCATTTGCAGGTCGGAGACTACGATGTCGGGAAGACCAGTATCCATCTCAAGCAGAGCCGACAGTCCATCCCAAGCCGTTCGCACTCGGTATCCAGTTTGAGCCAACAGCGTGCAGAAAGCCATACGCAGGTCACCGTCATCCTCCACAAGCAGGACGGTTGATTGATGGGTGGGCATAAAAGCTTTCCTTTTGGGACCGCGGGTATAGGGTGGTTGATTCCTACTCCGAGAATCCCACAT
This sequence comes from uncultured Acidobacteriaceae bacterium, assembly GCA_963790705.1. Taxonomy (GTDB): domain Bacteria; phylum Acidobacteriota; class Terriglobia; order Terriglobales; family Acidobacteriaceae; genus PALSA-350. The sequence goes on from CAWBQE010000016.1 coordinate 812,552, forward strand.
GTTGGAAGTGGGAATCTGTTCACTTTCGCTCACCCGAGCATGAATTTTGGCTCGGGAGTTGAACGTCCCGGAAACCAGCCGGATACGTCCCGCAATCATTTCAATCATCTGATTGACAAATCAATCAACTGATTGATTAAATAATCTCTAGATGACGGAGTCTCCCAACCCCGACTGGTGCCGCGCGCTTCTGGATCCCCAGGATGAGCATGGCAGGCGGCGCACGGCCCTGTTGCAGGCGGCCTTCGATGTAGTTGCTGAGGCGGGGTTTGAAGGTCTGCGCACCCGCGCGGTCGCCCATCGCGCCGGAGTGAACATCGCCACCCTGCACTACTACTTCCCTTCCAAGCAGCACCTGATCGAAGGGCTGGCCCAGTTGATTGGTGCAAAATTTGTCACCCTACATGGCCGGCCGCCGCGCCCTTCCGGGCTTTCCGCACTCGACCGCCTCCGCCAGGAGTTTTCCGATGGCCGGTTTTACCTCAAGCACCATCCGGAAATGTTCCTGGTGCTGCAGGAGTTTGCCCTGCGCGGCAAACGCGATCCAGAAGTGCAAAAAACCGTTGACCAGATGAATGCACACTGGCGCGATGGAATCGAGCGCATGGTCCAGGCGGGCGTAGAGGACGGCACCTTCCGGGATGACATCCCTCCGGGCGAGATGCTCTCCATGTTGATGTCGATCTTTGCCGGCACTGCCGCATCCGGTGCCGTCCAGATCGACGCCATTGAACGAATTACGGAGACATGGATCCTCTCCGGCAAAGCGAAGAAAAGACTGCAAAAGCCAATAGGAGCAAATAAATGAAAAATCGCGCCTTTCAGGTAGCAATCATCGGCGGCGGCATGGGTGGACTGTGTCTGGCGAACGGACTGAAGAAGGCAGGAATCAGCGTGGCCGTCTATGAGCGGGACGAGTCCCCGGACTCACGCCCGCAAGGATACCGCATTCACATCAATCCCCAAGGCAGCATCGCGCTGCATGAATGTTTACCCCAGCACCTGTGGGATCTTTTCCGTTCCACAGGTGGAGACTTTTCGCAGGGCTTCAGCATAGTCACCCAGCAACTGCACGAACTGCTCAACTTGGCCAGGGTTGGCGGCACAGCAGACACCATTGCCCGGCATCGGTCGATCAGCCGCATCACCCTGCGGCGCATCCTGCTGGCAGGCCTGGAAGCTGACGTGCAATTCAACAAGCGATTTCTGCGCTATGAAGAGACTGCCGATGGCGCGATCCGCGCACATTTTGAAGACGGCAGCAGCGCCCCGGCGGATCTGCTCGTGGCAGCCGACGGCGTCCATTCCGGCGTTCGCAAACAGTACCTGCCCCATGCCGAGCCCATAGACACAGGCGTGGTGGGCATAGGCGGCACCATCCCTCTTACCGATGGCGTCATGGCGCTGGCTCCCCATCTGCTGCTCGATGGTCCCGTCATGGTCGTGCCCCCCACCGCATGCAGTATGTTTATGGCGATGTGGAAGCGTTCCGGGGAGGCTGGACAAACGCTGCGCCGTCTTGGGATTGAAGGACCGTTGCCCGGCGATGAGGACTATCTGATCCTGGCACTCGGGGGGCGGCCGGATTTCTTCGGCCTCGATAAGCAGGCTGAATCCGTGAGCGGTAGCACGTTGAAAGACGCGTTGCGCCGCACCGTCGTCGGTTGGCACCCCAGTCTCCGCAAGCTGGTCGAAATGATCGACGAGCAACAACTTTTTCTCAACCATGCGCGCACCGCGCCGCCTCCCGTCCCCTGGAAGTCGACGCAAATCACTTTGTTGGGTGACGCCATTCACAGCATGACGCCCTACCGCGGCGTCGGCGGTAACATCGCGTTGAAAGACGCAGCTTTGCTCAGTTCACAGTTGCTGCAAGTGCATCGCGGTGAAAAGCCCCTGCTCCAGGCAATTGCGGAGTATGAAGCTTCCATGCGAGAGTATGCGTTTGCCGCGGTCGCGGATTCGCTCAAAGCGATGAAGCAGTTTACTGGCGAAAAGAAGTATCCCGCCTTTTCGATCTTGAAGACGGGTATGCGCATGGCAAATGCCATGCCGAAGTTGAAGAGCAAATTGATTCCGGCGTAGACCGGGGCCTAATACAGGGAGATAAGAAAGAGACACCATCGATTTCGGCGCCGGTCATTTGAACTTCGACCCTGGCCCGCCGAGAACTTATTGGGCCGGGGGGGATCCCATGACCAAGTGCCTGATTGTCGAGCTTCAGGTTCAGGATCGGCCGGTTCACCTGATTGTCGATACCGACCTGCAAGGTATTGTTCTGTACGAGGAGCGCCTGCACCGGACCGTGCCAGGATTGCGCACCTCGGGGAGCATCAAAAATGCGACCATGGGTGGGCGGGTGCCAGCCAAGCAAGCCACTCTGCCCGACGTTGTACTGGGCAAAAGGAATCGCGAACTGCCAGTTGTATTCCTGCCGGCGCCCGCCGAAGACATGCTCCCTGGAATCGACGGAATTGTGGGCGTCGCCGCGCTGCAAGCTCGCCGCGTCCATTTCGATTTTTCCGGCAAGACCTTGTCCTGGGAGTAAAGAGCATTGCATAGGCCGTGACCCGTCCTGCCTATGGACCCCCGGTTAGAAGTGATTACTCCGTCCGGTCCCCTTCAACCCTGGCGACAGCCTCATCCCGACCTTTCTGTCTTGAAGATGAAACGTTCCTGCTCCGAGTTACACCATCGCTCCGAGTGGACATGGTGTAGCCATGGCAGAACGTCCTTATGTCGCAGGCGCTGTCGCAATTGGCGTTGTCGCGGCCGCCCTTCACCTGGGTACTGCACCTGCGTCTCCCGTGTCGCCATCTCCCGGATCGTTTGGGGGCGCCCACGTCCGGCGTTCCCTCCCGGGTCCTCAGAGTCCCTTTGACAAGGTTTTGTGGGAAGCGGAGATGAAAGGCCATCCTGAGAATCTCGGCAAGCTCAGCGCCCAGGAAGAGCTGGCATCCACCCTCAGTGATTTCTACAGCACCGCCAATGGGGCCGATGACAGTCTGCCCAAACCGATGGATGATGGAGTACCCCGAGATAGGCTCGATGTGATGATTGCGATCGAGCCGGACCCCGTCCATACCCACTTGGCGCTGCTCTTTGATCGCGACATGGATGCTCTCGAAGATGCTCTGCAGGCCTCCTGTTATCAATATCAATCCAACTGGCTGCCTTGGTCGCCACCGTCCTCCGCGCCTTCATCTGCCGAGCATTTCGCCGCTCAGGAAGAGGAGCGCCTTTTTCTGCAGGGCCGCGAGAGTTATCCCGGGGTGATTCTCTTCCGAAGTCAAGCCTGCAATCCTCCGCCTCCGCTTGCCAAGGGGAAAGAAAAGACGAGGAGCCCATCAAGTGGGGATGGAGACCAAAGCATCGTTGCAGCGCAAAAGCCGCTGGCTGTCTTCCTGGTTGGCAACTCACCTACGGCAGGTATTGACCATACGCAGTTCGAGGAAGCTGTTCACCAGATAGGGATACTGGCTCCTCAACAGCGCGAACTCCGCATTCTGGGACCCACCTTCAGCGGTTCGGGCCGATCCTTGCAAGCCCTGCTTAGCGGTAAAGCCATCGCGACTCTCAACCTCGACAAGATTACGATTGCCAGCGGCTCGGTGACCGATTCCTACTGCCAGGACTTCTTGCCGCCAGCCAAGATTGTCGAGGACTGCCATTCGTCAAGCCAGGATCGCCCGGAGATTTCTTTCGTTTCTTTCGGAGTCGACAAAGATTGGCGCAGTAACCAGATTAAGGAGTTTTTGCATGAGCAGGGCCAGTTCGAACCCGAACAGATTGCCGACCTTACCGAAGACGAGAGCAGTTACGGTTCTACGGCTCATAATGCCCGCGCCAGAAATGATCCGTATGATCCGCACCCGCATCTTTATTTTCCGCGCAACATATCTCATCTCAGAAGCGCTTACCAGAACAGCAACATCTTTGGCTTCGGAGTTTCGACGTCGGGCGCCGGCAACGTCAGCCTCAGCCTGAACTTCAATGAGACGAATGACGATGACACCGTTCCCAACTTTGCCGAGCAACAAATGCCCGTCTCTCAGGACGGCGTCATGCGTGAGATCACCCAAACCATCGAGCGACGGCATATCAAGGTAGTCGTTCTGAGCGCAACTGACGTACTCGATGAGATCTTCGTCGCCGAGATCCTGGCCCGTGAAGCACCGAATACCCTCGTCATAGTTAACCAGGCCGACAATCTATTTCTCCGCTCCGGCTCTCCTAACGATTTTGCCAACATGTATTTCGTCAGTCCGTTTCCCTTGATCCATCAGGACGGCCTGAGTGGTTCTTTTTTCCCCAGCGACACCTCGGAGGGCCTGTATGCCGCCACGCATTATCTTTACCCTCCCCCGGATCGCAACACCAAGTTGCCGTTCTCTTACTCAGGCCTGACCGGCAACAGCCCGCCTCTGTGGCTTTCCGCGGTAGGGCACGGGGACTATTGGCCTGTCGCCATACTCAACGATCGGGGCAATCCACCAGCTTCCTTCCATCGATCATCCGTGGTAAACCAACCAGCCAACGCATTGGTAATGACGGAGCTGCCACATCTCTCCCAGGATCTCCTGCTGCTGTGCCTTTGCTTGATCGCGTTTTATCACGCAGCCAAGTGTCTTGGGCTTTCCGCCATTCGGGATCTTTCATACGCCTACACCATCAACGACGCCGTTCTTCGCCTACCAAAGTTGTGGCTCCAGCTAGGCATAACAGTATTGCTGCTGGTCGCGTTTCAACTTAGCCTTACACCGGCCTGTGCCTCTTGGCCTTCCAGGGTCGCTCTTTGTGCCGGCGGCGCAGTGCTCTCGCTTGCCGCGACTTATCTGATTTGCTATATCATTCCCATCCTTGATCCTCCGGCGCTTTGGCCCACAGCTCCGAAGTCGAAGAAGAGCATAGCCGGATTCATCGTTATCCTGGTGATTGCCTTGCTCTCTTGGTTTGGTTTATGGCGTCTTCTCTGGGATTGGCTTTCGGTTTGGTCCGGATTCCCTGAACTCTTCGAGTATCGGGCCAGCTATCCGCTGCGCGGCGTTTCCCCGGTATTTCCGTTCTTCCTCACCATCATTGCCTTTTGTATTCTCTTATACAGTCATCTTGATCGCATCGCCTTCACTGAGAATCTCCGGCCTCGTCTTCCGAAGGTCGAGCAGGATCTCCCTAATTGTCCCGGTGATTGCGATCTCATACCAGTAACGAGGCTTCTCCATTGGCCGCCATGTTGGTGCACTATCCGGTTCAAATCGGTGCTGCTTGCATTGGTCGCTGCTTTTGCCCTGGTGTGCGTAGTGCTGCTCAATCTACGACCGCTCATGTTTGATGGATCCATGCTTCAATGGTCGCTTGGCGTGGCGATGTTTCTGCTGGTGGTAGCAATCCTGTGGGAGCTCGTCATGGCGGGTGTGGTCTGGCAGAAGTTGAAGACGTTGTGCCTGGAGCGGTTGGAATCCTCTTCTCTGCGCCGTGGTTTCAGCTCCATCCGCGGGTTCACCTGGAGTTCGCTGTGGATTTTTCGTGGAAGCCGTTCTGCGCGATACCGTGCGATTTTTCGCCTGCTGGAGCAGTCCCGCGACGCCCTCTCTGATGAGGCAGCCCTGGTGACCGAGGGGCATAGCCTCAAAAAGTCCGTTGAGGAACTTCAGACCGCAATCGCGTCTGAGGGTCCGCAATCAATCGGCGGAGCGTTCGGAACCGTGCAGAAAGAGATCGCACTTGTCGCCGGCCGTCTTCTGGGCAAGCTCAAGACAGCGTGGCGCAATGAGAAGGGAACAATCACCGCCTGCGATGCAGCCGGCGACGAGGAGAAAAGCGCTTGTTCCGGCGAACCTGACGAACCAATTTCGACCGAGCAGCTGGTCTGCGAGGAGTGGGTCGCTCTTGTCTATATCCACTACGTCCGCATGGTGCTCCTGCAGATCCGTAGCCGGTTAGTCACTGCCGCGATGCTTTATCTATTCCTCGTCTGGGCCGGCACAAGCTACCCCTACCTCAACCGTCATGCCCTGCTGATCGGATTGGCCGCTATCCTCGGTATCTTATCGTTTGCCGTCATACTGATCTATGCGTCGATCAACCGGGACCCTATACTTAGCCGGACGACCAACCACACTCCGGGGCAGCTCGATCTTGATTTCTATCTCAAGACGGCGTCGTTGGTTGGTGTTCCGCTGATCGGCTTTGTCGCTTCCCAGTTTCCTGAAGTCAGTAGTTTTCTCTTCTCCTGGCTTGAACCGGGCATGGCGGCAGTAAAGTAGGGTAACGCTTCGCAGAAGCAACCGCGAGGGGCATAATGGCAAAGAACATCATCATCTGTTGTGATGGCACAGGAAACGACTTCCATAATCCGGACACAGACTCCAACGTCGTCAAGCTTTATAACACGCTCCATATCTGCCCCGAGCAAATAGCCTACTACCACCCCGGGGTGGGCACGTTAGGCTCCCCCAATGCAAACGGCAGGCTTGCTAAATGGTGGTCACAGATGCGAGGCCTTGCTTTCGGCGCGGGCTTGCTGGATAACGTCGGCGATGCCTACCGCTACCTGATGAACACCTACGAGACCGGAGACCACATCTACTTGTTTGGTTTCAGCCGCGGCTCCTATACCGCGCGCGCTGTCGGTGGTCTGCTGCATGTCTTCGGTCTTCTCGAACCCGGCAACGAGCAGCTCATTCCCTATATTCTCCGGCTTTATTCCAATATGACCAAGCAGTCTCAAGGGCAAACGCAAACATTTCCTCCAGAAGAAGCCTTCAAGTACGCCTTTTCTCGCGAGGTCGAAGTCTATTTTTGCGGTCTCTGGGACACGGTCAGCTCTTATGGATGGATCAATTCGCCAATCGAACTCCCTTTCAACGGGCAGAACCCGATTCTTCGCACCGGGCGTCACGCCGTTTCGATCCATGAGCATCGTTGCTGCTACCAGGACAACCTCTGGGGACCGCCCTTTCAAGCCTCGCCGGGTCAACCGGCGCAGGATCTTCGCCAGGTCTGGTTCACCGGCGTCCACTCTGATATCGGCGGCAGCTATATGGAAAATGACGCTGGCCTTTCTAAGATCACGTTTGAGTGGATCCTGGTGGAGGCGATCGGTAAAGGGCTGCTGGTCGACGGAACGCGGGCTCAAATTGTGCTTGGCCAAACAACTCCACCGACCTTTCTTCCGAAGTACGTGGAGCCCAATCCAAAAGGGATCCTGCATCTCTCTCTCAGCGGGGCTTGGTGGCTGCTGGAATACTTCCCGCGCAAAAAGGGTAGCCGCTGGTGCCTCCCTCGCGGCAAGTGGGTGCGAGAGATTCCCGAGAATTCTTTCATTCACGAGTCAGTTCCGTTAACCGGACGGCCGGTCAAGCTGCCGCAACCGTATGCCGTCGAGCCTTGGGTCCGTTATACGCCACCGAGGCCGGCCGCTCGATCGGAAGCTGACCCCTACGGCGCTGCGTTTGGCGCTCCGGCAGCGCCAGCGGCTCCAGTATCCTCCGTTGCGCCGGACCTGGTCCGCCGCTGAGCAGCGGCAGCTCGGTCATTCCGGGGCAAACCCGGTGACGACAAAACGGTGCCTAAAGCGCCAGGGCCCGGGAGCGCCGTAACGTTCGAGCTTACCGGAACGGCTGCAGGCTTCGCGCCGGATCAGGATGGGCTTGCCTGCGCGCCGGCCGGGGACAGAGCCGGCAGAAGAAGCCTCAGACCAGGACGTAAGGATGCGCGCATGGATGGAGAGTAGCATGTGGCTTCCTTTGAGCAGGGTCTAATCGAGCACCGGTGATCTTACAATCGTTGCATGGTGGGCAACAGGGTTTTCACCCGCATCGACTCTGACCTTCTCCCGGTGTTTGAAGAACTCCGCCGCCGGGAGCCTATCTTTCACACTACGGACTTCGGCGCCACGCGGATCGACTTTGAAAACGCTATGGCGCCGGAGTACTGGGAAGTTGGCGCATCGGGCCGGCGCTATAGCCGAGAGTTCATCCTCCGGACTCTGGAACTGAGTCCTCCCGTGGACGCGGACACAGCAGGCTGGCAATGCTCAGACTACGGCCTTCGCCGCCTTGGTGCCGATACCTATCTTTTCACTTACACCTTACGCCAGGGTGAGCGCATCACCCGCCGCGCCACGATCTGGCAAAGCACCGCCCATGGGTGGCACATCCTCTATCATCAGGGCACGATCGTCCCTGCAGAAGAAGAGGATGTACACCCGTAGCCCCCTGACCGAGGTCAGGAGGCAAAGCTCATCGTACTTATCTCCACCACAACACCGCCAGGGGCGTCATAGTAAAAACCGTAGGTGGGCGGTCCGCCGCGCTGCAATTGCGCGGGTTTGGGAGCCATGTAGTTGCGGGCAGTCAGCGCCTCGTGCATCCGGTCCACCGCATGCTGGGTGGGCTGCAGAAAGCCAACGTGAAACAGCCCGGGATAACCCTGCTCCGGCGTCATGCGTTTGTCGTACATCAGTGTCAGCAGAAAACCCTCGGGATTCCGCAACACCGCGAATTTGTCGCCCCGTTCGTCCAATACCTGAAAATCGAAAACCGAGCGGAAGAACTCCTTCAGCCCGGGGACATTGTAGGTGGTGAGGTTGGTGTGGTTAAGCGTTGCCATCGCGATCTCCTTGTTATAAAAAGTTCCATCGCGTGGCTATCGGGCTTTATACCGGAACGCGCCACGCGACAGCGAGCAATGCCGCAGCACTGCCCCTATCGCCGTGGGTCCCTTCTCCCCTGTCGTCGGGGAGTTGACTTGACTGCGGATGGAGTCCGCAGCGAGCCGTGCTTACCAATCCGGCTCCGCGTTTTTCGGCACTCTTAGGATGAATCCCCTTCTTCCCCGGTCGCAACTTTTTTGCTCGGCATTTGTCAGCGCGCCGGCCTGTTTTTCGTATGCTGCTCGGGGTCAGATGCGAAGTAACGCTGCCCATTCACCAAATGAACGGCACCAGGCGGTGCCTCACCGTATTTTGATACTCCGAATAGCCCGGCAGGTTCTTCACCAAAAACCTTTCCTCGTTGAGCAGTCTCCATATGAGCGCAGGCATCATCAGCGCAATCGCGAACAATCCCCACAACGAGCCAAGCGAGAGAGGTATGCCAACTAACAGGAAGAGAGCTCCCATATACATCGGGTGGCGTACCAGTTTGTAGGGTCCCGTCGATATAACTTTCTGTTCCGGAGCGAGCTCGATCGTTGCCGAGGCGAAGGTATTTTCCTTATACACGAGAAATACGATGAGGAACCCGAACGCAACCAGAGCGTCACCTGCCAGGGCAACATAAGGCGGTAGTGGGGTCCATGCAAAGCGATGATCAAGGGCGGAAACAACCAGTAGCCCGGCAAACGATACGGACGTGATGGTCTGTATTATCTTTTGGCTCGTTTCCTTTTCGGCCGTTGGCCCCGCATACACCCGCCGCTCCAGGAGCTTCGGGTCTTTTTTCGTCAGGTACACCGTGATCGCAACCGCCGACACTCCGAACACCGCCAGGAAGGCCCATGCTTGCCAATAGCTAAGCGTCCACGCCGGAAGAAATATTAGTGCTGCCATAACCAAGAGCAGGAACAAGAAGCCGCCAGATGCCTTTTTATTCAAATCCTTCAACGGCCCACTTTTCGTACTAGAACTGCCGGAAGTGTCCGGACTTGCCGCCTGTTTTTTGTTTTCACCCATTTGGTTGAAGCCTCTGTAGAGTTGGCTGTGCTCTCAAGCCTCTGTTCCTTTGAGTGTAAGCGCAGCGACCCGCTGCAGGACTGCGGTTCATTTTCGGAGCGGATGGCCGGTGAGTCGGAGTTTACAGAATGTGCCATGGATTTCCTAACCACCGCGGACAGTGAAACTCTCAAAGCCTGGCCCCGTGATGGTTCGTGCTACCCTTCGGCTCCCTTTTATCCCGGTGCCGGCAGCTGGGGATCCAGACTGTCCGCAGCCTTCTGCCTGGTCAGCAAGGCCGGATTCAGTTGGCTGAACTGATACTTCGGTAACCCGTTAGTGCGCTACATAAGAATGAGGTCTACACTGGTCTGCCAGGAGGATTCAAGATGCAGCGAGTGACCGTGTACAAACCAAATGGTGAGACTCTCTTGTCAACGACCGCGAAAAGGTTTGAGCAGACCAAGGGGGCTTTGATACTTCATCTTGAGGGTGAACACGCCGAGGCTTATGGCTCGACGATGATTACAACTTTGCCTTACGCGATCCAATGCGGGCATCGTTGCGACGAAATTGCGCCGGACGCCAGCTAGATCCTTCTCGCTCCTCGACACCTGACCGAGCGAGCCAAATGAGATTGATCTGTCGGCTCAGGCCGTACGCTTCCTAATGCTGCAACCAACGCACGATCGCGTCTGCAATGGTGGACGGTGCCTCGCGGTGCGGGAAATGACCAACGTCCGCGACCACGATTCGTTCGTAGTCCGCGGCAAAATATCGCTCAAATCCTTCGGATTCGCTGGGCGGATCGCAAAAGTCCGACTCGCCTTGAATCATAAGGGTTGGCACAGAGATGGGTCCTGACTTGCTGCGGTCCATTATCGAGGTACGCAATCTCTAACACTTCGGTGCGAATCGTTTTCATCCAGATAGGTTGATGTACCGAGCAGAGAAGGGCTGCAGAATATTTCGCTCGACGAATAACGGAGAGTTCATTCCTCCTGGTTGGTCAGGCGCGATTCGTCCAAATCCAACTCCCGCTCGATGCGCCGTAAAACATTGTCACCGATGCGACCCTCATTCCGCAGCCGGATTGCGGTCGCGCGCTCCACGCCTAACCCCTCCAGGAAGAGGGCGCGGTGGCGTTCGCTGGCCCTTAGGTCCTTGGGACTTGCGTCCACCTTGAGAGTCGCGAGCCGGTGCCGGTAGTGATTGGCCAGATCGTCATAGATCTCGGCGGATTCCTCACGGTCCCGGGTTTTGGCGCTTTCCAGCTGGTCCAATGCAGCCTGGGCTGCGATCCGCCGCGCTTCCAGTTCCTCGCAGTCCGGTCCCTCCCCTCCGGCCAGGCCGAGCAGACGGATCAGAGGCGGCAGCGTAAGGCCCTGGAGCACCAGGGTCACTAAAATCACGCAGAAGGTTAAGAAAATAATCAAATCCCGTTGAGGGAAAGGCGATCCGTCCTTCAACAGGGTGGGAAGGGCCAGAGCGGCGGCCAGCGAAACCACGCCTCGCATGCCCGTCCACCCGAGGACAAAAATTTGCCGAGCTCCCGGTGGCCCCTCCTTCTGATGTCCAATCCGCGTACGGAGGAAGTAGGAAAGGTGGGCACCTGGAAAAACCCACGCCAGTCGCAGCAGGATGAGGAAAACGCTGAAAACCGCTCCATACGTCAGGATGGTCGACAGATGGTAGCTGTGAATCGAGGCGCGAATCGAGGGAAACTGAAGTCCGATGAGCACGAATACCAGCCCGTTCAGAATGAACGTCAACGACTCCCACACCGACCACAAACCGATACGAACCGATGGCGAGAAGAGCCGGGCGCTCCGTCGTGAGAGAAACAATCCGCAGCTGACCACCGCCAGCACACCGGAAGCATGAACGCTCTGGGCAGCCAGATAGGCCGCATACGGAACGAGAATGCTGATCGTCACTTCGATCGGGCCATCATCAATCCATCGTTCAAAGTGGCCGACGATCCAGCCGATCGCCAATCCAATCGCGACTCCACCGGCGGTGAGCCAGACAAAGGTGAGCAGGCCGCCGAAAACGGTCGGCATACGTTTCTCAACCAGGATCCCGACGGCAAATTCAAGCGCCAGCAGCCCCGAAGCATCGTTAATGAGGCTTTCTCCTTCGAGGATGTCGACGATGCGGCTGGGAAGTCCGATACGCCGTGCGATGGAACTTGCGGCAATTGCGTCGGTAGGCGCGACAATCGCTCCCAGTACCAATCCGAGCCGCCAATCGAACCCAAGGAAGACATGGGGCGCTGCCAGAGCGACGCCGATCACGGTGAATGCAACCAATCCAAAGGCTAGAAGTGAAATGCTGACAATGTTGTAGCGAAAGTCACGCCACGAGGTTGTCCATGCGGAGGCGTAGAGCAGAGGGGGCAGCACCACGAGAAAAATCAGGTCAGGCGCGAGGGTAATGTCGGGAACCGCGGGAACAAAACTGAGAAGCAATCCGCCAACGACCATGATGATGGGATAGGGAGTCCCCAGCTTTCGGGCGAGTATCCCAAAAGCGACGATGAAAAAGAGGAGTAAGAGAAAAACGAACTCGACTGTCCCGATTCCGCTCATTTAAAGAGATTCGATCACGCCAGCGACCATTCGTCATCTGAAAAGCTAGCGAATCCTACCGGCAAGGGGCGGTCCAGCGCGTTCTTATACCTCAGCCCGGCCTGACCCAAGCAAAGCCTTGACGACCGCAATACTCTGAAATTCTGAACAAGCTAATCGAATAGAGCAAAAAAAGCCCCAACCGAAGTCAGGGACTTTTCAAGGGCTGCGCCTATCGCTCGACGTTGTCAGTCTGTGCTCATCCTCACGTGGTGATGCAGTTGCTTTTCTGCGAAAGCGCTTCGATGCAAGCAACGGCTTGCGGGTAATACTTCGACGGCACCATTAACCAAAGTTCCCAGCTTCTTGCTTTCCACGGCTTGTGGTTCCCCACAATGAACTCAATTCCAGCACTACGTAGTGCTTCGGTCTGCTGTAGCAGATCGGCCGCATCGTCGGCGATTGTCAGTCGGTCCCAACGAATTGACGTTGACTCTTCAAGGACGGAAGTGCGAAGCGATGCGCTAGACAAGTTTGGCCGCCTTGTCATACTCCGCTTTGATTTGGTCACGAGTTTGGGTAAGAAGGTATTTCATAATTTCAATATCGCACCAATAGCCGGAATTGGATGAGAACTCCCCTTGTGCAACATTGAGGAACAACAGGGCACTGTTTAAGTTGCTTATAGGTTGGTTGGGTGGATGAATTCTGGGTGAATTGGAAGGATGATACTTGGTGCGTTGTTGCTGCATTCGAGACTCCAATGCCGTTTGGTTCGGCTACGAAAGGTATCGGCAAGACGCCAGCAAGGCAACAGTTTGTGCAAAAGTGGAAAAGTTTGGCGGGGTTCCGTACCCGCCCGAAGTGACCAACTTCACGCCTAGCTTACCGTTGGATCGGCGCGGCCAAGGCTCTCAGTCTACCTAATTTGAGAATTGCTGCGTTGCGTCAATGTTGTACGCGGTTGAGGGAAAGCCAGGGACAAGGACGAATCCATCCATGAAATGGAGCACGCACGTGCAGCAAATCACTACGACATGCAGGGCCACGGCGCCAAAGCCGAGGATCACCTCCGTGCCGCGGAACGCGAGCTGGGTCTCGCGATCGATGCTTCCAAGGCCTCCGCTCCTTAGCACAAAGGTCTAAAGCTTATGTAATTGACGAGTTTCGGGGACTGGACGGAGTAAGCCAATTCCCTGTCCCCTAAACTTTCCCGATCACTTCCCTATTTTTGGTCTCGCGTTGCAAAGAAGAAATCCGGGTGAGCCTGTCTCTCAACGTGGAGAATAAGCGAACCGGAGCACCCGGGTTCTTGCTCCAGTATGCCTTGTTAAGGATTTGTTGTTAAAGGATGTCCGCTTTGTTGGTAGAATTTTACGAATGCTGCCCAATCGATCGATGCCTGGTAGTGTTGTGATTCCGGAACTGGCCTACCCAGACATCGGTAACGCTATCGATTGGTTGTGCAATGCGTTCGGATTTACCCTCCGCATTCGCATGGGGAATCACCGCGCTCAACTGAATGTCGGCGATGGAGGAGCGGTTGTCCTGATCGAAGAGAGCGCGGGCGTCTCGTTGCGGAGTGCAGTCATGGTGAGAGTCGAAGATGTCAACACTCACTACGATCGTGCCAGGCGAAGCGGTGCAAAGATTGTTCGCGAGCCCATGGACTATCCTTACGGCGAACGACAATATAACGTTGAGGACTTCGCCGGGCATCATTGGTGTTTCTCGCAATCCATTGCGGACGTCGATCCGAGACAATGGGGCGGAACGCCGGCTGAGCTTTAGCGCGTTTTTGCTGATACTGTGGTCCGGTGGGATCGGTTATGTGCGGCCATTCTTTGGCGGAATGGCCGCCTCGAGTTCAGTTTCCTGGTCTACACCATTAGCAAAAAAGCTTTAGGGAGCTGCTATCACGCAGTCAAGCCGGCAAGCTTTGCAAATGCCATTTTAAGAGCGCGGCTCCTAAAGGTGCCCCACTGACCTGTAAGCCAGTGGGGCTATCTATTTCTGAAGCAAGCCCATGCCGAGCAAGCGCATGAGTCTGTTGATTTCGGACTTCTGCACGTCGATCACTTTTCGTAGCCTGGCGTTCTCGCATTCGGCCGCAGTCAGTTGATCCTCGTCCATCTGTTCGGGAGCGCGCCGGACGACGCCGCTCGCGCCTCTTTCCAGGCGTTGGTAGTCGATCATCCCATCACCGCCTGGCGGTTTAACGATCGGTCCACTGGAGGGCAAACACCAAGAGTCATCAACTCATTTGCTGCCCTGCGATAGTCGACCGGCAAAGACCATGCGAGACAGGCCTGAATCGGCGACTGAAAGATAACTTTCATTGTTACATTGTCCAGCTTCCCTGATTCACACTTGACAACCTGATCGATTTGTTGCGATACCTTTCCTGGTTCAACCCATACATCGTGATGCATCGTAACTCCAGTATTGCGCTTTGCAACCACTGCCGTTGCAACCAGCACTGCTAATGTTGCTAATGTACATGTCACTACCTGCCAAAGCAAACGATGTACAGGGGTTCCGGCCAAAGATGAGCGTGCGCTCGCTGCACTCAGCGAAATTTGTTCCAGTTGCGCCATGTAAATTCTGCCCAATCCTTCCATATTTTTCTTCTCCGGGTAGCACCGCCGGCGTAACAGGGCCAGCTGCTGCCTGAGGGGAACGAGGCAATATCAGTTGGTGGATCCTCTGTTCGCTCACTCATGAAATGCGCCGGCGAGCCGCGAAACAAAACACCTTGCGCGGAGCTGCATTGAGCGGAGACAAACTCGACGAACCCCCTTTCCCGCTTGGAGAGACGACCGGATCTCCGGCCAACTCTTCTCCTGCGAATTTTCGAAAATGCTGATAATTTTGGAGACCAATGCGGTTCCATACAATCAATGGGTTACCTGCACACCAAGACCGGCCTATTCGCTAATTTGGACAGCTCTGACTAACGGGCGCCCCCATTGCCACGCGCGCGCCAGATCGGCTGGATCGATAAAAAGTACATAAGCCGTTAAAACGTCCCATTGGAACATGGGAAGGTTGAATGCGTATTCAAGAGAAAAGTGGAAGAGTAGTCCCAGCAGCAGCAGCGGATAGCGAAACCGCTTGAACCATATCAGGACTCCCAAGGAGAACTCGACGATAAGGGTGGACCAGCTTCCCAGTTTTAGCACGACTGAATTTTGCGTCCATGCGGGCAATGGAAAGCGCTGGATCTCATGAAGGTGGGTTGCGTAATAGAGTGCAGTCCCGTTCAGCCACGCATGGCCTTTCATCTTCCAGCAAAAGGACATGAAGTAGATCAAAGCAAGTTCCAACTGGATCATCCGCTGAGCCCACGGAGCTCGAGGGACCACCTCGAGCCTCCTCCCTTTCTTGTGGGCGCATATAAGACGATCCAAGGAGAGAGTTGCTCCAGCTGGGGCAAAGATGAGGAAGAAGCCGGCAACACGTAAGAAGGTGTCACCGCCATGGGCAATGAAGGGATTTCTTTGCTCTATAGAAACCAGGCAAAGAAATACAACGACGCTGCTGATGCGCGTCCATAAGCCTATGGTGAGCAGTACAGCAAAGCCCAGGAAGATGCAGAAGAATGCAACTATCCAGCGATTATCCTGGGGCAGGAGCGCGAACAGATCGAGACGGATACCAGGTTCGAGGGTCTTCATCGTCGCCCGCGATACCCAGGCATGCACGCCATACCAATCCAGCCAGTCTGCGCGCAGCAAGAGCAAGGTAACCGAAACGCAGACGCCATAAAGAACACGGAAGAGCGCAATGGGCGTGGGCGACTGGGGCGCAAAGAAGAACTTATCCCAAACCTTACGGGCTGCCTGCAGCATCATTTGAGATCTTCCCGTTCCACGTAGTCATCGTAAAAAACGGCTGGCCTTGGGCGCTGGGCGTCTTCGTTGTCTACCCACGGCGTGATATCCGCCACAAATTGGACCAACACTACCTTATCTGGTGGATCAGCAGGATTCGTGTACATCCGTGCCACATGCCTGGCGATATCCGGCCAAACCGCTGCGTTCCCTGCCACCACCAGGTTCTCGGCGAACTTGCGATATCTTTCTTTGCCATAGCGTTCGCCGAAACCTAGCTGCTCCATTCTGGGGAAAGCAAACACGTGCATATGGCCATGTTGGGTGATGACAACTGCTTTGATATAGCTGTTCACGGCTTTTGGATTGGGGGCAAAGGTGTCCCACGACTGCGAGAGACCAGTCCATTCCATGTAGGGGCCGACGAGTCCCCTCATGCCCGCTACAAAGGGAGAATCGGTGGGTATGGTCCAACAGAAGATGGCGATCAAGTGGAAGAATATGAAAGCGCTGATTGCGCCCTGGCGGAAACCCTTTACCTCCCAAATCCCCGCCTCTGCTTTGCTACCCAGGGTGGGTTGTGGAGACGTCTTTCTTCGGCGGCTTGGCCCTGGCTCTAGCACCGCCTGTTTGCCATGCGACTGCGATTTTCTTGTGATCGCCACACCCCCTCTGGCTCTTATGGCCTTAGCATGCATTGACTCGACGAGGAGGAATTCTTCCCTTCTGTGGAAATGCCTAGTCTTACCAACGCTTGCGGCGCACGCACACAAAAAGAAATCGAGCGAAAGAGGAAGTTTTTGCGTCGGCATTGCAATACAAGGCAGGGAGCATCCATTGCTGTGGCCTCGACGTGGAAACAGAACACAAGACTCGAACAAGGGTTCTGCTTCAGACGCTCAATTGCTCGAGCGTCTAAAGCAACGAGATGAGCACGGCATCCTGAGCCTATATGACCGCTATGGGCGCCCGGTCTATCGGTTCCTGATGCACATGACGGGCTCTGTTGCCGTCGCTGAAGACCTCACCCAGGAAGTATTTCTGGTGATTCTCGACGCGGTGGGCTCGGGGAACATCAATCAATTTGACCCTGGGAAGGGGACGCTGGAGGGATATCTTCTGGGCATTGCCAGGAATCTGGTCAAGGCAGAGCGGCGCAGAACCGGTCGGCTGCTTCCATTGGACGGTCTTTTTGAAAGGCCTGAATGGAGCCGGCTCCTGGACAAGCTTGGCTTTGAGGATCAAAAGCAAAATGCCGAAAGCCTGCTTGCGCTGCAATCTGAATTGAAGGTTCTTTACCGCGCAATTCTCGAGCTTCCACATCAGTATCGGGAGACAATCGTGTTATGCAGCTTGCAGGAAAGGAGCTATCAGGAAGTAGCTCTCATTCTGCAATGTTCCCAAGGGACCGTCGCGTCGCGCATGAACCGCGCCCGAGCGTTGCTGGCAGCAAAGCTGCGGGGATCGACAGCAAATGAAGTGAAGGCATCTGCGACCTGAGGAAAGGAGGGCAAGGATAGTGGAACAACGATCAAAGCACACCCCGAGCGCTGATGCACCCCGAGTTGACTATTTGTTGGGAGTGCTGAGCGCGCTATCGCAAGACGATCCACCTCCAACCCTCAGAGGACGATTAGAGCTTCTATCTTCCAGGCGTTTGAGAAATGGACCTCGTCCGCTCCGGCTCAAGCCGGTCTTTGCCGCGGCCCTGCTCATCGCCATCGGGATCACCGCCGTATTTACAGCGCATCTCCGCCGGCCTGCACCGTTGCAAACGAAGATTGAATCCCGCCCTCCTGGCGCGCTCTTCGACCGCGCACTTCAGGCTCCACCGGCATCTCCATCGCCGGAATCTACATTGACGGTAACTCGCCATCCGCTGCCTAAGTGGACGCGGTATAACACCTACCAGCGAATGACCGTGCGACTTCCCTATTCCGATGCCGCCATCGATACCGGAACCGATGCGACCATTCGAGTATCGATGTCTCAAGCTGAGCTCGCGGCGCTGGGCTTTCCCCTCAACACGAATCTTAACGATCGGCGGGTGCTTGCTGAGCTCACATTAGGGGATGACGGCCTGCCACGAGCGATCAGTGTGTCTTTGCCTCTTGAGGTAGTCAAGGAGAAGAAATGAAGCCGCCTCGTCAAACAACATTCCGTTCTGCGCTGGTGGTTCTATCCAGCCTTTGTCTCTCCAATTACAGCCGAGCGCAAACGCAGGTCACGGTGAGCCCGGCGGACTGCTCCGGAGACAATGCGCCTTGCACCAGAATCGTCAGCCCGCAAGGGACTAACGCACCCCAACTCGATATCGAGGGAACTCCCCCATCGGGACCCGGACATGTGGCTCTGGTTACGACACGCGCGGGGGTGATGTTCGGCTTACAAGATGAAGCAGCAGTGGTTAAGAATGAACCCTACCAGGCTCAGGCAGTCACCGAGATGAAGCAAACGCTTGCGGACGGCTCGCATATCGTTCAGACCAGTACGGCAACCGTCGCGCGCGATAGCGATGGCAGAACCGTACGCATCCAGAAACTCACCACGATGGGTCCCTGGAGAACTTCGGGTTCTTCTCAGGGAGGCAGCCAGACTCTAACCACCATCTTCGATCCGGTCAGCAAAGAGCACATCGACTTTACCTCCGACAACAAAGTCGCTCACGCAGTGACCATGCCGCCATTACCGCCCGGAGCGCCAGCGGGCACAGAAGGTGCATTTTCCATGGTCTACGCAGGTTCCATAGCCGGTGCGGGCCAGGCAGTTACGGTACAAGCCCAAGGGGTCGCTCCCCAGGCGAGCAACGGCGCGGAGCCTAAAACCGAATCTCTTGGCACGGAGACAATGGAAGGCATTCAGGCCACGGGAACGCGCAGCAGGAATACCATTCCCGCAGGCACAATCGGCAATGATAAGGATCTGATTATTACCCACGAAACATGGTACTCGCCGGAACTGAAACTGGTAATTCAGAGCACGCAAAATGATCCGCGCTTTGGTCAAACAACTTTTACGTTGAAGAACATCCAGCAGGGGCAGCCTGATGAGACATTGTTCCAGGTGCCGCCAGACTACAAGGTCAATAAGATTGTCCCCAGGCTGGCGCCTTCACAGTAAAGCGACCCCGCTCTGTGCACTGCAACCAATCAACGCTGCCGCTCACTGGGCCGCGACTCCAATAGACGATCGATCAGCGGACTCAGGTTCTTAAAGCGCTCCATTATGACGAGTATGTCCTTTTCAAGACCATTTGAGTCAACCTTAATCCATCCCTCCATCAGAGTCAGCGGTCCATAGTCCACGCTCACGTTGGGCCAAGTGTTGGTGGTAGACGCGAAGCCTTTTCTGAAATCGTTGGCGAAGTCTCGACTGGTAATCGAATAATCTTCCAGTTGCCTCAGTTTCAAAGCGTGGATGTTATATTTCGCACGGTTCTCCATGGCTAACACTTCATTCATCTGCTGAACGTGTGCGAACGGCTTTAATGGAGTCCCGGCAGTCTATGCCCAAGCAGAACCACAAAGGAAAGGACGAGTACCCCTCGTATTCCTCCGCTTGCAATTGGTTGAAAGTGCCTTTTGCGGAGTGGCCTTGCCGGGAAACGCGTGTACTCTTTCGTTAGTGCTGCATGGCGCCACCACCTCTTAGTCCTCACCGAAGAACGCCAGGAGAAGAAAATTGCATGATGAATCGTCGAGATCTGCTCAAGGCAAGCCTTCCTATCGTCGCTAGTGCATGGTGCCTGCCACGCTGGGCCTGCGCGCAAGCCGCCGCTGGGTCGCTATCGTTGCCTGCGGCCGGTGCGGACGGATGGATCTCCCTGCTGAACGGCCACGACCTGACCGGTTGGTACTCGATGCTGCAAGAGTCGGGTAAAGACGTCGCGCAATCCAGGAAGATCGTCATGATGGAGCAGGACATGCTCCACATTCTGGGAAACGAAGTCACCGCCGAGCCCATGGAAACCGGCTATCTCGCCACCCACGAGGAGTTTGAAAACGTCCACATCCGCGTGGAATACAAGTGGGGCGTCAAGCGTTTTCCGCCGCAGACTCTGGCCAAGCGCGATAACGGGATTCTTTACGGCCTGGTGGGCGCCGACATCGTTTGGCCTACCTGTGTCGAATGCCAGATTGAGGAAGACGATTTGGGCGATGCCTACCTGGTGAACGGGGTACGCGGTGTGCAGCCGCCACACGACGATGGTCTGTTTCAACAGGCCCCAGGTCCGGACGGCTGGCCACGCCCGGGCATTGCCAGCCGCATCCTGCCTGGTGCGGCGGCTCCGCAGCCCACGACTGGGCGAAAGATAAAAGATGGCAACTTCGAGATTCTCGACGGGTGGAATGTCGTTGAGGTGATTTGGCAGGGTGACCGGGCTGCCCACATCGTGAATGGACGACTCGTCAATGTGTTGACGACGCTGCAACAACCCGACCCCAACCAGCCCGGGAAATTCATCCCCCTGACGCGGGGAAAGATCGCCATTGAGATCGAGTATGCGGAGATTTGGTATCGCAAAATCGAGGTGAAGTCGCTCACGTGATGCGCGGCGAATCCGCGTGCCCCAGATGTTTGTTTGGAAAGGTGAGGCCAGGAAGGAGGACGTGACGACAGGAGGAAGTGACGGAGGAAGTGACAAGTGGAGGAAGTGACGGAACGTTTACCGCTCTCGAAGCAGCTCCACGCAAGTCCCGGATACGAACTGGTATCGGTTGCGTCCCGTCTCTCACTCGTTCCTGTCACTCGTTCCTTACATCTCGCTGGCCCCCGAAACTTCGAACCTTTCCGAAACTTTCCTCAACCGATCAGCACTGGTCCTGCCCAAATTGCGCAATGTGGCTATTGCCCACCGCACCTCGCCGAGAGATACTTAATTCCCCCGGCGCTCGATGGCAAAACAACGCAGCATAACAGCAAATCTCGGACTCTACGTCTACGCCGCAGCCGCCATCTTTCTCGGCCTTCTGGGCCTGGTCTCCGGCGACTTCGCCACCACTTGGCAGAACGTCGGCCCCCACGTTCCTCTGCGCGTACCGCTTGCCTATCTCACAGCGGTCATTGAACTCGCCGGGGGAATCGCGCTCCTCTTGCCCCGCACCGCGCGTGCCGGCGCTCTGACCCTGACGATTGTCTACTCTGTTTTCACGCTCATCTGGGTGCCCAAGGCCTTTCTGAATCTCGGCAATTACGACCCCATCGGCAATGTCTTTGAGGAGTTCTCCCTGGTCGCCGCCGGCCTGGTCCTCTGCGCAATCTTCTCGCCTGCCGGTTCATCCATTGCGCGCCGCCGGCCCTTCTTCGTGCTCCTCTTCGGTATTTGCCCCATTTCCTTTGGCATCGTCCACATCATTGACATGCCCGGTCTGTTGGGCTGGATCCCGGGTTGGCTGCCGCCGGCCAAGATGTTCTGGGCCTACGCCACCACCCTGGGCTTTTTCGGGGCTGCCGTCGCCATCCTCACCGGCATCATGGCGCCGCTTGCCGCGCGCCTCCTCACTGCGGAGATCGTGATCTTCGAGCTGCTAGTCTGGATTCCGAATCTCTCCGCCGGGCCAAGCAATCACTTCAATTGGGCGGGCAACGCGATCTGCATCGCGTTGGCCGGCGCCAGTTGGGTCGTCTCCGACTCGATCAGCACAGCGGCAAAAACCAAACCAATCCCAGCAGAATCCCGTGGAGAAGTAAGCATCCCCTACTGAGTTTCCACGAAACTCTCATAAAGCGGCACCATCAGGAGCCGAGCGCCGCCAACGTTGCCGTATCCCAGCGTGCCTCTGCGACCACTTCCACGTTGGACGACTTAGAGTAGGCCGTCCGCACCACGTCGACCGGCACTGCGTTGCCGGCTGAGTCCACCACGCCTGCCAGAACGACGCGCTTCGGGCCGGGCAACTCTGTTAAGTCGGTGTGGTGAAGTATGTCCGGCACGAAATTGGCGAACGGATGAGTGTAGTTTTCTGTCTCTACAATGTTGCGGTAAGACAATAGTCCCCCAGAGAGATATAGAGCCGCGAAGTTGGAATCGAGCGCGGCGGCGAACTGCATTGGCACTGTCCACTCACCTCGCGCGGCCACAATGAGAGGACGACCTGCGACACCGTCCTGATGGCGCAGCGCCTCCAAAACAGCCAGAATATCCGTCACACGCTGTCCAAGCAGCGGCTTTCCCAGGATCAGCGATGCCCACGCCCAGGATTCTTCGCTCTCGTGCTCCTCCGCCCAGACCGCAGCGCCACGCCCCAACTCAGGCTTCAGGTCTCCTACTCCGCGCAGATCAGGAATGCACACGATATGGCCATTCGTCGCCAGCTTTTGGTATAGGCTATCCTCCTGCCAGCGGTGATCGTAGTTACGGCCGGCCGGCTCTAACAGCAACAGCACGGATTTCACAGGGACTTTCGTCGGTCGAATCAGCCACGCCGGCAACCAGACCTGTGCTGCCGATTGAATCTCCAGAGCCTCAATCTGGCAGCCGTCGGACGGTACCCGCTTCAGAACGCGAGCCGCCAAACCCCGAGGCGGCATCTCCGCTCCGAGAAGCGTCTTCAGGGACTCCGGCGACTGGGTCCTAAAAGTCTTGGGCATTGCGGCCAGCGTCATAGAAAAGGGAGTCGCAGCCCCCGAGCGCGCGCGGGTCACGTTTCCTGAGGCGGACACCCACAGAGTTGCGTCCTCCTCCACCACAGTCTGCGGTTCCACCTCGACGCCACCCATCTCGCCTTTGAGCCAGCGACCGAACCAGCTGTACACCTGCAATCGCGTGTCGTAAGACAGCCCGTGTGGAAGCGGGGTTCCGCCCCAGGCGATCTGATCCTCCTTGCCGAGCACCGCGTAAACCTTCCGCAGCTTTTGAAATTCCTCCCAACCGCTGGAAATGTAGCGTGGCGAATAGGTGCCGAAGAAGTCCTTGTCACTCACGCTCACCAACAGCGGCTTCGGCGCCAACGGATACAGGAGGTCCCAGCGGTCGAAGCCAAGGGGCCCAGAGCCTACAAAATTCTGCTCGGCGTCATCGGTGGAGCCCGGCGCGTTAAAGTTCGCACAGGCAAAGTTCTCGGTAATGCCACTGCACACCACCGCCGCGGCGATGCGGTCATCCACGGCGGAGAGAAACATCGTCGTAGTCCCTCCACCGGATTGGCCGGTGGCTCCAATGCGCTTTGCATCCACCAGCGGGTGCGAGGCCAGCACGTCCAGACTTCGCACCGCATCCCACGCATGCATTCGCGTGGCGCTGTCGCCGACTAGCAGCATCTGCCGGCCCGCATACGAATGTTCCTCGTCTTGCTGAGACAGCCGGGATTTTATTCCGGAGGCGTCCGGATAATAAATCCGCTCCCCCTGCCCCATCGGATCGAAGCCCAGCACCAGGTAGCCCAATTGCGCTAGTCCCTGGCAGCATCGCTGATAGGTGGCGCCGGCTTTGCCGTTCGGCGTGTGCCCCATCTGAAACAGTATGCCCGGGAAGGGCGGCTTGAATGACTTGGGAATGTAGAGATTTGCCGGAACGTACAAATTCGGCTGGCTTTCGTAGAGCAGTTTCTCGACGCGATAGTGTTCCCGCTCAAACCCTCCGACGGAGCGAACGTTGAGCGGCGTCCGCTCCGGCGCTCCTCCCACCAGCTTCCAGAATGTCTCTCGAGACCACTGTTGATACTGGCGCACGGCCGCCGGTGTTGTCAGCGCGTCGATCTTCTGGTTGCGGGCCTCATAGGCATGCGCGGCAAGCTCATCCAGAAAATCCGGCAGGCAGCGGAAGTAGTCGCGGTAGGCGATGCCCGGGTAGGATGCCGCCGTCGCTGTCCGCTCCTCCCCGGGCGACGAAGCGGCGGATTGCGCCGCGAACAATTGACTATAGGTAGCAAGCGGCGGAACCGCAGATAAAGCGGCGATCATCTGGCGGCGTGTCATCGTCATTCTTCGTCTGGCTCCAGGCGTTATCGTTCTGCTTGCATGGCCATGAGCGCGACATCTTGATATGCACTCACCGGCAATAGTTTCATAATGCCGGCTGTGAGCATCGCCACTCATGCCAGCTTTACAAAAGTCCTCTGACCTATTCCGTGATTGTCCATTTCAGATATTCCATACACCTTCTGGCATCCAGCCCAACTGCCGTTCCCGCGCAAAATCCGGTGGGGTCAGTAGCGACCGGTCAACTCGGCCGCGGAATCCATATCCAGATAAATCGTGACGTCCGGATGTGTGCGCAGAAAAGTCGATGGACAATTCGTTGAGATAGCTTCCTGCAGAGTGCGCCGCACCGCTTCCGCCTTACGAGCACCAGGGACCGAAACAATCAATTTCGGGACGCGGAACAACGTTGGAATAGTGAGTGTGAGAGCCTGCTTCGGCACCTCTTCCAGTGTCTTGAACCAACCCTCCGACACCTGTTGTTGGCGGCACTTATCGTCAAGTGTAACCACCTTGATTGCGAGTGGATCGTCGAAATCGGCCTCGGCGGGATCGTTAAATGCCAGGTGTCCATTTTCGCCGATGCCAAGAAAGCAGAGTTGCGGCTCGGCCAGGTTCAGCTGACGCATATATTCCAGGCTAACCGGCTTTAGGTCCTTGACGTTTCCCTCCATCTCGAAGAATTCCCGCATGGCTACGCGCTGCGTCAGCTTTTCACGCAAGTAGCGGCGAAACGACGCCGGATGATTCTCGTCGAGCCCAAGATATTCATCCATGTGGAATCCCCGCACCTGGTTCCACGGCAGGCCAGGAATCGACGTCAGGGTCTCGAGGGTATCAAATTGTGACGCGCCCGTGGCGAAGATGACTCCGATGCCTATGCCGAGTTGGCCCAGCCGGCGCAGCTCTTTGGCAGCTGCGTTGGCGGCTGCCGTACCCAGTTCCTTTCTGCTGGGATGAATCTCCAATTTGATGGTTCCCGATGTGAAGCGAATCACATTGTCTGTTGGCGCTTTCATAATTCCTTTCTTGTAACGGCCTTCTTTGCAGCGGGCTGCCCGGGAGCGAACCTGAAGGGCAATTTCCTCAAAAGTGAAAGACCGAATGTCAGCTAATTATCGCTAAATTTGCTCGGTAGTCAAGAAAGTCTCTAGCAAATTATCTGGTCATTTCACAAAATTGAGAAATTTTTCTTGACGCGCCCGGTTTTGCCTTTTACCTTGAACACAATATTTGTTCTGAGCTATCTGGGGTCCTGTGAAAACTCCTTGTGTAAGAAGGGCGGAAATGGCAACAGCCTCAAAAAGAATCGTCGTGGAACACCAGGTTGGGAAGAATTCGGGAGGTTCTACTTTCCTTCTTGCTCTGCTTGGTAGCCATGGTTTGCAACCCTTCCGCGGTCGCCCAGTTTACGACTGCGCGGCTGGGCGGCATCGTCACGGATAAAGCAGGGGCAGCGATTGCTGGCGCAACTCTGAGGGTCGAACAGGTTTCTACTGGATACACGCAGACAGGGAAGGCCGGATCCGATGGCGCCTATTTGTTCCCCAGTCTGCCGGTTGGAAGTTATCGATTGACCGCTCAAATGGACGGCTTTACCACGTATGTACAAAATGGCATCGTCTTAACCGTCGGACAGGCAGCTACCCAGAACATTACATTACAAGTGGGTGCGGTGGCCCAACAGGTAACAGTGCAAGGGGATTCTTCCCTGGTGACGACGCAGTCTGCTTCGATTGGTCAGCTCATCAGCCAGGAGAGCATGATCGGTTTGCCTCTGAATGGACGCGAAGCGCAACAGCTCGTTTTTTTGACCCCCGGTGCAGTCGATGTGACGTCACAATATTCTGCTGAAGGCGGCGTTTTCCCTGGCGAGCAATACGCGAAAATAAATGGCGGGGGCGCCAACGGCGTTTATTACCTGCTCGACGGTGTGGACTACAACGATACCTACATTAACGCGAACCTGCCCTTTCCTAACCCGGACGCGCTGCAGGAATTCAACGTACAAACTGACAATATGAGCGCCGCGTATGGGAACGCGACCGGCGGCGTGGTGAATATCGTAAGCAAGTCCGGCACGAACCGAATTCATGGCGACGCATTTGAATTTCTGCGTAACTATGCCATGGATGCACGAAACTACTTCGCCACCTCTCCCGATCCGCTGAAGCAAAACCAGTTTGGAGGAACCATTGGCGGCCCTATTCTCAAGGACAAGTTGTTTTATTTCGGTTCCTATCAGGGCACGCGTACGAATACAGCCGCAAATGGGCAAATTTCCTTTGTGCCCACCGCTGCTGAACGCCAGGGTAACTTTGCCGACCTCCTGCAGTCGGGCACGCAATTAGTAGATCCCACCACCGGAGCACCATTACCCAATAACCAGCTGCCAGCTCTAAACCCCGTAGCACAATATCTCCTGCAATACATTCCTCTTCCAAACGGGCCTGGCCGTCAGCTTAGCTACAATGGCGTTCCCACGATAGCGAACACGAACGAATATCTGATCAAAGCGGACTATATCCTCGGCAAGCACCACCTGAGTGGCCATTACTTTCAAATGAATTACGATATTCCGCTGGTCGTCCCGCTCGCGTCCAATATCCTTCAAGCAAATACAGAAAGTCCACAAAGTATCACGTTGAAACACGTCAGCGTGGTTGACATCTACCCGATTTCTTCCAACTCCT
The DNA here is from genome assembly GCA_963790705.1 of uncultured Acidobacteriaceae bacterium. Taxonomy (GTDB): domain Bacteria; phylum Acidobacteriota; class Terriglobia; order Terriglobales; family Acidobacteriaceae; genus PALSA-350. The sequence continues at coordinate 839,223 of CAWBQE010000016.1, forward strand.
TGCTCAATAGCTACTTCGGCTATACCAGCCAAAATGGCGACACGCTTTCTGCTGAGCCTTTCACCATTGCGGACGCCGGCTCACTGATCGCGCAGCCGGTGCAGGTTTCAGGCGCTAAAGTCATGAGTGTGAGCGTAGCCGGTAATTTTTCGATAGGAAAACAGCATAGTACCGGAATTTGGGATCGTGGTGACCAATCTTTTCGGGAAGTCGTCACTCTTCTCAGGAAATCCCATGAAATAGAATTCGGGGGCGAGTTTTTGCGCATTCGAGCTCCCATGTCGAATACCTATCAGGCGGCCGGTATCTTCTCGTTCAATAACACTCTTTCCGGAGACAATGTCGCAGATTTTATGTTGGGGGATGTATCAGGCTTTACTCAAGCTGGTGGCCTGTACCTTAATTTTACCGGTTACAACTGGAGTACTTTTGTCCAGGATACCTGGCACATGAGTCCAGGATTCACCGTCACCGCTGGTCTACGTTGGGACCCGTTCCTTCCTTATACAGACAGCGAGGGACGAGTTGCGTGTTTCGTGCCGGGCGCGCAATCTCAGCGTTATCCTAACTCCCCGTCAGACTTGATTTTTGGGGGAAGCAACCATGATGCTGGGTGTCCTCAATCGTCGATCTTTAACAACCTGGGGAATCTTGGCCCACGCATTGGATTTGCGTATCGGCTGACGGCAGATGGAAATACCAGCGTTCGCGGCGGAGCCGGTTACTATTACGAAAGACCGAACACCGTATCCTTTGAAGATATAGTTGGAGTTCCCCCATTCGCTCCGATCGTGGGTCTTTCCGACGTCAATTTTACTGATCCGTATGGGAGCGCAGGTGTGGCGAATCCCTTCCCGCAACAATTTGGCCCCAGGACTCCGGGATCGGATGCCACCTTCCCGCAGGATATTTCGTTCACTCAAATCTTCGACCGGCATTTTCGCCTTCCGCAGGTATTGACTTGGAACCTCACCTTAGAACGCGGAATTGGATCGGACTGGCTGATTCGTGCCGCCTATATGGGAAACAAAGGAACTTACCTGGGTGGTACAGGAGATCAGGAGTCCGGGTCTGCTGCAAGTAAACCCAGCCATCTACATTCCGGGACAATCGACAGAGGACAACACGCAGCAACGGCGGATTTATCCGTCGTTCGGATTTATCGATTCCATCAATTCGGGTGTGGGCAGCAGTTATAACGCGGTCCAGCTGGGTCTTCAGAAGCGCTTCTCTCGCGGATTCTCTTTCCTGGCCAATTTCACGTGGGCGCGAGCACTTGATGATTTTGGTCCGAACGGATCGCCAGGGGGGAATGGTACCAATACGTGCACCTGCGGACGTTATTTTGACTACGGCCCCAGCGACGGCGATGTGAATAAGACCTTCAGGATTTCAGGGAACTATAATTTCCCTCGCCTGCCGGTCCATAGTTTCGCGGATAAGCTCATCAATGGATGGAGCCTTTCAGGTATAGCGAATTGGCAAACAGGCTTTCCATTTACGATTTTTAGCGACTACGATAATTCATTCAGTCAGAACGGGGCAGACCGTGCGGACTTGACGGTAGCACAACTCAAAGATGCTTTGCTCAGTTCGGGGCGGTCTCACGCGCAGTTGGTTAATGAATGGTTCAATACTTCGGCTTTCGGTCCGAATGCGATTGGCACTTTTGGCGACACGGGCAAGAATATTATCCGCGGGCCAAGATATTTTGATACAGACCTGGGCTTGTTGAAGAACACAAAAATAGACGAGCGTGTATCGCTTCAGTTCCGTGCCGAATTTTACAATGCTTTCAACAATGTAAATTTTGGCACTCCTGATAGCGGCCTCACCGATAGCAGCTTTGGTCAAATCACCTCAGCCCAGGATCCTCGCATTCTGCAAATGGCCTTAAAAGCCATTTTTTAGAAGCCGTTGATTGGCTCTGATTTTGTTTGGATCAAAGTTCAACCATCACTAAGGATTGGGCGCGTCATCCGTCCGGCGCAATACCACCAACTGCGATTGCAGGGGCACGTCGTTGGCTACCTTAACGCGCAGCAATGCTTCGAATGGTCTTAACTGCGTCGGGCCCTTGGGATTCAGCAGACGCAAAAGCTGTTCCAGAGAGGCCTTGTCGCACACAAAATCGACGGCTGCCTGGGTGCCGACGGTCGAGACGCCGGCCAGGATGAGTGTCCACCGTCGATGCTCCAGCCCGTGCGTGAGCGAGACGACTGCGTAATCGACCTCCATAGGACGAGTCTGCGGAGTGGGAACATACACACTCGCTTCGCCCGCCCGCGGATGAAGGTCAACGATCACCTCCTGCCATTGCTTCGGGCCGGCTGGCTGACGCCGAAATGCGAACTCTCGCGTGTTGGGAATTTCGTTCAACGTAAGATTTTCCGTTGGAGAGCCGACGAAGATCAGGTTGTTATCGCGAGCGTCGTCCAGCGTGAACAAGCCGCTTCGCTTGACGCGAAAGCGGGCTCCCCCAAATTGCTGGAAGAGCTGCTGCAACTCCAGCACGCCCATCACTTCGCCAACGCCGGTGTAATGTTGCGAGATCTGGTCCCGGGAATCACGAGAGGGATCGAAATACCGCATCCCGCTGTCCGCCGTCCCGACAAAATTCGCGTTGGCATACACCACAAACGGCTCCTCCGGTCCATGGAGAAACGGACCCCAGAAGGTATGGAAGACCGCCGGCACTGGATCCACAGCAACCTGCCTGACCGAAGCGGAAGTCGCCCTGCCATGAACCATATAGAGGAGCGTTCCGCAGACCAGTAGGCTACTCGCAAATATGGCCAGGGATAGAGCCAGGCTGCGTTGACTCGACCGCCGTATCTCAGGTGCAGAAATGGCTACGGTCGCAGCCGGTTGCGGCGTCGGCACCGGCTACCGCTTGAGGAACTCTGCGTTGGAAAGAGAGTGCGTGCTTGCCTTTCGGCAGCTCAACCACAACAGGATCGTCGATCCCGATGGAGATGTTGTACTCCGCAATCTTGCTGCGCAGTCGTCCGATCTGCACCCGGATACTCGCGTCCGACTGCGGATCGAAATCCTGCGGCCGGCCAAAGAGCTCCGTGGCAATCGTGTACTCCTTCAAATGATCGGAAGGAAAGTTCAAGGTATGGTGCGCCAGGTACTGCAACAACCTGCATAGAGCGTCGGAGCCCTGCAACAGCGAACTCGCCACCATGCGGTCGATCTGCCGCAGACATTCTGCCTGACTGAGTGCCTCGTTCGCCCCGGCAAGGGGATGTAACGTCTCCGCTACATCTTCGTTATGTGCTGGAGCGCCCAAGTGTTATCGCCCGTAACAAATCCTGAAACACGATTAAACCTAGCCGGAACTTGCCGTCGTTCCAGCCGCACCATTAGCTTCACAACGCCCCGATTTTACCTACCCAGGCAAGGGCTGGCAAATAGAGACTGGGGGACGATGCGACCGGGCAGGACGATTCAGGGAGAGCGACTTCGATGAAAGACATTATTAGATGTACGCTTTGGACCTTGTTCCTCGTGCTTCTGTGTGTGGGAACGCAGGCGTTTGGCCAGTCGGATCGGGCGACGATTACCGGAACAGTCACCGACGCCTCCGGAGCTGTTGTGCCGAATGCAACCGTAACTGCTGTCGACCCGAGCACGAAAGCGGCCTATACCACCACCACCAACAGCAACGGCGTCTACAGCATTCCCGGCCTGCCCCTCGGTGTCTATACGCTTAAAGTGGAGCATGCTGGCTTCCAGAGCTACGTAGCCACCGGCATCGCGCCCGAAGTGACCCAAGTCATGCAAGTAAACGCCCACCTGGAAGTGGGCTCAACGTCGCAAACGGTGACGGTGAGCGGAGGGGTGCCTCTACTGGAAACGCAAACCTCCAACGAGGCAACGACCATGGAGCAAACGGCGATCCAGGAGTTGCCCCTCAATGCCTACGGAGGCAGATCCGCGACCCAGCTGATTCTATCCACCACCCCGAACGTCGGCGCCAATTGGTCCTGGTCCGAAGGCGGCCAAAGCTGGGTAAACATCGCGGGCGGCGAGACAATGTCCAACGCGGCGTTCATCGATGGTGTGGACGCAACCACCAGCAATCAGGGTTCGATCGCCTCCCCTGGCCAGGATGCGCTGGCAGAAATGCAGATCCAGACAGTAGTCACCGACGCCCAGCTCAGCGCGACCGGCGGCGGCGCCTTGCTCTACGAACTCAAGTCCGGCACCAATCAGCTCCACGGCAGCGCCTTTGAATTTCTGCAGAACGAAGACCTGAGCGCCAACACCTGGTCGAACAATCAGTTCAAGTCCGCCTGTGACCCCGGCGATGCCGCCTGCATCGGCCAGTACGCAAGGGCAATCAACCGCTTTAATGATTTCGGTGGCAGCGCCGGCGGCCCGCTCTGGAAGAACCACACCTTCATCTTTGGAGACTTTGAATACTACACCCAGAGCAATTGGACAACGAACCCAACCGGTGCCACCGTACCTACCGCAAAAATGTTGGCAGGCGACTTCAGTGATCTGTTGACCGGCGGAGCCTTTGGCGCCAATTCAGGCCCGGTGATGATCGGCGGAGTTCCTCAGACCAACCCCTGCACGGGTCAACCTTATCTATATGGTCAGATCATGGACCCCTCCACGTCCCAGGTGGTGGGAGGGGTGGAGTGCGCAACGCCGTTTCCCGGAAATGTGATCCCGTCGGGACGCATCAGCCCCGTCTCGCAGAAGATCGCGGCCATCTACTCGCAGTACTACAAGCCCACCGTAAACCGTCTGGTCGGCGGTAACTTTCCCACCGTCATCGCCGGGCAGCCCCAGTTCACCAAAAAGACCTTCGACGTCAAGATTGACCACAACTTCTCTGAGAAGCATCACGTCAGCGCCTCCCTCGACCTGATGAACGACATCGCTCTCGAAAATTTCGGGCCCTTCAACTACCAGACCGGTCCATTCGCTTCCTTCTGGTCGTTCGGCAACAACAACTACAACACCCGCATCATCGACACTTATTTCATCAAGCCGACGCTGACCAACACCTTCGCCATCGGCTACGGGCTGCAGCAATCGCCCCAGGCGCCCAAAAACCATACCGACGTGTCGAGCTTTGGCCTGCCCGCCGGCAATATCTTTCCCAACATCAATTTCCAGAGTACGAACGCCAACAATGTCGGGGGCAGCGGCGTCAACGGAGTCGGCATCACCAGCGTTGGCGCCGGTTGGGACCTCTACATGAACTACAACGCATACCACTATCAGGACACGCTCGCCTGGCAGAAGGGACAGCACAGCCTGGCGTTCGGCGGCGAGTTCACAGCCAACATCTTGAATTCCGCGAACTACAATCAGGGCGAGCAGCAATACAACTTCCAAAACTACACCGGCGGCCCTGTCGATCCGAGCCTGACGCCTTGGGTGGGCAGCAGCTTTGCCAACATGATGCTCGGGGACGCCAACTTCGGGCAGTTGTTCCAACGCAACGTTTACTATCCCCGCCAAAAAACCATCAGCCTCTTCGCCCAGGACGACATCAAGGTAACCCACAAACTCACGCTGAATGTGGGCGTCAACGTAAACGAAACCCTGGCCGGCCACATGGCCAACGGCAAGTGGGAGAACTTCGACCTCACCGCGACCAATCCGAACTGGGCGCCCTACAAGGGTGCGTGGATCTTCTCCCAAAACTCCGGCACCACCTTTGAGAACAACAACTACATCAAATTCGGACCGCACTTTGGCGGCGCCTACCAGGTCACTGACAAGCTGGTCGCCCGTGCATCCTATGGAGTCTTTTACATCCCTCTCGGCGCCTTCTCCTCCGGAGGAGCGGACTACTATCCAGCCAATCAGGATCCGCTCAACGCTGGTCTAAACCAGGAGCTGACCAATGTAGTCGGTGGCACAGTCTTCAATTGGAGCAATGGATACCCGGGAACCACGATCTTCCCGGTGCAGAACAGCACCGCCACAACCTTTGGCGATTCCAACCGCCCCATGTACATCGCGCCGGACATTCGCAACCTGGGCCACACCCAGACCTTCTACGCCGGCGTCCAGTATGGGTTTGAGAAGAACATGGTGCTCGATGTCAGATATGTCGGCAACCGGGGTGGAAACCTGCACGACTACGGTCATTCCGTCGACCAGAGTTGGCCCCTCAACTTTGGCCAGTACCAGTCGTTGCTGCTTGCCGGCAACATCAACTCTCCGATCAACAACGCCGGAGACGCTGCCGCCCTGGGGGTTCCCTATCCCTATGCGGGCTTCAGCGGCCCGGCCTATGCGGCCATCGCGCCTTACCCACAGATAGCCGCGCCGAACTTCACCACAGAAACCATCGGCTTGTTCTCCCAGTGGGCTGCGGTAAGCGCCTATAACTCGTTCGTGGTCGAGCTGAATGTGCGCAAAAGCCACGGCCTCTATGCGGACTGGAGCTTTGTCGTCTCCAAGCAGACCTCGAACCAGAATGGCATGGACAACTTCTCCAACAACTGGGGCTCCATGTTTCAGAGTCCGGCTGATTCCGTCGGTTCCTCGAATTGGGTAGCGGGCAACGACCAGCGGTATCTGTCCAAGGGCTATCTGACGTACGATCTCCCGTTCGGACGAAACGGACAGTGGCTGAGCAATTCGGGCCCGCTCGATTACGCGGTGGGTGGATGGACGATCGGCTTCTATGGCTCCTATGGAAGCGGTCTTCCCTTTGGAGTCTTCACTTCTACGTATCAGCTACCGTACTATTACTCCGGCAACCAGAGATCTTCGTTTGCCAATGGCGCCACCGCCACGAATATGAAGAACCAATTCCACGGACGCTTGAACCTTCTGAACCCGACGGATAGCGCGAACGCCGATTTCAGTCCGAACTCGTTTGCCGCGACCACCCCCGCGGCGCCCTTCGGCGACACACCGCGTACGTGGAACCATTTCCGTTGGAACCCCGGGCCGGCCCAGGAGAACGTAAGCATCCTGAAACACTTCGGCTTCGGTCCAGACGGAAAGTATCGCTGTGAACTGGGAGCGGAATTTTACGACGTCTTCAACCGCCACTACTACAACGCACCAGACACGTACATCGGCGACAGCACCTTCGGCGACGTGAGAAGTGTCAACGGCGTCAATCGTGTCGGCCAGCTGCGCGCCCGGTTCCAGTTCTGATTCAGAAACCGGGGGACATCCCCAAACCAAAAGGCCGAACGAGCAAGTGTCAGTTCCGTCCTGCCCCTTCAATGCCCCCACAATGCCCCGCCTTCCCAACGCACCTCGCCAGAGAAGGGACGCTTCCGCTACGCTCCGGCGCCCCTCCTCCCCCGCAATCTTCACAACTTCAAACCCTTCCACTGGCCTACCTTTGCTTCGCCCTTGGCAGCTTCTTACAATCTCATGACAAACTTAAGACAAGTCAGTGACACACCGATAGCACCGCGACGATAGCCTGAGTCACGAATGTGTGCTTGTCCGGAACGGTACAATCAGCAAACTCCGAGACCGGTGAAGACGATATTGCCGAGCGACAATCTGCGTTGCAAAGCAAATACCGGGCTCTGGAGGCAGATTTCAATGATCGCCTCCAGCTATTTGTCTCCGTAAAGGGTCACCGTCCATTGCCTTCTTGAGCAGGCCCCGGAATTCAGCAGTGTTCGTCTATGGGAATAATCGTATGTCGATGGTGAGCGAAGTTCGCAGTGTGATCAAGAGGATTGCCTTCGGGAACACTTTACTCCCACAGGAGTTTACTCTCGGACTCCCAGAACCACAGGCGGAGATCACCGTCTGGCTGCATGGATCGGGTGAACCCCGCGACGTAACTCACCGGCACTCCATGGTGTGTGCCGCTCCACTCACTATCTGCATCGGATTTGACCAAGGGCAAGTTCCACCAGAGAAAGACCTGGCTCATTTATCGCTGAAATTCTGCGAACGAGACGGTCGTAAGCAAGTGCTGGCGGAGATCGGCCTTAAACCTCAGACCATGGTTGCGGAAGCTCGATCGGAGTTCATCCTGTTTGCACCTCGGAGCTCAAGGAACTTTTGTCTGCCCAGAGCGCGCCTCTGCACTCACTATTTACTTCACGCATATCGGCAGTGGAGGAGCGATAACACCAAGGGAATAAAGATGTCGTTCCTCGAAAGACGCGCTGGGATGGTGATCTTCATCGTCCCTCATCCCATCTTCCTCGTAAGTGTGGGCACCAGAGAGGACGGGAATGTCTTTCCCATGAACATACTTGGCGATCTCGGCAACGGCTATATGGGTTTTGCTTTGAGAGGCGAAAGATTGGCCGCCGGCCTCGTAGAACGTGCCGGCCGTATCGCATTGAGCAGCCTTCCCTTGGCGCAGGGAACCCTGGCATATCAACTTGCACATAACCACACCAGGAAATCAATTGACTGGAGCCAACTCCCCTTCGCAACAAAGATGTCGATAGCATTCAATATTCCGATCCCTGAATTCGCCCAAAGAGTCAGAGAGGTGGAGATCAAGTCCGTTCGTGCGATCGGAAGTCATCAGTTTTTCATCGCGCGAATCATTCGAGAAGATAAATTTTGCGATGGCTTGGAGTTCTGTTCTATCCACGGGTTCTATCAGTCCTGGCGACTCGCGAAACTCAAAGAGGAAAACGAAGAGTTAAAGATATCACTGGCAGGAGACGCGTTCAACAAACGAGGACGTTACCGCGCGCAGCCTGTTAACAAGGTCCACTGACATTTACCCATGCCTTCTTCTCTCGGTTCCTCCAGCGTTAGCGATAGTGTAAGGTCTGTCGATCAGACTTCATGGGACACCCGCAGTGCTACGAAAAAGGAGCCCGTCTCATCACGTCCGGTCTCAAAGCAGACCAGAATGATGCCAGAGATTTGGAAGCTCGTCGAGCCATTTAGGTGGGTTCTTGCAGGCAGCTGTCTGCTGATGATCGTGAACCGCATCTGCAGCCTGGCCGTTCCCATTTCTTCTCGTTATCTTGTCAATAACGTAATGTACAAGCACCAGATCGAGAAGCTGCCTCTGATCGTAGGTGCCGTTGTCGCTGCTGCCTTCATCCAGGGCATTACCACTTACATCCTCTCTCAGCAGCTTTCTATTGCCGGCGAGCACCTTATCGCAGATCTGCGCATGAGGGTGCAACAGCATATCAGCCGTTTGCCCATCTCTTTTTTCGATAGCAATCGCGCTGGAGCCCTGGTCACTCGCATCATGACCGATGTGGAAGGAGTTCAGAACCTCGTAGGCGCAGGTCTCATAGACTTTGCCGGTGGCATTCTCACGGGGATCATCGCACTCGTCATTCTCATTCGCATCAGTGTCCTCATGACGATCCTCACGTGCTGCATCTTGATCGCTTTCGCCTGGTTTCTCAAAAAAGCATTTGGTGTCACGCGACCGATCTTCCGCGAACGCTCTCGTATCACCGCGGAGGTTACCGGTCGTCTCACCGAATCCCTCAACGGTATGCGTGTCGTCAAGGGCTATCACGCTGAGGCCAGCGAAGCGCGGGTCTTTGCTCAAGGTGCTGTCCGCCTCCTGCAAAATGCCAGCAGCTCGATAACAGCTCGGTCGTTCTTGTCGCTCTGCTCCACCACCGTCCTCGGAATCGTCGTCGCGCTCATCATGTACCTTGGAGCAAAAGGGAACGATGGCGCATCGTCTCGATGTCGGAAGCTATGTGGAGTTCACAATGCTCCTGGCCTTCCTGGCTGCTCCCATAGCCCTTTTGGTCAACGTTGGAACTCGGCTCACCGAGACGTTCGCCGGTCTTGATCGCACCTTCGAGATCCTCAACGAACCTGGGGAAGATTCCGAACTAATCCGCACTGAGGCCATCGATTCAATCCTGGGCAAGATCGCGTTCAAGGAGGTAACCTTCTCCTATGTTCCTGACAAGCCCGTTCTGCACGGCATCAGTTTTGAGTCGATGCCGGGAACCGTCACCGCTTTAGTCGGATCTTCAGGCTCCGGTAAGTCCACCATCATCTCACTCCTATGCGGTTTTCATAATGCCGCCGGCGGTCAGGTGCTGATAGACGGCGTTGACCTCTGCACCATTCGTCTGCCGAGCTTTCGTCGACAACTCGGCGTCGTGCTGCAGGAGACCTTCCTCTTCGACGGAACCATCCGGGAAAATGTTCTGTTCAGCCGTCCTGACGCTACCGAAGAGCGGCTGATGGAGGCGTACCGCATCGCGCGGGTCGATGAGTTCGCCGAACGATTTCCTGAGTGCTACCAGACCCTCGTAGGAGAACGAGGAGTCAAGCTATCAGGCGGCCAGCGTCAGCGGATCTCGATCGCCCGCGCCGTTCTCGCTGATCCCCGCATCCTCATCCTCGATGAGGCTACCAGCTCGCTGGACTCCGAATCTGAAGCTCTCATCCAGAGTGGATTGAACTTTCTGATGCAGGGGCGCACCACCTTCGTGATTGCACACCGCCTCTCGACGATTCGGCGTGCCGATCAAATACTGGTGGTTGAGCAGGGAAAGATCGTCGAACGCGGAACTCACCAGTCCTTGTATCAGCGCAGGGCACGCTACTACGAGCTCTACACTCGTCAGCATGGCCTCGACGCTAATTTATTCCTCGCGCCGGGCGAAGGCGACAGGATCCGCTAATCGCCCGCTCGGCTCAGACGGCCGCCGACAGGGCAACTCCTGGCGTGGGCCAGTTCCTGCAGGCAGTGCAGTGTGACAAATTAATGACAAACTCTAGACGATTGGCTGACACCTTCGCCAAGGACCCCGCGATAGCTTTGAGACAGTATGCGTCGTTTATCTAGACGTTTTCTGAATCCGTAGCCCAGAAACTCTGCAAGCGCCTGGAGCAAAAATTACATGGTAAAGATCAAATACCTCCGCCATCCCCTTCAGACAGCAAATAATGCGAAGAATCTATTTGCGACACGCTTGAGCATGTGGAGCTTTGCACGTCACGGCGCCCGTCGTTTTAAGAACGACCCTCGCTACGATCTACGAAATGTAACGGATGGATTCAAATCTCGCATCGATGCCTCGAGCGATGATGACGCATTGCTGGAAAGAATATGCACCGCATACATCAGAGCTATAAACCAGCAGCAGTCTGCTCCAAGCGCATACCAGCCTACGGAATGGTGGCAGGAGGTGCGAGATCGAGGCCTGGGACCTGTAATTCGAGCGCTGCGCGCAAAAGATATTGCCTCGCTCCGAGGGATGTACCAGAATTTTTTTCGTGATTCGTGCTCATTGGGTCTGCTTGCGCCGCCCTTCGGTATGTCGAAGGCTTATTTTGGCGGAAAGATCAAGGATATGCATCGGCATTTTTATCTAAGTCACGTTTTATACCGATTTGAGTACTGGAAGGAACAGACCAATAGCCGCTTTGCACTGCGTGACCTCGCCGGTCCTGGGATAGGCAATCCATTCGGCGTGCTAATCGATGGAACGCACATAAATGTAGGCGCGGAATACGCACACTACTGCGCGCATAGAATCGACAGCATGCTGGATACGGGGTTCGCCGCCGTTGCTGAGATAGGAGGCGGTTTCGGCGGCATGGCCTACTATCTGCTGCGGGACCGGCCGAACCTAACTTACTTTGACTTCGATGTTCCAGAGAGCATCGCGCTAGCCTCTTATTATCTGATCAAAGCATTTCCAAAGCTTAAGTTTCTGCTTTATGGCGAGGGCGAGCTGACAAAGAAAGCGATCACTGATGTGGATGTAGTGTTATTGCCGGCGTTCGAGTTGGAAAACATGCCGGCGGAGAGTATAGATATCACTTTTAGCTCTCACGTAATGTCGGACATATCTCCCGGCGCGATGGCCGAGTATCTGGAACATATCGAACGTATAACCACAAACTGTTTGTTTTATATAGGCAAACAGCAAGCAAGTGAGTCTATATCGGAACTCCTCGACCTGAAAGAGAACTCATTCAAGTTGTCAGAGACACGAACGTCCGGCTGGCACAGTCACAAGGTATCCGGTGCTGGGGTAGGTGGTGCTGCAGGCCTGGCCGCTGCCACAATGTTTGAACAGTGTTACACACGGGACCATCTGTCGAGACAAGTGCGAGCTAGCTGATACGAACAGTGGACAATACAGTGCCAATATAGGAACCCTAGCGTGGTTCTGTTTCCCCAAAATGCCGGCTAGTGAGAGACTGTCTCCAGTAATCCTCTTCAGGACTTACGTCGATTCCAACCTCGGACGTAACCCGAATTCCCTCTGAGAACCCCTCGACGATTTTTGCTTTGCCTGAACCTCTCAATCGAAGACCGGCTCACTTACCGCTTCCACAACTACCACCGCAACCGGCCCCCTCTGCGGCTCCAGTTTTAGCCCAAGTTGTTCCTGCAGCGCCGTGAGCAAACCCGGATACTGAGCATCCGCAGGGACCCCCTTCCCGTTTTCCTCAGTCCAGTCGAGCTTGAGGTCGTAGTCCCCCGTCAATCCGGTCCGATCAAGGACTACCCGGTCGCAATCAGGCATTAACGTAAGACGTTCGGCAAGGGTAGCGATCGAGTAAGTGCGCAGAGCGTCGCGCTTGCCACTGTCGATGGTAGAATCGGGAAGAATTGGCTGCCAGCATCAGAATCAGCGGAGCCCATCTATCGGCGATGACCTGGCGCGAATACCACGAAGCGACGAAGCATAGCGTCGAATCACTGAGGCGGATCAGGCATGTTCTTGACTGGGCAAACATGCCTGATCCGTTTCGTCATTACGAGGGCGTGCCGGTACTCGATCTGCCAGCAGATCCGCCCGTCCTGGAAATGCCAGCACTCGACGTGCTACAGGGTACTTCCGGCTCCACGTCTGTAGTTGACGGTCCTGCTTTCCTCTCGCAACTCCTCTTCTATTCCGCCGCGATTAGCGCGTCTAAGTTTGTCCCCTCCACCGGACAGAAGTACGCGCTAAGAGTGAATCCGTCCTCCGGGAATCTCCACCCAACGGAATTCCACTTCTTCACGCGAGGTCTGAAGGGAAATCCGGATGGGTTGTATCACTACGATCCATCCAGGCACATGGCGGAGCAACGCGGCCGCGGTAGTTTTGAGATGGACCTGCTCGTCGGTGCAGCGCCAATTGTGTTCGTTTTGACCAGCATCGTGTGGCGCGAGGCATGGAAGTACGGTGAACGTGCATATCGATATTGCCTGCACGATATAGGGCACGCCTGGCAAGCGCTTGCCCTCTCTGCACAGGCCATGGGATGCGACAGCTTTGCGATGGGAGATTTCCCGGACGATGAAGTGGCGCAATTGTTTCGCCCGAACAGGGATGAGTGGCCAATGCTGGTTGTCAGCCTGCACGGCAAGTCCATTCCAGTGCGCGACGCAGACACCGGAGAGACTGTCTGGTTTGGCGGGCAGGCAAACCGGCTTTCGAAGGAGACCATTGCCCACCCGCTGATTGACAGCTTCCACTCCGCCACGAAACGAAGTAGCAGCGGGAGCAGTAGAACTTTCTTCGCTGAGTCGACCCCAACTGGCTACGGCGAGATCAAGCTGCCTTCTCCGGCTTCATCGCCCCGCAGCTTTGGCGAGGTTGCCCGCATGCGGCGCTCGGCGCTCGACTTCCTGGGTGGAAAACAATCGATGTCCATCGCGGAGTTCTCGGCCATCTTTGCCGTCACGGCCCAGCCCTTGTCGGCAGACTTTGCCCGCACGCGTTTCATCCAGTTGTATTTGTATGCTCATCGGGTCGATGGGTTACAACCGGGCGTCTACCGATGCTGGCCGGAGCTTGCCCAGTTGGAGCAAGTGAAGAGCGGCGACCAGCGCGTACTGGCCGCTGGTCTGAGCCTCGGGCAGGACCTGGCTGGTAACGCCTGCATTACTTTTTCGATGATCGGCGATCTCGATCGCGCCACCGGCATCTATGGCGACCGTGGTTACCGCTATGTACATTTTGAAGCAGGCGCTATTGGCCACCGCCTGTATCTCGCTGCTGAGGCACTTGGTCTGGGTGCCACCGGAATAGGTGCCTTCTACGATGATGAGGTGCACCGGCATCTCAACTTGATGCCGAAACAAGGACAGGTCATATACCATTTTGCGATTGGCCATCCGATCCCCGATCCGCGCGTCTCAGCATCCAATGCGCCCCAGGAAATTACCTGGTAGGCATACTCGTGCATGGCGACAATTTGTTCGATCTGCTATCGGTTAAATCAGGTGCGGCCGGTTTGTCACGTGGGAAATGGGCCGCACTCTGGCGATCCTGCGAGGGCCAGCCGGCCTTGCGTCTGCCTTGTGTTGAGCGAGACGCCGAAACCAAGCTGGCCCCTCTTCTCCTCCGTTCGACCCGGCGCGCCTCAGTCTCCGTTCCCGGAGCTGACAACCGGCTTCGCCAGGTAGGCGTGACTTTCATTGGGATTGCTCTTCAAAACCGCGAATCCGATGATCTCGCCTTGGTCGTTGATGGAGCATGCGGACTGCAGGGTTAAAGTGGAGTCCGCAGGCACGAGAGTATTCATGTCGGTCGGCGTTCCATTGCGCCACACTACGGCCCGCGGGTTGAAATTCGCGTCGATGGACACTCCAAGCACAAGGCCGTTATTGCCAATGGCGGTGCCGTGGCTGTAGGAGTCACCTTTCAGAGTTCCGAGATCGGTGATGTGGCCCTGCTGCCAAAGAAAGGCATGAAAGCTCTTGTCGCCGGCGGTGTCGGAAGTTCCCACAACCTGCCCGTAATCGTTCAGGCCGGTGGCAAAAATCCCGAAAGCCTTCCCATCGCCGCCAAGGTTGCCCAGATCGATCGCCTTACCGTTCTGCCAGAGAACAGCGTGTAGGGATATGAGATTGATCGGCTCAGTCGAATTGAAAGGCCCGCAAGTTCCGGTGGCGCCCACCACCTGGCCGAGCATTATTCATGGCGAATGCAACTCCGTCAGGTTCATCGTCAAACGTCTGAAGCTCATGAACGTGCACCTCCGACCACGGGAAGGGTCTCGTCCAGATGACTGGCTTGAACTCGATCCTCTGAGCTGAAACGGACGCGCCCGGACAGGTCGAGTCCAATTCCCCGTTTTCCGCCGTTCCGGCCGCTATGCCGAAGTCGTTCACCTGAAGTGCTATGCCGTTGCTGCCCTCCTTGCCGTCGCTGTTCCGCAGTCTGGGGAGCGCGATCATCGAGCCCTGCTGCCAGAGGAACGGCACGCAGGTGTTGCCGCTTTGCGTGAGACCCAGCGCCTTCGATCCGCAAAAATCTTCCCCGTTCGGATCAGGCGTCTTGGTGTCGGCCTGCCCCACTGCCTGCCCCCAGATGTTCACCCCGTACGCAGCGCTGTTTGGCCCTCCGAGTCCAGGGCTGCTAATGTCCTTCATGCTTGTTCCTTCCCACAGGACAGCGTGCGATACCCATTCGCCAGAGTCGTTGGGGTTCGCGAAGACAGACTCTCCACTGACCAGCCCATTGCCGCTGACCGTATATGGCTGGCCTGGCGACCACGACGGGCCCACTGGCCCTAAGTCCACCACGGTGTATTGCGGGGAAGCCGTGGATTGTGCGAGTGCGTAAACCGGCCCTGCTACTGCCGCCAGGGCCAGACTTAGCCGCGCGACGCGCGACCACTTCGGTGCGGATGGAATGGATTTCATTTTCCTTCTCCTGTTTTCGCGGCCGTTCGCTTCGGGGCCTGGAAACTGCGAGCGTCCTCGGATGCGAAGCACTGGAGCAGCGACGGAAGGCAGATCTGAACCGGACCGCCCTCGGGGCCCCAGAAATGGAGCCTGCCGGTGGCGAGCCACTCCCTTAAGAGGGCAGAAGGGATCCCTTCCCCAAGGCTGTCGCCCTCAACCGTCATCGCTTCCACTTCGGCGCAACAAGCAGGGCACCAGGTCACGATAGTCTTGCCCCTACGAACCACCAGCAGACTTTCGGTCTCTATCGTGATCCTTGTCGTTTTCACCACCACGGCACGCTCCAATTGCCCCATCGCTGCTCCAGCGGCTTCGATTGCTCGCATCCTGTGCGCACCAGGCAAGAAAAGTCTTCAATGCGCAGTTCAATGTTTCTCAATGAGTTTCAATGGGCCTTTGTGGCAACAAATACAAGGGCTTAGGACGAGTTAAGGCAATTCCACGGACTGAGGTTGGACCGGCGTTGGACTGGCTCTTAACGGTTGGCGGAGAGCATTCTGTGGTAGATTTCGGTCACCTTCAATTGGCCCGCACGGACGGGTGCGTTTTCGGGTCTTCCACCTATGGCTACCGAACCCAGGATCCTTTACGAGTTTGGACCTTTCCGCATGGATCCCGACCGGCAGATCCTGCTCCGGGAAAACGAACCCGTTCCGGTTACGCCCAAGGCCTTCGAGACGCTCCTCGCCCTGGTTCGCCGGAGCCGCGACGTGGTCTCGAAGGAAGAGCTCCTAAAGGAAGTCTGGCCGGACGCGTTCGTCGAGGAATCGAATCTGAGCCAGAGCATCTTCCTACTGCGTAAGGCGCTGGGAGACACCCCGGAGAACCGGCAATATATCGTGACCCTGCCGGGGCGAGGCTATCGATTCGCGGCGCCGGTCCGCACGGTGACAGAGCAAGGCGAAGCTCTGGTGGCTCAAGCACGGACACGCACGCAAATCGTCATTGAAGAAAACGAAGCTGCGCCAGGCGAGGTGCGAAAGCTGCTTCCGATTCCGCTGAAGCCAGGCAGAAAATTCCTGCTGCCAGTAGGAGCTGTGGTTTTGCTGCTGGCGCTGGGCGCCTTCTTTCTCCTGCGCGCTCACCGGCATGCAAACCTGGGCGAGAAGGCCTCCATCCTGGTCGGTAATTTCATCAATACAACCGGCGACCCTGTATTTGACGACAGCCTCCGCCAGGGCCTTAAGGTGCAGTTGGAGCAGTCACCCTCACTCAGCCTGGTCTCGGAAGATCGCATCCGGCAGACACTGAGCCTGATGGGGCAGTCGCCGGATGGTCGCCTCACGGGGCAGATCGCTCGGGAGGTGTGCGAGCGTGTCGGCAGTTCCGCCGTTCTCGAGGGTTCCATCAAGCCTCTCGGAAGCCAATACGTGCTCGACCTTCGATCCGTAGATTGCCGCACCGGAGAGAAGATCGATGACGAGCAGGCGCAAGTTGCGCGCAAGGAAGATGCGTTGGACGCCGTCACCAGGATGGCGCGCGGCTTTCGTGTCCGGGCAGGCGAATCGGCCGCCGGGCTTGCCAAGTACGACACCCCGCTGGCCGAGGCAACCACGCCATCGCTTGAGGCCTTGAAGGCATACAGCCTGGGCTGGAAGGTCGCGGCGTGGCAGGGAGGCGAGCCTGCCATACCGTTTTTTCAGCGTGCCCTGGAAATCGACCCGAGCTTCGCCATGGCTTACGCCTCACTGGGGTTGATGTATGGCTCTTCCGGGTCTTCGAAGCTGGGCACGGAGAATATCGCACGGGCCTATGAGCTACGCGACCGGGCCAGCGAAAAGGAGCGGTTTTTCATCACCGCATACTACTTTGGACGAGCGACCGGAAACCAGGAAAAGGCGCAGCAGGTCTGCAACGAGTGGGCGCGGACGTACCCGCGCGAGTCTCTTCCCCATTCTTTTCTTGCTGGGTTTGTCGACCCCGTACTCGCCAATTACAAAGGGGCCGTCGAAGAGGCGCGAAAGGCGATTGAACTCGACCCGGACGAGGCTACTGGATATGCCTTGCTCGCCAACGACTCGATGTACCTGAATGACTTTCGAGGTGCAGAGAACGCGGTCCACATGGCAGCGGAGCGCGGTATCGACCAAGTGGGCATGGCAAGGCCCCGCTTTGAACTCGCCTACGCGAAAGGTGATGCGGCAGCAATGCGGCGCGAGGTGGAATTCGCCCAGGTCCACCCCGAAATGCAGGATCGGGTATTGGATCGCCAGGCCTTTGTGGAGGCATCGGAAGGCCGCCTGAAAAATGCCATCACCCTGTCGCGGCATGCCGTCGCATTGGCGCTGCACGGCGGCAAACGCGAACAGGCGGCTCTCTTCGAAACCAGAGCAGCTTTATGGGAGGCATTTTTCGGGAATTCGCAGGAGGCGAGACAAAACGCAACCGCAGCCTTGGCTCTGGCTGCCAACCGCGAGGTGGAATACGGCGCGGCCGTTGCCCTGGCTCTTGCCGGGGATGCGACCCAGGCGGAGAAGCTCGCGAATGACCTGGAGAAGAATTTTCCAGAGGATACTTCCGTCAGGTTCAATTACCTGCCGGTAATTCGCGCGGTAACCGCTCTCCAAGGGAATGCACCCGCAAAGGCGATCGACCAGCTGCAGGCCAGCGCTCCCTACGAAATGGGCTCGCCGCGCAGCAGCCAAGCGGATTCCTTTGGCTCGCTTTACCCCGTTTACTTCCGCGGTGAGGCCCTCTTGGCGGCGCACAAAGGTGGGGCTGCGGCGAACGAGTTTCAAAAGATCCTGAGCCACCGCAACATCATGATCGGCGATCCTGTTTTCGTATTGACTCACGTCGGCCTGGCCCGCGCCTACGTCTTATCGGGAGAATCTTCAAAAGCTCGCGCGCAATACGAGGAGTTCTTTGCACTGTGGAAGAACGCCGACCCCGACTGCCCCGTCCTCAAACAAGCAAAAGCGGAATTCGGGAACCTCCGCTGATTCAGTCCCTATCCGGAGAACTAAACGGCAACACGATACCTATTCACCCGAGCGTCTGGCTGGGGATGGCTCCCGACGATTCGCCGCTTCTGCTGCGCGACACCGGCACCCAGGACGTCTACGCTCTCGACTGGCAAGCCCAGTAACTCACACGCGCCAATTCGGTCTTTCCAGCGCGAGTCAGTCGGTGGGAAGTTACCGAAAACCCCGTTTTCAAGGAACTTCGAGGTCGGTATTGAATCGCGCCAAGCGCGTTTTCCCGGTGTCTATCTCAGGGTGGAAACCGAACTGTAGCTAATCAAGAAAGTCCTTGACCATTTGCAGGTATTTGTCGAATTGCGTGAACATGGGCGCGTGGCCCGCGTCGTGGAACGTGTGGACCTTGGCCCCGGGATAAGTCTTGCGTAGCAACTTACGCCGGCGCGGCCCGATAATGTCGCTATCAGACTCGGCTATCAGCACCCGTCCATTCCAATCCTTCAGATCCTGAGGTGTGAAGTGGAAGAGCGAATGATAAGCGCACTGAATGAGCATGTTGGACAGAATGTCGGCCTTCGTGAGCCGTCGAGAGAAGAGTTCATCCATGTATCCGATCCAGAATTCACGATCAACCACGGACTGGTTCACAGTCTTCAGCATCGGCTTGACCAACAGTCTTGATGTTGACTTCCACGGCATCGCTTTCGCGATCCAGTAGGTGAGCCGCACTGCTCCTGCCAGGCGTTGCAGCGGGACGCCGGTGTTGGAGAGGATTAGCTCGCTCACGCGATCAGGATGTCGACGAACGAAAACCTGGGCCACTGCGCCGCCAAACGATGCGCCGAGCACAGTGATTCGACCGATCCCTTCAGCATCCAGAATCGCATGCAGCCCATCAGCAAGCTCCTCGATGGAAGCCGCGCGCGGATACGCCGGGTAAACGATGCGATGATCTTCGCTCATAGCCATCGCGAACTCGAAACCGAGGTCATTCACCAACTCGCCTCCGGGAAGGAGAAGAATAGCTCGTACCCCGGTGCCAAAAACGCGGTATTGCCATCCCCCGCAGCGCTTTTGCGGTATGGTCCGGAAGCGATCGAGAGCGGCTTGCTTGTTCATGTATAGACGACCGAGTCTACCCCTGTTTCAACCTTGGCCTCGTTCAGATTATGCGCGCTTGTCGCCGGAACGCCATCGGATCGGCAACGAGAGGTTTTAGGGTGGCGATCGATTCCAGGGCTCCCGCCCGAGTGCTTGAAAAGTCGGGTTTTCGGTAACTTCCTTTCAGGCGGAGCCCCACGGGGGCAAATTACCGCAATCCCCGTTTCACGGGAACTCGGGGTCAGTGCCGGACAACCACTTGCCCGGATAGCCGACTGTACGGGCCAGGTGGTTTGCGTCCCACTGTCGGTGAGTGCATTGCCGATTTCACGGCAACAACGCATCCGATTAGGCGGGAGGATGAAGGGACGAGGATGAAGGGACAGCATACCTATTGCGGCAATTCCGGGTTGACCATTGAAGGGATAGCGAAACTCTCTTCAACTCTAGCCCAACACGGCAGCAATCGCCTGGCGGGACATTGCAGTCCGGAGAACTAAACGGCCACACGATACCTATTCACCCGAGCTCGCTCTGCGGGGGGCGAAGCTGATCTGTTGAATTTACTGCAATAGGTATCCCCGTCACCGGATTAAACCCCCGCTTTCTTTCATTCGCAATTGGCTCGAACGAGCCGCAATGGGTCTCTTGCCGCGCAAGCTTCGTAACCCAGTTTATGTCGGCGAGATGAAGTCGAAGAAGTGGAGCACGCAGCAAGGTTTGCACGAGCCTATTGCCGATAAGCACGTCTTCCGAAATGTGCAACTCATCTGTCTGGCCAGTCTTCCAAGGTCGGACGCTGTGCCTGACTGGGATGATGCGCGTCTGCGGTTTCACCAACTCATATGAATTTCGCCTCTGTTTAGCGTTCAGCTACCACAGACATTCGCTATCACTGTATGACTTCCGGCAACGCTGCTTAGGTAAACATAGTTGCCATCCAGAAAGACATCGCCAAAGTTCATGCCGGAAAGAACTGCCTCTGGCCCATGACAGGTGCTCCACACCGGCTGCCCGTCGATCGAAATAGTAATCGGCTTACCGCCCGTGGGGATACCATACCGTCCTGCTGCGCTCTCCGGTGCTGTGATGGTCTCGAGAAATGAGCTGCCATTCTGGGAATACTTCCAGGAGGTGGAGACCGTACCTGCGGGGAGGGAAACAGTTGCGGATACCTGCGTCAAATCGCCTGGATGGGGGATAACGTAAAACGGCACCGTGGAGGACAACTCCGGACCAATGCCGGCAACGTAATTCGTAAGAGCCGAGGTAGGCCCGGTCGCCCACCCGTGCGCGAGACTCATAAAGGGTGGATCATAGTCGAATGAGCCATCCTGAAGGTACCCTTCCCAGAATGTGCTCCCTGTGCCGTTCGGGCTCGACAGCATATATCCCCACTGGAGACGAATCAGGCTTAGAGCGGTTGCATCATCGCCTGCGACAAAGTGGGCCATCACCTCCATAGAACCTGGGAAGGTCGCGATAGCGTTCGGGCGTTCCGGTGTCGCCGCGCCAAACTCATTCCAGCGCCCTTTTAACGCGGTGGAGATGGAAACGCTCTTTGCCGTCGAATCTGGGACATCGAACCAGACCGCCAGAGAGTTTCCATCCTGCGGGTGAAGCGAACTACCCGGTACATCCATATACATTCCCACGCCTGCATCCCAAAGGTAGAGATTGATTGCCGAGCGGACAGAGGCTGCGGTCGCGGTATAGAGAGACTGGGCCGTGGAATCTCCTGCGATGGAAGCCAGGAAACTCGCGCCTTGAAGCACTTGGAAGAGTAGCGCATTTGCGGATATCTCCTCTCCACCGGAAACATTCCGACCCCAGTCAAGCGGCAAATTGACCGAAAGCAGCCCGTCAGCTCCGATCTTCGCAGTGGAAAAGGCAACCGCTTTCTTGATCTGCGGCCAATGCGAGATAACCCAGGAACGATCGCCGGAATAAAGGAAATAGTCAATCACTCCAATCAGAGTCCATAAGTGATACGTGTCGGAGAAAATATCGCCGACGTCGCCCGGTGGGCCAGCATAGGGAAGGCCTCCCGCACCGTTCTGGTGAGCGAAGAGAGTATTGAGATCGTTCGTCACTGAGAGGGTATCGCCAGTGGAAACATACGCCGTCAGCCCGGAGATCCCAAGATCGCCAGGCCAGACCCATCGGTCTCGCTTCGCACCATCGACCAGGATCGTCGCGCCCGAGCCACTCACTGCATTGTTAAGCCAGTTTGAAGGGGCCGGCGGCCAGGCCTTTCCCTGAAGTGGGTCGATGGTATCCATCTGCACCGTGTAGGCGCCCGCGTACCAAACACGATTCAGTAGATCGTCATTCGATCGGAAGGAGCCGCGATAGGCGCGCAAGTCCGAAAGAGTGGGAGCAGGGGTGAAATTAATCGTCACTCCCGTCAACTCTACCGACCCGCTCGTCTCCAGGCCAACGGTGAGATAACGGAAGCCACCCCGCAGCCTCTCCGGGGGGACACTGTACGTCCCGTTCGCAGTGACGTTAGCACTGAGACTGCCATCCAGTTGGCCGTTTCCGACGGACAGATCGCTCTGCGGCCCCGTGTAGAGTACGGATTCACTAAAAGCCAGGAACACGCTCTGTGCACTATCACTCACAGCACCGAACTGCAGTGAGGTGATGCCACCGACCTCCTTGCCAAAATCGAGGACGATATAGCTCCCCATGCCTTTGATCGTCGTTGTCCCGCCGCTGGGTATCTGGTCGGGCGAACTGACCTCGCCGTGGATCCGTTGCACGGCTACGGGCGCAAGGGTGCGCGACAACGGCGAAAGGTTGTAGTCATCATCGGAAAAAGTGACGGAATCGTGGGAACATGCCCCGAGCGATAGCATCAACCCGAGCGTTACCAGAACGAAGCAACAACTCAGAGGAGTTTGGGGACGCACTTACACAATATATCTGCAACGGGGCTCGTCAACGCTTGTAGTGAGGGTACATTTCAAAATGCCGCCGGCAAAGTCTCGTTTTGGGTAACTTGCCCTGACTACCCGGTTTGCCGACATCCTTCCAAAGCACCGCGTTCAAAGGATCCCCAAGTCATTCTTCGCCAAATTTGCGACGTCATCATGGCTGTCGTTCCAGGCCTCCCAAACCGACGCGCACCAACTATGGATCAGCGCATCTCTGGATGGACCTGCAGCCGCAGCCAAAACATGCCGCACCGTAATAGCACCCCGCTCTTTCGGAAGGAAAGGCCTGACCCACTGCCTACGGATTTTCGCCAACTTCATATGAAACCTCTGCACCTGTCTGCCGGTAAAGTCTTTCTCGATGTGCAAATAAAGTCCGACCAGTGCGAAGACGATGGCGATCGGTTTTGTAGTTTCATCTGCATGTTGAGCTGTATAGGCGTCAACAATGTGCTGGTGTAAAAACGAAGGATCTGAATGCGCCAGCGTGTAGACCGAAAGTTCGTGGTAAAGATCCTGATTCGATGCCATAACCAGTTTCCGGCGTTGGAGTTTAGTGGTCAGGAGTTTAGTGGTCCTTTAGAAAAACACAGGTTGCTACGGCTTTCCACTTTCGTAAAGTACCACTCCCGTCTGATCGCTAAACTCCGCCTTCGCTCTAAGAGGTGCATTGGATGGAGGGTGTTTATATCAGCATCTTGCTCTGCTGGCGGCGGCCAGGATGGTTGGGGTCGGTGAATTCGAGCAGCTCGATGGGCGCGCCGTTTTCGACTATGAACGCGACGCGGACGCCGGCGGATGGGCTGTTGGGAGGAATCAGGATTTCGCGGCCAGCAAGCTCGGAGGCGAGATCAGCCACTTCAGACGCGACGTGCGGAACCTGCCGGACGAGATCAGGGACCGCCGCGTCCGCTTCGAAACGCATCCACTCCACGCCAAATTCGCTTTCCTCGTGGCTGACGACAAAGAGTTTCAGATGTTTCAAGTGGGTCTCGCCAGGCTTCGCTTCCGTAGTGGGACTTCCGATGTGATGGTACCGGCGCATTGTTTTTCGCTATCCGTGGAATTGGCACAAATTCTGCGCTGTCGTTACCGCGTTTGAAACCGCGCCCTCGTGACCGGACTTTTTGATAAGAGAATTTATGCGTCAAGAGAATTTATGCGTCAGAATTCCTGGAGGTTTCCTCTGACCAACGTTATAGTTTCGGTTGTACGATTCTATGCCTGCCCGGCCATTGAGGGTCTCGGGACGAAGTTACCCCAAATCCGTCACTCAACGGCCGCCTGATTGCGTTTCTAATTCTTCCGATCGTCTGCCGTGGCTCCCGATTGTTTGCGGTTCGTCGCCTTGGGCGCAAAATACCCCCGGCGGGCCTGCACATCCAGGCCGTGTTGGTCGACCTTCACTTGCAAGCGGTGATACGTGCCTGTGGGCTTCACGTCCTTGAGCGAGACTTGGAGCAAATACAGGTACTGCGGCGCGGCCGCCAGGCCCTTCAGCCCGTTCTCAAGATCATTATTGTTGTGGAAGAAAGTTCCGCCGGTTCCGTATGCCAGTTCTGCCATAGCATTCTCGCTCGCCTCCATTGCCGCCAGGCGATCCTGCGAGGTTTGTCCAACCGTGTCACTGATGGTGGTATTGCCACCCTGGCTCGCGTCTGCATTTCCCTCGTAGAGCCCACGCGCGTCCAACGCGCTGATGACGACATTCGAGCCGGCAGCCCGGTCGAGTAGCTCTGATTTGAAAGTCATCGCTTCCGGGGAAAGGGACAGGAAACCGGGAGAAACCAGGATCAGCGTTCGCTGTCCAGGCAGTTTCGACATGGCGCTCACCACGGCTCCTATCAAGAGCAGCGATTGGCGGGCATCTTCTTCGCCTATGGCAAGCGCCCGCATGGCGGCGGAACGCGCCAATCGCTGGGGCAAGAAAGTCGGGTTGTCAATTCCACTACCCGGGGGGTCCTTCGAGTAAAACTCACCACCCCCACCACAGGCTTTCGCCTTTGTGACCGCCACCTCGAATTCCGTGGTGTCGTGCTGGTTGAGAATCCTGTCGGCGGCGTAATAGTCGACATCGGGACAATCCCGTGTGTCGTGCTGAAACGTCCGGTGAACCTTCAGCTTCTTTATCGCCGCCTGCAGCACGGCCCGATCGCGCGTTATCCCGGAATTGACGCCCGAAAACGACACCACAGCCTCGTAATCTGTTGCGGCGAGGGGCTCGTCGAGCATTTTGATTGCGGCCGTTTGGGTAATCGCAAGGTCGGAAGAGTTGAGGTGCCGATCGTCAAAAAGGAAAAGGATGAATCTGTTTTGCGAAGACGCCGGGGTGGCCGAAGCCCCCGAAACGGCAACACCCGAACCGGCGGTCGCGCCCGTCTCAGCCCCGGTCGGCGCCACTCCAGTGGCGGCCGACTTGACCACGGTGAACCCCGTAATGGCTCTTATCTTGCCTTGGTCGAAGACCGTGAAGTCGCTCTGGCCCAGTTTGCCTACCGCACGTCCCTGCTTATCACGAACCACCGCTGGAATCAGCAGTTCCGGGACCTCGACATGCAGCGTGACTCCGCCGGCGGGAACACTCCCCGGAGGCGCAACCGCAAAGGCCGGCGACTCGTTTGCTGCAACGGTCGAAGTGGCCTGTTCCGTCACCGGCTCGGCGGGCGCGGCACTTGCGGGAGACGGTGGCTCGCCGCTCCTCCCACTCCCCGGCTGGGAAGCGCCAGCCTGGGGGGCCTGCATTTTCGCAGCAGGCACGGAAGTCGACTCTGCAGCGGGCGGCAGCGGTTGGCCTTTCGCCGGGCTCCGGGCCTGCATTTCCGGCGCCCCTGATGTCACAAGCTGCGGCGCGCTTTCCTTCGCGCCTTTGTTGACGACGTCCGTCCTCGCCGCTTCTGCCTTCGCGCTGGGAGCAGAAGAGCCCCCAGCAAGGATCCGCGTTGTCGACGCGAAGCGGTGGTAATGAGTGAAGTGAGTCTCGTTGAGCCATTCTCTCGGCGCATCTCCATTGATGGTGTCGGGATCGTCGAGTGCCCTCGAAAGAGCGATGCTGCGCACCGGGCAGGTGAATGTGGTTCCGGCGATATCGACGGGGCCATACTCCACCAGAATGGCGGCGCGGCGGAACGGTGCTCCTCTGGTCAAATCCGCGTCCATGGTTATACGCAGAATTGTTCCATCGGCCGGGCTGACCCCGATCGACCCGTGATAGCCGGGTTTGGTATGAACAATTCCGGGGTTTGAAGGGACGGCGTTCAGGACCTCGTAGTGAGAAGCCGATGCAGGCACCTCATAACGGAAGACTGCGACTCCACCCTTCGCAGACTCTTCCCAGTGGCTCCAGCGGATGTTGCCATTGGCCGTATCGGCAAGGATCATGCCCAGTGTGTTGCCGAACTCACCCCCCGAAATCAGGCCCACGTTGGCCTGCCATACGGCCGAACCCTGGGTCGCAGGCTGATTCTCCCGTTCGTTACGCACCGATATTTCTCCGCTCGAAGTGTCCATCAAGTGCAACCCCGAACGTGTCGGCCAATCATCCTTTTTGAGCGCCTGGGGCCTGTCGTCGTAAACGCTTATCACCCGGGTGGCGAAAAAGTCTGGTAAGCGAGGCAGCGTTTGCGAAACATATCTTCGCGCAGCCTGCAGGATTCGAGTTTGCTCTGCGCTGTCCGGAGCTGGCGTCGCCGGCAGCTCGTTTGCCGGCGGGTCGAAGAAAGCCGATCGGTCAGCAAGCAGTTCGAGAGCTCGCGCCCCTTGCGTGCCCGGAACCAGACGTGCTTTGAGCCGGCCCAGCGTAGCTTCCGTAAGCCGTTCCGTGAGCTCGAAGCCGCCAATTTCCCGTGCAATCTCGGTGTCCGGCTTGTGTGCGTTGATTGCCGTGTTGAGCGCCTGTTGTAACTGCGCAACGGTCGTGTGTTTGGAGGCACTGAGCGGGATTGCTGTGGCAACAAGAAAAACAACAATCCACGACCGCCGCATCAGACTACTCGCGTCTTGAATGGACGCTGGCACCTTAAAACCCCATTAGAAACTAAAGACAAAGGATACGCTCTTCGAGACGCAGAACGGGAATCCGAGTGACAGGAATCCACAGCGTTTCGTCTTGTATCTTTCTTCATCCCGCTCCAGGCGGCGCATCGCCGGATATACGGTTCCGCTCGGCAGACCTGTTACCTCCATCACGCCAAAGCCGGAAATGCGGCCCGCATGGATAGCTTGCAAAATCATCGCTGCTGTATGCAAGAGTCGACACTAACGATAGTAGTGTGCTACATAGAGTAGACAACGGAAGGCGCAATCATGCTTGAAGTGCAAAACCTTTGCAGAAATTTTCGAGGCATTCCGGCAATCGAGAGTGTCAGCTTCAAGGTGGCTCCGGGCGAGATTGTGGGGTTCTTGGGTCCGAACGGCGCCGGCAAGTCAACCACCGTCAAAATCATCACCGGAATGCTGCGGGCGAACGAGGGGCGGGTGCTGTTCGAAGGCCAGGATGTTCGCAAGGACATGGTTGCCTTTCGCAGCGCATTCGGCTACGTGCCCGAAGAGGCCCATCTTTACAACTACCTCTCGGGGCTGGAATACCTGCAACTGGTGGGCCGACTCCGTGGCCTCGGCGAGCAGCTTATTGAAGCCAAGGCGACGCGGCTGCTCAAACTGTTGCATCTGGAGTCCTGGCAATACTCGCCCATCTCTTCCTACTCCAAAGGAATGCGCCAGCGGGTGCTGATCGCCGCCGCCCTCCTGCACGATCCCAAGCTGTTGATCTTCGATGAACCGCTCTCCGGCCTGGATGTGGTCTCCGCGCGGCTCTTGAAAGATCTGCTTAAGTTCCTCGTAGCGGAAGGTAAAGCCGTCCTCTACATCTCGCACGTGCTGGAAGTGGTAGAGCAGGTCTGCAACCGAGTCATCGTGATCGCCAAGGGAAAGCTTCTGGCCGACGCTCCGCCCGCCGAGCTCACGACGTTGATGAGGCTGCCCACGCTGGAAAGCGTGTTCGCGCAATTAGTGCAGCAGCAGGACACGAGGAGCATCGCACAGGAGATCGTCGCGGTGATGCGACTCGACCATGCCTGAATTTACACAGCGTCTGTTCACGGTTTCTGAGCCCCAGGCATTGAATGCCCAGGCAGCGCTGGGCCCAGCGCTGCCACCTGACCGGGGCCAGTTCTCGTTGCTTGTCCGTCATTTTCTGGAGCGCTTCTTCAACCACGAAACTGCCTCACCCGACGGGGACGCCAAGACGCGGATGGTTCTGATCGCCTTCGCCACGGCGCTTCCCGCATTCGTCGTAGCGTTGTATTTGTGGCCGGTCTACCACCCGTTCATCGGGAACAGGAGTCACCCCCTCGTTCTTGAACCACTACCTTATTGGCTACAGGTCAATCATCACTTTTTCTTTGTTGTTTATTCCTTTGTCGTAATGGGGATCGTCACAGTCTTTGAGTGGGATCTATTTTTTCCCGACTTGCTTGATATCTTCGTTCTGACCACGTTGCCGATCCGCGATCGCAAGCTCTTCCTGGCACGGACGGCGGCCATCGGCCTCCTGCTGGTGGGGTTTTTATTCGACGCGAATCTTTTCGCTTCCCTGGCACTTCCCATATCCCTGGAGCCGCGAAGCTTGTCCCGTTTCTTTGCCGCTCACCTGCTGGCCGTGGCGGCCAGCGGATTGTTCTCGGCGGCCTTCGTCTTGGCGTTGCAAGGTGTGCTGCTCTCGATTCTAGGCGAACGATTGTTTCGCAGACTCTCTTTGTTCTTGCAGGGTCTGTCCATCACACTTCTGTTGATGCTGCTGTTGCTCTTTCCTATGCTTTCTGACGCGGTGCCCGTCTTCCTTGAAGATGGAAATGTCTATGCACTCTGTTTTCCTCCGTTCTGGTTCCTGGGTATCTACCAGCGGTTGCTGGAGGGACCCTCGGCGTTGCCTATCTACTCCAGGCTCGCACAAACTGGTTGCGAGGCTACCCTGCTGGTGCTCGGAGTAGCACTGCTCGCCTACCCGTTTGCTTATCTGCGCAGGGTGCGCCAACTGGTGGAAGGCATGGGAACGCGCGATACGCGCAACTGGCTCACTCACCCGCTACAAAGGTTGATCGACGCTACGCTGCTGCGGCATCCGCTGCGCCGCGCTGTGTTTTATTTCATCAGTCAAACTCTGCTGCGTGTGCCGCGGTATCGCATCTATCTGGTTCTCTACGGAGGAGTAGGGCTCTCCGTCGTTACGGCCACCATCCTTCGCATAACCATCACAAATCGCCAGGTCAGCATGCAAATCTCGTCAGACGGGATCCGGACAGCGATTGGAATTGTGGCTTTCTGGGTGATTGCTGGACTACGCCTGGCCTTCGTTTCTTCCGGCAATCAGCGCGGAAGCTGGGTGTTTCGCATCATCCATGGTAGGCCCCCGCACTTCCGTCCAGGGATGGAACAATTGTTGGCAGCCAAAGTCTGGGTATTCCTTTGGGCAGCGATCCTCACCTTTGGGGCTTATTTCGCATTACGTGGCTTCGCTCCACCAGAACTGCTCGGCTGGCCGGCAACGACAAGCCAATTGCTTGTAGCCGCCGGCATGTGCCTGCTGCTGACCGATATATTCTTCCTGCATGTCACCATCGTTCCCTTCACCGGCGAACCGCCGCGAGAGCAATCGAACTTCGCCATCAGCCTGCTGAAATACTTTGCGTTCGTTCCCGTCGTGGCCTCGCTTCCGGTCATCGTTGAACCTTGGATTGAAACGGGCGTGACTCATTTTTTTCTGGCTGCCTTTGCTATTGGCGCAGCGCACTTGGCACTCCGGCGCAAGCATCGGGGAATCATCCAGGAACACTGCAATATGGTCGAGCTGGAAGACGGCGAAGACGAGTTCCCCATGAAACTGGGCCTCCGCTACTGAGGCACCAAGCTAGTGTGTACTGCGCCACACGGATTGGGGGTAAAGAGGGCCACCTCACGAAACGGAAATTTATCTAGTGCGCCGGGAGACCGGTAAGGAGTAGATGGGGAAACCTGGGGGAAACCCGGGGACGGGTTAAAGGGTGCAGTCCCAGTCTGTCCCTCCTCAGCCTGCCGGAATCAGTTCGCTCCAGGCCTCTCCACCTTATCGATCACCAACACATCCGCCGGCGACCTCACACGTTCCAACTTTAGCCCGATTTGCTCTTGGATGGCGGTAAACAATTCCGGCGGCGCATCCGGTGCCGTTGTCTGCGCATCGTCCAACGTCCATTGCAACTTGAAATCATAACGTCCCTTGAGGCCGGTCTGATCGACGACGGGCCGGTCCACATGAAATTGCAGGATCAATGCCAAATCCGCCATGGACGCATTCTTGAGTGCTTCCACGTGGCGACTGCTGGTGCCCCCGTTTTGCTGGTCCATCCATCCGTTCGGATCGCTGGTATTTGCAATCAGCTTAGGGCCGCCCTTGGCCACCGTCAGCGCAAACACCGCCATCTCCCGTTGCTCGTGGTGCAGCTGCAACCCGAACCTCTCCGCTAGAATCTTCCGAATCATCCCCTGCAGCTGCCTCCAACCCGGCTGACCTTCCACATCCGAAACGCCGTTCACATCCCAGCGCGTCGTCTTCGCCCATTCCGGCTCGCCCGCAAGTTGGCTCTGCTGCACGCCGTAACCGAGCAGCAGAAACTGTTCCACCGTAGTGTCCAGTAGCATCACCTGCCGTCCCTGCATGCGAATATGCTGGCCCCGCATCTCGTTCGGGTCGCTCGCTTTGACCGTCGCGACCTCCCAGTCCGGGTCTGCTTCCATCGCCATCGCCTTCACCGGTACAGGCTTGCCCGCGTCCTGTCCTTGCGCCCTGTACCTTATTGTTCCGAACAACGCCATCGCCGTCGTCACCGCAGCGACGCCCATCCATCTTCGGGTGCATTCTCGAACTCGAACCAGAGGATTTCCCATACTCGGCTATACGTAGCGCTTATTCGCGAGGTTGCAATGTCCCCGTAAAGGCGATGCAGCTCTAAAAGATGAGCAAGTCGAGAGTGCCCTGCGCAAGGTCAATACCCGCACTCACTCTATACCCCTTTCGCTTCGACAGAAGAATATCGTAAGCCCTGTAGAAGCGCAACCTGGTTAAGATTCATGCGCATAACCAGCGGACTGCCCAGCGTTCGCGCGATGCCGATGAACTTCTGCCACGTCGGATAGTGGCGCAGAATATATCCGCAACCACCCCGTGTTCCGAAGCATTGTGTACGTGCCCCAGCGGATTTGCAATTGCCTCCTCATCATTAAGCATTGACATTCTATCCATAGAATATCTATGGTTATGCGATATGGCCAACAAGCCCGACCTACTGCCCGGAACCCTCGACATGCTGATCCTGAAGACGCTCGCCCGAGCGCCACTGCACGGCTACGGTGTCGCGCTCTCGATCAAGCGTTTATCCGACGATGTGCTGACGGTGGAAGAAGGCTCGCTTTATCCGGCGCTCCAACGCTTGCTACTGCAGGGTTGGGTGAAGGCCGAATGGAAGATGACGGAGACAAAACGGAGAGCCCGTTTTTACACGCTGACCGCCGCGGGGCGCAGGCAGTTGGGCATCGAGTTGTCGCAATATGAGCAGATGATCGCGGCCATTGGGCGCGTCTTGAGCGACCCGAAGGAGGCTTAGATGAGTACGTTCATCCAGTTCTTGAAGAAGCTCTGGATTCTCTTGTGGCGCAGGAAGTTCCTCAACGAACTGGACGAAGAAATGGCGTTTCATCGCGCCCAGGCGGAGAAGGAGTTTATCGCCGGCGGGATGACTCCCCAGGCCGCGCGTGACGCAGCGATGCGGCAGTTCGGCAATGTGGCGAAGTTGAAGGAGCAAAGCCACCAGGCGGTGGCGTTTCGAATGGAGACGGTGGTGCAGGACCTGCGCCTTGCAATCCGCCAGATGCTCCGCTCCCCAGGCTTTGCCATCACCGCCGTAACGACCCTTGCACTTGGCATTGCTGCCAACGTTATCGTTTTCGGCGTCCTCCAGGCTCTCGTCCTGCGGCCTCTTGACGTACCCAACGCCGGCAAAGTCGTGTCTCTCCAGCCCGGCAGGAACGAAACAAACTTCTCCTACCCGGAGTTCCGTGATATTCGTGACGGTCAATCAGTCTTCTCCGCCGTCGCCGCTGACCGTGTCATGGATTTCGGGCTCGATGCCAATGGCGCCACCCACCCCATCTGGGGTTATGAGGTCAGTGGTCAGTACTTTGAAGTTGTCAGCATCAAGCCGTTGCTCGGCCGTCTGCTCGCGCGCTCCGATGATGATCATCCCGGTGCGGCCGAAGTCGCCGTTCTCTCATGGGGCGCTTGGAAGAACTACTTCAATAGTGACTCGGACATCATCGGCAAGACTGTCCGTCTCAACAAGCTTCCATACACGGTCATCGGTGTCACTCCTCGAGGCTTTTACGGCACCGAGAAATTCCTCCAGCCGGAAGTTTTCGTCCCCATGTCCAACGAGGCGGAGATAGAAAAATTCAACTGGCTCGACGGGCGTCAAAACCACAACGCCTGGGCCATTGCCCGCATCAAGGAGGGTATCAACCTTCCGCAAGTGCAGGCTGATCTCAATACCGTTGCCTCCCGGATCACAAAGCAGTTTCCCAAGGAGGAAGCGGGTCTATCCATCAGGGTAATGCGGCCCGGTCTGCTGGGCGACACACTTGGAGCGCCCGCCCGCGCTTTCCTTGCCGGAATCATGGCCCTCGCCGGGATCGTTCTCCTGGCGGCGTGCGCGAATCTCGGCGGTCTCTTCGCCGCCCGTACTGCCGATCGCACCCGTGAACTAGCGATCCGCATGGCGATCGGGTCCAGCCGCTTTCGCATCCTTCGCCAGGTTCTGACCGAAGCATTTCTACTTGCCCTCATGGCCGGCCTGGCCGCCTCTGCCCTTGGCTGGGCCGCGCTCTCCGGCCTCGGCGCCTGGCGCCCGCCGACCAGTCTCCCCCTTCAGTTCGCTGTTCTGCCGCAGCCCTCATTGATCCTGGCTGCCGGCCTCTTCTCATTTGTTGCCGCCGTACTGTTCGGCATCATGCCACTGCGTCAAATCTTGAACGCGGATCCGAACGATGCCATCAAAAGTGGTGTTGGTCAATCGAGCGCCGGCCGCCGCTGGGCGCTCCGCGATATCCTCCTCGCCGGCCAGATCGCTCTCTGCTGCATCACCATCACCGCCGCTTTCGTCGCTCTGCGAGGACTGGGGAAATCGCTCAGCATGGAACTCGGTTTCAAACCTGCGAATGCAGTGCGAGCCCAATTCGAACTCGCCCAAGCCGGCTACTCGAGTGAAAGTGCCGCATCCTTTCAGCGCCGGCTACTCGCTGCAGCCTCTCAGCTTCCAGGCGTGGAGGCCATTGGCTACGCGAACTCTACTCCTCTTGCCATCGATCAGTCCGGGACGGCCGTTTTTTCCCCCGAGACAACCGACATGCGCCTGACCAATGCTGCCTTTGGAGCACCTGATTACAGCATCTCCCCGGGCTATCTCGCAGCGGCCGGTACGCCGCTCGTTTCTGGCCGGGACGTCAGCTTCGCTGACACTGCAAAGAGTCCTCCCGTCGCCATCGTCAACCAGGAATTCGCACGGCGCCTTTTCCACGCTGACCATGTCATCGGCCGCTACTTCAAAACTCTATCCGGCCGCCCCATTCAGATTGTGGGCGTCGTGGCGAACGGCAAATACGGAACTCTCAACGAAGACCCGAAGCCAGCCATATTCTTTCCTATCTCGCAGGAGCGGAACACCTCAACCGCGCTCGTAGTTCGTACCCATCCCGATCCTACAGGCGTAACCAGCCGCGATATGGCAGCTGCCATTCGCAAAACAATCCTCGATCTCGACCCTGCGGTCCCGATCCAGGAATCGAGCGTCTGGAGCAGCCAGCTCGGCCTGCAGCTCTTTCCCGCCCAGGTAGCAACCGTGGCTCTCAGCCTTTTCGGTGCATTCGGACTTCTGCTCTCCATCACCGGCACGTTCGGCCTTGCCTCCTACTCTGTCACCAAACGTCTTCGCGAACTAAGCATCCGTGTAGCGTTGGGTGCCCAGGCAAAACAGATTCTCGCTGCCGCCCTCGGACGGATGCTCATGTTGCTCAGCATAGGATCAATGATTGGATTAATACTTGGCGCGGCGGCTAGCCGCCTCCTATCCGCTGTTGTCTACCAGGCCTCGGCGCTCGATCCCATCGTGCTATGTGCGGTTGCATTCACCATGCTTCTGACTGGACTGGTCTCCATTGTGAACCCCGTTCGCCGTGCCCTGCATATCGACCCGGCTGGCGTCCTCCGCGAGCAATAGACGGAACCCGCTGTGCTCAGCGAATCCTATGACTTAGCGCCTTGGCAAGCGGTACACTCGGCAATTCTTGATTTTTCCGGGGTTTAGTGGTCAGGAGGATGTGAAAAATTGATTCGCTTGAGTTTTCGTGATTTTATTTTTGATCCCGAAAGCTTGCCGACACCTCAGCGGTCGCTCATACGGCATCCTAGAGCGATTTGTTTTACGCCGAGTTCGCTGCAAATTTTAAAATCGATTTTTTCACATCTTCCTGTCACTCGTTCCTTCGTTCCTTGGCGTTACCGTCCGTCACGACCTTCAGTCTTCACGGTCAAGAGATGGTGCGAATTGCCTGCCCAAGGGCTGCATAAAATCGGTTGCATGCTCCCTGTCCAGAAGGTCTGACTCCGTTGGGATGAGGCATCATGATGAACAAGGTGTTTCGTTGCACGTCCACGATAGTTGCGGTTCGCCACGGGTCCACAGGATCTGACATGAAACGGGAAGCAGCAGCCTCTTCCAGACTTTCTCTACTCCTACGGGGCCATAAAGCCCTCGTCTCCTCGCTAACGCCATAAAAGACCGCCAAACGTGGCTTACATGAGTCAATACGCGACCTAAGCAATGTGCAGCGTGATTCAAGCAAACGGGCCTTATAAGCATCCTTAGTTTGCTGCCAGCTGACCCCGATTGAGGCGAGTTTCCAATTCTTTTGGTTGCGGCAAGAGATTTGGCTTACGTCGAGCACGCAATAGTTACCCTCCGCCTTCCCGAGCGCCCCGACCTGAAACCGTAGCACATCTTTTGGGCCAGGAACTTTGTTTTCAATCGCAAAAATGATCCGAATCAGCGCGGCCCAGGTTTTTTGCTCATTTTTTCCCAATCGAACTTGGGCGGTAGTTTGAGTGCCTTGTGGTATCAAGCTGCTGAAGTCAGGTCAGCAACGACTAAGCGTCGGAGCACTTCGTTGTACTGTGACATCTCCAACTCTCGAAGTCACCTTCCTTGATCTGTCCGGCCGTAGCCATCATTTCGCCCAAATCCGAGCCTCCGTAGTATATGAAGCCCAGGTTGCGGACGAACTCGAATGCAAACGATTCATCTTTGAATGCGACCTTCATTAGTGTCCTCCAGTCTGGCGTGAGCCGTCTTTCCTACAGCTTTTTACTTGATGCTAACCATTGAGGTCTCGCAGCAGCCCGCCGAAAGAGGTGCAATGGAAACGCTGTTTAGAACTCAACACGTAAAATCTTTGCGGCCCTGAGCACTCCGTCTGACGGCAACGCTGTCGTTCCGCCATCGGTCGTAAAGAATGCCACCCGACCGGCTTCTCCCGGTGCGCGGCCCCATGCGCCACTGGAAGGCCCAACGAGTTCTTCATCGAAGGGATTACCCGCGACACTTTCTCTTTCTTCATTGCGATCTGGCTCCAAAGACATCCGATCGATTGTGTTCTCGCGGTGAGTCGTCACATACGCGACTCCTGCATCCTCGTCGAGAAGAAAATCGTCCATCATCTTGTCTCCTCCCAGATACTCCGGAATGCCGAGCGGTGCGAGAGTTTCGCGGTCCACTCGCACTCGCATAAAGAGCTTGAGCACTGTTGAGGTGTAGTAAACATAAGATGTTTTCTTTGAGAAACGCAGGCCGTTCACTCCCGGCTGCTCGGGTTTCAACTCACCCGGATGGTAGAGCATGCTGTAATGTTTCAGCCAAATCGACGCGGATGCGCTATGTCCATCCTCAGAGAGCTCAACTCGCCAAACCAGACTGGCGAAAGAATCGGCTACAAGTATGGTTCTCGGACCTATCAGGCAGCTCCCATTGAGTGCACGAACGGCGGAAGGAAAAGTAAGGACAAGTTCTGGATCAATTTCCTGGCCAGGCTTCCAGTCCCGAAGGTCGATCCGATATAGATCCGAAGCGTGCGTTGCGTATCCGTCGGTGGTAAATAAATAGAACAGATCCGGTTCTAACTCGACCATACTCGTCGGGGACTTTCGAAAAGTAAACAGCAGTGCCGGCCCCACCGGTGCACTCCCGATTGCAGGTGGAACATACCATAGTTCATGCGTCTTAATGGAGGTGACAAGAATAGAGTTGTCGCTACGCACAGCAAGATTTTCGAGAAAATAACCCTTCGGAAAGACTGCAGCTGTGCTCAATGTTGCCTTCTGCTTCGTTGCTTCCATTGGATACTCCAGGAGTTCGGTAGGTGTTGCACGTGAATAGATTGAACAAACGATTCAGGTGTCTATTTGAGGCTCGTGGCGGCCGCAGGTGTCGCATCGAGTGGCACTCGGCCAGTTCGCGCGATTCGCGCGAGCAGCATGTAGGTGCCGACGACATAAAGTAGTTCGGTTAAGGCTTGGGGGCTGAAGAAGCATGATGCCTCCACATAGACTTCGTCGCTTACCTCGATGAGCCGAAAAGCCTCGTCTGCAAACCGGAACGCCACCTTTTGTGCGTCGCTAAAGCAGGCAGCCTTCGTGTCGTTCCTCTTCAGAGCGTCGATTTCTTCTTCGGTGACGCCTAAGCTCTTCGCCACGACCACATTCTGCCGCCATATGTAAATACAACTGGAGAGCTTGCCGACGTACAGGACGATGAGGCGCTCAATCCGAGCGTCCAACTCCAAAGGCTTGAACAGCAGGTACATGTATTGGATGAACGCGGGGTACAGCGTTTTGGCGTTTGCTGCCGCGCGAAACAGGTTGATCGGCGGCAGCTTGTCAAAGGTCTGGCTGATGTTGTCGATTAGCGGGAGCCGCGCAGAAAGGATTTCTTCTGTCATAACGTCCTCCTGGATGTCACTTGTAGGGACTGTAGTCGGACGCTCCCGCGGGAACATCATAAACAGCCAGCGTCATGGAAACCGATGTGAAGTATCCGATAAGGACCGTCACGTCTGTTAGCCCAGCGTCCCCAAGCAAATCAACTGCTCGCTGATAAAGCCCTTGTGGGACATGTCGAGATGCAATGAGAGTCTGGGTGATCTCGTAGATCACCTGCTGTCGCGGATCCTCGAAGTTCGTGGGCAAACCCGCGATCAAAGCCTGCACTTTTTCAGCCGGCAAGCCCGC
The DNA here is from genome assembly GCA_963790705.1 of uncultured Acidobacteriaceae bacterium. Classification (GTDB taxonomy): domain Bacteria; phylum Acidobacteriota; class Terriglobia; order Terriglobales; family Acidobacteriaceae; genus PALSA-350. The sequence goes on from CAWBQE010000016.1 coordinate 876,153, forward strand.
TTTCTCAGCGATCTCCTCATGTTCCTTATTGGAATAGCCGGCCGTCGCCCATTTGCCGTTGATGCAGTTCGTGACGATTTCATGTTCCTGCCTCGAGATCCGTAGTTTCTTCTGGTAATAGACTCCGATAGGCGTCATCGCTTTCAGCAGATCCGGGTTCTGAAGCCATATTCGGTAAGGACCCGGACACATGCCACGCTCTTGCACGATGTAGTCGAGCGCTTCCTTCTGTTGGGGGCTGAATTGTTCCGGTGGGATCTCGCCATATCGACCAAACGTTGGGGGGTTCTGGGTCGCTATTTGCTGTTCTGGCATGATGCATCTCTCTTTCGCTGCCGAATGTAGCCTCTGGCAGTGTACGCGGGCATCCGTGGCAATCTTGACGAGACGAAACGATTCGACATAGCCACGGCTCTGGCTCTGACTCTGGAGAATAAGATGCCCCGCTGCCGGAAAAAAGAGACAGTGGGGTGATGATATTCCGAGATAGCAGCCATCTCCCCAGGAGATAAATGACCCTAGGTCATACATCGTGTTGCTTTTATCCCCTATGATGTTGGCGAGCGCTCTAAAGTAAAGTGGTTCGCTTATGAATCCGGTCGAGGTTTATGAATGGTATGCTCTGCAGACGGTTGCAGAAAAGAGTCAACGAAAACCGCAATTAGAGCGTGTCAATGCTTGGGAGAAGGACGTGGCAAATGGAAATAAGGCAGCTCCAGCTTTTTGTTACTTTGGCCGAAGAGAAGAGCTTCACCAGAGCTGCAAAGCGAATGCACATCGTCCAGTCGGGCCTGTCTAATTCGTTAAAAGAGCTGGAAGAGGAACTCGGCGTCCAGCTTTGCAGAAGGACCACCCGGAACGTGACACTGACGGTCGCTGGACAGACGTTTCTCACACACGCACGAATGACGCTGTCGGCCTATGAGGAGGCCCGCCTGTCAGTCGAATCACTGACCGGCGATGTTCAAGGCCGGCTCTGTGTGGGAATCCTCGGGTGTTGTTCCCCCTATGTCGCGATTGCTGACGTGTTGGATAGATTCCGAAATGCCTTTCCGCTGGTCAAGATCCAACTTCGCAGCCTCGATAGCAATCAAGTGGTCAACAGTGTCCGTTCAGGCGAAGTCGATGTGAGCTTCTACGCGATCATGGGCCGGAGCCTTCCCAGAGGGCTGAAATGCCTCCCGTACCGCGAGGACTCGCTCGTAGCAGTCTGCTCGGTTGATCACGAATTGGCAACTTTGCAGGCTGTCAGTTTGGAGAGACTTTCACGTGAGACGTTCGTTGATGCTTCACGTGAAAAGGGGCTCCGATGGCTCGTTGATCAGCAGTTCAGGAAGGCCGGATTGAAGCGAGAGGCCGCCTTCGAAGTAGATAATCCGCTCCTCGGAATCGACCTCATTGAGAAAAACCTGGGAGTCGGAATCGTGCAAGCCGCGGTTGCGGAACAGTTCGCGGCCAGTCGTCGCATACGCCTGCTCGCTCTTTCCGGACCGAAGTCGCGGCTTCCCCGCTGGCAGCTTGGGTTGTTGCAGAAGCAGAATCGCCGTATGAAGACGGAAACTGATCCTGTCGAGCATTTTCTCCGGATGGTGATTCCTAGCTACGCTCAGCGTTAGATCACGGCTGCGACACGCCGAGGAAAATAAACGGCTTATTGCGAATTCATGAGTTCCTGAAAACAATCTATGTATCGTCCAACGTGCAACCCGTCCACTAATCCATGATGCACATGGATCGAAACCGGCATGGACCGTTTTCCACCGTTCTCAGTCATCTTTCCAAACGAAATGCGCGGACAGCTGTCGGGTACGGTGAACATGCGCGCATGCGACAGCGAAGTAAAGTCGATCCACGGCAGAGGCGAATAGCGTATGACGTTACCCGCGGTCGTCCGGGTTAGGTCGGAAGAATTACGGACACGCTCCACTTCGCGTTTGGCGCCTTCCAGAAATTGATTGAGGTTTTCGTGATAGATGATGTGACCGTAGCCAAATGTCCCGTTGCTCCGGTCAATCGCCGACCCGGCATCGATTCTGTCGTAGATGAATACCTCACCCTGCTCTGTTCGATAGCGGAAAGGCTCAATCACCTGGGCTGCAGAGAGCGACCGATAAAGGTAGTAGAGGAAGAACGAAAACCCATTGCCCTTAGCGAAGGAGTACGCCGCAGTACAATCGACATTCACGCAAACGCCATAATACGGTTCTTCAAAGACATTGAAAAACTCAAAGTGCGCCCTGCGTGCCCAGGTCTCTAAATCTACTTTTCGTCTCACGTCGGTTCACCGTCAATCAGCTGTAAGCACTTCAAGTGTAATCCGCTCCCAGTCGATCTCTCAGCCGGCCAAGCCCCGCTGGCGAAGCCAATCCAGCACGATTCCCGCCACCGCATCGCTGTTGTCGTCACACATCAAGGCATGGCTGTTGCCGTGTATCCCCAGCGACGGCAACTCTATCCACGTGACGTCGCAGCCGGCAGAACGGAGGCTATCTCGCCAGCGTTCCACGGCAGGCCGGGAGTGAATCCAAAAACTGTGCTGATCAAGAAAGTCGCCCCAGATGAAAAGGTGGGGCAGACCTCTCAGCTTCGCAGCATCCTGAAGGCTTGGGTCCGGAGCGCCAGACGGATCCAGGGAAACGACGGCGCGGACGCGGTCGGGATAATTGGCCGCGGCGGTCATTCCAAAATTGCCTCCCTGGCTGTGGGTCAACAGGATGGCGCCAGTTTCCATACGCTCGATCAGAGAGTCGTAGGCTTGTTGGGTGAGCACATCGTTGCAGTCCCAGCGGGGCACGCACTGGCATAAGAAGGCGTCAAAATGCTCGATCGGAAAACGCAGGCCGGGATGGGTGCGTCGCAGCGCGGCGTCGGGATGCCACGAGCCCTGCGGGCCGAAGCGAAAGGCTTCCTCCCAAGCCTCTTTCGCCGTTCGAAAATAGGGCGCCTCTGCGTAGACCTGTGGGTAGGGCGCCCAGGATGCACGGCCGCGCTCGACGGCGTCTGAGATATAGGTGTCGAATCTCGAGCGAAGGAAGAACATTTGCCAGCCGGGGCGTCCGTCTGGCGTCGTTTCCCAATTCACGCCTGTCATGCCCCCACCGTGCCACATCAGCAGCGGCGCCGCCGCACGCGGCTTAGCGAGGCGCACGTATTGCACATACATCTGCCCGGCCATGAGTTCGCCGTTGGGATCGACAAAATGCACCGGGCCGCCAGGCGTGCCAATCCGCTCGCGTTTGGCCAGGCCCTCCAAACGATGTATCCGGCCGCCGACAAAAAAGCTGCCGATCTCGGCAACGGAGAGAGCTGATGTATTTTCAGGCATGCTGCCTCTTCGAATGATCTCGCTCTTCTACGCGGCGGGCGCCGGCCGCTCGATATCCTCAGCACGCCCTTCGGAGGCAGCAGCCTTCGGTTGCACCGGAAAGAGAAATTGCAACGGTGACGAGACTATTTGCTTGAGCACATAGCGCAGAATCGATTGGCGCTCTTTGTGGCCCACATCGTAAGCGCGGAGCGCCACGAAAGAAGCAATGGCAAAGCTGACACCCAGATTCAGCACAAACATGACCGCGATGCCGACGATGGCAGAGTAGAGCCATACCTGCTTGAATGCGGACGGGCCGAAGCGAGCCGCCGCCAAGGCGAACATGCCGGTGTTGAGCGTGACATGGCGGACGTCGAGCGGCAGGCCAAAGAAGGGAAAGACTTCCGGCGTAAACCCCAACAGATATCCGAGCGAGATGCTGGTACTCCAGGGACCGATATTGCGGTCGACCCAGTCGGCGATTTTCTGCATTCTGGCGGCGCCAATGGTTTGACCGAGCGGGTGCTGGGCAATGGATGCAGGGATGCGATGGTAGACGGCAAAGTTTTCGCACCATCCCCCGATCAGGCCGGCGAGCCAGAGCAAAACGCCGGTGAGCGCGGCGTCAATCGCGGTTAACGAGGCCAGAGGACGCAGCGACAAGTAGACCTTCTGCGCCTGATCGGGGGGCACATAGGGCGTGTGGAAGCCCCTCAGCCAAAGCAGATTGAAGATCACCGCTCCGAGGGACACGGCCAGGATATTGCCTAGCGCCGCAGCCAATTGCGTGCGGCTGATGGATGCGCCGAATTCAGTGATCTGGTCGCGGCGGGAATCCCCCCGGTTGCGGCGGATGATATCGGCCAGCGTGGCGCCCGTCATGGCAGGTTGCTTGGTCGCCAGCGCAAAACCAAAGATCTGCAGCAACAGGAAACTGACGGCGTAGTTCGTCCCGATCGCCATCGCTTCCACAAAGGGCGGCCAGTGCTTGCCGATAAGGTGCAGTTTGAGAGCCGCGGTAAAGACGGTAAGGAATCCGCCACCGATCGCCGCACCCCACATCTGCCAGTATTCCCTGCGGTCGTGGGCGATATAGTGCTCGCCGCCGTGGCCCGTACGTTCCACCGTCTTGCGCGCCAGCAGGTTGAAGTTCTGCTGGATGAGCGAGGAGATGCGCGTATCCTCGAGCAGCCCGTGCACCAGCGTATTCAGCAACAGGCGCGCTGCAGCCGAGACGTTGGTGGTGCGCTCCACCAGCGTGGCGGCCAGCATTTCCATGCGATCGAGCGCCGCATCCATGGAGCCCAGGTCGAAGACCAGTGGCGAATTCACGCCGGCCTCTTCCATGTTGATACGGACAATGGCGAGCTCTCCCCTGCAAGCGTAGACCGCGTTGAGCCATTGCTCCCTGCACTCGTCTGGACCGTCCCCCGGGACCGCTTTGTGTTCGCACTCAATGAACCTTTCGGTAGCAAAGACCAGGGCGTAGGAAGGAGATTGTTCCACCGCCTGATCGCCGCTGCGCTGGCGGACAGCACGGCTGGTGCCACGCGCGGAGACGCGCGCCGCCAACAATCGCAGCGCCTCGTGCAGGTCCTGGTGTACATGGGGATAAGCAGCAAGGCCTTCCTCGCTCCAGAGATTCGCAGTCACCCGGGCAAAGAGCGTCGCATCCATATTCAGAAAGCGCTGGACAGCGCGAGACGAGGAAAAGACGGCGGCGAAGAGCCTAGCCGTGTCCTCGTCCTCGCGCGGCGGAGGCATCCAACGCTGGAAAAGGCGGCTGGTAATTTCCCGGAAGAGCGCATGCTGAGCGGGAATGCCTGCTTCCGCAAAGAAGGAAACGGAGTCAAGGGAACCGAGCATCGACTTCCATGCCTGCTGAAAACGGGAGCGCAGGCCAGCGTCTTGCTCCAGCATGCCCAACCAGCAGTTCAGGAGGGCCTGGAAGGCGCGCTCCGAGCGCTGCAGCCAGATGGCGGAAAAAAGCTCGATGAGGGAACCGGATTGGCTGACCAGGCTGGTCGCCGCGCAGAAGGCCTCTGTCTCTCCGCGCAACAACGCGACCGTCCGAGGGGACACTTCCGTCCCGCCGGACCCCGGCTGCCAGATACTTCGAAGATTGGAAATGAGAGGCATCGGCCCTTAAATCATAGCTCGAACTCCTGCCGGAAGGGGGCGTGATCGCTGATCCAGTCAGGATTTGCCGCCTACCTGATCGGGTCTCGACGGACCTACTACGGCTTCACCACCGTTCCGTCGATGGTGCGGTCGGTTGGATAAGCTCCGCCACCCTTGATCGGTCCTAGCGGATTCTTCGCCGCCAGCTCCTCATTGATGTCCAGGCCGAGACCCGGTTTGCCGCTGCCGTAGAGATAGCCCCTGCGGATCTCTCCCATGCCGGGGAACATCTCGTGCACGATCGGCGGAAAGTGGTTCTCCTCCTGGATCCCAAACGCGCTGCTGGAAATGTCGACATGGTAGCTGGCGATCTGGTTCACGGGATCGTTTTCCCCGCCCTCCTGGAAGGCCGTCCTGACGCCAAAAATCTCGCAGAGCGTGGTGAGCTTCTTGATGGGAGTGATGCCGCCCGTCGCCGCCACACGGCAGCGAATAAAGTCGATCAGGCGGTCGGTGACCAGCGGCACCACCTCAAAGGGATGGGAAAATACTTCGCCCACTGCTTGAGGAGTAGTGCAGATCTCACGGATATTGCGGTAGTAAGCAATCTGTTCCGGGGGAAGAATGTCTTCGACGAAGAACATCTGGTAAGGCTGCAGCCGCCGCGCCAGTTCCACCGCGTTCATCCCGCTTAAGTGCGAGTGCACATCATGCAGCAGCTTCGGCCCGAAGCCTGCCTTGTCGCGCAGAAACTCGAAGAGCGGAGGGATCGCATCCACATACTGCTGCTCGTCAAATGCGGCCCCCTGGTAGCCGCCTTCCGCGCGGCTTCCCTGCCCCGGCGGTGTGAATCCGCCTCCTCCGTAGCCGCCGAGTTGGATCCGCACATGGGTAAATCCATTGGCCAGTGACTTCTGCAGGGTGTCGAGACACTCTTCTTTGGTTGCGCCTCCCTGGTGGTCATAGACGGGGACGCCATCGCGTGCCTTGCCGCCGAGCATCTCGTAAACCGGCATGTTGGCGCGCTTGCCCTTGATGTCCCACAAGGCCATATCCATGGCCGAGAGCACATTGTTGTTCACCGGGCCGTTGCGCCAGTAGGTGCGCATCTGGGCCGACTGCCACAGGTCTTCGATCCGGTCGGGATCTTTGCCGATCAGCCACGGTTTCAGATGCTCTTCGAGCGCCGAGACCACCGCCATCGTCTCGTAGTTATTGTTGGCCGAGCCAATGCCATAAAGACCAGGCTCACTGGTGATGATCTTGAGGAAGATCCAGCGATAATGGCTGCCCCCGTTGGTGGTGATGACCTTGACATCCTTGATAGTCAGGGGCGGGAGCCCATTGGTATTTTTGGCGATCTGCTGCGCGCGGGCGACAGAAATAAGGGGAAGCGAGGCAACGGCTGATTGGATCAGTTCTCTGCGATTCATCGCGTTTCCTTCGATGGAAGTGCTGCCCCAGAACGATAAAGCATTTTCCCCGCCAGGGGAATCTGGTGGGCTTGTTCAGGTACTAAGGCTGAGCGATGGCAAACGCAAAGAGCCCGGAGCCGGCCGGGATGACCACGTACTGCTTGCCGTCGAGCCGGTAGGTTATGGCGGTGGAGTAGATGGCCGCGCCCAGTTGCACGTGCCACAGATCCTGTCCCGTTCGCCCATCGAGCGCAATGAAATTGCCGTCAGAGTCGCCGGCAAAGACAAGCCCACCCGCGGTGGAGAGCGCTCCCCCGTTGGGGCTGCTGAAGTACTTGAACTCCCACTTCTCCGCTCCCGTCGTGGGGTCGAGCGCTTTGAGCGCTCCGGTCGGTCTTACGACGGGGTCGGGCACGTAGACGCTTCCCAGAAAGTCGTGGCCCACGCGATACGACTGGGGCGCGCCGGTGAAAATGTCGCACTCGTCGGAAGTCGCCACATATAGGAGCTTCGTCTCTGGACTGTAGGAGGGCGAATACCAGTTGGTGAGTCCGAGCGCGCCCGGACAGACCCGCTTCCCTGCCGGGTCCGGCACCATGTCCTTATTCACCACCGGCCTGCCGTCCGCCCCGATGCCCTTGGCCCAAGTCACGTTGCCGAATGCGGAGGCCTTGAGGAATTTTCCGTTGGTGCGGTCAAGTACGTAGAGAAAGCCGTTGCGATTCGCTTGCACCAGCAGCTTGCGCGGCTGGCCCTCCCAGTCCGCGTCCAGCAGAACGGGAACCTGGGTGGCGTCGTAGTCGTACAAATCATGCGGCGTGAACTGGAAATACCATTTCAACTTCCCGGTGTCGGCATCCAGCGCCAGCATGCTGTTGCTGTAGAGATTGTCGCCGCCCCGCTCGCCACCATAGTCGCTAGGCGAAGGGTTCCCAGTGGGCCAATAGACGAGGTTCAGCTCAGGATCAAAGGAACCTGTGATCCACGCCGGCGCGCCTCCGGTCTTCCAGGAGTCGCCGGTCCAGGTTTCGTGTCCCGGCTGGCCAGGGCCGGGGACGGTTTCAAAGCGCCATCGGCGGTGGCCGGTGTCCGCATCATAGGCATCCACAAATCCTCTGACTCCGTATTCGCCGCCTGAGATGCCGACGATAACCTCGTTCTTTACCACCAACGGCGCAACCGTGAAAACATACGCGGCATTGGAGTCAGCCGCCTTTGCATCCCACACCAGGTTACCGGTCTTCGTGTCTAAGGCGATCACATGGCCATCCAGCGTCGCCATGAAGAGCTTGTTGCCGAGAATCGCAAAACCGCGGTTCACCGCACCGCAACAGGGCTGAAGCTTATCCGGCAGGTTCCGCTGATAGCGCCATATGGGGCGCCCGGTGCGGGCGTCGACCGCGAAGGCACGGTCGTTCTGCCCGGTTCCGTACAAAACGCCATCCACTACTAGAGGAGTCGTCTCGAACTGGCCAAGATCGGCGACCTGGAAGGTCCACTGCATTGCAAGCCGCTGGGCATTGCCGGTATTGATCTGGTCCAGTTCGCTGTAGCGCCAGCCGGCGTAGCGCCCCGAATAGGTGAGCCAGTTCTGCGGTTCGTGATCGGCGCCCAGCAAGCGCTGGTAGCTTACCTGCGCTTGCGCGCAGGCCGTGCCTAAAAGAAGCAGCGCCACCAGCAACGACCTCTTGTTCATGCCACCGTCCTTGTTGCGATCCTTGTTGCGATCCTTGCCGCGGTCACTCGGCGCGCAGACTTTCCAGGTAAGCGACCAGGTCCTGAAGGTCCGCCGGCTTGAGCATCTGCTCGGAATAAGCCGGCATAAGGGATTTGCGTTCGTGGGTTACTTGCTTCAGATCCTTCTTCAGGAAGAACTGCAGTTGCTGGTGGGTATCGAGTAGCTGGATGGAGAAGGTATCTTCGTTTTTGGCCACACCCACGATTTTCTGGCCGCCCGTCGTCACCACCGTGACCGTGTCGTAGATCAATGGCAGGCCGTAGTGATTGTTGGGGTCGAGCATGCCATTGCTCAGTTCCCTGCTGGGCTCACGAATGGAATCGATCAAATAGGCGGCGGAGCGCGACCCACCAACGCGCGACAAGTCCGGACCAAGCGAGCCCCCGCGGCCTTGCACCATGTGGCAGGTCGAGCACCCTGCCGTTTCCGTGAAAATCTTCTCTCCCTTTACGCGGTCGCCGGATACAGTCACGCTCTTCGCAGGCGCCAACGACCGGACATAGGCGATGATGGCCCAGGTCTCGGAATCGTCAAAGGTGTTGGCTGGCATCTCCGTGCCCGGCACTCCGCGAGTGATGGTGGCGAAGATTTCGGCATCGCTCGAGCCGTGAACCCAACGCCCGCTGGTTAGATCGGGGCCTCGGCCGCCACCCTGCGCGTTGGGACCGTGACAGGGCGAACAGTTAGAGCGAAAAAGCGAAGCTCCCTCCCGGATAGCGGCCGCGTTGCCGGCAACCGGATTCGTGGCGGCCGCCTGCTGCGCCGCCCCACCCCAGGCACCTTCGCCAAGCAAAATAACCGCGGAGATCGCGGCGACCATACAGGTTTGAGTCGTTCCCGTCATAGCGATTCCCTCTATGGTACGGGAGAGATAAGCGGATGCGGAAAAAGAAGAGGGCCATGACTCAGCGTACGAGCCATGGCCCCGGTAGTGTTGACTGCGTTTACTTCTTATTTAAACTTGGCTGCCGCAAACGATTTCCTTCCCCGATTGTTGGTTGGGAGCGTTTGCACAGCAGCCTTTAGATTGGTTCCAGTTGCCATTGATGCTATTGATCGCCAGCGCCTGGGGAAAGATGATGGATACGCCATTGATGGCTAGCCTTCCGAGGGTCTGCTGCGCGTCGACCACCACTGCAGGCGCCGCGGCAAAGGCATGGGAAGCACAAAACATTACTGCGATCGCGGGAAGGCAGGAGAGCCTTCGGACAGATTTAGGAGACGGCGTGACCAAAGCACTTTCCAAGTACCGCATTTAATTCCTCTACGATTCTCGGGGGAGAAAATCAGCGAACGGGACTGCTTGAGAGACTATGCGCAACCATCATGCTGACGAATACGGCTCCGCTGTGGGGAGGAGCGGGTGCAATGATTAGAAGCTAAACTGTGCCTTCTGTTTCCGCACAGTCTACCTAAGTTGCATCCGGCTTCCAGCAGTTCTGGTTTGTGGTTACTCGAAGGGGGACAGAAAAAGAATCGGAGATCCAAATGCCTGGGAACGACGTATGGCGTTGTTTGCTCACGGTACCTAAGTCCGCACTCAGGTCACCTCGGTGTCGCCGGCTTTGCGGTCGCCGGCGCTCCAGAACCGCCTGGTTTTTCCGGCTGATCGCGCGTTTCCACGGGTATCATGCGCGAGTCTGCGCGGAAAACGTGGTACTGGGTGAAAGCAACGTCATCGAGCTGGGTCTGCGTGTGTGGCGGGAGATATTTGCCGTTGATGGTAGGCGACATTTGCCCGTTGCGAAAGCTCGGTGCAGTCGAGGCGGGGACTACTTTATCGATCAAGATGGCGACGCTTCTAACCGGGCAAATATAGGACCTGCCTCCGATTTCAACCTGCCCGTACTCCACGAGAATGTCAGCCCTCGAGATTGAGTCTGCCGGCTTCAGATCTGCCTGCACAACAATGCGGAAGACCGTTCCCTCTTGCGCGTCGATTGCAATCAGCCCGTGATAGCTGGAAAACTGATGAATGGCGGGGGAAGGATCATTCGACCCTCCTACCTGGTAATGAGACTGCTCGCGCGGCACGTCGAAGGCAAAGACCGCGAGCGTTTTGCCGCGGGTCTGTTCCCAATGGCTCCATTTCACCGCGCTGTGCGTGATATCCAGCAGAACCGTGAAGAGGATCGGCCCGAACTCGCCCTTGGTTGTGAGTCCATTCATGGCAGGCGCGTTCTTTTTGTTCTGGTCCGCCGCAACGACGGCCTCTTGCCCATCGCGAAAGGTCACGGGCAAGTTGGAGACGCCGGCAAGATGGAGCGGCTGGTTGCTGTTGCTCGTGTAGGCAGTCTCGTCCTCTGTGTCCTCAAAGCGCGTTGTCACGCGCGAGGCGGAAAAGTTTGGCAGTTGATGGACGGTCCGCGCTACATAACTGATCGCTTCGGTCAGAATTCGGCGCTGGGTGGGGAGATCCGGCGCCGGCGTCTGCGGAACTTCAGCAGGGGGAAGATCGAGGAACGCCGACATATCAGCAAGTACGAGAAGAGCCTGCCGTGCCTTCGGCCCTGGCGTTTCCGTCTGCAATCCGGCCAATCTTGCGCCACTGAGCCGTTCGGTCAATTCCAGATCCGAAAGCTGCCGCGCCGCTTTAGCATCCGGTCTTCCCTGCAATGCGATTACTTCCTGCTCCAACTGCGCTACAGTCACGCGCTTCACTGCAACGGCTGAGGCCGCGGTTCCAGCGAGCAATAAAAGCAGCGCCAAGCTACGCATTGCCGGGCCCCTCCCAGAAAGCATGCAAAGAATCTTAGTCCGCCCTCAGATTGGGTGTAAACGATTGAACGGTGGTTGACCCCCCCCATTTTTTGGTTCGACGTTTTTTGCTTTACGGTTACTCCAGGTTGGAGCGATCTTTCCGTGTGCCCTCATCGAACGGGCAGCAGGCCGTAGACATCTATCTCGTGTTTTGTGCCTACATATACATGCCCGTTCACGACGGTCGGGATGTTGAACCGTAGGGCAAGTCCGGGGCGGTCCCGTGCGGCATTCTGCTCGCTGTTGTAGAGTTCATGGGCCACATTCGCAGCATCATAGGCGTAGAGAGCCGCGGGCTGGTCGGCTCCGTTCCAGCTTTTGGAGCGGAGCAGCCACACTATGCCGTCGTCGAGCCCGTTGGCGGATAGCGTTGGGGTTGCCGATACGCCAGGAAAGCCACTCGCCGCCTTGGGTGAAAGCTTACCGTCGATCACAGCAAATTGACGCAGCGCGTCCCCGTCGCTTCGGACATAGAGTGTTCCGGTGTCCGGGTCGATGACGGGGGTCGACGTGATGCCAATTTCCGGTGAGATGAATGGACAATTTGCATCCCGTGCCGGTACGGTGGTGAAACCGTCTTTGAGAAAGCTCGCCTGCCACAGAGGAGTACTCGGATTGCCGTAGGCGTCGAAGGCATAGACGCTGTCGTGCTCGGTGGCGATGAAGAGTACATCGTGGCGGCCTTTCCCTGGAATCTCCACGCCGCCGAGGAAGAGCGGTTGGGCATAGACATCTCCGTCCACGTGCAAAGTGAAGACCTTTCCAAAGTGCTGAACATTCACATTGCGCGGCGTCAGCTTGGTCTCGTTGAGATTCGCGCCGGTGCGTGCGTTGTCGTATTGGGACGTAACCACCCTCTGTGCCCTCGCCAACGCACCAAGCGCGAGAACGACCAAAAGGACGACCGCACGATGACAAATCCATTTCCTTCTGCTCTGACGCATTCTGAAAGCCTCTATGGAGACGCGCTCCGATCTCCGGCAGCATGGACAGAAAGGGGACAGCGCGACCGATACTCTCTTCTGCTCTCTATGCATACCCCTATGTAGCATACAACATAATGAAATCAGAAAAGAGGTCGAGACGCCAAGCCAGCCAATGGCATAATAGGTAGGAAGCCCGCGTTCACGATTTATCAGCAAGGGGATTGTCCCATGGCGCGACCATTATGGTCAGGAAGCATCCAGATATCTCTGGTCGGGTTTGCAGTCGAAATCTACCCGGCAACCAATACCACCAAGCCCTTCGCGTTCCACGAGATTGATCGCAACACCCTGACCAGGGTCAAGCGCCAAAGTGTTTCGCCCGGGGCGGCCCCGGGGGAAGACGCAGCAGATGGATTGGTAGACACGCAGGAAGCCGAGGAACAGCGCAACGGCAACCAGGCGTTGCACCTCGCGCGCCAGTTGCAAAGCACCTTGACCGGCGGCCTTAGCGCTCCCGCCGCGATGGAACACATGGTCGAGCGCGCCGACATCGTCAAAGGCTACGAGTACGAAAAAGGCAAATACGCCATCATCGAACCGGCTGAGCTCAAGAACCTGCGCATGGCCGGCAAAAAGACGATCGAGGTTTCCCAATTCTCCAGGGCGGGCGAGATCGATCCTGCGCTGTTTGAGAAGCCTTACTTCGTGATGCCCAAGGCGGGTCCGCAGGCGACAGCGTTTGCCGTCATCCGTAAAAGCCTGCGAGAAAGCGGCATGGTGGGCCTGGGCGAGATCGTCTTCAGCGGCCGGCAGCATTTGATGGCTCTTGCCCCGCCCCTCGATCCCAACCAGCCGGGCATGATGTTGTACACCCTTCGTTTTGCCGCCGAGCTGCGCAACGCCCGCGATTACTCGAACAACGTGGAAGACGTAAAGGCCGACGCCGCGCAGCTGAAGCTGGCCAAACAATTGATCGATGCGTACACGCAGCCATTTGAGCACAGCGCCTTCAAGGATCACTACGAGGAAGCGCTTCGCGAGCTGGTGGAGGCCAAGATCAACCATCTGCCGATAGCCGAGGAGCCGGTGGAGAAGAAGCAGGGCAAGGTCATCGATCTGATGGAAGCATTGCGCAAGAGCCTGCTGCAGAAGAAGCCGGTGCAGGCTGTCGATGACGAGGCACCGGCGGAAACCAGCTCATCCCCTTCGGGCGAGAAGAAGCCCAAAACGAATGCATCTTCCAAAGCGACAACCGCGGCTGGGAAATCGCAGAGTGCTGCATCACCCCAAGCCCCAGCACGCAAGAAAGCACGGTCGGCGTAAACCAGCGAGCACGGTACCGTGCCCTAACGCATTTTTGCTAATACTGTGGTCCGGTGGGATCGGTTATGTGCGGCCATTCCTTGGCGGAATGGCCGCGTCGAGTTCAGTTTCCTGGTCTACACCATTAGCAAAAATGCTCTAGCAGTTCGGCGAAGCGCGGTACCAGATCGAGCACAGGACGCACCCTGACCAACCCGTCATCCTTGCCGGCAAGATGGGCGCGGACGCTCGACCATGGCCAATCCTCAGCTCGCCCTAGCAGCTGCGCCCGAACAGGATTGAGACTGACGTAACAGACCGCAGCTCGCAAATGTGACTGGTCCATTGCCACCGAGGCGAACCGGCTCTGAAACAGATGCCCCGTCCAACGACCGCGAGCATTGATGAAATTGGTGTAACGTCGATGCGCCTCTCCCACCGCGCGGCCAAGACTCTCCGACTGTTCCGGCTTGAGGATCAGATGCACATGGTTCGGCTCTGGACGAGCCGCACCTGTGGGAAGCCGACTGCAGAAATATGCGAATTAAGAGAGATAAGCGAGATAAGCCCCCCAGGATGCAGTGGAGCCTCTCTGCAAAGAGGGAGTAATGGGTGAAGGCGGCTCTTTTTTAAGGGACGTAGGGAATAGGTGCCCTATCTCTTCCCGGGCGCAGGCTAATTTTTAAAATTTGATATTTTTGGGTCTTTTTTGAGATTTGGCAGCTTAGCGGGGAGTGGAGAGCCAAACAAGTCCTTTGTTTCACGAAGAGGATCAAGCTTGGTGGCAAACGGGCGGTATGAATTCCTCATTCAAAGGAGAGCCCGTCCCCCTTCGACAAGCTCCCGCGGCACGCTCCGCGGCACGCCGGGACAGGCGGGACAGGCGGGGCAGGCAGGGCAGGCTCTAGAGCAGTTTCGCAATTACTGTGGTCTGACAAAGATCGCGAGGTGTGGTTTTTCCTGGAGAAAAACCACGCAAAGGTCTATAGCTTCGGTCTACGCCAATTGCGAAACTGCTTTAGGGGATGTTTTTGCCAAATATCAGCGCTAAAAGCGCCATAAGCGCTATAAGGGGGGTGGAGTGACCAAAAGTCCTGAAGGACTGTCGCTCGAGGGGGATGGATGTCCGGGCTGCTGCGGTCAAGTAGCCCGGACCTACCCAGCGCCATACAGGCTTGAACTTACGCTGTGGTGTTCTGTTTCCCAAGTTGTCAAAACTGCTCGATCAAGAGCGCGCACTGAGCGCACCCTGCTCGCCGCAGGCGCCCGCGCGGGGCGCAGGAATGCTACGGACAGGCTTGATCCGCCGCTTCGACGGTCACCATCACTGTTTGCGATCACCGATTCGTCAGATCGACAAGCGCTCATGCTTTTTCGGTATTTGGGCGGCATTGCACGGGTGGAGCGGACCGGTGCATGGCCAAGCAGAGCCGTCGTGAAGAGGGCGCCGACGTGTGGGTTCTTACTTCCAACGTAGTACGGTTTTCGGACCTTGTCCAGAGCAAGAAAAATAATTTTGGTAACCATGGCGGCGCTCTGTTTAGCTCAATATCGCGCAAAGAAGTAACCGCCGATGTGGCACGACAACGCTCAGTCTCATCATCGATGCGTCGAGATCGCCGGTCGGCATGACCGAGACAGACTTAACAGGGGCTACTGTCGGCGTTCAAAGATGCGGGACATCCATGTCAGCGGTCCACCAGCCGGTCCTCACGCTTGTCGGGACTGCGCACGGGAGCTCACCACGAAAGGGAGGGCGCCCTCTAAAGCCGGCTTGGATGCGAGACAAAGCGAACTCGCCTTTGAATCAGAGTAGATAGCGATCCATGATTTGATGTATGTAGCTGTGGTGGCGCGGGTATGGGGTAGATCCTGCTGTCACCTGGTTGTGTGTCGGTTCAGGCTGGTGTAGCTGAAGCTCCACGCACCCGTTATGCAATTGCCGCCCGTCACGCAATCACTATACGACATCAGGTTTCCATTCGCCGCATAGCCGGTGGTCGGGCTGGGTGCCGGAATAGTGTATTGGTAGATCGTTCCCGGAGTGCCTGACCCGGCCGTGCCGCCGCTCAGGGTCCCCGAGGTGCCGGTGAAGGACGCTGCAGAGAAGTATTTGGGCTGGTTGGTAGCCGACGACAGGGTGACCGGGATGCCGTTGCCCGCTGTTCCGGCCTGGCTGGCCGTCACCGTGATGGCCCCAGCCGCCCCCGCGGTCGCTGTCACTCCGGCACCCGCGCCACTGATCGCCGCGGCCAGCGCCGCAGCCACCGTCTGTGCTGTGCTTGACTGATCATAGCCGGCGCTGACTGCCGTCCCGTTTATGTTTGCCGTGACGCTGCCCGTGTCATAGGTGGTCCCCGCACCGCCGCTCATGCTCGCTGGCGCAGCCTTCACCACCGTCGACGTCAGCGTCAGCGTGATGGCCCCATTCTCATCGGCGCCCGTCGCCTTGCTCGTCAACACCAACGAGGCTGCGCTTGCCGTGCCCCCGGAGGAAACTACCGCCGTCACCGGCGATGAAGGTTCATTTAACACCGAAGCCAGCGAGTTGGCCACCCCTATGGCGGTCTCGACCGGGGTCACAAAGCCAACATGATAGCCATCGGGCAAGGTGATGGAATTCGTCAGGAACAACGGCTGCGCCCTAACCACCTGAGCGCCCGAGTCGGTAAACGAGATCGTCCCCGTCGCCTGTGTCGGAGTCCCGCTGCCCCCAATCGATTGCTCCGCACCGGAGACAGTTACTATCACGGTTGCTGCTACCGGCGTGGATACCAGCCCGGAGTCCGTCTCCGAGATCGGCCGCATCCGGTTGTCGTAGCAGCGCGTAGTAGTCATCGCCGCTTGCGATTGCGCGTTGATGGCGATCTGCGCGTACTGAAGCTGATTCCCAGCATCATAAGATGGCACGCCTGAGACTCCACAAGCGGTAGCAGAACTCGTCGTGGCCGAGAAGAGTGTCGGCGGATGCGCCGAGTCACTCCAGGTGCTGGCCACGGTAAGCAGATGAGCGGCCTGGTCATACGTATTGGTGATCTGCACCCCCGGGTTGGCGACTCCGTTGGTCGAGCTGGTCAGATCGCCGGCCAGATCGTAGGTGTATTGCAGGCTGTTGGACGTTCCCGAGCAGTTACCCGGCGTGCACTGCAGCTCGCCCGTCAGGCGCCCCATCGGGTCGTAGGCATAGGGTTGCCGTTCGGTCGAGAGGCTGCCATTCACAAACGTCTTCTCAGCCGTAAGGCGTCGTATCGTGTTTGCATTACCGGAAACCGGCGAGGTGTCGTAGGCGTACGTGACGTCCGGAGTGCTCATCGGGCAGCTCTGCCCCGAGTAAGATTTGCTGACCACGCGGTTCAAGGAGTCGTGAGATTTGTGGTCAAACAGACGGGACGGGAACTTTGCTGGAAGCGGCAAAGAAACGGCCCACCCTGCAGCTCTAACGCTCGAAACCAGGGAAACCAGGGGACGTCCACCACGTTTACCTAAATCTATTCCTTAACATTGCAGGTCTGGGTTTCGGGGACGGGCGAAAAGTAACCTTATGGGGAAAGCGCTCCGCAGGCGAAAGAAGATCTGTTTGCGGTGAACTTTTCGTCTGTCCCGCCCTCGGTCGTCTTTAAGCCAGATAGATATTTTCTTCAGACGTGTCAAGCGAGGCTTCTCTATCGCTTGGCCTTTCTTTACCTTTGACTCCTCTTTCTTGGTCACGAAGCCATCGCACTTGGCGCGGTTGTTGCCTGTCTTTGTACCGTTACGAAGTTCAGTTTGACTTTTCCGCGAGAGGCGATGTATTTTCTGCCCGTACTAATCATTACATTCTTAACTTGGGCTCCTTAGTTGAAAAGCGAGGATACCTTGAGAATAATCCGCGTGCGAAAAGCACTGAGTGTGCTTGCCATCCTTTCGCTAAGTTTATTTCTTCAGAGTGTCTACGCGATCGATGGTGTTTTGAGCCAAGATAGTTACGTCTCTAGCCGAACCCCTGCTCGCAACTTCGGTTCTTCCACGGAGATTCTGGTGAACTCTACTGACACCGGACTCTTCAGTTTTAGTCTCTCTACGTTCCCCAACACCGGCAACCAAGTGCAGAGAGCAACCCTAATCCTATTCTTGAGTCGCGTTGTGACGCCCGGAACGCTAGTCGCTTCGCCCATTACGAGTAGTTGGAACGAGACAACTGTAACTCACAATAGCGCACCTTCAATCGGGAATGTCGTCGCGACGGTCGAAACTACGGCTACAGACAACTTCTTGGCGTTTGATGTAACGACGCTCGTCCAAGGATGGGTGACTGGGACTGTCGGTAACTTCGGTATAGCGATCCAGTCGCCGGGAGCCGCGAGCGTTGTTATTGACAGCAAAGAAAATACTGGAACCAGTCATCAGGCTATATTGGAGATCGCGCTCGCAAGTTTCGGTTCGCAAGGTCCACCAGGGCCACCTGGTCCCCAAGGACCACAAGGTCTAACCGGGCCAGCAGGTCCCCAAGGTCCCGCGGGTCCACAAGGTTTGACAGGACCTGCAGGTCCCGAAGGTCCCCAAGGACCACCAGGACCGCAGGGTCCGCCGGGGGTATCGGGTGGCGGGGGTGGTTCCGCCTACGGAGACGGCTCCGCTGGAATATTGGATATCACTCAAGATACCGATTGGACGGCCAACCCACCAGCGTCGCCGAACCTTCAGTTCTTTGCTTTTACAGTTGAGGGCGGCGTCACTTTGACGATTCCCAGTGGACTTACGATTCGCACCTTGTCCGACTTTACGGTGAACGGTTCGCTCGTCGTTGCCCCTGGGCCAACTGCACTTAGGGAGAATGATCCCATTACAACGGGCGTAAGCATTGTTCCGCCAGACCCGCAGGGCTATGGAGGACTCGGGATTAGTCCGCTGCAGGCTTCTCAGATACTGCGCCCTGGTATAGTGGGCGGAACAGCAGGTTATACTTCGTGTGATCCGACCAGCGGCGCCGGCGGTGGGACACTAGTGCTCCGGGTCGGAGGTAACCTCGTCGTTTCCGGCTCAATTTCTGCGAAGGGCATTGACGGAACAACGTGCGGTGCGGCAACTGGTTCTGGCGGTGGTGGAGGAGGGTTTATTGTTGCGGCAGTGCAGCTAACTGTGGACGTGACCGGAACGATTGATGTCTCTGGAGGAAACGGTGGGAATGGGACAGGGACAACTGGTTCTGGCGGTGGCGGCGGGGTTCTGTCTCTAATCTCTCCGAGTCAGCCGATCGCTTTAGGCTTTACTAGTAGCGGAGGTAACGCGGGATCGGGGTCTGGCTATCTAAATGCTGGAGGTGGTGCCTGCGGGGGAAACGGCGGTGGATCCGGTTCAGGTGCCCAGCCCGGTCAATCGGGGTATTACGTTTTCACCCAAACGTTACAGCCACAGAGCTTGTTCTTTTGAGACCGTGCGAGCCGTCTTGGGGAAGTGTTGGAACGATCTGGGCGAGACGAAGGTAGAACGGCCGAACGAATAGAAAAGGCAGCCCGTAGACTGCCCTGTCCCTGTGCCCTTGTCTTGTGACGGCCGGGGACATGTGACGGCCGGGGACATGTGACGGCCGGGGACATGTGACGGCCGGGGACAACGAAAAGTACCCCATAAGTGAATCAAACGACATTGGAACGGAGCCGATCTTGACGGGGTACGTTTCGTCTGGAAGCTGTGAAAAATTGCCCCATTTGATTGATTCTTGCCTGAGAGAAGGGACGCACGCCGTTAGCCTGTGAACAATATAGGTCCTCTATGAGATCAGATTGGTAATGGCCTCTTTGGCAGAATGCTTTTTCTTTATACGCCTAGGCGGCGGCAGTGGCAGCAAGGATCTTGCGACGTATCCTGAACCACCGAATGATGTTGTAACTAAGGCAGGCCCAGATAGCCTCCATCGACACTTGCTTTTCCCCCGGCAGCGAAATTGGCGAAGTCCACATCGCTCTTTTATCCAAAAACCAAAAACCGAGGGACAGACGAAAAGTACACCAATGGATACGTACACTACATAGCAGCACGGCCCTTTTTAGCGGGTTACGTTTCGTGGGTTGCCCTGTCCCTGGGTTGCCCGTGCTTCTTCTTCATCGCGACGTCCGTGTCTTCCGTTGACAGGATCGGTTCCTTGGACTTGAAGATGTAGCGGATGGGATAGCTGTTGGATGCGATGCGCACCAACTTCTCCTTCTCTGACATTGGAGGGGAAACGCTGGCGTGGAGACATTCTGTGTCGAAGTATACGTACCGGGCAGTGGGTTGAAGACGGGCGCGGCAGCCGCTCCCGTTGTCCCTGAAGTGAACGTCCAGGTCTTGATATTCTGGATCGCGGTCGATCCTCCAGTACCGCCGGTGAAGCCGACGTAAGCCGTATTGCCCCCAACCGTCGAGGGAATATTGATCGTGAACGCATGGGTAAAGGTCTTATTCGTAACCGTGTCGGTGAGGTTGAGCGTTAACGTCGTCCCGTTATAAACAAGTTGCGCGGATATGGTATCGCCGCTCGACAGCACGATTCCCGAAGGGGTCAGATTGACATCGGGGCTCGTCGGAGCAGCGCCATCGGTGAAGACTCCCGTGGAATCTGAGCCCTCTCCGCTGTTGCTGTAGATATCGAACTTGACAGCGACACTATTGCCGATACCGCCGCCCGTTCCGCCGTTGGGGTTGATTCCGTAGCCCAGCCCTCCGCCATAGTTTCCCAGCGCCGTCGTGCCCGCATTTTGGATAGTGAAGGTAAAGCCATCGGCGACAGCGCTGGTTAGTTGGAAGGTAAAGTCGGTAGTAAAGGCCTGGATATTGACCGGCGTGGTCCAGAAGGCGCTTCCCGCCTCATAGCCTCCTCCGTCGGTAAGCTCAAGGTCGTCAGAGTTCGCCTTCGCTGAGCCATTCAGTTGGAGCCCTGTGGCGTTGGGAAACCCGCAGGAAAAGTTAATGATGTCAGTTTCGCCGGATTGAATCATGTCCGCCGCACTGGCCACCGGACTTTGAGTATCTCCGGGGGCAACAGCCAGAGCCTTGAGTGTGGTGCAGGCGCTGATCGTGATTGCAGTGCTATAGACGGGGGACGAGGTGGTTGGCGTGGTGCCGTCGGTATTGTAGTGGATCGTCGCGCCGGGAGTGGTGTCTGCGATGGTGACCGACTGCGCCGAGGTATACGTGCCGGAGCCGGGAGATAGCGTTGATGACGCCGTAACCCCCTTTGCAGCGAGCTCTGCCTATGCGGGATAATCACACTTGTGGCCACCACTCCGATTTCTAATCAAGGACTACCCACGTCTGGTTCAGTAGAGCCTCTCAATCGGCGCACCTTCCTGGCTGCGGCAGCAACCGCTGCGGCCGGTTTCGCGCTAGAAGCCAAGGGGCAGAACGGAGCAGTGACACTACCCGACGCTGTTCTGGTCCCCAACTTCCATCCGGCAAGCTGCGGATGGTTGACCACGTTCAGCCGCGAGCGTGTCTATTGCGCCAACAGCTATCTGGACCATCTCGATCGTGTGCGGGATGACCCGAACTATGCCTTTGTGCTGTCAGAAGTCAATAACATCATCGCCATCATGAATTTCAAGCCGGAGCGCATACCGGAGCTCAAGCAGAGAATCTCCGAGAAACGGGTTGAGCTCGTGAACGGGTTCTACCTGGAGTCGACGGTGAACCTCTCGGGCGGGGAAGCTCTGGTGCGGCTGGGAGTGGAAGGACGCCGGTGGTATCAGCAGGTGTTTGGCATGGCTCCGAGATACGCATGGACCATCGACGTATGCGGAACGCACGAGCAGATGGCCCAGATCGCAACCGGCCTGGGTCTGGAAGCGATGGTCTACACGCGGGCAAACCCGACGGGCAAGACCCTGCACTGGTCTGTTTCTCCGGACGGATCGCGCATCCTCTCTGTATGCCCCGGACACTACAGCGAAGAGAACGAGATATTCAAAACGACCACACCGCTCAGCGATGCGGACCTGGACAAGCTGGAAGCTTCGATCGCCAAGCGGGAGCAGAAGACACCCGCCGGCGCGCCCATCCTCATCCTCGCTGGATCCGGCGATTACAGCGTCGCGCCTGTTCTGAAGTCGTATCCCAGCGAGTTGCTGCGCCAGTGGAAGGCGCGAGGAGAGAAGAGACGAATTCGCTTCGCCACCTTCAGCAGTTATATGGACCAGGTCCGCCCGGGCATCGACTCGGGAAAAATCGAGATTCCCACCATGCGAGGAGGGACGGCTTACGAATTCAACGCGTTCTGGATTGAGAACAACGAGGTGAAGACCCGGTACCGCACCAGCGAGCACGGACTGCAGGCTGCGGAGTTACTGGCGACCGCGGCCAGCATGACAGGGACCTATGCCTATCCAACCCAGAAGCTCCATGAAGCGTGGACACTGATGTGCCTGAACATGGACCGCAATACGCTCTGGGGCTCCGCAGGAGGAATGGTCTTCGTCAGCGATCAGTCATGGGATGTGCAAGACCGCTTCCAGTGGGTCGACTCCGCCGTACAAGATGCGACTGAGACTGCTAGCCGAGCCGTACTGCCGGCGGGCGACGGATTCGGCCTCTTCAACCCTCTGAACTGGAAGAGGAGCGACCCGGTAGAACTCAAGCTCCCCTCAGGCAAAGGTCTGCAAGGAGTGACCGGGGAACTTTTGCCGAACGGCTCGGTGCTCTGCCAGCCTGCCATGCCATCCGCCTCCGTTGCCGGGTGGAAGCTCATCAGCGATCCACCTCGTCCCGCGGAGACCACGCCACTTCCGGAGGCAATTGAGACCGCGCATTACACGCGTCCGGATCGATCCGCATACGGGAGCGCTGGTGAGTCTGAAGATGCACAAGAGCGGACGCGAGCTTTTGGGCGGCCCGGGTAATGTGATCGTGGCGGAACGGCCCAAAAAGAAGGAAGCTGCACCTGCAGACTTTATGGCCGCGCATCCTGACCGGGAGACGCTTGGGACTTCCAGCGACTCGGCCTCGTCCATCGAATGCAGAAAAGGGCCGGTCGCATACACCATCACGGCGACCGGAACCTTGCAGGGAAATTCCATCCGCCGCACCATGCGTTTTTACCACGCGCATCCGCGCATCGACTTCCTTACTGAGTTAAACGATGTGCATGACTATACCGTCGTCGTCGCTCATTTTCCGCTCGCCGCACCGGTTCTGGAGGTGCGCCGTGGGATTCCGTACGGCTTCTCGCACGGGGCGGTGGCAGTTCCCAACCCGGAACTGCACGGGTGGACGAAGGGCATTGTTCCGGCAGTTCGTTGGATCGACCACGCCATGGCAGACGAGGCGGGCCTCGCCTTCTTTGACCGGGGCCTGAGTGGGCGCGAGTTGGATGGACAACTTGCGATGGTGTATCTACTCAATGCCGAAGATAGCTATCACGGGTATCCAAATCCGTGGCTCACGGGCTCCGGGCGCCACGTGTGTGCGTACTCGATTCTGCCTCGCGAACAGGCCTGGCCGGCTGCGCGCATACCCCAGTCAGCCTGGGAATACAATCAGGGCGTCATCCCGCTGGCAGCGAGTTCAGTTTCCGGCGCCAGAAGCTTCCTTGAGACTTCAGACAACGTGATTGTCGAAGCTGTCCGGAGGGAGCAAGCGCATATCGAGGTGCGCATGGTAGAGGCCTTCGGCATGGAAGGCGAGGCAACCGTGCGTCTGCTCTTACCGCATCGCGCGGCGGCCCGGGTGGACTTCACGGGAAAGAAGCTCGCCGAGCTACCTGTTGCGTCCAGCTACAAGGTCTCGCTTCGACCGCAGCAAATCGTCACCATGCACTTTGAAGTGGCCTCGGACGTCGGAGCCCCCAAACTCATCACGGAGTGGGACCGCTTCGTTCCTCAGCGCAAGCTCGCCGCTCTGCATCGCTATGAGCCCGGCTTGAAAGGACACCCACCCACTGGAGACGGCGTTGCTTTCTAATTCGTGCCCCCTCTGAGCCCACGAACAACGACCCGGCCAGTGGCTCGCGTTCCTTGCCGGCGGCTGACTCATTGCCTGGCGATGCCGGCCGACGCGGAAAGCCCCCCCCACTTGACATCCAAGTGCACTCGGAGCAATCCTGGATGCAGGAGATCACTTGGATGCCAAGTAAAGATAAGGATCCGATCCAACTGCTGCAGGGGACGCTCGATCTCATCGTCTTGCGAACGCTAGCCACCATGGGCTCCCAGCACGCCTACCAGATCGCCACCCGCCTGCAGCAAATCTCTGACCGCCTCCTCAATCTCAACCAGGGAACACTGTATCCCGCATTAGTAAGGCTGGAACAATACGGGTGGATCAAGGGGACCTGGGGCAGGACCGAGAACAACCGCGAAGCAAAATACTACGAAATTACCAAGGCCGGACAAAAAGCCCTGGGCGCCGAAACACAGAAATGGAGAACCATGGCGGCCCTGGTAGAGCGGCTCTTGCTCGAGGAGTCATAGCCATGAGGCAACTCAGACGTGCCTTTCTGAAGCTTTCCCGGCTCTTTACCAACTCGCGCGAAGAAGCAGAACTAGCCAGAGAAATTGCCGCGCATCTGGGGTTATTAGAGGACGACTATCTTCGCCAGGGCATGGCTCCAGAGCAAGCGCGACAAGCTGCCAGGCGCGCCTATGGGGGCGTCGAGCAGGCCAAGCAAATGCACCGCAACGAGCGCTCCTATCAAGGGCTGGCGCAGATTTTGCGAGACATTCGCCATACCCTGCGCCAACTGCGCAACTCTCCCGCATTCACCGCGACCGCAGTGCTGATGCTGGCATTGGGGATCGGCGCCACGACCGCTATTTTTTCCATCGTCGAGGGCGTCCTGCTGCGCCCGCTGCCTTTTGTGAACCCAGGCCGGCTGGTGGTTCTGGGAGATATCCTGGAAGCTTCGAATTGCGAATTTTGCACGCGTTCGAGTGTCACCGCTGTCGGCGTCCGCAATTACATGCGCGATGCTCAGGGGTTCAGCCATCTCGGCGGCTATCTGGGGACAGACTTTCAAATATCCGGGGCCGGTGATCCGGTGACGATCATGGCGGCGCGCATGAGCGGCGAGGTCTTTTCCGCGCTTGGCGTCGCCCCACTACTGGGCCGTTTTTTTACCCAGCAGGAAGACGAGCAGCAGCAGCAGGTGGCCGTGCTCAGTTATGGCTTATGGCGCACGCAGTTCCACAGTGATCCGAATATCGTCGGGACAAAAATTCTTCTCGACCGCACGCCTTATATGGTGACCGGTGTGATGCCGCGCGATTTCGAGTTCCCGTTGTGGCGGGGGCATTTGTACCACAGTGAGCTTTGGGTCCCGCTGAGCCTCAAGCCGGAGGAATTTACCGCGGGGAGCGCAGCATCGTGGCATTTTCGCATGGTAGGCCGCCTCAAGCCCGGCGTCACCGCGGCGCAGGCGCAAAGCGACGCCGAGCGCGTCGCTCAAGAGACCATGCGCAACTTTCCCGGCTTCATGCGGAGTATCCGGATTCATGCGGACGTGATGCCGCTCGAAGACGATACCGTGGAACAGGTCCGGCCGCTGCTGCGCACGCTGTTTTTGGCCGTGGCCATCGTACTGCTGATTGCCTGCGCCAACCTGGCCGGTCTTCTTCTGGTGCGCTCCATTCGACGGCGAAGAGAAATCGCCGTCCGCCTGGCGCTGGGCGCCGGGCCGGCGACCCTGCTTCGCCAGGTCATCATCGAGAGCCTGGCATTGACTCTCACCGGCGGCGTGCTGGGTTTGGCGCTTGCGGCCATGGCTGTGCACGCCGGCGTGAGCGTGTTGCCGGAATCGCTGCCACGCATTCGTGAGATCGGCCTGGACTGGCCGGTTGTGGGATTTGCTCTGGGACTCGCGCTGGTGACCGGCTTGCTTTGTGGACTGGCTCCTGCCTTCGCCGCCATCCGGACGAGCGTCAACGAAACGCTCAAGGCGGGCGGACGCACCGGGACTTCGGGCAGCAGCCATGCGAGGCTCCGTTCCGCGCTGGTGATTGCGGAAATCGCGGTGGCCCTAGTGCTGCTTACCGCCTCCGGCCTGCTGTTGCGCAGTTTCGAGAAGATGCGAGCGGTCGACCCAGGGTTTCGGCCCGACCACACGCTGACCGCTTTTTACTCTCTGCGCAAGGAGCAGTACCCAACCCAATCGGCGATCGACGGATTCAACGAAAACCTGCTGCGGAACCTGCGCCAATTGCCGGGGGTCGAAGCCGCCGGCATCACTTCCCTGCTGCCCGCCAGCAACGCTAACTTCGAAATCGCTTTTACGGTGGACGGCTATGTTCCGCCGAAAGGCGCGGGCCTGAACATGGCTTCGATGTCGATGGTGTGGGGCGATCCGTTTCAGGCACTTGGTATGCGTCTTCTGCGCGGCCGTTATTTCGCTGAGTCAGACAAAGCGGGCTCACAGTTAGTCGCCCTCGTGAACCAGAAAATGGCACAGCATTATTGGCCGGGTCAAGACCCAATTGGAAAACGGCTGCGCCGGGGTATGTCCGAAACGGCCACTCCCTGGATGACGGTGGTCGGCGAAGTCGACGACGTGAAGTTAGGGTCGCTCGACAAGGAGACGGCTCAACAGGTATATCAACCGGTGGCGCAGGCGGTCGAAACGGAAGGAGTCTTTGCCGCAGCCGGAGAATTGAGCGCTAACTTTAGCTACATCGTGCTGCGCACCGGCCTGCCTCCTGAGCAGCTGGAGAACGCGCTTCGCGGTGTGGTGCGGAGCCTCGACCCGCAGTTGCCACTGGAGAGTGTGCAGACCATGGGGCACGCAATCTCCGGCAGCGAAGCGCCTCGCCGCTTCAACACGGTATTGATCTCGTCCTTTGCCCTCATTGCCGTACTGCTCAGCGTCCTCGGGATCTACAGCGTCATCGCGTTTTCTGTCGCCTTGCGAGAACAGGAAATGGCGGTTCGCCTGGCGCTTGGCTGCCAGCGTTCGGGGGTGCAGGCGCTTGTGCTGAGGTCGGGGGTCAAGCTAGCTGCTGTGGGATGCGTTCTGGGTTTGCTGGGCGCGCTGGGCGCGTCGCGCCTGTTGCGTTCGTTTCTGTTCGGAGTGAGCCCATTCGATCCCGCCGTGCTTGTACTTTCCGCGGTGGCCATGCTGGTGCTGGCGCTTGCTTCCTCGGCGTTGCCGGCGCGGCGCGCCGCCTCCACTGACCCAATGCAGGCGTTACGAGGCGAATAGGAAGATGGAGGAGCATATCAGGGCAACCCTCCTGGACGTAATTCCGGGCGACGTCGAAATTGTGTTTTGATAAGGCGTGTTGTGAATCAGCGGCGCCGGTAGCTAGATATGACTGACACCGTCAGGCTTCAGCAACTCAACCGTGGTGACGACCTCGAAGGTTCGCCAATCGCTTGCCGATGGGGTATCCGCCAGAAACGGCACTGCCCTGGAGAGGGCCCAACCAGCACAGAGCAGAGAGTTTTTCGGCAGAGTCATTTGTAAGATTCGATACTTTAAGGTCTTGCCCTGATACAAAACATGAGTTTTCCGCCACCTTTTAAACCGCGCCCTTCGTGCAGAGAGTTTTCGGCAGCCACGTTTAGTTATTTTTAAAATTCGATATTTTTGGGTCCTTTTCAGGATTGGCAGTTCAGCGGGGGCGGACAAAGGGGTCTCAGCCGTCCCTACGGAGTGTGTGTCATAGCAGAACCCAATAGGAACCGGATGGGTGCCCCTGGATTTCCTGTTGAGTTTGGTGGCGTTGACGAACTGCATGCGACTTTCCTCAACGAAAGCCGCACACGCGGTCCTGTCAAGCCGCATACGCGGGTGTTGGTGGCGCCTCGTGCAGGAAATCCGGATACCTGGGCCGAAAATGATATGTTTCGATCGCTTTTCCTAGCCTCGCCCTGGATGTGCTGGAGATGAAATGCGTCGACACGATAGTCATCAGCTCAGCCGATTTTGCGCGGTTGAACAGCTTGCGGAAAGAGTCCGCGCCGAGCAGGAAGGCAATACCTCACGGGCTAAAGAGTCTGCGTGAGAACCGCAGGGTTTGCTGGATCTCGCAGAATTCGGTGAAGACGCCCAGGACCGTGTCCACATAAGCGCTAACTTGTTCGGCAGACAAAAGAAATCTGAGAAGACGCTGGTTTTTAGCATCTCCAACTCGCCGCAAAAACGTCATCCTGAGCGGAGCGGCTCACAGATTTATCGCGTGACACAGCGCTTGTAGCGCGGAGTCGAAGGACCCCGGCAGTGCTTATCTTACCCATGCCGCTCTGAGCTTTTCAACCACCGAAGCCCGCTCTGGGCGGATCCACCCGGTCTTTACCTGGGGGCGGGAACCAAGAACTTGCTAGCATCTTGCTAGCTAGGGCCGGCCTTGCACAGACCTGGGGATGGAAGATGATTAGAGCGCATGGAAAGATGTACCCGTGACCATCGAGTGCGTACCGCAGCAGATCCTGTTCTCGGGCTTCGGTGGTTGAAAAGCTCCGAGCAACATGGGTAAGATAAGCGCTGCCGGGGTCCTTCGACTCCGCGCTACAAGCGCTGTGTCAAGCGTTAAATCTGTGAGGCGCTCCGCTCAGGATGACGATTTTGTAGGAGTTTTGACGAAAAACATCTTAAACAAGTTAGCGCTTATGGGACCGTGTCCTGGGATATTCTCAGCCGTCCCTGCGGGACTGGTCTGTGTTGTCAGATGCAACCCAGGACTTACGTCCTGGGCTATTCTCAGCCGTCCCTGCGGGACTGATTTCTGGAGCGGCAGGTTCTCACGCAGATTCTAAAGCCCGTCATATTCTTAATTTTACGGCCCGACTAAAGTCGTGCCCTAACACAAAGCATGAGTTTTTCCGCAACCTGTTAAGCCCCTCCGCCACTGCCAAAGTCCCTGCATCTCATCCCGCCTGCCGTGGGACCGAAGCGGCTTGGATTTTCTGTCGCGCTGCACCAATCGACGGTCACGTGTGCGGCTTTCAGTAACGAAAGCCGCATGAATGGCCGTTGAAGCGTGAACAACCTATGGCGAGTCGATGAGAACGAGAGGATTCAATGGTTACGGGACCAAAACTGCCCTCCTGGGCGAAAGCGCTCCCTATGGTATCTTTTACCTGCAGGCTGAAGCCCGTACCCGTCGAAGAAACCGGTTTTCCCTCAGCCCGTAAAGCACATTCATCCACTCGATAAGGAGAAGCGTCATGGGACTTTTGGAAGATGCCGAAAAGCTCGCCGGAGCGGTGATTGCCGTAGAAGGTGTTAAGAAGGTGGATCCGAACGCATCGATTTTGACCGAAGGGGCGGCTGCTGTCGCAGGTTTTGAAGGCGCCGGCGCCATCGCTGAGCATCTGGAAGATAAGCAAGAGACAAACAACGGCTAAGCACGATTGGCTTGTGGTCTGTGCGGCCCCACACCCCCCGTGAGATATGTTGGCGTTGATAAGCATTATGCGGCTTTCCTCAATGAAAGCCGCACACGTGGCGGTTGCTGGCGCGGCGTGCAGGAAATCCGGCCATCTCGCGGCTACCTCGCCAGATGTGGGACCCCAGTGCATTTGTGGCGTGAGCACCATCGGTAGCATTGCAGGAATTCCACGTCAAGACCGCTATCCTGTTCTGGTCGTTGATATCAGCGGGCTTCATCCGCACTGAGGAGTCAATCCCGCCGCATTTTCAAAACGGATGATTCCCGGCTCGGTTGCTGAAACTGCTGAACCCTGCTCAGCCATAAGATGAAGATGGCTTCCACTTGATCTTTCGTTTGATTGGCAATCAGAAAGTGATACTTCTCTCCCGATTCAAGAACCACACCGTCTTTATGGACTTTTGCAATGGAACCTACTGGAATGTTCAGGTCAGCCTCATTCGGGCATCTGAAATGAAGTCTGGCTTTCGTAAGTTCCAGTTGGCCCGTGCAACTGCCAAACGCCTTCTTATGGGTAGCCTCATATCTCATCGGATGGTACTGGAGAGCCGAGGAGCCAGGTAAGTTCGACACCGCATTGGGAGTCCGCCCGGGCGTGATCGAAGCCTCGGCCCGCGCTGTCACGGCCGGAGGGTTTGGGGATGGCTTCGACAGGGGTTGCACTGATGAAGATGGCTGAGATGGTGGGCCCGGCCGGAGTTGTTCCTCTGACTTCAGACCTGCGACGGCGGACTTCTTATAATTTATGCCGGTACACAGCCCACATAAAATAGCGATCCCCAGCAGGAGCATGGGTCCTGCGCCGGCCAAACTCCGTGGCCAGAATCCCGGCCATGAGACTCCGGATTCTGCCTTATCTGGAGCTATCGGCCGGAAATCGTTTCTACCCCTCCGCCCAGAATCGAAAGGAATTACATCCCGCCTGGGAGGTCGTTGGCCACTGTTGTCTTTGTTCAAGTTGTTCATCTTTTCCCAGGGCATAGCTCCATAACCGCGGGAGGTGGTGGTCATTACTTTACGAGACTCGTTCAGAAAACGGTTGTTTGTGGGGGATTTTCCTAGTCGTGGGTAATACAAAGGGTGTGACTATTGGAGCCTATGTTTCGACCTGGGGTCGATTTCCGAGACGAAAATGTGATTATCCTCGGTTGCCTAACGCGCGAGTGACAGACGCGGGGATTGCAATGGGGACCTGGGTTTCCCAATGGTGTGATCAATAGAAATCAAGCACATCGAAAGTAAGGGGCATCTCTTTATCTCAACCGTACGGAAACAAACCCGCCGCTTCCAAGTTACTTCTGGCACGCCATGAGTGCCAACGTGGACACGGCTGTAAGATTGATTTCAACAAGAATCGCAATAAATTAGCGCTTTCGGCAAAGAATCCTAAGTTCGTCGCGGTAGTATGCATTAGGCGTAACGCGGCAACTGAGACCAGCTCCGGGGAACCGGGAAAGCCCACTTCGAAAGGCTTGCGTGAAGACCGGCGAGTCGCCTGAATCGGAGTCTCTCCCGAATGATCGGGCAAACCATCTCGCACTACCGCATCATCGAGAAACTTGGTGGTGGTGGGATGGGTGTTGTCTACGAGGCTGAGGACACTGAACTCGGCCGCTTTGTTGCCCTTAAGTTTCTTCCTGAAGACCTGGCTCTACAGCCAACGTCGCTGGAGCGGTTCCGTCGCGAAGCCCGCGCTGCGTCAGCCCTCAACCACCCCAATATCTGTACTATCCATGAGATTGGTGAGCATCACGGCCAACGCTTTCTGGTCATGGAGTTTCTGGAGGGCAAGACGTTGAAGCATTGCATCGCCGGGAAGCCTATGGAGACAGAGCTCTTACTCGATCTGGCGATTGAGATTGCCGACGCGCTCGAGGCTGCTCACACCGAAGGTATCGTTCATCGTGACATCAAGCCGGCGAATATCTTTGTGACCAAGCGCGGCCACGCGAAGATTCTGGACTTCGGCCTCGCGAAAGTGAGGCCAGCCGCCAACAGGGTTCTTGCAGTAACGATTCAACAAACCACGGTGACCGAGGAGCACCTGACCAGTCCTGGCTCTCCGCTAGGGACCGTCGCCTATATGTCGCCGGAGCAGGCGCGAGCCGAAGAAGTGGATGCACGTAGCGATTTGTTCTCGTTCGGCGCGGTGCTGTACGAGATGGCAACCGGTGTACTGCCCTTCCGTGGCGGAAGTGCTGCGGTCATCTACCGCGAGATTTTGGATCATGACCCAGTTCCCGCGGTGCGGCTGAATCCTGATCTTCCCCCCAAGCTGGAAGACATCATTAACAAGGCTCTGGAGAAAAACCGCGAGCTACGCTATCAGAGTGCGGCGGAAATGCGTTCTGACCTAAAGCGTTTGCGGCGCGATACGGAGTCGGGGCGGCGTTGGCCTGGACTGATCGCTGCCCCGGCCGCAGCGGATACTGGATCCGGTGCGGGGCAGGGCGAGGTAGCTGCTGGAAAGACTGCCGTTAGCTGGAGGCGTAGGTGGATCGCGGGCGGCGCGGTGGTTCTGCTTTTAGCTGGAGCGTACGCTTGGCGCCTGGCGATCACACTTAACGCTCCCTTGAGCAAGCCGCCCATAAGTCTGCGCCAGCTTACTGCAAATCCACCAGGGCACGGCGTGACCCGTTCAGCGCTCTCGCCCGATGGAAATATGCTGGCCTACTCCGACGACGCGGGACTGCACATCAAGTTGTTGGAGACGGGAGAAACGAAGACGGTTCCCCTGCCGGCAGAGGTGGCATCGAGCCGCGCTACCTGGCTGCCAGTGGCTTTGTTTCCCGACGGAACCCGGTTGCTCGCAAACCTGGAAGTGGCGGGCAGACCGCCGAGCATATGGATTCTCTCCCTGATTGGCTATGCGCCGCGAAAATTCCGTGACGATGGCTACGCTCACTCCATCTCGCCCGACGGCGAAAGGATTGTTTTTACCAGTGCGAGCACGGGCGAGCACGAGGGGCCGCAACACCGGATTTTTGGCGACCGCACGATTTGGCTGGCGGAGGTGAATGGCCAGCCTCCGAAAAAGATAACTGACGGCGATGGATCTACGGGATTCACGAAAGTGGTCTGGTCTCCTGACGGTCGTCGAATTGCTTACCTCGCAGTTCACCAGGTTTCGGGCGCTTTCGAATGCACCCTCGAAAATCGCGACCTGCAGGGAGGGTCGGCCGTGTTGGTAACGGCAGGCGCTAACTTATGCAGGAACCCTGAAGGATTCTGGTGGGCGCCGAACGGCCGGCTCATTTTCTCGCTCGCCGAGCCCGCCCCCAACGGGAACGATGCCAATCTCTGGGAGGTCAAACTCGATCCCCGCACTGGAAAACCCGAAAACAAGCCAGATCGGCTCACGAACTGGGTAGGCTTTTCTTTTGCCTCTCCTACACTCACCGCTGATGGGAAGCGTGTAGCGTTTCTGAAGTGGAATTTTCAGACGAACGTTTACCTCGCCGAACTGAAGGCGGGAGGCGCCAGGCTGACGACTCCACGACGGTTGACTCTCGACAATCGCAATGACTCGCCTGCCACCTGGACTAGCGATAGCCGCACCGTGATCTTCTGGTCCGACCGCAACGGTTTGGACCAGGTCTTCATGCAGAATATTAACCAGCAGACCGCCGAAGCCGTGGTCACGGGTCCTGGAAAGGCCCGGATGCCCCGGATGAGCCCGGATGGGGCCATTCTTTATGTGGCGGACAAACCCGGCAACACACTGCCTCGCCAGGGACCGAATGAGTGGAACCGTATCATGCGAGTGCGGTCGAACGGGGACACCCCGGAGCTGGTGATGGAGGTGCCGCGGCTGGCTAACTATGCTTGCCCGCTGCCGCCTTCGGACATCTGCTTCGTGGGGCAATTTAGCGAGGACATGCAGAAAACCCATTTCGACGCATTTGACCCAGTGACGGGGAAACGGCGCGAATTACGCACCGTCAGTGTTCACCCTGGAGTAAACAGCAATTGGATGCCGTCGCCCGATGGCTCGCGCCTCGCTTTTTCGGAGTTCAACATCCTGGAAGGCCGCATCCGGCTGCTCTCGCTCCGGGGCGATCCGGACCGCGACATCGTCGTCAAGGGCTGGGCGGGATTCAATGCTGTGAATTGGGCTCCGGATGGCAAGTCGCTCTTCGTTTCGAGTCAGTCACCCACTAGCTCAACCCTGCTGCACGTGGACCTGGAAGGTCATGCGACGCCTCTTTGGGACAAACGTGGGGCTTGGCGAATCTACGGGGTCCCCGCGCCGAACGGGCGCGAAATCGCCATCGCCGGTATTACAAGCGACAGCAACGTCTGGATGATTGAAAATTTTTGACTATCCACCGCGATAGCATACGCGGTTTTTTATTTTCGAGCCTTCACCGCATCGCTTATCCCAGCCGTTTCATCCCGGATTTCAAATTGAGATTGCGGATAAGCCGGTGCAGGTATTTGGGGTGAATTCCCAGAAGGCGTGCCGCCTCGACCGGGCTGCCGTTGGCTTCGTCGAGCGCTGTTAGGACAAGCTGCTTTTTTGTCTGGTTCAGAGTGTCGTGATAGCGCGCGGCCAATCCCGACGGCTGCTCTTCCAGCAGCGCGTTGGGCAGGTCTTCGGGGAGAATTTCGTCGGTCAGTCCCATCACGATGGCGTGCTCGATGGCGTTCTCCAACTCGCGAACGTTGCCCGGCCAACTGTATTGCATCAGCAAAGAACGTGCTTCCGCTGCGATGCCTTTGAAACCGCGCTTGCACTTAGCCGCGTACTTGTGAGCGAAATACAGGGCCAGCGCGGGAATGTCCTCGCGATGCTCGCGCAGTGGAGGCGTAACTATGGAAACTACATTCAAGCGATAATACAAGTCCTGCCGGAATTCACCGGTCTTGATCGCCTGCTCATCGGCGATGACGGGAACTACTACCTCTACGACACGCGATTTCCTGACGTGGCCGTCCAGCTTACCTTTGTCCAAAACATCGGCGATGACCAGGCTGGCGCCAGTCAGGACGACCAAGGTAATTAGCCCGAACAACGAACAGCCACACGCATTGGGTATATGGGCCCTTCGAACATGCTCGCAGGGCCATTTGTTTCATATGGAGAATTCGTGGCCAGAATTCGTGGCGAACAGACGGGACTGACACTTTGAGACGGGAAACTCGGGGACCCGGCCCTTGGGTTCCCCTTCACGTATGGAAGAAGGCCCCGCCTCGCGATACAAGCAGATCCAATTAAACTTGCTTAATCTTTGCCACACGAGAAATTCAGCCAGGCTGATGCATGATTGATCCGGGTGTGCTCTGACCAGGCAACGAGGGCGGCTTTCAGACCAGTCTCCATCGACGAACGCCTCTGCCGAAGGATCCAAGAGGAGCGATCGATGACGCGTCTCGCTCCCTAATTGCCGTCGGGGTCCCCCCATCACATAACGCAGCGCGGCCGTCCGCACCGCCCCTATGCTGTCCGGCACCGCTTGTGCTCGCAATCATGCGATGGTTTTCTGCTTTCGTTTTCCGGATCCCTGCGG
Source organism: uncultured Acidobacteriaceae bacterium (assembly GCA_963790705.1). Taxonomy (GTDB): domain Bacteria; phylum Acidobacteriota; class Terriglobia; order Terriglobales; family Acidobacteriaceae; genus PALSA-350. The sequence goes on from CAWBQE010000016.1 coordinate 910,564, forward strand.
CTGGTATTTTCCACGGTAAGTAAAGGCTCTGATCTGAGTTACACGATGACGGAGATATTCACGACCTATTGGCAGGCATGTGTCATCGGCACATTGCTCCTCGGCTTTACGCTCGACTTCCTGACCCGATTCCTCCTGCGGGGACTTCGCCTAAGACGCCGTCTGAAGCGAAGCATCGACGAGATTGATGAGATTCGCAACATAACCCGGGGCGACACAACCGACCTCGATGCCATTGCCGACCGTGTCATGACGACCAATACCATGGGCGACCTCTGGCACGAATACGCAAAAACTCTTCATCCGCAGCGAGAAACCAATGAGTTGGGGAGAAGCTGGGCCGTGCGCTGGCGCGCCACCGCCCTGGCCGAAGTGTTCTTTACCAACCAGGCGCTGGTCGATTCCCCGCTGCGTACGGACTACTACAAGCATCTGCCCGGCATACTGACCGGCATCGGCATCATTGGCACCTTTACCGGTCTCATCCTGGGCCTGCTCGACTTCAATGTCTCTCCGAACTCCGCTGTGATGGAAGCGGCTCTGAGCAATCTCCTGGTTGCCGTGGGACGCGCGTTCGTGGTTTCGGGAAGCGCCATTTTTCTCGCCATGGCCTTCACGTTCATTGAAAAGCTGCTCGTCAGCAACCTCTATCGCAAGGTGGAGAAGCTGCAACAAGGGATTAACGGGTTGTTCACCGGCGGCGCCGAGGACGAATACCTGGAGCGGATCGTCAAGGCATCCGAAACCTCTGCCACGCAGGCCGTGCATATCAAGGATGCCCTGGTTGCCGACCTGAAACAGATACTCTCGGAGATGACGGCGCAGCAGGTGGCGGCCTCCGCGCGGCAGAGCGACCGAATCTCCTGCGAACTGGGCAAGACCATCTCGGACAGCCTCGAGCCCGTCTCGCATGCCTTCGCCAGCGTGAGCGCGAACCAGGGAGAGGCGATCAGCAAGCTGCTGGTGGATGTTCTGGCCAGCTTCTCGAGCCAGATTCGGGATATGTTCGGTGGGCAAATGGCGGCGACGCACCAGCTTCTGCAAACGGCGAACGGAGCGCTGCAGGCGACCGCGGAAAAATTTGAAATGCTCACCACCAGCATGGACAACGCCGGGAGAAACGCCAGCGATGCCATGGCCGAGCGTTTGACGCAGGCAGTCGGCGCCATGGAAGAGCGACAGCAACTGTTCAACCAGCAAATGGCGGAACTCACCACCCAGCTTCGCGCTACGGCGAGGGAGACACAGACCGAGGCCGCACAGAAGTTGCAGGAATCCCTCTCTGCCGTGGTGAGGCAACTCCAGGCCCAAGCGGAAGCTTTCGCCGGCAAACAGGAGGAGCAGGTAAACCGGATCAACCGGGAGAACGGCTCCGCGATCGGCTCCATCGGCAGCCAAGTGGAGCAGTTGATCGTGCAGTCGATGCAGACCACGCAGGGGTTGCAGGCAAGCGTTTCCGCCCTGACCGCGTCCACCGGGGATTCGATCGCCAAAATGAATAGCGGCGCCGAGCTACTCTGCACCGCCTCGAGCGACCTGGCCAGGGCGGGCACGCGCGTGGCCGAGTCGCTGCGGCTGGCCAGCGGGACGGTGGAGAAGATGCGCGAAGCCGCCGATTCGTTGACCATGGCCAGTAGCACCACGCGCCAGGTTTCGTCCGACTATGCACGGTCGCGTGACGTATTCGCTGCCATGGTCACGGACCTCAAGGGAACCGTAGACAATGCCAGGCGCGAAGCAGGCATGACCGGTGAAGTGCTGGCCAACCTCAAGCGCGGTGCGGACCAGTTGAGCCAGGCCGAAAAGCGGGCGGCCGATTACCTGGCGGAGATCAACAATGTTTTAGCCAAGGCCCACGATGCCTTCGCCGTCAATATCGAGAAGACGCTGCGCAGCGCAAATGGAGATTTTCACAAACACCTGGCGGAAGCCGTTGGCCACTTGTCCGGGGGTATACAAGATCTCGGCGAGCTGCTGGAACAGATTCCCGCGCAACGGTAAGGGGGACACATGGCACTCTATCTCGGGCCCGTTAAGAGCCATCAGGCAGAAGCCGAAAAGCCGTTCTGGATCTCTTTCTCGGATTTGATGACCGCGCTGATGGTACTGTTCCTGGTCGCCATGGCAGTGGCCATCCATGAGGTCAAGGCCGGCGTGGAAAACGCCAATGCCGCGGCCAACCATCGCAGCGCTTCGATTCGCGCCTGCATGGATCAAGTAGAGAGCGCTACCCGAAGCATCCCGGGGGTCACGGTCAAGGAATACTCCATTGACTTCGGGTCGCGGGCCAATTTCCAGCTGAACCGGCACGACCTCACTGATGAGCAGGTTGCGGTACTGCGCGCTTTCGTCCCCCAGGTGGTCGCGATTACCAAAGACCCGGGATGCGAGCGTTGGCTCAAACGAGTGGTGGTGGATGGTTTTGCCAGCAAAGAGGGAACCTATCTCCGCAACCTTGATCTCAGTATCGAACGATCCGAGCGCGTGCTGTGCGTACTACTCGATCCCTGGGCAGCCGGAGCTCCGAGTGAAGATGACCGAAGACTCATCCAAAAGCTCTTCTTTGTCGGGGGATCCTCGTCGAACTCGCTGAAGGCGAAGCCGGCAGAAAGCAGGCGCATCGAGTTGAAGCTTGAGTTTTACGAACTCAAGGAACCCAAGGAACCCAATATGGCCGATATTCCCCTGAGCACGGATTCCACATGTCCCATCGACCAGCGATAACGGATGCCCTGCTGCTTGAGACGAGCATCACCCGCTCGTTTGCGGGGGCCTTGCGTGGCCCGGAGATGTGGACCGGGCATTACTGCATGCAGAAGGCCCTGGAATCCGTCCGTAAGTGCTTCGACAACCCGGTATCTTTGTCCAGCGATCGCCGCATCGCCGACTCCGTCGCTGCGTTTCGAAAGACAAGGCGCGTCCCGAACTTTATTGCATTGAAGTATATCTGCCTCGGCGCAGGCCAACTCAGCAACCAGTGGTGCGTGCTGGGCGAGCGCGAGCTGCGTGAGATTCTGCTATTTCGCGCCGGCGAAGGCACGTTGCGGGCGCAACTGAAATGCTTTCAGGGATTGTTGCGCAGTTATTTCACCTTTGCGCGCGACGATGAGGAAGCGCCGGCCCCTGCGGTCGAAGGATGGGTGGCGCTTCGTCATTGGCTGTCTCAGCAATTTGCTTCTCTCAGCGACGCACTGGGCCCCGGGGCGCACATACCAGAGTGGTTCCGCTTCCTCGGCAGCCATGTCAATCTGCTTACGGCTGCTCCGTGCGAAGCGTATGGCCTCACGTTGGAGGGCGGCAGCGCCGGGGTATTGCAGGAGGTGAGAGCAGGACTGGCCATACCCCAGGACTCCTGGCTTTGGGAGGAGGCTCTGCTGAGCCGCGTGAGGCAAGTCGTTCGCCTCGCGGATGCGCCTTTCCAGGATTCGATCGATCGCGTGCTCGGCGTCATCTTCTGCACTCCTGAGCTCAGGATTTCGCGGCGGCTTGCGGCGCGTTGTGTTGCCTTGTTAGTTTCGCGGTACGCGCGGTGCGCCAGCCGCCTTGAGTGCATGGCGTTGCGCGACGCTGCCATTTCTTCGATCGGCAATCCCTGGCTGCGCCGGCAGGCGTGGGACGCATATGTGCGCGATGCTGCGGGAAAGCCGGACGCGGCCGCGCGCGAACTCATCCTGGGCTGGCTGCGCCGGGGATTGATCAAAGACTTTTTTGAGTTGCTCAGCGAAGATCGGGCCGCCGAGCCGAGGCGGCTACAGTATTGGTTACGTTTCGAGCCGGTGATCGAAGATATGTGGTTTATCCTCGGCAGCCAGGCGCGTAGGTCTTCCCAGGCGGAATACGTCGACTTTCGCGCTCGCGCCCAGAGCAGGGTGTTGCGGCTTTCCGGGCAGACCCCGCCTACCAACAACGCATTTGTCATGCGCATCGGCGATGCCCTGGCCGTTGAATTCGGCCAGAATAACAACGCCTGCTTCCTATTCGCGTGGGAGCAATTACCGAAAGCCGTGGCCAGCAAACTGGCCAGCGGCGCGGATCACCTGGAAGTGGATATTGAGAACCTCCGCGGTGGTATCAAGCTGGTCCATCGCGACAGCCCTCGTGCGGAAGAGAGCTGGGAAGTGAAGTTCGACCAGACCGTCGTCCCCATATTCGGCTACAGTCCGTTCCAGCGCCCGCTACCCCGGCCGCGCGCTGCGTCTCCCCCGGCAGCCTCCGCATCGTTCCGCTGGACGGATGTAGAGAGGCTGGCCCAGAAACACAATTTGCGAACGGAAGACCGCCGGCCCAGGGGCGGCGCCTACTGGGTCCTGGCCGGCAACGAGGATGAGAACCTCACGCGGGAGCTGCTGAGCTGGGGGTTTCGTTACCGGGCGGACAAGGGATGGTGGAGAGAATGAAAGCTGCATTCGTATCGGCCCGCTCGCATAAAGCCCTCGTGCCTCCCGGCATTGGGCCCATCGTCAAAGCCTACAATTTTGGCGGTGTGATCTTTCGCCCTCCGGCGGAGCGAGCGGAAGAGTGGTTGCGCAAGCCACTCGATTTCCCGGGCCAGGAATCGATGGTGTCCTTTCTGGCGCAAGTCGAGGAGGAGGGGTTTGTGCGCTTACTTGACGATCGTCTCCTTCTCAGTTGGGAGTCCGTCTACCAGCTCGCGGACTCTGAAAACTATCGCAGTGGCTTATTGCTCATCGGGCTTCCTCCCACGCTGGCATGGCGGCCCCGGTTAGAAAGCCAGGGCGGTTTGGCAGACAAGGATTTCGCCATCGTGGTGGCGGGATGGACCGCGCCATCCGGAGAGAAGATTCAAGCGGACCTATGCCTAAGCGGACCCGTCGTGAGCTGGAAGGGCGAGGAATCCCTGTTGACCAGGGAGACGTGGCTCATGGTGCAGGAGATCGCCGTGTTCCATCACCGCTGGCCGGACGAGCGAACGGCAGACTCCAACCGGCGCGGCTGGGCCAAGATCAGGAAGCATGCGGTTGCGGCCAGGGCAGACCTATCCCACTTCCTTAAGTCCACGGTGGTGCTTACTCCGGAAAAGCTGTGCCTGCATTTGCGCAAGGGCGACGTGGGCGGCAGCACGCTGGTGGAAGTGATCCCCGATTTTGCCGGCGCCCCCGCGCGATGGATCGACTTCTTCGATCGTAGCAGCCGGGTTCTGGAACGCTATGACATTCCCCAGGGCGAGGGCATCACCCAGGTCCTTCTCCCCGCCGAGATGCAGTCGGTTCTGCGCGAAATCAAGGCGATGCCCGGGCGAAGAGTCGCCGGGGCGCGGGCCGAGGCCTTCGTAAGAAATCCTTTTGCTACGCTTGGCCCCGATGCGGCGGCGGTGATGGATCCGGCGGAATTCGATCTAGCGCGGGAGGAGGCAGGGATATCATTCGCGCGCTTCACTCCAGAGCTTATCCGCAGCGCCCAGGGAGTGCTCATCGATGTGGCGCTGAGCATCGAAGAAAGCGGTAAAGGCTCCGTCGCCCATACCAAACTCCATTTTGCCACTGCCACGGAGCTGGCAAAGTTCGTGGCCCGCCTGGGGGGACGCATCGCGCAGGAAGCGCAATGCTGCTTTTGGAATGGGCATGAACTGGAAATCCTGGGCGACACGCAGGAACACCTCGACGTCTTGCAACGAGCCCTTGCCGAGTGGCGGAGGCCGGAGGCCTTCACGCTGGCCGACATCTTCGATCTTTCCCAGTATTCCCAGCGCATCGAAGGCTTTGGCGTCGAGAAGCCCTACTACTCACCCTTTATCGCCAAAAGAGATCAAGCGTCGGCCTGGTTTCCGGAGGAGGTGAGCTATGGCGTCACCTATCAGCCGGACGACGGGAGCGGCCCGGTCGCTATTCCGCTGGACGAAGCGGCGGTCGGCGAACTGGTTAAGAAGCTCGAGGCCGCCAGAAAAGAACCAACGGCCTCGATCGTTGTGCCGGGCTTGCCGCGTCCCATCCCGGTGATCGAAGCCGATCGCATCGTGTCCTCATTCAAAGCCGCACAGAATGATCTGGGCAACCGGAGATTCAACCCGGAAAACCTGAAGCCGATCAAACATGCGGTGGTGCGTAAGCAGCTTGTCGTGCGGTCGAACCTGGATACGGTGGAATACGAAGAACAGCGGGGCTCCTGGTTGCATGACTGCAAAGCACCAGCGCGATTGCCGGGAACGCTGAAGCCGGAGTTTCCTTTGAAGCAGCATCAGCTCGAGGGATTGCGCTGGCTGCAGCACCTTTGGGCGCATTCCCCCACGGCTTGCCGGGGAGCTTTGTTGGCGGACGATATGGGGCTGGGCAAGACGATCCAGATTCTCGCCTTCATTGCCAGCTGTCTTGAAGCAGATCCGGTCGCCGATCCATTCCTGATTGTCGCGCCGGTGTCCCTGTTGGAGAACTGGAAGGAGGAGATCGACAAATTCTTTGCGCCCGGGGCGTTGCCGGTGCTGTCGCTCTATGGCCCGGTACTCGCTCAAAAGCGGCTTTCCCGCGAGGCAGTGGAAGCGAGTGTCGGCCAGACGGGGATCGGCAAGCTGCTGGTCCGCAACTGGATAGGAGACGCCAGGATTGTTCTCACCACTTACGAGACGCTGCGCGATCTGGAGTTTTCCCTGGCCCGGCAAAAATGGTCGGCAATGGTTTGCGATGAAGCGCAAAAGATCAAGAACCCGAACGCCATGGTTTCGCGTGCGGCCAAAAAACAGAATGCGCGCTTCAAGATCGCGTGTACCGGCACGCCGGTGGAAAACACCTTGACGGATTTGTGGTGCCTCTTCGACTTCATCCAACCCGGGCTGCTGGGAGCGCTGGCCGCCTTCGGCCACAGATATAAGCGGCCCATTGAAGCGGAAACCGAGGAGGAGAAGGCGCGCGTCGAAGAACTTCGGAGATTGATTGAGCCGCAAAAGCTGCGCCGGACGAAAGCGGAAGTCGCAAAGGACCTGCCGGCGAAGATTCTCGTCAACGGTTGCCGCAAACTGCTGATTTCGCCGCCGCAAAGAGCCCTTTATGCAAGAGCGGTGCATCAGTTCCGCCACCCGGCGCCGGACGGAAAGGGGCAGAGCTTTTCCGGGGCCTTAGGCCTGCTGATGTACCTGCGCGTTCTCTGTACTGATCCCAGGCCCGCCGGGGAGCCGTCAGCTGAGGATGTAACCTTGACTGAGATCGAAGCGTACTCGCCCAAGATGGCGTGGCTGTTGGCCGAGTTGCCGAAGATACGCGCACGGCGGGAGAAAGTGATCATCTTCTGCGAATTCCGTCACCTGCAGCGCACCTTGCAGCGGGCAGTCGGCGAACGGTTGCAAGTAATCCCCGACATCATTAATGGCCAGACCTCCGCGGCAGCGGAGCAGGCCAACAATCGCCAGCAGAGGATCAGGGCATTTCAAGAGAAGCCAGGTTTTGGTGTGATCATCCTGTCGCCGCTGGCGGTTGGTTTCGGTCTTAACATGCAAGCAGCCAACCACGTGATCCACTTCACCAGGAGCTGGAATCCGGCGAAAGAGGATCAGGCCACCGACCGGGCCTACCGCATAGGGCAGACCAGGGATGTTTACGTGTACTACCCGGTCGTGACCGCACCCGACTTTGAAACCTTTGACGCCAGATTGGACGAACTCCTGGAATGGAAGCGAGAGCTTTCGCGCGACATGCTTAACGGCGCCCCCGATCTCATGCCGAACGAGTTTGGCGACCTGTAGGACGTTTCAGAGTCTCAGAGTTCATCATGTGATATGCGGTGACAGCATACAGATTGCAGCGACCGAAAAAGACGCAATGAGTATGCTGTCACCGTAATCGGTCCTGCGTGATCTTCTCCAGACCTTGTATGAATGAGCGACAACGCGACAGAGGCCCATTATGGGGCCGTCCGATTTCCTTGGGATGCAGCAGGGAAGAGGTCGCTAGGTCGCTAGGGCACGGGTCGCTTCGCATCGACAATCCGCAACAGGTGGTTTGCAAGCAGAATGATCTCAACAGCCTCTTTCGGATCGGATAAATCGACATCATGATGCGAATGGGGGTTTTTGTAGCAGCCAATGGCTCCAGCAAATAGAGAGGCTCGTGCTTCCCTTTCCCCCTTTTCCGCGGCGGGGTCCGTCAGAGGTCCGTTGGCCGGATCAAAAGCTTTGCGCATGAGAGGGACGCCAAGGAGGTTGGCAGGAAGCCCACTCGCCTCACGAACAGAGACTTCGACAGCCTTCATTGCCTGAAAAGCCGCAACATCAAACTCGCTGCGCATGAAGGCGGACCACACCTTGTCCGCCAACCGTGCATGCAAAACATCTTTTTGAAGTAGGCGGGATACAACAAAATTGGCTACGTCATTTTCATCTTCGAAGCGTTTCGCCCGACGACTTAACAGACGACCGGTCGAACTGCCGTGAGAGCCGGTAGACACAAGCAAGCCTTGCGCGTCTAGCCATGACCACGCTTCAGATATGGCGAGGTTAATCTCGTTTTGCAGTTGGCCTGGATAGGGTGATGTCTGGCCCGGCAAATTACTGCGCTGCCAAAGCTCTCCCAAAAGATTTGAGAGATGGAAATCTGTCTGCGTCTGATTTGCCTTTTCTTGTCTCTTGCGAAGCAGGAACAGCATCTTCGCGCCAAGCTCTTCGGGCTCTAGAGCTAATAACATGTGGGCATCTGGAATCGCGGCTGGCAGCTCGTACATAGTAGCCTCTCGACGATAATCATAGAAAGGAATCCGTTTACCCGCTACGGTAGCAGATCTATGCTCTACTGCACCGCTGCCTCATCTGAGTTGGTATCCACAGATAAAGAATTTGAGCGCTGGAATCGGCACGAGACCACGTAGTGAAAATGGGTAGAGCGGAGTTGAAACGTGACGTCTCAACCGATGCCGAAGGCCAATGCGTGCCTAGCTCATTGACCACCGTGCAGAATGGAGCGTCATCCAGGTACAGCGGGCACTGTGGGCGGCCCGCTGGTTTCACGTGCACGCACAACAGCGCGAGTGGGCGCGGCAGAGAATCCGGTAAGGGGTGCACTAATTTGGCGAAGGCTGCTTAATAGCGTCGATCACAACAACATCCACCGAGCCTCTTCCCGATTCGAGTTTTAGACCAAGCTGCTGCTGGAGTGCAGCAAAGATGTCCGGAGCCTGTTCGCTGCCCTGAGTCGTGGGCGCTAACTCAGCGACCTCCGGCAAGTAATCAAGCGTGAAATCATAGTGGTCGGTAAGCCCTGTCTTATCGATCACGGGACTGTGTAGGATTCTAGAAACGAGGTCCGCGAAGGTCGCCATTGAGGCTCCATTCTGTTCTACCTGGAGTCCATCTTTAGATCCGGATACCTTCATTGGTGGCGTTGCTCCGTCGTTGCCGAGCTCTGCGGGGTTGGCGATCTTAAGCTTATGACCGCCCTTCGCAATCACCAACGTGTAAGCCCGCATATCTTTCGTTTCGTGGTGAAACTTCAAGCCGAAGCGATCTTCGAAGAGCACCAGGACCATCGCCCATTTTTGTCGCTGCGTGAGCGTGCTAAATTGCGGCACGTCAGCGGGATCGACTTTGGCAGCGATATAGTAACCCCCTTGGGTCCAGTCGGGTAATCCAAGGACCTGGTCTCTCGACGAGACGCCTAACGCTAGCTGTATGGCCTTGTTTAGCGGAGCACCCTCGTCTAACAAGCCGTCCGAAGTGAATGTCGAATGAACCGTACGAGGTGGGTCTCCGGGTTCCCAAGGCTTAATAGAATGGATGACAGCTACGGCGAACTTGGGCAACCCTGCAGTCGTGCCTGCACTCTCGGTCTGGGCTCGGGTTTCCGTCGTCGGGACGAACGCGCACAAGAGTGGCACCGCCAGGGCAAGCAATTTGGCCGTGCCCTGCAACACATTTCCCTTGCAATTCGCTATGCACATGAACCCCTCCCCAAGGAGGCTGGAAGACCGCGAGCACCGAGTTGTCAATTTGGCGTCGGCCGCTGTTCGACGTGGTCGATCACGAAAACCGGCTCGGGCCGCGTCTCCTTTATCAGCTTTAGTCCTAACTGCTGCTTTAGGGCGTCGAACAGCGACAGTGCGCCACTAGGCTCCGTCGCCACACCGTCGCTGGGTGAAGCTGCGCTCTGTAATGCCATCATGCGCTCCGCCGAGGTGAATCTCAACATAAAGTCCCATGTGCCTTTCAACCTCGTCGCATCCAGCACCGGGTAGTACATGGAGTCGGGAGCAAATCTCCGAAGCTCCTCTCCAAACTGCGCCATGGTCACGTTCTGACATGAGACCACACGATCCAACCACGCATTCGCCAACCCCTTCTCGATCGGCGCTTGGACCTCGACGCAGTGCGTCCGGCTCTTGGGGTCCGCTCTGGTGAGCTTGGGGCTGACGGCCACCAATGTATACGCGGTCATGGGGCGATCTTCCCTGTGAATCTGTAACTTGAATCGGTCCTCGAGTAGCGCGCGCTCCATCGCCTGTAGCTGATCCCGGCCCACAGTTCTCGCGTCGCTCGACGCATCGCTGGGTGGAAACTTGGCGGAAATATCATTCCAGGCGAGCTTGATCAGGATACTCAGCGGAGCATTGAAGATGTTCAGCCCAACGCCATTGAGGGCAGCGAAGAATCCTGCAGCGCCAGGCTTGGACGGCTTGATCGCGGCTACCTCAAACTCAGGCGGAGGCAGCGGAGGTAGACTCTTCGCCAACCCGGGAGGGTTGGGGGTCGGCGACTCACGCACGCTGTCCACGATTAGCAAGGGTTTGGGCACCATTTGCAATGCCAAGTTCAGTCCCAGTTCCCTGTCCACGGCATCGAAGATCGACAGGCCGTCGGTTCCCGCTTTCGCCAGCAAATCAGGAGCAGTCCACCACAGGTCGAAATCGTAGGCTCCTTTGAGGCCTGTCGTATCTACTACCGGCCTATCAAAGTACCCACCCGCCAGCCGGATTAGGTCTTGCGCAAACCTCTCCATTGTGACGTCCTGGCAAGAGACATGAATCTGGGGTACGGAATCGGGGACTGGCTTTTCCTTTGCAGGCACGAATTGGCATATCCCGTGGCCGGTAAGCTCTGACGTCTTCATCTTCGGCTTGCTCTTTCCGACGGTGAGCTCGTAGAGCGATATCGGCGCTGTGCTCTCATGCACCCCTAGGCTGAACCTCTCCCTCAGCAGCGACTCCAGCATGAGCCGCTGCGTGGCCGGCGGCGTTCCGGGCGGAGCGTTTGCGAGGATGTCAAAGCGACCCCATTCCAACCAGTTCGGGCCACCCTGCACCCTGTCCGGCTCCAAGCCGTATGCGGTAGAGATCAGGTCCAACATGGTGGCTTGATGCAACTCGTACCGATCGCCCTGGGAGCCAGGGGTACACATGGGGAGGACGGTCGGAATGCGGACTTAAATGCACATCGGCTGCCTCAAGGGCCGGCAGGGCCGCGGGGCCGTGGGACAAAGCAGGCTGGCCCAACGCAGGCTTGAATATAAGGGCGAAGAGAGTCAGGCCCGCCAATACTCGAACTGTCATGCAAACCTCGGTCGACTAGTAAATCGAATAGCCAATCGACGGTGTCCACGCCGCTATATTGCCTTTTAAACAACCACAAACATACGTCGACACTAACCACCTCAAATGAGGTCTCCCTTCCACTTGCTCCACCTTCGTCTAGACGGCGCTCCCCGGACGGTTGCCGTCTCCGGAAGCGCGTCGGAGGAAAGTGAGGAAAGTGGGACGGAGCAATCACCATCCGAAATTTGAAATCCTACGCGCCGCTGACGCCACGGCGTTTCCCCCATTGAACTTAGTGATCATGTGACTCGCAGCCGGCACTCCAAGAGTGACGGGCTTTCCGGCCGGATCAGGATTCTAGCTTGCCAAGTTACCCGTTGGTGGAGTCTGCTGTTGTAAGCCATCGGGATGCTGGATTTTAGGGTCGCACTTGGAGATAATTCGACCATTCAGCAGGGTTTCCCGCCGAGCGCCCAAGGAGGGATGGAAACTTGAAGCTGCGGCTCCTATTTGTTTTGCTCGCCTCTGCATCGCTAGCCTGGATTTTCGGCGCGACGCAAGCCGCACCCGCGGCCGAGGCGCCCACGAAACCGGTGGACTTCAACCGGGAGATCCGTCCCATCCTCTCGGACAACTGCTTCAAGTGCCACGGCCCAGACGAAAAGATGCGCATGGCCAAAATGCGCCTGGACGAGACGGAGGGACTGTTCGTCGACCGCGGCGGCTACAAGATCATCGTCCCGGGGAACTCGGCGCAAAGCAAGATCTACCAGAAGATCAGTTCCACGAACGTGGCCTTCCGTATGCCGCCGGTCTATTCCGGCAAGACACTGACCGAGAAGCAGATCGAGCTCATCAAGCAGTGGATCGACCAGGGAGCAAAATGGGAGACGCAATGGTCGTTCGTCGCCCCCAAGCGTCCGCCTGTGCCCGAGGTGAAAGACAAGGCGTGGGTGCGGAACCCCATCGACAGCTTTGTCCTGGCGCGGCTCGAAGCCGAAGGGCTGAAGCCGAGCGAGGAAGCCGACAAAGCCACACTGCTGCGCCGGGTCAGCTTCGACTTAACGGGCCTGCCACCCACACCTGCCGAAGTGGACTCCTTTCTGGCGGACAAGTCACCGAACGCCTATGAGAAGCGCGTGGACCAGCTGCTGGCTTCGCCGCACTATGGCGAGCGCATGGCCATGGAGTGGCTGGACCTGGCCCGCTACTCCGACACGCACGGCTACCATATCGACAGCCTGCGGCAGATGTGGCCGTGGCGCGACTGGGTCATCAAGGCCTACAACCAGAACATGCCGTACGACCAGTTCACCATTAAGCAACTGGCGGGCGATCTGCTGCCCAACGCCACACTCGACGACAAGATCGCGACCGGCTTCAGCCGCAATAACATGATCAATTTCGAAGGCGGCGCCGTTCCCCAGGAATACCACGCGGAGTACATTATCGACCGGGCGAGCACCGTGGGCACCGTATGGCTGGGTCTGACCGTGGGCTGCGCACGCTGCCACGACCACAAGTTCGATCCCATCCGGCAAAAGGATTTTTACCAGCTCGTCGCGTACTTCAACAGCGTTCCGGAAAGGGGCCTGGACGGCTACCTGGGCAATGCGGATCCGGTGCTGCCACTGCCCACCGCGGCACAGCAGCACCAGCTCGATGAGGTGAATGACCAGGTCACCAGCACGCTCGCTGCCCTGCCCGAGAAAGAGATCGTGGCGCAGCGGAACGAGTGGCAAAAGACGGCGCTGGCCGGGATCCCTGAACCTTCGCGAGAGGGCTTAATCGCTTACTACCCGCTGGACGGCGGTTTGGCTGATGCCTCCGGCCAACACCACGACGGCAAGGCGGTGCGCGGCGACTTGGTGTACGACGAAGGCAAGGTGGGCAAGGCTGCGGATTTCAGCGGCGAAACCCAGGTGAGTTTCGGTAACGCCGGCGATTTTGACCGCGGCGACCGCTTTGCCCTGGCAATGTGGGTCCGCACGTCGCCCGCACACGCAATTGAGCTCGTTCAAAAACGGGACAGCGCTGAACACTGGCAAGGTTATGAGATCGCAATGGACGATCCCACGTATGACAGGCCCCAGGACCGCCTTTCCCACTTCATCGTCCGCATGGCCGCGAAGTGGCCCGACGACGCAATCGAGGTGCGCACCAAGGAGCGCTTCGCGACGGCCTCGTTAACTCACCTGGTGATGAGCTACGACGGCTCGGGCAAAGCGTCGGGGGTGAAGTTTTACGTCAACGGCAAACCGGCGATGACAGAAGTGGTGAAGGACAGCTTGAACGGCACGTTTCGCACCGCTGCCGCACTCGAGATAGGCAATAAGGCGACCGGAAAGCCCTTCGAAGGGCGGCTCGACGACCTGCGCATCTATAGCCGCACCGGTAAATGACGAGGAGGCTGAAACCCTGGGGATCCGCATGCCGGTGCGCTCGGTGCTGGTGGAGCTGGCGGGAAAACCTGCCCAGGAGATTGCCACTCTGCAGCCGGAAAAGCCGCCCGCGGAAGCACAGATCGGCGAAGAAGAGAAAGCAGAGACTCCGGAGGCCAAGGCGGCGCGCCTGGAGAAAGAACACCAGGCCGCGCTGAGCGAGTACTACCTGAAATATGCGGCGCCGGAAAAAGATCGCCAGCTTTACGCGCAACTGATCGAGTTGCGGGAGCAGAAGAAGAAGCTGGAAGCGTCGATCACCAACGTGATGGTGATGACGGAGATGAAGAAGCCGCGCGACACGTTCATCCTGGGGCGGGGCCAGTACGACAATCCAGGGGAGAAGGTGACTCCAAACGTTCCGGCCTTTCTGCCGCCGCTGCCGCCCGGGGCTCCGCCGAATCGCCTGTCCTTGGCGAAATGGCTGGTGGATCCGAAGAATCCGCTGACGGCGCGGGTGGCGGTGAACCGCTACTGGCAGGACTGCTTTGGCGTCGGGATTGTGAAGACGGCGGAGGATTTTGGCTCGCAAGGAGAGCAGCCCAGCCATCCGCAACTGCTCGACTGGATGGCTACGGAGTTCGTCGCCAACGGCTGGGACATCAAGGCGATGATGCGGCTGATTGTGACCTCATCGACCTACCGGCAATCCTCGCGCGAGACCAAGGAGATGGCGGATCGCGATCCCGAGAACCGGCTGCTGGCGAGGGGACCGCGTTTCCGTCTGCCCGCCGAGATGGTGCGTGACAACGCGCTGGATATCGCAGGACTACTCGACACCCGAATCGGCGGCCCTAGCGTTTACCCCTATCAACCGAAGGGTCTCTGGGAAGAAATGGCTTTCGGCGGGGGTTTCTCCGGGCAGAGCTATACGCAGTCCACCGGCGAGGATCTTTACCGGCGCAGCATGTACACGGTGTGGAAGCGGACGGTTCCGCCACCCCAGCTGACAACGTTCGACGCTCCCGACCGCGAGAAGTGCACGGCGCGGCGCACCATTACCAATACGCCGTTGCAGGCACTGGTGCTGCTCAACGATCCCACTTATGTTGAGGCCAGCCGCGTGCTGGCGGAGAAGACGCTCTCCCAGGCCGGGCGCGATCCGGAGAAGCGAATTGACTTTGCCTTCCGGCTGGCAACGGACCGCAAGCCGCAGCCGCAGGAACGCGCGGTGCTGCTCACGCTGGCGCGGGAAGAACTGGCGGAGTACCGGCGCGACAAAACATCGGCGATGAAGCTTATCGGGGTGGGCGAGGCAAAGCGCAACCCGAAGTTGGATCCGGCGGAGCTGGCCGCCTGGACGACGGTTACCAGCACCATCCTCAATATGGATGAAACCATCACGAAAGAGTGATTCCCATGGATGACGTGAAACGCGAGATCTTGTTGGAGATGACCCGGCGGCAGTTTTTCGGCCGCACCGCGAAGGGGATAGGCGTAGCGGCGCTGGCCTCGCTGCTCGGCCCGAGCCTGATGGCGGATGGGCCGGCGGTGGATCCCAAGACCGGCGGCCTGGTGGGCATGCCCAATTTCGCGCCCAAGGCAAAGCGCGTGATCTTCCTTCACCAATCGGGTGCACCTTCGCAGATCGAGTTGTTCGACTACAAGCCCAAGCTCAAAAGTTTGCAGGGTACGGAGCTCCCGGATTCGATCCGCAAGGGCCAACGCATTACCGGCATGACCTCGGGCCAGGCGTCCTTTCCGGTGGCTGCGCCGATCTTCAAGTTTCAACAGTACGGCCAGTCGGGCGCCTGGATCAGCGAACTGCTGCCGCACACGGCCAAGATCGTCGATGACATAGCCATTATCAAGACAGTGAACACCGACGCCATCAACCACGATCCGGCGATCACGTTTATTCAGACCGGGTTTCAGCAGCCCGGCCGGCCCAGCATGGGCGCTTGGGTCACCTATGGACTAGGCAGTGAGAATCAGAACCTGCCCGCATTCGTCGTGCTGATTTCGCAGGCGAATGCATTGAACCCGGACCAGCCTTTGTTTTCGCGGCTGTGGGGTAACGGTTTTCTGTCTTCCAAGTACCAGGGCGTCAGATTTCGCGCTGGTGCCGAGCCGGTGCTTTATCTGGATGACCCACCGGGCATCAGTAGCGAGTCGCGCCGCCACATGCTCGACAGTCTCGCGCAGCTTAACAAGATGTGGTTCGACGCTTACGGTGATCCGGAGATCGAGACGCGCATTACTCAGTACGAGATGGCGTACCGCATGCAAACTTCGGTGCCCGATCTGATGGATCTTTCGAAGGAGCCGGACTCGGTCTTCGAAATGTACGGGCCGGACTCGCGCAAGCCCGGTACTTATGCCGCCAATTGCCTGCTTGCGCGGCGCCTGGCCGAGCGCAACGTGCGCTTTATCCAGCTTTACCACCGTGGATGGGACCAGCACAACGATCTTCCCCGGGACATCCAACTGCAGGCGAAGGGCACCGATCAACCCTCCGCGGCGCTGGTTCAGGACTTGAAGCAGCGCGGGCTGCTCGACGATACGCTGGTGGTTTGGGGCGGCGAATTCGGCCGCACTGTCTATTGCCAGGGCAAGCTGAGCGAGACCAATTACGGGCGCGACCATCATCCGAAATGCTTCGCGATGTGGATGGCGGGCGGCGGTATCAAGCCAGGCATCTCGATCGGTGAGACAGACGACTACTGTTACAACGTGGTGGAAGATTCGGTGCCGATCCACGATTTGCAGGCGACCATCCTGAACCGCTTGGGCGTGGACCATACCAAGCTGACCTTCAAGTTCCAGGGGCGCGACTTCCGCCTGACCGACGTCGCGGGCAAGGTGGTAACCAAGGTGCTGGCGTAACGCTGCCTTCCGAGGGAACCATTGTCGGCACAAACCACGAGTGTGGCCACCAAACTTGTGAGAGATGAATCGAGACTTATGCTCGAAGTGAGCCGCACTTGTGTGTCATGACATTGTCTGGCGCCTGTGTTAAGATGGCCAATGAATCAACGGTAGGAGGTGAGAAATGCGAAGCACGGAAACGCGCAATGAAAAGCTCGACCTTCGGTTGACTCCGTCGGCCAAGCGCGTGTTGCAAACGGCCGCTCTCGCTGCCCAGAGGTCTGTCAGCGAATTTGTTCTTGAGAGTGCCCTCGCTCGTGCCGAAGAGACACTGCCGGATCGCCAGCGTTTCGGGTTAACAGCCGGCCAATGGAAGGCTTTCCAGGCCGCTCTCACCGCGCCTCCCCGCCCTGCCCGACGCCTCGCCAAGCTTCTCCGGGAACCGGGCGTCTTCGACCCCGGCAGTGTCTAGGTGAGCTCGCCCCGTATCGAAAAATTGCAGCGCAGTCACGCAATCGACGCGTTTGATTGCGGCCGTGAAGCTCTCAATCGTTTCTTGATCCGATACGCATTTCAGAACCAGCAGGCAGAGGCCTCACAAACCTATGTCGCTCTATCGGATGAGGAGCTCGTTGGTTACTACACGCTTGTCGTCGGCCAAGTTGAATATAATGAGGCTCCCGAGCGCCTGACGAAGGGTCTGGCCCATCATCCCGTACCGATCATGCTGCTTGCGCGTCTCGCAGTCGCGATCCCCTGGCAAGGTAAGGGGCTCGGCAGCGGTCTCCTCAGAGACGCGATGCTTCGCACGCTTCAGGCTGCAGACATAGCAGGGATCCGTGCGTTTGCCGTTCACGCGAAGGACGACGAGGCCAGAGCCTTCTATGAGCACTTCGACTTCCTGCCGTCACCCAGCGACCCCTATCACATGTTCCGCCTGCTCAAGGATCTCCGTAAACTTCTCAAATCTTGACTTAGCCCCTTCGCACTAAGTCCTTGCATGGGTTGCGCATGCAACCCTGCCCAAACGGCGAGTGCCGGGGGATGAGGGCGCAGGTCCATCGGGCCGTACGGGACCCGGCTGCAGACCGCTTGCGGACATTATCATGCGTGAAAACGAGAGCGAAAATGAACCGGTATCGAACTACGCAGAGAAACCTTCCGTCAATCAAAACCGTGAAGCCACGCCGGCTACAGAATCCAGTTGAAGCCTAGAACAGTGACCGTCTCATAGAAACCCAACCTTCAAGGCAGTGGCTGCACTAGTCCGGGATCTTGAAACTGTCTGCCCAGTAACTCCTTCTCGCGTCTACATGCAGACCTGTACGGTCCTTCAGGCGAACGTCAATCGCGTGGAGACCTGGGCTGTCCATCTGCGGCGAGAAGCTGAGAGCGTACCGATTCGGGATTTGGTTCGAGATGGTGATCAGTCCGCGCTCCAAACTCCGCGTGTTTTCAAACTTGAAGTATTCGCCACCAGTGAGTCGGGCGACGCCCTCTGGAACATTGCGGTGTATGCCATCCAATGCAGCCATAGCCGCCATCTTGGCGGCGAGTAAAGGCGGTGCGAGCAGGCTTAGGCAATCGAACGTCTGCATCGCTCGATTGTTCCCTTTGCCATCCGGAACCTGGACAGGATGCGTGTCTGACCCGTTGCTCTGATCCTTAGCCAAACAGCCGTGCGATGGAGCCGGGGTCAAGTCGGAGTTGAACTCCTCCGCGTCGTGCTTCATGTCGGCCTTCGCCGTGGAAAAGCCGAGGCTGTAGATCGTCGTATTGGTATCGTCAATGGCGCGCAACGCATCTTCTAGTTTGCTCTGGCTGCCATGATCGAGCGTCTCGCTGAGGCTGAGGATCGCTCGCCGATAGCTGGTTGGTTGTTTGCGTAACAGGTCGACGGCGAAGACAAGGCTATCGAGGATGGCTGCTCCACCGTCGCCTGGCTGCAGTTTTGCCATCCCTCCCGCAACGTTGTTCAGGTCGGGAGTGAAATCTGCTTCGATGTGTGGCCCGCTGTCGAATCCGACGAGGGCCACAAGATGAGGAACTGCACCGACCATGGAATCGAGGAGCGGACCCAGTCGGCGGTAGCTATCCAGGCGGCGGCCGCCCGCACCGCCAGTCTGCACGACGATCACCAGTGCCAGCGGCTGACTGTCGGTGTTTTCTTCTAGCGAGATTTTCTGCTCGACACCGTCATCGGTAAGGATGAAATCATTGGCGGTGAGGCCGAGGACCGGTTCGCCCCTGCTGGTCTTTATCAGTGTCGGCACCAGGACGAGATTGGCGCCGCGGCGCAAGACGCGGGTGGAATCGGAAAGCTCCTGCGTGTGCGTGCAAGCACTGCAAAGAACTTCGAGAGCGAGGAAAACAAGGAGGTGGAACCTCATTTGCCCCGTCTGTTTTGCGGGAATACGCTGCATCGGAGATGGGTGAGGATGCTGACTACAGCGATCGTGGCTAGGAGGCAAAGAATCGTGAAGAGATTTGAACTTGAGACGGTGCTCGGCAGGATAGCGAGGAGCCCAAACCTTACCGCGCCTATCGGGACACACCGCCATAAAAGCGATCCGCGCCAGAAGGTTTCTCTGGCATCAGAGCATTCTACAATCGAGGTCAATGATTGAGCGAGCCAGGATTCGATGATCCCGGAAGATTTGTGTGTTTAAGACCCTTGGCGTAGTGTTGAATGCCAACCGGGACTTGATCCATCCCCTTTACTGTGAGAGTGGCACATGAGCTTACGAGAATTTTTGCAGCATCGTTGGACAGCGGAGCGGCCGGCATTTGAACGGGTCCTGCATGCCCTGCCTCTGGGGGAATTCGACTATAGCCCGCATGAGCGTTCGCCATCCGCGGCGAAAATTCTCTGGACACTGGCGTTGGAAGCCAAGACCTGCAGCGAGCTTATTGATACAGGGGAGAGCAACTGGGCACCCGATCCTCCGCCTGCCGACCCGGAAAAGATCGTCGCGACGTTAGAGAAGCACAGCGCTGATTTGGGCGAGCGCATTGGACGGCTGGATGAGCCGGCATGGGAAAACAAGGCCCGGTTCTTGGTCCATGGCAAGCTGGCCTGGGAGGCTCCGCTCGGCGAGCTGCTGTGGTTCATGTTTTTCGATTCCATCCACCACCGCGGCCAGTTAAGCACTTATATTCGGCCCATGGGCGGCAAGGTGCCTTCGATTTACGGGCCCTCCGGCGACAACTCCGGCGCTTAAGAGCGCCTCGCCCGGGGCTATCATCTCTCCATGCTGGAAGCCATTGGCCACTACCGGATCAGGCAGAAGATCGGCCAAGGCGCGATGGGCGTAGTGTACGAGGGGTGGGATGACCGGCTGCAGCGGCCTGTCGCCGTCAAGACCATCGACGAAACCCATGAAGGCAGCGCGGCCCGCAGGCGGCTTTGGCGCGAAGCGCGGTCGCTGGCCCGCGTAAATCATCCCAACGTCTGCCAGGTCTACGACGTCCTCGAAGAGCGCGGGGTTCTCGTTCTGGTGATGGAGCTGCTCGATGGCCGTTCGCTCGCCGACCGTCTGATGGCCGGAATGTTGGCTGCTTCCGAGACCTTGAAAATTACGCGGCAGATGTTGCAGGCGCTCCAGGCGCTGCACGATCTCGGCATTGTTCACCGCGACCTGAAGCCCTCCAATGTGTTTCTGACGCGCCACGGCGTCAAGTTGCTGGATTTCGGGCTGGCCCACACTACGGATGCCGCCTTGGGCGCGGACCCGAATCAGACCGCGACCGGCGAATCCGTCGCTGGAGGCATTGTTGGCACACCTCTATACATGTCGCCGGAACAGGCAAGCGGTCTGCCTGTTGGACCAGCCTCGGACATTTTCTCGCTCGGTTCGGTCTTCTACGAATTGCTCGCTGGCAGGCGGCCATTTGAGGGCAATTCGCTGGTCGATATCCTGTACGCCGTCCTGCATCAGAATCCGCCGCCTCTCAGTGGATCGCGCGAAGTGGAGGCCCTTGACCGAATCCTTCGACGGGCCATGGCCAAGCGCGTCGAGGACCGCTATGCCTCGGCGCGCGAAATGCTCGAAGCACTGAATTTCATTACTCTTTCCGAAAGCACTTCCGCCGGGCGTCGAACGCGCACCGTCTTCCGCATCATCGTACTTCCCTTTCGCGCGCCGAAGAGCGATGAACAAACTGATTTCCTTACCTTCGCTTTGCCGGAGGCCATTGGCAATTCGTTGTCGGCGATGAACAACCTTATCGTTCGCTCGAGTTTACTCGCGGCACGTTTCGAGGGTCAGCCGGATCCCAGGCGTGTCGCCGTCGAGGCTGACGTTGACGCATTCCTCACAGGTTCACTGTTGCGCGCCGGTGAACGTTTTCGCCTTATCTGTCAGTTGATTGAAGCGCCCGGCGGAACGGTGCTCTGGTCGGAGACGGCCAATTCTTCGATGCAGGAACTCTTTACCGTGCAGGACGAGTTGTGCGAACGCATCCTCCGGTCGCTGCGGGTGCCGCTCGACGAGCGCGAACAACTCATTTCTCATCGCGACGTTCCAGCGACAGCACGCGCATATGAGTGCTACCTTCGCGCCAACCAGATCACGGCTGTTCGCGGGCTGGATAATACGAGCATCGCACGGGACCTCTATCTCCAGTGTCTCGAAGAGAGCCCAGATTATGCACCGGCGTGGGTCCGCCTGGGTCGTGCCTACCACTTCCTGGGAAAATTCAGTAACGACGCTCAGAACAATGAAGTGCTGTCGGAACAGGCTTTCCAACATGCGTTTGCCCTGAACCCCGACCTCGCCACTGCCCACAATTTCTATACGTCCATGGAATGCGACCAGGGCCGCGCCAGAAAAGCTATGGTCCGATTGCTGGAGCGAGCGCACTTCCGCCGAAACGACGCCGAGCTGTTTGCGGGCCTGGTGCAGGCGTGCCGCTATTGCGATGAACTGGATGCCTCCATCGCTGCTCACTTCCGTGGACGTCATCTGGATCCTCATCTGATCACGAGCGCCGCGCACACCTATTTCCTTTTGGGCAATTACACCAACACGCTTGAACTCTATGGGAGAAGGGGCGGCTATTACCTCGATTGTGCCGCGCTCGCCGCCATGGGAGAGAACGAGACCGCGCTCTTGAAGCTGAGGGAGCGCGAGCAGTCCGGCGGCACCACGGGCGCGGTCCAGGGAGTGATGCGCTCGCTGCGCGCCTACCTTGAAGGCAATACGAAAGAATGTCTGGATGCGATCGCCGAGACCGCCCTGTCGGCTGATCCCGAGGTATTGTTCTACTCCGCGCGTCAGCTTGCTCAGATCAACCAGACCGAGCGCGCGCTCGCCGCTCTCTCTGCGGCAATGGACCGCGGGTTTCTCTGCGCTTCTGCGATTACGAGTGATCCATGGTTTGCGTCCATGCGATCCGGTCCGCATTACGCGGCACTCATGCAGGAAGCCGAACGACGCAGCATTGAAACCCATGCTGCGTTCCTCGCCGCAGGCGGCGGCCAGGTGATTAGCATCGCTTGAAGCGCGGTATGGTTGGTCAGTCATTGGAGGCGGGGCCGAACCGGAGATAGAATTTGTCTCGTAAGCTTCAGATTTTGACCCCAAGGATAATCATGGCCGAAAATAAGACCAAACCCACAGCCATCAGCGTTCCGGCGTTTCTCGATGCGTGCACTGACGAGGCGCGACGCGTAGACGCCAAGGCTCTGGCCAAGCTGATGCAGAAGGTTACCGGTAACGAGCCCGCGATGTGGGGACCGTCGATCGTCGGCTTCGACAGCTACCACTATACCTACGAGAGCGGGCGCGAAGGCGATATGCCTATCGTCGGTTTTTCGCCGCGCAAGGCCGCAAATGTTTTGTACGGCACGATTGGCTTTGATGGCGCTGAGGCGTTGCTCGCCAAGCTCGGCAAGCACGCCACCGGCAAGGGGTGCCTGTACATCAAGAAGCTCGCGGATGTGGACATGAAGGTGCTTGAGACACTCGTCGCAAAAGCCGTTGCGGCAACAAGGGCACGACATGCAAAACAAGCGTAGCCTCGGCGAGTGCTCGGCAAATCGGCCGATCAAGAAAAGCCAATTTGGACAAGATTGACTCCTGGATGGCTCCAACATTGCGCAGCCGCCACACAATCTGAGGCCACGGTTCGGGCCTAATCAGCGTCTTAGATATTTGAGGGAATGTGATGAAGACCTGTCCGTCCTGCTACGCCATCATGCGCGAATCGACCAAACCGTCCCCGGTTCCTGCGTTGCAGCTGAAGCCGACTGACGGCACGCCTCAGGTCTCTGCGGTCAGGGTTCGATATGAGTGTGGCCAATGCGGTCATACAGAAGAGTCGTTTGCCAAGCCGGCTCCGGCCCCGAGGCATGGATGATGCCTTTTGGCTCGAAGCGTTCCATGTAGCTCGCGCAGTGTTCGCATTGCCCTGCCGCCCCGGGACGTCCATAAAGACTGCGGGGGGTGTCCCGTTGTTAAATTTCTTCGATTTGGCGTTCCGAATCGCGGAGCAGAGTTAGTTCATTCCAGTCGAGTTGTTCCTGTAAGCCCAGGTAGGCGTTGGGGCCGATCTTATCCTCGCTACGAAGGTTTTCGAGTTCAGCGCGTTCTGCTTGAACTGCTGTTAGACCGAGGTCGTGGAGGCGATCCAGGGGCCCACATCTCTCCCTGTCAACGCATCTCTGCAACTTGAGGGAAAGGCGATAGCGCAAGTTCTCTGCTTCCAGGCCTTGCTCGTCTGCCATGCTCGCGAGAGCAGTACGTGCCAGGGTGACACGGGCAGATGCAAGTTCAAGCATTGCTTCCTCGGAGCGGTCCAGCCCGAGACGTCTTACCATCGGCGCCAGCGTGAGGCCCTGAACAACGAGAGTTGCCAGAACGACTGAGAATGCCGTGAGGACCACAGTATCGCGGTGCGGGAACGACTCAGGAAGAGCGAAGGCGGTGGCAATGGTGACGAAACCTCGCATGCCGCACCATCCCATAAAGATGGCCTGGCGCAATGTTCCGCTGGATTTTTCTCTGCGAGATGCCAGGTAGCTATAGCCCAGAACAACGATCATGCGCGTGCAAACCACTGCGAGGACAACCAATCCTGCGAATCCAAGGGCGTATCGCAAGTGAGGCCCTTGCATTCGCGTCACGATCGACTTCGCCTGCATGCCCATCAGAAGAAATGCAATAACATTCAGCGTGAATACCACGGCACTCCATACCGCATACGATTGAACACGCATGCGAGCATCAAAATCCCCCGGGCTCAGCTTGCGTGCAAGGGTCATGGCGAACCCGATTACGCAAAGTACGGCCGACAGCCCCAGGTGCTGGGCTGTGATCCACATAACATAAGCGCTTACGAACTGGAGCAGAATGCCCCCCAACGTGTCTCTCATTATGCGACTGACGTGGACGTAGAGATATGCGGAGAGAATTCCTAACACCAGGCCGCCAGGTGCTGCGAATCCCAGGCGCAAACCTATCGGTAAAGAAAGCCCTCCGCGTTGAAGAACTGTTAAAGCACCGCTAAAAAGGAGCAAGGCGGTTGCGTCGTTGAAGAGACTCTCGCCTCTCAGCACGGCATCGATTTGGCGAGGCAGGGAAAATTTGCCCAGCACGGCGGTGGCAGCGGCCGCATCCGGAGGAGAGACAACGGCGCCCAGGGCGATGCCCGCCGCGAGAGGCAAGCCGAGAAACGCCCAACTAATCCAGGCCACAACAGCCGTAGTCAACAGGACAGCGATGACCGCGTAGGTGACCAGCGGAGCAACAAAACGCCGCGTCGCGCCCGGTGGAAAATCAAATGCGGCATCGACAACGGCTGGCGCAATAAAGAGGGCGAGGCAGGTCGAGGGATCGATCGCAAACGACGGTGCCCTAGGAATCATTGCGACGATAACCCCCGCCCCAGCGAGCATCGTGGGATAAGGCAGGGACAGGCGGCGAGCGAGCTGTAATAAGACGATGGCGATGAGCAGGAGTGCAAGCAGGCTTTCGAAAAAGGTCATTGACTATCTCCCGCTTCTTTTTGAGAAAAAGGATATTCTGTTATATCGCGTGAACTCAACCTCGACCGCGAATCGGCTGGCTCGCGGTTCCCGCTCGAGGAGAACAGACTGTAGCGTTCATCGAGCACGCTTTAGCTGAGGGAAGCAATCAGCCGATAAGGAGAAGCCTAATACGTGGTGAAAACCAGGCCTTCGTCAGGATGCGGAGCCTGAAACCATTTGCAGATGCTGCGGAACTCTTCTTCTGTTGTACTGGCGAAATAGAGCCCCTCTGGTTTACTCACATTGCGACCTAAGAGACGGTGCAGGCATTCGTCTTCGCTCACGTCTAGAAAATGCAGATGATGCGGACTGCCGGCTTGCTCGAACAGACCTCTTACCCAGGCGCGTTCAGCGATTGTGTTTCCCGCGAAATCGAGTACAACTGAAGTACCCGCCCTGAGAGTGTCGACGATGAGAGGGCCCATGACTGAACGACAACGACGAGACCAATTCAAATACTCATCAAACGATGAGATACCGTCGGATAGCTTTGAAAGCCAAACGTCTTCACAAAAGAAAACGGCATGATGCTCGGCGGCAAGCTTTCGAGCCAAGGTCGTTTTGCCAGACGCAAGCCTGCCTGAGATGAAATGTAGAGTTCCTGGCTGCATGACAAACACCAAAAGGTTCTGCCAACCATCGTAAACCGCATCGATCAAATCGCGACCAGGCGTCAAACGCCCTTCTCGTCACTTTGTCGAGAAATCGGCTTGTCGGCAAGTGGTTTTCAGCCAGTTCAAATGGAATTCCTGGAAGACGGGTTAGCCGTAAGCTCCTGTGGCCTACGACTGGATTGTCGAACCTTACCCGATAACGACACTTTTCAGGCTGGTTCGGCTTTACAAGTTACGGTACGAGCTTCCAGGTAATTTCTCGAAGGGTAGTTTTTGAAGCTTCTGGCCCGCACTGCGTCAGTTCCCGATTTGTGCATGTACGGGTTGTGAGCGCAACAGGGTT
Organism: uncultured Acidobacteriaceae bacterium; assembly: GCA_963790705.1. GTDB lineage: Bacteria > Acidobacteriota > Terriglobia > Terriglobales > Acidobacteriaceae > PALSA-350. The sequence goes on from CAWBQE010000016.1 coordinate 936,262, forward strand.
GTGCATCGCCGCCGAAAGTATGTGGCCATCGCGAGTGTCCACGACAAGTCGAACGTCAAACGTCTCCTTGCCCGCCTCTGCAGTGAATCCGTCATCCTGCTTGGAGACTTGCACGAAATTGTTGGGCTTAGCGGATGTTGGCTCGTCCATCCACTTCGCAGGTAGCTGAACATGGAGCGACGGAGGAGGCACATGCTGAATCAGTAGTGTTTCGGTATGTTCAGCCGGGTTTACAGTTTCCACTTTGAGGGAGAAATCCACCACGTCCTGACCGAGCAGGACACGTTGTCCGTCGGCCCAGGAATTGGGAGTCGTACGCGATACATACGCGGTCTGTCCTGGCTGTACAAGCTTTGACTGCATGGCCAGCAGGAGATCGCTGTAGATGGTCAACGTGTCCGTAATAGGCCCGATGAGTAGAGGCTGAACAGAAGCCAGGTTAGGCACCCTCATATACGAGGAAGGGTCATCGAGAGAAACGGTCTGCCGCAGCGCAAGGCTTGCAGGAGTAAGCGTCTGCTGAGCGTTGGAAGTGAGGTCCGACCAGCCGATTTCCTCGTAGTATCGACCGCTCATATCGCGCTTCACCACGTCAGTAGCCTTAATGGTGTACTGCCAACCGTCGTTATTGCCTGTCATCAGGTAGTGTGAGACCGCCCCGCTGGTATATCGGCGCTGGAGGGTTCCCGCTTCTGTCGCGGCCTGCTGCCCGGCGCTTGTAGACGCTAATTCAACCAAAACCACAACGAAGATCAGTGGTAGCCATCTCAACACAGCGCCCTCCGAACTAAGCTGATAGGTTAACAGCCGAGATCGGGACCGAAAGACGCGCTTTTCGTCACTTTGCTCCCGGATTGTCGACGATCCGGACAGAACCGCTTTTTTTTGGATTACTTCCGGATAGCCGGTCATCCGCCCAGTACACACTCAATGGTCAGACAAAGACTCATTGACAGGGCACAAACTGGCGACCAGATCGCTCAAACTGTCTTAATGACTACTAGCGTAAGATCATCGTGCTGAGGTGCGTCCCCTATCCATTGGCGGACTTCCTCTGTAACGCGCGAAACCATCTCGTCAACGGGCAAAGGTCCAAAGCGACACGCCAGCTCGTGAAGCCGTTCTTCGCCAAACTCCTGCTGTTCGGTATTGAGCGCTTCGGTTACGCCGTCCGTGAAGGCAAACACAAAGTCCCCCGGCTCTAATTCAACAACTCCTTCCTCATAATCGGGCTCTGGGAACATCCCGACGAAAGTGCCGCCCACGTTAAGTTCTCCTATGCGCGCGTATGATCGCGCGGTGTGCCCGTCCGAGTTGGTAGGACGAAACAGCCACGGTGGATTGTGCCCTGCATTCACATACCGGAGCTGCTTGCCGCGGATACTGCCAAAGAAAAAAGTTGCGTACGTGCTCGATCCGGTATTCCGATACAGAAAGGCGTTGAGCTTTCTCACCATCTCCGTAGGTCTGACCGTTTGCTCGGAAGCAATGATTCGGATGGCGGATTGAACGGCAGCCGTCACCAGCGCAGCCGCAACTCCCTTGCCCGACACGTCTGCCAACGCAAACCCAATTCTTTCATCTCCCAGATCCAAGAAATCGTAGCAGTCGCCGCTCACCACGCGCGCCGGCTGAAAACACGCTGCGGCTGAACTGTGCTCGTTCTTCATCGAGTTTTGCGGCAAGAATCTCTTCTGTACTTCAGCCGCGAGCGCCACATCTCTGCGAACCTTCTCCTGTTCAACAAGCCGGTCGGTCAGTCTCGCATTCTCGATCATCAGGGCAAGCTGCTGCCCGCAGGTTTTCATTAAATCCTTTTCTGCGGGGCTGTACTCCTTGCGTTCTACAGGGCTTCCAAACAGCAGAAGGCCGGTGATCTCGTTCTTTGCCCATAAGGACAGGGCCGCTCGGGCACCGAGCTGTTTGAGGTATTCGACTTCGGCGATACGCGGATTTTGCTGTTCCGCGGCCCAGCGCAGAACGGTATCAAACTCATCCTCGCCAAAGGTAAGCAGGGTCTGGAACTTGAGCCGTCCCAGCAGATAACCATTGGCTGGAATGGTCTTGCAGACCAGGTCCTCAGGGTTCGCTGCCAGGCAGGCAAAGCAAGCTTCGGGCGCGCTTGCCCGTTCAAAGATCATTGCCCAATCGCAGGCAAACTGCGTCCGCAATTCCTGAAGCACTCCTGCCAGTACCTGCGTGGTGGAGTCGGCGCGGCGAGTGGCTTCAATGAGGCCGGCGAAAACATTCGGCGACGCAGCCTGGGTGTTTCGTCCCGGCTTTATGACATTCGCGATCACCTGGATGCTGCGGCGTCCGGCGGTCCAGAAATCTTCCGATTCTTGGCGAATCGCCACCATGGGCGACACGAATGTCGCTCGCCAGGCCGGAGGCAAACAGGCTGCGGTTGCCAGGCAGCTCACGACGAGCGCTGAACCCGCATAGGGCAATGCACCCACGTGATGCAGTTGCATGAAATGCACAATGATCCAAATCGCGCCTGCCGCTGCCGGACTCCCCGCCAGCACTCCGTACACTGCCAAGCGCGCGCTGTCTCCGATTATCAGCCGCATCAGGTCGCGTGGGGCGGCGCCCAAAGCCATGCGCGTACCAAACTCCACTCTGCGCTCCCCGAGCGAGAAGGCAGTCATGCTGTAGATACCGAGGCAAGCCAACGCCAATGCGGAAACCGCGAAGAACATGACCACCACGGACGCGAAGCGTTCGAGAGAGGTCGAGTCATCCGCAAGCTGAGCCATAGTGCTGACTGCGTAAACAGGCAGATGCGGCCCGATTGTCTCAGTTGAATGACGAAGCGCCGGGAGCAGGCTGGAGAGCGGCAGCTCCGAACGTACGATGAGTTTCATCTGCCTCACCGGTGCCAATGCATCGAGTAGATAGATCTCTGGCCGGGTGTCCTTTCCCCGTCCGTCGTTGCTCACATTGCCCACCACGCCGACCACTTGAAAGCGATCTCCACTGGCGCTACCAAATCGGCCAAAGTCGCCTACCGGATCGCGGCCGCGCCAGTACCCGTCGGCAGCGGCTGCGTTGATCGCAATGCCGGCCACATTTCCGCTGTCGTCGTGCTCGTTCAGCACTCGCCCTTTCTTCAAAGAAATACCCAGGGTCTCGAAATAGCTTGGGCTCGCGATGACAAAACTGACCTCGTGCCCCTCGTTCGAACTGTCTCCTTCCGGGTAAATATTTGTTGTCATGCAACAATTCATCGGTAACTGATTCGATAGAGCCGCACTTTTCACTCCTGGGAGCGACTGCAAAGCCGTCAAAAGTGCGCGCTGGTATCGAAGCAGCTCATTCGAGGAGGAAAACTGGCCTTCCGGTGCGTCGATCTGGAAGGTCAATAAGTGGCTCGCGTCAAATCCCGGCCAGGTGTGCTGCAAAGCGTAAAACTCCGCAACAAGCAGGCCGCCGGCTGAGAGCAAGAGAAAGGCAAAAGCGATCTCCGCGATCACGAGGAAATTGGAAATCCGGCGGCTCCGGAACCCGGCGGAGGCTCGTACGCCGCTCGTCAAGACCTCCGTCGGCTGCGTGCGTGCGGCTTGCCGAAGGGGTACCAGGGCCGGGAGCAACGCGGTGAGGAAGACCAGACCAGCCGCGAACAGAAGGACCGTTGGGCTGATGGAAACCTCGTCCGAGCGAGGGATATATTCAGCGGCGAGCCCGAGGAAAAGCCGCGTCAACCCAATGCTCGCCAGAACTCCCAAAGCGGCGGCAGAAAGCGAAATGAACAATCCTTCCGTAAGGAATTGCAGGATCAGTTGCCGTTTTTGCGCACCGAGCGCGACACGCACCGCGATCTCCTGGGTACGGTGCACGCACCGCACAACCAACAAGCCACCGACGTTAGCGCAGGTGATCAGCAACAATACTCCGGCGGCGCCCATTAAGAGAAACAAAAAGGGACGAACCTCCTTCACGACAAAGTCCTGAAGTCCAAACAGGGTCGCCGTGTAGGTCGCGGGCCGGCGGTTCTCTTTTGCAATCCCGTTGGCAACGCTCTTCGCATCCGCCCGTGCTGCCGAGATCGTCACTCCCGGCTTCATTCGGGCATATACGGCATACATCCCGCTGTTCTCCCGCGCCGATGCGTCGTTTGGATCAATCGGAATCCATACATCGTTGTGCAGGTTCTCATTTCCCACACTGACAATCGGCAACTGAAACCATCCAGGCAGCACACCGACAATGGTGTATGATTGCCCGTCCAACGCTATCGGCTTGCCTTCAATGCTCCCGTCCGAGCCCAGTTGCCTCCAAAGCCTGCTCGAAATCAGCGCAACCTGCGGGCCGTCTGAATCGCGAAAGAGCCTTCCGGCAAGCGGGTGTACACCGACGCCCTCGAGCAACGAGGGCGTGACCTCGGCACCCTCAATGTGTTCAGCCACTCCCGACGAATTCAGGTTGAAATCGCCGCTAATCTTGTACCAGCCGAACACATCGAAGCTGTGCGTTCGCAGCTGGTAGTCCTTCAGCTCCGTAAGCGTTAAAGCGGAATATCGCGTTGGCTCAAGAGTGCTACCCCCAAAAAGGGCTACCCAGCGACTCGAATCTCTGTACGGCAGCGGATTCAGCAGGACGGAGTTCACTACTGTGAATACAGCAGTCGCGCATCCGATTCCGATCGCGAGAGCCAGAATCGCCAGTCCGGCGATCGACTTCGCCCTCGCCCATGAGCGCCAACTACGAATAAGGAGGCTAAACATCGATCAGAATGATACTTCTTCCGGTATGTTCCTGCGAAAAGAGTCCCAAAAGGATGTGAATTCCCCCATTCGGAATCGTACGCGACACATACGCGGTCTGTCCTGGCTGTACAAGTTTTGACTGCATGGCCAGCAGGAGATCGCTGCAGATGGTCAATGTGTCCGTAATAGGCCCGATGAGTAGAGGCTGAACAGTAGCCAGGTTAGGCACCCTCATATACGAGGAAGGGTCATCGAGAGAAACGGTCTGCCGCAGCGCAAGGCTTGCAAGAGTAAGCGTCTGCTGAGCGTTGGAGGTGAGGTGTCCGACCAGCCGATTTCCTCGTAGTATCGACCGCTCATATCGCGCTTCACCACGTCAGTAGCCTCAATGGTGTACTGCGAGCCGTCGTTATTGCCTGTCATCAGGTAGTGCGAGACCGCCCCGCTGGTATATCGGCGCTGGGGGGTTCCCGCTGTCGCGGCCTGCTGCCCAGCGCTTGTAGACGCTAATTCAACCAAAACGACAGCGAAGATCAGTGGTAGCCATCTCAGCACAGCTCCCTCCGAACTAAGCTGATAGGTTAACAGCCGAGATCAGGACCGAAAGACGCGCCTTTCGTCACTTTGCTCCCGGCTTGTCGACGATCCGGACAGAACCGCTTTTTGGGGGGATTACTTCCGGATAGCCGGTCACACGCCCAGAATCGGGAAGATTGGAGTTCCTTCGGTGCACTGGGAGCACTTCCTGACTGACTTGGCGATTTTGCGTCAAGTCAGAAGCAGGCGAGGGCCATGATCTGAAGCATTCTTCTTCTCACTTCATATGGCTATTCCAATAGAAGTTCCCATAGAACTTCTATTGGTGTATTCTCTGCTTGCATAGAAATCCTATTGGAGCGTGGGTACTGTGGGCAAAAGCAGGAAGGCAGCGTCATGTTGAAGGGCACGCTGGATATGATGGTCCTGCGCACACTGATTCATGGAGATGCGCACGGTCACACGATCGCCAAGGTCATCGAGCGAGCATCGGAAGATGTACTGGATGTCGAGCAGGTGTCCTTATATCCGGCGCTGCATCGTTTGCAAGACGGTGGATGGGTGTCCTCGTACTGGGGCGTGAGTGAGAACAATCGCAAAGCGAAGTTCTACAAGTTGACCGCGGGCGGCCGTAAACGGCTCACCATTCAGACCAGCCGCTGGCACCAGATGGCTCGGGCGATTGGCTTGGTCATGGGCGAATCACCCGCACCCGAAGGCGGTAAGTGATGAGCTGGCTTAGATTCCTTCGGCGCAAGCAGAGCGACGCAGAGTTCCAGCAGGAGATTGAGCTGCACATGGCTGAAGAGATCGCAGAGAATCTTGAACGCGGTTTGCCCGAGGAGGAGGCACGGCGCCAGGCTTACCTGAAGTTTGGAAGCACGCGTCGCGTGCGGGAAGAAATGTGGCGCCAGAATTCAGTGTCGGTGGTGGATAGCCTCTCGCGTGATATCAGCCAAGCCTTTCGAAGGCTCCTAAGGTCTCCGACTGTCGTGCTAACGGTCATGGTCTCACTCGGCCTGGGAATAGCGGCTAATGTTTTCATCTTTACCGCCGTGGACAGGCTGGTGCTGCAAGGTCCGCCGGTTGGACATCCCGAGACGTTGCTGGACCTGCATCCCATGTACGATCACGGCCAGCGATTAGGCGAAGTGTCGCCTTCAACGTATGACGACCTGCGTAAACATACGAGGTCTTTCTCCGGTGTAGCGGCCTATAACGACTTGGTGCCGGCAGCGATGGGGGGTCCTGGCGATCCGGTGCGCCTATGGGGCCAGAGCACGACGACCAATTTCTTCGAGGTGGCAGAGTTGCCGATGGCGCTTGGTCGAGGTTTTCACAGCGATGAAAATAATTCGCCAATTGTCGTACTGAGCTATAGCTTATGGCGCCGCCACTTCCTCGGAGACGCTGCAATCATCGGAAAGACCGTCTCGCTCTCGGGAAAGAAGTTCATCGTGATAGGGGTGATGGCGCCTGGATTTCATGGAATGAACCGGCTGCTCAATGTCGATTTCTGGGTGCCGGACGGCGAATGGCAGCAACTGGCAGGCGACGTGATCAACGGTAAGAGTGCTCACGATTTAGCGTTGCGAGTTATCATCGCGCGTCTGAAGGCCGAAGTGACGCCTGTGCAAGCGCAGGCCGAGTTGGACGCGATAGCGCAGCGGCTTCGAGTGGCCTATCCGAAGGAATATGAGGGGCTCAGCTTTCGTATCCGACAGACGGGTGCGTTGCCGCCAGAGACAAGAACAGGGATAGCCCTTTTCCTAACAGTGCTCACAGTGGTTTCATTACTAGTACTTTGTATTGCAGGCTCCAATGTCGCTAATCTGCTGCTGGTGCGCGCGGCGGCCCGCCACCGAGAGATGGCTGTGCGGACCGCACTGGGAGCGACTCGGCTTCAGCTGATACGACCGATGCTGCTCGAGAGTACGCTGCTTGCATTGTGCGGCGGAGTGTTCGGCGTGGCGCTTTGCGTGGTGGGGCTTCTCGGACTGACATCGTTTCATCTCCCGGTCGCCATTCCCATTGATCTGAGCTTGAACATGGATTGGCGAGTGGTCTTATATGCGTTTCTGCTGAGCCTGGGAACGGGGATCCTTTGTGGGCTTGGCCCAGCGATCGTTGGATCACGCCCGATGCTGCAGAACTCGCTCAAAGGTGAAAGCGCCCTTATACGGCCGGGGCGGAAATGGACTTTGCGGAATCTACTGGTGGTGCTGCAGATATCGCTCTGCCTGGTGTTGCTGTGCATGACGGGGCTATTTTTGCGCAGCCTCGATAAGTCAGCAGGGGTCGATCCGGGTGTCCGCAGGAGCGGAGTGTTGATCATGTCGATCGACCCGGTACACAACGGATACAGCGCGGAGCAGACTTTGCTGTTGCTGAAACGGCTGCGCACGCGCGCGGAAGAGTTGCCGGGAGTGCAGTCGGCCGCCTGGACGGATAAGGTGCCGCTATCACTCTATGGGCAGCAGAGAGAGTTTCACCTGACGGGGAGCGAAGCAAGTGCCGGGCACGGCCTGCGGGCGGATATGTACCAGGTGAGCACGGATTACTTTGACACGATCGGCATACCGCTGATTTCCGGACGCGACTTAAATACTGTCGATCCTAAGGCGCCGAGGCAGGCTCTGGTGAACCAAGCATTTGCCAGAAGGCTATTCGGTACAGGCAACGCGATAGGCCAGAGTGTATCGAGCGAAGATGCGAGCTACGACATTGTCGGGGTGGTGAAGAATTCAAAATCTCAGACCATCAGCGAGGTGGATCAGCCTATTCTGTACCGCTCGTTGGAGCAAAATATTGGGTTGGCTGCGCCCCCTGTGGGATTCTCACTGCTCGTGCACTACCAGGGGAATCCGGCGCAGATGGCAGCGGCGTTGCGGAACGAGATTCATTCAGTGGATACCTCCCTGGCCGTCTTCAGCGATACTACGATCGAAGATCATCTGAGCGACGCGCTGCTCCTTCCACGCGTGTCAGCGGCAATGTTCGGTATTTTCGGGGTTGCTGGATTGCTACTAGCGGCGGTTGGACTCTATGGCGTGATGAGCTACTCGGTGAGCACCCGGACGCGGGAGATTGGGATTCGGCTAGCGATGGGTGCAACGCGAGGCAGTGTGCTGCGGCTCATTGTTTCGCAGGGAATGCTGCTCTCGTGCATTGCGCTTGGTATCGGGCTGCCGTTGGCGCTGGCTGCTTCAAAGGTCGCATCAGGAGTGTTGTATGGAATTACTTCCCACGACTGGATGACCTTTACGACGGTGCCTTTGTTCCTGGCGGCAGTCGCGCTGTTGGCATGCTGGATTCCCGGGAGCCGCGCGACAACCGTAGAACCGCAGACCGCATTACGACACGAATAAGCCAGGTGAATGATGCTCGAACTCCGAAACGTATCCAAACGTTTCTCCGGCATCCCGGCCGTAGACGACGTCAGCTTCTGCGCCCGACTGGCGAAGTTACTGCTATCTCGGTGACGCGCATTTCGTCACTTTGTTCCCGGATTGTCGACGATCCCGGACGCTTCCTGCAAGACGGGGTTTCAGGGTACCCCACTACCCGGGACCTCAATCAAATGCCTGATGTGGCGCAGCGGTGCCGTCTGACCAATAGGGAACGGGTACCATGAAAATGGTTTCCGGCTCCGGAACGTCGCGATGTTCATCGTCGAACATCACCGGTGAGCCCGCCAGGTCTGCTCCCCAACTCGCCTCGCCTGTCTTGGGAACTGAAAACATAAGGTGCGGACGCCAGTGTCCGACGGAATCACCAAGGTTTCCTGCTTTGGACAGCATATAAGACATAGCGCCGGCTTCAGGCATCGGAAGTTTGTTCTTCGCGACCGCGGCTGTGATGTTTTCATGGATCTGCGCTTTGGATAATCCGGTCAATGCCAGCTTCGTCCGATTCACTGTGTAAGGAAGAATTGTCCGCACCGCAGCTGGGTTATAACAAATCGGCCCACGCATCTTCGGATTCCAGAACTCCGCACTATCAAATGGAGACATCCACGAGCGTTCCACCAGGCACGTGAACCCATTCTTCCCTTCGACTGCGGTCTGGTAGCCACTTTTCTCAAGGACCAGAACCGTTGCATCGCCTGATATGGATGTGGGCGCCGCGCTCCGCGAAAGGGCGATCTCGGCATTCCGGTCCGCCATCAAATATTGGTCAAGGGGCGCCATAGTGGGATATTGAGTTTTGGCATCCCCCGCCCACGCCTGTCGCGAGACTCCAGAGACAGTGCTGAGGACGAGGATTAGGGAGGCGACTGCAGCGAATCCATTTCGGTTCATCGGGTACTCCGGGAAAGCATGTGACGTGGCACTCGTTCCATTCACTGCAGAGCAGTGCCAGACCGTTTCTTAAACAGCAATTCTATTCTATGAACTCTCGAACCTTTAAGCTGCCTCTATGAAGGGGTGACGTGCAGGGTGGGGTCATTTCGACAGAGACAGGAAAAAAAAGTCAGCCTCGCCTTTGCAGCAGGAACTGTCTCACCGCCGGGTCCTCGGCTAGACCAATCGCCCGGTCGAAAGCGTCTGCGGCCTCAGATGTCTTGTCTAGCCGTTGCAACAGATGAGCGCGGACTGCCCAGTAGGGCTGATAGCCCGAGGCAATGTCCCGGTCGATTCCATCCAGTGCCGCCAGTCCCGCCTGAGGTCCATTCGCTTCGCCCACCGCCGCGGCGTATCCGATGCGGGCGCCAAGCGTCGGGGAGATGCGGATCAGCTGTTCGTAGAACAGCACGGTCGCGGTCCACTCGGTGCGGCCGCTGCGCACCCGCTCAGCGTGTACTGACTGAATCGCGGCCTCGAGTTGAAAGCGTCCGGTGCAATGGCGACTCGACGCTGCGGCGAGATGGCGCTCCGCCTCATCGATCAATGGCAGAGACCACTGCTGTGTGTCCTGTGCTGAGAGAGGAATATAACGGCCGTCCCGCCCTCGCCGCGCCGGGCGACGGGCTTCGCAGTGGAGCATGAGAGCGAGCAGACCTCGAACCTCTGCTTCCCTGGGCATTAGATGGAGAAGGACGCGTGCCAGCCAGATCGCTTCCTCGGCCAGATCGCGGCCCCGCTGGTCAACGCCCGCCATATCATCCCAGCCGATCCCGAAGGCAGCATAAATCGCTTCCAGTACCGCGTCGAGCCGCTGCGGCAGTTCACGCTCTTGCGGAACTTCAAATCGAATGCCGCCGTCTCGGATCTTCGTCTTGGCACGCACCAGGCGCTGCCCCATCGCTTTGGGTGAGACCAGGAAGGCTTGGGCAATACGGACTGCGTCCAGACCCAGAACGGTCTGGAGCATGAGCGGCGTGTGCATGGCCGGATCGATCGCCGGGTGGGCGCACACGAACAGCAGTTTCAATCGTTCATCAGGAAACTCCGCCGACATAATCGCCTCCTTGGACTCCTCTCTAAGGAGCAGAAGAGTGGGTTCGTTGGCTTCAGCTACTTGCCGATGGCGCACAAGATCGATCAAAGAATGGCGTGCTGTCGTCAGCAGCCAGGCCTCTGGACTTTGTGGCACGCCGTCTCGCGGCCAGGTTGTCAGTGCTGCGATCAATGCGTTGCTGAGGGCGTCCTCCGCGCTAGCCACATCGCGCGTGTGCGAAGAAAGGTAGGCCACCAGACGACCGTATGACTCGCGGGCCACCCGCTCGATCGTCCGTTGTGTGTCCTCGCTTCCGTTCATCCCGTGATCCGGCGCCCGGCTTCTGGCGCGAGGGGCCGTACCTCCACGGCGCCGAGGGAAGCTGCTGGGCATCGCGCTGCCCAATCGAGTGCTGCGTCCAGCGAGGAGAGTTCCAGGATTAAGAATCCCGCCAGTTGCTCCTTCGTATCAGCGAAGGGGCCATCCTGTACGCGCCGCTTCCCTTCCATTAGCCGCACCGTGGTCCCAGTCTCCGGCACTTCAAGTGGCTCGCCGCCGACATAGATGCCGGCCTCGACGAGCGCTTTGTGGTACGCCCGCCACGCACCGAGGTACGGATTGTCTTCGGCGGCCTTCCGTGTCGCAAAAGCTTCTGGTGATTCGAAGATTAGCAGGGCGAATTGCATCAGCGTTTCTCCTTTGGGAACAGCAGTCAGCGCAACCACATCCTCGACAAATGGATGACTTCATTTAACGGCATCCAGGTTGGTTTCCTAAGACACCGAACGCAGGACTTCGTCCAGGCGCCGCTCCAGGTATCGACGTTCTGAATCGTTCCTAACAAGAGTGAGCGCGCGTCGATAACTGTTTGCCGCGCCAGTTGAGTCTCCGACTCGCCGCAGCAGGTCAGCGCGGGTGGAGTGAAGCAAATGAAAGTTCTCCAGGTCCTGGCCGGCTACAAGTGGCTCAATCACTTTGAGCGCCTGAGCTGGCCCCTCAACCATTGCGACAGCGACGCCTCTATTCAACGACACGATCGGACCCGGTTGAACAACCTCAAGAATGTCGTAGAGCCGCAGAATCTCACGCCAATCTGTGTTCTCCGCGCGAGCCGCCCTACAGTGCACAGCGGCGATTGCTGCCTGGAGCGCAAACGGTCCGGGAACCCCATGCATGGCTTGCCCGACAAGCGACAAGCCCTCATCGATTTGGATACGGTTCCAGAGCCCGCGATGCTGTGCCTCGAGCAGGACAAGATCGCCCGCGGCATCGTGACGCGCATCGCGGCGCGCGTCGTGGAGGAGCATCAGCGCCAGCAGTCCCGTCACCTCTCGTGGCGGCTGCGGCTGCATTAGATTCCGGATCAACCGCGCAAGGCGGATTGCTTCGGCGCATAAGTCGATTCTCAGCAGAGTGTCGCCCCGAGTGGCGGCGTAGCCCTCGTTGAAGACCAGATAGACAACCGTCAGCACCGATGCCAACCGGGCGGGCATGTCCTTCAGATCCGGAACGATATAGGGAATGCGCGCGACGCGGATCTTTCGCTTGGCTCGTACCAGCCGCTGCGCCATGGTAGTGGGAGGCACTAGAAATCCTCGCGCTATTTCGTCGGTCTCAAACCCGCATAAGGTGTGAAGGGTCAGCATCACTTGCGCTTCCAGCGATAGAGCGGGGTGACAACACGTGAAGATCAGGCGGAGCCTCTCGTCCGGGATGTCGTCCAGGTTGTAATCCGGCTTCTCAACCGTTCGAAACAAACCGGAGGCAACGAAAGATTGCAGCTTTTCGGAGTATCGCTCTCGCCGGCGAATGCGGTCGATGGCTTTATGCCGAGCCGTTTGGATCAGCCACGCTGAGGGACTATCGGGAACACCGGTGGCGCCCCAATGATCGAGTGCGGACGTGAAAGCCTCCTGGGTGCACTCCTCGGCCAGGTCGAAGTCGCCAACCAGTTTAATCAGCGTCGCGACAATCCTGCCCCAATGGGAGCGGTAAGCGGCTTCGACAGCGCTGGTAACGTCCGGAGGCATGGCCAATCATAAGATTTTTTACCTCAGGCTGTCGATTTGGCCGCTCGCCGTTCGACTCTATATAGCGGGAATTCCAGATGCAATACATGTTTCTGATCTATTTCGATGAAAACTCTCTGAGCGAAGCAGAGTTTGCCCAATGCTACGCAGAGTCTGCCGGATATGCCGGAGAACTCCATGCCAGCGGGAAGCGGGTGCTGGCGGCGCCATTGCATCCGACCCTGACCGCCACGAGCCTTCGCACTCGTGAGGGCAAGCGAGTCATAACCGACGGCCCGTTCGCAGAAACCAGGGAACAATTGGGCGGCTTATTCCTGGTAGACGCAAAGAATCTCGACGAAGCCATCGAAATCGCGGAAAAGATTCCGGCGGGTCGCTGGGGCACGATTGAGATACGACCGGTCCTCGAAGTTCCCGGCCTTCCGCAAAATTAAATAAACATCGATTGTCGATTTGCTCGCGCGCCGTTCGTCTTAATGGCAGAACGGCAATGAGAGCGATATTGCCCGCTTGTTATCGTGGGCAATGTAGATCACACCCCCCTGGGCCAAGACCCATCCCCATCGCGCTCTGAGCCAAGAGACTTAGTGTGGCGCCACACAGCGCGCAAAGCCACGCATTGCAAAGAAGTGTACCTGGGACCCTGCTGTGACTTTCGGAGGCATCTATGAGAATTCCCAAACCCATTTCGGGTTCTGTGTCCCTATGCATCGTGCTGACCTTGGCAATCATCGCTTCGCCCTTGAACGCGCAGGTTGAGGATGGCCAGATCGCGGGAACCGTACGCGATCAATCCGGTGCGCTGATTCTAGACGCTACTGTGACGGCGACGAATATTGCCACGGGGGCGCAGCGAAGGGCGCAAAGTTCCGCAAACGGCGGATATTTGCTGACCGGCCTCTCGCCTGCGATTTATAAGATCGCTGTCAACGCGGCGAGCTTCAAGACCTTCACCGCCACGGCAGAGGTAACGGTTGGAGGGCACGTCACAGTCGACGCCAACCTGTCGGTAAGGTCGGATACCACCGAGGTACAGGTGCAGGGCGAGGGCGGCACCGCAGTGAACACCCAGACGCAGGAATTGTCTCAGGTGGTCGACAGCCAGCAATTATCACAGTTGCCCAGCCTGACCCGCAATCCTTATGACTTTGTGATGCTCTCCGGCAATGTCAGCAACGGAGACAACACCACGGCAAACATGGCCAGCGGTCAGAATCTCTCCACCCGCGGCGTGGGCTACGCCATCAATGGGCAACGCGAGTCGGGCACGGAAGTTCTCCTGGATGGCGTGGAAAACATAGCCGTTTTTAACGACTGGGTGGGCCAGCAGATCCCGATCGATTCGGTGCAGGAGTACAGTGTCGTCACCAATAACTTTGCCGCTCAATACGGACGCGCATCGGGTGGAGTCGTCAATCTCACGACGAAGTCGGGGACAAATGCAATTCACGGCGGCGCTTGGGAATTCAACCGCCTCTCTGCCTATACCGCGAACACCTATAACAATGTTGTCAACGGTCAGCCAAAGGGCCTTTATACGCGCAACCAGTTCGGGTTTATGCTGGGCGGCCCCATCAAGAAAGACAAACTGTTCCTCTTCACCAGCACCGAGTGGACACGCGTGCGAAGCTCCGCCGCCGAGTCGGCGCTGATCCCAACGCCCCAGTTTCTTTCCCTTACCGCGCCCAGTGTCCAGGCATATTATGCTGCCTACGGTAGCACTCCTTATACCATCACAAACACCCTGAATCAGTCGGCTCTGGGAGTATCCCTCACCGGAGTTCCGGCGGCAACTCCGATCCTCGGACAGGTCAACTTCAATGCCGACGCCGATGCCGGAGGCGACTTCCCGCAGAATACGTATAGCCTGATCGGGCGCGCAGACTACGACTTGAGTCAGAACACCGAGATGTTCTTCCGCTACGGAAGGCAGCGGCAAGACTTGTTCAGTGGCACGTATTTCTACAGTGCGTACCCGCAGTACGATGTTGGCAGCAGTAACTCAAACGATATTTACCTTTACTCTCTGAGCCGCAGCTTTTCACCGGCTCTGTTCAGCAATAGCAAATTAAGTTTCTCCAGATTCTCCAACCCGACCACGTATGACCCCGCTCAGCAAAATGTGCCGATGCTCATGTTTGCGGGTGCTTCGACCAGCGTGCCAATTCAATTTCCAGGTCTGGAAAACGTTGCGTCGCCGGGCACGGGCGGATTTCCCTTTGGCGGCCCACAGAACACCATCCAACTCGCGCAGGACCTGTCGTGGCTCAAGGGAAGGCACGCCATGCAGTTCGGTGGTCAATTTACCTACATCCAGATGAATCTCGCCGCCGGCGCCTATGCCCAGGCGGTCGAATACTTGCAAACCGGCCAGCAAGCCGGCTTGCAGCAGATGATCAACGGCAACCTCCAGTACTATGAGGCGGCGGTGGATCCGCAAGGCAAGCTGCCTTGTCCGGTCGACGCCTACGGGAATCCAACGATGAGTCCGGGATGCGTGGTGACTCTTCCCGTGACTTCACCGGGTTTTGCGCGCAGTTATCGCTACAAAGATTGGGCCATTTACGGTCAGGATAGCTACAAGGTGACGCCGGCGTTTACGTTCAACTATGGCGTACGCTACGAACATTACGGCGTGCAACATAACGACAACCAAAATCTCGACTCGAACTTGTACTACGGGCCGGGCTCGAACATCTTTGAGCAGATTGCTACGGGTCAGGTGGAGATTGCTCCCAAGAGCCCAATTGGCCAGCTTTGGGCGCCCAGATGGGGCACGGTTGCACCGCGCGTCGGCTTTGCCTATGACGTTTTTGGAAACGGCAGCACCAGCATTCGTGGTGGATTCGGCATTAGTTATGAACGAAACTTCGGCAACGTGACATTCAACATGATTCAGAACGTGCCGGCTTATGCCACATTGCAGATTTACAACACTCCTGTGACCAACAGCAACCTTGGTCCCTTGGGCACGGCCGGGCCGGACCAGGCGCTGCCCCCCACAGAGCTTCGCAACGTGAACCAGAACATTAATGTCGCGCAAACCCAGTTCTGGAGCCTGGCAGTGCAGCGGCAGGTATCCCATGACTCCGTAATCGAGCTCTCTTACAGTGGAGCACACGGCGTTCATCTCTATGACATCATCGTTGGCAACCCCATCGGTGGCGCGGAGAATTACCTTGGGTCGCCGCTCCAGTACACGGGAACGTCGCCCACGAACAGCAGTTGTGACTATTCGAGTATCACCGTCACTGGCCTCTGTCTCACACGGCCCAACAATCAATTCGCCGGTGTCAATGTCCGTGGCAGCGGCGGCTCCAGCGCCTATGATGCGCTGAACGTAAAATATCAGACCCAAAACTTCCATAGGACGGGCTTGGGTTTGATCGCAAATTACACATGGTCACATTCTCTCGACGATCTAAGCTCTACATTTTCCGACGGTGCCCAGGGCGGGTCAGGATACATTGGCAACCTGGGATATCTCGATCCTGCCAATCCCATGCTCGATTGGGGCAGTTCGGATTACGACGTCACCAACCGTATCGTCGTATCGCCGATCTGGCAAACCCCATGGTTCAAAGGCCGAGGAGGATTGGCCGGAGAGATTGCCGGCGGCTGGACCGCATCCGGAATCTTTAGCGCGCGCAGCGGGACTCCATTTTCTGCGTTTGACTATACCTACAACGTCAACAGCTACAGCGGTGTGTCCAGGATTGTGCCTTCTACTCCGATCACCCGTTACAGGGCAGGTCACCCGCAGCAGACTGGACCCAACCAGTTCCAGATCTTGACGATACCAGGAGCAAACGATCTGGCCCCGTTCAATCCGACCTTGGGCGTATCGGATTTTGGACCATTTCCCGCCGCCATGATGGGCCGCAACTCCTTACGGGGACCAGGCGCGTGGAATACCGACATGGCGGTCAACAAGAGATTCAAGATCAACGAGCGCCTGGGCGTGAATTTCCGCGCCGAAGCCTTCGATGCATTCAACCATCACAATCTATATACGGCCCAATATGCATTAGATGTGACGAACCCACCGGGTACCATCGGCCAACCGCTGCCTGTGATTGCGCTCAAGGGCGGACTCAACAGCTTTGCTTTGGGTCAATACTCTGGCGAGAACCATGATGAGCGGCGATTTGGCCAATTTGCACTGAAATTCGACTTCTAAGGGAGTTTCGCAAGGGTAAGAGTGATTTGGCATCGGCCTTCTCCGCTACTGGTCGTAGTTGGCCCACACATGGCGAATCTTTCCGGCAGCATTCAGCAGCATAACCTCGGCAGTCTTGCTGCCGCGAACATTGTTGACGTAGCAGACGACGATCGTCTCGACGCCCCACAATGTATCGATCAGGTCGAAGCGGAGATCCGGAAAGGTCGCAAGACCCCGGTGGAAGTATTCCCGCAACGCAACTTTCCCTCGCACGGTGCCATCGCCAGCTAGTAACTTCAGGGCGACCGGAGAGACAAGGAGCACCTCATCGTCGTAGTGAGCGAGGATTCGTTCCAGATCATGGCTGTTCCAAGCATCAACCCAGTCTTGAGCAAACTCGCGCGCAAATGAAGCCTGTAAGGGCAAGATCGCATCCCCCATATCCCACCAGCACTCGCCAGTATAAAACTTCGAATATCAAGCAGCGTGGATTGATTCCTGAATCAGAAGTGTCCACTGAAAGACCTCATGCTCCCGGCCGGTGATGCACCCACAAAGACGAACATGAGGTCATGAGTGGCTCAGCGACTTTTCACTCCTTGAGCGATCACGCCCTCTTCGATACGCTCTGCTGCGGCCCTGGCGCCGCCCAAGTGACGCATGGATTCGGCAACGCGCTTGGCGGATTGACGATAGGAGGGCTCGTTCAGCACGTGCTTCACCTTCATGCGGAACTCGGCCACATCCACCAGCTTCTCGCCATCCGCGCCGTCTACCGGCATCACCACTTCGCCCGCACCTAACGACGCGAGCCGTCGCGCATTGCTTTCCCGCTCCCTAATCGTGGGAATGATCACCGCCGGCGTTCCGGCCTTTAAGGTCGTCATCACCGAGCTGTGCCCGCCGTGAAACACGATCAGGTCGCACCGCTCCGCCATGAGCGGCCCCGGAACATAAGGGGCATGGCGAAAGTTCTGCGGCAGAGTTCCAAATTCTTCCGGCAGTTCCTGATAGCCCGTGGTCAGCACAACGTCTACGGGCTCGTCCGCCAGCGCCGCAATCGCGGCGCGAATCACCACGATCGAATCGCACGGTCCGGCTGCTGTAAAGTAGCGCGGATTCCCCGAATACACCCAGATGAGCGGCCGCCCGCGCCCATTTTTCCCGCGCAGTTCCTCGACCCACGCGGGCAGCGCTGCATCGCCGCGCTGGAACACCATCGGCCCGATGTACGTTACCTCCGCATCCGCCGCCACCGGATCCGTCTCCGGCGTTCCCACAATCAACGCCAGATCGCCCGCCATCCAATCGACAATACGCTTTGCAGGCGCCAGTCCATATTGCTGCGCAACCGCGCGGAAGTGCGCCGCGGCGCTGGGCAGCCCGGCAGGCCGCTCGTCTTCCCACCACGTAAAGCCGCGACTCGCCGGATGAATATTTCCTTGCAGCACGGTGGCCAACGGCACCTTGGCGATGCGCGCAGCCAGGCAGGCAATCGGCTCAAACGAATCCACCACCATGTCCGGCGCATAATCACGTATCAGGTCAACGTAGACGGCAGTGGCGTCGCGCACGTACTCCTCGCTGGTGTACAAGCCGGCAAAGAAGTGCTCCACGTCCCATCCCTCGGCCACCATCGTTAGATCGAACGCAGGCGCCGGCATCGGCCGCGCCGGCATGGGCAAATTCGTCAGTCCCGCTTCGGCAATCAGCTTGCTGGGTGCAGGCGCGGGATTGAAGACCGCGACCTCGTGGCCGCGATCGGCAAGCGCGCGCGCAATGGGAACCATGCGCGTGGGAAGACCAAGATCATTGGCCGGAAGCATGGTGATGAGAAATCTGGCCATTCGCCTCCTTGCGAATCATTGACCCTGTGACCTGACGCGACTACCGAATTGCGCGCTATTTGCTTACAAGTGGGGCCGTGCACGGCAAAAGCGGAAAATCCGCAGAATCAGATTGGTGACGAGACTGCCCGAATTTAATCGCTACACAGATGCGCTGTCAAATTGCGGCGCTTCGATAGGTGAGCATAACATCGGCGCATGACAGAAAAAAATGGATAGACCTGCGGCAGACATTCAGCTTGAACCTGCGCTGCGCGAGCAGTCACCGATCCTTGCCAATCTGCTTGAACTGTATGCGCATGACTTCAGTGAATTTCAACCTTTGGATATAGGCCCGGAGGGTAGGTTCGGCTACAAGTCGCTTTCAATGTACTGGAGTGAATCCAATCGACATCCGTTCCTTATCCGGTTCAATGGCAAGCTTGCAGGGCTCGCTCTGGTGAAGAGGGGTTCGGAGATTTCTGGTAATCAGGAAGTGTGGGACATGGCGGAATTCTTTGTTCTCCGTGGTTGCCGCAGACACAGGATCGGAACACTCGCCGCGCAGGAGGTGTGGAGGCGTTTTCCAGGACTTTGGGAGGTTCGAGTGATGCAATCCAATCCTTCAGCGATCTTCTTCTGGAATCGGGCGATTTCCGACTTTATTGGTGAGTCGATCCAGCCTGTCCGCATCGAGAAGGATGGCAGATCCTGGCAAGTCTACTCGTTCAAATCCGAACGAGGCCGTTGACCATAACCTCCTTGACTGCGGCGACCCGCAAATTAAGGAAGCTATTAGTTGCTCTTGCGTAGGAGCCGGATGACTACGACGCTGGCATGCGGAAAGACCGTTTCGAAGCTAGACCCTACCTGAATCTTATTCGTAACAGCCTCTATTTCATGTGGTTGCATTTCGTTGTTCTCTGTATAGATGCTGGGCGCCGAGATGGTCTTCACTTGCGCCAGGGCGTCTGGGATAAAGCCATCCATTTGAATAGCCGCACGAAAATCGCGGGTAAGACTGCGATTGACGCAGAATAGAACAAGCGTGTCGGGTGATGGACCCATCGCCGCCACGACTTCCAGCCAGGGAACGTGATCAATGTGCGGCAGACGATTGACTCCATGTTCGACCGCATACATCTGGAGCATCACTCTCGGTGGCCACCAGCCGGCTTGGCTTTTCCTCGGCGTACGAGCGCAGCACCCAATAGCCCGCAGCGCCATAGACCTGCTCCCGCTTCTTCCAGATACCTCCAAACTCGAGAATGCCCGTCATGTCAGAGATCGGGACGATGCTGGAGTTCCTCAACAGCATATTAAGGAAGCCCGCGGTATCGATCGCTCCCCCCATATTGTCGAAGCCCGGCGCCGGCCGTTGGCCGGGCACAAAGAGCCATTCGATAAAAGCAATTTTCGCGTTTTTGTGATTCGACTGCTGGATTTGCCCTGTCATCTCCTTTATGTGCTGCTCCAACCCGATGGGCAGCGCGAAGCTCGAGAGCGCAATGAAATCATCCGATGGATTGGCCAGCTGTACCTGGCCGGGGGAAGTATATAGGAGTCGCCCAAATCACGAATCATCGATTCAGACTACACACCGATCAGCGCCGAAGCAGGGTTGGAGAGGTTCGGCGCTCTGAGCTCGATCGTGCAGATCCCGCGAGGGAACTTGGAGATATCAGTGGCACCAGCTACGACTCCCTTGGAGGGCGCGCGGCGACGATCATCGGGCCATTGCGGAGACACGTAATGGTTACGGAATGAGGCCGAAACCATAGCAATCAAGGATCTCTCCGAGCATCATCGAGTGGTGTGCCTCCAGCAGCGAACCTTTTCCGGCGATCTTGAATACCGACGGTAGACAATCAAAGATGGCGCAGGCGTTCCGCGCTGGATCATGCCGTGCCGGATAGAATATGCCGTCTGGCTTACTGGGGTGATCGCGAAGTCCGGCCGACCAGCGCTGCGCAATTGCATGCGAACCACTGAATAGACGCGAATCGGCACCGATGCGGGCGAGTCCGCCGGAAGTCGATAGATCGATGAAGTTCAGCGGGCGTGTAACATCCAGTTGGGCGAGGTGGCGCATCTCGAGCTCGGTTTCGGTAATCAACCTGATTCCGGTTGCCTGTCCAAAGCTTTCAATGAAACAGCAATGCACGTCGAGAGCGACATACAGCACGCCATACTTCCCGTCTGGAGAATCAAATCGGTTAGTCATTGTTCGACCGAAGAAAAGGGGGGGCCTGTGACGCGAATGCAACCGATAGAGCGTGATTCCAGTCGTCAGATGAGAGATGAGTGGATCTCGCGTCGCAAGATCAGCCGGCGGTTCAGGATGTTCGCCGGGGTGATCCGTCACGCCGCCCCCTGTTCCCCATAAGTCTTGGCAACGCGGATCACCGAATCAAGTTCTCCCTGGCGCAGCGCCTCGAGTGGCGTCGCTCCGTCCAAGCGGCTATTTCCATTTGCGAAGAATGTCAGTTGCATCCACGGATCATGCACATCAAGAGCTTGCAGGACCTCGGCCAGCCCCGCGATCGTCTTGCCGTCTTCGAACTGAAAGCTGGGATACGCGTATCCTCGTCTGCCCTGCGTCAAACCGATGAGTTGGTGCTGATTGCGGCGCTTATCGACGGCCTGACGAGTGATGTCCAGTAAATCCGCAACTTCCTCTGCAGTAAGAGTTCCGCCCATCTGCTCAAGAACGCGCTTCCTTCCCACTAGCCCGCGTAGTTTAGCTTTTGCCAGTGGGCCTGCCTCTCTCAGTTCGCTGAGAATCGGAGAGGCCGACAGAGCCTCCACGAGCACTTGATAATCAGTGGGAGCCGCGGTCGCTTCTTCAATCCATCGGTCTGAAAGGCCTTTTGTGATCTCCGAAAGCGCATTCAGGGCGCGGGAGAAGAAGACTGGATGTTCCGTAGTCGCGACGGAATGAAGAATCTTAGCGAGTGCCCTAACCTTCGGTGTTTGTTTGACCTTGAACTCGACTAAGACAGTTTCACTGTCCACCTGGGTCCATACGTCAAAACAATCAAGCTGCAACGATAGCTTTCGACCGCGAAACTCGCAGGAAAAAATGTCGTGAGTCATCCGAAATTTCACATCCTTTTGAAACAGGACGGACAAGCTCAATCGCCTTGAGGTTTTGGAGGACCGAGAGAAGCGGAATTTGGCGGGCACTGATTTTGGGAATTTGTCTATCCATTGGCTCACCACCTCTTCCACTTCCTCTAAGGAGGAAGGTCGAGCCGTATCTACTTGGGACGGCATGTCCGGACACCTCGGTTTACAAAGTAAACGAAACTAATCACAATTATCTCGTCAACTGATTGTAGCATCCAGCTTTGCAAGCCGTAGGGGTCGGAGGTTCCCCAAACCTCGTGGAAGCACGGATAATATCCGTCACGCGTTTTGCACGGAGGCTATGAGGAAAGTGCAGGTTGGGGAATAAGCGCGACGAGTTTGAGATCGGTATTGATACTGGGAATCAACGACACCTGGAAATAGGTACTGATCGCTCCCCTTGGGGAACTAAATGTACGAGCACCACCCTCTCGTTCCCGCACATCCTGTTCGCTCCAATACCTGGCAAACACTCTGCTGCCGGCCTGCAATCCGGAGATCAGCCTGAGTGTCGGAGGCTCGGTCAAATGCCGTCCGGCATCCGAGCGAAACTCGGCCACTAGCCTTTTTGCACGGCTCCTCCAATCCACGATCAGAGTGCGAGCATTCCGATTCAGAAAGACAAAACGAAGAAGATTGCGTTCTTCCGATTCAACCAACCAGGGCCGGAAGAGCTTCGCCGCCCCCCCATTCCAGGCCACCGCGTTCCATTGGCGATCCAGCACATAAACGGGGACTGGCATCCGATCGACCAGGTCCTTCAGAGCTGTAGGAGTTTCCAACTCGGGTGCTTCGCTTGAGTCCGGAACGACACAGCGTGCGATCTCAAACAGGTACAACCTCTCGGCACGCGAAAGCTGAAGTGCTTCGGCAATGCGCCTCATAACCGAGGCCGAGGCACGAATCGGACGCCCTTGCTCAAGCCATGTGTACCAGGTGGTGCTCACACCGCAGAGTTGAGCAACTTCCTCCCTCCGTAAGCCAGGGGTTCTGCGCCGCCCAGCCGGGGCTAGCCCAAGCTTCGCTGGCGATAGGCGTTCACGATGAGAACGGAGAAATGTTCCGAGCGTCTGGGCAGATTGGATGGGTTCGGGACGGAAGGATGGCATCGTTGATCAGGGTACCAGTCATACTAGGATAAAAGATCATCTTGTACCTGCATAATGCTCGCGGCTAGGGTTTCTTTAGAAGGTCGTCATCCCGGCAGGAGCGCACCCTATGCGGCACGAACAATCCATATCCAAGAGTTTCGGTTCAAACGCCGAAAGGTATCTCACCAGCCCCGTCCATTCAGCCGGCGCCGATCTTGATTTTCTGGCGCGTTCCGTCGCCGCGTTGGATGAACCAAAGGTTCTCGACCTCGGTTGCGGAGCGGGCCACGCCAGCTTTGCCACTGCGCCGTTTGCTTCGGAGGTGATTGCGTTCGACCTTACGGCCGCGATGCTTGAGGTAACAGCTGCCGCGGCCAAAGAGCGTGGCCTCTCAAATATCAGCACAACGCAGGGCTCTGTGGAAGAACTTCCATTCAACAGCCGGCAGTTTGATTTCGTGGTGAGCCGTTACAGTGCCCATCACTGGAACGATGTCCCACGAGCGTTGCAGGAAGTGAAACGTGTTCTAAAGCCCGGTGGGCAAGTCTGCTTCATCGACCTTACCGGTGCTCCCTTCCCTTTGCTGGACACCCATCTCCAATCTGTGGAGCTGGCGAGAGATCCATCCCATGTCCGCAGCTACACCGAATCAGAATGGCTTTCGTTTTTCCAGGCGGCCTCGTTCGATGCGCAAATAGAACAGAGATGGCGCTTGGCCCTGGAATTTTCCTCCTGGGTCTCCCGGATCGGTACTTCGGCAGAGGGCATAGCTGCAATACGTTCCCTTTGGTCAAGCGCACCGAGCGAAGTACGGGATTACTTCAAGCTACAGGACGATCTCTCGTTTGAGGTGGATGCTGCGATGATCCTGGCGGACAAATGCGGCAAGCAGAATTCAAGGGAGCTATAATCCCGCTGAGTATCGAGCTTGCCGATGCCCGCTCACGCTTTCGGAATCGCATGGGTCTTGTTTGCCGTGACTTTTGCAATCCATTTCACGGACGAGGCTCTTCATGGCTTCTTACCGGAATACAATTCACGAGTTCGGATGATCCGGAAAAAGCTACCGCTGCTTCCGGTCCCCACATTCTCATTTGCAAGTTGGTTAGCACTGCTGATTGCCGGTTTTG
Source organism: uncultured Acidobacteriaceae bacterium (assembly GCA_963790705.1). Classification (GTDB taxonomy): domain Bacteria; phylum Acidobacteriota; class Terriglobia; order Terriglobales; family Acidobacteriaceae; genus PALSA-350. The sequence goes on from CAWBQE010000016.1 coordinate 960,255, forward strand.
TCTTTCTTCTTTGCCTTTCACCACTGGCCTTTCATGGCAGCGCTTGGCTCCGCATCGTGGCGCGGCCCATTGCCGTTGTTGTGGGCGTATTCAACGCTGGACTCCATCTGGTTGCCTCAATTTGGTATCACCGTCGAATGCCCGGACTCTACAGCTCGCCTTTGCTTCTGATCGCCTCGATCTACTTGCTGTGGGCATCGTGACTTTGGGCCGAGCACATTGGCTGGTTCGATCGCTAGAACAGCCCAACAAAACTGCCTGAGACGGCTTGTAACAGCGATAAACAGTACACCGTACCCAGAAGCATGCCAGTATTTTGTTTTCGGAGCCAGATCCCATGGATTTTCAAGCGACGCTTTTTATCATCTGTGGACTTCCCGGCGCCGGTAAGACGACTCTGGCAAAACAGATTGAGGCATCGCTTTCGGCAGTCCGAATGTCAGCGGATGACTGGATGACAGCTCTCTCCATCAACCTTCACGCTGAGGGGCAACGCGCCAAAATCGAGGCGTTGCAATGGGAACTAGCCAAGCGTCTTCTGTCTCTTCGGCAGAATGTTGTCATCGAGTGGGGTGCATGGGGGAAGTCGGAGAGGGATGCCTTTCGAACAGAGGCCCGCGCTTTAGGCGCACGGGTAGAGCTCTATTATCTCTCGGCGCCGTTGGAGGAACTCTTCGCAAGAATCCAGCAGCGCAACATGGAAGATCCCCCCATCGAATGGTCAGAAGTACAATAGTGGGCGGATATCTTCGAAGCGCCAGCCCCTGCGGAGATGACGCTCTTCGATGCCCATTCCTGGAATCAGTGAGATGCCAGCCAGGCCGGTTTGCTCGGGTGACGATGATCCGTCCAGGCCGCCAAGTCCTGTGCATATTTTCGCCTTATGTTCGCCTATACTGCCTTTGTGAGCCGTTACGACCGTCCCAGCCATCGGGTCTTTATGACGTTCTTCTACCGCAAGGGGTGGCAAGTTCAATTCGTCGAAGCGGATCTGAAGACGCCGCTGCCGCGGATGTTCACCTTCGCTATCTCCCGGCGCTGATGGGTTTGAGGTGTTCACGAATCCAGGGGAGAATCCGGGCAAAGCGGTATTCATTCCGCGCCATGGAGCCATCTATGAAAGAGTGCGCTTCTATGGCTCCGACTTCGAGGTAGAAGCCGTTGCGTCGCAGGAAGACATCAGTGGCAGTGAAGGCGATCCGCTTATTGCCGTCGATGAAGCCGTGGTTTTTGCCTAGTGACTCCATGAGAGCTGCTGCTTCCTCGTGGAGGGTGCTGTAATAGCCGGTTTGAGGGCGAAAAACGGCGGCCTCAATGGCACCTTTATCGCGGATACCATGGAGACCGCCGTACCTCTCAATCAGAATATGTTGCATACGGTACCCTTCAGCCACCGAAAGGAAATCGGACATTTATTTGGCTAGACGCTCCAATAGGTCATGGTTGCGAGCAACTGACTCTTCAAAGGCATCCATCACCTCAGGACGCACAAGATGCTGAGATGGAACCACATTGTGCAGATAGAACCTAAGGGCCTGTTCGAGGACATGGCGTTTTGTTTGTCCGTTCTGCTCGGCAACCGCAACAAACTCCTCATAGAGCTTGGCATCGATCTCAGGAGTGAACTTCTTGGTCGTCGTGGCTGGCATGGTTTCACCTTCCCCGTTCTGCCTTCTATTCCAGCTCTTCCCTATGCTGGGTCAAGGTAAATATTGATTTACCCATCTTACTGTAATTAAACTACTTACATGCAATTTTTCATAGCTTATAAGCGGGCTACGTGTTCGCCTCTGCTTTCTCCATTTGATAGTTTTCTATGTGGTCGTACACCTGGTGGGTGAATTTCAGTTCTCTTGTACACGGACTTTGGTGAACGGTGATGCGTTGATGCGCGTCGAAACAGCGGAGTAAACTCAGTTGCAAGAGAATTCGTTTGGTTTCGCGAGGAGCTATTTCATGAAACTCCTAATGCCCGGTGTTGCGGTGGCGTGCGCAGCTTTCGCTTTTGCCTCTGAAGCGGTATGCCAACAGCAGCAATCGCAGCCAGATCGGCCTTACCTGGAGCATACGGAGACTTCGCGACTGCACTTTATGGTACCTCCGCGCGGAAACACAGGACGCGTCGTGTTGGAAGCATGGAACGCTCAGCGGGTTCTCAGCGGACCGTTGGATCTATCGAGTGCAGAAATCGAATCGGTCCTCAAACTAAAAGGAGCGGTTCAGGTGAGGATGTGCTCCCCAGGAGCACTCGGCTGTGAACAGGGTTCGATGGTTCTGCATGCTGACGCCGTTGACTACAACGAGAAGACTCAGGAGATTGATGCCCACGGCGACGTGCGTATCGAGCCTTATCGGAGTCGAACCCCAAACACCGTCACGCCTCGCTAAACTGCGCCTGAGCCACAGTGATGCACGGAATTGATTTGCTATTGCTGGCGATTCCAGTGATCGGCAAAGATCTTCGCAATGGTATAAATGCTTTGCATCGGATTCGCGCCCACCGATGTGGGGAAGACGCTCCCATCGACAACATAGAGTCGCTCAGTTCCCCAAACGTGAAAATCCTGGCCAACCACACTGTTCTGCGGGCTCGCGCCCATCTTATCTGTTGCCTGCATATGGGCTGACGTCACGATGGATCGGTTCTCAGTGAAAGTGAGATTCTTCTCGACCAACGCTGCCTGGTCCGGCGAGGTCAGAACCTGCGGTTGCAAGCCGGTATCGAGTCCAGGTTGGGGCCCGCTTGCCTGGCTTCCAAGAATATCTTCTGTCGTTGGCAGGTATACCTCTTTTGCCCCGGCCTTGAACATCACGCGGATCGCCTCCGCGATGCCCACAGCAAAGCGCTTCTTGTCTGCCGCAGAAAGGGTGTAGTCAATCTGTGGCGCGCCGCTTTGGTCGAGCACAAGGCGGTTGCTCGCTTGCGGCGTATCGATCAGCATGACCCCGAAGCCGGCCAGGTCGCGGAAGGACTGAATCATCTGCAAGGAGTGCAGCGCGGGCCCTGGACTCATCAGGGCCGCATAGAGCGGCTGGTCTGCCATCGACTCCAGGGCGTAGCCACGATCCACTAACCGGTCATCCACATACACCGATGCCTCGGTGCCGGTGAGAGCGTCGATGTGGTGGTCGAAGCGCCCCATAATCGGCATGGACGGATGAAGCACGACCCCGCGGCCAATCCAATCATTTTTGACTCCGCTGCGTAAAAGCACCGTCGGTGATCCGAGCGCGCCGGCAGAAAGGATCACGGTCTTTGCGCGAATGGTGAAAATCTCTCCAGCAGGCAGCTTCAAGCCGTTGGGGTCCGGGATGGCGCCAACGACCGGTATGGCCGGCCTCGTTTCCACCTCGACACCAACAGCACGCTGCTCGCCGCCACTCTGCTCGAAGAGGACGCGCCTGACATCGGCATCCGGCATCATCCCCAGTGGATTCGTTCTGTCTTCAAGAGCTGCAATCAGCAACTGGCTCTCAGCCGAACGCTTGTCGGTCACCGGCGAGGGAGATTTGCCAGGAGCATACGTGTTCAAGCTGTAAAGTTTAGGGTGCAAGCCCGACAATCTGGCCCCGTCCCATAGCGCTCGATTGTTGGAGTTGATCTCCGCTTCTGACAGGGTGCGGGTGCCAATCTCCCGCTTCACCCACTCATATTCCTGCGCCAGCTCGGATTGTGTGAACTCATCGGTGGCAATCAGACCGGCCTCGCGCCAGCCTTCGATCTTGGTGCGGATGGCGACCGTTGTGGGGGCGAAGCACAGGTCCACATTCACCAGCGATCCACCGCCCACGCCCATTCCGTTTCGTATGCGGATGCTTCCATCCATTGAAGTGCGCGTGTCGATCAGCTCGTCGATCAGCCGGGTTTCCATGGAGCCCGGTATGACAAACGATCCGCGCTCCAGCAACAGGACGCGCTTTCCACCCTGCCGCAACTCATGCGCCAACACTGACCCTGCCGGGCCACTGCCCACGATCAGCACATCGATCGGGCGGCCATCCTTCTCTTCCACTTCCTTCTTCACGCTGTTGTAGACCAGACGCGTGGGCGCGGGGTGCGGCATGTTGGCTTTCAGGTATTCCGGCGGCGCGAACATGTCCAGCTTGATTCCAGTGAGCTGTTCCTGGATTGCGCCATAGCCTTTGACGATGTAGAAATTGCGAACCGTCGCTACCAGCCGGCGAGGCGCATTATCCGAACATTGATGCATCAAAAAGAGCACCCGTTGGCGTTCGCCCTTATCGAGCGCAGCAAACGATGTTTTGCCGGCCGGCTCGATTGCCTGCGCAATCCCACATCTGCCGCCGAGGCCAGGGAGATCTGCGAAGGGCTGCAGTAATTGTCGAAACGCTGGTGAGCTACCGGCTTGCTGCCAGATGGCATCCCGCGCCGCTATCAACAGCGCGGTTGTCCTGGGATCGTTGGGGAGATCGTCCACCGGTAAGAAAGAGGCAAACAGCGCATTATGAACTGCATGCAGCTCGGTTTCCGTCGAAAGACTTGGCCCTGTATGCTGGGGCGCAATCGCGGTCTGGCCGCGGAGCCAATGCTCACAGCAAACAGGGCAACGGGCAGGGCTGCAAGCAGGAGCCAACAACAGCGCCGATCAGGTCCTCGCATGCGCGGAATTATACCTTCGGACAGTGACATTCCTGCTATAGGATGACAACCATGACACGAAGCTTTAGCACGATTCAGAAATGCGCTTTCGGCTTCGCGTTGCTCTTTCTAGCCGTGTATTCGCTGGACTATGTGCCGGGCATTATGGATGCCAACGGCAAGATGTTCGGCCTTTTCTCGATGACCACCTTTGTCGATGTAGGCCACCTAGGGCTCGGCATGCTGGCGCTCATCAGCGGATTTGTGGGTGCCAGAGCCGCACGCGTCTACTTCTGGTTCCTCGGTTTCTTTTACGCGGCAGACGTGATCACCTACGCGATCCGGCATCTGCATCTCATCTCGCCCCTCACCAATCTATTGGTGAACATGCCGCACATGGTGGTCTCGATTGCGGCTTTCCTTATCGCGATCAACGTAGGTAACCACAGAGCGGATGCCACGATCGCGCGCGCGTAAGATCCTTCTCCGCCTCATACGCGTGCTCGGGTGCATCGTCATTCTCGGCCTCACGGCCGCTATCGTTTTCACTTTTCACTGCCGTCGAAGCCAGCTTCTCTTCAGCCCAACCCCTGAGGCGCTGCGACATCCGGATCAGGCCGCAGGCATTCCCCACTACTCGCGTCCCGAGGTGGATACCTTCTACACCTACCCCGAGTGGTACATCGTATGGAGCTATCAATCGAAGGCCGACTATCAGCGCAATCATCTTCCCTCTGGATACTCTTACTTCGGCGACATCGGCCAATTCTGGCAAGCGTACTGTTGCGTTTACTCGGCAACCCGCGCTCACTACCCATTCCCGGCCGGCGACCACATCATGCTTGCCGTCATCGGCTCCTCTTTCTCGGTCGAGTACGCCCTGAAAGGCCTGTACGAGGAAACGGTAGGCCGGTTGAGCGAGTGGACAAGCCATCATCAGTCCGTGGCTGAAGATGATTATGCCGCCAAGGTGGCAGAAAACTACGCCACCTTCGTCCACATCCGTCCGTTTTATGAGTTCTCGTTCGCGCGTGCACTGCGGGGTTTGTGGAGCAACACGCCCTTCCGCACCACTCATCTCGTTCGCACCCTGGAACGCCGCGCGTGGCTCACTCTCGATTATTCGGTTGAGGCCGTCTACTGCGAACTTATCGAGCTGGCAACGCACGCCACCTACGGCTTCGAAGACACAACTAGCGTCGCTTGGGTCGAGTTTCCAGCCTCAGACAACACGCTCATTTCCTCCTCGATACCGTCCGTTAGGATTCTCCGCGAAGTGGGAAACAAGCAAGCCATGCTGGCGATTCCTCGGTACCAGGAATTCACGAGCGCAGCACTGGGTCTGATCCATGCCGGCGTCCACTTCCGCCAGATCGCGAGCAATCAGCTCATCGTTATCTCGGCCATTGCCCCGAGCGGCTGGACGAACAGCATACCCAATGAGCAGTTACTTTTAGCTCAGCCCTTGTTGACTGACCCAGGCAACACCCGCATCGTTTTGTTGTGTCGCGTCCCCGAACTTCACAACACTTTGCCAATGCTGGAGCACCAGGGGCTTAAGATAGAACACCTTTACGACTACTGAAGGGCAGCATCGGCTTTACTTGCTGGGCCTGCCGACACTTACCAGGCTGACTCCGTCAAAGGTAGTTTTGCCGGCATTCTGCGGAGGCGTGCTCCTGAGGGCAACTATGCCGGTGTTCTTGGGCTCTAGATGGTAGTGCAATTGCAGATAGGTCTGGACCAGGGCCGCTCTTCTGCGCGATTGCACCAGTTCATCCGACGGCGATCCTGAAGAAGCGTAGCCCTCGATGATGAGTGGTTTATCGTAGATTTCTTTAAACTGACCGACTGCCTGATCGATATTGTGCCTGCCATCCGCCGACAGCACTTCTTCCCCGCTCTGATTCTTCGTGAAAAGCCCAGAAGCATCTATCCACTCGCGGCTCTCAGGCAAGGACTTGAAAAGCTGCCCGGAGCGATACTGCTCAGCCGGCAGATCGTCGAGGTTGTCGTAGCCGCGGTGTTTGTAGAAGCCTTTGAAGAAGAATTCGTGCTTCAACGCTTCTGTGTCGTCGGTCAGGTTGCCTGAGGCCTGGTTGAGGTTGGTAAGGGACTGCTGCAGGTTGGTGCCTGCGTCTTCGCCATACTGGTCCTGGGCAAAGGCGCTCTTCAGCGTGGTATTGATCTGCTCCGTCGTCTGGTTGAGATTCTGGGTTGCCGCCTTGGCACTGGTCAGGGTGTCGTCCATCTTGGGGACCAGCTGCCGGGTCTGCACGTCGGCCAGGAGATTGTCGACGCGCGTGGTGGTGGTGTTGAGCTTCTCAGTTGTCTGGCGGACGTTCGCGATTGACTGCCTTACGTCCGTCGCGGTTGCTTTATCTTCGAGCAAAAGCCCCGCGGTGCCTTTCCCGTTTCGCACGTCCAGCACCACTCCGTCTACGTTTCTTAGCGTGCCGGTCGCGGTGTCAAGAGTGGTGTCAAGGCGGCCGCTTACGTCTTTCATGGTGCCTTGAAGGGCGGTGATGGTGGTGCCCGCCTGGTTCATGAGACCCTGGGCCTGCTCCAGCATTTTGGTTAGGTCGAGGGGCTCCTTACCGGCGAGAGTGCTCTCCGGCGGGGCTTCGGGCGAACGATCGGTACCAGAATGGATGAGCAGAAATTTATCCCCCACTAACCCTTCGGTCTCGACGGTCACCAGCGAATCTTCACGGATCAAACCATGGAGTCGATCCTCTATATTCATCTTCAGGCGGAATTTTTGTGCCGGGCTTGTGGGGATCTGGATATTTACCAATTCGCCCGCATCCATGCCATCCACTCGGACTTTCGCCCCCTTGGGAAGGCCATCCACACTCTTGAAATTGGCGTAGAAAACGATGTGATGGTTAAACGCTTTGTGCTGATCGCCAATTAGAAAGAGGCAGGCGCCGAACAGCACGATGGCGGCTGTAACGAAAATTCCGACGACCACGTTGTGGGTTTTCATGCGACTAGTAGCGCTCCGCTATGAATTGTTGCAACCGTTTGTCATCCCTGCTGTCCAGTTCTTGCGGCGTGCCGAATGCCAGAAGCCGGCCTTGATCCAACACGGCAAACTTGTCTGCGATCTTGCGTGCCCCATGAACGTCGTGGGTGACAATCACCATGGTGGTGTGACGCTCGGTTTTGACTTTCATGAGAAGGTCATCAATCTCAGAGGCGGTGATCCTGTCCAATCCGCTGGCGGGCTCATCCACCAGCAGAATTTCCGGCTGAAGCACCAGGGCCCGCGCCAGGCCGGCTCGCTTCTGCATACCGCCGGAGAGAGCCGACGGCATTTTGTTGCCATCTTTTCCCAGGCCCACTTCTCCTAAGGTCTCTTCGACCGCGCGCTTGATCTCCTCAGGAGATTTGCTGCGGTCCAGCCGATGAAGGGGCAGGGCGAGGTTTTGATTAAGAGTGAAGGAGTCAAAGAGGGCTGCGCTCTGGAAGAGATAACCCATTTTGCGGCGGACCTTGGCCAACCTGTCTTCATCCGGAGTCGACATATCTTCTCCTGTCACCAGGACTTTTCCAGCGTCTGCTTTCAGCAGGCCAATCATCAGTTTTAAGGTCACACTTTTGCCGGTCCCGCTTCGGCCCAGGATGCAGAGTGCTTCTCCCTGAGCGACGGTGAACGACACCTTATCCAGAATTTTCCTGCCGTCAAAACCCTTTTCCACTTGTTCAAACGCGATCGTGGTGCCGCTGCCTTGCCCCTCGGTCATATGGCCTGGTCCGGAAAAAGGAAGAAGATGCATTTGACCAGGATCACGTCCGCCAGGATGACGACCAGCGAAGAGACGACAACGCTGTTGGTAGCCGCTTTGCGCACGCCGTCGGAGCCTTCGTTGGTGTTGTAGCCATAAAAGCAGGAGATGACGGCAATGAGATAGCCAAAGACCGCGGTCTTGAGAGTGGGGGGAAGGAAATCGGCGAGTGCGACTCCGTCGAAGGCACGCTGCATGTAGAGCGTCCAGCTTAGATGCGACCAGATATGCTCGGAGAGAAAGCCACCGAGGATTCCCGCTGCATCCATAAAGATAGTCAGCAGCGGAAGCATGACGGTACAGGCGATGACCCTGGTGACCACCAGCAACTTGAAGGAGTCGATGGAAAGGGTCTCAATCGCGTCGATCTGCTCAGTGGCGCGCATGTTGGCAAGCTGCGCTCCCATACCGGCGCCTACGCGCCCAGCCATCAGCAAGGCGGCGACCAGCGGGCCAATCTCATTGAAGAACGCAAGTGACTGGAATACGGGAATTTCTGCTGTGGCGCCAAACTGTACCAGGGTGCTTCGCGTGTGCAATGTCATGACCACGCCGAGCGCCAGACCGGAGGCGACGACCAGGAAGAAGGAACCTACGCCGATTTCATAGAACTGCGTGAGCAGGTACTCGCATTCAAATGGCGGCACCCACGCATCGCGGATGGCCTTTGCGCCAAATAACGCCACCTGTCCGATGGAGTCGAAAAGTGATTTCAGCAAATTGACTTTCCCTCACCGTCTGGGCTTTTGATGCGCTTCACGCTTTTTGGTGTCGCAATTTCGCAGGTAAATTTATGACTGCTGGGAAGTTACGAATCAGCCACCAACCTCAGCGCTCAGTCATCTGTGTGGTCTGTCAGCATCGCTTCGCACGAGGCTCCTTGGCTCCGCCAAGCTGCACAGGAAATCCGGGTAACCTCCTGGGGCATTCTCAACCGTCCCCTTCGACAAGCTCAGGGCAGGCTCTTCGGGCTGACGTTTGGCGGTCCGGCCCTCCGGGCCTAGGGAGCGGATGGATTCTCTTCTGCGGTTCTCTCACGCAGGGACTCATGAGGCTTTGGCATTGCCAGCGCTAAAGCGCGTGATCAGAATCGAGACTCTTTCACAGAGCGCTAAAGCGCTCCTTCCCCCGCATAAATGCGGGGGCTCCCACCACCATTTGGACAGGGCTGACTTTCAGCCGTCCCTTCGGAGTCTGTGTCATTGCGGAAGCGCATAGGGTTGAAAGAGTTGCAGGGAGTTGTTTGAGGGAAGGTCATACCGCAGGTCCCTCCACTACGCTGCGCCCCGGTCGGGATGACAAATTGAAGGGCGGTGGCCCGCCTAGGCCTGAGTGGAGATGGATGGACAGAGTCGAAAAAAGCTAATTTGGACAAGTCTGATTCTCAACCGCGCTGCGGGGATCGCGAAACACCCTGCGTCAACCGATAAAGAGGAGTCGGGGCCGCCAGAGTTTGGCTGTAGACACTCTACTGCATATGGGAGTAGAGTGGCTACGTCTATGACCGCAGCCAGGGAAAAGCGGAATCCATATCAGAACCGGGTCGAGTTGCTTCAGGGCACGCTCGACATGCTGATTCTGCAGACACTGCAGTGGGGTCCGCAGCACGGATACGGCATCAGCCAGGCGATTCGCATCCGATCAGGAGAAGCCCTGCAAGTGGAGACGGGGTCACTGTATCCCGCGCTGCACCGGCTGGAGCGGCAGGCGTGGGTGCGGTCGGAGTGGAAGCTGACGGAGAGCAAGCAGCGGGCGAAGTACTACCGCGTTACCGCAACCGGGAAGAAGCAGCTTGCGTCCGATCACGGCCGGTGGCGGCAGATGGTTGAGGCGATTGGCGCGATTATGAGCGGCGAGCCGGAGAGGGGTGAGCCATGAGCTGGTGGCGGTTCTTGACACGGCGTAAGCGGGATCTCGATGAGGAGATTGAGGCGCATCTGCGGATGGCTGTGCGCGACCGCGTGGAGCGTGGCGAGACTCTGGCTGAGGCTCGGGCGGCGGCGGCGAAGGAGTTCGGCAATGTGCCGCTGGTGAAGGACGTGACGCGCAAGACGTGGGGCTGGGAGTGGCTGGAGAGCGCGGTGCAGGATCTGAAATACGCGCTGCGGCGGCTGCTGAAGTCTCCGGGGTTCACGATTGCGGCAATTGCGACGCTGGCGCTGGGCATCGGCGCGAACACGGCGATCTTCGAGCTTCTGGATGCCGTGCTGCTGCAGTCGCTACCGGTCAAGAATCCGCAGGAACTGGCGGAGGTGCGGGTTGTCGATATGGATAAAGCGCGCGGGAGCTTTTCCGGCGCATATGTGGTAACGAACCCGATCTGGGAGAAGCTGCGCGAAGATCACCAGGGTTTCTCGGAGATTGCCGCCTGGGCGGATACCGGTTTCAGACGGGATTCGGGTGGTGACGCGCGCTTTGCCAACGGGTTGTGGGTGAGCGGCGATTTCTTCCGCGTGCTCGGGGTTAGGCCGATCCAGGGGCGGGTGTTTACCGCGGAAGACGATCGCCGCGGTTGCGGGTTGCCGGGTGCGGTGATCAGCTATGGCTTTTGGCAGCAGGAGTACGGCGGCGGCCCCGCGCTGGGCCGCAAGCTGATGCTCAACGACAAGCCGGTAGAGGTGATCGGCGTGACCCCGGCGAGTTTCTTCGGCGTGGAGGTGGGGCGCAGCTTCGACGTGGCAGTGCCGGTGTGCTCGCAGCCATTCCTGGAAACAAGGAAAAGGCTGGATGCGAGTACTCAGTGGTGGCTCTCGCTGATCGGAAGGCTCGATCCTTCGTGGCCGGTCGAACGAGTGGCAGCGCACCTTGGAGCGGTCTCGCCCGCGATTTTCGCGGCGACGCTGCGGCCAGATTATCCGGTGGAGAGCGTGAAGGACTATCTGGCGATGAAGCTGACGGCCGCACCTTCCGCGGCCGGTGTCTCGATGCTGCGTGAGACCTATTCATATCCGCTGCGGATTTTGCTGGGCATCTCGGGGCTGGTGCTGCTGATTACCTGCGCGAACCTGGCCAGCCTGATGCTGGCACGGACCAGCGCGCGTGAGCGGGAGATGGCGGTGCGGCTGGCGATCGGCGCGGGGCGATCGAGGTTGATCCGGCAGGTGTTGTCGGAGAGCCTACTGCTGTCGCTGGCGGGCGCGGTGGCCGGCGCAGTGCTGGCCCGCACGTTGAGCCGGGGATTGGTGGCGTTTCTCAATACTGCGAACAGTCCGGTTTCTCTGGATTTCAAACAGGATTGGCGTCTGTTCGCGTTTCTGCTCACGGTATCGCTGGTGACGTGCGTGCTGTTCGGGCTTGCTCCGGCGCTGCGTGCATCGCGCACCGCTCCCGGCGCAGCGATGAAGACGGGCGGGCACGGAATGACGGCGAGCCGAGGGCGGTTGGGATTTCGCGGCGCGCTGGTGGTGTCACAGGTGGCGCTGTCGCTGGTGCTGCTGTTCGGTGCGCTGTTGTTCACCGAGAGCCTGCGGAATCTGCTGACGGATGATCCGGGGTTTCAGGCAAAGGGTGTGTTGATCGCTGGGTTGGACGTTGTGCGCCTGCAGATTCCGGTGGAGCGGCGCGGAGCGTTTCGGCGGGAGTTGCTCGACAGGATACGAGCCATTCCCGGCGTGGATGCGGCAGCCGACACGGATATTATTCCGCTCAGCGGCGAGAGCTGGGGCAACACGGTGTGGATTGACGGCCACGATGCGACGCAGCGGCAGGATTCGAATTTCAGTTCGGTCAGTCCGCAGTATTTCAAAACACTAGGCATTGCGATGCTGGCAGGACGCGACTTCAACGACGGCGACACGACCCAGTCGGCGCATGCCGCGATTGTCAATGAGGCGTTCGCGCGCCTGCTGGGGTTGGGTGAGAATCCTATCGGCATGAGGTTCCGCCGGGAGGCGACTCCGACGAGCCCGGAGGAAGTAAACGAGATTGTCGGTCTAGTGAAGGACACGAAATACAGTCATATCCGGCGGCCGGCAGGGGCGATTGCGTATTTTGACATCACGCAGGACAAGGACGCGGACAACTATATGCAGGTGCTGGTACGTTCGAAGCTGCCGATGGAGACGGTCGAGGCGGCGATCCGACGCACGGTGCGAGAGGTGAGCTCAGGGATCAGCTTCAACTTCGAAGGGCTGCAGGATCAGATCGGGCAGTCGCTGCAGGCCGAGCGGCTGCTGGCTACGCTCTCGGGATTTTTCGGCGCGCTGGCGGTGGTACTGGCGATGATCGGGCTGTACGGGGTGATGTCGTACACGGTGGCGGAGCGGACGAGCGAGATCGGCATCCGCATGGCACTGGGTGCGCAGCGCACGGATGTGACGACGATGATTCTGCGAAAGGCAGCGACGCTGCTGGTGGCGGGTCTGGCTCTGGGCGCGGGACTATCCCTCGCTGCCGCAAGCGCGGCGAGCGCGCTGCTGTTCGGGTTGAAGCCGCGTGACCCAGTGACCCTGGGGGTAGCAGCCGCGGTTTTGGCGGCGGTAGCACTGGGGGCGAGCTATCTGCCGGCTCGGCGAGCCGCTGCTCTGGACCCGATCGCCTCTCTCAAGAACGAATAACTTCATCCGTGGCTCGGCGCCTGTGCAGTGTGGCTGCCGGACTTGAACCGGGTCACGATGTACTCCGCTTGGCGAAGAGCGAAAGCGAGTATCGACAGGGTGGTTGTCTTGTCGGTGCAGTTGAGAAATATGCTGGCATCGCAGGCGTAAAGATTGGGCACATCGTGGGTTTGACCGAAGCGGTTGGTGACAAAGTGTCGCGGATCATTCCCCATGCGACAGGTTCCCGTCTCGTGCAGGCTCCAGCCGGGCGATTCAGGCTCTCCGTGCCCCTGATAGACAGCGCCCGCGTTGTGAAAAATCTCCGCGCACGCCTGCTTGGAATGTTCCCACATCTTGAGCGTGTTCTCATCCCACTGAAAGTTAAGCCGCACCTGCGGTATGCCGAAGATATCTTTCTTTACCGGATCAATATCCACGAAATTTTTGTCGGATCGTTGTGACGGCGCTTGCACCGTGAGGCTTACGGGGGTGGGATAACGGCGTTTGATCTCTGCGCGGTACGAAGCGCCAAAGCCTTCTATGTCGTCGTAGTAAGCAGGAAACTCATCGCACCCGCCTCCAGGATAGAAAGAGTATCCGCGGAGAAACTTTTCCTGCCTGGGGTTGCTGAGGTTCTGCCAGCGTGGCAGCCAGGCGACCGTGGCAGCGGAAACATTGTCGGGAAAGCTGGGCTGGCCGAGCAATTGCGGAAGATAGCCAAAGCCCGAGGTGCCGTACAGGTGGTCGCAGAGATTCCTACCCAGCTGCCCACTCGAGTTGGCAATACCGGCCGGCCAGCGCCGGGAGCGGGAATTCAACATGATCTGTGCGGTCGTGACACAGGAGGCGGCAACCACTACGGCCTTGGCATACACTTCCACCTCCCGCCGCGTGATGCGGTCCACGTAAGCCACTCCTTTGGCCCGGCCCTCGGAATCGACAAGAACTTCGCGAGCGACAGCGTTGGTGCGCAGCTCAAGATTGCCGGTGGCATGGGCCAAGGGGAGAAAGAAATAAGGGGAGGAAAAGAAAGCTCCTACGTCGCACCCATCCGTACAGTTGCCGCAGTAGTGACACGGAGGATGACCTGCGTGCGCCTGGGTAAGTTGGGCAATGCGGTCGGGCAGATAAGGAATACCCGCCTTGCCCGCGCCGGCTGCGAGGATGTGGTCGATACAGCGAAATTGCATCGCCGGTAAATAGCTGCCATCCGGGTTGGAGGGCCGGTTCTGCACCGTGCTGGCAACGCCGATCATCTGCTCCGCGCGAGTGTAGAAGGGCGCGATTTCGTCGTAGGAGATGGGCCAGTCCACGTCAAAACCGTCACGAGAGGCAGCTTTGAAGTCAATCTCCGCCATGCGCGCTGAGGAGCGGCCCCAGAAGTTTGTTTTCCCGCCGACCAGGTTTGAGCGGGGCCAGGTCCAGCGTGTTCCCTCTGCCGTAGAATAGGCGATTTCATGCTCCCAAGCGTCGGGAGCCACGTACTCATTGTCCATGTACCCCACACTGATGGCGCGCTGCGCGGGCGAGCCCTGGCCGCGGAACTTCAAGTCATAGGGCATACGATGCTGGCGGAAATCTTTGGCCGGATTCACTTGCCTGCCGGCATTGAGGGCGCACACTTTGAGGCCGGCCTCACAGAGGGTCTTGATGGCCATGCCGCCTCCCGCTCCCGTGCCGATGACAACAACGTCGTAAGTTTCCATCACTTAAAGGCCAAGGTGTTCAGGATTGCCGGCGTGGGTGCAACCGGGAGAGGCGGCATAGAATTTCAGGCCCGGGTAGTCGAGCGATTCGAGACCGATACGCGTGGTGTAGAAGCCCATAACCGTGTACTTGCGGAAGAGGCGGAAGAACTGTTGTCCGGCTTTTTCCGTCTCCCGCTGATGGGCTTTGTAGGCGAGCCGTTCGAGGATGGCATGTTGCTGCGCGGCAGCCAATTGGAAAAACGTAGGCGCTGGTGCGGCAGCATGATCGAGCCATTGCAAACCATGGTGAAATTCCGGTTGCAGTGACGGATCGCTGAACACCATGAAATCGATGAATTCGGCGACCCCGGCTTCGCCGGCGCCAGGCTGCGGTTTGCCGGAGGCATCATGGGTTGCAGGCAATATGAGCTCTGCGAGAAGTTCAACCGTCTGATATTGGGTAGAGGAGAAAAACTGCGGACGATAGGCGGGCTGCAGGATGCGCTGTTCTGTTAGCCGTTGTTCTGTGAGCGCGTAGCTCCAGCGGCAGAAACCAGGGAAAGCCGCGGCTGCAGAAGCCAGCGTCAGCGCTTGCAGTAACTCTCTTCGGCTTGGACCCTGACCAGCCACACTCTGTCTCCTCTCCTTCAGTCATAGCACAGCAGGCGAGGCTTTGCGAGTACGGCCGGGGTTTGCGATTGCCGGCTGGTTCGGAGTGCCGCCAATGTCGGATTTACCAAGGGGATCAGACAGTAACCGATCAGTGCTACCCCGTGTAATTCCCTGCTTCCTCGTAGTAAGTCGTTAGATAACGTGGCTGGTTTCTTCACAGCTTTCCCTGATTGCTATGCGCCCTCCGCACAAAACCGGACGTGCGGCTTAGCCGCATCCGGCTCTGACCTCGAGTATTTGACGACTAAGCCGCAAGTGCACGGCGCGTCGTATGTGACCCAGCCCATCACTCCCCGGACCGCCGCTCTTGACAGTTTCTCTCCGAAAGTTCACACTTCCATAGTCTACCTATGCCAGTAGCCGGAGAAGCAAAATGTCCCGCGACGAAATCCCACCGGGCACCCTCTACCTCCTCATCCTCAAGACCCTCGCCATCCGCAAGAAACTTCACGGCTACGAGATCGCGGAATCCATCGAACAGCGATCCGAAGACATCCTTCAGGTCGAAGAGGGATCCCTTTACCCAGCACTGCAGCGCATGCTCATCAAAGGCTGGGTCGTCGCCGAGTGGGGTGTGACGGCCGGCAATCGCCGCGCTCGCTACTACACCCTCACCGCAGATGGAAAGAAGCAACTCGCCCTTGAACTAGGCAAGTTCCAGCGCATCATGGGCGCAGTCACCAAGGTTATCCAGACGGCATAAGAGGAGCGTATGAGCCTGCCGGGCGAAATCAAGCGCCGCATCCAGATGTTTTTCCATCGCGACCAGTTGCAACGCGATCTAGAGGAAGAGATGCGCCTCCATCTTGAACTGAGGGGCCAGCAGCAAATTGATCGCGGCCTGCCGCTCACGGCCGCGGCGCGCGCCGCTCATCTCAAGTTCGGCAACTCCACCCGCATGAAGGAGAAGAGCCTTATGATCTGGGGATCGGAAACTCTGGAAAGCTTCTTCGCCGACATCGCCTACGGCACCCGTGCCCTGCTTCGCAGTCCTGCACTCACCATCGTCGCGCTGGCGTCACTCGCTCTCGGCATCGGCGCCAACACCGCCATCTTCAGCCTCCTTGATGCCGTCCTCCTGCGCTCGCTTCCCGTCAAAGATCCTCAACAGCTCGTTCTAGTCGGCGAAGGACGCATGCGGGGAATCGGTAACAACGTTGCCTTTACTGAGCTCTCCTCCAATCCCTTCTTCCGCCAATTTCGACAGCGCAACACCGTCTTCTCTGACGTCGCCGGCATCTTCAGTCTGAACAACGATGGGCACGGCTTCATTGAAGGTAGCAATGAATCTCAGCCCATCTCCGTCCAGCTCGTAACCGGCAATTACTTCCCGCTGCTCGGCGTTCACGCCCTTATCGGCCGCACCCTTAACGATGGCGACGATAACTCCGAGGGCGATCATCCGGTAGCCGTCGTCAGCTATGCCTGGTGGAAGCGCGCACTCGCCCAGGATGCCAACGTCCTCGGCAAAAAAATCAAGCTCGGCTCCGTTATCTACACCATCGTCGGCGTAGCTCCGCCGGAGTTCTTCGGCACCCTCGTCGGTGAGGCTCCGGAAGTTTGGCTACCTCTCTCCATGGTCAAGGCCGTCCCACCCTATTACGGCGGATACAACGACAACTTCAGCAAGTCGCTCGACCTCATCTGCCGCCTCAAACCCGGCGTCTCTATGGAACAAGCCACAGCCAACGCGAACCTGCTCTTCCAGCAAATCACGCGCAGCTTCCCCGACGCGAAACTCACCCAGCTCAATCTGCAAAAGCTCAACAAAGCTCACGTCACGCTCACGCCCATGGCCACCGGGCTATCCTCCATCCGCTCGCAGTTCTCTCAACCACTCAAGATCCTCATGGCCGTCACGGCACTGGTACTGCTGATCGCCTGCGCCAACATCGCAAACCTGCTGCTAGCCCGCGCCACCACCCGCGCCCGCGAACTCGCCATCCGCCAGGCCCTGGGCGCAGGCCGCACACGCATCATTCGTCAGCTGCTCACCGAAAGCCTCCTGCTCGCCTTCGCCGGCGGTACGCTAGGAATCGCGCTCGCCTCGGTCTCCAGCCGCGTCCTTCTGCGCATGGCCTCCGACGGCCCCGCGACCATCCCTCTCGATCTCTCCATCAACAGCCATCTGCTGCTCTTCAACCTCGCCGTCACCATCGCCACAGCCTTGATTTTCGGAACCATCCCAGCCCTGCGCGCGACACGGCTTCAACTCACTGACACCCTCAAGGCATCGCGCACTTCGAACAGCTCCGGCAGCACTAGCCGGCTCGCACAGGCCCTCATCGTCTCCCAGGTGTCGCTCTCACTCGTCCTCATGGCCGGCGCAGGCCTCTTTCTCCGCAGCCTCGTCAATCTCAGCAACGCCGATACTGGCTTCAACAAGCAAAACGTCCTTCGGCTGCAAATCGATTCAAGCTCGATCACTGGCGAGGCTAATCAAAACGCTCTCTTTCACGAGATCGAAGATCGCGTCAGCGCGCTCCCCAACGTCCGCGCGGCAAGCTTCTCCACCTTCACCTTCGGCCCAGAAGGCAGTTGGAATACACCTATCCTCACAGACGGCATCGGCCTCGAACAGAACATCCACGCCAGCCACAACAACATAGGCAACGGCTACTTCGCCACCATGGGTATCCCGGTCATCGCCGGACGCACCTTTTCATCCTCGGACACCAAGACCTCACCCCATGTAGCCATCCTCAGCCAGCGAATGGCAAAGACCATCTTTCCCTCGGTCAATCCCATCGGCCGCCGCTACTACATCGACGACACCAAAGAACCGCAAAACGCCGTCGAAGTCGTCGGTATCGTTGGAGACGCGAAATCCGGCGACCTCACCGAAGGCCCGCGCGTCATTGACTACCTTCCTTACACACAATACGCCTGGGGCTTCGGCAACTTTGAGGTGCGTTACACGCGGCGACTTCGCTGCCATGGCCAACGCAGTCCAGCAAACCATTCACTCCATCAACCACACCCTGCCCATCAGCGACGTTACTACGCTCGACGAACAGGTATCGCGCTCTTACACCAACCAGAGGTTGGTAGCGCAGCTCTCGACCTTCTTTGGACTGTTAGCCGTCCTCCTCTCCGCCATCGGCATCTACGGCTTGATGTCCTACGTAGTCAGCCGCCGCACCAACGAGATCGGCATTCGCATGGCCCTGGGTGCACCAAGATCCAACGTGAGCTGGCTAGTCATGCGCGAGATCATTCTGTTAGTCGCTGCAGGCGTCGTCATCGGCATCCCTGCCACGCTCGCCGGTGACCGCTTGGTAGCCAGCATGCTCTTCGGCATCAAAGGCACCGACCCAATGAGCCTAACCGCAGCCGTGCTTCTTCTACTTGTCATCGCCACAGCAGCAGGCTACTTCCCCGCCAGAAGAGCCTCCAGGGTTGACCCCATGGAAGCCCTACGGTACGAGTAATCAGCGTGGATTTTTCTTTTTGAACAAACGATTTGCAATTGGATGACTACTGGTTCACAAGGCGGGATATCACTTACTGATATCAGGCCGAGTCACTCGTCGACTGTCGCAACTTGCCATACAACGGCGGCTTGGGGGTCACCATATTTTTGTCACCATGTTTTCAGAGGTGCTAGCCTCGCAGTGTCATGCAGGACATCTGGTATCAGGTATGAGTGTACCTGAACATCCGTTACACTTTGGACCAAGGACCTCCATTACAACCCCCTTGAATTCCAAAGCCCTTGGATTCTGTCTCTCATGCTCTTTGAACCTTGAAATATGCCAGCAGTCGAGGCCGTGGGAATGTGGCAATCCCGAAGGGATTTCCAAAGCGTGTGGGAAGGGTGGAAAGCCGGATTCTGGGCTTTCCATGCTTTCCATACTCTGTCATTTCCATGACCTGCTTTGGCAGCTCGTCGCACAATCACAATCACCGCGAAGGCCCGGTTTGGGAACGGGAACTACTTGTCCGAACCGCCTCGTTGAGGGCACTGGCGAATTTATCGTTCATGGGGAGTTCAGCTCAACTTCCGAGTACCGGATTTGTTGGTACGAATGTGTCGTGATCGCAAGAGTGTTCTGGGAGCAGGCAGGATCCAAATGGATGGAGTCAGTGTGAGACTGTCTCCGCATACACCGGGTCGGTGTAGAGTACACGGACGATCTCGCCAATGACCTTGGAGCCGTTTTCGCCATTAGTGAAAATGACGGCACCGATGTGTTTGGAAGGGATGAAAAATGCGTGGGTGTTCACTCCTTGGTCGGAACCGGAGTGGTCGACGATGGTGACGCCATTGTGGACAATGATCTGCCAGCCGAGACCCATGCCGGCGGAGATGTGGCAGGCAGTGCCTGACCTCTCATAGGCGCAGATCTGCTTGCGTGCGTCTTCCGAGGTCCAGTCGCGAGTCATAACGAGGCGCTGTGCAGCAATGGCTGGGCTTAGCCCTTCGTTGCGCATTACACCGGCGACAAAGTGAGCGTAGTCGGTAACGGTCGTTTCGACGAGGTCGGCGGCGTTCCAAGTGGAAGTAAGCACTGGCGGAAGGAAAACCTCATCAGAGGAGGGCTGGGCAAGGCGGCCCCTGAACCAATCCTGGGTGGTGAAGGACGTGTCCTTCATGCCAAGCGGACCGAGTACGTAGTCCTGTGCGAGCCGATCAAACGGCTGCCCCGCCTTCTTCTGCGCAAACCGGGCGACGTAGAAGTATCCCTCGCCGGAATAGCTGCTCTGAGTACCTGGCTGAAACTTAAAGGTGAGGGTGTTGCTGGTCATTCTGCGCCAATTGGCGAAGCCGGTCTGATGAGAAAGACAGAGACGCGGTGTGAGGAGCTTACTCCAGGGATTGTCCTTGATGTCAGGGTCGACCCAGAACGGATAGATGGGCTCGTCTAGCTGGAGCTTGTCTTGGGAGGCCATGCGCAGGACGGTTTCAGCGACAATGGGTTTCGTGAGCGATGCGATGTTGTAGAGAGTGTGGTCGGTGGCGGGAACACCCGGCCCCTGCTCGCCGATGACCGCTGTCCAGGCGAGCTTGCCATCCGCAATGTAGGCGACCGAGGCGCTGGGGACCTTGTATTGCTTAAGCCAACTGGGAAGATCATGGACAATCTTTGCGCGGAGTTCGGCTGGTGTTGGCTGCTCAGCCTGCGCCGAGAGCCGTGTACATGGGCTAATGACTATCCCGACACCAAGTGCAACAGGTAAAAGCCTGAATAGGTTTTGCATGCATCCTTCTTTAAGTCGGTGGCCATTGCAAGTCTGAAGATCGTTTTGCGGGAGTGATCCAGAACGTCCGAAAAAGGGGGGAAGAATGTACCAACGTTCCTCCCCTACGCAGGAGTCTAAGAATACGGAGTCCGCATGAATGGAGTACTCTTCGACCCTGTGGGACCTACTGCTCATTCCTCACGCAAGGCTGACACGGGATGTATATGCGCCGCGCGCTGCGCAGGCACGACGCTTGCTGCCAGGCCAACCACGACGATTCCAGCAATTGCAGCTCCCAGCGTGATCGGATCTCTCGGCTTTAGCCCATACAACATCGAAGCAGCCGCATTGCCGGCCGCGATTGTCATCCCCGTACCAGCGGCCAAGCCGATGGTTAGCAAGATTGCAGCGTCCTGCAATACCATGCGTACGATGTGGTTGCGATTGGCTCCGAGTGCCATGCGCACGCCGATTTCATTTTTCCGTTGAATAACGACGTATGAGATCACGCCGTAGATACCGATCAGGGCTAGCACCGTCGCCAGCACGCCATAGAAACCTGACAGCGTGGCCATCAGGCGCTCGCGCAGGAGACCTTCGCGAATTTGCGTCTTGAAGACGGTGTAATCGATCACCATTGAAGGATTGATTTGATTTGCTGCGCTGTTGATGGAAGAAATCAGCGAATGTAGAGATTCGTCTGATCGAATCATCAGCGTGGAGCGTTGCTCAGGACCGTTGGTCTGGGTGAACGATACGTAGACGGTGGGCAACGCGTCCTCGCGCAGATCGCGGAATTTGGAGTCCTTCACCATGCCCACAACCTGGTACGTTTTGCCCGGTGCGTCGGAATCATGGAACACCTTGCCAATGGGATTGACCCCGTCATAATACTTGCGCGCGAAAGCCTGGTTCACGATTGCCTTACGCAGAGCTGTGGGCACATCCGTCTGATCGAAGTCCCGCCCTACAAGCAACGGAGTCTCCATCGTCTGGAAATACCCAGGACTCACACGGTTCAAGAGCACGTCCTGTCGCTCAGCTCTGCCGGGAATATCGATGTTGCCATCCCATCCGCTCTGGCTCATGGGAACCATCTGGACCTCGGCAGCAGAACTCACGCCGGGAATGGCTTGTACACGCGAAAGCAGATCATGCTTGAAGGTCATCTGGCTTTGAGACGGCAGTTTCAGAGGCGCGAATTCGAAGTCGGCAATCAGAACATGATCCTGCTGAAAGCCCGGATTCAAAGTGACAATATTCCGGAAGCTGCGTACGAACAGGAGAGCAGCGGTGAGCAGTAGAAGGGACAGCGCGACTTGCGAGATAACGAACGCTCGCCGGAGCAGGAAATGGCCTCGGCCAGCCGTTGTTCCACGTGCACTCGCCTTCATCACTACGCCCGGCTCGGTCTGTGACGCCTGTATCGCAGGGACAAGCCCAAACAAGATGCAGGTCAGAATCGCCAGGCCGGCAGCGAATCCAAGCACGCGCCAGTCGGGAGTCAGTTCCACAAAGATTGGGTTCTGCTGAGGGCTCAAAAACGCCACCAGCGCGCGGCTGAGGATTTGTGCCAATCCAACGCCCGCCAATGTTCCCAGCGCGGCAAGCAACAGGCCTTCCGCCAGCAACTGGCGAATTAGACGGCTGCGCGATGCGCCCAGCGTAAGGCGTAAAGCCATCTCCCGTTGTCTCGCGCTGGAACGGGCAAGCATCAGGTTGGCCAGATTTGCGCAGGCAATTAGAAGAACTAATCCTGACAGCGCCAGCAGCACAAATAGGGGGGATTCATATTCCTTTCGGAGACTTGAAACTCCCGTGGCCGCCGGCAGAGCACCCAGGTGGAAGGAAAGATAGTCCTTCTTTGCGACCGCGTCGTAGCCAATGGGCAAGGTCGCAGCGAATACTCCTGGTGATATTGCGTCAAGTTGCGCCGAGGCGCGCTCGATCGTCCATCCTGGCTTCAGGCGTCCAATGGCCGCGAGCCACCAGGCATCGGGGCTATCCATCAGAGAAGGCCTCATAAGATTCGTGGAGAAGACCGGCTCGCTGCACAGTGGAAGGGCCGCATCAAAATTCTGCCCCACCTCGAGACCATAGAAACTTGCCGGGGCAACACCGATGACTTGAAATGGATTGCCGTTGAGTATAAGTTTGCTGCCCAGTACGTCAGGCCGTCCTGCGAATGCCCGCTGCCAGAAAGCGTAGCTCAGCACTACCCCTTGAACGCCGCATCCGCGGTAATCGTCAGCGGGAGAGATTAAACGGCCGACGACCGGTTGTGTCCCAAGAACATGAAAAAAATCTCCGCTCACGAGCAGAGCATTCGCATAGCGGGCCTCTCCGCCTTCCCCAAGGTTGAACCGATCCGTCGCCCACGCTGCTATGGCGGAGAATCCCTGTTGCTGATCGCGCACAGCCTTCCACAGACCTCCAGTCAAGTCTGAGTTGGACGAGTAGAAATCGCCGGTGCAGCAATGAGGCGAGTTTACAATTGCCACTCTGGCAAGCTGCTCTGGCTTCGCTACCGGAAGGGTTCGCAGCCGGACAGCGTCCAGAAGTTGAAAAATGGTGGTGTTCGCGCCAATACCCAGGGCCAGCGAAAGAATTGCGACGGTTGCAAAGCCAGGGCTCCTTGAAAGCAGGCGAGCGCCGTGATAGAAGTCGTTCCAAATGCCTGCATAAAACTTGTCGCGTCTCTCGGCTCCTACGGGCTCGGGTTGTCGTGCTGCCTTGGTGATTGCTTTCAACCCCGTAAGCAGTCTACCGTCGGTCAGGTCCTCGATCAGGATCCGACGGGCCTCAGCCTCTCCGGTGCCCCTGACGAGCAATTCGTCGTAACGATCGTTGAGGTGCTCGCTCAGTTCCTCGACGAGCTCTGCTTCGCGCGCTGCCGAAAGACTCAACGGAGCGATTGCGTCTTCAATCTCCTTTGACCAGTCATGCATTCTCGGCCTCTGTGATCAGATGGATCGCGTTTACAAGGTTGGCCCAGGTAGAGCGCTGCGTCTCGAGCATTTTCTTGCCCTTCGTTGTCAGTTTGTAATAGCGGCGGCGGCGCTGGCCGGCCTTTTCCACCCATCGCCCCTCGATCAGGCCGCGTCCCTCTAGCCGGTACAAGAGCGGATAGAGCGAGGCAACGTTGTACTTCAGCACTCCCTCCGACCGCTCCTCGATCAGCTTGCTGATCTCGTAGCCATGGCGCATACGGTGCTCAATCAGAGACAGAATCAGCAACTCGGCGCTCCCTTTCTTCAATTCCCGATCGATAGCTTGCGGTTCGATATGTTTCATGGCGATATATTGCATTACGATATTCATAAATGTCAACGCCTTCATTCGAGGCCGGGCGCCTTGAATGCCTTGTGTCCGGCTCCCATTCTGGGCCAGGTAGTCGATCGCTCGACGGGTTACCCAACATCGCATTTGGCCAAATCATTGCGATCTACGAATCTCTACGTTTCCAGTCGGAGGTTCTATGCGGTTTCTCACTAACAGCAAGCCGACGTAAGTGGATGCACATCCGGTCGAGTTACAGCCGGAAAGTCGCCCAGATGATCCCAAAGGTTTTAGTCTCCGCTGCGACTGTTGACATCGCCTGCTTCTTGACACGAACGGCGAAGCGGCCTTTGATAATAGCGAGAGCCAGACTCAGACTTTGCGAATCCCAGCTGGCCAGACCGTGGAGTGAACAGATGCTCACCAAACTGACTATCAACAACGTAGCCGCGACAGTGGACGTGTCACCGGATATGCCTCTCCTATGGGTGCTGCGCGATGTATTGAACATCAAAGGCCCCAAGTTCGGCTGCGGCGTTGGGCTTTGCGGGGCCTGCACAGTAATCGTTGGCGGCGAGGCGGTTCGCTCCTGCCAGACGGCGGTGAGCAGTGTCAGTAACCGACCGGTGACTACTATTGAGGGGCTTTCGCCGGATGGCCAGCACCCGGTACAGGTGGCTTGGGAAGCAATCGACGTACCCCAGTGTGGCTACTGCCAGGCAGGCCAGATCATGTCAGCCGCCGCCCTGCTGCATCGTACGCCGCACCCTACCGATGCAGAAATCGATGCGGCGATGAGTGGAAACCTCTGCCGCTGCGGAACGTATACGCGTATTCGCCAGGCGATCCACCAAGCAGCACAAACAGGCACAGTAGCAAGCAAACAGTAAAGGACGGGCATACTTATGCGCATGCACAGGAGATCGTTTCTGCAGTTGACGGCCCTTGCGGGCGGTGGGCTTGCCCTGGGTCTTTATCGCTCTCCGCTGGCTGTAGCCCAGGGTCCGGAGAAGACACCGGAACTGACGCCGCAGGCCTTCATCCACATCACCCCGGATGGCGCGGTCACTATCCTGGCGCGCGCCTCGGAGTCAGGCCAGGGCATGCGGAACATGCTGCCGATGCTGATTGCCGAGGAACTGGATGTCGACTGGAAGGACGTCCGAGTCCAGCAGGCCGACCTGAACGAGAAGATATACGGCAAGCAGTTTTCCGGAGGCTCCGCGAACACGCCGATGGGCTGGGAGCCGATGCGCCGCGTCGGCGCAGCCGGACGCCAGTTGCTGGTCACGGCTGCTGCGCAAACCTGGGCCGTACCTGCGGCTGAATGCACGACTCAATCCGGCCGCGTGATGCACGCCACCTCGGGGCGCTCCGCGAGCTATGGGGAGTTTGCCGCCAAGGCTGCCGCGTTGCCCGCGCCCGACTTGGCTAGCGTCAAACTCAAAGATCCCAAGGACTACTGCATCATCGGTCACTCGCAGCAGGGCGTTGACACTCGTAAGATTGTCACCGGCAAGCCGCTCTTCGGTATCGATGTCGAACTGCCTGGGATGTTGTACGCAAGCATTGAGAAGGCCCCCGTATTTGCCGGCAAGGTGAAGAGCGCTAACCTCGATGAGATCAAAGCTCTGCCCGGCGTACGCCATGTGCTGGTGATCGATGGTGGCATCACTCCCGCAGCCTATACGCCGTGGGAGCCAGGCATGGAACCGGGCATCGCCATCGTTGCCGACACCTGGTGGCAAGCACAGCAGGCCCGCAAGAAACTGAAGGTCGACTGGGACCTCGGCCCCGCAGCGGCGCAGAGCAGTGAAGGATTCGCAACCAGGGCGGCTGAGCTGCTGACGTCGGCGCCCCAAGGCATTGTGCGCCGATACGGAGATGTGGATGCAGCGCTCAAATCAGCGCCGAAGGTTGTCGAGGCGACTTACGAATTCCCATTCATAGCCCATGTCACCCTTGAGCCCCAGGGCGCCACAGCTCACTGGAAAGACGGCAAGCTTGAGATGTGGTCGACCAGCACGCTGCCGGGTGACGGTTGCGCACTGGTGGCCAAGACACTGGGCATCCAGGAGAGCGACATAACGACGCACATGGTGCGCTCAGGAGGCAGCTTCGGCCGAAGGCTGCAGAACGACTACCTGGTCGAGACCGCTTGGATCGCGAAACGCGTGGACGCGCCGGTTAAGCTGCTCTGGTCGCGCGAAGATGACATCGCCCACGACCCCTTTCGTCCGGGTGGGACGTTTGGCTTGAAAGCAGGCATTGACGCGCAAGGAAAGATGACTGCCTGGCGGCAGCATTTCATCACCTTTGGAGACGGCAAGCACACAACATCCGGCGGGGGCATCGGACAGGACGCCTATCCAGCCGGCTTCCCTCCAGCCTATGCGCTCTACACATCCATGCAGCCCCTCATGCTGCGAACGGGAGCGATGCGCGCGCCCGGTGACAATGCCTATTGCTGGGTGGTCCAGTCCTTCCTCGACGAGGTGGCTTGTGCTGCCGGGCGCGATCCACTCGACTTCCAACTCGACTTGCTAAGTAACAAGCAAATGCCCTGGTCTTCAGGGGAACATGACGCCGTGGGCGATCACGAGCCGACGGGAGCGTCTGTTCTTATCCCGGAACGATACAAAGGCGTGTTGCAGTTAGTCGCAGAAAAGTCAGGCTGGGCGAACCGGACGAAAGAAGCAGGACGCGGCATGGGAATAGCCGCATGGTTTTGCCACCTGGGCTACTTCGCCGAGGTTGCCGAGGTCAGCGTTGATAACCAGAACCGGGTCACGGTGCATCACGTCTGGGCCGCTGGGGATGTGGGCAGCCAGATCATCAATCCCAACGCAGCCGAGAGCATGGCGCAGGGCGGAATCATGGAAGGCATGGGCCACCTCGCGCAGGAAATCACGCTGAAGGGCGGCCAGATACAGCAGTCAAACTTTTATAACTTCCCACTTATGCGCATGAGGCAAGTACCAAAAATCGAAGTTTATTGGCGCAAGACTGACTACGCACCGACCGGGCTTGGCGAACCGACTCTGCCGCCTATTCTCCCCGCGGTGGGGAATGCCATCTTTGCCGCTACGGGCAAGAGAATACGCACCTTGCCGCTTCAGCGCAGCGGGTTCAGCTGGGCCTAGTGCCGGGGGGAAATACGGCGACGGGATACCGGATTGTTTCCCAAGGGCAGATTTGCGCCCCGGCTGGCGGTCCTAAGGCGTCCCGGCCTGCAGCACGGCAAGCATCGCCGGATCCGCGCGTACCTGCTCAGATTCCAGCCACTCGAACTCAACTCTTGCCCCAGCGGCAATGAGGAGTGCTGCAACCTCGCGCTGCCTTCCCTGATTTCCGGCGGGCGGGTTGTAGCAGCCGTGGATCGCCCATCCCAACGGCGACGAGTTGTATTTTTCGTCCTTGAGGTCCAAATCGGAGCCTTCGATAAGCCTGCCTGCGAGCCGATCCTCACCAAGCAGCGCCGCCCAGTGAAGTGCCGTTTCCCCAAAGAGTCCGCGCAACTGTACCTTTGCGCCGGCATCCAGCAGCTTCAGCCCTACCTCTTCCCCTGCCAGGCTCGCGGCTCCGATAAGCGGGGTGTCGCCCTTGTGATTCCTTTGAAAATCGAGGTCCGCCCCGGCCTGAATAAGTACTTCAACGAGTGGCAGCTCCTTGCCATTTTTGAGGGTGCCGTCGAACAGCATGTCCGATACGTAGTGGAGTGGATGCGTAAGAACGCAATCATTTGCTCCCCAGCGGACTAGCGCGTTTGCCCGCGACGCATCCTCGGTGAGCAGAACGCGCAGGGCCTCAGCGTCACCATCCCGGATTGCTGTTTTCACATCCATATCGTTCGCGATTCCTCGATGATTCGACAGAGGACTAGCAAGCCCTCAGGTTGGCATGGACAGACCACAATACATCACCAATTCAAGTCTTACACCGCTACTGCCGCTCAAGAAGCTGTCTAACTCTGGAGCCAAATGTAGCCGGGTCCAGGCGGGGGCCTTTCTCGGACGTCTGATGCATGTAAAACTCTGGCGTGGGTGGCAAATCTCCCGTCCACTGAGTTTTCGGGCCGTAGAGCATGTAGACATCCCAGGCATTATCGCTCCAGCCTAGGACGTGTTGATATTGTGCTCCCAGAAGATCGTTCTTATCCCAATATTGCTGTGCCCAGGAAGCAGTGACGACCCGCGAAGCAGAGGAAACATCTCCTTCTCGGGCTCCGAGCCGCGGAACCCACACCACATAGACCGGGACATCCTTGCCATGATCGAGCTTCGATAGTCGCGCCGAAACTTCAGCGGCTCCGCTTAAGCAAACACCGCAAGTGGGAGATACCAACATTACCACCCGGACCTTCCCGGCATCCGCATCGAACGCTGTTCGCACGGTGGCCACGGTGTTGTCCAGCACTTGGTAAGGCCTAGCCGGACCCAGCCGCATGCATCCAGTCAAGCCCAGAAGGAATCCGACAGTTAATATCGGAGTGGACCTGTTCATCGCCGCCTCCTGCCTAAATTCCAACGTGAAAAGCGAGGTTACCCACTTATGAAGTTGGGAAGAAGAATGGCCACCATCGTAATGAGAACGGCCAGGCACAGAAGCACGCGTGTAACCTTCGCGGTCCGCGTAGCACAGGTCTTTCCAATACAGCCTACCCGTGGACGGTATGCCAACCAGAACCCGAGCCCCAACATGAGTATCGAGCCAAGGATGAAGTAGGGCCGATAGGGCGCGAGTCTCGCCGCTGCGATCGCTCCGGTCGTGCCCAGAACTGCGATCACCGCAGGGCCGACACAGCAAAAAGCAGTGGCGGTTGCAACCAGGCTTGAACCCATGGCGCTGAGAGATGAGCCAATGACGACAGAGGTTCTGTTCATCGTGATGTCTCTCCAATGCCCCAGGCAGAGCGGACGGCGTCGCGGATCAGCTCAGGTGACGGTAATCCGCTCAAATATCTGCGGCACATCAAGCCAAAATCCCTTCGTTCTCGCGCTGCCGGCTCGATGTCAACGCCATTGACACGAATCGTAGGCGAGCCTAGGAATCTCGAATTGTGAGCTGTCTCCACGTCCGGCACTAGAACCTCTCTGATTTCTGTATCGCAACCTTCTTCTCGCAGAATCGCACGGATTCGCTCCAGCGTAGGAACGTGGTTCGGACAATCTTCAAAATAAAGAACCTCGACCTTCATCGCCTCCAGCCTTCCTTCTTCATTCGGGGCGTTCCTTTGGTAAGCAAACGTTCTCGTCCTCGCGCCGCAACTCGGCTTATGCCATTCGTCTCCAATTCATCGCTCTGAGGGCGCGCATCGGCCATTTGGCGAAGGACGGGGCACGCTTGCGCCGATTTCAGCTGTTGCTCCAACGCCCTATCGCATTTGCGTAACGCAGCGCTCAGCTGCGTTTCCAGCCTTTTCAGCTGTGCTCTCTTCTCGCGGACAACTGACACCTTGGCCCGCAACAGGTCCCGTACGTCCGCACATGCGCCAACATGTTCGCTCTGGAGATGCAGTAGCTCACGAATTTCCTGCAAGGAAAACCCGAGCGCTTTGGCACGCTTCACAAAGGCAAGCCTTTCAACCGTGCTTTCTGAGAACTTTCGATACCCGGATGCTGTCCTCGGCGCTATGGGAAGCAATCCTTCCCCTTCGTAGAAACGAATCGTCTCCAGGTTTACCTGGGCGCGCTCTGCAAGCTGGCTTCTTGTTAACCCATCCATGTCGCCAGAATAAACCCTGTAGGTGACTGCAGAGTCAAGCTCGCGAGCACCCGTCCTACTCCCTGCGTATTCAGGCGGCTTCGCTGCACGGCAGAGATTCTCTACTGCAAAGCGATTGCCCTCTTTTGGCATGGACAGCACTCTTAGGCGGGTGCCGCGTTCATGGACCGGGCTGGCAGAAATCGTAGCCGCCTCGAGCGGTCCATTATCTGGCGGTAAACCGACTCGGAGGAGAGGTGTCATTTGAGCCGTTCTCATGGGGCTTTAGCCCTTCTTTGCTCTGCGCTCCTGATGACGTGCCGCGCAGCCCAGCCCGCGGATTTGTGCGTCAGACGGGAGTGGGACTTTTAGAGAGCTACTTCTTCAAAGTACCAGTCCCGTCTGGAAGCACAATTTTGACGCACAATTTTTTTGAGATGCAGTCGATTAACGAAGACAAGGGGATTCTTGATGTCCCGTTCAAGTAACGGAACGGCAAGACTGTGTTAGGGTGAGCCAATGTCTCGATCAGAAAACATAGCGGTAGTAGAAAGTTATTTGAACGGTCTCGCGCGCAAAGACCTATCGTCCGTGCCGTTCGCACCCGGCATGACGTTTGAAGGGCCACTGATGCCTAAACTGGCGGGCCGCGAGACGATAGTGGGTTTCCTCACGAGCATTCTGCCGCTTATCAGGGGTATAGAAATAAAGCAGCACATTGTCGACGGCGATTATGTCGCGACCGTTTTCGACATGGAGACGATTAACGGCGTGGATCATGTTATCGATCTGTGTCTTGTTGTCGGTGGAGAATTGAAAGAGGTTCGCGCCTTCTATTATCCAAGCCAGGGCCCTCGTTAAGCCATTATGTTGGCAGGCGCACAGAACAGCGATCATGCAGTCTGCACGGTTCGCTGACGGGTATTGCCGTTGTATCACGCCACCGTACTTTACCGTTCGGTAAAGTACGTGTGGGCGACGATCCACCAGCGACGATGCAAGCAGAGAGCGCACAGATCATAATGACGATATGACAGACGAAGCAGGAAGGAACGTAGCTACAGTCCACAAATATCTTGCTGCCCTTCAGCGCGGGGAAGCCGGAGAAAAACTGCGTGAGTTCTTCACTGAGGACGTTCGACAGGTCGAGATGCCGAATCAGCTCAACAGCCGCGGACAGGAGAGCGATCTTGAGCACATCCTTCAACGCAGCCTTCAGGGCTTACGGATCCTCCAACATCAGGAATATGAAATTGTCTCCGCAGTTGCTCAGGAAGACCGCGTAGCCGTTGAAGCGCGTTGGACTGGAACACTCGCTGTACCTCTTGGCAAAATGGAACCCGGCGCACAGATGGGAGCATCGTTCGCGATGTTCTTTTTATTTCGTGAAGGTAAGATTGCCATCCAGCGAAACTATGACTGCTTCGATCCTTTGTAGCCGAGCCGATTATTCATGAGAGCCACTTTGTGCTGGCTGCACCCTATAGCGAGCGAAAGTTGCGGTAGTGTGTCGTTGAATCTGCGGCGTTAGGGGAACTCGACTTCACGCTCTTGTTTTTGATCGTCTACCGGTTTTTCGGGTTCCTGTTGCTTCTGCCGAATCGCCCAAGCGAGCTCGGGCCTGGACGACCCGAAACCGCGCCGCTCCAAATCCGCGGAAATGCCGTGGTAATGGAAGTACTCTCGCAGCCCCGGTGTGATTTTGAAGCACATGCACGTAAGTCTATCTCCAATCGTGCCTCAGTCAAGAGCCCTAATTCCAAAACTGACCCACCCAACGGGTTCCGGTCGAGTCACCGCCTATCCGGAAGTAACGCCAAAATGGGTTCTGTCCGGCTTGGCGACGATCCACTCGGAACTCGGCAAGGGGCGGCGTAAGAGCGTCGATGAAATGTGTGCAAAACAGAGCAGACAGTTACCAGTTGCGATGCTATGTTGACCCGAGAGAAAATGCGCGTGTGCAGCGGAATGATGACCCCGTTTCCGCCCATACGCAGCGCTAATGAAGATGATGCGCGACAAGACCACACTCAGGAAGAGGACGTCTCGATGGCTGGTGCAATCAAGAAGCCTTTTAATACCGCTACTTTTCTCGCGACAAAAGGGCCAGGAAGAAGCATCACCACTCACGCACCAAAGCAGGTTTTCTTTTCCCAGGGAGGCCCAGCCGACGCTGTGTTTCACCTTCAGACCGGCCGGGCGAAGCTTACTGTCCGTTCCAAGGCTGGCAAAGAGGCGACGGTTACGCTGCTCGCCGCTGGGGATTTTTTTGGTGAGGAGGCGATGGCCAAAGCGGGAACGCTGCGAACGGTCACGGCCTCAGCCATTACCGCATGTACGGTAGTCAGAATTGCGACGGCGGCAATACTCCGCGTCCTGCAGACGGAACATAAGTTCTCCATCTTTTTCTTAAAGTTCATCGTGATTCGCGGCATGAGAACCCAGGCGGATCTCATCGATCAGCTTTTCAACTCCAGCGAGCGGCGGTTGGCTCGGACGCTCTTGTTGATGGCTGAATATGGTGAACCGGGTGCGCCGGAAACACTGATCCCACCCATATCGCAGGGGACTCTTGCGGATATGATCGGTACAACTCGATCACGTGTCAGCTTCTTCATGAATCGGTTCAGGAAGCTCGGCTACATCAAATACAACGGTGGCATTCGGGTTCACAAGTCGCTGCGCAGGGTGTTTTTGCAAGATCAGTTACCAGAGGAGAACTCATCAAGGCCCAAACTCCTCGATCCCCCACCCAGTCGAGCACGTACCGCCAAGCGAGCGAAGCTCGTGTAGCAGCTATAGCGCTCACGACCGGACTGGCGGGTTTGGATTCCGGTCGGTTAACCGCCTATCCGTCAGTTGCTACTTGAGTAAGAACACGGAAGGAATCGATCTCGCTTCGAATTTTTAGTACCGATTAGGAACGTGGGGGGACAAGGAACGTGGTAGTCCAGACGGAGCTACCCCTAAAGCAAAAAGCGTCGGAACTGGGGTTAAGGGGACTGGGACGGAGTAACCCCTAAATCCCAAATATGGTGGTTACTCCGTCCGTCCCCCGGAAAGGGCCCTCCACGTCGGCTCTGCATGACCCGAGCACTCCAGCTGGCGTGAACCGATACCAAAGTATCGGTCGATACCTTCGTCCAATAGATTCGTGTTCACGCTTCTGGCTTAATGGCGACTGTATATCGCATCCGAACTCATCGAACGCGCGTGACAATCCATGAAGTCGGTGACGATCGAAGGAACCCGGGCGGGTAACAACAGAAGTTCGGTATGGCGGGAAAAAACAGTCATCGTATGCGACTTCAGGGAAAGTCGGACACGGCTTTCGGCTTGCGCTCCCGAGGGGTGCTTATTACACGTGGAAGGGCACTGCCATGTTCGAGTAGCATGATTCACCTTGGAAGCGTGGATTCTTCGCAAGGTGCACTGCAATGGCGGGCCTTCCACCACTTGTATATTTACCTAGTTTGCGGTTGGCTTGTCGATATTGTCGATCACGATGACTTCGAGCGGCTCTTTCTTCGGCACGAGCTTGAAACCCAGCGGTTTAACACCAAGAAGAAAGGCCGTGGCCTTGTCGATGTCATTACCACCCTGCATCGAACTGGTAGGGGTCATCATCGTGAAATCGAAACGGCCCTTCAAACCAGTTTCGTCAACAATCTGCCGGTCCTGGATAAAGCCCATCAAAAATTCGGTGAACTCGGGCATGGTGGCGTGAGAAAACTGGACCGCCGTAGTGCCATTTTCCAGTTCCCTGGGAGAAACGAGGATGTTGTTGACGCTCGGAGCGCTGACATCGATCTTTGGAGGGCTCTTGTCGACGACGAGGGCGTAAACCGGGAAGTCCCTTTGCACGATGTGCACCCTGAAGCCGAACCGCTCTGCGAGTAGCTTCCTGAGCATCAGCCGCTGCTGATCCCTGCTCGGCAGGCCCGGCGCATCCGGTTCGCCGGTCACGTCAAATCGGAGTTCGTTCATCCAGGAAGGCCCGCCGTCGATTTGACGCCGCCGCACCTGGTAGGCGAATTGGATGAGGTCGGCAATGGTGTTGCCTCGCGCCTGAAACAGGCGGGTCCCCCTTGAAATGCCCCAATTCGCATCGTGCGCGCTGGGCTTGATGGTGGCGACTTCAAAGGATGGGTCCGCCGTTGCCGACATCGTAGGCATCGTGGACGGGCCGGAATACGTCCAAAGTGTTTCCGGCGTGGCGAGGGCAAAACTCACCGGGGAGGACTGGTTGCCCTTTGTCCAGGTCCCTGCGATTGATTTGCCGTCGGCGCTCAGTTTGCCGCGAAACGTGATTTCGCCAATCGCCGCGGTCAGGTCCGGCGCCTTGTAGGTCGTCGAGAGCAACGGTAGCGCATCGGCCGACCTGTCAATAAAAATAATGTATCCCCGCAGGGCCCCGTTGCCGGCATCCGCGATCCTGAGCACAATGCGCGGGCTTTGGCCAACGGGCAGGGTCCCCTGCCAGGTTCCGGCGACGCTCTGCGCATAGGCAACAGCCACAGCACTCAGTGAAATCATCAGAACGGCGCTGCTTCTGAACGATATCGAGAATGCATGCCTCTTCACAGTTCTATCCAAACGCATACCCCAAGGACGCTCAGACCCACCAATTCATTCGGAGAATTTTCACCCTGTTCCCTGCTCTTCGGTGGAATGTGGCGGATGACCGGCTACTCTTACATTACTGAGTAGCAAAGGAAGGACTGCGATCATCCGTTCAGAGTCGCAAATTACATCGAGCCATGCCTCTTGGCCGCTTGGCTAGCGCTTAGCGTGGACAACATGAAGACCAGCGTGTCCGGGCGCGAGTCCTTGAACGGCGCGGCCGAACCTGGACGCGATCTCCTGGAAATTGATGTCTTCGATGGCACAAAATCCGTGCGAGCGAAGAATCGCTGCAATGCCAGCCGGCTCGAAACGGCTGACCGAACGTTCATCAATTTTCTTAAGCTGTTCGGTCCGCTCCTTTTCTAATTGCCTTAGCTCTTCTGAGAATGCCTCGGGAGGTTCCAAGTAGTCGAACACCACCTCCGAGTTCTGGATTGACGACACATAGTCCAGAGTGCGGCCGATAGCGTCCTGTGTCAGATATGGCACAACTCCGAGCCAAGTGAAAAACGCGGGCGAGTTCTGCTGAAAGCCTGCGGCGACGAGCTTCTCTCCCACATCGTCCCGCTCGAAATCGACTGGCACGAGAATAAGCCATGGCGGAAGTGCGATTTGAGCTTCAGCCATGCGCTCGAGTTTCCATGCCTGCGTCGCGGGGTGGTCCACCTCATAGATCCGGATCTGTCGTGCGCCATGGGGATTCCGGAGAGCGAAAGTGTCGAGTCCGGCGCCAAGGATGACGATCTGCCGAACCCCTCCTTCGACAGCTCTTGACAAAGCATCTTCCGCAATCCGGCTTCGCGCGGCGGTGAACAGACGTCCGATGCTGGCCAAGGGGTGTTCGTTCGCAAATTGAAGCACGTCCTTTTCGTCTTCACGCAGAATCTTCATGGCAAATGGGTCATAGAGGATTGAGCCATGATCGAGCACCTGATGAGCAGCTCGTTGTCGGGCGATTATCAGGGCTGTGCGGCTGGGTTCATTTGGCTTCATGTTCGGACCAGGAATTCATCTAGAGCTGGTTCATGTTGGTGAGGAACTCGGCGTTGTTGCGCGATTTCTCAAGGTACGTGATGAGCATCTCCATGGCTTCAACCGGAGAGAGCGGGTTGAGCACGCGGCGCAGCACGAAGGTGCGCTGCAGGTCCTCTTTCGGAATCAGCAGCTCTTCCTTGCGCGTGCCGGAGCGCTGGATGTCGATCGCCGGGAAGACGCGCTTGTCCACAAGCTTCCGATCGAGAATGATCTCCATGTTGCCGGTGCCCTTGAACTCTTCGAAGATGACTTCATCCATGCGCGAGCCGGTATCGACGAGCGCCGTGGCGATGATGGTCAGCGAGCCGCCTTCTTCGATGTTGCGCGCCGCGCCGAAGAAGCGCTTCGGCCGCTGCAGCGCGTTGGAGTCGACGCCGCCCGAGAGCACCTTGCCCGAAGGCGGAACAATCGTGTTGTAGGCGCGCGCCAGACGGGTGATGGAGTCGAGCAGGATGACCACGTCACGCTTGTGCTCGACGAGGCGCTTGGCCTTCTCGATGACCATCTCGGCGACTTGAACGTGGCGGGCTGCGGGCTCGTCGAATGTCGAACTGATGACCTCGCCCTTCACGGACCGCTGCATGTCGGTGACTTCTTCGGGGCGCTCGTCGATGAGCAGGACGATGAGAACGACCTCAGGATGATTGGTCGTGACGGAGTTGGCGATGGACTGCAGTAGCATCGTCTTGCCGGTACGCGGCGGGGCGACGATGAGACCGCGCTGGCCCTTGCCCACGGGCGTCAGCAGATCCATGACGCGGCCGCTGATATTTTCGCGGACGGTTTCCATCTTCACCCGCTCCTGGGGATAGAGCGGCGTGAGGTTGTCGAACAGGATTTTGTTGCGCGTCTCTTCGGGCGACTCGAAGTTGATCGCCTCGATCTTCACCAGCGCGAAATATTTCTCGCCTTCGTGCGGCGGCCGCACGTTGCCGTTGATGGTATCGCCGGTTTTCAGGTCGAATTTGCGAATCTGCGACGGGGAAACATAGATGTCGTCGGGGCCGGGCAGATAGTTGTAATCAGGGGAGCGGAGAAAGCCGTAGCCGTCAGGCAGAATTTCCAGGACGCCTTCAGCGAAAATGTGGCCTTCCTTTTCGCTTTGCGTCTGAAGAATCCTGAAAATCAGGTCCTGCTTGCGGAAGCCGCTGGCCCCGGGAATTTCCAGACTGCGAGCAATGCGGCTCAATTCTGTGATGTTTTTCTCTTTGAGTTCTGCAATGGTCATGTTCACCTGCGGGTGAAGAGGGAATGTGGGTGGCTGGTGGATCGGAGAGGACGTACTCCGGAGTTCAGGCGGGAATTAACTAATCGCACGAGTGTCGTGTGCGACTGGCGTCGGGCACACCGATATCTTCCGTTCAAATCGATATCTCTCGCTCAATCAGCTCGGACCAGAGGGAGAAAAATCCGATCAATGATCTCTTCTATGTCCTGCGCCGACAACGGCTGCCGCAGTACCATGAGCTGATAGCGCACGAGGTCGAAAGGCAGCGCAGCCAAGCGAGGCGTAAGCTTCTCCGCAGCGATTTCGCCGCGTTCAATCCCGCGGGTTAGAATTTCCGTCATTGTTTTGGCGTTGCGTTCATGCACTTCTGCAAAGAGCGATGACTGGCTCTCGTGGAGAAGCTCTGCAATCAGGCCAAAGATTACTTCTGGACTTAATTCGTCCACCATTTCTGAAACGCTGTGGAGAATGACCATGACATCGCCCCGGACGGTTCCGGTGTCCGGTGCCTCGAAGGAAAGACCAGGTCGATTTGCTCTCAATGCGGCGTATACAAGCCGGGCGCGCGTGGGCCAGCGCCGGTAGATCACCGGCTTGCTGGTGCCCGCCCGGGCCGCGACGCTCTCGATCGAGAAGTTGACGTACCCCGTTTCAGCAAGCTCTTGCAACACGACCTCGAAGATCGCCGCCTCCAAGACCTTACCCCGTCTACGGCTACCCACTGCCCTTGCCTCGCTGCTTAGCCCGTCACCGATTCCGAACTCCATCAATATTAGACACGTTGCGTATCCTATGTCAATAGGATACGGCTAGTATCTTATTGTCGGGGAAACTGAATGCGGTGTGGTGCTGGCCAGTCCCGCGCATGGCCGGTCTGGAAGGTCCGGGCCAATGACCGGCTATCCGACAAGTAATCCCCAAAAAATGCGGTTCTGTCCGGATAGGCAACAATCCGACCGGAATTTCAGAGAACAGACGATACCGAGCTCGGTGAGCGCATTGCCCTGTCCGCAACAACCTAAATCCATTCTTCTTGCACGGGCCGACGAAAGCGCCGGCGATGGACCCAGCGGCGTCTACGGGTTCTTTTCCCTGTGCCAGTGGACATAGGTGGTGATGAACTCCAGCCCTGTCACGCTTCCATCCGGGTTCACGTCGAAGATGACGCGCGTTGGGTCATCGCGAAGGAAGTATTGGGTCTCGGACTCCGGAAATAACTCCTGCGCTTTTGATCCGAGCGGGATCTCCGCCATTAGATGGCTCCCATCCTGGGTGACTTTGATGAAATCGTAGGTTCCAACATAGTGCCCGAACTTCGATGGATCCACGGGTACCACTGTATGCTCAACCGGCTGGAAATCCGGCCACGCGTAAGCTTGCGCAACACTCCGGACAATCTGTTCGGAGAGCGAGCCGCCCCCACCGCCGTTGGTGAGCACGACCACCCCGTCCCCAGAGGGATACCCAACCATGTCACATTGAAAAGCCGCAGACCCGCCATGCTCAAAGTAAATATTGGGCGGGGTTCCTCCTACGCGCACGCCTAACCCCCACCGGATACTCTCCGATGGCCCCATGCCTGCCGTCATCATCATCTGCGCCATCTTCTGATTGAGCACGCGGTGAGACTCTCCTGAGTACTCCTTCTGAAGCTCGATCACAAACCTGGCATAGTCGGTTGCTGTCGTCCACAATCCGCCGGCTGCCGCATTCGGCTCGACAAAATGTGCGGCCGCGATTCCGCTGGTCCCACTCTCGTCGTAAGCCGTTGCTGCGTTCGCAGCTTTCACAGGTGGCAGCGGAGCCAAAAAGGTGCTCTGGCTCATTCCAATAGGCGCCAACACCAACTCTTCCATGGCTTCTGCGAAAGGCTTACCCGTGAGGTCGGTAATCAAGAGCTCAAGGATCAGGTACCCACCATTGGCATACGCATACTTCTTGCCTGGCTCCGATTCGACGCGAACCGGAGGTGTCGTAGCCGGGGGCTTTCCATCCAAAATTTCAAGCGTGGACGGCACGCCCTTATCCGGATCGTAGATCGCGCCGTTATGTGTTCCAATTCCCGACGTATGGCTTAACAACTCCCGAACCGTGACGGGATGGTTCTGCGTGTACTCATTGGCCGGAATCTTCCAACTCTTCAGATAGGTGTTCACATCCGCGTCCAGATCGATCTTGCCCTCCTGCGCAAGCCAAAGTACGGCCATGGCGGTCACCGGCTTGCTCATGGACGCCGCGCCAAACAAGGTCGACGCAGAAACCGGCGATCCGCCAAGGCGCGCCATCCCATAGCCCTTACCCCAATCAATTCTTTTATCGTGAATCACCGCGATGCTCACACCAGGCACATGCAGACGCGACATCTGATCCGCTAAAGACATTCCTGGACTAGGACGACCTTTGATCACGGTTAGGTAATGGAGATTTTCTTCCACCACCTTTTCGCGACGCGCGCTGACCCCAGTCCTGAGTCTGACCCGTTGCGCCCGCGACAAATACGCTGGCCATCAGCGAAAACCACAAATATCGACCCATCACGGGAACGGACCAAGGTACTGCAGGGCTGCTACGAAGATTGGCGACGAGCAGGGCACTCCAGATACCGCCAGCGAGGACGGTGATAGCAAATGCCAACAGACCAAAGCCGATGATGCTCAAAGCGCGAGTAGCGAAAGAACGCTCCTTCTCCATCCTCCGCCTCCGGTTGCGGTGCAAGACTACGGCTGCGGCCTCTACTTGCTCCGATAGGCCTCAATGACCATGAATTCGTTCCACCTTTTCCCATCGTCCGATCCATCACCTCGCCAGGTGAAGTGTGTCGCAGAGTGATTCGTGTAAGTGGCGCGCGTATAGGCGTGGCCGCCGACTGTCTCTTTGAACGCGTAGGTGATGGATTCGCTATCAATTCTGATACCGCCCAACTCGTCCGATACGAGGTCCATCCAGTATCCAGCAAGTGCGTTGAGCCATTTTATATTCCAGACCTTCCTGGCAGCGTCGTACGTGCGAAAGTTCATGCCGAGGACGATCAACTCTCCGGAGGAACTCATCATTCTGTATTCATCGGCGATTGCATAGCCATCGAGGATGAAGCGGCCCAGCCATGCTGCTTCAAATGTCTGCCATGATCCATCGGCCGATTTTAGCTGCGCTTCGCACCGCCATTTGCCAATCAGAAAGGCAAATCGCGAAAGCGCTGCAGGGGCATTAGGATTGAGCCTACCGAATTCTTCAGCGATCCGAGTCATAGAACCGTCCTTCGCGGCGCTGAGCCATCTTGCAGAGCCGAACAACAGTGGGAATGCGGTAAGCAAGGTGCTTCGCCGTGTCGGCTTCCATCCAGCATTCTGCTCCGACCACCAATTGGTCCTCATCATCACACGCTCCTCGCTCGAGGTCTGCAGGCTCGCAACAGTTCTTTGCACGTGAGGCACTGCGCCTCGACAGAGATCGTTCGCGCAGAGGCGTCTGCTACTTCATTGGAGAAAAATCGGTCGGCCGCATGTACGTCGTATCCGCCTTGTCCAATAGTCTCTCCTCTTGCTCGGACTTTATGACCTCTTGAAAAGCGGGGTCTGCCGCCATCTCACTCCAATTCTTCTCCGCTTCCTCTCGGCTTGAATGAGCGAGAAGGAAGACGAATGTATTGTCCCAAGCGGGACTCTTAGAATCGGGGATCCAGTAACCTATGACGTTCAGATCGTGTTTCACAAGCAGCTTTGACGTGGTGTCGCGAAACCGTGACTCCATCGCCGGCAGCTTACCGGGCAAGGCGTGGTAAATCCGAAGCTCGAAGACGCGATTGCTGTCGGCCCTCACCTGGTCTATGTGCGCCAGGCCGGCAGTAATGAGCGATCCAGCGGTAAAAGAAAGCAGGGCCATGGCGCAAACCCTCCATCTCTTAGATTTCCAGCCTTTGAATTTCCAGCAGTTGAGTCTCATGGAAGTCTCCCTTTCATTGCCGCACAATATTCAATCTGAACCCGGCGAGTTCATACCTCGCGAAGGGCAAACATCGGATCTACCTTCGTCGCGCGCCGTGCCGGAAGGTAGCTGGCCAGCACTGCGACCGCAAACAGAAGGAGAGGCACCGCCAGAAACACAAGCAGATCGTGGGGGTGAACGCCGTAAAGCAGACTTGCCATCATGGAGGCGGTCGCTGCAGAAAAGATCACGCCAGCGACAATCCCCACACCGGCCAGGACTACACCCTTTCCTAAGATCAGTTTCAGAACGTCCCATCGCCGGGCTCCCAATGCCATGCGAAGGGCAATCTCGCGCGACCTCTGCCCGACCATGTAGGCCAACAAGCCGTAAATTCCGATGGAAGCAAGAAGAAGAGCGAGTCCGGCAAATGCGCCTACAAGGTCGGCAGAAAAACGGCGTGAAGCTAGCGAACGATCGACCACGTCATTCATAGAAGAAACGTTGAACGCGGGCAGGCCGGGATCGATGTTCTGGATTTGATGGCGAATCTGCGGCTCCAAAACCTTCGCCGGCAGAGATGTCCGCAACACGATGCTTAGGTCCCTGTCGGGGCTTTGATAGATCGGGGCATAAATGTGAGGAATGCCATCGATGTCGAGCCCGTCACTTTTGATGTCTTTAACAATACCCACGACCGTCATCCATGGTTTGGTAGGGTCTGCTCCGAACCGAACTCGCTGGCCCAGCGGATCGCGGGTTGGCCAATATTTACGGGCAGTGGTTTCATCAATCATGGCCACTGGCTGTTTGCCGTCTTCATCGCCCTCGGTAAAAAAGCGGCCGCGGAGGAGTGCAGCCTGCATCACCTTGAAATAATCAGGGCTTATCCTGAATTCTCTCGGCGCCCAGATCCGGCGAGGACTCGACCGGGCGATCTTCAATCGCCAGGGTATCGATCGCTTGGGCACCATTGACGCTTAG
The DNA here is from genome assembly GCA_963790705.1 of uncultured Acidobacteriaceae bacterium. Classification (GTDB taxonomy): domain Bacteria; phylum Acidobacteriota; class Terriglobia; order Terriglobales; family Acidobacteriaceae; genus PALSA-350. The sequence continues at coordinate 1,001,507 of CAWBQE010000016.1, forward strand.
ATTGGTGGTGGGCAGATCTGAAGTGATGGCGGCGAGCTCGATTCCCGGAATCGTCCTCATGCGCCGCAATAACTCACGGTTAAAAGAGGTTTGCTGGGCAACACTGAGATAGGGGTCTGCTTTCGGATCGTTAGGCTCTGGTAGCGAAAGGTTTGCCGCGACGACTTGGGTTGGATTAAAGCCGGGATTTTCCTGCAGCAGGTCTCTTAGCGTACGCAAGAGCAAGCCGGCTCCCACCATCAGAACAACCGCAAATGCTAGTTCAGAGACGATTAGAACGTCGCGGAGGCGGCTAGTCTTGGTGCTGTAGCCGGACCCACGCGCGCCTTCTCGAATCGCCGACGAGAGAGCGGCCTTTGCTGACTGAAGCGCTGGAGCAAGTCCAAACGCCAGGCCAGTAAGAACAGAAATCGTGAGAGCAAACGCCAATACGACCCAGTCGATTCGTACTTCGTTGAGCCGGGGTATATTCGAGGGGACCAAGCGCAGAATAAGGCCAAGGGTGCCGACGGTGGTCAAAACTCCTCCGACCCCGCCAATAACAGAGAGCAGCATAGACTCGGTCAACATCTGGCGAATCACGCGGCCACGGCTCGCCCCTAGCGCAGACCGCACTGCCATTTCCTGTTGCCTTCCCGAGGCACGCGCCAGAAGGAGATTGGCAATGTTCAACGAAACAATGAAAACGATTAGAATCACAGCACCCAACAGAACGAGCAGCATGGGCCGAACGTTGCCTACAAGAGCCTCCTGCAACGGCTGAATCTCGATTGTCCATTGGGCCTGCGCAGGATAATCCGTTGCATAGTCGTGGCGTATCTGGATCGCCATTGCGGTAAGCCGTGCCTGAGCTTGCTTTAGCGTTAAACCTGGCTTGAGACGTCCAATAGCAGCGGGCATGAACCTGGTGCCACGCGCGGGCGGGGGAGCAGGATCGCCGCTGAATCCCGCTGTCTGAAATACTTCCACGTCCCCGGAAACTGTCGGTCCAGGGTGGCGAAATCCGGGAGGAAGAACGCCGACGATTGTGTACGGATCGTTATCGAGGCGGACGGTGCGGCCGATAACATTGGGATCAGCGCCATAAGATCGGCGCCACAGGCCATCACTGATCACCGCAATCGGCGCGAAACCGAGCGCAAAGTCCTGGCGGCCAAACAATCTTCCGATCTGAGGGGTCGCGCCCAACATAGAAAAGTAGTTGGGATGCGTGACCATGAACTCAAGACGCTCGGGATGGCCGGTGCCCGTCAAATTCACGTTACCGACACCGATCGTGCTCACGTCTTTAAATACCCCCGCTCGAGTTCTAAGATCCTCCAGTTCGGGAACGGAAAATGGGACGTCTCGCAATCCCAGGCCGGGCTCGTTGAAGGCGATTCTCACCAAACGGTCGGGTTCGGGAAACGGGAGAGGGCGCAGCAAAACCGCGTTTACGATGCTGAAAATCGCGGTGTTCGCTCCAACCCCCAAAGCCAGGGTCAAAACCGCAACCGCCGTAAAGGCGGGATTCTTGCACAATAATCTCCATCCGTGATGCAGGTCCGAACCCAGTTCACCCCACCAGCGCACGCCCACCGATGCCCGCATGGCATCTTTGTAAGACTCGATTCCGCCGAACTCAATCCTCGCCTGTCGCATCGCTGCTGGCTGGGAAAGGCCTTTGCGAACTAGCTCCGCGGCGTAGCTCTCAATGTGGAAACGCACTTCCGCTTCCATTTCACTTTCAAGCCTCCGCCCCTCGACAATCCACTTCAACCACGAGCGGAATCGAGCCGGAAGATTCATATCTGCTCCGAAGTGGTGCGCAGAATACTGGCGATCAACGACGCCATGCGGTTCCACTTTTCGGTTTCCACATGGAGCTGGCGCCGCCCGGCCGCGGTCAAACTATAGAACTTTGCTTTGCGGTTGTTGTCTGATTCCCCCCACTCGCTGGCGATCCAGCCCTGATGTTCCAGCCGATAGAGCGCCGGATATAACGAGCCTTGCTGGATCTCCAGTTGTTCGCCGGAGATCTGCTGAATGCGCAGCAAAACCCCGTAGCCGTGCAGCGGGCCAAGCGAGACAGCTTTGAGGATCAGCATGTCCAGTGTGCCTTGCAGCAAATCAATCTGTTTGCCCACGATCTCTCCTTGTGCGTCTAGGAGAGACGCTAACAGAACTCCGCCTAGGCGGTCAAGGAGAGAGCATTTTGGCGCGACAGTTCCTGGGGCGGGACAGTTTCTGAATGACCGGCCAACCGGAAGTAGCTCCAAAACGGGTTATTTCCGCATCGCCCACCACTCACTAGGAACGCGAAATCTGCAGCGGAAAAGCTAATTTCGACCGGCGGGCACACACCTGCCTGTAATACATTGCAGTTCGCTAGGCGCGCACTCCCGGTTCGAACTTGTAACAGGACGAGGTTATTGGACGAGGGCACTGAGTTGCCCTAGCTGCTGGAACATGCCTAGGTCGTCGCGAACCGCAAAATGCTCGACAATCTTCGACTCCTTCAGCCGGAAGCGATGAATGTGCTTGACCGTGAATTTTCTGCCATTGGGAGCAAGTGTCGGCCCCTGCAGCGGAGGAATCATTGGAAAGTCGCCCAGGTGAGTGCCCGACAGAGTCACTTCGCACATGATCGTGTCGCCCTCTCCAACGAGTGAGTCGATTTGAAACACCAAATCAGGAAAGGCCTGGCGCCATGTGCGGATGATGTGCTGAATGATGCCGCGCGCATCGGAATACCGAACGCCGAAATTGGAAAACTCTTGGGAAAAGAACTCGTCGATCTTTTCGACTTCTCCGTGATTCCAAAGCTCCTCAAAGTGGCGTTGGACGCAATCCTTGTTGGCACTTTCCTTCATGGATAGTCCTCCAATTACACGGAGCAGCATACACCCGTGCGCAGGCGTGGACATCGGTCAATAGTGGTAGCTGCCGTCCTGTCCACGTCCCGATGTGTATCTGCCAATTGTTACTTTGTTATGCCCGCACACTTGCCCTTCCCATAGAAGACCGAGTGGTGTATTCTGTCTTCCATAGATGTTCGAGTGGAGGAAATTCCTGATGAGCCAACTTGCCCGTGAAACGAGCCGCTGGCGGCAGATGATCCGCGCCATCGGCCTGGTCATGGGCGAAGAAGCGACGGCAGATGGAGGCACTCGATGAGTTGGCTCAGGTTCTTTCATCGCAGACGGGCAGACGCGGAGTTACAGGAGGAAATCGATGCCTATCTGGCTGAGGAAACTGCCGAGAACATTGCGCGTGGGGTGAAACCCGAAGAAGCGCGCCGCAGGGCGAGAATTATGCTCGGAAATCCGCGAAGTGTCCATGAGACCCTGTGGCGGCAAAATACTGTCTTCCTGGTGGACGCGCTCGGCCGCGACTTGAAATACGCTACCAGAACACTCGCGCGATCGCCGGGCTTTTCGCTGATTGCGATTACCGTGATGGCCTTGTGCATCGGCGCCACTACCTCGCTGTTCACGGTTGTGCGCTCGGTGCTGCTCAGGCCTCTTCCCTTTCGCGATCCCGGCCGCCTGGTTATGCTCTTTGAACATAACCGTGATTCCCGCAGCAACCGGGAAGGGTTCAATTACAACCCCGTATCGCCGGCCGACTACTTCGACTGGCGCGCGCAGACGCACGGCTTTGAAGATATGGCGGTGTGGCGCTGGTCGCAATTCAACTTGACCGGGGAGCGCGGAGAGTTGCCGGAACTGGTGATCGCGTGCGGCGGCAGCTGGAACCTGTTTCCGCTGCTCGGCGTGCAGGCGGCAATCGGACGTACTTTCACCGAGAGTGAAGATCGTCCAGACGGAAACGCCGTGATGCTTACGTGGAATCTCTTCGAGCGCCGGTTCGGCGGGGATCCGTCGATTGTCGGCAGGCAGATCCATCTCGACGCGAAGCCCTTCACGGTGGTGGGCGTGCTTCCGAAGTGGTTCACCTATCCCGATGCGACATTGCAGCTATGGGTCCCGTATGCGGCGGGTTTATCTCCGGAGCTGCTCGGCAGTCATGACCGTCACTCTAGCCATGTGGCGGCCCGCCTGAGGCCGGACGTCAGCCTGGCAAGCGCCATGAGCCAGGTAGAGGCGGTGCAGTATCGGCTGCATCTGCAATACCTGAATGCGCCGGTGGCCGAAGATGTGGCGTCGAAAACCATCAACGACGACCTGGCGCGGGACGTGAAGAAACCTCTGCTGATCTTAATGTGTGCTGTTGCATGCATGTTACTGATCGGCTGCTTGAACGTCGCCAACCTGCTGGTGGCCCGTGGAGCAGCGCGGCAAAAGGAGGTAGCGATCCGGGGCGCCCTGGGCGCACAGCGATTGGCGCTCATCCGTGTGCAGTTGACTGAGAGCATGATGATCTGTCTGGCCGGCGGCGCGAGCGGGGTATTGTTATCGCTGGCGGCCACAAAATGGTTAGCCAGCGCGTGGCAGGATCTACCCAGTGCCGCGGTCATACGTGTGGATGGCGTTGTGTTGGGATTCGCCTGTGGGCTTGTTTTTTTGGCGGCGCTGCTCGCGGGTCTGCTGCCGGCCATTTCGTCCACAGGGAAGGCTGCTCTTGCAGCGCTCCAGGCCTCTTCGCGCACCACCAGCGGAAACGTCTCCCGCGCCGCGCTGCGCAAGGCGATGCTGACTGTGGAGATCGCGGTCACCGTGGTGTTGTTGATCGGCGCAGGGCTGTTGCTCAAGAGTTTTGCTCGTTTGCGTGGCGCCGATGTGGGATGCGTAACCAACAATGTGCTGACTATGGACCTGAACCTTCCGGCGCGGAAATATGACAGTCCGCAAAAGGTGAATGCCTTTAACGAAACGCTTCTGGAAAGACTGAGCGCCATGCCCGGCATCCGCGCTGTTGCTCTGGGTTCAAATATGCCTGGAGAAGGATTTAGAAGGGATGATGACTTCACGATTAAGGGGCATCCTCCGCTGAAACCCGGCGAAGGAATACCCGACGCTCTCGCACGCTGGGCCGACCCTGGGTATTTCAGCGCGTTGCAGATTCCGTTGCTGAGCGGACGTTTCTTCACAAGCGATGACCGGCTCGACCGCGCCAGGAAAGTCGTCGTAAGCAGCCTGTTTGCCAGGCAGTATTTCCCGGGCGAAGATCCGGTTGGCAGGACCGTCAACGTACTCGATAAGAACGGCGCTGAATACGAAATTATCGGCGTCGTCGGAGATACGCCCTGGCAGGTCGGTCAACCGATCCGGCCAATCATGTATTTTCCGCTCCTCGGAGGCGACTCTGAAGACGGTCAGTCTCTTGCCATTCGCACCGATTCCGATCCGTTGGCGATGTCAGTTCCGGTGCAGAAGCAGATTGCGGCGCTCGATCCGGAGCTGCCCGTTTCCAATGTGATGACCATGCAGCAGGCGATTGGGGATTCGCTGGGCAATGCTCGCTTCAGCGCCGCGCTGGTGATGGGCTTCGCGGTGCTATCGCTGATTCTGGCTTCAGTAGGCTTGTATGGTGTTCTGTCGTATCTGATGGCGCAGCGAGCAACGGAACTTGGCGTTCGCATGGCGCTAGGCGCGCAGCGAGCTCAGCTGCTGCGGCTGATCCTGTTCGATGGAATGCGGCCGGCAATTATTGGATTGGCAATCGGATCGGCAGCCAGTGCCGGAATCACGCAGTTGATTCGCTCGATGCTGTACGACACCAGGCCGCTCGACCCTGCGGTATATATCGCAGTTACCTTTACGCTGCTGATGGTTGCAACTCTGGCCTGTATGATTCCCGCGTGGCGAGCCTCGCGATTGGATCCGATGCATGCGCTGCGGGCTGAATAGTCCCCAGGAAACTCTGCGTTGGCGCCAAATCGCCAACTCACTCATTGAGCACTAAGAGCGGAGAATTCCTCGACTTTCGGAGTTCCGGGCGGTTAACCGCCTACTCGGAAGTTACCCCAAAACCGGTGTATTGTCCGGGTTGGCGACCATGCGCCCAGAACTCGTCAATAAGTGCTTCGCCCTGTTGGCAATAGTTAGGACGAGACTTCTGGCTGCCTCTCAGCGATCCCTAACCGCTGCTGCGCCGCAATAATCTGTGCAGAGCGAACAAGATCAGTTCCGCATCCTTGCGCCTGTGGCCCGTCTGTCGCGAAGTTCATTCGGCGTGAAGAACCGAAACCAGATCGGTTCGCGCAGCGTGCGATGCGGGAATCATGCTGGCGATCAGCGCGATCATCGTCATCAATACCCACGCGAACGCGAAGGAGAGGGTGTCATGCGGTCTGATGCCGACCAGCATACTGGCGAGCAGGCGGCTCAGAAGAAATGCTCCCGCGATTCCGAGTATGCCGCCTGCAGCGATGAGGCGTGCGGCCTGCGCAACGATCAGGCCGATCAGGCGCCGCCGGGATGCGCCAAGGGCAAGGCGGATACCCATCTCCTGCGTCCGCTGCGAAAGCGAGTAGGCAAACACACCGTACACACCGACAGCTGACAGGATGACAGCAAGCAGTGCAAAGCAAGCGACAAGCAGCATAAGCAGGCGGCGCTGCGCGACCTGGTCCGCGACTCGCTGATCCATGGTCTGGATGTCGAATAGAGGCTGTTCCGAGTCGACGGCAAGAACTGCTTTGCGCATCGCGTTGGCGAGAATCGCGGGGTCCGTGGCGCTTCGCAGGGCGATGTTGACTTCCCCTGAAGGAGCCTGCGCCTCCGGAATGTAGAACTCCGGCTCTACCTCTTGTTCCAGGCCATTGTGGCGTAGATCCAGCGCGATTCCAACAATGGTGACAGGAGCAAACTGATTTGTCCCGACGAATCGATTGAATCTCTTGCCGAGTGCGTTGCCATCGAGGTACCGCTTTGCAAAGGCCTGATTAACGATGGCGACGAACGGCGAGGTATCAGTGTCGTCGGGGGAGAATGCGCGACCCTGCACGATCGGATTGCCGACAACCCGGAAATAATCTGGCGTCACATTCACGGCGGTTGCATTTTGCCGCGCAGCCATAGGAGGAGGCGGCATGGGCGGACCGAAGGTGACGGCAGTCGATCCGGCAAACTGTAGCGGCATAGCACTGGCAATGGAAGCGGCCTCGACGCCAGGCAACGCGCGAAGACGCATAAGCAGATCGTTGATGAAAATCTGTGTGGCCTGACCGGGCGCCGTATAGCGCGGACTATACAGTAGCGTCGTTGCGGTAAGGGTATTGGAAGGGTCGAAACCGGAGTCGTAACGCATGACGTTCACAAAGCTGCGGATGAGCAATCCGGAGGATGCGAGAAGAACGACAGCGAGGGCGACCTCAACTACGAGGAAGCTGTGGCGCAGGAAGCGCAGGTCCCGCCCCTGGCTTATACGCATGGCGGCGGACTGGAGAGCCGTCCGCAAATCCAGGCGGCTCCCCGTAATGGCAGGTATCAGACCGAACAGCACGGTTGTAAGCAGTGCCAGGCCGATGGTGAAGGCCAGGACCCATGCGTTGATCTGAAAGCCGGCGCTCAGCTTGCCAAATGGGATCTGGAGCAGTTGTGCAAATCGTGATTCTGGTTTTGGCGCATCCACCGCGCCGGAGTAGCGCACGAGAGATGTGAGAATCCAGGCGAGGGCAAGACCAAGCATCGCCGCCACTGAGGAGAGCACAGAGCTTTCGACGAGGAATTGTTTGACCAGCCGCAGGCGCGATGCACCGAGCGCGCCGCGTAGCGCTGTCTCGTGCCGGCGTGAAACGGCCCGGACTAGTTGCAGGTTGGCGACATTGGCGCAAGCAATCAGCAGAACGGCACTGACGCATGCCAAGAGGATAAGGAGGGCCTCGCGGTTGTTGCCTGCGATATGTTGCTGAAGCGGCGCAACCTCGGCCTGCCGGCCGGCGAGGAAGTGCGCGAAGATCGGAGGAGCCGCGTTAGCACGGGCGAGGAAGAATGTTTGAAGCTCTGCCTGTGCCTGTTGCCTTGAGACACCGCGGCGGAGCAGCCCGGTCGTGCTGATGCCCAAAGAGACCTTTGAGGCGGCAAGATCCGTCTCACGCGGAAGATCCAGAAGAACATACAAGTCCGGTTCAAGCGTGAGATCCGGAAAGGAGAAACGCTGCGGCAGTACGCCGATAATGATTTGCTGCTTGCCGTCGAGGGTTAAAGTTTTCCCGATGACCTGCGGATCAGAGTTAAATTGCGTGCGCCACAAGCGGTCACTCAGGACGACATATGGCGGTCCATCGGGCCGCTCATCATTCGACGTGAATAGCCTGCCGAGGCTCGGCACCGCGCTCAGAATTGAAAAGAGATTGGCGGTGACGCCCGCCCGGGTCACGCGTACCGGATCTCCTGCCCCGGTGAGGTTTTGAATCATAAAATTGTATCCAGCGAGCTCCCGAAAGGATTTCAGCGTGGTTTGCGCCGCCACAAAATCCTGCGACAGCAGCAAGTCTGCTCTCATCACTGGACTTTTCGCCGAGACATAAACAAGCCGCCCCGAGTCTGGATAGGGCAAAGGCCGCAGCAGCAATGCGTAAACAGCGGAGAAGATCGCGGTGGTTGCGCCGATGCCGAGCGCGAGCGTTAGCACCGCGGTAACGCAGAAGGCACGGTTGCGGGCAAGTTGGCGCAGAGCATAGCGCACATCCTGCCAGAGGAGTTCGAAGGTAATGCCGGTGCGCCCGTCACGCACAGATTGCTTGATATGCTCGATGCCTCCGAGTTCAGCGAGTGTGCTGCGGCGAGCTTCTGAACGAGAGATTCCGGCGGCAACCTTTTCGTCCGCGAGCATTGCGGCATAGCTCTCCAATTCTTCTTCAAGATCGGCATCGACCTCGCGCTTGCGGAGAAGATTGCGCATCAGGCTTTCGAGGCGGGAGAGGAACTGCATCGCGAACCTCCTAGGTTGCCTTCAGGGCGTGCGTCATGGCGGCGGCGATCTTCTGCCATTCTTCGGTTTCATGTCCCAGCTGTCTTTCGCCGGCTTTGGTAAGGCGGTAGAACCGGGCGCGGCGGTTGTTTTCCGACTCTCCCCAGAAGGAGGTTAGCCAGCCGGCTTCTTCCAGGCGGTGGAGCGCCGGAAACAGCGATCCAGGTTTCACCTGAAAGGTACCGCGGGTGATCTGGTCGATGCGGCGGGCGACACCGAGGCCGTGCAGTTCGCCGGGCTTCAGCGATTTGAGGATAAGCAAATCGAGGGTACCCTGGAGGAGATTAGTTTGACTAGAGCTCATGGAGCCTTGTCCTATCGACGTCCTATATGTAGCCTGCTCCTATCTCATATCGAATGTCAATAGGAAGCGGTGGACCGAATCCTGAATGAGTAGTAAATCCGCCAATTCACTCATTGAGTATCGTGGCACGCGGATTCCGGGCGAGTCACCGCCTACTCTTCCGTTACTGAGTAGTAAAAGAAGGGTTGGCGACAATCCAGCCACGAGTCGGGAAATAGCCTCAATGAGCGGTTTGGCCTGTGGGCAACAGCCGACTTACGCCAAGACAACGCATACGAACCGACAGCCGAAATACTTGCTGCAAGCTGACCAATTTTGAGACGCCGCGGCGTCACCCACTCTCCTCTTGACAATCGAAAGGAGTTTCCGTTACACCTCTTGATTATCGATAGGAGAGGAGTTTGCCCCATGCCCGACGGCCTCGTTCAGGGAACCCTCGAAATGCTCGTCCTCAAAACCCTCGCCCTCGAGCCCATGCACGGCTACGGCATTGCCCTCCGCCTCGAGCAGGTCAGCCACGCCGTCTTCCGCATCAACCCCGGCTCGTTGCTCCCCGCCCTTAGCCGCCTCGAGCGCGCCGGCCGGATCAAAGCCGAGTGGCGCGCCAGCGAGAACAACCGCCGCGCTCGCTACTACCAGCTCACCAGTCGCGGTCGAAAGACCTTCGAAGAAGAGCGCGCGCAGTGGGACCGCCAGATCGCCGCCATCAACCGCATCCTCGAAGCCTGACCGAAGGAGCTTTGCATGTTCTCCAGCCTCATCGCCGGCCTCCGCTCCCTCTTCCGCCGTGACCGTCGCAACGCCGAAATCGCCTCGGAGCTCGACAGCTTCCTCGAAGAATCCGTTCAGGAGAAGATGCGTCGCGGCCTCTCCTGCGACCAGGCCTTCCGCGCCGCCCGCGCCGAAATCGGCAGCGCCGAAACCATCCGCCACAAAGTTTGGTCCGCCGGCTGGGAATCTACAGCCGAATCCACCTCCAGGATCTCCGCTTCGCCCTGCGCCAGCTCCGCACGAACCCCGGCTTCGCCACCACCGCCATCCTCATCCTCACCCTCGGCATAGCGGCTGCCATCGCCATCTTCAGTTTCGTCGACGCCGCCCTCATCAGGCCGCTCCCCTACCAGGATCCCTCGCGCCTCGCCGTTCTCTACGGGTCCGTCCCGCTCGGCCCGCGCTTCCACCTCTCTTATCTCGACTATCTCGACTGGAAACGCCAGAACACCGTCTTCTCTTCTCTTGACGTCTACGCGCCTTACGGTTTTCTCCTGCAAACTCCAACCGGCACGCAGCGGGCCGACGGCGCCAGCGTCAGCGCCGGTTTCTTCCGTACCCTCGGCGTTACGCCCATTCTTGGCCGCGACTTTCGCCCCGGCGAGGATCAGGTCAACGCCCCGCGCCCTATTCTTCTCAGCTACTCCGCCTGGCAGCGCCGCTTCGGCGGCCGCAGCGATGTCCTCGGCCAGACCGTTACCCTTGACGGCAAGCCCAACATCATCATCGGCGTCCTCCCGAGCAGCTTTCACTTTGCGCCCGCAGAGCCCGCCGATTTCTGGGCCACCGAGCGCGCCGACGGTGGCTGCGAGAAGAACCGTGGCTGCCATAACCTCTTCGGCGTCGCCCGCCTCAGAAGCGGCGTCACCTTCGCCACCGCCCTCCTCAGCATCAATACCATTGCCGACAATCTCGCCCGCCAGTTTCCTGACTCGAACCGCGATCAGAAGGCTTTCATGCTGCCTCTCACGGACGTCATCGTCGGCGATGTCCGGCCCATCCTCCTTGTCCTCATCGCCGGCGCCGCGCTGCTCCTGCTCATCGCCGCTGTCAACGTCGCCAGTCTCCTCCTCGTCCGCGCCGAGCAGCGCCGCCGCGAGATGGCCGTCCGCGGAGCCCTCGGAGCCTCCCGCCCGCGACTCGTCCGTCAGTTCATCACAGAAGGTATCATCCTCGCCGCTATTTCCGGTGTTTTGGGACTTGCACTGGCCGCCGTAGTCATGAATCTCTTCCTCCGTCTCATCCCGCGGGACATCCTCGCCACGATGCCGTACCTCCGCGTCGTTGGCGTCAACAACCACGTCCTGCTTTTCGCCGCGCTCGTCTCTCTCACAGCCGGCATTCTTTTCTCACTCCTCCCCGCCCTGCGCGTCTCCCTCTCCGATTTGCGCGAGAGCCTCACCGAAGGTGGCCGCTCCGCATCAGGTACCCTCTGGCGTCGCTTCGGCTCGAACCTTGTCGTCCTCGAACTGGCCATGGCGGTTGTGCTCCTCACCGGAGCTGGCCTGCTTGGCAAGAGCTTCTACCGCCTCCTGCATGTCGACACGGGTATCGAACCCTCCCATCTCGCGCTGCTCGAGGTCGCTGCCACCGGTCCTGCTTATGACAAGAATGCGCAGCTCATCGCGCTCGAGCGCCAGCTGCAGAGCACTCTCTCCGCTCTTCCTGGCGTGCAGTCCGTCGCGTTTACCAGCCACTTGCCTCTCGGCGACGGCGACGTCACCACCGGCTTCTCCATCGTCGGCGCGCCTCCTGACAACGTTCATCGTGAAGTTGCCTTCCGCAACGTCAGTCCAAACTACTTCTCCACTCTCCAGGCGCGCCTCATCCAGGGTCGCTGGTTCACCGACGCGGACGATGCCTCCCATCCTCCGGTCGTCATCATCAATCAGCAAATGGCATGGGAGTATTTCCCGGGTCAGAATCCGGTTGGAAAGCAGATCGCGACCCTGGGCGTGAACAAGATGGAAATCGTCGCCGTCATCAACGACCTGCAGGAAGGTCAGCTCGATGCGGCCCCGCGCGGCGCGATGTATTTCTCCTGGCCCCAGTTTCCCTCGAACTTCTTCGCCATCCTCCTTCGCGCCTCGCAAAACGAAGATGCCCTCCTCGGCCCCGCCGCTGTGGCCATTCACTCCGTCGATCACGGCCTCGCCATCTCCCACCCCATCACCATGACCGAGCGCATTCACGACTCGCCCTCGGCTGCGCTCCATCGCTCCTCCGCCTGGATCGTGGGCGGCTTCGCGGCGCTCGCCCTTCTCCTCAGCTCCGTCGGTCTCTATGGCGTTATCGCGTACTCGGTCAGCCGCCGCACGCGCGAGATCGGTGTCCGCATGGCTCTTGGCGCACAGCGCTCGTCCGTCTATCGGCTCGTTCTCAGCGAAGCTGGAAAGCTCGCCATTTTCGGGATCGTCGTGGGCCTCCTTTCCTCGCTCGCCGTCACCATGCTTCTGCGATCGCTGCTCTTTCGCGCACAGAGCTGGGATGTGACCACTCTGGCCGCCGTCGCCTTCGTCCTCGCCGCGTCCGCGCTCCTCGCCAGCTTCATCCCCGCCCGCCGCGCGGCCTCAGTTAACCCGACCGAAGCGCTCCGCGCCGAATGAATCTCCATGAGCGCATAATCCGCCGAGTCGCTCATCGAGAACTTTGGGAATGTCTACGATTCCGGGCGGATTACCGCCTATCCGGAAGTTACCCCCAAACGGGTGTAATGTCCGGATTGGCGACAATCCAACCGGAACGGGCAGGTACCTTCTCGATTCGCTCACTCCGGCGAACGATAGACATAAAAATCCCAGGCCGACCTTGGCGGAGCGACCTGGGATTTCTTGTTCAACGAAAGGTTGCGGCAGCTTAGTGATCGTGGGGAGCTTGGCGAACAGAAGCGATCGTTCCGTCCTGTTTCGCCATCACGTAATTCCCATCGATCTGGCGCCACTCATCTCCCGCTGGCGGACGGCGAAGGTGGTTCTGCTTATAATCGACCTTATCGCCTCTGTTCCAGTCTTCCTGCTGAATCTTTGCGCCCGTCTTCCATTCGTTGTGCTGCTTGTAAGTGTGGTTGTCGGGATGATCCTGGGCCATGGCAGGCATACTTGCCAGTGCCATAGCCAGGATGGGTTGTAGCGGAAAGTCGGCCAGTGTCGCGGAATCTGTCAGATGCTCTTTAAGCGTCAGAATGACCGGACGCTAGGGCGTTTCAAAGGAGAGAACCGCACCTATACGGAGAAGGCCGCCTTCTCCAACTGCTTCAACCTGTTCGCCAGCAATTCCTGTTCCCGCAGGTTCTTCGTCATTGCGATGGCGCGTTGGATTTCTTCACGTGCCTCAGAGAGCCTGCCCATCTTCATCAGCAGGTCTCCGCGAACACTGGGAAAGAGATGGTAGCCGGCTAGCGAAGAGTCACCGGCGAGGGCGGCGGCTGCGTCGAGTGCGTCGAGTCCTGCGGCTGGGCCTTGGACCATGCCGACGGCGACTGCGCGATTGAGTGCCACGATTGGAGATGGATTGATTTGCAGCAAGGCGTCGTAGAGAAGAACGATACGGTCCCAGTCTGTCTCTTCGGCGGTGCGGGCGCGCATGTGACATGCGGCAATGGCTGCCTGCAACGCGTAGGGTTTCGCGCCACCGCCTAGTCTTTGCGCTTGTTCGAGCGCGGTCATTCCTCGCTGGATCTGCGCGTAGTTCCACAAGGAGCGGTCCTGATCCGGCAATAAGACGGCCTCGCCGTTTTTGCCCCGGCGCGCTGCGTTGCGCGATGCCTGCAACTCCATCAATGCCACAAGTGCATGAACTTCCGATTCGCCGGGGAGGAGGATCCAGAAGCCGCCGATGTGTTCCTTGGCTTCGAGGTAGGGGCCGTCGGTGATGGTGACGTTGCCGTCGCGCTGCTTGCGCAGCGATTTAGCGTGGCTTGCCGATTCCAGACCGCCTGCGAAGAACCGGGCGCCTGCGGCATCCATCTCTTCGTTAAGTGCGCCGATGTCGCGAATCATCGCTTCACCTTCTAGCGACGAGTCGTAGTTTTCGGGGTGTTGAATAGCAACTAGATATTGCGGCATGTCTTCTCCTGTAATAGTCCTTCAGGCGGGGTTCTCTGCCCGGCCTTCACTACAGCGACGAACGGCCAGACCGGAATTCTACAAGCCGTCGGGAAAATTTTATTTCTGGGAATTTTTTAGTTCTGGTCGCGGCTTCAGGCAGTTCGTAGGATGCACCTGGCAGGTTTTTCTCTGTTTCCAAGGAGAAAATGCTCTCCTCGCCTGCCTCCAGCCATTTCGAGAATTCCGCCATCACATCATAGCTGACCTGATCCTGCCCGCAATGAGCCCCTGAATTTGGCGGTGCCAAGCATAAGAATCAGTAGTGATAAGTTGGCCAGTGTTTACAAATCCAGTCCACTGGACGTAACCGGCTTGCCGGACAATGCCTGGAAGGTCTCGTCAGTAAATTGCTCCTGGGCTCTACCTTTCGGGATTGCGACCTCATTCCTTGCGCAATGCCTGCATCGGTTGAATCGATGTGGCTGTCAATGCTGGTCCTATGGAAGCGAGGATAGCCGCCAGAAAGAGGATGCCTGCACTAGCCGCCAGCATCTCGGGATCTCGCACATTCCCATGGGTCCAGGATGCAAAGGCCCGGCCCAGCGCCAGGCTAACAAGGATGCCGATCGCGGTTCCAATGAGTACCGACACCACACAGCCGCCCGTAATCTCTTCTACGATGTGCGATCGCGTCGCCCCGAGGGCAATACGCACTCCAAGTTCCCGCCTGCGCTCAGCGACGAGGTACGACTGAATGCTGTAAAGCCCGGTTATCGCGAAAACCAGCGCGAGGATCGCAAAGCTAAGGAAGAGGTGCGCGGCAAAGCGCTCTCGGCCAAGACTATCTTCTTCAAGAAGGTCAGTTGCAGTGACTAGGTCTCCCACTGCAAGTGCGGGATCGACGCGATGGACATCTCGGTTGATTGCGCGCGTAAGACGAGCCGGATCGCCCAGGGTGCGAAACACCACATCGAATCCATCGAAAGGGGACATGGAATACGGGATATAGGCGGCGGGGTAGACGGCCTCTTCCAGGCCCTTGTTGGGAGTGTCGCCAACCACTCCGATAATTTGAAAATGTTGATCGTCTCCCGGAGCAACCAGCCTCCAGGCATTCCCATTGGCCACACCGTCGTTCAAGATGATGGTTTGACCGATAGGATTGGCTTGCGGCCAGTACCGCAGACGCATGGACTCATTGATCAGCGCCAGCCGCGCCGCATGGGCTGTTTCTGCAGATGTCCAATGGCGCCCGATCAGGAGCGGAATCCCGAGCGTGCCAAAGTATTCCGGACTTACCTGTTGGACAGTGACCCGATTCGAACTGACCTTCAAACCTGGTACAGCCACGGGCGTGGAGTCGACAATGGTTGGCGGGAGATGCCCAATGGCGGCAGATACTACGCCCCGATCCTGTGCAATGGCCTGTCGAATCTCTTCGAAATAATGGATCCGGTCGGCCCATTGCTGGTGTGTTCCTTCCCTAAGGGCAAGGTTCACCGATGCCAGGTTCCGGGGTTCATACCCAAAGTGCCCATGCAGGAGCTGCAGAAGGTTTTGCACCGCCGCCCCTGAACAGGCCAATAGCAGAATGGTTAACGTCACCTCCACTGTAAGGAGCGCCCTATGTGCGTTCCGCGCGCCTTGTTTGCCTGCGAGCTGGCGCGAACCTCCATCCATGGTCTGGCGTAAGTCTGTGCGGCACAGCCGTAACGCCGGCCAGAGTCCACACAGGAATCCAGTCGCCGAAGAAACGGCGAGGCTGAAGAGCAAGACCGGAATATTGACCACAATCGCAGTCTCCGGCGGGAAAATTGCCGGAAGAGTCCGCATGAGGAGATGGACGAGGCGAACGCCCGCCAGCGTCAAAATTGCTCCCACGACGCCCCCAGACAAAGAGAGCAAGAGTGATTCCGTGAGCAACTGGCGTAGGATACGAGCGCGCGAAGCACCCAGAGCCCGGCGCATAGCTATTTCTGCAGACCTCACCTCACCGCGGGCCAACAGCAGAATGGCTACGTTCACGCACGCAAGCAGCAGAAGGAACGATACGGAAAGGAAAAGGACGACCATGACTCCTTTGAACCGTCCGATTGCTATCTCGTTGATATGGACCACGTGCGCTTTAAACTGTCGCGGAAAGTTTGCCGGAGTCTCCTTTGCAAAGCCGTCGAGCAGCGGCTCGAGCGCCTGCTCTACCTGTGGGTCGCTGACCCCGTCGCGGACGCGGGCGTACACGTTCGCTGGACGGCGTGGATCCGCGGAGTAGCCAAGCGGAACATAGAGATCGTCTCCCATCCAGGCAAAGCGTTGCGGCATGACGCCGATGATCTCGTAATTTTGGCGATCCAGCTGCAAGCTCTTACCAAGCACATTTGCGCTGCCCGCGAAATGCGTCTGCCAGAAGTGATAACTCAGAACGGCGACTCTGGCATCGTCGGGTGGTCCGAAGGCGCGCCCAACGAGAGCCGGCACACCGAAATAAGCGAAAGCATTGCGAGACATGCGACCTACCTGGAGTTGGACGGGCAATTCGCCGCCCGTCAGCGCCACGGTGTCACCATCGTTTGCAATCGCGCCATCCAGGACAGTCGACTTCGCAAACAAGTCAAATTGAGGGCCATCGAGCGCTAGATCGTAGGGTGCCGGCTCTTTGTCATAGAGGTGAATGTGCACCATGCGCGACGCACCGCGATAGGGGTAAGGATTGATCAGCACAGCATGGATAACACTGTAGATAGTTGCCTGGGTGCCGATCCCGAGTGCTAAGGTGAGGATGCAGATCGCTGCAAAGCGTCTATTGTGGCTGATTTGCCGAAGTGCAAAATGAATGTCCTGCCACAAGCACTCAAGGTACGTCCATCCCCAAACATTGCGCGTTTGTTCGCGGATGACCGTCGTATTGCCGAAGACGCGGAGCGCCGCATAACGAGCGTCTTCTTCCGAAAGGCCTCGCTCCTGCTGTTCTTCCTCCTCCAACTCCAGATCGGATTGCAGCTCCCGATCCAGATCAGCACGCCTGTTTCCGATTTGCCACCATCGCATCTCAGCTGTCCCCCACGGTAGAGCAGGGTTCGCACGACGAGCATGTCCAGCGCGCCCTGGAGAAGGTTTGTTTTTGCTGTGCCTGCTTCTCCATAGAAGACCGTCTACCCTCAATGTAACGTGATGGTAGATGGTCGACCATCTACTGTCAAACGGTGGGAAAGCGGGAGCTTGTGGGACAGTCCACGAAGTTGTGGGAGATGGACCGTTCACTTCGCCCCAGAGGCAAATACTGTCACGTGGCAACCGCCTCGGCCAGCTTTTCCGCCGACGCTGCTTTGCGAAGAGCTACTCCAGGCAGGCAGAGCATTTCAGATGGACTGCTTGAGATAGCTGTCCATCGCTTGACTAAGTTGTGTCTACTCGGCGATTTCGTAGTAGGTAGCAAAAGTGCCAGCCGGTTTCAGATAAATTGCATTCCGTCGACCGAAAGCCGCAGTCCTCCGGAGCCACGGTTTCTCCGCACTCGAGCACCATTCTTGACAGTGAATCTTCCGAGGTTCACACTGACATAGTCTACCTATGCCACTCTCCGGAGGAACGCGAAAGCCGTGTCGCGCGACGAAATCCCACCTGGAACTCTCTACCTCCTGATCCTCAAGACCCTGGCCGTGCGTGGCAAACTCCACGGCTACGAAATTGCTGAATCGATCCAGCACCACTCCGAGGAGATCCTCCAGGTTGAAGAAGGCTCGCTCTACCCAGCTCTTCAACGCATGCTCATCAAAGGCTGGGTCACCGCCGAGTGGGGAGTGACTGCCGGCAATCGTCGCGCCCGCTACTACACCCTTACCGCAGGCGGCAAGAAACAGCTCCACATCGAAGTCTCCCAGTTCGAGCGCGTCATGGGCGCCATCACGCGTGTTATCCGGACAGCCTGAACATTGACGAGTGCACCTCAAGAGGTAAGCCATGAGCTATCTCCCAAAACCGATTGGAGAACTGATCCGCCGCCTGCGCATGATTTTTCGCCGGCGCCAACTGGACCTGGACCTTGAAGAAGAGATGCGCCTCCACTTGTATCTCCGCCGTCAGCAACAGATCGAATCCGGTCTGCCCCCCACAGCAGCAAGCCAAGCCGCAAACCGCAAATTCGGCAACGTCGCACACCTCAAGGAGAAAAGCATAATGACCTGGGGATGGGAAGGATTGGAAAGCTTCTTTCATGACGCCGCATACGGCGCCCGCGCCCTCTTGCGCAGCCCGGCTCTGACCCTTGTCGCCCTGCTCTCGCTTGCATTAGGCATTGGCGCCAATACCGCCATCTTCAGCCTCCTCAATGCCGTCATGCTGCGCTCTTTACCCGTCAAAGAGCCTGCTCAACTCGTCCTTCTCGGGAAAGGAGACACAACCGGTATCACCGACGATTTCGCCCGGACCGACCTTTACTCTTATCCTTTCTACCGCCAGATGCAGCAGAAAAACCAGGTATTTTCCGATACTGCTGCCATCTTCAGCATCACCAGCGGAGGCCACGGCTTCGTCGAAGGAAGAACGGAATCAGAACCCATGATCGTCCAGCTCGTCTCCGGTACCTATTTTCAGACGCTGGGGGTACGAGCTTTGATCGGCCGCACCCTGAATGATGCGGACGATAACTCGGAAGGCGATCACCCGGTAGCGATCATCAGCTACGCGTGGTGGAAGCGAAGCCTTGCGCAGGATCCGAACGTCCTGAATCGCAAGCTCAAACTCGGAGCAACGATTTATAACATCATCGGCGTTGCCCCGCCCGAATTCTTCGGCACCAAGGTTGGCCAAGCTCCAGATATGTGGATTCCGCTGTCGATGGCCAAAGCGGTCCCTCCAAACCACGGCG
This sequence comes from uncultured Acidobacteriaceae bacterium, assembly GCA_963790705.1. GTDB lineage: Bacteria > Acidobacteriota > Terriglobia > Terriglobales > Acidobacteriaceae > PALSA-350. The sequence continues at coordinate 1,020,351 of CAWBQE010000016.1, forward strand.
GATATAAGGACAACTTCTCAGAATCCCTCCTGATCATGGGACGTCTCAAGCCCGGTGTCTCACTCGCCCAGGCCACATCTAACGTGAATCTGCTCTTCCGGCAAATCCTGACCGGATTTCCCGACGCCAATCTCAGTCAGGAAAATCTGCAGAAATTAGAGAGAGCTAAAGTCCCATTGACGTCCATGGCTACGGGCCTGTCCCAGCTTCGACACCAATTTTCGAAACCGCTCCAGATCCTGATGGCTGTAGTCGCGCTGGTCCTACTCATTGCCTGCGCCAACATCGCCAACCTTCTCCTTGCCCGATCCACGACGCGCGCCCGCGAACTCGCAGTCCGCCAGGCTTTGGGCGCTCGTAGAGCGCGTCTCGTCCGCCAGTTGCTTACAGAAAGCTTCATCCTGGCCCTCTCCGGCGGAGCGCTTGGCGTTGCATTCGCATCGATCGCCAACCGTCTGCTCTTACACATGATTTCCGGGGGTCCTGAAACCATCCCCCTCGATGTTTCCATCGATGTCCGGCTGCTCGCATTCACTTTCGCCGTCACCGTCGCGACCGCCATCCTCTTTGGAACCATTCCAGCCATCCGCGCCACAAACATTCAGCTCACGGATGCCCTCAAAGACGGCCGCGGTCCGCAAGTCGCAGGGGCTCGAAACCCGCTGGCAAGAGCACTCGTTGTTTCCCAGGTGGCGCTCTCTCTCGTCCTTATGGTCGGAGCCGGACTCTTTCTACACAGCCTCGTCAATCTCAACGAGATCGACACTGGTTTCAATAAAGAGAACGTCCTGCGTCTCGAAATCGACGCAAGCTCCGCAGGCTACACCCCCGGCGAGCCGCGAGAGGTCGCACTTAATCAGCAGATTGAGGAGCGCGTCAGCGCCTTGCCAAATGTAAAGGCCGACAGCTTCTCCGCATTCACCTTCCACGAAGGCAGCTGGGGCTCGAATGTCGTTGTGCCGGGAATGAATGCCGACAGAGACATCGATGTGAAGCACAACGTTGTCGGCGACGGCTACTTCGCGACGATGCAAATCCCACTGCTCGCAGGACGTAACTTTTCGACCTCTGACACGAGCACCTCACAACATGTCGCTATCATCAGCGAGCATATGGCTAAGACCTTTTTCCCACCTGGTAATCCGATCGGCCGTCACTATGGCCTGGGCGATGACAAGCCCGAAAACGACGTCACTATTATCGGCGTCGCGAAGGATGTTAAGTTCCACAACCTGACAGAAGAACCCGCGAATCTCGATTATCTTCCCTACACTCAGCATCCATGGGGTTTCGGTGATTTCGAGGCCCGCTATACCGGAAACTTTGCGCCGGTTGCCGCCGCCGTTCAACAAACCATCCGTTCAATTGACCGCAGTCTGCCCATCACTGGTGTGACCACGCTCGATGAACAGGTCGCCCGCACTCTCACCAATCAGCGCCTCGTCGCTCAACTCTGTACATTCTTCGGATTGCTTGCTGTTTTCCTTTCTTCGATCGGCATTTACGGCCTTATGTCGTATGTTGTAAGTCGCCGCACGAACGAGATTGGCATCCGCATGGCGCTCGGCGCAGCCCGCGCGCATGTGCGGTGGCTTGTCATGCGCGAGATTCTGCTTCTGGTCACGATCGGCGTGGCCATCGGCACGCCGGCGGCCCTTGCCGGGGACCGCATCGTCGCCAACATGCTCTTCGGCGTTAAGAGTACCGATCCTTCCAGTCTGCTGGGCACTGTGACGCTCCTTCTCACCGTTGCGGTCTTCGCCGGCTACCTTCCGGCAAGAAGAGCCTCCAGAGTCGACCCCATGGAAGCCCTCCGCTACGAATAAAGAACACAGAGTCGCTCTCTTAAGCGGCCTGTGGCAGCCGGATCACCGCCAATCCCAAAGTTGCATCTCGGCTGTTGATAACATGCCGAGTCACGCATTGAGCGATTTAGATCGATTTGTCTTCGGCAAGTGAACATAAAACGACTTTCTTTATCTCCTCATGCATTTTCTTAGGGTCAGTTCCGTCTCCTGCGTTCCGTCACGACCGCCCTAGGCTTCATCAGACCGTCACTACATCCTGGAGAGGATCAGAGGCCAGCTCTGCAACTCTAAGTCGGGTGATCTGCAGTACCGAGATATCATCTTCCTGACCATAGCACTGCGCAGTGCGTGCGATCTCCTCGGCGGAGGGTTTGCTCCGCAGGAGCGTCGCCAATTGGTCGAATCCGTAGAGTTGACCATCCCTTTCCTGGCGCGCCTCCACCACGCCGTCCGACATGATCGTCAACGTGTCGCCATCCCCAAGATGAAAGCTCACGGTTTCGTACACAGACTCCAACAGAATCCCCAGCGGCAGAGCACCGGGGATGGATACCTCCGTCCCATTAATCCATGGAGACAGGTGTCCTGCGTTCGCCATGATCACGGTTCCCGCCGCATCGATGCGGGCGCAGAAGCAAGTCACAAAGCCGCTCTTCAAATTCCCCACAAGCTCATGGTTCAATCGTCCGAGAATCTCCGCCGGCTGGCCGGTTTCTTTTGCAATGGCACGCACCGCACCGATCGCAATGGAGACCACCATCGCCGCCTGCAGTCCCTATAATCAGCCTGCTAAAGGCTGAGCCAGAATCAAATGATTCGCACCAAGCAGCAGAAAAAAAGCGGAATCCAGGAAACATGGTGACATGCCACCGAATTAGCCCGTAGGCGGCAGTCGTGCCATGTCTCCTGCACCTTTACAACACGGATTTTTGTTTCACCGTCTACTCCTTCCGCGCTTCTGCAGCACACATGCTGTCCCTTTATCTCTCTCAATTCTCGGAAGGCTTCTCGACGTGATCGATAACAAGGATTTCGACAGGGCCTTTGCCCGATTCGAGTTTCAACCCGAGCTGCTCCTTTAGCGCGGTGAAAATCGACGGACCCGTTGGCTCGTCTATGGTGCCAGGTCCCGGGGCGCTCGCCGGCACTTCGGCAGCCCACTTTAAATGTAAATCGAATCCTCCAGTGAGCCCGGTCCTGTCAATGACAGGTCTATCGAGTCCGGATCGAGATAGGCTAGAGGCCAGCTTTGCGACGCTTATCCCTGTCCCGTCAAGGGTCCAATTGAGCCCGCCGCCTGCAAGTCGAGGAAAGTCACAATAGACAGGGCGGGGCGCGTTTGGCGCAGGCAGTGGCGGCGGCGAACTCATGGAATAGGGAGTGCAACTGCCTTCTTTCGACAGTTGCATTTTCACACCGCCCCTTTCGACAGTCAGCTCATATACGGGGCGCTCCATCGTCTCGCGATGAACCTTCAGATGAAACCTCTCTTCAAGAAGTGCCTGCAGCAGCGGCCCCTCCATCTGTTTCACAGTTGCGTGGCTCTCTGTTGTGGCCTGGATATCGAAGTGGTTGGAATCCATCCAGGCTTGAACGCCCAAAACTTGGTTGTTCGGCAAATCGTAGGCAAAGAGGATGAACTGCTTCAGCGAGAAATTTTCCATGACAAGCCTACCCTGAAAGGCTTGAACATATGCCCGGTTGTCGGCGCTCGCGTGGGGCCTGATCGAGGCTACTTCGAATTCGGGGCGCGCCACTGGCTGTTGCGTTTGACAAAAAGCGACGGCGTTCGCTGCAGCGGCAACCAGCATAAGTCCTCTGCCGAAGCACAAACTTCGCGTGCACCTATACATCCGGAATTCTCCCAAGTCCGCCAACGCTAGGAGCGCGTAGTATAGCGCCAAGAGATCCAAGAGATACAAGAGATAAGAGATAAGGGGACGTATCCCCCAGAATTGCTGCAATAGGCATGCTGTCCCTTCATCTCCTTTGATGGGATGCCGGAAAGTGGACGACGCTTGCCCTGATGTTTGCTGGGTCGCGTAAACTCAAGATCGATAATGGACAGTCCTTCCAAATTCCTTGCACCAGGCAGTGATGGTGAGCTTGCTCCCGGCACGGATTTGTGGCGGAAGGGTCTCGTCTACACGACGCGAGGCGAGCTATCGTCGCTGCTGTCCAACCAGCAGAACTACCGTATTTCAGTCCTCTTCAAAAAGGGAGTCGGAGCGGCAAAGCCATTCACGGGCTTCAACGAAGTCTATCGGCGAGTTGTCGCCATCGCAGACCACCGAATCTCTCAACTGACCTGCCCGGGGACAGAGGAGCTGCCGGACGCTATCATCTTGTGCCAAGGATGGCGCTGGATTGGTGAGAACATCGTCACGGCCTTGATCACTCTAAGACTTCGATGCTCGGATCAACGCTTGACGGATGAGCAAGGCGAGCCGGCCCCTACCGACGAGGCGCTACGTTCTCCGGGAGGTACGACTCTTGAAGAACTTGTCCGCCTTGCCCCCCAGACTGCAGACGAGATCTATAACGGATTCGATTTCACGGATCCATCAACACCACACACCGATGTTGTCACCGTCAGCTACGGTGAACCTTTCTCGGGCGATGATCCAATCGATTTCTGGCCATTCATGGAGCGAGCGGAAAGGTTGGCACGTTTTTATCACGGCTTACTCAAAACCTTTGGAGAATCCGGCTCGCAGCCTTTCAGAATTAGGTGTCGGGAATGGTTTCTTGCCAGCCCAACCTTCGTTACGATCCATATCTGTTTCGACCAATAGCCTTTGTCTGACCACCAGTTCGGCCGCTTCTATATCTACGGTTCTTAGCAGAATCTTCCGTTGGATATCGTTATTGTCCCAAGCTGCCTGCGAACATTTGATTAAGCTCTACAGCGTTGTGGATGCGGAAAAAACTGCGTTTATCGAGATGGAGTCCTGCCCTTGGCCGCGGTTCAGCGAGAGTCTTCCCCAAGTACCAGACACGGAGGTTTCGTCGCTTATTTCGCAGCTCGTCTAGGTAGTGCGCTACCTAGAGGAGCTAGGAATTGTCCACCGAGACATTAGGAGATAGGGACACCACGATACGTATCCCCCAGAATTGGGGCAATAGGTAATGCTGTAACCGCATTAGACCAACGTGGTACCTGCAAGTCGTTAGGGCAAACGTCATTCTGCCACGCCGATTTGACGAAGATGATGGCGCAGATGGGTGAGGTAGCCGGACGCTAAGATGCCCAGAGTTACGGGTTCTCCGGCTCCGATCCGACACGGCATGTCTAGTTGAGAAAGTGGGAAGTGCGCGATGAGATGGGCAAGATAGCGGTTATAGGCCGCCCATAGCGAGACGAGCAAGATCCAGTCAGCCTCCTGTACCGCTTGCACGCGTATGTTGCCTTCCTGGTCGTAGCCGGGGAAATCCAACGACGGCTGCAGCATCGCGCGGACAAAGCGTTGATGATTGTTGGAGGCCGAATCGATGAGATGTCCAAGGACCTGCTTCCGGGACCAGCCTCCAGGTAAGGCGGGCCCTATGCTTTCTGCGTCAGGGATTTGTCGCAGTCCTGGCTCCGCGGCTTCCACCAGACATCGCAACTGGTCGCTTAGCTCTCTCATCTGCTTGGCGCAATTCTATCAAAATGGCTAAAGACAATGCATAGTGTGGGGGCCGAACAGATGCGTTTCCTTTAGGATCACTTCTGTCGGTCCTGCGTTTGCCCTTAAAGCCATGCCCTTCGTTGAGCGCGTTTTTCAGCAGCATGTTTAACCCCTGAGGGATTCATGGTGAAGACTCAGGCTGCCGGATATCGAAGCTTTCCACGATAAACCAGTAGCAGAATATGCCTGCGAGCAGGACAACCACGGCCAACCCGAAGCCGGGAGCACCGGCCCCGACACGGACTTTATTTCACCTTCGACTCCTTCCGTGCTTCTGCAGCACACATGCTGTCCCTTTATTCTTCTCGTCGTGGGGAATAGGTATCCTATCGCCGAATCTCGTCGCCCCTAAGTGGGCATTCGCTGATGCTGACCCAAACGGCTGCGCATAGCCACTCGTGATTAACTGCACATAGCCACTCGTGATTAACTGCACATAGCCACTCGCAACTAACTGCACATAGCCACTCGCAACTAACTGCACATAGCCACTCGCAACTAACTACACATAGCCACTCGCGATTAACTGCACATAGCCCGCTCGTGAACACCTGAACATAGCCACTCGCGATTGACTACACATAGCCACTATCAAAAGATCACTATGCTTGTGAAACTATTAGACAAACGCTTGTCTTAATGAACGCGTCGGAGGCTTGATTAGAACCACGCAACACAAAAAGTGCTTTCTTTTGCAGCCATCCCGCTTGCATTGTTGTCAGCCTATGGTTATAGTGCATTCACCGACCTTATTAACGGTCGATTAGAAAGCAAATCCAAGAAGAGTTGCTGACGGTTGTATCTAAAGGACCCCTTATAGGTCTTTGGAGGCGAGTATGAGACGAATCACCTTATGGGGCTTAGCCCTCGCAATGGTCCTGGAGCTTATTAGCGCCAGCCGGCCCACGTTAGGCCAGCAAGGCGCTGCATCCATCCTCCCTGTGCAGCGTCCGAGTGGAAACGCTCGAGCAGCGTTCGTCCCCCGAGAAGTCGATCTTTGGAAGGTTGTAGGGTCTTTACGGCTCGCGGCCCTTTCCTGGTAACCCAGTCTTTGGACGACAGTGCTTGATGCGGCACGAGCAATGATATCCCGCTCAACGGAGACAAGATAATGAAGCTTATTTGCAAATCGCTCGCGTGGGTAATGGTTCTTTTCTTGCCCTCTTGCCCAGCTTTAGCGCAAACAGTGACCGGCGCCATCCGCGGCATTGTTACCGATTCCTCCGGAGCCATCGTAGCCGGTGCCAGGGTAACTGCGACCAACGTGGCGACTGGAGTGCCCACCGCAACAAAAACAAATCCGGCTGGAGAATACTCTATCCGGTTCCTGCCAGTCGGCACATACCAACTGGTCGTCGAGTCGTCCGGCTTCAAGACCGCCACCTATGGTCCATTTGCTCTTGAAATCGACCAGACTGCAAAAATCGATATTCCGCTCAGTGTAGGGGCGGCCGCGTCTACTGTGACCGTCTCCGCCGAAGTTGAGCCGATCCTCAACACCGAAAGTGCGACCCTCGGGGAGACGTTCACGGAAAACACGATTAATAGTGTCCCGCTGAATGGCCGCGATTTTTCTCAGTTGACCGTCTATACTCCCGGCGCCGTTTCGACTGGCTTCAACCAGTACGGCACCATGAACTCAACCGAGCGATCCACTATGGCAGCCAACGAGGTCGACGTTAACGGCAACCGGGCGCAGTCTAATAATTATTTGCTCGACGGCCAGGAAATTAACGAAAACCTCAACAATACAATCGGCTACGCCCCCAGCCCGGATTCAATCGGCCAAATTCGTGTCGTCGCCTCCAACGCCAATGCCGAATTTGGTAACGTCAACGGCGGTACGGTGCTGGCCGTCATGAAGAGCGGCAGCAATCGCTTCCACGGCAGCGTCTTCGCATTCCTGGAAAACTACAATCTCAACGCAAACACCTGGGCTAACGACAACAACGTCATCCCCACCCCCAAGAACCCATTCACGCAGACACTTTTCGGTGGAACCCTCGGCGGCCCCATCATTAAAGACAAGCTGTTCTTCTTTGTCGATTACGAAGCGCTTCGTCTGCACACCAGCGGCCAGACGACCGCCAGCCAGGCTCCTGTAGCATTTCTCAATGGCGACTTCTCCAAGCTCCTAACCGTCCTTGGCATTCAGTTGTACGATACATCGCAAATTGGACCAAACGGGCAGCCCGTTCCATATGTCAACAACCAGGTTCCGGTCAACAACCCCGTCGCTGCATACCTGGCCAGCAATCCAAAAGCTTATCCGGTCCCAAACAACCCAACCAGTGATCCGCTTGGCATCTTCAATAACTTTATTGGACCGTCGGGCTCTTTCAACAAAAATGACCAGGGAGACGCAAGAGTCGACTGGAATTTCCGTCCCAGTGATGTGTTTTTCTTCCGCTACTCACAGGGGTACGCGCGCGATGGTCAGACCGCGGATCCAGTTCCGGTCCAGTTCCCAACCGCCAGCAACTATCCGGATCATTTCTTCGATACCAGCTGGGTGCATACCTTTTCCAACGCTATTGTGAATCAGTTCACTGCAAATTATGGGCGCATTCGCTTTAACAGTGGCAATACTACCGATCCCAGCGGCATCTTCGGGCTCACCGGCAATAAGATCGTTGGCATCCCCAGCAATCCGCAACAAACAGCTGGCTTCAGCCTGCAATCTTTTAACGGTATAGAAGGCGGCCCTCCCTCCCCTGGCAATAATTATCCCAGCAGCTTCGGCGCCAACCCAACGCCAGAGATATTCATCGACAATATTTTCGGATATACGGATAACCTCACCTGGCAGCATGGCCGCCATCTCTTGAAGTTTGGCGGCGGATTTCTCCGCTATCAACAGAACAGCTTCTATCCAGGGAATGACGGTGAATTGGGAAATTTCACCTACACGGGCGCCTTTACAGCCGGCCCGAATGCCAGCACTTTGTACCCCTTCGCCGACTTCGTGACCGATCGGGTCTACGATGTGCAGGTCGGCGCCGTGACCGGAAGAACGGGGCAGCGCCAATGGCGCGACAGTGTCTTCGCCCAGGACGATTTCAAAGTAAGTGAAAACCTCACCTTAAACCTCGGTATTCGCTGGGAGTACGATCAGCCCATTTATGAAGTCAATAACAAGATGGCAAACATCAATATGCAAACCAAGCAGATTGTGTATGCCGGCGTGAACGGCAACAGCCGCGCGCTCTATAACTCAGTCTGGACCCAATTCCAGCCGCGTATTGGATTTGCTTACCAGCCAACACCGCGTACCGTCATCCGTGGTGGTTATGGCATCTCAAGCTATTTGGAAGGCACGGGCGCGAACCTTCGCTTGACGCAAAACCCGCCTTTCCACAAAGACTTTGAGCAGACCGCTACCGTCCCGAACGTCGTAAATGGCGTCTTTCAACCGGGCAGCTTCTTTCAGGCCTCGAACGGGTTCCCAACCACTGAGGTTCCTACAACCACGTTCTATGTATGGCCGCAGGATCTCAAGCCGTCCATTACCCAGGAGTTCAGCTTTACGACAGAATATGAGGTTACCCGGTCATCTTCCTTTCAGGTGGGATATGTAGGTATCCTCGGCCATCACCTCACTGACCCCTACTGGGGGAACCAGTTGACCTCTCCTACTGCTACGGCTCCCTATGCCAACATCGTTGGGCAGAGCGGTGTGATCAAAATTACTCAGACCGAGTCCTCGAGTAACTACAACGCCTTGCAAGCCATCTTCAGACAGCATCTCACCGCTGGTTTGGAATTGACTGCGAACTATACCTATTCCAAATCATTGACCGATGACATCGGTTTCTACGGTACAAGCAACATCAACAGTAGCCAGTACTATCAGCAGGACGCTTACAACATGGCCGCGGAATGGGGACCGTCTGGATTCGATACCCGTCATAACATCTCCGTGACCGGCGTGTACGATCTGCCCTTTGGCCGTGGTAAAAAGTTCGGCTCTAACTGGAACTATGTCCTGAACGAGGCTGTCGGCGGCTGGAAGCTGAGCGGCGCCCAGGTGTATTACTCCGGCTTCCCCGTCACCGTCAGTTCTCCTCCAAACTACTCCAACCGAGTGTTCGCATTTACCGGGGCCGCCCGGCCGGACCAGTTACGCCCGCTCCATGCTGTCGGTCGTTCTTCTAAAGCCTTTTTCGGAACTAATTTACAGGGCACAGCTTGCCCTTCAGATACAGACGATGGGAGCTGCGTCTTTGCCGCGCAGTCAGCCAACCACTTCGGCGATGTTCGCCCGTCCTCGCTTGCCGGTCCCAGTTTCCAGAACATCGATATGTCCGTGGAAAAGAGTTTTCCTGTGTGGCACGAACATAGCGTCAAGTTCCGTGGGGATTTCTTCAATACCTTTAACATCGCCTCCTACCAGCAGCCGGATTTTGGTGTGACCGACTCTAACTTTGGTCAGATTACTGGCGTCAACAGCAGCCCACGCACGATTCAGCTCTCGCTGAGGTATGCATTCTAACCAGATCGTCCACTCATTGGAGAAGTTCACCCGTTGGTGAACTTCTCCAACGAATGGGGAGGGCCTTAAATTAGAGCTGGAGTTGCGCCTGGTGCATGTGCAGAAACCAGGTGCACCACAGGTCGCTCCACCGCGCTACCCCGGATTTCCCTGAGGGATTCATGGTGAAGACTCGGGCTGCGGGATATCGAAGTTTTCCACGATGAACCAGTAGCAGAATATGCCTGCGAGCAGGACAACCACCGCCAAGCCGAAGCCGGGAGCATAAGAGCCGGTGCGGCTGATGAGCACGCCGGTGAGCAACGGCGCTAAAACACCCGCGAGGTTGCCGGCAAAGTTTTCAAAGCCGGTCCATAGGCCCACGTCTTCTTGGGGCGCGCAACACTGGAGGATGACCAGCAGATTGCCAGTGGCGAGGCCGACCAGCGAGGCGCCGGCGATGAGAAACACCGCTGTGTTGGCACTCTGCACACGGGACGCAGGAATGAGAAGCAGGCCGGAGAGAAAGGCTACGGTGACGATTCCCTTGCGGGTCCGGGTTTCGCTCCAGCCGTGGGCGACGAGGCGGTCGGCGATCCAGCCCCCCAGGGGTTCGCTGGCCCCAAAGACGAAGTATGGCAGCGCGGAGAAGAAGCCGGCACGCAAGATGGTCAAGTGACGCACGGTCACCAGGTAGTCGGGCAGCCAGGTGACAAACAGGTACCAGTAGTAGTCGAAGCAAAAGAAACCGAGACAGATACCTATCAGGTTGCGATTGGTCAACAGGCGACGCAGTGCTCGCCCTCGATCGCGGTCCGATGATGCCGGACGCGCGCGTTGATCGAGCCGTCCTTTCGTCGCCCATAGCCAGGGAATCAACCACAACAGCGCAGTGAACCCGATCAACCGAAAGCTCAGGCGCCAGCCGAAGTGGACCAGCAGCCAGGGGATGGTCAGGCCACCCATTACCAGGCCCATACGGGTGCCGAAGTCAAAGAGGCCGCAAGGTAGACCGCGCTCCGTGGAGGCGAAGAGGAGGCTTACGATCTTGGTGCCGCCGGGCAGGTAGATGGACTCCCCGATTCCGAGCAGCAGGCGAAAGAGAATGAGCACACCCAAGGTGGTGGCGAAGCCGGTCAGGCCCTGTCCCAAAGACCAGAGGACGAAAGCGGAGAAGTAGAGCCAGCGCAGGTTGACTCGATCAGCGGCCCAGCCCACCGGGATTTGCATCAACGCGTAGGTCCAAAAGAAGGCCGAGAGCAACAGGCCTTTGCTTTCCGGACCCAGATGCAGGTCTTTGGAGATGAGCGGCAAGGCCAGTGAAATGCTGGAGCGGTCAAGATAGTTGATCAGGGAGGCTATGAAGAGGAGCCACACGATCGTCCAGCGGCGGGAAGTCGCTCCAATAGGAGCTTGCTGGAATGGGAGCTTGGGCATGCGTTCCGATTCTATGCTGTTCTGCGTTCTTCTCAATGGCTCCGGAGGAGGAAGTCCTTCGGTGGCTCCTAATAGGCCCTTCTCTCCCACTGCCCAGCCGGTCCAGGTCTGTATAAGAGGGCGGCCCAGAATCAGTCCGAAGGGACGGCTGGGCGATCCCAGGACGTAGCCCTACGTAGGATATGACACCAAGGACCAGTCCCGCAGGGACGGCTGAGAATATCCCAGGATGCAATCCTGGGCATCTTGCCCCGTTGATGTCCGCGCTAAAGCCCGTCGTATTCTCAAATCGTACGGCCCAGACTAAAGTCTTGCCTTGACTACCAGACAATTTTGAAGCTGTGCCTTCGGACAGATCTGGCTTCTAGCCGTCCCTTCAAAACTCATTCCCATCGAAGATTCCTCCGTAGCTTTATTGATCAGCGGGTGCCGGGGGGTCGAGGTAATAGGCGACGAGACCCAGGATGAAGCACCAGAGCATGATGTCGAGAATGTAGGCGGTGCCCAGGCGGGCGATGACGCTGAAGGTCTGGCCTGCCAGACCTGCTGAGGGCGTCCAGCCGGCGAGAGCCCAGGTAACTCCAGAGGCGCCCAGGCCGGCCACCAGGACGCAAAACCAGTAGAGCCAGTGGCGATAGGCTCGAGCGGCACGACCGAACCAACCGGCTTTCAGTCCGCAGGCGCAGGTCTCCATGGCCAGCGGAAGCAAGAGCCCGCCCAAAAGCCATTGCGCACAGTCATAGAGACGTTCCTGCCAGGCGACCAACGACGAGTAGCCGAGATGGTGCGCGCAGCCACGGCGGCGATTGAGAGTTCCAATAGCCGGCATACAAGCCCTCGTGCGCCCGGAGCGCGTCTATCGGCTGCAATAGCAACCACCACAGTGCTACGAAGACCGCCAGCAGAATCCAGCTGAGCCAGTGGGGCGGCCGCGCAGCGCAGGGTCGCAGATGGCGGAAGGTTGCCGTGTAGAGCCAGAGAAAGGCGATCACCAGCAGCACTCCGGAGAGCATCGAGAAGGCGAACTGCCAGGTGTGCGAGTCGGGAATTTGCAGCCAGCCGGCGGCCAATAGCATGAGCAGGAAATTTCCCAGCAATTGGGCAAGGATAAGACGGCCCCTAAACCTGCCGACGGCGCCTCGGAATGCCTGCATCATTTCTTGTCCCTCCACGGGCGACGGCGCCGGATCTACTTGCAGGTGCAACAAGTCGCTGGTGGCCTGAATGCCCGGCTGGTACATCGGCTGCACGTTGGCCGGGCTGATGGCAAAGCTTCCCGGGTTGACGACCTTGAGCAGATAGAAGGATTCGTGGCGGCCACTCGACTCGGTGGCGAAAATGGCCGCGCGGTCATCGAAAAACTCGCGCCGCGTATACCAGTACTGCCAGGCACCGGGCTGGTCGAGGATGTTATAGCTGTCCTCGTGCTGCACGAATTCCGTTCCTGCGGGAATTGGATCCTCGATCAGCAGATACTTCGCCGGCGAGCCGTTCACAGCCAGGTGGACAGCGAGCGTGTCGCCGGGCACGACGGGGCCCTTCAGCGGGTCGAGCCGGTAAACGATTTGCCCATCCTTGGTGGTGGGCACCAGCTTGAAGTAGTCGCGGGTTAGATTGAGCGAGAGCGTGCCTTGCTGGTAGAACTTCTGCTCGGTGGAATAGTACTTGCCCTGCACCGTCCAGTAGGCGCGCCCAGTTCCCTGCTTGGTCACGACCACTGCGTTGCTCCCAGGATGGAGTTGGGCAGGGGTTACATCGAGGCTGAGGTCCACTCCCGAGGCCGCGTCGGCCGCAGTGAAGTGCCGCTTCCCTATCGAAGCGCCGTTGAGCTGCACGTCCACATCGAAGTCCGCGTTCAGCTCCTGCGAGGCAGCGAGATAATCCACCAGGCCAAAGAGCACCATGGCCGTTTGCTCGGTCGAGTTCCACCAGTATCCACCATTGCGATTGAGCACCAGCCACTGCGCCGCGCCTTCGAGCAAGGGGCTCTTGGCATCGGCGTGGGTGAGGAAGCGCAGAGCGAAGGCCGTGCTCTCGGCGCTGTTGTCGTCGCTCAGCTCGAGCAGCGGGTTGTAGGTCGATGGCCAGGAGACGAGGGTTCCGGTGTGCTTGGCTTTCGCTTCCAGCAATTGGGCGATCTGCGCTGCCCTGCTGTCGCCGGTGCGCAGCATGACCATGCCGGTAAGGGCCAGGCCTTCCGCGGAGAGGTCGTTGCGGCGCGACCATAGGGTCTCGACGGATGGGCCGAGGTTCTTCGCGCCGGCCTCGCTGAGGGCATAGAGCACGTAGGCGCGCAGTTCAGGGATCATGCGCGGATGCTGGGCCAGCTGCTTCTGCAGATAGCTCACTCCCCCGCCCAGGTCGGCGTCGGCTTTGGCATAGCCAGCGGTCTTCGCCTCGGCCAGACCGGAGACCACATAGGCGGTGATGAAGACGCGGCTGGAATCCTCTTTCCACCAGCCCCAACCGCCGTCGTCGTGCTTGAGGTCGTTGAGGCGATCGAGGCCGGCGTCGATCTTGGCCTGCAGATCGGCTGGGCTCACCAGGCCGGAGAGGTTGAGCTTCTTGAGCGTGTCGGCGACGACCAGGTTGGGCAGGAAGCTGGACATGGTCTGCTCGGTGCAGCCGTAAGGATAGCTGGTGAGATAGCCGAGCGCGGAGAAGAGGCTGCCGGCTATCGACGGAGCGATCTCGAGATGCAGCGTGTGCGCGGCGGCATCGGTGTTTCCAGGGAAGTCGATGGTGGTGGAGGCCTGTCCGTTATCCGCGATGACTCCGGAGTTGTTGATGGTGCGCGGAACGCCGATCGGCTCCACCGGGAAGGTCAGCTCGAGGGCATCTGATTCTTCGTTGGTGAGGGCCTTGGCCAGCAGGCGGGCGGTGCCGATCTTCGATGCCTTGACTCGCCAGAGCGCGGTGCCTTCGCCCTTGCTGGGCACAGTGACAGTTTGCGGCGCGCCGGAGACGGGGTCGAGGCCATTGATGTCGAGCGAGAGCTGCACCTGCTTCGCGGTGTCGAGGTAGTTGTGCACGATCACCGGGATGGTGACTTCATCCCCCTGGCGCAGGAAGCGGGGCGTGCCCATGCGCACGATGATGTTCTTGCGCACCAGCACGCGGTTGATCGCGGAGCCCGCCCTGGAGTCGAGGGTGATGGCGTGCACCGTGCTCCGCCAGGTGGTTAGCGAGTCAGGGAAAGTGAGGGTGACGTGGGCGTGACCGGTGGCGTCGGTATGGATGGACGGCGACCAGTAGGCGGTATCTGGAAAAGCCTTGCGCACACGCGGCTGCACCACATCGTTGCCCGGCTTTACCTGGGCCAGCTGCGGACGGTAACGTGACTGCCGTTCGGCAAGCTGCGGAGATTTGAGCCCGGCCTTGCCGCTGAAGTAGTACTGCAGCGACGAATCGACGGCGGCGTAGACGTAGCGGTCAGGGTAAAGCTTCTTGACCATGTCGCCGCTGCTATCCGGATAGAGGGAGTAGATGGCCTCGTCGACCACTCCAAAGCTAAAGTCGGCGCTGACTGGCTTGCCCTGGTAGTCGCGGGCAAATACGTCGTAGGAGGCGGTCTGCTGCGGCTGAAAGACCTCCTTGGCCGGGGTGATGTCGATTTGTAACTGCTGCTGTACGGGCGGAACCTTGATGCTGAGGTTGGCCTGGTAGAGCTGATCGTTGCGGATGAAGGCGGCGGTTACCTCGAGGTTGGGCTGCGCATCCGCGGTGATGGGCAGGTCGAAGGTCAACGACTTGCCGGGGGAGAACATGACCTTGCGGAACTCGACTGTATTGCCGGTGGCGATTACCAGGGGGTGGATGTTGTCGACATTGGAGAGGATGCTGAGGTGGGCTGTGTCTCCAGGGGCATAGCTCTTCTTGTCGGCGATCATCTGGACGGCGCGCGATTCCCCGCCCCATCCTTCTTCGTTGCTGCCCATCACCCATAGATAGCTGGAGTCGAAGACGACACGATTTTCGGGAGTGGTGGCGCTCGCCTCTACTTCGGTGCTGCCGGCCTGATTGACGCGGATGGATCCCTGCGCCTTTCCATTGGCGTCGGTGGTCACATCGGTGGCGGCGCCGCGGGTGGTCTCGGTCTTTCCGTTGGCGT
Source organism: uncultured Acidobacteriaceae bacterium (assembly GCA_963790705.1). Classification (GTDB taxonomy): domain Bacteria; phylum Acidobacteriota; class Terriglobia; order Terriglobales; family Acidobacteriaceae; genus PALSA-350. The sequence goes on from CAWBQE010000016.1 coordinate 1,035,849, forward strand.
ACTTATGCGTAACCAGCTGGAGGTGGACGCGGGTTTGTACCGGGTGGTTATCGTAGTCCACCGCGGTTACGTTAAAGAGCGCGGTGTCGCCGGTGCGGATGGCGTAGCTCACGGGCTCGACGCGGATGCGGAAGGTGCCGCGGGTGGCGAGGAAGCGTCCTCGGCCGGTGATCTCCCGGTTGGCCTGGTCGGTGACGGCGGCCTCCACGGTGTAGTCCTGGTCCATCGGGTGGGTTGCGTCGGCTACGTACTGCGTAGGCACATTGATGGTGAGCTTGCCATTGGCATCGAGCTTGCCGGTCTGCTCGGACTGTTGGGAGGCGTCGTAGCCCAGCGAGGCGTTGTCATCGCCGGCTCCCATGCCCGCCCCGTCATCGCCGCTGCCTTCGTCATCCCACCAGTAGTGCGGCGAATGGTAGACGCGGTACTTGACCGCGGCATTGGAGACGGGCTCGCCGAAGAAGTAGCGGGCATCGATCACTACCGGCATGGTCTCGCCCTGCAGCAGGCGGGGTTTGGCGGGGCTCACGCGCACCTGGTACTCCGGTTTGCGGTAGTCCTCCACGCGGAATGTGCCGGTGCCGGCGTCGTTGTCGGGGTCGTCTGAAGCGGGCCCGTTGCGGAGCCGGATGGTGTAGTAGCCCAGGGTCGCGGTCGCCGGCAGGGTCAGATCGCCGTACACAGCACCAGCGGAGAACGGCATGTCTTTGTCGAGCAGGGCGTGGTCATCCTGGTCGGCGATGGTTACGTGGATGGTGGTGAGCTTGGGCAGCTCCAGATGGTTCTCCACCTTGGCGCGCAGAATTCCCTTCCAATGCACGACATGGCCGGGGCGATAGACGGGGCGGTCGGTGTAGATGTAGGAGGACCAGCGGCCACCCTGAAAGCCGCTGAGGGCATAGCTTCCGGGAGTGACGGCGGCCACGTCATTGCCGGATGGTGGCCAGCACCCAGAAGTTGTCCTGCTGCACTTTGGGCGCGGTCAGATGCAGCTCGGCGAGCCCGTCGGCGTCGGTGTTGCCGGTAGCTTGCTGCTGCTGGCCGAAGCCTGCGATCACTTGCACTCCTGCGATGCCCGCTCCCGAGACGCGGTCGACGCAATAGGCCAGCACGTTGCCGCTGCCGGTGCGCGTGATCATGGCCATGCGGCTCACCATAAGCAGGGTGTAGGCCTTGTAGTGGCCGTTGGTGGCCTCGATCAGGTAGAGGCCTGAGGGCAGCGGATCGATGGGCAGTTCCTGCGAATCGGAGACGTAGGTCGGGGGCAGCTCCTGGCGCCAGCGCGCGACCAGTTGGTGGTCGTTCAGTAGTGGGATCTGGGCGAACTGGGCCACGCCGACGATGCGGCTGCGATGGGCCAGATTTGCTTGATGCTCACGCAGACGGTCGCGGTTTTCCATGGTGAACTGGCTGCGGAAGAAGCGGCGGATCAGAAACCAGAGATGATGCTTCCAGTCGTGGAACTTTTCCAGCCAGGTGCGCTCGTCGATGCGCTCTTTGGGACCGAAGGGGGTTCCGTTGTCGAAGCTGTGCAGGTCGGGCAGGCCGGCGAGGAATTTTGCCGGGTTCTGCACCCGGTAGATGCGGAACTCCAGCTCATCTACGTTCTGCGCGTAGAGATGGATGGTGGGTTTCTCGGTGGGCGCGAAGCTGCGGTTGGTGCTCAGATTGAAGGAGACCGGACGGGCGGCGTGCAGATGCGCGGGAAAGAGCAGCCCGAGCAGGAGCAGCAACCCGACGCTCAATCGCCTTCGCGCAGAATGTTCCAACGGTAGACTCCGAGAAAGTTTGCGTTTTCGTTGAGCGGACGCCAACGCGCGTCCGGGTGGTGCAACAGGTCACTCAATAGCAGGCGGCGCATTTCGCCTTTGCCATGGTGAATGGGCCCGGTGTGATAGACAACGCCCTTTTCCCCACAAAAAATCATGGAGTGAAACGGGGAGTGGTAACGGGGAGTGCCCGGGACATCATACGGTGAGTCCTGGTCCAACTGGCGATAAAAAATGAGGTCGCCGGGGCGGGCGAGGCGAAGGTCGCGTCCTACCAGGTAGGTGTTGTCTTGCATCAGGGTTTGCGCGTCGGCGAATTGGGCGAAGGTGCCGTTGTTGAGGTCTGCGGGTTGGAAGGGGCCGGGGCGGATACGAAAGAGGTTGGCTCCCAAGGGGGTTTGCGGGTAGGTGTACTGGCGGATCGAGGGCGCGGCGGATTGGAGAGCGTGGCTGCTTAGCCAGGTTTCGTCGTGGGCGTGGAGGGCTTCGCGATAGGCGTAGCGCAGGAGGGCGGCGCAGTCGTTGATCTCGGTGGGTAGTTGGGCGGGTTGGTCTGCTTGGTGCTCAGCGATCGTCGTGAACCAGGCGCGGAAGGCTTGGCGGTCCTGGGTGGTGTGTAGGCGGAGGAAGTCGGGGGTTCCGTCGGAGTAGGTGTCGGTGGGGTCGAAGACGAAGGTTACGGGGATGCGAAATAGGCGGTGGCGCCAGTGTAGATGGAGTTGGGCTTGGCCTGGGTTGACTGGAGATTGCAGCGTGGCTTCGATAACGGCGTGGTCGGATTCGAGCAGGCGTAGGGTTGGGGATTGGTTGGTGTCTTGGGTAACGGTACTGCTGGGCCACGGTAGCCGGATGCGGAATGCGGCGTGTTCGGCGCCATCGGCTGGTAGCGTGACTTGTTGGGGGTCGATGCTTGGGCGCTGATGGGTGTAGATGATGGCAAGGCACGCGCCTATCAGGGCGGAGGCGATGGCCGCGTAGGGCAACCAGCTTCCTTTGCCGCTTCAAATCCGGCGGCGTATTTTCCCTTAGCATCGTAGACACTGCAGGTCCCTCCCCTCCGCTCCTCCGGACTGACAAAGTCAAGGGTAACTGCCACTCTTCAAATCTTCTATGCGGATGTGCATGAGGAAACCGCATACGCCCGTTCCTCCGATGAGCAAATCCGGTCACCTCCAACGAATGACAAAGTTGGGTAACTGCACCCGTACGCTCGATGCATGCGACGAGCAAACAGTCGCCTGCTCCGCTACCCCGCTCCTAAGAACGACCTATGCCGCTGTCCTCTCGCCCAAATCAGGGTGCACCGAGCACCTGCATTTGTTGCCGATCGGAGAACCGCGGTCGATGGAGACCGATCCTCGCGATGCATCCCTGGCCCCATGCGACCGGTTCACTTCTTTGGAGGCGGCGCTTTCATCAGGCCGACGAACATGGTGGTGAACTTCGGAAGATCCAAATCCATTTGCGCGTGTACTTGCTGCACGTCGGTGTCGGGCTTTAGGGGCGCGGTCCAGGTGAGGGTGTTGCCGTAGCTTGGGCCGTGGCTTATGTCGACATCCATGTAGAGAAGGCGCTCCGTGGTGATGATGGACGGGTCCAGCAACACACTGGCGGTCAGCTCGTCCCACAGGTAGTAGCGATCCTTGGAGAAGCGGACAATATATTGCGCTGCCGGGTTGGACGATTGCGCAATGTCGTCCACCATCTTCTGGGTGAATGTCCCCTTGATGGAGACGTCCACCGTGGTCACATCGATGCGCGGCCAGTGGGCACGCAGGACAATGTGCGCGGCTTCAGGGTCGAACCAGAAGTTGAACTCATGGCGCGGGCTGGCGGAGAATTCCGGATCGGCGGTCTGCGGATCAAGGCTCCCACCCATGAGATAAATCCCCTGCGTCAACTCGGCGAAATGCGGATCGATGGATAACGCAAGCGCGATGTTGGTGAGCGGGCCCAAAGCGCAGATGGTCACCTGGTGAGGATGCGCATGCACCTGGGAGATGAGAAAGTGGGCCGCGTCCTGGTCAAGAGGGAGTGTATGCGGCGCGCCTTCCGGCAGTGGAGGAACGAAGTAGGGATCATGGCTGCGCGATGGGTCCCCTTCGTGACCGGCCTGCTGGTCAAGATTGGAGGGTCCGCCTCCCCATGCGCCCAGCCAATTCACTTTGCCGTAAAGCTGGGCGGCGAGCTGGGTCCCCTTCTGCGTGCGCACCAGGGGAAGAACCGCGCCGGGAACCACCGGGACGTCGGTTTTTCCAATGAGCTCGAGCATGCGCAGCGTGTGCTGCACTTCCTCATCGCGCCAGGCGTCGCCGGTCACCACGGTGATGCCGAGGACTTGAACATCCGGCGATTGCAGAAGGACCATCAACGACATCTGGTCCGATCCGCCGGGACCGGAGGCGTCCTGGTCGACCAGGACCATGCGCTTCTGCGCTGAGGCTAGGGTAGAAAAGGCGAGCAGGGCAAGCAGGACAGGTTTCATGAATTGAGAGCGTCGCATGCGTGATTGTTGCATGCCCGCTCTTACTCTTTAAGGGGTTTCGCAGGGGCGGCACTTCGACCGGAGGATAAAACAGCGAGCAAAGATTACCTGACGAGGCAGGGACGCTTGGGATGAAAGGTCCAGCCGGGCACCAGGTACTGCATCGGGGTGCGATCGTCGCGGTCTCCCAGACCCAGCTTCTTATAAAGCGTATGCGCGGCCTCGATGCGCTCCAGGTCGATCTCGATGCCCAGCCCGGGGCGAGTGGGCAGTTCGATTTCTCCATTGACGATGGGGAACGGCTCCCGGGTCAGGCGCTGGCCGTCCTGCCAGATCCAATGCGTATCGATGGCGGTTACCTTTCCCGGAGCGGCAGCCGCTACATGGGTAAACATGGCCAGGGAGATGTCGAAGTGATTGTTGGAGTGCGATCCCCAGGTGAGACCCCAGTCGCGGCAGAACTGCGCCACCCGCACCGAACCCTGCATGGTCCAGAAATGCGGATCGGCCAGGGGGATGTCGACCGCGTCCAACTGCACGGCATGCTTGAGCTCTCGCCAGTCGGTGGCGATCATGTTGGTGGCCGTGGGCAGGCCGGTGGCGCGGCGGAATTCCGCCATGATCTCCCGGCCGGAGTAGCCCTGCTCCGCCCCGCAGGGATCTTCCGCATAGGCCAGAACATGGTGTTTGCCGCGGCAAAGTGCCACTGCTTCCTCTAAGGGCCACGCGCCGTTGGGATCGAGGGTGATGCGCGCCTGGGGAAATCGCTCCGCCAGCGCAGTCACCGTCTCCATCTCTTGCGCCCCGGCAAGCACTCCCCCTTTGAGCTTGAAGTCGTGAAAGCCGTAGCGGGCTTGCGCGGCCTCTGCAAGGCGTAGCACAGCGGCGGTGGTAAGCGCCTCTTCATGGCGCAGACGCAACCACTCGTCGCCGGCATCTGGTTCGCTGGCATAGGGTAGATCCGTCTTCCGCCGGTCACCGACGAAGAACAAGTAGCCGAGCACCGGTACACTCGACCGCTGCCTTCCCTCCCCCAGCAACGCGGCGACAGGCAGGCCGACCCACTGACCCAGCAAGTCGAGCAGCGCACTCTCGACTGCCGTAACCGCGTGCACCGTGGTGCGCATATCGAAGGTCTGAAGACCACGTCCGCCGGCATCGCGATCGGCAAAGCGCTTCCGCATGGCTTCGAGAATCTCGCGGTAAGAAGCGATCGCGCGGCCAACAATTGCAGAGCCGGCCTCTTCGAGAACCTGGCGTATCTTCTCGCCGCCGGGAACTTCGCCCGCGCCGGTGTGGCCGGCGTCATCGGCAAGCACCACGACGTTGCGGGTGAAGAATGGCGCGTGGGCCCCGCTGAGGTTCAGCAGCATGCTGTCATTTCCGGCGACAGGAATGACCCGCATGCTGGTGACGCGAGGGGATGACTGGCTGACCTCTGGAGAGAATTCCTGGTTACGATGCACGAACGAAATTATTGCAGAGTGCCACAAAACTTCGCCGAACTCGACGGTGCAGAGTAGCCCGTTCTATAGCATTTTTCCTAATGGTGTAGACCGGAAAACTGCACTCGACGCGGCCATTCCGTCAAAGAATGGCCGCACATAACCGACCTCACCAGACCACAGTATTAGGAAAAATGCTTTAGTGGCTCGGCATTCGGCGAGGGCCGTCTTGGCGTTTGCTGCGGGGAAGGATTGCTTCATGAGCAGCGAACAGGCGGCCTGAGGGGTCAATGGCCGGGCCAGGAAGAAGCCCTGCACCAGCTCGCACCCTATCTCGGCCAGTTGCCTCAAATGCTGCTCGGTCTCCACTCCTTCAGCCACGGTTTTCAGGCCCAGCTGCTGGGCCAGGCCGGTGATCGCGCGCACCGTGGACAGGTTGGCAGCAGAACCATCCAGGCGTTGGACGAAGGAGCGATCGATTTTGAGGGTATCGAGGGGCAGCGCCTGAAGGTAGCTGAAGGTCGAGTGGCCGGTGCCGAAGTCGTCGATGGCAATGCCGACACCCAGGTCGCGCAGCTTCTGCAATTTGCCGGCAGCTCCCCTGAGGTCTGAGATGATCCAGCTTTCGGTAATTTCAAGCTCCAGGCGGTCGGGCGCGAGGCCGCTACGCTCGATCGCTTCAGCGATCTTGGAGCTGAAGTTAGGGCGCCCCAACTGCACGCCGGAGACGTTGACGAAGATCTTGACCGGGGGTACGGAGGCGGCATTCCATGCCATCGCCTGGCGGCATACTTCTTCAATGACCCAATCGCCTATGGGAACAATCAGACCGGTTTTTTCGGCGATGGGAATGAACTCCAGGGGAGCAACCCGGCCCCACCTGGGATGCTTCCAGCGCAGCAGTGCCTCAAAGCCCATGATCTCCCGGTTCATGCTGTAAATCGGCTGGTAGGCTACGCGGAACTGGTCGCTGGACGACGGCGACGGCCAGCGCATCCGCCATCTCCGCCGCCCGCCGGCTTTGCCGGCCCAAATCCGGAGAATAGATCTGGGCCTGACCTCTGCCCGCGTGTTTCGCCTCCACCAGCGCCATATTTGCGTTGCGCAACAATAAGTCCGGAGTATCCCCATGATCAGGAAAGATGCTGATGCCAATACTGGCGTTTAGGGTCAGCGAATGGCCATCCACCAGCATGGGTGCGCTCAATTCCTTAAGCAGCCGGTTGCAAATGTTCGCCGCGTCCGAGATCTCCGCAAGGTCGGGCAGGGCGAGGATGAATTCATCGCCGCCATGGCGGGCAAGCATGTCGACGTCTCGAATCGCTGCCTTCAGCCGATCGCTGGCAGCTTTGAAACAGACATCGCCCAGCTCGTGTCCCAGGTTGTCGTTGATTTGTTTGAAGCGATCCAGATCAATGCAACAGACTGCAATCAGCTTGCCCTGACGCCTGGCGGTGACGGTCGCCTGACGCAACCGATCCTCCAGCAAGGTTCGATTGGGCAGCCCGGTCAGGAGGTCATAGTGGGAACCATGGACAACCTGGTCATAAAGCTGTCGATGTTCGATAGCCATGCGCCCGAGATCGCAGAGGCTGCGGATGGTTTCGCGAATGGCGTCGTCCAGCAGTGCCTGGTGCGTGTCGAATACGGTCACCATGCCCGTCGCTTCTCCGGAACCGGATCTGAGGGGTGACGCCATGCAGAGCTTAACGCCGGTTTTCAGAATTTCCCGGAAAGGCGGGGCAGCTGGGGGCGGGGCCATCACGCGATCCGGAAGCTGCGGTCCAAGCCAGGGTCTCGGATGGTAGCTGGGATCGTTTCAGGGCCAAGGAGGTGGGTGGGGCCGCCACCGGACGGACAGCCCGTGGGGGCAATCCCGCCTCGGCTTCGATGTGGAACTGGTCCCCGGCAAGCACGAAGATGGCAATCGACTTAGGGGGATAGAGCGCTACGAAGGCATCGGCCATCAACTGCATGGTCGAAGGAAGAGAATGGTGGGCGATGATGGCGGAGAATATCGCGTTCTTGCTCTGTTCCCACTTCTCCATGCGCCTGGTTTCAGAGAGGTCGCGAAAGACGACGACCGTTCCCAGGAGCTTGCCGTGGCGCAGGAACGACGTGCCGGTGCAGGTAGCGGGAAAGCTGCTGCCGTCTTTGCGGCAAAAGATCGAATTGTCTTCTCCCTGCGCCGGAGCAAGCTGCGTGGTACGGGGCAGCGGGTTGGGTAAATCAGTTCCATTGCCAGGCAGGAGGTGACGAGCAAACATCTGCTCCGGTTTGCCGAGAACTTCTTCAGCAGTCCACCCCGTTATCCTCATCGCAGCGGAATTGATAAAGGTCGTTCGTCCCTTTGCATCTGTGACGTAAACGGCGTCGGCCACGGACTCCAGCAGCAGGCGGTTCATTTCATTCAAGGGGAGCGAAGACTCATAGGCATCCTGCGTGATCGTGGTCTCACCGATCTCTGAGAGCTCCAGGGACTTCCTTTCGCCACTCGCGGCCGAGGGCTTAGCGTACGCAGTGTCCATGGATGGATCATCGTCCCCCGGAATTGGGACTTTAACAGCGGCCAGCGATTCAGGCTGCCGTCGTAATCGGGATTAGCAGTGAGGGAGAATATCGACTCGGTCGCGGCCAATGCTCCACCGGCGACGCGCTTTTCACCCCATCGGGCACAAGCGGATACCCCGAGCATGAATCGCGTCAGGTTCCGTTCTCCACCAGGGGAGAGCTTAGCGGTGCTTTTTGGCTGGGGCGGACTTCTTTGCCGGCGGCGATTTTTTTGCTGGTTCGGCCTTCTTGCCGGCTTTGGCAGGTGGCTTGGAGCCCACCGCCTTCTTCACATGGTTGGTGCTTTTGGCAGCAGGCTTGGCCGCGGGCGGCGGTTTTACTGCAGCGGGCCGAATGGCCTTGGATGGGACTGGCTTGGCCGCAGCCGCCTTGGCAGGCGCCGCTTTGGCGTGCGCCGCTTTGACGGCAGCCGGTTTCGTGGGCATCGCTTTCTTGGCGACAGGGGCAGAGCTGTGAGCATGGCTGGGCGGACGGCTCGGGGCGGCGGCGGTTTGTTTGGCAGCCTTGGCCATCACATGGACTTTGGCCTGCTTGGTGGGCGCCACCACATGAAGGGTGGGACTTGGCGCTGTCTTCGCCGCGGCCGGAGTTGCCTTGGCGGCAGCAACCTCGGGCTTGTGGTTGGCTGTGCCTTCCCTCCTCCATGGCCTGATTCACTTTCCGCGTGGGCTTTTTTGGACGCCGGTGCGGCTCTTCTTCGACTACCGGCGGAAAGCTATCCTCCGGCTCGCCGTCCTCTTCCTCATCGATCTCGTCGATCGCCTCCTCCTCGTCGAGTTCCAAGGGCTCGCCATCAAAAGCGGCTTCCTCAGCGGCTTCCTCGGCGACTTCCTCCACCGGAACCTTGGCTTTTGCCTCCCCGGATTTCTTCGAGCCTCGGGTGCGGCGTACAGTCACCGGTGGCGGCGGAGCCGGAGGCGAATAGGGTTCCAGGAAGGCACGCAGTTGCTCGTCGGTCTCCAATTTGCCGTCAATGACCCCCAGGAATAGCCCGGAAATCATCTCGTCATAGCCTGGCACCTCGGGAGTAATGCGCAGTTCCTGGAGCAAGGCATGGGGAATCTTCTGGCGCGCCTCCGGCCAAACGGTGAAGAAGTTCTTATATTTGGCCTGAATCGCCGGGGACTTGGAGGTCAAGCCCAGCCACAGGACAGCTTGCGGGTCAGCGGTGGTAAACAGCTTCCAGGTGGCCGAAGGAGTGGCGGCTTCTTTGCCGCTGAGCTGCTTGTTGAACTCCTTGGCCGCGTTGTCGAGATTGTCCCATTCCGCGACAAAACCAGGGCGAACAAAAGTGGCCTTGAGGGTCGCCAGGTCTTTGGCTGAAAGCTTGGCTGTAAGAAAGTGCACCGAAGCTGCTGAAATATCAGGGCTTACCCCTTGCATCTGCAACTGGGTCACCAGCTTGCGCATTTCCTCCAGGCCCGGCGCATCGGCCGACGCAGTGGTCCAGGCGGGAAACAGGTGATGCATCCAGCCCTGCGCCTCCATGGCGGCCAGCACCCGCAACCCGTCCTCTTCATGGCCGATCTCTTCCAGCTCATAGCCCCGGTGATAGGGAGAGAGAGCCTCGATGGCCTTCTCTTCCTTGGCATTCTGGAAACGTGTCTGGGTGCGCTCATCCAGCTCCCAGCCGAGACGCGCCACCAGCCGAGTGGCCCGGAGCAAGCGGGAGGGTTCCTCCAGAAATCCATAGTTGCTTACCAGGCGCAGCTGGCGAGCTTCGATGTCGGCAACGCCGTTCAGCGGATCCATCAGCAAGCCGTAAGAATGCTCATTCAGCGACAAAGCCATGGCGTTGGCGGTGAAATCGCGACGGCGGAGATCCTCCAAAATCGTGTCCCAGTGGTAAACCGGCTTGCCCGGCTTGGGGTATTCCTCGCGGCGCGCGCTCGAGATCTCCACCGTGACGCCGACCGGAAAACGAAAGAACAGGGTCCGTGAGGGCTCGTGCTCGCCCCACAGCTTTCCGCCCGCTTTCTCCAATGGTTTCTTTAGCTTAAGAGCGTTTCCCTGAACGGTCACATCAAGATCGAAGACCGGCGAGCCACTGGTGAGGTCGCGAACCGCGCCACCGACCAAAAATACGGTCATCCCGGCTTCGCGAGCTGCCTCACGGATGTGCTGGAGCGCGTTCTGCTGGTGTATGGAGAGACGGTTCTTGAGGAGATAGATATAGTCGGGCATGCCTTACGTTCAGCTCCGCCCGCCACTGAGATTGCGGCTAACATTCGCCATGTGAACACCTTAGCGGCAAACTCACGCTACGAACAAACACCTAAGTTACCATACTGGGAAGGCCCTTGGCTACAGGCTTGCACAGCTTTCGCTGCGCCCCTTTGCACGATTCCCGGTGCTCTTGCGGAACATGCGACAATCCAGCTGGGCGAATTTCCGCCGGTCGCTAACCAGGCATGCCGGGTGCGAGGCGCCCGGGCCAGCGGAGGCCCGACTCCATGCCAGTCAGCCGTAAGAAGGTCATCGTACGAAAGTTGAGCCGGGACTGGCTATCCGGGTATCTGCCTCCGTCGGCCTTTGTCCACCACGAACAAGTCGAAGTGCTCGACCTGGCCGGCAAGCTGGTCTCCGTGCAGATGTCCGAGGTGAAATGGATCTGCTTCGTGCGCGACTTTCAGTCCGGCGATGCCAACCAACCTGAGCGTTTGCTGCGCAAGACATTTGTCACCCGCCCCCGCAGCCAGGGTCTGTGGATCCGGGCGCGGCTGAAAGACAACGACTTGATCGAGGGGCTGGCGCAGAATGACACAACTTTGCTGGATGGGGATGGGCTGTTCCTCATTCCGCCGGATACGCGATCGAATACCCAGCGGATCTTTCTGCCGCGGCAGGCAGTGGCGGAGCTGGATGTGCTGGCAGTGATCAAGACGGGAAGCCGGCGAGGCCCCTCCGAAGCTGTGCAGGAGAGCCTGTTCAAACCACAGAATTCAATCGTGAGAGTCCGGTACAATCCCCTGCATGAAGCTTGCCGAACTCGCCCGTGTCCTTGGGGCCACCTGCCACGGCGATCCGGACCAGGAAATTACCGGGGTCGAAGGGATTGAAAGGGCTGGTCCCGGCCAGCTGACCTTTGTGGCCAACCCCAAGTACACGCCGTTTGCCCGCACGACCAAAGCCGGGGCGGTCTTGGTGACCGAGGACTTTCCGCAAATCGAAGCGGCCACCTTGCGGACGGCGAACCCCTACCTGGCGTTCGCCCGCGCCATCGACGTCTTCCGTCCAGCCCCGCACTATCCTCCGGGGATTCACCCTACGGCGGTGATCGACCCCAGCGCCACGATTGGCGAGGAGCGCGCATATCGGGGCCTATGTCGTGGTCGGAGCAGGGGTCGGTCATCGGGCCCGGCGCCACCCTGTTGCCGCACGTGGTCATTTACCCTAAGGCGCACATAGGAAAACATTTCTTCGCCCACGCCCATGCCGTGGTGCGGGAGGAGTGCCGGCTGGGCGACGGCGTCATCCTGCAAAACGGAGCGGTGGTCGGCTCAGATGGCTTCGGATTTGCCAAGGAGGACGGCGGCACATGGCATAAAATCACGCAGAGCGGCGCGGCGATTCTGGGGGACCAGGTGGAGGTTCAGGCCAATTCCTGCATCGACCGGGCCAGCGTAGGCAACACGGAGATTGCCAGCGGGGTCAAGATCGATAACCTGGTGCAAGTGGGGCACGGATCGTCCGTGGGAGAGAATACCCTGGTTTGTTCCCAGGTGGGATTGGCGGGATCGTCTGGTGTTGGGAAGAATGTTGTGCTCGCCGGGCAGGTAGGGGTGGTCGGTCATAGTTTCATCGGCGATGGTGTGGTGGTCACCGCGCAATCCGGGGTGCCCGGCGATGTGGCTCCGGGCAGCGTGATCAGCGGTTCACCGGCATTCGAACACCGCGCCTGGATGAAAAGTGTGGCCGCATTCAGGCGTCTGCCAGATCTCGTCAAACAGGTGAACAAGAAGCCGTAAGGATTTGTAAAGTCATGCTTTATTGAAGTCTATTGGAGCTGGGTTTCGCCGCAACAAACGGATTCGGGCGGCAGCACATTTCCCAAACCGGGCATCCTACTTCAGTCGCAATGCCGGCAGAACCAACCTATCGGAGAAACGGGGAAGCGTTGCATCTGGTCGAGAATCCTGTTCGCGTGTTGCTGCTTGACGATGATCCGGAGAACCTGTTGCTGCGCGCCGCCATCCTGCGCAAGCACGGTTACCTAGCCGACACTGCGGGAACCATCGGCGAGGCGGAGAAGCTGCTCAACAAGATCGATATCGCTGTGCTCGACTACCACCTGGGGGCGGGCCAGTTCGGCACGGAAGTGGCCAGCGTCCTTCGCCGGCGACGGCCGGAAGTGCCGATCATCATTCTTTCCTCCACCCTGGAGCGGCGCTTCGGCGGGGTGGAAGATATGCACCTGCTCAAGGGCTACAGTTCGGTCGATGATCTGATCGCCGCCTTGCGTTCATTTGAGGCCAAGCACCGGGGAAGACCCGTGGTGGTCGATGCCCGGGATTTTTTCTACTCCCGCATCAGCATGGCGATCGGCGAGGACGTAGTGCTCGAGATCCTCGATGGCAAGGGAGAATGGATGTATGTGAACGAGTCCTGCGCCCGATTGCTGGAGCGGCCACGGGATTGGTTTCCAGGCAAGAACATGTTCGCCGAGATGCCCGATCTGGCGGCTGACTGGAAAGAGATTCTGCGCACTGTCGCGGAGAAGCGCGAGACGTATATCGATCGAACGTATCGCGGGTTGTTGAATCTGCCGCGGAAGGGCGAAGAGTGGGTGTGGAATGTGCTCGCGTTTCCGCTCACGTTGCATAACGACGAGACGGGAGTGGTTTTGACGGCGCGGATTCTGGAACGGAAGACGTTGTTGTGAGGAAAGCCCTCAGCCCACCAACAAATGCTGGGTGCCCCATTCAAGCCCTGTTTTGGGCTCGAATGGGATAATGGCTCTCAATGTGCCACGTCTCATTTGCCCGCAGTCTGTAACGTCGTGCCTGAAACAGCGGCCGCCCGAAGGAGTCCGTATCATACCCAAACCCCATAAAAACAGGTCGGCTACCCCCGTCCCCGCTCAGGCGATCGTGGGGTACCCGTGCTGTTTTTATTAGGTTTAGTTATGACACTGTGCCTGGCCGGATGCCGGTCGCGCTTTGTTGAGGCCACCATTGTGAATCAGGGCCCCACTTTGCACGTGATGGAGTTTGACTACCCGAGCGCCAGCTTCGGCGCGAACGTGCTGGCGGCCGGCGGCAAATTCCATTACCGCTTCAAGGTTCAGGGGTCGGGACCGCTATCGCTGCAGTATGAGGATGGGAAAGGTCATGCCCACACCGCCACAGGTCCTAATGTGGACCTGGGCGATCAAGGTTCGCTGCTGGTAACGATCAGCCCCACGGGGGCAGTCACATGGACGCCAAGCTTGACCAATCCGAAATAGAGCTACTTGACCACGGACTGGAAGAGACTCGATTGCAAGAGGCTCGAAAACTGGCTGTCTGAAGACGCGAAGCGCACGTCCAAGGTTCCCCCGCTCGAGTTGATGGTGGTGTTGTCGATGGCTTCCTTCTCCGCCGGAGTACCACTCACTTTCTTGTACAGCGCAGCAGCATTCAGCAGCGAAGCCATGGTGGCGGCGGAAATGGTGTCTGGAGTAATCACGTCGAGCGAGAACTTGACCCCGTTGTCGAAGTTCATCGAGTAGCGGGAACTGAGGAGCCGCTTCTTCACCGTGTCATAGTCGGTTAACTGCGAAGCGTCTCCCAGTACGGAACGCATCATGGTCTGCGTGCCTTCCTGATCGAGAACGCTCCAGACAGCGTCGGTGTCGACGGATGCCATCTGGCTCAGCATGGCACTGTTAGTCAGAAAGCTGGGCGCCATACCGTCGCGCGCATCGAGCGCTGACTTGAGCGATTCGGTTTGACCGAAGACCATGGTCGTCGGATTCAGGAAGACCACCTGCATGCCCGATTGGCCCATGGGATATACCTTGTTCTCGCGGTAGACGATGGGCTTGACCTTCCGCTTTTTGAAGTTAGCCATGATGTCATCGAGCGAGAACTGGCCTTGCGCCAAACCAACGATACGAGTGTCTTGTCCCTTTTTGAACGAAGCAAAGGCTAACTCTTCAATGTCATGGTTCTCATCCAGGCCTGAGGTGCGCAGAGCCTGCTCCAGCTGCTTGAGCTCAGGCGGAAGCACACGCGCCTTGAGATCCATCGCAGCTTGCGAATTCTGCATGGCGTGGTAATCAACGACGATCAGCTGCTGAACATCCTTAGGTATTGCGGCGCGCGCATCCTGGCCGAGCTGAGCGGCAGTAGCGGGTAGCGTCAGCGCGAGAGCGAGACCGGCAATGGCAGCTCGTTTGCATTTGTTTCGCGAATTGAATCAATGGGTCTTCCTTCCCTGGGGGGACTACATTCAAAAAATGTAAGCAGTTATTTGAGCGATTTCACGCTGATCTTGCCCGTCCGGCCCGAGCGATTTGGGCTTTTCCTGGTGAAAATCCCCGTGCAAGGCGATTTCCCCGGCTCCGATCTTCGTTTAACCGCTTCCAACCCAGCTTTCTCTATCTTATGCTTTGCTGGCGCCGGCGACGGGCCAATCGAGTGGCTGCTTGAGCCGCCGTTCGAGAATCCTCTCCTCCGGCGTAAACCCATTTATTAGACGTACCCACTCACTATCACGCTCAAAGGCCTCTTCCGGAAGTAGACCGATGAGTTCTGCGTCTACAACCTTGGTGCCATGGGTAGCGGCCAGGCGATTCACCGCGGCAAAGGCGTGGCCTACCGAGGTAAGGCGGAAATCCGTGATGTTAAGGGAGATCTGGGCCCGGCCCTGCACGAGAACCCCCATCGCCTTGACCCCTTCCAGGCCGCCATTGGAGGCCCGCAAAGCCTTGGCGATCGCCCGCGCTGCGGTAACGTTGGGCCGGTCCAGATACAGGTTGTAGGCGATAAGAAACTTGCGCGCTCCCACCGCGCTGGCCCCGGCGGTGGGGTGCAGTTCAGGGCCTCCCAGATCGGGACGCCGTGCCGCATCGCGCGAGACCAGCTCGCGCAGGCCCTCGAATTGTCCCTGCCGCACCTGTTCCAGCAGAGCCCGGTCGGGACGGGACGCTGCCGCTTCGTAGAAATAGATGGGGATGTTGTAGCGGCTCCAGATTTCCAGGCCGGCCTGGCGAGCCAGGATGGCGCACTGGGCCAGCGAGATTCCGGAAACGGGAACGAAGGGAATTACGTCGGTAGCGCCGATGCGGGGATGCACTCCGCGCTGTACGGTCAGATCAATTAGCTCCGCCGCCCTGCCGGCGGCACGAACAGCCGCCTCCACCACCGCCAGCGGCCGCCCGGCGATGGTCACCACCGAACGATTGTGGTCGCTGTCCATGGACCAGTCGAGTAAGGAGACGCCATCGACACGCATGGCGTCCACGATGGCGTGTACTTTTTTGCGATCGCAGCCCTCGGAGAAGTTGGGCACGCACTCGATGACGATCTCGTCCATAAGACTCCCGGCCTCTGGGCCGGTTATTTCCACCAGGTATAGCCAATAGAGAACTGTACGCTCGCGTTCACGCCAGGATTGGCATCACCCATGCTGGCGTTTGAAATATGCACCGCATTGGCCGCTATCGAAATCGACTGCTTTGGCTTGACGAAGTAGTGCACGCCCAAACCAAATTGCGGAGTGTAGTTGAAAACACTTGTTCCCAGATGATTGGGCAGTGGGTACGGCCCGATCGGTGGAAACTTGTGATTGGTCCAGATGAGGCCGCCCGCGCCCTGAATCCAGGGCAGGAAGCGACCTCTACTACGGAAGTCCCAGCGCAAAATGGCCGGCGTGATGCTCAACCCGGTATAAGTCCCGCCGGTGGGGAACAGGTTGCTGCAACTCAACGGCATGCCAGCTTGCTCGTAGCAGTTGGCGCGCAGGTATTTAGGGGTATACGCCTGCCACAGGGGCATGAGTTCCGCACCCAGTTCAAACTGGCCATTCAGGAAGCCCTTGCCGAAAGGACCCGTCAGCACCTTGCCGGCATGCACACCAGCCCATAGAAATTTGTAGGCTCTCGCGGTTTCCAGTACCGAAGCCACCGTTCACAAAGGGTCCAAACTCCCAGGGCTGGCCGGCCAGGAGGTTTTCCGCCGGACGCGCAGTGGAGTCACCGGCGGCGGACTGTGCGCCGGCGACCGCGGGCAAGAGAAGTGCAAACGCAGCCATGAGCACGGCAGCAATTCGATGGCGTGGCATTCCGCTTGGCATGGTGATACTCGTCTTCCCTTCTGTCAAATGACTTTTCATCTTGAGGCCGGCTTTAAGGCAGTTTCGCAATTATGGTGGTGTGATAAAGATCGCGAGGTGCGGTCCAATTGCGAAACTGCCCAAGCGGCGGGATAAACAAAATTGCCTAGGCGAGGATACAGCTACAGGGCAAAACGGAGGTGACTGGGATGCGATCGGGGTGATCAGCCAGCGACTTCTTCGTACTGCGTGGCGTCCAGATCAAAGTTCGAGTAGACGTTCTGCACGTCGTCCAGGTCTTCCAGTGCTTCGAGCAGCCGGATCATCTGGGCCGCCACAGAGCCTTCGAGCTTGGTGTAGGTGGACGCAATCATCGTGATCTCAGAGACCGAAGGCTCGACTTTGGCTGCCTTGACCGCGTTCGCGACCGCCTCATAGGCGGAAGGGTCGGTCAGGATCTCCCATGTATCGCCCTCGTCGTTCAGATCTTCTCCGCCGGCATCGAGGACGATGTTCATCAACTTGTCCTCATCGGCCTCGGACTTGGGGACAGCGATCAGCCCCTTTTTGGCAAACATGAAGCGGACAGAATTGGGTTCGCCCAGGTTGCCGCCGTTTTTTGAGAAGGCATGGCGCACCTCGCTGACGGTGCGGTTGCGATTGTCCGTGGTGACTTCGACGATGAGAGCGACGCCTCCGGGACCGTAGCCCTCAAAGGAGATCTCCTCGTAAATCGATCCGGGCAATTCACCGGTGCCGCGCTGAATGGCGCGCTTGATGTTGTCTTGCGGCATGTTCTCAGCCTTGGCGGCGGCGACGGCACCGCGCAGCCGGGGATTGGCATCCGCATCTCCCCCGCCCTGGCGAGCGGCCATGGTGATTTCCCTGATCAGACGCGTGAAGATCTTGCCGCGCTTGGCGTCAAGTGCGCCCTTTTTGTGCTTGATTGTGGCCCATTTGGAATGGCCGGACATAGCAACCTCTACTGCCTGTAAGAAGGCTGGGACTGACCGCGAAGCGAACTGAGAAGTCGCGGCGAAAGGCGAGTATAGCACCTTGAGAGTTGTGGTTCCCACCCTTGCCCAAAACGGCGAAGGATGGGCAGTGGGTCTGCTCTCGTGGCTATGACAGCGAGCGTGGCCGGGGGCGGCGGAAAGCATAGACGATGGCGAGCAACGGGGGGGCCAACAGAATGCCCCAAAACGGAATGACAATGCCGAGCACGATGGGCACCAGGATCGAAGCCCAGACGGGGACGCGCGTGACCCGCTTCATGATCAGCGGCTGCAACATCAATTGATCGATCACCACGATCACCGCGTACATGCCCAGCAGGAAGCACAGACGGTACATATCGGGCTTGCTGACCAGGATGGAGAAAGCCGGCCCGAGCAGAGCAATCACCCCGCCAATGTTGGGGACCAGGGTCATGAGGCCGGCGATCAGGGCCCAAACCGGCGCCAGAGGCACCTTTAGCAGCAGGAGCCCGATCAGCCACAACAACGCAACGCAGAGCCCTTGAATGGTTACAGCGCGCCACCAATTGACTAGTGCCGTGCCGGCCGTTCGCAGGTGAAGCGCACTTTTGGCGGAGAATTTGCCCGCGACAGGTCCGCCGGCGCTGAGGGTGGCGGGCGCTGGCGCCGCGGGCGGGTCGTCGGGTACAGGATCCCCGGGAATGGCGTCCTGATCTGGCATGGCCAATACCCCCGACAATACTCCAGCTAGGAGGCCAAATGCCACAGTGGGAATTCGGCCACAGGGGGGAATGCCCGTCCAGGAAGGGCGGCACGGGCTGCGGAAAAAGTCGCTGAATCTAGAAGAACTCATACCTCAGCGGCTTCTAAAGCCGGACCTGTTTGCAACCACTTACGTACGGGCTGAAGCCCGTACCCTTCAAGAACCAGACCTTTCCGCAGCCGCGGTAGTCATGCAGACACTCCTCGGTTTGGGCAAAACTGCTAGCCTAGAAGTATGAAATTCGGCGTCCTCGTCTTCCCCGGTTCCAATTGCGACCACGATGCGTACTACGCCCTGCGCGAGATCGCTGATCAGCCCGTGACTTTTCTCTGGCACGAGTCGGAGGATCTGGAGCACTGCGACGCTATCCTGGTGCCGGGCGGATTTGCCTATGGGGACTACTTGAGGACGGGGGCGATCGCCCGGTTTTCGCCCGTGATGCAGTCGGTGAAACGGTTTGCCGCCGGTGGAGGGCTGGTGCTGGGCATCTGTAACGGCTTCCAGATTTTGTGCGAGAGCGGTATGCTTCCGGGGGCGTTGCTGAGGAACGCCGGGCTACGCTACATCTGCAAGCAGGTCTACGTGCGGACTGAAACCAATCGCAGCCCCTTCGCCCAGGCGCTGACCCCGGGCCAGGTATTGAAGATTCCCATCGGGCACATGGAGGGAAACTACTTCTGCGACCCTGCCACCCTAGCCGAACTGGAGCGCAGCGACCGCGTCGCCTTCCGCTACTGCACGCCGTCTGGGGAGGTAACCTCCGCCGCCAACCCCAATGGCTCCATTAGTTGCATTGCCGGGGTATATAGCGAGGGGCACAATGTGCTGGGTATGATGCCCCATCCGGACCGCTCGAGCGAAGCGATGCTTGGCTCCTCGGACGGCTTGTTGTTGTTTGCGTCACTGGTCAACGCGATGGCCAGGTAGGCCAGGAATTTCATGATTGATATACACCATCATTTGTTGTTTGGCCTGGATGACGGACCCTCCGATATCGAAATCTCGGTGGCCATGGCCGAAATGTCGATGCAGAACGGGGTAACGCACATCGTGTGCACTCCCCATTCGAGCGAGCATTTCAAGTTCGACCCGGCGTTGAATCTGGAACGCCTGGAGATGATCCGGCAACGGCTGGGAAACCGCATTTCGCTTGCCCTGGGCTGCGACTTCCACCTCATGTTCGACAACATCGAGGACGCGATCGCCAACCCGGCGAAGTATTCCATCAACGGCAAGCAATATTTGCTAGTGGAGTTCCCTGACCACGGAATCTCCCAGAACATGAAGGAGATCTTTTTTCGTCTGAGCACGGCCGGGTTGACCTCGATCATCACTCATCCGGAGCGCAACCCGCTGCTCGCACGCCACCCCGAACGCATGGCGGATTGGATCCGCTCGGGTTGTTTAGTACAGATCACTGCTGCCTCTTTGACCGGCCGCTTCGGCAAGGTGGCGCAGCGCGTTTCCCACGAGCTGCTGCGGCGGAACTGGGTGAATTTCCTCGCCACCGATGCGCACGACCTCACGTCGCGGCCTCCGATGCTGCGCGACGCCTATGAACTGGTATCGGATAAATATGGGGTCGAGACCGCGGACCGGCTGTGCGAGCACAATCCTCGCGCAGCGTATTTCGGGGAGAGCCTGCCGCCTCAGCCCGAACCGGAGGGCCTGCATCCGGAGCTGGACCCTAAGCACTCATCGGGGCTGTTGAACAAGATGTTTGGTTGGTAGGACGGAAAAGCAACACCCCAGGGGCTAAAGCCCGTCGTATTCGCAATCGTTTACGGCCCGACTGAAGTCGTGCCCTGACACAAAACATGAGTTTTTCCGCAGCCTGTAAAGTCGTGCGCTCATAGAAAATCCGCAGTTTGCTTTCAAATTTCTACAGTTTTCCAGGCATTGGGCAGCTCTCATTCATCCGGTTAGGACGGTCTGGCTGAATGGAACGAAAGCGTCTTGCCGAAGATCCCTTGGCTTTGTAGCAGGGCACGACTTTAGTCGGGCCGTAATCGAGAATACGACGGGCTTTAGCCCCTGAGGTACGGCTTTCCGATGATTCACTGCCGGAAAGGCGTAACCCCAGGGGCTAAAGCCCAATTTTCTCTTAATCCGTTACGGCCCGACTAAACAGCTTGCGGAAAAAGTCGAGAGGGGATGAAATGAGCCCCTCAGCGGCTAAAGCCGGATTCATTGCAAAGCATTTACGTACGGCCTGAAGGCCGTACCCTTCAGAAAAATGAGTTTTTCCGCAAGCTGTAAAGTCGTGCCCTGATACAAAGCATAAGGTTTTTCCGCACCCTCTAGAGTCCCAGGCCGCCGTCTACACCTAGAATCTGGCCGGTGATGAAGTGCGGTCCACGGGCGAAGAATAGAACTGCCTCCGCAACATCGTTGGGCGTGCCGTTGCGCCGCATTGGCGTCTTGTTGGCAAAATGCTCGTAGGCTGGATCGACTTCCCCATTCACTACCATGCCCGGGGCTACGCAATTCACGCTGATCTCAGGCGCGAAGGCCTTCGCCATGGTTTGCGTGAGCATATGAAGAGCGGCTTTCGAGGTGCAATAGTGGCCGTGCGTGGGCCACGGATGCATGCCACCCAGCGAGCCGATATTGATAATGCGGCCCCTGGCTTCCCGCAGGTGAGGATAAGCCGCCTGGGACATGAGAAAAGGGCCGCGGGTATTGGTTTCGAACATCTTGTCCCATTGCTCCAGGGTGATCGACTGTAGAACCGCGGTTTCAAACGTTCCTGCGTTATTGACCAGGATGTCCAGGCCGCCAAACTGCTCCACCACGGCTGCGACTGCCGCCTGAACACTATCGATGTTGCGCACATCGCAGGCAACCGCCATGGCCCTGACGTTGAGCTGCTGCAGAGTTCCTACCGTCTCCTGCGCTTCCGCCTTCGAACCGTTGTAAGTGATGGCGACGTCCGCTCCAGCAGCGGCCAGGCCCAACGCAAGGCTCCTGCCGATGCGCTTGGCGGCGCCGGTCACCAGCGCCCTTCTGTGATGCAGGTTTTCCATAGAAATCGATCATACCCAGCCCCTTGCAGAAGGCCGGACCGATCTACTGCGGTAGGGGCGTTTGCTGGGAGGGTTTGGCGCTGTTCGACTCGCCTTTCGGGGCGGTGGTGCTGGGCGAAGTCCCTTTGCCGTCGCCGTAAAGCGAGTATTGCGCGGTCGGCCGCTTCATCTTGACCAGGATCTCTTTGCTGTCGGAATCGATTTTGTAGTCCTCGCCGTAGGTCTGCCATCCATCGGCAATCACCTGCAGACGCACGGTATCGCCGATCGGGATCACATCGATGGTGACCTTGCCGTCTTCGTCGCTCTTCAGCTCAAGCGCGCCCTTGTCCCTATCACCTTCCATGGGATGGAAGACAACGGCGGCGTTGGGGATCGCCTTGCCATTGGTGGACCTGACCACGGTGACTTTGATGGTGCAAGTGGCCGGCGGGGGCGTGTACTTACGCCCATTATGCTGATCTGCCAACGCGGCACAGAGGAGGGGAAAACCCGCCAGCAACAACACGACACTCGATATCCGGCGGTAAAACTGGACGCCCATGGCAGGAAGTATAGATGATTTCGCAAGCATTTACGCAGGCGTAATATTTGAGCGAGTTTGACTCACATTTTGACTTTGCAGGCTTGACAAGGAGTCTCGCGGTGACTATCTTAGCAATTGAAGGGCGAGAGTGCTAAGCGCCTCTGTCGAAATCAGCGTATCGCTCTCCAAATCTAAACCAAACAGCTTTACTCGTAATTACCGCGAGGCAAACCCTCGTGCGAAGGAGAAGTAACGCAATGGCACCAGCAACAGCATCCGTAGCTACCAGCTTCACGCCACTTCACGACCGCATTCTTGTACGGCGCGTGGAAGAGGGCGAATCGATCCGGGGCGGCATCATCATCCCTGATTCAGCCAAGGAAAAGCCCCAAGAGGGTGAGGTCATCTCCGTTGGGAAGGGCAAGTCGAACGACGAAGGCAAGGTTTTCCCGCTGGATGTTAAGGCCGGGGACAGCATTCTGTTCGGCAAGTATTCCGGAACTGAGATCAAGATCGATGGCGAGGAATTCCTCATTATGCGTGAGGAAGAAGTACTCGGCATCCTCAAGAAGAAATAAGCGCATCGCGGTTGCACCGGATGCGTTTTTTTATTGCTGCCTATCTGGCAGCGCACATTGTCAAGGAGAAATGGAATGGCAAAGCAAATTCTGCACGGAGAAGATTCGCGTCAGGCAATTCTACGCGGCGTAAACACGCTGGCGGACGCGGTGAAGGTGACGCTTGGGCCCAAGGGGCGCAATGTGGTTATCGAAAAGAAGTTCGGCTCCCCCACCATCACCAAGGACGGTGTCACGGTGGCCAAGGAGATCGAACTCAAGGACTCGCTCGAGAACATGGGCGCGCAAATGGTTCGTGAAGTAGCGTCGAAGACCTCGGATGTGGCCGGCGACGGCACCACGACGGCGACGGTTCTGGCCCAGGCGATCTATCGTGAGGGCGTCAAGACTGTGGCTGCCGGCGCGAACCCGATGGCTCTGAAGCGCGGCATCGACAAGGCGGTTGAAGCCGTTGTCGGTAAGCGGGACGAGCATGGCGTGGTGATTGGCGGAGCACTGGCGAAGTTCTCCAAGCCGGTGACCGGCGAAATGATTGCCCAGGTGGGCACCATTTCGGCCAACAGCGATTCGACCATCGGCAACATCATTGCCGAGGCCATGAAGAAGGTCGGCAAGGACGGCGTGATCACGGTGGAAGAGTCGAAGACTCTGGAGACCCAGCTGGAAGTGGTCGAAGGCATGCAGTTTGACCGCGGCTACCTGAGCCCCTATTTCGTGACCGATCCGGACCGCATGGAAGTATCGCTCGAAGAGCCCTACATCCTGATCCACGAGAAGAAGATCAGCTCGATGAAGGATCTTCTGCCCTTGTTGGAGCAGGTTGCCCGCAACGGCAAGCCGCTGGTCATCATCGCTGAGGATGTAGACGGTGAGGCACTGGCGACCCTGGTGGTCAACAAGCTGCGTGGCACGTTGAACGTGGCGGCAGTGAAGGCTCCTGGCTTCGGCGATCGCCGCAAGGCAATGCTCGAAGACATCGCCAAGCTGACTGGTGGCAACGCGATCACGGAAGATCTCGGCATCAAGCTCGAGAACGTCAAGATCGAAGATCTTGGCCGTGCCAAGCGTGTGACCATCGACAAGGACAACACCACGATCGTCGAGGGCCGCGGTGATTCGAAGGCCATCGAAGGCCGGGTGAAGGAAATCCGCAGCCAGGTAGAGAAGACGACCTCCGACTACGACCGCGAGAAGCTGCAGGAGCGGCTCGCCAAGTTGGTGGGTGGCGTGGCTGTGATCAAGGTAGGGGCGGCAACCGAGACCGAGATGAAGGAGAAGAAGGCTCGCGTTGAGGATGCCATGCACGCTACCCGCGCCGCGGTTGAGGAAGGCATCGTCCCGGGTGGTGGTGTAGCTCTGCTGCGCTCCGCCAAAGACGTGGATGAGCTGATCAAGAAGCTCGAGGGTGACGAGAAGATCGGTGCATCGATCGTCCGCCGCGCCCTGGAAGAGCCTCTTCGCCAGATCGTCGGCAATGCCGGTGAGGAAGGTGCTGTGATCGTGGGCAAGATCAGCGAAAACAACAACCCTCATTTTGGCTACAACGCTGCGACCAACGTGTACGAGGACCTGGTAGCGGCCGGCGTCATCGATCCTACCAAGGTGGCCCGCACGGCACTGCAGAACGCAGCCTCGATCGCGGCTCTTATGCTGACGACCGAAGCCATGGTGGCCGATATCCCCGAGCCGAAGCAGGGTGCTCCGGCCGGTGGTGGTCACGGCGGCGGTATGGGCGACATGTACTAAGCAACAGGCAGTCTACAAAGAGGCCACCCGCGAGGGTGGCCTCTTTGTTTGTTGCGCAGTTCCCTGCTCTCAGTGGCCGGCCGGCTTGGTGGAACTAGCGCGGATGGAGTCTCTGCAAATTGGCAAAGAAAAAGCCCCGGGGCTAAAGAGTCTGCGTGAGAACCGCGCTCTCCAAATTGAGTCCCGTAGAGCCTGCCCTGCCTGCCCCGGCGTGCCGTGGGAGCTTGTCGAAGGGGACGGCTGAAAATTACCCAGGATGCAATCCTGGGGTCTTCTATCTCCGAAATGGATCGTTCGCAATTCCCAGAGAGAATTGGTTGGGTTAGTTGATCAGTTATCGGCATTTGCGTGCGGTCTAGGCTCACCCAGGACTGACGTCCTGGGGCATTCTCAGCCGTCCCCTTCGACAAGCTCAGGGCAGGCTCTGCGGGACTGATCGCGATACCCCCTGATAGCTGATTTGTTTTCAGGGAGTGCTGTCCAAATCAACCGATCGAGAAAGCTAATTTGGACAAGTCTGACCTCAGCCGTCCCCTTCGACAAGCTCCCACGGCACGCCGGGGCAGGCAGGGCAGGCTGTACGGGACTCAGTTTGGAGAGCGAGTTCTTACGCAGACTCCAAAGCCCCTCATCAGCCCTTCCAAGTGCCACGGCTGAACAGGCTGCGGAAACACTCATGTTTTGTGTCAGGGCACGACTAAACAGCTTGCGGAAAAAGTCGGGAGGGGATGAAATGAGCCCCCTCAGCGGCTAAAGCCGGATTCATTGCAAAGCATTTACGTACGGCCTGAAGGCCGTACCCTTCAGAAAAATGAGTTTTTCCGCAAGCTATTTAGTCGGGCCGTACCGCACCTCGGCAATGAGGGCAGGAAAGAGCCCTGCGGTTTCTTTCCTGCCTGGTGCAGGCTTTTTCCGCAGCCTGTTCCGAAGTTCCCGCGCTCACCGGCGTCTTTTTGCTCCTGTAGAAATATGCGAAATAAGAGAGATAAGCGAGATAAGCCCTCCAGGATGCAGTGGAGCCTCTCTGCGGGAGTAATGGGTGGGGCGGCTCATTTTTAAAGGACGTAGGGATTAGGTCGCCCTTTCTCTTCCGGGGCGCAGCCAGATTTTTAAAATTTGATATTTTTGGGTCTTTTTTGAGATTTGGCAGCTCAGCGGGGAGTGGGGAGCCAAATAAGTCCTTTGTTTCACGAAGATGATCAAGCGTGGTGGCAAACGCGCGGTATGAATTCCTCATTCCAGGGAGAGCCCGGCCCCCCCTTCGACAAGCTCAGGGCAGGCTCTTCGACAAGCTCCCACGGCACGCCGGGGCAGGCAGGCAGGCTCTAGGGGATGTTTTTGCCAAATATCAGCGCTAAAAGCGCTATAAGCGCTATAAGGGGGGTGGAGTGACCAAAAGTCCTGAAGGACGGTCGCTCGAGGGGATGTAGGTCCGGGCTGCTGCGGCCTAGTAGCCGGACCTACCCAGCGTCGGAGTTCCTACCTACAGGCTGAGCTTCGCTGTGGTGTTCTGTTTCCCAAGTTGTCAAAACTGCTCAATCAAGAGGACGCACTGAGCGCACCCTGGTCTCCCGAGGCGCCCGCGCGGCGCGCAGGAATCTACGGACAGGTTGATCCGTCGCTTCGAGGTCACATTAACTGTTTGCGATCACCAATTCGTCACACCGACAAGCGCTAATGCTTTTCCGGTGGTTGGGCGGCAGTTGCACGGGTGGAGCGAACCGGTACAAGGCCAAGCAGTGCCGTCGTGAAGAGGGCGCTGACGTGTGGATTCTTACTTCCAAAGTAGTACGGTTTTTGGGCCCTGTCCAGAGCAAGAAAAAATAATTTTGGTAGCCATAGCGGCGTTCCGTTAGCTCAATATCGCGCAAGGAAGTGATCGCCGATGTGGCCGGTTCATTTTCACTCAAACTTCGTGGGCGTAGCCCCGGGCTTTGCAATCCGGGGGAGCGGATTTTCAAACCCGCGAGAGCGTTCCCGCAAATGCAGTGAGGGCTTTTAGCCAGCCCGGGTGGCGGGGGGAATCCAATCGCCGGGCTTTGCAGGCCGGGAGAGACCTCTCCGGACGAAGGGCACGGGCTTTCAGGCAATTTTTCCATAATGAAGCTGCATGTTCGTGGTCTCTCCTTCCGCCGATCTTTGGTATTAACTACGGTTCTCCATCTCGAGATCCTTCAGTTCGTCGATCTCGCGCTGGAGCTTGCGCCGTTCGCGCGACCTGATTACAAACCACGAGACTATCCAGACAACCAGCACAATCAGGAAGGGAAGTCCATTCGGAATTATGCCCCTTCCCCTCGGGGGGACCAGCGCCAGCGCCACAATGAATGTGGCAACGGTGAGCATGATTGGACCAAATGACCACACCAACGACCGGCGCAGGAGGTCGCGTTGGCGCTCGATCTCAAGCCGGCAAGCCTTGAGGCCGGTATTAAGTCCTAGATCCCCTGGCATCACCGCGGACCACATTCCCCGGTTCAGGAAGTACACTCCGGCCAGGCTCCAGGCGAGGGCGAATGCGATCGACGGTTGCAGCACATATCTCAGCGCAGGGAACCCCTCTTTCATGCTGTACACGTAGAAGATGCCTGCAGCGAGCGGGGCGGCCAGAGTCCCAATCAACCCCCTGCGCGTCTTTGCGCGAAGTGTACGCGACCTCTGTTCAATCAATTTCGATATCATTGCGGGTTTCTCCGTTGGCTGGTTCAGCCATATCGTTCTTACTCCGTTTTCGGGCGAATCATTCTGCATCGTTCCCTCCCTCGTGCCGCCCTTGGTGGAATCGCTTCGCGAGGATGTTCTTGATTCGATGGATTCTCATGGCCACGTTCGCGGGCGACAAGCCCGTGATCTCTGCAGTCGATGCCGCATCCATATCTTCGAGATAAGAAACAATGACCTGGCGATCGAGCGGTTTGAGCCGCTGAATCAACGCTGACAGCCGGTTCAGATCCATTCGCCGATCCGCGGCAGATTGCGCATCCGCTTTGTCTGGCAGGACTTCGAGTTCCTCGATGCTCACGAGATGCGAAAACGTCCGGCGTTCACGGATGATGTGTGAGACGGCGACGTGGTGAGCCACACGGTACACCCAGGTGCGAAGGGAACAGCGGGAATTGTAATTCTGAAAACTCCGCCATAGTTGAAAATGGATGTCTTGGCTCAGGTCGCGGCGTTTCTCCAGATCTGCTTCGTAGGCTCTTGCCAGGCGTTCGAGTGCGGGACCAAATTGGTCCAAGGCCTCCGCGTAGAGGCCATCCTGATTTGTTTGTCCGGCCAGAATCGATTCCTTTCCCCCCACAATCAAGGTAGTCGCCGAACATCGAAGTTTCTAACAGACTCGAATGGAAGATTTAATTGAGGGAGTTCTCGGGCTTTTTGGGGCAGCCTCAGAATTCGGACAACAGAGTACAGGGGTGGCCTCTTTGTTGTTGCTTAGTTCCCTGCCCTCAGTGGCCGGCCGGCTTGTCGTGCCACAGCGCGGGTTTCCCCGAACCATGATGACCAGCAAGAACACGCCGGCTCTGCGTAGCGTTTGACCGGCTACCACTCTTGGCACTTATCATTTCTTTGCCTGTGCCTGCCTCATGCGCGCCACCCTGCTCAAAATGCTCGCTCAGGTGAATAACGGGCTCTAAACTGAACCTGATGACCTACGACGATCTCCGCCTCCTCATCGACTACCACTATTGGGCGCGCGACCGGATGCTCGACGCCGTAGCGACGATCACGCCCGAGCAATTCATACGTCCCATGGGCAACAGTTTCAACTCGATACGCGACACCGTTGCGCATATCTGCGCTGCCGAGCGCATTTGGATCACTCGATTGGCGGGCGAAAAGCCGCAGGGACTTCAGAAGCCGGACCGCCTTCCCGATGTCGACGCAGTTCGCAAGGAGTGGGCCGAACTTGAAGGCGAGATGCGCGAACAGCTCGCAAGATTAGGGCCGGAAGCTGTGGAGCGCACGATCGAGTATCAGGACCTTCGCGGCAATGACCAATTGGATGTGCTTTGGCAGATTTTGCAGCACATGGTCAATCACGGCACCTATCATCGCGGACAGATCACCACGATGCTGAGACAGCTGGACGCAGTGCCGCCGAAGTCCATGGACCTGATTGCCTTTTATCGCGAACGAAATCGGAAGGCTTGACCAGATGTGCACGGGAGTACGCCCACGTTATGCTGACTTGATCGCAGCCGCCAATTCTCAAACCGTGGCAGCGACACTTTATTGATTGCAGGTTGGCCCTTTTTGCTGGGCGTATGCGCCTTAGTGAGCGAGGGCGGTTGGTGAGACGTCGTCCACAAGGAGAAGCGTCATGCACATCGAGAAGAAATCACTCGTCAACAATAAAGTTGCAGCCGCCACAATCATCGACATCCATTCACGTCGTGTGGACCTCAGCAAGCCCGCACCAGTCCGCGTAGAGACGTGCACGCGCGTAAAGTATATGGTCATTGAGATGTAGCGGCAAAGGAGTTCGGCTGGAGTGCCCGGTAAACAGGAAAACGAAAGCCCCTCCAGTGAAGTTCATCCACCCAACTCCTAGAACCTCTTTGGGGCACCTCGACAGACTTCAGCCGGGTGGTCGTGACTACCAGCCTGCGCCTTAAAGACGCCGTTATCAAGAGATTGCTTGCCCGGTCGTAGGGCAAGGTGATAAACATTTAGATCCCCCCGGAAAATCGCCTAGGATTCGGTGTTAAATGAACAAGCACTCTAAGCTGACGCTAACCACGCTAGCCTTAATTCTCTCTGCCTTGGTTCTCTCTATCGCCGCCAACGCTCAAGCCGGTCCCAACTTCGTCCGTCCACGCAATCCCAACGAAACTCCCGCACCCAAGGTCGTCTTCATCGGTGACCAATTCACGTATATGTGGGGCGCTACCCCACCCTTTGCTGCCAACACGAACTGGATCAACCAGGGTTGGACTTCGCCATTGGTTTCTAACTGTTTCGTGTCTTGTGAAGGTGGAACTTCTGGAGCTGCGCTTGCTCGATTCCAAACGGACGTGATTGACCTTCACCCGGCCATCGTTCACATCATGGTCGGCGCGGATGACTTGGCCATGGATGATGACGCCCAACAAGTGTTCGGCATTGCCCCAGGTTTTATGGCCAGTCTGGAAGAGATGGTCAACATGGCCAAAGCTGCCGACATTAAGGTGATCCTTGGAATCGAATCGGTTGCGTGGGCAAGCGCAACCCCGCCGTACGCGCAGCAGCTTAACGCCATTGTTGCCGCCTACGGAGCACAGAACAATATCCCGGTCATCAACTACGAGGATGCCCTGTGCCAGTGTGTCAGTTCTATTGGTGGACCCGCGTACGGTTCGTCCGCTGGGTACAATAATCCCGGCGCCGGATCAGGACCCACCGTTGCCGGCTACGCATTGATGACGATAATGGCCGAAGCAGTCATCAACACTTGGGGGCAGACACCGGGAGGAGGGTACCTACAGAACATTGAGGTCTCCAATCATCCCTTGAATATTGCCGCTCCCAGCTCTCCACTACTAAGCAATGTAAACACCGTAAGTCCAGGGTTTGTATTACAGTTCACTCCGTACGGTTGGTACAACAATGGGCTGGTGGAACCGTTTATCAACAGCAACTACGTCGGATCAAGCGGCACGTGGGCATCGAGCAACCCACTGGTGATGTATGTTAGCCAAACAGGAGTGGCGTGGGCGCTTACTCCGGGAACTGCTGCCATCACCTATACGTCACCATCAGGAGTGAAGTTCAACGAGTGGGTGATGTACGTCGGGGCATTCTAGTAGCTGATCGCTTGTAGGGCCTGGATCGATAGCCGGCGTTTTCTATCGATCACGACCAGGGCCTGGTCCCGTCTGGAAGCGTTTCCGATGGTGGTTAGTTCGTCCGAAACTCTGAAACTCCCCGGTTTGTATTCAAAGCTACTGGAAGAGAGTCGCGGTTTTGGCTAACACATCGTCGAGGATTTCAGAGGGAAGCGAATCTACTTTCTTGCCACGCCGGGCACGCATGTCGAGCACACCCGGCTGGTCGCAGCGGACAACGCCTGTGATGCGTACGCCTGCAAGAGGGACTGCGAAACCTATACGGCGGCCAAATTCACGGCCGCTAGTGATCGGAAGAATCACCGGCAACTTGGTTGCGTTGTTAAATGCGGTCGGAGAGATAATCACGACCAGACGATGGCCGCGCTGTTCATGACCTTGGGAAGGATCAAGCGACACCATATAGATATCGCCACGGTTCATATCAACTCACCACCCACCGACGGTGAATCGATCCACTCCCGCTCCTCCGCTGGCTGTGGCTGGGAATAGTCCGAGGCCTCGAGCAATTCCGCCAGAGTGTAACGAGGCTTTATGTTGGGCTTCACGATCAGGCGCTCTCCATCGACTTCGAGCCCCACCGTTGCCCCAACCTCCAGGTGCAACAGATCGAGGATCGCAGGAGGTACAGCCAGCATGACGGAGCCTCCGACCTTGCGCAAACTAGTAGTGTGCATGAGCTCCTCACTTCAATTATATAAAAGTATAACACCCTAACCACCATTTGCGAGTTGCCGGCAGATCGCGGGGTCTATCCGAGACAGAACAGACGTGGCGGACGGCTTCCGCTTGCCCCAGGCGATCAACGGTGGAAGAGTGCGGAAGAGGAATATTTTCGCCAGAGGTATTCCGCGCGTTTGGCTCCATCCCTGGGATTACTTCGCAATCTGCCATTGGAACCTAAATCTGCACATCCGGTTTTGGTTCCCCAGAGTTTCCCTTTTGTAGCCGTCGTTATTTCTTTAGGGTACGTTCCGTCTGGGCCTCCCGGGCCCTGTCCCTCCCGGGTCCTCCTGGCATCTATGAACTGGAGTTTTGGAACGAGTCCAACCTATCCTCGGAACCAGGAATTAGGTATGCTGTCGCCGCATTACACCGCATTACAGTCGCCGCATAACACACCCATCGATTTACACGAGCCGGCGGAGGGCGCGAGCGAGATCCTCGAAGCCAGGCTCATCTGTGAACGCCGCAGTATTGTCTGTGAAACGCCTCTGTTGATCCGCAATGTAGTCTCCGGGAAGCCCCGAGTAACTGCCAATTCGAAAATGGCTTGCCTGATAGGCCAGCGCGTCCACGATCAGTTGTCTCTGTTCACCGGTGAGGCGTCGGAGGATATCTTTCGCAAAAGCAGGGTTGGTGAAGACCAGACTGGGGATTGCGTTATCTATTAGGACCACGAGATTGCGGACGCCCCGACCGTCAAGGTTCGAAATAGCAGTGATCAGCTTGAAAGCCGCCTCATCATAGCCCGCGACAATCCAGAACAACTTTGCAAGTTCTTCCACGGGTTCGTTGCTCATGAGCCGGGCGATGCAGTCTTGGCCAAGTTGAGTTCGCTTCCAGGCGGGGACCATACCAAAAGAGATGTTTTCGCGCGCTAGGCCGAACATTCGAAGGCTGGATTCGCCAGCGGCTCGCGCCTGAGCCGTCCTCTCTATCCGTTTCAGCAATAGGTCGTAGGTCTCATCCGGAAAGAGAGTGACGAAGCCATTAAGGAATCTGGGGATGGCCGCCTGGCCAAACTCCCAATCATCCACGGTCAAGAAATTCCATAGCTCACGGCGGACGCCTTTGCGCGTAAAGTCGTCAATGGGACGCCATAAGCACCGAAGGCATCAACAAGATCGGAAGCGATAACGTGGTCCCCTTCCGCATGAATGGCTAGTGCGGCTTCCTTTAGGCCTTGGCGCAACTCTGTGAACTTTCCCATGTATGCAATTGCACGGATAGCTCCGCGCTTGGCGACTGGATCAGGGTAACCGGCATAAGCTTGAATCACAGCTACGTCCTGCTCTGTCGCATCTCCGAAAGGGCGAAGATTATTCGCAGATGCATGGATCACATACACGGCGCCGGCTTCTAAGGCTGATAGGGCTCTGAGGCGGAACGCCACAGGATTCGTGTTATGGATTGTTCCTATACCGAAGATAGGTGGTTAATCATCTCTCGATCCTTGGATGCGCGATCAATTGATCTGCCATTTCGCAGAGAAAGTCTGGCCGGTCGGCAAAGGCAAACATGAATCGATGAAAGCCACCGGTTTTCATTCTTAGCTCAAGGCATGCCCAAGTTTGATCTATTGTGAAGTGGGCTTGGTTACCCGCGGATTCGATGAGCCGCTCTAAGCTTGTGCGGCCTTTTACATCA
Source organism: uncultured Acidobacteriaceae bacterium (assembly GCA_963790705.1). Taxonomy (GTDB): domain Bacteria; phylum Acidobacteriota; class Terriglobia; order Terriglobales; family Acidobacteriaceae; genus PALSA-350. The sequence goes on from CAWBQE010000016.1 coordinate 1,068,189, forward strand.
GCGTCGCAATAGATTCTTCCCAGACTTTATGATCGAACTCTGTCGAAAGCATAGGAAGTTCATGGTCAGCGGTGCGAATCGCATCGATGACGGCAACGTCATCGTCCACAGCGATGCTTGCGAGAGCCTCGGTCGCCGCCCGACGGATGAGTTCAGGGCAGCCAATACCGGTAGCGGACCTGAGCGCATCATATATGGTCGCTCTTAGTAGGGGAGTGGCGGGGCGATCGGTACCGACTTCGGAGTGTCTGTAGACAGCGATGGCGCTCCCGACCTTGCCATTGCGTCTCATGCTCGGTCGCTGGGCGCCCACCGATTGAGATAGTTTTTTAATAGATTCTCCAAGACTCCGACGGCGAGCAACGCTGGCCTCCCGTCTCCCTCTAGCTCAAACTCTAGATAATCGAGAGCGCTCTGGCGTACCGGGCCGACGGCAGCATAGTTGAATCCAAAGCCTCCAAATGACATGGTCATTTCGTCCTGCCACTCGCTGAACTCGCCTTCCATCTCCAAGATCTGCGCAATCATGGTGAAAGGGGTATAGTCCGTCCTAAAGGCATCGGCGCGACGGGTCAGTCGTATTGCTTGAAGCAACATTGCAAAATTGAAGCTCGGATTGCCGAATCGCCGCCAAGAGAAGAGGCGTTTCAAAACCTCCCTTGCAGCCCCGGCACTACCGGGTTTCCCTCCGTCACGGAGCGCAAGCTCCCACAGGGGTCGACGGATCTCTCGTCCTAGCCACGTGGTAAGCGGTAGCTTCTAGGAGGTTAGGCAGGACCGAAAGAACATAATCCTGGCCAACTCTGTAACGGCTGCCTTGAGCCGTTTCATCGACCTTGATCGGATCATCGATGGCAATTCTAACTAGCCCGATGACGTGGTCGGGCTGGTAGACTGCCGCACCCGCTAGATCAGAGAGGATCCCATGGCGCGCGTATTCGTCACCGGTCCGGAAGCGCTGGTGAATGTCCGACCAGATTTGGTCCAGTAGGTTGAGGCTGGCGTCGTTCGCCTGGCCGCGGGCCAATCAAGTTCCGCAAGGTTCCGCATCAGGCTCTTTAGGAAGTGGCCACCGAACGAATCGTATACTTTGTCCGCATATCGCGTGGACCGCCCTCCGTGCTCCAGGCAGCGGTCCTCAAGGAGGAAGTCGGCAAGTACGTCTGGAATGATGCGCGTCGGTTTTGATCGAGGCGTGATGATGCCAACTGTAGCAAGGGCATCGATAGTCGATAGAATCTCGTCGAACGGCTTACCGAGCACCTTCTCCGCTGGTTCACGAAATTCGGGCTTTTCTACATCAATTGGACCAAGCGCTGCTATGAGATTCAATACGGGACGAGGGGGATCGATTGCGAACTTTGACCCCGTCAATTCCATCTCATCGAGCAAACGGCCGAAGATAGTGGAACGGAAGTCCTGCAATGTCGTGAGGGAAGAGGGATCGATTTTACGGGTAGCAATGAGGCGGCCGCCGGCGACGATAACTAGGGGACTGTTACTGCCAATTTCCGCTAGATGGGCCGCGTAGTTTTGAAAATCGGCGCCCAAGACCTGCTCGGCAAGTGCTCGGCTTTGATCCCTGCTAAGCTCTACTAGCTCGGGCAATCGCACGACTTGACTGTCATCGATCTTGCGCGAGATTTGCTGTCCCAGTCCTTGCTTACTTCCCGGACGAGTAGAAACGATCAGCTTTAAATTTCTGTTCGCCTTGGTGTCCTGAAGCAACTGAAGAATCTTCCCAAAGTCGACCTGGCGATGTGCGTCGTCAACAATAACGCACGTGCAGTCAGCTGGGATCTCTTTCTCAGAATCGCCATGCCACAGCGGCTCGTCCTTAAGGAAAATGACCTCCTTTGGTCTGGAGTTCGCCCAATCAAAGAGGATTTTGCTTTTTCCGATACCTCCCCGACCGCTCAAGACGCACACGCGCAGGGCAGGGTTCGCAGCAAAGTCATTGAGTGCGAGGACCTGGTCCTCGCGGCCCAATAGGGTCGTGCCAAAATCTAAAATCTGAAAGTGCCCGGCCGGGTTTTTCCCGGCAAAATAGTCTGCAGTCGAAGCGAAGGTGCTTCTCGCTCCCGGCCTGCCTTGGGCCTCCCAGTCGTCGAGCGCAAGAACGACATCCAACGCAAGTCGATCAGGTGTGCTGAAGTACACCCATGTGAATCTCTCACCGACACGAGCTTTGAAGTCGTCGAGAGCCTCCTTTTTATCCGGATCAGCCTCTTCATTGTGCCAAGTGGCGTGCCGTTGACCTTTTTTCTTTTTTTGCTTCACGAAAATGAGTGGTATCTTGCCGAGTCTCAGTAGCTCGTCGTATTCGGCGGAAGTGTACGTGGATCCTGAGCCATCGGGCAGGAGACTTCCTGCCTTGAAGCCGATAAGGAGAAGCATCAGATCGGATTTGCGCAAATAATGGAGGGCAGTGTCGGCCGGCGTCCGCGCTGAGGCGACAAAATCCTCCATCGCCAACGGGAGCATACGTTTCTTGCGGAGGGCTTCGAGAACGGCTTTGCGTTCATCGACCAAATCCATAAATGTCGAGCTTAGAAAAGGCGTCATAAACTCACCCGAATTCGGAGTGGAGCAACAGACCCGGAGTCAAAGGGAAAGGCTCCTGTTAGAAACACCCACAGCGGCATTAAATCCTACCTTGGCGAGCCAAATGCTATCGCGTATTTTTTGATGGTCATTTGGCGCACTGGAATTTTCAGTCCCTGAAGCACTCTGTTTAGCTGTTCTCGATGCGCTGCCTCAATCCGAAACCCAAAATACACCTTCGCCACACAACTCGCGTCCTGATAGGAAACTCTTCCTTGCGGGGCAAACATCCGCCATTCCCTCTCGTAAAGCCACTTATAGCCCTTGTACGACAACACTCTTTGCCAAATCCTCGGCCGCCTTTCGAGAGCGATGTATCGTAGGCTCGGTCTCGTTGTAGAACATTCGGACAAAGCTGACTTCGTTAGGTAGTCGGCGCAGCAGTCTCGAGAAGTTGTAGGCTATGCAGATGCCGCTAAATTGGCCCGCGTAGTGTGCCCACATTAACTCGTGATTGTGAGTTTCGCTCAAGGAACATATCCCCAATCGTGCCTTCTTCTCCATTATTAATCTTCGGACGGTACGGTGACGTTCACTTTCGCGGAAGCTTTCACTTGAGCTAAACAACCCCTCCATCGGGTCGTTAAGATTTCGGAATGCGGCGCAAAATAAGTAGCCATTCTGAATGGCGTCTAGCTCCCGAGCAAACTCCTCGAGTGACCGGTAACGGTAAAGCGTATTTGGTCGCACGTAGGAAGTGACTATAGCCAAAGGGATCCTCCCCCGAATCGCGACCTAGTGTAAACCGATTGAAAGGATATTTCGATTGGAGGATAAGGGGACATGATTCCTATCCCCGGTTCCGTTACTCTCGCTAATTTTCTCCCTGGCACGGTTGGCTTCTGCCCTTCCGCATCACGTTATGCAGCGTGGGAATGGCTCCCCCTTATCTCCCACAACCGGCAGCTGTAAAATCCTGGAGAATGAGGGCCCCTGCAATGGGCGGAGGCGGAAGTGAAAAAGATTGCGTTGGCCGGGTTCTTTCTCCTGTTGGCAGTTTTCGGAATCGCTTACATATCGACACATCCTTCTGCTTCACACGCCGCGTCGACGCGGCAGTGCCCGGGCAGAGCGGCGCGATCGACCAGGCTGCTGACGCGACAACCGGCACGAAATGGACCACCGTTCGCGATACAAGGGAGAACGCATTTTCGATCCAGGTCCCCCAGGGCTGGAAGACCTATGGGGGACTCTACCGGTTCAGCACCATCGACACCCGGCTGATTGTCGACATGACCTCGCCGGATGGGCTCACGAATCTCCGTGTAGGCGATTCAACGGTTCCCCCCTACCGGGTGCCGGGCCCGTTCCTGCGGATCGGACCAGCTGTGGCCGCGTATACCGCCGGCAATGTGTTTGCGGCCAGGTATGGTCAGGCGCGGTTCGCAACCATCTGCCAGGGAGTGCGCCTGGCGAAAGGCGATGCGTTGGCCCCGAAGTATCATCCAGCGGCAAACAGCATAAGTCACACTACGGCCGGTGAGGCGTTCTTTAGCTGCACGAAGAACGGCGCGCCGATGTCCGCCTACGTCTACGCGGAGACCATGCTGTTGGGGCCCGGCGGGCCGGGCTCATCCTGGGTGGTGGTGGCGCTTGGGAGTTTGATTGCTCCAGCGGAGCAGGCCAGAGCGGCAGGCGCGACGCTGCAGCACTCTGGCCAGTCGCTGGTGATGAACCCTGAGTGGGTCGCTATGCAGAACCAGTTGAACAGCCGGGCCATCCAGCAACTAAACGCCGCCACGCGGGCGACCATCGCGGCTACAAATGCTGAGAATGCGCGCGAGCAGGCAATGATCAGTCAGCTCCAGAATGACAGCTTCAACGACGTCATCAACGGCGTGCAGGCAACGGTAGACACCACCACGGGACAGCACTACATCGCGCCCTTGGGCCAGGGCGGCAGGCAATGGATCAACGGCAACAACATAGTCGTCGAGTCAGGCCTGTCGCCAGGTCCGGGGTTCAGTCCGCTGACGCCGGTGAATCGCTAGAAGAGGAGCATCATCCGGGATTTACGGAAGATTTGGCGGGCGGCTAAGACGTTTACCGATCCTGTTGCAGCAAATTCAACTACTCGCCCTCGACGACCGTTGGGGTTTCCCCTTCCGGTGTCCTGCGAGGTAGTGGCCTGGAATGATGTAAGTCAACTGCAACTCCTGACAGACGAAACGTAACCCCGCAACATCGGCCGCGCTGCTACGCTTGGTCATTCGGCGACGATTGGCCCCGAAAAGGCCTCCGTCGTAGTCCTCCTTTTCCGTCCAAAGGCCGCTCTAAGCAAACTGCCGCGCGCTTCTGTTGGCCAATGTTTTCAATGTGTTACGATCTACTTGTTATGTTGCGGACGCGAAAGTTGCATCGTTAATCTCTCGACGGCGTTTACAGGGTTAGAGTACAGTGAGCGTCAGTAGGAACTTTTCAAGGCCGAAAGGCGATTTTCGACTCTCGGAGACGAAAAACGCTCATTAAAGGGCGGAAGAACAAAAAGGTTGAGGATGGGATAAATACTGGAGGAAGATGAAGCACAAAAGCAGTCGACAGAGCCGGGGGTTACGGGTCTTCCAACCGTGAAATTAATAGGAAGGTCATTGATCCTCAGGGCTATGCGATCGTGTTGGACAGCGAAAGATGGTCGCATATTCTGGAGGGCCATCCTGAGATGGCTCAACATCTGGACGGGAATTCGAGAAACTGTTCTGGACCCTCATCTGAATAGCCAGCGTGAGGACACGCAATCCGAAACACATTACTATTACCGACTGACAGGTCGAAGTTACGCACGTGCACAAGATATTTATTTCAACGTTGTCGCCAGGCGTATTGAAGCCGATAAGACCGGCAGTGTTAAGACAGCTTTTCTGGTGAAAACAATCAGGAGACAAGGTGATTTGGTATGGATGAGCGTAAAGCAGAGCTCCAAGTAAAGCGTAAAGCAGAGCTCCAAGTAAAAGATGACGCCCGAGGAGATGTTCTATATGTGTCCTTTGGTGAACCTCGCAAGGCTATTGGCGAGGAAATCTCTGACGGCCTTGTAGTTAGGCGAGATTTGGAAACGGATGAAGTTGTCGGCTTTACGGTAGTTGATTTCGCAAAGCGTTTTGAACGGGGTGACAACTATTTACTCAAGTTGCCGATTCCCCCCGCCTTGCTCGCTCAAGCGGACTAGCAAGGTAGGCACCATTAGCTAAAGCGGCCCCCGCCATGGGGGCCAATTCTTTTTGCGACAAATCGGGGAAACCCGAGGAAGTTTCGGGGTCAGACTGGCACTTTCAGGAGTTTCGGGGACGTCGTGACACGCCCTCCGAAAAGGACCTTTTCCGGTTTGACTGCTTCCTTTGTCGCCCTAACGCCGTGACCCTCGGCGGCCTTGACGCTCTTGTGCGAATTGTGCGCGTGTGTATCAAGCGGCCATTTCCCGCACTCGCATTGAATGGTGCACCTTCGATCTTCTCTGTGCTCTTGCGTAGGCGTTCATTGCCTGTCGTTTTCACGTTGCCATCGCTTCAGCTCCTCTTCAGTTAGCTGGGAAGATGTCTATTCAGAAATCGTTCGATTGACCATTTAATCCTCCAGTACCGAAGGCGACGTTCATCCCATGTCGTTTTGTGTGTACATTATGCCGCTCGTCCCAATCGCGCCGAAAATCCTCAATTGCACGCACAAGAAAGTACACCGACGAAATCGGCGGAATCAACCTGAGGGGTGAAACATTTCCTTGCAAATCTCTGACGAGAGGAATAAGCCGCGAAAGCGATTCCCAAGAGCATTTCGAGGACTGACATACCATAGGAGGAATAGCTGCTTAGGAAAACGACCAGCAGAAGACTGATTGTCTAAAAAGAGCACGATGGAGCCAACGATTCGTTGAAAACTCGTAACTCCTTGGTGGGGCACGACGCGAGCTAGATTCGGTTCTCCATTCCATCACGCCGGCGATTACATAGAATGCGGTAGCCCCGGCGAAAGATATGTTAAAAACTATGTCTCTTGCCGTCACGCAGCATTTGCGAGCTGTTTTCGGAAACTGTTTGCGGGCTGCCCTAATTGTCTTCCAAACCCTAATAAAACGAAAAAATGGAGACGCCTACGAGCATCAAGAAGAACAAGAAAATAGAAAAAAGAAGTAAATAGGCAAAGACCCTTGCCGCCAGAGCCATTATCCAATCCCAGGGTATCGTGATATCCGGCGGCCTATGATTAACGATCAGCATCACGAGCATCATTTGTCGTGTCTCCTTCCATTCTGCTCACGGCTGGCACCACGATAAATGCTCAGTTGATATCAGGCGAAGAAGTAAAACTATTAAAACAACGCCAACTGCTCCGGGTGACGGATCCAGACGTAGAGTTTCGGGACAAGAGCTTCGGGACATAGAGTTTCAGGACGGTTTCGTGGACAACCATGATAGGTAAAAAAAACCGGGGCAGGTGATGCGGGGCAGGTGATGCGGGGCAGGTGATGCGGTACAGGTGATGCGGTACAGGTGATGCGTGACAGGTGATGCGTGACAGACGAAATGACCCCCGAATAGCTCGCGGAATTACCTCGTTGTCCTGCAACTCCGTAAAGCACCCGGCCCTACGTTCAAGCGTTTTCAGGCAGCATGACACTTTAATCCCGGATGGCTGACGACCCCGCCGATACGTTTCCCGAACGCTCTAGGGCCAACGACACGCTGGGCCATGTGCTCGTCGGTGCTTTGCTGACTGCCACCGACGCAAATGACTCGCCGCCGGTGGCCTGGTGGAAGCATGGTTTTCAGTAGGGATAACGCGAGGGTATGCCACAGGGTAAGGGGAGTTCCCGATCCCGTTCCGCGGGAGTTCCACAACCGCTAATTCTCCGAAGGCCGCTCGATGTGGTCGATGATGAGGAAGCTCGATGGGGGCGTGGGTGGGTTTGAGCTCGAGGCCGAGCTGGGTTTTGAGGGCTTCGTGGAAGGGTGCGTGATGTTGTCAGGAGATGATCTGGATCGCGGAGGGGTCGTGGACCCAGTGAAGGGTGAAGTCGTAGAGGCCGGAGAGGCCGGTCTGGTCGACAACGGGACGAGGGATGGCGGCGAGTGCCGGTCATGGTGGGGAGCGAGGTGGCGAGGAGAGCGAGCGGAATGGCGCGACCGCCGAAGTGCAGTGCGGGTTGGCGGAGGATGGGACGTGGGCGATGACGCCGCAGAGGGGAGGAAGGTCGCCGACGGGCGACGCGGGGTGCTTGGCGATGCGGAGCTGCGCCGGGCTGGAGGAGTTGACGTGGCGCAGGTGTCGGATGGCGGGGTGGGGCTGGAGGTTGGGGCCGGTGGGCGCCGGGGTGGACGAGGATGAGAGCGAAGACGGGAGCGTCGGCGGGTTTCGTGGTGGATGACGAGGTGGAAGCGGTCGGCGAGGAGGGCCTGCATCATGAGGCGCATCTGGTCGATGGTGGTGTTGGCGGGGGCGCGGGCCTCGATGTCGAAGTACGATCGCGCTGAAGAGTCGAAGCCAGCCGGTGACCCAGCCGGGCGCCTTGGATTTGAGTGCCGGCGAAGATAGCTGAAGCGGAGGGCCAGTCTCCTGCGTGCCGGAGAGTTTGTAGGCGAAGACGATGTAGCGCCAGAGGGGCTGGTGAGTCGCCATGAAGAACCGCCGGCGGCGGTACGGGCGTCGCCTGGATCGATTGCGGAGTAGACGTTGCCGGTGTCGAGGGGGACGTTGGTGTGCTGGGGAACGCCTTCGGTCTTGTTGGGGCTGGACGGAGGCGACGTCGAAGGTGGGCGCGGGATTTGGTGCTTGAGCCGCTGCGGCGAAAGTGAAAGTTGCGATGGCGGCGAGGAGCAGCTTGCGGACGATGGGCATCGGTCGAGGCTCTCGGTTGAGTGTACCAGTGAGACGGCGGAAGCTCGGGTGATCCAAACCGCGCTGCCAGGTGGCGAAGCGGAGTTGACTTTCGAGGTCAGCGGAACCTCAACCCGGCCCTCACGGCCAGTTAGGTAAGATGGTTGGCACCCCAGCAGGAGCAAACAGTGGAACAGACCAAGCCGGAAAAATACAGGCTCATTTCGAAAGCCCGACCGGCAACCGTGGGCGATAAGGAAGCGCCAGAATGCCGTTAAAAGTTTTCCCGTGGATGGCTATGATTGCTTTCGCTATAAAAAGACACGAGTAACATGAACAGACGCAAAGCAATCGCGCTCGCGATCATCATCATCGTGATCACTGTAGCTGTCTACCTCATCAGGGATCACACGATCAGCGCAGGTTACAAGGCATACCTCGCCGCTGCCCTGAAGTCCAACCCCGGACCGGCGCGAGATGCTTACGTACACGATGCGCGGACCGCCGTCCGAACCACGAGAGACGGAAAACTGCAAACCGAGCTGGAACAGTACGACACCGACATCAACCCAGCAACCGATACCACCTGTCACCTCTTGAAGCGGTCAGCCGACAAGCAGCGTGACATGATCAACAACTTCACCACCGACATCAAGAACGGCACCCGCTTCCAGACTGGACCGCTCTCCGTAACCGGCAAGAAGGCTGCGCTACCGGGCATGATCGCGGAGCACAAGATCCGATTAGAGCAGTTCATCACCTGTGACCAAGCGCAGACCGTAGTTGACCAATACCTACTATCCGACCTGATGTCCGCTGCTGGTATGAAGTGAGGAAACACGAAGACAGACCGGGGAGAAATGCGTCGACCAGGATACCTATTGCGAAGTTTCGAGATTCACCCTGTGCTTGCGCGGCTAATTCTCCGAAGGCCGCTCTACACGATCGATCACCAGCGCCTTCAGCGGGGCCTTGCCCGGCTTCAGCCTGAGTCCAAGCTGCTCCTTCACCGCTTCTAGAAATGGCGTTCCCTCCGGATCAGCCGCAGACTCGCCTGGTAATGCCGCGAAATCGCCACGATTTGGTGACCACGTCAGTTTGAAGTCATACCTCCCGGTCAATTCGGTCGCATCCACCACCGGCCGGTCCACTCTGCCGATTTCAAAAGAGTCGGCTATCGCTGCCATTGCAACGTTCCGCGAGCCCATCAGAATCGTCTGATTCGGCCTGAACTCCGCCTCAACGCCACCACATTGCGAGGGAAATATATCCGTATCTTTCAGCTCCGCCCCAGCAATCCGCGCTACCTTAAGGTCGCAAGCTGGCCCATCCTCATGCCGATGCAGTTGCGGTCCCAACGTCCCCGGCTTCATCAAGGTCATCTCCAGCACCGGGGTCTCCTGCGTTTCAAGATGCACCACCAGGCCAAACCGCTCCTTCAGCAACGACTGCATCATCAGCCGCATCTGGTCCTTCGTTGGGTCCGTTCTATCCGTACGCGCATGAATCGCATAATTATCCGTCTGTACCCAGTTCGGCAGATGCCCGTACATCGTCTGCCACTGTTCACGCGTTAGCGAGAGTTTGTAGGCGAACTCGATGTAGGTCGTTAACGGATAATCTGCAATCAACAGGCCGCCCGTGGGCGTGTAGGCGTCATCAGAACTCAAACGAAAAGTCGACGGCTCATGCGACCCCAGATTCAACCGCACCGAAGCAACTTCAAACTCCATCTTGCCCCCCGCCGCCTTCTGCCAATCCTCGGTGACTGTTTGCGCGGCGCTCACTTCCGCATAGCGAGCCCCAAAGACTACAGGTCCGGCAACAGCAGCCAGCATCAGCAACGCCAACAAAGAGTTTCTCATCGGGAGTCTAATACGTCGAAATGATACCCATTCCCCTCAGTTTCGTTCGTGTTAAGTTTGGCTCGCGACGCGTTTGACCCTCCGGCATGGTGTTCAGCCCAAGTGGAACTCGACATTGAGTTCTATTTCCGCTTCTACTGGTTCACCATCCTGAATGAAAGGTTCGTAGGCCCATTGGCGAGCGGCATCCAGAGCAGCCTTCTGTAGCAATGGGGGACCGCTCAGTATCTTAAGATTCTTGAGATGGCCATCGATACCGACAGTGGCTCCAATGACGACGAGCCCTTGGACATGTTGTTGCTTGGCTATGACCGGGTACTGGGGAGAAGCAGCAGAGGGTAACTCAAAATCGAAGGACGGCAAGGAAAGCAGATATAAGCAGGTATTCCATCGAGTAGGCAAGCCTGCATCTTAGAGTGATGCCCGATCCCAAGCCCTACAAAGCGCCGTACGCATTCAGCGTTCACATCGGTGACACATGCAACCGAAAGATGCGCACGTTCCTGGACCTTGCTGAGGAGCTGAAGATGCCGGTCGAAGATCTGATGTGACAGTGCAACGGGCGGGATATCCGGTGAACCGGGTGTCCATGCTGTCACCGGATATCCTTATCGTAGACTCAACAGTTCTGGGACTCAGCAGGGGCGGCCGTTTGGACAGATTCGGATGGAAAGTTGGTGGCCATCTAGACAATGAGTGCCATCCTTTTTCTTGAAACGAACTTTATAGAAAAATTCCGCTTTTTCCTCAGGCATACGAATGGATACGGGCTGTTCAAGTGTTCCAGTGAGTTTGTCACCTGGCTTGGCTGGGCTGGAACCCTCAAAAATGATTTCGAAATGTGGACAATGGGTGGAGTGGTTTGTCCCATATCACTTCGCCGCCAAAATCGACGAAGTCGACCAAGTGCTCAGTCGTGTCCGCTTCGTCGGTGTTCAGATGGACAACCTTGGGCTTTTCTGACATTGTGATACCTCGCTATCTGGGAAGAGTTACGCTAAGTGATCAACATACATGCCAAGAGATACGCAGCGGATCGAGCCAGGTATCCCTTGAACGATTGCCCAACCTTATACCACAATTATTTAAGGCCCATGTGCCCTAGGTTCCCACCCAGGCGCCTGGGCTCGCGCACCTGCCGGTAAATGACCCAACCTTCCACTCTCTCGCAACAAGCCACCGAAGGAAACATGGCCGGCACGAAGCAACTGCTGCTTATGGCAGGGGCAGGTCTCAGCGTCGCATACGTTCATAATCAGGATCCTTACGTAGTGATTGAAGCTCAGGGAATGGTAAGAGCTGAAGATCGGTGGCGCCTTTCTGGAAACACGCGGCCAGCGTAGTCAACGCCTGCTCACGTTTTCCGAGTAGCTCCAATACCCTTGCCTTGCTGAGCTGTGAATCCATGTCATGGGCGCCTAGAGATTCAGCTTTCTGGATCAAGGAAAGCGCGTTCTGGGGGCGACCCGATTTCACCTGGTAAAGCGCAAGCAACATCCAACTCTGTCCATCACTCGGATCCGTCAGGAGGTGGCGCTCCGCCTCTTGAGCGGCTCGCATGTACGCAGACTTTGCATCGGCCTGGTGATTGCGCAACGAGGAATAGCAATCACCCAGTTCTAACCAGTTGGTATCGAGCGCTGGATTGAGTTCGACGGCTTTGCGTGCGAATGGGAGTGCCGCCTCGTACTTGCCCTGAGAGCGAAGCGCCTGGCCAAGATTCGCCGCTGCGTCGTCAGAGGTTGGATCGAGGGCCAGGCCTCGTCGCAAACTTTCCGTGCCTTCGGCGAACTGGCCAACCTGCATATATTCCGAGCCCAAATTACTCCAGGCCATGGGGCTTTTGGGCGCAACAAGAGTTGCCTCCCGAAAAGCCTCGATGGCTTGCTGAAACTTTCCCTGTTCGTGGAAGCCGGCGCCGAGCTGATTGTAAGCCGGCCAGTCATTGGGGTGCTCCTTCAGAACTCTCTCCAGGATTTTCTGGTGCTCTTCCCATCGATTGAGCCGCCAGTAAATCTGCGCCTGCCACTCCAGCGGCTTGGGGTTGGATGGGTCGAGCAATAAGGTCCTGGAAAGCTCCTGCAGAGCTTCTTGCTCCTTTCCGGAAAACTGCAAGATCAGTGCCAACGCGAGATGTGCGTCCACCAGGTTGGGGTCAAGCCTGAGCGCGACGTCACAATTACCGCGAGCAAGCGTGAGCGCAGCAGCGCTTCGCTCGTTCGCGGAGAAATTTGCGTAGGCCTGTGCCAGCTTCGCATAAGCAAGTGCGTAGCGGGGATCCAGCTCTATCGCTTGCTTATAGCCGTCTATCGCTGCATCGAGCGCTGCCCGGTCTGGCCGCTTGAAAGCGGCTTCAGCCAACTGGAAGGCAGTAAAGGCTGCAGCAGAATGCGTTGCCGGCTCTGCTCCCGAATCGTTCCTCACATAGGAGGTTAAGTCGAGTAACGTGGCCGCGGCGTGAACAGCTTTACCCGGGAGCGACATTATCTCTGCTGGAGCGCAGGCAAGTTTCTTCTCCCGGAGTGGCTGACTTGTGATTGGATCCAGCACCCGCAGAAAAAGCTGGAAGTCCTTCGTCCCGGGTACAGCAGAAGCGGCTAGCACCAGGTTTGCTCCCAGAGGATCGCAGACCTCTTTCAGATGGGTAGTGCCCGTTACGCTCACGTTCGCGTCCTCGGGCGAGATCACAAATAGATCCCTGTCCAGCGTCTCAAAGCGCGTGAGCTCACCTTTGATGGCGGTTAAGACGCTGGTCAGCATAGGTATCAATTGGTTGTCGGAGGTTTGCGGCCAATTTAATAGAGCGACAAAACGCTTCCTGGGCAGCGGACGCAGCAGGTCTTCCACCTTATCCCACTGCCACCAGGCGCCGCCGGCTATGCAACAGAAAGCGCCCACGGTCGCGCCGGCAAACTGACGGCGTGTCCATCGGAAAGCGGGGCGGTGGCTGACATGAAGTGAGTCCAAAGCGGACTCAAAAGCCTGGCACCTTCGCTTCGGGTCTCGATTGAGGCATTCAACGATAAGCTGGATGCAAAACGGCGGCATGCCTGACGCATTCAACCGCGAATGGATGGTGACAGAGGCACCGTCCGGGGACACAACCGGCTTCTGCCCAGTAAAGACCTGGTGCAGAACAACACCAAAGGCGAAAAGATCAGTGGCTTGCGAGGGCGCCTGCCCCAGGTATAGTTCCGGAGCCATATAGTCCGGTGTTCCGGCGATCAATCCCTTGCTTGAAAGGGATGGCTCGGCCTCATGGGCGCGAGCTAATCCAAAATCGGTGATGTAGAGCCGCACATTCGACCCGGCGCCATCGAGCATGATGTTGTTTGGCTTGATGTCGCGATGAACGATGCCGGCAGAATGGATGGCCGCGAGCCCGGCGGCCATTTGTTTCAGGATTGCCAGTCCTTCGGCAATCGCGATGGGCGTAGTTGACCGCAATCGCGCGGCCAGGGTTTCGCCAGGGAGAAGTTTCATGGTCAGGAACAAAAAATCGGACGCCGGCTTTTGGCAATGAAAGATGTCATAGATCGGACAAAGATTGGGATGGCTCAATTCTCTCGCCAACAATACTTCCCGTTCAAAGCGTTGTCTGAGGGCCGGATCATCGGCGATGTGAGGGAGAATTGTCTTCAGGGCGACATGCACGCCTTGTAAGAAGCCGTCCTCCGCCTCATAGACCTCTCCCATCCCTCCTTTTGCAATGAAGCGGACAATGACGAAACGATCGATCAGGATTGATCCATCCTTAAGGCGCCCCGGGGCTGGGGACGGCGCAGAAATCACCGCGTTGCCGATTGAATCGGTGGTATCGACTGCACCGGGAGAACACACGAGCGCAGAATGAGAGAAATCGAAAAGTGGATGCTCAAGAAAGCTTCCAGCCTTTGCGTCCTGATCGAGCAGATCTTGAACCGTGCGCCTTAGCTCTAAATTATCGGCGCACACCTCACCCAGGTAGGCTGCTCGCTTTTCGGGCGCCAGCAACAGAGCGGTCTCGAACACATGCTCAACCAACTCCGGGTGCGTACCCATACTTTCGAATCCTCATAACGCAGGTGCGAAAAGGTCCAGGCCTTGCTTACCATTCTTGCTACTGCCATGCAGCTCGACCTGTCCGAATTCAAGGGCCAACAGCATTACTCGAGCTATGAACTTGTCTTTCACTTATTAAGCGCATTTCTCTGCCCAAAAGGGCCAATCTCCTAAAAGATAGTAGGCCGACTCTCTCTAAGGGGCCTCACGCGCGGGCCGCAAATACGGAGCGTGGGGCGCGGAGCACGAAGCTGTGGTGCAAGGGTACACGCTACTGGAGTCATTGGCGGCCGTGGCCTCTTCGCCGGGTATTCCGAAACGCACGCGTGGTGACAACCGGGATGCTCACTCCGCGCCGAGCGGCTTTATTAAACTGTCTGGAATGAGGCTACTGCCGGAAATACGGGGAAAACACGGGACGGGAAACACGGGGGGCTTATAGCGCTTATGGCGCTTTTAGCGCTCATAAAATTTGCCAAAACATCTCCTAGAGCCTGCCCTGAGCTTGTCGAAGGGGACGGCCTCTCCGTGGAATGAGGACGCATACCGCGCGTTTGCCACCACCCAGGCAAGATGATCAATGAATTGATTTGATCATCCTGATCATCTTCGTGAAACAAAGGACTTATTTGGCAACGCCACTCCCCGCTGAGCTGCCAAACCTTGATACCAAATGGAGGACCGCGGTTGACTTCAGCGCAGAAAGAATGTTCATTTGCTCATGCAAGGACATCCACATGAACCCGAAGTGCCACAACCGCCTCAAGGCGGCCATCGGAATCCTTCTCTGGCTGATGAGTTGCCCAATCGTGGTTGCCCAAGGCGCCCAGTCGGGGGAAATCCGCTCGCATTATGAGCGAGCGCAGAGTGATTTGCAGGCCAATCGGCCTGGGGATGCGGCCTTGGAGTTCCAAGCGATCCTGCGTCTGGATCCGAACAATGCGGAGGCACACGCCAATCTCGGCCTGATCGCTTTCGCCAGCGCCAACTATGAAACCGCGGCGCGCGAGTTGCGTGCGGCGCTCAAGATTCATCCCTCCCTATGGAATGCGCAAGCCTTCCTCGGCATGTCTGAAATGCACCTGGGAGCTACAGATGAGGCGTGGCAGTCGCTGGAAGGCGCGTTTGCGCACCTGGAAGACAAAAACCTACGCATTCGCGTCGGAACGATGCTCATCCAACTCGACTACGAACAGGGAAAACTTGATGATGCGCTCAATGTTGCCACCGCATTAAACAAACTGGCGCCCGATGACCCTGATGTTCTGTACATTGTCTACCGCACGCATTCTGCCTTAGCAGCACGTGCACTGTCGACCTTGGCGAAGGTTGGGCCCAACTCAGCTCGTCTGCATGAGGTTCTTGCCGAATCCCACGCCAGCGATAGTGATTTTGTAGGGGCGATCTCAGAGTACGAGAAGGCCCTGGCCATCGACTCGACTCTGCCCGGGGTGCACTTCGAATTGGGAGAAGCCATCCTGCGCAATAAAGTCGATGAGGATTCGCGGGCTCGCGCGGAGCAACAATTTGCGGCTGCCCTGGCGGAGAACCCGTATGACGCGCACTCGGAATACGAGCTGGGTGAGATCGCCTTTCTACGATCGCGTTGGCAGGAGGCCTTGCAACACTATGCGCGTGCGGCGCAATTGCAGCCAACTCTGGTGGACGCGCAGGTAGCACTGGGGAAAGTGCTGGCCCAGCTTGGGCAGCCGGAAGAGGCCACCAAACATCTGCTGGAGGCTGTTCGCCTCGACCCGGACAACGCGAGCGCCCATTACCGGCTGGCCCAGGTGTATCGAGCGCTCAAACGTGATGACGACGCGCGTCGCGAAATGGAGACGTTCCTTGCACTGCACAAAGCTGAGGATGCAAACGGTACTAAGCACGCAGCGCAGTGATTAAATACCGCCCTGGTATGGTGGTGATCGTTTAGACCTTAAGGGTTCGGCTATCCTGGAAGCAGGAAATGACAGAACGAATGGACAAACAGGCTTCCCGCGAAACCGTCATCCTGCGGGAGCTGCAGCAGGCAGGGTCGGTTTCCGTCGAGAAACTTCGGGAATTGCTGGAAGTGTCGATGGCCACGGTACGGCGAGATCTGCAAGACCTGGAGATGCGGGGTTTGCTTCGGCGCACCCACGGCGGCGCCGTAGCCATCGAGCCGCTTTTCTATGAGCCCTTCCGCCATGACAGGTCGTTTCAGGATCAGGTGGGCCGTTATGCGGACGAAAAGCGCCGCATCGCCCAAGCGGCCGCAGAGCTCGTGATGACGGGAGAAACCATCGCGCTGACCGCCGGTACGACCACCACCGAGGTGGTGCGCAGCCTGCGCACGCAAAATGGCATCACCGTTGTTACCAATACCGTGAATGTCGCCATGGAGCTGAGCAATCGTAAAGATATCGACGTCTTCGTCACCGGAGGTCATCTGCGCGGCGATTGGTTTTCTATGGTCGGGCCTGCTGCCATGCAGGCCATGAGCAGGATATTCGTGGATACGCTCTTCATCGGGGTCAATGGCATCCACGTAAAGCACGGCCTCACTTGCCTGAATGCCGACGAGGCGGAGATGAACCGCAGAATGGTGGAACAGGCGAAGCGGAAGATTGTGGTGACCGATCACAGCAAACTGGATGTCGTGACCAATTGGCAGATGTGTTCGATCGACGACATCGATATGCTGATTACGGACACCGGCGCGTCCGACGCGATGATTGCTCCCTATGAAGCGGCTGGGATCGTAATCAAGAGAGTTTAACAGGCTGGGGAAAAAGCCTGCAGGGGGATGGAACGAGTGCCCTCAGCGGCTGAAGCCGGACCTGTTTGCAACCACTCACGTACGGGCTGAAGCCCGTACCCTTCAAAGCCAGAGTTTTTTCCCAGTCTATTAAGGCTAAGGCCTGAGCCCAGAAGTGCTCAAGGAACGAAGTTCGGCCACAGATCCGCGACCCTGGCAGGTTCAGAGACCCACTGAATGGAGTCCGGATCCCTTAAGAATTGGTTGTAGATGCTTACCGACCTGTCGAGTCCCAGCGCGGGATACACGCTTGGCGTCTTCACCGTCAATTCGGACGGAAGATAAGTGGGATTTCTCACCCAGTTCATGGGGACCAACTTCCCTTTTTGCGGAAGGAGGGGAAACCATGCCAGGCCGCTGTGAGCGCGCACTCCACGATAATCGAAGGCGTACTCGCGGTCGCACCAGGCTCCGAATGCCATCCTGCAGGACGGATCAGCATTGATGACACAGTGCGCCCAACCCGGCGGAACGACTACCTGATCGCCTACGCCGGCAGAAATCGCAAAGCAGCGGCCGGGGTGGTCATCCGCGGTTTCCTGGGCGTAAATGATCGCCGAGCCCTCCCATATCTCGAAGAGCTCCGGCGGCGACCAGCCGGAGTGCGGCGCCGTGCTATGGATGTGACCCTGGGAGCGCACGGGTTCTTCGCCCAGTCTTCCGCCGGCAAACACAACCGCTCCCAGCAACAGCATGCGCCGGCTTAGATCCTCATGATGCTCTTCCCTGCAAACGTCCATCGCAATGCCATAGACGGGGTCGGGGCCATCACAATGCGGATCGCGCAGACTGGGCCGTATGTCGTCCAACCGGCGCATCTCGGCGATAGGGCCGAAGATGCCCGCACCATAGCGGAACGAAAGCTCATGGTCGCGGATGCACAAGTCCAAGCCGTGATGAAACTCCATCAACCACCTCGCACATACGCCTTAATTGTGGCCAGCTCGCCGACCGCCTCGCGGCCGGGGCGAATGGTGTATTCGCCTACCGAAGCAGGGCACGATGAAGGTTTCCGCATAATGAATCGTCAGCGGGGGAAAGGCGCCGGAGGGGCTTTCCACGATGGCCGAGTCCCCTTCCACCAAATTCAGCACATTCAAGTTCCCCAAAGTATCGTGGGGCACGGATTTGGTGAACCAATGGCGCCGGGTTTCAAGGAACTCCAACTCGTGCAGGCCAGTGCTTTCCTCGCGCCAGCCATCCCCGCAGGCCACTTTTTTAATCCGGTTGATCAGGTTTTTC
This sequence comes from uncultured Acidobacteriaceae bacterium, assembly GCA_963790705.1. Taxonomy (GTDB): domain Bacteria; phylum Acidobacteriota; class Terriglobia; order Terriglobales; family Acidobacteriaceae; genus PALSA-350. The sequence goes on from CAWBQE010000016.1 coordinate 1,086,546, forward strand.
TTGATCCATGCCGTAGTGCGATTCCACTGAATATTCGCAAGGCCATGTTCCAAATGGATGGGCCGAGGCTTATTGTCCAGGCCCAGCCTTCCCCAGTCCCACAGCTTGAAGGTGAAGATGTAGGGCGTCGCGCTGATCTCGAGCACGACACCGTCCCGCCCGGAGCAGTGGATGGTGCCGGCTGGAATCAGAAAGTGGTCGTGCTTCGAGGCCGGCCAGCAATTCACATATTTTTCGGCAGGAAAATCGGGCCCGCCGGTTTGCGCAGCGCGCAGCTCCGCTTCCATTGCGAGTGAGTCAATGCCCTCACGAAGCCCTAGAAACACCTGCCCGCTCGGCGCGGCAGCGAGCATGTAGTAACTCTCATCCTGGGTGTAATCGACACCGAACTTCTCTCGTATATAGGAGGTGAGGGGATGCACCTGCAGCGAGAGATTGCCGCCCTGCATCGTGTCCAGAAAGTCGAAACGAATGGGAAACTCAGCCCCGAAGCGCTGGTAAACCATTGCACCCAGCAGTGGACGCGGCTGCTCGTGAACCAGGGTGAGCGCGGGAAGCTCAAACTCGCGCGCGCCGAAACGGAGCACCAGGCTATTTTCTTCTGGAACGCAGTCAAAGCCCCAGGCGTAGTTTGACGGCCCCTCGGGCAGAGCAAATTGCCGGCGCATCCACTGACCACCCCATACACCCGGATCGAAGTATGGAACGACGCGAAAAGGGCGATGGCTGACGGACTCCAATGCGGACCGCAGGACAGATCCCGCAAGGCCGCGCAAATCTTCGGGAACATTACCGTCGATCCAATAATCCACTCGGCCGTAGAGGCGATGCTTCAGCCGGTCAGCCGCGCGCCAATCGACGAAGAACGCCCGCTTATAGAGCTGGGCTGGGGAATCGCCGAAGTTGCTCAGCCCGAGGTTGGCGACCTCTTTGCGACGCTGACGCTGTTGAATCTCCCATCTGGCGACGTCTACATAGACCAGCAAGTCTGCTGCGGGAAGGATGAGAGAAGCTCCCGCGCCGATAGCTACGACCAATCCCGGCATCCCGACGCGGCATTGCTCGCGGGCTGCCCGCAGACGTTGGGGATCGAAGAAATCTTCGACTTCCCACGGATGCATCTGCCCGAAGACCGGATCTTCGGTGAGTGTCGCAGCGAACTTCCGCTGCAGATCGCTGGGCGCCATAAACAAGGATTCCGACTCGATGACCACGGCGGGCGCCAAGGCGGGAAGCAGGTTGTTTAGTAACGGCTCCAGCAAAACGCCGGGATAACATTCGACAGCGATCGACATTCGCATCGCCAGCATCGATTGAATCGCTGCGACGATCTGAGAGCATCCCACATCACAATCCGCATCACGCGACGATATCTGAACATAGGGCCGCTTTTCGTAACTCGTCATCGATTCGCCCTAAGCAGAGGGATGGCTCCAAGCAGCGCGGCCTGATCTCCAAGCCCACCGCGGCGGAGTTGCACCTGACCCCAGGGCGTCCACGCATACTTCTGGACATAGGCCTGCATGGTGGGCAGGAAGTCCTCAGCTCTTTTTGCCACAGCGCCGCCTACAATTAACACCTCGGGATCATAGGCGTGGATGAGGGCCACGGAGAGCGCTGACCAAACGTGTATGCAGTGATCCAGTGTGGCGCGGGCCACTTTGTCGCCGCGATCGGCGGCAGCAAAGAGCTGGGCGAAGTCAAGCTTCGAGTGGCCGGCAAGACTGCCTTCGGCGCCATCTGGATGCGAGGCATAAATCTCTGCCAGAAAACAGGTGGAGGCCTCGGCCTCAGCACACCCCAGATTGCCGCATCCGCACAGCCTTCCCCCGAGCACTACGGGCATGTGACCACCGAGTGTTCCGGCTTGGCCATGCTTGCTGTTGAGCAGCTTGCCATCGATGACGGCAGCGCCGCCGATGCCGCTGCCCAAAGTGATCATGACCGCATCGCACGCACCCTTCGCGGCGCCGAATGCTACCTCGCCCAAGAGCGCCATACGCGCGTCATTCTCGATCGCGAAGGGCAAACCAAAGCAGGACCGGCACCACGAGGCCAGGTCCAGATTCACCGCGTCGTCAAATTTTTTGCTGGTGGAGAGGACTCGTTTGGCTCGTGAATCCACGATCCCGCAAAAGCCAAAGGCCAACCCTTCGCAGCTGGGCACAGAGATTTCAACCGCCTGGGTAAGCCGCTGCAACTCGTCTCGTATGGCGGGAAGAACGCTCAAGAGATTTCCGTTGCCGTCTGCCCTTACGATCGAGCTGATCAGGACCGACTCGTCTCGTACCACGGCGCAGGTTGCATGGGAGCCCCCCAGGTCGATGGCCAGCGCGTTCAAGGGTTCGGCACCAGCGCGGCTTTACCGTCGACTTCGATCAGAGAGGCGCCGAAGCCGGAGCACCGGATGATCTCGTAATCATGGCCCGCGTCACTGGGCCAACTGGCCAGAAACACCAGCTGGGTTTTCCCCGTGTTCGCGACCCGGTGCGCGGTATTTCCCGGTATGTAGTGAACCGTTCCTGGGGTCATAATCTCCTGCCGGGTTTCGCCGCTCTCCGCCATCAGGATCAGCGCGCCTTCGCCTAGCACCGTGGCATAGTACTCGCCGCGATTACGAATGCGGTGAAAATGGCCGTGAGTCATAAAGTACTCCGCCCCGACTTTGCCCGGCTCGAGGATGGTGGTTCCCCAGAATAGACCGCCTTCGGTGCCCGGAGGAACAGGTTGCCAGAATTGGACACGGTAGACCAGAGTCTCGGGATCGAGGCGTCGTCTCGCGGCTTCATCGCGAAAGATACCGGGAAGTTGGCCCAGTGTCTTTGCCGACTGCCGGACTGCGGCACCGCAGAGAGTACCCGCGTTCCAATTGACGAGTATCGGACTAGAAATCCCCATAGCTAGCTTCCCTTGGCGCCCAAGGGGATTGGCGGCCAGAGCAGGAATCTACACAGTCTAAGTGGAGGTTTCGATTTTGCGCAAGGCGACAACGCATAAATTTGAGTATTTCATGCTTATTCGCTCTGTAATATGATTACTTTTGAATCAAAATGCGCTTCATGACGTTGAGAGCAAGAGGGCGCTACAACAGCCGAAAGGAGCCGTGCGTCGGCTAGATTGGCTGCTGATTTTGCCTGAGCAGGACAATTGGACTCTTTTCTGGGAAGCTTGAAGATTGCAAACTCCCTTGCCCACAGATCCACCCATCATGGCTCACGAGCGCACCGGCCTCGTTGCGGTGACGCTGATCACCGGAAGCGCAGCCATCTCCGGGCTGCTCTTTGGCTACGATACGGCGGTGGTGAACGGCGCACTTGTCTTTCTGCGGGCGCAGTTCAACCTGACGGCATTTCAAACAGAACTGGCGGCCACCTCTCTCCTGTGGGGCTGCGTGTTGGGGGCGGCGATGGCCGGCTATTTGTGCGATCGCTATGGACGCCGCCGGGTGCTGATGCTGAGTGGGGTGCTCTTCGTAGCCTCTGCCATCGGCGCGGCGTTGCCAACGGCAGCCTGGCAATTTCTGCTCGCGCGCCTGGTGGGTGGAGTAGCCATCGGCTGCGCTTCGCTGGTCGCGCCCCTTTATATCGCCGAGATCTCGCCGGCGGCAATCAGAGGGAGGCTGATCTCCGTCTACCAGCTGGCCATCGTGATTGGCATCCTGGTGGCCTATGTCAGCAATTACTTCGTCGCCCGGCTTGGGCCATCAAGCTGGCGCTGGATGTTTGGCCTCGGCGCCATACCTGCCTTCTTTCTTTGCCTGGCGCTTTTGTGGATCCCGGAGAGCCCGCGATGGCTGGTGCAGCGCGGGCAGATCAAAACTGCACGCGAGGTTTTGCTCCGCATCGCTCCGGCCGGCTCTGTCGAATCGTCTCTGGCCGAGATTGCCGCCTCGCTGCAGCAGGAATCGATCACTTATCGCGAACTACTCGGCGCCGCACTACGCCGGCCCATGGTACTGGCGGTTATGCTAGCCGTGATCCAGCAGGTTACTGGGATCAATACGGTGCTGTATTACGGTTCCATCCTCTTTCAGGAACACGCTCGCCAGTCCGCTAACAGCGCTCTCGCCTTGAATATCCTGATCGGTCTGGTGAATTTGGTGTGCACGGTGATGGCGATTTTGTGGATCGACCGTTTTGGCCGGCGACCGCTGCTGCAAGTCGCCACCGGTGGCATGGCGATTTCGCTGCTCGTCTTTTCCTTCATGCTGCGATGGCACCCGGGGATGATCACTCTGCTGATGGCCGCCGTACTCGCGTATGTCGCCTGTTTTGCTGTGGGGCTAGGCCCCGGAGTATGGGTTTGCATCGCGGAACTTTTTCCTAACCGGGCCCGCGGACGCGCCATGTCGGTAGCGACGGTCGTGCTGTGGGTTGCCGTCTCGATCGTAACCGCAACCTTTCTCAGCCTGATCACGTGGTTGACGGTAGCCGGCGTCTTCTTTTTCTATGCCGTGCTTTGCGTGCTGTCGTTTGTCTATATCCGGCTGTATCTGCCGGAGACCAAACAAAAAACCCTGGAAGAGATTGAAAAGTCCTGGAAGTAGTGAGGGTGCATTGCCGGCTTCACCTCTTTCGAGGGTCTGCCGGGTGATCGCGGGTCTTCCCTTCGCGGCTTAAGAGCCTGCACTGGCCCCTGGTTCCCTGGCAAAGGACGGGTGCCCCACATCTCGCTCGTTTTTCGCGAGATGTGGGATTCCACTACTCTTTCCCTCTGACTCTCGATTCATCCGATGCACTTAGCGGTCAACTACTGTGGGATCCCACATCTCGCGAAAAACGAGCGAGATGTGGGGCACCCGTCCTTGGTGAGCCAACGAGAGGAAGACCGCTGAAAGCCTACCCCTCGGGTCTCGGCAGGCAGAGGTTTTAGTGCTCCTAAAGGGTGTTTGTGATTCTTTTGCGCCTATTGCGTCATGCCAATGATTGATTGTGCATATTTCGCTCATTTTAATGGTTGACAACTCCACGATTTGCCATCTATCTTTTCTCGCGTGGCGCCGAACCCGCTATCGACGACAGGCCACTCAATTCGTTCATGCACCAGACCGGGGCCCCAGAAAGAGCACTTCCAGGAGGCAAACCCATGCAAATGTCTCAGTCTTGCTTCGCCATCAAGCGGCCTTATCGGATGCCTTTGAAAGGCGGACTTTGGAGAATCCGTTGCAGGAGTAGTTCTGTTTGCCGCCGTGCTGACGGTCGGCGCCCCATCTCATGCGCATGGGCAAGCAGTCTGGGGATCCATCACTGGCTATGTTACGGACGCGACAGGCTCCGCTGTCCCACAAGCCACCGTAACTGTGACCGAGGAGCAAACCGGCATCGAGACGACCGTTCAGGCGGATTCGGCCGGCTTCTACAATGCCACCCACCTGAACCCGGGGCAGTACACAGTATCCGTACGCATGCCAGGTTTTAGCGGGTTTGTTCGCGAACACGTTCTCGTGTTGGTCGGATCCTCCGTTGGCGTAGACTGCCCGCTCAAAGTTGGCTCGGCCTCAGAGACGGTGACAGTTACGGCAGCCCCTCCTATTCTCAATACTGAAAAGACAGATGTGAATGCGCGATTTGACGCGCAGATGATCGACAGCTTTCCGGTTTCGGGCAACAACGTCACCCAACTCTATAGCCTCGTCCCAGGTGTGCTCTCCGACACTTTCCAAATGGGCACCGGGGAAAACCCACAGGGAACTAATCGAACCTATGTCAATGGAGTCTGGTCAGGCGCCCAGGTCTACGTGCTTGACGGAATCACTGACGTTGACTACGGGTTTAGTGGGATCCAGGTGATCAACCCACCACCAGACTCCGTACAGGAACTGAAAATCATCACCGCCGACTATGATCCGGAGTTTGGCAATACGGCTGGGATGGTCGCTCAATTTGTTACTAAATCAGGGAGTAACCAGTTCCATGGCTCAGTCTACGAATACAACCAAAATTCCGCCACCTTCGCAGCAACGCCATTTACCGGGGGACTTCCCGCGCAACCATACAATTGGAACCAGGCCGGCTTCAGTCTTGGCGGCCCGATAAAGAAGGACAAAGTTTTCTTCTTTGGCGACTATCAACTTATCCGGCTGAATGCGAACAACTCCGTTGTGACCACGGTGCCCACGGCAGCGTTTCGTAATGGTGATTTCAGCTCGTTGGCCTCTACCGCTCCCATATACGACCCGAACACCGGCAATGCAGACGGCACTGGGCGCACGATGTTCCCCAACAACGTGATACCCGCCGACAGGCTCGACCCAGTCGCCAAGAACCTGGTCGCTCTGCTGCCGCTTCCGAACCTCAATCAAAGCACGGACCTGAACTACCTGGGCGAGGAGTTACAAACGTTCAACACTAACGAATATGATGCTCGCATCGACTGGAGCATCACTGACAAGGATAAATTGTTTGGGCGTTACAGTCTTTACGACACCGACCTGGATAACCCAGGTGCGTTCGGTATAACGGCCGGCGGCCCGGCGGCCGGTGGCCTTAGCCCGGAAACCGCGAACACCCGCAGCCAGCAGTTCGCGACTGAACTACACCCGCACATTCGGTTCAAGTCTCCTGGGCGAATTCCGTGCCGGATTTGACCGCTTTGCTATCGACGCTTTGCAAGTCGATAGCGCTCTGCAAACCAATACCAAGGTGGGAATACCCGGGATTAACACAGGAAACCCGCAGACGGGCGGCTTGGCCGGCATCAATGTGAGCGGCCCGGTGGGGATTTTTACCATGGGCATTCCCAGCGGAGTTGGAATACCCCGCTTTGAAGGGTCAACCACCTTCGAAATCGTAAACAACTGGACCAAGATCTTCGGGGGACACCAGATATTGTTTGGCACTGACCTTCTGCGGCAGGACTTCAATTTTCTTTCTGTGAACGCCAGCACGAGGGGAAATTTTGACTTTGACCCTTCTGTGACCGCAAGCCCCAGCGTGGCCACTTCAGGCTTGGGTGTCGCGTCCTTCATGCTCGGCCTGCCTTCAGAATTTGATCGCGCGATCTTCACTCAGTTCCCTGGCGAACGTCAGACGAGAGCAGGCCTCTATGTGCAAGACATCTGGCGCCTGAACCCGAAGCTGACTATTAATGCAGGGCTGCGATGGGATTACTTCGAACCTGTCAAGCCTGCGCATGCGGGAGGTCTGGCTAATTTCGACACAGCGACGGGCCAAATCCTTTTGGCGGGCTTGGGAAATGTTTCCAGCAGCGCCGATGTGCATACTCCCCTTGATGACTTCTCACCTCGGCTGGGCCTGGCTTACAAACTCACCGAAAACACGGTCGTTCGGGCCGGGTTTGGCCAAAGCTATTTCAGCTCTGGTTACGATGCCACTTTCTATCACCTAACCAGCTTCTACCCGATTACCGCGCAGCAGACGATACAAGCCTCGAATATTTATCAATATGTGTTCCCCATCGCCGATGTTCCCGCTGCTGCCCCTGCTCCGCCTCTGCCGACCTCCGGTCATTTGACACCGCCCGATGGGACGCTATTGAAGACACGCGCTCTAAACTTTCTCACCGAGAACATGTACTCCTGGAATCTCACCGTCGAGCGCCAGCTGGACGCACGCACTACGCTCAACGTCGGATATGTGGGAACCAAGGGGACTCACATTAGTTTTGGGCAGAATATCAATGCGGCTGGTCCTGGTGTTGGAGCTCTCATCAATCGCCGCCCCTATTACAACGAGTTTGGCCTATCTCAACCCATCGACCTACAGGGAAACATGGTCAACCAAAACTACAACGGGCTGGTCATCGGAGTGAAAAGACGCTTTACCAAATATCTCGGATTCACGGGGAGCTATACCTGGTCTAAGACCTTGGGTTACTACCAATACAACCCGGTGGATTTGAAGTCCGATTATGGTGTTGGCGGAAATACCAATGCTTATTTTGAAGGTGACTCCGGAATCAACCGGGCATCTGTTTTCACCCTGGGATATACCGCACTGCTTCCCTACGGCCGTGGCATGCGTTTTGGCGCCGACATCTCAGGCGTGGCCAATTTCTTCCTCGGCGGCTGGTCAACGAGCGGGGTTTGGGTGGCGGAAACAGGATTGCCATTTTCAGCATTTGTTTCCAGCAACACTTCGCTGAATGCGGACTTCAGCCAGATGGCTAACCGCGTGTCCGGAGTGCCGCTGTATGCCAATAAGAACTTTTCCCATTGGTATAACCTGTCTGCGTTCGCCATACCAACGTGTTGCCAATATGGCAATGCCGCTCCGGGAGTGCTGACTGGGCCAAATGTTTTCAAGACTGACCTTGCCTTGTGGAAAGAGTGGAAGTTCTCCACTCGTATAACTGAGCCGATGGCTCTGCAGTTCAGGGGAGAGGCGTTCAATGCGTTCAACCACGTGAATGCGGGAATTCCAAACAACAATGTCGACGATCCTGCCGCCGGCCAAATCACATCACTTCAGTCTGGTCTGCCGATGCGGGAATTCCAGCTCGGATTACATTTGCAGTTCTAAAGGAAGTCTCCAGCTCGCGTTTCCCAGTTAGATCGCCCACGATCTAACTGGGACGCTGCCCTGCCCCGGCCTAACCACAGCCTTAGTACAGAAGACGTCGAAGAGGAATGTATGCAGAAGCGTGACCGGAGGCAGTTTCTACGGGAGTCCGGGTTAGTCCTGGGTTTTGTCGCACTGAACTCGCAAATGAGCCCAGCCGAATATGCGCATCTACTGAGCGATGGAAACAACTCTTCGCCGGCGAAGAGCTGCCTCTCTTCAACACCAACCTGCAAACAGCCATAGGGTTGGGAGATGAGACGCCAGGGATAGTGGATCAGTATGGCCAGCTGGATTCGCGCAACGCAAGAATATCTCTGGACATGGGGACAACTCCTATAGAATCGCCCGATTTTCATTGGTCCCAATCCCTTGGGGATGGATACTTGCCGATCGTCGACACGGAGCTGAAGTCGAGCCAGGGAATCGTACGCTGGACCGCATACGCGTCGAACGCATCGGACCTGGGCGGCGAATGCTTCGAGTTCATCAGAGCCGACCTCCCACTGAAAGTCCACCTATGGTTCCCTTTCACCACCAAGATCGAAGTGAACAATGGCATCGTAAGTAGTGGCGGCAAAATCCTGGCGCTGTTTCCTACTGCCGCGAGCATTAAGGTATCGCAGGCAAAATACAACCTTATGACCCCGGAACGGGAGACCTGGTCTTTCAGCAAGCCGCCATGGTCCCCTATCAGCTCACACCCGAGCCCATTTCCAGGCATCGACCCGGCATTCGCGAGCGGCAGGGCATCTTTTCTCTTTCGCCCATTGCACTACAGTTTTCCGGTGCAACCGGGGAAAACTTATCATGTTGTCCTCGGTTTAATTTTGCCCAGGCCCGGAATGGACGACACCTTAAGCCCGTCGCAAACATTGCTGAGGCTGACGGCGAATGGCACGTCGAATGTGGTCAACATGGCTGACCTTAAGCCCGACAAGCCGTTTCTTCATGACTTTGTGGTTCGGGCAGCCCAGCCGGAAATTCATGTCACCTCAGCGACGGACCCATCCTCGACTTCTCCTTATCGGCCAACGCTCTTGAATGCGATATGGGTCTTTGACGGAGTAGTCGACCTCGATCAAGTCGCGACAGGATCGCTCAGCAAGCAAGCGCTATTCTATGTTCGTTGTGGCGAGGAACCTGCGGAGGATGTGGCGTGCGGCGTCACTCTCGACTACACCTCGGCGGCTGCGGGCGCCGCCAAATGCCGCATCCAGCTTCCTTACCGTCTGAGTGGGGGCGACCATGACAAGATTGCCGCCTTGCGCGCCAGCTCACAGGGAGCGGCCGCAAAGCAAAGATGGGAAACACTCCTCTTACTCGGGGCACAATTCACCACTGGTGATGACAGGCTCGACAATCTCTACAAGACTTCGCTCATCAATATATTTCTGCTGCGCACGAAGTATCCGGGGATGGCGAACCAAGGGCAGGATCTCTACTTAGTTAAGCCTGGCGCGACTATCTATGATGCATTTTGGTATCGAGACGGCGCCTATCTTACGGCTGCCCTCGACGTTGCCGGCCATTCAGAAGAAGCGGAGAACTCACTTCGTCTCTTCTGGCAATCGAATCTCCCTGGAGACTTCGGAGCTTACGGGCAACAGGAGTCCGGCGCCTGGCAAGCTCCGCTGGACGAACTCGATAGCCAGGGGCAAGTATTGTGGGCGCTGGTGCACCATGCCCAGTTCTCCGGAAATCTTGCGTGGCAGAAGGCGGTCTATCCGAGCGTTCGCAAGGGTGCGGCATGGCTCAGGGATGTCACCGGGCAAACGAGATTTCTTGAGGAGAATGGTGAACGGCCAATCTCCTATGGCTTGCTACCAGAGGCTGAAGGCGAAGCTATCGGCCACGGCTATATTTACTATCACGATTTCTGGGCGGTTCTCGGCCTTCAGATGGCTCTTGAAGCCGCCAAGGCTCTCAACGAGGAACAGGACGTGCGCATGGATGACGCAGGAATACAACACGTTTTGCTCAAACCTTTCCACCTCGGTCAAGCGGGCGTATGAGCAAGTCGGACTCAATAAGTATATCCCCGCTACTCCTTTCGATCCGGTTTCTCGCATCGATATCTGGGGTGCCATCGCAGCGCTCTATCCGACGCGCTTCCTTGAACCGAATGATCCGATGATCACCCAGACGCTTGATCTTATGCTCCAGCACTCCCAGGAGGATGAGTACACGTACTTTAACAGGAAGAAAATTTGGACCTATCTAACTGCAGACTGGGCGATGTGCTACTTGCTTCGTGACGATCTGGCGACGTTCAACAGGTTGTTTGACGGCTATGTTGCGCACGCCTCGCCGACCAATGCCTGGATCGAGGAGATGTTTATCGAATCGCGCTTAGGGACTGGGGATATGCCGCACGGCTGGGCTGCGGCACAATATGTACATTTGCACCGTAATGCTTTGGTTCTTGAGGATAAGGATGTTCTTCATCTCTGCTGGGGGGCTAGGGAAGGGTGGCTGAACAGTGGGATTTCCGTCAAACGAGCTCCTACCAAGTTTGGAGCCGTTGAGTTTGCATTTCGTCGTGATGGTAAGACGCTTATCCTTGACTACAAATTTGTCCGCGGACAGCACCAGGAGAGCTGCCGGCAAGTCCGATTACACATTCCACCGACAGCGGAGAAAAATGAGTCCATCCGCGTGAATGGCAAGGTTCGCGATTTGCAGGCAAACCAGCATGTGATTGAGCTGGAGTAGACGCGCTTCAATGCGCCTCCCGTTTTTTGCGTCGACTAGCCTTTCAATCGAGGTTCGCACCTACTCGAAGATCTGCTGCGGGTTGAGAGAACCGCAGGTCCCTCGGCTTCGCTCCCACGGCACGCCGGGGCAGGCGGGATGACAAAGGGGAGGGTTGTGACTTTCATTAAGAACCGTGACTTGGGATGGAAAGAAACTGCAGATCCCTCGGCTTCGCTCCTAATGACAAACCGGAGACTGGAGTGCTGCGTATCCCACTCAAGCCCAAAACAGGGCTTGAATGGGGCACCCCGACCTTCGTTGCCGGTACAGGAGGCAGGGTCGTTGCTCCCTTAACTTGCCACAGGCAGGTCGGCTCCTCGGGATGACAAAGGGGGAGGGTTGTGACTTTCATTGAGAACCGTGACATGGGATGGAAAGAAACTGCAGATGTCGCTACTTGCTGGACGAGTGCCCGATCGGTGAAACGCAAACCCACTCGGAAGGTAAAGGGCAGCGATGGATAGCCTATGGGGGCGATCTTCTTGTTGCCGGTGAGGTTGTCGAGCTGGGCATAGGCGGCAACCCAGGACAAGAACTGGTAGCTTCCGCCAAGATCGAGCTTGGCATAACCGGAGTCGAGGTTCCGATTGGGCAGCAGCAGCGAGTTCCCTTCCACTAAATCGCGGCCACCTAGAAACGTAGAATCGTCACTCCGGCTGGCAAAAGCGCCGGTGAACGCCACTGCATATTGTTCGCCGCTGTAGCTTACCGAAGCAAAGCCGGTATGCGGCGGCCGCTGAAACGGACGCGCGCCCCGCAACGGGTCGAAGGCTCCGATGGGCACCGTCGAGAAGGGGGGCGGGGGTTCTCCAGGCAGGCCGGTGTTGAACGATGGTTGCAGCGCATCCGAGGTAAAAGAGCGCTGCACCACGGCATCCAGATAGGTATAGCCTCCGCGCAAAAACAAGGTCCTGAAGACGCTGTATTGCACTTCGCTTTCTATACCCTGGGCGCGGAATGCCTGCGAGTTCAGATCGAGGGGACCCGCGGTGCTTATAAGGCTCTCCAGCGACTGCCTGCTCACTGGGACTCAATTGCGGCAGCAGCGAGGGCACTTCGGTGGCGGGGACCGGCTCAATCTGCCTGCGGTACTGGTTATGGAAATAGCCGATACGCAACAGGCCGCGCTCACTCAGAAAGCTTTGCGCGACGCCGCCCTCATAGGTGCGCGACTGCTCCTCCTCAATGGGTGAGATATGGTACTGCTGAATCGCTTCCCGGCCGCCCTGCTGGCCTAGAAGGAAGTCATACAGCGACGCGAATTGCTCGTCGAGAGATGGCTCCTGGAAGCCTTGAGCGAAGTTGGACCATATCTTTGTGCCGTGGAAGATCCCCTTGCCCGGCCGCACCGGATAATAGGCCAAACCGAGACGGGGCACGCCTACCGTCCCAAAAAGCTGGTTCTTCTCCACTCCACCTCCCAGGGAATAGAAGAGCCGGCTGTGGTAGTTGCCCTGCAGTTGCCCGGTGTAGTCATAATTGGCGCGCTCTATATTCTGATCGATCCCGTAGACGGCGGACTTCTTCGCTCCGCGCTCATCGTCGTAGCGAAAGGTAAACAGGCCGAGGATGTGCTGGGTGAACGGGTAGTCGCTCTGAAAGTAGAACTGGTCGCGATTGTTGACCTGCTCCACGGTGTTGGGATACGTGCCGGGGAAGTTCAGGATCGCCTGTCCTGTTACCGAGTATCCGTTGGCGCCGTCGATCACGGTATTGTAACCGTAATAGTTGTTCGATGTGGTGAGCTGGATGCCGGCGGGGTAGAAGTTGATATCCTCTTGGCGCTTGCGCGTCATGCCGTAGCGCACCAGGTTGTGCCAGTTGCCGTAGGTGCGGTTTTCGATCGATGCTCCAAGATACGTGTCCTGATTCGACCGCTTGCCGGCGTTGGCGATGCCGTAGAAGTTGAAGGGGCCGGGGGTTCCGGTGGCCGCATCGCTATTGCTGGCGGTCACCCGAATCTGGGTTGCCGAAGTGAAGGCGTAGCCCAGGTTCGCGTTCCCCGTGTCGTCGTGAAACTCATCGATCTTGATGGAGTTATCACTCTGAAAGGCCTCAAAGCCGCCGTAGTAATCGAGCCTCTTGTAGGTGCCCCCCAGCTGCGCCCGGTTGCGAAAGGTGGTGAAGGTGCCGGCATCTCCCTCATAAAAGAGCGAAGGAAAGGCTGTGCTGCCGCGCGACGTCCTCACATTCACGGCTCCGGAAGCAGCATCCGAGCCGTAGAGCACGCTGTTGGGACCGCGATAAACCTCGAGGTCTCCTATGCCGGTGGTCGACAGATTGCTGTAGTCGAAGCCGCCGCCGATGTCGCCAATGGGCACTCCATCCTGATTCACCTGGTTGGAGTCGGGATTGCCGCCGCGAATGAACAACGAGGCCAGGCCGCCGTACTCGCCCTGACGCACAACAAAGTCTCCCGGCACCTGGCGCAGCGGATCGATCAGATCGGTGCGGTTGGGGAAGGTTGCACTGCGCTGCGCGGTGACCGCAGAGCTGATCTGGGCCTCGGGGGTCGGCGTGCCGGTGGCAGAGACGACAATCTCCTGCCGCGCGTTGGACGACTCCAGCACAATGTCTTCCAGGTGGCTGTCTGCGGCTCCCGCGTAGAAGCTTTGGGCGGTGATCTGTTTGAAATTATTTGCCGAGACCAGGACGTAGAAGCGCCCCGAGGCACTGCTGCTGATCTGATAGGTGCCGTCCATGCGGGTCACCCCGATGGCCACAATCTGGCTGTTTTGCAGCAACACAACATTGGCATGAATGACGGGCATGCCCAATGAGTTGGTTACAGTGCCGCGAACGACCGCAGCCCGGGTGGTGAGAGCCGTGGAGAGGATCAGGAAGAGACAGAAGCTAAATGGCCGGAGGTACTTGCGCCGCGATCGAACCGGCATGAAAATCCTTTTTCTCCCGGAACGAGGTGCACGAACACCTCAATAGACGCCGCGCAGCGGTCCGACGCGCAGGTTTTGGAAAGAGAATGGTGACCCCGGGAAGACTCGAACTTCCGACAAACAGTTTAGGAAACTGCTGCTCTATCCACCTGAGCTACGGGGCCCTTGTCTTGACTCACTTGCTACGGCTTCAGTTTAGAGCATTTTTGCAGATCTGTGATTAGGCTGGCATTGGCTCGGTCCATCCACCTCCACCCCTGCCAAGGTGGGCCGCCGCCCTCAAATTTGTCATCCCGACCGGAGCGTAGCGCAGCGGAGGGACCTGCGGTTCCACTTTCGGGTACAAACAAATGTGCCTTGGGCGAACCGCCTCCGGGTTCCGTTTCTCAGGCAAGGCAAACCGCAGGTCCCTCCGCTGCGCTACGCTCCGGTCGGGATGACAAATTTAAGGGCGGTGGCCCACCTTGGCATAGGCGGAGGTGGATGGACAGAGCCAGCAAAACAGGAGCAAGCTGCTTTCGTTTTGCCTGCGCTCTCTTGAACCCTTCAGCAGGTTGGTTCGCCTCATCCGCTCATTTGGATAGCTCTCAGGCAGGAAGGGTTCGGACTGATGTTTTATAGCCATCCTTCGCGGACTGCAAGCGGAGTTCATATCTTTCAGCCTGGCGCGGCTGATAGACAAGGGCAGGACGAAAACAGGCCAGGCATGTGCCGCCTTTGTGGCGCACGCTGGGATAAAGGATACCGTTTGACTGTTGGGCTAGAAGTTGTCGCGCCAGGAGTTGCGACGGCAGGTAGCATTGCGGCACGGGTTCGGGCTGGAGGCAATGCGCGTACTCTTCCGCTCGGTTCGAGAACGTGAAAGGGACCGTGAAAATCGGCCTTCCAGTCGTCGTAGGTGGAGATCTCTTCGTTCGGCCGTTCGTAGGGCAACCCGGGAACGACCATTTCCGAAAGCCGCTTCGATTTGTGATACGCAACTTCCGCAATCGAAGTGTCCACCTTTTTCGCCGCGTACCAGGCGCCTCGAGTGGTGTCGTTGAAGCGAGATCCAAAGGGACCGGGATGGAGGAACGCGGCGCGAATGATATGAGCGTTGGGAATTCCGTAGACCAGTTCGAAATGACTGATCCCGCTTAGACCATAGAGTTCGCCCTGGATCCGCTCGTTGGTTGCGGCATCCAGCCGGGCGACATCGGCAAGCATCGCCTCGTTGCCTGCGACCTCTTCTAAAACGGTTCCGGTCTCGCTGTATCGCGAGGGAATCAGCCGATGCATGCCTTTCTGGTGGAACTCCCGGACCGGAGGCGTCAACGCCCGCCCCGCCAGGCGTCCAGCATACGGCGGACCTCCGCCATGCCTGGCTGGCCGTTGCGGAGCATGTAGTCGATGGGAGCGTGGCCGGCGAAGAGCGGACCGCGGTTTTCCAGCGTGATCCATCGGTCCGCCCAGGGCTTACCGAAGTAGATGTTCAGCGCCTTGTAGATTCCGATGACGAGGGAGATGCGCGTCAGGGTGTCCTGGTCGAGCTGTTTGCCTTTGGGTTTGGTTTTCCAGGCATGAAAGGTTGAAGAGGCCACACCGCCCAGCAGCCCTCGCGCCTGGGCTTCGTTCAAATCCCATTTCTGCGCGATGTTCACGAAGACCTTGATGGCGTTCTCGCTCAGTTTCCTCCGCTCCTGGGCATCCGTGAGGTCCGGAGCCTGGTCGAAGGAGTATCCGGCTACATTGGGAGCAGCCAGTGCCGTTGCCATATAGCGGTCTCGCCTCCGAGATATATTATTCTCGATTTCGAGGACATTGGCAAATGAGTGCTGGGCAGGGGCGCGCCTCTAAAGGGCACGCCTCCTACCAACCAGCAATTTCGTCGGGGGGTCGCAGATAAGGACGGGGGAGCCCATGCAGGAATCTTGGTCGCACATGATTTAACTGACAATGACCTGTTTGTGCTATGACCCATTTGTGGAGCAGAACCGACACCGGCAATCCCGCCCAGCTAACACAGAGGAGCTATGCGCCCAGGCTCTTCAAGCGGAAGAGCGCCGCGATCAAAGCATCGATATCTTCGAAGCTGTTGTAGAGCGCCAGGGACGGACGCACCGTAGTCTCGACCCCAAAGCGGCGCAGCGTGGGCTGGGCACAATGATGGCCGGAGCGCACAGCGATCCCTTCACGGTTGAGCGCGGCGCCCACCTCTTCGGTGCGGAAGCCGGCGAGCACAAAGGAGAGCACGCCCGCTTTTTCCTTGGCTGTGCCGATGATGCGCAGACCCGGAACCCGCAAGAGCCCCTGGGTGGCGTAGACCAGGAGTTCATGCTCGTAACGAGCAATGTTGGGCATGCCGATGTGGTCCAGGTAATCGATGGCCGCGCCGAGTCCTACAGCATCCGCGATGTTGCCGGTGCCGGCTTCGAAGCGTCCGGGCGGTGGCTGATAGGTCGTTTTCTCAAAGGTGACGTCGACGATCATGTTTCCGCCTCCCTGCCAGGGAGGAGTCTCAGCCAACACCTCGGGCTTGCCGTAGAGCACTCCGATGCCGGTAGGCGCGAAGACCTTGTGCCCGGAGAATACATAAAAATCGCAATCGAGAGACTGCACATCGGTCGGCATGTGGGAAACGGCCTGCGCACCGTCGACCAGAACCCGGGCTCCATAGCGATGCGCCATTTGCACCATCTGATGCGCGGGGGTCATGGTGCCCAGGGCATTGGAGACGTGGGTGAAGGAGACCAGGCGAGTCTTCGGGCTTAGCAGCTTCTCGTACTCATCGAGCAAAATCTGGCCATCGTCGTCGACGGGCGCGACCCGCAGGCACGCTCCCTTTTCCGCGCACAGCATCTGCCAGGGAACGATATTGGCGTGGTGCTCGATCCAGCTGATGACGATCTCATCGCCTTTGTTGATGTGACGCCGTCCCCATGCCTGAGCGACCAGATTGATGGCCTCGGTCGCGCCACGGACGAATACGATCTCTTTCGAGGAAGAAGCATTGAGGAAGTGCGCCACCTTGGTGCGAGCATCCTCGTAGGCATCGGTCGCGCGCGCTGCCAGGTCATGAGCGGCACGATGAATATTCGAGTTCTCGTGTTCGTAGAAATACGAAATCCGGTCGATCACGCTTTGCGGCTTCTGCGTGGTTGCTGCGTTGTCCAGCCAGATCAACGGACGGCCGTTCACACGTTCGTTCAAGATCGGGAAATCGCGGCGCACCGAGCCAATATCAAACTGCTGCCGCGGAAGCTTGAGGTCGCCGACCGCCGCGGGATGCGACATGGCGGACTTGGGCTCGGGAACAGATGCATTCTTTTGCGCCTTGTCGGATGCGGTCAGCAGGCCGCTGTCCTCAAGAAAGTACAGCGAAGAGGATTCTGTCAGAGCAGCTCTGGCATCGTTTTCGTTCAGTAATGGCGACAGTGGCGGAAGGGTAGGCACTCCGGCGGCAAAGGAGGGAAACAAGGAGTGGTCAAACTCCGGCATCGGGAGCGAGAAGGGCGATGACGGTATCGCGGCATGCTGGGCGGAATGCAACTGCAGGTCCCTCCACTGCGCTGCGCTCCGGAGGGATGACAGCCGCAGGTTGGTGACAATCAGTGCGGATGGTCCGTGGTGGGAGCCATGCTAGCTCCGCTGAGACCGCCGGCATGCTCCAGAAAGTAGAACGGAGAATTTGCAGTCAACGCTGATTTTGCATCGTCCTCGGTCCGCAGCGGAGGAAAGGGCGGGAGCGCGGGCACACCGGCTGAGAAAGACGGGAACAAAGCCTCGTCAAACTCAGGCATGGGAAGCGAGAAGGGAGACGAGGGAAACGCGGCGGATGCGCTGCGGGGATCATATTGCGGTACATCCCTGCGGGATAGGCGCAGCAACGGGCAGAGCAACCGCGGTTACCTGTCCCGGAGCGAAGGATGACAACTCGGGAACGGCGGATGACATATCCGGGCGACCAGGAACTTGCCGGCCGATGGGATGGCGGGCACCGAGGGCAGCGGCATACCCAACTGGGGCAGCCTGGTTTCAAAGGCCGACCCAGCGTAGGAAGCATCGGGCACAGATGGCGCCACGCTGGTTGGAAAAGCCGAAGCCGGCTGCGCGCGGAAGAACTCGTTGGCCATGCGAGTCAACATGGTCACGTCGGGAAGCGAAGCCGCTTGGCCGATGCTGTTCTCGTCCACCGGCAGCCGTTGCGTCAACCGCGCAGCAGAATCCTCTCCGTAGTTTTGATCACTTGTACTCATGGTATTGTCCGACTTCTACATTCTCGAGCACACCCAGGGCGTCTTCGGCCAGCACGGCCGCGGAGCAATAGAGCGACACCAGGTAGGAGGCGATAGAGTTGCGGTCAATACCCATGAAACGGATGGAAAGGCCGGGGGTTTGTTCGCCCGCTAGTCCGGGCTGAAAGAGTCCCACTACGCCCTGCTTCCTTTCGCCGGTGCGCAGCAACAGGATATTCGTCTTCCCTGCCGCGTCAACATTCATCTTGTCGGTGGGAATCAGCGGGATGCCTCGCCAGGTCAAGAAGGGCGAACCGAAGATGGTGGCCGTGGGCGGAGGAACACCGCGAAATGTGCACTCACGGCCAAAGGCGGCGATGGCGCGGGGATGAGCCAGGAAGAAAGCCGGTTCCTTCCAGATGCGAGAGAGCAATTCATCCAAATCGTCGGGGGTGGGCGCAGCCTGGCGGGCCTGAATCTTGAATGCGGGGTCGACGTTGTTCAGCAGGCCATAGTCAGCGTTGTTGATCAGCTCGCTTTCCTGGCGCTCCTTGACCTTTTCCACGGTGAGCCGCAACTGCTCCCGGATCTGATCGTGCGGATGGCTAAACAAATCAGAGACGCGGGTGTGAATATCCACCACGGTGGTGATCGCACTCAGCGTGTATTCGCGCGGAGTCTCCACGTAGTCGACAAAGGTCTCGGGCAATTCACGTTCATCGCGCGATCCGCAAGCGACCTCGATATCCGAATCGTTCTTAACCTTGTTAACTCTGTAGGTACCAGATTCGACCGGCACCCAACTGAGCAACTGCACCAGCCAGCGCGGAGTAATGGCCGTAAGTTGCGGCGGCGTTTTCGTTGTATTCGCTAACTGCCTTGCTGCTACATCCCCTAACGCTCTTGCCATAACACGTGCTCCTTGTTCGCGAAGCTTGCGACAGTTGAATCATAGAGAAAGGCCGCATGCGCGGGAATCGCAGAAATATGAAAAATCGGGCGATTCGCCGTAGAAAGAATCGACAAGTCCCTTCTGGACCTCATAATTTAAGGACACGTGCACGATAGAGGAGGTACCAACTTACTTATGACTGGATTGGTTCATCCGTCGATTGACGACATCGATTGCGAAATTCTCGCGGAGCTCCAGGCCAACGCGCGCATTGCGTTCGCGGAGCTGGGCCGCAGAGTCGGACTATCCACGCCGGCGGTCATTGAAAGAGTTCACCGCCTGGAGGAGAGCCAGGTGATTCTCGGCTATCGCACGTTGATCGATCCGGCTAAGGTGGGACTGCCCGTGCGCGCGTTTGTTCATGTCACCGTTGCGGGAGACAAGCTGGCCAAATTTGCTGCCGTAGTGCGCAACCTGCCCGAGGTTCTGGAGTGTCATCGGGTAACGGGCGCTGAATCCTTTATCGTCCAAGTCGCAGTCCGCGACGTAAGGCATATGGAAGAAGTGATCGACTCGATGATGCCCTATGTCTCGACGAACACGTCGATGGTCCTGGCTTCTCCGGTGCCCTGGAACAGCATCCTGCCGGCGGCGCGCTACGGGAAGAAGCCCAGGCCGCGTAAGGCCAGCGAACTAGCTCAGCTAGTCCATTGTCTTCCCTATTTGCGGATGGCGCGAATGAGGTCGGTGATCACCGGCGGGGTAATTGCGCGGATCGCTTTCTTGATGCGAATCGTCGTTTTGACGCTGTTCATGCCGGGGCGTTCTTGAAATGCCACCTCATGCCTGTGCGTGAGTTCCGGATCTTCTTCAGGACGGCCATTCGAATAGTAGTAGGTCGCAATGGACTTGCGATTACGATCGGGCGGGCACGCCAGCGGATGGGGATGACCGTGGAACGAAATACTGGTGGTGCTGAAGATCGCGCAGCGGTTGAAGACGGGAAGAATCTTCTTTTCTGCTCGCTTGACGTCGCGATCCCATAGCTCGAAGTGTCCCCCGTACTCCTCTTTCCAGTCCTTATTGAGGTAAATAAGAACGTTGATGCGGCGGTCCAACCGTATTGCTTTGTGGTAGCTGAAGTCGGCGTGCACTTCCAACAGGCCCCCGGGCCGGATCTGGTGCAGACCACCGCCGGTATAGTACGGATCGGGCAACACCCCCTGAATCCCCGTCAGCGTTTCAAGAAACTTGAGCATGGGCCGGCTGTTGAGAAAGTAGAGTACATCGCGAATCGACGGGGGCAGCTTCTCCACTACATCGAAGGCCAGTTTTTTGCGCTGGTTCACATCGGTGTGGGCGTACCAGTCGGCTTCTTTGGGCTCAGGGAAATCCCGCAGCGCGGCCTCCGCTACCTCAAGGGGCAGGAAATCATCGAAATAGATATGGGGATAAGGAGTATTCGCCTTGTACTCCTCCGCCTTGGCTGAGGCCAGAGCCTCGAGTTTGGCGACATATTGGTCGCCCAGCAATGCGTTCATCACTCTGGTATCGCTAAGCGTCTCTAGCTGTTCGGGCATCGCCGGCCTCCATTGATGGTGATTGTTGCCTGTCCAGGGTGCCAAGCCCTCTGGATTCAAACCTATTGATGCATAGGAGGCATGTCAAGGCGGTGGGGTGGGCCGGGTTGTAAACTAATAATGAGGGATATATGGCACAGCTGGAACGTAGGAAGTCAACGACAGTCAAGGTGGGGAATGTGCGCGTGGGCTCTTCCGCGCCGGTGGTGGTGCAGTCCATGACCAATACCGATACCGCCGATGTGCAGGGTACGGTCCAGCAGGTTGCCGCGCTGGCCAACGCAGGGTCGGAGCTGGTGCGGGTGACGGTCAACAACGACGCCGCGGCGGCAGCGCTGCCGGCAATTGTCGAGGGGCTGGCCAAACTGGGAATCGACGTGCCTATCGTTGGCGACTTCCATTACAACGGGCACCTGCTGTTGAAGAAGTATCCGGAGTGCGCTCGCGCGCTGGCCAAGTACCGTATCAATCCCGGGAATGTTTCGATCGGCCGCAAGGATGACGACAACTTCCGCACCATGATTGAGTGCGCGGTGGAAAACCAGAAGCCGGTGCGCATCGGCGTGAACTGGGGTTCGCTCGACCAGGCCCTGCTGACGAAGATGATGGACGAGAATTCCAAGAAGGCCCAGCCGGCGGAGGCACGGGATGTGATGATCGAAGCCATGCTGGTGAGCGCGATCGAGTCCGCGCGCGCTGCGGAACGCTATGGGCTGCGCCACGACCAGATCATTCTCAGCGCTAAAGTGAGCGGCGTGCGCGATCTGATCGAAGTCTATGAATTGATGGCTGCTCGCTGCGATTACGCTCTGCATCTGGGGCTTACCGAAGCCGGGATGAGCATGAAAGGCATCGTCGCTTCCACAGCCGGTCTCGCTCCTCTGCTGCTTAAGGGCATCGGCGATACCATTCGCGTCTCCCTGACCCCTAAACCCGGGGGCGACCGCACCGAGGAAGTACAGGTGGCGCAACAGATCCTGCAATCTCTGGGCATCCGCAGTTTTGCTCCGCAGGTGACCGCCTGCCCGGGATGCGGACGCACCAGCAGCACTTACTTCCAGGAATTGACCCAGGATATTCAGGCCTATGTGCGCGACAGCATGCCGGTGTGGCGCGAGCGCTATCCCGGAGTCGAAGAGCTGAAGCTGGCGGTTATGGGTTGCGTGGTGAACGGGCCGGGCGAGTCCAAGCATGCCAACATCGGTATTTCGCTTCCCGGCACCTTTGAAGATCCCAAGGCCCCGGTTTATGTCGACGGACGCCTGATGACGACGCTTCGCGGGGACAACATCGTCAATGAGTTCAAGAAGATTCTGGACGAGTATGTCGCGGCCCGCTACGGGTCGGGTTCTCGCGAAGAGCAGTTGATCGAGGTTCGGTAGGCGTTCCGCTTGTAACTCTCCACCAGCAGCAGACGGATGGGTGCCCCACATCTCGCTCGTTTTTCGCGAGATGTGGGATCCCGCGGACCTTGACATCGCCATAGGACTGGCTTGAATGGCCGGCGACCCAGCATCTGATATGCCGGATGTGGCGAAAAGCTGTTGTGGGCTTCGCCATGCTGTTGTCGAGCTTCGCACGAATACGCTGGTGCGAACGCTGGGGCACCCGTCCTGTTTCCCATATTCGTCTGCCGCTGGTAAAGGGTTGCCGAGGCTAGTTGAGTGTTCTTGGATTGCTGTCGCAGTTCGCGGAGGGAGTAAAAGGTGCCTCGCCAGGAGACACCGCCGCGCCAGAGTGCGAGGCACATGGAGCGAAGCAGGGCGTAGAGCAGCAAGACCGCGGCGGCGGGATACAGCAGCATCTGCGCGGCTGAGAAGTGTTGATACCTGCCCATCTGCTGATAGGCGAGGAAAAGTGCGATCAGCATGAGGCCGGTTGGCCACCACAGCGCGCGCCCGGCCAGACACGCGGCCAAGGGAAAAAGTGTGAACATGGCCAGGCCGCAGACAAAGCCGAGCAGCCGTTCGGGCCGAAAATGGAAGAGCGCGAAAAGGTTCTTGGTCAGGTTCTCCACCACACCGAAGGCCCCCCGCGCCCAACGGACGCCCACCAGATCAAGCCCCAAAACCACGACGCTGCGCGAATCCACGGGCTTTGACCCGGCGGCCGAGAGCCAGATCCTCGAGAACCTCCATGCGCAGCGCCTCCCACCCGCCCAGAGCGTCATAAACCTCGCGCCGGATCAGGTTGAAGGCGCCCACACCGATCGAGTCCCGACGGGCCCCCGGATCTGAGCACTCGCCATGGACGGAGGGCCCAGATGGATAAGACCTGAAGAAACGCGATCAGCATGCGTTCGCCCCAACTGCGCAGGAGAATCGTGGGCAGTAGAACCAGATGGTCAGCACCGCTGGATGTGGCGTACCGCAGTGCGCGGCGCAGCGCATCCGGGCGAAAAAGAACATCTCCGTCGGTAAAGAGCAGCCACTCGCCAGTAGCATGCTGCGCGGCCAGGGCCATGGCGTGTGTCTTGCCGAGCCAGCCTGAGGGAAGCTCGGTTACGTGCAGAATCTGCAGGGTTTTACCCGGTGCGCCTCCCTCGCGAACCAGGCTTTCCGCCAAACTCTCCATGATGGGGCCGGTCTGGTCAATGGAGCGGTCATTTACGGCAAGGATCTGGAGGCTGACGCCTTCCGCGGCCAGCAAGGAGCGGAGCGTCGCGGCAATGCCCGCAGCTTCGTTCCTCGCCGGGACGATGACGCTCAGAAGCGGCAAAGCCGGGTGGGTCTCGACAGTCCGGGTCAGATCGGGTACGCGGCACAGCATACGGCGCCATACCAGCACGCGCATCAGCCAGGACAGCGCGACGAGCCAGTCCAATACCTGCACGATGCGGAAGAAGACGGGCACCCGTCCAGTATGCGCGGTGGCACAACTTGTATACTGGCCTCCGGGCGCGACTGAATGGCAGAAGAAAGACGAAAAAGAATCAGCAGCAGTGTGCTCTGGATTGCTGCCGCCATCGTGCTCGCGTTTATTTTCTTCGGCGTCCGCCGTTTAACGCGCGAAAAGCTGCCGTTACGTGTGGCCGAGAGCCAGGTGCAGGACCTGGTCAAGCCCAGCAGCACCAATGGCCGGGTCGAGCCGGAACATATCTTTGAGGCGCACGCTCCCGAAGCGACGATTGTCAAGGAAGTATACGTCCACGTGGGCGACAAGGTACGCACAGGGCAGCTGCTGGTGACCCTGGATGACAGCAACGCGCGCGCCAAGCTGGCAGCGGCCATCGCGGCATTGCGCGCTGCCGAAGCCGGCTACCAGACGGTGGAGGGTGGTGGCACTCAGCAGGAGCAGCTCACCCTTTCCAGCAACATCGCCAAAGCAAAAATCGATTGCGACCAGGCCGCCCGGGACCTGGACGTGATCCAGAAGCTGGCGTCCAAGGGAGCTGCAGCGCCTAGCGAGGTGGCCCAGGCGCAAACGCGCTTAGAGATTGCGCAGGCATCTCTCCACGCGCTTGAAGAACAGAAGAAAAAGCCCTTCGCACCGGTCGAGCTTACCCGGGCCCAATCGAGCGTGGAAGAAGCGAAGGCAGCCCGCGCCGCAGCAGCCCAGGTGATCGAACAATCGAATGTGCACGCACCCTTCGCCGGGACGGTCTTTTCCCTTCCTGTGACGCGGTATTCCTATATCGAGCCCGGCGCGGAGGTGTTGCAGTTGGCTGATCTCACCAAGCTCCAGGTGCACGCCTACTTCGACGAACCGGAGATCGGCGACCTGAAACTCAACAATCCGGTCACCATCGTGTGGGATGCTAAACCGGATTTGAAATTCCACGGGCACATCATCCGCCTGCCCTCTTCCGTCATCGACTACGGAACCCGGCGGGTCGGAGAGGTCCTGATCAGCATCGAAGACTCGGACGGGGTTCTGTTACCCAACATAAGTGTCGTGGTCACAGTCGTTACCCAGGAAGTGCGCAATGCACTCACGGTTCCTCGTGAGGCTCTCCACATCGAGGGTGGGCGCGATTATGTGTACGTGGTCTCGGGCGACACCCTGCATCGCGTCCCGGTGGAAGTGGGCGCCCTCAACCTTACGCTGGTGCAGATCGTGAGCGGCCTGAAGGAACATACGTTGGTCGCCCTGGGCACGACCAACGGGGCGCCGATCTCCGAAGGTGTTCCCATTCGCATCGTCGATTAGGGCCGTGCTGATAGGGCCGTGCTGACCAATCTGTAAAATGCAGATTGCGGAAAATTCGAGGGTCAACCATATCGGTGAGGCGCGCCTGCCAGTTCGTGTTGTTGGGTATCTTTACGCTGATTGCGCAGAGCGGAGCGCTGGCCCAGGTTTCCTTTTATACCGCGGTCGATCTGGCCCTACGTAACAGCACCCCAGTGCGCATTGGCGCGGCCCAGGTGCAGCACGCCGAGGCTGCGGTGATGGAGAGCATAGACGCCTATAAGCCCAGTTTTGTGGTTGGTTCCAGCCTGGGATATTCGTACGGCTTCCCCGTGGGCCAGCCTTCGGTCTACAGCGTCAGCGCGACCTCGCTGGCCTACTCCTTCTCTCAGCCGGACTATATCCGCTCTGCTCGCGCGGCGCTGCTGGCTGCGCAGTTGCAACTCAAAGATACCCGGCAGCAGGTCATCCTGGACACGGCGCTGGCCTACATTCAGCTAAACACCGTCAGCGCAGAGATCACGGCGCTCGATCAGCAGACCGGCTTCGTGGAGAAATTGGTCGAGATCGAGACCGACCGTGTCAATGCCGGCGTCGACAGCAAAGTCGAATTGACCAAGGCGCGCCTGACCGGAGCACAGATTGCACTCAGGCGGATCCATCTTGTGGACCAGGCCGATTTGCTGCGCGTGCGGCTTGCCCACTTGACCGGGCTTAACCCGCCCGACATCGTCTCCGAACCGCAAACCATCCCCAAGGCCCCGGAGATATCGCAGGAGGGTTCTACCGAGAGACTGGTGATGGACAGCAATAACGGCGTGAAGGCTGCTTATGCTTCGGCGCGATCGAAGCTTTACACGTCCTTCGGGGATGACCGCCAAAATAACCGGCCGACCTTTGGCTTTGGGGGAGAATACAACCGGTACGCTAAGTTCAACAATTACAACGAGTACTACCTCCGTTTTCAGCACAACAACTTCAATGTCGGCATCCAGATCACGTTGCCGCTCTTCGACGCGACGCGCAAGGCGAAGGCGAAAGGCTCGGGTGCCGAAGCGGCGCAGGCAACGGCCGAAGCAGATCAGCTGCGCGACCAGGCTGGGGAGCAGATCCTGCAACTGCAGAAGAGCGTGACCGAGCTTGGGGCACAGGAGCAGGTGGCAGAGTTGCAAAATGAATTGGCCCAGGATCAACTGGACGCGATCACGACCCAGCTTCACCTGGGCAGCGGCAGCCCTGGAGCAGCGGCGCCCTTACCCAAGGACGAACAAGCTGCCCACATCGGTGAGCGCAGCCGGTTCGTCGATATGCTCGACACCCGCTTCCAACTGACGCAGGCCCGGCTCTCTCTGCTGCGGTCCATGGGGAGAATCGAAGACTGGGCCAAGGGAGTGCCTGTGGCACGGCCCTGAGAGGTCACCTCTGGTCTGCTAAGTGCTCGGATAATCGAAGTCAGAGGGAAAAGCAGTGGTCTCCAATCTCGCGAAAAACAAGCGAGATGTGGGCACCCGCTCGTGAGGGAACCAGCTATGACGTGCTTTTCGGTGCGACGACGCATTCGACCGACCCCTTCCTGCTCAATCGATGAACCCTCTTGACATGGGCGGCGTCTAATGGTTCGGGAGTGCTCATAAGTATCCTGTTTTCACCCTCACTGCCCCCGGTGCTGTTAGACTGTAAGTTGAGCCTATGCCACTAAAAACGCTACTGTTAAACCCCCCATCGTTCGAGAATTTTGACGGCGGAGCCAGCTCACGTTGGCCCGCTACGCGTGAGATCGAGTCCTACTGGTATCCGGTATGGCTTGCGTACCCGGCTGGGATGCTGGAAGGCTCCCGGATGCTGGACGCCCCACCGCACCACATCTCGGCGACGGAAACCATCGAGATTTGCAAGAGCTACGAATTCCTGGTTCTGTTTACCAGCACACCCGGCTGGACCGGCGACCAGAGGTTGGCCGAAGCCATCAAACGGGCCAACCCTCAAATCAAGATCGCTTTCGTCGGACCTCCGGTCACCACTTCGCCGGACAAAGCACTGAATGAGTGTGCGGCGATCGATTTCGTTTGCCGGCGCGAGTTTGACTTCTCCGTGGTGGAGTTCGCCAATGGCAAGCCGCTGGACGAGATTCTCGGCATCAGCTACCTGAAGAACGGCGTTGTCGCGCACAATCCCGACCGCCCACAGGTAGATAACCTGGATCAAATGCCGTGGGTCACCGATGTCTACAAACGCGACATCGACGTAACGAGATACAACGTCCCGTTCCTGCTCTATCCCTATGTCTCTCTTTATTCCACGCGAGGCTGCCCGGCGCAGTGTACGTTCTGCTTGTGGCCGCAAACCCTGAGCGGACACGCGTGGCGCAAACGGTCGACCGACGACGTCGCCGCGGAGATGGCGCACGCCAAGGAGCTGTTTCCCGACGTAAAAGAGTTCTTCTTCGACGACGATACTTTCAACATCCAGAAGGCGCGCACGGTGGAACTCTGCGCCAAGCTCAAGCCGCTGAAGCTGACGTGGTCCTGCACGTCGCGCGTGACCACCGACCGGGAGACGCTGAAGGCGATGCGTGAAGCCGGTTGCCGGCTGCTGATTGTGGGCTTCGAATCGGGCGATCCGCAGATTCTCAAGAACATCAAGAAGGGCGCCACAGTGGAGCGCGCGCGCGACTTCGCCCGCGATTGCCACGAGCTCGGGCTGACCATTCACGGAGACTTCATCCTCGGCCTGCCCGGCGAAACCAAGGAATCAATCCGCAACACCATCAACTTTGCCAAAGCTCTCGACGTGGAGACGATCCAGGTCTCGATTGCCCATGCCTATCCGGGCACGGAGTTCTATGACTTCGCCGCCGAGAATGGTTTCATCATCAACAACGGAGCCATGGTCGATGAAGGCGGACACCAACTCGCCCACATCGAATATCCAGGATTGCCCAAGGACTACGTGTTGGAGATGGTGCACCGCTTCTACGATGAGTACTACTTCCGTCCCAAGGCGGCGTGGCGCATCGTCAGCAAGGCCATCGTTAATCGCGACGTCAAGCGACTCTATGTCGAGGCCAAGTCGTTCATGAAACTCCGTGCCGCACGCAACAAGGTGGTGGCAGACGGTAAAGTGAAGGCCGCGAAGACGCCTGGGCCTGCCGTGAACGCTGGAGCATGAGCCGGTTGCACCGGCTCCGGGTTCCATGAATACCTCCACCATGACCCTGCGGCGGTACCTGGTTCTTGGCGTGGTAACGCTCACCTCGGCCTTTGGCGACACTTCCCTCGCCGTGGGGATGAAGCGTGTCGGGCCGGTATCCTTGTCTCATCCCGATGCGCTTCTTTCTGCGTTGCGGACCCCCTGGGTGTTGGGTGGAGTACTGCTGCTGCTGCTCTTTTTTGCCTCCTATCTGACCGCGCTTTCCTGGGCGGATCTGACTTTCGTGCTGCCCGCCACTTCGCTCGCCTACGTTGCGGTTGCGTTTCTTTCCAAGTTCTGGCTGCACGAACAGATCTCAAACGAGCGCTGGCTGGGCATAGCGCTGATCACCGCGGGAGTGGGTTTCGTAACCCAGGGGCCGGCCTACACTCCGCGTCGCGCCGCCCATCCAGCCCCCGACCCAGACTTTACCGGCTCACTGCAGGAAGGCCCATGAACTCTAGTTCGGGCCCAGCTATTGCAGCCATGATTGGCGCCATCGTCTTGACCGCCACTGCGGGCGATGTATTTATCGCCTCAGCCCTGCACGGTGTCGGCGACCTGGACCATATCAAGGCGGCACGAGGCTTCAAAGGCGCGGTCTGGGCCGTGATCAGTGAAGGCCGCTTTCTGGCCGGATTCACCTGCATGGCCCTCAGCTTCTTCTCCCTGCTCTTCTCCCTCAGCCACGCGGACGTGAGCCTGATTGCCCCGGCAGCGGGTTCCCTCACTTTTGTCAGCAATGCGGTGGCGGCGAAGTGGGTTCTACACGAGAATGTCGACCGCCGGCGCTGGCTGGCGGCGGTCTTCGTCTGCTGCGGTGTGGCCCTGCTCAAGAGGTAAGCCATGTCTCGTGTGATATGCTTGCCCCGCAAATTGAGGCTAAGCCTTTGCCACACGAACACTCTCATAGCCATCTTTCGGCTGCGCCGCGTGAAAGCCTCTCTACCCAAACACTCGACCAATTGATTGGCTGGTTGAAGGACGGCACCTTCAAATCGGGCAGTAAGCTGCCTTCGCAAAATGAATTGGTAGAGTACTTCGGGGTCAGCCGCACGGGCATTCGCGAAGCGCTGCAAATGATGGCGGTGCTGAACCTGATTGAGATCAAACCAGGTTTAGGGTGCTTCGTTAAGAGCGTATCGCCGGAGTACATCATCCACGCGGATGTGTTGTCGATTCTGCTGGAAAAAGAATCGGTGATGGATGTGATCGAGACGCGCAAGCTGGTGGAGTCGGGGATCGCTGCCCTGGCTACGGAACGTGCGCTCCCTGAGGATTACTGGAAGATGGAAGATGTTCTGATTGCGATCGACCGATCGATTCAGAAGAACGAAAGCATTGCCGTCATCACCCCCGAATTTCATTGCGCTTTGGCCGAGGCAAGTCACAATGCGGTGCTGGCCAAGCTGCTTCGTTCCTTCACCCAATTGATGGCAAAGGCGGGGCGGCTGCTCGAGGAGAGCGTGGAGGACCTGGCCAAATTCAAACGCCATGAATTGAAGTCGCACCAGGATCTGTTTCACGTAATCAAGCAGCGTGACCCGGAAAAGTCGAGAAAGGCCATGATCGATCACATCGCTGGTTCCGAGAAACTGATCGTGGCCGCCTTGAAGCGCGCCGAAGAGGTGGAAAGCTCGGCCCTGGAAGCAGCCAACGCTGCTGTCTAAGTCACACGCTGATCGATCCCTTGGCCAGGATTCCTCCGTCACAAACCACATGCGAACCAGTCATGTAGGCGGTCTCATCGGAGAGCAGCCAGGCTACGATGCGCGCTGGATCCTCAGCATTCGCCAGCCGCCCCAATGGGATTTCGCGGCAAAGCTGGGCCCGCATGGTTTCGACTTCGCCGGCAGCCACATTACTCCACATCAAGCCAGTCTCCGTTGCTCCGGGAACAATGGCATTGACGCGTATGCCAAATTTTGCGTAGTCGATAGCCATGCAGCGCACCAGTGAAGAGATGGCTCCCTTGGTTGCGCTGTAGGCGCCGCTTCCGCCCGCAGCCAAAGCGATAAATCCGGCGGGCGAAGAGGTGCAGACGACCGATCCGGAGATCTGCGCTGCCAGCATCTGTTGCAGACCATGTTTGCAGGTGAGGAAAATGCCGGTCAGGTTGGTGTCAAGAATATGCTTCCAGAGTTCCAGAGGCATCTCATGGATGAGCCCGCCGATATCGATGCCCGCGTTGGCGAAGATGCCGTAAGGCGCACCGAATTGTTCATGAACAAGCGCGAAGGCCTGCGCTACCTGGGCTTCGTCCGTGACGTCACAAGCCAAGCCGACGGCTCCGCTCGCACCTTCGCTCCGCGCTGCATCGGCCGCCTGTTTTGCGCTCTCACCGTTCTTATCCAGAACGGCAACGCGGTCACCCCGCCTTGCGCATAGCAGGGCGGTGGCACGACCGATCCCGCCGCCACCGCCGGTGATCACGATGAGCCGATGGTCCGATGATGTCATTGGTTAGAGTGATCCGTTTTTAACGCATTCTTGCTAATACTGTGCTCCGGTGAGATTAGTTATGTGCGGCCATTCTTTGGCGGAATGGCCGCGCAGGCTTCAGTTTCCTGGTCTACACCATTAGCAAAATGCTCTAGGCGGGTATGGGGCCGGTAGGCAATGCAATCGATCTCCACTTTCATGCCGGCGGCTACCATGCCCGCTGCGACCGTAGTGCGGGCTGGCTTGTGGGCGCCGAAGACTTCGGCATACACCTCATTCATCGCGCCAAAGTCCTGCGCATCGCGCAGGAATACGGAGCATTTGACTACATCCTGCAGATCCGCCCCGCAACCCCGGAGGATGGTCTGCAAGTGCTGCAAGACGAGCCTGGTTTGCTCCTGCACACTAGCGTCCGACTGCATCTCGCCGGTCGCGGCATCCACTGGTCCCTGACCGGAAACAAAAAGAAAATCCCCCGCGCGCACTGCGCTTGAATAAGGACCCTGAGGCTTAGGCGCCCCGTCGACTAGTAAACGTTCCAGCATTACGTTCTTCCTCCAGAGTACTGGCCTTACAATAAACGGACCAGTCCTCTCCCCGGCCTTTGTTTCCAAGATAATCTATGAAGCCTTCGTCTCCACAGACCGATCGCCTGCGAGCAAACGCCCTTTCCTTCTCCGCGGTGCTGACCCAAGGCATCACGCACATCGCACCCGCCATGGGGCTGGTGGTCGCGGTCCAATTCGTTACCACGATGGCGGGCACCGCTTCTCCGCTGGCCTATTTGATCGCATTTCTGATCGTGCTCATGCTCGGGGTATGCCTCGCCCAACTGGCGCTTCATCTGCCTTCGGCCGGTGGATATTACACATACGTCGGGCGGTCTCTCAACCCTAAGGCGGGATTCCTCGCTGCCTGGATGTTCTTCTTGTACGACCCGCTCACCGGCGCGGTGAACCTGGCGTACCTGGGGTTTCTGCTGCAGACTACCTTGAGGATGGAAGCCCACATTACTTGTCCCTGGTATGTGCTGTACGTAATCTTCGCGCTGCTGATCAGCCTGCTCATTTATCGCGGTATCGAAATCTCGGCCAATTTCGTGATGTGGCTGACCATCGTCGAAGTCGTGATCATGATTGCGCTGGCGATTGCCGCCCTGCTGCATCCGGGCGATGGACGAGTCCATCTGCAGGATTTCGTCCCCGTGCATGCCTTCGGGAAGAAGGGGTTCTATCTCGCCATCGTTTTCTCCATCTTCACCTTCACCGGTTTTGAGGCCATAGCTCCCCTGGCGGAGGAAACACGCGACCCGCGGCGATTACTTCCCCGGGCCGTCCTTCTTTCGATTACGCTGATGGGTTTTTTCTTTGTGTTTACTACCCTTGCCATACTCATCGGCTGGGGCACGAGCCATATCGATACATTCGCCGCGTCGGCAGAGAATCCGGTCATTTTGCTGGCCAAGCGTCTGTGGGGCGGGGCCTGGATATTCGTGATGGTGGCAGTGATCAACTCCATCCTGGGCGCGGCGATCGCGGGTACCAATGCCGCGGTCCGCGTCTTTTATGCCATGGGTAGAGCGCGCTCGTTGCCTGCCGCGCTCGAGTATATCCATCCTCGTTTTCGCACCCCGGTCAATGCCATTGCCTTGCAGACCTTTATCACCTTAACGATTGGGATCGCCATCGGCTTCTGGATCGGTCCGGATCAGGAGTACTACTTTCTCGGCGTCACCGCGACCCTGGTTCTCATCTTCATCTATTCCGCAGGCAACATCGGCGTCTATTTTCTTTACCGGCGTCAACGGCCCTCGGAGTTCAACCCGGTGCTCCACTTTGTCTTCCCAGTGCTTTCCACACTTTCGCTGATGTGGGTTGCCTATCACTCGGTCGTGCCTTTGCCGGATGGGCCGCTGCGCTACGCTCCCATTCTCGTAGGTGCGTGGCTGATTGCCGGGGTGGTGTTGCTGCTGACGGTGCGTCGGGCTTCCAATATGCCGCTTTTGCCTCTGGAAGACATGGGCTCGCACCCCGCGGAGGCTGCAGAGAGGCCCATTTCCACGCGATAACAGACAGGTATGATAGGCTGCAGGCTCCCATGAAAGCTCCGTCACAGACCGATGGTGGGGGCCAAGTTCTGCGGGCGAATGCCCTTTCCTTCCCATCGGTGCTGATGCAGAGCATCACCCACATTGCGCCCGCGGTAGGTTTGGTCTTCGTGCTGCAGTTCATCACCACCATGGCCGGCATTGCCGCCCCGTTGGCCTTTGCGATGGCGTTCTTCATTGTGCTGGCGATCGCGGTCTGCATGGTGCAACTGGCATTGCATCTTCCTTCGGCCGGCGGCTATTACACCTATGTCAGCCGTGCGCTCAATCCCAAGGCCGGCTTTCTGGCGGCGTGGATGTTCTTCTTGTATGAGCCGCCGACTCCCGCGCTGAACCTGGCCTTCCTGAGCTTCATGCTGCATAACATCTTCAAGATGGAAGCGGGTATCAATTGTCCCTGGTACGTCTTCTTTCTGGCTGCGGTGTGCCTGATCACGGTGCTGACCTATCGCGGCATCGAAATCTCCGCAACCTGCGTCATGTGGCTGACAGGGATCGAGATTCTGATTGTCGTTTGCCTGGCGATCGCCGGCTTCATGCATCCCGGTGACGGACGAGTCCATCTGCAAGACTTTGCCTCCTGGCATAGCTTCCGGCAAAAGGGCTTCTATCTCGCGGTGGTCTTCTCCATCCTGATTTTTACCGGCTTCGAGTCGGTCGCTCCTCTGGCCGAGGAAACCCGCGATCCCAAGCGCACGCTTCCCCGCGCTATCCTGCTCTCGACCAGCCTCATGGGGCTTCTCTTCGTGGTCTGCTCCATGGCGATCCTCACCGGTTGGGGCAACAGCCACATCGCCAGCTTTGCGGCATCGACCGAGGCGCCGGTGATCCTCTTGGCTAAGCGGCTTTGGGGTACAGCATGGGTGCTGGTTCTGATAGCAGTCACCAACTCCATCCTTGCGGTGGCCATCGCCGGCAATAATGCTGCGACCCGGGTCTTCTTTGCCATGGGCAGAGCGCGGTCGCTCCCCGCTGTTCTCGATTATGTGCACCCGCGATTCCAGACCCCTCGGAATGCCATCCTTTTTCAGACCTTCCTCACGCTCGCGATCGGCTTGGGGGTTGGTTTCTGGATTGGTCCGGATCAGGAGTACTACGTAGGCGGCGTGGCCATGACCCTGGGGCTCATGTTCATTTATTGCGCCGGCAACGTCGGCGTCTTCTTTTATTACCGGCGTGAGCGGCCGGCAGAATTTCGTTTCTTTCTGCACTTTCTACTTCCCTTGCTTTCGACGATTTCCCTGCTTTGGGTGGCGTATAAATCCGCTGTGCCGTTGCCGGAGCCTCCGGTACGATATGCGCCGATCCTGGCGGCCGTCTGGCTCTTTGCCGGAGTGGTGGTGATGTTTGGAGAGTCTCTGGGGGTATGCTGTAAACGTATACCGGACAGGCGAGATGTATGGCGAAACAAGCGGGAAAGAAGACCCGAGCTGCGGTAGAGGGTCGCGACAAAATGGACATCCGCACGGTGGCGCGGTTAGCTAACGTATCCATTGCCACTGTCTCGCGGACCATTAACCGGGTGTCGACCGTAAATCCGAGGATGGCCAAACGGGTGTGGGAGGCGATTGAGAAGCTGGATTACTTTCCCAATACCCAGGCGCGGGCCCTGGTGTCTGGACGCAGCCGGCTTCTAGGACTCATCGTCTCGGAGATCACCAATCCCTTCTTTCCCGAATTGATTCAAGGGTTCGAAGACATCGCAGTGGAACACGGTTACGAGATTCTGATCAGCTCGACCAACTACGATCCCGCGCGCATGGCACTCTGCATACGACGCATGCTGGAGCGAAGGGCGGAGGGCGTAGCGGTGATGACCTTCGGCGTGGAAAAACCGCTACTGGAGCAGTTGGCCGAGCGCAAGGTGCCGCTGGTCTTTGTGGACGTAGGTCCGGAGAGGCCGGGCATCAGCTTGCTGCGGGTGGATTATCACCACGGCATCCGCCAGGGCGTACAGCATCTGGCTGCATTGGGACATCGCGATATCGCGTTTGTCAGCGGTCCCAAGCGGCTGCACTCCGCGCAATCACGGTCATTGGCCTTTTCCAAGTCGCTGGCGGAGTGCGCTATCGTGGCCGATCCGGCATGGATCGTGGAAGGTGACCACACCATGGAAGGCGGCATCGATGCCATGGATCGCCTGCTTAAATCCAAGCACCTGCCGACGGCGGTGATGTGCTCCAACGACATGACGGCGATTGGCGTGCTGCATAAGCTTTACCGCGCGGGATTACGCGTGCCCGATGATCTATCGGTCATCGGCTTCGATGACATCCACATTGCGCAGGTGACGATCCCCCCGCTCACGACGATCCAGATGTCCTGCTTCGAGTTGGCGCGAGCGGCGGTTACGGCGTTGCGCGCGCACGTGGAAGAGGGTGGGGAGCCGAAGCGCCATTACAAGATCAACACCCACCTGGTGGTTCGCGAATCCACCGGCTTCCCCAGAGGTACCATGCTCCACCTCCGCAAGCGGGGGAAAGATGCAAAGCGAACCGCGGCTGCACAGGCGAGAAAAACTGCACCGGCTGAGTAGCAAGTTCTCACATCAGGGCACGCGAAGGACCACTTCTGCCTCCTGACCAGATAAGACAGTCAGCTGCTCCATATCTCGTACTACGCCACTGGCGTTGCATAAAGTGCGCGAAATGGTGTTGACAGTCTCTCGTCCCGTGAGTTATACACTCTGCGCGGTAAACATTTACCGCCAGTGTGTCGTGTGGCCGGAATCCTCTTCACCGGCCGCGCCCCGCAAAGCGATGACTTACAAGGCGGTGCCCAGACACTTGTCCGGCCAAATTGAGAAAACGTTTCCATAGGTGTCCTGGACGCGCGGAGGTTGATGGAAAAACAGCCATCTACTGATACTTTCCCGCGGCCTGGAGCCTTCTCCCTAGCGAATGTTTCATTTTGGAGGCTACAATGCGTCGTTCTCATTTCTTGTTGGCTGCCGCATTCAGTGCGGCAGTCCTACTCGCGCCCCTCACGTGGGCTCAGGAAAACGCAACCATTACCGGATCGGTGGTGGATCCCACCGGAGCAGTGGTTCCAAATGTCGCAATCACTCTCACCAGCGTCGCCACCGGCCAAGTCAGAGAAACTGCGTCGAACGGCTCAGGTATCTATACCTTCGCCAACGTGGGCGTCGGCCACTTCAATCTGGACGCCACATCGGCGGGGTTCCAGAAATTCACGCGAACAGACATTGTTGTCAACACCGATCAGACCCTGAAAGAGGACGTGACCCTCACGGTCGGCAACGCAGCCCAGACGGTTACTGTCCAGGCGAACGCCCTGCAGGTCCAATCCGAAACCAGCGAGCTCAGCACCCTGATCACCGGCCAGCAGGTCACCCAGTTGGCGACTAACGGCCGCAATGTGACCGCGCTTGCGGCCCTGGGCTTGGGCGTGTCCAACAACTTGCCGGCTTTTAGCGGCGTGAATGCTCTGACGTCCGCGAACGGCATCAGCTTCAATGGAACCCGTACTACCCACAACATCTACTTGTTGGATGGAGGCGAACTGAACGATCGTGGCTGCGGCGGATGCTTCGGCTCCCTGCCCTCAATCGATGCGCTGGCCGAATTCCAGACTCTCGACAGCAACTACTCACCCGATTATGGCATCGGCTCAGGCGGAACCATCCTCATGGTGATCAAGTCCGGCAGCCAGGACTTCCACGGAACCCTGTATTATTTCAACCGCAACGAAGACTACGATGCCAACAATTACTTCACCAAGCTGGCAGGCCAGGCGAAGCCCGAGTTCCGGCTGAACGAACCCGGCGGCAATATCGGCGGACCGCTCTTTATTCCCCACATTTATAACAACTCGCGCAAGAGAACCTTCTTCTTTGTGAATGAAGAGTGGCGACGGCTGATTCAAGGCAGTGCGCCTACGACGGTGAATACCATTTTGGCCAGCAATTTCCCGACGGCCGGAGCGTCCTTGGCCTATACCGTTCCCTCCGGCGGCGCGGTCCCGGTGGTTCCAGCCACCAGTGACCCAGCCAAGCTGCTGATCTACAAAGCTGACGGTCTGACTCCTGGACAACCCTTCCCCGGCAATATCATCCCCGCCAACCTGATCGACCAGAATGCTGTCCTCGAACTGAATGCGGGCACCTTCCCGAAGCCGAACTTCGGCACCAGTCAATTCGTTTCGTCCATCCCTTCGCCGACCAATGTCCGTGAAGACGTGGTTCGCATCGACCACGCCATCAACAGCAAGCTTCAGCTGATGGGCCATTTACTCCATGAGCCGGTCAACTTGAACGTTTTCCCGCCGTTATGGAGCGACAGTACTTATCCAACGGTGGGGACGGCGATGGCAAATCCGGCCTGGTCGTCGGTTATCAAACTCACGCAGACGATTTCACCCAACTTGCTCAACGAAACCGCCTTTCTTTACAGCGGCAATAAGATCACCCTCACTCCCATCGATGGTCCCGGCGGCACTTTTGTACAGCCCAGCGGGTGGACAGCTACCAGCTTCTTCCCGCTAGCCAACAACCAAGGCGCCCGTTTGCCAGAGATCGACCTGGTGGGTAAGCCGCTGCAAACAAACTGGAGCTCAAGTTATTATCCCTGGAAGAACGGCTACGAAGGTTTCGAGTGGCGGGACGATCTATCCTGGACCCACGGACTGCACCAGTTCAAGTTTGGATTCAGCTGGCTGCACGACTACAAGAACCAGCAACTGCAGTACAACACCCAAGGAACCGCAATTTTCAACTCGAGCGCATTTTCCGGCGACTCGTATGTCAATTTCCTCCTCGGGGACGCCAGCACCTTCGAACAACTCAACTATCTGTATGGCAAACACTGGGTCAACAACAACTATGGCTTCTACTTCAATGACAATTGGCACATCCAACCCAGGTTGACACTCAACCTCGGCCTTCGTTTCGACGGGTTGCCGCATGCCTTTGAGCGATATAACCAGTTTGCGAATTTCGTTCCGGCGGACTACAACACTTCCCTGGGTAATCCTGTGACGGCGGCGGGCACGCTGAATCCCAATTCGCTCACGGCTTACAACGGCACCCTGTTCTATCTCAATGGCATCAAGTTGGCCGGCGTCGATGGTTTCCCCCGTGGGAATGTGCAGAACAAATACAACACCTGGCAACCAAGAGTCGGCTTTGCCTACGATCTCTTCGGAGATGGAAAGACGATTGTCCGAGGCGGGTTTGGAATGTTCTTTGAGCGTGTTCAGGGCAACGATGTATATAACGCTGCCTTGAATCCACCCTTTGCATACATACCCACCGCCAACAACGTTTACTTCTCCAACCCGAATACCAGCGCCTTGACTGGACTCACAACGTCTCAGACCTTTCCCTCAGCTTTGACCAATCTGGAGTACAAGTACACGCCTCCTGGGACCGCGAATTTCAGCTTTGGAGTGCAACGGCAGCTCGCCCCGTCGGTCGTCGCGGTGGTGCAGTACGCCGGCTCTCTAGGTTGGGACCAGAACGATGACCGGGCCATCAACACCTTGCCCTTGACCGATCCAAACAACGCAGCCAATCCATACGACCTGCGCGAGGGCGTTTCCAACGGCACGCTCAACGCGAACCTGTATCGAATCCAGCCGGGCTTTAGCGGTATTCAGCAAGAGGAGAACGAGACCAATTTCAACTACAACTCGCTCCAGATAGGTATGCGCATGGAGAACCGGCATGGGCTTACCACGCAAGTGGCCTACACCTTTTCTCACGAGATCGATGAGGTAAGCAACGATCTCGGCTCGCTCTCGGATCCGTTTAACCCGGGGTATGACCGTGGGTCGGGAGGGCTCGACCGGCGTCATATCCTCAACGTGAACTACATCTACACCCTCCCATTTTTCAACAACAGTACAAACCTGGCGGAACGCACGGCCCTTGGAGGCTGGCAATTCTCTGGGATCACAGTTTGGCAATCGGGAACACCGCAATACGTTGCATTTAGCGCCACCGATACTCTCGGTCTTGGCGGCGGTACTAATAACCGTCCAGACCTGGTGGCGCCAGTCTCCTATCCAAAGACACGGCTGGCATGGTTTAGCACCGGCTCTTTTGCAAATCCAGTCGCTCCCTGGAATGGCGGGCCAAACCAAGGCTTTGGCAATGCCGGAAAAGACGCGGTCGTGGGACCGGGACTCGTCAACTTTAATTGGTCCCTGTTCAAAAACATTCCAATTAAAGAGGGAGGGCCGAGCTTCGAGCTGCGGTTCGAGTACTTCAACGTCTTCAACCACGCGCAATTCAACGGCCTTGATCTGAACTCCGCGGACGCGAACTTCGGACAGGTCACCACCGCCTACGACCCTCGCACCCTGCAGCTTGGAGCGAAATTTCACTTCTGAGTTGTAGTCTGCTTTACGAAGACGGGGCGCCACGGCTTCAGGTCCTGGCGCCCTTTTCATTTCTGGATATTGTGCTTCCCTCGGAGCGCCGACCTGGAGAGGCCCTGTCCTTCCCTGATGGTTAGCAGCTGGTTTGCCTCAACTCCCGGGAAGCGCTCCACCAGGCCGTTGGTCCAGTGAATTTCCAGATCGGCGTGGCTACTGGATCCTATTCCGAAGTGAAGCCGGCGATCGTTCACTGAATAAAAGCTGGATTGGGCCATCACCGCCTGGGCCTGTAGCTTGCCGCCATATCTGGCTAGCACCCTGGAGCCGATCGCGCTGCGGTTGGACTTCGTCCCCACCAGAAATACCTTGAGCCAGTTACGATTGCCCGTGAGATCGTTCCTGAGCAGAGAGGGAGGCTCGTTCAAATTGACGATCACCATATCCACATCGCCGTCGTTGTCGAAGTCTCCAAACGCGCAGCCGCGGCTGCAGTGGAGCGCGGCAATCCCAGGACCTGCTTCGTCAATCAGCTCCTCAAACTTTCCATTGCCAAGATTGCGGAAGATGAATCGGGGTGTCTTCAAGGCATATTCGGGGAATTCGGCTTCCACTTCGGGATAGACGGAGCCGGTTACGACCGCGAGATCTGGCCAGCCATCGTTGTCGAAATCGGCGAACCCCGTCCCCCAGCAAATGTACCTGGTTTCCACTCCGAAGCCGGCGGCGATGGTTACATCTGAAAAGCCGGCATTGCCGTCATTGCGATAAAGCACATTGGTGTCATCGGAAAAATGGGTCTTGAAGATGTCGAGCTTGCCGTCGAGATTGTAGTCGCCGACCGCCACGCCCATTCCAGCCTGCTCCGCTCCATCCGCGCTGAAGGCAATGCCTTGCTCGGCGCCAACCTCGGTAAACGTTCCGTTATGTTTGTTCCGAAAGAAGAGGCTGGGCGTGGAATCGGAAGCCACATAGATATCTGTCCAGCCATCGTTGCTGAAGTCGGCGGCGACACTGGTCATTGCGTAGGTGCGCTGAGCTTTGGCGATACCGCTTTCCTGGGATACATCGCGAAATGTCCCGTCACCTTGGTTCCGGTAGAGATAATTCCGCGGCATAGGCAGCCCGCGTGGACCACAGTTGACGGCAACACCCTTGAAATTGCAATAGGGATTGGCCCCGGGTTTAGGCAACCGTTCCAGATGCAGATCGACATAATTGGCTACGAAGAGATCGAGGTGACCATCGCGATCGTAATCGAGAAAAGTGCATCCTGATCCCCAGCGCGTACTGCCTTCGTAAAGCAGCCCCGCCTGCTTGGTGACATCGGTAAACGTACCATCCCCATTGTTGCGGTAAAGAACGTTCTGACCGTAATAGGTGATGAAAATATCTTCGAAACCATCATTGTTATAGTCGGCAACCGTAACTCCACTAGCCCAACCGGTGCGCAGCAGACCAGCCTTTTCTGTGACGTCGCTAAACGTCCCATCCCGATTATTCTTGTACAGGCGGTTGCTCGCGTCCGGAACGGGTTGGTCCATCCGTGTACCGCAGAGCACAAAAATATCCAGCCAGCCGTCGTTGTCGTAGTCCAGGAAGGCGACACCGCAACCCACGGTTTCGACGATATAGTTCTTATGCGTCAGGCCGCCGTAGATGACTGGCGCTGTAAGTCCGGCTTGCCCGGCCACGTCAGTGAAGTGGGCAAGGAATGGGATACCGGAGGGCTTGCCTCGTGGCAGAGGCTTTACATTGCGCGGTGTTACGCCCTGCCCCAGAGCCAGCGTCGACCCGGCTGTCATCCACAAAAAGTCGCGACGCGAGATGTAGGCTCTGTTCATTCCGGATCGGAGTTCGCTCTATCTCTCTTGCATCATAGCGCTGCGGGGCAAAAGAAATCCGCGTTACTGCGGCGGTCCGGGCGCGGCGTCGCCGGAGACCTTTTGGATCAGCGAATCTTCCGTCTTGCTGTGCAGTTCCTTCGTCTTCGCAAACTCCTCAGCCGCCTTTTGCTTTTGCCCCACGAGCGTGTAAAGCCGGGCGAGGCGATAGTGAGCGTCGGGCTGCGACGGATCAAGCTTCACGGCTCGCTCAAAAGCGGCGATAGCCTCCTGGTTCCGGTTTTGATCGGCGTAGATGCGGCCGAGATCAAAGTAGGCGAGCCGAAGGTCTTTCTGCAATTGCATGGCTTTGGTGATCAGCGGCTCAGCTTTCCCGTCGTCATTTGAGCGCAAAGCGATGTCGCCCAGATAAAGGTATGCCTGGGCGTAGCCAGGATTGTTCTTGACCTCCATCTGCAACTCGGGCAGTGCCTTGTCGTAATCCCCCTTTTTGAAATAGAGATAGCCTAGCTCGAAATGAAGAACAGGCTCGTTGGGGGAAATGCTTGCCGCGCTTTCCAGCTCTTTGATCGCATCCTCCGTCTTTCCCATACCGTCCAGGGCTTCGGCCAGCAGCATGTGCGCTTGCACAGCGTCTGGGTTGGCGAGAAGAATGCTCTTGAACTCGGCCAGGGCGCAATCATATTTCTGACTCCATAAACAGCTCTGCGCGAGCACATTGTGCAATTCCAGATTGGACGGGTCACTCTGGCTTGCCTGCTGCAGATAGGGATTCGCTGAGGCGTACTGCCGCAGCCCGTAGTAGCTCATGCCCAGCAGAAGAGTGCTGCGGGTATCTTCTGGCTTTAGCTTTGCCAAAGTCTTGAACGCCGGGATGGCCTGGCTGAAGTGTCCTTGCTTGAACTCCGCCACGCCCAGATCGAATGCGACCTCGGGCTGCTTCGGGCTGAGACTCAGCGACTTGCGATACTCAGCCGTAGCCGCTTCGAACTGCCCTTGCTGCGCCAATGTGACTCCCAGGTTGCTATGGATGGTGGGGTCATTCGGATGGCGCGCTTCCAATTGACGCCACAGTATCTCCGCGTCGTGAAACTTACCTCCCTGCATGAGGTCAATTGCCTGCTTGGCAAGATCATCCTGCCCATGCAGTGCTGCAGCAAGCAGGAAGAGCAAAAGCCATCGCCAACCTCCAACCCGCAGCCTCAGGAGCGAGATATCCACCAGCGACTTCATGCCTATCGGATTATCACGGAAGCTGACCGTGATTGGAAAGTCACATTAAACGAGGCTACGTCAGCGTAATCGTTAAGCGCGTCACCGAAGATGGGGGCAAGGTGAATTTCACCACTTTACCCGAAACCGTCGCCGTCGCCTTCCTGGTTGTGACCGCATTGGGTTGCTCGAAGGTGTTATGGTCGTGCACGTCTTCCCCACCCAGGACTTCCGCCTCGGCGGACGCAGCGCTGGCGTCGCCTCTCAGCGTGATCTGCGAAGGGCGGGACTCGGTCAGGTGGGGGTTCACCACCGTGAGCGTCAACACCTTTCCGGTAACTGAAGCGGAGCCATTCAATCCCCACAAGCGCGCGTCGGGACCGCCAACAACAGCCTCGTCGCCGGTCGAGCTGAGCTGCTTCCTAATTGCTTTGCGAGGAAAGGAAATGTCTGGCACAGAGAATTGGACACGCACGGCCTGCCCTCCCTGGTGCTCCTTGTACAGGTCGAATACATGGAATACCGGCGTGGTGATGAAGTGCTCTTCATGAGAGAGGAAGAGCGAATCGATGCAATTGATGAGCTGCGCGCAGGCTGCTATGGCCACTTTGTCGGGATGGCGATTGAACGTATCGAGCGTGAGCGCAGTCATGATTGCATCGCGAACCGTTAGTTGCTGCCCCAGCACGTGGCTGGGGTCGAGTTTCGAATCGCTGAAGCGGTACCAAGGGCCGTATTCGTCGACCACCAGCTTTACGCGATGGGTGCGGTCGTAGACGCCCATTGCTGTCCAGTGGTCCAGCATGATCTTCTCCATCCGGTCGGCCAGTTCATAGCCGGGATAGACATCCTCGGCGGTGAATTTCAGCGCCTCGGGCAGGTCGGTGTAGTAGTGCATCGACCAACCAAAGGGTGGTTTCACTGCGCGGCCTGCGGTGAAGATGTTTTGGAAAAAACGCGTGGTCCAGTCCACGTCGTCCTGGTTTGGCCCCGAGGCAATCAGCTTCAGGTCGAGGCCGTAGCGTGGCAGCCATGACTGATAGCGGCGGTATTCACTGGCGTATTCTTCGGGCGTGAAATTACCGCCGCAGCCCCAGCTCTCGTTGCCGACACCCCAGTACTTCACGTTATACGGTTCGGGTGAGCCATCAGCCGCGCGTACGTCAGACCAAGTGGTGCTGCCGGCCGGGGAGTTGCAATATTCAATCCATTGGTCGAACGTGTAGGCATTCAGACTGCGAACATTAGCCGCGATGTACGGCTCCGCGCCCACTAGTTTGCAGAAGCGGCAAAATTCGTCGGTGCCGAACTGGTTCGGATCGTAATTGGGTAAGCCTTTCCTGGGAAGGCTCTTTGAATCCGGATCGTCGACCCAGAAATCCGTACGGCGGGGGCGCTTATCCTTGGGGCCAACCCCATCACGCCAATCGTAGCTATCGGCAAAGCAGCCTCCCGGCCAGCGCACGGCAGGTGCTTTAATCTCACGCATCTTCTCGATGAGGGCGGTGCGAATGCCGCCAGTGTTGGGGATCTTCGACTTCTCGCCTACCCACACACCGTCATAGATCACTGCACCCAATTCTTCTGTGAAATGGCTGTAGATCAGGGGTGAGATGGTCCCGAGCGGTTCGTCGAGCATGATCTCAATACCCGCCTCGTCCGACTCAGTTGCTGCCGCAGGCAGGTTGCGGGAGAAGAGAAAAACAGACCCAGCCAGCGCGCCGGTCTTTAGAAAGCTGCGTCGTTGCATGCTCGTCCTCGTAAAGGGAATCCGTCGAATAGTAAGAACTTCTGCGCCGTATGAGAAAACATTTACTCAGTTCTGTCAATCGAGTTGGGTTAGTTGATCGCTTGCGGCATTTGCGTGCGGTCCGAGTGAAACTGCAGGTCCCTCCCCTACGCTGCCCCAGATTTCCTGTCCAGCTTAGTGGCGTTGGCGAACTTCGTGCGGCTTTCTTTACGGAAAGCCGCATACGTCGCCTTGGGCGGTACCGCGATGCAGGAAATCCGGGTCCGCTCCGGTCGGGATGACAAATTTAAGGGCGGTGGCCTACCTTGGCATGGATGGAGGTGGATGGACAGAGTCGAAAAAAAGCTAGTTTGGGCAAGACTGCGCTTTCTTACTTTCGGCTACGGCAACAGCCTCATCAAGCCGGTGGCGGGCAGATCAGCTTGCATAAAATTCGCTGGCTCGCCGGCGGCGCGGCTTATCGCTTCAGCGGCCAGGTAGCCGCTGCGCACCGCGCCCTCCATCGTCGCCGGCCAACCGGTGGCTATCCAGTCGCCGGCCAGAAAGACTCGCGGCCACGGACTTAACGCTGTCGGTCGAAGTAAATCAAGCTGCGGGCGAATGGAGTAGGTGGCGCGCACCTCTTTCACTACCGCGGCTTTGACCAGCTTCGCCTGCGCTACCAGGGGGAAGAATTCAGCTAATTCCCGCAACGCCAGATCGATAATCTCCTGACGCTGCATCTCGACCATGGATTTGGAGGCGCTCACCACCAGCTCGACATAACTGCCCGGCGCACCACGACGCTTCTCCGGTTGCAAACGCGATTTGTGAAACAACCATTGAATGGTTGCGTCGAGCAGGATCGCATGCTCCAGATCGGTGATCTCGCGATCGAACCACAGGTGAATGCCGGTGATCGGTGAGTGCCCAAAATGTCCCAAATTGATCGCGAGTTGCTCGGCCTCGGGGTTTTGCGG
This sequence comes from uncultured Acidobacteriaceae bacterium, assembly GCA_963790705.1. Classification (GTDB taxonomy): domain Bacteria; phylum Acidobacteriota; class Terriglobia; order Terriglobales; family Acidobacteriaceae; genus PALSA-350. The sequence goes on from CAWBQE010000016.1 coordinate 1,131,369, forward strand.
CATAGATGGCAGCAACTTGCTCAAGCCTTCAAAGGCCAAGGCCAGCACCATGGCATCGCCGGTGAAGCTTTGGTCTCGCGCAGTCACCGTCCATTGCTGGGTTTCTTCAGACCACTCAAATGACTCGGGCGCCGCGCTCAGATCCACGTGACCGCCGCGGCTTCCGATGTAATCGATAGCACGGCTGTATAGATCGCTTAATGGAATGGTGGGAACGCCCATCCGGCCCGCTCCCGGCGAAAGCAGGAGCGACTTACGGATGACCTGACCGGCATAATGCACCGACATGCAATCCGGATCCTCATTCAACGCACTGACCAGGACCGGCTTCCAGAAGCGGTTGATTGCTCCAATGGTTTGCCCATGGCGCGCCAGCCAGTGGGCAAAATTCTCATCGGAGTCTTTGGGAATGCCGGCGATGAAAGCGCTCATGCCGCGCCCGATGGCCAGCTTGTCGGCAAAGGAAAACGCCGGCGCGCGCAGAAAGGCCGGCATGGAGTGAAAAGGCGCAGGCAGAAACGAGGGCTCGAGAATACTTCTCCGTCCCCCCGGCTCGACAAAGGTAAGGCGATCGAACCAGCGGATGGCATCGCTCACACCCAGCCGCTGATAAAGGTTGATGAGGTTGACGCAGTTGCCCAGCAGTACGTGCTGGCAGTTGTCGATCACCTCACCCGTTCCCGGATGCTCGTAGGAGGAGGCGCGGCCGCCCAGGTAGCGCCGCTTCTCCAACAAGCGGACCTGGTAGCCTGCATCCGCTAAAGCGCAGGCGGCGGAGAGCCCTGCCAACCCACCGCCGACCACAATGACCGAACGAATCAGGCCCACACACCCTGCGCCAGCGTCTTGAAAAGGCCGCATCCCAATATGCTCAGCTTCTCATACGCCGGAACGCCGATGCGGGTGGAAAACACATCGAAGTTGCGCTGTTCGATGTGCCGCAACAAACGATGGTAGATGGTGACCAGCACCCACATCGCTGCCCGGCTGTCAGGCGAGATCAAGGGCAACAGGGCTTCCGCGGATTTATAAAACTGCCCGGCGCGCTCCGCCTGGATGGCAAGCACTTGGCGTTGCGGTGGCGTCAACTGCTTGCCACTGGAGATTGCGGTTATGGAACTGGCGCTCACACCGCAGCGTTCCAAATCTTCCAGAGGTAGATAGAGGCGGCCGCGCTCTGCATCCTCGCGCACATCGCGGAGGATGTTGGTTAACTGAAAAGCAATGCCGGTTTCTTCCGCAAGCTTCTCTGCCCGCGGATCGAGGTATCCGAAAATCCGAATGCAGACCAGCCCGACCACCGATGCTACCAGGTAGCAGTAGCGATAGAGATCAGGGAAGGTTGCATATGCGGCGAACCTGGGTTCGAGATCCGTCGCTGTGCCTTGTACCAGCTGGTCGAGCAGCTGCGAGGGGATGGCGAAGCGGCGTTGCGCATCCAAGAGCGCGACGAAGACAGGGTCGCTGGTGGGGGCGCCGGCCAGCGCTTGATGCCAACTGGCCAGCCAAGCGTCGAGCGCAACCCGGCGGTCGGCGATGGAATGCGATTCATCGTCGGAGAGATCATCGGCCTGGCGCATGAAGGCGTAGACCGCGCAAATCGCGTCCCGCTTGCTCGCCGGCAGGGCAATAAAGGCGTAATAGAAATTTTTTGCCTTCTTGCGCGCGATCGCCCGGCAGGCCGCGTAGGCTGCCTGAACCTCAGGGGTCACGCCGCCCGCCTTCCCCGCGAAACCCCAGGCAAGAGTTTGCCGCACAGCGCACGCGCCAATAGCCCCAGCTTCCTGGTTTTCGAGATGACAGGACGCATGGTAAGCACGTCGTACTGCCGGCGCTCGACCGCGCGCAATATTTCCAGGCCGCCGCGGCTGAATAGATCCAGATCAAGCGCCAGCTCGCGATCGACCAAGTCGATCAGGGGCAAGCCCTTGGTGAATAGTTCACGGGCGTAGCCGACCTCATACCGCAGAAGCTCGCGAAAGGCCGCGGTGGGCTCACGACGGGCAATCGTGGCCTCGTCCACGCCGTAACGATGCATATCGTCGAGGGGCAGGTAGATCCGGCCGCGCGCATAATCGGAGCTCACATCCTGCCAGAAGTTGGCTAATTGCAAGGCGGTGCAGGTGTAGTCGGAGAGCTGAAACATCTCCGGAGTGCGATAGCCGCAGGCATAGAGGACGAGCCGTCCAACCGGGTTGGCGGAGTACTTGCAGTACTCCAGCACGTCGTCCATGGTCTGGTAACGCGGCACTGTCTGGTCTTGACGAAAGGCCACCAGCAGGTCGGCGAAAGGCTTCTGAGGAATGTCGCAAACGCGGATGGTCTCGGCGAGCGCGACAAAGACCGGGTGGCGCGCCTCACCCCGGTAACAGGCGTCGAGCTCCCGGCCCCACAGATCGAGCAGCGCCAGGGATTGCTCGCGATTCCCTACCTCATCGCCCAGGTCATCCGCGATGCGGCAGTAAGCATAGATGCTGTGGAAGTGCGGCCGCAGCCGGGCAGGCAAAAACCACGAGGCTACATGAAAGTTCTCATAGTGGGTAGTGGCCAGCCTTTGGCAGTAGGCGCGCGCTTCTTCCAGGGTCGGGCGCTGCTCGGGGATGCGGTATTCCGCCGGCAACGCGGACCATCCGCGTTCTACCAGTTCCCTATCGTCCTGAGCACTCTCGACTGTCATGAAATGAGTTCCCTCAGCGGCTAAAGCCGTCCTGTTTACAGCCACTTACGCACGGGCTGAAGCCCGTACCCTTCACGAAACATACCTCAGGGGCTGAAGCCCTCCTCATCCCAGCGTTTAACGGCCCGACTAAAGTCGTGCCCTGATACAAAGCCAATTTCGTTTCAGCGTTGAGTGCTGTGGTATTCCACTCAGGCCAACAACGGGCTTCAATCGGGACCACAGTTGGTTGCGCTCTCCCAGCTCAACCCTCCTATTCCTATCCTGTTGGGTACGTCCCGGCTAAGGCTAAAGCTGTGCCCGTTCATTCTGCCCACCTATGGAATGATAGCCGTCTTGATGTCGTTGGAGCGATCCTTCAGGCGGCGCAAGACGGTTTCCAGCTCTGACAATTGTGCCCTGCCGGTGATGTATTCGCTGCACTTGAAACGCCCGCTGGCCAGCAGGTCGAAGGCCTTGCGGCAAGCCGCGGGCGTATGGTGAAAGCTCGCCTTCAGCGTGATGTCGTTGTAGTGCAGCCGATTGGTATCGAACTCAACCTTGGTGCCGGCGGCGCAGCCACCGAAGAAGTTCACCGTGCCCCCGCGGCGAACCATGTCCACAGCCCACTGCCAGGTAATCGGCGCAGCCACGGCTTCAATGGCCACATCCACACCCCGGTGATCGGGGGTCAGGGAGCGCACTGCAGCCACGGCATCGACGACGGAAGCAGTGTGGACGACATGGGTTGCGCCGAAGGTGGTTGCGGAGGCAATCTGCTCATCACGTTTGACCACCGCGATCACTTTCATGCCCGATAGCTGCGCCACGTGCATGAACATCAGGCCGATCGGTCCGGCCCCGATCACCACCACGATGTCACCGCGCTTGGCTCCCGTCTCCTCCAACCCACGCACGACACAGGCCAAGGGTTCGGTCAAAGCCGCGTGCTCCAGGGGCAAGCTCTCGGGCACAATAAGCGTGTTCTTGGCCACGATGCGAGCGGGAATGCGGATGTACTCGGCATAAGCGCCGTTGTTGAAAAGCAGGTCCTCGCAGAGGTTTTCCTGCTTGCGAACACACCAGTAGCAGACGCCGCAGGGGGCCGAATTCAGAGCCACCACGCGCATGCCGGGTTTGAAGCCGCGCACCCCGGCGCCGGTCTCGTGGACCACACCTGCCAGCTCATGCCCGAAGAGCGCAGGCGGCGCGATCATCCTGGCATGGTAGCCGCGGCGGAAGACTTTCAGGTCGGTGCCGCAAGTGAGAGCGGCGTAAACGCGGATCACGATCTCCCCTTTGCCGGCGGCGGGGATGGGAACCCGTTCAATCCTGACGTCTTCTTTGCCGTAGAGCACGGCAGCGTTCATCTCACTTAACATGCATTCCTATTCTATGTGCCTTCTTCGATCATGATCTTCATCGATGTTGCCTTGGGCTCGGAGGCGACGGCGAGTGCCGCTACTGCCTCGGTCAAGGGAAAACGATGCGAGACCAGCCGGGTCAGGTCGAATCCCTGCCCGTAGGCTTCGAAAACCAGGCGCAACGCCTCATCTTGAATCTCTACGGAGGCACTATAGGAGCCCAGCAGCGTCTTCTCGTCCACGCAAACCGCGGCGGGATCGATGGTTGCCTCTCCGTGTTGGGTCTGCGCGAATAGCAGGACGCGGCCCCCGGGACGTGCCGCGTCCATCGCAGTGCGGATCAGCGCGTTGCCGCTCACGGCCAGGATGACGGCATCGGCTCCCCGGCCCTCGGTGGCCGCGCGGACCACCCCAACCACGTCCTCGCGCGAGGCATCGATGGGCGAATCGAGCCCAAAGGTGGCCGCAACGGCATGCCGCTCCGGATAAAGATCCGACGTCAGCACCTTGGCAGCCATCCGCTTGGCCAGCGATGCCAGCATGATCCCGATGGGGCCCTGACCGATCACCAGCACGGTCTCATCCGGCGAGAGATTCAGGCTGCGCACCCCCTTGAGACAGGTATTCAGCGGTTCCATAAAGACCGCCTGGGCAAAAGGGACATGGTCGGGAATCTTGACCAGTCCACGCTTCACGATCCAGTCCATGACCCGCACATATCCGGCAAAGCCTCCACCGGAAGGCTCGAAGCCGGCGGTGCAGCCTACCTGTTTGTAAACCGGACATTGGGCAAAAGTTTTCTTGCGGCAGTAGTAGCAGTCGCCGCAGGGAATGTGGTGGAAGACAGCCACCCGGTCGCCCACGGCGAAGGACTCAACTCCCTCCCCCACAGCGGCGATCATGCCCACGGTCTCATGACCGAAGATGCGCGGCGCGGAGTGCGATCCAGTGTGGATTTTCTTCAGGTCGGTACCGCAGATGCCGCAGCTGTGCACCCTGATGAGCACTTCTCCCGGGCCAATCGCGGGCACAGCAACCGTCTCGACGCGGACATCGTTCACGCCGCGATAGACAGCGGCCTGCATGGTCGCCGGTACGGCGAGTGGGCGGTGCATCTCTTGAACACCAGGTGCGATCTGCATATTACGCATTCCCTATGAGTGGACCCAGCGCACCGGCGACCGCCCGAGCGCCGCTCTTCGCGTTCTGGCCGATTCGGAGCATGGCAGGCCAATACTTTGGCCGCACGGCCACATGGCCCAACAGAGGTGCTACGCGCAGGTGGCCAGCGGAGTCGGTGTAGCGCCCGAAGTCCGGCAAAATGTCAGCGATCTCGTCCGATATCGCCTTGAGGCAGTAGAACGGAATGTTTTTACTTTGTGCAAAGCGGGCCACGGTCACGGCCTCCATATCCACCATCACGGCCTGGTAAAGCCCGGCGAGTTGCCGCTTTTCCGCATACTGAACGATATGGTCGGTAGTTACCAGCCTGAGTGGAACGCCGCTTCCTTCGGGCAGGGGGAAGTTGGTGGCAAAATGCTCCGCGGTGCGTGCATCGATTACTTCGTTCACGGCGTACGCATTGCCGGGATGGATACCGCAGGACAGAGCTCCCGACCATCCTACCGAGACGATCGCATCCAGCGCACCACCCTGAGCGGACAGACTGCAGGCGTGCGCCGCAGCCTGGCTCCCAACGCCGCCGCAGATCGCGATGCAATCTACATCGTCCACGCGGGAACTCCATGCCGCCTGGCCTTTGCGCGCACCGGGCAGGGGCAAAGATTGCCATCCCTGCACCAGCGGCTTCAATTCGCCGGGCAAGGCCGCGATAATCCCCACGCGGCTCATGCGGCGGGCGCGTACCCGTGCGCCCGAAACCATTCGATCGCCGCACGCAGCGCCGGGTACACCGGAACAACGCGGAATCCCAGCTCGCGCTCCGCTTTGGCAGAGGAGACGAACATCTTTTTCTTCCCCATCCGTACGGCCTCCACGGTAGCACGCGGTTCGCGACCGCGCAGCCTGCCGGTAATGGTCTGATCCCAAACCGCAAAGATCATCGCCACACTGTGCGGCACGCGCATGGTCGGAGAGGGAAGGCCGGTGATGGCCGACATTTTATCCAGAATCTGCTTCAAGGTCAGGTTCTCCCCGCCCAGGATGTAGCGTTCGCCGGGCAGCCCGGCCTCCAGCGCATCGGCATGGGTCCTTGCCACTTCATTCACATCCACCAGGTTCAGGCCTGTATCCATATATGCGGGAAATCTCCGGTTGAGAAAATCCACCACGATGCGGCCGGTCGGCGTAGGTTTGATGTCGTTCGATCCAATCGGCGTCGTCGGATTGAGAATAATCACCTGCTGGCCGGCGCGCGCGGCTGCCACGGCTTCCTGCTCGGCCTGGTATTTCGATCGCTTATAGTCCCCGATCATGTCAGCCAGGGAGACCGGTGTTGCCTCGTCCGCCGGGCGCCCGTCGGAGAGAAAGCCCATGGTGGCTACGCTCGAAGTGTAGACCACTCGGCCCACGCCCTCTTCGCGGGCAATGCGCAGCAACTCCCGGGTACCGGTCACGTTGATGGCGTACATGGCTTTTGGATCGGTCACCCAAAGCCGGTAATCCGCGGCTACGTGCATGACAGCGTCACAGCCGGCGATGGCACTGCGCAACGCATCCACCCGCAGCAAATCGCCGACGACCGTCTCGGCGGGAAGCCCAGCTAGATTCTCGAGCTTGCTGGTAGGGCGGATGAGGATGCGCAATTGAGCGCCGCGACGGGACAGCTCTTGCGCCACGTGGCTCCCGACGAACCCCGTAGCTCCTGTGAGGAAGATTTTCAGACCTATACCCTACCCGTGAAGAACCATTGGGCTTTAGTGTCTGCGTGAGAACATGCCGTTTCGGAATTGAGTCCCGGAGGGACGGCTGAGAGTAGCCCAGGACGCAGTCCTGGGTAGGACCTGCGAGTTACGTCCAGTCCCGCCAGGGACGGCTGAAAGTTGCCCAGGACGACAGTCCTGGGGCTTCCTTGACTTTGGAGAATGGGTGAGAATACCCAGGACTACATCCTGGGTTATTTTCAGCCGTCCCTGCGGGACTGGTTCGTCTTTCAATTCCTACCCAGGACTGCCCCGGATTTCCTGTACGCTGCCCTAGCTAGGTCTGCGTATGCGGCTCTCTTTACGGAAAGCCGCATGAGGCTCGTTGATTCCAACAAGCCAAACAGGAAATCCGGGTCCGTCCTGGGCTACTCTCAGCCGTCCCTACGGGACTCAATTCCGAAACGGCACGTTCTCACGCCGACTAGTCCCTAAAGCGGTCCTTTCAGAACATCTTGGTCGAGAAGCTACCTAAGCAGCTAAAGACTTCGTTTCGCTTCCTCTATGTACGGGCTGAAGCCCGTACCCTTCACGCTAATCCAGCGCTTCGGGATGCAGCCCAAAGCCCTTTTCGCCGGCTGCCTTCTTTTCGTTCCACTTCTTCACCCAGGCTTCCCAGCTTGCGCCGGCGGCGCGGTCTTTGCCGCTGAAGGTAAGGCCCGCGATCTCGCTGTAAGCGATGGAACGCTTCTCCGACGAATCCTTGGGAAAGAGCCGCACCCAGGATTGGTCGAGCGTAGCGCCCGTCTTGCGGTCGAAAATATACCCCTCGACCACGGAGCCATCTTTGCAGGTAATGGTGACGTCCCCGCGATAATCGAAAGCCTTCTCCAATGCGTCGAGCACTTCCGCGTCGCTGCCCAAAACCGGAGCCCAGCCTTCCAGGTTCTCGTGCTTCGTTCCCGGCGCCAGCTCCAGCGTGTCCGGATCGATGTTACCTGCAGCGTTGCCGGTCATGCGCGTGTCTCTTCCATCTGCGGCTTGCTATCGCCCGAGATCTGCACCAACGATGGTGACGAGTGTCCGGAGAACTGCGAAGAGTTCAGCAGGTCGCGCGCTCCGCGATCCTGGTACTTATCGAAGAGGGTGGCACGAACCGCAGAGAAGAATCCGCTCCAGGAGCCAAACATATCGTTGACCGAGGACGGCTCATAACCGCAGCTGACCATGCAGTTAGCGCATTTTGGGTTGCCGGAAGCTGTGCCGTAGTTTTCCCACTCCGTCTCCTCGATCAACTCCTTGAACGTGGAAGCGTAGCCATCCTGCAGCAGGTAGCAGGGCTTCTGCCAGCCGAAGATGTTGTAAGCGGGATTGCCCCAGGGTGTGCATTCGTAGTTCCGCTTGCCCATCAGGAACTCGAGGAATAGCGGAGACATGTTGAATTTCCAGTGCTTTTCCCGGTTGGAGAGAATGGCGCGGAAAAGCCTGCGGGTGCGCGCACGGCCCAGGAAGTGCTTCTGGTCGGGCGCCTTTTCGTAGGAATAACCCGGCGAGATCACAATGCCCTCGACACCCATCGCCATGACTTCGTCGAAGAAAGCGCGCACGCTGTTAGGATCGGCGCCGTCGAAGAGCGTGGCGTTGGTGGTGACCCGAAATCCCCGTTGCACCGCTTCGCGGATCCCCTCGACTGCCTTGTCATAGCCACCCTCGCGGCAGACCGAGAAATCATGGTGCTCGCGCTGGCCATCGAGATGGACGGAAAAGGTCAGATACTTGCTGGGCTTGAAGAGGCCGATTTTTTCCTTGAGCAGCAAGGCGTTGGTGCAGAGATAGATGTACTTCTTCCGCGCCACCAGCCCTTCCACGATCTCGGCAATCTGGGGGTGCATCAGTGGTTCGCCGCCCGGTATAGACACCATGGGGGCTCCGCACTCTTCTACCGCCCGGAAACACTCTTCCGGCGAAAGATCTCTCTTGAGGATGTGTGCGGGATATTGAATTTTGCCGCAGCCTGCGCAAGCCAGGTTGCAGCGGAACAGCGGTTCCAGCATAAGCACGAGCGGGTAGCGTTTTTGCCCGCTCAAGCGCTTCTTGAGCACGTAGCTGGCCACGGTCCACATCTGTGAGATCGGCACTGCCATCGTTTCAAATCTCCTCTGAGTGCTCTAAGCTTTTTCCATTGCGCGGCGGTAATCGGTAAGCGCCAGCAGGGGAAAGTAATTCCGGTAGAGATGGTAGGCAAGATAAAACACACGGGGAAAGCCGGTGCCGGTAATCACTGCCTGCCGGGTCGGGCCTTCTCCCATGCTTTCATCCCACGAACCATCGGGCAGCTGCCGCTCGATCAGCCAGCGAACTCCCTTGGCGACCGAGTCGCTGCGCGTGTCCCCCGCCGATAGCAGACCCAAAATAGCCCACGCGGTCTGCGATGGGGTGCTGGGGCCAACGCCCCGGGTTATCGGATCGTCGTAGCTGGCGCAACTCTCACCCCATCCGCCGTCCGCGTTCTGCACCATGCGTATCCACTCCGCCGCCTGCTGGATCTGCGGTTCGTGGTTCCACACGCCGATCGCTTCCAGACCGCGAAGCACGAGGAAGGTTCCGTAAAGGTAGTTAACGCCCCAGCGGCCAAACCAGCTTCCATCCGGCTCCTGCTCGCTATAGATGAAGCGGATGGCCTTTTCGACGCGGCGGTCCTTTTGCGTGTAGCCGTAGGTGGCCAGCATCTCCAGGATGCGCCCCGTGATGTCGACGGTGGGCGGATCGAGCATGGCGTTATGGTCAGCGAAGGGAATGTTTTCGAAGACCATCTTGGTGTTGTCTTTATCAAAGCTGGCCCAGCCGCCATTTTTGCATTGCATGGCGAAGATCCAGGAGATCGCGCGCTGGCAAACATCGTACTGATAGCGTTCCCGGGCATGGTTGTCGACCTTGTTCAGGGCCAGAAGCACCTGGGCAGAGTCGTCGGTGTCGGGATAGAACTCGTTGTTGAACTCGAAATACCACCCGCCGGGCTGCGCATTCCGTACCTTCACGGCCCAGTCGCCCTTGTGGCGCACTTCCTTGGACAGCATCCAGTCGGCGGCCTTCAGCAGGCGCGGGTCGGTGCGCGGAACTCCGGACTGGCCCAGCGCATACACGGCATACGCTGTATCCCACACCGGAGACATGCACGGTTGCATGCGGAAGGTCGGTTCCAGAAAGTCGGGAATCCCTTCTTCTTCAATGCCCAGCTTCTCAAACTCATCCATGGCCCGGATCGTCTGCGGGTCGTCGATGGAGTAGCCCAGGCAGCGCAAGGCGAGGATGGCATTGAGCATGGCCGGGTAGATGGCGCCCAGCCCGTCGCTCATCTCCAGACGCTCCAGGATCCACTTCTCTGCCTTCTTGAGGGCCATCTTGCGCAGCGGCCGGATATGCACGCGCTCAGCCCAGTGAAAGAGCCGGTCGACGACCAGGAAGAAATTGCGCCAGCCTAGTATGCGTTTGCGATCCCAGCGCAGGTGAAGGTCGGCATGGCTCTTACCCCCAACGAAGAGCTCGTCGATTCCATTTTCCGGGGCGAGCTTCTTGAAGGGCTTTTTGGCGTACGCGATGGAAAGCGGAACCAGGATCGCGCGCGACCAGGACGAGATCTCGTAGATATTGAAGTAGCACCAGTTAGGAAAGAGGACTAGCTCGGGTGGGATGGCCGGAACTGCGTCATATTCGTATTGACCAAAGAAACACAGATAAATCTTGGTGAAGGTATTACATTCCACCACCCCGCCATGCTGGAGAATCCACTGTCGGGCATGGGCCATGACCGGGTGATCGGGAAGCCAGCCCATCAGCTTGAAGGCGAAATAGGCTTTGACCGAAGCGCTGATATTCGAGGGGCCACCGGCGTAGATACTCCAGCCACCATCCTCGTTTTGCTTGCGCAGGATCTCGGAGACGGCCCGCTTCATCTTGCGCTCGTCGCCGGTACCCAGCAACGTGTGCACCATGATGTAGTCGGATTCGAGGGTGGTGTCGGCTTCCAGCTCCCCGCACCAGTAGCCATCCGGGTGCTGCTGGGAAAAGAGGAAGTCGCGAGCCCGTGCGATGGACGATTCGACCTGGTCTAAGCCGGCATCGATGCGGCCAAACCGGGGAATAGCGGGCTGTCCACTTTCAAAGGATGTGCTCATGCTGGACCCTGAAGTTCACTTTCCAAAAACAGCTGTCTTACGCTGTAAATAGCTGGCCCCTAGCCGGCAACAGGCCGGATGGCCTGGACGATCTCCGGAGGCAAGCCAAAGCGGACATTTTCCGGCATGACTTCTACTTCTTCTACGTCGGAAAAGCCGCGTCCGCGCAAATAAGCCACTACTTCGGCAACCAGAACCTCGGGCGCGGATGCCCCAGCTGTGACCGCAACCGTGGTTGCGTTCTCCAGCCATTCGGGATTGATGGCTCCCGAATCTTCGATCAGAAATGCGTTGGTGCTCAAATTTCGGGAAACTTCTACCAGGCGGTTGGAATTGGAGCTATTGGTCGATCCAACCACCAAGACCAGGTCTGCCTGATGAGCCACGTTCTTCACCGCTACCTGGCGATTTTCCGTGGCGTAGCAGATGTCCTGGGTATGCGGTCCAACGATGTTGGGGAATTTGGCCTTGAGGGCGTGGATAATGTCCCGCGCCTCGTCCAGGCTCAGGGTAGTTTGGGTTAGATAGGCAACTCGTTGAGGATCAGCGACTTCGAGGGCATCCACTTCCTCCACGGTCGAGACCACCTGGGTCACTTCCGGGGCCTCGCCCAGGGTGCCTTCGATTTCGTCATGGTCCCTATGCCCGATCAGCACCAGGGAATAGCCCTGACGGGCGAACTTGACCGCCTCCACGTGCACTTTTGTCACCAGCGGGCAGGTGGCGTCGATCACCTTTAGTTTGCGCGACTTGCTGCGCGCACGGACTGCCGGGGAAACGCCATGAGCGCTGTAAATGACGCGCATTCCTTCGGGCACGTCGTCGATGTCATCGACAAAGATGGCGCCTTTCTCGGCCAGCTCGTTGACTACGAACCGGTTGTGCACGATCTCTTTGCGGACGTAGATGGGCGCGCCAAAAGTGTCGAGAGCAATGTTCACGACATCAATCGCGCGCACCACGCCGGCGCAGAAACCGCGCGGCTTGAGAAGAAGAACCCTCTTGGTTGCGATTTCGGAGCGGGGACCACTCGCGGGCGAGGATAATAGGGGACTCGTCACATCAACCAGTATACCGCGCCGGCCCTTATCTGTCTGATGGATAAAGAGTCTTGGCCATCATCAAACTCGGCACCGGGACGATGCATATGCCGGCCGTTGGTCGCAAAAATTAGGCCCAAGCCGAGCGCAAACCAGTCCCGGCTGCCCTCGTTCCGTCACAAATGACGGGTGCCCACATCTCGCTCGTTTTTCGCGAGATGTGGGGCACCACGACTCATTCATCGGTTGAATCGGGGACAGAGGGAAGAGCAGTGGATCCCACATCTCGCGAAAAACGAGCGAGATGTGGGCACCCGTCATTTGTGAGGGGACGAGGGGCTGTGACTCGCTTTGCGGCTGGTTTTCAGTAGCTGTTCTGCGTGCCGCAGGGAGGTATCAGTCAGCTTGGCTCCGCTCAGCATGCGGGCTACTTCCTCGGTTCGCTCCTGGTCCTCGAGAAGGCGGACGGAGGTCTTTGTCTTTCCTTGCCGCTCCTGCTTTTCGACCAGGAGGTGCTGGTCGGCAAAGGCGGCAATTTGGGGCAAATGGGTTACGCACAGCACCTGCTGCGCGCGGGAGAGCTCCTTCAACTTTTGGCCAACTGCCTCGGCGGCCCGGCCACCGATGCCGATGTCGATCTCATCAAAAACCAGAGTGCGAGGTACGGGCGCTTTACGGCGCGCGCTTCCCTGCCCTCGAGACGCTCCCTCCTCGACACTCACTTTGAGCGCCAGCATCACGCGCGACAACTCGCCACCGGAAGCGATTTGCTCCAGCGGCTTCAAGGGCTCCCCGGCATTGGTGGCGATCCGGCAATCGACCAGGTCCCAGCCTTGCCGGGTCCAGTGCTGCTCCGCTTCCTGCGCCGTCACCTGGACGGCAAACCTGGCTTTCATCGCCAGATCATTGATGTGCGCTTCGGCTAACTTTTCCAGCTTGCGGCCCGCGGCCGTGCGCTCCGCGGTTATTTCGGCGGCCACCAAACGGTACGCTTCCGCCGCTTTGGCCCGAGCGGCCCGAAGATCGAGCAGCAACTGGTCGCGATTCTCGACCTCCGCCAGCTTGGCGGCGACTTCCTGGCCGTGAGCCAGCACCTGCGCCAGCGTCGATCCATATTTTCGCTTCAGGCGATTGAGTGCTTCGAGGCGATCTTCCAGCTCCGCGAGCCGGTCGGGAGAGGCCTGAATCCTGGAGGTATAGTCGCGGACGGTGTCACTCACGTCGTCCACCAAGGCGCGCGCCGACTTCACTTGGTCTACCGCTTCGGTAAATTGCGGATCGTAGCGCGCGAGCTCTTCCAGGTTTTTTAGCGCTGCGCGCAATGCAGCCTCAGCCGAGCGGTCGCTCTCGTAGAGCAGCTCATGCGCGCTCATAGCCGCGGTAAGAAGCTTCTCCGCGTTGGCCAACACACGCCGCTCTATCTCCAACTCCTCGTCTTCTTTCTCCCGGATCGCCGCACTCTCGATCTCGTTCTTCTGGAAACTCCACAGGTCGGCCTCGCGCAGGCGCGCCTGTTCATCCCCTTCCAGAACGTTCCAGCCGGGCACAGGTTTCCGACCACTCGTGAAAGGCAGCCCCCACCCGCTCGGTGTTGATGCCGGCGCTTCGGTCCAGCAATTGGCGCTGCTGTGCCTGGTCAAAGCTGCCCATGGTCTCGCTCTGCGCATGCACCAGTGCCAGTTCCGGAGCGAGCTGGCGCAGTACGTTCACCGTGGCCGGCTGATTGTTCACGTAGACCCGGCCCTTGCCCCCGGCTTGTATCTCGCGCCGCAGAATGATCTCTGTGCCTTCGGCATCGATGCCGTTGGCCTCGAGCGTATTCTCCGCCCCTGGGGTGCTCTCAAAAACACAGGCCACGACGGCACGGTCCGCGCCGTGCCGCACCACATCGGAGGAGGCCTTGTCGCCCATCAGCAGCGCCAGCGCGTCGACGAGGATCGATTTGCCGGCACCGGTTTCTCCCGTCAGCAGGTTGAGGCCGGGGCCAAAGACAGCTATCGCGTGATCGATGACGGCGTAATTTTCAGCGCGGAGTTCGAGCAGCATGGGGCAGTTTCGAGAGACGAGCGCAGCATAGCATGAGGGGCCTACGTCGGCCCACCCGGTTATACGGCGGGTTACCTTGCACCAGCATCTTATACAGCAGTTTGGATTCGCGTGCGCATGTCTGCTACCGTGAAAGAGGAAGTGATGATGTCCCCCGTTCATATCGCGGCTTTTCTTATTCTGCAAACAGATGACGGCGCGGCGCCCGTGTCTCATTCTCCGATTCTATGGAATGAGCGCCATATTTGACATGGTGCGCAATAGCGGGCCGGTGGCCATCGCCGTGCTTGTTGTGCTGCTGATTGCCAGCCTCTACTCCTGGGCCGTCATTCTGGGCAAGTCCACCGCCTTTCGCCGTGCCCGATCGCAAAGCCGGCGCTTCGTGCGCGCCTTCCGCAAGGCCAGCCGGTTGCAAGAAATTGCGGCGGTCAGCGAGCAGTTCAAGCCCAGCCCGCTGGTGAGCGTCTTCGATGAGGTGTATGACACGTATCGCCGCCAGACCGGCGGTTTCGGGCCTCCCAAGAACATCATCACCCTGGAGCGGGCGGCACAAGCGGCGGCCAGCGAATCGCTCACGGTTTTGGAGCGGCGTCTCACCTGGCTGGCCACGATCGGCGCAGTATCTCCATTCGTCGGCCTTTTCGGCACCGTGATGGGCATCGTGGATGCCTTCCATGGCCTGGGCACGGAGGGCGCGGCCACTCTCCGCGCGGTGGCGCCTGGAGTATCCGAGGCCCTGATCACCACCGCCGCCGGCCTGTTGGTGGCCATTCCGGCCGTAATCGCCTACAACCAATTCACCGCTTCCTTGCGCGAGTTTGGCTCGCGCATGGACGACTTCTCGCGCGAATTGCTCAACAGCCTGGAAGAAATCGCCCCGCAAGCCAAACAAGACCCGATGGAGAGGGAGGCCGCAAGTGGCCTTCACCGCTAGTTCCGGCCATACCCGAACCTCGCTTGCGGAAATCAACATCACACCGCTGGTCGATGTGGTTCTGGTCCTGCTCATCATCTTCATGGTGACGGCGCCGGTGCTGCAGTCGGGCATCGATGTCTCTGTCCCAAAAACGCGCAGCGTGAAAGAGATTACCCAGCAGCGGATGGTGCTGACCATCGACCGCGACCAAAATGTTTTTCTGGGAGATAAGCCGGTCAACCTGGCGCAACTGCCCACGCTATTGCACAAACCCAATACGGATCCAGCAAGCCAGGTCATTTATCTGCGGGCCGACGAGCGGGTTCCCTTTGGCGCGTTCGCCTCGGTCATGGACGCGGTCAAACAAGCCGGGATCAGCAATATCAGCATTGTGACCCAGCCCCTACAGAAGACGGCGAAGTAGCTGGCCATGGCAGGGTTCTCCAGCGAAGAATTGCTAGACCAGCCGGATGGCATAGGCTCGCCCTTCGCCCAATCCACGATCTTGCACGTGCTGATCTTCGCCGGGCTCATCGGCTACGGGTACGTGCACAATCTGCTCCACGGAAGCGAGTGGGGCGCGAACAGCTTCCAGCAGGGAGCCATCCAGGCCACCCTGGTGTCAACCGCCGCGCTGCCCTTGCCGCAGGATCACCCGCCCACCGATAACGTGCTGGCCACCGAAACGCCGAGCGTAGCTCCGGCATTGGAGGAGCAGAAGCAGGAGCCCATTCCTCTTCCCGATGCGCTGCCCATTCCTGAAAAGCAGCCCCCGCCGAAGCCGCAGCCCAAGCCGCTCCCAAAAGCTCCACCGCAGCATCAGCCGCCGCCCAAGCCGCAGAACAAAGCAAACTACGGAGAAGCAGCGCCGGCCAATACTCCCCGCTCCACGGCAAGCAACAGTAGCGCCAATAGTCCCATCGCACAAACAGGAGGAGATTTCGGCTCGCGCTTTGGCTGGTATGTGGATGTGATCAAGCGCAAGGTGGCGCAGGATTGGTATATACAGGAAGTAGACCCGAGTACGCCGGCGGGAGCGACGGTTTTTGTCCAATTCACGGTGGCGCGGGACGGCTCGCCAGGCAGCATCTCGCTGGCTACTCCTAGTAGCTCTCCATCGCTGAATTCGTCGTGCCTGCATGCGGTGCAACGCGTGGATACCTTCGGCCCGCTGCCTAGCGGCTATAACGAAAGCAGCTTAAATGTGCTCTATCACTGCACTTACCCCGGTACCCGATGAGGTTACCGCTGTAACTGAGTTAGCTTTTTATCGTATAAACTCAAGACTGCGTAAGGCATGAGATCCAGAAAAAGGTATTCATTCCCCCACTCCCGCGTTTGGTTTGTTATTTTCCTGTTGCCGGCACTCGTATGCTGGAAGGCGAGTGCGCAGGATTGGGTCCGTACGGGCACCAATCTGGGAGCGCCGCGCATCCGTCTGGCCGCGGCCGACTTCAATCCCTCCTCTTCTGATGCCCAAACCCCGGCGCTGAAAACTACTTTCGACAACACGCTCTACAGCGACCTCAATAACGCGGGCATCTTTGACATGGTTTCGAAGAGCATGGCTCCGCCGCTTATGCCCGCCTCTCCGCAACAGATGAACCTGGCACAATGGGCAGCCGCGCCGGCCAACGCTGCTTTCGTGGCCTTCGGGTCGATTGCGGCTGACCGGGGGCCGCGTGGCGGTCTACGGTTGGCTCTTCGACGCCAAGAATCCCGCCTCCCCGCAAATCCTGGGCAAGCAGTACGACGAAGCTGCCAGCCAGGATAATGCGCGCCTGATCGCTCACCGCTTTGCCGATGAGATCATCACTCGCCTGGGCGGCGGAATCCCCGGCATCGCCGAAACCCACATCTACTACATCGCTGCTCGCGGCGGAAACAAAGAAGTGTGGCAGATGGATTACGACGGGCAAGGGCAACACCGGCTCACTCACCTGGGCACGATCTCGCTCTCCCCGCGCGTCTCGCCGGATAACGATCGCATCGCGTTCGCGTCGCTGGGAGTCAAGGCTGGTCCATTCGCATGTATTCGCTGGTGCTCGGCCGCATGGTCAGCTTTCCTTCCATGGTGGGCAATACCCTCTCCCCAGCTTGGTCGAGCGATGGCGCGAAGCTGGCTTTCTCCGCCTCCCGCTCCGGCGATCCGGAGATTTTTACCTCCGATGCAGCCGGCGGCAACGTGAAGCAAATCACTACCTTCCGCGGGCCGGATGTTTCGCCCACCTGGAACCCCAAGACCAACTCCCAGATCGCATGGTGCAGCGGCCGTACCGGCCTGCCGCAGATCTACATCATGGGGTCGGATGGAACGGGCGTGCAGCGCATGACCGACGGCGGATACGCGACCTCGCCCTCCTGGTCGCCCAGCGGACAGTTTCTGGCGTTTGCCTGGGATCGCAAATATGGTCCTGGCGCGCCCGGGGGCCAGGACATCTACATCATGGACATTGCCAGCAAGCGCTGGACGCAGCTCACGCATGATGCGGGGCGGCAGGATTTCCCCTCGTGGTCTCCCGATGGGCGGCACATCGTATTCCAACGGGAGAACGGCGGCGGAGCTGAAATATGGACCATGCTTTCCGATGGCACCGAACAGCATCGCCTTACCCAGAGCGGTGGGAATTCGATGCCTAATTGGAGTTGGAAGTAGTTCGGCAGTTATTGACCCAGTTGCTTTACATCCCTCCCTGAAGGGGAAGAGCCTTGGGGAACGAACCACATAAGGAGAACATCGTGAAGACTCCGCATCACAGGCATTTCGCATCGCTCATCGCGGTCGCTACCCTCACCTTCGCAGCCGGCTGCCACAAGAAAGCGGTGCCACCTCCGCCACCGCCCCCCCGCCGTCAGCTACGTCGCCGGCGCCGACAGCCTCGATCACGGTGACGCCTAGCACCATCAACCCGGGCGGAAGCGCAGTGCTCGCCTGGCGTACTACCGATGCGACGGATGTCTCGATCGACGGATTGGGCAACGTGAATGCCTACGGCACGCAGAACGTCACGCCGACACAATCCACGACGTATCATCTCGTCGCCCGCGGATCCGGCGGTTCCACGGATGCAACTGCGAACCTCACGGTCACTGCCGCGCCTGCGCCCCCACCGGCCGCCGAGACCATGAACGAGCAGATCTTCGAGCAGAATGTAAAGCCCGCCTTCTTCGACTATGACAGCTATGAGATCCGTCCCGATGCCCAGACAGTCCTGGCTCAGGACGCGAGTTTCCTGGCCGCGCATCCCACGCTCAAGGTCGTTGTCGGCGGATATTGCGATGACCGCGGATCGGCTGAGTACAACCTGGCGCTGGGCGAAAACCGCGCCAATGCAGCCAAGCAGGCACTGGTCAACGGCGGCGTGAGCCCGGATCGCGTACGCACCGTGAGCTACGGCAAGGAGAAGCAGTTCTGCACCACGAACGATGAGGCTTGCTGGCAGCAAAACCGCCGTGCCGGCTTCTCGCTCGATCAGTAGTAGCAGTAGGTAACGGGAGGAGGGCCAAGGTGGACGTCACCGCTTGGCCCTTCGCTCTTCTCGTTCGCCTGCTGGACTAAACTGAAGAAGCGAGCTTTAGTAAAGCGTCATGGGGAGCATCATGCGTAAACACATCATTCGGCTCACGGCCCTTGCCCTCTTTGCTTTGCCCAGTGGATCGCCGCACGCCTTCGCCGTCTCCAAGGAAATGGTCCAACTGCAAACCCAGGTCCAGCAGTTGCAGGACATGGTGCAGCACTTGCAGACCTCGAATGACGAACGCATGGGCGTGCTGGTCAACATGGTGCAGCAAAACACCGACAACATGAACAAGATGATGGCCTCGGTCAACGCCCTGCAGACAACATTGAAAGTCGACAATGAGCAGCGAGGTTCGAACAGCACACAGCTCTCGACTCAGATCCAGGCGTTGAATGATTCCGTCGACGAGCTCAAGACACGCATCGCTAACCTGGCCACGCAGATGCAGGCCATCCAGGGCCAGATGCAGAACGTGAATGGGATGCCGGCGCAGCCCGGCGGTGGGCAAGGCGCAGCTCCGGTAAATCAAGGACCTGGCGCAAGCGGCGATGCCAATGCCGCAGACGCCCCAGGCGCCTCCGGTTGACCAGCTCTACCAAGGCGGTCTGCGTGATTACAACTCGGCCAAGTACACCATTGCGGCTTCTGAATTCGGCGACGTCGTCCACTATTACCCGCAAGATCCTTTGGCGGGCAACGCCCAGTTTTATCTGGGTGAGATCTCTTACAAGCAAGGCAGGTTTCCCGCGGCGGTCAAGTATTACGATGCGGTTCTGGAACAGTTCTCCGGGAATCCCCTGGCTCCCGCCGCTGAATTGCGCAAGGGGCAATCGTTGATTCAAATGGGCCAGAAAGACGCCGGCGTGCGCGAATTGCGGACGCTGATTCAGCGCTATCCGCAAAGCCCTGAAGCCCAGCAAGGGCGAAGTGCATTGAATGGAATGGGGGTGCGCATCTACGCCGCCAAACCAAGCGCGTACCCAGCAGCACCTCCGGCCCCACAATAACCGCTCCTAAAAGTAACCCTGCACCTCCCTCGCCTGGCTACCCTTCGTCGAAATGAATTCCCGAATAAACAAATCCTATAGTTCTCTGTGACGGTTGCTAATTCCAGCAACACGCTCCCTCGTCATTCCGATCCCCGCACCGGCAACGAATGTTGAGTGCCCCATTCAAGCCCTGTTTTTGGGCTTGAGTGGGATACTCAGCACTCAACGCCCCAGCCTCTCTGATCTGCAGTTTCTCTCTCGGCCTGCCGTGGAACCTGATCCGGCCATGCAACCTTTCTGCGGACTTTTTATTTCCCTTAGGCGGGCGTGGCGATCGGAGGTGGCACATCGAGAGCCATTATCCCACTCAAGCCAAAGGACGGCTTGAATGGGGCACCCAGCATTTGTTGCCGGTGTGTCAAAAACTGCCAGTGTCACGCAGACACTAAAGCCCGGACCCGAAGCCCGGCCGTCCACTGGACTGCCCTTCCGTCCCGGTGCTATTGTTTCCTTCGGCGTCAGAAGTCGGCAGCGCCCCCCTCTCTACTCAACTTCCTGCCGATCGCGCCGGAGGCATTTGATGGCAACCATCCCCGTTGATTCCCGTATTGATTCCAAAACCGCGGAGTTTTTCTCGCGGCAACACCGCATGCTGATCGATGGACGCTTCGTCCCCGCCGCATCCGGCAAAACCTTCCCGGTCTACAATCCGGCCACCGGTGAAGTGGTGGCGCGGGTGCCGGAAGCCGAAGAGGAAGATGTAAATCGCGCCGTTTCCGCTGCGCGCCGCGCCTTCGATGAGGGCCCATGGAGCAAGAAGCTGTCCCCCTCGGAACGCGGACAGATGCTCTGGAAAGTCGCCGACCTGCTGCAAGCGAACCTGGAAGAATTCGCCGAGATTGAGTCCCTCGACAACGGTAAGCCGTTGTCCGTCGCGCGGGTCGCCGACGTTCCCTTGGCCGTCGATATGTTTCGCTACATGGCGGGCTGGGCGACCAAGATCGGCGGCTCCACGCTTTCGTTCTCTACCCCGGGCGCTTTCCACTCCTACACCCTGCGTGAGCCGGTAGGAGTCGTGGGGCAAATCATTCCCTGGAATTTCCCGCTCCTGATGGCCGCGTGGAAGCTCGCGCCGGCGCTTGCTGCCGGCTGTTGCGTGGTGCTCAAAGTCGCCGAGCAGACACCGATGTCGGGCCTCCGCCTGGCAGAGCTTTTCGATCAGGCAGGATTTCCTCCCGGCGTGGTCAATGTGCTCACCGGCTACGGTGAGGGGGCGGGCGCACCGCTGGCTGCGCATCCACTGGTCGACAAAGTGGCCTTCACCGGCTCTACGGAAGTGGGCAAGCTGATCGTGAAAGCCTCCGCCGGCAACCTCAAAAAGGTCAGCCTGGAACTGGGCGGCAAGAGCCCGGCCATCGTCTTTCCCGATGCCGATCTGGACCGCGCCATCGCGGGCACGGCCAGCGCCATCTTCTTCAACCAGGGACAATGCTGCTGCGCCGGCTCTCGCCTCTTCGTGCACGAAAAAATCTACGACAAGGTTCTGCAGGGAGTCAGCGACATCGCGGGAGGCATTCACATGGGCCCCGGCCTTGACCCGAAGACCGCGATGGGACCCTTGGTCAGCGAGGAGCAATTCGATCGCGTGACCGGCTTTATCGAATCCGGAATCCAAGAAGGCGCGAAGGTGGCTGTCGGGGGCAAACGCCATGGAGATCGCGGCTACTTTGTTCAGCCGACCGTGCTAACCAACACCAAGCCGAGCATGAAGGTCGTGCGCGAAGAGATCTTTGGGCCGGTGGTTTGCGCGGAATCCTTCTCCGATGCCGACCTGGATCGTATGGCTCGCGAAGCCAACAACTCCATCTATGGATTGGCCGCCAGTGTCTGGACTCGCGACCTGAGCACCGCGCACAAGATGGCGCGGCTCATCCGCTCGGGAACGGTCTGGATCAATTGCCATAACGTCTTCGACGCCTCCCTGCCCTTCGGCGGATATAAGCAATCCGGCTGGGGACGCGAGATGGGCGAGGAAGTGCTCCATAACTATACGGAAATAAAGGCCGTGACCGCGGCCCTTTAGCCAAAATGGGCTGGGGGCCGGAGATGATCCGGCCCCCAAGCTTCTTCCGTACAACGCCGCAGGCAAAAC
This sequence comes from uncultured Acidobacteriaceae bacterium, assembly GCA_963790705.1. GTDB lineage: Bacteria > Acidobacteriota > Terriglobia > Terriglobales > Acidobacteriaceae > PALSA-350. Next base: position 1,153,050 of record CAWBQE010000016.1, read on the forward strand.
CCTCATCCCTTAAGGCACGATGCCAAAACAAGAGCACCCTGACAGCGATTTCAAAAAGGGAGCGGTGGAAGAAGAAACCAGCGCGCCCTCCACCAACGGTGACCCCAATCTTCATGACCAATTGGGCCACCGGGATCAGGATGAAATGCTTAAAGATGCCGACAGCGATTTTCCTGAGCCCGGCTCCAATGAGGAACACAGCGGAGAACGTCGCTAGAGCATTTCTCCTGGGCGCGTGTTTTCTCAGCGTGCTGCCTGCCGCCGCTGCGGCGGCCTCCTCCACATTCCACGTCCGTCTTTCTCCGGGACCACGCCTGGTTGGGACACGCGCCGATCGTTCTGGCGGTGGTTCTGTCATGGCGACGCTCGAGGACAACACGCTCATATTGCAGGGTTCGTTCAGCGGGCTGCTAGCCGTTCCTACGGGCGCTCATCTGCACATGGGTTCGCTACCCGGCGTGCGCGGGCCGGTCATCGCTGACCTCAACGTTTCACCAGACACGACTGGCACGGTGAGCGGCACGATCCAGCTCAACTCCCAGCAGCTCGCGGCCTTGCGTAAGGGCGGCCTGTATATCGAGATCGACAGTGACAAGGCGCCCGAAGGCGACCTTTGGGGATGGATCATGCCGTGAAAATCTCCGCCCTGAAAACGAACCAGCTATCAGGGTCTATCGAGACCAGTTCCGCAGAGCCTGCCCTGAGCTTGTCGAAGGGGACGGCTCGAGAATGCCCCAGGACGTCAGTCCTGGGGAACCTGGATCGCACGTGAATGCTGGTTAACCCGGTTCCATACAAAAACGGAGGACCTGCGCACCAAGCCCGATTGATTCGCTACTTTGGACAGCTCAGTAATGCGTTACCCTAGGCAGCGGGAGAAACGATCCATGCTGGGCCGGGGTATTGCGTTGGCAGCGTGTGCTTTAGCCTGGGGGAGTTGGCTCGCGGCCGCCCAGCAGGATACCGGCCCGTTCACCGCAGGCCAAGCCTCGCAAGGCCACAAAGACTATTCCTCCGCTTGCGCCTCCTGTCATCACGAAAATCTATCCGGCGGCGGCGAAGCGCCTTCACTCGCGGGCGGCAATTTTCTCAAGTCCTGGGGTAGCCATTCGACGCGAGAGCTCTACGACTATATCCAGTCGGCCATGCCTCTCGGCAAAGGCGGCAGCCTAAGCGACGAAACCTACGAGAACATCGTGGCTTTCCTGCTGGAGGCCAATGGCGCAACGCCGGGTGGCAAACCGTTCACGGCAGACACCGATGTAAAGATCGGCAATGTCACCAATGGCCAGATGCCCGCTGGGATCGCCCATGCGGGAGAGGCAGCGCCGCCCGTTCGCAGCGGCCTTACCATCGCAGGCCAGCTTCCCCACTACACGCCCGTCACCGATGCCATGCTGACTGATCCCGCAGATGGCGACTGGCTTATGTTCCGGCGCAACTATAGTGGTTGGAGCTTCAGTCCGCTCAAGCAGATCGACGTAAACAACGTCAAATATCTGCAGCTTAAATGGGCCTGGGCGATGAACGAAGGCGGCGCCAATGAAGTGACCCCCATCGTGCATGACGGCATCCTCTTCCTTTCCAATACCGACAACATCGTGCAAGCGCTGGATGCCAAAACCGGCAAGCTGATCTGGGAGAACCGCATCGGCCCCAGATCACCCGTACTCTACGGCGGCAATCGCAGTCTCGCGCTTTACCAGGACAAGGTATTTGTAGCAACCACGGATGCACACCTGGTTGCGCTCGACGCGCGCAGCGGCAAGGTCGCCTGGAACGTGCCCATCGCCGGCAAGGGCCATAACCAGACCGGCGGCGTGATGGTCATCCACGGCAAGGTGCTCACCGGCCTCACCGGCTGCAGCGCTTATGCCAGCGAAAAGTGCGCCATCACCGCTTTCGACGCCAATACCGGCGCGCAGGACTGGCGCTTCTCTACCATCGCCCTCACCGGGACACCGGGTGGCGATACCTGGAACGGGATTGACGATCTCTACCGCGCGGGCGGAGAGACCTGGATCGCAGGCACGTACGATCCCGATCTCAATCTCACATACTGGGGCGTGGCGCAGGCCAAGCCCTGGATGCGGGCCAGCCGCGGAACCGGCAACGGCGCCGCGCTCTATACCAGCACCACGCTCGCGCTCGATCCCGACACCGGCAAGCTGCGCTGGTATTTCAGCCACTCGCCGGGCGAGTCGCTCGACCTGGACGAGGTCTTCGAACGCGTGCTCATCGACCATAGCGCGCATGGCATTCAGAAGACGGTCATGACCATCGGCAAGGCCGGCATCCTGTGGAAGCTGGACCGCAGCAACGGAAAGTTCCTCGATTACAAAGAGACCGTGCTGCAAAACGTATTCGTGCACATCGATCCCAAAACCGGCGTGCCAACCTATCGCGACGACATCATCAACGCCAAGTCCGATGAGTGGATCCAGTCCTGCCCCAGTGAGGAGGGTGGCCACAACTGGACGGCGACCAGCTACTACCCGCCCAGCGACCTGCTGATCATCCCGCTCTCTCAGAGCTGCAACGAGCTGAACGGACATGATGTGGAGAAGAAGGCAGGTTCAGGAGGCGTCGCCGCGGCCGTGCGGGTCTATGAGATGCCGGGCAGCAATGGCAATATGGGCAAGCTCGCCGCTTATGACACCAAGACCATGAAAGAGGTCTGGTCTTTTCAGCAGCGCGCACCCTTTCTCACCGCGGTGCTCTCAACCGCCGGTGGCGTCGCCTTTGTAGGAGATTACGACCGCACCTTCAAGGCGGTCGATGTCAGGAGCGGCAAAATTCTGTGGCAGACTCAGCTGGGCACGACAGTACAGGGCTACCCTGTCTCATTTAGCATCGACGGCAAACAATATATCGCGGTGACCACGGGCCTTGGCGGCGGCAGCCCGGAGAACATGCCCAACGTGATCCTGACGGAAGTGCATCGCCCCGACAACGGGCAAGCACTTTATGTTTTCGCTCTCCCGGATGGAGGACCTTGATGAACATCAGCAAAAGGAATTTTCTGATCTCGAGTCTCAGCCTGGGGGCGGGACTGATGGCGAAGCACGCATTGGCCCAAGCCCAACCGCAACATCTGGACGCTGCACCGCCGCCGCCGAAACGAGAGTTGCCACATCGCAAGGTGAAGACCACTCCCCTGTTCAAGGCGCCGCCGGGCTATCCCAACGCGGTGGCCATCGCGCCGGAAGGTCTGTGGGTCGCGGAGCAAAAGGCGCAGAATTACGGCCCCGGCATCAAGACCTCGCCCGAAGCCTGCTGGCTGCTCGATTGGAATGGCAAGCTGCTCAAGACGGTGCTCACCGAATCCTGCAACACCAGCGGCATGGCGTACGGCGATGGCTTCATCTGGATGGGCGCTAATGGCGGCCCGGAAGGCATCTACCAGACGGACATGAATTCCAAGACGGTCTCCCACCGCCAGATCCCGCTGGGTCCACCCGACAATGGTGGAGGCTGCCACGGCTTGATGTGGCATGACGGCAAACTGTGGATCGTAGCCAACCGCCTGCGCGCCATTCTGCGCGTCGATCCCAAGACCTGGGAGCCGGAGTTCATCATTCCCATCACGACTGCACGTTGGCACGGCGTCGCCTGGGACGATGGAGCAGTCTGGATGGTGACGGGCAGCTCCGATGTGGATCGTTTTATTGAGCAGGACGGCAAGCTGGTCCACACCACCACGCCGGGCTTGATCAAGTACGACGCAGCGACGGGGAGACCGTTGGAAACAGCCGAGTTTATCGAGGGATCAGCCGATCCTCATGGCTTGGCCATGTACAACGGCAAGCTGATCAGTTGCGACGCCGGAGTGGGGCCGCCGGGCTTCGATCTCACGCATAGCCCGAATAGCGGCTATATCTTTCAGATCGATTTCATCTAGGGGAATGACGAAACCCCGCGGCTAAAGCCGGAGGAGAATAGTCCTCGCGAGCCGCTCGGCTTGAAAGCCGAGCTCCCCCGCATGAATGCGGGGGCTCCCGCCATTGCCCTTGTACCTTCCAAGCCCCCTCAGCCGATCTTTGTGAGTTGGCCCTGATTCAGTTCTTTCCAGTTCCGCCCATTGTCTTCGCTGAACTCGGTGCGGAAGTGCATGACCTTGTCGGAAAGAAATTCATCATTGGTCAGGAACATGATGGTCTTGTCCTGATTCTTGACCTCGGTGCCGAAGCTCCAGACATTCCCCTTCACCTGCATCGGTACTTCCCGCGGAGAATCGTCTTTGTCGACCCCGAAGAACTTGTAGGTCTTGTTCGCCTCGTCGTAGGTATACACGGACAAGCTATTGCTGACGCCGTTGACGCCGTTCATCAGATGGTCGCACAGGATAAACCCGTGATGCGGCGACCAGGTGCATGTCATTTCAGAGGTCACGGAAGCGGCCTCGCTGTAAGGCGTGGTCATCACCTGGGTCTGGGACTCCCACGTTCCGACCCAGACATCCATCTTGGTTAACTCCGGAGCAATCTTGGGGACTGCCAAATGATCGCTGGCAAGCGCCAGCGTGCTGGCAGCAACAATCGCGAAATAGATCCCTCGTAGGAAATTCTTACGCATCCCATCCCCTTGCTCTGCTGTGAGAAACGAGCTGATGATACAACTTTTAGGGGATGGTTGAACAATATTCGCTGCAGTTAATTGGTACCCACAGCATCCAAAAGTGCTTGCGCTCCGGTAACGTAACGTAACAAATACCCGGCTCTGACTACTGGTGTTTTTGCATAATCTGATCGAGAACCTGGCGCGAGGGACGTACCCGCGACTCCGGGAGCGTGGCCAGGGGCTCGTTCACCAGGTTCAGCATGTCGGTGAAGCTGGGCTTGGTGGTATCGACGTAAAAGACCCCGGTCAAGACCTCGCCCTTCTCATGGGCTTCCATCAGGGCCGTCACCGCGCCAATGCGGCTGGTCGGGTTGTAGTCCGGATGGAGCTTGCGCAGCCGCATGTGGGATCCGTCGTGCATTTCCACGTCGTAGGTGGTTCCCGGGTCGTAATCGACGGAAATCTCTTCGAACGAGGGCACAAAGCCAACCTCGTTCACCGCCTCTTCGTGCTCCTGGACGTATTTGTAGCTCTTGGTCGATCCCTCGTGGTCATTGAAGGTGACGCAGGGCGAGATCACGTCGAGCATGACCGTGCCCCGGTGGGCAATCGCCGCCTTGAGCATAGCCAGCAACTGCTTCTTGTCTCCGGAGAAGGACCGGCCCACAAAGGTCGCCCCCAGCTCCACTGCCATCACACAGGTGTCGATCGGCGGCAGGTCGTTGACGACCCCGGTTTTGAGCGTGGAACCGAGGTCGGCGGTAGCCGAAAACTGCCCCTTGGTCAGACCATAAACCCCATTGTCTTCAATGATATAGATCAGAGGAAGGTTGCGCCGCATGAGGTGGGCGAACTGGCCAAAGCCGATGGAGGCCGTGTCACCGTCGCCGCTCACGCCCGAGGCCCATCATGGTGTGGTTGGCCATCAGCGCGCCGGTGGCCACCGAGGGCATGCGCCCATGGACGCTGTTGAAGCTGTGGCCGCGGCTCATGAAATAGGCCGGGGTCTTGGAGGAGCAGCCGATGCCGGAGAGCTTCATGACCCGCTCCGGCGCGACTCCCATCTCATACATGGCATCGACAATGCGCTCGGAAATGGCGTTGTGCCCGCATCCGGCGCAGAGGGTCGTCTTGCCTCCGCGATAGTCCAAAACCTGCAGGCCCAGACGGTTCTTCTTAGGACCGGGAGCCACCGGTGGATTTAGTAGTCGTCGCCATTAGATTTCCTCCTGAAGAACCAGCTTGTCGGTCACGGTGCGCGCGTCGAGCGGCAAGCCGTCGAAGTGGCGAATACTTCTCAGTTTGGTGATCTCCGCAGCGGGAAGATCGAGCTTGAGCAAACTGAGCATTTGCCCATCGCGATTCTGCTCGATCACATAGACCCTGGTGTGGGAGGCCACAAAAGCATGCACCTCGGAGGAAAAGGGGAAGGCTCGGAGCCGCATGTAGTCGGTTTCGAGGCCGTATTCCTTCTTCAGCTGATCACGGCTCTCGCGCACCGCGAAATCAGAGCTTCCATAGGCAATCAGTCCGATTTTGGACTTGCCTGTCTGCACTATTTCCGGTGCAGGCACCAGGGTCCGCGCGGTTTGGAATTTCCGATCCAGCCGCTCCATCAGGTTCTGGTAATCGTCCGGCCGCTCGGTATAGAGTGCCTTCTCGTTGTGGCCGCTGCCGCGGGTGAAATAGGCAGCCTTGGGATGGTCGGTTCCGGGCAGGGTGCGATAAGGAATCGCGTCGCCATCGACGTCCTTATAGCGTTCGAATCCGCCCAACCGGTCCAGGTCTTCTTTGGAAAGAATCTTGCCCCGCTTCAAAGGCTTCTCGGGGTAGACGAACGGATCGGACATCCAGTTGTTCATGCCGATGTCGAGGTCGGAAAGGACAAAGACGGGCGTCTGCAGTTGTTCGGTGAGGTCGAAGGCCTCCATCGCGAATTGATAGCACTCATTGACCGAAGCAGGGCAGCAACATGACGTGCTTGGTGTCGCCGTGCGAAAGGTAGGCAATCGAGAGCAGATCCCCCTGCATGGTGCGCGTCGGCATACCGGTGGAAGGGCCAACCCGCTGAATATCGAAGATGACACCGGGAATCTCAGAAAAATAGCCCAGGCCGGCAAACTCCGCCATCAGGGAAATGCCCGGACCCGAGGTGGAGGTCATGGAACGCGCCCCGGCCCAGCCCGCGCCCAGCACCATACCGATCGCGGCCAGTTCGTCTTCTGCCTGCACGATGGCGAAATTCGCTTTGCCGTCTGGCTCCACGCGGTATTTCTTCATGAAGTCGATGAGACTTTCGACCACCGAAGACGACGGCGTGATGGGATACCAGGTCACTACCGTGACCCCGGCGAACATGGCGCCCAGGGCGGCTGCGGCGTTGCCGTCAATGATGATCTTGCCCTCGGTCGCGTGCATGGGCTCGAGCGCCAGGGGGTCCTGCTTGGTCAGGGATTTTTCGGCGAATTCGTAGCCGGCTTTGATCGCGCCCCAGTTCAGATCGGCGGCCTTCTGCTTCTTGGCGAACTGGCGTCGCACAGCGTTTTCGACCGCGACCATATCCATCGCGAGCAACTGCGCCACCACGCCCACATAGATCATGTTGCGCACCAGCTTGCGCAGTTTGGCTTCAGGACAAACCGCAGCCGTCAGCTTGTCGAAAGGGACCGGATAGCAGACCACGTCCTCGCGATATTGCTTGAGGTTCAAGGCCTCGTCGTAGATGGCGGCGGCGCCGGCGGGCAGGGAAAGAATGTCTTCCTTCGCTGTCTCAGAATTCATGGCCACCAGGAGTTCGATTTCCCGCTTGCGCGCGACATAGCCCTGTTTGCTGGCGCGAATGGTGTACCAGGTGGGCAAGCCTGCGATGTTGGATGGGAAGAGGTTCTTTCCGCTTACCGGGATGCCCATCCCGAATATGCTTTTGAGCAGCACCAGATTGGCAGACTGCGACCCGGACCCGTTAACGGTCGCTACCTGGATGCTGAAGTCATTTACGATCCGTTTGGATGTTGGCGTTTGCAGAACCGCTGAGCTACCCGCTCCGGGTGCTCCCACGGCAACGTCTCCTGTCGCCATTTGGCCGGATTCCTTCCCCGATGAATTGAGCGGCACCATCGCCGGCCAGGCTTTTGAGTGCGCCTGAATCAAGAAGGACCCTGATCTCCGCTCAGAACATTATAAGTCAGTGCTTTCCCCCGCTTTTGCTGGGGCGTCTTAATGGCTCTAATTAGCCACTGGGCGGAAGTAACTCTGTGCAATGGCGATTAAGCAATTGGGCAGGCAACTGTTCGCTGGTACGTTTTTCGCCGGTCTGGGAAACAAGGAATGTCATTTTTTAACGCCGGCCTGCCGGCGACTGACTCTGAGCGATGTCCGGAACTACAATCATGGAATGCTGCTTGAAGGAGTTTTTGCCGCAGTAACCACGTGTTTTTATCCGGACGGACGGCCCTACTGGCGCAAGCTGGAACACAATGTTGATCGCTACTCCCGCACTCCGCTGAGCGGCCTGGTGCTGCTGGGCTCGACCGGAGAGGCTGTCATGTTAAGCGAGGAAGAATCGCGAGAAGCGTTGCGGGTGGCCCGGGCGGCGACGGCGCCGGATAAGGTATTGCTCGCAGGGGTGGGCCGGGAAAGCGTATTTGAGACTCTGCGCATGGCGGACTATGCAGCCGCGCTCGATTACGATGCCATCCTGGTCCGCACGCCGCACTACTACCGCAAGCAGATGCGAAACCGCGAGATGCTGACTTACTACCAGGCGGTTGCCGACCGTTCTCCTCTGCCGGTGCTTCTTTACAGCGTGCCGGTCTGCACGGCGTACGACCTGCCGGTCGAAGTGGTCGCTGAACTGGCCATGCATCCCAATATTGTGGGCATGAAGGACTCCAGCGGCAACGTGGAGCGGATCGCGCAGCTGGTCCACGCCACACGCTCCGTCAGGAAACGCAGCATTCCGGTAACCACCTTGTTTTCAGCGGTTACGTCGAGAATGCTGGCTCCTCAGATGCAGAGCAGGAAGCGGGGCCGACTTTTGTGGCTGCGGACAGCTTGGTTCCGGTATGACGGCGGTGGCTGTGTCGCCCCCTCCGCCAGCGCTAAAAACCCGTTCCCGGGAAGTGGGCTTTCAGCTGCTCTGCGGGTCTGCCCAAACCCTCTACCCCTCGCTGGAAGCAGGAGCCACGGGTGGTGTGCTCGCGCTGGCAACTTTGCCCCGCAAGCCTGCCATGAGGTCTACACCGCGTGGAAGGAAAACGATGCGGGGCTGGCGGCGGACAAGCAGCGGCGCATCGTGCGGGCAGGCATCGAGGTTTGCGGCCAAATGGGGATTCCAGGCGTAAAGTATGCGCTGGACCTGAACGGATATTACGGAGGCCGGCCGAGAATGCCGCTGCTGCCGTTGGTCGCGGAAGAGCAGCGGCTGGTCGAAGAACTGACCTTCGATATTCGCAACTAACCAATGTCCCTTGGAGCGGCAATTGCTTTGGAAGAAATTGCCGCTTTTCGAGAGTCTTGACTGACAATATAGCTCGCACCCGAACAACACCTCCGGTGTTGCGACGCTCAATTTCCACGTATTACACTTGACCATCCCTTTTTCCAACTTCATACTCTTCCCTAAGGTGGCTCGATGAGACCCCGCTGCAGGTCATGTTGCGCGTTGCAGGCCCCGTTCCGCTCTTTACAACCCTTTGCTTGCTCACATTCCTGGTCGCCGGCTGCGGCGGTAACCCCACCACGCCCACATCCCCGTCAGGCCCGTTCCAGGCGAGTCCACCACGGTCGCCATCCAGATCTCCAGCACCGCCAACGGTCAGTTGTGGAATTTCCCATGCGGATCGACTCCATATCCCTCACGAATAAGGCAGGCAAAACCACCACGATCTTCAACAATCCGACCAACGTTGAATTTATTGTCGCAATGGCGAAGCCTCCCCATTCGTTACAGTGACGGTTCCCCAGGACGTCTATATCCGCCGCCGTCGCGTTTGTACCCGACGTTTGATACTACCTTCATCAACTCCCAGGGAGGGATTGACTTCAACATTGACGAATACGGTTACACTTCGACTCCCCCGGTTGTCACTCTGTCGCAGCCAATCACGATCAGTGGTTCCGCCATGGGTTGACTCTCAACCTGCAGGCCTCCCAATCGGGAAGCTTTACCGGGCTACCACCCAACCAAACCGCATACAACATCAACCCGACCTTCGATCTCACAGCTTTCGCCATCCCACCCAGTCAACGGCACCGCAGAACGGTAAGTGCATCGGGATCACCGGCCGGATAACCGCCGTCGATTCCGCCGCCAACTCGATAGCGGTCACCTTAGCCAGCAATGGCTTGGTGGCATCGAGCCCCTCAACCGCGACTGGTCCTGTTACCTTACCCCTATCCCTTTCCGCAACGCTCAATTCCGCTACACAATTTCAGGGGATACCGTCGGCAAGTAGCCTCACTCCCGGATTTTGCTCAATATGGACGTCGCGCTCGAACCCAACGGTTCGTACGTCGCCACACGCGTCGAAGTCCAGGATGGGGCCGCCACCAATGTTGCCTGGGGAGGATTCGCCCAGGTCATTCCGTCCTAAACTACATTTCACAGATGGTAACCCGGCAGCAAGGAGACTTCCTCACGCCCTACCGGAGGCTATGGGACCCCATACGTTACGCGAGTTCTACGAAGTTTCAGACCTCGGCGCGATTTCCGAACCTGAGTACGTTGCCCTTCACCGCAGCCTTCAATGCATCGAACCTCGCCGCTGGTCAAGATGTCTCGGTTGGCTCCACCTTCATCTCTGAGTTGGGCGGGACGTATAGCTCGGCGAGGAAGGTCACGCTGATTCCTCAGACGATTGATGCGACGATCACTGCCATCTCGAACAGCGGAAACTACACGATCGACGCGGCCACGCTCGCGCCATACGATCGAGATCGTGCAGATGAACAGCCCACAAGATGCGCCAGGCGCGACGCTTTTGCCGGGCGCGGAATGTTGTCATGGTTTACGTCGATTCCGATGCTGCGTTGCTTAACACACCGTTCCGGGTGTGGGCGGCACGTTCCGTTTTAATGGTCTCCTCTTCAATGACAAGGGAGTTCTTCGCATGGTCTGCGATCAGGTCAACGATGGGGTGCCTCAGTAAAGAGCAACGCCCTAGTGCGCGACTACCGGTTCCCGGCGTAATTCCTGCAGGGCGTTGACGGTGATCTGGCGCCTTTGGGTCGCGGCAATTCCTTCTGCCGCCGCCCGGGCCGCGGCGATGGTGGTGATGGTGGAGATTCTCTGCGTTACCGCCGCTCGCCGAATTGCTCTCTCGTCAAAGAATGTGTCTTGGCCGTGTGGAGTATTCACGATCAACTGAATCCGCTCACCCTTGATCAGGTCGACCACGTTCGGCCGGCCCTCCTTGACCTTGTACACACGCTCGACAACCATGCCGGCCCGCTCCAACACATCTGCCGTACCATGCGTGGCCACCAGGTGAAAACCCAGCTCCACATACTGCCGGGCAAGGTCCACGACCACTGCCTTGTCGCGGTCATTCACGCTGAAGAAGACTGTCCCCTTCACCGGCAAGACCTGTCCGGCCGAAAGCTGTGCTTTGGCAAAAGCTTCGCCAAAATTGTCCGCCACACCCATCACTTCCCCGGTCGACTTCATCTCCGGTCCTAGCACCGTATCGACACCGGGAAACTTGTTCCAGGGAAAGACCGGTGACTTGACGAAAAAGTGACTGCCCGTGGCCAGGTCTGTGCGCTCGGCAACTTGCTCCGGCATCAACTCGCGCAAAGTGCGCCCAGTCATCAGGCGCGCAGCTATCTTGGCCAACGGCACTCCGGTCGCCTTGGAGACATAGGGCACCGTTCGGGAAGCACGTGGATTCACTTCGATGACGAAGACCTTATCCTGTTCCCCGGACTTGCGCTGAATCGCAAACTGCAGGTTAACCAGGCCCACCACGTTCAGAGCCAGCGCCAGCTTGCGCGTGTAAGTACGAATCGTCTCCAGGGTAGAGGGCGCCAGATCGGCCGCCGGCAGCACGCAGGAAGAGTCGCCGGAATGAATGCCCTGCTTCCTCAATATGCTGCATGATCCCGGCAATCACCACGTCTCGGCCGTCACACAACGCGTCCACGTCGACTTCCACCGCATCCTCGAGAAAATGGTCGACCAGAACAGGGCGCTCGCGGGAGTACTCGACCGCTTCCTTCATATAGCGGCTCACCGCATCGGCGTCATAAGCAATCACCATCGCCCGGCCACCCAGCACGTACGATGGCCGCACCAGCACGGGGTAGCCTACCCGCGCCGCGCCTTCCACCGCTTCTTCGATGGTGGTCACCATCGCGCCCGGGGGCTGAGGAATATTCAGGTCCTCCAGGAAGCGCCCGAAGCGCTTGCGGTCTTCGGCCAGATCGATGGACTCGGGAGAAGTGCCCAGGATCTTGATGCCCGCGGCTTTCAGCGAGATCGCGAGATTCAACGGAGTCTGTCCGCCGAATTGCACGATCATCCCGATGTCGGCGCCTGAGGAGGCCTCGTGCTCGTACACGGCCAACACATCTTCGAGGGTGAGCGGTTCGAAGTACAACCGGTCGCTGGTGTCGTAATCGGTCGAGACCGTCTCCGGATTGCAGTTGACCATGATGGTTTCGTAATCGTCATCGCGGAGCGCAAACGCCGCATGGCAGCAGCAGTAATCGAACTCGATGCCCTGGCCAATGCGGTTCGGCCCGCTGCCCAGAATAATGACTTTGCGTCTCGCCGTCGGCGGGGCTTCATCTTCCTCTTCGTAGGTGGAGTAGAGGTAAGGCGTATCGCTATCGAACTCGGCCGCGCAGGTGTCCACCTTCTTGAAGACCGGCGTGACGCCGTGGCGCCGCCGCAGTTCCCTGACCGGGCCCGCTCCATCCAGGCCATCGAGATTCCATTCTTCGGCGATCCTGGCATCGGAGATGCCCATTCGCTTAACCTTGCGCAGGAAATCCGCCGGCATGGTTTCCAATGAATAATCGGCAAGCTTCTGAATGGTCTCCGTCACTTCCTTGATCTGGTAGAGAAACCACGGATCCATCGACGTCACACGGGCAATTTCCCGCACCGAGAGCCCGCTGCGCAAGGCATAACGGATGTAGTTCAGCCGCTCCGGTTGCGGAGTCACCAGGCGCTGCGTCAGCCGCCGTGGCTCGATCACCTCCGACCTTATGCTCTTGCCCGTGTCCAGCGAACGGAGCGCCTTCATCAGCGCTTCTTTGAAGGTGCGGCCCAGGGCCATCACTTCGCCCACAGACTTCATCTGCGGCCCCAGGTTCTCATCCGCCCCGGGGAACTTCTCGAACTGCCACTTGGGAATTTTGACCACTACATAATCGATGGAGGGCTCAAAGCATGACGGCGTCTTGCGCGTGATGTCATTGGGTATCTCATCGAGCGTATAGCCAACAGCCAGCTTGGCGGCAATTTTGGCAATGGGAAAGCCGGTTGCCTTGGAAGCGAGCGCCGACGATCGCGATACTCGGGGATTCATCTCGATCACCGTCATCCGCCCGGTCGCCGGGTTTACGGCAAACTGCACGTTGGATCCGCCGGTCTCGACGCCAATCTCGCGCATCACGCGGATCGCCGCGTCGCGCATGGATTGGTACTCGCGATCGGTCAAGGTCTGGGCCGGCGCTACGGTGATCGAATCGCCGGTGTGCACGCCCATCGGATCCATGTTCTCGATGGAGCAAATGATGATCACGTTGTCGGCGAGATCGCGCATCACCTCCAGCTCGTATTCTTTCCAGCCCAGCACCGACTCTTCGATCAGACACTCGTGCACGGGAGAAAGATCGAGGCCGCGAGCCAGAATATCCATCAGCTCTTCGCGGTTGTAGGCCAGGCCGCCGCCTGAGCCGCCCAGAGTAAAGGATGGCCGGATGATGACCGGGAAGCCGATCTTGGCGGCGAACTCCGCGCCATCGCGGATATTGTTGACCAGCGCGGAGCGCGGGACATCGAGCCCGATGCGCGACATGGCGTCCTTGAACAGGAGCCGGTCTTCGGCCTTCTTGATGGCTTCGAGGCGGGCGCCAATCATTTCCACGTCGTATTTATCGAGAATGCCCGCATCGGCAAGATCGACAGCGAGATTCAGAGCCGTTTGGCCGCCTACGGTAGGCAGCAGCGCGAATTTGCCTATGCGTTGGCCGTTGTCATCGGTCATCCGCTCGCACTCCCGGCGGATGATCTCTTCGACGTACTCCCGGGTCAAGGGCTCGATATACGTGCGGTCCGCGAGTTCGGGATCGGTCATGATGGTGGCTGGATTGGAATTCACCAGCACCACCTCGTAGCCTTCCGCCTTGAGCGCCTTGCAGGCTTGGGTGCCGGAGTAATCAAACTCCGCCGACTGCCCAATCACGATCGGACCCGACCCGATCACTAGAATTTTCGTTATATCGTTCCTGCGTGGCATTTATTTTTCCATTCGATTCGCGCTTACAAGAGGCCTAGCCTCGACTGTAGCGCTTTGGGGAGCCTTGGGCTTTGCCGGGTCTGAGAGAATCCGGAGGACGGCTCTGAAGGGCGGTGTTGCACCTTGAAGGGGCGTGTTGACCCTCGAAGGGGCGGGGCTTCAGGCCCGTCAGACCAGGGAGAGTGACGGCTTTAGCCGCTGAGGGATCGGGTCCAGATTCACCGCAAGGTATCGGTAATCCTCAGAACCTAAGCAGAGCTTATTTTTGACTGGATTATGCCGCATATAGGCGAATGTGGCGATCCCAATCCGCAGCATCTCGAATTCGATGATCGGAAAACCCCGCCTGCCAGATATCGTGTTTCCAATCAAAAGCCCGCTTCGCACGGAATGAAAAGCCGCCCTTGATATTCTGCATCGCCCTCTCAATGCTGTCTTGAGGGGAGAGGATCGCATGGAAATGGTCAGGCATGACGACATAGGCATGAAGCTGATAAGAATTGCCTCGATAATGTTGGAAAACCTCCTCCATCAACACTGCCCACCGCTCGTGGCGAAAGAATGGCTGCCGATCAACAGTCTGGGAGCTGACAAAATATGTCTCTCCGCTTCTCCTGACTGTCTCTCTGGCCGGTCGCATGATTCCCTCAGCGGCTAAAGCCGTTCAACTTGTTATTGTGACGGACGGGCTAAAGCCCGTCCCCTTCAACACCAGAATCCGCAATCCTTCACACGACTAAGTCCCATCACACCAGAGACTTGTCCTTGATGGCCGTCATCAGCCCAGCGAAGTTCGTCTTCGCTCGCACGCCGACTAAAGTCGTGCCCTGCACAAAACCTGAAGGGGCGGGTCTTCAAGTCCCGCCGATAAGACCTGCTCCACGTGAACGGTTTAGCCGCTGAGGGACAAGGTCCAGATTCACCACAAGCTGACCGCAAGCATGTTCATCCCTTCCACTCTTCCATCATTTTTCGGAAGTCCCGGAAGAGGTAGTTGGAGTCGTGGGGGCCGGGGCTGGCCTCCGGGTGGTACTGCACGCTGAACAGTGGCAGCGTGCGATGGCGCAGGCCTTCCAGCGTGTTGTCGTTCAGGTCGACATGGGTAAGCTCGACCTCGCTCTGGTTGATCGAATCCGGATCGACAGCAAAGTTATGGTTGTGCGCGGTGATCTCCACTTTGCCCGTCTGGGTCTGCTGTACCGGGTGGTTTCCGCCGTGGTGGCCAAACTTTAGCTTGTATGTCTTGCCACCAAGGGCCAGGCCGATCAACTGATGGCCAAGGCAGATGCCAAACATCGGCCTGCGTCCGACAAGCTTGCGGATATTCTCCTGGGCGTAGGTTACCGGCTCCGGATCGCCCGGCCCATTGGAGAGAAAAATCCCGTCAGGCTTCAAGTCGAGCACATCCTCCGCCGAGGTTTCCGCCGGCACCACGGTGACCCGGCAGGCTTCCCGCGCCAGCATGCGCAGGATGTTGTGCTTGATGCCAAAGTCATAGGCCACTACATGCAGATCCGGTGGGGGTAACTTGAGGCTTTCGTCTCCCAGCTGCAAGGGGTCGCCGTTGAAGTTTCGCCGGTCATTACAGTCCCACTCGTAAGCAGCCTTGGTGCTCACCACCTTGGCCAGATCTGTGCCATCCATCTTGCGAATGCCGCGGGCCTTGAGGACGAGCTTGTCGGGATCTGTCTCGAGCGAGGAAATGACCCCACGCAACGCGCCATGGGTGCGTAGATGACGAACCACAGCGCGAGTGTCAATCTCAGCGATTACAGGAACGTTAAAGCGTTCCAGGTATTCTTCCGTCACTTGCTGCGAACGCCAATTGGAGCTGATGGGCGAGAACTCGCGCGTGACCAGGCCCTCGATATACGGGCGGCTAGCCTCGTTGTCGGCGGCGTTGGTTCCGTAATTTCCGATTTGCGGATTGGTCAGGACAACAATCTGTCCAGCGTAAGAGGGATCGGTGAAGATTTCCTGGTAGCCTGTCAGGGCGGTATTGAAAACCACTTCGCCAAAACATTCACGTCTGGCGCCATAGCTCTCACCGCGGAAGATGCGCCCGTCTTCGAGCGCGAGGATTGCCTGCATGGCTTCTCCGTCGAGTGGATTTAGTCAAGTTTAACAGGTATCCCCGGATTCCCTACTGCCCGGCACACCAATATCCACGTGCGCTCTCCCGGACGAGTTCTCTCGTTCCCTGGCGCAGGACCGGGTGGGGTATGAGCCGCTTAGTGGATAACGCCCATGTCCTCTGCCGGCCAATAGACAAACGCTGCCTTGCCGTAGATCAGATCCCGGGGCACCGGTCCAAAGTCGCGGCTGTCACTCGAAATCGAGCGATGATCGCCCATGACGAAATACTGATCGGGCTGAATCACCATCACATCCTGCGATCGGCTGTCGTGAAACCTTCTGGGCACATACGGCTCAGGCAGCAGCCTGCCGTTGATGTAGGTGCGACCGTCGTCGATGCGCAGCTCATCGCCCGGCACCGCGATCACGCGCTTGATGTAGCTCTTCTGCGGATCGCGCGGATAGTGAAAAACTACGACGTCGCCGCGATGAATTTCGGCGAAGTGGTAGACGAACTTGTTGATGAATAGCCGGTCCTGGTCTCCCAGGCGAGGCAACATACTGGTGCCCTCCACCCGTACCGGCTGATACAGAAATGTGATGATGAAAAAAGAGACCGCGAGCGAAAACAGCATGTCGCGTCCCCAGAGCCAGAAACTTCGTCCCGGCAACTCCGCCGGCGCCTGAGGCAACGCCTCTTGCTGCGTGGCGGGCTCAGGCCCAGTCTTATCTTCTTCCGGGTTCATCGATCATCCCAATGATTCACTCGGTTTACCGTTCAGTCGCAGCCCGGGCTGCCGAAGGGGCACAGAATTCGCTGCTTCCGCATAGGTTGCTGTTGGCTGGCGGGAACCATTTGCGCCTGCCCGTTCCCTTGGTTGCTACCGGCGAGTTGCGATTGCTGCAAAACCAGCGGCCGCTGCAAAACCATCTCCACCGATGTTCCCGAAGGAATCACAATATCATTGCCGCGCGTGAAGAGGGTGTAGATGGCGCCCGCAGCTGCTCCAGCGAGCGAACCGTAGCCAACCCCTTTCGCCACATCTCCCGACGCGGCACCGCCAAGGACGCCGGCCTCCGCGCCAATGGCCGCGCCCTTGGCAATGTTGCCTACGTCGCGCCCCTTGTTCCCTGCCTGCTCCACCGTGCCTTCACTATCCTTCACCTTGGGCCCATCAGACCCCGGCAGACTATTCAGGACGCCAGGAACTTCGACGACCGATCCATTAGGGAAAATCATGGTGGTAAAGTGCAGGTCAATTTGCGCCCGCCCTTTTACCCGGCCCGGGCGCACTACATGGTCCACAACACCCTGCACATAAACGCCGACCGGGATCATAATCCGCGAGGCGCCCACCACAGGGAAAGAAGAAACCAGGTAGACGCCATCTCCCTGCTGCGCGGTCTTGGTGTTGATCCCGCTCTTGAGGGAGAGCAGAACCTTGGTGCCTGCGGGAACGGTGAATGTCTGGGATGGTGCTTCGGCGGCAGGGGCGGGCGTCGGGGCTGGAGTTGCGCTGGACGCTGCGGTTGTCGTTTGCCCATGTCCGTGGGCGGCCGCCATGCCAGCTAGCAGCCCGACTACGACGAACTTCCCGCGAACGTTCATCCCGTCAACCTCAGGTCATAAGTATAGACGGCTGGGGACGGCGTTGGGCGAGCGCATGCCTGGGGATTTGTCCCGAAGTGGGTCACCTTACCCGGATTTCCTGTTAGAGGCTGCAAAAGCGGCTGCGTGTGCGGCTTTCTTCGAGGAAAGCCGCATGAAGTTCGTTGGCTCCGTTGAGCACAACAGGAAAATCCGGGGTGTGGGGTGTTGGTCAGCTAACATGGGTCGGAGTGCGGAGAAAGGAAACTACCTGGGCCTTAAGTTTGAGCTTTTCGTTTAGCTAACGCAAACCTAATGGCTTAGTCACACAAACCGATGGCTCCGCCCCAAGTCACAGTTCCCTCCTCCGCTTCCGCGCAGCGTCATCGGTTTGCCGCCACCTACTCGATCCTCGAGCAGGCTGTTTCGCAGCAGGCTTTTCCCGGGGCGGCCTTTGGCGTGCTTTTGCGGGGAGAGGTGCTGGCGCTGGATGGCGTTGGCGGCTTTACCTACGGGCAACCAACTGAGGCTGTGAATGCTTCCACCGTATACGACCTGGCCAGTGTCACCAAGGTGATCGCGACGACTTCCATGGCCATGCTGCTTTACCAGCGGGGGCAGCTCTTGCTCGACCAATCTCTGGTGCAGATTTTACCCGCCTTCGCACAAGGCGAAAGTATCGGCGGCGCGCGACACCAGGTGACGCTACGTATGCTGCTGGCGCACACCTCCGGATTGGCCGGCTACGTTCGTCTCTTTGAGAGCGCTCGAGGCCGCGAGGAGCTGCTCGATGCCTGCCTCCGCTTGCCCCTGGAAGCCGCGCCTGGAAGCCGTTCCGAGTACTCCGATCCTGGCTTCATCTTGCTCGGGCGCGCCCTGGAAGTCATTGCCGGCGAGAGCCTGGAAGAATTCTGTTCGCGCGAGGTTTTCACTCCATTGGGCATGACCAGTACTTGCTTTCGGCCACCGGCTGGTTGGCGATCCGCCATCCCACCGACCGAAGAAGACTTGACCTTCCGCCATCGCATCATCCAGGGAGAGGTCCAGGATGAAAACTGCTTTGTCCTTGGGGGAGCAGGCGGCCATGCCGGCCTCTTCTCCAATGCACTGGATCCGCTGCTTTACGCGCAAAGCCTGCTCGGCGGGCAACTCTTCACGCCGGAGACAATTCGACTCTTCACCACCCGCGTCCTACCAGCAGATAGCTCCCGGGCACTGGGATGGGATACACCCTCCCAGCCTTCCTCTTCCGGCAGGTTCTTCAGCCGCCACTCAGCCGGCCATCTCGGGTACGCGGGAACTTCCCTTTGGATCGACTTTGAGCGCCAACTCGCCATCGTGCTGCTCACCAATCGCACCTGGCCGCACCGCCAGAGCCAAGGGATCCGCGCCATTCGTCCTGCCTTCCACGATGCTGTCCTCGAAAACATTGAGCAAGAGTGGGACTAAATTGCCATAACCCAAAAGTGTTTGCGTGGATGGCACGTTACGCCCTAATTTCAGAGCAAAGTTTTGTCAGTTGGAGATAAAATCAAGTAGTTGAGTGGGAGCTGACTAAACCAATCATGGCCACAACAAGTACTATTCATACGGAGACAGGTACCGGCAACGAGACAACTAACGACCAGCCGCAAAACCTGCACGATCTGACGACAGAAAGTTCTAACGAAGCCTCGATGGGCTTCGATACTAAATCTGCCCTCGAAATCGCACGCATCATCAACCACGAAGACTCAAAGATCGCCGCCGCGGTTAAGAAGTCGTTGCCCGAGATTGCTTTGGTCATTGACATGGTGGCGCGCAGCTTGCGCGATGGAGGACGCCTGATCTACGTAGGCGCCGGCTCTAGCGGTCGCATCGCCGGGCTGGACTCTTCCGAATGTCCGCCGACCTTTTCTACCCCGCCGCAAAGTGTCCAGTACATCATGGCGGGAGGCCCTAAGGCTCTGGCATCTGCTGTGGAAGTGAATGAAGATTCAACCGAGCTGGGACAGCGTGATATTGCCCGTCGCCGCCCGACTCGCAAAGACGTGGTCATCGGCCTCTCTTCCAGCGGCCGCACGCCTTACGTAGTGGCCGCGGTGGAGTATGCCCGGGCCCGCGGCGCCAAGACTGCCGCCGTGACTTGCAATCACAATACCCCGCTTTCCTCCGCCGCAGACATCTGCATCGTTGCTGAAGTGGGGCCGGAAGTCGTCTCCGGTTCAACGCGCATGAAGGCCGCTACGGCGCAGAAGATGGTGCTCAACATGATCACCACCGGCGCCATGACCCGGCTTGGCTACGTCTACGACAACCTCATGGTCAATGTGCACATGCAGAACACCAAGCTGGTGGAGCGTGGCATCAGCATTTTGATGCGCGCCTGCAAGATCGACCGCGAGCAGGCCGTGCTCACCATCAAGTCTGCCGGGCGCAGCGTGCCCGTTGCCCTGGTGATGCTCAAGGCGGGAGTCGACAAGCCAGAAGCAGTGCGTCGCCTGGCTAAGTCGGACGGTAATGTACGGCTGGCGATCGAAGATACAACGCTCGAGTTATAGCACTAAGACACACATAAGGAGCACCCCCGGGCTCTCATGGATAAGTTTGTCATTCGCGGCGGTAACCCGCTGCTCGGAACGATTCGGGTGAGCGGAGCGAAAAACTCCGCCCTGCCCTGCATGGCCGCCGCGATTCTCACCGAAGACGAAGTCGTGCTGGAGAATATCCCCCAGGTCCGCGACATTGAGACAGAGCGGAAACTGTTGACTTCGATGGGCGCCGAGGTGGAACTCGGGTATGGCCGCGCACAACACCGTACCAGGATCAGTTGTCGCGTTCTCTCCGATCCCACTGCCAAGTACGAGATCGTCAAGACCATGCGTGCTTCTTCGCTGGTGTTGGGCCCACTCGTCGCACGCTGCGGGCTGGCCCGCGTAGCCCAGCCTGGTGGTTGCGCCATTGGCGACCGCCCGATCGATTTGCATCTCAAAGGCCTGGAAGCGATGGGCGCAACCATCGTGCAGGAACACGGCTATCTGGAAGCACGCTCCGAACGGTTGCATGGCGCGCATATCGTTTTCGACAAGATTACTGTGACCGGCACCGAAGATTTGCTGATGGCGGCTGTTCTTGCTGAGGGCGACACGCTGATGGAAAATTGCGCGCGCGAGCCCGAGGTAGTCGACTTGGCCGCTCTTCTTGTGGCCATGGGCGCGAATATTCAGGGCGCGGGCACGGGGACC
Organism: uncultured Acidobacteriaceae bacterium; assembly: GCA_963790705.1. Classification (GTDB taxonomy): domain Bacteria; phylum Acidobacteriota; class Terriglobia; order Terriglobales; family Acidobacteriaceae; genus PALSA-350. Next base: position 1,173,965 of record CAWBQE010000016.1, read on the forward strand.
ATCCAGGTGAAGGGCGTGAACAAGCTACACGGCGCCAAGCATCGCATCAATCCCGACCGCATCGAAGCCGGAACGTTTCTGGTGGCGGGTGCTATCAGCGGAGGCGACCTGGTGGTGGCCAATTGCCAGCCCGCGCATCTTTCCGCCCTCGTTAGCAAGCTCGAAGCCTGTGGAGTACGCATCACGCCCATGGGTTCTGATTCGTTGCGCGTGCGCAGCGAAGGCAATCTACAGGCGAACGATATCTCCACCGAAGAATATCCCGGCTTCCCCACTGACATGCAGGCGCAATACATGGCGCTGGCCACCCAGGCCGAAGGCACCACCACGGTAAAAGAGAACATTTTCGAGAATCGCTTCATGCACGTGGGCGAGCTGGTGCGCATGGGCGCGAATATCAAGGTGGACGGTCGCACGGCGACCGTGCGCGGAAAAACGCCGCTCTCGTCGGCGGTGGTCATGTGCTCCGATCTACGCGCCTCGGCTTCACTGGTGCTGGCCGCGCTGGTTGCCGATGGCGAGTCCATACTCGACCGCGTCTACCATATCGACCGCGGATATGAGCGGATTGAAGAGAAGCTGCGCGGCGTTGGCGCGCAGATCCGTCGCATGGGCGACATCTTCCCCGATGGCAAGCGCGAGGTCGCGCTGGAGGCCCAGGTCACGTAAGCGTCTTTCTGCGACCCCGTCGGGCATTCCTGCATCCGACTCACTATGGCAGACAAAGACGCTGCACTTCGTCATCAACTTGTCCAACTTCTTCGCGCCGGAAATGCGCACGTCGACACGCTTACTGCATTAAAGGGTTTCCCCGCGAAACTCTACGGCGCAAAGCCGGAGAATGCGCCCCACTCCGGGTGGGAGCTTCTGGAACACATGCGCATTGCGCTGCATGATTTGTTGGATTTTTCCACCAACGACAAGTACGTGGAGAAGAAATGGCCGGACGATTACTGGCCCGCGTCCGCCGAGCCGCCTTCCAAGGAAGCCTGGCACGATTCGGTGAGAGGGCTGGAGGAAGACCTGGAAGCTTTTGAAAAGCTGGTCAAGGACCCACACAGCAACCTACATGCGCAGATTCCCTGGGGCGAGAAAGACCAGACGCTCTTGCGCGAAGTGCTGCTAGCCGCCGATCACAACAGCTATCACACCGGCGAGGTGGTATTCCTCCGCCGCCTTCTGGGCGCCTGGAAGGGCTGAGGTCCAACAACCAAACATCGATAGCTGGAGGGGGCCAATCAAGGTTCGCCTCAGCGTACCTGGGACGAAAACGACGGGGCGAAGCCCTCATAAGCGCTAACTTGTTTGGCAGACAATAGAAATCCGAGAACATGCTGGTTTTTAGCATCTCTAACTCGCCGCAAAATCGTCATCCTGAGCGGAGCGCCTCACAGATTTATTGCGTGACAGAGCGCTTGGTGGCGCGGAGTCGAAGGACCCCGAGGGTGCTCATCTTACCCATGCCGCTCGGAGCTTTTCAACCGCCGAAGCCCGCACCGGGCGGACCCGCCACGGTCTTTCCCTGGGGCCGGGAACCAAGAACTTGCTAACATCTTGCTAGGTCCGGCCTTGCACAGACCTGGGGATGGAAGATGATTACAGTGCATGAAAAGATCTACCCGTAACCATCAAGTGCATACCGCAGCAGATCCTGTTCTCGGGGCTTCGGTGGTCGAAAAGCTCCGAGCAACATGGGTAAGATAAGCGCCGCCGGGGTCCTTCGACTCCGCGCCACCAAGCGCTCTGTCACGCGATAAATCCGTGAGGCGCTCCGCTCAGGATGACGACTTCGTGGGAGTTTTGACGAAAAACATCCTAAAGTTAGCGCTTATGGGGCTTCGCCCCATCAATCGCTTTTAGGATCGCCCGTCCAACCAAAGCATTAAGTGACGTTGAGCCATCCAGCGAAAGCAATCGAAAAATATCATCTTCGGCCCAGGTACGCCGAATCGAGGGCACCCGTCCACTTCCTGGAGATTTTCGGCACGATAGACGGGATATTCAAAGCAGCGTGGCTGCTTTATTTCCAGCTGACGGCGAGCTGCCAGCGCATCTGGCGCTGAGCTGTCTTGCGCAGGACGCGCTCAAACTCTTCCATCTCGCGCAGAACGGCCGGAGTCTCTGTTCCCAACGCCGTCGGCGATGCTTTCAGATGATCCAGCAGGGTGCATACGGTAATCAGGCCATCTTCGGGTGAAAACCACTGCGGAGGAGGCAAGGTCTTGGCCCACTCCGGGTCGCCCGCGCCTTCTTCCAGCAGCAGGGCCATGGAGTTTTCATCGGCGGAGAAGAACTCCAGCAGCGGCTTGACCCCAATGCGTTGCGCCATCTTCTCCAGAGCATCCTCGTTGCGAGCGAGCGCCCTGCCATTCACGAAGATGTCGAAGCCGGGGTCCTCCCCTTCGACGACGATGTACAAAGTGGCGCCCATGGCCAGCAGTTTATCGCATCCTTGCGCGGGATTCGGTTTCCTTGCGCGATCAATTACCAAGAAGGGAAACGGTATCGTCATCCTCGGCTCGCGCGCGCATCACCAACAGCAGGCAAACCAAGGTAATCAGCGATCCCGCAATCATGCTGAACGACAAGCCGAGGCGCAGAAATAGGGCACTCTCGAGTATCGCGACCAGGGGCTCGATCCATTGCACCGTTCCAACCTGGTACGCCTCCAGCCGCTGCAGCAGCCAGAAGTACGTGGCATAGGCCGGGGCGCCGGCCACAAATGCCAGAAAGGCCACTGCACCAAGGGCGCTGCGGTTCCATTGCACCGGCTGCCCGCGCTCCAACAGCAAACTGGCCAGAAACAGCAGCAGCGCAGCAACGCCCAGCAACAACGCGGTCACCACGATGGGATGCAAGCTACTGAATTCGCGGCGGGCAAGAATCGAAGACGCGCCGATGGATGCCACAGCGAGCAGCACCACCGCCGCGCCACCGGCCTGAGCCAACGAGAACGTCGCGCCCAGAGCCACCACAATCGCCCCCAGCCCTACGATCGACGCTTGCATGGCAATGCGCGGCACATCCCTGCCGGCAAGGACTGGGGTCAGGAGCACTACCAGCAGCGGCATAGCGGCAAATGACACCGCCACGGTTGCTGATGGGACCCGTGCCTGCCCCCAAAGCAACAGCAGGAAGGGCACCACGATCATGGTGACGGAAAGAATGAATACGAAGCCCAGGGCGCGGCCGCGAGGCAATTTCAGCCGCTTCCACAAAATCACCGGAATCCAGAGCAGGGCGGCCAGCAGGAAGCGTGCAGCCGCTCCACGCAAGGGCGGAACGTACTCGGCCAGAGTGTCCGCGGCCACCCACGTAGTGCCCCAGACAATGCCCAGCGCGGCAAAGGCCCAGTACTTCCGTACGACTGCTGTTCTGGAATCCATCCCTGTGCACCGCAAAAGAAAGGGGCTGCGCACAGCACGCAACCCCTTCGCTTACTTATGCCTTCAGACCGGTTACTGCGGTCCGCGGCCTCCGCCACCACCGGAGCCACCGCCCGGCCCCCGGCCGCGGCTGCGATGCCGCCGGCGCCGCTGACCTCCGGGACCACCTGGACCACCACCGGATGACGGCCTGCGAGCCTCTACCGGCACAGCATCCGATGTACCATCCGCGCGATTGAAGTTGGGCTCGTCCCCGCCCTCGACAAAGGGCTCATCGTCATCGAAGTCTTCCCCGCCCTCGATGGTAATGGTACTGGCGTTCGAAGCCGGCTGCCGCTCCACCGGGGATTGCGATTGCGCCCGCGGAGCACGCGGAGCCGGCGCTTCGCCGCCGCCGTTGTCTCCCGAGCCGCCCCTCGATGGCTCTGGAAGCCCGAGCTTCTCGCGCTGTTCTTTGAGCAGAGCCTTGCGCGAAAGCTTGATGCGATTGCCCTCGATGCCGAGAACCTTGACCAGTACCTGATCCCCTTCGCGCAATTCGTCCTTCACGTCTTTCACGCGATGCTCGGCAATTTCACTGATGTGCAACAAGCCGTCGGTGCCGGGGAAGATCTCGACAAATGCGCCGAACTCAGCCAAACGAACCACCTTGCCCAGGTAGGTCTTGCCTACTTCAGGCACAGCGGTGAGATCGCTGATCATGGCCAGCGCCTTCTTCAGACCTTCTTCATCGCTGGAGGCAACGTTCACGCGCCCAGTGTCGTCGACATCGATCTTGACGCCGGTGGCTTCGATGATGCCGCGAATCGTTTTGCCGCCCGGTCCGATCAGGTCCCGAATCTTATCGGTCGGTATCTGCAGGGTGTGAATCTGGGGAGCGAACTTCGACTTCTCGGTATTCGAAGTAGCCTGTACCGCGTCCATCTTGTCGAGCAGGAACAACCGCCCGCGCCGGGCCTGTTCAAGCGCCTCGCGCATGATCTGCCCGGTGACGCCGCTGATCTTGATGTCCATCTGCAGCGCGGTGATCCCTTCGCGCGTGCCGGCTACCTTAAAGTCCATATCGCCGTAGTGGTCTTCTGCACCGGCAATGTCCGTCAGGATGGCGTAGTCATCGCCTTCCTTGACCAGTCCCATGGCAACACCGGCGACGGCTCCCTTGAGGGGAATGCCGGCCTGCATCAGGGCCAGACTCGCGCCGCAGACGCTGGCCATCGAGGAAGAACCATTCGATTCCAGAATGTCGGAGACGACACGCATGGTGTAGGGAGACTCGTCCTCTCCAGGCAGCACCGCGGAAATAGCACGCTCCGCCAGCGCGCCGTGGCCGATCTCACGCCGGCCTACTCCGGTCATGCGACCGACTTCGCCCACGGAGAATGGGGGGAAGTTGTAGTGCAGCATGAAACGCTTGCGCTGTTCCCCCTGGAAGGTCTCCAGGCGTTGCTGGTCGTCCGTGGTTCCCAGCGTTACGGTAACCAAAGCCTGTGTCTCGCCGCGGGTAAACAACGCGGAACCGTGGACACGCGGCAACACGCCGACTTCAATCGTGATCTCGCGAATCTGATCGAAGCTGCGCCGATCCGGCCGGATGCGATCCTTGGTGACCTGCTCGCGGAAGATTCTCTCCCGCATTACCTCGTAATACTTGGCCAGCTTCTTCTTGGCGTCCGCATCCCCTTCGGGCAGCTCCTTCGCCAGCTCGTCCTTGATTTGCTTGACCAGCGCGTAGCTTTCCGCTTTGGGATGGGTTTTGGTGTCCAGCGCATCCTTCAACCGGTCGCCCACTTTAGCCTGAAGCACCGCCAGGTACCCGTGATCAAACTCGACCGGCGGCACGACCCGCTTGGGCTTCCCTGCCTTGGCAACCAGTTCGTCGATCACGGCACAAATCTTCTTGATCTCGGCGTGGCCAAATTCAATGGCATCGACTACCGTATCTTCACTCACGCCAGTGGCGCCGCTCTCGATCATCACCACGCCATCTTTGGTGGCCACGACGGTGATGTTCAACTTGCTCTCGAGCCGCTCGGCGTAGGTGGGATTGACGATGAACTCGCCATTCACCTGGCCCACGCGCACTGCGCCGATCGGACCGCCGAAGGGGATGTCGGAAAGCGCCAGGGCCGCTCCAGCGGCATTGATGCCGATCACGTCGGGATCGTTTTCTTTGTCCGCGGACATGACCAGGGCAATCACCTGGGTCTCATTGCGGAAATTTTTGGGGAACATGGGGCGGATGGGGCGGTCGATCTGGCGGCAGGTAAGAACCTCACGCTCGCTGGGACGGCCCTCGCGCTTGATAAAGCCGCCGGGAATGCGGCCACCAGCATAGGTGTACTCGCGGTAATCCACGGTCAAGGGGAAAAAATCGAGGCCTTCTTTGGGATCCGGTGCGGCTACGGCGGTAGCCAGAACTACGTTGTCCCCTTGGGTCACGAGCACGGCGCCAGAGGCCTGCTTGGCCATCCGGCCTGTTTCAAAAGTCAATCGCTTGCCACCGGCAAGCTCGACAGTCACTTCCTGTTTCATAAAATCCTCATTTCGTATGTGCACATAGGGCGGGGCGCGAGGCGATGTCGTTGATCGAATAATAGGCGGGGCTATAAGCGGCCAGGAAGGCGGGAATCGTACCGGCGCGAGAGGTAAAGTGCGGAGAGAGAGCTAGCCGATGAATGCTACTTCGCTCCCCACTCGCGACTGGGCACGACAGACCAGCTGACGTGCGCTTTCCAGCCGGTGCGACCACGTGTGCACCAGCCGTCTCAGCGTTCAGTCCGATCCAGTCTCTTCGCCTAATTGTGGGGTACAAGTTGCTCGCTTGTTACTTGCGGATGCCCAGCTTACCGATCACATCGCGGTAGCGGTCAGAATTGTTCGTCTTGAGATAGTCCAGTAGACGGCGGCGCTTACTCACCAGCATCAACAGACCGCGCCTTGAGGCGTGATCTTTCTTGTGAAGCTTGAAGTGCTCAGTCAGCTCGCCAATACGTTCACTGAGAATCGCAATCTGCACTTCCGGGCTACCCGTGTCACTGTCATGGGTGCGAAAGCGCGTAATAACTTCGGTCTTCTTTGCAGTTGCCAGCACGGCAGCGCTTTACTCCTCTACGTTTAAATCGAGTCCACTCTCTAAGTGTCTGACTAAGAATAACATGCATTCGATTGTGCGTCCATGCAATGGAACCGCCAAGGTTCCCTCTTTGGACCTCAAAACAAGCTCGCGCTCCCCGTCATGTTGCTCAATCCAGGCCATCTTCGAGGCGAAGCAGCCCACGGGCCCTGACGCGGCGCCGGGGAAGGCTTTATTCCATCATCACCGTTCCGCCGCCCGGCTGGTTGCGCTTGAGCAGAAAGGCCGCGGGCACCATCAGGATGGCGGCAATCGTCAGCACATAATACACATCGACATAAGCCAGGGCTTGCGTCTGGGACTGAAGCTGGCTGTACAACTGCCCCTGCGCCAGGTGCAATCCATTGGCTTTACCCGCGCTCATGTCAAAAACGCCTCGTAATCCGTCGATTTGCTGCTGATAGTTTCGACCTGCAGGCGTGGTCTTCGCGGAAAGCACGTCCTGATGCCACTGCGTCCGCTGCGTCACCAGGGCGTTGGTGAGCGAGATCAGAATGCTGCCACCGATATTGCGGACGAAATTGATGAGTCCCGAAACCTGGTTGTTCTTCTCCGGGGGAATTCCGAAATAAGCAGCCGTGGTCACGGAAATGAAAACAAAAGGGATCGCGACAATTTGAAAGACACGCAGCCACGACGCGAAGGCGAAGCTGATGAGCAGGCTGATATGCGTCGCCGTATAAAAATACGATAAGGCAAAGAGGACAAATCCCATGGCAATCAGATTGCGCGCCGGGAATCGGCTCACCGCCTGACCTGCCATGGGCATCACGACCAGCAGAGCCAGTCCTCCGCCCGAAAGCGACAGTCCCGCGCTGAATGCCGTATAGCCGAGTTGCTGTTGCAAGAACTGCGGCTGCAGCACCGTAGTTGCATTGAGCAGTCCGCCGGTCAGCAACATGAGAAAGGCGCATACGGCGAAATTTCTGAACTTGAATAGCCGCAGGTCCATCAGCGGCCTCTCGGTATGAAACTCCCAAAGGATCAGGGCGATGAACGAAATGATAAACGCTAACCCAAAACCGACGATAAAGTGCGATCCGAGCCAGTCCTTCTCCTCACCCTTATCGAGCGTGATTTGCAGTGCGCCCATAGCGACCACGAGCAGACCGACACCGATGTAGTCGATGCGGTAAAGATTGGCGCGGTCGGACTTTTGGAAGGGCGGATCTTCCACCAGCCGATTGGTGAGGAAGAGCGCCAATATGCCTACAGGAATGTTGATGTAGAAAATCCAGTGCCAGGAATAGCTATCGGTGATCCAGCCGCCGAGAGTTGGCCCGATGGAAGGCGCCAGCACGGCAACCACCCCGTAAAGTGAAAATGCAAGACCGCGCTTCGCCGGCTCGAAGGAGTCGGCCATGATGGCCTGCGCCATCGGTTGCAAGCCACCGCCGCCGACGCCCTGAAATACCCGGAAGAGCAGCAAAAGGCCGAGCGTGGGCGCAATTCCGCACAGAAATGAACTGATCGTGAAGATGACAATGGAGAGCATGAAGAAATTCTTCCGCCCGATCACGCTCGCGGCCCAGGCGCCCATGGGCAAAACGATCGCGTTCGCTACCAGGTACGAGGTCAGGACCCACGTGCTCTGATCGAAACTGGCGCCCAGACTCCCTGCTATATGAGGCAGCGCCACATTCGCGATCGAGGTATCCAATACCTCCATAAAAGCCGCAAGAGCAACGCTGGCGGCGATGAGCCAGGGATTTGCTTTGGGCCTCCACGCGTACATTGCCTCGTTATCGGCAGAAGCGTTGGCAGTGCTGGTCGCCATCCTTCTCCTTGAGTCAGTCAGATAGATGCGCGGCTGAACCCGATCGACGCCATTTCTGCACTTCCCATCGCGGATTTCCTGTCAATGGTTGGTAGCGTAGGCTGAACACGATGCGGCCTTTCTTTAAAGAATGGCCGCATAACGTGGATCTGTCCAGTCCAGCGTAGCAGAAAATGCAAGATGAGCGGTCTATCAAAGATGCTTATTGAAAAAGGCCAGCGTCCGCGCCATGGCTTCCTTTGATGCCTTTTCGTCGTAGCTGCCGCGCATATCGCAATTGAATCCGTGCCCGGCGTCATACCAATAGATCTCGACCTCCGGATGGGCCGCCTGCACCTTGGCGACCTCGGTCGCGGGAATATGATCGTCTTGTTTCCCGAAATGAAGCATGACAGGAACGCGCGGATTTTCTTGAGCGAAGCTCGCGATGTTGCCACCGTAGTAGCCCACGACGGCGGCTGGCGCCAGCCGGGTCGCGCTCAACCAGGCCAGCGTTCCGCCGTAGCAGTAGCCCACCACTCCGGCTGGTTTCCCCGTCTCTTTGGCGGCATACTGCAAGGCAGCATCGACATCCTTCAGGGAATTGTCGATCCCGATCTTTTGCACGATGGCCATTCCCTTCTTTGCGCTCTCGCCGTCATAGCCCCAGTCGACGTTCCTTTCCACGCGGTCAAATAGCGCCGGGGCCACAGCGTAGAATCCTTCGCGCGCAAATCGATCCGCTACCGAACGGATATGCTGGTTGACTCCAAAAATCTCCTGCACCACGACCAGTCCCGCCCGAGGCTTACCCTCTGGTTGGGCCACATAGGCATCCAGTTCGTGACCGTCACTGGCTTGCAGCTTCACTACTTTGCTCATACTTCTCCTCCGCTGGTTCGAACACTTCTGTAGGGTACATGGGCTGCGGCGCTCGATCATGAAGTTGCTGTGAGATCGAATTCGTGGCGCGGAAAGAACCCGGGTTGCCGATTGGAGCCGATGTCATCGGGAAAGGATTTAAGGAGCGGGGGAAGCCGCTTGCGCCTGTTTTTCCAGCGCCCAGTAGCTGGTCCTGGCCACCACCCGTGCTCCCAGGTCGCGGGTGAGTCGAACCTCCAGCACATGCAGTCCCGGAGTGCTGTCGGTGGGGCGAAAACTCAGCAGATATCGATTGCGGGCATGTTTGGCAACCTCCTGCACGCGGGCTTCAAAGCCGCGCTCGGTGGTAAAGGGCGCATACTCCCCGCCGCTCATCACGGCAATCTGCCGCGCCACATTTTTGCGCACCGCCTGGATGGCCATCATCAGCGGCGTGAGCAGATCAGCGACACCCGCGCTCTGCCCGCCATCTCTCAGATCGTGCAGCAAAAGAGCTTTGGAGGGAGAGAAGGTGACACTCAGAACCAGCGTGTTGCTGATGCCGATCTGTTCCACCACCCGCTGCGCGTCCACATCCCGGCTGCCATGATCGCGGGTCTCGCTGATCAACAGCAGCACCCGGCGGTAGTCCTTCGGCCTGTCTTCCAGCAGCTTCACCGAGAAGCCCACGGTATCGAGAATGGCGGCACCGCCGTCGCCCGGCTCTATGCGCTTCAACTCACGACCGAGACGGTCTCCGTCTTTGGTGAACGGCACCACCAGTTGCGGCTTGGAATCGAAACTCACGAACGCCGCTTCGCTCGACCCATCTCCCAGAAAAAGATCGATCAAGGGAGCCAGTCGATTGATCTTTTCGAACTCCAGCGCCGCCATGCGGCCTTTCTCCACGGCAACCACTACGGAGACGGGTTCACTGTCCAGGTCATCGTCGACATGGAGTTGCTGCGGCACGCCGTTGTCCGTCAATTGAAAATCGGTCGGTCCCAGGCCATAGACAATCTCCCCCGATGGCATTTCGACCAGCGTCGGCACCAACACCTCTGACGTTTCCACGCGAATCGTAGGATTGGGTGAGGCGGCCTGCTGACCGTGCGCTTGCACGGCAAAGAGGAGCATGCAGGCAATCATGCGGGCGAAAGCGGTGGACAAAGCGATGAACAACGAGATAAACCAGGCAGCAAAGACTCAAGAGGGTTGCCGGCGCCGGGTTCCAAAATTTCGCGTCCATCCGAGGAAACGCATCAGTTGCGCCCTCTCCTTCCAGAGAAAAAACCAGAAGTACGTTGCGTCGATGGTGTCAGCTTTGCGGCCGGAGTAGGTTTCGATACGCCATTTGAGGTATTCGCTCCGCCACGGCATGAGCCGATGGCCTCGTGTCGCATTCCACAAAAAGCGAAACGGCATACCAGGGCCTCTTAACCAGAGTATATCCGGGCGCTTTATTCCTTAGGCTCCAGCATGTTCTCGATCAGCTTGCGGGCCACCTCTTCGGCACTGACGCTGTAGGTTCCGTCGGCCACAGCCTTCTTGAGCTTCTCGATTTTTTCCCGCCGCGCATCATCGATGGGCAAAGCGTTGGCATCTTGGACGAGCGATTCGCTGTCGCTTGGCTGCTTCCCGCTTTCCTGCGCCATGCGCGTTTCTATTTCGTTGGCCGGTTCAGCGGGATCGTCGTTAGACTGCTTGACCATCCGCGGGTTGTCGAAGGGGTCCATAACGGACCTTCAGCCTAGCAGCATCGGCATTAGATAAAAAGGGAGCTGTGGTAACTCGCAGCTCTCCTCGCTTGGATGCTGCGCGCCTGGGGCTAGTCCGATGCGTTTACCGATGCGAAAAAGGCCGCTTGGAGGTCCGGGCTGAGTCGGTCTTGTCCAATTTTTTCGCTCGGCCAATTTATGCAGCACCCGCTGAAGACAAATCAGCTATCGGAGTGTATCGCGATCAGTCCCGCAGAGCCTGCCCTGAGCTTGTCGAAGGGGACGGCTGAGAGTAGCCCAGGACGTCAGTCCTGGGTGAACCTGGACCGCCCGCGAATCACCTTCCACCAGGAGCTTCGCCTGAGCGTTCAGCCCCTTTCCTGGGGAATCGCAGGCCGCCGGGAAGATGGCTCGTGCCGGGCTGGGCTGATGGTTGGCTCCTCGCGAGCGCCGAAATCGGCAAGCCGGGCGCGAAGATGCAGGACAGCGGAGGCATGAATTTGCGAGATCCTGGATTCCACCACACCCAGGATCAGCCCGATCTCCTTCATGGTCGTCTCTTCGTAGTAGTAAAGCGTCATGACCAGGCGCTCGCGTTCGGGCAGTTCGCTGATTGCGCGCGTCAGCCGATCCCGCATCTCGGCGTGCAGATAACGAAAGAGCGGATCATCCTCGGGCCGGTTCGGCAGGTAGACCAGCTCCTCTTCGCCTGAGTCCTCTGAGCGCTCGGAATGCAGGGTGCCGATTTCAAGGCCCTTCAGTTCCCCCAGCAACTGCTGATAAGCTGCCAGATCGATGTGCAGTTGTTGGGCAATCTCGATGTCGTTTGGAGTACGCCCAAACTGGGCGGTCAACGTCTGGATCGCCTGCTCAATGGCCCGGCCCTTGCGCCTTAACTCCCGCGGGCTCCAGTCAAGCGTCCGCAGACTGTCCAGAATCGCCCCACGAATCCGGAATTGCGCATAACTGCGAAACTGGACCTGCTTGGATGGGTCGAACTTACCGAAAGCATCCAGCAGCCCGACCACTCCTGCGCTGTAAAGGTCTTCGATCGGCACATGTTGCGGCAGCCGCTCATGAATACGACGGGCAATGAATCGGACGATGGGCAGATGCTCGATCATGAGCCGTTCCTGTTCGGCGGTGAGCAGGTCGGCTGGCCGTGGCGCGGACGTTTTTGCGGATTCGGCGGCCGGAGCTTCCTTCTGCGGATCTTGGGGTGCGGTCCGGTTCACTGCGCTCACATCTGGCGTCGGTGCTCCACTCCGCCGGGGACGTCTCTGACCTTTTCCTGCTTCCTGCATAATCACCATCCAGCCATGGAGCCGAGTTTTATTGAAGACCCGTCGAGCGCCGTCGAAGTACCGTTGAGTTGTTTGAGGAAAGGCCCAGGCTGCTTAACAATCCCGTTCGTGCCGTAACCAAAGCTTTGTGTTGATATCGGCAATCCCCGGGGAAACTCGATTACACCCCGGTTACTCCTGAGTGACCATTCGGCAACTCCGTGAACGCTTGAGCACGGTCACTTTCCCGCGTCGCATCTCTACCCTGCACCGGATTGACTGCTGCAACACGCACCTCAAAGACATAACTTCCTGTGCGGTCTCAAAACGGGATAGACCCGTGTGATATTGGCCTAAAACGAGACACTCGCGAGCCGCTCTGACTCGAGGGCTGGATCGACGCGCGGGGCCTATAAAAAATGTTTTCGTTGGTTCGCTTTTTGTTCGCTATAATGCGGGAATGTCGGTAACTCGCAGGCAAAAAGAAGTGCTCGACTTCATCAGCAATTTTGTGCAGCGCAACGGATACTCCCCTTCCTTTGAGGAGATTGCTCGCGGCTTGAGTCTCAAGTCGCTGGCCACGGTGCACAAACACATTACCAATCTGCAGAAGAAAGGCCTGCTGCAGCGCGCGCACAACCGTAGCCGCTCGATCGACGTACTGCCGCCACGCAGCAAGACGAGACGCTCCGATCGGCTTCCGCTGCTGGGGCGAATCGCGGCCGGCCTACCGGTCGAAGCGTCGGAAACCAGCGAAAGCATCTCGCTCGGAGACGTGATCGGAAATCGGGAGGTGTTTGCGCTCCAGGTGCGCGGAGACTCCATGCGCGACGAGCACATCGTGGACGGGGACTATGTCCTGGTGGAGCACACCAGTACCGCGCGCCAAGGGGAGATCATCGTCGCCCTCGTCCGCGGTAGTGAGACTACGTTGAAGCGGTACTACATTGAAGGAACGATGGTGCGATTGCAGCCTTCAAATACCGAGATGGAACCCATCTACGTTCCGCTTTCGCAAATTGCGATCCAGGGTCGCGTCCTCGGGGTTCTACGTCGTTACGCCTAATGCAGTTTCGCAATTGGTGCAGACGGACAGATCAACACAAAGCCCCGGCTTTGGCCGGGGCTTTTGACTTCCTGAACGCCTACCTCAGTTAATTGGCTTTGACAGCCGCGTCCCCTGCTGTGACGGCCGGCGACTCGCTTGGGGTGCCGGCTGTTCTTCCGTTGTTGGCGATGGTTGTGGGCGCTGCACTCCCCGTAGCTCCGATCAGCTTGCTGATGCTCTGATCGATCTTATCTTTGGGAACAAACCCGACAATCTGCTCAGCCACCTTGCCACCCTTGAAGAGAAGCAGGGCCGGAATGCCGCGGATGCCATAACGCATCGGCGTGGCCGAATTCCGATCCACATCCATCTTCATCACCTTGAGCTTGCCGCTGTACTGCACCGCGACCTCGTCCACGACGGGCGCCAATGCTCTGCACGGCCCGCACCAGGCGGCCCAAAAATCGACCAAAACAGGCTGCTCAGACTGCAGCACCTCCTGCTCAAATGTCGCGTCATTTACTTCAAAGACCCCTGGTCCTGCCATGTTCCTCCTTCACTTCCTGGCTGAGGATACCATCCACACCACACTTCAGCCCTCAACTATTGATGCGGCTCGGGGGTAAAAGGTGCAGACGCCACAGAAACCAAAAGCGCCTGGGCCTCGCGGCCACAGGCGCTAGAGCAGCCCTCCCCCAGAACTGCCCACGACGCGAAAATAGGGCTTGGCAACAAGGCTTGTAAACAAAACTTAGGTAACAATAAAGTAACAATTGAGGAAATAAAAAGGTTACCTTTTGATCATATGAGGCCTACTCGCCAAGACTTACCTCGGTGCCTCCATGGCATAGCGACGTGGTCAGAATCTCCACCGGACACACCGGTTGCGCAAGCTCCAGGATTGCCGCCTTCAGGGCTTCCTCCTGCGTTCCCTTTGCTTCCGGCTCTTGCGTCAACAGCAACACCGCCGGGCCCGCGCCGCTTAGGGTAACCGACATCACTCCATGGCTCCCGGCAAGGGGCAGCAGAGCCGGCAGCAAGGGACACAACTCCATACGGTAAGGCTGATGCAAGCGGTCTTGCGTGGCCAGTCGCATCAAATCCGCTCTACCTAAGGCAAACGCAGCAGTGAGCAACGCAGCGCATTGCAGGTTCGCGACCACGTCCTGCTGCCCGTAGCTCTTGGGCAGCATCCCGCGTGCCTTGGCGGTGGCCACCGGGGTCTCGGGCAGGACCAGGAGAGCGCGCCAGTGCGCGGGCGGTGGAATGGAGACGATGGCGAGCTCCTGCGTATTGGCCGCGATCGTCAGGCCGCCATGCCAACAAGCCGCCACATTGTCCGGATGCCCTTCGATCCGCACTGCCTGGTCAACGATTTTCGCCGCATCCCAATCGAGGCTCCCGAAAGCCGAGGCGAGGGCGACTGCGGCCAATCGGACCGCCGCCGAAGAACCGCACCCCATACCCACCGGAATGCCGTTGCGCATGCTAATTTCCAGCGGTACAACTTCGCGCTGCTGAGCTGCCAATACCGACTCGTAGGTAAGAATCAGCAGGTTTCTGCTCAGTCCGGCGCAGATATTCTGATTGCGGCCGGTGGCGGCGATGGAGAACCGGGGTGCGGGCGTGGCCTCGATCTCCAGGAAGAGCTCCAGGGCGAGAGCCATAGCGTCAAAGCCCGGGCCCAGGTTGGCCGAGGTGGCGGGAAGCCGCAGTCGAACGGTCTTCATGCTTGAATGGCCGCCTCAAGAACACGAAGCACGGCATCGGAAGAGGCCTCGAGGGAGAGCGTGGCCCGGCGCCTCTCGGCGATCTCCCGCTCCAGCCCCACACTTTCTCCCGCAGTCAACAACTTCCCCCGATGAAAATCGATGGTGTACTCAGAATCCTTGAGCGTGTGGCCGGTGAGCAGAAGCACGACCGATTCGGAGCCATGGATCCTGCCCTGGCGAACCAGCTTTTTCAGGCCGCCCAGGGTTACGGCAGATGCCGGCTCGCAACCGATACCCTCCTGGCCAATCTCTGCCTTGGCCAGAGCGATCTCGGCTTCGCTGACCTGTTCGCAGTAGCCGCCGGTCTGGCGAATGACGCGCGCCGCCTTGCGCCAGGAAGCCGGGTTTCCGATGCGGATGGCGGTCGCCCGGGTGTTAGCCTCCACCGGCTGAATCTCACTTCCGTCATGGTTGAGCAGGCTAAGGTAGAGCGGGTTCGCTCCCTCGGCTTGCACCACGGTAATTCTCGGCACCTTGCTGGTAAGTCCTAAATGCATCATTTCCAGAAAGCCCTTGCCCAGGGCCGAACCGTTGGCCAGATTTCCCCCGGGAACGATCACGTGGTCGGGAACCTGCCAGTCGAACTCCTCGGCAATCTCCAATGCCGGGGTCTTTTGCCCTTCCAGCCGGTAGGGGTTGACGGAGTTCAGCAGATACACCGGAGCGCGTCGAACCACTTCCGCCAGTACCCGCACACAACCATCGAAGTCGGTATTGAGCTGGCAGGTGACGGCGCCGTAGTCGATGGCCTGGGAGAGCTTGGACCAGGAGATCTTGCCTTCGGGCAGCAAGACCAGGCTGTTCATGCGCGCCCGGGCGGCGTAGGCCGCCATCGCGGCCGAGGTGTTGCCGGTGGAAGCGCATGCTACCCATTGGAAGCCCCGCTCGCGCGCCTGCGAGAGCGCCGCCGTCATGCCGGTATCCTTGAATGAGCCGGTTGGATTCATGCCCTGATGTTTGGCGTAGAGGTTCTCCAGGCCAAGTTCTTCCGCGCTTTGCAGGAGCCGGTAGAGTGGGGTGTTGCCTTCGCGCAGCGTGACTGCCTGTTCGGGGTGGAGCAGGATCGGCAGCAACTCACGAAAGCGCCACACTCCGCTCTGGTCGATGGGTAGCCTGGACTGGAGCCTCTCCTGCCATAGCCAGCGCAAGGCGCCCGGATTGGGCATACGGCGCGGGCTGGGAAAAGGCGCGCCGGCCTCGCTCCACGAGGGATATTCCACCTCCAGAAGCTCGCCACAATCGACGCAACGAAAGTCTTTTTCTACGGTGTCCGGGGGGATCACGGCGCTGCAACCGACGCAGCGCAGTTGATGAGAAGCTTCGTGCATGCTTTAAGCCTAGCCTAGCATCGCGTTTCATGAATCCGCGAATGCGCCCAGACCTGCCCTCGCCGCATGAGACTTGCCACTGGGCCTCTCCTTGCCGACCACGGAAAACTCGAACAGGACGGGCCCGCCTTTAGAGGCTGCGGAAAAAATCAGCCTGTTGAGCCGTGGCACTTGGAAGGGCCGATGAGGCGCTTTGGAGTCTGCGTAAGAACTACGGTCTCCAAACTGAGTCCCGTAGGGACGGCTGAGAGTAGCCCAGGACGTTAGTCCTGGGTGTAAAACTCCCTCCGAGACCAGTCCCGCAGGGACGACTGAGAATGCCCAGGACATCAGTCCTGGGTGAGCCTGGACCGCACGCAAATGCCGATAATTGATCAAATAACCCAACCAATTCTCTCTGGAAATTGCGAGCGATCATTTCGCAGGTAGAAGCACCCCAGGATTGCATCCTGGGGGTATTTTCAGCCGGACCGCTCGTTGGGACATGCTAACCCAGGACTATGGGCTACTCTCAGCCAGAGCTGTCCAAATTAGCGAACAATCGGCCTTGGATTCCAGGTAATCCGTTGATGGTATGGAAGCTCGTGGCTCTCAAAGAGAATCGGGTTGGCCTTCGATGATTGCCAACAGCATTCGCGTGCTGTCCAGGTTCACCCAGGACTGACGTCCTGGGGCATTCTCAGTCGTCCCTGCGGGACTGGGTCTCGGTGGGAATGTACACCCAGGACTAACGTCCTGGGCTACTCTCAGCCGTCCCTTCGGGACTGGTCGCGATTCGCCCTGATAGCCGGTTTGTTTTCAGGCAGTGCTGTCCAAATCAGCCGATCGAGAAAGCTAATTTGGACAAGTCTGACTCTCAGCCGTCCCTACGGGACTCAGTTTGGCGAGCTTAGTTCTCACGCAGACTCTGAAGCCCTCGTCCGATCGAACACTCTACGGCGCGGCTAAACCCGTGCCCTTCGTCATCAAGTTTTTCCGTAGCCTGTTTGGTCGTCGAGAAACCGAATTGCGTCGTCTATTTCGTTTAAATTCGTATAGCGCCCCGCAACGCATCGTATACTTTCGCCATGTTGCTCTCACCCCGCGAAGCCGCTCAGCGATTGGGGATTTCCTATCCCACCATCAAGCAGTGGCTCTATCGCGGGAAACTGAAGGCGGTAAAGACTCCTGGGGGCCACTACCGCATTCCAGAAGCTGAGCTGGATAGCTTGCTGCACCAGGCGAAGCGTCCTGAAACCCCCAAGCGGGAAATGCTGCGCTCGCTCAGCGGACGCAATCAGCTCACCGGCCGCATTGTCGAACTGAAGATCGAAGGATTACTGGCCCAGGTCAAGCTTTCTATCGGCGGACAAATTATTACCTCGATCATCACCGCCGAAGCAGCCCGGGAAATGCGCCTCCAGGTGGGTGAAACGGCAGCCGCCCTGATCAAGTCGACTGAAGTGATGGTGCTGCGTGTTTAGACGAGCCTTTCTAATCCTTCTGGTTCTGGCCGCCATCCAGAGTGCCTTGGCTCAGGAAAACGGCACGCTCAGGATTGCCGCGGCCGCCGACCTACAGCCCGTGTTGCCGGCGCTCATCGATCAGTTTGAGAAGCAGACGAATAAGAAAGTGGAGGCTTCTTACGCATCCTCGGCCACCCTGGCCACGCAAATTCTGAATGGGGGCCCGTTCTCTCTCTTCCTCTCGGCAGATCTGTCCTTCCCCCAGAAGGTGGTCGCCGCGGGCCTGGCGGATAGTGCTGAACCGGTTCCCTACGCTCGCGGAACACTGGTGCTCTGGGCACGAAACGACTCCCCGGTACAACCGCTCAGCATCGATTCGCTGCGCAACCCTTCGCTGCGAACCGTCGCAGTTGCAAATGCGGAACACGCTCCCTACGGCCGCGCGGCCAAGGCCGCGCTGGAGAAGCTGGGCTTGACGGAGGCCTTGAAGGGCAAGCTGGTGGTCGCGGAAAACATCGCCCAGGCTGCCCAATATGCCGATTCGGGCAATGCGGACGTGGGCTTCATTTCGCTTACCTCGGCAGCTGACGCCGCGCCTGAGTGGGTCCGGGAAATACGTCGAGGTGCCTCAGGACGACTACCCTCCGATACTGCAGGGCGCGGTTGTGCTCAAGCATGGACCCGATGCTGCCGAAGCTCACCAATTCCTCGACTTTTTGCTTTCTCCGCCGATCAGAAAGCAACTGGCTGAGCGGGGCTTGAAAGCGCCTTAAGTTCATTCGCCTTCGCGCTCATATGGATCGGCAAGCTATCTTCCTCACCTTTCGCCTGGCCACCCTGACCACTTTGATCCTGCTCGCCATCGCGGTCCCCTTGGGATATTGGCTGGCCTACGGGAGGGCACGCTGGAAGCCGCTGGTCGAAGCCGCAGTGGCGCTCCCGCTGGTGCTGCCTCCGACGGTTCTGGGGTTCTACCTGCTGGTGCTGATGGGTCCCCGCACCGCAGCCGGGAGAGCGCTCACCGAGCTCTTCGGTCATCCCCTGGCCTTCTCGTTCGCCGGTCTCCTGGTCGGCTCCGTCATCTTCAGCCTGCCCTTTGCCGTGCAACCGATGACCTCGGGCTTCCGCTCGGTGGATCGGGAGATCCTGGAAGCGGCCGTGCTTCTGTCCGCTCGCCCCGGCAGGATTCTGGCCCGGGTCTTGTTGCCATTGGTCCGGCCCTTTCTGCTCACCGCTGCGGTGCTGGCCTTCACCCACACGGTGGGCGAGTTTGGGGTGGTGCTGATGATTGGCGGAGGTATTCCGGGGGTGACCAAAACTCTGTCGATCTCGATTTACGATCAGGTTCAGGACTTTGCTTATGCGCAGGCCAACCACACGGCTTTGCTGCTGCTGAGCCTCTCCTTCCTGGCGTTGCTGATCATCTACGGGCGCCGGGGGAGAGCCGGTGTCTAGCGTCTATCTACAGGCCGACATCGAGCATACCCTGGGCAATCTGTCGCTGCGCATCTCGTGCGCGCTGTCGGCCCCGTGGACGGTGCTCTTCGGTCCTTCGGGTGCGGGCAAGACCTCCATGCTGCGCGTTCTTGGGGGTTTGACCAGGCCGGAACGCGGCCGGGTGGTATTAAACGGAAGAACGCTGCTGGATACCGCGAATGGAGTATGGGTTCCCCCGGCAGAACGGGGCATCGGGTTTGTCACTCAGCAACCCGCTCTATTTCCCCACATGGATGTAACCGCCAATGTTGCCTTTGGGCTCTCCGGGCTTAGCCGGCGCTCCAGCGGAGAGCGCGTGGAGCAGATGCTTCAACTCTTTCACGCCGGCCATCTCGCCAAGCGGCGTCCAGCCGATCTTTCCGGAGGCGAGAAGCAGCGCGTAGCGTTGGCCCGCGCCCTCGCTCCCGAACCGCGCTTGCTGCTGCTGGACGAACCATTCACCGGGCTCGATGCGGATCTGAAGGCTTCCATCCTGGAGCAGCTGACAGAATGGCTCGCAGCGCGAAAAATCCCCGCACTCTACGTCTCGCATGACGTGGCGGAAGCCTTCCAGACCGCAGCAGATGTGATGGTGATCGAAAGCGGCCAGATCCAGGCTCATGGCCCAGCGCAAGTCGTGTTGGCGGCCCGGCGTGAGCAACTGCTGCGGCAACTGGGCGCGACTGAGTCCTCAGAACAAATCAGCGTGGGTGCCGGTGCGGACCAATAAAGTCGTTGCCGTCGATCTTATAGAGCAAAGCCAGTCTGGTTCGATATGACTGCAGTGATGCTTCCATTCACCGCTAAGAGGGTGGTCCTGTAGCGCGCTGGTAGCGGCGATTCCCAGCCAGCAGCAGAATCAAGTCCCGCAACTTCGTCATGTCCTTGCCGCGCTTTTCGGCCAGCTTCACATCGCGCTTGAACTGAACGCTGCGGATGATCTCGCGCATGTCAGATGCCTAGGTCTTCAAACAATGCCTCCGGGGACCGGAACCGCTTGCCTTGCTTTTTATCGGCGGATTGCATGGCCTTGACGGTCGTGGCATTCGGGACGCGCACCTCGAAAGGAAGCGCCTTCTCCGCTGCAATACGCACTAACATCATGCGCACAGCGTCGGAAACGGATATTCCCATCTTCGCCAGCGTTGCGCAGGCCTCTTCTTTGACCTTTTCATCCACGCGCACGTGAACCATCGTCGTCGAGGTCATGACTATTCTCCTGAGATACATTGTATCTCAAGGATCGTCCTTAGGCCAGCCAGACCGGTTCAGGCTCCAGGCGGACGGCGAAGCGCGATGCCACCGCGGCAATGACCTTATCGCGCAGCGCCGTCACCTCGGTTGCGCTGGCGCCACCGCGATTGATGAGAGCGAGCGTATGGCGGCTGGAAATGCCGGCATTGCCCAGCGCATAACCTTTGGCAAAACCGGCCCGCTCGATCAGCCAGGCAGCCGACAGCTTTACCTCGCCCTTCTGCGCCGGATATGCAGGGATGCTCTGCTTTTCGACCTTCAGCTCCAGCGCCAGCGAATCAAGTGTCGATACCGGCACGACCGGGTTCTTGAAGAAGCTGCCGGCACTGCGGCAGTCGGCATCACCGGGAACTATCAGCATCCCCTTCTGCGCGCGTATCGACCGCACCGCATCGCGAACCTGCCGCCAGCGTCGGCGTCTGTCACATTGCGTGCGGCGAAGTACCGGGCAACGTCGGCGTAGACAAAGTTGGCGGGAGCATTCCGGTGCAAGGCATAGTCGACGCGGCTCACAACGTAACGTTCTCGCTGGCTGCTATTGAAGATGCTCCGGCGATAGGAGAACCCGCAGTCGGAGGCCGGCAGATCCACAAATTGCCTGGTCTTCCGATCGAACGCGCGTACCGTTACGATAGTTTGCGAAACCTCCTGCCCATAGGCGCCGACATTCTGCACCGGCGTCCCGCCCACCGTGCCGGGGATCCCGGAGAGGCACTCGACCCCCGCAAGGCCCGCAGCGACGGCATAGGCGACAAGCCCGTCCCAGTCTTCTCCGGCTGCGGCAGAAATGATCGAACGGCCGTTCTCCGGGGTGGAGGCAATCCCGCGCAGAGCGATGCGCAGAACAAGACCGGAAAAGCCGGCGTCGGAAACCAGCAAGTTGCTGCCGCCGCCAAGAATGAAGAGTGGCAACTTGCGCTCCCCGGCGAAAGCGATGCCGGCAGCGATATCGTCTTCGCTCACCGCCTCCGCAAACCAGCGCGCGGGGCCGCCAATCTGAAACGTCGTGTAGGGCGCGAGCGGTACTTCCTCGAGAAACTGCATTTTGCAATCAGGGTATATCACTGGCGAAACCCTGGTTGAATCTTTACAATCAGGGTGAGTGTTCAGATTGCGTCAGCAATCTGCAACACACCAGAGTACTGAAGGAGCAGGCATGTACCCCGAGATCATGGTCATACCGATGCGCGAAGAGCTTACCCGCGCAGGCATCAAAGAAGCGCGGACCGCGGAGGAAGTCGACGCGGCCCTGGCAAAGCCAGGCACCACGATGCTGGTGGTCAACTCGATCTGCGGTTGTGCCGCCGGCAAGATGCGGCCTGGCGTCAGGATGGCACTCCAGAACAAGAACCTGCCCGACCAGGCGATCACCGTCTTCGCCGGACAGGACCGCGAAGCGACGGAGCGCGCCCGCTCCTACTTCGAAGGCCATCCTCCGACCTCACCCGCCATTGCTTTTTTGCGCGACGGCAAGCTGGTCTACCTGATGCAGCGCTCTGCCATCGAGACCGCAACGGCGCCGATGATCGCCCAGGAACTGACTCGGGCCATGAACGAGCTGTGCAGCAAGACACCTGCATAATCATCTACATACATTCAAACAAGAATGTATCGATGAACTCTTCCGAAGGGCGGGGCTTTCAGGCTGCAGAAAAATACTCATGCTTTTGACGGGTACGGGTGCGTGATCCTCGCACCTTCGCGAAGGACGGAGCAAGCCCGCCTGCGGGACTGAGTTTGTAGTGCAGTTGTCATGCAGAATCTGCAGCCCCGGACCTACCCAACAGCGAGTTTCTCTTCAACCCGTCTAGCCCGGAGGCCTAAAGCTTTCTCGGACAGCCACCATGCTGGGCGAGCAGAGCCTCGATATTCGCCGTGGCCCCTGCGGCCTTCGATCGCCAGGATTCCTGCACCGTGGCATGCGGCGTCGGATGAGCCTTATCTATCTGCTCCTGGTAAACAAAGGTGACCACCCGGTCCGCGGGCTCATCGCGCCAGACGTTCCCTTCTCCGTCGCGGCGGCTCGATCCGGAAACCCAACCGGCCGGCGTCAAATGCCATTCGGTCCACTGTCTGCTAATGGCCATGTCTCTCCAAGCCTTGCATTGCCTACGGTGACGTTATAGGTTAGCAGGACGGGCCCCCTTCTACACGCACGTACCGCGTGCGTCGATCCGTACCACCCTAACGACAGCCAGGCATCTATAGGATCGACATATGACAACAACCGAAGAAACTGCGCCTCCTCGCCGCCCGCGATCGCTGGTGAAGGGGTTTCTCGCCGGAGCCATCGGGGGCTTGGTGGGAGCGGCCGCCAAGGCTGCAGGCGAAGCAGTCTATCCGCCCCGTACCCAAGGGCAAATCCCTGCCCCCGCGGTGTTGGTCAATCGAATGGCCGCACGTCCCCTCACAGAGACCGAAGAGGAGGTCTCCGTGCAAGCCATCCATTGGGGTTTCGGGGCTTTGGTAGGTGGGGTGTACGGTGCGGTGGCGGAGTATCAGCCCATCGTGACCGGGCGCATGGGAGCCAACTTCGGCTTGACCCTTTGCGGGATCACGCACGCATCTGCGTTACCTATGATGGGTTTGACGGAAAGCCCAGAGAACCAACCCGCGCGCGAGCATGCCAGTGAATTGGTCACGCACGCCATCTACGGCGTCACCACGGAGCTGGTTCGCCGGCTGGCACGAAGAATCATCTAAGACCGCTTCGCAATTCCTGTGGCTTGATAAAGATCCCTAGCGAAAAGCGACTGTACAGTCCGCGGCCGGTCTCCCACGACCGGCCGCGGACGTTTGTCTTTAGGCAATCCTGTCGATCTGTTCCCCAGGGAGCGCTTGCTCTGCCCTCCGCGTGGTGATCAGGATGGCAGGGTGGCCAAGGCCGGCATAGACGACCGCCGCAACGATCGCACCCACGAACGGCGCGACGATAAACAGCCACAACTGCTGCAGCGCCCAACCGCCTACAAAGATCGCCGGACCGATGCTCCGCGCCGGGTTTACCGAGGTGTTGGTGATGGGAATGCCAACCAGGTGAATCAGGGTCAGGACCAAGCCGATGGCCAAGCCCGCAAAACCGACCGGAGCGCTGATGTCTGTCGACCCCAGCACAGTGAGGACAAGAAACATGGTGAGCACGACTTCCGCGGCAAATCCGGCTGCCAGAGAGTAGTGATCGGGAGAGTGCAGGCCGTACCCGTCCGCCCCGAGCCCGCTGACAGACGCGCTATAGCCGCCCTGGACGCCGTTGGCGATAAATAGGATGACAGCGGAAGCAATGACGGCGCCGATAACTTGCGCCACCATGTAAGCGCCTGCATCCTTGGCGCTAATTTTCCTGGCCAGAAATACCCCGAGGGTGACTGCCGGATTCACGTGGCAGCCGGAAATGGGCCCGATGGTGTACACCATGGCGAGCAGTGAAAGGCCGAAGGCTGCGGCGACGCCGGCAAAGCCGATATGGCTCCCCGCAAGCACCGCACTGCCGACACCCCCAAAAACCAGGACAAACGTACCAACCAGTTCCGCGAAATACTTGTTCATGGACGCCTCCTCGTATGCATTCTTTCTGTTGCGAGGCCCGTTCCACGACCAGTTAGGAGCAGCTTTTCTTGATGGAAAAGCTGCGTTAACGACTCTTCTCCGGTGCACAGTTACAGGAGAATGCTCGTGGCCTCAGAAGTATAAGGCCATTCGTCGATTATGAATACGAATATTCGGATTGGCTCTTCGCGGGTGGTTCAGCGTTTTTCACTAACTGGTGTATACAAAGCAACCGGCCCCGACGACGCTTTTCCCAAAGAAAACGGCACATCGCTGAACCGGACTACTTTACAATGGTGTAGAGCAGAAAGCGGAAAACCACCCCGCGACCTTATATCAGGCCACAGTAATTGCGAAAACGCTCTAGCGTGTACGGCCAGTGGTTTCCGCCGGACTCATGGCCTGCACTTTGCTGTGCTTGACGCTGTATCCGAAATAGATCCCCAGGCCGATGACCAGCCAGATCACCAGCACCTCCCAGGTGAGCAGCGGAAGCTTGATCATGAGATAGAAGGCGCTACACATGCCGAGGATGGGAACCAGCGGAACCAGCGGCGTCCGGAACGGCCGCTCCAGGTTGGGGTGGCGCCGGCGCAAAATCCAGACGCCGGCACAAACGATGGTGAAGGCGAGCAACGTTCCCATGTTGACCAGCGCTGCCAGCTTATCGATGGGCAGCAGTGCGGGAAGAAACGCAACAATCGTGCCTACCACTATGTTCGATATCCATGGGGTGCGGAACTTGGGATGAACGGCCGAAGCCCATTTCCATAACAGCCCGTCTTTGGACATGGAATAGAAGACCCGCGACTGGCCCAGCAGCATGACCAGCATCACGGTACCCAAGCCAAAGACAGCGCCGATCTTCACCAACAGGCTGCCCCAGGTGATGCCGGTAACATCGATGCCCACCGCCACCGGGTCGCTCACGTCGAGGCTGCGGTAGTTGACCAGGCCGGTGAGCACGGTGGAGACCAGGATGTAAAGCAGGGTGCAGACCACCAGCGAACCGAGAATGCCGATCGGCATATCGCGCTGCGGGTTCCGCGCTTCCTGCGCGGCTGTGGAAACAGCGTCAAAACCGATATAGGCAAAGAAGACCGAAGCCGCTCCAGCCGTGATACCCCCGAATCCATAAAGCCCCGGGCCTTGCGATGGAGGAATGAAGGGATGCCAGTTAGCCCTGGCGACTTCAGGATGGTGAAGCAGGAAACCGCCGCCCAGGACCAGAAAAATGCCCACAATCGTCAAGCTTGACGATCACGATAGCGGAGTTCAGATTGGCCGATTCCTTGATGCCGATGACCAGGACCGCGGTAACAACCAGGATGGCGAAGAAGGCGACAAAGTTGAACACGCCGGCGACATGGGGCAGAGCCGCGGCGTTGACACGTAGACGGAAGCGACATCGCTGGTTGCCATCGATCGGCGTAGAGATAAAGCACATTGCCATAGGTGGTGGTGAACTGCGGCGGCAGGTGAATGTGCAGTTGCTCAACAGGCTCACGAAGTATCCAGACCAGCCGGAGGCCACGGTGGCGGCGCCGAAGGCGTATTCCAGAACCAGGTCCCAGCCGATGATCCAGGCCACCAGCTCGCCCAGCGTGGCGTAGCCGTAGGTATAAGCGGAGCCGGCAATGGGAATGATGGAGGCAAACTCTGAGTAGCAAAGCCCGGCAAACGCGCAGGTGATGCCGGCAACGACGAAGCTGAGGGCCACCGCTGGACCGGCGTGGAGTGCGGCCGCCTGGCCGGTCAGCACGAAGATCCCGGCGCCGATGATGGCGCCGATGCCGAGCGTGATCAGGTTGACCGGGCCGAGAGAGCGACGGAGGGTGTTCTCCCCTACCTCGTTGGCCTCCTTGGTAAGCATCGAGAGGGGCTTGGTTGCCAGCAGTCTAGGCATCGGTGGTTGTATCTATACCGTTTTCCGGTAACCATGTCCAGCGAAGGATAGCGGCGAAACAATTTTGATCGGAACCGCATGTAGGGATCTTTTCCGTCCCACTAACAAATTCCACCATGCGTAACCAACTTAAACTCTGTCATCCCGAGCGAAGCCGAGGGACCTGCGGTTTCACTGTCCGCCGGAGACAGACTCAACCAGGAAACGAAACGGCGCCGTGATTGCCCAAGCGAGCGAAGAACTCCTCTACGCTTTTGCCCGGGCGCGGCAAAAGTCGGAGATGACCGCGACCGAGTCCGCCCCAGCCTCGATCACAGCGGCGCAATTGGCCCGGGTGATCCCCCCAATGGCAACCAGCGGCTTATCCGTGATGGCGCGCGCTGCACGGACCCCCTCCAGGCCAACTACCGGATCCGGAACCTGCTTGGACGAGGTCGCGAAGACCGGCCCGATGGCGACATAGTCCACTGGGCTAACGGCCGCGTCGAGCAACTGACCCTCGCCGTGTGTCGACACTCCGATCACCATTTCTGATCCCAGCACGCCTCGCGCTTCCGCAGGAGAAAGATCCTCCTGCCCCACATGCACTCCGTCGTAGCCCGCGGAGAGCACCAGCGGTACGCGGTCGTTCAGGATGAGACAGCTATCCGACACAGGAAATATCCGGCGCAGCATCGCTGCCCGCTCGAGCAAGAGCTCATCCGCTGCGTCTTTGTCGCGGTATTGCAGAAAGCGGATGCCTGCCGCACGCAGCTCGCGGGCGAAGCTCTCAATCGAGAGGCCGGTCCTTAATAGAAGACCCGCATCCAGAATGGGATAAAAGCGGGGCAGAACAAGCCGCGCCATGCTTATCCCCCGGCGAGAAGCTTTTCGCGGCGATCCTTCTCGCGTTCGAAGAAGCGCTCCATGAACTTGGTGTCGAAGTTTCCGTCGCGGAATTCCTGGTCTTCCAGAATGCGCCGGTGCAACGGAATGGTGGTGTGGATGCCCTCGACGACGAACATCTCGAGCGCCCGCGACATGCGCGCCATGGCCTCCGCCCGGTCTTTGCCATGGACGATAAGCTTGGCGATCAGCGAATCATAATAAGGAGGCACAATGCCTTCGGCGTACTGCGCCGTATCCACGCGCACCCCGTTGCCACCCGGAACATTGAAGGCGGTGATACGGCCGGCGGAAGGCGTGAACTTCTCCGGATGCTCAGCATTGACCCGGCACTCGATCGCGTGGCCGCGAATGGGCACCGTCTCAGGAAGAATGCTGCTCAGCGGCTCGCCGGCGGCAATACGCAGTTGCGCTTTCACCAGGTCGATGCCGGTCACTGCCTCGGTGACTGGATGCTCCACCTGGATGCGCGTGTTCATCTCGATAAAGTAGAGCTTGCCGTCCTCGTCCATGAGGAACTCAACCGTGCCCGCGTTCTGATAGCCGATGGCGGTCAAACACCTCTTGAGTGTCTTGGCGATGTCTTCCCGAATCCGGGGCGTGACCTGAAGCGAGGGCGCCTCTTCAATCAGCTTCTGGTGGCGACGCTGGATGGAGCACTCCCGCTCGCCCAGGGAGACAACGTTGCCGTGCTCATCGGCCAGGATCTGGAACTCGATGTGCCTGGGCCGCTCAATGAATTTCTCCATGTACAGGTCGCCGTTGCCGAAGGCGTTCGATGCCTCGGTGTGCGCGGCCTGAAAGAGCTGCGGGCAGTTCCTCCTCGGAGCGAATCACGCGCATGCCGCGGCCGCCACCGCCCGCCGAGGCCTTGAGGATGACAGGAAAGCCAACCGAGCGGGCCCATTCCAGGGCCTCTTCCTCATTCTGCAGCACGCCCTCGGAACCAGGCAGGATCGGGACTTTCGCCTTTTTCATCGCCTGGCGAGCTTTGTCCTTCTCGCCCATCAGCCGCATGGCTTCGGGAGGGGGCCCGACGAATTTGATGTTCGAAGCGCGGCAAACCTCGGCGAAGTTCGCATTCTCACTCAGCAGTCCGTAGCCGGGATGAATGGCATCGACATCGGCGATCTCCGCGGCGGAGATGACGGCGGGCACATTCAGATAGCTTTCTGCCGATCGCGGCGGCCCGATGCAAATCGCCTCGTCGGCAAAACGGACGTGGAGCGAGTTGCGATCAGCCTCGCTGTAGATGGCGACCGTACGGATGCCGAGTTCTTTGCAGGCGCAGATGACGCGAAGCGCGATTTCGCCTCGGTTGGCGATGAGCAATTTTCGAAACATAGGTTTCAATCAGGAGACCGTGTGCATGCTCAGTGGAGCCGCAGGGCGAAGAGCGGCTGGCCATATTCGACCGGCTGGCCATTGGTGACCAGACGCTTGACTACTTCTCCGGCTGCGTCTGACTCGATCTCGTTCATCAGTTTCATGGCCTCGACGATGCAGAGCACTTGCCCGCTCTCAATCTCGTCCCCAATCTTGACGAAGGCAGCGGCGCCGGGAGAAGAAGACTCGTAGAACGTTCCCACGATGGGCGACTTGACGATATGCAGCGCTTCCTCCTCGGCCGGAGCATCCGCGGCAGGAACCGGCGAAGTGGAGGCCACCGCGTGTATACCTTGCGCAGGAGCGGCCGGCGCGTGTTGCCCGGGGGCCAACAACTGACTGAGCCGGGCCATGTCGAGAGCCGAAGCGGGCGTTGCATGCGAGGGATGCCCGAACTTTATGCGGACCTTGAGGTCATCGCGTTCGAGGTCGAACTCGCCAATGTCGTTTTCTTTGAGGAACTCGATCAGTTCCTTCAACTCTTTGATTTCGTCAGGCGTCATGAATCTCTCGTCTGCTTAATACAATGGCCTCAGAGCTGCGTCCAACCGGTGGATGCCGGTGTCAGAACCTGCCCACCATCCTGAGTAACGGCAACCATATCCTCGATGCGGACCCCAAAGTGATCTGCAATGTAGACGCCGGGCTCAATGGTAACCACCATTCCCGGCAAAAGGGACTGCGACTGGTCCGCGGCGATGCGGGGTGCTTCATGAATTTCCAGCCCAACGCCATGACCGGTGGAGTGCGTAAAGTACTCAGCCAAGCCGGCTTTGCGAAGGACGCTGCGCGCTGCTTCGTCTACCTCTCCACAGGAAGCCCCGGGCTTGACCGCCGCAACGGCCGCCTGTTGCGCCTCCCGCACAGCATCATACGTGAAGCGCTCCCGGCGCGTTGGCTGACCCAGGAAAACCGTGCGTGTCATGTCTGAACAATAACCATTGAGAATAACACCGAAGTCGAGCGTTAAGAATCCCTTACGCGGCAATCGCTGAGAGGTCGCGCGGCCATGCGGCAAGGCTGAGCGTGTACCGCTGGCGACGATGCTCTCGAAGGACATGGCCTCGGCTCCGCGCAGCCGCGCGCTGTGCTCCAGCTGTGCGGCTACCGTCGTCTCCGGAACTCCCGGCTGCAGGTGCGGCAAGAGCTCATGGAACAGGTCCACACCCAGATGGGCGGCCTGCTTCATCAGCCGGAGTTCGTCCTGGTCCTTAATGAGGCGCAGATGGGGGACAAGCGATTCGGCCAGGGGCCGGAAGAATCCGCGATGCCCGGGGCTCAAGGCTTTGCGATACAGCGCCAGCTCGGTAACCGTCGTAGATCCCGGGTCGAAGGCACAGTGCTCGACCCCGCTGGAGGCCAGCCACCGGCACGCCTCATCGCGGGCCGATTTGGCTGCGATCACTACCTTCGCTGCGCTGGTCTCCTGCCGCGCCTGCGTCGTATATCGCCCGTCGGTGAACATGGCGGCCCGGTTCGCGGTAATGGCGAGATAAGCGTTGGACCCGGTAAATCCGCAAAGATAGCGCACGTCGGGCAAGTGCGTGACCAGCAAGCTGTCAATGCTCCGTTGCTTCATCTGCCGGCGCAATGAGCGGAGCCTTCGTGCGTGATCCATCTGCTCAGGTATATCAGGACTGAAGAGTCTGCGGAAAAACGCTGCTCACCCCAATTCCCTCGCAGAGGACGGGTGCCACCCACCACGAAAGTCCTTCCCGAAACCGTCCTCCTGGACCCTCGGGCGGGGATAAACCTGCTTCGCCGGTGTTTGCCGCAGATCACTGTAGCCAGTACACTTAGTGTGCACGGAAAGGTCCTAAACCCATGCTCGTGGTCATGAAACCGCAGGCTACGGCAGAAGAAATTCAGGCCGTCTGCGAACAGATTCAACTCTTGGGCTTCCGCGCCCATCCCATGCCCGGCGCGCAACGCACGGCCATCGGCATCACCGGCAACAGTGGCGCCGTGGATCAGGGCGACCTCGAAGACCTCTCCGGCGTGGCCGAAGTGATCAGGGTCACGAAGCCCTACAAGCTGGTGAGCCGGGATGTAAAGCAAGAGGACACGGTGATTGCCTTCCCCGG
This sequence comes from uncultured Acidobacteriaceae bacterium, assembly GCA_963790705.1. GTDB lineage: Bacteria > Acidobacteriota > Terriglobia > Terriglobales > Acidobacteriaceae > PALSA-350. Next base: position 1,204,232 of record CAWBQE010000016.1, read on the forward strand.
CACCAATGCCAGCATCGGCGGCCGGGAGCTGGCGGTAATCGCCGGACCTTGCTCGATCGAATCCCGGGAGCAGGCCTTCGCAGTGGCGGAGCAGGTCGCCCGCGCGGGAGCCCAGTTCTTTCGTGGAGGCGCCTATAAACCACGCACTTCTCCGTACGCTTTTCAGGGAATGGGCGAAGACGGCCTGAAGATCATGGCTGAGATCCGCGAGAAATTCGGCCTGCGGATTGTGACCGAGGCGCTGGACAATGAGAGCCTCGACCTGGTTGCGGAGTACGCCGACGTCATACAAATCGGGGCCCGCAATATGCAGAACTTCTCCCTGTTGAAGCGCGCTGGACGCACCCGCAAGCCGGTGATGGTGAAGCGCGGTATGTCCGCTACCCTGGACGAACTGCTGATGGCTGCCGAGTATGTCATGAGCGAAGGCAACTACCAGGTGATTCTGTGCGAGCGCGGAGTACGCACCTTCGCCGATCACACCCGCAATACTCTTGACCTGAGCATCGTTCCCGCGGTGCAGCGGGCTAGCCATCTGCCGATCATCGTGGATCCGAGCCATGGCACGGGCAAGCGCAACATGGTTCTACCCCTGGCTCGAGCGGCTGCCGCGGTCGGCGCCGATGGCCTGATCATCGAAGTGCACCACCAACCGGATAAGGCCCTCTCCGACGGTGCGCAATCGCTCTATCCGGACCAGTTTGCCGAGCTGATGGACGAAATCTCTCCGATCGCCACCGCTGTACACCGATCTCTGCCCCGCGGAATCAAGGTCGCCGAGCCCATCCCTTCCGCGAGGGCTTAAAGCATTTTTACTTCTGGTATTTATACAGAGCAACCGATCCTGCCGCGGCTTTTCCTCAAGAGAAGCCGCACTTCGCTACACTAGCCAGTGCAGAGTAGAAGTGAAAATGCTCTAGAGAGCGTAGTGCGACCAATGCGGTTGCGTCCCTGGCTGCCTTGGCTGGCCCTGATCACCCTCGGCGCAGCCGGTTGCCAACGCGATGTCGGCTATCCAGCGAATTATCGCGAGTACGCCTACATCAGCAATGGCGGCAGCAATACCGTAACTGTTCTCGACCTGGTCAACATGCGGCAAGACCGCGTCATCGCCGTGGGCGCCGCTCCTTCAGGATTGGCGGTCAACCCTCGCCGGAACGAGGTTTACGTGGTGAACTCCGGCAGCGGTACGGTGACCGTCATCAACGCCGAGAGCAACACCGTCGCCGCGACCATTCCCGTAGAACGGCGGCCCTACTTTATCGACGTGGATGCGCAGGGTGAGCGCGCTTACGTCGCCAACTCCGGTTCCAACAATGTCTCGGTGATCGACCTCGCGGGTCGCCGTGTGGCCGGTGTGATTGGCGCCGGTGAGTCGCCGGGCATCGCTCGTATCGCCAACAACGGCAAGACGCTGGTGATTTCCAACCGCGCCAGCGGCAGCGTCAGCATCGCCGATGCGGGCTCCTTCAAAGTGAGAAGCAGCTTCGATCATTGCCCGGGCGCAACCGACGTGATGATCCTGCCAGACTCCTCTAAGGCCTTTATCGCCTGCTCCGGAGGGCACCAGATCATGGTGATCGGGCTGGCGCATGCCACCGGTAGCAACCCCGCGACGGCCGACGTTCTGCTCGCCTTCCTCGATGTGGGCAAGACGCCGATGCAGATGGCCCTGAAGCCGGATGGCGGTGAGGCGTTCGTCTCCAATTACGATAGCGACACCATTTCGGAACTCACCACGTCCTCCAATGAAGTAGGAGGGTCGTACCTGGTGGGCGCGCATCCGGTACGCGGCCTGGTGAGCGCGGACAACTCTCTTCTATATGTGAGTGATTTCAGCGCCGGTAGAGTGGTGATTTACAGCATTGACGATGGCAAACTGGTTCCGCCAGGGGTTCAGGGTTGGCGAGGGTCCTGATGCCTTAGCCTTCTCCGCATCGGGACGCATGCTGCTGGTGGCAAATGCGCAATCCGGCGATATAGCGGCCGTACGTCTCGAGGCCAACACCGCTTCCCTGCTCACCTTATTCCCTGCCGGGCGCTCGCCCAACGACATCGTGGTGAAGGCTTTCCTGGTTCGCTAGACAGCTTGGGAAGAAATCTCGGAGTCGAGTGACGGCTTCCACCGACCAGAATCGTCGGGCTTAACAGATAGCCAAACCCTCTGGACTAAGAGCACGGCTTTTACAGGCTGCGGAAAAAGTCCGCACCGAACAGGAAAGCAATACCTCAGGGGCTAAAGCCCTCATCAAGGCGTTGTGTGCAAAGGCCCGACTAACGCTGCAGAACAAACTCATTTTTCTGAAGGGACGGCCTTCAAGCCCTACATCAATGGCGTTGCGATGCAATCCGACTATAACCGCTGTGCGGGTAATCATCACTCATTTTTCTGCAAGCGGTACGGCCTTCCTGGCCAGAACGTGAGTTTTTCTGCAACCTCTTTTCCGTGCCATACTAGCCTCGCTGCGTGAGGGCTTACAGCTGCCGAAACCCTCCTGACTTTGTATCAGCGCACGACTTTAAGTCGTGCCGTACCCGACGCCACTGATGAGGGCTTTAGCCCCTGGGGGTTTGCTTTCCTGCCCGGTGAAGAGTATCTGAAGGGTACGGGCTTCAGCCCGTACGCAAGGTCGCTTTTTCTGCCTTGGCGCGCTCCAGGTCTGCCAGGTACGCGATGCGCAGAGCGTGGCGCGAGGCCGAGTGGTGTGCGCCCGCCAACAGCAGCAGGCCGGTCACGAACGCCCACAACATCAAGCTCACGGAGACGGAGAAGGGGCCGTATACCTTTTGCAGGTCCATCCATGGTAGGGCTGCCACGTACAACAGCTTGGCCCCTTCCCACGAGAGCCCGATCACAATGGCGGTCGGCAGTACTGCGCGGATGGGCAGCTTGCGGTTGGGAAGAATCCAATAGACGAGGAAGAAGAGCAGGACACTGGCGATGGCCGCCGAAATCTGCAGCAGCCAGTGGGACATAAAGGTAAAGACCATGTTATCGGTGTGGCCAAAAAACAAGAGCTGCAACAACGATCGCTGCGCCGCGGTGACTGCGACGCTGGCCAGGGCCAGAGTGCCAATGCTTGCAGCCAGGCAAAGAGAGACCAGCTGGTTCATGATGTAGGAGCGGTTCTTGGTGACCCCCCAGACCCGGTTCAAGGCCACTTCCAGCGGTAGAAAGACACCGGTCGAAGAAATCAGCAGCATCACCACCGACGCAACCCGTACTCCACTGTGCGCGTGGGCCACAATCTCCATGTTCTTGGTGACAAATTGCTGCCCGCTGGGCAGGAAGTAGCGGATCATGTCCGCGATCGCACTCTCCATCGCGGTCGAATGAAAGACCAGGCGCGCAATGGTGAACATCATGACGATGAATGGAAACAGTGACAGGATGGCATTGGCAGCGACGCTGAAGGCGTAGGTGTGCACTTCGGTCTGCGCCATGTAGCGGGCAAGGCTCACGATCTCTTCCACCAGGCTGGCGTTCTTGGCTAATCTGGCCGGCGGCTTTGGTTGGGCAGGAACGCCGACGAGGGCGTCTTCTTCAGGCGCTGCCAATACTGGCGGGATGGCGGTTATGCCGAGCCTCATGGCTCTGATGCTAGCAGTATGGGAGCGGGCTCGGAATCACCCGCACGATTTCCAGGTAACTACAAACGTTGTACTCAATGACAACAGAGCCGTCCGCTTGCGCAGGATGCCGGCTTATCGCCGTATGGTTCCGTCAGGCAAATTTTGCTTGCACTGGATTCCAATTCCTGCCATAACATCATCAAGCTCGAACAAAAGTTCCCTGTTCGGAACGCTCGGAAGGCCAATTGGTGTAATTGTTTCACCGCTCTCAAAGCATTCCAGATGACTCAAGATTTGCCGTGTGCTAAACGGTGGCTCGTGGTGTCCCTAAGGACGCTGGAGATGGTTAATCAGGTCGGGAAAGGGAGTTCGCTTGAAGGAAAATGGCGTGGTGAAGTGGTTCAATGGAGCTAAAGGATACGGGTTTATCCAGCGTTCCACGGGAGAGGATGTCTTCGTTCATTTCTCCGCTATCCAGGAGAACGGATACAAGACCCTGAACGAGGGCGATGCGGTGGAGTTCGAATGCCAACAAGGCCCCAAGGGACTCAATGCCGCCAACGTAGTGCGTAGCGCCTGATTTTTTTTAGAGCAGTTTCGCAATTACTGTCTGAAGGGTACGGGCTTCCTCGCCGCAGCGAGCCTCAGCCCGCGAAGGGTACGGGCTTCCTCGCCGCAGCGAGCCTCAGCCCGTGAAGGGTACGGGCTTCAGCCCGTACGTAAGTGGCTATAAAAAGGTCCGGCTTTAGCCGCTGAGGGGACTCATTTCATTCCCTCCCGGCTTACTGCTGGCAGCGGGCAAGAGCCCATTGCGCCGCCTCCGCAAGCACGGGTTCCGGACTGGCCGCCCACTCCTGTAGCTTGGGCACGTAGCTCGCCAGGCCGCTGTTTCCCATGGCGATGGCTACATTGCGCAATAGGCCGCTCAGCTTGGTGCGTTGCACAGGAGAATGCCGGAACAGGCTACGAAAGCTCTCCGCGTCCAGTTCCGCCAGCCAGGCAAGCGCGGGGTTGACGAGTTCTGCACGAACCGCCAGCTCCGCATCCTCGCTTACCGGCGCGCGGCGATTCCAGGGGCACACATCCTGGCAGATGTCGCAGCCAAAGACCTGACGGCCCATTTGTGCACGCAGTGGCTCAGCAATTGGCCCCCGCTTTTCAATCGTAAGGTAGGAGATACAGAGGCTCGCATCCATCTGGTAGGGCGCGACCAGGGCGCCGGTGGGGCAGGCATCGAGGCATCGCGTGCAACTGCCGCAGCGGTCTTCCGCCACCCGGACCGGCGTGCCGGACGGCAGTTCCAGCCCGGTGAGAATCACCCCCAGAAAAATCCATGATCCGAGTTCCTGGTTGAGAATGCACGTGTTCTTCCCGATCCAGCCAATGCCGGCATACTTGGCGTAAATCCGTTCCACCAAGGGACCCGTATCCACATAGCAGCGGGCTTGAAAGGGGCCAAGCGCCTGTTGCAGGCTTTGCTCCAGCTTCTGCAGGCGGCGAAGCAGAACATCGTGGTAGTCGCTCGGCTGCCCGGCATAGCCGGTCCACGCGTAGCGGGCGATCCATCCGCTCTCTTCCGAAGCCGGATCAATGGATTTGGGCGCCTCGGCGTTGTAATTGGCGGCACAGACGATGACGGAGCGCGCCCACGGTACGGCAATGCGTAGAGATGATCGCAGTAGGCGGTCGGCTTCATCGCGCCGCTTCAGATACTCCATCTCACCGGCATAGCCGCGCTCGATCCATGGCTCGAAGTGACTAAGTTCGGGGGCCTCCTCGCCGGGCGGCGGAATGGGAGCGATGCCGGCCTTCGAAAATCCCGCCTTCTGGGCCAGCGCGGCAATCTGATCGTGAATGACGGAGGACGGCTGCTGCATGATCAACCGGCGACGCTCGCAGCCAGCGACTCCACGAAGGCGAGATTCTGCAGCAAATGTGCGGGCACCCCGTGCCGTTCTCCTAAATAGGCAGGGCTGTTGTAGGAGACCGATACCTTGCCCTGATCGTCCTCGGCTACCAGAATCTTGAGCGGCAGGTCGATGGCGATGCTCGGCGCCGCCACCATCAGGGGAGTGCCCCCCTTCGGATTCCCGAAGACGAGAAGCTTGGTTGGAGGCATTTGCATCCCTACCTTCTCTGCTTCCCCGCTGTGATCGATCAAGGCGAAAACGGTGACCGCTTTGGCCGCAAGGATGGCCTGCAGCTTGCGCAGGGTTTCATCGACCGAATAGTTGCTGGGCTTACGAACGATTCCATTGTCCGGCATCGTGTTTTCTCCCTATCTCCTGCCACTTTTTGGATGTGAGGCTCCATGATAAGTCTCGGCGGCAGCATAATGGAGCTGTCGTCAGAACCTCAGGGAACCCGGGGCACCCAAATTGCGTAATCTTAAGCAAGGGTGGTCGTTTTCCCCGATGGGGCGGATGGAATCATGATCAAGTTTTTGCTGTGGTGTATTCTCTTCATCCTTTGCTGGCCGCTGGCCGTGATGGCGATTCTCTTGTATCCGATAGTATGGCTGGTTTTATTGCCCTTCCGGTTGGCTGGCATCGCCGTGCACGGAGCGCTGGAGTTGGTGGTCGCCCTGATCTCGCTGCCGGTCCGCATGCTGCGCGCAATCTAGACAGGAAATTCCCCGCTCAATAAAACGTGGTTTGGCCACTATAAGCGGCTCCACGATAGGTGTAACCGCTGAAGATGATTCAGACGGGGCTCTTCCCCAAGAAAAGACCCACCTCGCTGAGCCCGGATGAGGCACAGTGATCGTGGAACCGCACTAGGGATGCCAAGCGAAACTCCGGATTTCCTACTATGCTGCTCTAACCACAACCACGTATGCGGCTTTCTCCAAGGAAAGCCGCATGAGCTTCACCGAAGCCACTAAGCTTGACAGGAAATCCGGAGGAAGCCGAGGGACCTGCGGTGTGAGTGTACTCGAACGTTCGTTACACTTTGGACCGGGGACATCCGTTACAAGTCCCTTGCGGTGGAAGGGCCGTAAATCTGGCTTTCGCGCTTTTCTTTTATTGTTGACTTTAGATACATGTCCGCAGTCGAGGCCGTGGGAATGTGGGAATCCCAAAGGGATTTCCAAAGAATGTGGGAAGGGTGGAAAGCCGGCTTCTTGGCTTTCCATACTTTCCATATTCTGTCATTTCCATGGCCTCCTTTGGAATACGTGTTCAAAGAGCGAAGTTACCGAAAATCACGTCTCTCGGGAACGCCGTCTCCATGCGTTCGACCGGCCCTGAACCAGCCAGTGCTCGTCGATCTTTCCGATTTTCGCTATTCCGTTCGCAACACCCGCATCGGGTCGGTACGCATCGCGCGAATTGCCGGAATATACATGGCAATCAGTGAGACCGCCGCAAGCAGGATTGCGGAGATTCCGAACAAAGTCGAATCAAAGCGGTGGAGTGGAAGTGGAGAACTGGCCAGCAATCGGTTAAGCAGCAACAAGGCCGGTTCGGACAGGCAATTCCGCTGATTATTCCAACCGCGATATTCCTGACGCCTCGCAAAAGAACCAAGCGGAAAATCTCCGCTCGGCTCGCGCCCAGCACCATTTTGATACCAAACTCACGCGTCCGTTGACTCACCGCTAACGACAGAACACAGTAGACACCCGTGACGGCCATTAACAATGCGACTGCGGCCACAAGCAAAATGATCTGCGCCATCACCGTGATAAACTCAGCATGCTCTTCGACCGCCTCCCAGATTGTCTGTGGCACAGTCGTCTGTAAGGGATCCAAGCGCTTCACTGCTTCTCGTATGGCGTTCTCCAGGGGTTTTGCGTTTCCCACGAAGCGCACGTAGAGGTTTCCGCCAACAGCTGAAGGACCGCGAAGCGTGTAGATACGCGGTTCGTCGGGACGACCGAAATGCTCCGAACGGGTATTGGCCACTATACCCACAATCGTCAGGTAGCGATCATCGGGCATAACGACTCGTTTTTCGATCGGATCGCTGCCCGGCCAAAACTCGTTTGCTAACGCCTGCGACACCACGGCCACCGCGGCTGGACCCGTCGAAGTTGTATCTGTGGAGCGAAACACGCGTCCTCTCAGTACGCGAATGCCGAATGAGGGAAAGAAATTATCTGAGACTTCGTCGACCGAGACAGGCTGCCCGCTTCCCTTGGTCTGCCGCGGAAGGCGAACTTCATCAGGAGGAGAAGGAATGAATGGTTGCAGGCTCGCATACGCAACGGACTGTACACCCGGGATCGCGAGGATCTTTGTTTCGAGCGACTGATAGAACACCTGCGCCTTCGCCCGATTGTCCCCAGAAGTGTTTACACGTAGGGGTATCGTGAGCGTCTGATGAATCTCGAATCCGGGATTTATGCCTCTAATGAGACCTGGCATCCGACCGAAGATGACCGCGGCGCACACCAATACGAAGCCCAGAGCAACCTGCGTAATGATGAGGCCGCTGGTTGTACGGGAGCGAACAGTAGCGGCGCCCTCGCGTCCCTTTAGAGCTGTGAGGATATCGAGTTTCCAGGCAGCGCGAATAGGCATGAGCGACGACAATACGGTTGCAGCCGCCACGAGAATCATCAGATAGACAAAGACGCGCCAATCAGGACTGAGGCGCAAGTCAAAGCTAGATTGACCCGGCGCCAGGAGGTTCAAGATCATCAGCGGGACGCGATAAGCGAGCACCATGCTGAGAGCTCCTCCGAGGCAAACGATGAGCAGGCTTTCCATCAGCAGCATGCCAGCGAGCCGCGATCGCCTCACACCCAGCGCCAGGCGAATGGCGACTTCGCCCCTGCGCGCAATCGTGCGCGCAAGAAAAAGCGTGGCTACATTGCTGCAGGCAAGCAGGAGGACGAGCGCCAGCGGCCCCAGCATCAGCGTCGACATCCCGACTGCAAGAGCACGAATGGAAGGGTGTTCGATTTCCGATCCGTTGGTGAGGATCAGAGAGGTTTTGCGATCGAAAGTCGAAGTCTTCCGCTGCACGTAGGCCCGATCCTGCTGGTTCATAATGGCAGTCAATTCGGCTTGCGCATTGGCTCGGGTGAATCCGGGACGCAACCGGCCCGTCATGGAAAGCCAGGGCTTGTCGGGGCTGTCGGTTAAATCCCCTGCATGGTCGAGCTGAGGTCCCAGCTTGTAAGGAAGAATGACGCCGCCCAGCAACTGATTGGCAACGCCGGACGGTGCAACGCCGATCACGGTCACGGGTACGTCATTGAGCCGGATGGTCTTGCCGACGATCTGCGGGTCGGCGTCAAACTCGTTCTTCCATAATGGCTCGCTCAGCACGGCCACTTGCGCCTGGGCTCCGGAGTCGCACTCGCGGGAGGCGAAGAACCGGCCAATCAGCGGTTGGTCGATTCCGAGAACGTGAAAGTAATTGCACGAGGCCAGCAGTGCGGTGATGTACTTGTTTTCCTGTTCAAGAACGGCGGGATACTGCCGCCATACCGACACCTCACTGAGGGTGTGGGAGCGGCTGCGAATTGCCTCAAAATCCTCGGTTGTGAAACCGAGGATTTGATCTGCCCCTGTGAACCATCCTGCATACCGGGGAAATATCTGAACGAAACTCGCCGGGTCAACGCGCGTTGGACCCCTGAGGAACCCCGCATTCACAATTGTGAACACGCCAGTATTTAGCCCAATCCCCAAGGCCAGGGCAAGCACGGCAACCGATGAAAGCAACGGCGCACGCCGCGCCGAGCGAAGCGCGCGACGGAAGTCCTGCCACAAATGCTCCAACGTCAACCAGCTCCAAGTTTCGTGCGTTTGTTGGCGAACCGCGACAAAGCTTCCAAAGGCCCTCAGCGCGGCAAGGCGCGCTTGCTCTTCGCCCATCCCGCGAGACTGATTCTCCCTGGTCTGTCGTTCGATGTGATCCCGCAGCTCTTCATCGAGATCCTCATCCTGGCGGTGGCGCACGAGCAGCGAACGCAGACGCAGCGGAATGGTGTACAGCCAGTTCTCGAGTCGCATCTTTCACACCTCCGTCAACCGCAACACGCCGGAAATTGCCGCGGAGAGACGTTCCCAGCTCGCGGCTTCCTCTTCAAGGTGCCGTTTACCCAGCCGTGTGAGCGAGTAAAACTTCGCCCTGCGGTTGTTCTCGGTCGGCTTCCACTCTGCCCGGATCCAGCCCTGATGTTCCAGCTTGTGGAGGGCCGGATAAAGCGATCCGTCGCTCACCTGCAGCACGTCACCAGAAACCTGTTTCAGTCTCTGGCTGAGGGCCCAGCCGTGAAGCGGCTCTAGGGCAAGAATCTTCAGAACCAGCAGATCTAAAGTGCCCTGCACGAGATCCGTCGGCTTGCTCATAAGGTCTCCTCGCGGTTACCGAGAGAGAATAGCGCAACTTCCCCTCGGTAAGCAAGTGGAGCGGCCGCTCTCTGCTCCCCAAATTGACGAGAACGGGGCAAGTCACGCATTGAGCCGTTCATCTGTGGCGTGCGGGCGAACGACCGGCGCCTCGGGCAAGTGCCCGAACTCGCACGCATTTTCGGTAACTTGAATCGAGCTGCCTGGACTCCGAGAGGCAGCCCAGGGGCTTTGCGATGCCGCAAGCTCATCGCCAGGCCTGCAAAGGCCTAAAACGGAGGAATTCGGCTTCGAACTCTCCAATCTCTACATCACGAAAGAAGACCTTGTAGAAGTCTCCCGCAACAAGTTCAAAGCCGAGATCCTCAAAGCGTAAGACTTGGCTTACGAACACTCTGCCCTTGTGCCAACTGATGTCTCCGCTGTTATTCACTCTGCGAATTACGAACCCTTTAGGGTAGACATAGCCCAAGGCCACTATGCGGCTTTCCGGAAAGCCGCATGAAGTTCGCCAACGCCACTAAGCAGGACAGGAAATCCGGGGGAGCGTAGGGACCTGCAGTTTCACTTTCGGGCACAAGCGAATGTGCCGTGCGCGAATCGCCTCCGGGTTCCGTTTCTCCATCAACGCAAACCCGGTTTACGCACTGGTGATCGCCAAATTAGCGAAGCCGATGCCCTGCCCTCTTCATTTAAGAAGGCATCGAGCGACGACCCCACATGCACGTCTCTTCATTTCGTCACCTCCGTCACAGTTTCACGAAGTGCTCAATGTGTCGAGAAGGCCGAAAGGCCGTCGCAAACCCGCTGAAAGTGACACAAACCGGTGACCAAAGGTGCGATCACCGTTCCTTCGCTGTGAGTAGTTACCCGAGACTACTAAGAGAAATGAGCCCATCTTGGGCTGTCACAGGTTGATCTGTCCAAACCATCTTGATCTGTTCAGACAACAAGAAGAGAGGGAACCCGACCAGCACTCCAAACGCTGGCGCCAACGACAGGAGGAAGAACAGTTTGGCAATAACCCAGAGGATATGCATGGGGTACATCCTAGCGGTAACGCGACTGACCCAGCTAGGTCACGACGGAGAGACCCTAATGTAATCAGTGTGTGTTGTCGCCAGACGCAACATGCTTCGACCATACCCCGTTCGTAACCGCTACTGGTTCCTTTGGTGTTTTACAACAGTCTCGGTAATAGATCCACCGACTTTAGTAATGGTCTAGGATGGCTGTGGTTGAACGCAAGGAGTAGCGGCCTTGAGAACAGGCTGGGGGCTGCGAAGTTGCCGGCCTGCTTTTTTCTCCGCTAGCCCCGACGGCCAGCCAGGCTATCATTCCAACACCTCTGGCCGGCAAAAGCGGCCTCGCAACCATTGGTAATCAATCGCTGGTTACAATCGCGCCCCTCGCTGGAACAATGGTATAGGCATCTGTACCCAATCTGGTTACATTCGACGAGAAGGCTGAACCGTTGCGCGCCGCAGAATCGGCGGGGCAAATGACAGCCCGATTGAAGGTGGCACATGACTCTCACTCCCTCGGACATGTTGGCGATTCAAAGCGCCATTGACGCGTACGAAAACAGATTCCCGCATCGGCCCTCCCCCTCCGCAGAAGAGGCCCTGGCATGGCGGGCAGGCAGCCCTTTTAAACGTCTGTTGCTCTGGTGGAAGGTGGTCGTGGCGCCTCGCATAAGGCCGGCCTCCTCTCCGAAACGGGCAGCGGCCAGGACAAGGGTCATTGAAGGGTCCTGGATTCGACGTCTCTTGCCAGCCCCGAATCCAAATCGAAATTCAAATGTCGCCCAAGCAGCAGAAGAAACGTCATCTCCGCTTGATGCACCTCGCGGGCCAGGCTCCATTGTGTTGTCGTCGAGTTTGGGCGCCATCACAAGAGGATCCCACTAAGTGAACGAACTATTCTTCGAGCCAGATGGTTTCGAACTTCGGGCTTAGATGAATATCCAGTTGCGTAGTGGTCCGTCACCGCTGTTGCTAAATTTGTGTGGCTCGCCGGCGCGGACGATGAGGACGTCGCCAGCGACGGCCCCACGCTCCTGATCGCTAACTCTCCATCTTGAGCGGCCCTAGAGCATTTTTGCTAATGGTGTAGACCAGGAACCTGAACCCGACGCGGCCATTCCGCCAAAACCGGGGTCCCCGGGGCACGCGGTCTTTGCGTGCACGGGGTGGAAAGAATGGCCGCACATAACTGATCCGACCGGACCACAGTATTAGCAAAAATGCGTTAGATGACATACGCCGCACCAGGCACTACCCGACTTGCTGATTGTCAGACTCGATATTCCAGACGTAAAGATAATCGTCGTCAGCGGCCGTACCCAAGGACTTGCCGACCTTCCGGCTCGCACGATTGAGCGCGGAACGAATATTAACTTTGGTGTCCGGCAACTCGGATAACGGAATTTTCAAAGACATGCCGGTCTCCAGCCCGTCGAGATCATCGAGGATTCGGCTCGTGATATCTCTGTGCTTCCCGTGGCGTCCAGTGGGGACGTTCGCCTGCTCTGTGATTTTGAAATTCCGATCCCTTCCTCGCATTTCGACACCTCCCCTGAGTATCGCTAAACCGCGCTAAGCGGAAATAAGAAAACGTAACAAACGTTAACAAAACGCTAACGTATCGATAAATTATCCAAAAGAGAGGCCAACTTTGTCAATACTGCCGCAATTTTTTATGCAAATTTCGTGGTGAACGCAGACAAAGAAAATCTCCCCGTATTGCCGGATCGGGCCTAATCTCGCTCCAGGTGAGACATTGGAAAAGAAAACAAAATTCAAAGTGGTTCCCTTAGCTGATGTGCTGCAGAAGGCCCGTCCTATCGAAGAAGGTGAACCCGCAGAAGGCCGTTTCGCGGCATCTCCATCCCCAAAGGGCCGTTTGATCGAAAATGCTCCTTTTGACATGTCAAAGGGACGGGGGCAAGTAATGGCCAAAAGAATTTTTGTCGTAGACGATGAAAAAATCATTGCTGACTCGCTCAGTGCCATTCTCAAGAAAAGCGGATTTGATGCGAGCGCGTTCTATGACGCTGAGACTGCGCTATCAGCCTGCGAAATCGCCGTCCCGGACTGCATCATTAGCGATGTCACGATGCCCGGAATGAATGGAGTCGATTTGGCCATCCAAATTAGGGAGCGGCTCCCCGCATGCACAATCCTTCTCTTCTCAGGTCAGGCTGCCACGTTCGACCTTCTGGCAACCGCGCGGAGCAGGGGTCACGATTTCGAGCTACTGTCAAAGCCCGTCCACCCCAAGGACCTCCTGGCCAGACTGATGACGTATAGCGCTAACCCCTCAAAAGATGCCCTCCTGACTACATCGGCCTGGAGCAGAGGACAAGTCTAGGAGGTAAACGATGGCCTGCTTGGCAAAATTGCCCTGAGGCTAGTCCGCTATAAGTTTGGTTGGCATCGGGACCACAGCGCTCATGAAAATCCTGAGTTAGGGAATTGTATTGGCCTCGAAGTTGCTGTCGGCTTCACGGATGCGCTTTTCGGTTGTACCTTGGTCTACGCTGTTGTATAGCTTCCAGTCGGAGGTGGCCATGCGTGCGGATCGAGTAGAAGTCACTTGGGATAAGGGCAAGTCGACTTGGCTGATTCGAATTACAAGTGGTGGAGAGGTAATTCGGAGATATTGCAAGCTTCCGAAAGATGCAAACGAGCAGACACTCCGCTCGGAAGCCCAGAAAACCTTGCAGGAAGAGGGCTATGAGCCTGACCCGACAAGCATTGCTCTGGAGGGGTACGGCGCGAGTCCTCTTAAAGGATAGATCGAGTCAGTCTTGTCCAAATTAGCTTTTCTCGATCGGCTGATACGGACAGCACTAGCCGAAAACAAATCAGCTATCAGTGCGTATCGAGATCAGTCCCGAAGGGACGGCTGAGGATCAGACTTGTCCAAATTAGCTCTTTTCCAGCTTCGCTTCATTGGTCACGACGACGCGCGCGGCGACGGTTTAGCTGGGAACCATAGGATGAGCGACCTAATAGTTCGTCAAGGCCCGGAGGGCCGGGGCCAAACGTAAGCCCAGCCCGGAAGGGCTGGGGTATCGATGGAGGGTGAACCAGCGCCGTAGGTGCGGCACTCGCTCTGCTACCCCAACCTGATTTCTCTGGCTACGCCGGAGTTTGTTGTACCGCTGGCAGTCGCGGTTAAACTCACCTTCATCTGGGTGGTAATTCCCGCCGGTGCCGTATAGGTGACCGTAGCCCCGGTCGGGCTCGAAAGAGAACCGCATGCAGTCGCGGAGCATGAGCCGTCTGCCATCGTCCATGACACCGGCGCATCTCCTGTGAGTGAATCATTCACATGCAGCCGGAGATTGAATCCCATGCGTATCGCCGATCTGCGTGAAGTGACCGCACCCATCGCGTCGCCCATCGCCAACGCCTATATCGATTTTTCCAAGATGACCTGCTCCCTGGTCGCCCTGGTCACCGATGTAGTACGCGATGGAAGAACCGTAGTTGGCTATGGATTCAACTCCAACGGCCGCTATGGACAGGGCGGCCTGATTCGCGAGCGCTTCAAGCCTCGCCTGCTGGAGGCTGACCCCAAAACCCTGCTGAACGATGCCGGCGACAACCTGGATCCCGATCGAATCTGGCAAACCTTGATGCGCAATGAGAAGCCCGGCGGGCACGGCGAACGCTCCGTAGCCGTCGGTACTATCGATATGGCGGTGTGGGACGCGGTCGCGAAAATTGCGGGAAAACCGCTCTTCCGCCTGCTTGCCGAACGCTATGGCATGAAGGCGGATCCTCGTGTCTTTGTCTATGCCGCCGGCGGTTACTACTATCCGGGAAAGAATCTTGAGGCGCTGCGAGCGGAAATGCGCGGCTATCTCGACCGGGGATATACCGTAGTCAAGATGAAGATTGGCGGAGCCGATATCGCGGAAGATCGCCGGCGCATCGAGGCCGTCCTGGCTGAAATTGGCAGCCAAGCCCAGCTCGCCGTGGACGCAAATGGCCGTTTCGCTATCGAGACTGCCATCGCCTACGCGAAGATGCTTCGCCAGTATCCTCTCTTTTGGTACGAGGAGGCGGGAGATCCACTGGATTACGCGCTCCAGGCAGCGCTAGCGGAATTCTATCCCGGCCCAATGGCCACCGGTGAGAATCTGTTCAGTCACCAGGATGCCCGCAATCTGCTGCGCTATGGCGGCATGCGTCCTGACCGTGATTGGTTACAATTCGACTGCGCGTTGTCCTATGGACTTTGCGAGTATCTGCGCACCCTGGAGGTACTCAAAATAGCCGGCTGGTCTCCGCGCCGTTGTATTCCTCATGGTGGTCACCAGATGTCTCTGAACATTGCGGCAGGTCTGGGGCTGGGGGGAAATGAAAGCTATCCCGACCTTTTTCAGCCCTATGGTGGCTTTCCCGATGGAGTGCGCGTGGAAGATGGATACATCGTTATGCCGGAACTGCCAGGAATTGGTTTCGAGGGCAAGTCCGACCTTATTCGTGTGATGCGCCAGCTGGCCGAGTAATCACTTTGCTTCAGAGACCTGCGGAAACTCCCCTGACGACAGGCCGGCGCTCTCTCTCGAGTCCACTCTGGCTTTGGGTGCTGCTCGGGATTGTGCTCGGTGTCGCTGTGGGCGTCCTCTTCCCGCACAGCGGTGCGGCCCTCAAGCCGCTGGGCGATGGCTTCGTCAAGCTCATTCGCATGACGCTGGCGCCGATTATCTTTGGCAGTGTGGTCGTCGGCATCGCAAAGATGGGCGACCTAAGGGAAGTGGGCCGCGTCGGCGCCAAGGCTTTGCTCTACTTCGAAGTGGTTTCGACCCTCTCGTTGTTGTTGGGATTGCTTGCTGTGGATGTGCTGCAACCCGGCAAAGGCATGAACATCGATGCGGCGACCCTGGACCCCACGGCGATCTCCAGTTATACAAGCAGCGCCCAGCATCTTGGCTTCGTGGCGTTCGTCCTGAACATCATTCCGGCCAGCGCCGGTGAGGCGTTCGTCAGCGGAAACATTCTGCAGATTATTCTGTTCGCGGTCTTGTTTGGACTGGCGCTCTCACAGTTTCGTGACCGGGCGCGCCCGCTGGTGGAGATGCTGGATCTGTTTTTGCAGGGCATGTTCGGCGTCGTAAAGTTCATCATGTACCTGGCGCCCATTGGCGCATTCGGGGCTATGGCCTACACCATCAGCCAGTACGGCGTTGCCAGCCTCATCCCGCTCATGAAGTTCACGGCGGAGCTCTGGGCGGTGTCCGCCTTCTTTGTGGTGGTTGTCCTGGGAGGCATCGCGTACTTCTGTGGATTCAGTCTGCTACTGTTGCTGCGCTATATCCGCGAAGAAATCCTGATCACGCTAGGAACTTCTTCGTCTGAGGCTGTGCTGGCTCCCTTGATGCTAAAGCTCGAGCAGCTCGGCTGCGCTGAGCCGGTAGTCGGCATGGTCATGCCTGCCGGGTACACCTTCAACGCAGACGGAACCGCAATCTACCTCGGCATGGGCGCCATCTTCATTGCTCAGGCAACGAACACTCATCTTAGTCTGAGCGATCAGCTTGTGATCCTGTTTGTGCTGATGCTTACCTCGAAGGGATCGGCGGGAGTGGCCGGTGCGGGTTTTGTCACTCTGGCGGCTACGCTAGCCTCTCTGCACAAGGTGCCTGTTGCAGGACTCGTTCTGTTACTCGGCGTAGAACGCTTGACCAACGCCGCTCGCGCCGTAGTCAATATCATCGGCAGCAGCGTAGCCACCATCGTCGTAGCCAAGTGGGAAAAGGCCTTCGATACCGAACGGGCCGGTCTGGTTCTGGGTAATTCCCGGATCAACTCCTGAACAGACCTCTCCAAATTAGGGCAATAATATACTTGCCTCACCCAGCCTCCGACCAGGAAACCAATATGCAACACATTTCAGTTCGCCATCCCGCCGAATCCGAGAGCGTTGAGATTTAGCCGCATTCGCTCCAGTGCTGGTGAACTGACCCACGGCGATTTATCGTAAGAAGCATGGGCCGTTCCATCGCAAGGCGAGCCGGTATGATTGCATGGCTGTTGTGCGCCGTGCTCATTTGCCTGGCTATCCATTCTCCGCATTGCGATTTGTGCGATGGGCCGCTTGTTGCGCCCGTATCAACAGGGCCATCTCATGCCGAGCATCAGCAGCCTGCGGTGCCGGACTCTTGTAACGGCATCTGCGGGTGCTGCGGTTTTCATGGTCTTCCAAATGCAGGTCTCGTTGTAACCGTGGCAAACAACGTGCCTGCCGACGTGTGGCCCGAACCGTCGTCTTCTGCTCTGGCACCGCGTTCCGCGATTTTTCACCCTCCCCGCCTGGTCGTCTCCGCCTAGTCTGACCGTGCTAAGCACGGTACATCGACACACCAACCGGCTTTGGAGACCATGATGCGCTCCTTCCTGTTCACGCTCGCTGGAACGTGCCTATTTCTGCATTTCTGCCTGCCCGTTCAAGGGCAGGTTTCGTCCTCAGCATCTTCCGGCCATACGCAGGATGCTGGCGAGGATAAAGACCCTATCGCCATTCTTGAGCTTGGCGCAGCCTCAAGCTGGAACTTCAGCGGCGGCACTGCGACGTTCGCACCGAACCTCGCAGCGGAGGTTACGCCTATCGAGAACTGGCTGGAACTGGAAGCAGGCGTATCGCCTTTCTACACACGCAACTCGACCGAATGGGACACGGATCTTCTCTTCAAGAAGCCTTGGACCTTATCGAAGAAGGCAGAGTTTATGTTCGGTGTCGGCCCCGAATGGGTGCATCTGAAGCAACATGGCGAGGTCAGCAATTCCGTTGCTGCCGAAGTCGCAGGAGACTTCATGTTCTGGCCGACCGGCAAGCATCGCTTTGGCTGGTATCTCGAACCTGCATACGATTACAGTTTTGCCGGAGGCCACCAGCAATCCATCGGAATGAGCGCCGGTTTGCTGATTGGGATTCGCTGATCGGGTGCCCGTCGTGTTTTGAGCCCAACGCTTTTGAAGGGCACGATTTTCAGGTCGTACATAAACACTTGCAAATAGGCGCGGCTCTTAGCCGCTGAGGGGGTTAATCTCACCCTTTCGCGGAGTTTTTCCGCAACCTGCAAAGCCGGACAGCGATCGGGTAAAACCAAAACGGTGGGCCGTCATTTTCAACGTCCCTCCACTTCCAGCTTTACCGGCCGCGCAATCGAGCTCACCTCGGGGTCGTACAGGATGAACTCCTGACGAACGGGCGCGCCCCTAGGGCAGTTTCGCAATTGGTGTAAACCGAAGCGTCTCCTTCGCTGAGGGTTGCAGGTAATGCGTTTTTGCATTACCATTTGACATGAGCAGCGAGGACGAGCGAATGACCACTTTGACCGTCACCGCACGGGGCCAGGTTACCTTCCGCAAGGATGTGCTTCAACATCTTGGTATCCGGCCAGGAGAGAAAATCGAATTGGATAAGCAGCCGGATGGGGCCGTACTGCTCAGGGCTGCGCGGCCACTCGGAAAGATAGACGACTTCCTTGGCCTACTCGCGGGCAAAACCAGGAAGGTTGCCACACTTGACGAGATTAATGAAGCTGCATCGGCCGGTTGGTCCAGGCAGAAATGAGAATCACTGCCGATACGAACATCCTTGTCCGCGCAGTAGTCGCTGACGATAAAAAGCAGGCCCAGGCGGCCCGTAAAGTTCTGAAACAAGCAGAGCTGATTGCAGTCACACTTCCTTGCCTGTGTGAGTTTGTGTGGGTTTTGCGCCGTGTTTATCAGTTTGAGCAAGAGGATATTTCCGGCGCCATCGAAGCGTTGCTCGGTGCGGACAACGTCGCCGTGAATCGTTCGGCTGTGGATGCTGGATTGTCGGTGCTCAAGGCAGGAGGGGATTTTGCTGATGGCCTGATCGCCTACGAGGGCGAGTGGCTAGGCGGCGACACCTTCGTATCTTTCGACAAGCGCGCTGTCTCCTTGCTTTCTCATCAAGGTAAGCATGCGCTGTTACTGAAATAGCTTTGCCCATCGCCGGAACATCATTCCGCGATTGCCCCAAAGGCTTGGCGGTCCGTCCCCGGGTGCTCCAGCCCGGATGCGTAGCCCGCGCGGGCCGATGATACCTCACTCTTCTCAATAGTTGGGATCGGCATGTAACAACATCGCCGCTAATTGGTCGTAAAGTCAATGCCCGTCGATCTGGCAAATGAACCCTCGTCGGGGCGATAGCTGGGAAAACGGAAATCCGGGATGGCGAAATCGTACTGAGTCCGTCTCACCGGGTTGTATTGAGTAAAGGTCACCGGCGTTCCCGGACAAAGGTGCCTGGGCTCGGACTTATTCCCCTCCACTTTCGTCCCGTTTGAGAGCCCGATCGGTGGGCTCCAGACCGAAGTGATGCCGAAGTCCGCAGGGCTGTTCTCCAGCGTTCCAATCCACGAGTCGCCTTCAACGGTTGTGCCTGGCCCGGGCTGCGATGCCGGGCAGGGACCGTCCGCCCATCGCACGTTGATGTAAGTAAGCCTGGGCGGCCGCAGTGCAAACCTGCAGGCGATTCCTAAAAATTGAGCATCCATCCAACGCGGGTCAGGCGAGCAAATACCGAAATCCGGAACGGAAAAGTCCTGCGTGGGTAGTGGGATGCTCCTCACGTTCCCAGCCTGCACTTGCGTGAGCGCTAATGTGAAATGAAGCGTGACCGGCACGGATCTCAACTGATCGAAGAACGTGCGGCTCATCAGAAAGCTCACGCCAGATTCGGTGGTGCCGGGAAGATAGTTCGAGTTGGAGGCTGCTTGCCATGGTGACGTCCAATGAGAGCCGTTGGCTGCATCGACAGTAACCTGCAAGGCGTCGGGGATGAGCGCATATCCTGCGGTCAAACCGGATACCTGCACCGGAATACTTACCTGGAGTTGGTTGGCGCGAACCAGGTACGCGGTTGCAGGGTGAGGAGTATCGCGGAGAAGCGTCAGCTGGACGGGCGCCTCCTGCCCGGCGCTCGCGCGAGGATAGGCACGGCGCATCATGGTGGATTCCGGTACGGCCAACCCGCTCAGCACGAGCACGATTGGAAACGCAATCAGAAGTAGGCGGGAGACCCAGACTCTGCGGGCCGAGTATTGCAGCACGACCACCGTTCCGCAAAAACAAAAGGCCAAAGGGATGCCAAGGTGGTCACCCGCGGGGATGGAGACATTGTTCGAGAAAAGCAAAGAGATGGCAATGAATCCGATGAAGCCAGCCAGACCCGCAAGCAGGGTCACCGTTACCCGGGCAAAGGTAGCAGTAACGCTTGCAATTGCCATCAGTGGCAAGACAACTATCCCAGTGGTCAAGAGCAGGTTGAACAAAAGGCCGGGAATGAATGACAAGGGATGAAATCCTGCTCTGAGCAGCAGCAGACACTGCGCTATCAGGATAGGTAAATAGAGAAATACCACCAGGAAAAGTGCCTTGGCGCCGAGCAGCTTCTTCCATTCATAGGGCCGCGTGAGCCAGAATTGGCGGTCGCCAACCAGGGCCTCTGCATGGATCACCCGGGCGATGAGCAGCCACCAGCTCACGGGTATGAGCACCTTTAGAATCCCGCCGAGAAACCCCTCTAACAAAGCCGGCACAAAGGCTCCGCCGGCGACGGCATAATGAGTGTTCCCCGATAGCCAACTGCTGGGATCTATCCACACGAAAGTGGCAACAAGAGCCAGGGAGAAGAGGACCTCCGGCCAGAACTGGCGGGAATCTTTGGCAAAAATGTGCAGCATTTGCTTCATGCTCTCGCCTTTCCTTGGGCTGCGAGATCTTGAGCTACTTGGGTCTGGGTGCGGCCGGTTTTCGCGATGGCGAGAAAGATCGATCGCAAGGGCATGGGCTGCATCGAGACATCGCTCGCGGAGGGAAAGATTTCTGCCAGTTCCTGGGCTGTCACTTGACCATGGAAGTTGCTGTCGATGAATCGGATCACCGAATCCCCGGCCTCGAGCTGCATCCAGGTGGGCGGAATCTTCTGCGGGAGTGGCGAAGGGGTGCTCAGCGTGAGGGTTATCTCGCGAAAGCGGTCAGACAGAACCGACATTTCTTCTGAGAAGAGTATCCGGCCTTGCTCCAGATAACCGACGTGGCTGGCGAAGCTCTCGATCTCGGCGAGGTCATGCGAAGAGAGAAAGATAGTCGTTTCCGGCGAACGCTCGAGTAAACCTTCGATGATCTCGTCGCGCACCAGCGGATCGAGGCCGGAGAAAGGTTCATCGAGTACGATGAGTTTTGGCCGGTAGGCGAGCGAGCCGGCGAAGGCGGTCTTCATGCGCATGCCGCGGGAGAGATGCTTGAGCTTGCGTTTGCGGGGAAGATCGAACTGCCCGATGAGTTGTTGTTCGAGCGCCCGATCCCACCGCGGGTAAAAAGGCCGGAGATAGTCGAGCATGGTTTCGACCGTCATCCATTCTGGCATCTCCTGGTTTTCTGAAACGTAGCCGATATGCTGGAAATCGTTGCCTGCGAGATGGCGGCTGTCCATTCCCATCACCCGCGCAGCTCCGGAGGTAGGACGAAATATGTTCATCAGTAGTTTAATGAGCGTTGTCTTGCCGGCTCCATTGGCGCCGACCAGAGCATAGATAGCGCCCTCCGGCACCGCTAGGTTGACATCATTGACGGCGGCCGTAGAGCGAAACTTCTTGGAGAGGTTCTCTGTCCGGATCATGTCGCTCATCGTTCTTTGCGGCCTCCATCCCTGGGCTTGCCGGGGTTCTCTGTATCACCGCTGCTCAGACGTTGCCAATGCGCCGAAATCGAAGCGAGCATCTCTTCACGACCGATCCCAAGACGTTTTGCTTCGACGACGAGTTCTTCAATCTCGTGACCGAGCAATTGGGTGCGCTCCTTCTTGCTGGACTCAGAAAGAGCGGCCACCACCGTGCCGATCCCAGGGCGGGTCTCTAGTAGGCCTTCGTTGATGAGGTGGCTCACGATTTTGTGAGCCGTGTTGGGATTGATCTTCAGCTCTTTGCTCAGGGCTCGCACGGAGGGGAACGTGTCGCCTGGACGAAGTTGCCCGGAAACCATGGCCTTCTTTGACGCGTAGACGATCTGCGCAAAGAGCGAGATACCGGCGCGGGAAGAAACGCGAAAAGGGATCACGCGTGTACTATAACTGATAGTACACACGCCGCAATATACGAATCAGGAGGGTCTGCTTAATTTCCCATCCGCGGAGACAGCAGGAGTCGATCGCCTGCCCAGCCCGGACGCAGAACCGTCAATTCATCGTCCATCCACTTCCAGCTTTACCGGCCGCGCGGTCGCGCTCACGTCGGGATCGTAGTACTCGTAGAGGCGCGACTGCAGTGTGTGCGCGCGTATGGGGTATTTGGCGCGCAAACGAACCTTCAGCGTAACTTCCTGGTGCGGCGCAAGACCATTGAAGTAGAGGATAGCCTGGGTTGCGGTCAGGCTGAACTTCTCCAGTCGCCCAGCGTTCGCGCCGGCGCCTTTTTCCTGGAGCGATTGCAGGTCTTCGCTCAGCAGGTCGAAACCCGGTGGGATACCCAGGTCCACCATGATCATGTTTGCGGTCTTGCTGAGGTTGTTGCGAATCGTCACTGTCTCGGTGGCTATGTCATTCTGCGATAGCCGGGTGCGGTCGTAGGCAATATTGATGGAAAGCGGCTCAGCGGCAGGCTTCTCGTCCCACGGGATAAAGGAACGGCCTACTACCTGATAAGCAAGGCTCCCCGCGCCTTCGAAGCGGAGTCGAACCGAGGAGGTTTGATGCGCGTCGATATCCTTAAAGACAAACTGGTGAAGCAGGTCGTTGTTGTTTGCAGTGAGGTTAAGAGTCTTCACTTCCCTGCCGTCAAGCATCACTTGGACCGATCCGTGCACGTCGCTCGCGCTCAGTTGCGTAGCCAGCAATAAGGCGCGAAGAGCCATGATCGTGGCCTGCGTGGTGCCCCAGGCGCCGGAGGCCTGTTTCTTTTGCGCGATGAAGTTAAGCGCCTTACGCGCCGCCTCTGAGGCCTGCCCCCACTTGAGCAGCGCCTGCGTAGCCAGACCTGTCGTCTCGATCGCGGCGCTTGCGCCCGTCGAGTAAACACCGGTCTCTTCGGCGCTCCAGAAGACCTGATCTCCCTTTTCCGTGCGCGCGTCGAGCAGAGCCTGCAAGCAGCGGCGCGTGAAGTCGCGGTCGCGGCCGTACTCTGTGGCAAAGTTGGCGATCACAGCCAAGGTATAGGGATCGGGAGCGCTATTCAAATGACCGTCGATGAAATCCCTGGCTTTATCGATCGCTGCGTCGTGCATGCCGGTATCGACCAACGACCACGCAATATAAGCCGTAATACGGAGCACGTTCGAGTTATAACGATCGGTTGCGCCTTCGTTGATAAAGGAGGCGTCCGGCTTCCAACTACCGTCCGCTTGTTGCTGGCTGACCAGCCAGTCGCGCGTGCGCTCGATCAGCCTGGGATCAACGTCCGACACCTTGGCCATGTCGTTGAACTCCATCAGGCCGTAGGCGGTAAGAATCTTGTTGGCCGGAGCCTGGCCGAACCACGAAAAACCGCCTCCCGGGACCTCGAAGGTGAGCAGGCGCTGGTATCCGTTGGAGATGTAGCCTTCGGCCTTGGCATGCGTCTCCGGCGTGAGCTTCTTCGTGTGCTTCATGTAGTCGAGCGCAAGTACGTTGGGATAGGTGCTGGAAGAAGTTTGTTCAAAGCAACCGCCGGGCATGCTCAGGATGCTGTCCATCCCTTCGATCAGCTGGCTGAGGGGCCCGGGGTAGAGGCGGACGACGATGCTGCTGGCATCGGCAATGGCATTGTCGGGAAAGCGGAGATCGTGTGCGGCTGAGCCCTCGAGCCGCCCATTGAAGACCAGGTCCTGCTCGCGGCCGTTGGGGATAACCTCGATCTCGCGCACAACGATGTCATCGCGAGAGACGGCGCCGTCCATGTGGGCAGAGAGGGTGAGCTTGAATTTGCCGATGCGCGTGGCGGTAAACGTGAACTGCGAAGCACCCACGCGGCCCGATTCAGCAGCCACAGATTTTTCCGTCGTATCGTGGTCCAGGGAAAACCAGTCTTCCGGCTTGAGTTTGAGGCTGACTTGGCCGGGCTTGCCGGAGTAGTTGTAAATCGCGATGGGCAGAGAGACCTGGTCACCCTGGGTGAGCGTGACCGGGAGATCGAGATCCACGAAGAAGTCCTGAAACACCTTCAGGCTCGAAGTCGCGGTGCCGAGTGCTCCGGAGGCAGTGGAGGCCAGCATGGCCATGCGCCACGTGGTGATGGAGTCGGCGACCGGAATCGAGATGTTGGCATTGCCCTGGGCGTCGGTGATGATTTCTGGATTGATGTATAGCGCTTCCGGGAAGTAGGAGCGAACATGCGGCGCAACCTCTTGCATGACCGGCTTAAGCGCCACGGCAAACGCACGCCCCTGCGCGGGCTGGGCAAGCTCTGCCCTTTCCATCGGGCTGCTGTTCACCGCGTCTACTACCCTCAAGCCGCCCGCTATGCCGCCCAACACACCTTGCGCTACTCCCACTCTCAATGCCATTTGTGGCGGCGGCGCCGGTTCCACCATGACGGTCTCGGTTACGCTGCCCATGTCCAGTGTGGCGCTGAGTATTGCGCGGTCGCGCTCTTGAAGCCTGAAATCGCTCGAGAGGTTCAGGAAACCGGGCGATGAGACTTCGACTCGATAGCTACCCGGAGGAAGAGCCGCGAGAGCAAATTGACCATCGACCCCGGCGTGCGTAGTGCGCGTGTTTGGCGTGGAGATCTGGCGCATAGTAATCGTCGCGCCTGTAACCACGGCTCCGCTGGCATCGACTACTGTACCGCTGACCTCGGCTCGTTGATTCATGGGGCCGCGGTTGTGTTCGACATGGATATCGAGGGTGCCGCGGCTTCCTCGCTGATCAACCAGGCTCCCGGAGCGAGCTTCGATGTAGCCAACAAGATCGTCTCGACTGTCGAATGCGCCATCCGGCCCCGCGCTGCGCACAAGGTAGACGTGGCTTGCCCGACCCCATGGCGCCGGTTCGAGACGCAGCGGTGTATTCCATGAATCGCGCGGATGCGCGGCATTGACCATCGCTGGAATGTCCTGCGTGGCTCGGTCGTGCGCGGCTTGGTGTTTGCGGATCTCCTGGCTGAGTTGTGCCGCAAGGTCGCGCACCTGGTCGATGAACACCAACCGGTAGCGCTGCTGGTATTCGTAGTACTTGTCCTGCGGCAGGCTGCGGCCAAACTCGGTGTCGAGCTTCGCCGGCGCAGCCATCTCGGTGGCGGAGAAGAGAGCGCGGGCCGCCCTATCTTGCTGGGCGTCACCTCGCAGATCGGGCCCCTGCTGATCTCCGCGGCGGCCTTCCACGGGTTCGATGGCCGTCGACAGAGAAAGCGAATGGATTTCATAGCGCGGCTTCATCACTTCCTGCTCGAGGTAAAAGAATGTCTTCGCGAAGCCCGGCTGCTTCTCCGCCAGAGCGAAGACAGCTTCATCGACGATTTGCAAGCCGAGCGCGGCGCTGACGCCTTCCCCATGTGCGTTGGTAACCCTGAAGCAGATACGCGCATCGCAGCCCGGTTTGTAGCTGGCTGCGTCCGTCGTGGTTTCAATCTTCAGCTCATCCGCCGGCTGCACGAAAACCAGGCGATGATCGGCGACCGGTTGCGCATCGCGGCCGAAGAGGTAGGCGTCGATGTCGAGTGTGCCCGCCATCTCCGCAGTGGCCGCGAGCATGAGCTCGGCTTGCCCATTCTGCAGGTCGAGATCGCGCGTCAGAATCGTCTGCCCATTGCGCACGATGTCAATGTAGGCCGATCCACGACTGCGGGTGGAGAGGACTTTCAATTCCATAAGTTCGCCGGCCTTAACTACCGCGTGGTTGACGCGCAGCAGGATCTGGTCGTCGCCTTGCCGCGTCTCCAGCGGAACACTTGCTGTCATGCGAGCGCCCCGATGATCATCAGCGTCCACGCGGAGCGACGCACTGCCGGAGCCGGGAACCAGGTGAATGGTCGCGATGCCGCTGCTGTCGGTGGTGACGTGCTGATCGTGCTCACCAGCCATGTGGACCGTAAGAGCAGCGATTGCAGGCGTGCCGTCGGGATAGGAGCTTAAAAGAAACACCTGGTTCTCAAGATGAGGGATCAGTGTTCCGCTCTCCGGAACCGCGGTAAGCAGCAGGGGAGATTGGCTGACGGTGATCGCTTCGCCGCGTGTTTCAGAGTGGCCCGCGGAATCCTTAACAGTGGCCTCGACCAGGGCACGTGCTGCACCCTGGCTGAAATTCCGCCCGGCAAAGTACGCAGGGAGCACAAGATCGAAGTGATAGACGCCGTCTTTATCTGTCTTGCCTTTCGCGGAGGCTGCTTCGAAGACGTCGACATCCGCGCTCGATATCTTCATGGCTACTTCTGCGTGGTCGACCGGCTTACCGAAGAAGTAGTTGGCGCGCACCGTGCCGGTGACGTGATCACCAGGACGATAGTCACGCCGCGGCTTGTTGTCTTTTTCTGTGAACTCCACCGCGACTTTGAACTTAGGCAGGACATACCGTTCCACATTGAGCGCAACTTCCGCGCTATTCACCGGGGCGGAGCTATCGCCCATCAGGGCGCGCAGATGATAGGTGCCCAGGTTCACCTCATCGGCGAGCGAGAACTCCGCGGAGGCAACGCCGAAGTGGTCGGTTGCTGTGCTCTTTTTGAAAACCTTGTTGCCGCGCGAGTCTTCCACTTCGAAGGTGAGGTTACGGGCCGCATCCGCCCGATGACTGGCGCGATCGAGCGCGAGCGCGCGCACATGGATCGTCTGACCGGGCTGGTAGATTGGTTTCTCGGTCGTGACCATAATCAATGCCGGGTCTTTGAGCTGGACGGGCTGCGTGTACTCGGTGGAACCGATGGGTGTGTCGGCGATGAAGCGGATATCGTATTTGCCTTCGAGCCCGGCTGGAAGGTGAAACTGAGCCGCAACCGTGCCGTGTTGGTTGAGGCGCCCGGAGAAGAGCAAACGACTTCGCTGCTGCCGAATGAGAAGTTCGGCGCGGACGGTGCCGGTGAGAGCGGCATCGTGATTGCCCGCGTCGGAGACCAGGATGCGGATGGCGGCATCACTGCCGGCGAGGAACTCCGTCTGGCCAAGAATGCGAACCACGGGGCGGCGCAGGATACTTGCGATGGACTCGACCCCGGTGATCGCCGGGATGGCCTTGTCGCTGTATTCGAAACGATAACGCACCCGTTGCCAAACCAGGTCTTCGAATGCGATCGGTTTTGCGGGCGCGATGCTCTGCTGCCAGCTCCCATCGCCTTGGGCGATTTCGGCCGGCCGTTCGGCGCGGCCGAGGACATGCTCTTCCGGGTCGACAATCTCGGCGCATAAGCCTGCCCGAACCCGGGCGCGCCCCATGGTAAGGGATGGCGACCGAGACGGACTCCATGGGTGAACATCGCCGACGGCTGACGAGGCGCCCGCTCCAGTAAAGGGAGCATAAGCGCCGGCGATGACAAGAAGGAACAGCACGAACGAGAAGCGGAGGGAGAAGTTTAAGTAGAACACTGCCACAGCGCATGAGCATGCCGGTTCTCCGAGTGCGCTGCCGGGTGTGGGGGGAATGGCAGCTTCTGTCTAAGCGGAGAACGTGGAGCTTCTACTAACTTGCAGAGAAAAACAAAAATATTTTCGAGGATTATTTGTGGGACCAGCTCTGGCCATCGGTACTGGTCCAGTGCTCTCCGTCGTCGGTGGTTAACTCGAAGCGCGATGTGGGCTGGGCGACAGCGGGTTTGAGCGCCTGGTTTTCTTCAGCGGACGAGGCATCCAGGACAGCGGGGGATGCCTGGATGTTGACCGTCTGAGCAGCCGAACCGACGCGCAGCGTAGCGTCAGCCACAGCTTGTTGCGAGGGCGCCACCTCGGTGGCGAACGACTGCTTTTCGAAACCCGTTGCCTGCGCTTCTATCCGATAGCTGCCGGGCGCCAAAGCTTCCATCCGATATTGGCCGCGACTGTCCGTAGTCGCGCTGCCGACGAGCACGCCGCTGGAGTTGGTGGCGGTCAGAGTTGCGCCAGGAATAACGGCGCCGGCAGGATCTGTGATGGTGCCAGACAATGTTGAGACGGCGGTCGCTGCGGGATGTGAACTGATTTTGAGGGCGGTCCTGGCGCTCCCGAAGGAGACCGCGGAGGTCAGCGCCACACTGACTGCGCGGCCCTTCCATGGCGAGGGAATGGCTTTCCAGTTTCTGCCCTCATCGTCGCTGAAGAAAAGGTGGTTACCGGTGTCGATGGCGAGCCGCTGGTTGCCACGCGAGGCCATCGAGAGGACGCCGAGATGGCTGGGCAGAGGACCTGGGCTGGAGAAAGCAGATTGAACCCGATCGACTGCCAGCGCGGTTACCGGTCCACCGGCGCTCGCCGATGTCCCAAAGGAGAGGCTGGGCATAGGTGATTGCTTAGGGGCGCTTGCTGTACCTCCAATTCCGCCCAGGATGCCGCCTGCAACGCCGCTGACTGTCCCCTGTCTTGCTTGGGGGAGTGGCATTGGCCGGGTTGTCGGCGCAGTTGGCCGCGGCTGAGGCGCACGCTGGGCCAATGGCGCCATGCTGCGGAGGGCTTCTGGCGGCCCTATTTCTGCTGGGGGCGGTGGCGCCGGTTTACGGGCATCGGCCATCTGGGATAGTGCGGATGGATAAGGAGCGGTCCTTCGCTCATGACGAACAAACAGGACCACCAGGATGACGGCGGCGAGCGCGGGAATCCCTGCCCATGCGGGATGCCAGCGGGGGAACCAGCGATGGCGAATAGCTTCGGGCTCCAGGATCGGAGTCTGGATCGGAGTCTGGCCGGCGGGCGGAAGCGAGAGGGCAACGATCTGCCGGCAGGCCGGGCAAACGGCCAGATGCGCGAGTGTCTGCTGCTGCTCATGCGCGGGCAGCGTGTGCTCGACGAAGGCGTTGAGCTGGTCCGCGTCTGGATGCTGCCCGGCTTGGAGAAGTTCGCTCATAGTTGCCTGGATGCGGCAGCGGCGTTCGCTGCCGTCTGCTCTGAGAACGAGGTGGTTTGCGAACTTTGCAGTAAAGCACGCAGATTGATTTCCAAATCGCGCGGGTCGTTGCCCAGCGCTTCTTCAGCCGCCCGCTTGCTCAATCCCCCGGCCTGAAGCTGCTGCAGCAGTCGTTTCCGCAAATCAGTGAGCAGCCGCTTGAGCCGACGGCTGATCGTGGCTTCGTGAACATGAAGGACGCGGGCGACCTGGGCGAGGGGCTGGCGATCAAGAAAATACGAGCAGAGCAGGAAGCGCTCTTCCGCGGAAAGACTCTCCAGCGTGCTGGTAATGGCGCGGGTCAGGTCAGTGAGTTCCGCTGCAACCGGTGTGTGAATCTGGTGGAAGCGCGGGCGCATCGAGAGTATCGAGTGGCGACTCGCGGTGCGTTCGCCGGTGATGATCGACATGGCGTTGGGCGAGCGTGGTGCGAAGCCAGCCGAGAAGCGAACCGCGCCCGGAGTAGGAAGCGAGCGGAGAGCGGCGTTGTCCTTCGACCTCGCGCAGGCCGTAAAGCTCCGAATAGAGCGAGTCGGCAAGATCGTGGCCCAACGTGCTCGACCCGGTGATGGCGACGGCGGCCTGGGTTAGGGACGCGCGATAAAGGTTAAGGAAGCGTTGCCACGCGACCTCGCGGCCCAGGACGCAGGCGGTAGCGAGCGCCAGGTCTTCAAGGCGGAGCGATCTGAGGAAATCTGCCTTTTGCGAATGATCCGGACGAGCGGCAGCGGGCAAACCGTAGTTGAACTTCGTGCCCACTGAGTACAGGGCGGTGCGGAGTTCATCGCGTGTTAGCCCGCTGGCCGCAGCCTTGGCGGTGAGCCAGAGTTCCTGGAGGAGACTTTGCGGGAGGTCCTGATCAACCGAGTCCCTGGACTGTGGGGCTGATGGCAGCGGCAGCGCCAGATCACCGGATTGTGGTGACGTTGTCACCCTTTCAAGATACTGCAACCCGAGCCTGACCGAAGATCCCCCCGGACACGTCCCTAAGGCTGCGAGTAATAGCCATCCCGTGTGCGCGCGGTCAAGCCGGGCTTGGCTACCTGGATGGTGAGATGGTGGTATTCGTCACGATGATCCGAAGGAGCGGGAGAGAAGGATAACCCGTAGTACGCCTCGGTGTCGGCCATGCATTGCTCTAAAAGACCGGCAACGTCGTTGCTTCCGTTAAGGACAAGACCTCCGCTCTGGGTAGCTAGAACCTGCACCGAGAGGTCGCCGACCTGGACCTGCCCTGGCTTGGCAACGCCCTTGACGAAATCCTGATAGTAGAAAGTGCGGCCGACCGATTCCGCGGCGCCGATGGGATTAATGCTGTAAAGCGTCACATGGGCCTGCCGAAGCCGCAGTGGAAAGATCGACGACGGTCGCGAAGAGCTGGTTCTGTTGCCTGGAGTCAAGGTAAATGCCGGGACCGGAAAGAAGGGGCCAGCCCGGCGAGACCCAGAGAACCATCTTGCGGCCTGGACGATCGGCAACGCTCCCGATCAGCGAACGAAGCGCATTGATAGAAAGCTGAAAGCGGTCGTTGGCCTCGAATTGCGAGGAGCGGCGTATGTCGCGCAGGCCAACGGCGTAGCTGTCCATAGAAGAACTCAGCTCGTTGCCGTTGGTGGAGAAGCCCTGCTGAACCTGCACGCCCTTGTCCGTAAAAAAGGCGAGCGTGGTCGGGTACGCTAGCCGGCCGCCATTGGCGTGCAGAAACCTATCAATCTCTCCCCGCTCATAGGCGATCCGCTCGTACGGAACATTCACCGCGTCGATAACGAGGATCACCTGAATGGGAGCCTGGCTGCCGCCAAAAGCGTGGAAGGACGTGATGTGCTGGGGGGTCTTGTTATCAAGAATGGTGAAGTCTTGTTGTTGGAGATCGGCGACCGGCGGCCCAGTCCTTGGCGCAACCACCACGTCGAGATCGATTGTGGCTGGGGCGGCTGGAGTTGGCGGTGCCTTTTGCTGGGCGGAGACTACAGCGACGAATAGCATGGGAGCAAAAATTAATAGACCGAATCGTCTTTCGATGGTCATGCGTTCCCTTCAACCGGGCGAGGCCTAACGGTCCGGTCCCAAAGCAGCATTCTCTATGGCATTCCAGAGTGCCGATCGGGTAACTGTAGGTGTCGCCTATTCCAAGACGAGTACGAGAGCGTCCGGGTTTCAAAGATATTTGGATGCGAGGTGGTAAGCCGGCGGCGCTTCTATTCCCGCGATGGGCTCCAAAACCTCCAAATACCAAATTTATGTGCCTCAGGGGCTAGCATTTTTCCTAATGGTTTAGACCGGATAGCTGCACGTGACGCGGCCATTCCGCCAAAACCGGGGTCCCCGGGTACGCGGTCTTTGCGTGCCTGGGGTGGAAAACCGGGGTCCCCGGGTACGTCGTGCGTGACCGGGGTGGAAAGAATGGCCGCACATAACCGAGCGCACCAGACCACAGGATAAGGAAAAATGACTCACTCCTCGCGCAGCAGGATCAAAGGATCGACCGACAGAGCGCGTTGGGCTGGAATCCACGTAGCCACCAGCCCCAACAGCAGCATGGCCAGAACCACGCCGGCCAGCACCAGCGGATCGCGCGGCGTGGCCTGATACACAATGAAAGCCAGCACCTTCGTCGCAAGCAGACCCAGAACCAATCCAACCCCCGAACCAATCGCCAACAGTTTGAACGCACGTCCCAGCGCGGCCTGCAACACTTCCTTGCGTTGCGCGCCGAGAGCCACGCGAATTCCCAACTCCCGCAGCCGCTTGCTCACCGAGTAGGCGGCCATTCCGAAGATGCCGGTAATCGACAGCATGGCACCCATCATGCCCAGCACACCCAGCGATATTGTCGCCATGCGCGAGGGGAACAAAGTTCCCCCCAGTTCTACGCTCCACGGTTGAATCGCCAGAACCATCCCAGGGTCGATGTCCCGGAGCACACTTCTCATGGCCGCGGCAAGTTGCTGCGGGTCCCGGCTCGACCGCACCACCAGCCATATCCAACTGGCCGGCGATTGCAGGAGGGGGAGGAACATCGCCGGCTGCTGGTCTTCGGTGAGGTTCACGTACTTTCCGTCTTCGACCAGGCCCACCACCCGCACGCGCGTGCCATCCCGCAGCTTGAAATACCGGCCGACCGCGTCCGGTATGGAGCCCAGTATCTTGCTTGCGAACTCCCGGTTCACCACTGCTACCCGCGGGGCGTTTGTGTCGTCATGCCATGAGAAGGCTCTGCCCGCCAATAAAGACGTCCCGGATGCGCGGAAGTAGTCTGGAGATATGTTGTACATACAAGCGTCGGCCGCGGCATTCGATGGGGTCAGATCCTCGGTTGTGTCGGTGTAGACAAGCGATTGCCAACTACCGGGAAGTTCTAACGGCGGATATTGCACCGATCCTACGGAGTCTACGCCAGGAATCGCTTGGATGGCATCGATCATGCGCCGTTGCATTGCGGGTACTCTTTCGCCGCTGTAGCCTGCTGCCTTCAGATCGGTGTCTACCAACATCGCGTTCCGCGGCTCAAAACCGAAGTTGCTGTGCATGGAGCGCATGAGTCCACGCACAGCAACCATCGATGAAGTGACCAGCACGACACAGATCGCAATTTGGACGACAAGCAATACGTCTCGCACGGTACCTCGGCGCCCGAACGCGCCTGTCGATCCCGCTTTGACGATCTCGTACGGATTGGCCCGGAGAATCTGCCGCACGGGAACAATTCCGAACAGAACTCCGCTGACCAGCGCCAAGACCAAAGCTAGCAAATAAACGTTAGCGTCCGGACTTACCGGCACATGGAGGGGGAATTGCGGAACTGGCCGCCACACACTCAACCGTCGCAAAAGCAGAATGCTCGCCGTGAGTCCCGCTACGCCTCCGGCGAGCGAAAGCAGCGCGGATTCGGTGAACAGCTGGCGCAAAATGCGATTGCGGCTCGAACCAAGAGCCAGGCGCAAGGCCACTTCGCGGGAACGGTCGGCGGCCCGCGCCGCAAACAGGCTGCCCAGGTTGGCACAGGCCGCCAACAGTATCAAACCCGAAAGAAGCATCAATCCGGCAAGAAAAGCTCGCATTGGCCGGCGTAAATAGTCGCCATGAAGACCAGGCCGCGCCAGCGTATAAGGCTCATTCCCTTCTTCTTTGGGATAGCTTCTTTTCAGATACGAATCCACGGAGTTCAGATCGGCAGTGGCCTGCGCCGGAGTGACTCCCGGCTTCAGATGTCCCACCAGCTCGAACATCCAGTGGTCCCCGCGCGCGTTCAAGATCTTCTCGCCGGATAACTGCTCATGGTTCACGATGGGCACGAAGATATCCGAAGCGAAAAACAAGACGGTCCCCTGGAACCCCGGAGGCGCCACGCCAAGAATGGTGACTGGATGCTTGTTTAGCCGAACAACGCGGCCCACCACGCCGCGATCATCCTGAAAATGGCTATGCCAATATGCGTAGGAGAGCACGACATAGGGCGCGCTGTTTGGGCCATGCTCATCGGAAGCGTGGAAGAAACGGCCAAGGTACGGTTGGATGCGCAATGCGTCGAAGTAGTTTCCGCTGGTTTCGTATTCCCAGACATTGGATGGATCTTTGCCCGTGTCCAGCCCTGCCTGAGAGATGGCCCAAGCAGCCACATCGTCGAAGCTGCGATTGCGCCGGCGAAGATCGAGATAATCGGGATAGGAGTGGGACCCGGCGCCGCTCCCATGTTGGACAATGAAAAGGCTCTCTGCCTGTGGCACATTCAGCGGACGCAGGATGAGCGCGTTCAATACGCCGAAGACGACTGCGTTGGCGCCGATGGCCAGCGTCAGTGTCAAAACGGCAGTGATGGTGAAGCCGGGAGACTTACGCAGTTGGCGTAGGGCGAATCGCAGGTCCTGCAGCAGGGTGGTCATGGGTCGAGCTCCGGGTTACGGTAGGTCTGTACGGAAGGAAGGGCAATTCGAGAGCCAAAGTGTCCTAAACGCAACTTTATGAGAACAAAGCGGCTTACGGAATCTCGCAGGCGCATGGGAACCGAATTGGGTGTCCGGTTTCGCCGGAGGGTGTCCGTGAATAAACAGGGGCGGCGGCAACAGCGGCTTCAGTTCTCAGTTGACGCCATCAGGTCCAAGCACTCATCGAGCAAGGGTTTGAGCCGACATCGGACTGCGAGGCTATTCACGTGGCCCATCTGAATGACCCTCTCGAACCTGGTGGCGAACAGTCGGATGCGGCAAAGGCGTCAAAATCTGATAGCGGCATCGCCAACAGTCCAAGTGCGGTTCGCAGTGGATTGGGGATCACAACGTTCATTTGCCTGCTCGTAGCTTTACGTGTGCTCCAGTATTTTCTCTTTACAAGAAAACTTCCGCACGACTGGATGAGGTCACCGCGTGGATTGCTGGCAGACGAGAGTTTCCGTGTAGTGGTGGTGCTGTTCGTTACAGGCCTGCTGGCCCGTTTCGAGGGTCGGAAATTAACTGACTACGGCCTCGGCGCAAGGCAAGCGCTGCGCTTGTGTTTTGTTGGCGGTGTATGGGGCGCCGCCACTCTCTCTCTGCTGGTGGGAGCACTCAAGCTGACAGGAGCGCTTGAATTGAGCGGACCAGCGACGAGTGGCTTCGCGGCTCTGGGATACGGTGTGCAGTGGCTACTGGCGTTTTTTGCCGTGGCACTTTTTGAAGAGATCACGCTGCGCGGCTACCTGCAATTTACCTTGACACAGCTAACGGGCTTTTGGAGGGCGGCTCTGATTTGGTCTCTCGTATTTGCGTTAATGCATGGGACAAATGGCGGCGAGGGCATGGTGGGTTTATTGCAGTCGGGATTGATTGCTTTATTTTTCTGCTTGAGCTTGTGGCTTACGGGTTCACTATGGTGGGCAATCGGTTTCCACGCTGCTTGGGATTGGGCGGAATCCTACCTTTACGGCGCGGCCGACAGTGGGCTGAATGTGACTGGCCACCTCTTCTCCGCTGTGCCACGCGGAAACGCTCTCCTGAGCGGCGGGAGTACGGGCCCGGAGGGCAGCATTCTCTCCCTCTTCATACTCGCAATTCCAACGGCTGGGCTTTGGTTTATATACCGAGGTACCGGGCGGACGGAATGATAGAAATAGGACAGCCTGAAAAACGGGATTATAGGTAACTTGCTCACTTGGGCAGTCCATCCGGAGCCAATTTACTCAAAACCAGACTTTTCCGGGCAGACGAAGAATCAGTTCGTCTGTTTATCCCGAAGATTGGAGTTCTTCGGTGCACTTGGAGTGTTCTCTGAGTGCATTGACGCTAGAGCTTCCGGCCAGACGAGGTAGCGGTATCCAGTCTAGACGCATCGACCCCTGCGCAAAGGCTTTAGGGAAGTATCCTGCTTGTCGCGTGGTACAGGCGGTATTTCGAATAGGCGTGCTGCTCCTGAACAGCCAACCCATCGGCTTCGACGTTAACCTCCACTCCCATGGGCAACCACAGATCCAGGTTAAGCTGCGATATGTCGACCGGCCCGAATAGGATTTTCGCAGTCTCCCTTTGCAACCCGGCTTCCTGCTGCGGAGCGAGGATGTCGGTCCTTAGTTGAATGATTCGGAAATCCTCCTGATCAACCCAAGCGACCCCCTGGAACAGAATAGGAACGTATCTTCCCCCACTCACCAGCATCACTGGCACGTTTACCGAACCCGGAATTTGAGCGAACGCGACGACGAAAGCTTGCCGCTTACCAATCTTCTGTTCTCCCAAGTAGTGGAAACGGGATTCCGATCGGTTCGACGGTGAGAAAATGACCCACGAGCCGACAAAGCCCTGGAAGCTGGGCCCTTCTGCACCTGATTTGAGCGGTTGATTTTGCTCATTCGTCCGAAACTCTTCCAAGACGCGTCCATCTTGGGTTTGGCGGGACAGAATAATGTAATGAAAGTCTTTTTGGATTCGCTTACCCGAGGTCTGCGAACAATTCTCGATCGGGAAGTTTCCAGGCACCCTGGAGTGGGAGGCACAATCCTGCGCCAAGCCAACAACCCACTGCGTCTGAGTAACTCGTTCATCCGAGGTTAGGTCCGGTACCTTAGCCACTAACTCATCAACCCTCGTGCCTATTTTGAACAGAAGATCGGATAGCTGCGCCTGGCTCGAATCCGATTTCAGGCCTTTCAGTTCTCGAACTTTTTTTTCCAGTTCTGGTGCCGAGCCATCTAGGTAGGGCTGAGCTTTCGAGTAGAGCCTGGTCTCCTCAGCCCGTATCTTCGCCTGGTCTAATGAAGGTGGTGTAGCCTGCGAAAAGGTTTGCGATGGCTGAGCCAGCTGGGAATTTGGCTGACCGCCTGATGGCGAGACCGGAGCTTGCGGTGACGGAGGCAGCGTCGCAGAGGCTGACGGCGGGCTGGGCGTGGTAGGAATGACCTCTGGGATATCTACGTTGCGGGACAAGGCCGTCAGGCGCTGCTCAGAATCAGTCACCACCTCGCGTATCCGATAGCTTCCAGGCTTCAGTTGAAAGGCCATGTCGATACTTATCCCAGCCTTGAGAAACTCCGGCAACTGTCCATCCGCAACATCCACGTTCGCGTGCCTCTGCTGGGCAATCACCAGATTCCCTTTTTGATCGAAGACGCCAAACACAAAGGTCAAAGTATCGAGGTTATGATCCGTTTCCTTTTGCAAATGGAGTGATTTGGGGTCCACGTGAGACAACAAGGACAGCTCTCGTGTATCTCCCTCATGCCCTGAGATGTCCGCATCCAGAACCACCGGGAACTGTGCGATTTCAGTTTTTGAAAGGAGCGCTTCCCTAATCTGCTCCCGCCCTTGATCGGTGGCACCAGAAGCTTCTACTTCCTTGGCTCCCGCCTTTGTCCCAACTTCACCCCCAGGCGCGAAATAGCTGCGGCGAGCCTGGATGCTATACCCCGGCTCCTTCTCGGCCAGCGTGACCTTCAATGGATGACGCTTGCCGTCGGGCTTAAGATCCTTGGGAGCGAAGGCCAGGATGTAGGCCCCGGGAGATCCTGCCAAACGCCCAAATCCGGTCTTCAGATCGTTGTTGTTGTGAAAGAATTCGCCGCCGGTGCCTTCCGCAACCTGTGCCAAGACATCTCCTGCGACCACCTCCCGGTTTTCGTCCATGCGATGCATAGCTCCACTGGAGGTTCCACTTGATCCCGGAACGTATATCCGGGATGCGTCCAACTGGCGCGCGACGTCCGGCAGCCCTCTTGGGTCGAGCGAACTGATGACCACCTGCAAGCGCAGCGCCTGGTCAATGAGCTGCTCCAATCGAAATTGGCTTTCGTTTTCCAACAGGAAGCCGGGGGAACCAAAAATGACGATCCGCTGACCGGGCATCTGCGCCGTGTACTTCACCACTTGCTCAAGTTCCGCCAGGTTAGAGCGCGCAAGTATCTCAGTCTGGCCCACAACCGTGGATGCTCGGCCGATAAGGAAATTCTTAGTGGCAAGGCGCGCCTCTGGCCTCATAGATTGGAAGTTTCTATCGAGCGTTGGCAAGCAATCGCGCTGGGATGCCTCGTCGAACGCCAATCCCCAGGCATCTCCCGTGTTCCAGGGATTCACGAGATCCAATTTGCCTTGTGTCCTTACCATTTCCAACGCCTGGTAATCGGTGAGGTCAGGGCAATCATGCCCCGCGGCCGGAGCGCGTGGACTGGCCCGGAGCTTGGACAGGGCTTCATGGATCTGCTTCGGGTCAGAGGTAAAGTCGGAAAGCATTGCCCCGGAAGTAAAGATCGCGACATGGTCCGCTGGTTGGAGGTTAGCGGCAAGGTAGTCATCGGCAGCCTTGCGTACCTGGACCATGTCGTTATCGGAGGTGTACAGGTCGTCAAAATAGAGAGCCAGAAACCGTCCGGGCAATGCGGGGGAAAGAACTGCGGCGGCTTGTTCTGGCTTACGAGCTGCCGCTGGAGATGAAGCTGGCTCAACTGCAGCCTCCACCTCAAATTGCGCGATCGACTGCTCCTTGCCGGAATCGAAGAGCTTGAAGTCCTCCTTCCGAAGGCCGTTCACCGGCTTACCTTGCGCGTCACGCACGACGATCCGCACCACCACCAGGTTACTGGTTACCTTTAACCGGGTTGTGGGAAGGTTGCTTGCGGTGGCGTTTGGGGTCTGGACTTGGGCTCTTGCCGATTTGACGAAAAATACAAAGGCTGCCAACAGCGTCGCCGCGATCGCAAGAGGTGAACCAACCCGAATCCTGAGGCTGAGCATGGACTCTACCTCCGACGCGAAAGTCTAGCACTCTGCAACGACGCCCGGCAATGACCGCCTACCAGTTGGTAGAACTCCGTGGAAAGCGACCATGAAGGTAAAACTGCCAGCGATCGCCCTGGGCACTGAGTTGTGGAAACCCGTGTGCTGGGACCACATCCTTCGACTATCAAGTTGAATTAGGTACCAAACAAAACAGCCGTCGCAACTGCTAGGACAGAATTCTAGCTTCCACGCATTCATCAGTCAGGCCATGATAGGTCCACTCGTAACGGCCTCCGCGTGTAAGAAACGCGCTATCCAACACACCGCCGTGACCCTGCCAATCATCCGCAAATGCGCCGCCGAGGTTTGAGACCTCCAGTGGCGTATATGCCGCGTCCTCCTTCTGCAAATCTACCTTTGTCAGACGTGAACCATGCCGGGAAAGCCCGTAGCTGCTGACGCCCTGCGCGATGAAATAAGCAAACTCCTGTGGCGACGAGAACAACATTGATTTCGCTTCTGCGGAGGGGCGGACGGTCGCGGCAAAGAGTAATCCGTCGTCCAGGCTTTCGACGCGCAACAGAGTTCGGTCGTCCTGATAACTGATAGCAGCCTCGACTTGGGGATGAGGAGCCGAGAATCCCATTGAGGTAAACCAAGCACCAAAGGCAGAGTTGGTCTGCCGCTCGCTGACAAAGACAGCTGGAGTCGCCTGCTCACGCGATAGGTCAAGCACGGCGTAACGCGGAGCACAACTGATACTGGTAAGACCGATCTGCGTGGTCAGCGGGGCAACGGTGATGCCGCGTAAATCGAGAATGCAAAACGAGGCAACGCCGTAGCCTCGTACCTCTTGGGGAGCTAGCCAGGAAACCGGCAGGTAGCGGGCGAGCGCCTTTGCGGGCAAACGGAAGTTGAAAATAAATCGTTCGGCAAGTGACGCGCGCACGGCGGGCATGAATGACATAAAGAGTCCCCATGGAGATTATCCGCCAATCATAATCCGGGTGCTGCTGCACTAGTAACGGGAAGTCGGCTTCTCCAAGCTATTCCTTGAAAACGGGGTTGGTCGAGGCCGCAGGTATCTTCTCTTGACATAGTGTGGCTATGGCAGTAGCGTGTTACTGGCATAGCCTGACTATGCTAGAGTTCTTGTTTGGATGGAGAGGTGTTGTTTGAATCGGGATGAGATTCCGCCGGGCACGCTTTACTTGTTGATCCTGAAGACGCTGGCGCGGCATGTCGAGCTACATGGATATGAGATTGCCAATTCGATTCAGCGCACTTCGGACGATGTGCTGCAGGTCGAAGAGGGGTCGCTGTATCCGGCGCTCCAACGAATGTTGATCAAAGGCTGGGTGACGGCGGAATGGGGGACGACGGCTGGAAACCGGCGTGCGCGCTATTACAAGCTGACGGCCGCTGGGCGCAAGCAGCTGGTGCTGGAAATCTCGCAGTTTGAGCGCGTGATGGGGGCGATCGGACGCGTGATCCAGACGGCGTGAGAAGCGAGCGATGAATAAAATCCATGAGCTGTTGCGCCGTTTGCGCATGCTGTTTTACCGGAAGCAATTTCACGCAGATCTGGAAGAAGAGATGCGTCTGCATTTGGAGCTGCGAGAGCAGGAGCAGACAGAGGCGGGTGTGCTTTCGTCCGAGTCACGGCGCGCGGCGTATCGCAGATTCGGCAATCCAACCTCAATCAAGGAGCAGACCTATTTGGCATGGGGATGGGGATGGTTGGAGAGCTTGGTGCAAGATACGCGTTTCGCGCTGCGACAGTTGTGGAAGACTCCGGGATTTACGGTTACCGCGATCCTCACGCTGGCGCTGGGGATTGGCGCGAATGCGGCGATCTTTACGCTGGTGAATGCGGTGCTGCTGAAGAATTTGCCGGTGGTGGATCCGAAGACGCTGGTGCGTGTGGGTGATTGGGCTGACTGTTGCCAGAACTCCGGGCCCAACACGTGGCACGACGGAGACTACAGCATGTTCTCAACCCACACCTATGAGCAGATGAAGAAGAACACGCCGGAGTTTGAAGAGCTGGCGGCGATGCAGGCGGGGTTTGAGAATCGGGCCGTCGTTATACGGCGTGATGGAGGCCAAGAGGCTGCAAAGCCACGGATGGGGGAGTTTGTCTCTGGAAACTACTTCCGCATGTTTGGGCTACAGCCTGCAGTGGGACGCCTGCTTTCCGATACGGATGATGTTTCCGGTGCACCAGTGGTTGCGGTAATGAGCTATGCGACATGGAAAGACGTCTACAACGGCGATGATTCGGTGGTCGGCAGCACCTTCTGGATGAATACGAAGGCGGTGACGGTGGTCGGTGTGGCTCCCGAAGGTTTCTTCGGCGATCGCATGTCGAGTACCCCACCGGATTTCTACCTGCCGATTGCAACCATGCCCGATGAGGCGGGTGGAAAGAGTTTCCGTGACCCGACGCAGAATTGGCTGGATATTATTGGGCGCGTGAAGCCGGGAACGGCGCTGGTTCCGTTGCAGGAGAAATTGAGCGCGCAACTCAAGCGGGTACACGCGACGGATCCTGACTTTTCAGCCGCGGATATCGCTAAGACGCATTTAGTGCTGACTGCAGGTGGTGCAGGCACGCAGTCGATGCAGAAGGATTACGCTTCAAACCTGAAGCTGCTAATGTGGATCGCCGGGCTGGTGCTGATGATTGCGTGCGCCAACATTGCGAACCTGCTGCTGGTGCGCGGAATGGCACGGAAGGCGGAGATGAGCCTGCGGACAGCACTGGGTGCGTTGCGCGGGCGGATTGTGCGGCAACTGCTGACGGAGAGTGTATTGCTGGCGGGGATTGGCGGGGCGGCGGCGCTGGCGGTGTCATACCTGGGCGCACGGATGTTGCTGATGCTGGCGTTTCCGGGCGAACAGCATGTGCCGATTAGCGCTGGCCCTTCGCTGGAGGTGCTGGGGTTTGCGGTGCTGGTGTCCATGCTGACGGGCGTGCTGTTTGGGGTGGCTCCGGCGCTGATAGGTGCCAAGGCTCCGCCAGCGGATGCCTTACGCAACGGGACG
Organism: uncultured Acidobacteriaceae bacterium; assembly: GCA_963790705.1. Classification (GTDB taxonomy): domain Bacteria; phylum Acidobacteriota; class Terriglobia; order Terriglobales; family Acidobacteriaceae; genus PALSA-350. The sequence continues at coordinate 1,245,363 of CAWBQE010000016.1, forward strand.
CGGACGACGACGGGCGGGGCTTCCCTGCTCCAACGCGGGCTGGTGGTGGTGCAGGCGGCGTTGTCGGTTGTACTGTTGGTGGGCGCGGGGCTTTTTTCGCAAAGCCTGGGCAGGCTGCAGCATACGGACATGAAGCTGGAGTCGAAGAACCGCTATATCGTCTATTTCTACGCACAGACGGCGGGTTATAAGGATGAGCAAGTGAATGCGCTTTACCGGGTCCTTGAGGAGCGGTTTCACGCAATTCCGGGCGTGGTGAAAGTGGGGGTGAGTACCTATACGCCGATGGAAGGCGGCGACGACGGCTACGAAATTCAATTGGTGGGACAGCCGAACGCGCACAGGTCTGCTACGAACATCATTGTGAATCCGGAGTACTTCGATTCGGTGGGGACACGAGTGCTGATGGGACGTGGAATCACCGTGCAGGACACGGCAACTTCGCCGCATGTTGCGGTGGTGAACGAGGACTTTGTTAGGGCGCTCTTCAAGCCGGGAGAGAACCCGATCGGACATCGCTTTACTGCTGGAGGGCATCTTGCTAATCCTTACGAAATTGTAGGTGTAGTGGAAGGAACGACTTACACCGACGTGCGCAGGAACGGGACGCACCCCATGTACTTTGGCCCGCTGACGCAGCCGTCAGAGGAGGGGGATGCGGGTGCCATCGTGGTTGAGACATCACATCCGATGAGCGATATGGAATCGATTGCACGGCGGACGCTGATGGAAATCAATCCGAATCTGGCGATGGAGAGGTTCGAGACCTTCGATGCGCAAATCGCAGGCAGATTTACGCACGAGCAGATGTTGTCGACGTTGATGACATTGTTCGGCGGCCTGGCGCTGCTGTTGGCGACGGTGGGGCTGTATGGGGTGACTTCGTACACGGTGGCGCGGAGGACGAGCGAGATTGGCATCCGCATGGCACTGGGCGCGGATCGCAGCGGGGTGGTGGCGATGATACTGCGCAGTGCGTTGTTGCAGACACTGCTCGGGCTTGCGATCGGAGTTCCTGTGGCGTTCTACGGAGTCACGCTGGTGAAGTCACAGCTATATGAGCTAACGACGGTGAGCAGCAGTGCGTTAGCGGTAGCTGTGGGGATTCTGCTGGCGGCGGCCTGCGTGGCGGGAGTAATTCCGGCGCGGCGGGCGGCGTCAGTGGATCCGGTGCGGGCGCTAAGAACAGAATAAATGCAATTTCCGTCGGCGGTCTTTTCTCCGGTGGTGGCTCCGTTACGACTTGCCGTGGTTGGTCTTGGACGTATGGGCAGGATTCACGCTCTTCATGCTCACGAACTCTCTCGCGAGACCGGCTTGTGCCAGCTTGCTAATCTGCCGTCGCCTCGGCGACTGGCCTTGTAGTATAGAATTCCGCTTATTCTAGAGCATCGCTTCCCCGAGATTCTTCCGGATCAGGCACCCACCGCACCAGGCTTAACTGGCACAGCGTTCCGGAAGGACGACTCCCTCGCACGATGCTCCTTATTTGCTCCGGTCGAGGTGCTGGATGCGTAAGGCTGCAGTTGTGTCACTGCTTGCGTTCTTCGCCGCGCCCGTCCTTTGCGCTCAGGCGAAAGATTCCGGCACCGTTACCATTACGCCGCAACAATGCGTCTGGCGCGCCGGTGACAATCCGGCCTGGACGTCGGCCGATCTCGATGAAGCAGGCTGGCAGCCGTATTCCAGCTGGAAAGTCAGCCCCTCCGAGCCGCGCATCTGGATCCGCTGTCATGTCGATTCCGCCGCCCTCAGCAAGTCAGGCAATCCCGCGGTGCAAGTGCGCCTCCCGGCTGCCTACGAACTTTTCTTGAATGGGGCTCCCATTGGCCGGAACGGTGATCTGCACAGCGGTTTCTTCACCATGGATTTCATCCGAATCTTTCCCTTTTCGCAGCCGCTTGCCAGGAATGGTTCGAACCTTCTGTCGCTTCGCATCGTTTATCGCTTTGCCCCGCTGACCGTAACCGCCACCCTGCAGACTCCCGAGATTCGCCTCGGAGGAATGGAAGCCCTGCGCGATAACCGGGCCGGCGTTCTCGTATCGCTGCTTCCCCACAGCCTGATTTCATTCGTGCCAATGGTCGTACTCGGGGTCGTGGGTCTCGTCCTGCTCGGATTTTCCGTCCCGGACCGCAAACATCCAGAACCCATCCTGCTGGGGCTGTCCTGTGTCTTTCTCGGCGCCTTGTTCGTGAACATCCTGTGCGGGATCATGATGACAAATGAGCCCGTGTGGGCGAATGTCGGCCTCTGGTCTGTTACATCCGGAGCCAACTCGCTCGCGCAAGTATCCTTTTATTTTGCGCTGGCCCGGAAGCGAATTCCCGTCTCGTTCCGCTTGTTCATGGGCGCCGCGCTTGTCTTTGCGGCATGGCCGTTGGTCGAATTGCTGCTTCCTCCCCAACCAGCCTTGCACATGGATTTTATTCAGGATTCCATGGTCGAACCCGGTTATTACATTCTGCTGGGCATTCTTCTCGGATGTGGTCCGTTCGTTGCCTTTTGGCCGTATCCCCGCATCGCGGCACGGATGAGGGCGGTCGCCGCGCTTTCCGCGGCGTGGGGTGTTGTTCTCATCGTTTTCTTTCTCACCCTCGCCACCAACTACCTTCCCGGAGTGCCCAATTTCTTTCAGTCGTGGCAATCCACACTGTTCCCGGTACAAAGCATCGTGCAGGCATGCGTGGTCGCCATGCTCATTGCGCTTGTCGTGCGTGAACAGCGGCAGATTGCCGATCAGCGTTCAGCTCTCGCGGGTGAAATGGAGGCGGCCCAGAAGATGCAGCGGGCTTTGAACCCCGCATCGATCGATAGCCTCCCCGGCCTCAAAATCGACGTTGCTTTCTCACCCGCGCGCGAGGTCGGAGGCGACTTTTATAGCTGCCGCACCCTGCCAGCCGGACTTCAGCGCATTCTGCTGGGTGACGTAAGCGGAAAGGGAGCTGCGGCCGCCATGACTGCGGCTGTGCTGCTCGGTGCAGCCGAGCGCCGTGAGAAAGACTCGCCGGCTGAACTTCTGCACCACCTCAACCTTGTATTATTCGATATGCGCCTTGGCGGCTTCGCCACTTGCCTGTGCGCCGACATATCCGCAGATGGTTCCATCACCCTTGCCAGCGCCGGCCATCTCCCGCCCTATCGCAGCGGCAAAGAGCTGAAAATCGAATCGAGGCTCCCGCTGGGCGTCACAGCCCAGGCCGAATACTCCGAAACCGCTTTCCAGCTCGTTCCCGGTGACGCCCTCACATTCCTCACTGACGGCGTCGTCGAAGCCCGCAGTTCGTCGGGCGAACTCTTCGGTTTCGAACGCACTGCCGCGATCAGCACCCAATCCGCGGAATCGATCGCCCGGGCCGCTCAGGTCTTCGGCCAGGATGACGACATCACCGTTCTCACCCTGACCTTCGTAACAGCTGCAGTGTCGGCGTGAAGCCATAACAGCAGGGACATCGATCGCCGGGTTCCGGGCGGGAGAGTCGCCAACTCGGAAGTGACGCCGTTTGGGAGCTACTTCCTGGTTGGCGGTGACCCGACCGGAATTGTGGGAGACGAAGATTTCTCGGCCAGCCACGCTCGACGAGTGACTCGGCGAAGATTATGCGCTTACTGCGCCGACGGTAACTCCGCGAACCATTCTCATAGGCATTAGGGACGGGTCTGGGCGGAGATATTTGCAGTTGAAGCTATCCAAACAACAAAAGAATCAGGTGGCATTCGTTGAGAGAATTGGTCTCATGTCGCGAGGTCTGGCTGGCTCAATGCCTTTGCGAGTCGAATGAGTCCCTGCCGTATCGCAAACTCGTCAAATCCGCCAAAGCCGAGGAGCAACGCATTCGGATCAGGACGTCTCAGGGTACATCGATCGACGGCGAGAACCTCAACACCCTTGGCCGCTGCCAGCTTTTCCGCCCGTCGTGAAGTCATTCCATTCTTGAGGTACCCGATCGTGTAGAGGCCTGCCCTGACGTTAGAGATCTCAAGCAACCCACCGAGATGTTGCTTGGCTCCTTCCATGAGTGTTGCGAGGCGCTCCGCATACAGATTCCGCATCCTGCGCAGATGACGTGCCAAATGCCCATCTACGATGAAGTCGCAAAGCACCGCCTGGTCAAAGGATGAATTCCGGAAATCGGTTCGGTAGCGGAAACTCAGGAAGAAATCTATTAACGGCGCAGGCAATACCACGTAGCCCACGCGTAAGGCTGGGAATAGCGTCTTGCTGAACGATCCGATGAAGATAACGCTTGAGTGATTGTCGAGACTTTGCAGGGCAGGCACAGGCGGTCCCTCAAACCTATACTCGCTGTCATAGTCGTCTTCAACAACAAAAGCGCCGGCGCGTGAGGCCCAGCTAAGAAGGGCCATGCGCCGCTCCAGCGACATCGTTACCCCAAGCGGGAATTGGTGAGCCGGCGTTACGTACGCGCCCTTCGCATCCGGACAGAGCTTAATTCCGGCGGAAACAGACAGCCCTTCATCATTCACCGGTACAGCAATAATCCTGGCTCCGACATTGTCGAACGCGATTCTGGCTCCGAAATATCCAGGATCTTCCATCCATATCGGTTCGCTCTTTTTCAAGAGCAGCCGTGCCAACAGGTCGAGCGCCTGTTGTATTCCGGAAACGAGGACGATTTGTTCCGCAGTGCATCGCACCCCACGGGACGTACGCAAATACTCGGCGATTGCATCGCGCAATGGCCGATACCCGCGCCGATCAGCCTCTTTCTTTAACCATGACCTGAAATTACGTCCTCGGTCTGCGGCAATACGTCCCCAAACCTCGGACGGGAATTCGTTGATGGCTGGAACCCCGATCCGAAAGGGGCGGATCCCGTCAACAAAAGCCAGGTCGACCCAGGGTTGCGGCCGTTTATATGTCGAAATGACGCGACGAATGTATGCCGGTGTCGTGGTTGCCTGGCGGGCCGGACGAGGCGGCTCAACACGATTGACCCACGTACCGAATCCGACACGGGAGGTGATATACCCTTCGGCTTGTAAACGCTCCAGAACGCTGACGACTGTACCCCGGGAGAGTTCATACTGGCTGGCAAAATCTCTGGATGCTGGCAGTCTGGCGCCCGGCGCGAGCCGACCTTCCAGAATGGCAGAGCGCAGTTCGCCATACAACCAATTGGTGAGGGTCTGATTGCGCGACCGGCTTTTGAGAGTGAGCTCGAACGAGCTAACGGCTTTGGGCATCTCAAATGGTCCAATAGATTTTACGAAAATGGCTCTGTTCAATGTACCACTGCGGCCATACTATCAGTTCTGAAGTCGAGAACGCATGTATCGTCATTGGGGTCTGGCTTCTCGCTAAGTGACTCATGGGAGATCAACAGATGAAAGTTGGAGTTTGGTTCTATGGCTTGGGCACTGCTCTCACCGGCATTCTGGATATCGCCTGGGGTGCATTCGATGCCTCTCATCAGCCCATCAAATCTCTGGGCAAGAATCTTCCTGGCCAACACATACTGGCCTACGTCGCGGGCGTCTGGCTGGTCGCAGCGGGTCTTGCAATTTTGTGGCGGCGCAGCGCAAGGATTGGCGCCGCGGCATCCGCCATCGCCTACTTGATTTTTGCGGCATTTTGGCTACCTCGGTACTATGCCGGAATTCATGCGTTCGGCTGGCGAATCCCCGTCTTAGTAGGCATCAATTTCGGGCTCGCTCAACAGTTAATGCTGGTCGCTCCGGCAGCAATCGTTTACGCCTCCACCGCCTCACCGGAATCCCTGTTGCAAAAGAGAGCAGCTATCGCCGCACGTTGGATGCTCGGATTGCCTCCTGTCATCTTCGGCTTGTTTCACCTCACCAGCATTCGCGTCTTCGCGAGCATCGTCCCGCACTGGATGTCGTTTGGATATTTTTGGGCGGGGCTGACCGGAATCGCCTTCTTCCTGGCAGGAAGTGCAATTTGCTTAGGAATTATGGATGTCCTGGCCGCCAGGCTTCTTGCGTTGATGCTGTTGCTGTTTGAAGGTTTTGTAGAAATACCTCCTATTCTTATCCGACCGCACAATCAGGCAGCATGGGGTGCCGCGGTCTACAATCTGGCTGCGATAGGGGCATGCTGGATATTCGCCGAGTTTCTCGCAAGCCGCGCAGATCGAAGACGAATCGGTCCCGCGGAGAATGTCACCATGTCACGCACCGATCCCGTGGTTGCGTGATTCGTGACCGAGGCGATCTGCTCGGCTTTCGGCCCAATCGTCAAAGTGAGCCACCATTACCAGCCGATCACGGCAATTTTGTACGCCAGCAGAACGGCTACAGTCGCTAGCGCGATCCAGGCGGACAAGGTGTAGCGTCGGAAGAAGTACAAGGTCACGCCTACCCAGCAAGAGCAACCAGCTATTAAAGCGCCGCCCACATACGGCGTAGCGATTGCGGCCGAGAAGTTCGTGCCATGGACATGCCTAAGCCGGAAGATCTCACCTAGCGTCCTGACCATGATAAGGAATTGAGTCGTGATTCCAATCTGAGCCCAACGTTCTCTAGTCATGGGCAGAATTGTAGCTGGATGCCGAAATCCGATTATCTATTCTTGCTGCGGAGCAGGCACGCCCTACGCGAGGCTCGAGCGATCCTTTGAAGATCCCTCATTGCATGCACCGGGATTGGCTGGATCTGTTAGAGTTACCGCGTGCTCTCACTTAAGGGCGGAAACCATGATGCAATCTCCGTCGGCGGTCTTTTCTCCGGTGGTGGCTCCGTTACGACTTGCCGTGGTTGGTCTTGGACGTATGGGCAGGATTCACGCTCTTCATGCTCACGAACTCTCTCGCGAGACCGGCTTGTGCCAATTGGTGGCTTTATCCACATTGGATCGAGGCCAGGCTGAAGCATTTCTTTCTCAGACAAGCACAAGGATTCCTGTTTTCTCGTCCATCCAGGATCTGGCAGACGCGCGCGTTTGTGATGCAGTCGTGATCGCGACAGATACGTCATTGCATGAAGAGCACGCCACGCTGATGCTGGAAGCAGGCGCAAAGGTTTTTCTGGAGAAGCCTTTGTCGGGAACATTGAAGGGCGCTCGTTCCTTTTCAGGATATTTGCAGGCTAACCATCCTGATGAGATGATGTTGGGCTTTCAACGTCGCTTTGACGAGCCACTGCGTTTGGCAAAGAAGATGTTGGATGACGGGACAATCGGCCGGCTGTTCCGCGTGTACTCGGCCTTGGAGGATTCGGCTCCCGCTCCGAACGGCTATAACAGTACAGGGATTCTGCCGGATATGGCCATTCACAATGTGGATGAAGTTCTTTGGCTAACCGGCGACTTACCATTGAGCGGCTTCGTATTCGGGTCTAATCTTCACGGTCATCGCCTGAGCACCTGCATGGAAGACTTCGACGATGCGATACTTATCTTGGATTTCGGCAGCGAGGATGGGAAGGGACTATTGGCCGAAGTTCAGGTAAGCCGCAACCACGTCTCAGGGTACAGGGGCGAGACGGTCCTATATGGCGAGAAGGGCCAAATTCGAGTTGGCCGCTTCAATGCCAACCCTCGCGAGGTGATCGTCGAGGCATACGGACCACGTGATCATGCTGAACCGCTCGTTTCGCGGAGCTTCCTTACACGCGACTACAAAGAAGCGCTGCCGGAGTTTATCGACCGGTTTGGTGCAGCCTACAAGGAGGAACTTCGCGTATTCATCAACTGCTGCCTAGCCAGGCAGGGATTCCCCGTTACGCATCTGGATGCTCTGCGCGCCCAGGAAATCATAGCCGCAGCGATGACCAGGGTACTAAGCACAAAAGACATGGCTCCTATCGCGTACAGCAAGGCATAGGTTCAAAGTCATCTTGAATGGACAAAGAGGCGCTATGTTCTCAGGCTGCCGGTGAGGAGCATATCCCTAACTGAAATTTGTCCGCCTCCAAAGGCTCCATCCTCCTGCCATCAGACTAAGGAGCAACACCGCGCCGAGCGCAGCGATCCACCTTAAGTTCATTGTTATGGGCGGCATGACGGCGCGAGCGCCCAGAACAACGAAGATCCCGGTTGCTGCCAGAACGATTGCGTAATCCCACCAACGCCGCCTTTGTTCTTTTCCTCCAAACTCATCTCCCGCCTGCGCTATCAGTGTCTTGCCATAGTCCAACCCGTACCGGGTGCACTCGCGCAGCACGGTCTCATTTGTAGAGGTCTGTTCCTTTGCGGAAGCTACAGCAGTACTGATGGCAAGCGCACCTAGGATCATAATCAGAGAACCTCCGATGACGAGAGCCATATGCTTGGCATCCGAGCGAGCGAGTTCGCCGAAGACCAGGGCTCCCCACGCGAGTCCCCAGAGCTGGTTCGTATTGGAGAGTGGAATACCTCTTCCTATACCAAGGTACTTTGCGGCAAACTGCTGGAAGAGATCACCGATGACCCACATAAAGCCGCCCAGAAATAACCAGAAGAGCATACCGGGCATGTGTACCAGCTGGAATACGGTGGAGTGGGTGCCTCCGTCCAGGAGCAGGGTGAGTGCCACCATGGTGCCCAGCTCTCCGACCGTAAACGCGGTGACAAATGACAGTGGGTTCATGCCACTGACATAGGCCTTGCGGTATGGAACATACATCGTCCCCCATAACAGGCTTGCGCCCAACGCGGCGCAGATGCCCCGGACGGCATGCTTGCCAATGCCACCGTCGTGGACCGTGCTTAAGCCGAGCAGGACGGCCGCGATCACGATCGCTACTGCTCCCGCAACGACCTTGCCGATGTTGCGGCCGCTAGCCCCCTTGAGTTCCCGGAATAAGATCCTCGCCCAGAACAGTCCAACCAGGGCATTGGCATTCCATAAGGGAAAAGCGACCGTAAGTCCAACATCCCGAATGGCAAAGACCGTAAGTGTATTGGCGACTGCCCAGAGTGCGCCGGCGAGGAGCGCCCAAACGATCAGGTGTTTCTTCTCCATCAGGTCGGTGAAGACGTAGGATGTGCCCTTGAGCAGCGTAGGGAATGTCCATCGAGCGGTAAAGACACCTGCAACCATACAGAGAGAAATCGCAAACGGTGAGAAGCCTGCGGTGACCAGCTTGGTTGGCGCTTCGGCGGATCCGAGCCAGACTCCTGCGGTCAAGCCGCAGATGACTCCGAGGCCATGGAGCGAGAGACGATTCTTTCCTGAGTGGTTGACGGATGTGCCGTCGCTTCCCGAAACTCGCAATTGAGTCTTCATTTGTACCCGGATGCTCTATCTAAATTTCTAGTGCAGTGCGATCAGCAACACGATGCCCGCAATCAGGACAATAAACGGGACAAGAAATTGGCTGTCCGTGAGAACGGCTTTCGTAGTCTTGGCAAATCCCAATGGAACCTCCAGGGACAAATATCCTTGCGTTTTACACTTTACTGCGATGCCTTGGTTCGTGCACTCAGCGTCGGTTTGCGCGGTTGCCACGCGGGTCCGCCTTCTTCCCACTGGTTATCGGTGAGCTGTTCGACCTGAGTGCCGTCGTAGCGCATGACGAAGACTTCGCCGTAAGGCTGCGGCGCTCCGATCAACACAACTTCGTCTTTGAAACCCATGCGGCTGCTGCAAAACAAGAGACGTTCTCCGTCCGGTGACCATGCCAGGTGAGCGTTGACTCCGTGCATGTCGGTGAGCTGTTTCAGGCCCGTGCCGTCAGGGTGGATCGTGAAGACATTGAAATCGACCCCGCTCCTGCGGACGAAGGCGATCAAGTCTCCGCGTGGAGACCAGACGGGAAAGTTGTCCCACTCGTTGGTTAGAACCGTGATGGAGCGATCGTCGAGTTTCATGATGCGCAGTCCATCGGCATCGGGGCCGGTGGTGCGGTAGACAATGTGTTTGCCGTCGGGCGCGAACGATGCGAACGCATTGTTGCTGTTGCCCGAAGTGATGAGGTGGAAGCCGGAGCCATCGGCATTCGCGATACCCACCTGTGCTCCGCCATTGACAGGATCGATCGGCTTCATGGTCCCGGCCGTGAAGTCAAGGAAGGAAGTGAAGCTACCTACGCCGACAACAATCTGCTTGCCATCCGGGGACCACGACGGAGCCAGGATCAATCCCTTTTGATCCAGGATGCTGCGAGCCAGTTTTCCCTCGTCGACGATCAGCAGGCTGGTCGTCGCGCCGCCAGGGCTCATCCTGGTTACTGCCAGGTGCTCTCCGCTGGAATCGTATGCAGGCAGCCATGCGGTGCTGTACATTTCAAAGTTCGGATTCCGGCTCCAAACCCTCTCGGGTTCGGCAGGGTGCTTGGAGACGAAGCGGCTGTAGACAACTTGCGCGCCGTCCGGCGACCAGGAGGGACAGCGCAGATCGCTGCCCTTGGGACCCGCCTTGCCGCTCGAATAAAAGACTCCGTGCTCGGCTTTGTCGCGGCGTAGATAAGCAATCTCGCCCGAAGAGAGCACCGCCGGAAGCATCTTGACGCCGGGGCCGGCCGATACGGGGTTTGTTTCACCATTCTCGACATTGATCTTCAGTATCTGGTTGTCGCCGTCCTCGGAGCCAAAGCGATAAGTCAACGTGTCTTGTGCCGACATGCAATACGTGATGACGCTCTTGCTGTCCGGCGTCCACTTGGGGCTGCCACAAAAGCCTCCGTGCTGCGAGATGCGTTTGAGCCCCGTGCCATCGGGATGGATCAGATAAATGTCGACCAGATGCAGACGTTCCCATCGGCCCCTGGCGGGGGGAAAGTCGCTATCGCGATCCGATGAGAAGGCAATCCATGCGCCGTCAGGAGACCACGAAGGGCGGAAATCGCCGCCGTTTCCTGAAGTGAGCGGTGCCGCTTTGTGAGTAGCCGCGTCGAGAATCCAGAGATTTGCCCTTCCGCTGGCGAGGGTGGAAACGAAGACAATCCGGTTGCCATCAGGCGAGAAGGCAGCCTGGTCGTCGTATGCCGGGTCGTCGGTTAGGCGCTCGGTCCCTGTTCCGTCTGGATGAATGCGGAAGAGATCGGCCGATCCGGCACGCTCCGATGTGAACACGATCCAATCGCCCTTGGGAGACCAGGAAGGGTTGTAGTCCAGCGAGCCCGGCTGTGTGAGAGGCCGCTCAACAGTGCCATCGGCGTTCGAGACGAAAAGTGTGGCTTGCGTTGGGCCGAGGCGATCGAAGAGGATCCGGTCGGCTGCCAAACAAGAATTCGACAAAGACGCGAGCGCAAGAAGGCAAAGGGGCACCGCAAGGGTACGAGTCATCGAACGCTCCGGACCATGATTTCGGGGAGGGAAGCTTGCCCTGCAACCATATCACCGGGAAGCGGTGCCCGAGCGAGGTGCATCTGCAGAAAATTGCGTTTCGGGCGGATGGTTCCGGTCGGATGGTGGCCTATTCGGACAGTGGCCTATTCGGAAGTTACTCCTTAGGTAATAGTCTGCAATCGACTGACACGGCACCGATTGGATCTCTATCAGCCGGAACACAGACTTGGCCTCTTCCAGGCCGGCAGGCAGGATTAGTCCCCGAAAAACGCTACAGCATACCGCGATACGCCACTTCCGAATTGCTGGAGCCTGGCCGACTTCACAGGACGAATCACGCTTTCAGGAAGCTTCCAAAAATCATCCGAAGAAACAACTGCAGGGGAGCCTCGCTTCGTTCGGCTTGTGCGCGAAGCAACGCTCCTTTGTAGGTGTTGAGGATGAAGGATGCTATCTCCCGTCTCGCGTCACAATCGATACCGAGTTCCGACAGTCCTCTACCTCTTCTCTACGGCGGCGCCAACATAAAGGTATCGACCAATACCTTCGTTTAATTAATCGTGACTTTGGGGATTTCCAATGCACCACAGGTATATACTTGGGCACGTTCGGCTTCCCGTGCATATCGATTGAGGCCACTCACAAGCCGCAGGGCCCCAGGCAGAGAGATCGGCGAACCCGATTTCCCTAAGATTCCCTTCCAAGCGAGACGTTTTCACGTCGCCGCCCCGCGCAAAGATAGGCACGATACAGGGCGTGCCGTCGAGAACATCACCGACAAACGTAATCCGTGTCTCCGTTAAGGAGAAACGAATGGACTTTTTCCGCAAGACAGCAGGTTCCGTGGGAACTCCTTCAGGGTGCCTGTGAACTCCTTTAGAGGTTCACAACCGGCAGGAGAGGATTCCCATCGCAAAGGATTTCGAGCGGCACGCCTTCGGGGGCAAGTGACTCTGTTGGCTGACCCTCGCATTCAACGATCATGGCTTTCGATTCAGTTGAACGCAAAGGAGGAAAGAACATGGCAGATGCGACGTATGAAGTCCAAGTTAACAACGCCGCCAGCGAGGGGAGCGTCGCGAAAGTCGATATGAAGTTCGAGATCGTCGTTATTCCCGTCTTGGATGTCGATCGCGCGAAGGAGTTCTACGCGAGGCTCGGGTGGCGGCTCGACGCCGACTACGATAACGGCAAGGACTTTCGCGTGATTCAGTTCACGCCGCCTGGCTCCGGGTGCTCTGTCATCTTCGGCAGGAACGTCACCGGGGCGGCTCCTGGTTCAGCCCAAGGCCTTTATCTGACCGTCGATGACATTGAGGCCGCGCGCAAGAACCTGCTCCGGCACGGCTTTGAGGTTAGTGAAGCGTTCCACGGTGCCGCCGACGTGTACTCCGGTCCGGACGAGCCCTACCTGTTTGGGAGGATCCGGGTCAACGGTCCTGATCCCGAGCATCGCAGCTACCGCTCGTTCGCCTCGTTCCGCGATCCGGACGGGAACGGCTGGCTGTTCCAGGAAATCACGACCCGGCTTCCCGGCCGCATCGACGACACGGCGACGACCTTCGCATCGGCGAACGATTTGGCGAGCGCGTTTCGGCGTGCGGAGGCCGCACACGGCGAGCACGAGAAGCGCACCGGGCAGCGCGATGCGAACTGGGCAGACTGGTACGCCGCATACATGGTGGCAGAACAGTCAGGCAAAGAGCTGCCCCAATAAACTACTCCGCCGGGACCGATGTCGCTCCCGGCGGGACATCAAGGCTCTCGATCACGGGTTCCTGGAGGAATTATGAGCACCGCAACGACCATCGTTGCCATTCGGCGCGAACCGGAACTCATCGGGCAAACTGTCGCTGTAATCGGCGGTAGCGCCGGTATTGGGCTTGAAACGGCGCGACGAGCACGCGCTGAGGGGGCCAGGCTGATTCTCACCGGCCGGAATCCAGAGCGCCTCCAATTCGCCGCCCGCGAGCTGGAAGCGCTGAGCACAGCGGCCTTCGACGCCAACGATCCTGCTCAGCTCGAGCGATTCTTCGGTGGCCTACCTGCCACGATCGACCACGTGATGGTGACAGCCGGCCAGCCGCATTATGGACGCCTTCTCGACATGGACTTCGAGCAGGCCCCGCCGCGCCCTCGACACGCACCTCTTGTTGATGCTCCAGGTCGCCCGCAACGTAGTCCACAAAGTAAGACCGGGCGGCACGCTGGTGTTCATGGGCGGCATCGGCGGCCGCCGCATCGGCATGGGAATGGGAGCCGTGTCGACAGTCACCGCCGCGCTCCCGGCCCTCACAGCCAGCCTCGCGCTCGAACTCGCGCCCGTCCGAGTCAACCTCATCGCCGCCGGCTTTGTCGACACGCCGTTGTCGGCATCGCTCCTCGGCGATGAGCTCGACAACCGCCGCAATCACCTTCGCGCCACGCTTCCCATCCGGCGCGTTGTCTCACCGGCCGACGTCGCCGCGCTCGCGGTACACATCATGATCAACACGGCCCTCACCGGTGCGATCTACGAGATCGACGGCGGGCAGCAACTCGTCGCCGGTTAGCTGAAGAGGGCAGCATAACTCATTCATGGCGGTGAAATTGGCGAGTGCTGCATCCCGCCGCGTTCAACGCACGAACGATCCGCCAGCGTTTGCAAATTCCAACATCACCGCTGAGGAGGAATCCATGACCGCAACCATCGCTGTACAAGGAAGCAGCACGCAGTTCAACACCGACCGCACCTATCCGGGCCTGTGGACGATCACCTTCAGCAACCCGCCGATCAACATGTTTGTTCCCACAACGATCGTCGAATTGAGAGCGCTAATGACCGACCTCGAGGCGGACCCGTCCGTGAAGGTCGTTGTGTTCCAGTCGGCGAATCCGGATTTTTTCATCGCCCATCTCGATGTGGCCAAGGCAGCTGAAAGGCCAGAGACGCTGGGCCTTTGGCGCGACTTTGTGCTGCGCCTCTCGTCCACGGCAGTCGTGAGTATCGCGAAGATTCGCGGCCGCACGCGCGGCATCGGCAACGAGTTCGCCCTGGCCTGCGACATGCGCTTCGCCAGCCGGCAAAGCGCCCTATTCGGCAACCCCGAGGTCGGCGTCGGACTGGTCCCGGGCGGCGGAGCTCTGGAGTGGCTCCCGCGTTTAGTCGGCCGCTCGCGGGCACTTGAGATCGTGCTTAGCGGCGACGACTTCGACGCTGATATCGCCGAGCGCTATGGTTGGGTAAACCGCACGTTGGACGATGACGACCTCGACTCGTTTGTCGATACTCTCGTCCGGCGTCTGGCCTCGTTCGACCGTGAAACGCTGGCCGCGGCGAAGGCCCAGGTCAATCGGTTCGGGATGCCGACTGCTACCGAGCTTCAGTCGAGCAACGACCTGTTCTTTCCCCTGCTGGCCTTGCCCAGTGCGCAGGCCCGCCGTGCGAAGGTTCGTAATATCGGTTACGGTGTCCGGAGCGACTTCGAATTGAACTTCGGCCGGTACCTCCCGTCGTTCGGGCGGACGGACGTCGGTGATACGGATACGCATCACTAAAGCATTGGCAGAGAGGAAATCTATGTCCCATCATTTCGATACCAAACTTGCGAAAGAGGATCCAAGCCTGAACGTGAGTGATTTCTATCTGTTTCAGGGCGCTCCCGACACAACGGTGATGGCGATGACCGTCAATCCTGATGTTATCCTCTCTGCACCAGATACCCTTCACATTGAGGGTTTGTATGCCTTCCGCCTGGACCTGACTGGCGACGCTCGCGAAGACGTTGTCTTCAAGTTCAGGTTCAACGAACCGAGACATGTGAACGGGGACGAGCATGTCCATGTTCAGAAGTTTCAGGTCCGTAGAGCCACTGGCGAGGCTATCGGCGGGGACAAGGGCGAGCTTCTGATAGAAGGCGATACGGGCAAAGTCCATAGCAAGTCTGGTATTCGCGCCTTCGTCGGAATCGCTCCCGATCTGTTCGCCGCCGACGCTGTCGCAATGCAAAATCTTCAGATGGGCTTCTACAACGAACACAGGTATGACGGCGATGCGTTCCTGCGCAGTCGTCAGAACTTCTTCAACCATCGCAATATCACTGCGATTGTCCTTGAAGTCCCAAACCATCTGATCGGCAAGGGAACAGTCCACGCCTGGGCCACGGTGTCACTTTACGGCCATGCTGCCGAGATGCAGGTGTCACGCTGGGGCCTGCCGTTGATCACGCACCTCTTTCTCAACGATCCCGCCAATCAGGAGGTGAAAGAGACCTTCAACAAATCGGTGCCATCAGATGACATCGCTTTATTCTCGGGATACATCGCAGACTATACCCAGAAGATGACTACCTATGCAGGATCTGCCGTGAACCCGGAAGAATACGGAAAGCAAATGGTCTCTCGACTATGCCCGAACACCTTGCCCTATGAATTAGGAACGGCAGCTGCATTTGATGTCGCGAGATTCAATGGGAGGCCACTGGGTGATGATGTTCAGGATGTGATGCTTACATTGGCGACAAACAGGCCCATCCAGGACGGCGCTGCCCCTGATTGCAATCGGATCCGTACCGAGTTCCCATATTTTGGTGAGCCCTACTCGAAGGAAGAACAGAGGGATGTCGTACCATGGCACCCACGTCGTAGTCATTGAGATTCCTCAAAGTACGCCGCGACCGGCGGCTGGGGATTCGCTCAATTTACAGACGGCAAACCTATCAACGAGGCGGTATCCACAGCTTGCTTTTCTTGCCACGAACCCGCCAAAGCTCGTGACTTTGCGTATTGCGCTCAGCTTCGGAAGTGATCGCAGGATTAGTAACGGGAAACGCGCTTCTCGCCACTTAAACGAATAGGCGGCATCTCGTACAGTTAGCCGGCGGACCGTCGTCCGTTGCCTTCGGTGCCCCAATTTCCGAAAAGCCGTTTATACGTCCACCTGAACTAGAGTCAATCGGTAAACAGAAGACATCCCATTACTAATCCTGCCCCAGCGAGCCGGAAAGATGGGAACGCCGGTCGGCATGGTGTTCCCACCCGGTAACAGCGCCAGAGGCCGATGCCCTCCTCTTTGGTCGGGTGATTTACGAAATGATGGAGGCAGCGTGGCGGCCGCCGGCGCAGATGGGAGCGAGGACTGACTGGATGGAACCCTTCGCCCAGGCGATCGATGCAGCAAAGAAGTACGTCGTGTCGAGCACCCTGGACCGGGTCGACTGGAACGCGGAGCTCGTGCGCGGGGATCTGGAAAAGGCCGTGCAGCAGCTCAAACAGGAGCCGGGTAAGGGACTGCTCACGGGAGGCGTGAAGTTGGGGGAATACGGGCAGACGGAAAATGACCCGACTTGAGCGCGTCGAGATTCGCACGTCAGTCCGCTGGTGCAGGCGTTCCGTCTGACCACTTGGACACCGAGATGATGAATTCGGTGATCGGCTCAGGAGAGTATTGATGGACGTACACCGGGGAGCCAGGGAGACCCGCGCCCCAAAGCATATCGTCTGTTTTGGGAAACCAAAACATTAAATGAGGATCTGCGTTCCCATACTTACGGCCAAAGTACTGTTGCTTCGACATCATGTAACACATCGAACCAGGCTCCGGCACCGGCAGTTCTTTCTTGTCGTATGCGGCCTTGATACCATCGAACATCTGAGTTTTAGATAAGCCAGCCAATGCCAGGTCCGTCATCTTGAAGGTGAGTGGAAGATGGGTTCGCGCAGCAGGAGGATTGAGGCAAAGCGGAAGCCGCTGATCGGGGTTCAAAAACTCCGGGTCATCGAAGGGGGCCATCCACGAACGCTCCACGACACACACGAAACCGTTCTTACCTTTAACCGCAGTTTCGTAGCCATGTCGGCCCAAGAGCAAGACCTCGGCATCCCGTGAGATCGACTCGGGAGCCGCATTTCGCGCCAAGGCTATCTCGGCATTTCGATCCGCCATCAGGTATTGGTCAATCGGGACCATGCGTTCATACAACGGCCCCGAGTCTTGCGCCCGTGCAGGGCATAACGGGCTTAGCGCGATCACCAGCGCGAAGATTCCCAATGCGATTGCATGGACGATCTTTCGGTTCACTGGATTTTCTCCTTAAATACCGCCGCGCTAATTCGTGAGTGCCGCCGTTCCGTCCGACCATTTACCCACGGGAACGATGAATTCAGAAAAGGGCTCTGGGTCCTCCGCACCACCCAAGACCGGTGAGTTAGGCAGGTTCGCACCCCAGGCCGCGTCGTCGATGCGCGGAACTTCAAACATCAGGTGAGCCAGATCGTGACTCCCGCGATCGGTAAGGTACGCTTCCTTCGACATCATGTAGCACATTGAGCCGGGTTCGGGAGTGGGCAGCTCTTTTCTGTCAAATGCGGCCTTGATACCGTCGAACACCTGGGTCTTAGAGAGCCCCGCCAAAACCATCTCTTGCCTTTTCGCCCGAGCAGGGAACACAGATTGTGCGGCCGGCGGGTTGTAGCAGACCGGGCCGCGAACTTTGGGGTTCCAAAACTCGGCGGAGTCGAAATCGGCCTCCCACGATCTCTCCACCACACAGACGAAACCGTTCTTGCCTTTGACCGCCATTTCGTAGCCCTTCCGTCCCAGCACCAGGACCGTCGCATCGCGGGAAATTGCAGCAGGCGCCGCGCTACGTGCCAGGACTATTTCCGCATCTCGCGGCATCAGATATCGCTCAAGTGCAGCCATGCTGGGGTAGGGCGTTTTATTGTCTTTGCTGTCGCCTAAGGCCGGCATCTGCGATAGCCATCCAAAGCCACCAATTAGGGCCACAATCAAACCAACAACCATCAGGACTTTCTTTCTGATCATCAGTTTCTCCACCTAACTTGAACCACGCCTTTTTGCATATACATTCATGCGGGAAACTATACCCGGTCGAGTAGTGCGTTGTGCAATAACAGCCCCACAGTTTGTCTGATTGTCAGCTTTTACCACTTGTAGTATGCAAGTGGTGTCAAAAATACACGACGTTGTTGCCAAACGCAAGTGGTATTGCATTCCGACGTCTTCGTCCAGGGCACTCTGCTCATTGCTGCCCTCAAGATCCCGATTATCGTCAACTTGCATAGTGCAAGTGGTGTCATCGTGATAGGCCTCATCGTAATACGCATGCAGTACACTGGGGTCGGTATAACAGAGTGAAAACTGAGCGTCGCTCCGGCTGCCCGATCAATCTGACACTCGAGATGCTCGGAGACCGCTGGAGTCTGATCGTCATCCGGGATGTAATGTTTGGGAATCGCCGCCACTTTGGAGATCTTGTCAGGCTCTCTGAGGAGGGCATCGCATCGAACATTTTGGCAAGCAGGCTCGCCCGCCTTGTTGATGCCGGCCTGCTGTCGCGAACCGGCGACCCAACTCACAAACAGAAGGCAATTTACAGCCTTACCGAAGCATCCATACAGCTCGTCCCGTTGCTGGCTCATATGGGTGCTTGGGGGCGGCGGCACACTCGGCCCTCCAGGGAACTATCGATTCGAGCACAGCTTCTTGAACAGGGTGGCGAACGAGTGTGGAAGGCCTTCATGATCGAGCTCAGAAGCATCCATCTCGGAGCACCCGCACCTCGGCGGTCCGTATTCGCTGAACTTCAGGCAGCTTACGAAGCTGTAGCTAATCCCCAAAAGAACAGGAACAAGTAGGCTCCGACGCGGGGCATTCGTTCTGAGGAGCCGCCTGTGCCTACGATGCACAGCCGAGGAGCGGCCATCGAGCGTTGGTCCAATGATTCTGCCATAGCTCCGTGCTAAAAACATTATCCGACTGGACCGTTGAAGAGAAGGCCCATTTCTTGCCAATTCTGAGTTGGAGAAAAATCTTGCAGTTCACGCTGTCCCCCATCGTTCCCCACTCTACGAAGGACACGGTTTTGGCCGTGCCGTATAAAACCCACAGCTATGAGGGCCTTCCAGCCCAATTCCTCTATTCTTCCTGCATCGCGCTGGCTAGAATCGGTATCCTGTCCGCTTCTCCGTCCTCGGTCTCAGTATCATCAGGCAATTCCAGTGCATCAGCTACCGCCACATCCCGCAGCGTATGCTGGATGGCCCTGGTGCGGGTTTCCGCCTTGTCGATCGAATCTTGTGCCTGACTTAGCTTCTTCTTGACGATCACTAAGACTTGGGCATACTTGCTGAATTCAGTCTTTACCGACCCTAACGTTTCCCACACCTCGCTCGATCTCTTTTGTATCGCCAGCGTCCGAAAGCCCATCTGCAAGGCGTTCAACAGCGCCGCGAGTGTGCTCGGTCCCGACAACACAACCCTATAATCTCGCTGGATCGCGTCGGCGAAGCTAGGCCGCCGCATCGCCTCCGCATAAAGCCCTTCGGTGGAGAGAAACAGAATGCCGAAATCTGTCGTAAAGGGTGGTGCAAGGTACCTCTCGCTAAGATTCTTTGCGCATAACCTTAAGGTCATCTCCAGTTGGCGCGAGGCTTTCTCCGATGCTTCCCCGTCCCCCCTCTCAGATGCTTCCATCAAATGCAAGTAATCCTCCATGGGGAAGGTGGCGTCGATGGGAAGCCAGACTGGCTCGCCGCTACTGTCGCGGCCGGGTAACTTGACGGCGTACTCAACACGCTCGCCGCTGCCCGAAGTGGCCACATTCCTGGCAAACTGCTCGGGCGCAAGAAGTTGTTCGATGATCGCACCCAACTGTACCTCTCCCCATGTTCCACGGGTCTTGACATTGGTCAGAACGCGCTTCAAATCGCCTACTCCGCTAGCCAGCGTTTTCATCTCGCCGAGGCCCGAATAAACCTGCTCCAGGCGCTCGCTGACCTGCCTGAAGGACTCTCCTAGTCTGGCTTCCAGGGTGCCCTGCAGCTTCTCGTCCACCGTCTGCCGCATCTGATCCAGCTTCTTCTCATTTTCGAATTGAATGGTCGAGAGCCGGGATTCCACCGTCGCCTTTAAATCCTGCATCTCAGCCTTCTGCAGCTGAGAGATTCCGGTTAGGGTCGATAAGACAGACTGGCCGAGGTTCGCGAGCTTCGCGTCGATCGCAGCCTGTTGCTGGATCTGTCTCTGTTCCAGACTGGACTGCAGGGTCCGAATGGCTCCGGAAACACTCTCCATTTGTGCCCACTGAAGCTGGTGCGCCTCTCTCACCGTGACTTCGAGCGAACTCTTAAAGTCGCTCAGTTTCGCCGATACCTCGTCCCGCAGTAACGCCGATGAAGCACTCAGGGATTGCGTCAGGCCGTCGGTCTTGCGCGCTAATTCCGAAGCAAACGAATCCATGCGTTGTTCCAAAGCAAAGCGAAGCTGCTCGGCCCTTAGGTCGTTTGCTTGGCTAACCCCACCAACCTTGGCAGCAACCGAGTCGCCAACGGCAAGGAGAGTGGCGACAACCTCCGAGCGCAATGCCTGCGACTCGACGGCTTGCTCCTGGCGATTGCGCGAGTTCTCATCGCGCATCCCTCTCTCGATCTGTCCACGGTCGCCTTGTAAAATATGCAGCGTATCCAGGATGGGGCGAAGATCCGTGCTCTTGCGGCTCAACTCGGCGAGCTTCATCCATTGCAAGAGCAGAAGGACGAACCCAAGACTGATAAGCACATATAGGATGATTGGATCCATGAATGCAACAACCCTTCTGCACCGATCAGGCAACCGCCGGTGCTAGGCGGATACGACACCCACTCGGATATGGAAAGACAAGTAAAACGGCCATCTCTTCCCGACCCGGATTTCCTGTACGCGACTCCATCCAAGACTGCGTGTGCGGCTTTCAGTAAGGAAAGCCGCATGAGGTTCGCCAACGCTAACAAGCTCCACAGGAAATCCGGGGGACCCGGATTTCCTGTACGCGACTCCATCCAAGACTGCGTGTGCGGCTTTCAGTAAGGAAAGCCGCATGAGGTTCGCCAACGCTAACAAGCTCCACAGGAAATCCGGGGGACCCGGATTTCCTGTTCGCGGTTCCATCCATGACCGCGTGTGCGGTTTTCAGTAAGGAAAGCCGCATGAGATTCGCCAACGCCAACAAGCTCCACAGGAAATCCGGGGGACCCGGATTTCCTGTTCGCGGTTCCATCCATGACCGCGTGTGCGGTTTTCAGTAAGGAAAGCCGCATGAGATTCGCCAACGCCAACAAGCTCCACAGGAAATCCGGGGGAGCGTATCGAGGCCAAATAAACCTATCCCTCCCGGGCAGTCGAGACAACGTCCTGGCAGTCGTTCTGCATCGCCAGGGAGAGATGATGGATGGGCGTGTCTACCAGGCCCATCGGAAGATACTCGCCGAGGTACCAATCCACGAACCTTTGTATGCCTTCCTCGATCGAGAAGCGTGGGCAATATCCTGTGACTTCTGTGAGCCTATCTACGCGAGCTTGCGTTTCGTAGACGTCCCCCGGCTGCATGGGCATCAGGCGAATGTCGGCGGATCGACCTAGGCATCGCTCAATGGTTCGAATCAAGTGGAGTAACTGGACGGGCTGTTGGTTTCCGATGTTGCAGAGGCGCATGGGCGCTAGTGCACTTGTCCCCCCAGGCTTGCCGCATTCCGGCGGCAGCGGCAAAAGGCGAACAATCCCCTCCACAACATCGTCAACGAAGGTGAAATCGCGCTGCATGCGCCCGAAGTTATAAAGCTCAATGGCGCGGCCCGCCATGACCGCATCAACGAATTTGAAGATCGCCATATCCGGCCGGCCCCAGGGACCGTAGACGGTGAAAAATCGCAGTCCCGTCGTCGGGATGTGGAACAGATGGCTGTACGCGTGGGCCAGAACCTCGTTGCTCTTCTTCGTCGCCGCGTAGAGGCTGACCGGATAATCCGTAGGGTCGCCTTCAGCAAAAGGAATCTTGTTGTGCGACCCATAGACTGAGCTGGAAGAAGCAAAAACGAAATGATGGCACGCGCAGGCCCGCACGCCCTCGAGTACATTCACAAATCCAACCAGATTGCTGGCAACATACTCGTCGGGATTGGTAATCGAGCGCCGCACCCCCGCTTGCGCAGCCAGATGAACCACGGCCTCGAACTCGTCTTTGCCAAAGAGACTTCCCACACCCTCTCCATCTGCGAGGTCGAGCGGGATGAACCAGAATCGTGGCCCTATGCAAAGTTTTCTAAGCCGCGCATCCTTAAGTCGCGGGTCATAGTAGTTGTTTAGGTTGTCTACCCCAACCACTTCAAACCCATCCGCCAGAAGCCGGTGGACGAGATGGGCGCCAATGAAACCGGCCGCGCCGGTGACCAGGACCCGTTGATCTTTTGCTCTCTTCGTCATTACACTTTTGCCTCCATTGGTTGAGGTGGGTCAGTAAGCGCCCTGGCCGGTTAAGACAACCTTCGCGGTGCGCGCGAGGATATGAAGATCGAGCCACGGAGACCAATTGCGAACGTAATAGCTATCCAGGCGCACCCGATCGCGTGAGCTTACGGTGTTCCGGCCGGAAACTTGCCACAGACCGGTCAGCCCCGGCGTGACTCTGCAATACAGCGAAAAGTTCTGGCCGTAGGAGGCCACTTCCTCTTCCACGATCGGCCGGGGGCCAACCAGGCTCATCTCTCCTCGCAAGACGTTCCACAGCTGGGGTAGTTCGTCGAGACTCGTCTTCCTGAGAAATCTGCCCACACGGGTGATGCGCGGGTCACGCCGCAGCTTGCGGTCGCGCTGCCATTCTTCGCGCAGCGCTCCGTCCTCAGCCAAGGCCTTCTGCAGCAGCTCGTCTCCGTTGACCTGCATGGTCCGCAGCTTCCAGGCAAGAAATGAAGAGTGATCGCGGCCAATGCGACGATGACCATAAAAGATGGGTCCGGGCGATTCAAGCCTTACCAGGATGCCCAGCAGAGAAATGATGATCCCCGCCGACGGCAGGACCAGGCAAACGATCAACAGGTCCATGAGCCGCTTGGCAAACCGGGGAAGAGGTAGAAGCAGATCTCTTCTCACTTCAACCGCCAGGGAGCCACCAATCTGCCGGGCATCGACGCTCAAGCTGTAAAGAGCCGGCGAACTATGCATAATCAGCAAACGCGGGAAGAGGCTCTCAAAGACCTCCAGATCCTGCAGCAACTTTCCCCAACCCGCGTCGGGTAAGGCTATCAGCGCGCGGTCCACTCCGCAGGCCCTGACCTCCGCAGCAAATCGCATGTCGATCACCGGCAGTGCATGCCGGGGCCGGACGGCTTGAGGGGAGGAAAGAATGACCACCGGCTTCAGCCCGATCTCGGGATGCCTTTCCAGTTCGCGAATGATGTCAGCCGATTCAACGCCGGTGTAAAACACAGCGATCGGGATTCCCCACCAGGACTTATGGCAAGCTAACTCCCGCACCACGGATCGCAGCAGTGGCGTGACAATCATGGCCATCAACCACCACAAAAAAAGAACACGTCGGGGGTAGTCATCGGCACTCCGGGTAACCAGGATCAGGCCTCCCATCACCAGAAAACTAATGGTTAGTCCAAGGCCAAGGCGGCGTAGTTCCGTGACCGCGTTATGAATGATGCCCGGGTAGAGGCTTGACGCGGCAAAGATAGCGTAGAACACTCCCAGAACCGGCCAGAGAGCGAAATAGCGATGGAGGTCGAGGCCTCCGCCGCTGGCACGATTACCCAAGAGCGCCAGGCTCGCGGTAAACGTAAGGGCAATCGCGTCGCACGCAAGAACCACCAGCGAACACAACCAGGGGTTACAGGGAATATTGGGCAGACGATACAACGGAAGGGTGGACTCTGCCGCACCTACAGTTACTGATGCCATCTGCGCCTCCGTGTCTCTGTCTGGAGATCCCAGTATCCAGAGACTGTAATAACGGAAGCTGAAGGGTTTATGGGAGAGAGATTAAAAATGATTCATCGAGATGTGTCAAAAGTCAGGCCGGCCGAGCTGGCTTGCTGCCCCTTAGTTGACGTAGCAGCGTGCTCAGCAGACCGTTTCCGTAAAACGGCTAAAGCCGTTTCACCTTGCCCCAGTCTCTCGGCGTGAGTGAAACCCCGCCCTTTCGAAACTCGCCGCTTGTCCATTGCGTCGGTTCCAACAGACGCGACAGGAAATCCGTTGGCATGGTAAGCCTGTGCGGCTATTTGGTGCTCAGGGACAGACGTCGTGCAGATAAGGGTATAGCCTATGCCGCGATTAGTCTGAATCAACTTCTGAGGAAAGTCACGATCTACCTTGCTGCGCAGGGCGCTGATGTACACATCGACTACGTTGGTCAAACCTTCGAACGAGGAGTTCCACACATGCTCAAGGATCATGGTGCGGGTCACGGGACGGTTTACGTTCCGTACCAGGTATTCGAGCAACAGAAACTCCTTTGGCCGCAGATCGATAGCCTTGCCCAGCCGCGCGGCCGTTCGCCGCACCAGATCCAGTTCCAGATCACCAGAGCGCAACACATTCACCGCATTCGCTGCCACCACATCGGAAGCCGCCTGACGCAGCCGTATCGAAAGGCCCAAACGCACGGCCAACTCCGAGGCGAAAAATGGCTCACGCACACAGTCATCTACTCCGGCTTCGAACAGTAGCAAGCGTTGCTCCAGATCCAGGTACCGGGCAAAAACGAAGAGCGATGCATCGGAATTTTCCTGGCGCAGCAGCCTTATCAAGGCCAGGACATCGGCAAAGATAAGAGAATCGGAATCGACCAAAACAGCTTGGTATTGCGCGAACTGGGCAAACTCCAGGCACTCCTTGGCGGAGACGACCGTCTCCACGACAAACTGCGCCGAACTGAGCCCCTTTTCAACGCGTCTTTGAAGATCACATCGGGGAAGGAAAGTGAGCACTTTCATGAGTAGCTCCAAGACTGATTAGGCGATTGAACGGGCCCGGGAGAAGCAACACAAAAGCATTCTTGAACGGCAAGGTGAGTCCTAAGCGCCATGCGAGCGATTCGCAGGGATTTGCCGAGGAAATAAGAGCGCCCAGCGGTTACGAATGCAGGCCGCACACCTTCACTCAACCGCCGTTATCCGATACTCAGCCTGCTGAGACACACAGACACAAGACAGGAAGTAAAGCACTACATAGCCACTGAGCAATATCAGAACAACCTCGATTCTGTCAATAACTGTGTCTCAGTTATTTGGTAACTGCTTAGTATCTATCACTAAAAGAAAGACAGCTTGACGGCAGACAAATGTTGGGGTGAAGACGCGCGCAGAATTCTGTTGCGACATCGAATCAGTTCTTGAAGGCGAGGGCCACCCGAATATCGACCACTCTGCGATGGCCAGGAGTTATGCCCCCACGAAATCAATAAACCAACCAGCCCGCGGAAGAGCGAGCGGACATCCACCACTGTTGCGCATCGGAAACAGTAATCTTAGTTGGCACGCGGAGAGTTACTCATATCACTGCCACTTATCGCTGGACATACGACGGGGAGTTTCCTCTTATGGGACGCCACACTATGTTCCGGATACACAACAGCAGATGCCAATATCTCGGATTATTTGCGTTGATTCCGTAGTCTCCGTGCAGCGCATATTTGCGCTCATCGAGGAGACACACCATGTTCAAGCACCTGGCCTGCAAACTCACCATCGGCGCAGCACTCCTGGCGATAGTTACCCCAGCCGCTCTCGCACAAACCGGCGCAGATCCGGAGCCGCAAGGAGTCGTCCACGTGATTCTCGTTTACCTGGGCCTGGCGTAGAATACCCTCAAGCAGCGCTCTATGACCGCCTTGAAAGGAACTCCAGACCATGCATCTGACGGGGCTAGATTTCTTCTTCTGGGCGGTCGGACTCTTAGAAAATCTCGGGTTGCTTTTCGTCCTTTGGTATCGACGCCTGGCTAAGGGTTTCCCGTTCTTTACGGCGCTTGCCATGCTGAGCGTTATCAGAACCATTGTTCTGTATTTCGTCCTGAACTACGAAAAAGCAGGCTACTTTAATACCTATTGGTCGCTCGCCATACTCGACACGATCTTGCAGCTTGGCATCGTCTACGAGATTGCCAGTCGCGTTTTCCGGCCCGTCGGGGTGTGGGCGCGCGACGTGCGGGGCAGTTTCATCTGGATGGTTGGCCTGAGCGTAATCGTAGCTTTGGGACTGAGCTGGCTGGCAAGCCCGCCGGCGCGAAGGTGGATGCAGTCGTTTGTGACTAAAGGCAACCTGTTTGCAGCCGCATTGATGAGTGAACTTTTCGTTCTCATGATGGCTCTTTCCATAAGTGCGCGGCTTCCCTGGAGAACCCACGTGGCCAAGATAGCCCAGGGACTCGGCGCCTATTCCCTGGTTAGTATGTTGATCGAGACCGGGCATAGTTACTTCGGCGTCGGTGGAGAGGTACGGACTTTTATTTTCCTGTCGCGTATTCGTATCGCTGCATACCTGACCTGTGTTGCCTACTGGGCCGTCATGCTATGGCGTAAGGAACAGCCGTCTCGCGAAATGACAGAGGAAATGCGAGAAAGACTGTTTACTTTACAAAGACTGGTGGAATACGATCTTCAAGGCTTGCGATCACGGAAAAAATTGTGACAGCGCATAATCTGTACTTCCTATCTGCGATCGGGATTTTTCTTGGTGCTCTCCTCTCGATTGCGGGATATTACTACTCCCGAGGCCGCCAATCGCCCCAGGTGGGCTGGGAAGGCCTGGTTAAACAGCTCACCTGGATCGACCGCAATACCATCGCCCAGGTTGCCCTCGACCTGGTGGACGAATCTGGCGAGCCCCGGGAAGGCCCTGATGCTGCGAATCTTGAGCCGGCCCAACTCTGGAGGTTGATTGGTGGACTCAAGGGGCTTGAGGCGCTGGAGAAGAATAGTGAAGTACTGATCGATCTGGCTTTCTACCTCCAGAAGTGGTATCCGGAGGCGCTGGTGATTGCAGAGCGGCTACGCCTCGATGCCCGGGAGTTGAGATGGCATGTAGCTCGGCTGAAGGGAGCAGCCCAGACCGGGAACTTGCAAATCTCCTTTCCGTTCTATGCCCAACGTGCGGTGGTTACTTACTACCTCATGACCCGCCGTCTCCTTGACCTCTACCAGGCGGTGAACTTCTCCATGCTGGCAAAGTTACAAGAGGCGCTCTAAACGTCTTCTCGTTAAGCTGGAATCAGCAAGTGTTGATCAAAGCAGACTCACGGGGTCAATCGAATGGCCACAAAGGTGACGCGGCCTATCGTTTCTATTTCTTTTCGGTATCTCCATCGCCGGCTGGAAGCGCGTGACAGAGGGTGGGGTATGAGCGTCAACCAATCGGAATCCCTGTCCAGTTCGCACCAGCCGCAGACGTAAGCGTCCCGGGTGGTTAAGAAAAAAATGGGCCGCTGAAACTCATGGGTCCAGTCTCTGCGCGAAGAGATGGCCCGCTTCTGCGTGTCAATCTGAACAATCGAGCCGGCGGGAATCATAGGATCCAGGGTGCGGTCGCGCTTCCCGATGATGCCTCGCCTATAGGGCGCCAGCGACGAGCCATTCTCTGCCGCGAGCAGCGTAGTCTCATCCGGTGGCTGATCGAGACCGAGCGCGTCGGGAAGCAAATACTTTGCCTGCTCCTCCAGCGGCCCTTCCGTCAAAAGCATGGTCGCATTCGGACTGGAAAGCTGCCGCAAGGACGTGGGTTGGGCATCTCCCGGATAAATGGAGCGTAACAGTTGCTCGGTGGGGAGATTGTAGATATCGGCGAGAACAATGAGCTTGTTGACGGTAAGTTCGTGTTCCTCCCGCTCCAGGCGGTCCAGCCAACTGGCAGAGACCTGGTAGGACTGGTTGCCCTGCTGCTGGGCAAAGCGGAGACTTCGCTCTTCCACCTCGCGCAAAGAGAGTTGCCACTGCCTTCGAATTGTACGAAGCCTTAAACCAATTCCTGCCATGGAACGGACCTTTCTTGCAATTCATTTCGCGGAGACGACGTGCACGGGTCTTGGCTAACGGCGTCTTTATGCTACAGCTTAGAAAGCAGCTGCACTTCTATCCTCTCTCCCGCAATGGCTGGTTGCCGACGGGATGGGGGCGTTCACGCAGGTAAAGGTATAGCCGATGCCGCGATTGGTCTGAATCAACTTTTGCGGAAAGCCCCGATCTACCTTGCTGCGCAGAGCGCTGATGTACACGTCGACTACGTTGGTCAAACCCTCGAACGAGGAGTTCCAGACATGCTCAAGGATCATGGTGCGGGTCACGGGACGGTTTACGTTCCGTACCAGGTATTCAAGCAAAAGAAATTCCTTTGGCCGCAGATCGATGGCCTGGCCCAGCCGCGCGGCCGTTCGCCGCACCAGGTCCAGTTCCAGATCGCCAGAGCGCAGCATGCTCGCAGCATTGAAGGCCACAGTGTCGGAAGCTGCCTGACGCAGCCGTATCGAAAGCCCCAGGCGCACGGCCAGTTCCGAAGCGTAAAACGGCTCACGCACGCAGTCATCGATCCCGGCTTCGAACAGAGACAAACGCTGCTCCAGATCCAGGTAGCGGGCAAAAACAAAGAGCGATGCGTCGCAGTTTTCCTGGCGCAGCAGCCTTACCATGGCCAGAGCATCGGCAAAGATAAGAGAATCGGAATCGACCAAAACACCCTCGAACTGGGCGAATTGCGCGAACTGTAGGCACTCCTTCGCCGAGGCTGCCGTCTCCATCACAAACTGCGCAGAGCAGAGCGCCTTGGCGACGCGTCTTTGAAGATCAAACCGGGGAAGGAAGGTGAGCACTTTCATGACTGGCTCCAAAACCAAATAGGCGAAAGAACTTGCTCCGAAAGAACAGCGCACAAGGCTTCACCAGACGGCGGACATGTATCTCTTAACGAAACAAGAGTACTGCTCAATCGCGGCGAGATGCACTCTGGCATCACAGTGGGCGAATCCTCAGCGCACAAGGAATCATTGCCAAGTTGTGAAGGACTATAAGAGCGCCTGTGAGCACCCACGAAGGCAGGCCGCACATTTTCCACTAACCGCGGATTCGACACTCTGCATGACGTGAAGCGCGGCACGTTAACAAAACCAAAACTGACATACTGGCCCCTGAGCAATAACAGAACAGTTTTACGGTGTCAAGAACTTTTCCTTATGTTTGCCGCAACATCAACATACTTACCACTAAGTTATTCCTCAGATCCGACACGGGATTGCTGTAAAGGAACACTGTTTCCGCTTCCGTGGTATCGAGCATCCAACCCGTAAACTGGCGCGGTGCGTCAGGCATGGTGCTTCTTCCTGCAACAACCCTGTGCCTAAAGTGTGATTGTGGCGTAACACTTTCGGCGGGATGGTAAGAACGTTCACACTAATTTGGAGGGGCTTGTGATGGGCTTCCCGGTGAACAAGACCAGCTTTACGGGCGGCCTGCCCGGCAGACCACCCATACCCCCCGGAGCCACCATGCCCCTGTCTAAGCATCGCCCCAACCTAATCTCCAGGGGCATTCTTTCGCTCTTTGCCTGCAGCCTGCTCGCCGGCGGTCTTACCTCCTGCGATAGCAACGGCAGCAATAACGGATCTCAGGCCTCGCTTACACTCACACCTTCGGCCATCAGTTTGACGGCGGGCACAGCCGGACAACCGGCTTCCCTGCTATTGGCCGCACCGGCAGGGGCCGGTGCGGCGACTATTTCGGTCACTGGCCTTCCCACCGGGGTCACAGTCTCACCGTCGACATTGTCGGCTACTCCTGGAGCAGCGCTGCCACTAACGTTTGTGGCCGCCTCGTCGGCGCCCGTCACCACCGCGACCGTCACCTTTACTGCCACGGTGAGTGGGCAGTCAGCGACTACCCAGGCCTCGCTTACGGTTCAGGCGGCCACGGCGACGACCACACCCAACTTCTCGCTCAGCGCCACGCCGGCAACAGTGAACTTGACCGCCAATGGCACGCCGGCAACCGTCTCTCTGCTGGCGACCGCGCAGAATGGGTTTTCTGCCAATGTTCCAGTAACCATAGCCGGTTTACCTGCCGGGGTCACGGCTCAGCCTTCGCCCATCACCCTGACTCCGGGGACCGCCGCCACGCTTACTCTGACTGCCCCTGAAGGAACGGCGGCCGGATCATCGACGGCCACGTTGACAGGCACGTCGGGCAGCCTCACGCACACCGCTTCAGTGGCCATCACTGTGACTGCGACAGCGACAGCACCCCCTCAACCAGACTTTTCGCTTGCCGTGACGCCCGCGGCCCTTAGCCTGACCGCAGGCGGGGCTGGGCAACCGGTACAGCTCACGGCGACTGCGCTTAACGGGTTCACCGGGACCGCCAGCATTGCGCTCAGCGGATTACCCGCCGGCGTGACAGCCAACCCCGCCACGCTTTCTCTCACCCCGGGCACGCCGCAAAGCGTCACGCTCACGGCGGGTAACAGCGCCCAGCCGGGGAGTGCCAGCGTCGTCTTTACCGGCACCTCGGGTGCGCTCAGCCACACCGCCACCCTGGCGCTCACGTTGGCTGCTTCCTCCGGTGTGAATGTAACCACCTATCACAATGACAATGCGCGCGACGGATGGAATGCCTCGGAGACCACGCTCACCCCGCAAAACGTCAACTCCAACACCTTTGGCAAGCTTCGTGAGCTGGCGGTAGACGGCAAGGTAGACGCGCAGCCGTTGTACGTAAGTGGTCTTTCGATCGCCGGGCAGACCCATAATGTGCTCATCGTAGTTACTGAAAATGCAAGCGCCTATGCCTTCGACGCCGACGCGGGTACGCAGCTGTGGAAAGTCACGGCTCTGGGCGCGAACGAGACCACCAGTGACAACCATGGCTGCGGCCAAATTTCGCCGCAGATTGGCATCACCGACACCCCGGTGATCGACCGGGCCAATGGCCCGAACGGGGCAGTGTTTTTCGTGGCCATGTCGAAGGACGCGAGCAGTAATTACCACCAGCGGCTGCACGCGTTAGATCTCACCACCGGCGCGGAGCTCACGGGCAGCCCGTCGGAAATTCAGGCCAGCTTCCCAGGAACCGGGTATGGTTCCACGAGTGGAGCGCAGGTCTTCGATCCCGGCCAATACGCGGAGCGGGTCGGGTTGCTCTTGATGAACAGCCAGCTCTATCTGGCATGGACCTCGCACTGCGACGATGATCCTTACACCGGCTGGCTCATGGCTTACAGTGAAACCACGCTAAAGCAAACCAGCGTGTTGAACCTGACCCCGAACGGCCCTTCCACTCCGCACTATGGCGATGGTGAGGGCGCGGTGTGGATGAGCGGCGCGGGTCTGGCTGGGGATACGCAAGGAAATATCTTTTTCCTGGACGCAAACGGAACCTTCGACTCGACGCTGAACACCAACGGCTTTCCTACCAGCGGAGACTTTGGCAACTCCTTCATGAAAGTATCGACCACCGGAAACGCGCTTGCAGCCGCGGACTATTTCGCTGCCTACAACCTGCAATCGGAGAGCGATGCAGATCAGGATCTGGGCTCCGGCGGCGCGATGCTGCTCCCCGATCAAACGGATGCTAAGGGGGTCGTGCGCCACCTCGCCGTGGGCGCCGGCAAAGACACAAATATCTATGTGGTCAATCGCGACAACATGGGCAAATTTAATGCCAGCAGCAACAATGCAATCTATCAGGAGATTCCGGATGCCCTGAGTGGAGGTGCCTGGTCGATGGCTACCCTCTTCAATAACACCGTCTATTACGCGGGCGTGGGCGATCACCTCAAGGCGTTTCCCATCACCAATGCGTTGCTGGCTACAACTCCGGCGGCCGAGTCTGCGAACACCTTCGCCTATCCTGGCGCGACTCCGAGCGTAAGCTCCAATGGATCACAGAACGGCATTGTGTGGGCCATCGAAAACCAGAATGGCGCAGGAGTCTTGCACGCCTACGACCCCAACAACATACCCACTGAGCTCTATGACAGCAATCAAGCGCCCAACGGCCGTGATAATTTTTCCGACAACAAGTTCGTTACGCCCACGATCGCCAATGGCAAGGTGTACGTGGGCACGCAAACCAGTGTTGCCGTCTTTGGTCTGTTGCCCTAATCCTCAAGGCGGATGAAAGTGCCCGGTGGGAGCCCCCGGGCTTGAGCAGGGGGAGCGACGCATCAGCGTCGTGGAAAGAGTCGCACTTCAATCGATCGGCTTTAGAGTCTGCGTGAGAACTGCTGAAAGAAGCCGTACGAAGGGTACGGTTCAAACGGCTGCGGAAACTCTCTATGAAGGGTACGGGTTCACAGGCTGCGGTAAAACTCATGCTTTGTATCAGGGCACGACTTTAGTCGGGCCGTAAACGCGCACCTGATGACGGCTTTAGCCGCTGAGGTACGGCTTTTCAACGACAGTTTCTGCTACCAAAAACAGGTTGATTTCGGTCTAGGCGTCTTGAAAAGACGTACCTCGGCGGCTAAAAACTGAAGAGGCCGCGGAAACTCCGCAACGAGCAGAAAAGCAATCCCTCAGGGGCTTTAGCCGCGGTTCCAACTGAGCCCCACGGCTAATGCCGGAGGAAATTGGCGCGAACCGTTCTGCTTGAAAGCCGAGCCCCCGCATGAATGCGGGGGCTCCCACCATTGATTTGTGCGCCGATGGCAGTTGCGTGCATCATTCATAGATGCGCTTGGTGATGATCTTTCTTTGTGCCACGGTGCTCCCTATCTGCGGAGTGGCCCAGACATCCACAGCTAACGACGTGATTCATCGTATCCAGCAGCGGTATCCTGCTCCGGTTGCCGACACGGTGGACACCGTGAAGGCCGGAGATCCCGCCACTCCTGTGACCGGAATCGCTACCACGTTCCTGGACACGATGGAAGTTTTGCGAGAAGCGAACCGGCGTGGATTGAACCTGGTTATCACGCATGAACCAACTTTCTACAATCATCGCGACAACACTACGTTTTTTTCGAGCGATCCTGTTTACCAGGAGAAGTTGGCATTCATCGAGCAACACCACATGGTGGTCTTTCGACTGCATGATGAGATCCATGGAACGGCGCCTGATCACATCGCACAGGGTTTAATCGAAGCGCTGGGCTGGCAAAGCTATACCACGCCGAATGATCCATTCCACGCGACCATTCCGCCGATGAGCCTCGCGGCCCTGGCGAAGCAAATACAGGCCAAGCTGAAGGCGAATACCCTGCGCGTGGAGGGAGATCCAAACCTCGTGATTACGCACGTGGCCCTTGTCCCGGGCGCTGCGGGACTGGAGAAACAGGTGACGGCGTTGCGATCCGAACCGGTGGAGCTGCTCATCGCCGGCGAAGCATCGGAGTGGGAGACGGTGGAGTATGTGCGTGACGCGAGCGCGCAAGGGCGGCACAAGGCGCTCATCCTGCTGGGACACGAAGTGTCCGAGGAGCCTGGCATGGAAAAGTGCGCGGAAGATTTGCGCTTGCTCTTTCCCACGATGAAGGTAGAGCATATACCGGCCGGCAACCCGCTGTGGTTGCCGGGAGAAGCGCCGGGCGCGCTAAAGGTGAAACAGTGAAACAGTCGCGCGCATCAGGCTACCAAGTGCCATCCATGAAAACTTTGCTGGTAGAAACCGCGGAACGTGCGGCGCAATACCTCGAAGGGATTGCCGAAAGGCGGGTCGCGCCGTTGCCTGCCGACGTGGCGCGATTGGAGGCGCTGGCCGGGCCTCTACCCGAGTTGCCATCCGATCCCTCGGAGGTCTTATCCATTGCTGGATAACTTCGGCTCGCCCGCAACCGTGGCAACCGCAGCAGGACGTTATTTCGGATTCGTGATCGGTGGTTCGCTGCCCGCGGCGCTGGCGGCCAACTGGCTGGCGGGTGCGTGGGACCAGAATGCAGCGATGCAGATCATGTCTCCCGTAGCAGCGAAGTTGGAAGAGATCGTCCTCGGGTGGATGGTCGGACTTGCTGGGTCTGCCGCCGGGATCGGGGGCCGGATTTGTCACCGGCACAACGATGGCCAACTTTACCGCCTTGGCTGCAGCCCGGACCGCACTGTTGCAGCGTGCTGGATGGAATGTCGAGGAGGACGGACTATTTGGGGCGCCGCCTATCCACGTGGTGGTGGGAGAGGAAGTGCACGTATCGCTGCTGAAGGCGCTATCCATGCTCGGGCTGGGGCGTTCGCGAGTGACGCGGGTTCCTGCCGATGCCCAGGGACGGATGAGGCCAGAGGCGCTGCCTGCGCTCGATGGCCGCACACTCATCTGTGTTCAGGCGGGCAACGTGAATACGGGCGCCTTTGATCCTGCCGGAGAAATCTGCGCTCGTGCGCAAGAGGCAGGCTCCTGGGTGCACGTGGATGGCGCCTTCGGGTACTGGGCTGCTGTCTCCCCGCGTTATGCATCTTTGCTGGCGGGCGCCGGCGCTGCCGATTCCTGGGCGATCGATTGCCATAAGTGGTTGAATGTGCCCTACGACTCCGCGGTTGCGATCGTGCGCAGACCGGAATATCTCCAAGCCGCCATGGCGATGAGCGCGGCATATCTGACACCAGGCGCCGGGCGCGAGCCCTGGCATTTCGCCCCCGAAGCATCGCGCCGGGCGCGCGGGGTTGAACTGTGGGCGGCGATGCGCTCCCTAGGACGCAGCGGGCTGGCCGAACTGATCGAGCGAAACTGTCAACAGGCGAAGCTGTTCGCGGATCGTCTCCGCGCGGCCGGCTTCACCATCCTGAACGACGTGGTCTTGAACCAGGTTCTGGTCTCGTTCGGCAGCGATGAGGAAACTCGGCGAGTCATCGCGGGGGTGCAAAGTGATGGGACCTGCTGGTGCGGAGGAACGCAGTGGCACGGGCATGCGGCAATGCGCATCAGCGTGTCCAGCTGGGCCACCACGGATGACGATGTCGAGCGCAGCGTCGCGGCGATGATCCGAATTGCCAGGCGGGGCAGTCAGAACTGAAGCCACAGAGTCCCGCGTCCCGCTATCGGAGGATCCGCATCCTGCCAGATTCTTGGGCGCACGGCCTTGACCGCGAAATATGCCAGGGACGCCGCACACAGGACAACCAGAGACAACCGTATGTAAGTTGCGGCGGTCAGCGAAAGCCCAATTCCAGTCCCCAGCGCCACGTATGCGGCCAGGCATGCCGGGCACTTCGGCAATACTGCCAGAACGGCAACTGGAATCACTTTCGCGGTCAGGTCGAGAGATCGGCGGGTGAACGACCGGGGATGCGGATCACCCTCGGCGATCCGCACTCCGGCGTTCTTATGCTCGATACCGCCCGAAGGAACAACGCAGCACCGAGGGGCGCTCACGAATGGCTCTCCGCGGAGCAGCACGAAGAAGCCGCAGTCTTGGGGCGGCTTTCGTACCGGTCATGGTGGCGAACCCACGCCATCGGGAACGGGAAACTGCCTTCGTCCCGGCCCTTGGGCACCAGATCCAGGTAGCTGTAAGCGCCCAACAACCATTCCGGCCCACGCGCATACGAGGAATAGGTATGGAAGACGTCGCCTTGCCCGTCCTTATAGAAAACGCTGAGGCCGGGAGCTTCTTCGGCGGGAAAATCTCTTGTGCCGAAGTTGTAGTAAGTTTTGCTATTCGCCATTTCCTCCTTGGTGAAGGAGACGTGGTAGTCACTGTTGAAGTCAGTGTCGTGCGACGATACCCACGGAAAGCTCCAACCCATGCGCTTTTGGAAGGCTTGTATCTTGCTCAGCGACGCGCGGGAAACCGCCACCAGCGTCACGTCGCGCTGGGTCAGGTGCACCAGGCTCCCGTCCATGTGCTCTGCCGACATAGAGCAACTTGGGCACCCTTCCGCCCATTCCGGACCGAACATAAAGTGGTAAACGATCAACTGGCTGCGCCCGTCGAAAAGATCAGCCAACGTCTGCTCGCCGCCCGGGCCGTCGAATACGTAATTCTTGTCGACCTTCACCCACGGCAGTTCGCGGCGCTGCCGGCTGAGTTCATCGCGTTGCCGCGTAAGCTCTTTTTCTTTGGCCAAAAACACCTTGTGCGCTTCTGTCCATTCCAGTGCCGATACCACTTTGTGAGTGACCGCATCCATTACCTGCATCGCTTCTCTCCTTTTCCGTTGACGTCCAACTTGCTCTTACTTTCTCGTAGCGCTCTTCCTGCTCTCCGCACCTTTGCGGATTCTTTCCAACATATAAGTCCAGCCTGTGCTGGCGCTCCTGGGCCCTTCGATAAGGTCTTTCGGAATCAGCCCCATCGCGCTATGAACAAATTTCAAGCGCGTGAGGCCGTTCTCTTCCGTCAACCGGTATTGCACATTCGACATGGCCGGATACGACAAGAAAAGCGGCCCACAAATTTCGAGCAGTGTCGGTGGTTTGATCGCCTGAACGTGTCCCCAGAAATGGCCCGTGTTATTTCCCAAATCCCGATACCACCGCCCGCCCGGCCACGGCTCGATCTTCATCGCCAGTGACGTTCCATCTGGAGTCTGGTTATACGGCCCCATCTGCTCCAGGAGCGTCTCAAAGACGATCTCAATCGAAGCCGCGATCGCCTCCTCCTTCACAATCTCGAACGTGCGTATTTCCTGTTCTGTACTCACCGCCATCATTCTCCCTCCTCGCGTTTCGTTAGTTGCTTGGCTAATTGGCTGGCCATCTTCAGCTCCGCCCGCTGTTTGATCTGGCCCAGCTGATGCGTCCAGTAGCGCTCGTACGTTTTCACCCAATCATGCACAGGCTTCAGCTCCTTTGCGTTCAGCCGGTATAAACGATGCTGCCCGCGTTTGCTCACGGAGACCACTCCGACCTTCCGAAGCACGCCCAGATGCTTCGATACTGCCGGTTGCGCCATCCGCAGCCGAAGAACCAAATCCCCCACCGCATGCTCTTTCCCATTCACCAGCAAATCGATAATCTCCCGCCGCCGGGGCTCGGCAATCGCGTTGAATACGTCCGCGGTGGTAGCTGCTCTGGGCATGGCTAGAATAATATTCCTATATAGGAATATGTCAAGGCTTGGTTTCACCTTTTTCTACCGCACGGCTCCATGAGGATCCACTGGCAGCGGAAATTTATAAGGGCACGGCGTCTACAGGCTGCGAAAAAGCTCATGCTTTGTATCAGGGCACGGCTTCCCTCAATTTCCTGTATAGGCCTAATGAGCGATGGCACTTCATGCGGTTTTCCTTGCGAGAGAACCGCACACGCGGACCTTTCCAGCATCCACGAACAGGAAATTGGGGTTTAGCCGGGCCGTAAACGATTGCGAATATGACGGGCTTTAGCCCCTGAGGTATTGCTTTCCTGTTCGGTGCAGGACTTTTTCCGGGCCGTAAACGATCGCGAATACGACGGCTTCCCTCAATTTCCTGTATAGGCCTAATGAGCCATGGCATTTCATGCGGTTTTCCTTGAGAGAAAACCGCACACGCGGATCTATCCAGCATCCACGTACAGGAAATTGAGGCTTAGCCCCTGAGGTACGGCTTTTCAACGCAGTTTCCGCTACCAAAAACAAGTTGATTTCGGTCTAGGCGTCTTGAAAAGACGCACCTCGGCAACTAGAGCATTTTTGCTAATGGTGTAGACCAGGAAACTGAACCCGACGCGGCCATTCCGCCAAAGAATGGCCGCACATAACCGATCCCACCGGACCACAGTATTAGCAAAAATGCGTTAGAGCTGAAGGGCCTGCGGAAAACTCTGCACCGAGCAGAAAAGCAAAACCCGCAGGGGCTAAAAGCCCCTGCGGCATTGCTTGCCTATCATGGATGTCCCGCATTCTCCGTCCCCTCAATGTCTTAGGCGCCGGACACCCTGGCTCAGCCCTGGGCGATCAGCCCCTCGAGATAAGCTTTATCGCCTAGAATCTCCTGGTCGCCTCCGGTTCCCGGGTTCCCAGCCTCAATGGTCGCCGTGCCCTCATAACCGAGCTCCTTCAGGCGCTGGAAGATTCGCGGCCAGTCCACCTTGCTGCTCTGGCTGGCAGGAACCTGCCGGCCCAGATGCTTGGGGTCCGTGGGATAGAAGCCGCCCTTGACGTGGATGGCCCGTACATAGCTTCCGATGACATCCAGGGCATCGACCGGATTGCCTTTGCCGTACAGCACCAGGTTGGCCGCGTCGAGAACCAGCCCCAGGTTGTCCGTTCCCGCGTCCTGAATCGTCCTGAGCAGGGTGATGGGAGTTTCCTGCCCGGTCTCGTTGAAGAACATCTGGCCGTTCCCCTTGCAGTGGCCGGCAATCTCGCGCACCGCCTCAACCGTGGGTTCGTACAACGGGTCGCTCGGAACTTCGGGAATAAAGCCCCATTGATTAAACACCGCCGGCACACCCACGCGCTTTGCGAAGTCAGAGGCTCTCTTTAGCTGATCAATTCTTTGCCGCCGATACCGGGTGGGGATCAGTCCGAAGCCGGGGGGACCATCGACCAAGTCGTACGTCTCCTTTCCGGGCCCGGACGAGTAGAGAACCGTCGCCTCCACTTCGTAGCGGTCGAGTGCACCTCGCAGCCGGGCAGCCATGGCAGGTGAGAAGTCCCAGATCATCACGTGGGCCGTGGGCAAGCCTAGCCCGTGAACCTGGGCCATGACCTTTTCCGGATCATCCGAGACCCTGACCAGCAGGCCCAGCCGTAGGGCCTTCTTGGATGCTTCTTCCGGCGCGCCAGCCCTCGCCTTGCCGAAAAGCTGCCCGGTACCAGCAGCCGCCGCTGCCCCTGCCGCGAACTGGAAAAGTTGCCGCCGGCTGTAGGTTTGCATCCCATCCTCCTTGTTGGCTTCCGTCACCAGACGAGGCTTTCCAGCACTTCATGGCTCGCCAAATGTCCTCTTCCCGAAAACAGGTGACCAGTCACCTGTTTTAAGGGATTTCTATCTCGTCCGCGGAGATAAGGGGACCGCATACCTAACCCCCGAACGCATTTGACGAATCTCGGTTGGCCCAGGGCGATCTCTGGAAGCTAGACAATTCTAGATTGGCGCAAACGCTCTTTCTTGAGTGCCAACTCCGTCTCCCCTGCTTCTCTTCGCGGACAAAACTCGCTCACGATAACCGTGTAATACCGGGGAAGGAGTCGAACCCTGAATCAAAGCTTAGAATTCGTTCGATGCCGTGCCTTTCCATGATCGAAAGATGGATCGCATCTCGAGCAGACAGACGTCGATACTCCAGAACAATCTGTTTTGCACGCTCGACTGCTTTGCTATCTACTGCCAGAACCTCATCGACGACGCCCAGCAGCGCATCGAAGGCTGGTTGGATTGCATGCCGGCGATCGATCGCGACGTAGCGGTGAAGTATTTCCTGCAACACTTCCGCATCCGTCGTCAGTCTTTCGCGATCTCTGATGAGTTTTTCCAGCATTCGCTGGCCCGCGATTTTATGCGGATGAGATGCGCCGACAAGGTACATCGGGATGTGAGAGTCAACGAAAATCACGAGCGCGTGCCCGCTCCATAGCCTGCTTCGATTTCAGCAACCATGTCTGCAACGTCTCCGGCAGGATATTCGTGCTGCGCCGCGATCCGAATTGAGTCAAGCTTCTTGCCTGCACTGCCCAGCGGCTCCTGCCTGCGTGCGGACTCCAACGCTTGGCGAACCCACTCCGCCAAAGACATGTGCCGTGATCGCGCAGCCCGCTGTATTTCCCTGTATTCGGGATCCTGCAGGATGACTTGCAGCCGTTTAGCCATATAGTGAGTGTATTTGACTCATGGTGATGAGTCACTCCTGCTTTCACTTCTAGACTTGAGGGGACGAGCTTGGCACTTTTCGCGCTCAAAAGGGCACCGCGGGCCAACAGGCGGTTGCATCAATTTTTCGCAACCGGAGAAACCGCGATTGCAAGTCCGTCCTAAGCTTCGGGATGCGTGTAAGGCGCTCGATATTCCCGGCGCAACAGTGCGTTTGCCTCGGAATCTCCGACCACGAGCTGCTTCTCTGGATCCCACGCCAGGCTTCGGCCCAGCTTCATCGAGTTGTTCGCCAAAATGCACGACGCGGTGGAAATGTAGCCCTGCTCGATGTCGGATACCGGATGGCTACGCGCGTCGATCGAGGCAAGAAAGTTCTGCATATGATGCCGGATGGCGGGCGCGACGTGTTTCTCGAGGTCCTTTTCAGTCTGGTCCTCGGGGTATTGTTCCAACTCGTAGGTAACGTCTTTATGAACAGGCTGTCCGCCGCCGACGGGAATAAAGTCATATCCCATCACGCTCGCCTTTAGCGTTCCTTTGTCGCCGTAGAATGTCGCGCCCCATGGATACTTTGGATCCGCCGCCTCGCCCCAACTGCGGTGCTGCCACACGACTCGAAGATCCTGGAAATCGAAGGTGGCTGTCTGGGTATCGGAAATGTTGGCCTTGCTCTTCTTATCGACAAAGATTCCACCAGTGGAATCAATCTTCGTCGGCCAGCCCAATCCGAGCATCCACCGTGTCATATCAAACATGTGGACGCACATGTCACCCACAATGCCGTTCCCATACTCCATAAACGCGCGCCAGCCGCGGGGGTGAACCAAGCTGTTATAAGGCCGCATTGGAGCAGGACCAGTCCAGGCATCGTAATCCAGATTCGCAGGCGGCGCGGTATCAGGGGGATTTGCCGTCGCGCGCATGTGGTAGTAGCAGTAAATCTCGACAAGCGCGATCTTCCCGAGCTTACCCTCTTCAATGAAGCGCTCTTTTGCCTCGACCAGGTGAGGCGTGCTACGGCGTTGCAGACCAACCTGGACAACGCGATTGTTGTGGCGGGCAGCGGCCAGCATGGCCTTGCCTTCCAGAACGTCGCGGCTAATCGGTTTCTGAACCCAGATGTCCACGCCAGACTTTGCGGCTTCAATCATGATCAGGGCATGCCAGTGGTCGGGCGGTGCAATCAGCACCAAGTCCAGATCTTTCTCGGCAAGCATCTTTCGATAGTCCGAGTAGGTGCGAGGCCTCTTCTTGGAACGCTGCCGGACGGCGGCCATGTCGGCGGCGTTCGAGAGCATCTGCGAATCGACGTCGCATAAAGAGACGATCTCCACCGGCGATACCTGCACCAGCCGGAACAGATCCGATTTTCCATACCATCCACAACCGATCAAACCGACTCGCCGACGTTTGTCGCGATCATACTCTTGCGCGGGCGCTACGGCGGCCGCAGCCAACCCGAGGGCAGTGGTGTATAGGAATTCACGTCGATTCATAGGAATACCGGCAAAGCGAAATCAGTTTCCTAGTATATTCCGTCGTCATCAATCATGACTGACAAAACCGTTTCTCACGCGATCGAACGGGGAATCGATTTCTTGTTCGCCAATCGCCGGTTTTGCGGAAACGAGCCGCCGCTATGAGAGGGCTTTGGCCTCCTCCTCAGGCCAGACGCGGGACATTACTTTTTGGGCCGCGACTCCGGCGGCACAAGCCCTGCGAGGCGGTAGTAAACAACGAGCTGGCCGTAGTGTTCTCCGCTATGCTCGATGATGCCGTATGCAATGTCGATAACGCGTGCTTTCTGCTGAGGGTAATAAACAACCTCCGTCATCAGGCCTTTGTCGCCTTTCGACTGGATAGCGGTTGCGCCATCGGCGAAGGACTTCTTGACGAACGCAACGATGTCGGCCTTGGACTTGTATTGCTCGCGCTTCGGATCTTCTCCCGCGGGAGGCTTCTGCCCCATCACAGGATTCGTGAAGTAGTAGCATGAACCCGCCGCGTGCAGCAACTGCTCGGCGAAGCTCCGCTGCGCGGGTGTCGGCTTGAAGTCATATTTGTCCTCGGGAAAATCTTCGGCCATCGCCGTCAGCTTGCGGCCAATCTCATTCCAGGAATCGAGCACGACTTTCGATTCCGGATCGGCAGGTTTGGCTGCTGCATCTTTCTTCATCGCGTCCTGGGCATGGGCGGCAAATGCGAATGCCAGCAGGACGATAGCGAGAAACGGTGTTCTTTTCATTTCTTTCTCCACGATTGAGTTTCGCGAATCAAAACTTCAGCTTCCTATTTCTCCTGCGCCATCCCCGCAACAACCGCGGCAACTTTATCGAGTATCTCGATCCAGCCCTCCATTTGACCGCTTTCTTTCGCGCTCTCCATGGGATCATTTCCAATGAAGGTGAGTTTCGTCTGGCCGTTTCCGAGATCCTCAAAGATGGTCACATCGTACGCACCTTCTATGGCCTCATGTTCTATTCCTAATTGCTCAGGGTCAATCTTGTTTCCCTTCGAGTCCGAAAAGTACATGGAGGAAACGATCTTCTCGTGCAGAACAATCTCGTGGTATTCAACCGCATTCCAGCCGCAGAGTTGCCCATCCGGCGCATTCATGCAGCAGAGAAGTTTTCCTCCAACGCGAAAATCCATCTCGCAAACGGGCGCAGTAAAACCCTTCGGCCCCCACCACTGCATGATGTACTTCGGGTCTGTCCACGCCTTCCAAACCAGCTCGCGTGGGGCATCAAAAACTCGTGTGACAACCATCCGCTCAACTTCGCTACCCGTATTTTCTTTCATCTCTGACCTCCTCTTTCTTCATTGGCCGTTTTTTTCATTTCATTGACAACTACTTCCAGTTTGTCGAGACTCTCTTCCCAGAATCGGCGATAGCGAATCGCCCAGTCGCTGACTGTCTTAATCGCCTCTGGCCTAAGCGTGCACACACTCTCTCGTCCCCGCTTTGTCTTGATCACAATCCGCGCCCGCACCAGGTAAGCGATATGTTTTGAAATCATCTGCTGCGAGAGTGCGAACGGTTCCGTCAATCCGTGCACAGAGGCAGGCCCATGGGAGAGCCGTTCGATCATCGCCCGCCGGGTTGGATCAGACAAAGCCGTAAATGTTGTACCTAGCCGATCCACAACCATATGGTAGTGGATATCCGTCGAATGTCAATTGATATCTTCGCGAGCCGGATTTCCATTCCATGGTCTCTGAACCCTACGCGCGACACAGGTCCGCTACTGACATCTCTTCCTTCTGATAACTCGATAAGAACTGCAAACGTTGATCCAAGATTCGACTCTCTTTCCAAGGCATACAACACCGTCGTGTGTTGCCCAATGCGTAGGTAAAGTCGCCGTCGCGAAAACTCCGCTGTAAACCATGTCTCCGGTCTGTTTTGTAACGGAATCGCTGAAGTACGCTCAGACTGTTGTACCTTTCCCGTCTTACCAATAGCGCGGAACAGTGTCCCGAGGGGTCCACTACAACCGATCCCCATCTGCCCTATCATCCGCGATCCTACAGGAGAGGTTTGGCCGCCCGAGCCCGAAGCCCGGTCTGGTGATTTCTGTCCATTCGGGTACTCTATGCAAGGATGGACTCATCGCATCCATCCCATTGTTTTACGTTTCTCTCACTGACAAGGGGGAAAAAGCGGGTGTACATCCACACCACCGCATCCTGGCCAGGACGTGAAGATCGCCGCGCTGCGCTGGTCTGGCTCGCCATGTTCTGGATCTTCGTGGGCGTCGGCTTCGGCTTCGATCTGCACAACTACCTCCAGGAGCAGCCGCCTGTACCCACGATCGTCCACGTACATGCCATCGCCACCACACTTTGGCTGCTCACTGCCACCGCCCTTGTGCTCTTGGTCGAAACCGGCAACGTCCGTCTCCATCGTCGTCTCGGCTGGTTTGCGGCTGGCTACGCCGCTCTCATCGTGGTGATCGCCCCCTGGTCCGAGCTCAGTTGGCAGGCCTTGAACCTGCACACTCCCGGCGCTCTGCCTCCTCAATTCCTCTCCATCGCCTTCAGCGGAGTCCTTTGCATGGCCGTGCTGCTGCCCTGGGGTGTTCTCATGCGCCGCAACTCCGCCGCCCATCGGCGCGTGCTCATTCTGGCCATTATCTGCATCAGCGATGCCGGCTTTTCCCGCTTCGTGAGCCTCTTTCTGCCTGCACCCACTTCCTTTCTCGGCACCTACCTCTTTTACGAGGGCGGCAATGTGCTCCTTATCCTTCTCATGTTTCTCTGGGACTGGAAACGCAACCGGATCATGAAACAGTTCCTATGGGGAGCCTTGCTCGTCACCGCTGTGGGCCTGTCGGCCACGGGCCTCTACTTCAACGAGACTTGGAAATCGATCTCCCGCTCATGGCTGGAGGGCTGGGCGCGGAACATGCTGTAAAGGATAAGGCGTAGATTCAGGTAACGTGGCGAACGTCCCCTGGTTTTTCGCAACGAGCTGCCGTTTCTCAACATCCGGTTTGCCCGTGACTCCGCCGGAACCCAGACCGGCCAGACCCGAATCGTGAGTTGTGATCGCCTGGTTTCGACAACTATCTATGCT
Organism: uncultured Acidobacteriaceae bacterium; assembly: GCA_963790705.1. Classification (GTDB taxonomy): domain Bacteria; phylum Acidobacteriota; class Terriglobia; order Terriglobales; family Acidobacteriaceae; genus PALSA-350. Next base: position 1,289,601 of record CAWBQE010000016.1, read on the forward strand.
ATTTGGGGTCTGCCAATAAACGAGTTGTACACGTCAGGCCCTTGCCGCCCATTGATCCGATATCCGTCCGAGGCAAATCTTAGCGTGATTTTTCGTCAAAAGCTGAGTAATCCGCCGGGGTTTGATCGTATACAAGAATATGTCAGCTCTTCCCATGACATTGAATACGACAGCCGAAACCGAAACGGCAAAGATTGCGCGAGGCTTACGTGAGAGGGATATGGAGCTTCTTGCAGACCTGGTGGAGCGCTGTCAGCATCGACTGGTGCGCTACCTGCTATACCTCACCGGGAGGCGAGAGTATGCGGAGGACCTTGCGCAGGAGACCTGGATTCGCGTGCTGCAACGGGGCAGCCAGTACAACGGGCGGCAGCGGTTTGATCCATGGCTATTCGCGATCGCCCGCAATTTGGCAATAGATTACCTCCGGAAAAAACGAAAAGCGGTGGCAACAGTGTCCTTGCCAAATGATCGCGATGCAATGCTGCTGTTACCCTCTTCCGATCCTTCCCCATTCGAAGCCGCGGCCCGAAGCGAAGACGCAATGCGTCTGGCCGGCCGGCTGCAGATTCTGCCACCGCTGTATCGCGAGGCTTTGCTGCTGAGGTTTCAAGAAGACCTGTCTCTTGCGGAGATGGCTCAGGTCTTGGGCGCCCCTACTACAACGGTGACGTCCAGAATCTATCGCGGTCTTGCAGCACTGAGATCCGCATTTGAGGAGGGTGATTCGCATGGAGGGTGACAAGAGATTTCGCGAGCTTATCGACAGGTCTTTCGTAGAAGAGGTTTCAGAGGGCGAAAGACAGCTCATCCATGACCACATCCGCGACTGTGATGGCTGCAAGCGCTACCTCGAGCTAACTGCGCGTACGATTCGGGGGTTGCGGGAATTCACCTTTACGAGTGAACCAGATTCGAATGCCCAGGTCCGTGAGATTCTTGCGCATCATACCGAGACAATGCGCCGGCACAACGTGCAATTCAAGGTCTGGGCTGCATTTGCTGTAGCGCTCTCGATGTCAATTGTGGGATCGGCACTTGTCTACCAGGTGGCCAAGCTCCTGACGGTCCCAATGCATTTCGACACTGCTCAAGTCCAGGCAGGCGTGCTCGTCTTTTGGCTGCTGCCATCTTTTTGCGCGGCCTTACGTCTGCTCGCGGCGCCTGGTGAGAATAGAGGTATTGCATGACACAGCAATCGGCGGTGCTTTTGATAGCGTTCTTGGCCGGGCTTGTAGTTGCGGCTGTCTTGTTGGGAACCGCAAGACGGAATGTTCTACCCAGGTCTGCAATGGTCATCGCAGCACTGGCGATCCCGATTTGGGTAGTCTATTTTGCTTCCAGCCAGGGCCGTTCCTTACTTGCTTCCAAAGGATTTCTCAGTACCATGCCAGAAGCGCTTTGGTTTGGCTTGACGTTTGGCGTCTTCACCGCGGCTTTTTTCCTTGCCCTCGGATATATCTATGGGGACGCAAAAAGGCGTCAAATGCCTGCTTGGGCCTGGGTGATTGCCGCTTCCCTCATACCCAATTTGATTGGATTCATCCTTTATTTTGTGTTCCGAGGGCCTCTCCTTGGGCCTTGCAGTTCCTGTGGCAAGCCTATTCGAGGGGGAGAAGCATTCTGCTCACACTGCGGATGCTCGCAGGGTTCCAGTATCGGACGCATCACAGCTGACAATCGCACAATCTGAAGAAAAAAGGTGGTAATAACCTTGCATCGCACAAAACGGAGGACGGTATGAAACGTGAGCGCGCCTTACAGGTAGTGTTGGTGTTGGTGGGCTTGTTTTATTGCTTTTGGGGCTATCTCCTGTTCGACGATCTGTGGCACTCTAGGTGGCTTAGCGGGCATAGTGACGTCATGCCGATGTTCCTGAGCCTTAACACGGCGCTTGGGGTCTGTCTGTTGGTGGCCGTTCATCAGCCGGCCAAGCATCGCTTGATGATCGCCTATGGGGCGTGGTCAAGCCTTGCCCATGGGTTCACGATGACAATCATGTCGGCGCAGGCCGTGGCGCACGGGATGCACAGGAAGGATAGCCCCCAGGACATTGTGATCTTTGGCGTGATTGGAGTCACGTTGCTTGCACTCCTCCCGGCAAAACAACCATCGCCGGCCGGCGCGCCTATCAGTGGAAACCAGGGGACGTTCACCACGTTTACCTAAATCTATTCCTTAACGTTGCAGGTCTAGGTTTCGGGGACGGGCGAAAAGTAATGTTATGGTCGGAAGAAGACCTGTTTGCGGTGAACTTTTCGTCTGTCCCTCCTCGGTCCGACGCTCACCACCACGGCTCTTTACCGCAGCAGCTCGGGCTGGTTTGAGACCTGCTCCTGAAAGCCGATCCCGAGGGGCCGACCCTCATCTCCTACGCAGCTCTACAGCACGGATTCATTTCACCTTCGACTCCTTCCGTGCTTCTGCAGCACACATCATGTCCCCCGATCTCCATACGTTCCGCGTTCATGCGCGGCTGTAAGGTAAACGTCTCGTCTGTCACCGGTTTTCATAATCGTATTCGATATGCTTGCTTACCGGTTGATCAATCCGGGCGGGAGCTTGGCTTCCGGCGCATCTGCTTCTTAATTGAACCGCTATGAAACAATTACATTGCGAGGTCAACTGACATGGCGTGCTTATCGGTCTATGACGAGGAGGCGAAGATCGCGACGGTATGCGCGAATCCGATCTATCTCGATCACCCCTCAAGGATTCAAAATAATGCCACTCTCTCGTTCACCGTCATGGAACTCGACGCGTCATCCTTGAAAAACATGATCGGTTCGGAACAACTGTTTGTTTTGGAATCGCAAGGTTTCTGGGGCAAGTTGCTGAGCTTGGAGCCGGGTCTCTCTCTTTTTGGCAAACCGGCTCATAAAGGAGAGCTGCTTATCCAGAGCGTTCTCAAGCCTTACGACAACAAGACCGAGAACTAGGTCGAATCGGTCGTCCTTGCCATGTTCGGCGGACGAATGGCCCCTGTGCCCTCAAAGGGGAACGGGTTCTCTCACAAATTCCTCGCGCCACTTTAGGTCGGGGTCCAGGATCAAGGAGTTTTGCGATGTGAGCATTCGGCCAATCAGGAGCAGTTCAGGTTGCCAGGGACAAGACTGTTATCGAACCGCGGGGGAACCGCGGGGGGAACCGCGGGGGACAGACGAAAAGTACCCCAATGAATTGGCACGCTGCATAGCAGTACGGCCCTCTTTACTGGGTTACGTTTCGTCTGTCCCTGGGTCCCTATAGAGATGTGCACTCACGCTGCTTAAGACAGTGAAGATCAAGGTTAGGGTACCACCGGCCAACAGAATGATGCGATCCATAAAGGCAATGGAAGCCGCACTCACCCTCTGCGAACTCTCTTGGATAGGTGCGAGGTTGGCGAGATAGTCACCAAACAGGGCAGCAATCATTTCAGCCACACCGCCACTCGGCGTCGCCGTCGTTTTTTGCGGCTCCGCGTCGGAATTTCCACCAGTAGCTTCGTCCGTCATTTATGACCTTTGTAGAGGACATCGTACTCCGTGACAATCACCTCCGCCGCAACTTCCTGCCACCAATAAGCCGATACGCAACCAAGTCACGCATGATTTCTGCACGCGTTTTTCCCTCTTCGACCTCGCCAGGAGACGCGGGACAGACGAAACAACCCCCAATGAACAGAAACAACGGCGCAAATGGGGGTTATTTCGTCTGTGCCACATCGTCCCACATCGTCCATATTTCCGGAGCCTTTCGACGCAGCAAGGGCGGGATACAGCGGTCAGGTCCCCACATTGCGTCCCGAACGGCTTATATCTGTCCCTTTTTCGCCTGATCCAAAAGGTACTCAGAAGATCTCCATGACAGTGCCATAATACTCAGCGTAGGGTTCTTGTCGGGATTGGTGACAAACGATGCACCATCGCAGACGAACACATTTTTAACGTCGTGCGCCTGACTATGACTGTTCAAAACAGAAGTAGCAGGGTCACTACCCATCCGCGCGGTTCCCAGTTCGTGGATGATTCTCCCACCTGCCGAGATTCCGTAGGGTAAGTCTCCCCCGGGCTTCGCATCGCTGAAAAATGTTCCCCCGGCTGCTTCGACGATCGAGCGAAATGTTTCCTGCATGTCCTTCGCCATTTTGATCTCGTTCTCGCTCCATTTGAAATGGAAGCGCAGCACCGGGATGCCCCATTTATCAACCACATTGGGATCGATCTCGCAGTACGTATCCGCATTGGGAATCATCTCGCCACGTCCGGAAAACCCTATGTAGTTACCGTATTTGCTGCGGCAGTTCTGTTTCAGAGAGGTTCCATAGCCCTCATACTCCTCGCAGACACCATGGAACTCACCGACACCGGGCATATCCAGACCTCCGCCAAACTCGATGTGGTAACCGCGCAGGAAGTCGTTCCTGCGATCGTATTTCCACCACGGCATGTACATGTGCATGCCACCCGTACCGTCGTGATTGTGCCGCGGGATCTTTTCCAGCTGGGGAAAGTATCCGTATGCGTCGCTGCCGACGGAATCAGTCAAATACCGGCCCACCGCTCCCGATGAATTCGCTAATCCATTGGGAAAAAAAGAAGAACGTGAATTCAGTAGCAATCGGGCCGATTCGCAGGCACTGGCCGCCACCACAAAAGCCCTGGCATGCACGCGCATCTCATTGCGCGTGGTCTCGTCGATGTAGGAGACTGCCTGCGCTCGACCGTCCTTGCCGACGACGATTTCCCTGGCCATCGCGCTGGTAATCAGGGTGAAGCGGCCCGTGGCCTGTGCCGGCGGGATCATCACCTGGCTGGAACTGAAATTGGATGCGCTGACGCACCCTCTTCCGCATTGCCCACAGTAGTGGCACGGTGACCGCCCATGGACAGGTTGAGTGAGAATAGCCAGGCGTGAAGGAATGCAGGTGATGTGCAGCTGATCACAAGCCTTCTTGACGATGGTTTCGGTACAGCGAGGAACGGGCGGCGGCAAAAACACTCCGTCGGGAGCACTCGGGACATTCTCCTTCGACCCGAAGACGCCGATAAACGACTCAACCTTGTCGTAATAGGGTGCGACATCGGCATAGGTGATTGGCCAGTCGTCGCCCATCCCATCCGTGGACCGGGATCGGAAATCCACCGGCGCAAAACGCAGGGCAATCCTTCCCCAATGATTGGTGCGGCCGCCCACTATCCGCGAACGGAACCAGTGAAAGTCGCTGCCCGGAGCCGTGGTGTACGGCTCCCCCTCGATCTCCCAAAAGCCGTTGGGAGCCATGAATTCGTCGGAGCGGCCCCCCACGCCCACTCCGCGATGAGCCAACTGGTAGGGCCAGACATGCTCTTTGAAATCTTTGGCGGGGTTCAGAGGGGGCCCTGCCTCTAACATCACCACATTCAGGCCGCCCTCCGTGAGCGCTTTGGCGGCAGTCCCGCCTCCTGCACCCGACCCTATGATGCAAACGTCAAACACCTTCGGCGAGCGGATCACCTGCGACATGGAAAGCTCCCTCAACGACCAGGTCAAGAAACGGTGTGTACAAGAGTTGCAAATTGCCCGCAGATTGTCTACAGGGAGCCATGTGCGCTGCATCACTGCGAGCCGACGCCGTGCCTTCTATGCTCGTTAAGAGGGCAACGACCATGAGTGGCCAGGCAGAAGAATTTCAACAGATTTATTCCAGGATGGGCCAAATTTTGCGCAGGCCGCAAGCCTTAGGTCTTGGTCCGAGCGTTCCGCGGTCGCTCGCGGTTAAGATGCGGGTTACAGCACACGTATTCACCGCCGACCTTGATGGGGGATAAGTATCCTGTCCCCACAACTTCCCAATTTAAAAGGCCGGGGGCCTGCACAAGTTCAATGGACCAACTACAAAAAAGATTTAGGCATTTACCACGGCGCACTGGACTGCAAGGGTTTCTACGCCAAGGCCTTCCTGGAACAGACCCCCGAGACCATCGCCGCTGGCGGATATGACGTCAGCAAGATTCACGCTGTGGTGGACTATCTAGTCGCGACATGCACAGAGATCGCGCTGGATCAATGGGACGAGGGTAACGCCGTTCCACATTTCTGAGGCCCACGCCGATCTTTTCGAGGACGGCGGGGGTGCAGTCCAGGATGTCACCAGGTTTGCAGGAATTGAGGCGAACCAGCAGGTTGGTTGTGGCGTCCCCTAAAGGCCTAAAGGGGACTTGGTTGCCGTTGGTTTCCTTTCCCGGCACTCCCGTGCCGGGCTCTGGATTCTTCCGTCCCTCCGGGACTGGTTTGCGGAAAAGATTTGTGGCCGGGTTGTAGCGTCCCCTAAAGGGGACTTCGAGAAATGAGGGGCCTGTCCCGCCGTTGTTTCAGTCCGACAACTGCACGGACATAGCGGTGGGTTAGGGATCCGTCAGCATAGTACTAAACAACAAATCACGCGCTATTCTCTATGCCCCTGGCGTCGTTTCATCCCCTCAAGCGCTCGAGTGCAGGTGACCGAGCTCGCGCTACCCTATTCAGAATCCGCGGTACCTCGCTATCGCTAAGCAGGGTGGCAGCTAGACATTCTTTACCGAGCTGATCGCATTGGTTGGCCACCACCGGGCAAGTCCCAATGCTGCCATTACCGACACCAGAGCAGTGATTCCAAGGAGTCCTCCGAAACCGTGCACGCGAGGGCCGGAACCAGCGAACAGGACGCCGAAAATCAAGCCCAACAATGGCAGCATCCAATACCGGCCGGCGAGGCGCTCCATCGACGTCATGCCGGCAAAGCTCGCGCCGAACCACGCAGCCGCGAGCGGAAGCATCTTGACCTGCCACGCCGGACTCAACAGATTGATGCCCAGCGCCAGGATGGCCGAGGGTACTGCCGAGGCACACACCGCCCCGAACTTGCAGGGCTCCGATAACCAGAAAGTGACGATGGCGGCCACGATGGCTACACCGAAAACCGCCCACAGCCAGAGGCCATCGATGGGAGTAGCGGCAGGATCCGCATGATTCCATCCCGTCAGCCGAGCCACCATCACGGTGAGCGCGGTACCCGCAAATGCGATGGTCCCGAGTTTGCCGCCGATGCCGACCCAGAAATGCCGGGCCCACGAGTAGATGATGCCGGCGATGGTCCCGGCCAGGACGACCCAAGAAATACCCGGCAGGATATGCGACGAGGTCATCCCAGCAAAGGCTCCGCAGTAGAGGGATGCCGGGAGCACTCGCTGATCAAGCAGGCCTATTCGTGCGCTGAGCCATGCCAGCCCGCCCACCATGGCCGCCCCCTGGACAGCCGTCATCCCGCCGCTTCGGATGGCAAGCTGGACCGACAGGGCTCCCAGCACCACGTGGAGAACATCGTCGAAGAAGAGCGGAACGGCGGCCGGAACGGAGGTGGAATGGTGCAGTCCTGCGAGAACACCCAAGCCCAAAAAGATGAAAGCGGCGACCTCCCACGCGCGGTGCTTGGGAAAGAAGGCGGAGAGATAGAAGAGCCCGACCAGCAGGCAGCATCCGGCGGGGAGAAGGGATTTGCCTGCACCCGACAGCCAACGACTGATAGAGGACGCGTTGGTCTGCTGCGCGAGATCGATAGCCTGCTGCGCCATACTGGCTGGACCTTTCTTTCCGGGTCTCTCGAGACCGTTGATTCGGCGATGGGATGCCGAGGAGACCAGCTTGCGCACTTTCAGCGCTTCGATACGAGATGGGCAGATTGCCTGGGGGACGGCGCTCTCGCGCATTCTACCAAGAAAGCAGCTTTTACGAGTGTTTTGATCGATGTGGAGCCGCGCATCAGCAACTCTATGACTTGCTGTGAGAGTCTTCGCCTTGGTTACTCTCATCGTTAATCTCATCAAGGCCGAGATCCATGAGCACGCTTTCATCGCCCCAGATCAACGAAGCCCAGGTTTTGTCGTCAATGGGAAATCCCGGAAATTTTCCTGTGATCGCCGCGAGAATCTCGCGAGCCTGCGCATCGGAGGCGCCGGGTACGATATACGACCGCTTGAATCCCTTCTCGACGTAAAGGCCGCCGCTGTCGTCCTGCCCGCCGGCGCTCCACCCCATCGAGGTGATCTCATTCAGGGGAATGGTCATCTCCTCGGCGGGCGAGTTCTGAAGATCTCCCTGCGCGACGACCTCGGCCCGGTTGACGAGCAACGTTGTTTCGCGGCCGCGCAGTCGGTTGGAGACGAGTCCAATGATTCCAACCACCGCGAAGACGAGAAGCATGACACTATGCCGCCACCACGCAACGAAACTGACCCCGCCAATCACAATCAGTTCGGCAACCACGTTTCCCCATCGGGGATTTCGCTTGAGCACAAATTGCAGGGAGTCGCCCAGATCCCGCGTCTCCAGTTGCCGAGTTCCGATGTCCTTGATGCCAATCATTTGCGGACCCTTTTCATAAGATAACTTCTGGAATGGAGATCGCGCGGAAAGAACTCGGGGACCAGACAGAACGTTTACCTGCAACCACGTACGAACGCGGGGGCATGGGGGAGAGCCTGATCTGGAGGGGAGATAAGGGGACATCCCGTTACCCATCCTCAGAACGGTGTTCGACTATCCACCTCAAGCCAACCGACACAGCAAGCAGGTATAAGGTGGTGTCCTACAGCATGCCGTTATTGTTCTTCCATTGCTCTTTAGGGGGAACCATCTCGGGAGATTCGAGGTCGGGACTGACACTTTACGAAAAATGAAGAGTCGCTCCCCACTACTTGTGCCCGCCGCCGAAAACGAGGTGACGCAACCTCAATTTCACAAAGTACCAGTCCCGTCTGACGACTAATCCTCAAATTCTCCCCTGTCTCCGCTTCCCCATCGTTAGGGTAGCCTCATTGAGCAGTTCAGTAGAATGTCACGATTCGACCATCTGGCATGAAGACGCCCCTGTTGGCGAACTTCAACTTGCCATCTACCAGTTGCCCCTTGGACCTGTTGAGCTCGAAGTACTGCTTGGCGGCCTTCGTCATGCTTGCGATGTTGCCATACTTCGATCCATGCTCTCCGAAATGGTAGGCAAGGTTACACGTCAGCTCGTCGAATCTTCCTTGAGGTGTCTCTATGGGGGTGAATGTTCCGGCATACCAGCTCCTGCGTATTTCCGGTGTGAGGGCGTTTCGCATTGCGACGAGAGCTATGAGGCTCTTTCCGCGCTTTACATCATCGATGTAACGTGCAAAGGCCGCTCGGTCCTGTGCGGACTCCCCATGATAGGGCATTTGCTCAACCATTTTAGCCACGTTGCCGCCCCCTGCTGGGACACTCTAAAAAGTCCCGCATTCCACTTTTACTCCTAACTAGTTCGCTCCGCGGACAAATTCGATGACACATACAAGAGTTCGGGAGAGTTCGGGGACAGACGAGAGTTCGGGGACAGACGAGAGTTCGGGGACAGAGAGTTCGGACAGAGAGTTCGGGGACAGAGTTCGGGGACAGAGTTGGGGACGAAAGAGTTCGGGGACAGACGAAGCAACCACCATTCGTCGAGAGACCCTAAAGTCAGGTCGGAGAGTTCGGGTCCACGGAGTTCGGGAAAGAGTTCGGGGACAGACGAAGCAACCACCATTCGTCGAGAGACCCTAAAGTCAGGTCGGGAGTTCGGGTCCACGGAGTTCGGGGACAGGAGTTCGGGTCCACGGAGTTCGGGGGGATGCGGGACAGGGATGCGGGACAGACGAAGTAACCCATTAATGAATTGGAACTACTGCGCGAATCACTTGCCGAACGATTGAACGGTCGATCTTCGACCTGTGTGTGGAAAGGCTCAAAGAAGCGATCAAAAAGAGAGTTCGGGGACAGACGAAGCAACCACCATTCGTCGAGAGACCCTAAAGTCAGGTCGGGAGTTCGGGTCCACGGAGTTCGGGGACAGGAGTTCGGGTCCACGGAGTTCGGGGGGATGCGGGACGGGATGCGGGACAGACGAAGTAACCCATTAATGAATTGGAACTACTGCGCGAATCACTTGCCGAACGATTGAACGGTCGATCTTCGACCTGTGTGTGGAAAGGCTCAAAGAAGCGATCAAAAAGGGTCGAAGGAGAAGATGGTCTGTTCCTGAGCGGAGTCGGAGCGCTTCTTTGGTCCGGGCTTCCGCCTGATCAGTGGGCGCTGTTCTTGAGGACCAGTCCGGTCCGACCACCAAATCCCAAATGTGCACTACTCTGGCGATATTTATGAGCGAGAATGACGCCACTCACGACCTGCGAAGTATCAAGGAGGCTTTAGGGACGACGCATTACCGCGCCGCCAGACAGACCAGGTGAGAGACAGACCAGGTGAGAGACAGACCAGGTGAGAGACAGACCGGGTGAGAGACAGGACGTACCCATAGGCGCACAGTGTGGGGTTCGTCCTGTCAGTCACCGCTTTTAGTCCGCCGCATCTCTCCCTTGCGGTCCTTGGGCCCGAGCGTGACCTCGGCGAGCGCACAGGCGATTTTGCATAAGGAGGCCCGGGCGAAAGATCGATGGACTCCAGCTTGTCAGTGGCTGTTCGGAAGGGATGCCAGGCTACGGCCGGGGCAGATCCAGCAGCACCAAGTCGGAGCGCTCCTGCAGTCGTTCGAAGACGACTTCGCGGCCGTCCGGGGAGAGGTCGAAGTCGCGCACGTCGAAGTCGGGAGGAAGGTTGGTCAGCTGCCGTTCAGCCCCCGTATCGAGATCGACGCGCCAAAGATCCTTATGTTGAATCTCTCCACGGAGGCAAACGAGGGATCGCCCTCCAGGTAGGAAGGCCAGATGCCGAGCCCCGAAAGTGAGGGTCAGGGCGGTTAGGGGACGCGGAGACGCCTCGGCCGTCACTGCTTTCACGGAAAAAGTGGTGCCGATGTCGGGGCCGGAGTAGACAAGCAGGCGGCCGTCAGGCGACCACACGGGATCGCGCGAGTACTCGTGGACGAAGGAAGCCGGCGAGCTGCCATCGATCGGAACGCGGAAGAGGTGTGGGATGCCGTGATCGTCGCCCGCTGAGACAACGGATCGACCGTCGGGCGACCAGGCCGGAGCTCCCTGCAGATCGAGCGAGTTGGCCAGGATGTGCGCTTTCGTGCCGTCCGCCTGCATGACATACAAGAGAGCTTTCCCATTTTGCCGCACCGAGAATGCAACGGATTGGCCGTCGGGGGAGATGGCCGGCCCGCCGAAGACTCTCGCCCCGCCACCCCGCCACAGCTCGGTGCTTGCCCCGTTGGCAAGCTTCCAGATCCTGTCCCCCGTGCCGGTCGCGGAGATGTAGAGAAGGTAGTCAGGTCCGAGCCGCGGGGAAAAGCCCGAGCTGGTGGTCAGAGGAATGCGATCCGCGGCGGATACCGGGCCAGCGGAGTCACCGATCCGGAGCCGAAACAGCGATCCATGAGGGGTAGTCTGCGTAACCACGAGGCGGTGTCCGTCCGGGGTGGCGGCCAGCGATGTGTATCGGTCAATGCCCGAGGTCAGCCGGTGCGGAATCCGGCGCTCGACATCCATGCTGTAAATCGACTGCCCTGAACCATCGGGATCGCGGGCGAGGTACATCAGGGTGCGCCGGTCCAGCAGCACCGGGTAAGTGATCTGGCTATCCTGCGACGTGATCCGTTCCGGCGCTCCGCCGGTGGGACGAATGCGCCAGATGTCCAGTTTGTCCGGCAGTTCTCCCTGGACGAAGTAGAGGAAAGCCGCGTCGGGCGCCCATAGCGGAAAGTGACTGTGCAGCCCGGGAGGAGCAGTGAAGATGGGCGCGATCCCTGGTTGTACACCGCCAGCGGTCACGAACAGGGGGTCTCCCGGACCGGGTGTGTGGTAAGCAAGCCGGGAGCCGTCGTGCGACCAGTCGAACTCGGCCACGCCTTCCAGATATGGCCTGGGTTCGCCGCCCAGCGTAGGCACGGCCCACGTATCGATGGTGTTGCGGCCGGGACCGCCCGGTTTGCGAACCCAAAACGTAACCATCGATCCGTCGGGTGAGAACCCGAGCGTCCGGATCGATGGATTCACCAGTTCACGAACGCTCCCATGTGTCAGGTTGTGGAACTGGCCCGAATCGACCTGGGTGACCCAGACGTCCATGGGTCCGTCGCGGTTCGACAGAAACGCGACCAGATGGCCGTCGCGTGAGACCGCTGCGGCCTGCTCGAGTCCATCAAAGTCCGTGACCGTTTGAAAGCGTGCGTCGGCGATGGGATTTCGCCAGGAGCGCTCCGTCCGCTGCAACCGGAGATGATAGAGCGCGCTCCCAACTGCGATGGTCAGGACAAGGGCCACAATGGCGGTGACGGCAAGGACGCGGGAACGAGGCTTGAATTGCACTTCTTCGGTTACCGGCGCCCCTGCGCTGAGTCCGGACAGCAGATCCGAGGCATCGCGAACCACCTCGGAGGCGGCTTGATAACGGGCGGCTGGATCTTTCTGAAGCGTCTGAGAGACGATCTTCCCGGCAAGCGGTGGTGCGGTGGGGCGCAACTGATGCAGGGGCGCGGGCGCATCCTTGATGATGGCGTGCAGGGCGGCGATGTTGCTGTCGGCCTGGAATGGGGTACGTCCGGCGAGGGTCTCGTAGTAGATGATGCCCAGGCTCCAAAGATCGGTCCGGGCATCGACTGTCCGTCCCAGGGCCTGCTCGGGAGACATGTAAACCGGGGTGCCGATCAGCACACCGTTCTCGATGGAGGTGGGCGCCTCGATCGAGGTTGGGGCGAGCAGCTTGGCAATGCCGAAGTCGAGGACCTTGACATGTCCTTTCGGTGTGATCATGACGTTGGCGGGTTTGAGGTCGCGATGGATCACGCCGTGTTCATGGGCTTCGTCGAGCGCTTCGGCGATCTGCATGACGATCGAGGTGGCGTCCTTGATGGTGAGCGGGCCGGATCTCAGCGTTGCGGCGAGGGTCTGCCCCGGCACGCATTCCATCACGATGTAGTCGACACCTTCCTGCTCGCCCACGTCGTAGACGGCGGCGATCCTCGCATGGTTGAGTTTAGCCAGGGCAAGTGCTTCTTTGCGGAAGCGGCGCCGTGACTCGGCGCCCGTTAGCACGCCCGGCGAGAGTATCTTGATGGCGACGATGCGCTCCAGCTTTTCATCGCGCGCGCGGTAGACCGCGCCCATTCCGCCGGAGCCGAGGGGCTCGATGACGGTATAGCGGCCGAGTTTGGCGCCGGCGGCGAGGATGTGGCCGGTGATTGGAGAAGAAGTGTTTATAGGTTCCACGACAGGCTCATCGAGAAAGCTGCCCATGCGCTGGTAGTCGGAGAGCAACTCTTCCACCACGCTGCGCAACTCCGGCGATTCGCGGTAGACCCGCGTCAGATACGCCGATCGCTGGTCTGGCGGAAGGTCAAGGGCTGCTTCGAAGACCTCGCCGGCTGACTGCTCATGGTTGGCCATAGACGTGTCCGAAGTAGGGCCGGTTCGAGCAAAGAACACCTCATTCTTACATGAAACGTTGGGGTGCACTTGGGGCCTTGTGGCGGAAGGTAATACCACAAGCACTTGACGGCATAGATCGACGTAGCGAAGGCATCGTGGAGGCAAGAACGGTTGCTGCCCAAATTATTCCCGCGAGTGCCGCGCGCCGGATCGAAGTCGCTGACCCGGGGAACTGCCATTTCTAAGGGATTCGGGGACGCTGCGAACACGATCGAACCTGGGCGTCCAGGAAAACATTTTCGAGGTGAACCGATGGATATCACAGTCCGCATGACACGCTGGGTGAGGTTTCGATACAACTCTCTTGCCGGGAGGTTGCCGAGGCGATTTCGGCTTCACTTCATGGCAGTTTGTTTTGCTGTGGGGATACTCGGCGGGTGCTCGGGGAGACAGCGTGAAACGGCTGTCCTGGCTCCGGTGCAAGCCATGTTCTACGGCATGGCGCATCGGGATGCGGCGGCCATCAAGGCTGCCTGGTTGCCGGGTGGTGTTCTTGTGGTGGCGGTGGAGGGCAACCTGAGGGAGATCACGGTAGAGAACTTCGCCAACCGCGTGGCGACCTCGGGAACCACGCACATCGAGGAACGGATCCACGATCCGCAGATCCGGATCGACCACGATCTGGCGGTCGTCTGGGCTCCCTTCAACTTCTTCATCGATGGCAAGCTCGATCATTGCGGCAGAGATCTCTTCAGCCTCAACGAAAAGAACGGCAGATGGCAGATCGTCGCGCTCGCTGCCACCACCCGTAGGGACTGCGCCGCGAACTAGCTTATATCTCACTCATCCAGGCACGAACTTAGTCGGTAAACGAGTGACAATTCGTCGGGCGTTTTTGGCCTCTTTGGGTACGTCTTTCCTGCCCGACTCCGACAGAGCCTTTTCGGGGACAGAGTTCCAGGACCCATAAACTCCGGAGCTGCAGGCCCTCGCCAAACTGTGAATCCACTTCTGACGAGCCCAGTGCGGGAAATCCGCACGCTGCGTTCTGTGGGAGCCGGAGGCGGGTGACTGCCTCCGGCTCCCCGGTGGGCGCATAGCAATATGTGTCCCTACCGCGATCCTTTATCTCCAGGTTCATTCCCCAGGATGGCAACTCAGTGGCACTCCGGTGTCGCCGGGGGAGGCGAGCTCAGAGCCCCACCGCAGGGCCTATCCCTGGTACACATGCCAAGGTGACCCTTGGCGTTGACCCACGCATAGCCGACTGTCTCAGGATCGGTGTTGTTCTGCTCGGACGTCGGGAATGAGGTTATGCTCGTCACCTCACTGTCGTTACCTCCAGAACTACCCCAAAACGGCGCGGCCCCGCAGGAAAGCACACCACCATCGTCAAGTACCAGCCAATATCCGTTAGGCGCGCCAGTGGTGTCGGTGCTCAAAGCAAGGCCGGTTATGTTATGACCGCCAGGCTTGTGTCCACCGGTAGAGCCAAAAAAGGCGGCATCGCCGAAGGTGTGTACTCCGCCATTCTCAAGCACGATGTAGTAACCGTTTCCCGACGGCGTCCCGACGATTCCAGTCGGAACCTCGTCGCCGATCGCATCTCCGAAAGAGTTTGCGTCGCCAGCTGTCCACACAGCGCCGTCTCGTCCGACTGCCCAAAATCCGTGGCCGGTGGGCGTCGCTGCGACCCCCGTTAAAGAGTGCCAGGCGCCCCCATCAAAGCCGGAGCAGCTTCCCAGGTCACCATTGCAGAGATTGGGTGCGCCACCGCGCGCATAGATTTCACCGTCCCCGGTAACGACCCAATAGCCCTGCGTCTTGGGAACCAAGGCAATCAGCCCTGCGTGGTGGATGTTGTCATATACGGGAGCACCATCGACCTGAAGCGTGAACCCAGCGGGTGTGCTCGAGCAGTCCGGAGGGCACACGTTCTCCGACTGCCTTTGTATCCAAAACCCGCCGCTCGGGGCGGGGGCGACGCTGGTCAGTTGATCTTCACTCAGTAAGGGCGTGCCTGGCAACGAGGCATAGGCGGTGGCCAGTCCCATGCCCAGAATGGTCAGGGCCAATAGGCTCGGCGTTACGGCGATTCGGATTAAGCGCCGGAGAGGACCTGAAAGGTCCCCCTTTCCGGCGCCGTTCTCACACCCGGCAAAACGGCCCGCCGGGTGTCGGTACGATAGTTCCTTATGGTCAGACATTTTGATTCTCCTTATTGCTAGGTTTGAAATTGTTTCCGGATACCTGCGGCCAAAACCGCGTTGACGGATACGGCAGTCACTTCTTTTCGGGCAGCCCACGAAACTTTTTCAGCTGGTTAGCTGCGGTCCATTTCGAGGATGGGTCGCGCCGCGTCATTCCGCGTTTTTGCGTCTCGCATCGAGGCTTCAATCTGTTTCATCATCGGAAAGCTCGTCTCCTCCGGCGTCCAATCGCGTCCCAGGCCGCCCCTGGGAACACCATCGACCAAGGCTTGCAAGTAGTTCTCGTCTCCAGCGTGCTGGGTGAATTCCAGCGCCAGGATGACCGGATCGAGGTTGAGGGTTTCCACGCACATATTGAAGAGAGCCTCGGCGAGGCGCTCGCGCTGTTCCGCCGAACGTCCGCGGCGAATCTCGCACGCCAAAACGGCTCCGGGCACAGGTTGCGTTTTTGCGTCGCGGCAGCGCCACATATTGCCTTCTCCGAGTTCTCGGAAGGCAACGGCCACCAGATCGGGCGTGGTTTGCATGATTTCGGCGTAGGTGTCACCCATTCTCTTGGCCAAGTCCTGCTTGACCGAAAGGGGATAGCTTCGCGGAAGATCCAATTGAAGGTAGGGCATGTTTTCGTCTCCTTATTGTTTTTTCGTCGAGCGGCTTGAGCTGCTCCGCTGCTTGACAGTGTCAAGATAAGCTTTAAATTGGACAGTGTCAAGATCAAATGTTAAAAATATCTTGGCAGTGACCAGATAGTGTGGCAAACTAGGGCCTATGAATAAATCCGCAGCCGCAGACACGTTGGTTCGAAACCCCGATGCCCCGTACCATCACGGAGATTTGCGCCGTTCCCTGATTGAGGCGGGGCTGGAACTGGTGAAGGAAGGAAAGGAGGCATCTTTCTCGCTGAGGGAGGTAGCGAAACTAGCCGGTGTGAGCCACAACGCCCCGTACCATCACTTCGCCGATAAACGGGACCTCCTCATCGCGGTGGCGGTGGTTGGCTACGAGAGCCTGACTGCCCGCATGGCCGAGGCGGCTGCTTCCAGTGAGGAGGCGAAAAGCGCTCTGTTCGCGAGCGGGCGTGCCTACATCCAATTCGGCCTGGAGAATCCTGGCCTTTACCAGCTCATGTTCAGTGCGGCGTTGAATGGTCCCGAGGGCCGGCCCAAAGCCGTGGCGGACGCAGGAGCGGCGACGCGGGCCGGGCTAGAAGAGATCTTGCGTCGGGGGGCGAGGGCTGGCGTCTTTTCGAGTTCGCTGCTACGCACATCGGAATTGAAGACGGCCGCGTTTACGGCTTGGTCTACGGTCCACGGTTTTGCAATGCTGGTCATCGAGGGACTACCGACCCCTGACCTGGCTATCGCCGACCTCGCAGACAAGGTAGTGCGAGTCGCATGCCGCTCGTTCCGGCGGTACCCTGCCGGGTGAAGAGAACAGGAAACCCCGAAAAACCGAGGGACAGACGAAAAGTACACCAATGGATAACGCCCAGGTTTCCCCCAACCGCTATTTACCCCAAATCCTATCCAGCAGCAGATCCTGCGCCCGGTGCCTATCCGGCGCCGCCATCGGCTCCGGCCCCAGGTGCATCACCTGCCACTGCGTATCCGCCGCATACACCGGCCACTTCGGCAGCCCCTCGCCGTTCGGATCGCCTGTCTTCGCAAAGTTGGTCCAGTACTTCTGCATCGCCGTGCTGGTCTGATGGTCCTCCGGCCGGAAATGAAAGCCGATGCTGCTCACCAGGTCCAGGTCCCCGAAGACATACATGATCTCAGACGAGTGATACGCCGCCAGACCCACCGGATGGTCCGGGTCCGGAGGCGCTACCTGTTCGAAGTAGAACCGGTAAACCGGCTTCTTACCCGTCTTCGTCTGCGCTTCGATCCACTTCCACGTCGAGTAGGCGATAAAGCGGTCAGCGGCCAGGTCCGCGCTCGCCCGTATCGCGCCCGTGTCATCCGTCATCGGGTTCAGAGCCAACAGCTCCGCCGCCTGCTCAGGAAACTGCTTCTCCACCGCGGCCTTGAAGCTCTCCACCGTCACCTTCGGATCATAACCGCCTTCATCGCGGTTCCATCCTGCCAGCATGGGCACGTCGTTCTGCTTGCCCGCCGCAAAGATCGCCGCCGGGCTCTCCGGCAGAAAATAACCATCCACCACCGGACTGAACCGCGTCGTCTCGCCCGCCTCGTCCTTCTTCATCATGTCTTCCAGCAGCTCCGACGCCGGGATCGCTCGAAGCTGTTCGAGCGTCGTTGCCGAGAGCACCGTCCTGGCAAACGCATCGTCCTTTTCCGCCGTCTCCGCCAACGGCTTGAACGACACGCCCCTGCTTCCATACAGCGCCCCGCCGCTCTCTCCAATCACCTGTTTGAACAGTCCCTTGGCCAGCGGCGACGCCATCTGCGCGCAGACCGAAAACGATCCCGCGCTCTCTCCGAACAGCGTCACATTCTCCGCATCGCCGCCGAACGCTGCGATGTTGTCTTTCACCCACTCGAGCGCAGCCGTCTGGTCCAGCAAACCATAGTTGCCCGCCGCATTCCTGCCCGACTCCTTCGCCAGGTCATCATTCGCGAAGAACCCGAAGATCCCCAGCCGGTAGTTCATCGTCACCACGATCACGCCGTTCTTCGTCAGTGCCGCTCCATCCTGCCGCCGCTCCGACGTGCTTCCCGCCGTATACCCGCCACCGTAGATCCACACCATCACCGGCAGCTTCGCATGATCATTCTTCGCCGGCGTCCACACGTTTAGCGTCAGGCAATCCTCGCTCATACCCGCATCGCGAAACCTCATGTCGTGATAAATCGACGGCTGCATGCAGCGATACCCGAATCCCGGTCGCCAACCGCACCCCTCTCCACTTCTCCGCGGGCATCGGCGGCTTCCAGCGCAGCGGCCCCACCGGCGGCGCGGCAAACGGAATCCCCAGGAACGCCTTCACGTCCCCATCCATCCGCCCTTCGACCTTGCCCTGTTTCGTCTTTACTTGAAGGTTCGCATCCGCCGCCCATGCCGGAGCCGCATTCACCGCCACCATTGCCGTCAACAGGGCAACGCCAATCCAATTCGCCGTCTTCCAGTTCATAGAAAATCGTTCCTCAACCTGCGCTCGCCAGTCTACACTGCGCCCGTTACCACCTGGCATGGAAGGGACGACAACCAGGTGAGTGCATGCGAGCTTCCAAGGCTGCGAGCGGCGCCCGCTCTGCTTTCCCACACAAGCTGAGGTGCAAACAAGCTCTTACTCCACCGCACCAGAGCAATTCCATACTCTTCCTTTAATCGGAGGGCTTCAGCGCAAGGCATCGAAAAAGCGAGATGCTGCAAAGTTGACCGGGGCGGCCTCATTTGGCGCGGCAGATCCTGTTCCTCGAAGCCGGTCTGAGGGCTAGTCGGCTGCGCCGAGGTTTCGCTCCGCCGCGCCAATTCACGCATCTCTCCTTCATCTTTAAAGGTCAGCGTCTTCGGAAGCGGTTTCTGTGGGAAAACATACGTCACAAAGACTGAGTGGTTCACACGCAGGGCTTCCTGTCGGCTCATTGCAAGCACTCACCCATTTCCGCAGTTCCCCTACCCTTCTTCCACATCTTTTTTTCCCAGAACTCTGGACGGCAAAAACCGAACTGTAATACCGTCCTAACCAGGACTCCAAACGAAGGGCATGGCTTTACACCTTGCGGAAGAAGTCTCGCTTTTGAAGGGTAGGTTGAAGGGTACGGGCTTTTAGCCCAGTCCTTTTTCAATCCTGTACGGCCCGACTAAAGTCGTGCCCTGATACAAAACCAAAACTCTGCCGATCGATCTGGTAAGGCTTTCCCACGCCGGCAATAAATGCTGGGTGCCCCATTCAAGCCGCCCTTTGGCTTGAGTGGGATAAATGGCTCTCGATCTGCCACTTCCCATTTGTCACGCCCGCCCAAGAAAAATGATTCCCGCCAGTGGTCCGAGAACCGGTACCGCTCCTGCCAACGCTTCATCTTGCTTTCGGCAGTGGCGATTGGAAAGTGGCAGATCGAAAGCGACTTATCCCACTCAAGCCAAAGGGCGGCTTGAATGGGGCACCCAGCATTGGTTGCCGCTGTGGGAAAAAATGTGGCGCGCTCATGGGACTTGCTCCACGGATCGGCCGGTTCTCACGCAGACACTTCAGCCCGTACGTAAATGGTTGCAAATAGATTCGGCTTTAGCCGCTGAGGGAACTCATTTCATCCCCCTCCCGACTTTCGCCGGCATCCGGTAAATACCCATCCCCTAAACATCTTATGGGGGCGGGGAAAATAAAATCTGAGCACCTTCGTATAAGCAAAGGACTTAGCCAGGCACCTCGAGGGAAAACCAGGGAGATAAGGCCAACTTGCCCTCTTCCCGCAATAAATCCTCGCGCGATAAGGAACTAACAAAGCTCCGCCACGGTTACCAAAATTATTTTTTCTCGCCCTGGACAAGGTCCAAAAACCGTACTACTGTGGAACCAAGAATTCACACCAGCGCTGTCTTACCACGACGGCCCTGCATGGCCTTGCACCGGCTCTCTCCACCCGTGCATCCGCCGCCCCCCGCGAAACATCAGCGTTGTGTAAGTAAGGTGCGCTCAGTGCGTCCTTTTGATTTAAGTGGTCTTTGACAACTTGGAAAATCAGACTTGTCCAAATTAGCGGTGGGAGCCCCCGCATTTATGCGGGGGAAAGAGCGCTTTAGCGCTCTTGGAGAGAGTCTCGACTCTTATCACGCGCTTTAGCGCTGGCTGGCCAATGCCTTATGAGTCCCCTGCGTTAGAAAACCGCAGAAGAGAACCCATCCCCTAGGCCTGGAGAGCCTGCCCTGCCTGCCCCGGCCTGCCGTGGGAGCTTGCCGAAGGGGACGGCTGAGAATCAGACTTGTCCAAATTAGCTTTTCTCGATCGGTTGATTTGGACAGCACTCGCTGAAACAAATCAGCTATCAGGGCCTATCGCGATCAGTCCCGAAGGGACGGCTGAGAGTAGCCCAGCACGCAGTGCTGGGTATGCGTTCCCAACGAGACCAGTCCCGCAGGGACGGCTGAGAATGCCCCAGGACGGCAGTCCTGGGTGAACACGGACCGTACGCGAATGCCGTTGGCAATCATCCAAAGCCAACCCGGTTCTCTTTGAGATTCACCCGGTTCCATACAATCAATGGATTACCTGCTCACCAAGCCCGATCTATTCGCTAATTTGGACAGCTCTGGCTGAGAATATCCCAGGACGTCAGTCCTGGGCTTCCCTATATGGGGCCAACGAGTCCGCGCGACAACCATCAACCCTTCATTCCCCTAAGAGGGGACATGTTTTTCGTCGCGATTCGCATTCTCAGTCGAGTGTACCCAGGACGCGTGTCCTGGGATCTCAGCCGTCCCCTTCGACAAGCTCAGGGCAGGCTCTGCGGGACTAAGATTCTGACCACGGCTCACGCAGACTCTTTGGAGACCCACCCCGGCCAGAGGAGCAGAGCCATTGTCCCGGTTGTCGCCGGGCCGACGGAGCAGAAGCGTCCCCGATCTGCACCCGACTCGCAAACGATCGGCGAGGTGGCACAGGAAGAGGGGGGGCTTATAGCGCTTATAGCGCTTATAGCGCTTTTAGCGCTGATATTTTTGGCCACCGTCCCGATAGCCTGCCCTGAGCTTGTCGAAGGGACGGCCTTCATCCGGGGACTTTTCTCGCTTATCTCGCTTTTCGCTCAATCTTTTCCCGCATGAAAGCCCCGGCCCGGGGGGCTTATCTCTCTTTTCTCTCACAAAGTGCATTCTTTTTTCGGAAAGCTTTGGGGAGCCGGAAACGCAACGAGGTGATTATTCAGGAATCTCCGAAAACGACCGATAGGGTCTGCAAGCCCGCCTCTTCAAGAATCGGGATTTTTCCGCAAGCTGCGCAGCCGTCCCACACTGGGCAACGACCAATGAGGGCCTTAGCGTCTGCGTGAGAACCGGCCGATCCGTGGAGCAAGTCCCATGAGCGCGCCACATTTTTTCCCACACCGGCAACCAATGCTGGGTGCCCCATTCAAGCCGCCCTTTGGCTTGAGTGGGATAAGGGGCCCTCGATCTGCCACTTCCCAATCGCCACTGCCGAAAGCAAGATGAAGCGTTGGCAGGAGCGGTACCGGTTCTCGGACCACTGGCGGGAATCATTTTTCTTGGGCGGCCGTGACAAACGGGAAGTGGCACATCGAGAGCCATTTATCCCACTCAAGCCAAAGGGCGGCTTGAATGGGGCACCCAGCATTGGTTGCCGGCGTGGGAAAGCCTCACCAGATCGATCCGCAGAGTTTTGGTTTTGTATCAGGGCACGACTTTAGTCGGGCCGTACAGGATTGAAAAAGGATTGGGCTTTTAGCCCCTGACAGACGTCTTTCTACTCCCACGGTGGCGTCTGGAGCGGGATTTGTCACCGGCACAACGATGGCCAACTTTATCGGCCTGGCTGCGGCGCGGACCGCACTGTTGCAGCGTGCCGGATGGAATGCTAGATGAATTGTCGGTAAAAAAACTGATGCAGGAAGCCACGGCAAGAGCGGCGATTCCCTTCCGCTCCACGGGGCGCTCCCCGAATCGTCTATGGCCAAGCAGCGGCCGCGCCGTCCGGGGACAGACGCGACTGCGCCTCCCGGAGGAGGCGGCAAGCCGATGAACTCGACCCCGCAGCCTTAACTGCGCAGACGCGCCAGCAGATCCTGCGGGTGTACGGGCTTGGCCAGAATCTCGAATTCGTGTCCCTGGGAACGGGCGCGGTCCAAAAGATCCGCGGTGGCCGCCTGGCCGGAAAAAAGCAGGATCTTGCACTTAGGCAGCATGGTCCGGATGGTGATCGCCGCGTCAATGCCGTTCATATCGGTCATGATGACGTCGGAGATGAGCATATCGGGCCTGAGGGTGCGCGCAGCTTCTACGGCCTTTTCGCCGTTGTAGACAGCGGTGGCTTCAAATCCGCTTTGGTTTAGGATGATGGCCAGTGTGTCCGCAATCACGCGTTCGTCATCGGCCACCAGCACTTTGGGCTTTACCTGTTGATTGGTCATTTGCTCCTGAATGACGACCTGAGTCGTTCTGACGCTCGTTCGCTGCGCTCCAATAATCCTGATCCGCCAGGGCAAATCACGATAAGGTGGTACAGACGGAAAATGCTGAGCCAGTGGGGATTACTGGAATCATACGCTCATGTGTCTGATGCTGTTTCTCGCTCTGGCGTTGCGGCCTTCTTAGTGCCTGCCGCAACCGCCCGGACTGTGGTCGTGGTAGGGCCCCCGGGCCTGCTCTCCATATAAGATTGATCTGACCATAAACTTTTTTAGTTGGACGTTGCCGATGGCTGAACCGATCATTCGCGCCCAGCAGGTGGAAAAGTACTACGCCCAACCCAGCGAAA
Organism: uncultured Acidobacteriaceae bacterium; assembly: GCA_963790705.1. Taxonomy (GTDB): domain Bacteria; phylum Acidobacteriota; class Terriglobia; order Terriglobales; family Acidobacteriaceae; genus PALSA-350. The sequence goes on from CAWBQE010000016.1 coordinate 1,312,529, forward strand.
ACCGCATTCAGGTGATCGCGCCCACCGACTTGGCAATCGTACAGGGAGAAATCGTTGCCCTGTTGGGCCCGTCGGGCTCAGGCAAGTCTACGCTACTACGCATGCTGGCGGGTCTCTCCCAACCCTCCGCCGGCGAGGTCTTCTGGCATGGCCAGCCGATTTTTCAGGCTGAAGTCAACGTTGGCATCGTCTTTCAAAGCTTTGCCCTCTTTCCCTGGCTGACCGTGCTCGAGAACGTCGAGGCTCCACTCATGGCGCGCGGCATTACCAGTGAGCATCGCCGCGAACAGAGCCTCAAGATCCTGAACACCGTCGGCCTGGACGGCTTTCAGGCGGCTTACCCCAAGGAACTCTCGGGAGGCATGCGGCAGCGAGTAGGATTCGCCCGCGCCCTGGTGGTACAGCCCGAAGTTCTCTTTATGGATGAGCCCTTCTCTGCCCTGGACGTGCTGACAGCGGAGAATCTACGCAGCGAACTGCTGGAGTTGTGGCACAAGAAGACGATCCCGACGCAATCCATTTTTCTGGTGACGCATAACATTGAAGAGGCTTTGCTGTTAGCCGATCGCATCATCGTGCTGGGCCGCAACCCGGGGCATGTGCGGGTCGACTTTCCAGTAACGCTGAGCCAGCCGCGCGACCGTAAGAGTGCGGCTTTCACTCAACTGGTGGATTACATCTATAAGGTGTTGACCCGGCCGGACGTGGCCCCCGCCGCCGTGCCCCAGCGGCTGGCCGTGCGGGATCAGCGGCAGATGCACTACCAGATGCTTCCCCATGCCCGCCCCGGCGGCATTGCCGGCCTGCTCGAGTTGCTCATCGATTACAACGGCCGGGCCGACATCTATCGTCTGGCCGACGATCTGGCCTTTGAAATCGATGATCTGCTGCCCATTGTGGACGCGGCCCAGTTGCTCTGCTTCCTAAAAGTGGAAGAAGGCGATGCGGCCATTACTCCAGCGGGACGGGAATATGCCGAATCAGAGATCCAGCGGCAGAAGGAGCTCTTCCGTAAAGCAGCGGTTGAGAACGTACTGCTGCTGCGGCAGATTACCCGTGCGCTCGATACCAAGTCGGATCACTCGGTTCCGGAAGAGTTCTTTCTCGACATGCTCGACGAGCAGTTCAGCGCGGATGAGACGCTGCGCCAGTTGGAGACGGCGATCAGCTGGGGCCGCTATGCGGAGCTGTTCGACTTCGACGCTTCCCGCCGGCGATTCATCCTGCCGGAGCAGGAAGAGACAGCGGAGGCGGTCGAAGAGGCGCAGGCAGAATGAGCGCGCCGGTCCGGCTTTTTCGTACGCCCACCTTTTCCCGTTCGCTGGTATTCGAGCGGACGTGGCCCTTCTTCCTTGACCTCAGCGTGGCCGCGTGTGGGCTGGCCGTCTTTTACGCAGTGCTGCGCATTGCGCAATATTGGATGGGGCACCCCGTCGCCTCGGTTGCTATCTCCAATTCCGTAAAGATGCTGCCGCTGTACGCCTTCTATTCGGTGGTACGCATCGGCATCGCCTATGTGCTGAGCCTGATCTTCGCCGTGGGGTACGGTTACATCGCCGCTTACAATCCCCGCGTCGAGGCCTTCATGATCGCGGTGCTGGATATCCTGCAATCGATTCCGGTGTTGAGCTTTCTGCCCGGAGTGATGCTGGCCATGGTGTCGCTGATCCCCGGCCGCCAGCTGGGTATCGAGATGGGCGCCATCCTGTTGATTTTCACCGGGCAGGTATGGAACATGGCGTTCAGCTTTTACTCCTCGCTCAAGAGCCTGCCGCGAGAGTTGCGCGAAGCCGCCAACGTCTTTCGCTTTTCCGCGTGGCAGCGCTTCTGGCAGCTCGAACTGCCATACTCGGCCATCGGCCTGGTGTGGAACTCCATGGTCTCAGTGGCCGGCGGATGGTTTTTCCTGATGGCTTGCGAGATGTTCGTATTAGGCAATCGCGACTTCCGTCTTCCCGGTCTCGGCTCCTATCTGCAGACGGCGGCCAGCACGGGCGACAATCATGGCATGCTTTGGGGATCGGTGACCATGATCCTTATTATCGTGGCCACCGATCAGCTGGTGTGGCGCCCGGTGATTGCCTGGGCTGACAAGTTCAAGTTTGAGCAAGGGGAGAGCACCAGCCGCAAGACGTCGCCCATCCTTTACGCACTGCGGCACTCGAATGCGCTTGGTTGGTTGAGGCAGGTGACCATTGCGTCGGCAAGCGAACGCATCTATTGCGGCTTGGCGCGGCGCCGCCGGGAGCTGATCGCGCGCCCCATCCACGGACCGCGCAAGCGGTCAGGGCTGGCTGCAGTCCTGCTCGTCATTGCGACCAGCTTGCTGATAACTTTTGCCGCCTTTCGCGCGCTCGAGCTGCTACGTTACGTGCATGGGCCGGAGATCGTGGAACTGCTTAAGGGCGCGGGCGCGACCTTTCTGCGCGTAAATGCTGCGCTGCTGATTGCCTCTGCCTGGACCATTCCCACCGGCGTCGCCATTGGCTTTCATCCCCGCCTGGCCAGAATTGCGCAGCCGCTGGCCCAGATCGCCGCTTCTTACCCGGCGACTGCGATTTTTCCCATCCTGCTGATCGCGCTCGTCCGCTGGGGCGGCGGTTTGGGCATTGGTTCGATTGCGCTTATGTTGTTGGGCACCCAGTGGTACATCCTCTTTAATGTGATTGCCGGCGCAACAGCTATTCCCTCCGACCTGAAGGAAGTAGCCAAGCTCTACAAATTCTCCCTGTGGCAGCGTTGGAAGATCGTGATTCTGCCCGGCATCTTTCCTTACCTCGTCACCGGCCTGGTCACTGCGTCCGGCGGCGCCTGGAACGCCAGCATCATCGCCGAATATTTTCATCTCAAAGATCGCACCCTGCAGACGCTAGGGCTGGGTGCGCAGATCAGTGCGGCCAGCGATCATGGTCAGTTTTCCATTCTGCTGCTCGCTACCATCATCATGTCGCTCATGGTAGTCACGGTAAACCGCCTGGTATGGCGGCCGATGTTCCGCCTGGCTGAGACCAAGTTTCGCCTGGATACATAGTTCGATACATAGTTCGATACATAGTTCGATACGTAGTTCGATACGCGTAGCGCAAGTGCATGGAGGCTTATGGCTGAAAAACCGTTTCAAGTCGGATTGCTGGGCCTGGGTTTCATGGGCCGGCGACATCTGGATGCCTACCGGACCCTGCCTGGTGTGGAGGTGCTCACGCGCACCAGCGCGCGCTTCGCCCACCTGCAGGACGCTGATGCCCTCTACGAAGCGATGATCGGGGATCCCGAATTAGATGCCCTCGACATCTGCCTCCCCACCGCATTGCATGCCCCGCTCACCATCGCCGCCCTGGACGCCGGCAAACACGTGCTCTGCGAGAAACCCATGGCGCTCACCGTGGCGGCTTGTGGGCGGATGCTGGAAGCGGAAAAGCGTAATAAGCGCGTATTGATGGTGGCCCATGTGCTGCGCTTTTGGCCAGCCTATCGCGTGCTTCACGAAGCGGTAGCTCGAGGCACTTATGGCGCTGTTCGCTCGGCCAGGTTCGCGCGCAGATCAGGTCTGCCTAGTTGGGGTCCATGGCTGTTGCGGCCGGAGGAGAGTGGAGGAGCCGCGCTCGATCTTTTGGTGCACGATTACGATCAGGCGCTGTGGCTTTTCGGCGCGCCCGAGAGTGCGACCGCGCGCACTGTGGGCTCCGACAACGTGATTGAGTGCGGGCTGCACTACCCGGGTGGGTTGGAAGTAGCCATCAACGGAGGCTGGTACGCCGATAACATTCCCTTTGCCATGGAATTCGATCTGCAGGCGAGCGAGGCTGAGCTGCGCTATGCCAATGATCATCTGCAGCTCTTACGTCCGTCTGCTGCGCCCACTGAAATCGCCCTCCCGGAAGAGGATCCTTACGCGACCCAGCTCGCTTATTTTCTCGACTGCTGCCGCAACGGCCATGCTCCAATCGAGTGCCCCCCGGAGAGTTCGGCCAAGGCGGTCGAGTTGGCCTTATCTATTTCCGCTCTGGCACAAGGTACCCTGAAGTCGATATGAGTACCTATCGCCGTGGATACGAATGACGAGTTTCGAGGGCAACGCGCTGCCTCCGAATCGCCATCTCACAACGACGAGGTGTTCGATGCCCAAAAGCACGAAGCACAACGCGCAGCCCCGCGTTACTGATTCCAGTGCACAATCAAAGAAGGACGATCCCAGCGAGTTTGATCGCGCGCCCCGGCAGAAGAGTCAAGACCGCGACCCGGTGAAGAGTGCGGAGCAAACGCGGCATATCCCCACCACGCACGGGGCGATCAAATAGTCGCGTATTCCTCGTCCGTCACGTGCTCAAGCCAGACCACGTCGACGCCATGCTCGTCGGTTTCCTGCATGGCGATGTGAGCCATCGTCCTTCCCGGCGCCGCGCCGTGCCAGTGTCGTTCCTGCGGGGCAATCAAGACCGTATCTCCAGGGCGAATCGTCTGCGGCGGTTGACCGGCCAACTGCACCACTCCCAGCCCGTCCAACACGTGCAGTGTTTGTCCGACAGGATGCGTGTGCCATGCCGTGCGGCTTCCCGGCCCAAACCAAACATGGTTTGCCTTAAGCCGCGAGGGCGCCGTCGGGTTGACGATTTCGTTGAGCCACACGGTTCCGGTAAACCACGCCTCAGGACCTTTGCGGCAGCCGCGCTTCTCGCCAGCAAGTATCTTCATGATGCCGCTCATTTTACATCCCACTCCATCCACCGCACACTTGTCAGGAACTTGTAAGGTTTTGAGGGTGATCCGCACTCCTATACTCCTAACAGATATTGTCTAGAGCATTTTTGCTAATGGTGTAGACCAGGAAACTGAACCCGACGCGGCCATTCCGCCGAAGAATGGCCGCACATAACTGATCCCACCGGACCACAGTATTAGCAAAAATGCGTTAATCCCTCTTTCTTGAGAGTGTGGATGTTGGATATTGGACGGGCGCTGCGAGTCGTAGTTCATCTGAACGCGGACGTCAGCTCCAGCCATGAGTTTCTCCATAACGACATTCTGTCCTTTCTTTATGAGAGAGGAGTTGCCGGGGCGACCGTCTTCCGTCCCGAGGCAGGTTTCGGTTACCACCATCGCCTGCACACCAAGGGCGCACCCGGTAGCGAGGGCCAGCACCTTCCGATCCGGTTGGAGTTTATCGACCAACAAGAAGTCGTCGATCGGCTTATGCCCGAGCTCCTTCTTCTGGTAACCGATGGAATGGTCGAAGTACAGGAGACCACCATCTTGAAAGTGGCTCATATTGCCGGCCGGGAACACAGATGAGGTTGCGGATGTTTCCGATCTTGGGTTCCCTGGGATTTTTGCTTGGCCACGCCTGCCCTGCGATGCCGCAAACGGCCCAAGCGCCCACGCTTTCGCTCGCTGATGCGGAGGCGCGCACGCTAAAGAACCAGCCGCGCCTGGCCGCGGAAACCCTGAGAGCTCAGGCCTTGGGCAAGCGCGTGCAGCAGAGCCGGTCGGCCTACTTTCCGCAGCTGACTGCGAACGTGACCGCAGTCAAAGCGAATGGCGATAGCGCTGTTGCTGCAGGCGCGGTCACCACTTCCAGTATCTCCACCCGCGTTGCAGGCGGCGCCACGCTCAGCCAGCTGGTCACTGATTTCGGGCGGACGCGCGAACTTGTGCGTTCCTCGCGCCTGACAGCGCAAGGGGCCTCCCGGAGCACCGAAGACGTGAGGCAGCAAATATTGCGCGATGTCGACCAGGCTTACTTCGCAACCGAGGCTGCGGAGAGCGTGCGCGGAACCGCTCAGGCCGTTCTCGCGTTTCGGAGGACGGAGCTTCGCCAGCTGACGGCCTTGGCGCAAAGCCAGCTCCGATCCACGCTCGATGTCCAGTTTGCCCAGGTGCTTGTCTCGGAAGCTCAAATGGCAGTCGTCGAGGCCAACAGCAACGTGCAGGAAGCGCGCGCACAGCTGACCGCCGCGATGGGCGACGACAATGATCCAGACTACGTGCTTGCCGAGCAACCACAGCCGCCCGTGCTTGAAGACGATGTCAACCTCTACATTCGCGAAGCCCTGGCTAACAGGCCCGATCTGAAAGCGCTGAATCTCCAAGCACACGCTGCGCAACAGTACGCGAATTCCGAAAGCAAGCTGAATTATCCAACAGTCAATGTTCTCGGTACTGCCGGCGAGGTGCCGGACCGGGATCATACTCTGCAGCAGAACTATGGAGCCGCAGGGATCAATATCAGCGTGCCGGTCTTCAACGGCGGGCTCTACTCCGGCCGCATAGCCGAGGCCAAGCTCCGCGCACAGGCTGCCGACCGCGACGTGCGTGATCGCTCGCTCCTGATCGAGCGCGACGTACGCACGGACTGGGCACGGGCAAAAGACGCTTACCTCCAGATCCAGGTAGCGCAGGACCTGGTGAACCAGACTGGAGTAGCCGTGCGATTGGCGCAGGCGCGCTACGACGCCGGCCTGGGCAGCATCGTCGAGCTCAACCAGACGGAGCTGAGCCAGACCTCTGCGCTGATCCAGGCCGCCAGCGCACGCTTTGACTATCTCAGCGCAAGGGCTGCGCTCAATTACGCCTTAGGTGTCCGGCCCTAGCCGATTTTTGCTAATGGTGCGGACCAGGAAACTGTACCCGACGCGGCCATTCCGCCAAAGAATGGCCGCACATAACGAGTCCCACTGGACCACAGTATTAGCAAAATGCGGTACGCCGCGCCAGAGAGGTATGGAGATGCATTCATCGAAGTATCAGAGCCTGCTGGTCACCTTCTCGGTCGTGCTGGTTTGGCCACTGTCGGCCTGCTCCCACAGCGCCGTCTCCGAGGGCACGACCACTGCGCCGGTGGTTCCGGCAGCCAGGGTTGTCCGCACTGATCTGCGAAACAGTATTACGCTCACCGCCGAGTTCGAACCTTTCTACGAAGTGGATGTGATGGCCAAGGAGGCCGGCTACATCAAGCACATGCTGGTGGACATCGGCGATCGAGTGAAGGAAGGGCAATTGCTCGCCACTCTGGAGATTCCCGAGCTACAAGCGGACCTGACCAAGGCGAAATCCGATGTGCAGACCGCCAACGCGGAGAGGGCGGTAGCCAAGGGTGATCTGCAGAGGGCGCAGGCAGCGAGCCAGATTGCCCAACTCTCCTATACCCGTATTCAGGACGTTTCCAAGAAAGAGCCAGGTCTTGTTCCGCTGCAGGAAGTGGATGTGGCCCACTCGCACAATCTCGAAGCAGACGCCCAGGTGAGCGCTGCACTACAGCGCGTCCAGGCGGCCGAGAGCCGCTACCAGAGCGCCATCGCCAGCCTCGCTCATGAGGCTGCGCTGGTCGAGTATACAAGGATCGTTGCTCCCTTTACCGGGGTCGTAACCCAGCGCTACGCCAGCGATGGCGCCATGATTCAGGCCGGTATTGCCTCGCAGACCCAGGCGATGCCGGTGGTCAAGGTCTCACAGAACAATCCGTTGCGGCTTATGCTTCCCGTCCCGGAGGAGGACGTTGCCGCCATCCACAACGGTCAACACGTAACCGTGGATGTACCGGCGCTGCACCGCACATTTGACGGCACAATCACTCGCTTTGCCGACCGGGTGCAAATGTCGACCCGGACAATGACGGCGGAAGTCGATGTCAAAAACCCTCAACTTACCTTGATACCCGGTATGTATGCGGAGGTAAAGCTGGGAACAGCGGAGGCCCGCGATGCTACTGCCGTTCCACCCGAAGCTGTCGATGGGACGGGAGACAGCCAACGGCTCTTTCTTGTTGACAGCGCAGGCGAGGTACAGACGCGCAATGTACATACCGGGATACAGTCGCCTCAATATGTCCAGATTCTCTCCGGGGTCAATGCAGGAGATGTGGTGATTACCGGCCGCCGTTCCGATCTCCATGACGGGCAAAAAGTTCAGGCGCTACTGCCCACCTCCGATGCGGTTCCAGCACCGCCGTCTTAGAGCATTTTTGCTAATGGTGTAAACCGGGAAACTGAACTCGACGCGGCCATTCCGCCAAAACCGGGCCCCCGGGCACGCGCTTTTTGCGTGCCTGGGGTGGAAAGAATGGCCGCACATAACCGACCCCACCGGGTCACAGTATTAGCAAAAATGCGTTAGAAAGGAGCTGCATGTCCGGCTTTGCCATCCGCACCCCTTACCTGATTATCGTTGTCTGCCTCATGGTCTTTGTGCTTGGCGTGAGCAGCGTTGCCCGCATGCCTGTCGATATGTTCCCTTCGATGAACGTGCCGGTAGTCATTGTGGCGACATTCTATTCGGGTATGCCTCCGGAGCAGATTGAAGGCAACATTACCTATCACCTGGAGCGCTTCTTCACGCTGGCCAGCGGCATCGATCACATGGAGTCGCGCTCTCTCGATGGCGTGAGCATCATTCGCGTTTACTTTCAGCCGGACACGAATGCTGATACCGATGCCGCGACCATCGCGAATCTCGCGGTCTCAGACATGAAAGATTTGCCCCCAGGCACCTTCCCGCCGGTAGTGCTCAAGTCCGATGCATCCAGCTTGCCGGTTTGCCTGGTGACGATGAATGGTCCGGGCATGACCGATGGGGCGCTCAAAGATATTGCGCAGAACTTTGTGCGCAACCAATTGGCGGGCGTGCCAGGAGCGTCCATCCCGCAGCCCTTCGGCGGCCCATGGCGGCAAATACAGCTTTATGTCGATCCCTACAAGCTGGAAGCGCGGCAGATGAGCCCCATGGACGTGGTGCGGTCGATGAACCAGGCCAACCTGATCCTGCCGGCCGGCGACGTTCAGATCGGCAACCTCGACTACGACATCTACTCCAACGCTCAGTTTGATCTCAAGAACGCCAGCCAGTATCCGGTGAAGATGAACGGCGAAAATCCGGTGTTGATGTCCGACATCGGAGTGCTGAAAGACGCGCACGCATTGCAATACAACGTCGTGCATGTAAACGGGCAACGCTCGGTCTACCTTCCAGTGCTGAAGCAAGGAGGAAACTCCAACACCATCACCGTCGTCTCGGGTATTCGCGATGCCCTGCACCACCTGGTCGATGTGCCTTCGGAGATGCGGACGACCGTGGTCTTCGACCAGTCTCGCTTTGTCCGCACCGCGATTGAGACCCTGCTTCACGAGGGCGGCATCGGGCTCTTTCTCACCTGCCTGATGATCCTTATCTTTCTGGGCAGCCTGCGCGCTACGCTGGCGGTTTTCTTCTCCATTCCGCTTTCCGTGCTGGCGACGTTTATGGTGCTGCAATTTAATGGGTCGTCCGTGAACAGCATGGTCCTGGGCGGCCTGGCACTGGCGCTTTCGCGCCTCATCGATAACTCGGTTGTCGTGCTGGAAAACATCTACCGGCATTTGGAGATTGGAGAACCGCCAGTGGTCGCCGCGGAGAATGGCGGCCGAGAGGTGGCGCTGCCGGTGCTTGCTTCCACGCTCACCACGGCCATCGTCTTCTTTCCCGTGACGCTGTTGTCGGGTGTAAGCAAGTTTCTCTTCTCGGCCATGGCGCTGGCCGTGGTGGTTGCGCTCTTCGCCTCCTACGTCATTGCGATGACGGTTGTGCCGCTGTACTGCTCCAAGTACCTCAAGCTGAATCATCCCGAAGGCTTTGACGAGTCGCACGCCGGCGAGGCGCGCACCCTGGAAGGCGGCAAGAGCGGCTTCGCGGCGCGATTCAACGCGGCCTTCAATACCCGCTTCGAGAAGATGCTGGCGGGCTACGAGGTGCTGGTGCAACGAGTGCTCCGGCAGCCGGCGAAGGTGTTGGTCGTCTTCGCTGTAGTTTTTGTTGTGAGCCTCGGTCTTTACGGGCTGCTGGGATTCTCTTACTTCCCGCAGACTGACGCCGGCCAGTTTGTCATCAACATCAAGGCGCCGTCGGGAACTAAGCTCCTGGTGACGGAACAGGAAGTAGCGAAAGCTGAGGCCTTGATCAAAGAGGTGGTCCGGCCTGCCGATCTGGGCATCATTGTCGACAACATCGGCGTCGACAATGGATTTTCCGCCATCTACACCCCGAATGCCGCCATGCACACCGGCTTCATCCAGGTCGGGCTAACTCCGGGACACAGCGTCGGCAGCTATGAATATATCGCGCGTATCAAGCAGCGCCTGGCTCAGGAAATGCCGGAGCTGACAGCATACTTCTCGACCGGAAGTCTGGTCGATGCCGTCGTCAACATGGGAGCTCCGGCGCCGATCGACATCCAGATCAGTGGGGCCAACCTGCAAGCGGATAATCAGGTGGCCCAGGCCATTGCACGCAGCCTGCGTTCCTCTCCGCTGGCGGCCGACGTTTTCATCCCGCAGGATCTGGATTATCCATCCCTGCGCATCAACGTCGACCGTATCCACGCGGCGAAGCTCGGCCTGACGGAGAAGGAAGTTATCTCCAATGTGATTACTTCCCTCACCTCCAATCAGATGATTGCGCCCAATGTTTGGATCGATCCCAGGAATGGAAACAACTACTTCCTGACGGTGCAGTATCCCGAAGCGCAGATCCGACACGGTGCAGGACCTGGAGGCGATTCCTCTTCATGCCGAGGGCGCGGTGCAACCGACCCGGCTGGACATGGTGGCGAATATTCAACAGATTCAGGCTCCCACTGAAGTCGATCACTACCAGATCCGGCGCAAGCTTGATATCTACGTCCGCCCAGGCACGGAGGATCTTGGCAAAACGGCCGACCTGGTGCGAAGGATGATTGCCCGGCAGCAGATTCCCACAGGCATTAATGTCACGGTGCACGGCAGCGCCGAAGCGATGAGCGCCTCGTTCCGGAGTTTCACCGTTGGGCTGATCATGTCGGTCATCCTGCTTTACCTGGTGCTGGTCGCGCAGTTCCGTTCTTTCCTCGATCCATTCATCATCTTGCTTGCGCTGCCGCCGGGAATTAGCGGAGTGTTGCTCATCCTTGTGCTCACCGGCACAACGATGAATGTCATGTCGCTCATGGGGGTAGTGATGCTGGCCGGCATTGCGATGTCGAACAGCATCCTCATCGTCGAGTTCGCTCACCACCTGATCAGCGAGGGACGGCAAGTAGGGGAGGCTATTATCGAGTCTTGCCGGGTTCGCCTGCGTCCTATTTTGATGACCTCGCTGGCCACGGTGATTGGTCTGCTTCCCATGGCGCTCAAGCTTGGCGAAGGCAGCGAATCGTATGCTCCGCTGGCGCGAGCGCTGGTGGGTGGCCTTGTCGCCTCCACTGCGTTGACGGTCTTTCTCGTTCCTGCGGGATTCTTCCTGGTCTACGCGCGTAAGACGCAGCGGGCCTAGGTGGTGGAAGGCGCGGTTCTTCTTGACTGGATGCCCTGCGGCGAAGGTCTACAGATGAGGCTCCGACTCCGGCATTACAAATCCCAAAGCGAATAGGACGAGATACCTCCTCGCTTCCCTCACGGCCATGGACTGGGGTTTCCTAAGTGAGGCTCTGCAGGACGGGTCCAGAGGTCCCAAAGCATGACAGGAGTCTGGAGGTGCCTCGGGATCTGCAGGTGCTCTTAGGCTTATTGCACCTGGAGCAGCGCTGCGCTGCCGGCGTAAAGGACGACCGTGCGGTGGGTTGAGGCTAGCCGAAAGGTGCCGCTTGCGGTGTCCTCAGATAGATGAACCGAACCGAAACCATAGAGGCCGCAGGCGTCTGGCGAGAATACTCCCACCGACTGCTCGGTTTGGGTTCCCGGGCAGCTCGCGCCTGCAGGAAGAAGATGCGCAAAGACTCCCTGCTTCTTGTTGTAGGCCACGATGTCGTCGTCCACTCCATAGGTGACGTGCTTGTCTACGGGCGAGTAGTGCGCTCCACCGATCAGCGTCACTGTCCCCGGATAATCAGTCTCGTCGATTCCGTGCGGAGTGAGCGCCTCTTCCACAGAGATGGGGTCCGCTAAGGCACGCACCGAGGTAACAACAGAACTAGGGCCGCTCTTATTCACCACCTGATCGATCTTGATGGAAAGATACGACGCTTGCTGGGCTGCGTATGGCGTGTCATCGAACTTGAATGGACGCGCTTCGACGATATGCCCGATGACCATTGACCCTTTCGGAAGCTGGTCTCCATTCGGCAGCAAAACCACCTGCATGGTCTTGGCCGTCACCACATCCCCAGCTTTTGCCTTCGCAGCGTTTTCCGTGTGGGTGAAGATGACGGGGATTGTCGTCTGGGCCGGTAGCGTAATCGCGCGGCTTGCCGGAACCATTGCCACGCTGCCAAGCAGAGCGAGAAACGAAAGAGAACGGGAGTAGTTGCTCATGGTTGTAAATCTCCTTGACCGATCACAAGGGGATTTGAGCACCCAACCGCCTTACGCAAACCTGACGTTTGTCTTACATTTTTCTGACATTTTTGACCCCGCATCGTAACCCGGCGGCCAAGCTTGTACATTTTTAAGCAGGGTCCTCGAGGTCCACGGGCTTTTGAACATTCTGCTGGTAGAAGACGAACGCAAACTGGCCGAGGCCGTCGCTGAGGGGCTGCATGGAGAGGGCTATGCCGTCAGTCTCTCCCCCAGCGGGGAGCACGCACTCTCCTCCCTGCGCCATCAACATGTCGACCTCATTCTTCTCGACGTGATGCTTCCCGGACGCAGCGGCTTTGAAGTGCTTGCCGACATGCGGCGAGCAGGCTTCAAGATGCCGGTCTTGATCCTGACCTCGCGCGACTCCATCGACGATCGCGTGCTGGGGCTGGACGCCGGGGCGGACGACTACCTGGTAAAGCCCTTCGCCTTCCCGGAATTGCTGGCTCGCATTCGAGCACTTATGCGGCGCAAGCTCCCGGCCGTCTTCTCCTCTCTGCAGATCGCAGATCTGACCCTTGAACTGGAAGGACGTACCGCTTCGCGAGGCGGCAAGAAACTCGAGTTGACGGCGCGGGAATTCGACCTTCTCGAATACCTTCTGCAGAACCGTGGCTCGGTCGTTTCCCGGGAGATGCTGGCGCGCGAGGTGTGGAAGCAGATGATGCGCTACACCCCGTTGGATAATGTGATTGACGTGCAGATTACAAGGCTCCGGCGTAAGCTCGATGGCGAGTTCCAAAAGAAGCTTTTGCATACTGTGCGCGGAGTAGGCTTCGTGCTCCGCGAAGACGAACCATGATCCTGCGCTATAGCAATGTGCGCCATCGCCTGACGCTCTGGTATGTCAGCGTCTTCGGCCTGGTGCTGCTGCTATTCATCTGTGCAGCCACGCTGCTGGAATACTGGCAACTCAGCAGCCGCTTGTACCATGCGGAGATACAGGATATTGAAACCGTGGAAGGGTTGCTGGCATTTGCGCCGGATGGAAGCCTGGTCCTCCACGAGGAATACCATAACCATCCTGAACATATCCTGTTGCTCGACCGGTACATGCAGGTAATGACTCCGGAAGGCCAGGTTCTTCTGCGCAATGCCAAGCTGCGATGGCAGGATCTGGGAGGCCCGCCATTCCCCAATGAGGGGCAGGCCGGCTACGACCAGCGCAGGGTCCGGCTGCAGGATGGAACCCGCCTGCTGCTCATCAGCCATATCCACTCGATTGGTAACCGGCCGCTCCTCATCCGGCTCGCCTACAGCACGGAGCCGATCGAGCACGGGGTGCTGCAGTTTCTTGGACTGCTGTTGCTGGCAGTGCCACCCACGTTGCTGATCGCGGGTTTCGCCGGCTATCGCATGGCCTACAAGGTGCTATTGCCGTTAAAGAACATGGCCCTCCGCGCGGAAACCATCACCGCCAATCAGCTGGACCAGCGGCTTCCGGTGGAGAACCCCAACGACGAACTGGGCTACATGGCACGGGTTCTCAATGATCTTCTCGCGCGGCTTCAAGACTCTTTCGACAATCTCAAGCGCTTTACCGCGGATGCATCCCACGAGTTAAGAACACCGCTGGCCTCCATCCGTAGCGTCGGAGAGGTGGGCCTGCAGCGCTTGCACACAGCGGATGAATATCGAGACACCATCGGGAGCATGCTGGAAGAAGTGACTCGACTTACCGAGATGGTCGACGGCCTTCTTTCTATATCCCGCGCTGATGCAGGCCAGGTCACGCTCCACAGAACAACCTTCAGCCCGTTGGACCTTGCCCGCGAGGTTGTCGGCCTTCTTGGCCTCCTCGCCGAGGAGAAGGGGCAGCATATCCAGATAGAAGGCAACGCCAATTTGCTGGTGAGCGCAGATCGCATGGTGTTGCAGCGTGGGCTGGCAAATATCGTGGAGAACGCCATCAAGTATTCTCCCCCGTCGACCATGATCTACATCCATGTCTCACACTCCGAAACCGTGGACATTGCTGTAGAAGACAGCGGGGAAACTATCCCGGAGGATCTTAGGCAGAAGGTCTTCGAAAGATTTTTCAGAATCGATGCCTCCCGTTCGCGGGAAGCGGGCGGGAGCGGCCTTGGACTGGCCATCGCGAAGTGGGCGGTTGAGGCCAACGGCGGCAGCATCACCCTGCAGGCCGGGCAGGATCGGGGAAACCGCTTTGTGATCCGGCTGCCCGCGGTTTAACCTGCCAGAAAGCCGTGCCACGCAGATTTCGCGACAACCGATCATTGCCATTGGCGAGATCTCTAGCCGTAACAAATGTCGGGCACAGAGAGGCAGCTCTGTGAGAAATTCAAGCTATCGGACCGCGAACACCGCCTGATAGACAAACTGGAATCCGATGACCATCAGCCACAGCGAAAGCGCGAAGCGCAGCTGCCGGTTGGGAATGCGCGGGGCCACCCCGCTGCCGGCAAGTGCGCCAAAGACGCCGCCGATCCCCAGCTTCCACAACAACGCTGCGTCGTAGGTGCCACTGATCATGTGGACGCCGGTGCCCACGACCGAAAGCGCCAGACCGAAGGTAAGATCGGTTCCCACCACCTGTGCCGTGGTGAGCGAAGTAAGTCCCAACAGCGCGACGGTGCCCAGTGCCCCGGCGCCGGAGGAAGAAAAACCTACCTCGGCCGCAATGGGGAAGGTGATGAAGCCCAATCCATTTGGGACGGTTCGTCGTCGGCCGTGTGATGGCATCGGGGCGAAAGTGGCGAAAGATCTGCCAGCCGGAGGAAAAGATGATGATGGATCCAAGCACGATGTAGAGCAGCGCCTTGGGACCGTGCTGCGCCACGTGCCCAAAGAAGAGCGACCCGAGGATCACTCCGGGGATGCCCCCGAGCAGCATCCATAGCAGGATCCGGTAGGAGACGTTGCTTACGCCACATCTGCACCGGTACCACGATCAGCTTGACCACAGCGGCGTAAGCCAGCGCGGTGCTGACCGCAATCTCCACCGGCACATGCAGAAAGATGATCAATAACGGTGCCGTAACCACGCCCGCCCCCACTCCCGTGAGCGCGATCACCACCGCGATCGAAAACCCTATCAGCAACTGCAGCATGGAGACTCTCTTCTATTCCGGTTGCACGTGGATACCACATTCCTGCTTGCGTCCACCCCAGCGACCCGAGCGCGGGTCATTGGGATCGAAAGGCAGGCTGGTACATGGTTCGCATCCGATGCTGGTGTAGCCTTTTTCGTAGAGAGACAGCAGGGGGATGCCATGCTGTTCCGCGTACTGCCATACGTCCTTGGTCGACCAATCCGCCAGCGGGCTTATCTTCTGCAATTGCTTGCCCGTGGGCAAGGAGAATGCATCCACCACTTGAAGGTTTGCGCGGGTCTTGGCCTGCTCCCGGCGCAGCCCGGTAAACCAAAGGCGGTAAGGCTCGAGCGATGCAAACAACGGACCTACCTTGCGCATGCCGCAGCAGCGGTCCGGCGCAGTCTGATTCAGAATCCCGAATTGCGATTCCTGTTCTGCCACGGTAAGACTCGGCAGCACATTCACCAGGTTCAGGCCCCATTGCTCGGTCAGGCGATCGCGATAGGCGTAAGTCTCCGCGAAGTGGTAGCCGGTGTCGAGAAAGATCACGGGCACGTCGCCCATCGCTGCCCGCACCAGGTGCACCACAACCATGTCTTCGGCCTGGAAGCTGCTGGTCACGCAGACCTCGTCCGGGCGGGCCGCCGCGATCTGCTCGTTCACCAGGCTGCGGGCGGCGGAGATCTTCTCTTCCAATGCCGCAGAAGCAAGGGGCGTGGATGTGCTCATTGGTTGCTCCCTTCCGCCTGGAGCGTGCGCAGGATAAAGGCAAGCTTCTCTGCGGGCTCACCGGGCAATCCGGTTAATGGGCTCGAAAGACACATCTCTATTGGGCAGGGCGAGCGAGACGTCGCCGGAAAACTCATCCGGACCCTGGGCCTCGATGAGGACCGTGACTCCTGCCTGGAACAACCGCTGCAGCAGAGCTCGATTCGCTGTCCGCGTACGCACTACGTCGACGCCGCTCTTCCACAATGCGGTCTCGACCTGGCGCAGCAACTCAGGATCACGGATGGCCACGGCCGCAACAGCCTTCTTATCGCTGGCTGCGCGGCCGCTCAAAACCTCGCGCACCATCCCGGCGGCTACCGTGGCGTGCGATGCCGGGTCGATCAGGATGAAGCTGCCGGTGGTCCGTTGATCGGCATACGTATCCAGAAATAGCGGGCGAGTGGTTTCCACCTCCACCACGCCAATGCTGTTCAGCTCGAGCGTTGCTGCATGTTCGTGCTCGAGGGTCTGCATGTTGACGCGATGCTGAATGGTCCTGATGCCGGCCTTGACTGTCTGCGAGGTATGTTTCAGCAGGTAGCTCTTGCCCAGATCGAGAGGCTCGGCATCCATCCAAACCAACGCGGCAAGGAAGTTCGCTGCCACTGCCGGCGCCTGGTGCGCGGCCGCGAGCATCTCTCCGCGGCTGATATCGAGTTCATCCTCGAGCGTGAGCGCCACTGACATCGGCGCCACCGCGCGGTCCAGATCGCCATCGAAGGTGGTAATGCTCTTCACCCGGCTGGTTCTGCCCGAAGGCAGCGCGACCACCCGATCGCCCGGCCACACCGACCCGGCGGCAATCTGTCCGGCAAACCCACGATAGTGCTGGTCCGGACGGATCACGCGCTGAATCGGCAGGCGGAAGGGCGCGCCGGCCACATCACGCCCCGTAGGCACGGTCTCAAGGTATTCAAGCAGCGTAGGCCCCTCGTACCACGGCATCCTTGTGCCCCGGTCGACCACGTTGTCTCCGTGCAATGCGCTGATGGGAATGGAGAGCAACCCGTCAATGCCCAGCTTGGACGCAAGCTGCTGCAAGTCGCGCTCCAGCGCGGCAAAGGTCTCTGCCGAATAATCCACCAGGTCCATCTTGTTGACCGCGGCTACGATGTGGCGCGTGCCCAGCAGCGAGGCGATATAGGCATGACGGCGCGACTGGGTCAGAATGCCCTTGCGCGCATCGACCAGGATGATGGCCACGTCGGCGGTGGATGCGCCGGTAGCCATGTTGCGCGTGTACTGCTCGTGACCGGGCGTGTCGGCGATGATGAACTTGCGATGGGTGGTGGAGAAGTAGCGGTAGGCAACATCGATGGTGATGCCCTGCTCCCGCTCCGCCCGCAGGCCGTCGGTAAGCTGGGCGAAATCGATGGCGCTCGCGACATTTCCGTTGGCTGCTTTGGTGACTGCGCGAACGTGATCCTCATAGACGTTCTGTGAGTCGTACAGCAGGCGGCCGATCAGTGTCGACTTGCCATCGTCCACGCTGCCCGCGGTGCTGAAGCGCACCAATTCTTTGGCCTGCTCCGCGGCGAGAAACTCCTCCATCGAAAACATATCTTCCATTTCCATAGCGCCGCGATCGAGCGATAGGCATTAGAAGTAGCCCTCCCGCTTCTTCAGCTCCATCGATCCGTCCTGATCGTGATCGATGACACGGTTGGCCCGCTCGGAAGAGCGAAACGCGACCAGCTCGGCGATGATCTTGGGAATCGTGTCGGCATCGGAGCGGATGGCTCCGGTGCACGGACTGCACCCCAGCGACCGCAGGCGGCACTTGACCCATTGCTCCTCCCCGGGCAGGCCCTGCACGAACGGCTGCTCTACAGGAATCAAGCTGTCGCCGCGGACAAGCATCCGGCGCTCCTGGGCAAAATACAGCGGCACCACCGGAATTTTTTCCAAGTGGATGTAGTGCCAAACGTCCAACTCGGTCCAGTTCGACAAAGGGAAGACGCGTATGCTTTCGCCCGGGTTTACCCGCGCGTTATAGAGGTTCCATAGTTCGGGCCGCTGGTTCTTCGGGTCCCATTGCCCGGCGCCATCGCGGAAGGAAAAGATGCGCTCCTTGGCGCGGGATTTCTCTTCATCCCGGCGCGCTCCGCCAAAGGCTGCGTCGAAACCATGCGCGCGCAGGCCATCGAGCAGTGCCGTAGTCTTCAGCAATCCGCAGCAGCGGCGCGTGCCCAGGGCGACCGGGTTGGCTCCCGCAGCCAGGGCTTCTTCATTCCGCCACACCAGCAGCTTTACACCAAGCTCGCGGGTGTAGTCATCGCGGAACGCGAGCATCTCTTTGAATTTGTAGCCGGTATCGACGTGCAACAAGGGAAACGGAATCGGCCCGGGGTAGAAAGCCTTCTGCGCCAGGCGCAGCATCACGGAGGAATCCTTGCCGATGGAGTACAGCATCACCGGCTTCTCGAACTCAGCCGCCACCTCGCGGAAGATGTGGATGCTCTCCGCTTCCAACAACTGTAGATGGCTAAGCTTCGGCGCGACGCCTGCTTCCATCGTTTGGACTCCCAAGCTTGCCACTCCGGCTCCTTCAGTTCCCCACTGTGTATCGCTGCTTTGGCCCAATAAAAAAACCGCTCGCCAGAGCTCTGGCAGCGGTTGTGATACTCGTCTGAGTTACGTGAAAGTCTGGTTAGAAAACCCTACTTCTCAGCTCGCAAACACTCACACCCGCCTGTCCGTGACAATGAACAACAGTTGTCACAGCAACAACAACCAGCGGGATAATGCATTGCCTGCATAGGATTTAATACTCTTGCCTGGCTGCCCTTTTGTCAAGCTCAGGACACCCCGGAAGGGGTCCCGAAAATGCGCCAGAAGGCACCCAATTTCCCGTGATGGTCAGCCACCACGACTGCGGCAACAGCCCTTCACGTATAAAGAGTCAAGGAGCGCTGCGGGATTCATGAAATGTATACGGGTCGGCCTGATTGGTTTTGGATTCGCCGGACGCATCTTCCAGTCGAAGGTCATCGAAGCAGTGGAGGGATTGGAGTTAGCTGCCATTGTGCAGCGGAGCGGCTCGGAAGCCGCCATTGCTTTTCCTCATGCCAAGATCGTGCCCTCCGTCGAGGCGCTACTGGAGGACACCAGCATCCAGCTGGTCGTGGTGGCTACCCCGAACGCCAGCCATCTTCCCATTGCCCGGCAATGCCTGCTCGCCGACCGCGACGTAGTCATCGACAAGCCCTTTGCCTTGAACTCGGGCGAGGCTGCTGAGTTGATCCAGCTGGCTCGCGCGCGAAATCGCCTGCTCAGCGTCTACCAGAACCGCCGCTGGGATGGCGACTTCCAGACCGTGCGCAAGTTGCTCGACAGCGACCAGTTGGGCCGGCTGGTCAAATTCGAGTCTCATTACGATCGTTATCGTCTGGCGCCCAGGCTGCACGCCTGGCGGGAGGACGGCTCGCCCGGCGGAGGAGTTCTTTTCGATCTGGGAGCGCATCTCGTGGACCAGGCGCTGGTGCTCTTTGGTGTTCCCCAATCCATTTGGGCGAGTGTGCGGGTGGAGCGGGAGGGGGCCCGTTCAGATGATGCCTTCGACCTCTATCTGCATTACCCCGCATCGCTGGCACAGTTGTCTGCCTCTCCCGTCTCGTCTTCCGTTTCAGGACCGGTCCCCTCGGGTCTGGGTGTATGGCTGCGCGCTACCTGCCTGGCGCGGGCTCCCGGACCGCGCTTTACCCTCAACGGCACGCTCGGCACTTTTCGCAAATTCGGCATTGATCCCCAGGAGGCCCATCTGCTCGCTGGAGACATGTTTTCCTCCAAGCCCTGGGGCCTGGAAAATCCAGAGCACTGGGGCACGCTCACGATGGATGAGGGCGGTGAGCCGATAAGCACGCGCATCCCCACCGAACCTGGGGACTACCGCGGCTACTATATCAACCTGCGCGATGCCATCCATGGCAACGCGGCTCTCGAGGTCACTCCGCTGCAGGCCTGGAAAACCATACGCACGCTGGAAATGGCGCTGGAGAGCAGCCGCACCGGCTGCACGATCACCTGCGACTGGAGTCATGAGCCCTAAAACGCACCCGATAAAGCTCTTTACGCTACCGCTGCTCAGGCGTAATTTGTTGATGGTCTTAGGAGAGTCATTTCCCCTTCTCATCTGCTCTCCCAGCAAGTCCACGAGGAGCTTTGATGCGCATCCGACCCATACCGCTATTGTGTATCGTCGCTGTTGCCACCTCGGCAGCAGCCGCCTTCGCGCAAAACCCATTTCTTGGTACCTGGAAGATGAACAACGAAAAGAGCCATCTCACCGGCGACGTGATTGAGTTCTCACCTGCTCCTGGCGGCGCTATCAAGCACACCGCCGAAGGCCGTTCTTACACCTTCAAAACCGATGGCAAGGAATACACCGGCTCCACGGGCGCCCAATTTGTCTGGAAGATGACGGACGCAAACAACTATGAAAGGTCAGCCGCCAGAAACGGCGTTCCGCTGGGAACGACTACCTACAAAATCTCGTCAGATGGCAAGAGCCTGGTGACAGAAACAACCGGCAATTCTCCTAGTGGCAAGAGCTTTGATGACACCACGACGTACACCCGCGTCGCAGGCACCAAGGGCCTAATGGGTAGCTGGAAAGATACAGACGTGAAGATGAAGGAAGATCAGGTCATGGTCTGGAAGGCCGGACCGACCGCAGATTCGATGCGTTGGGAACTACCAGACCTCAAAGCCTATGTCGACATTACGTTCGACGGCAAGGAATGTACACCCGTCGGTCCCACGGTGCCGAAAGGGCTAACCCTGTCACTCACCAAGACGGGGCCGCATAGCCTGGCTATGGTCGAGAAACTCGACGGCAAAGTGCTCGAAAAATCGAGCTACAAGTTGTCGCCTGACGGCAAAACACTGACTGAAGTGGAGGCTCCGCCAGACGGCAAGGCTCCGGCAACCATCATCTACGAAAAGCAGTCGACGTAGCATTCATGCGTTCGCAGGGGTTCGCGGCTACGCCGTGAACCCCCGCGAAGGTCGCTCTGCTATTGAGGAGGATTGTTGCTCGGTGTGTCCGGCTTTCCCTCGACCTTGTGGACCCCTGTCTTGGTCGTCCGCTCGGTCTTGTTGTAGCCGGTCTTGGTTCCCTGCACCGTCTTGTGGTACCCGGTTTCCGTTCCCGACTTTGTTTTGTCGTAGCCCTTCTCGGTTCCAGCCTTGGTCTTGTCGTAACCCTTTTCGGTTCCTGACTTGGTCTTGTCGTAACCCTTTTCGGTTCCCGATTTTGTTTTGTCGTAGGCCGTCTTGCTTCCTTCGCTTACGCCGTGTCCTGCGCTGTGTCGCAGCATGCTTGGTATCGGTGCCGGCGTTTTTCATATCCTGCTTTGGACCGGAATCGGAATTTTGAGCAAGCACGGGAAAGGTTAAAGCGAGGGTAGCGATCAAAGCCGAAGTCCTGAGGCTGCCGAGGTTCATAGGGTGTTTCTCCTTGCGATGTACAACTCGGTTAGATGCAGCCTGCGGTAACCGCGGCCGGAAAAGGTGTAGCCTGTTTGTCGTGAGCAAGATAAGGACGCGCAGGGTGGGCCTCAACCAGTTGAGATGGTTTTGCTATCGCTCGTTGCTTGGCCTTCTGCTGGCGACGTCGGTCTGCAGGGCGCAAAGCCCCGTCCATATCGACGTGGATCTGGGGAAATCCGCGGGTAAGTTCACGCCCATCTACAGCTGGTTTGGCTACGACGAGTCCGGTTACACAATCACGCCAAATGGCAAGGCGTTGCTCGGCCAGCTGCACGATTTGAGCCCGGTTCCGGTCTATATTCGGGCCCATTTCCTGCTCGCCACGGGAGATGGCAAGCCCGATCTCAAATGGAGCTCGTCGAACGTCTACACCGAGGATGCGCAGGGGAAACCCATTTATAGCTGGACCATTCTCGACCAGATTTTCGATGCGTATGCCGCCGCCCATGTGCGCCCCATGGTGGAGCTCGGCTTTATGCCCAAGGCGCTTTCCACCCATCCCGATCCTTACCATATAGGATGGCCGCTCAAGCCCGGAGAAGTGGAGGGCTGGTCTTTTCCGCCCAAAGACTACAAGCGATGGCAAGAGCTGAATCATCAAGTGGCCGCGCACATGGTCCAGCGCTATGGCATGGAGACGGTTTCCACATGGTACTGGGAGGTGTGGAATGAGCCCAACGGCAAGTACTACTGGAAAGGAACCGAGGACGAGTACAACAAGCTTTACGATTACGCCGTCGCTGGCGTACGGCAGGCGATTCCCAACGCGCGCGTAGGTGGGCCAGCGACTACAGGACCTGGCCCGCAGGGGAACGCTTCGCAGTATTTGCAGCTTTTTCTCGCCCACTGCGCGATACAGAAGAGTGCGGCAACCGGCGGCCCAATCCCGCTGGACTTTATCTCTTTCCACGTCAAGGGAAGCCCGAACGTCGTGGATGGTCACGTACAGATGGGGCTCGACCGCGAGCTGAACAACGCTGCGGATGGCTTCGCCATCGTCCGCAGTTTCCCCCAGTTTCAAAACCTACCTATTATCTTGAGTGAAGCGGATCCGGAAGGCTGTGCGGCTTGCTCCGCGCGGCTCTATCCGCCCAATGCTTATCGCAATGGGCCGCTGTATCCCAGCTATACTGCGGCGGCGATGAAAGGCCTCTTGGAGCTGGCAGATCGCGATCACATGAACCTGCTGGCGATGCTGACCTGGGCATTTGAGTTTGAAGGAAAGCCTTATTTCGACGGCTATCGCACACTGGCCACCAATGGCGTCGATAAGCCGGTGCTGAATTTCTTCCGCATGGCTGGATTGATGAGTGGAGATCGCGTTGCGACGACCAGCAGCGGAGCGGCGCCGCTGGATAGTATTTTGAAGAGTAGTGTGCGCCAGGCTCCGGACATTGACGCCTTGGCCACCAGCGCCCCCGGCGTAGCTTCTGTGCTGCTGTGGAATTATCACGATGATGACGTCGCTGCGCCCGGCGCTGCCATCGTCGTGTCTATGAAATCCATTCCTCCCTCCGCATCGCGCGTGCTGCTGCAGCAGTACCGCATTGACGATCATCACAGCAATGCCTACACGGTTTGGAAAGATATGGGATCGCCGCAGAACCCTACGCCCGAGCAATACGCAAAGCTGCAAGCAGCCGGCCAGCTGGAGCTACTTGACTCTCCGCGCTGGATTACTCCGGAGAATGGAGTGATACAGGTGGATGTGCAACTGCCCCGCATGGGTCTTTCGCTGTTGCGCGTGACGTGGCCAACCAACTGAAACTATTGCAAGAACGGGGAAAAACACTTCCATCATGAAGATCCGCGAAGTCCGCACCAGAGTTGCGCAATGGTCGGGAGAGACAACACCATTGCCGCCGCATTTCTGCACCAACCCCATGGATCTGCTCTCGCTGCCAGTCTCCACCATGAGCACTTTCACCTTTCACAGCTGGCTGGTGGTGGAGGTGATGAGCGATGACGGGCTGGTGGGCATCGGCAACGCCGCCCTGACTCCGCTGGTCACCAAGCAGGTGATCGACCATCATCTGAAGCCGCTGCTCCTGGGAGCGGATCCGTGGGACATCGAATTTCTCTGGCAGCACATGTATCGCAAGACCATAGCGTTTGGACGCAAGGGTATCGGCATGACGGCGATCAGCGCGGTCGACATTGCCTTGTGGGATCTGCTGGGAAAAGCGGCCAAGCAGCCGGTCTTTCGCCTGCTGGGCGGCCGCACCAAGCCGCGCATTCCCGTCTATGCCAGCCGGTTGTACGCGAGCCCGCTGGAACAGTTGGCCTTCGAGGCGAAGCGCTACAAGGATGAAGGCTATAAGGCGATGAAATTGCGCTTCGGCTGGGGTCCGGTCGATGGGGCCGCGGGGATGCAGCGCAACCTCGACCTGGTGCGCACGGTGCGCGCGACCGTAGGAGATGAAATCGATGTGATGGCCGATGCCTACATGGGGTGGACGCTGGACTACGCCAAGCGCATGCTCCCCCTGCTTGAACCCTTCAATCTGCGCTGGCTGGAAGAGCCCGTGATTCCCGACGACATACGCGGATATGCGGAGTTGAAGTCTTACGGCCGGGTGCCGATCGCCGGCGGCGAGCACGAGTTCACTTCCTATGGTGTGCGCGACCTGCTTGAGGCGCGCGCCGTCGATTACCTTCAGGTGGACACCAATCGTGTGGGCGGCGTCAGCCAGGCGAGAAAGATCTCGGCTATGGCGGAGGCCTTCTCTGTCCCCGTGATTCCGCATGCAGGCCAGATGCACAACTACCACGTGGTGATGGCCAGCTTCAATTCGCCGATGGCAGAGTACTTTCCGCCGGTGGATGTGGAGGTGGGCAATGAGCTCTTCTGGTACATCTTCGATGGCGAGCCACGGGCCAAGGATGGCTTTATCGACCTGGATGATCAGCTGCCCGGTTTTGGCTTGACCATCAACGAAGAGCGAATCAAGCAGTTCCAGATCATTGAGTAAGCGGGGCGAGGATACGATGCGATTGGTGCAATTGAAAACCGGCGATGTGCGCCGGGTTGCGGTGGTGGAAGAGCCGAAGTTGCGTTTGCTGCGCGACTTCGATTCTGTGTATGGGCTGGCTCAAGCGGCCATCGTGAGCGGCGGGAAACTTACCATGCGTGGTGGCTGATCATCTTACGGATGAGTTCTTCGACTACGACCCGATTTACGGCGGGAGCACGCAGTGGAAGCTGCTCGCTCCCATCGATCATCCCCAGGAACCCGCCCGCTGCCTGGTCTCGGGCACGGGGCTGACCCACATGGGAAGCGCGCGCGATCGAGCGTCGATGCACATGGCCAAGGAGCAGGAGCTGACCGACAGCATGAAGATGTTCCATTGGGGCATGGAAGCCGGCCGCCCCAAAGCAGGTGAAATAGGCATCGCCCCGGAGTGGTTTCACAAGGGCTATGGTGCGATCGTGCAGGCACAGGGTGAACCGCTGCTGGTTCCCTCCTACGCGGAGGACGGCGGCGAAGAGGCGGAGATCGCGGTGGTATATCTGATTGGTCCGCAGGGTCAGCCATATCGAGTCGGCATGGCCCAGGGTAATGAGTTTTCTGATCATCGCTTCGAGAAGAAGAACTATCTCAACCTGGCTGGCTCGAAGTTGCGCACTTGTTCGATCGGTCCTGAGCTCGCGATCGATCCTGATTTTCGAGCAGTGCCGGGCACGGTGAGCATCACCCGCGATGGCAAGACGTTCTGGTCACAGCCGATCGCAAGCGGAGAAGAGGAAATGTCCCACAGCCTGCGCAACCTGGAGCATCACCACTTCAAGTTCGCATTGCATCGCCGCCCGGGAGACGTGCACATCCATTTTCTGGGCGCGCATTCGCTGAGCTTTGGACAGGGTGTTGAATTAAAGGATGGGGACGTGATGGAAGTCCATTTCGAAGGATTCGGCCGCCCCTTGCGTAACCCGGTGCAGGTGGCAAAGGAAAAGGATGTGCTGGTCGAAGTGATTCCTCTCCTATAACCTATCTTCCTGGTAGTGGGTCAGTTTGAAACTAGTGAGGGCAGCATGAGAGCTCGACTGCGATGAAAATGTCATCATGGATAGGCGCTCTAGGAGTCCTGCTATTGATTGCATCATTGTTCCGCACTCCATATAGCACCCCCATCGCAATCGTCTCTGGCGGCTTGGGCGTGATTGCTGCAATGTTGGGCAGCAAGTGGTGGCTAGCCATTCCCGGAACACTTGTCGCAATTACGGCGGTTATGATGCTTCTTCTGCGCCACGCCGACTAATTTCAAACTGACCCACTACCATATTTCTTTCTGCATTGAGCATTGTGCCGTCGACTCGATATAGTGCCAGCAGTGGCCCTGCAGGTGAGGTAGACAATGGCACGACGCGTCACTCCCGTCTTCCTGTTCGTGATGTTTCTGGTGTGCGGCATAAGGGCGATAGCCCAATCGCGCGCCCAGGCTGACCCCGCGAACGACGACGTAGTACCCCTTCACCTGGGTCAGTCCATGGTTCCGCTCTATGGACCGTGGAAATTTCAAGTGGGCGACTCGCCCATCGACTCTGCGAACAATCAGCCGCTGTGGGCGCAACCGGAGTTTGACGACACCACGTGGGAAACGGTGGATCTAACGCCCAAAGACGCAGTGAACCCTTTCCAGGGATTATCAGGGTATGTGCCTGGCTGGGGAGAGCGGGGTCATCCCGGTTATTCAGGCTATGCGTGGTATCGCATCCGGGTGAAGGTCCAAGCGCAGCCGGGCGAGAGGCTTGCCTTGGCTGGACCGGCAAATTTTGACGATGCCTACCAACTGTTCCTCAACGGAACACTCCTAGGCGCGTTTGGGCGGTTCCGTGAAAAGCGACCAAAGTATTACTATTCCCAGCCGATGGTTTTTTCCCTGCCGGAAAGTGTCAGCGGCACAAAAGAGCAGGTGATTGCCTTTCGCCTTTGGATGTCGCCCCAATCCCTGCTGGCGCAAACGGACGCGGGAGGATTTCATCTCGCTCCACTGGTAGGGGCTGTGGACGCGGTAGACGCCGCGTATCAGCTTCGCTGGCTTGACCTGGTGCGGCAAAACGCTATTTGGGCGCTGACAGCGTTGGTGTATTTGCTGCTGGCCGTGATCGCGTTCAGCTTGTTCCTGATTAACCGCACCGACCGGGTTTACTTCTGGATGGGATCGCTGCTCCTGGTGATGGGTCTCGGAGGTGGGGAAACGGCGCTGGCCGCCTGGACCCAGACCCTCAGCGTTTCGGGCGAGTTCTGGGTTTGTAACGTGCTCTTGATCCCGCTGGTCAAGTTCACGTGGATTATGTTGTTGAGGGCCTGGTTCCGCCTGGACCGCCCGCTTTTGCTCCCCTGGGCTGCGGCTTTGCTATCGCTGGCACAGGCTTTTGCCTTCGCGGGCGCGTTCGATCTGTTGTTCTTCGTCCCGGCTACGTTCGCTCCCATGTCCTACGTCCTTGCCCAGGCGCTTGAAGCGATCTTCGGGTTGCTGATGTTATGGATGATGTTTCGGGGCATTCGAAAGCTGGGCGTCGAAGGCTGGCTCTTGTTGCCAGGGGTGGTACTTGCCTGGGGCGATTGGCTCGCGGGCCAGCTTACCTTCCTGCACATTCGCAGGCTCTTTGTTCCTTTCGGCGTAACACTGACGCTGCAGCAGATTACTGGGTTCCTGTTGGCGCTGGCACTGTGCGTTCTACTGGTGAGACGCTGGGTGCGTTCCGCACAGGCGCAGCGGCAGATGACACTGGAGATGAAGCAGGCGCAAGAAGTGCAACAGGTCCTGATTCCCGAAGCGGTGCCACAAATTCCCGGCTTCTCGATTCAGTCCGTCTACCAGCCGGCTGGCCAGGTAGGCGGCGACTTCTTCCAGATTCTTCCGGCGCAGCAGGGTGCGGTTCTGCTATGTATCGGCGATGTCAGCGGCAAGGGCATGCCGGCCGCCATGACCGTTTCGCTGCTGGTCGGCACACTGCGTACCCTGGCCCACTACACCCAGAGCCCAGGCGAAATACTCGCCGCGATGAACCAGCGCATGCTGGGCCGCTCCCGTGGTGGCTTCACTACCTGCCTGATTCTGCTTGCCGCTGCAGACGGAACAGTTACGGTTGCTAATGCCGGACACCTCGCTCCCTATCTAAACGGCCGGGAGCTTCCACTGGAAAACGGCCTTCCGCTAGGCCTCGTCGCCGAGTCCACGTACGCCGAGTCCACGTTTCACCAGGAAGAAAACGAGCAGATCACGCTGCTCACCGACGGCGTGGTAGAGGCGCGCGCCGCATCCGGGGAACTCTTTGGATTCGAGCGCACAGCGGCCATCGCCGCTCAATCCGCGGAATCCATTTCGAAGACGGCCCAGGCCTTCGGCCAGGATGATGACATCACCGTCCTCACCCTCACTCGTTTGCTGGTTGGCAAGCAATCCACCACCCCCCAGACCAGAACCACTCTGTCGCCGTCGATCGCTTAGATCTGTCCGCTCGCCTGGCTCCGAAAAAACATTTAACCACTCGGTTGACAGCACGGTGCAATCGGCATACATTCAACCATATGGTTAAGTCGAACGCCGCCCGGTTGGACTCAGTCTTTCACGCTCTTTCCGACTCCACGCGCCGGTCCATTCTTCGCGACATCACTGCCAGGGAAAAGACCGTCGGCGAGATCGCCAGGCCCTACCGCATTTCTCTGGCTGCGGTATCCAAGCACCTCAAAGTGCTTGAATCCGCGGAACTGATCGCGCGCGAGCGACGCGGCAGCTTTCAAATCGTGCGTCTCAATCCCGCCCAGCTTCGGCCGGCTGAGGAATGGCTGGCTTATTACGAAAAATTCTGGGGGCGGCAACTTGACGCTCTCCAAAACTTCCTCGAAGGAGAAGAACATGAGCGAACAAGGAGCAGTGCAAGAACAAGAAACCCGTGAGGACTTGAAACTGGAGATCCGCAGAGTGATCAAGGCTCGGCGTTCTCGTGTCTTCGCGTCATGGACAACGCCGGAATTGATGCAACAATGGTTCGCTCCCAGCGGAATGCGGGTAACAAACGCCAGCGCCGATCTGCGTGTAGGAGGTGAGTACCGGGTTGAGATTCACGGCGTAGACGACGCCGAATATGTGGCGACCGGGGTTTACCGCCAGATTGTCCCCAACGAACTGCTCTCGTTCACCTGGGGCAACGGTTGCGACCCAGGCAACGAGACTTTGGTAACAATTACGTTTCGCGACTTCGAGCATGGAACGGAGCTTATCCTGACCCATGAACGCTTCAGCTCTGCGGATGCAAGGGCAAGGCACGAGCGCGGCTGGACCGGGTGCCTGGACAAGCTGGAAGAGCTCAGCGGGCGGCCATCATAGCATCGGTGCCGGGAACCGCGAGAAGGGCCTCGAGCAAACAAAAAGCGCGCAATTATTTAGCTCGCTTCTAGTCTGCTCGAGGGCCTGCCCGGCGTCTGCTCGAAGGAGTCTAAGTCATAGGTTAGAAATCAACGAATGGTCCTACGAATTACGCATAGAATGCTTCATCCTTAATACGAAAATAATCGCCTCCTCGGTCAGCCCACGATGCGCTACGACCACACTTCGCAGCCGCACAGGCTGCGTCTTTTGCCCAACAGTTTGACCATCTACCTTCCCGGGGACTATAAGGTTGCCGGGCCTGAAATCCTTACGGTTTGGCAGGTTCCGTATCGTCGTATTTCGTCGCATCCGGAAATCCCGGATGGAGGTACCACGAAGATGATCCCGCCTGCTTTTGAGTATCTGCGCCCAAAGACAATTCCTGAAGCCATTGCCTTTCTACAGCAGTACGGAGACGACGCCAAGATTTTGAGTGGCGGTCAAAGTCTCATTCCCATGATGAAGTTCAGGCTGGCCAGACCTGGCTATCTGATCGACATCAACCGTATCTCCGGCCTCTCCTACATCAAGGAAGAAGACGGGTATCTGAAAATCGGCGGGCTTACACGCGAAGCCGAACTGGAAAATTCTCCCCTCGTTCATGCGAAATATCCCATTCTCTTCGACACCGCCCGTGTGATCGCTGACCCACAGGTGCGGAACATGGCGACCCTGGCGGGCAACCTGGCCCATGGCGATCCGGCGAACGATCATCCGGCTACCATGCTGGCCCTGGGAGCACAGGTCGTGGCCGTGGGGCCACAGGGCGAGCGAGTACTCCCCATCGAAAGCTTTTTTGTCACCCTGTTCACCACCGAACTGCAGCATGACGAGATCGTGAGCGAGGTGCGCATTCCCACACCGCCGCCGCGGAGCGGAGGCGCTTACCTGAAGCTGGAGCGGAAGGTCGGCGACTTTGCCACCGCCGGCGTAGCCGCACAGGTGACCCTGGATGGCGGAGGGAACTGCCAACGAGTAGGCATAGGGCTCACCAATGTTGGCGCAACGCCGGTGAAGGCGACCAAGGCGGAGGAATTTCTCCGCGGAAAGAAGCTGGACGAGGCCAACATCACGCAGGCCTCGCAACTGGCCTCAGACGCCGCAGATCCGAGTTCTGATCTGCGCGGCCCGGCGGAGTACAAGAAGGGCTTAGTGAAAGAACTGACCCGGCGCGCCCTGGCTCGTGCATACGAACGAATTGGCAAATAGAGATTGGGAAAGACAAGCAGAGGAATTCCTAGATGGCGAAGAAACAAGCGATTCAAGTCAACGTGAATGGCCGCATGCGCGAGGCCATGGTCGAGCCCAGGTTGTTGCTGGTCCACTTTATCCGCAGCTTTGCCGGGCTTACGGGCACGCACGTCGGATGTGACACGACCCATTGCGGCGCCTGCACCGTGATGCTGGATGGGAAGACGGTGAAATCGTGCACTCTATTCGCCGTGCAAGCAGACGGCTGCGAGCTGCTGACGGTGGAGGGCCTGATGCAGAACGGCAAGCTCCATCCACTACAGGAGGGCTTCAAAGAAGAGCACGGCCTGCAATGCGGCTATTGCACTCCGGGCATGCTCATCTCCTCCTATGCCTTGCTGAATAAGAATCCCCATCCCACGGAAGAAGAAATTCGCTGGGGAATTTCCGGGAACCTATGCCGCTGCACGGGATACCAGAACATTGTCAAAGCCGTGCAGTATGCCGCCGGCAAGCTGGAGCAGGGAGGTAAAAAAGATGATCTTCCAAACATCGCCTGAGATCGGTGGCATGGGCCATCCCATCAAGCGCAAGGAAGATCTGCGCTTCATCCAGGGTAAAGGCAACTATGTGGACGATGTGCAATTGCCGGATATGGCATACGGCCATATCGTGCGCAGTCCTTATGCGCATGCCCGGCTCAAGAGCATCAATATAAAACCTGCGATGCAGCTTCCGGGTGTTCTGGCGGTGATCACCGGAGAAGACTTAGCCAAGGCGAATCTCGCCTGGATGCCCACCCTCTTCTTTGATAAGCAAATGGTGCTGGCTACCGGCAAAGTGCTCTTCCAGTCGCAGGAAGTAGCCTTCGTGGTTGCGGAAGATCCATACACGGCAGCCGATGCCGCTGAGCTGGTGGAGGTTGAATACGAGGAACTGCCGGTATTGGTAGATCCACATAAAGCTCTTGATCCCACTGCGCCCATTCTGCGTGAGGATCGCGAACAAAAGGACAACCACATCTTTCACTGGGAAGTAGGCGACCGGCCAGCCACGGACAAGGCGTTTGCGGACGCGGAGGTCCAGGCGAAGGTGCACGCAATCTTCCAGCGTTGCCATCCGTCTCCACTTGAAACCTGCGGCTGCGTGGCCGACTTCAATCCCGCTACCGAACGCCTCACCATCTATCTCACCTCGCAAGCCCCGCATGCGCACCGCACTCTTTTCTCCATTGTTGGCGGCATTCCGGAACAAAATATCCGCGTTATTTCGCCGGATATCGGCGGCGGCTTCGGCAACAAGGTTCCTATTTATCCGGGGTATGTCTGCGCAGTGGTCGCGTCGCTGACGATTAAGCGCCCGGTGAAGTGGATCGAGAGCCGTTCCGAGAACCTTCAATCCACCGGGTTCGCGCGCGATTACCACATGACGGCCGAGCTCGCCGCCACCAAGGATGGCAAGATTCAGGCCATGCGGGTCAAGACATTAGCCGATCACGGCGCTTTCAACGCGGCCGCGCAACCGACCAAGTTTCCTGCGGGCTTGTTCAGCATTTGTACCGGCGCCTATGACTATCCCACTGCGTTTTGCGAAGTGGACGGGGTTTATACCAATAAGGCGCCGGGCGGCATCGCCTATCGCTGTAGCTTCCGCGTGACGGAGGCTGCTTATCTGATCGAACGAGCGGTCGATGTTCTGGCCCAGGAGTTGAAGACTGATCCGGTTGAGTTGCGGCGGAAGAACTTTATTGTCCCGGCAAAGTTTCCCTACAAATCGCCGCTCGGCTGGTCCTACGACAGCGGAGATTACGATGCGGCCATGAAAGTGGCGTTGGATACGATTGGCTACGATGCGCTGCGCAAGGAACAGCAGGAAAAGCGGGCGCGCGGCGAGCTGATGGGCATCGGGGTTTCGAGCTTCGTGGAAGTGGTCGGCGCCGGCCCTTCGCATACCTTCGATATCGCCGGCATCAAGATGTTCGACAGCTGCGAGATTCGCGTGCATCCCACGGGCAAGGCCATCTGCCGTATGGGAACCAAGAGCCAGGGACAAGGACATGAGACTACCTATGCCCAAATCGTCGCCCAGGAACTGGGGATTCCCGCAGCCGATGTGACGGTGGAGGAAGGCGACACCGACACCGCGCCCTATGGCCTTGGAACGTACGCCAGCCGCAGCACTCCTGTCTCCGGTGCGGCTACGGCGATGGCGGCGCGCAAGATCCGCGAGAAGGCCAAAAAGATTGCCGCGCATCTGCTGGAGTGCAGTGAGGAAGACCTGGATTGGGAGCCGGGCAAATTCTTCGTTAAAGGCGCGCCCAGCAAGTCCAAGAGCATCCAGGACATTTCCTTCGCCGCATACACCAACATGCCGCAGGGGATGGAGCCGGGACTTGAGGCCGTGGATTACTATGATCCGCCCAACCTCACCTTCCCCTTCGGTACCTACATCTGCGTGGTCGACATTGACAAGGGCACCGGCGAGATCAAGGTTCGCCGTTTTGTGGCAGTGGACGATTGCGGCAACATCATCAACCCCATGATTGTGGAAGGTCAGATTCATGGTGGATTGACCGAGGGGTTGGCGATCGCGTTCATGCAGGAGATTAGCTACGACGAGAACGGTAACGTGCAGGGAGGAACTTTTATGGACTACCTGATACCGACGGCGGTCGAGACTCCTCACTGGGAGACGGGCAAGACCTGCACCCCCTCACCGCATCATCCATTCGGCGCCAAGGGCGTGGGCGAGTCGCCCAATGTCGGCTCTCCCGCGGCTTTCGTCAACGCTGTGGTCGACGCGCTTTCCCACCTGGGCGTGAAGCATATCGATATGCCCATTGCTCCTTGGAAGGTCTGGAACATCCTAAAGGAGAAAGGCGTGGTCAATTAGAGTATGGCAACCGAGATCACCAAAACCTTTCAGGTCAAAGAGCCGGTAGAACAGGTATGGAAGCTATTGAGCGACCCCAGGCGAGTCGCCACCTGTGTACCCGGCGCCAAAATTACCGAGCAGGTGGATGAGAAGACGTACAAGGGCACCATCAGCGTGAGAGTGGGCCCCAGCGCTACGGACTATAAAGGTGAGTTGGAGATCGTCCGTCTCGACCAGGAGAAACACGAGATGGAAATTCTCGGCAAAGGGCAGGACGTGAAAGGCCGGGGCAGCGCGTCGATGAGGATGACCAGCAAGCTCCGTTCTCTGGAGGATGGAGGCACTGAGGTCACCAGTGTGGCCGAGGTCAACGTGGTCGGCATTCTGGCCCAGATGGGATCGCGGGTGATCAGCGAAGTCTCGAACATCATGTTTGGACAATTCACCAAGAATTTTCAAGCCCAACTGCAACAGCCGGCCGATGCGCCTGCTGAGGAGGCCAAACCGCTGAGCGCCGCTTCTGTGGCCTGGGCGGCGGCCAAGGGAGCGCTTCACCGCAGTTCCTGAAGCCTGCCGGTGACGAAATCAACATGCCAGCCTTAGCAGCGCAGCCCGGCGATGAAGCAGTAAAGGATCCGGACACTCTCCTGCGCAGCTTCGAGCGTTTGGGTTACATAGCAGACCGCTCGCTCGCGACCGCAGTTTATCTCAGCACCCGTTTGCACAAGCCTCTCCTGATTGAGGGCCACGCCGGCCTGGGCAAGACGGAAGTGGCCAAGACTTTGGCGTCCGTCTTGGGAACGCAACTGATCCGTCTGCAGTGTTACGAGGGACTGGATGTCAGTTCCTCGGTCTACGAGTGGAACTACCAGAAACAATTACTGGCCATCAAGATACAGGAAGGAACAGAGCAAACAGTTGAAGAAAAAGAGAGGCACATTTTCAGCCGGGAGTTCCTGCTGGAGCGGCCGCTGCTCAAATCCATCCTCGCTCAGCACGCTTCCCCGGTGCTCCTGATAGACGAAATCGACCGCGCCGATGAAGCATTCGAGGCCTTTCTTCTCGAGCTGCTTTCCGATTTCCAGATCACCGTTCCCGAGTTGGGCACCATCCATGCCAGGCACCTCCCTTATGTCCTTCTCACTTCCAACCGCACCCGCGAGCTGAGCGATGCCCTGAAGCGGCGCTGCCTCTATCACTGGATCGATTACCCGAGCTTCGAACGGGAGATGAACATCGTGCGCGCCCGGCTGCCCGGTATCGAGGAGGAACTGGGCAGCCAGGTAGTGCGGTATGTGCAGGCAGTGCGGCGGCTGGATCTGGCGAAGCCGCCGGGAGTGGCAGAGACTTTGGACTGCGCGCAGGCCGTGGTCTCTCTGGGAAGCCACCGGCTGAACGCGGAAGTAATCGAGGCGACGATGGGTTGCCTGGCAAAATCCATGGAAGATGGCGCCAAGCTCAAGGACGCAGGGATCGACCTACTGCTTCCGCAGATTTCTTGAGTGGAGGGCACAATGCGTCAAGACCAATCCGAACGCCTGGCTGCCTCCATCGTAGAATTCTCTCGCTTCCTTAGGAGCAATGGATTATCCGCCGACACTAGCCAGACGATCACTGCACTCGAAGCTGCCAAAACCATCGACATCGCAAACCAACGAACCTTCTCGTTCGCCCTGCAGTCGACGCTTTGCTCAACCAAAGAGGAATGGGAGCTATTCCCGGAGTTATTTAATGCCTTCTGGCGTGAATCACGATCCAGGCCCCGGTCTGCTTCCGGCGAGCACATGGGATCCTCCAAGAGCAACACCCAGGAACGGGACGACGGTTCCGCTGTGTTTCTCGACCAACCCGGCAACCAGGCTGCGGCACAAGACGGGAATGGCAAAGCGGTGTACGGCGCGAGCGCGCAACGGCGGTTGAAGAAAGTGGATTTTTCCGAGGTGCCGTCCGCTGACCTGGCCTCGCTGGAAGAGCTCTCTCTGCGTCTTTTGCGCCGGATGAGCCAGCGCCGCTCGCGGAGATTGGGCATCAACACGCTTGCCGAACGCGTAGATCTCCGCCGAAGTATCCGGCGAAGCATCATGCGTGGCGGCGAGCCCATTGTTTTGGCCTACAAAGGAAGAAAGCTCAGGAAGAACAGGTTGGTAATTTTTCTCGACATCAGCGGCTCGATGAATTTTTACAGCATGTTCCTGGTGCGGTTTGCTTATGCGCTGCAGGCGCGCTTCGAACGTGTCCACACGTTTCTCTTCAGCACCAACGTGGTCGAGATCAGCGATCTGCTCCGCACCACCAACTTGCCGGACGCCCTGCGGCGGCTCTCGCAGCGGGCCGCGGGCTGGTCCAGCGGTACCAAGATCGGCGAGTCTCTGCTCCAGTTCAACCAGCTCTATGGGAGGAAGCTGCTCTCGCGCGATACCGTTTTCATTATGCTCAGCGACGGCTGGGATACGGGAGAGCCGGAGGTGCTGGCGATGCAGATGCGAGCTATCAAACGCCGGGTACACAAGGTGCTGTGGCTGAATCCCCTGCTGGGATTGAAGGGCTATCAGCCCATTACGCGGGGTATGGCCGCGGCGCTCCCTCACGTGGATGTATTTGCTCCGGCACATAACCTGGAGAGCCTGTTGGCGTTGGAGAGGTATCTGTAGAAGACGGGTGATTGCAGATGTTCGATCAATTTCTGAGCAAAGCCAGCGAACTGCTTGCGAAGGGTGAGCCCTTCGCGGTGGCGGAAGTGGTGCGCTATCTCTCGCCGATCTCAGGCAAGGTTGGCGACAAGGCGATCATCCTGGCGGACGGCACATTTTGGGGCTGGATTGGCGGCGGCTGCGCGCAGCCGGCAGTGGTCAAGGAGGCGTTGAAGTCGCTCCGGGATGGACGGCCTCGCCTGGTCCGCATCAGTCCATCCTCATTTCAGGAGGAAGGCATCGTGGCCTATAACATGAGCTGTCATAGCGGTGGCACGCTCGACATTTATGTCGAACCGGTTCTGCCCAAGCCGCATGTTTTGATCCTGGGCCGTTCCCCCGTGGGGCGAACATTGGCCAGCCTCGCCAAGACGATCAACTACACGGTTTCCATCGCCGCTCCGCAGGCAGACCGCGAGAGTTATCCTTTTGCGGACCAGGTGCAGGCGGATCTGGACCTGAACGGGCTGAGGATTGGGCCGCGGACCTTCATCGTTGTGTCCACTCAAGGAGAGTGCGACGAGGAGGCGCTCGAACAAGCACTCAAAACGAATGCTTCTTACGTGACCTTCGTGGCCAGCAAGGCAAAAGCGGCCAAGGTTCTCCAA
This sequence comes from uncultured Acidobacteriaceae bacterium, assembly GCA_963790705.1. Lineage (GTDB taxonomy): Bacteria > Acidobacteriota > Terriglobia > Terriglobales > Acidobacteriaceae > PALSA-350. The sequence goes on from CAWBQE010000016.1 coordinate 1,348,882, forward strand.
TCTCTCGCCCAACGAGGAATCAGCGCGGAAAGACTGAATCACGTGCGAGCTCCGGCGGGCCTGAATATCCACGCGGTTTCACCGGAGGAGATCGCCGTGAGCATCCTCGCCGAAATTGTCCAGCTGAGCAGAAGCCAGGACATCCAGCAGACCAGCACGGCAGCAGCGTCCGGGGAGAAAGAGGAAGCGAAAGATCCCATTTGTGGAATGACAGTAGACATCAGGACAGCGAAGTATCAATCTGAGTTTGACGGTAAAGCTTTCTACTTCTGTTGCGGTGGCTGCAAGCAGACATTCGATAAACAGCCGGATAAGTATGTGCTCGCACACATTTCGACATAGTCCAAGTAGACCTCTAAAATAGACAGCTAGCTTCGACAAGATCAAGACCCAACGTGTAGCCTGTTTTCGTGAGCAAAGAAGAGGCCGCTGAGGTGCTCTCGATCGAGGGCCGCGAAGTCCGCGTGACACACCCGGACAAGCTCTATTTTTCCCGGCAGACCAAGCTGTCGAAGCTTGATCTGGTGCACTACTACCTGTCGGTTGCGCCCGGCGCACTCGCCGGAATCCAGGATCGCCCCATCGTTCTCAAACGATTCGTGAATGGCGCCGAAGCCCCGGCGTTTTACCAGAAGCGCGCTCCCTCTGATCGTCCCTCGTGGATGCGCACGGTTACGCTCTCCTTCCCCTCGGGCCGCACTGCAGAGGAGATCGTCGTTGATGACGCGGCCGGCCTCGCCTGGATCACCAACCTGGGATGTCTCGAACTACATCCCCATGCGGTACGCGCCGGCAATCTCGATCACCCGGACGAGTTGCGCGTCGATCTCGATCCTGGCCCCGGCGTCGCCTGGGCGGACGTGCGCAGCGTCGCGCTGGAGGTGAAGGCGCTGCTGCAGGAGCTCGGTCTTCGCGCTTGGCCTAAGACCAGCGGATCACGCGGAATGCATGTGAATGTGCGCATCCAACCGCGTTGGAGCTTCAGCGAGGTGCGCCGCGCTGCGCTCGCCCTGTCGCGTGCTGTGGAGCGTCGCGTGCCCACTTTGGCGAGCTCAAAATGGTGGAAAGAGGAGCGTCACGGAGTCTTCCTCGATTACAACCAGAACGCCAAGGATCGGACCACTTGCTCTGCATACTCCGTGCGCCCACTACCTGACGCCCGCGTCTCTGCACCCTTGTACTGGCATGAGGTCCCGGATTGCGAGCCTGCGGACTTTACCGTGCTCACGATGCCCAGCCGCTTTGCGGAGATCGGTGATCCGCATGCAGCCATGAACGGCGAGGCTGGTTCGCTCGAAGGGCTCCTTGAGCTAGCAGCAAAGGATGAGGCCGCAGGCTTGGGCGATGCGCCATGGCCTCCACACTTTCGCAAGATGGAAGGCGAAGCGCCGCGCGTGGCCCCTTCGCGCGCAAAGTCCACCGTCAAGAAGGCTCCACGGACGAAGATGCCTTTGATCGTGGTGGCGAACTCCCCGGACAAAGATGCTGCGCTGGCGGGCCTGGAAAGGTGGAAGAGCAAGCATGCCGAGGTAGCCGGCCTCTTGGCCGTGGATGACGTGCTGGTGGACTCTATGCGCGGTACGTCCTCTACCTGGACACGCATCCGGGTCAACTTGCGTCATGTGCCCGAAGAGCAAAGGCCGCCCCAGGAAACTCCTGACCCTGACGACGATCCGACGCGGGAGTGGCGCACCGGCCGTGCCTCCAGGAAGAAGACGTGAGCACGAGTCAGCGCTTGCCGGCGAAAATCTCCATCAGCTCTTGCGGTGGAACCACTTCGAGCTGGGCATAGGTACAGTCGCTCGGTCTCTTGTCCGTGCGCCATCTGCGAAACTGCGCCATGTGGCGGAAGCGGCTGCCTTGCATGTGCTCGTACGCCACTTCGACTACCAGCTCCGGCCGCAGCGGTTCCCATGACAAGTCCTTGCCCTGGCTCCAGCGGCTTTGTCCGCCCGGCATGCGCTGCGGACCTCCGTCGCTTGCGGATCCAGGGTCCGCCCACCCGCCCCAGGGATGGTTCGTGAGCGCATTCTCTCGATAAGGCAAGAGGAATTCCACCAGCTCGCGGCGCTTATCCTGCGTGAAGCTGGCGCAGACGCCCACGTGCTGCAACGAGCCGGAGTCATCGAAGAGACCCAGCAGCAGGGAGCCAATCGCGGTCCCCTGGCCGTTCTTGTGCCAGCGAAAGCCGGCGACGACGCAATCGCAATCGCGCTCGTGTTTGACTTTGAGCATCACTCGCTTGTCGGGCTCGTAGGTCCCTGCAGTCGGCTTGGCCATGACCCCGTCGAGACCGGCGCCCTCGAAGCGCAGAAACCAATCCGACGCGACATCCGCTTCGTGCGTTGCCGGCGTGATGTGAATCGGCGGTGCGGCGGCGGAAAGCAGCGCTTCCAGCGCCGCGCGCCGGGTTTCGAATGGTTCGCCGCAGAGATCCCTGTCTCCCTGGCAAAGCAAATCGAAAAAGACAATGGACGCCGGCGTTTGCTGAGACAGAAGTTTCACCCGCGATGCTGCCGGATGAATGCGCAGCTGCAGCGTCTCAAAATCGAGACCACTCTCTGTGGCAATTACAATTTCGCCGTCGAGCACGCAGCGTGCGGGCAATTGAGAACGCAATGTATCGAGCAGCTCGGGAAAATAGCGGTTCAGTGATTTTTGATCACGGCTCTGGATGAAGATCTCGTCCCCATCGCGGAAGACCAAGGCGCGAAAGCCATCCCACTTCGGCTCAAAGATCCAGGTCTTGCCCACCGGCAATTCGCCCACTCGCTTGGCAAGCATCGGCAAGACCGGCGGGTTCACAGGAAGCTGCATGCCCCATGGTATATCGCGCGCTTTCTCCAACACACCCTACCTCAAACGGACGTTAACCAGCTGGACGGGCTTAACGAGTCTGCGTGAGTACGGGGGAAGAAACCGCAGGTCCCTCCACTACGCTTCGCTCCGGTCGGGATGACAATTTTGTTGCGCCATCGACTGCTAACTCGGTTAACCGGAGCCGAGGCCAATTCCTACGAATGAATTGTCATCCCGACCGGAGCGAAGCGTAGTGGAGGGACCCGCGGTTTCTTTCCCGGTACTCACACACTCTTAACGACCCACAACCTCCAGTAGCTCGCTCTCCGAACCTACCGGAACTCCCTCCTGTGTCAGCTTGCCGGCAGCATCATCCCAGTGCAGAGTGGTGATGCTACTGCTTCCCTTCTCGTAGGCGTAAGTCTTGCCGTCATCCTGATACAGAGTGAAGTCGCTGTTGGCGCCGGGATACACGCGGATCTTGGCTAGCTTTTGCACCTGGCCGGTGTTCTCCACGGGCTCCCCCAACGGCACGATCGATCCCGCGCGAACAAAGAGCGGAAGCGTATCGATCGGCGCATCCACCCGGATCGTCTGCCCGCCAGTCACGCGTTCTTTCGTCCAGTAGTTGTACCAGTCCGTGCCCTCGGGCAGGTACACCATGCGGCTCGTCGCTCCCTGCTCCGTAACCGGCGCAACCAGGAATGCGGGCCCGAACATATATTCATCGCCCAGATCCTGCACCTTTGCATCCTGGGGAAAATCCATAAACAGCGCCCGCATATAGGGGGCGCCCGTCTGGTGCGTCTGATAGCCCAACGAATAAATGTAAGGCATCAGCTGGTAGCGCAGGCGCAGATACTTTTCCAGGATCGGCTCCGCCTGCTTCCCGTAGGACCAGACCTCGTTGTACCGCCGGCTCCCGTGGGTGCGGAAATTCGGCTGGAAGGCCCCGTATTCAAACCACCGCGTATACAGCTCCGGGTAGTCATCGTAGCCGCCCACGTTATCGCGCGCATCGGAGGGATCGAGCAGCGGAGGGTGAGCCGGATGATGCACCGCGGGCAAATACTGCCAACCTCCAATGTCATTCCCCCAATAGGCAATGCCCGAAGCAGTCACGTCGAGCCCGGTAGGAATCTGGCGGCGCAGCGTGTCCCAGGTGGGAAAAATATCCGAAGACCAGAAGATCGTCCCATTGTGCTGTGCGCCGGGATAAGCATCGCGGGATAGGATCAACGCCCGATGATCGACATCACGGCGGAAACCTTCATAAAGTGCTGCGGTATGAAAGAGCGGATAAACATCGAAGTAGCGAGTGCCTGGACCAATCGAGAAGTAGCCGCCATTCGGCGGCAGGTCGGGCTCGGTTTCATCCGCCCAAATGGAGTCAAAGCCTTTGCTGATGATATTCTCCCGGATCACATCCCAAAACCAGCGAGCGGCTGCGGGATTGGTGGTGTCGATGTCGGAGCCGGCCCGGTCATAGGGGAGACCATCCATGGGCGTGCCATCCGCGAGATGTTCAAACCAGCCATTCTTCAAAACCAGGTCGTAATAACGAGTGCCGCGCTCGAAGCGCGGCCATACGCTGATCATGGTCTGGAAACCCATGGCGTGGAGTTGTTTGTTCATCGCCACGGGATCGGGCCAATTGGCCGGGACCATATCCATCTGCCCCATCTTGCTGTAGTAGAACCAGTCGACCACGATGACATCCGCCGGCAGATGCCGCTCGCGATAGCCCTTGGCTACAGCCAGCACCTCGTCTTGCGTGCTGTAGCGCTGCTTGCATTGGATAAATCCATACGCCGCCTTTGGCAGCATGGGAGTATCTCCGGTAAGCAGCCGGTAGCCGGAGTAGATCTCGTCTGTCTTGCTGCCCGCGATCACGAAGAAGGAGACCCGGTCGCCCACCTGGGAAGTCCACCGCGTCTGCTCGTTGAAGCCCGGCTGGATGGTGGTCTGCGACGGATTGTCCCAGAGCACGCCATATCCTTTATTGGTCACCAGCAGGGGCACGCAGAACGTCGGACCTCCGGTCGCGGTGTAATTGTTCCAGCATTCGACGGTGTGTCCACGATGATCGAGAAAGCCCTCCTGGTTCTGGCCCAGGCCGTAGTAGTGCTCGTCATCCGGGGAAGCGAAGGTGGCGCCCACCTGGTAAAAGGCTGCGTCGCCGGGCCGTTTGTCGTTGAGCACGCCGGCTGTGCCGTCCTTATGGTTGGGCACCGCCATCGCCCAACCTTCCATATCGAGCAGTCTGGTTCCGTCCGCCGTGCTAAAAGTAATGTGCGCTCCGGGAGCCGAGCCGTTGAAGTACTTCGCGATGTCCAATTGGGTGGGCAGCGGTTTGCCTGGCCCTGGCCTGTTGGCAGCAACCGTCACTGTCAGGCGGCTTGACTTGTAGGTGTCTCCCTGCTCGCTTTCCTGGTGGTTCCAGCCGGCGGCGGAAGGCACGGCCGTAAAACCGTATCCAGGAGGAGCGAGCGCCGGCTGCTTAAGCAAGCTGAGCGTAACGCGAAGGATGTTGGGTGCGTAGGGTTCGAGAACGATAGTGCTGCCGCCGCGGTCCAACACCACCCGCGTCTCTTGCGCCGGCGCTCCGGCCGCGAAGAGCAGGGCAAGCACAACCCACCAGGAAAGCCGCTGAGACAAGTTGACCTCCAAAAAGCCGCAGCGACTATGCTGCACTACATTGGGGTCAAGAGCAAGAAATACCGTGGTATCCCAACTACAAGGGCGCAACCAGACTTAGCTAGAGGGATCGGCCAAATCATACACCACTTCCGGAGTACTTTCCTTTGGGTCCAGGACCATACGAATGACTGCCAGGAGCTTCTCATTCGCCATCGGTTTTTGCAGGAATGTCCTCGCCCCTGCCTTGATCGCACGATCCCTATTGCCGACGCGGTCCCGCCCGGACAAGACGATCACCGGGATCGAGGACAGTTTTTCGTTTGCCTTCAATCTCTCCAGAACGCTGAAGCCATCTCCTGCCGGAAGGCCCAAGTCGAGAATCATGAGGTCCGGCATGTGCTTCCGTGCCTCAGCGATACTGGCCACTCCGTCGCTGGCAAAAATAACATCATAGTGGTTTGCGTTGAGCCGCAGTTGAAGGCCTAATCGCACGTCGGGATCGTCATCGACAACGAGGATTTTCTTTTGACTCACGGCTAGATTGCTCCTTGTAAGCAGACGTTGTTGATCTGATCTCGTACTTCGCTAGCCACCTCTTCCGCAAAAGTTTCCATCGATTCGTTGGCGTCTCTTGTGAGTGGAGGCAGAAAGCTGTGCGAGATGACAAAGTTGAAGTTGTCCGATTGAAACCCGTGGTGGCCCCGGAGTTGGCTTTGAATACGGCGGCCAATGCTCTCTGCCCCATCCTGTTTTGTGTTGGCAACGACGAAGAATCGCTTGTGTTCGCCGAGCGGCCCTATACTGGGCAGCAATACGTCCGAATCAGCGCGCAGACATTGTTGCAGAACCATGCGTGCCACATCCAAGGTCTTTCTTGGTACATCTGGCGAGCCGTCTCTGCATTCGACCTCCGCCGTAATTAACGCCAGCGAATCGCCGGCAGATTTCTCGTGTGTCAGGATCGGACGGATTACGCCTGCTAACGAGAAAATAGGTAAGGTAAAGAAGAAATGGCTTCCCTTCTCCAGCTCGCTAGTCACCCAAATCTTGCCGCCCTGCCGTGTGACCAGGTCCTTGGCAATGTGCAAGCCGAGCCCAAGGCCTCTGCGCCCGGCATGGCCGGGATCCGTGACTTGGTAGAGGTGCTCGAAAATCCGCTCGCTAGCTTCCGGGCTGATACCACATCCAGTATCGGAGACTGCGATCTCCATCATGCTCCCATCTTTCTCGTACTCGCTGGCTTCGACCTTCACCGTGCCACCGGCGGGCGTAAACTTGACCGCGTTATCCAGCAGAATGGTCAGCACCTGCCGCACCCGCGTCGCGTCAGCATAGACCGAAGGCAAACGCCCCGATGGTTGGAAAGACAGGTTAATCTCTTTTTCTTTAGCGGTTCCTCGAAGTGTATCGACGGCGTACTCGATAGCCTCGTTTAGCGAAACAGACTCCAGCTCCACGCTGAGTTTATGGGCCTGCGCCTGGGTGACCTGCAGCAGGTCCTCAATCATCGATTGAAGCTGGCGCACATTCCTCAGAATGATCTGCAGGTAGTCATTCTGTTGTGGGCTCGTCTCCCCCGCCAGGCCGTCCGCGATGATGGTGCTGAATGAATAGATCGATGTCAGGGGCGACCGAAGCTCGTGCGACACATGGGACAGGAACTCATCCCTTAGCTTAACCTCGTTTTTCCGCATGAGATCGGCTTCTCTTTGCATGCGCTGGCGCTCTATCGCGTGGCGAAGGGCCCTCGGAAGCGCGCGATTTTCGATCTGGCCTTTAATCAGATAATCCTGCGCTCCTTCCTTCATGGCTGCGGCGGCCAGTGCTTCATCCTCCATGCCAGTCAATACGATCATCACCACATCAGGGGCTGCTGCCCGCGCTCGTCGCAGGGTCTCGAGGCCATGCCCATCCGGCAATCCCATGTCCAACAGAACAATGTCGACTCCACCTGCTTTGAGCCGAGCCTCGGCCTCCCGCATATGCGTCAGGTGGGACAATTCGAAGCTACCCGCTGTTTCCTTGCTGAACATTTCGCGCAATAAACGGGCATCCCCCGCGTTATCCTCGACCAGAAGAACCTGGAGTGCCTTTTTTCTCATAAGAGAACTTCTCCCCGCAACCAACGGCTACCTACTTTGCCAACGCACCTCACATGATGTTGAACCAATGGATCGCCATGACGACCGGAACAGCTCTGCTGGGTGTGGGATTGTAATTGCTGGCAAAGGGCCCAATCAAAGTAGGAACCCTGGTGTCAGTGAAGCTGGCGGCCTGGACCCACACCACTCCGTCCACCGAGTAATAAGCGATGTAAGCGACGCCGGTCCTGGTAAGCCGCAGGTACATGGGGTTTTGATAATCATTAAAATCGACTTCCTCGAACACTGTGGCCGCGACTCCATTGCTGACTGTGTGCACGCTCAGGCCGAGGTGGGTGCCGTTCGTCATCAGCGCGAAGGTGATGAAGTTCTCGTTATCGGCGAGCACCATGAGGCCCCGGCTGGTGTCCTCATCCGTCGCCAGGATGGCTGAATCGATCTTGATGGAGACATCAAAGTCCAGGTTGCCGATCGGCTGCACCACGCGTACCGCCTGGTTCGACGGCATCAGTGCATCATGGTTGCTACCGCCGGGGACGTTCAGGAAGAGATGTTGGTTCGAGACGGAGGCCGCCCCGCCTCGCGGCGCAACCACCTCCCACATCGGGCCAGGAAAACTACTTGCCAATGGTGCTCCCGGAACACCCGGAAGCGGGCTGTTTGCAGAGGCGGACTGCGCGGCCGCCCCCATGGCCAGCGAGGCAATGATAGCGAAGAGATATTGTGATCTATTTCTGTACATCGATATTACCCCCGGTGCCCCGTCGGGTTAACCACGGACAGAACACGGAATCGCTCTGCTATCTTTGCCCACTATCTTCTTCGTTCATATCAGTGGCCATTACCATTGCTGTGCATTACTGAAGTTAGTAGAACCCCCGTTATCCTCATGCTCGTTCATTGCTGAACGTCGAACCAGTTTACTGACATGACGACTGGAGCAGCATTGGCAGGAGTGTCGTTGTAGTTGCTGGCAAAGAGTCCAATCGAGGTGGGCAGAGTAGTGTCAGTGAAGCTGGCCGCCTGTGTCCAATTCACCCCGTCAACCGAGTACAGAGCTACGTAAGCGCTGCCCGCCTTCGTGAGTCGCAGGTACATTGGATTCTGATATGAACTGAAATCGGTGTCGTCGAGCACCGTGGTTGCCACCCCACGGGCGACGATACGGGCGTTGAGGCCGATCTTGGTTCCGTCGGTCACCAGAGCAAAGGTGAGGAAGTCCTCGTTATCGGAGAGCACCATGAGACCCTGGCTGGTGTCCCCATCCGCAGCCACAAGTGGGGAGTCGATCTTGGCCGCGACATCGAAATCCTCGTTGCCGATCGCTTGCACGACGCGCACCGCCTGATTGGACGGAAGCAACGGGTCATGGTTCCCGCCTCCGGGAACGCCAATGAAAAGGTGAGAGTTGGAGATGGAAGCCGACCCACGCGCTGGTGCCACTAGTGTCCAAAACGGTCCCAGGAAGGTGTCCGGAAGAGCAGCTCCCGGAGAAGCCGGAACTGGCCCAGGACTAAGTGCGGTGAGCCCGCTCTGCGTGGCTGGCGCTCCAGCTGCCTGGGTATCAGCGGCGGTAGGAGTCTGAGCATCAGCAGCGGGAAGCTGATCATCGGCGTTAACAGCTGCCTGCGCATGAGCAGCAGGACTCGCCTCGTTAGCCGCCGCGGCAGCGACCTTTGGAGTAGCAGTGGCGGGGCTCACCGTCACTGACCAAGGAGAAATCTTTAGCGATCCGACCAGGGCCTCCATATTGATCGAACCCGGCGCCAACGCCGTAACATAGCCCTGGCCGGCGATTTTGGCCACCGCATGGTTGGTGGTATTCCACCAGGTCACCAGGTTGCCATGCGCATCCGGCAATGTACCGGTTGAGCCGTCGGAGTAGGTCACATCTGCGATCATCTGCATAGTGCCCCCCACCGTCATGGTATTCCCGCCCGACTTGGGGCGCAGATATCCGCTCTTTATGGTCTTCGCACCCGGAAGGGAGGCTGCCCCTGCAGCCCCAGGCAACAGCGTCACGACATTGCTGGGAACGTATCCAAAGGAAGGAAATACTATCCCCTGGTTTGCCCCTTGTCCCCAGGAGGCGATTGCTTTCACCGTTGTTCCTGCTGCCACTGTGAACGGGGCGGTATAGAGCCTAGTCGTTCCCGCCGCGCGACCGGGTCCAAAGGTGGCCGGCGTGCTACCGTCCGTGGTGTAGAAAAGAGAGAGTCTATGCAGCGTATCGCTGTCCCTGAGCGTAATCGTGGTCCCGGTAGAGGAAGACAATGGTGAAACAGTAGGCGCGATCGTTGGTATCGTAGTGCTGGTTTCGACCACCGTGTTGGAACTTATCACCAGCCCGCGATTCGACGATGAAGCGCTGTCCTCATAGCTCAACGCGTTGTTCAAGCCATTTGCGGTACCTGTCCATGCATCTGAACCGGAGAAGCGGTTGCCGGTGATAGTAGCGTTGGTAAACGGCTCCCCCACGACGATATTCCATCCCGAACAGCCATAGCCGGCGCCGCAGGACTCTGCACCGTTTCCGCCTTGAAATAAGCTGTTGGTAGCTATGCTGCCCGCACCCCACAGCTCCAGGCCAATGCCATAATGCGCCCCCGAGCCGGTTTCTCCTGTGATCGGTACGTTGCCGATGTATACGTTATCGTCCGCGCTGTGGGTTGGGGCTACGGAGGCAGTAAACTCCGGCATAGACAATTCAAAGGTGTAGTTATTGGGATTGTTAGGCCGATAAAAAGCATTGTGATTGTATGCGCCAACACCATTCGTATCCTGTTGCGTCTCGATCATGATGCGGGAGTTACCCTGCATGTTATTGTTCTCGACATCAGCATTCATGCTGGTCTGTTGCTGCACACCCTGTTCGAGGAACTTCAGCCCCTCTTCAATGCTATTAACCGTGTTGTTACTCCAGACTAAGTGATTATTGTATGCACTGACTATGGTCGCGGCGCAATAGCCGCCGGAATCGACGTTCCCGTTCCCGCCGCCTTCAGCATTGATCCGAGCGCAATTGTTATAGAAAACATTCCATAGAATGGATATATACGACGCGCCGGTCGACGGATCGGAGCCTTCATCGTGATCGCCATCGAGATAGATAGCTTGTAGTGACTGCCCGCCACCTACCGGAGGATCATTGAGGGTGAAATAGTTGTCTTGGATGACAATTCCCGAGGAGGGATGGGTAACGTAAATGCCCCCCTGCGTGCCGGAAAAGCGTAGATACTGGATCGTGCATCCCTGATTCCCGGTAAAAGAAGTACCGTTGCTGTTCGTCTGCAGCGCATAATTCGTTGTCACCGTGCTGGTCAGGACCGCGGACGGCATATTGACCTGGGTGACCACACCCACGTTCGGCCCAGTGTAGAGGGTGCCGTTGGAGCATGGCAGAATTACCGTGGACGCGAGGCTATAAGAACCCGCCGAGAACATGACCGTATTGCCCGCCGCCGATCCGGCTGTGTTCACAACTCCTTGAATAGTTGCAGAGCTGGAACCGGCCCGGATGGTGTAAGTCGTGGCTAGCGCCGGCACGCTCGTGCTCAAAACTAAAAGCACCATGAACTTGTTCACTTGAGCCCTCCGCAAATATAGAGCGATAATCTGTGAACGCAGCTGCATTACGACGGCGCTCAGGCCCTGATTGCACGCCGCTCGCAGCCGTCCTCAACTACCACAGGGTAGTTAGACGAATTGCGCGCAGCGACGTGATAATCGCTATGTAAGCTGCGGCCAATATCTTATCCGGCGACGGCAGCCGCAATTACCTTTGGTGTGCATTACTGATGTAACAGAAAGTCTGAGCGGACTTATAAGTCGTTGCGAGTTATTAGATTCGTGACCATAAGTAATGATCTTGCTCCCCATACCTGCACCCAAGAGTGGGTGCCGCTTCAAGCCGTATTTTGCCTGCCCGCCCGCCTGCCCCGGCCAGCCGTGGGGCAAGCCGTGGGGCGTGCCGTGGGGCTTGAGTGGAGGAGTCGCTCCGCGCCCGGCAACGGCTGCTCTAAGGAAAACTTAATCTTTGCCGCAGTACAAGTTTAAGCTGCCGCCTTAGGCTGTGCATGGCAGCGTCGTTATGGGTACACCGTAGACCCCTCCCCTACGCTCGCTCGGTCGCAAAAGTACCCGAAGGGGGCAGATTGATCCGATCGATCGCAGAGACAGTGAGGGGTTGGCTCTATTTGTTGGCGTTTATCACCGGCGGCAGCTATTTACGCAAGGCAAAGCTGAAACGCCTGGGCAAGGGAGTGAAGATCTCTCCCACAGTGATCTTCAAGTACCCGGAGATGATCCAGATCGGCGACCATTCCTTTATCAATCATCTCTGTTCCGTATGGGCCTCTCCCGGGGGGCCAATCACTATCGGAAACAACGTGCTTCTCGGCCCTTGCGTATCGATCTTCTCTTCCAATCATGGAATAGCCCGAGGTGAACTGATTCGCAATCAGCCCGGGCGGGATGCGCCCATCAGCATCGGCGATGATGTATGGCTCGGAGCCAACACCGTAGTAACGGCCGGCGTCTCGATCGGTGATGGCGCCGTGGTCGGAGCCGGAGCTGTGGTGACGACGAATTTGCCTCCCATGTCGATCTGCGCCGGTGTGCCTGCAAGGGTCATTCGTTATCGACGCTAGAATCGGAGAAGCTGCACATCGCTGCTTCTAAAAAGCACACAGGGAGCTGAGAAATAATTAATCTTTGCTCCACTTTCGTTTAATCCCATCGCACTAAGCTGCCCTCATACAAGCGTGAAGCCATGAGAAAAGTTACTGTGGCAATAGTGATGGTTCCGGCCTTGTTCTCTATCGCCACCGCGGCGCAGCATTTGCCTTCCCCCCAACCTGGGCCAGTCTCCCCTGCGACACCTGTTGCTATCGGAGGTTCCAATCTGCCCTTTCAGCCGATCGGAGCCTCCGACCTTGTTCGCTTGACCGTCGACGATTCGCCGGAACTCTCGCAGACTTTTCGCGTCGACCAGCACGGAAATCTGAACCTGCCACTGCTCAACAAACCCATACCCGCCGCAGGGTTGATGCCGGATGTGCTGCGCGACAAAATAGCCGCCGCCCTGAAGGCGCAACATCTATTGGTAAACCCCATTGTCGATGTTTCCGTTGTGGAGTATCGCAGCCGCGATGTCACCGTTGCCGGGGCGGTCAAGACACCCATGACCATCCAGGAGTTGGGTGACCTGCGCGTACTAGGAGCGTTAAGCCAAGCCGGGGGTCTGCTGCCCGAAGCCGGGCCCGAGATCATCGTCGAGCAAGCCAACGGCAGCGCACAACGAATCTCCGTACGCCAGCTCTTCGACGGACTTCACCCGCAGCTCAATATTCCAGTCACCGCAGGCGGGCAGATTCGGGTGCCGCTATGCGAACAGGTATTTGTGGTGGGAAATGTGAAGCGGCCGGGAGCGTTTCCCTATCAGGATATGCACGACACCACTGTGCTTAAATTGCTCGCGCTCAGCGGCGGTCTTGACTCATTCAGCCGTAACAAGGCCTATATCTACCGGACCGAATCGGGCAATCTGCAGAAAACAGAGATAGAGGTTCCGCTAAAACGCATTCTGGATCGAAAGTCTGAGGATGTAAAGCTCGCTCCCAACGACATTCTCTACGTTCCAATCAATGGAAAACTAAAGGCCAGCGCCAACGTGCTGAACCATGTGACCGGCATGGGCAACGCTGCCGTGTCGGCCGCCATCTGGAGCTCACATTGACGGCCTGCACGGATTCTCTCGGCGACGCTGCCGCCCTATAGGTTGATAGAAAACAATCTGCTGCGAGAACGGAGCAGCGTATGCCCGATTCCATCGTGATACGGAAGCCGCACCCCAGGCTGAGCGATCCCGCTGAATTCCAGCGGCCACTCACCTTTTACGCGGAGATCGTACGCCGCCATTGGGAAATGATTGTTGTACTCAGCATTGCGCTTACCGCTCTGGTGGCCCTCGGGTGTGCCTTAGCGCCCGCGATCAATGTGGGCTCCGCGTTGATAGCGATTGACCGGCAAGCGGTTCCTGAGACCGTTGGATCCGACCATCTCATGACGACCGGGGACGACCAGTTCATGGCGACGCAGCAAAACCTGCTGCAGGCCGACGCCATCCTCCGCCCGGTAGCGGAACGCTACAACTTGCTGGAGCGTGAACACCAATTGCTACGGTACGGGTTTTGGCGCTATTCGCGCGAAAAGGAAGCCGCCATCAGAAATGCGCCGATCGTCCTAAAGCATCTGAAGGTCGAACGCAATCCCAACACCTACTTGTTGACCATCACTTATCGGGATACAAATCCTCAGGTCGCAGCCAATGTCGCCAACGCCATTGCCGATTCCTACCTGCGCGAGATTTTCGAGACGCGCACCAAGGAGGCAGGCCGCCTCACCTCCTCGATGGAGCGGCAGCTGATTGACTTAAAGCAAAAGATGGAGTCGACGCACAACGCCCTGATGGTGTACCAGCGAGACCTGGGAACCGCCGATCCGGAGCAGAAGACAAGTGTATTGGTGGCCAGGCTGCAGGCGCTGAATACTGAGAACAGCGTCGCCCAAGCGGATCGGATCGCGAAAGAGGCGGTGTACCGCGAAGCAAAAGATGGTTCCCTGCCCGAGGTCGAGGTTTCCGCCCAATCGAGCGATCTCTCCAAAGATGTAGAGAAGCTGCAGGTAGCCAAGGCAAACCTGGCGCTGGTAGCCGCAACCTACGGAGACAAGCACCCGGAGTACCGCAAGGCGGCGGCCCAGGTCGAGGAAGCGAGTGCGGCGTTGGACGAGAGCCGCCGCAACGTCTCCACCCGTATAGGCGTGGAATACCGCCAGACCCTGGTGCGCGAGCGCATGCTATCGGCGGCGGTCGCCGAAACCAAACAGCAGGTCGACGATCTGACCTCCCAGTCATTTGATTACCTGCAGCTGAAGCACGAAGCGGATGCAGCGGAACGGGTTTACGAAGATCTCTTCGCCAAGATCAAGCAATCGGGCATTAATTCCGAACTGCAAAACAACATCATCCGGCTGGCGGATTCCGCTCGCCCTGCCGCCAAGCCGATCTTTCCCAATTGGCCGCTGATTGTTGCGTGCTGCATGGCCTTTTTCTCTCTTGCGTGCGCCGCATATTTTGTCTCCGCCGAACTGACCGACGTGACCGCGAAAGAGATCGAGCCGATGGAAGAGGCGCTTGGCATTTCCGTGGTTTGCGCACTGCCCCAGGTGATGGACATGCATCTCCGGCTGGCTCTTGGTTCTGAAGGCGTGCGTTTCGCGGGAAGCCGCTGGCGCACCATGCAAGGCGGTTTCTTCGATGAGGGCGTACGCCACCTGCGGGGCTATCTGATGCTCTCCACCCAGGCGTATGTGCCCAAGAGCGTGTTGGTAACCAGCGCCTTCCCTGGCGAAGGAAAATCGACGCTCGCGCTCTCTCTGGCCATGGCCAACGCGGAACAAGGCAAACGCACGCTGTTAATCGACGGCGACTTACGCCAACCGGCGATTGAACGGATGGTGCGCCTCGATCCCGATGCCGGCTTGGCGGCGGTGCTGGCGCAGACCATTCCTTGGAGAACAGCCACACGCGCGGTCTCCGCCCGCCCGAATCTTTTCGTCCTCGGCTCCGGATCGCCCTTGCCGATGGCCTTAGCGCTGATCGGGCCGCAGATGCGCGGAATATTGGCCCAGGCCACCAAGGAGTTCGACTTGGTCGTCTTGGATTCACCGCCGCTGTTGGTGTGCGCGGAGACTCTGGAACTGGCCGCAGCCACGGATGTAACGGTCCTGGCAGTGCGCAGCGGACATACTCCGATGAAGGCGGTGGGAGCTGCGGTAGAAACTCTTCGCCGTGTGAATGTACCGATCGCCGGCATCGTGTTGAACGAGTCCGCGATCGTAACCGATGCCACTTATAAGGCCTATGCCCGGTACTACACCGAAGTAGGCAGCGCCTAGACCGTACTCTCTCCCCCTCTTGAAGACAAGGACTACATGTCGTGCCTAATAAGCTAGAGAGCATTGCAAAAAACCGCTGTTCCCTCCGCTTCTTGGCAAACACTAACCTTTTGCCGGAATCGGCGGCCGCGTGACCCTCCCTCTCACAGTTGCGTTACTCGCCCTGTGGAGCGTGGCCATGTACCGATACGGGCACTCCGTCCTCTTTCCGCCCGCATCCTTGGGAATCGTGTGGACGATCACGCTCTTCGCCATTTGGTTGTGCGGGGATCTGTACTTCCCTCTTACCACCAGGGCAGATGAAATCGTCCTCGCCGGCGTTCTCGCCTTCTCTCTGGGAGGAATTTGCGCCGTCATTATTCCCTTACGGAGTGGGCGAACACTGGCCGCGGTGAGCGCAAAGCGCCGTACCCAGGTCGATCGATGGCTGACCATCGCGGGGTTACTTTCACTGCTGAATATCCCCTTCTCCTACCTCTACTTCAAACAACTCAGCGAAACCATCGCTCCGCGGGAAAGTCTGTGGCGACAAATCCGCATCGCATCCAACAAAGCGAACATATCTGGCCACACCGCCCTTTCGCTCGAGTCCTTCATCCTGCCGTTACTGAGCATCGTCGCTCTGATCGCCGTGTACGAGTATGCGGATACGGGCAGGCGCTGGGGCCGTGCTCTCTTCCTCGTCCTGCTCGCCATGGGATATCAACTACTGAATGGCGCACGCTCTGAGGTGCTCCTCTTACTCATCAGCTCGGTGGTGATGTTCTGGCTCAAGCGGGGCGCTGCCCCCATCCGCCTGCTGGGGATCGTGGGTCTTGTATTCCTGCTGGTCTTCTCCGCCGGACAGGTTGCCATGGGCAAGTATGGCGCGGATGCGGGAGCATCGTTGGCTAAGAATCTTCCCCGCGTGGCTGAGGGTTTCGGCACTTACTGGCTGGGCGGAATCATTGCCTTCGACCAGAATCGGCAAAATCCCGAGCTGCGGTATGGTTGGGACCTGGGTAAGTTCGCCAAGCGGATAGCGAATCGATTCGGCGCAACTTATTCTGAGCGCGATCGCAATCTTGAATACACAAAGATCTCGCCCAGCCAGATAACCAACGTCTATACCGCGTTCCTGCCTTACTACATGGATCACGGAGGGATGCTCGGAGTTATCGGGCTGATGTTCCTGGTCGGCTTTCTCAGCGCCTATGTCTATCGCTGCGCCGTCCGGGGCAAGTGCTGGGCGGTCTTCACCCTGGGAGCATTCGTCTACGCGACGGTCATGACCATCTTCTCCGAGGAGTACTTCGCCCAGATCATGTTTTGGGTCAAGGCGGGCGCGGTCCCTACCATGGTTTACTTCGCTCCCAACATTACCCTGCGCGGTCATCCGCGCTCGACAGATAAGGAGGTACCGGAGCCTCAATCGTGCGCGTAGCCGCGTATACCGGCGGCGTGATGGTGCCCAGCGCCAGGGCGCGCGTGCGCCAATACATCGACCCGCTGGGCAAGCTCGGCATCGCGGTGCGCGAATACCCGCTGCCCTGGGGCAACATACTGCCCCCGCAACGCGGCCTGCGCCCGCTGTGGATGGCGGCGACAGCGGCGGCGCGCACGGCGGCTCTCACCTGCTCCTGGAAAGCCGATGTGACCTGGCTCTCGCGCCAGTTCCTTCCCGCGTTTGCCCCCCTCCAAGCCCTGGCGAAGCGGCCGATGATCCTCGACGTCGATGACGCCGTTTGGCTCAATACCGGTGGCCACCGCGCCCAGGATCTGGCCAGAGCCAGCGACCTGGTGGTGTGCGGCAACAGTTTTCTGGCCGACCAATTTTCCCGATGGAACTCAAACGTCACCATCATCCCTACGGCGGTAAACACCTCGTGGTATCGCCCGCGCCGTTCCCGGCAAGGCGCGCCCGCATTGGTGCTGGGCTGGACCGGCACTAGCGGCAATTTCCCTTTCCTCTACTCGATCGAGGGAGCACTGCTGCGCGTGTTCCAGCACTGTAGCCGGGCCAGGCTCCTCATCGTCGCCGATAGACCACCGCAATTCAAGCGCCTCCCGCAGTCTCGGGTCGAGTTTGAGCTCTGGACACCACGAACCGAGTTAGACGCCTTCGCGCACATGTCGATCGGCCTGATGCCGCTGGCCGACAACGCCTGGTGCAACGGCAAGTGCAGTTACAAAATGCTGTGCTATATGGCGGCGGGACTGCCGGTGGTTGTAACCGCCGCGGGAATGAATCGCGAAGTATTGGCGATGGGCGAGGTGGGCTTGAGCGCGGGTTGCGAGCAACAGTGGGTCGATGCACTCACCGCGCTGCTCAGCGATGCGGATCTGCGCCAGCGCATGGGCGCCGCCGGCCGCGTTGTGGTTGAGGAGCGCTTTAGCCTGCAGCGGTTGGCACAACAATATGCGGTTGTATTTCACTCCCTGGGCGGAGACTTGCCCCGGGGTTCCGGTTCGAGAGTGGTTGCCCGCAGCCGATGACCAACCCCATCATCACCATCGCGATGCCCTTCTTCAACAGCGCCGCTACCCTGGAGCTGGCCATCCGCTCGCTCCTGAATCAGAGCTACGGCAACTTTGAGCTCTTGCTCTGCGATGACGGTTCCGACGATCAGGGTCTGACCATCGCCCGCAGTTTCCGCGACCCGCGCGTGATCTGCTGGAGTGACGGACGGCGGCTGCGACTCGCGGCCCGATTGAATGAATGTATCGACCGGGCGCGCGGCCGTTACCTGGCCAGAATGGATGCCGACGATATTGCCTATCCCGACCGGCTGGAACGCCAGATGGCTTTCCTTGTTGCTCATGCGGAGATCGACCTGTGCAGTGGCGGCGCCATGGTCTTCGGCAAACACGGACGCGCGCTCTGGCGCTTCAACCCGGCAACGGACCATGCCGGCATCACCCGCTCTCCTTTCCGGGGCTTTCCCCTATGGCATCCGCTGTGGATGGGCCGCATCGAGTGGTTTCGCCGTTGGCGCTATGACGAAAGTGCGTGGCTCGCTCAGGATCAAGAGCTGCTGCTGCGAAGCTACCGGCTTAGCCACTTTGCCAATCTTCCCCAGGTTTTATTGGGATACCGGCGGGAACGGATCACACTGAAAAAGCTCTTGCACTACAAACTGCTGCACATACAGCACGTCTGCAAGCAGCCCGGCGGCAGTCCCGGCGGCTGGCAGAAGTTGCAACTGCTGGGTATCTCGGCCGCAAGGTTTGCCGCCAACTGCGCCGCAGTCTCCGCCGGCTTCGAGCACCGTATGGGTCATCAGGCCGCGCAAGCGCCTTCCGCGGCAGAGCTCGCTGAGTGGCGCACCCTGTGGAACCTGCTCACCACCTGGTATGGTCTGCCATCGAGTGAGACCTTCCTCCCTGCGTCGCTGCTGACGCCCGAAAAGGACCGGAGCGGTCGGGCATGAAAATCGTTCATGTGCTCACCCGGGGTGATGTTCTTGGCGGAGCCCAGAGCCATGTGCGCGAGCTCTCGCTTGAGCTGCGCAGCCTCGGCCATGACGTTACCGTGATCACCGGAGCGCCCGGCATCTTCACCGACCAGCTCCGCCAGGCGGGGATTCCCTGGTTACCGGTGAACAGCCTGGTCCGGCCGGTGAGACCACATCGCGATGTGGCGGCGCTGGTCGAGCTTTGGTGCGTCTTACGCCGTCTAAAACCTGACTTGGTATGCGCTCACACAGCTAAAGCTGGATCGCTCGCTCGCGCAGCTGCGCGGCTGCACCACATCCCCAGTGTGTTTACCCCCCACGGATGGTCCATCTTCGATCGCACCTCGCTGCGAACCATTCCGCTCTTCTGCTGGGCAGAACGTATGTCAGGCCGGCTGGGCACGCGTGTCATCAACGTATGCGAACACGAGCGAGTGTTGGCCCGGCAATTCGGCGTCTGCCCGGCGAATGCGCTGGAGGTTGTGCATAATGGCATAGCGGAAATCCCCTTTGCCCGCCTGCGGCCGATCGATGCCCAACCGCCGGTGATCGTGATGGTAGCGCGCTTCGCATGGCAAAAGGATCACCGCACTCTTCTCCAGGCGCTTTCCGGTTTGCTATGCATGGAATGGCGTTTGCTGTTGGTAGGGACGGGGGAGCTGAAACCGCACGTGGACGCGCAAGTCGGCGCGCTCGGGCTTTGCGATCGGGTCAGCATATTGCCGCCGGAGAGCGATGTGAATCATTTGCTCATGGAAGCGCAGATCTTCGTACTCTCTACGAATTTCGAGGCGTTGCCCATCAGCATCCTGGAGGCCATGCGTGCCGCTTTGCCGGTGGTAGCTACCGACGTGGGAGGCGTTGCTGAGTCTGTCCGGCACGAGGAGACCGGCCTGCTGGTACGCAGGGGCGACGTTGCCGGCCTGCGTGATGCGCTCGCTCGGCTGATCGCCGCCCCCGCATTGCGCGTCGCCATGGGCGCCGCGGGCCGGCGCCTCTGGGCTGCTCAGTTCACAGCCAGTGCCATGGCCGCGCGCACCGTCGAGGTCTACAAGCGCGCGCTAGCCACGGTCGACAATTGAATCGATTGCAACAAGGGGAGTTCCTTTGGATGCTGTACCCCTGTTTTCTATCAAGCCACGACTTTACAGCTTGCGGGAAAACTTGCTCAATAAAGGGAATGGCTTTACAGGCTCATAAAAACTCATGCTTTGTATCAGGGCACGACTTTAGTCGGGCCGTAAATGACTAAAAGAGAATTGGGCTTTAGAGTCTGCGTGAGAACTAGCAAAACCGCAGGTCCCTCCACTGCGCTTCGCTCCGGTCGGGATGACAGTTCTGTTGGGCCATCGGCTGCTAGCTCCGTTAACCGGGGTCGAGGCCATTTCCCGCAACAGAATTGTCATCCCGACCGGAGCGAAGCGTAGTGGAGGGACCTGCGGTTTTGCTAGTTCTCACGCAGACTCTAAAGCCCTCATCAGGCGCCGTCTTATACGGCCCGACTAAAGTCGTGCCCTGAACAAAGCGTCAGAGTAGTGACTACCAGAAGACTCGCTCATCCCGCAGATTTGGTTGTGTAGATCCGGGCTTTATTCCGGACACTGGCGTTTCTGCATATTGAGAGACGAAGCGCATGACTTCAACAAGAAGCTCCTTTGGATGCTGTGTTCTGGTCTTGTGTCAGGGCACGACTTTACAGGCTGCGAAAAAACTCATGTTTTGTATCAGGGCACGACTTTAGTCGGGCCGTAAACAACGGAGAAGAGAATTGGGCTTCAGCCCCTGCTCGGGCACATCCCGCACGAAATTCATGTCCGAAGCAATTCTGAGCAGTGCCGTACCCTTACTCTTACCCGGCCAAAGTCTCTCTATGGGCTGAACTTTCTCCACTTCTCCCTAAGATTCTTGTCCGCGAGCGCCTTGATGAAGACGCCGCCCACCACCGACCGAGCCTGGAAATGAAGCATTACACCCGTCTTGCTGTCATACCAATCCGTCAGCGGTACACGAGAAGGAGTCTCGTTTAGCCACTTACCGATGGGATCCATCAAAGCGGTGAACTGAGACGCATCTTCGGTAAGCGTAGCAGTCCAAAGCTCCCAATCGAGCTTGGTGTAATCTGCACGGTTGTCAAGCGGCAAGCCATATCGATTGAGGTGCTCTAAATAGAAGGCCAACTCAGTCTTGCGAATGGACGCAGGAAAGAGATCCAGATCAAGCAGCTTGTCCCAAACCAGGTTATATTTCTGGCTCCATGTTCCAGGTTTATCAAAAGCCAGTTTGTAATGATCGCCATCCAAAGCCATGCCTTGCCATTGGCCGGCCATCTTCTTTGCGTCGGCGGCGTATTGTTCCGCGAGATCGGTCTTACCCAGCTTTTTTGCCATCTGGGAGTAAGCGGCGATTCCCTCGATAGCCTTGATTGACAAGTTAGCGTTATGGGCAAGATGCCCCGCAAAATCGTCGGTGCTGAGTTGATTTTCAGGATCGAGACCGTTGGCGTGCAGATAGTCGGCCCATTTCGTCAACTGCGGCCAATACTCGTCAGCGAGATGCCAATTGCCCTCTGCAATGCTAAGCGCGTCCACAAGGATCAGCATGTTCGCGCTCTCCTCGACGGGCATTTGATTCTCTTCGGTCAGCTCCCCGCCCCCATACACTTGTCCATCTGCAAGCGGATACGTGCCCAGATCATGCGGCGCGAAAGGCCAGCGCCATCGCGGAAGCGCAGAATATTCAAGAACTGGCTTTAGCTGGGCCTCGAGCAATGCGGGATTGAAGAACAGAAAAAACGGTGCTGACGGATACAAAACATCTACGGTCGAGATACAACCGTTGCTAAAGTTTTCCTTTGGAAAAAGCAGGGGCGTGTTGTCAATGTCCGCAACGAAGCCATGAGCAGCGAGGGTCTGCCGGTACGCTAGCGTACCCAACTCCGCATAAGACTTGCCGCCGACATGTTCCAGGTCGTTCGTGAGTTCCTCGTCAAAGCGGTTGCCACGCTCTTCAAGGCTGGTGTATTGAGCCTCCGATTCAGCTAACATGGCGCCGGCAGTCTTTCCATTTCTGCGCCAATAAGGGCGTAGCTTGCGGTCAAGATATTCAATGGAATCGGCCTCGTCATAGGCGAGGAGCACATGCCGGCTTACCGGCTTTCCTTCAGAGACTTCTGCGTGCAGTCGAACCGCCAAGTGCGACGCGCCCTCACGGGGCTGTCGCGGCATCTCCATATCATCGGATTGCGGCAGTTCGCCAGAGGCCATGAAGGCCGGGATCGCGCTACTTGAGGTGACCAGAGTCGTGTCCTCCTGGTCCGGTACAGCAAGATAGAAATATCCCCAGTCGATTCTCAGGTTGTCGCCCCCGCGACTCAGGACGCGCTGATCGCGTGACCCAACCCGCAGCACCTCCATTCCAGGGAGTTTTGATCTTCCCCACGTCACCTCCTCGTCATCCGAGTTCACGGCCACACGGGGATTCACATCGAGCAGCAGGCTGACTGAATGGGGTCGCCCATCGCTGGAACTGATCTTCCACGTGAGATAGTCGACAGGACGCGATAATGCTTCAAGATCTTGCGGCAGCGCGGCAGTAAAGAACCTGACCTCCAATTGCACTCCGGCAGCCTCGAATACGTAAATGGTGTGCAGTGGGGTCACTCGAAGCGATACCTGCTGCATTGCCGGAACTTGACGGGGATCCAAACCCATAAACCGATAAAGAGTGTTATCGATGCGTACCAATCCGATCAAGGGTTGATCCAAACCTGTCCAGTGGCGTGTATTCACGTCCGTCAAACGGTCCGCCATCGACCAGATGCTGAAATATGGATCGTGCGTCACCAATGGCACCGCCGGCGGCCGCTGTGCGTTTGCCACTATAACGCTAGTAAAACAAACGATCGCCGAACACAACACGCCAAGACAACGGCCTAAAGCAGTTTCGCAATTGGTGTAGACCGAAGCGATAGGCCTTTTCGTGGTTTTCTCCCAAAGAAAACCACACCTCGCGATCTTTATTAGGCCACAGTAATTGCGAAACTGCTCTAATACACGTGAAGTAGACTCAAGTACTTCTCCCATTTGGCTCCCTTATTTCGAAAAAACTGTAAATACCCAAGAGCTCTGGTACCGGCAACGCCGGGCTATTCCGGCTCCCACAAGGCAGTGCTTTCCCATGCTGCTAAAAACGAACGGTGAGATATCGAGATGGTACAGGAGGAAGCACTACCGGCCAGGGTCGGCAACTGGTATCTCCTGCAGCTGATAGACTTTATTCTGCCTGGCCTCGGATTGCGTCTCATTTCGCAAAGCCGCCAGTTGCTTGAGCAAGGATGATATCTGGTCCCTCTGTCCCGTCTTGCGTAGCGCGAGGATTAGATGATAAAGCGCCTGCTGGTCCTTGGGGTCAATGGCAAGAGCGGCCTTCGATTGCTCGATGGCGAGTGAGGTACGTCCATCCCGGAGGTAGATCGTTGCCAACAGGTCATGGGCAGCCACCATCGATGGATCGAGACGGCACGCCAGTTTGGCCGCCCCTAATTCCTCTGCATAGTCCGAGCTGCCTTGGCGTAGGCTCTCTTGAGAAAGCGCCTCGGCAAGCAGGTATTGGGTCAGAGCGTCTTTTGGCTGGGCCTTGGCCGCGGCTCGAAATGCTCTGAGAGCTTCGGCGGATTTGTGTTGCTGCGATGCGACCAGGCCCTCTGCCGCGCCCAGCACTGTGAGTTTTGGATCGAGCCGATTGGCGGTCGCGAAATCCTCCGTGGCCAGGTCGAATTTCCCCAGCTGCGTATAGAGGATTCCCCGAGCAAGATAGAGGCGCCCTTCCTTCGGCAGCTGCGTCATGCCGGCATTCAGAATGTCGATGCCGACTTGCATCGACGCGTGATCGTAGGAAAGATCTGCAAAATCGAGATAGGCGTCTACATTCGTTGGATCAGCAAGAATTGCCTTGCGCAACAACCCGATAGCATCTTCCGTGTCTTTGGTCGATTCGTAGATATCGGCAGCGAGAAGAAGAGCTTCACTGTTGCCTTTGCCGGCCTCAATCATCGGCTGTAGGGTCGAGAGAGCCTCTTGAGGTTGGCCTGCCTTCCATTGGGCCAGAGCTAAATCAAAGCGAACGCCTTCCATGGACGGCTGGCCACTCAGAGCCTGTTGAAATAGTGGAATCGCCTGGTCGTAGTGGCTGCCCTGCGCCAGGCAGGCGCCATAGGCCGCCAAGGCAATGGGCTGCTTTGCCAGCACTTCTCCGCCTTTCTCGAAGTGAGGAATCGCGCCGGCACAATCCTTCGCGGCATATTCAAGAAACGCGAGCATGGTGTGCGATGTTGGATCGTCGGGCAACTGAGCGAGCACTTTCAGAATCAACGGCTTTGCCGTTGCGCTCCGTTGTTGATATGCAATTTGCGCCGCCCCTTCAAGCGCAGGCAGATAGGCTGGGTCCAGCTCGATCGCATGCTGGTAGGAGTCCAACGCCGATGATGACGCTCCTTTCCCCGCATAAGCCATTCCGCGTAGTGCCCAGATTCGTTTATCTTTCGGCGTTTCCTTAAGCGCGGCGTCGCATTCACGCAATGCATCATCGAAATTCTGGCTGCGGAGAGATTGAGAGATCGCAATAACCGGGCTGACGGCCGGCCTGGTTTGCGCAAATGCTCCGTGCGCTGTCTGCAGGACAACACCGATAACAATCCCGCTCAAGCAGGAGCGAGACATCTTTCTCCATCGTACTCCGCAAACTCCGAGTCTCTGCATGCTCGACACTGCTCGAAGTAATGATAGGACGAACGACTCCAGCTTCGTGGCAGGATCTACTCGGCAGGCCTTTTCAAGGTCTCCAGTTGCAGCGTTAGATCGGCCAGTTGCCGCCGCAATCGAGTATTTTCGTCCTGCAGCTGACGCAACTGTCCGGCCGTGCCTCGGCGACCTGGTGCAGCGGTCGCGGCGGACGAAGCGTTCACAAAGACAGTCCGCTTCCTGGGAATACCGCCATTCTGCCGTCCCAGTTCAGCTGCGTGGCTGCTTGGGCAATACTGCAGTCTTGAAACAGCCGCCAACACGTTCGTTTTTGTTTTGCGCGACACAGTTCCGGAGCCATTTACGACGCGCGATACCGTCGCCGTAGAAACCCCTGCCAGACGAGCAATGTCTCTTACCGTCAAGGAACTCTTTTCGCTGATGTCGTTGCCGCTCATCGATCGAAGATCTGCCGGATGGTGGACAGACGCTAGAAGTTGATCCTCACCCCAACTAGCATGTTGCGCGGAGGGTCGGTCGCAGAGGCTTGTCCGAAGCCGCCATCCGGCAAATTGGTATCGACACCTCCACTGTTTCCGGATTGCACCAGGTTGACGCGATTGAAAATATTAAAAATATCGAGGCGTAATTCAACGTTGACGCTCTCTCTGATCTGGGTCACCTTCTTGAGGGTGAAATCGGTGTCCGCATATCCCGGATTGCGGAACTGATTTGGCGTCTCGTTTCCTTCTTGTCCGACCGTCGGCAAAACGAACTGGCCGCAGGGGAGAACGCCGCCAGGGCAGGTTGGGAATATACCGTGCCCTTCTTCGTAGTCCTTTCTGCTATGTTTCTGCTGATAACCAGTCACGCTGGGGTAATCATTATTGTCGCCATCCGCATTGAAATCGCCGCTTCCCGGGGCAAACACCAAATTCCCGGCAGCCTGTTCGGCGGCATAGTTCGCGGAGGTGAGAGTGGCGCCATCGGACGCTGTAGTGCTGACGGCGAGTGGAGCGTTGGTGCTGACAGTGAAGGGATATCCGGACTGCAGAATGGTCAGGCCAGCCAAGGTCCAACCGCCAAGAAAGCGCCTGGCAATTTGATTGGACACACCATCTCCTGGAAGGAGGTAACTCGCGCCCAGAGAAAAGCGGTTGGGAACATCCCAGGGCGACGGCGCATAAAACTGACTGTAGGGATAAGCAATCGGGTAATTCTGCCAGTTGTCCATCGCCTTGCCGTGGGTATAGGAGGCGGTCACAAACCCGCGCTGCGCGAAGCGGCCTTTCACTGCAACGACGAGCGCCTGGTAGTTGGCGATTGCGCCATTAAATGCATAGGTGATGCCACCGAAGCTTGTGTTCAAGCGGGTCTGCGTGCCCGAACCCGTATATGCCCCAGCGGCCGTAAAGTTGGGATTCTCGATCAAGTCTCCTGAGAAGGCGTTCACGTCATTCCCATACGATGTGTCCCCCTGGTTACCGCCTCCGGTCACCAGATTTCCTGAGTGGGAGCCGTTGTATCCAACGCTCGCGACCAGGTCACGCGTAAGCTGATGCTCGAGGGTCAGGGTCCAGTTGAGAGTGGACGAGGCCTTGAGATTCACGTCAGTGCCGCCCACACTAATCTGCGATCCGACAAGACCTCCCTTGGCATCGAGCGCGCCTCCTTGAAAAGCCGGGTAAGGAAATCCAAACGGAACCTTGTTTTGCGTCCCAAAGCCGAAGATCGGCGGTGCGGTCGAGCCGTTATTTAGGAAGGTGGGAACGACCGGTCCGGGCGGGTTCCCCTTGAGTCCGTTCTCTGCGTTCCCCAGCGTAAAGTAATCATGGTAGAGTCCAATGCCACCCCTAACCACCCAATTCCCTCTTCCCATGGGATCATATGCGAACCCACCGCGCGGGCTGAAGTTCCAGTTCAAGTCGTGGCTGAAGACGTGGCTCTGTTGGGTCATGACGCCACCCGCAATCTGGTCTTGAAAATTCGAGCCACCGGCTACATGGAAGTTGGCCAAGATTGTCCCCGGCAGCTTTACATAAGGGTTGCCAAAGTTGTCGTAGCGGATGCCATAGTTCAACGTCAGCTTCTGGGTCGCTTTCCAGGTATCTGAGACAAAGCCTCCTCCGGTGGTTTCCTGAAATCCGTAGTTCTCGTTTCCGGCCGCCCCACTCAGAGGGTTGTACGCCAATCCGCTTTCGCTGTAAGGCGCATTGTTGATCAGGTCAATCATGTTGGTGTAGTTGATCGTGGGCTGGCTGTATGCGCCGGCAAACAGCGCAATATCGTCTCCATGCCATCCTTCATACCCAGCCTTGAAAGTGTGGGCGCCCTCGGATATGCGTAAGCACATCACGCCAGTGATAGCTGTGCTGGATGTAGTCGCCTAGCGCAAAGCCGTCTCCAAAGTTCACGCCTAATCCGGTCACGTTGACCGTAGGAACAGTGAACAGTCCCGATGACGGAGCGAACCCCTCGATGCGCTGATATCCGCCGAATGCCTCATTCAGGGTAGAGGGAGAGAAGGTATGGGTCTCATTGCCCTGCAGAGAAAATGTGTAGTAATTGTCCGTTTCATTAAATGCCGGGCGAACTGAGGGGCCGCCGGTGCTGATCGTATCCCGATAGAACAACCCGTACACCCTATCTTTATCGAAGTACTTGTCGATGCGGATGTTGTACTGCTTCGAGTTGTTGAAGCTGGATGAATTGAAGTTGCCCTGATCGAAAACGGCTGTGCCGCAAGGGATGTTATCGGTGCTCGGGGTTCCGCATCCGGTGTTCGCGGCTACATTTTGTGGGCCAAATGCCTGCTGAGCAGTTTGGAAGATGTTCTTGAAAGTTGCATTCTTGGGAGGATATTTGGTCAGGAGTGTGACTTCAGGGCTGGTGGGCTGTACCGCTTGAGCAAAGGTCACAAATGCCGGATCCTCATAGGTCTGGAGCGAGGAGCCGTTCGAAACCAGTGAGAGATATGGTTCGTAGCTAACAAAGAAGAAGAACTTGTGCTTCGGAATCACGGGCCCGCCCACGCCAAACGATAAATTGTTGAGATGATACGGGGCTAGTTTTTGCGGTTGCGGCACGCCGAATTCGCCGCGGGCCTGCAAGCCCTGGTAGGTGTAATACCAGCTCGCGAAGCCGTGATAATGGTCGGTTCCAGACCTGGTTGACATCAACGTCTGAATGGAGCTCGCGCGGCCAAAGTCCACGCTGTAGGTGTTTGTCTGTATCGTGGTTTCGGCCAAGGAGTCGACGTTGGGAGTGAGATTGACGACACCCGGGCGAATACTGCTGGTGACATCGAGCCCGTCGACGACATACTGGTTGCCGTTTTGCCCACGTCCGTTGGCGCTTATGTCGACATAGTTTTCGGGGTTAAAGTTGGTGGATGTTCCTGCTCCCAGACCGG
This sequence comes from uncultured Acidobacteriaceae bacterium, assembly GCA_963790705.1. Classification (GTDB taxonomy): domain Bacteria; phylum Acidobacteriota; class Terriglobia; order Terriglobales; family Acidobacteriaceae; genus PALSA-350. The sequence goes on from CAWBQE010000016.1 coordinate 1,376,966, forward strand.
TGACGCCCGGAGTCAGAACCAGCAAGGCAAGAGGGTTGCGCGCTGCCAGTGGCAGGTTCTCAAGCGCCACCTGGTCAAGCGTCTGCTGGTTACGGCTGTCGCTGGTGTCGAGCAAGGGGGATTGCGTGGTCACCGTGACATTGGTAGCCACCTGGCCGACAGACAACGTCAGCGGCACGTTTCGGTTCTCTCCCGCAGTCAGCTCAATCTGCGTTTTGGTCGTCGAGAATCCACTCGCCGAAGCTGAGACCGTGTAGTTGCCGGGACCCAGGCTAGCAAACCGGAAGACACCGTTGGCATCGCTGGTCGTGGTCCGGGTTACCTGATCGTCGACGTTGGTAAGCGTGATGGTCGCGTTCGCGATCGATGCTCCGGTAGAGTCCTGGACGCTTCCCTGGACGCCCGCGGTAAATTGCGCGAGAGCCGCCGGGGCCAGCATCAACAGAGACACCCACAGGAGCGTCCATGTAAATTTTCTGGAGGTGGTCATCGCCCGGTCTGGGTTCCTCCGGGCTGGCTTGATAAGACTGCTGAAGCCTTGCGTCAACGGTGCCATCCTTTACCCTCCAAAGTCTTTCCGGAAAGCGTTCTTTTTATGTCTTGAGAAAACTCTTCTGCGACGGGGCGTGTAACCGGTTTCGCGAGCATCGCCGGAGCCCTCGCACGATCCACGCGAGACTATGGGCTGCGGGTGCAGCCGCGCATGAGCTATCCCGGTCAGTTCCCTATAGTCCATATTGACTACGTGATGAAATCCGCTGCTTCGATCGAGTTGCTGTTGTCGGGCATGCAGAGTACACTCCGGCCATTCGTGCCATGTTGAATGCAGCACAAAGGCAATGCTGGATCGCGAGACTGAGAACCGCTCTCCCCCTGTTCTTGGCGGGGGTGGCGCTGTTGTCTCTTTCAGGTTGCCAGCGCAACTCGCAGATCGCGATCGCGGTCATTCCGCGAACCTGCGGCACCATCATGTGGGAGCCGGAGCACAGCGGCGCCCAAGCCACCGCTCTCAAGCTCGGCGCCCGTATCTACTGGAATGCCCCTACTCGTGAAGATGACGTGGAAGGCCAGATCGCCCTCGTGGAGCGAGTCAGCAGCGAAAATTACCAGGGCATCGTCTTAGCGCCCGATCAGGCGCGCTCGCTCATAACGCCCATACGGCGGGCCATGCAGCGGGGTCTGTCCATCGTGGTGGTCGGGTCGCCCCTGCCTGTGCCGGCGGGCGAGAGACTTTCCTACATCTTGAATGACGACGAGGCCGGAGGCCGGATCGCCGGTCAGCGGATTGCTACCATTCTCCACGGCACAGGTTCGGTCGCGATCCTCGGCATTGATAGCGACATAACCGGCATTATGACCCGCGCACGCAGCCTGGAGCAGTTCCTGGTCAGCAACTACCCACGCATTCGCATCATAAAAAGAACCGGCTCTTTTAACGTGCCGCATGAGCAACAGGTTGCCGAGGAAACACTTAAGGACAATCCCGATCTGGATGCGGTGGTCGCGCTGACAGCTACATCAACTTTTGGAGCCCTCTCGGCGCTTGGCAACGTCCGCTCGGACCGGCAGATTCGTATCGTCGCCTTCGATCCTGATTCTCTCAACTTCGACAATCCTCACCTCGATTCGATTTTGCTCGAAGACACCCAGAAAATGGGTGTCGAAGCAGTTCGTCAAGTGGTCGCGAAAATTCATGGACAGAGGGAACCTCTTGTCACCCAGTGCGAACCATTGTTGGTAACGCGCGACAACGTGCATTCGGCCGAAGTGGGTCAACTCACATCCATGGATTGGCGGCCGGAGCATCTGCGGCGAACGTGGGGAGCTGCTAAGTGGGGAGCTGCTCCGTGAGAAGGCTATTTCAGTACCGGCGACAGATTTTTATAGCGCTACTCACCTGCCTGGTGCTGGCCGGATTTTTCGGTTTCTACCAATACCGCCAAAAACCAAACCGCGGTTTGCCCTACCATGACTCCTTCGCGATAGGTAGGGCCGAAGAGTGGAAAGCCCTCGGCGGCACCTGGGAACTGATGAACGGCTCCATGCGGAACGACTCGGACGAGCGGGGAGCCAAGCTGCTTACTGGCGCGGCTCAGTGGCAAGATTACTCCATCGAAGCGGATGTCATGCTGCTAGGAGAGGGCGGCAACGCTGGTCTCATTGTGCGGTCGAGTGATGAAGAAGAAGGAGTCGACGCCTACACCGGCTATTATGCGGGACTTCGCAACCTTGACAACACCCTTGTTCTGGGAAGAGCCGGGCATGGATGGATGGAGGTAACCAGGCCGTTCGTTGGCGATCACGGTCAAGTGCTGACTTCGAAGTGGTATCACCTGAAATTGATGGCTTATGGGTGTCAACTTGTAGCCATAGCCAACATTCTCCCGGAGGGCCCACGGACGTCGCTCACGGTCAACGACGTTGATTGCGTACGATCGGGCCGTGCCGGCTTGCGCTCCTACGCGGCAGGCGGGGTTTGGCGGGATGTCGTGATTCGCCAGGCAACACAACGTGACGTTGCTGAAATGTTAGCGGAAGCACAATCTAAGGATGGCCAGAGTTCCCAAAATCAACCCGCCGGCAACGACGCTCAGAGTAGCTTTCACGAGCCCCAGGCAGGGAATCCTCCGCATCCCCCGTCTTCCAATCCGGACGCTCAGCCCATCACCAGCCTGAAACTCTTCCCTATTGCCCGGCCGCAGAGTGCCACCATTCGCGGCATTGTCGTTCTTACCTCGCCTGCCCTTTTTGTGCAGGACGCGACCGGCGGCATCTTGATTAAGCAATCAAGCGGCCAACCGGTAAGGGTCGGGGATGAAATCGAAGCAACCGGTCTGGTGCGCCCTGGCACCTTCAGCGCCACGTTGGAAAACGCGAGCGTGCGTTCACTGTGGTGGGGCACGCCCATGCCGGCCCTCTCCGTGACCGCTTCGCAAGCGGCTACGGGGGCGTTTGACGCAACCTTTATCGAGGTGGAGGGCCGCTTACGCCACAAGGAATACGGACCAGACGACAACCTGATCTTCGATTTCGATTCTGGCCCGCAGTCATTTCGCGCCCTGATGAAGCGCGGTCGAGGTAATTATCTATACGACAATTTGAAGCTGGGCAGCCGTTTGCAGATCCGCGGTGTCGCCGTCGTCGACTCTGCCTACACCCAAGATATAACGCCGTTCACCCTGCTCGTACGTTCCACTGACGACATTGTAGAGTTGGCCGGACCACCCTGGTACAGCGCGCCATATTTGGTAGCCATGGCGATTGGCTTTCTGCTGTTCGCGCTCCTGGCAAACTTCGTGTATCACCGGGTGGATAAGTGGCGGCTGCGCGCGATCGTGGAAGAGCGCGAACATCTGGCATTCGAAATGCACGATACACTCGCCCAGGGCTTTGCGGGAATCGGCTTCCAACTGGAGGCAATTCGAACTGGAGTTCCCGACGAACAATCAAGTATGCACCGGCAGATCGATTTGGCGAGTGACCTTGTCCGGCACAGCCACGCGGAGGCGCGCCGCACGGTCGATATGCTGCGCCCGCGGCAACTCGAGTCCGAAGGTTTGCTCAGCGCCCTTGCCCTCTGCGCTCGCAGGCTGGTGGCGGGAGGTTCGGTTGCGGTAATCTCCAGATCCCTGGGCGAAGTGCGGCCCATACCGCTGCGCATTAGCGATAACCTCTATCGCATCGGGCAGGAAGCGCTGGCGAACGCAGTGCGCCACGCGCGGCCGACCAGGCTCAACATAGTCCTCGAATACGAGAAAAACTCGGTGCGTTTACTGATCGGCGACGACGGGACGGGATTTGTCCAAGAGAAAGAACTGGGCGGTTTCGGTGTACTTGGCATGCGTAAGCGCGCTGCTTCCATTTCCGCCCGTCTCGATGTTTCAAGCGTGCTTGGACGAGGCACCGAGGTTGCGGTAACGGCGCCGTTACCGCCGCGCATCACGTTCATTTCATGGCCTGGGATTCTGTCGAAGTTCTTAAGGGAGCACCTGCGCAATGCCACAACCGCCGATCCGCCGCATCCGCATCCTTATCGTCGATGATCATCCCGTCGTTCGTGCCGGACTCACCAGCATGCTCGGTACCCAGGCTGAGCTCGAGGTCATCGGCTCGGCATCTAGCGGAGAGGAAGCGCTTGCCAAACTCAGTCAGGTAGAACCCGACGTGTTACTGCTGGATCTCCGCATGCACGGAATGAGCGGCGTTGACACGCTCATGGCCATGAAGCGCTCGGCGCACGATGCCCGGGTCATCATCCTGACCAGCTTTGAGACCGACGAAGACATCTACCGAGCTGTGCAGGCAGGCGCGCACGGCTATCTGCTCAAAGACACAAGCTTGCGGGAGATGGTGGAAGCGATCCGCACCGTGCACGCCGGGAAAAGGTATATCCCACGTGATATCGCCGCTCGTCTCGCAGAGCGCATGATGCGAACCGATCTCACCCCGCGGGAGATCGAAATCCTCAAGCTGCTTTCCAAAGGGCCGACCAACAAAGAGATCGGCCGTGCGCTTAGTATCAGTGAGAATACAGTGAAAAACCACGTAAACAGCATCATCGAGAAGCTGGAGGTCTCGGACCGTACGGAAGCCGCTACGACCGCAATTCAAAGAGGCCTCATCTCCGTAGACGATTAAAGAAAACTTTCGGCTCCGGGGCAACATACTCCTCCCCAGGCGCCCCAAGTAGCCAAGGTGGACTATAGACCGATGGCCAGCAACAGGTGACACTAATCGAGCGCAGATTTCGCGCGGCCGCTCGAACGTGAGTGGCCACGCTGCGTAAATACCCCAGGAGAGGCTCCGACATTGCTTGGCCGACGTGACTTCCTGCAGCTTCTTGCCGCCGCCGGCGCCGCTTCCGTCATCGACCCGGCATCCGCCTTTCCACTATCCGGCGGACAAACGCAGGCCGGAGGAGCCCATGCGGCTGCACGAATACCGAATGAGTTCTCTCTCTTTCTGGCCGGCGAGGAAGACTCACTGAAGACCGCGCCCTCGGTCAGCAGGATAGGGGGCGGTGAATTGACAGCAAACCTTGGTGGCCGTTCGACCTCGCTTAGCCAAGGCGACTTCCTGGAGGGCTGGCAGCTTCTCGCGGTTGGCAACATGAATGGAGTTGAGACCGCCGTATTCGAAAAACATGTCACCCATCGCGGCGCCATTGTCTATGTGACAGAGGAACGCGGGACAATCGCGCACATTCCTAAGCATGTGGGGGACCTGTCCAAAGTTCGCCCTCGCCCTGTGAGCACTGAAGGAGTCCGGTTCGAGCGCGCCGCACACTATGTGCCTGGGCCGGACATTCCAGGAATGTATATCCTGAATTCCTCCGATGATCCATCTTACGAGAGCGTCGCAGCAGCAGGGGCGGAGTACATAGGCTGGACATTGGTCGCAAATGAACAGGGAGGCCCGAAAGCTTCACTGTATCTGGAACCAGACGGTAAGTCGCGGGAGATCGCCGGTAAGCCGGACGGGGATGGCTCATGGGAGCAGGACCAACTCGGCGCATACTTCGATCCCGCATCTCTGCTGCCCGGAGAAAATCCGCAGCTCTACGAATACAGAGACGGTTACAGCAAACGCACGTTGCTGGGAGGCTATCTCCCGGTTGCGGACATTGGGGTTTGGAATCCTCATTATCAGTGTGGCTACGAGACGATGGTGCTGCTGCCGCCGGGTACTGACGCCGTACCGCTCGGACGAGTGCGTTCGATCGTGCTCGAGCCACATGCATCGCGTTACTCCGGGGCCGGTAGGTTGCACAAGGCTCCCGATGGCAACACCTATCTCGATCGCTACTGGAACTGCTCTCCGCAGCAGTTCTACGAAGCGCTGGTGGGAATCTGGAACCGCTGGTCCTCACTCTATGAGACAGCCATGCCGGTGAAGATTCCTGACGAATGGCTGCTGAACTCCGCCCGCGCGGGCATCACCCTCTGCCGATGCAGCTATCGCGGTCTGGAACCCACCTACCAGATCGGAGAAGGCGCATACACCAAGATTCCGGAACGCAGTCATGCCCTCTTTCCTGTCGCGCAATACGAATTCGTGTGGGCACACCAACTTTGGAATCTGACCAGCGAATCGGATGTCTACTTTCAGTACTACCTGGACAAATATGTCTTGCCCAATGGGGATTTCCTCTACAACACGCAGGACCAGGTGGAAGCACCCTTGAATATTGGGGTTTTCCTTGCCAACTCGGCACGTTCCTTCGACTACACGCGCAATCTTTCCAGCCTTCAGAAGCGCCTGCCGGTGCTCGAACGGATGATAGCCTTTGCCCTCGCACGCTATGAATACAGCAAGGAGCAGTGGCCTGCCGGGGACCGCAGGCATGGTCTGATCTATGGATCTCCCGAGGCTGACCTGGGCGATCCGGCAAACGATTTCCCCAATTCCCATCCTTTCTATTATCAGAACTCGGTTTGGATATGGCGCGGGATCGCAGAGCACAGCCGATGCCTGAAGCTGGCGGCGCAGGCCACACACGACGAAACGATGACGGCGGCGGCCGCTCGTTATGATGCGATTGCTAAAGAGATGCGCGCCAATATTGAGGCATCGCTCGCGGCAACCCTATCCCTCTGCTCGCCGGAGATGAAGAAGACAGGCATTACGCCCTTCACGCCCGATGACATTGATCATCCGCCGAAGGAATTGTCGAGTTACGAGAATCACCGTTTCATGCAGGACTGGTTTCTCGCCGACTGGGGCGATGTCGCGCTCGATCTCGGCCATCTGAAGCACCGTGAGATTGCCGGCATGCAGATCATGGGCCTTCACACCGACGGTGCTGTGGCGCGCACCTCGAACTTCATGGACCACGGCAGCCTCGCGGTCAAGATCCGGCAGCAGGATTACCGTCCCTTCCTCCTCAACCTGTACGCCCTGGTTTGCTATGCCGCGGATTGCGGGAACCGGTACTCACCCGAGGATGCATACATCCCCGGCGGTTTTGCCGGAGAGGGCGGCCGGTACGGTTGGGCCTCCGTCGTCAACAGCACCTTGCAACCTACGCTCGGATTGCGCTGGCTGCTCTGCTATGAAGAGTGGGATAGGGATGTTTGCCATTTGCAAAAGGCAGCTCCGAAACACTGGTTCGCAAGCGGCGAAACCATCTCCGTGTCAAAATGCCCAACCCGCTTTGGCTGGGTAAGCTGGTCGACGCGATCACTGGTCAACCGCCAGTGGGAGGTGACCGTGGACACCGCAATGGGATTCAGCGGCGACCTCGTCATCCACATCCACCCTGAGGATGGAAAACCGATCAGCCGGTCGTCCACTGGTACGGTAGGCGCCGGCACAGTGGGCGCCGGCTTCGTCACGTTACCTAGAAACCTATTGGCCTCTACTTCGCACTTTAAGATAGAGGTAAGTTAACAGCGGTGTCCAAGGCGGTAGGAGATACTTATGGGAAATAATGATCGCCAGATGATAAGCCGCCGCCGCTTTCTGAAACAAGCCGGAGTACTCGCAGTTGCATCTTTGCCTGGCAGCGATCGGGTGGCGTTGGCCAGCCTCGCCTCTGCAGGATCTGAGAATCCGCCGCACGCTATCAAGAACAAGGCGCCGCTCGCGCAAAATGCGTTCTATATGTTGCCTCTGGGCGCCGTGCGTCCCGCAGGATGGCTGAAGAATCAAATGCAAATCCAGGCCAATGGCTTGAGTGGCCACCTCGATGAGACGTGGGCGGATGTGGGCAGCAATAGCGGCTGGCTTGGTGGAACGGGTGAGTCTTGGGAACGAGGTCCCTATTTCCTTGACGGGCTTGTTCCGCTCGCTTATTTGCTGAACGACGATCGCCTGAAGGCCAAAGCACAAAAGTTCGTTGAGTGGACTCTGACCCACCAGGCAAGCAACGGAATGATCGGCCCGAGCGGCAACCAGGACTGGTGGCCACGCATGATCATGCTCAAGGCGTTGGCGCAATACCAGGAAGCGACCGGCGATCCACGAGTGATTCCCGTATTGTCGCGTTACTTCACCTATCAACTGGCTGCGCTTCCCGATCGCCCTTTGCGCGACTGGGGTAAGTTTCGTTCTCAAGACAATGCTCTGGTTGCGATCTGGCTCTACAACCGAACCGGTGACCCCAAGTTGTTGGAACTTGTCCGCCTGCTACGCGCCCAGGCACACGATTGGCAGGCGCAGTTCTCAGATTTCAAGTTCACTCAACCTGTGACGCGAGAGATGATCAAACTCAATGAGGGGCAGGGACTGAGCGACCTCGCACTCTCAACCCACGGCGTGAACAACGGGCAGGCCCTCAAGGCAGCCCCCGTGTGGTCACTGCTGTCCAACAGCGAGGTGGATCGTGCCGGTTTCCACCAAATGCTTGCGGCTTTGGATAAATATCACGGTTTACCGAATGGCATGTTCTCCTGCGATGAGCATCTTGCTGGACGCAATCCATCTCAGGGGAGCGAACTCTGCACGGTCGTCGAGACCCTGTTTTCGCTCGAGCAGTCGCTTGCCATCCTGGGCCATGCTGCGATCGGCGATCGGATCGAGACGATAGCCTTCAATGCTTTACCTGGCACGTTCACCGACGATATGTGGGCCCACCAGTATGACCAGGAACCGAACCAGGTTGAAGTCAGCCTCCATCGCAAGCCCTGGACGACGAACGGCCCTGAGTCCAACCTTTATGGCCTCGAACCGAACTTCGGCTGCTGTACCGCCAACTTTCACCAGGGGTGGCCGAAGTTTGCGGCGAGTCTTTGGATGTTCAGCAACGATGACGGCCTGGTAGCAGCCCTCTACTCACCGTGCGAAGTCCGCACCATGGTTCGCAATACCGAAGTACGCATCCTGGAAGAAACTGATTACCCATTCCAAGGAAATGTCCGGATCAAGATAGAGCCGGCAGTCGCGCTCAGCTTTCCTCTGAGACTCAGGATCCCGGCCTGGGCCGGCGTTCCAGTGATCCTGGTGAACGGACTACCAGTCAATACTCCACACGACGCTGGCTTTGCGAAGATCGAACGCACCTGGAAAGCGGGCGATGTCGTGGAGTTGCGGTTCCCCATGTCCCCGAGAGTGGTTAAGGGTTACAACGATTCGATCTCCCTCGAAAGCGGGCCTCTGGTTTTTTCATTGCCGATTGGCGAAAGCTGGGTGAAATTGCGAGATAGAGGAATGACCGCCGACTGGCAGGTCTTTCCCAGTTCGCAATGGAACTACGCGCTTGCGGTTTCTGAGAAGGAAATCGAAAGGCATTCTGTTCAGGAACTCCCCCAACAAGGGTCGCCTTTTTCGCTCGCCGCTGCACCGGTCAAACTTCGGGTTAAAGCCCGCAAGTTGCCGTCGTGGTTGGCCGTCGATGGAGTGGCCGATCCAGTCCCGCAAAGCCCGGTGGCCAGCAGCGAGCCGGAAGAGACGATTACGTTAGTCCCGTATGCCGCAGCGAAATTACGAATTACAGCGTTCCCTCAACTCAAGTCATGAACGCGATTTACGTGCATGAAGGTGGGCATTTGCCTTTGGCTCTCAACCAAAGCCGCCAGGGGATTTCCTGCACCTTGACGATGAAGTATTGGAAGGTGTCTCCCTTGCTCAGCACCAACTGGTGAGGAATACTAGCTGGCTCACACTTCTGAAGAAAATCCAAACTGCCCCGCGAGAAGAAAAAGCAATTCTAGTTGAGCCCTCGTTCGACCATAAGCACCAGGCGCTCGCCCAGCGTAAGCACCATCGCTTGCGGCATCTGGTGCAGCGGTCCTTCAAGCACCAGAAGTGCCAGCCCGTGGACTGTCGACCACGCAAGATACTCTGCGTCTTTGCGATTCTTTTTGCTGAGCAAGCCCGATTCCTGCATGCGGTCCAGCGCCAGCGAAAGCAGTTGAAACGGATTCAGTCCCATGGAGGCCGTGTTCGCCGGGTTTTGCTCATGTACAGCCGGTGGAAGCGAGAAAGCTGTGCGAAACATCCCCGGCTCTCTCATCGCGAATCCCAGATAGCCCATCCCCACCGCACGTAGACTCTTCCGCGCAAACGCTTGCGGATCGCGTCCTGGGCGGCACTTTTTCATTTCATCTTCAATGGCCGCGGCGAGCTGGGAAAAACATGCCGATCGCACCGCGTCCAGCAGTTCAGCCTGGTTGGCAAAGTGCCTGTATGCCGCATTGGGAGAGACGCCCGCCTGCCGGGTTGCCTTTCGCAAAATGACTGTATTGGGTCCCCCGATCCGCGCCATCTCAATGCCGGCAGCCAAGAGCGCGTTGCGCAGATCGCCATGGCGAAAGGTCTTGCGCTTCTCAAGGGTGACGGTCTTTTTCATCGTCTATTCAAAGAAGAGTGTACAGCGGAAATGGTCGCTTGTGGACGGCATCCACTTTCTGATAGTTTATGTGGACAGTGTTTACTTGATAGCGATGCCTCGCTAAAGGGACGGTACAAAATGGCAGACGGATTCATCTGGTACGAACTCGTAACCAATGACATGAACAAGGCAGTCAGCTTCTACAACAAGGTAGTCGGGTGGGACGTCAAGGACGCCGGTATGCCCGGTTTCACCTATATGCTCTTTGGTAAAGACGGCAAGGATGTCGGTGGCATGATGACCTGGGCCGGCGCAGGCGCGCCTGAGCTTCCCACTCAGTGGATGGGCCACATCCACACCGCAAAGCTCGACGAAGAGCTGAAGGCTGTGACAGCCGACGGCGGGACGATTGTGAAGCCTGCTCAGGACATCCCTGGCGTCGGTCGTTTCGCTGTTGTCCTGGACCCGCAAAAGGTAAAATACCTGCTCTTCGAACCCGGCAAGCAAGGTGCTCAGCCACGTTTGGATCAAATGGCGGTGGGTAATGTGGGGTGGCACGAACTGCTTACCGATGATCCGGCAAAGGCCTTCGATTATTACTCCAAGCACTACGGCTGGGAGAAAGATCATGCGCATGACATGGGAGCCATGGGCATTTACCAAACTTTCCGGACCGACAAGCCCCTTTATACCGGCGGAATGATGGCTCGTAAAGGCCCCGGCATGCCCGAAGGTATTCCGCCGCACTGGCAGTTCTACTTCACCGTCGACGACATCGAAGCTGCGCAAAAACGTGTGATTGATGCGGGCGGCGAAATAGTGCTGCCTCCCATGGACGTCCCTGGAGGGTCGCGCATCCTGCAGGCCACAGACGATCAGGGCGGCCACTTCGCTCTGATGCAGGGACCAAAATCGTAGCCGCGATGTGCTCATGTTCGGTGCAGCCGTTCTTCGTTCACAGGAGAACGGCTGCCGAACTTACGGTGGAGTTTGAAAAGCTGAGAGGAGAGAGTGAGATGTCCGAGAAGATGATGACCTGCCTGTGGTTCGACCATGGGAAGGCCCGCGAGGCGGCTGAATTCTATGCAGCCACGTTCCCCGACAGCCACGTCGGGAAGACCAGCGCCTCCCCCACGGACACGCCATCGGGGCCCGAAGGCCAGGAGTTGACGGTTGAGTTCACCGTCTGCGGACGCAATTTCCTGGGCCTCAATGGCGGTCCGAAGTTCGTCCCCAACGAAACGGTCAGCTTCATCATCCTCACAGAGGACCAGGCCGAGACCGACTGCCTGTGGAACGCCATCGTCAGCAACGGCGGCCAGGAAAGCATGTGCGGTTGGTGCAAGGATCGCTGGGGTTTTTCGTGGCAGGTCACCCCGCGCGCGCTGCTGGCGGCGACGCAGGACCCGGATCGCGCCGCAGCCAAGCGCGCGATGAACGCGATGATGACAATGCGGAAGATTGACATTGCCGCGATCGAGGCTGCGCGCGAGAGACGTTAGAGCAGATGATCATCCACCACTTCGTCCGAAGGCCGCCGTCTGAGCCGAATGGCAAATCAGTTTGTGGGCAAGGGTTCTCCCTGGTCAGGGCAGCGGAAGTTTCGAGGACGAAGTTTCGTAAGGTTCGCGTGGGATGAGCCATGTACCACCCCAGGCTTGCGATAACAGCGGCAAAGAGAGCATCAGAAAGCGCTTCCACCACCTGTGCCGTTTCATCTTGGGAAAGTGAAGAGCTCGACGAGCGCCCTCACGCGCTCTTTCTGACGGCTGCGCGGAAATCGCTTGGTTCTTGTGAGCTCGGCGATACCGTGAAGGCTCGCCCAAAACAATTCCGATAGAACCTCCGACTTCGAGCCCTGCCCCTGAAACAACTCCAGGAGTTGGGCAAACGCGAATCGCAGCTCCGGAGGAGTAGCCGCTTCACCGAACGGTACGCTCAGGCTGAGCGAAAACATTACTTCATACAGTGCTGGTGAAGACGCGGCGAACTCCAGATATGCGGCCGCCTTCCTGCAGAGAATGGTCTCGGCTGTTTTTCCAGAGTCAGTGCCCAAAACGAGGACGCATTACGAGAAACTTTCTCGGGCCTGTCACTCTATGGCATAGACTATTTACAAAATAGTATTTTTGGCATAATATGATTGGCATACCAAGGAAATCCGAATACCGCGACCTCTTCCCTGGCGCCCTGGAACTGATGATCCTGCAAACACTGAATCGGAAGGCAATGCATGGATATGCGCTTGCGCAGCACATCAAGGAAGTTTCAGACGATCTTCTTCAGATCGAGGAAGGCTCTTTGTACCCCGCTTTGCAACGCATGTTGAAGGCCGGATGGCTGAAGTCGGAGATGGGACTTTCGGCCAATAAGCGCCCAGTGCGTGTATTCAAACTGACGAACGCAGGCCGGAAGCATCTGGAGGAAGAACTCTCGAGTTTTGGAAAGATGTTTGCCGGAATCAACCGTGTCCTTGCAGTCACCCAATCGTAGGACTTATCCCATGCGCTGGCACACACAACTGTTTACTCGCCGTCGCCGTTATGCCGAACTTTCGGAGTCGATCCGCGAACACCTCGACGAGAAGATCGCGGATCTGATGGATCGCGGCATGACGCAGGAGGACGCGGACCGAACCGCTCGTCGCGAGTTCGGCAACATGAGCCGGATCGAAGAACGCAGTCGCGAAGCCTGGCAGTGGCCACGCACCGAAAGCATTTTGGCAGACGTAGTATTTGCGCTGCGACAGTTGCGACGATCTCCGGCATTTACAAGCATTGCTCTGCTAACCCTCGCCCTCGGGATCGGGGCCAATACAGCAATCTTCAGTGTGGTTAATGGCGTGCTTCTGCATCCCCTGCCCTTTCGTGATCCTACTCGGCTCATGATGCTAGATGAGAAATGGATGCCACGCTTTCCGCATTTTGAAGCGACGCCTCGCGACTTTCTGGCGTGGCGAGAGCAGAGCCAATCCTTTGATCAACTCGGAGCCTTCGTGACCATGGCATTCAACCTCTCAGAGGGAGACAGGTCAGAGCGCATTTCCGGCGCGCGCGTCACAGCGAATTTGCCTGAGGTTCTTGGAGTAGAACCGATCCTTGGCCGAAGTTTCACGTCGAAAGAGGATGCGGCAGGCAATGACTACGTAATTTTGCTTGGTTACAACCTATGGAAACAACGATTCGCTGGAGATGCTCGCGTACTTGGCTCTGTGATCAAACTCAACGATGTCGATTTCACCGTCATCGGAGTCATGCCACCGACCTTCCGCTTTCCTCACGACGCCGAGATTTGGAAGCCTATGGGTCTCACAGCGGAGGATTTAGACAGTGGTCATTTTCTCTGGGGCATTGGCCGGTTGAAGCTAAACGTGAGACGTGACCAAGCACAAGCGGAGATGGATTCCATCATGCCGCGCCTGCAAAAACCACAGGTCTGGAGCGTCAATGTATTCCCAATGCTTGACTACTACATCGGCGAAATCAGAACCCCACTGTATGTTCTATTGGGGGCTACGGGTTTAGTTCTCCTGATCGCCTGTGCAAATGTTGCGGGCCTGTTAATGGCGCGAGGATCGGCACGGGAAGCAGAGATTTCGCTTCGGGCGTCTTTAGGCGCAAGCCGCAGCCGAATCGTTCAGCAGCTTCTGACGGAAGGCTTAGTGCTTGCTCTCGCAGGAGGTGCGCTTGGCGTTTCATTTGCCTATATTGGCATTGCAGTTATGAGGAAGCTCTCTCTGGGGAACATTCCACGATTCGATCAGGTCACGGTTGATCACACCGTATTAGCGTTCACGATATTACTGACTGCTTTGACAGGCTTGCTTTTTGGATCGCTACCTGCGATACGCCTGTCCCGTACTAACCTTCTTGATCCTCTCAAGTCGGGCAGCAGGGCGTCGGCTGGAGGCAAGCGTGCGAATCTCCGCAGCATTCTAGTCGTTTCCGAAGTCGCGTTCGCCCTCGTTCTGCTCACTGCTTCCAGCCTCGTCTTGAAGAGCTTCTGGCTCCTCCTTCAAGTCAATACTGGCTTCAATCCGGAAAATGTTGTGACCGCGAAGGTTGATCTGCCCGTAGTTAAATACAAAGAGCTCTATCGCCAAGCACAATTCGCTTCTTCTCTCATCGAACACCTTTCGGGGCAGCCTGATGTCCATCAGGCTGCCATATCGTCTGGTCTCCCATTCTCAGACGCGTCCGACGCAGGTATCCGTATTTATGGCCGGGCTGCCAGAGCCAACGATTCGGGAACAACTGCAAACTACTATCGGGTCACGCCGCAATATTTCCGAGCGATGGAAATTCCTCTCGTGCGCGGACGATTCTTCACTGAGCAAGACACCGCAGCGAGTCTGCCGGTGGCGATCATCAATGAAACGATGGCAAAACGCTTTTTCCCCTCGGAAGACCCGATCGGCAAACGGATTGACATCTCCGGGCCGACCTATCTCCGGCAAATCATTGGGGTGGTCGGCGACGTAAAGCAGACTGGACTGAAAGCTGCTATCAGTCCACAGGTCTACGAACCGTTTGCTCAAAAGCCCTCCGATTCTTTCAATGTGGTGGTACGCGGCTCAAATAGCGGGCCGCTGTCAGCGGCAATCCGCGAGCAAGTCTCTACGCTGGATAATGAGCAGCCGGTCTCGGAAGTCAGGACCATGAAAGAAACGGTTTCAACCTCTATGACGGGAGACAAGTTTGCAACGATCTTGCTCGGCATATTTTCCGTGCTCGCTCTTCTGTTGGCAGCAGTCGGGATCTATGGAGTAATTGCCTACTCCGTTTTGCAGCGGATGCAGGAATTCGGCATTCGCATAGCTCTCGGAGCAAGGCGTGCAGACATTCTGGGCATTGTGCTTCGTCATGGCCTGGTCTTGACTACAGTAGGCATGCTCATCGGTATCGGTGGCGCACTGTTCCTTACCCGAATGCTCACGCGTCTGCTTTTTCAGGTCAGCCCGTTTGATGTAGTGAGTTTTCTTTCATCTGTGGCGCTGCTTGGATTGATCTCGATAGCCGCATTTCTTATCCCCGCTGTTCGTGCCGCTCGCCTCAACCCTATGAGGGTATTACGTGGCGAATGAGATTCCCGCGTCTTGGCGGTTGCCCAATCTTAGGAGGTTTTCCCATGCTCTGGCTCACACAACTGTTTACTCGTCGTCGCCGCTATAATGAGCTTTCAGAGACAATCCGCGAACACCTTGACGAAAAAATCGCCGACCTGGTAGACCACGGCATGACACGGGAAGAAGCGGAGCGATCCGCCCGCCGCGAGTTCGGCAACGTGACTCTGATTGAAGAGCGCAGCCGCGAAGTCTGGCAGTGGCCGAAGCTGGAGAGCATCTGGGCCGACTTAAAGTATGCTGGACGACAACTGAGGAGATCTCCGGGATTCACGTTTATCTGCATTCTGACAATCGCACTTGGCGTAGGGGCAAATACCGCGGTCTTTAGTGTGATTGATGCGGTGATTCTGCGCCCACTGCCCTACGCAGAGGCCGAGGGGTTGGTCAATGTGCAATCGACCAACAGCCATCATTTAGGGGCAACGGCGCTCTCATATCCAGATTTCTTTGATTGGCGTGCTCAAAATCATACGCTTGAACATCTGGTCTCGTATCATGACACATCCTATACACTGACTGGCCTTGATCGCCCCGTACCTATCGACACAGAGGTCGTTTCATGGGACTTGTTGGCGGCTTTGGGTGTGGCCCCTGAAATTGGACGAGGTTTTACAGCAGATGAGGAGAAGCAAGGCGTTAAAGTAGCACTCATTAGCCACTTATTATGGGTTTCACAGTTCAATAGCGATAAATCCATGGCTGGCCGACCGATCAATCTTAGCGGTAGCATATTCACCGTCATCGGTGTTATGCCCGCCACTTTTCGCTTTCCAGTTACAGCGCCGCAAAATGGCATCTGGACTACGCTCGCCGTTGATGATGATCCAAAAAATCCGAATTCCGATGTAAATAATCGCGGCTCGCACTCGTTGAGTGCTATTGGAAGAATGAAGCCCGGGGTTACAGTCGAACAAGTTGACCAGGACCTCAATAGAATTGCGGGCAATCTGGCGAAGCAGTATCCCGATACCAACGCACACCGCGACGCTGCCAGAGTACAAACCGAGTTAGCCTCTATCATCGGCAGCACCCAAACAGAACTCATGGTTGTATTAGGTGCAGTTGGCCTGGTGTTGTTAATAGCCTGCGGCAACATCGCGAGCCTACTGCTGGCGCGTATGCGTGATCGTCAACGCGAAATTGCGCTACGTGCTGCTTTGGGTGCAGGTCGCAAGCGGATCATTCGCCAACTCCTCATCGAGAGCCTTGTTTTGAGTGCGGCGGGCGGGCTCGTCGGATGCGGCTTTGCCTTCGCTTGTATACCAGCAATTCTATCGTTGATCCGCGATAGCATCCCGCGCGCGGCAGATGCAGGCATTGACCTTCGTGTGCTGCTATTTACCCTCGTCGTGTCGTGTGCAGCAGGTCTCGTCTTTGGAATTATTCCCGCCCTCACTGCATCGAAGAATGATATGGTCCCCACTCTAAAGGAAGGCACGGGCGCTGATATTCCTGGCCGCGACTGGCTCCGTTCATCTCTCATTGTTGGTCAGATTGCACTCGGATTAGTGCTGACAGCTGGAGCGGGATTGCTTATTGCCAGCTTTTTGAATCTACGACGGACAGACGAAGGGTTTAATCCGGATCACCTACTCACCTTTTTGTTTGAATTGCCGAACTCTCAGTATCGAGACTCTCAGACGGCATTTTATCGACGATATTTTGAGAGGCTCCGCGCGCTTCCCGGTGTGCAATCGGCAGCAGGTGTATTAACCCTGCCTATGACTGATGATGGAAACATTCTGAGCTTCGAGGACCCCGAACATCCCGCACAGGCGGGACAGAGTCCGAAAGCGTACATAACTACGATCACGCCAGAATATTTTAGAACGATGCAAATCCCGCTACTCAAGGGCCGCGATTTTTCGGATAGAGATGACGCGAAATCGTCCCCGGTCATGATCGTTAATCAGGCATTTGTACAAAGGTACTTTTCGGGTAAGGATGCTTTGGGAAAGAAGCTAAGGCTTGATGCCGGGAATGGTCCGCCAGAAATTGTAGGGGTAGTTGGGAATATCAGGTTGGGAGCCACCCAACAAGAGACGGATCCAATGATGTATCTATCAGCCGCACAACAGAACCAGTGGTGCTGCCTATATACGGTGTTGCGGGCAGCAGTAGAGCCAATGAGTATGGAATCGACAGCGCGGCAACTCGTTGTGTCGATGGACGCAAACTTACCAGTAATCAGAGTCAACACCATGCAGGATCTGATGTTCAGTCAGCTTTCGCAGCCGCGATTTGCGATGGTATTGCTGGGCACCTTTGCCGGACTGGGCATCATACTTACCGTCGTCGGTCTTTACGGTGTAATGATGTACTCCGTCTCGCGGCGCACTCGGGAGATTGGCGTTCGCATGGCGCTGGGGGCTCAACGGAGTTCAGTGTTGAGGATGATTTTACGCGATGCGGCAATCCTGCTTGCGAGTGGCATCGCCATCGGACTAACTGTATCTGTTGCCTCTACCTCTATACTTCAAAGCATGTTGTATGGCACAGGAGCGCATAATCCAATTGTGCTAATTTTGGTTACTATCGCCGTGGCTCTTTCAGGTTTTATCGCTGCATACATCCCAGCCCGCCGCGCGGCCTCAGTCGATCCTGTGCAAGCTTTACGAAGTGAATAGGAGCATTATAAACTTGCTCAAACAGATCTTTTCTCGTCGTCACCGCTATCACGAACGCTCAGAGTCAATCCGAGAGCACCTCGAGTCGCAAAAAAGGATACCTCCCTTTCGTAGCTTCGCCTTTCCAGACTTAATCTAGAATTTGTGTTTCGTAACGGTCTCGTTATAGCCACTACTCCCTTTCCTGAACCTTGACGATGAAGTATTGGAAGGTATCTCCCTTACTCAGTGTCAACTGGTGAGGAATGTTAGCTGGTATGTGGACAATGTCACCCTTCTTTAGCTTGGTTTCCTGGCCACCCTGTATCGAGTCGCCCCGGACCTCGCCCGGCGCGGTGGTTTTGCCGTTGACCATTGTTCCTCCGCTGATCAACGTTGCGTCGCCGGCCACCACTACGTAGAAGTCAGCGAACTTCTCGTGTAATTCGGCCTTTCCGCTTTGCGTGCGATACGCCAGCATCGAGTAGTCGGTGGAGTATTTCTTGATCGTCTGCGTGGCCAGTCCGGAAGCGTCGGTCTTCTCCTTCAGCTTCTTTTCCATGCCCAACAATTCATCCTGTGAGTACACGTCCGGCGTCGCTGCGGCGCCAGAGCCGGCATCCTGCGCCAGCGAAACTCGCCCCGGGGCAGTCACCATGCCGATCGCCAACAACATCACGGGGATTGCCAAGCTCCTCTGTTTGAGTGTCATTCGATCTCTACCTTGTTCTTTCTTGCCGCAATGCGGCATTGATGTGAAAAAGCAGTTTACGCTTTGGCTGCCGCGCGCGTCTTGGCAATGACGTCGAGATATGCGCGTGCGGCGATGGTGATGACCTCAGGCCTACCCTTCGCCAGCGCTGCGACGTTGACCAGGTCCGCGCCCACGCCCAGGGCCGAGGCTCCGGCTTCAAGAAAGCTGGCGGCCGTCTCCAGGGTTACACCGCCGGTAGGCACCAACCGCAAATAGGGAAAAGGCGCTTTGAGCGATTTCAAATAGCTTGCCCCTCCCATCGCTGAGCAGGGAAATACCTTGACGAAATCCGCGCCGGCACGCCAGGCGGTGATCACTTCGGTTGGCGTCAGGGCACCGGGCAACGAAACTTTGCCTCGCGCCTTGGTCTCCTTGATCACGTCCATGTGGAGGCTCGGACTCACCACAAACTCCGCGCCGGCCTCGATGGTGGCGGCACACTCCGCGCCGTCGGTCACGGTTCCCGATCCCAGCAGCAGCTTGCTGCCATAAACGCGTTTCAACTCCTTTAATACATCGATTGCACCGGGCACCGTCATGGTGACTTCTATGACGGTGATTCCCCCGGCAACCATCGCCTCCACTACGCCCATGGCCTCGCTCGCCGAGCGGGCCCGCAAAACAGGAATGATTCCTGCTTCCTCCAGTTGCTGCTGCACTTCCTTCGACATTCTCTTCTTCCTTTGATCCCAGGGTCCGATATTAACGGGCAATACGCGCGGAGCCGCCCAGCATCACACGCTCTACTTCTGCGCGCGTAGCCATGCTGGTGTCCCCGGGGGTGGTCATGGCGAGCGCTCCATGGGCCACTCCGCAAGCGACGGCCCATGCCGCGGGTTTTCCCATGAGCATTCCAAAGACCAGGCCGGAGGCGAATGAGTCTCCACCACCCACCCGGTCAAGGATATCGATATCCCGTTGCGGCACGTACAAGATTTCGTTTTTGTAGATTGCCATGGCGCCCCAGGCATTGCGCGAAGCCGTTTGCGCGGTGCGTAGAGTAGTGGCCACCAGCTTCAGGTTGGGATACGAAGCGGCGACCTCGCGCAGCATGGTCTCGTAGCTGGCAACCGGCAACTCGTCGAAATCTTCTTTCACGCCCTCGAGCTTGATCCCCAGCATGGCGGAGAAGTCTTCTTCATTGCCAAAGAGAACGTCCAGCTTGCTCACCAACGCTCGATTCACTTCTTGCGCTTTGGCCTTGCCGCCAATGGATTTCCAAAGAGAATCGCGATAGTTCAGATCAAAGGAACTAATCGTCCCATACTTGCGGGCTGTATCCAGTGCCTCAACAGCAACCTCCGGGGTTGAGGGCGAGAGCGCCGCGAATATGCCTCCAGTATGCAGCCAACGCGAGCCATTCTGCGGACCAAGAATAGCTTCCCAATCGAAGTCGCCGCGCTTGGCCTGGGAAATGGCTGTGTTGCCGCGGTCGGAGCAGCCGACGGCGGCGCGCACTCCATAACCTCTCTCTGTAAAGTTGATGCCATTGCGCACCGTGCGGCCGATGCCGTCATACGGAACCCAGCGAATCAGCGACGTATCGACCCCACCCTGCAGGATGAAATCCTCCACCAGCCTGCCGATGGGATTGTCGGCAAACGCGGTCGCAATCGCGCTGCGCATGCCGAAGCAGCGGCGCAATCCGCGGGCCACGTTGTACTCTCCCCCGCCCTCCCAGGCTTGAAATTGCCGCGCCGTGTGGATTCTGCCTTCGCCCGGATCGAGGCGCAGCATCACTTCCCCTAAACTTACGCAGTCCCAACGGCTGGTCTCTGCGCCCTTGATTGATAACTCTTCCATTGGCCTCTTTCCTTATTTGCGTCGATTCCGCTGCGCCTAGAGCATTCTTGCTATGGCCGCGTCAAGTTCAGTTTCCCGGTCTACACCATTAGCAAAAATGCGTTATCGTGCGAACGGTGTGAACCCCAGGTCGTGTTGAATTCCCTTCACACAAGTCATCAGCTTACCGGCGATCGCGGGAATCTTTTGCATGGTCACGCGAAATGAGGGGCCGGAGATGCTTACCGCGGCGATGGCTTCTCCGCGGCCATCGAGGATAGCCATTCCGGCGCAGCGCACACCCTCTTCCCGCTCTTCGTCGTCGACTGCGTATCCGCGGCGCGTGGTCCGATCCAGCTCTTTGAGTAACGCTTCCCGGCTGGTCATGGTGCGCCGCGTGAACCTTTCCAGTTGCACCGCCTGCAACATTTCCTCCACCCGGGGGCGCGACATGGTGGCCAGAATCGCCTTGCCCACGGCCGTGCAGTGGATGGGGCTGCTGGCTCCCACGCGCGAGATCATGCGGATGGTGCGTTCCGGCTCCTGTTTGTCGATGTACACCATGTGCGTCTTCTCGAGGATGCACAAGTGGGCGGTCTCCTCGACCTCGGCGACCAGTGTCTTCAGATGGAGTTGGGCGCGATCCCGCAGATCATATTGCTCAATGGCGCGGCTGCCGAAGTCGCATAGGCGCAAGCCGAGGCGAAACTTGCCCGCGGGCGTGCGCTCCACGATGCGGTGGCGCTCCAACACCATGAGGAAGCGATGCGCGGTGCTCTTATGCAGCTCGAGGGTAGCGGCAATTTCGGCCAGGCCCATCGGCGCTGAGCTGGAGGAGAGCAGATCCAGCACCGCGAAGGCGCGATCGAGCGCCTGCAATTTGTAAACGCCGCTGATTCCCTGTACCGCATTGTGAGATGGCATGCCGTTTATTGAAAAAGCGAATCAGCGGGCATTCTGGCGTCCCGCCGCTGTTTTGTCAAGGTATCGGCGGAGTCTTGAGCCGCCCGCGCAGGATGGCAGGATACGGCGGTAGTGCGCCGGCTCTAACTCCTTTACGATTCGAATCGATGCGCGATCTCTGGCGTAAGACTACGGCGCTCTTTTGGGAGAGCCCCGTCCTTTGGCTACCGGTTGTCTGCGCCGATCTGTTGGCTTTCTGCTTTACGCGACTTCAGAAGCTCCTGAAATGGCAACTCATTAACTCGTTTCTATTGGGCCACTCTGCTCTAACCGGCCAAGCCATCCCATCCGTTGTCCACGACAGCGATCGTGTCGACGACGAAGCTGTTTGCCTGGTTTTCCGGAATGTCACTTACGAGCGTGTAGCGGGGACTTCTCGCTATCTCGTCTTAATATCAGCGACGCAGCGCAGCAGCTCCTGCGAGATTCGCTTGGCGGCATTGCGCTCTGAAGGCCAGACTCCAGTCAAACCAAAGTAACCTCCGAAACGATAACCGTCGACTCAAGAAAAGAGTCTCGGCGGCCTGGTCCGGTTCCGCAGTGCGCTATATCCTGTTGGCAGATGATTTCGGCACAACGGGCGGCCTCTCGTCACCCTCCCGCTGGTCGGCAGTTGCCGGTAGTTTCGGCCTAAGGCGAGCGAAGGACAGTTTTACCGCTGTCCGGTGTCACACCGGATCCCTGTCTCAAATAAGGCAATCCAAGCATCCTGCCACGCGGCGGGATTTTTTTATGTATCCCACTGTTCCTCCCAGCTCAGTAGAAACCCCTAACTTCTTTCAAATTCCAGGAGCCACCTATGCCCAAAAATAAAGTCAGCGACCCCATCACCGACCAGGAAATAGCCTTTGCCCGCCTGGTCCTCTCTGGCGGAATGACCGACCGTCAAGCCGCCGAAGCTGTCGGCCTCAACCCCGACTCCGCCGCCTACACCAAATCCAAACCCCATGTCCGCACCTACATGCTCGAGCACCGCGCAGCCGTCCAGCAACATCTCGTCCAGCAAGACGCCGACCTGTCCCGCCTGCCGGGGGTGGGGCGTGCCGTGGAAGAACTGCACCGCCGGAACCTGGACCGCGAACAAGTACTGGATCGCCTCTGGGAAATCGCCAACCTCAGCCCCGATATGACCCGAGGCAGCATTACCGGCCAAGTCAAAGCCATCTCCATGATCATTGCCATGGAAAACTTCATCCCCGACCGTCGCGCCGTCTCTTCGGAGAAAAAATCCGCCCCTGCGACCGCCCAAATCTATCCCTCCGTGGGGCCTACCCGGCAGCACGCCACAACCCCTGCCACAACGAATGACCCGCAGCCAAGCCCTCCCCAGCAAGAAGATGAGCCTGCCCGCCCCCCCTCGGTGGGAGCGCCTGCGAACCCCGGTCCCAGCCAGTCCACCTCTACCAACCGCCTTCCCTTCTCGGAAGCCCCCAAACGTTCGGTCCCCCTGTTCGGCTCTGTTCCAGACTTGGGAGTTTCTCTCCCAATAAAGAACCCCTTTGTCCACCCCCGCTGAGCTGCTAATCCTAGAAAGGACCCAAAAATATCGAATTTTACAAAATTGGGTAGCCCCGCACCCCGAGATTTCCTGCGAAGTTTGCTGGCGTTGATGAACTTCTTGCGGCTTTCCTGGATGAAAGCCGCACTCGCGGCGTTGGATGAGGCCGTGCACAGGAAATCCCCGCATCTCGCTCGTTTTTCGCGAGATGCGGGATTCCACCGCGCCAAACCCGTGGTTTCCGAAGCCATGCCCTTCCTGCAGAGAGTCTTTCGGTAGCCTGTTCAGCCGTCTTGGGGAGCGAGATTTCTCAACCTGCAGCGTAGTGGAGCGATATGTTGCTAACATTTCATCAGTCATGGCGGATTTAAACCTCACATCGATCGTTTGTCACACGCCCAACCCGGTGGCTGCGGATGTGGCGGGTGAGACGGTGCTCATGAGCCTGGAGCGCAGTCGCTGTTACGGACTGGGCGGAATCGGCAGTGAAATCTGGAGCAAGCTGGTATCGCCCGTGCGGGTGGCGGACCTGGTCGAGGAATTTAGCGGACGCTACGAAGCTCCTCCCGGGGTTATCGAGCGTGATGTGCTCCAGTTGCTCACGCAATTGGTGGATGAAGGCCTGATCAAAATCTGCTGACCTGAGCTTCGCGGGCAGAAAGGTCATTCGGCGTGGGCGCCGAAGCCCGGCTGGTCACACCTGCCAAAAAGCCGGGCGGAGGGGCCCGATTCTTTGGGGCTGGGCAAGCAATACTTGCGTCTATCAGTGACGCAGTACACCAGCGCCCGAGAGGTTTCGGGAACATTTGTGGCGCTATTAAAGTTCACGCCTGAGCGAGTAGATGCATGCATCCGTGTGGCTGAATTTCTCATTTGGGAAAGATTAAGGAGGCTTGATGTGGAACTGTTTAGATCGGGAGGCGAGGTCTCTTAGGGCGGCCTTGGCCGCGCAAATTAGATCCGATCCTGAGCGCGAAACGATGGGGGTTAGTTCGTCTGTCACGGAATCCTGTCACGGAATCCCGTCACTCGCCCGGAACGGTGATCACTCATACAGGCTGGATAAGTGACTCGGGCCGAGGACTCTGCGAAGGAGTTCGCAAAGGCTCCGCACTAGCCTTGCACAAAGCCACTCATACAAGTATGATCCGACCGCGTTCGAGGAACTCTCGGTATGAATTGGATGCGACTCATAGCAATCATTCTCGGTGCCGGTGTCGTCTCGTCGTTTACTGATTGGTTTTTCGCAGGCGATTGGATTCACAGGCGCTTCACCTATCCCGAGATTTGGCGTCAGGGTGCCGAAGCCAAGGCGATTGCGTTAACGAGTCCGCTTCCATTTCTGACCTGCGGAGTCTTTGCGTATGTCGCCGCGAGGCTGGGGATTCACTCTGTTCCGGCTGCACTGGAATTTGCTGGTGCGGTGTGGATGATAGGCCCACTACCGCTCATCCTCACCAATGCCGCATTTATGAAGCTGCACCGTGTGTTTGTGGCATCTTACGCAACGGGCTGGCTCATCAAGCTCTCCATTGTTGGCGTCGCGGTGGGATGGCTCTTTCATTGACCGCGATCTCGGTGCCACGTTCAAATCAGCCGATTCCGGCCGTGTTGTCGCCTACCCGTCAGTTAATGAATGGTAACGTCCGAGTTGGCGGTGACTCGGGCAGAACCGATGTTAGGCTTTTGCCTGGCCTAATCACCCTCAAAGGTTGGTGGGCCCCGATGCTAAAACCTCCGCTTGCCGGTTCCACAGCGCGTCTCGTCCACGGTACAAAATCCACTTGCAACAATGGGCCCGCTGGGCATCAGATAATGCAAAATACTTGGTTTGAGGGATTCTCAATTCCTCAGGTAACGATCAAGACGGGCCTCAAAACTCCAGACGGGCGCGAAGAACTGCTCACCGAATATTCCTGCGACCACCCCGGATGTCATAACAGTGCTACCCACGTCCTCGGATGCGCGGTGGAGCTCTGCCTAGTGGCTGTTGTTTGCAGCGAGCACGCCCCGAAGCCTCGGCCCTAGCGTCCGCCCCCCAAGAAACCAATTCACTGATCGTTTCTCGCTCTCTCGGAAACGCCAAAAACAGGCGTTTATCTAGACCGAATACTGTAAGTTTTGCCAGTTGTTTGGCTGAAGCGAGAGTCCTAGTCTTTGATGGAAAAGAGACGGGTGCGCCCTGTTCTCTTCATCGTCGTGCGAACACTCCAGATTTCTAACGAAAAGGGGAGCCTTCTCTCAATGAATGATCAGGATAAGGTTCAACGAACAGTTCTTCCCATCCCCGATCAGCCGCGTACAGGCCTGGTCACCTATGATGCGAAGGATCCGGAGACCAAGTTTCCGCCGATTAGGCAGCTGCGGCCACCCAAGGGTGCACCAAACGTCCTGATCGTCTTGATTGACGACGCGGGCTTTGGCTCATCGAGTGCCTTTGGCGGTCCATGTAACACGCCGACGGCCGAACATTTAGCGGCCAGTGGCCTGAAATACAACCGCTTTCATACCACGGCGCTTTGCTCGCCGACCCGGCAGGCCCTATTGACCGGACGCAACCATCACACGGTGGGCATGGGCGGAATCACCGAAATCGCCACCGGGTCGCCCGGATATAACTCGATTCTACCGAACACCTGCGCGCCAATTGCCCGGACTCTCAAGCTCAATGGATATGCGACTGCGCAGTTCGGCAAGTGTCATGAAGTGCCGGTGTGGGAGACCAGTCCGGCAGGTCCTTTTGATGCCTGGCCCACTGGGGGAGGTGGATTCGAATATTTCTACGGGTTCATCGGAGGCGAGGCAAACCAATGGTACCCATCGCTCTATGAAGGCACGACACCGATCGAGGTCAAGCTCACGCCCGAAGAGGGCTACCACTTGATGGAAGACATGACGGACAAGGCCATCAACTGGATTGGGCAACAGAAAGCGCTCATTCCCGATAAGCCCTTCTTCGTCTACTTCGCGCCGGGAGCGGTTCACGCCCCGCACCACGTACCGAAAGAATGGGCAGACAAGTACAAAGGCAAGTTCGATCAGGGTTGGGATAAGCTGCGGGAGGAGATCTTCGACCGCCAGAAAAAGTTAGGTGTCATTCCGCAAGATTGTCAGCTCACGCCAAGGCACAAAGAAATCCCGGCGTGGGATGAAATGGCCGCCGCACTTAAGCCGGTGCTCACCCGGCAGATGGAGGTTTACGCCGGCTTCATGGAGTATACCGATTACCATATCGGCCGGTTAGTGGATTCGTTGAATAAGCTCAACCTGCTCGATGACACGCTGATCTACTACATCATCGGCGACAACGGCTCCTCCGCAGAGGGAACGCTTCAGGGCACCTACAACGAGATGATCAATTTCAACGGCGCGGCCGCACTGGAGACACCCGAGTTCCTGATGGCGCGGCTGGACAAGCTGGGCGGCCCGGAATCTTACAATCACTACGCTGTGGGCTGGGCACACTCCCTGGATACACCGTACCAGTGGACCAAGCAGGTCGCATCGCATTTCGGCGGCACCCGCAACGGGACTATTGTTCACTGGCCCAAGGGCACCACGGAGAAAGGGGAAATCCGCAGCCAGTTCCATCACGTGATCGACGTAGCGGCGACAATCCTGGAGGCGGCTGGGCTCCCCGAACCGACCTTCGTAAATGGTGTGCAGCAGAAACCTCTCGAAGGCGTTAGCATGCTTTACTCTTTCAACGACGCCAAGGCGGCCGAGCGGCATGAGACGCAATACTTCGAGATGCTCGGCAACCGAGGCATTTACCACAAAGGCTGGACCGCGGTTACACGGCACAAGACGCCATGGCTTCTCGTCGGCGAGAAAACCCCGGCATTCGACGACGACAATTGGGAACTCTATGACACCAGTAAAGACTGGAGCCAGGCGAACAACCTAGCCCAGCAGATGCCTGAAAAGCTCCACCAGTTGCAGCGTCTGTGGCTGATCGAGGCGATACGCTACAACGTACTTCCCCTCGACGACCGGGGCGCTGAAAGGCTTAACTCGGATTTGGCGGGGCGGCCGGTGCTGATTAAGGGCAACTCCCAAATTCTGTTTGGCAGCATGGGGCGTCTGTCAGAAAATTCGGTCCTCAACATCAAGAACAAGTCTCATTCCGTGACCGCTGAGATTGTTGTACCCACAACCGGGGCTGAGGGCGTCATCGTCGCCCAAGGCGGCAACGCAGGTGGCTGGAGCCTCTACGCCAAAGGGGGCAAGCTCAAATACTGTTACAACTTTCTCGGCATTCAGTGCTTCTACGCTGAATCGAGCAGCGCGTTGCCTCCGGGCGACCACCAAGTACGCATGGAGTTTGCCTACGCTGGTGGTGGGCTTGGCAAGGCTGGCACCGCGTCTCTATACGTGGATGGCAAAAAGGTCGGCGAGGGCAAGATCAGCGCTACCGAGGCCATCATCTTCTCTGGCGATGATGGTTGCGACGTGGGGATGGACACGGGGGCTCCTGTCTCACCGGACTACGGGTCGCGTGGGAACGAGTTTTCAGGTCGCGTCAAGGGCGTCCAACTAGCCATTGCGGAGGACGCTGAGAGCCTCGATCATCTGGTCTCGCCGGAGGACGCGATCCGCATCGCTATAGCACGGCAGTAAACAGATTCAGTAACGGAGCAGCCCAGACGGGGCTGTTTCGGCATGCTGACTCCTCGGGGTGTGTTGCCAGAAACCCTTCCCACAACCGCGCAGGCAGATCAAGGATTCGGCTAGATGCCAATGCGATGATCACTTCCTCACTCCACAGGAATGGCTGAACCTGGCCATGGCACGGCAGTAGGCGACTAGCATTGAGCAACGATACCGTCCATAGGCCGCGAATGCCTACGGGCGGCATCGATCATGAACCCGCATCGTGATTTGTCGGCGCAGGCTGGGGGCAGACCGCGACAGCAAGACCTAATTCTTTAACGCAACCAGGTACGTGTGCAGCGATATTCGACAGCCAGGCCACATGCAGGCACGCGGAGGTTCGTTACTCCCTAGAATGGGACGATTCGGCAGCATTAGGTCGTGGGTGCCTCTGCACGCGCAGCTCTGCCCAAATGCTTGGTAACCGCTATCTCTAGATTGAAGTGCATGGCGTCGCGTCCGAGTGCTGCACCCAATTGCGATCTCTGCACCACGCCAAGCACACCTGGGTTCATCCCAACCAGCCACAGTATGATGCCACGCTCACGCTGCCGCTTCTCGCCGTCGGTCAACATCTTGAGGGCTGTGTACTCGAGATCGAAAACAGGGCTGAGATCAAAGACAACAACCTTGGGCTGCGCTTCCTCAATCAAGCGTTTTATCTTCTGCCCGATTTGTCCAGCATTGGCGAAGAAAATCCGGCCCTCCAATCTCAACAGTAACAACCCGGCAAATGTCTCATCTTCGGGATGTTCCTTTGAGCGAGGCCGGAACACATTCGTGCCCGGCTTCCGACCGAGGACGTACACCGGCGGATCAGCCACCTGGTAAGCAAGTGCTACGAGGGAGATAATGATGGCCACGATGATCCCCTTCAGGGTTCCCACAAGCGCCACACCGGCAAATGCGATGAGAGCCCAGCTGAACTCTGTTCGGCGCACACTGAGAATCTCAAGGAACTCCAACGGCCGTATGAGTCCGATGGAGTAGACAATGACTA
The DNA here is from genome assembly GCA_963790705.1 of uncultured Acidobacteriaceae bacterium. Lineage (GTDB taxonomy): Bacteria > Acidobacteriota > Terriglobia > Terriglobales > Acidobacteriaceae > PALSA-350. Next base: position 1,405,617 of record CAWBQE010000016.1, read on the forward strand.
CCGCGGCAAGAGTGGCTTGCGGCATCAAAGCAATCAGCGGCGCCAGCAGAATCATCGTCACCAGGGTCATAGCTGCTGTTACGATTTCCGCCAGTTGCGTGCGTGCTCCGGCCAAACGATTCACCGCTGTCTGGCTGGTGCCACCGCCACCGGGCATTGCACCGAGAAGCGCGCCGCCGACATTTGCCAGTCCGGTGGCCAGTAACTCCCTGTTAGCTTGCGGCGAGGGTTCATCGTTGCGCACAAAAGCACGCCCGGCTGCGATTGTCTCTGTAAAACTCATGAGCGCGACGCCCAAGGCGCCGGGCCAGAGTCGAGCCGCGAGGGAGAATGCCGGAGCAGCAAACCTCGGCAAGCCCTGCGGAATGTGACCAACCAATTCAACCCCGTGTGCATGCAAGTTCAGCAGGAAAGCACTGATAATGCCCGCCGCCACTGCGATTAGTGGAGCTGGAGCCTTCGGCATGAGTCGCTCGATGGCGACCAAGAGAACAATCATGGACACTCCGACGGCTAGTGTCGTTAGCGATGTCCCGGGAAGGCCGTGGACCGTAGCAAACAGGTTCTGAACGAACGAACCCTTTACAAAATGAATGCCGAGAAGTTTAGGAACCTGATCCAGAACGATGACGAGGCCAATGCCTGCCTTGAAACCAATCAAAACCGGTTCGGAGATGAAATTGGCAACGAAGCCTAATCGCAGGAGCGAAGCGAGTACGAGCATCAATCCCACCAACAGCGTCAGCATGGCGGAGGCAGTCAATAGCGATGCTGGATCTCCTCCCGGCACTGCCTCGCCCAGCTCGGCGGAGGTCAATATCGCGAGCGTAGTAGTCGTGCTTACGCTAAGTACGCGTGAGGTGCCTAGCACCGCGTAGATCACCATCGGCAGAAAGGCCGTGTACAGGCCCACCTGCACCGGCAGACCTGCGATCGTTGCATACGCCATCGCTTTGGGAATGACCACCGCAGCAGTGGTCAAACCGGCGACAACATCGGGACGCAGCCATTCTTTCGAATAAGAGACAGGCCAATCCATCGGAGGCAATTCTACATGCAAAACAGGTTGTTCGACGGGCTCCATCGTTGGGGCAAATCCAGATCTATCTTTGTTGCAAACAGCAGGGCAGCTCAACACCAACGCCAAATAGTTCGTTGAAGAATGTCGGTTCGTATTTGCAAACAGAGTCTCCAATCGCCTTCACAAACGGTCAGCGGGCGCGAAATACGCCCTCAACTACTCGGGTCTCCCCACCCACGCGTACTGCCAAGCAAAGGAGACAGTTTGAAAGGTTCCTCCAATCCTAGCGAGTTCGGCGTCACTGTAGCTAAATTTCAAAGACTGATGCTTGGTAAACGGAACTGAAACCGTCCCTCCTATACGAGAGTTCGCTTGCAGACTGCCGACCTTTTGAACGTTATTGACGGTTGTTCGCCCCCGTACCAGTAGTTGCAATCAACCGAGGCCCACAAACGCGGCCTTACATCGTAACGCAAATGCGTTTCGACCGCGCCTACTGGCGCTTCGGTCATGGTATTTTGGCGCTTGGAGAACTCGCTGCCCGTTAAGTAGTTGTTGTTCGCGGTGAAAGCGGGCGATGCGCTTTTCAATGCCGGGCATGCAGACGAGAACCATGCCGGCCTTCATCCAAGACGGACCGCATCTGTTCGAGGCTGTTCAGCTGCAGTCCGCCTGTGCAGGAACTGGCCGAGTTGTCGTCGGGGGGCCGAGATCTTGCAGTGTCACGCTTCCGCTTGCTCAAACCCCACTTCGAGAATGATCGGCTTTGATGCGGATCGGGTGTAGACCGGCCTTCGTTCATGCTGTTGCGTTAGTTGACGGGAGCTTGGTCATAGCGGTCCACCCAGATATAACAACATCGGCGAGGCTTGGATTACTTGTGTAGGGAACTAATACTTCTACCAGTATGCGCGCGGCAGCCTGCCTCGTAGACTGCTCCTGACTGTACAAATCTCTCCTAGAGGAGAGGCAAGGCATGTGTGCGAGCAGAATGCGAGATGAAAATCATGGAACCTAAGTTGAATACACATCGGAGAACATCCCTTCCGCCATGCGATCGTGTCCTCTCCGGCGGAGTCCTGCTCGCTCTGCTCCTGGCGCTACTCTTCTGTTCCGGAGTATCAGCGCAGGACGGAACCGGCGAAGAGTACACACGAACGTCCCAGCCTGCGATGCTGACCTATCAGGAACTCCTCGAGCTCGGTGAGCAGGAAACGGTCGATCCCGCCCTGGGAGCAAAACTGCACACACTGCTGACCACGCTCTTTGTCAACAACGAAGCGTATTTCGACGGAACAAAGCCGCTGCGGCCTGACCTCAAAGGCATGGGCCCCTCGCTGCGCCTGGTCGAGTGGAACATCGAGCGGGGAATCGAACTCGACAAGATCAAACTATTGCTGACCGACAAAGAAGCATTCGTCCGCGAAGTGCACGGAGATGCCGCCATTAATACGAATACTGAAAAGGCGAAGGACGATGTGCTCCGGGCCCAGAGCGACTTGCTTCAATCAGCAGACGTGCTGGTATTGAACGAAGTCGACTGGGGTATGAAGAGAAGTGACTACCGGGCGGTGGTCAAAGATCTTGCCGACGCGCTCAAGATGAATTGGGCGTACGGTGTCGAGTTTGTCGAAGTTGATCCAAAAATCCTGGGTACCCAATCGTTCGCGAATGTGGAGAATCAAGACGAGCGCAAGGAGTTGGATGACCTGTTCAGCGTGGACAAGACGCGCCTTCTGGGATTGCATGGCACAGCCATTCTCTCTCGTTACCCTCTTCGGGACGTTAAGCTGGTGCCCTTTGAGTACCAGGCTTACGACTGGTACAACGGCGAGAAGAAGTACGGAAAAATGGAAGCCGGAAAACGAAAAGGCGCAAGCCTGCTTTTCGGAGAACAAATCGTACGCGAGATTCGCCGCGGCGGCCGCACCAATCTTATTGCCACCATCGACGTACCTGATCTTCCCGGCGGCCAGGTCACTATCGTTGCAGCTCACCTGGAGAATCGTACGACGCCCAAAGGCCGCGTGAAACAGATGGATGAAATTCTGGACCTCATTAAACCGATCTCTCATCCAGTTGTGGTTGCCGGGGATATGAACACGACGGGAGCCGATGGCTCGGTGGTCAGCGTAAAGTCGGCTTTGCTGAAAAAGCTGAATTCTCCTTCGTATTGGGCCACAACGGGAGTCAAGTACGCGACCGGTGTGGGTTTTGGCATGGATATTGCTGGGCTTGCCTTCAAGACAACGAAATTTCAGAGTGATCCAACCGCCTCCGGCGTTCCGTTATTAGCAGCCAATCCCGAGCAGGGCCTTTTTAAAGAACTGAACAAGTTTCGGTTTGACGACCGGGCACGCTTCGATTATCGCGGGGATGCCGAGTTTTCGGTGCTCGGCCGCCAGGGAACCCTGGGTAACTCGAACGAGCGCGGCAGTAAAGGGTTTATGACCACCTTCGCTTTGCCGCGGACGGTCGGAGTGGTAGGAAAATTCCGGCTCGACTGGGTGTTTGTGAAAGCCTATCTGAAAGATGAGCCGAAGTCGGCGGAATCCTACCGCTTTGCTCCCCACTTCGCCCGGACCATGAACGAAGCCAATCAGGCATTTGCCGACCCCCTGTCTGACCACGCTGCCATCAGCGTCGATCTGCCCATCATTCAGTCGGCTGCACCGAACTCAAAGAAGGAGGCTCGGCAAGAAGGTACTTAGTTGTTTGGGTCCGGAGCGATTCTACGGAGGACAAAAAAAACCATGAAAAGCACCCCAATCGTGCTAACTATCTTAACCCTTCTGCTTTTAGCCCCTGGTGTCCGGGCCCAGGACCAAACGCCCGAGGCCTACTCCGGCGTAGCCATGGGCACTGGTGGAAGTGTTGGTGCCAAATCCATCCAGTTCGATTTCCAGATGGCCTTTCTTGGCGGGATGTCACCTCACGGAAGGTTGTAACGCACCTGCCCGAAAACGATGTTGGTATGAGCCGCGTTCGGTCCATTACCAGCCACCCAAGGATAGACCCAAGCATGGGCGTATTGCAGGCCCCATTGCACCGACCCAAGATTCTCGTACTTCCAGACCACCCGCGAGTAGCCGCCCGTGGCCTCTTCGATCAACCGATCGGCGGCGTTGTTCGCGCCCGGATAACCAAATCCCACACAGCAGGTGCCATCGCTGTTTAAGGTAGCGTTTTTCTGCGCGTAGAGGCCACTGTAGTAGAAGTACAGTCCGGTAGCCTTATTCGGAGCAATCTCGAAGCCGCTAACCCACGAGTAGGAGTGGATTGGCGAAATGTCGCCGTTGGCCCGGACGATTACGTCGGGAGCCAGACCACCGATATACCGGCCAGCCCCGTCACCGGCAAAGCCGTCCAACACCCAGCGCACACCCTTCTTGACCTCCACGTGGGAGTTGGCACCCACGCCCCAGCCGAAAGCATAGTCCTTGGCTGACGCGCTGCTCCCATCCCAACTGCGAAAGCTTCGCATCACCGTACCGACATCGAAGTGAATGGCTCGATCACCAGGAAGCTTGTTGTCGAACGATCCTTTAAGCACGAAATCCGGAGTCATGTTTGGGACATTCAGCCCACTAGTGCCTGTGTTGTACTGCGTACTGAGTGTGTTACTGAGGGCACTGGGGAACACGACACTGTTGGACACCTGCTGCTCAGGGTTCTCGAACGAGAAACCGAACGCCGCCTTTTGAGAGCGGTGATAGACCAGCCGAAATTGAGGGTAGCGGCTAAACACGAGGCCAGGCACGAAATTGAGATCGATTACCTGCGTAACAGCAACATCACCGGGCCAGGGGAGGATATCCTCCTTGTTTGGTGTCATCAGCGACCACAATTGCCCGCCTGTTATCTCCCACTTACCCCTTTTAAAGTCAAACCAGGCCTGACGAATACGGAAGGGGTAACCGGATTGAGTTACAAGGTTGCCGCCGACTGGCGCACCGACAAAATCCATTTCGAAGTATCCAGCCATATAGCTGGATTTCAGGTTGGCATCGACGCGGATTGCCAGGCGCGTGTTCTGCGAAGATAGGCGGAGTTCGCTCGTGGTGCCGGACACCGTGTTGTTGAACGGTATATTGTTGAAGTTGGTAGCCACGTTGCCGCCATTGTTGGTCGATCGCCACACCGTGGTCAGGGCGGGGTAGCCGATCAGCCGGATCTTCGCCGGACCCAACTGGAGGGCCGGTGTAGTAGGCGTCACGTCGGCAATTTCCGGACCGCGCTGCAGTTCCTCTTCTACCTGCTCCTGCTCTAACGGAGACGGCTGTTGGCCGGCGGGAACTGCCTGGCTCTGCGGCGTCTGCGTCCGCATCTCAACGGAAAGATGCTCATCAGCGTTTGTTTCTGTCACGGCAGGAAGCTGCTTTGCACCCTCCGTGCGCTGTTGCACTATTCCTGCCAAGATCTGCTTCTGTTCGGCCAGTGCCAACTGCAATGCTTGGATTTGCGCCTGCTGCTGCTCCAAGAGCTGCTGCTGGGCTCCGACTACCGACTTTAGTTGCTCTAGATCGCCAGCATCACTCGAGGTTTGCGCTAGCAACAAAGGGCCTCCCCCAAGAACATAGATGAAGGATATGATGATCAAGCTTAGAGCATTCATCAACGTCACCGATGTATTCGAACACACAAGGTTGCTGGGCTTGGAGTCAGTTTCGACCAGAGCGTAAGGGACGTACTCTCGCGAAGGATATTGGCAAAATTGATGGTTTCGTTACTGTAAAATTGCTAAGGTTCCGGCGACGGTGTAGATTCCAATTGGATACTCGGACACGGAGGCCCCGAGGCGAAGGTGAGAAGAGTAAGCGTCAATCGGGGTCAAGAAGTCAAGGAAGTCCGATCTTTTTCCGCATGCTGTGAAGATTCCTTCCAATAGTGCTCCGTCAAATCCGCTGTGTAACTGCCAAAAGTGACAATCCGGATCGAGCCTATACAAGCTTCGAAGTTATGTTTGGATCACCGACTATTTGGAAGTAAAACAACTACACCCCATGGCTTCCATCCCGACTATCTCTCCGGAGACGCCAAGTCTAATTTGGTAAGCCAGACTGCTACTTCACCACACTCCAGGTCTTGTCTGGACCGTAGGAGGTCATCTGTTCGTCGAGGCCGGCGGTATTGTTGCCAGGATCTTCTTGATAGATCGCACCAATGCAGGCAGAGTAAAGAGCTCCATCGTCTGGTCTACGGATTGGCTGCGAAATTCTACTCATTAGCTGCGAAATTTACTCATTTACCGAAAACGACATGGAGCTTTCAATCGGGCGGCGATGACAGTTTCCTTCACCTCTTCCATTTTGTCTCCATGTGCGGAGCGACTCACTTCGACTTTTCGACAACCGCCGTCCCCCGCCCGTCGTGGATCGCACGTTTGAGTGCAGCGTGGTCCTTTTCGTTCTGATCGGCATAGGCGATCGAGAAAGTAGCGATGGCCTTGTCGAAAGTGTCGCCCTTGCCCAAATATCCGCTGATCACCGCGGACTCCCACTCGTCAGTTAATGAATGGTAACGTCCGAGTTGGCGGTGACACGACCGGAACTATGGATTGCGGCTTCCAGGCGCTCAATGAGCCCTTGGCGATTTGCACTCTTTGAAGTCGATTCCACTCGCTGCGTTCGCGCTGCTGGAAGATGACCCCGAGACATGATTGATAATCTCAGTTTCGAGAACCGTCGGAGGTTTTTGATGTCTGAGACATACACCAACACCGTAAGCGGTCGCAGAATGCAGCTTTCGGGGGCGGAAATCAAGGTTTTCGATCCACGGGACCCGGCTTCGCAATCAGGAGGCGCCGAACTGAGTGATGCCTGTGTTGTGAATCGGGAGAACCTACACTGGATATACTTGGCAGGTCAAGCCCATGGTTACGGGGCAACTGAGATATATAGTGCTTCGCTCACCCCGAAAGCCCCTCTTTCCGCTCAGGGCTGGACGCTTACGCGCGACCCGGCGGGGGAGTTGGAGCCGCTGGCTGGCCATAGCACGAGTAGCAGCTGGGATGGCAAGGGCGGACGGCACTCCCCATCTTATGTCCGAGGATGGGATCCTCGGGCGGAAGCTTGGGTAGAGCGCATCTACTACGCGGGCGCGTCGGAGAATCTTTGGGGACCCTACACGATTGGCTTTTTGCAATGGGACGGAGTCCAGTGGGTCGATCAGGCTGAACCTGCTTTCGTTGCCAATGAAGAATGGGAGCACGGCAGTGTTTACGAACCAAACCTTATGTATCACGAGGGTAGATGGAAGATGTGGTACGTCGCCGGGTCCAACCATGAGGATTACCTTGTACACGGGTATGCGGAGAGCCAGGATGGCAGGACGGGCTGGACGAAACATGAGGTGTTTGCGCCCCCGGAAATGAAGATGTTCGATTTCTGTGTGCGTCAACGCAGCGATTCATTCGATGCGATCTTTGCACGCGTCTGGCTCGGTGGAGGCACGCCGCCTGCCGAGACCGGACTGTGGTGGTGTAGAGCACGGAAACCATCGGGAAAGCTCTCGGACTGGAGCGCACCTATTCAGATAATGACGGCGGAAGATCGCGGATGGCACTCGGGCCCATGGAAGCCATCCTTTGAATTCGACCGCCAAGTTGGAACCCGCGCATTTGTATTCTTCGACGGGGCTTATCGGACGGATGATCCGGGGCCATTTCCGTTCGTATTCACTGTCGGCTGCCTTGAGATTGATCTGCCTGCGGATTTCTTTCCCAACACCAGCGCCGACATTCGCTGATTCAGATAAACGATCTGCGGTATTCGGGCCGCATGCCATTCTTTGTACGAAACTCAATAAGCGCATGGCGATTTACCACTCGTCGAGAAAGTCGTAGCGAGTTAATTGGCAAAGATCACTTGTTCGCGAAGTCGTTAGCGACTTTTCGGGCACACTCCTGAACTCGCGGTATTCGGTGGAAGATTGTTCTTGGTTCTCCTGGGATTTGTGAGCTATCTATTTACAAATCTTTTCCAGAATATCAACCGGCTTGGGCGTGACTGGCGGGTATGGAGAATGACGAGAATCCATGAACTGGTCGGGTAATGTTCCGCCGTGCGCGAGTGCTGCATCAGGATTCCTGCTATAGGCCGGGTCAGCTTCGACTTCAGAAAGAGTCGCAAATCGGAAGCCTTCACTTTGAAGGTCACTTACAAGTTGAGGCAACATGAGGGTTGTGAAGGCAGTTGCGTGCAACAACATGACGTAAGAAATTTCGTGGCCAAAGGCGATCACAGATTCTTTGCGGCCTAAGGTGATGTATTCCCGTGCGGTAGCAAGATAGCTCTGCTCGAGCCAAGCAATGGCTGCCGTATCGGTCTTCGCTGAGCAGCGCCCGTATGCGTCATTCCAGGCGTAATCCTCAAAGTCGAGCGAGACTTGGGCAATGCGGTAACCGTGCTCCTTGAGATAGGCGCGAACAACGTGTCGCTTTTCCAGTGTGTCCCCCTCCCAGAGGAATGGGTAACGAAACCAATGCCAATCCTTTGTACCTCCGTACCGAACGAGCATGGGCTCGTTCAGAGCAATCTCATGTTCAAAAGCCTCAGCCGTGTTGCCGGTGAGCGGGATATGAGACCATGTGTGGCTTCCAATATTCATGCCAGCGTTGACCCAGGTTTGGAGTGCCTCCTGCGCATCTGGATCATTTTCCAGCTTTACTGCATTCACAAATCCGTAAGTGCCATCGAGGTGGTTGGCGCGAAGTTCAGTCGCAAGCCGCGCAAGAATCTTGGTGCGGCTGTCACCCGCCGGGAGGCTGCCCGCTGCAGGTAGGTCGTCAAAGGTAAGCGTTACAACGGGGTGCGGCGAGAGATGAATAGCGTTCGCGGCCTGAGGAGATAGCTTCTTTGCACCCGCATCTGGTTCATGTGAGGACTGTCCCCAGCCGGTCCGGAACGATAGTAGAGCAGCAATAGAGACCAACTGGAAACAACGACGCAAGGTCAAGAGATACCTCTGCAGGCGAGTTTACCAAGAAGAGCGCAAAACGGTGTTTTGGCAAACTTCGGGTTAAGATATTTTCGTGTCACAAAGGGTGCACCGCCAAACGAAAGGGGCGGATACAGATATGCATAACCTAACGCGACCGCATCACATCTCGACTCTACCCGTTTCGTGAGGTTTCCCCAAGAAGCTCTAGCGCGATAGGACATCAGAGATTAACGAAAATTCTTAGCTGATATGGATTTGGAGGTTACTTGATCTGCCGCGCGGACGTTCAGGCGGTCTCCTACACCGTTTTTTGTTGCCGTCGTCACTCTGTCCATTGGCATCGCCGTCAACCTCGCGACATTTGCTCTCGTCAACGCGGTGCTGCGGCGGACGCTTCCGTTTCCGCATTCTTCGGAACTCATTGCTCTCGGCACAGCCACCAAACAGGGGACAGGCCTGCTTTCGTGGCAAGACATCACCAGCATTCGTGCATTCTGTCCTACTCCCTATGGCAGAAGAGATATCACGCCGACCTCAACACGATCGGATCCTCGGTCGAAACTCAATGCCGGAGGTTCCGCTCACCTCCACCCAAAATCGACCGTTTTAGTCCAGCGAGCAGGATCACTCCTCGAAAACGCCGCAATGTCACTGACTTCCAGTGGGGGACTTTCCACTTGGACGAAGAGTCGGCGCGGCCATACGCCAAGTTGCATGTGCTGACTGTTCCGGATGTTTGGTTTATGAACCCAAAGGGCCCTCCCGGCGTGGACCGAAAATATAAGGAACCCGTTCCTCCATTTCCAAGCCGACCGCCTGCATCAGTTTTAGCGCATTGCTGGTGCGTACGACTCCCGGCCGCAGCCGGAAATCGAACTTCAGCCTTCCGTCTTCGATGCTGTCCTCGAAATGGCAGTTCTGTGCCACTCCGTCCATCGTTTCTGGTATTCCGGTGAGTGCCAAATCGTGGGTCGTCACCAGACCCATGGCTCCCCGCCGCACCAGCGCCTGTACCACGTATCGTGTTCCCTCATAGCGATCATGCGAATTGGTTCCCGAGAGCAGCTCATCCAGAAGAAAAAGCAGCGCAGCCGGTCCTTGTGCCAAATCCGAAAGCAGTTTGAGGCGCTTGATTTCCGCGTAAAAACGCGAGACGCCCCCTTGCAGTGAATCCAGCACGCAGATCGAGGCTCCCACGGCAAGCGGTGAAAGGCGCAGCCGCGTGGCTCGCACCGGCGCGCCGCACTGTGCTAAAACCGCGTTGATTCCCACGCCCCGTAGAAACGTGCTCTTACCCGCCATGTTCGGACCGCTGATCACGATCAACTGCATTTTGCTGCCTAACGTCAGGTCGTTGCCCACTGCCGTGCTGGCGGGCAACAGGGGATGCGCCAGCCCCGTTGCCTCAAAGCAAGCACGCTGCTCGACAAACTCCGGCAGCACGTCTGCGGGATGCTCCCATGCATAACAGGCGAGCGCGGATAGTGCTTCGAACTCGCCCACGGTAGAGAGCCAGCCGCGAATCGCAGAGCCGAACCTCTGCTGCCAACGTTCCGCCGTCATGGTCAATTCTGCGCTGTAGAAAATGAATGGGGAAACCATCTGAACCAGCAGATTTCGGCGTCCCTCTAACCAATCGACGATCCACTTCAACCTCTTCACCGCGGCAGAGGGCGCTATGTCTCCGGAATCGAGCGAGGCTCGCAGGCTCCGCAGTCGAGCGGAGGCAAATGTCTCTTGTTCCAACACGTGCAGAACTTCTGCGAGCAGGCTGAGGTCCTCGGCGGCCTCCTCTACTGCTTGGGCAGATTCTGAGACACGCCGCCGCAGGGCGAGGCTGACTCCGAGGTTCACGATCGACATCAGCAACGCGGAGCGCAACGAGTCCGCCGGGATCGCGCCTCCAGCGATCAGCCACTGCAGTAGACAAAACTGCGCATATGCTGTGGCACCTACCCACAGCATAGCGAGAGTCGCCAATGCCGGCGCAAGCCATCGCGGGAACATCCGCTCGCGTTCTGCCCATGATGCCAGCGCGTCAGGCCGAACTCCCAGGCGCACACTCTCTCCCGCGACAAACAGGCTCTCGCGAAAGCGGAGCCTGTCCTTCATCTCCGTGATTGCCGCTTGCCGCGAGCGTATCTCCTCTGGTAGAGGCGCATGGAGGAGCCACCGAGCGAGCGTCTGTTCACCAGCCCGGGTTCTGACCGTGCAGAGAAACTCGAATAGCGACCCCTTGCCGAAAATGTCGAGATCCCGCGCGTACGGATGGGCGAGATCCAGAAAGCGATCTCCGGTGTCTCCGGTTCCCGCCCACCTGTCTTGCAGGCGCGCGATTCCACGCTCGTAAAATTCAATCACTCGCTTTCTCTCACGGATGGCGCGCAGTACACGATCATGCCCCACTGCCAGCGGCACGAAAATCACAACGGGGATTAGGAGCAGACCCTGAAGACCTGGAGAGTGCAGCAGCGGGATTGCTGCGATGGCTCCTGCGAGGAACACGACCATCTTGGCATAGCCAAGCCCGGTGTCCAGTTTTTGCTGGAGAGCCAATCGAGCTTGGTTCTCCAGCAAAACGCGATGATAGAGGGCTTCAGGCGATTCCATACATCAATCATCGAACCTTCTAAGCACCTTTAAGCCTTCGAGGTCGCTCCGCGAACATGATCAGCGCTTGGCTCCAACCGAGTGGCGTGGATTTGAGGTGTACCCTTTCAGACCATCGTTGGGTCCTGTACATTACCATGCTCCTTCTGAGAGGTGACCTGTTCGTAAATTCGCGCAAGATAATGTCCATTGTCACGCTTATTCGCGTTGTTGGGTGAAGAACAAGTGGGTCTCCAAGAGACAATACCTCAGCGTCTGTGCCAAGGACCCCAACGTGCAGCCTTTTTCGCAACAGGAGTAGGGACTGCGATTAATTCGTCGCAGTTGGAAAGTCGGACCGACAGTCACGATTCGAGCACACAGGCGCTCTCTGGATTTTAACCTGCATTGATGTTTTTCGTAGTAAACGCGGCTTTGGTTCTGCTACAACAAGCCTGCCATAGATGGTTTCGAGTTGCTTCGTCAGTTCTCGATTGCGATCCTCCAGTGTCTTGATACGGAGTCGCAAAGTTGCAACGACACGTTGAATTTAGAGCTGTTTGAATCGGGAAGCGAGGTCTCTTAGGGCGGCCCTTGGCCGGGCAAATTCGATCCGATCCTGAGCGCGAAACGATGGGGGTTAGTTCGTCCGTCACGGAATCCACGGAATCCGTGTGGCTGAATTTCTCATGTGGGAAAGCCACCCGCCGAAGGGGTGGCGAAGTTCAGCATTATAATTTTGAGTCGGCTACTCTCGTCGGATCGTCACCGCCAAGGGTGTTGACGGTGTTTCAAATCGGCCTTCAATATTTGACAACGATGGATCATCACATGAAGGAGTCCTTTTATGACTGAAACCACGTCCGCTGAAGCGTCGGGTGATGGTGTGCGCGGATCTCAAGCGAACACAGGTAACAAACTGCAGGCGAAGAGTGTTCTCACGAAGATTGCAGCGTTTGTTGCAGATCGAAATATCCCTTTCCTTGTTTGCAGCATTGGAATGATCGTGATGTTGCTGTGGGCAGGCAAGTTCAAAATGACAGCACCCGGGGCAGAGGGCATCATCCCGCTCGTCACTAACAGCCCACTTACCAGTTGGCAATTCAAGGTCTTTGGACCATATATTGGGGCGGATATGATCGGGGCCACAGAATGGACAGCAGCAATCCTACTGATCATTGGCTACTTTAAACCTAAAGCAGGCATTCTGGGCGGGATCATTCTGGTCGGCATGTTCTTCACCACAAGCACCATGTTGATCACGACTCCGGATGACACCGTCGTGGTTCACGGCATCCATTACATGAACAATCTCGGCCTGTTTCTCTTCAAGGACATTATCTCTTTCGGAGTTGCGTTCTATCTGATCAGCTATTATGGCCGAAAAGCGATCATGGCTGAAAATCAGAGCTGAATACTTTTACAGGGACCGTAAACCTTTCTCTCGCCGGGACACTGCCTCAAGGTGTGACCGCGGCGATCAGCCCAACCAGCACGACAAGTTCGAGCGTCCTTACCCTGACAACTAACGACTCGGTAATTCCCGTTTAGATCGGGACGCGAGGTCTCTTAGGGCGGCCTTGGCCGCGCAAATTCGATCCGATCCTGAGTGCGAAACGATGGGGGTTAGTTCGTCCTGGAATCCCTGTCCTACTAGTTGATTGTGAGCGTGAACGTTGAGGTGTGCTGCAGACTGCCTGAGACAGCCGTTACGGTTACGCTCGACGTCACCGGCTGAGGAGGGGCCGAAGTCGCTGCACCGCCCCCGCACCCACTCAGCAGTTGCAAGCCGGCCGTGATTAGCGGCACCCACAGCACGATGAGAATCCGCAAACGCCGCCGCTTATTCCAGCCAAAAAAAGCAAAGCTCGATCGCCAGCGCGCTTGGGAAAATGCGGCTTGCGCGACGAGAAATGCTTGCCGGACTTGCAGAAGTAACCACGGAGAGGGTCGTACTTGCGGCTTTCGGTGATCAATCGATAAATTTTCCGAGGCCGGCCCGCGATAGGAAACGCTTGGGCCAGACGGTATGTTCTTTTAATTCGTGACTCTCTGATCGCCTATACATTCAAACAGACGGGACAGACCCCAAAGAAATTCCCCATCCGCGAAGCACATATCGGCCATCCCCTCGATACACCGAGTCCTCTAGAGAATGCAGGCACAACCCGGCGACCGTAGTGCACTCCGAGAGTGAGACACGGCGCTCTCTGTCCTGTTTCCTCGCAAATTCAATCATTTAAGTCGTCTGCGCATAATCTGTGTGTATGAAGCCCAATTCTGTCCGGACCTCGATCGACCTGCCTCGCGACCTTCACCGCCGCGTCCATGAGGCCGCTGCCCGAAAGGGCTGCTCCGCACGAAAGCTCATCCTTGCCGGGATCGAGCGCGCCGTGGAAGAGGCCAAATCGACCCGCCCCAGCCGGCGACTCAGTCTCGATCCGCCACTGATCCGCCCTGCGGGGCGGCGCATCCGCGTCACCAACGAACAGGCTTATGAACTCATTGAGCTTCCCTGACATCAATGTTTGGCTTGCCGTAGCGGCACCCGAACACGTGCATGCGCCAATTGCAAGGCGATGGTGGGAACAGGAAACCGGGATCATCGCGTTCTCTCGTATCACGCAGCTTGGCTTCCTGCGTCTTATGACGACGGCTGCGGTAATGGACGGCAAGCCGCTGACGATCACCGCAGCATGGCGAATCTATGACCGCTTGTACGAAGACGACCGTGTGACGTTTGTCTCGGAGCCCCCAGAGGTGGAGAAGCGGTTTCGCGAGAAGGCATCGGGGCGAACGGCATCTCCCAAAGTTTGGGCCGATGCATGGCTGCTCGCGCTTGCCCAGGCGAGTGAGGGGGTTCCGGAAAGCGTCGCGTGCGGTCCAGGTTCACCCAGGACTAACGTCCTGGGGCGTTCTCAGTCGTCCCTGCGGGACTGGTCTCGGTGGGAATGACACCCAGGACTAACGTCCTGGGCTATTCTCAGCCGTCCCTTCGGGACTGATCGCGATACGCCCTGATAGCTGATTTGTTTTCAGCGCGTGCTGTCCAAAACAGCCGATCAAAGAGAACCCCACCCCCGTTCCCACGTTGACAATCTGCACGGCGCCCTGCCTCTGCTATCGTTTGAGGCATGCCGGCCCCCCGCAGCGATTCCCCTGCCACTCCTCATGGGCAGAGGACCCTCGCCGCGCTCTCTGCGGATCAGTTGGCCGCCTCCAAGCGCCCCATTCTGGAATATGTTTCCAGCCTGATCCGCATAGCGCGTTGGCAGCTGTTAGCCGCCGTGCTCATCATGGCCTTTACCTCCCTGACCGAAGGCCTGGGCGTAGCCCTGCTCTTCCCCATCCTGCAGGTAGCCGGTTTCAACCTGGCCAACCAAGGGCATGTTGGGCACTACACCGGAGAGGTACGCGCCCTGCTGGTGCGAAGCGGATTGTCTCCGTCACTGTGGCTAGCCACCTTGCTGCTGATCTTCATGCTGCTTATGGCTCTACGGTCGCTGTTCAGCCGGGTGCAATCGGTGCTTACCTTTCGCACCGTACTCACTTATGAGCTGACCCTCAGCAGGCGCCTCTACCAGGCCATCATCAACGCCGATTGGCTCTTCCTGGTGCGCCGCCGCTCCTCCGACTTTACCCATGCGCTTACCGCCGAGTTGACCCGGGTAGCGACCTGCACATACCTGCTCATCGGCACTATGTCCAACGCCATTCTTGCCGTGGTCTATATCGCCATCGCGCTGAAGCTCTCCGCGGGAATGACTTCGCTGGTGCTGGCCGCCGGCGCGGTTCTGCTGCTGGTCTCGCGCCGCTGGATGCGCGCCGTTCATGCCAGCGGGACCGCGGTCTCGGAGAGCGTGAGCGAAGTCTACGCATCGGCAACGGAACACCTGCAGAATCTCAAAGCGATGAAGTTTTACGACGCGCAAAGCAGCGATCTGGCCATGTTTTCCTCGCTCCAGTCCTCAGCCCTGCAGCAAAGCCTGGAGAGCACCAGGAGCCAGGCAGCTGCCGCCTTCTGGTTCGAAGCCGGATCGCTCATGTTGCTGGGCGGGATCATCTTCGCTTCGCTGCAGATTCTCAACGTAGCTCCAGCCTCCATTCTTCTGTTGCTCGCGGTCTTTACCCGCCTTATACCCCGGCTGGCTACGGGCCAAAGCCAGTTGCAGGCCTTCCTCAGCGAGCTCCCCGCCTTCGAAAACGTGATGACGATTTACCGTGAATGCGTGGCCAACGCCGAAGTTCCCGGCGCCGCCGGCCCGGGGCCTTCACTGGCCCACGAAATCCGCCTGGAGCGGGTTGGGTTCCGCTACGAGGCTCTGCGGCCGATGGTGCTGGAGGATTTATCGCTGACCATCGCGGCGGGAAAGGTCACCGCCATCGTGGGCTCCTCCGGCGCGGGAAAGAGCACCGTCGCCGACCTGGTCAACGGCCTGCTCTCTCCCCTCACCGGGCGGGTTCTGGTCGACGGCGCCGAGCTTACGCCGCAAAGCGCACGCGCCTGGCGGCGCCACGTTGGCTACGTTGCCCAAGACACGGTGCTCTTTCACGATACGGTGCGGGCTAACCTGCGCTGGGCCAAGCCCGACGCGTCGGAACAGGAGATGAGAGAGAGTCTCAGCCTCGCCGCCGCCGAGTTCGTCTTTGCACTCCCGCAGGGTTTGGATACGACTGTGGGGGACCGTGGAATGCTCCTGTCTCATGGGCAACGGCAGCGCATCGCCTTGGCTCGCGCCCTGCTGCGCAAGCCCGGGCTGCTCATTCTCGACGAGGCGACCAGCAGTCTCGACCTCGACAATGAGAAACGAATCCTGGACGCGATCGAACACCTGCAAGGCCGGACGACGGTTCTGTTGATCGCCCACCGGGTCTCCGCCATTCAGCGCGCGCAGATGATTTACGTCATAGACAACGGAAGCGTAGCCGAATTGGGCGACTGGGAGAGCCTAAGTAGAAGGCCCTCCCATCGCGTAGGTTCGCTCTTCCGGCTGCAGGATGCGCTCGCCTGAGCGAGCACCGCTATTTCGGTCTATTAGGATCGGTCCAGCCGCCAACAGCCGCAGTCAGCTTGTCGGCTTCCGCAGGCCCCCACCCGCCGGGCTTATACGGGATCACCTTTGAATCGTCCAGGATCGGGTCCACGATGCGCCATGCTTCCTCGACATAATCCTCGCGCGCAAACCAGGTCTGGTTCCCAGCCATGGCGTCGCCCAACAGCTCCTCATATGGCAGCATGACGTCTTCCCCGCATTCCTGGTCGGCGATCAGCTCGATCGGGCAACCGCGCAATTGGTCGCCCGCGGTTTTGATCGAGGCTCCAATCGCGATGACCGGATCGCCGCTAATACGGAAACGCACGTAATTGGGCGGCGGAGGCTCTGCGGAAAAAATCGCACACGGCGGGCGCAGTTTCGCCACCACCTCGGTCTCCGACTTGGGCAGGCACTTGCCCGCCCGGACGAAGAAGGGCACGCCTCTCCAGCGCCAGGAGTTGATGGCCAGCTGCAGCGCCACGTAGGTTTCGGTCGTAGAGCCTTTCTTGACTCCCGGTGTATCGAGGTAACCGTCGTATTGACCGCGGACCACAGTGTCGTCCGTCAACGGCTGGACGCTCTTCAGCACCTTCACCCGCTCGTCGCGCAAACTCTCGATGCTCAAGGTCGGCGGAGGCTCCATGGCAATGTTCGAGAGTATCTGCAGCAAATGGTTTTGCACCACATCGCGCACGGTTCCCACCGCGTCGTAAAAGCTTCCTCTATCCAGAACATCGAACTGCTCAGCCATGGTGATCTGGACGCTTTCCACGTAGAGGTTGTTCCAGATCGGCTCCAGAAAGGAGTTGGCGAAGCGAAAGAAGATCACGTTCTGGACCGTGTTCTTGCCCAGGTAGTGATCGATGCGAAAGACATCTTCCTCGGCAAATACTTCATGAACCGTTTTGTTGAGCGCCATCGCAGAAGGCAGGTCGTTCCCAAAAGGCTTCTCAATCACGACCCGCGCGCCCTGCGACGAACCCGACGCCTTCAACTGGGTGAGAACCTGGCCAAAGAGAACGGGTGGAATGGCCAGATAGTGGATGGGATGTTTGGCGCTGCCTAGTTCTTTGCGGACATTGGCAAAAGTCGCCGCATCCTTATAGTCCCCGTCGACGTAGCGCAGCTTGTCCAGCAGGATGGGAAAACCGACCGGATCGGCTCCCCCGTGTTTTTCGACACTATCCTGGGCTCGCGCCTTGAATTGTTCAAGATTCCAGCCCGCCTTGGCAACGCCAATGACCGGGCCGGTCAGCTTGCCTCGTTTTGCCAGTTTTTGCAGTGAGGGAAAGATCTGTTTGTAAGCAAGGTCGCCGGTAGCGCCAAAAAAGACAACAGCGTCGGAATATGGTTGCTCCATGTGACTAATGTACCGCCTTCCTCGGAATCGAACACACCCCTCAAAGGAGGCGGGGCGCACTCGTTCTGTTTGAGTAGGCGGGGCGCCGAAAAGAGTCGGGATCAGGCTGTTGGCCGCGCAAAAAAAAAACCGGTTACGAAGTTGTTACCACTGCGTACCCCCGTACACCCGCAAAAGATTGTATTGTTTGCCCAAACGGTGATTCTCTGCAGAAAGGTTGATCTGGTTCCTCGGGGGAGGGCCCCAGGGCGGCAATTCTGAGAGAATCACCGTTTGCAATATCCAACCCGCCTGAGCGCCTCGAAGTTTTATCGGCGTGAGTCTTCCCCAGGCGGCATCCATGCGGAGAATGCCGCCACGCCTTTACCGTCAGACTCGTCAAATGACTTTCAAAAGCAACAGAATGATCACGATGAGGATGATCAGGCTGATACCGCCGCCACCGTAATAGCCGAGCCCTGGTCCCAGGCGATATCCACCGAATCCGAAGACCAAAAGCAAAATAACCAGAATCAAAAGGATCGACATATGTTCTCCTTCGCGGCGAGGGATCCGCGTTCCACCTCGTTGTAACCGCGTTGCGTTGAAGGCTTACTGCACGCGGGACTCCCAATCACCGTTTGCAATGCAGCCCGATTTTGCACCACCAAAACACTTATGAAGATTCAATCTCCGCCTTTTTGGATGTATGCCAGCCCTCAGCTTGTGCCCTAAATGAGCCCTCAGCCTGTGCACTCATAGGAGGCGATACTAAAATACGTCCTGACATGCTCCAGGGTTGCGGATGCAGTCGGCGATAAGGAAGGTGGACGACTGCGTTGAAAGCACTGCTCAGTGCAGGACTTCTTTTGGCTTTATGCACTCTATCTGCCAAGGGGGAGAACGCCTCCTCCGGGTGCTCCTCCTTACAGCAGGCGAACTACCCAAAAGCATCCATCTCAAACGGACAGGTCCAAGCCCTTCTCTACCTGCCGGATGCAAAGAATGGCTACTACCGCGCTTCAAGGTTTGACTGGTCGGGAGTCATCCCATGCTTAGCCTACAAAGGCCACACATACTTTGGCATCTGGTTTCCGCATTACGATCCGTTGCTGGCTGATGCCATTGCCGGCCCAGTCGAAGAATTCAGGTCCAGCGACGGCGCTCTGGACTACGGCCAGGCAAAGCCTGGTGGGTTGTTCGTGAAACTGGGAGTCGGCGTATTGCGGAAGAAGGACGACTCCCCCTATCAATTCATGTACACCTATCCGCTGGTCGACGGTGGCAAGTGGACGGTTCACGCCAAGCCCAGCGAGGTCTCTTTCCGGCAACAGCTCCAATCGCCGATTGGCATCGCGTATGACTATGAGAAGACAGTAAAGCTCGACCCGCACGACCCCGTTCTCATCCTTGAGCACCGCCTGAAAAACACTGGGACGAAGACCATCGACACCGAGGTCTACGACCACGACTTCTTCATGCTGGATGGCGCTCCTAGCGGACCGGATATGGTGGTCCGGTTTCCCTTTGCGCCCAAGGCGGAGAAATCGATGGAGCCGCTGGCCGGGATCGACGGGAAGGAAATCGTCTATCGCCAGGAGCTGCAAGGGGAGCAGTACGTGGAAAGCTTTCTGACCGGCTATTCCAGCTTCACCTCGGACTACGACATTACGGTTGAGGATCGAAAGACGGGCGTGGGGGTCGAGCAAACTGGGGACTTACCGATCTCGCGTTTCAACTTCTGGTCCATCCGGACCACGCTTTGTCCCGAGGCATATATTCACCTGGTGATTGCGCCGGGACAAACGGCAGGTTGGAACATCCGCTATCGTTTTTATGCCAAATAGCCGCGGATCACTCGAGTACATGAGCCTATGGAGGGGATGCAATTGAGCACGGATCTTCGAGGAAAGAGCGGTGGTCAGGGCAAGGTAGCGATCATTACCGGAGCCGGCAGCGGTATAGGCCGGGCGGTTGCGCTGGAGATGGCTTCTGCCGGTTTTTCGCTGGCGCTGGCTGGGCGGCGCGTGGCGGAGCTGGAAAAAACAGCAGCCATGGCGGGCGGCGGCCATATGCACGTTATACCCACGGATGTGCGTCAACCCGATTCGGTGCGTGCCTTGTTTGCCGGCACGCGGGAGAAATTCGGCCGGCTGGATGTTCTCTTTAACAACGCGGGCGTGAACACTGGGACTCCCTTTGAAGATTTGAGTTACGAGCAATGGTGCGAAGTGGTGAACGTGAATCTTACCGGTTCCTTTCTCTGCGCCCAGGAAGCGTTCCGCATGATGAAGGCACAGCAACCGCAAGGAGGGCGCATTATCAATAACGGCTCGATTTCGGCGTATGTACCGCGGCCGCACTCTGCGCCCTATTCGGCTACCAAACACGCCATCACCGGGCTCACCAGATCCATCTCCCTCGATGGCCGCGCCTACAACATTGCCTGCGGTCAAATTGATATCGGCAATGCAGGCAAGGAAATGAGCGGAGAGCCGGGATCTGCCTCACTGCAACCGAACGGGCAGATGGTGGTAGAAGCAAGAATGGATGCCAAACACATTGGGGAAGCCGTCGTTTACATGGCCAGCCTGCCGTTAGACGCAAATGTTCAGTTCATGACCGTGATGGCGACGACCATGCCCTATATCGGGCGCGGCTAAGGGAAGGAAGAGAAACCGCAGGTACCTGCGGTTTCTCTTCCGGCAAGCAAGGAAATTCTGTGAGGAAAGCGATGCTCCCTGGCCGTTTGAAGCTTAGCCTGTTCCCTTTTCTACTCTTGAGCCTGGTGCATTGCGCGCATCCTCAAGAGACTGCCAAAATAGCCGGACCGCTGGTGGTCTCCAACAACCCTCACTACTTTAAAGACGCCAATGGCACGGCTCTCATCCTGGCCGGGTCACAGACCTGGAACACATTGCAGGATTGGGGCAGCGGTGGGTCCGCCCAGGCCCTGGATTTCCCTGCCTTCGTCAAGTTCCTCACCGCGCACGGACAGAACTTCACCCTGCTGTGGCGTGTGGAGATGCCAAAATTCTGCTCCCTGCCCTCCACCAGCAGCGCGCCACCGGATTTTACGGTGAGCCCACAACCGTGGCAGAGGACGGGGCCTGGCAATGCGACCGACGGCGGCTTGAAATTCGACCTTACCAAGTTCGACCAGGGCTACTTCAATCGCCTGCGGGCCAGGACGCAGGCTCTGAACGACGCCGGCATCTATGCCGGTATCTACCTCTTTACCGGGGAGTTCATCAACCTCTTCCGCTGCGCCAGCGATGGCTATCCCTTTACCGGCGCCAACAACATCAATGGCATCGACGACGGCTACACCAGCGGCCCCAAAGGCATGGCGTCCATGACCATGACGGCGCCCAACGACATCACCCGCTACCAGGACGCCTTTGTGGAGAAAGTGATCGACACCCTGAACGATTTGCCGAATGTGCTGTGGATCGTTTCCGAAGAAGCTCCGAGCAATACGGAGTGGTTTAACTACTACCAGATCGCGCACATTCGGAAATACGAGGCGGGAAAGCCGCACCAACACCCGATCGGGTTGGCCGGGCTTTTGCCCGCGGGAGCGGCCACCGACGCGACTCTCTACAACTCCAACGCAGACTGGGTGGCGCCCAATAGCACCATTTCCCCAATTACCTCCTGCGGAAGCGGCACTCCGGCCTGCAAGGTGAACGTCAACGACAGCGATCATTCCTACTTCGGCGCAGCGTGGAAGGACACCCCACAACAGAATCGCAACTACGTATGGAAGAACTTCGCCAACGGCAGCCAGGTGCTGTTCATGGACCCTTACCTGCTCTACTACCCGCGCGAGAATAGGAACCTGTGTGTTTCTCCCACCAGGGGAATTTGCGACGCTCCCGACAAGCGCTATGACAACTTCAGGGATAATCTCGGGTACACGGTGAAGTATTCCCGCAGGTTGAACCTGGTCAACGTGACCCCGCATCCAGCTCTCACTTCGACAGGCTATTGTTTAGCGCAAACCCCGCCGGCCGGGGCGGAGTACCTGGTGTACGCTCCTTCCGGCGGGTCGTTTACCGTCGATCTATCCGCCATGCCGCGCTCGAGAAGCTTGAAGGTGGAGTGGTTCAACCCGGCGACCGGCGCGACGATCGTCAAACCTCCGATTCACTCCGGCTCCTCCGCCCAGCCATTCACCGCGCCGTTCAGCGGCGACGCGGTGCTCTACCTGGTGGATACGGCCGGACATGCAAGCTAAGATAAGCCAAACCCCAACCAGAAAGCAGGGCAATTCCTTTGTTGAAATCGCAGATAAAGACACCGGCGCTCGTGGTCGACCTGGACACAATGGAAGCCAATCTCAAGAAGATGGCTGCCTTTTTTGCCCAGGGCACAAGCCGGTTGCGTCCCCACTATAAGAACCACAAGTGCGTGGCCCTTGCCCGGCGGCAATTGGCGGGCGGCGCCATCGGAATCACCTGCGCCACGCTGGGCGAGGCAGAAGCACTGGCCAGGAATGGGATCGGAGGCATCCTGCTGGCCAATGAGATCGCGGGCGCGACCGCGATCGAACGCCTGGTGCAGATCGCCCGAGTCACGGACATCATGGTGGGGGTGGACAACGAGCGGACCGTCGCGGCGCTCTCCGCGGCGTCGGCTCGCGCCAAAGTGCCGCTCAGCGTGGTCGTTGATGTGAACACAGGGATGGGCCGTTGTGGAGTGCTCCCAGGGGAGCCGGTTCTGGCTCTGGCCCAGCTTGCGGTGGCCCAGGGTCTGCGCGTGCGCGGGGTGATCGGCTATGAAGGGCATTGCGTCCGCCTGGCGCCCGGGCCAGACAAGGTCAAGGCCGTACACCAGGCGATGGGGAAGCTGGTCGATTCAGCGAATCTCGTCCGCGCACACGGCCTCGCTATGGAAATTGTCAGCGCCGGGGGAACCGGAACCTATTCCATCTCCGGCAGGTTTCCCGGGGTCACTGAGATCCAGGGGGGATCGTACCTGTTGATGGATACCGACTACCAAACCGTATGCCCGGACTTCGATCCGGCGATCAGCCTGCTCGGAACCGTCATCAGCAGGAGCGGCAACGACCGGCTGATTCTCGACATCGGGCTGAAAGAGATCAGCGGCGAACGGGGACTTCCCGTGCTGAAGAATGCCGACGGCGCTAAGCTGCGGAGGCTGAACGCCGAGCATGCCATCGTCGATATCGTCGATCCTAATTTTCCCGCGCAGGTAGGCGACCAGCTGGAGATTTGGGTCCACTACAGCGATGCCACCGTCAATCTCCATCGCCATATGTACGGTCTGCGCGCCGGACGAGTAGAAGAGACATTCCTCTTCGAGAGCTGAGCACCTGATGAATGCTTTGCCCGACTTCCTTGAAGATGCAATCGACCTGCACGTGCACAGCGCGCCGGACGTGGACGTGCGGCGATTTAACGATCTGGATCTGGCCCGCGAAGCAGAGCGTGCCGGCATGGGCGCCATCCTTATCAAGTCTCATCAAAATTCGACCGTCGAGCGCGCCTGGCTGGTGTCGAAGGTAGTTACCGGCATCCAGGTCTTCGGCGGGCTGGTTCTGAACGAGACGGTGGGCGGGCTGAACGTTGCCGCCGTAAAGCTCGCGCTGGCCATGGGCGCGAAGGAGATCTGGATGCCTACCCGGTCCGCGCTGAATCACCGTTCGTATCACGGTGAGTCTGGCGGCATTACCGTTCTCGATGCCGACGGCGGCCTGGTTCCAGCGGCACGAGCCATCCTCGAAGCGGTAGCGCAGACCGATTGCATCCTGAGTACCGGGCACTTGAGTCCCCGTGAGGCGGTCGTCCTAATTCACGAGGCGCGGCAATGCGGAGTGCGCAAGGTGCTGGTGACCCATCCGGAATGGGCTCCGACCTTCTATCCTTTCGAACAGCAAAAAGAGCTGGCGGCGCTGGGCAACGTGTGGTTTGAGCGGTGCTTTGTTTCTACCACCCATCTTTGCGGATGCGTGCCCTTCCCGGTGATAGAACAAGCAATTATCGAAGCCGGTGTGGAGACAACCATCCTCTCCACCGACCTCGGCCAACCACAGACACCTCCGCCGGCGGAAGGCTTTCGGCTCTACGCGGAGCGGTTGCGGAGTTCGGGCTTTTCCGTCGATCACATTCGCCTGATGATGTGTGACAACCCAGCCCACCTGCTGTCTTCCGAGAAGCGACCTTGAAGGTGTTCAAGGGTGGCCTGATCGGATGCGGCTTCTTCTCCCAGCATCACCAGGCGGCTTGGTCCCGCATACCAAATGCCGAAATCGTAGCCGCTTGCGATCTATCGATCGAAAGAGCCCGGGCCGCGGCTCCGCGAGCTTATACCTCGGCCGAAGAGATGTTGAAGGCCGAAGAGCTGGACTTTGTCGATATTGCCACTCGCTCGACCACGCATTTGGAGCTGATCTCCTTGGCGGCAGAGCGAGGGCTGGCGATTATCTGCCAAAAGCCCATGGCGCCCGATTGGGAAACCGCTCGCCGCATGGTCGAGATCGCTGAGAGCCATGGCGTCCGGGTCATGATTCATGACAACTGGCGCTGGCAGTCCTGGTACCGCGAGGCCGGCACAAGGATCGCCCGCGGCGATATTGGAACTCCGCTAGCCTATGGATTCCGAACCCGGGTCAGCCATGGCGCAGGCGATGAGCCCTATCCCAAACAGGCCTATTTTCGCCAACTCCAGCGTTTCATGATCGATGAGGTCCTGGTGCACCACATCGATACCGCGCGTTTCCTCTTCGGAGACATTGCTTCCATCTATGCCGAGGGCGCGCGACGAAACGCTCGCATCCTGGCCGAGGACCACGTGATCCTGACGCTGCGCCACCTCAAGGGTGCGATGGGATGGGTTGAGAGCCACAGTTTTCTGAAACACGATGACAGCAAGTCAACGCTGGACGAGGCTAACTTCGAGGGAGACGCCGGATCGATCCGCATCAACCGGCTGGGCGAAATCTGGTCCGGGGACGAGCGAGTCTGGCGGGATTCCGGCGTCGGATACCGTGGGGACAGCGTTTACGCCACGCAGGCCCACTTCATCGACTGCCTGGAAACCGGGCGCCCGTTTGAAACCGAAGTCCGCGACTACCTGGAGAAGACCTTCGCCGTAGTCGAAGCAGCCTACGCGAGCATGGCTTCCCATCGCGCAGTCGAAATCGCTGAAATCCTCCAGCGCTGAATCATCCTATGCCTCGGGTTCCGGATCTTCGCTGGTGGCAAACATAGGCAGAGAAAGGGGTGGTGCAACCATCCATTCCGCGTCACAATGAGCCGTGCGGAGAGACATGCAAACATTGGCGTCACCCTCATCGCTTGTGATCTTCTCCGCCGTGCTCCGACGACAAACCGGGAGTCTCTACGCCGAGCCGCACCGCAAGCGGAACCTGGTGCAGGCGCTTGAGGCGGCCGGATTTCGCGACCACGAATCCAGCTACAACTCCGAACAACACCTGCGAAGCCGCGAACGACCACCAGTCAATGTGTTCTGCGAAGTACGGATTCATAAGCCCGAGAGTGCCGTACAGCAAGCCGGTCCATGCAATGGGCGCAACGATGCCGCCGAGCAGGATCGGTCTTCGAGGCCAAATAGGAAGCAGTGCCCCGTAAAGGATGCCGACGAGGAGAGTGGTCACGCCCTGGATGATATTGGCGGTGATGAATGCGCTCAGACGAAAATGGCTCAACTGCTCTATGGTGGGATTGGTCCACGACCCCACGCCTGCGCCGCCCAGCAGATTTACCACGTACCAAATGCTGTGGTGGCGGACGACGCCGTAGATCTCTGCCGGAATGACCATGGCCAAGCCCCCCGCGATTCCGCCCATAATGCCGCTGGATAGAGGAAACGTTTCGAGCGGCAGTTGCGCGCGGTGTGTCTCGCGCACTTCGATACGCGCCACGTTTTCATACACAGGCACAAACGAGAACAACTCTTCAGCCACCGGAATATCTTCATGTGCCTCGTGCGGCAGCACATTGTGGAACCATCCCACCACAGAGATTACGAAAAGAAGAGCGCCGAGCCAGATGAGCCAAATAGTGGTGACCAGCGAAGCGCCGACCAGCGTCAACCCAAGCGACATGAGAAAAGGCCATGGCGTGGGCGCAGGTAAACGGACCGTGCCCGGTTGTTTGCCGCCGTTTTGCGACTCAGCGGTTTTTCTATTGTGTGCTTCGTTCATCTGCCCACCACGTAAACAACGGTGAAGACGACGACCCAGACAGCGTCAACGAAATGCCAGTAGAGAGCCAGGGTCCTGACGCGATATGCATGCTGCGGGCCCACCGCGCCGGCGAACGCGAGCGCAAGTGTGAGGAGCATCATGATGAGGCCGATCACGACATGCGAAGCATGCAGACCCACAAGTGAGTAGTACGTCGTTCCAAACAAATTGGTACTGATCGTCAGCTGATCGCGCACAACGAGCTTGTGCCACTCTGCCGCTGTGCCGTAAAGGAAGGTTATGCCCAGCAGAATGGTGATCGACCACCAGAGCCGGAAGGCCGCCATCTTGCCATGATCGATGGCGCGCTCGGCGAGCCAGATGAAAAAGCTAGATGAGAGCAGGCACACGGTATAGAAAATGGGGACGTCAAGCACTTCTCTGGGCGTGGGCCCCTGCACGTCGCGACCAAGGTAATAGAGATACGCGACGACAAAGATTGTGAAGATGGAGGACTCCGCAATAATGAGGCCCGCCATGGCGACCGTGCCGCGCTTGGGCTGGGTCCACGTGTCCTGATGATTGCTGTGCTGCAGGGGAATGGTAGCCATGTTCTCCTCTTGGCGAATTACTCGAATGCGGAATCGGAATCTTCAGGATGTTTCAGGTCCCATAACGGCCGGCGGCTGGAAACTTCCGGGTCAATCGCGAAATTGTAAGCAGGCGGAGGCGAGGACGTGAGCCACTCCAGGGTCCACGCATCCCACGGGTCCGGACCTGCTTTTTTGCCGCGGAAGTAAGAATGCACGAGGTTATAGACAAAGATCAGTACGGCTATGGCTTGAATAAATCCACCCACCGAAATGATCTGATTCATCAAGGTCCATCCCCGATCCGGCTCGTAGTTGTAGATCTGTCGCGGCATGCCAAGCAGGCCGGGAAAATGCATTACGTCAAAGGTCATGTGAAAGCCGATAACCATCAACCAGAAATGCCATTTGCCCAGTCGATCATCGAGCATGCGTCCGGTCATCTTGGGGTACCAATAATAGAGCGCTGCAAAGATCATGAATACGATGGCGCCCACCAACACGTAATGAAAATGAGCCACGACAAAATAGGAATTGTGTAGCTGCCAGTCCCATACAGAAACAGAAAGCATGACTCCCGTAAGGCCCGCAATCACAAATTGGAAGAGAAAAGCTATCGAGAATAGCATCGGTACTTCGAACCGGATCTTCCCCCCCACATGGTGGCAATCCAGTTAAATGTCTTGATGCCGGTGGGAATCGCAACCAGCATAGTGGAAAGCGTGAAGAAGGCATTGCCGAACGAGGTCATGCCGAGCGTGAACATGTGGTGGGCCCAGACGCCAAGACTAATGAAACCGATGCTAACCGATGCCGCCACCATCGCCGGATAGCCGAAGATGGCTTTGCGCGAGAAGACTGGAATGATTTCGTTGGCCACGGCGAAGGCGGGCAGAACAAGTACGTAAACCTCCGGGTGTCCGAAGATCCAGAAGAAGTGTGCCCAGAGCATCGCCGAACCTCCTGCCTGGGTATCGAAGAAATGTCCACCCAGGTAACGGTCGATCATCAGCATTATCTGGCATGCGGTGAGGGGGCTGACTGCTACAAGAACGAGGAATGAGACGGTAACGTAGAGCCAGGGCAGCAATGGAATCCTCAAAAGGGTCATCCCTTTGCATCGCATGCAGAACACCGTAGCGAGGATGTTGATTGCCGCGCCGATGCTGCCTACGCCGCTCAGGAGCAACGATACTGTCCAATAGTCCATTGTGTGACCGGGCGAGAAGGCGCGTTCGGTCAGTGGGGCGTATGCGAACCAACCCACATCGGGCGCGGAACCGGTCCCTGCCGGACCGGTTCCAGCCATGAAGCTGTAATAGAGCAACGGACCCGCGAAAGCGCTAATCCAGAAGCTGAAGGCGTTCAGGCGCGGGAACGCCATGTCACGCGCTCCGATCATCAGCGGAACAAGATAGTTGGCGAACCCGAAGATCAGGGGCATGCCCACAAAAAAAACCATCGTCGTGCCGTGCATGGTAAACAGCCGGTTGTAAACAAATAGCGAAACAAATGTATTGTGCGGAAAGAAGAGCTGAATACGAATCATCAGGGCTTCAACGCCGGCGACCAGCAGGAACAGAAGGCCGTAAGAGATGTAGAGAATGCCCAGCTTCTTGTGATCGACAGTGAAGATCCAGCGGTAAAGGACTTCGAGATAGGTGGGGCGCGCCCGCGTGCTATCCAGGCTCCCGTCGAAGTTACGTCCAATTGGTATGCTCTCTCCGCCCATGGTTGCTTCTCACTCGCCTACTTGAGGGTTAAAAGGTACGCTGTGATCTCTGCATTCTCCCGGTCGCTAAGATGCAAGGCCGGCATTAATGAACCGGGTTTGAATGTGTCAGGGTCCGCGATCCACGCCTTCAGGTTTTGCGCATTGTTTGCGATTATTCCTGCAGCCAAAGTCTCGCGGCTCATGAGGTGCGTCAGGTTAGGACCGACGCGGCCAAACGCAGCTGTGCCGGATACCGTGTGGCAAGCGAAGCACGCCTCGCGCTCAAAATCGGCTTGTCCAAGTTTCGCGTCCGGCTGATTTCTGCCCGTGTCTGCGTTGATGTCTTTCGCGCCTGATGGTGAGCCGGCGGCTGTCATGACACCGCCGTTCGTGTTTCCTTGATCCGCGTGGCCGACATCGTTCGTGTTGAGTTCTGGCTGAGTTTTCTGCTGGCCGGCGATCCACTTCTGGAATTGCTCCGGTGTGTCGACATAAACCCGAAGCAGCATCTTTGCGTGCTCCGCGCCGCAGAACTGTGCACATTGCCCCACATAAAGGCCCGGCTTTTGCGGATCAATCCACATTTCGTTCACTTTGTTAGGCACAAGATCCGTCTTGCCATTCAACTCGGGTACCCAGAAGCTATGAATGACATCAGTAGACGTCAGCTTCATGAACGCCGGCATGGGCGCGGCTGGAGTGCTCAACGGCAGGTGCAATTCGTTCGCGGTTACGACCCCATACTGAGGGTACTGAAACTCCCACCAGAACTGATGACCGGTGACGACGACATCGAGCGCGGTGGTCGGTTTCGGAGCGTCTTGAATGGAAAATAGAACCCGCGCCGTGCTGAGAAACAGAACCACGACGATCAGAATCGGGATGACCGTCCATGACAGTTCAATCTGCAAGCTCCCGAATACCTGCGGTGGTTCTGAGTTCTCACCGGGGCGCGCTCGATATCGCGTTAATACATGGACGAGCAAGATGCTCACGACAAGAAAAATCCCTGCCGTGATGGCCAGGACAAAATGCGACAGCCCGTCTATCTCGCTGCCGGGCGTTGAGAACGGCGAGAAGATCGAGGTCGGGTGCGGGTCGAAATAAACCGCAGAAAGATTGAGTGGGAAAGACTCCACTTAAAGCTCCAATTTCTGGTGAACGAGTCCGCGTCTTTCAGCGCGCCATCGCAACCTCGTGAGCATTTCCTGTGTCACCAAATGGCTGGCGAGTCATGCAGTCTCGCAAGCCCGGATGTGCGAAAGCGTGATGTGATCGAGTGTGCATTCCGTTTTCAGCTACTGGGTTCAGGTTTGTAGGGGAGGAAGTGTCGAGCGTTCCGGATCAATATTGAGCGCAACCCGGTGCTCTTGTAAAGATTGGTGCTTTCTGGGATCTCCTGATGCTTGTTCCAAGCGTTCAGGTCACCATGGCGGCGGCGGAATAGCCGCGCTAGCTGCGAGAGTGCTCGGTCTGAGGAGGGACAGACGGGACGTTTACTAACTCAACATGATCGTTGAAGCGAGGGTAACGTTGCGTCATCTTGATCATCTTCGTGAAACAAAGGACTTATTTGGCAACCTTGGCAGGCCCCGGCATTCCTGCTCATTTTGTTCTTGATTCCCAGGATCGAGCCTGCTCGAGCTCCGCTTACCAGCGGCTCCTGGGAGTGATGAAGCAGTAAGCGGTGTAGCGGATTTCACTCCAGGCGCGATCGCCGACTGGATAACCGGGAAAGAGTGGCCGGTTGACCGGGGTAAATTTGATACGCACCCAAATCGCTTTTTTCCCTTGCGTGAGTTCTCGCGAGACCAGAAATTCGTCATCGCGGAATCTGCGATTGGAAGTTTCCACATTGTGCTCCGTGGCTCCCAACTCGTCTTTCGGGTTCGAGTACACAACAGTATTCGACCCGGCCAGATACCAGATGCCGGCCAACTTCCCTTCCGACTTGGCGTTGTCTGCGATATACACTTCGGCCCGCTGATCGGGAAACCCGTAATCCAGTTTGCGGCGAAGCAGCACTCCCAGGTTGTCGGGGCGGAGACGAAGACGAAACACCGAGGTGCCCTTGGTCGTGCGGCCCGTGTCCTGCTCCTCGGGATAGATGACCTGACCATCCAAAGTATCGACACCCCACTCGTAGCGTGAGGAGATGGTATAGGGCGGTGAGGCCTGCGGCGAGGAGTAATCGTGCGCGTGCTCAGCGGCTCCATTGCCAATCTGCAGCCGGTCGGTTTCCACCAACGAGGGCGTCGGTAAGCCATACCAATACGCCACCGTCTCGTAGTGTTCCGTTGATTCGTTTTTCCCGCCGTGTTCCAGATGAATGACAGCATTCTTTCCGAATGGCATCAGGTCGGCGAGCAGGAAGCGATAGGCGGACTCGATCTTGTCTTCTTCGTTCAGCGCAAGCTGTGCGCTACGCGCGCCCACCGGATGGCCCGCGAAGGGCAAGGTCATATTCAACCCGCCCCAGTAGTCGCCGCCCCCGCCCCACTCTTCGGTCCCGGTTCCTTGCGCCTGCGGCGTAAGGCTGTCATCGAAGAAGAACCGCGGATCGCCTTCAAGAGTTTGCAGGTTTGCCTGGTGAGAAAAGATGAACGACGTTCCCACGAAGCTCCCCGACCACTGCTTCGCTCCCTCCATGTTGCCGGTGTCGAGAAGCACCAGGTCTTGTCCGGGCGCAGGGGCGGGAAAGTCGCGGTAGGTCGCATGAAAATAAGCCACCGCGGGCTGTTGCAAAGGCACGGATCGCACTTGCCACTCGACCCCATCGATTTGCTGGCCTCCACCAACGAGCTGTATCCGTGCGGAGCGAAAGAACGGCATGGGAAAATAACACGCCAGGTGGATTCGATCCTGAGTAAAGCGAATGCTGGATGGAAAGGCCTTGACCAAGTACTCGCGATTGTCGCGGTTATAGAGAGTGCCGGCTCCATAGAAAAGAGCAATGGGAGCGTCGATGGAAGGCTGCGGTCTTCCGTCCCAGGTGACCCGCAGACGAACGCTCTTGACGGCAGCCGCCTGATCACGAGGGATAGAAAAGCTCAGGAGACGAATCGTCGCTTTGCCCTTCAATTCCACCGCCGTGACAGCGCCCGACGCGGGAACATTCACCTTGCCGCCGACCTCCTTGGCGCCCTGCGGAGAAATGTCTGTGCCGGATTTCGCAATCAAATCGAGCACATCCTGGTCGGGAACGATGCTCTCGTTCCAGCTTTGGATGGGGCGCGATAAAGGGGTCCCCGGCACAAACTGGTCGTAGATGTAATATCCCGTTCCATAGTGGGTGCGGGTATAAGCCATTTGAAAGCTGTGCGCAAAAGAAATGGGACTCCATACGAGGTCCGCTCCTCGGGTCGTGGCCCAGGTAACATTCAGCGGGCTCGGGAATGGCGCCAGGGGAAGGAAGGTGGAATCGGGAACCGGGTGCAGAGGGTCCTTTGTGCTGCTTTCCTGAACGATATGGTCGGTACCATCGACCACGTAGTGCCATGGACTTCCATGCCAGTGGTTATAGCGGCTGAAGAGAAGAATTCCCGGGCCCTCTATATCGAGCGTGACGTTAAAGTCATCAGCGAGCTGATAGAGGAAATGCGACGCATCGGCGCCTTCATTTCCTCCTCGTCGATCGTAGGTGCTGCGCATGTAGGCACGCATTCCGATACGCTGCCGCGGCCATTGATCCCACGCCCGATAGGCATCGAGCCCGACGGGAATGGGTTCTGTAGACGATGGCTGCGCGAGAGATCGGATGCCCAAGCAGAGCGTTAGCAAACATAGCCAGAGAAAGGGGTGGTGCAGCCATCCATTTCGCGTCACAATGACTCCATGGCCTTTTGTTTCCATCGCCTTGGCGGCGAGGCTGAATGGTTTACATTATCAATTTGCGACGGCTTACGGCGAGAAGACATCTTTAATTCATGTCTCTTGCCATGAGTCCTGCACTCAATGAGCCGATGGCTGGGGTGTCAGAGGTCCTGGACGGACGGGGCCTTAGACCTTACAGCCAGGTATTCGCGGCATTTCTGTGCGGCATGTTCTCATTTATCGATCTGTACTGCACCCAGCCACTTCTGCCCCTGCTGGCTACTGTTTTCCACGCGTCAGAGGCCAACGTCAGCCTGACCATCAGCGCTTCGACGCTCGGTGTCGCCCTGTCGGCGGCGCTCCTGGCCATTTTTGCCGAGAGAGTCGACCGCAAACGGATGATTGTGGGCTCTATGACGGTGCTTGCGCTCTGCACGCTGCTGACCGCAACGGCGACCAGTCTCCCGATGCTAGCGGTGTGGAGGTTTCTGCAGGGCGTGGTGACTCCGGGGATCTTCATCATCACCATCGCCTACATCACCGAGGAGTGGCCCGCATTGCTGGTACCCCGGGTGATGAGCTTTTATGTGGCCGGCACAGTCTTTGGAGGATTTTTTGGCCGCATCCTGGGTGGCGTGATCGGCGCCGGCTACGGCTGGCATCCGGTGTTCGTGGTGCTCGGCCTTGTGGGGCTGGGCGGCGCCGTACTGACACGATGGCTATTGCGACCGGCGCAAACAACGCGTGCACTGGGACAACCTGCATCGAGGCTGGCTCCCCTGCTGAATAACCTGCGGAATCCTCGTCTGCTGGCCACCTTCGCGATCGGCTTCTGTATGCTCTTTGCGCTGGTAGCGACATTCAGCTATATAACTTTTTACCTTGCGGCTGCCCCCTTTCACCTCTCGACACAACAGTTAAGCTACCTCTTCACGGTGTATCTTTGTGGACTGATCACCACGCTGGTTGCCGGGACGTTTTTGGCACGAGTGGGGCTGAGGCACGGAATGATCACCGCCATAGCCTTCTGCATGACTGGTGTCGGCCTGACGCTGATCTCTTCTTTGTGGATCGTGGCTTTGGGGCTGGCGATTGCCGGCTCGGGTGTCTTCGTAGCGCAGACCTGCGCCAATAGCTTCCTGCGGGATGCCGCCCCCGCCGGCAGCCGAGTCTCGGCCGCCGGAATGTACATCTGCAGCTACTATATCGGCGGTACGGTGGGCGGTATCGTTCCGGGCTTGCTGTGGAAACACGGCGGTTGGCCCGGCTGTGTCGCGCTGGTCATAGGGATCCTAAGCATTGCCGGCATGGCGGCAGTGTTTGGTTGGCGCTTACGGCCACCTGTACCCGATCCAATCCCGCTTTAGTGGGTTGCCGCGGTGAGAACCTCTGCAGAGGTAAGCAAAGACCCGAGGGTCTGACGCTGGTTCCCTCACGAAGGACGGGTGCCCCACATCTCGCTCATTTTTCGCGAGATGTGGGGCACCCGTCCTTCGTGGGGGAACCAGACCGTACGATGAAGTTAGTGAGTGGGTTTCAAGATCAGCTTTTGCACCCGCCAATTCAGCAGTTCGGCCACGTAGAGCTCATTTTCTGACGGGCAGGCAATCTCGTGAATCCATCCGAATTGCTTGAGCTGTTTGCCCGACTCGCCCAGGTAGCCAAGCACCTTCCCGTCCAGGCTCAGCTTGTAGATCCGGCCGGGATAAGCATCTGAGCTGAAGAGCACTTGATGTGGACCCGGGCGTAATGCAGAGCGCCCAGGGGGATCCGGCCTTCATCGTGCCGTTGGCGGAAGTGGCCTGGCTCGGTGTAGGCCCAATCGCGGGACGTGCGTTGGGATCGAAAGGCACATCAATGGTGATCTGGCGAAGAAACTTGCCATCGCCGTCAAAGACCTGTATCCGGCGGTTGCCGCGATCCGCTACGTAGACATTTCCCGTAGCATCAACCGCGATGCTATGAGGCACACTGAATTGACCGGGCTGGTCTCCGGGCGCGCCCCAGGACTTAAGCCAGTTGCCGTCCTTATCCACCTTCGCCACTCGCGAATTGATGTAGCCATCGCTGATGTAGGTGTTTCCGGCCGAATCCCACGCCATGTCGGTCACCTGGCGAAACATTCCGTCCACAGGCGGCAATGGCGGTTTGGGATGCTTGAGCGGTTCGGTGCCCTCGTCCGAGGCTTCCTGTTTGCGTCCGAAGACCATGACCACTCGACCCTCGGGA
Organism: uncultured Acidobacteriaceae bacterium; assembly: GCA_963790705.1. GTDB lineage: Bacteria > Acidobacteriota > Terriglobia > Terriglobales > Acidobacteriaceae > PALSA-350. The sequence continues at coordinate 1,440,062 of CAWBQE010000016.1, forward strand.
TCGAACTTGATGACCATGTCCGAACCCTTATCCGCCACCCAGATATTGTCTTCCGGATCGATCTTTACTGAATGGCCAAAGGACCACGCGTACAGGTGGTGGCCGATCTCGCGGATGAACTTGCCATCGGAGCCAAATTCGAGCAGCTGCGATGCAGCAGCGCCATAAGCAGGACCGGTCGTATTGCCGCGAGTTAACGCAAAGACATGTCCCTTGGAGTTGACCGCCACTCCGGCCATCTCTCCCAGATACATGTCAGGAGGAAGCTTGAGAAAATTTGGCACCGAAGTGTAGTCAATCACCGGCGCCGAAACTTGCTGCGCGAAGACGGAAAGGTTAAGCAGCAGAAACGATAGCAGCCACTTCAATTTTGACCTCCCTAATATTGCCAACTCACTCTAGTTGACCCTCGGCCTGCGTGTAAACCGCCGAAGATAACTTGCAGGGGTCGGGTCCGCCCGGTTTAATCGAGTTTCAAATCCTCGCGGTATAAGGAGAATCATGTCGCAAAACTACCAGAGTCAGGATGTATGGAGCCGGGCAACATCGGTCAACGGTTATGCCTTCGACGAGCTCCGCTCTGTCCTGCAGAAGTCGATACGCCGTGGTTGGGTTGAGGAGGCGGTGCTCGCCGCGTATGAGTTTTTCTCGAGTGGCCCCGAAGCCGAGGAGGTGCTATGGCGTAGGCTGGAGATCATTGCCACCGAAGATGTTGGCTTTGGACTTGATGGAGGCTCCTGCCATCCTCGAGGCTCTGAACGCTCAGCGTCTGCGCATGGTCGATCGTGGCGACCGCTGGATGTACTCCGTGCATGCCGTGCGCCTGCTCGCGACCGCGAAGAAGGACAACACCACGATGGAGCTCGCCACCTGGGCTCAATTTGTCGTCGCCCGCGGAGAGCGCCGGGTCGAAGTACAGGACTTCCAGGTGGACATGCATACCCGCCGGGGCGCGGCGATGGGTCGCGATGTCGTCCACTGGTGGACGCAAGGCGCAAAGCTCGAGAACAGGCTCGACCCGGCGCAAACCAAGTGGGGCAAGTATCTGGACGATCTCTACATGGGAAGAAAGGATCCGGGGCCGGGAGAGAAAAGTTGATGAGCTGGCTCATCGATAGCGCTCTCGCACCCGCGTCTCGACCGCGCCGGCAGCGTTGTAAAGCGCAACCGAGAGCGTCATGGCCACCAGGCTGGCTCCCCAGGCGCGTTCCGTCTCGAAGGCCTGACTGCTGAGGGCGAACATGTTGCCCAGACCTCCCGTCTGCATCAGGTATTCCGAGATCATGGTCACCATGACGCTGTAGGC
>CAWBQE010000017.1:0-30706 GCA_963790705.1 uncultured Acidobacteriaceae bacterium
ATATATGTCCCAGGACTCGATATGCGAGAGGACGGGGCGTTGGCCCTGTCAGACTTGTCCAAATTAGCCTTTTCGATCGGCCGATCTGCACAGCACTCGCTGAAAACAAATCGGCTATCAGGGTATATCGAACCAGTCCCGTAGGGACGGCTGAGAGTAGCCCAGGACGTGAGTCCTGGGTAAAATTTGACATCACGGACCAGTCCCGCAGGGACGGCTGAGAATATCCCAGGATGCAGTCCTGGGTGAACCTGGATCGCACGTGAATGTTGACAGGCGATCCTCAAAAGCCAACCCGATTCTCTTTGAGATTCACCCGGTTCCATACAATCAACGGATTGCCTGCACACCAACCCCGATCTATTCGCTAATTTGGACAGCTCTGGTGGCCTTGTCCATCCATCTCTACCGCTGCCAAGGTGCATGCACCTTGGCAGCGGTAGAGATGGGATGGGAAGAGCCACAACAGCAAAAACCTGGTTTTGTTTGGCGGCGTTCTCCTGCCTCCTTACCCCCCGCCGGTGCGGTTTATGCTGTAATACGCCATGCACTTGTCAGGCGAGTGGATACTGCTGATCTTCATTGTTCTAGTAACGGCGACCATGCTGTTGCTGCTCCATCTCACTCAGCTGGGCCTGATCCTGCACGCCAACCTTCCGGACCGGCCACACCGGAGAATGTTCCTGGCATCGGTCAGCTTCTTTATCACTTTTCTGGCGGTTCGCTTGCTGGTTGCTTCCATCCAGCATCACATTGGGCCGTTCCAATACGTCACTATGGGCGGCCGCCATATCCATCACCTGGTGTGGGGCATTCTGATCCTGCTTGGCGTGGGATTAGGCTACCTGAATGAACTCGGCTCGCAGGGCACGCCCAGCTCAATCTTCGCCAGCCGGCTCATGGCTATCCTCTATGGCGTCGGCGCCGCATTAACGCTCGATGAGTTCGCGCTGTGGCTGAACCTCGCCAATGTCTATTGGTCACCCGAGGGACGGGAGAGTATCGACGCCGTGATACTTTTCGGGAGCCTGCTGGCCATCGGAACGTGGGGCGCGCCGCTATTCTCCGCCATCATGCGCAAGAAATAGTCACCGACCCTGTAGCGATACGCATCTCTCCGGGTTGTGTGAATACCTATCTCGGTTACCCCTGCGGTTCCGGGCTGCTCAATACGCTTGCATCCTTACTCGTGCTTCTAGTATGCAAAATGTAGTGTATTGTCTGGCCCTTCAATGAGACCGTCCTGCACTTGAATTCAGAGAATCAACCCAAAGGAAGTGCTAATGGCATCCCACAACCCAGTCCCCGCGCCCGAAAAATATTTTGTAGCCTTCGTTATCCAGGGCGAAGACGTTTTCAAAATAACCTGCGACAGCATCCTCCACACCTGCGGAAATTCCGGCGAGGCTGCTTTCCAGGGAGTGGCCAAGCTGCGCGCCGCTGCCGCCCTCGAGCAACTCACCGCGATCCATAATGAACGTCCTGAAGAATTGCGTAAAATGGCTCGGGAAATGGCCCGCGAGGGCATGGCAATGCTGGCGCGCACCAGCAACACCCCTAAGACCAATATTGAGAGAATCGCGTAAGCTGGTTAGATAAGGTCCCGGTCGCCTTTCTGATCCATTTCCCGGATTTCCTGTGAAGTTTATCGGCGTTGATGAACTTCATGCGGCTTTCCTCAATGAAAGCCGCACACTTGGCCGTATATTAGGCCTGCGTTCGGGAAATCCGGGTTTGGCCACGGAGGGAACCGGTGGTGCGTTTGGCCATCGGCGGTGGCGCGAAACAAGCAGCCCGGGTTGGTCCCGGCTTTCCTGCTGAAGCTCGTTGGGCGCAGCGAGGCAGGAATCCCGGGCACTCGGGCTGCAATTATTCATGCGCAGTAGGACAATATATCCACAATTCGAGGGCTACAGCATTTTTCACTTCTGATGTATACAGGGGAACGGCTCCCGACGCGGCTTTTCCTCGAAAAAAGCCGCACCTCGCTTAACCCGGCTGTACCGGGTAGAAGTGAAAATGCTCGAGAGCCGCTCTGCCTGCAGACCTCACAATACCCATTGCATTAGGGTTGGTGAGTAGCAGAATGGTGAGTTGCAGTCGGTCCGGAAGCGATTGGCGCTCTTAGATCCTCCGGGCCAACCCGCGGGCTTTGCTTTATTACCCTCACTTTTCGGGGAAACAAGGACACTATGCAGTTCTGGAATGAATTGGAAGGACAAACAATCGATCGGCTTTATCCCTTGCGCCGCCTGGTGCGATCTGAAGGGCGTAGCGCCTGGTTCGAGACTGCCACCGGTGAGGAGCTAAGCACCCCCGCCACCATCAGCCTGACCGAGGCGCTGACGGATGCGGACGAGGTGACCGCGCGCCTCAAAGCGGCGCAAAACCTGAAGCATCCGAACCTGGTGAGCATTACCAAAGTCGGCCAAGTCAGAGTCGACAACACCTTGATTGTCTATGCCGTCATGGAGCACATTGAGCAGAGTCTCTCCGACGTGCTCCAGACTCAGACCCTCACCGCGGACGAAGGCCGCGAAGTGGCCGAAGCCCTGGTGGGATCGCTTACCGCAATTCATCAGAAGGGCATGTCGCATGGTCACGTGGAAGCTGCCAGCGTGCTGGCGACCGAGGAGACGGTCAAGCTGCGCAGCGATTGCCTGCAAACCACGCGCAGCGGGGCAGGCGGAGGACGTGGCGGGCATCGGCACGACCCTGTTCCACGCCTTCACGCAGCGAAAAGCGCTTACCGCCACCGATGCGCAAATCAATCGCATCCCGGCGCCGTTTGCGGAGATTATCCGCAACTCCTTTGCCCGGCGCTGGACGTTAGCCCAAATCGCCAACGCCCTGAAGCCCGGCCAGCCGGTCTCCCAAGCCGTTCCAGCGGCTCCGGTTCGCCCTCCGGCTCCCGCTTCTGTTCGCCCTTCGGCTCCCGCCTCCTGTTCGCCCCCAGGCTCCCGCTCCGGTTCGCCCCCCGGCTCCGCCTCCGCCTCCGGCCACGCCTGAGCATGAGCCCATCGTGGTGAAGGTGGTGGATCCGGCGGCGCCGTCATACCGTCCCGCTACTCCGCCCCCTGGAGCCGGGAGACCGCTCCCCTTAGCCACCGAAGATGATGAGCCGGTGGCTGCCCAGCGAAAGCCTTTCGTGCTCTACGGAGCATTGGCCCTGGTGGTACTGGCGATCATCGCCTGGCTATTCTGGCCCAAGCCCGCACAGGCTCCTACGAACGGTACCACTGCCCAGACCGCCACGCAGCCGGCCACGCCACCGCCGGCAGCTGCCCCGACGCCCGCTCCTCCCCTGGCGAAACCCGCTACGGCGAAGAAGCCCGCCCTGGCAAAGCCTGCACCGGTGGACCAGCACACGGCCTCCGCCGCTGCGCCAAAGGAGCGCACCATCTGGCGTGTCGTCGTCTATACCTACAGGAGCCAGAAACTGGCTACAGAGAAGGCGAGCGAGATCAGTGGGAAATATCCCGACCTGAGTGCCTCGGTCTTCAGCCCTCGGGGCAATGGTGACACTTACCTGGTGATCGTCGGCGGCGCCATGGATCGTCAGCAGTCGTTTGACATGCGCGCCAAAGCGCTCCGTGATGGGATGCCGGGGGATACCTATGCCCGGAATTTCTCGCAGTAGAGGGCTTTTACCCGGCGGAGGCTTGCAACAGATATTTGAGACTGGCCGCGACGCTCTCCACCGGAGGCACGACGGTGGCGCCAAACGTAACATCCTGTTCGACGACCATCCATCCCGAATAGCCGTTCTTCTCCAGCACGCGAAAGAACGCGGGGAAATCAACCGATCCCTGGCCAATGATGGTGAACGCATTGGCGGCGATGGCCTGCTCAAAGTTCATGTCACTGCGGCGAACCTTCGCCATGACCTTGTCGTCGACGTCCTTGATGTGAATAAACCTGAGAATCTTGCGATATTTTTCTGCTTCGGCCACGGGATCTCCGCCCGCGAAGGCACAATGTCCAGTGTCCAGGCAGAGCCCAATCTTCGAGGCCGAGGTGGCGTCGAAGAACTGCTCGGTCTCCTGCGGCGTTTCAACGTAGGTTGAGGTGTGGGGATGGAAGACCAGGTCCAGGCCAAACTCGTCCGCCACCTGGGCAGCCTCGGCGACCACTTTCGCGACTTGCTTCCATTGCTGGGCGTTCAGGCCCTTGCTGCCATCGGCAGGAACGCGGCCCGCAATTCTGTCCCGCTCCGGCGATTGCTGGTCGGCAAGAACCAGGAAGGGTGCTCCGAGGGCTGCGAGCAGATCGCCTACTTTGCGGATCTGCTCGACCACGATCGTGGTAGAAGCCGGGTCGGTCAGATCTACCGGGACAAACGAACCCAACATCTTCAACTTCCGCTGGGAAAGTTCCGGTTCAAGCACCTTCGCGTCGGTAGGGAAGAAGCCGTAAGGTCCCAGCTCGGTACCGGTGTAGCCTGCGAAGACCATCTCATCCAACATGGTCTGGTAGCTCTGCTCCCACGACGGACTTGCGTAGTCCAAAACCCCCCAGCTATTAGGCGCCGAGGCAAACTTGAAGTGCGATGGCGATGCAGTCATGGGTAAACCCCTTGCAAGCACTTGAATGCCTTGGACTAAGCGCTTATATTGCCTATGATGCAGGGGGCGATTCCTGTCGTCAAGCCCGAGGACCGTACAAATTTTCGCGTGGGGGCACAAAGGGATGCGTAAGTTGGGTATGGGGGTGCTGGGCGTTGGGGACATGGGCAAACGGCACGCGGAGAACCTGCGTCGCCTGGTTCCCCAGGCACAACTGGTCGCCGTGGCCGATGTGGATGGCGCCCGCGCCGGCAAGGTGGCCGCCGAGCTTGAGATTGAGCACTCCTATACCAGCCTGGAAGCGATGCTCGAACGCAAAGATATTCAAGCGGTTGTGATCGCGGTGCCGGACAAGTTTCATGCCGATGCGGTTCAGGCCGCAGCACGCGCAGGCAAGGACATTCTTTGCGAGAAGCCGCTCGGCCTTAGCCGTGAGAGCGCCGAGCAGGCGTTGCGGGCGGTGGCAGATGCCGGGGTCCGGCTGCAAGTGGGCTTCATGCGCCGCTATGACCCAGCTTACGTTGCCGCCAGCAAGCGGATTGAAGCGGGAGAGATTGGCGAGACCGTGGTCTTCAAATCCATTGGACGCGACAAGGACATGCCTCCGCTGCGGGCCTACCAGTCGAGGATCAATGGGATGCTCTTTTACAACAGCACGATTCACGACTTCGATCTGGCGCGCTGGCTCACCCATGACGAGGTTGCCGAGGTGCACTCCTTTGCTACGGTCGCGATCCGGCCGGAGATTGCGGAATTCGGAGATGTGGTGGCCGGCTCGGTGAACCTTCGCTTCGCCCGTGGGGCTATTGGAAATATCGAGTCGTATGTGCAGTGCTTGTACGGTTACGATATCCGCACAGAGGTCGTCGGTTCCAGAGGGTCCATCCTGATCGGGAGCATACGGCAAAACTCTGCCACCTTCTTCAAACCGAACGATGGCAGCTACGAGTTAGAAGATCATTTCCTGTCGCGTTTTCGCGAGGCCTACGTGGCTGAAGTGATCGACTTCGTCGACACCATTCTGAGCGACCGCGCCCCTCGGGTCACCGGAGAAGATGGCTTGCGAGCGGTCGAGATCGCAGTTGCCGCCGAGAAATCGGTTCGCACAGCAGCCCCTTGTAAGGTTGGCAAAGACGACTAGGAAACTCTGCACCAGGCATGAAAGTAAAAACTCAGGGGCTAAAGTGTCTGCGTGAGAACGCCACCGACAAACTCAGTCCCGAAGGGACGGCTGAAAGTAGCCCAGGATGTAGTCCTGGGCATCTCCGCCAATTCCGCGAGATCCGGCAAACCCAGTCTTCAGCCGGTCCCTCCGGGATTCAATTCCGAACCTGCAGTTAGCAATAAACGGCAACATCTACGGCCTGCCTGTAAAACCAGTACCCTTCACTGATACAGTTTTCCGCAGCCTTCAACCGCTTAGGTACATTAGTCACGAAGTATTTTAGAGAAGACGTACCTCAGGGGCTGCGCGTGGACGACGCGGAGCAACTGGTGCGTTATTTTCGCTCGACGACGCGATCTGGTAGCGAATCTTGCCAAGGGAGGACCGCCGTGAAAACAAAGAGGGGTCGTCGTAGCTGAGGTGAAACGATGAGCTGGAAAGCAGTACATGCCTGCGTACGGGGTAGTTCCCATCAGCGCTCGGGACTTCCGAACCAGGACGCAGCGCAGTGCGCGGTCGCGCCAGGCACACAAGGAACAGTCGCGGTGGCAGTCGTCTCCGACGGGCACGGCAGCCCTCGCCACTTCCGCAGCCAGATAGGTTCTTCGCTGGCCGTGAGCACGGTAGCCGCCACGCTGCAAGGTTTTTTGCGCGAGTCCGTTGCCAGTAACGGTCACGTGCCCTTCGTTCCCGAGCAGGTACATGAGTTGGAGCGCAAAATTGTGAGCGGATGGCTGGCCGCTGTCCATGCTGACTTGGAACATAACCCGTTTACCGAAGCGGAGCTGGCGACCCTGGAAAAACAAGACGGAAAGGAAGGCCGAGCGGCTCTGAGAAGTTGCCCGGAGCTTGCCTACGGCGCCACGCTGCTGGCAGCCGGGGCCACAGACAAGGTACTGCTCTATCTTCAACTTGGCGATGGCGAAATCCTGAGCGTCAGCGCGACCGGAACAACTACCCGGCCGCTGCCACCGGATGACCGGTTGGTTGCCAATCAGACAACCTCCTTATGCCAACCGGAGGCCTGGAAGGACTTTCGCTCCTCATGGGTGACGGAACCAGCGCTGCCGTCTCTGGTTTTGCTCTCAACGGATGGTTACGCCAACTCGTTCCGCTCCGACGACGACTTTCTCAAGATCGGTCAGGACTATCTGGAGATTATCCGTCAGCAAGGTATCGCCTCGCTGGCTGAAGAACTGCCGGCCATTTTGACCGAGGCTACACAACAGGGCAGCGGTGATGACGTCACCGTGGCCATACTGCAGGACGATCCGGGATCCGAAGGTTCGCGGCCGCTGATGGCGGCGGCCCCCAAATCCGCATTGATTGAACAACTCAAGGCGCGGCACAGCAACCAGCGGCAAAATCTCCAGGAACTTGCAGTGCGCATAGAGCACGCGCGCAAGGATAACCGGCGACTCCGCAATATTGTTCTGTTGCTCGTCGCCGGTGTTCTTGCCGTCCTGGTGGCGGTTTTTCACGGCCGAATTCATAGCCGAATTATTCCCCACATGCCGGCTCCTGCTCCTGCCGCTCCGACGACCGGTAATCCACGGCGGTGATTAGAGATACTCTGGGTGAGGGGCGCCGAAGTACAGTATCAATCGGGGACTGCATACGCCATATTGCGCCATATTTCACACACAAAGCCTGCAATTAGGAATAGTCTTAGCACGTTGCCAAACGTGATCTCTTCTGCTCCTTTCTAGAAGCTCTAGCGACCCCTTGTCATCGTAACTTTCGCGTTTTGTATGAGATGTCCTTGATCCGAGGGGCATGCGAGGGTTAGTTGCAGAGTTCTTCCGTCTTGGAAAGGACGTCTACGTATGGCTGTTTTTCTGATTAATCCCAGCGACCACTCTTTTGGCACGGCGGTGATCACCCCCCGCTGGCTGTATGTGCTGGCGGCAGCGACTCCCGGCTCGTTTGGCGACCCGGTCATTGTGGACGAGACGCTCGAAGCGCTGGTTCCCTCAGGCATTCAAGCGGGAGATTTTGTCGGCATCGGAATTCATACCGGAAACGCCTTGCGTGGATATGAAGTGGGCCGTCTGGCGCGTGAGCGCGGCGCCTGGGTGATCTATGGCGGCATCCACGCCACGCTTTACCCCGAGGAAGCGCTGGAGCATGGCCACGCGCACTGCGTGGTTAAGGGCGATGGCGACGTCATCTGGTCCAAGGTGCTGGACGCGTGCGTCCTAGGAACGCCAAAACAGATCTACGAGGGGGGCAGGATCGACGCGGACCAGTTTGTTGCCGCCCGATGGGACTTGCTGCCACCGGACAAATATATGTGGGCCTCGGTGCAGACCGTTCGTGGCTGCCCTAAGCACTGCTCCTTTTGCTCTGTCTGGCGCACCGACGGGCAAAAACCAAGGCAGCGGAGTTTTGAGAACGTCATTGAAGAGATTGTCCAGTTGCGGCGCAAGGGTTTCCGCTATATCGCCCTGGCGGACGACAACTTCTATCCCGTCACTTTGACCGATCTGCGGCTGGCCAGAGAGCAAAAAAACTACGCCAAGTTGGCCGAGTTGGAGCAGATCCGCAGCGACAAATTCGCGCTCATGGCCGAGATGGCGAAGCTGCCGAAGAACATGGTCTTTTTCACCCAGATCACGATGGAATCGGCGGAGGACCCGGAATATCTCGATGCCATGCGCAAGGCGAATATCAAGGGAGCGCTGGTTGGCGTCGAGGCCGTGACCCCCGAAGGTTTGAAGTCGGTCTTCAAGGAGTTCAACTTCTCGGGGGAGGGCCTGGTAAAGCAACTGCAGACTTTCCGCGAGCATGGGCTGCACATGCTGGGCTCGTTCATCTTCGGCCTGCCGTCGGATAAGCCGGATACCTTCAAAGCCACCGCCGATCTTGCCGGCAGGGCGGGACTTGCCTTCGCCCAGTTCGTCATGTTGACCCCCTTCCCGGGTACGGTCGACTTTCTGCGCTGGGAGAAGGAGCAGGAGAAGGCGCCGGTGTATGTCGAAGGCATCCCGGTCACCCGGTTTTGGCTGATTCCGGCCGCGATCCGGCCCAAGATGTTCATGCCCCACGCGCTCATGAGCTCGCAGGAGATCAGCGACCGGACCCAGGGAGTATGGGATCGCTTCTACAGCTTTTCCAATATCTGGAAACGCTCTGACTGCACGCCGACACTGCGCGCCCGGGTGGCCTTTGTTTTCCTCTCCAAGCTTTACCGCAAGATGTATGCCGGCACCGGCATCAGCACCGACAGCGCGCGGCGCAAGAAAGCAAACTCCGGAGCACGCTGGCTTTCGCGGCACACACGCAAATTCTTTATCTCGAAACCAATGCCGGAGCTTGCCATGCCGGTGTGGGCAACGGCGGCTCCAGCCCATTCCCAGGCGGCCGAGCTGGGTCCGTTCTCGGTGTTGGATTAAAACAGTATTGTCCAAATTGGCTTTTTTCGATCGCTGATTTGAAGAGCACTCCCTGAAATCAAGTCAGCTATCAGCGTGCATCGGAACCAGTCCCGAAGAGCCTGCCCTGCCTGCCCCGGCGTGCCGTGGGAGCTTGTCGAAGGGGACGGCTGAGAATCAGTCTTGTCCCAATTAGCTCTTTTTCGACTCTGTCCATCCACCTCCAACCATGCCAAGGTGCGCCACCGCCCTCTAATTTGTCATCCCGAGCGTAGCCGAGGGACCTGCTGTGCGCCCTTCCCTCTAACAACTCCCTACAGCTCCGTCCATCCATCTCCACCAATGCCAAGGTGGAGATGGATGGACGGAAGCACTGCCACAGCACCAACCCGATTTCGCTTGTCCACGTTCTCTTCCACGCATTCAGCAAGTTGCGCCGTCTAGAAGGCCATTTGCGCGCTAATTTGGACAGCTCTGGCTGAGAATAGCCCAGGACGTCAGTCCTGGGGTGCACATCCCCACCGAGACCAGTCCCGTAGAGCCTGCCCTGAGCTTGTCGAAGGGGACGGCTGAGAATGCCCCAGGACGTCAGTCCTGGGTGAACCCTGGACAACACGCGAATGCTGTTGGCAATCATCCAAAGCCAACCAGATTCGCTTTGAGACCAATGCGGTTCCATACAATGAACGGGTCACCTGCACGCCAAACCAATTTATTCGCCAATTTGGACAACTCTGCGATTAAAACGGCCAGGACAGAACCCTGCGTAGGTCTAGAATTACGGTATGCGGCGTCGGACTTCCTGCTTTCTTCAAGTCGCGCTCGGTCTCCTGACCACGAGCCTGATCCTTCCAGCAGGCTTGCTCGCCCAGCATGGCGGATTCGCCGCCCCGATGTCATCGGCCCATATGGGGGGCGCGGTTCACTCCTCCCCATCCTTCTCAGGATCTTCCCGCAGCTTTGCTCCACCTGCGGGACCGCTATTTCAGGGGGCACGCCACCCATCCTTTCCAACCAGGCAATCGGGGCATTGGCCGTCCTGGGACCAGGGTCGACACCCAGATAACGGCCGGCATGGCGTGGGATACAGGGGACCCTATTCCTATGTGGGCTACCCATGGCTGGCCCCCTTCGGCTACGGCCTTCCGTACGCCCTTCCCTACGGGGATGACCAGGACGAGGGTGGCGGCGCCCAAGTAGCCCCGCAGCAAGCTGACTATAGTAACCAGCCCACGGGCGATTATGGCCCGGAGCCCCCGGAAGTAGCCGCGAATACTCCATCACCCTTCCGGCCCACCTACCAGGAGCAAATCGAGGCTGCCCCCGTGCATATTCAGCCCACCACCACCCTGATCTTCAAGGATGGCCGCACGCCGGTGCAGGTACATAACTACGCCCTGACCGCCAGCACCCTATACGCTCTCGATGGCGATTCACGCCAGGAAATACCACTCTCCCTGCTCGACGTTCCAGCCACGGTGGAAGCCAACCGCAAAGCCGGGGTGGACTTCGCTCTGCCCGTGAGCCGCTGATTCCATTCTGTATATGTATCTGTAGCTGTCTCTGTGGCTGCCCGCTTGTGCAACTGACTCTGTGTCTTTCTACAACTTTTGTAAGCCGCCACACGGCCCGCAAGGCGCTCAATCTGCAACCTTTGTGCGATCAAATGTGGTCGCATGCCATGCTAGCCTTGCTCTGCCATGAAGTACCAAATTCGCATTCTCGCATGCTCGTTGCTCCTCCTCAGCCCGGCCATTGGCCTGGCTGGCAAGAAGCCTGCCCCCCGCCCGCAGAACAGTCCCACTGCGATTACGCCGGACGCGGCGGCTTTCCTGGACAACGCCATCGATGTCATGCGGCAACACGCCTTGCATGGCCAGGGCGTTGACTGGGAAGCGCTCCGGGCAGAGGCCTTCAAACGCGCGGGCGGCGCCTTCAATCCCATCGATACCTATCCGGCGATCTACTGGTCCCTGGTACAGCTGGGCGATCCTGGAAGCCATCTTCGCCTGCCTCCTGGCCTGTACCCCGATCAAATCTCCCTGCTGCAACAGGCGGAGAAAGAGGCCGCGAACACCGCTCCGGCAAGCGCTCGGACAGAAACAGCCGTCCCTACCGCCTTCGCCAGCCGCCGTCTGCCTGAAGGTCATATCGTGACCTCGCAGGGCAAGAATTTCGGCTACGTCGTGCTTCCCCGTTGCTCGGCCAAGGATAACGACGGCCTGCTCCTTTATGCCGCTGACGTGCGCCGCATTCTCACCGACCTTTCGTCGCAAAACCCCAAGGGCTGGATCGTTGACTTGCGGGGCAACACCGGCGGAAACATGTGGCCCATGTTGACCGGCATCGGGCCGATCCTGGGCGACGGCGTCGTAGGCTCATTCGTCGCCGCCGACGGAAGCATTCCCTGGTTCTACCAGGATGGTAAGACGGGAACCCGGAATCCAGCGGGCCTGGAGACGGTTTCGCTGACCCTGGAAGACGCGCCTGTCCTCATGACTCCCTCCGCTCCCGTCGCCGTTCTGGTCGACAGCAGCACGGCAAGCTCGGCGGAAGCTATCACTATCGCTTTCCACGGGCGGCCGGACACCCGCTTTTTCGGGACTCGCACGGCTGGAAAATCCACCGCCGTTCAGCCATTCAAGCTGGATGACGGCGCCGAACTCTACCTCACCACCGCCATCGACGCCGACCGCACCGGCAAGCAGTTCCCCGATGGCTTCACGCCCGACCAGGTCTTTCCTTCCACCACGGTCATGCCGCCGGAGGGCAGCGACCCCGTCGTACAAGCTGCGCAAACGTGGCTCGTGGCAAGCACCACACCTGCCGCCGCGGCGCCACCCCCGCCACCCAAGCCCAAAGCCAAGCGCAAGAAGGTTGTGGTGGTACACCAGGGCAGCTAACCTAGACAGCTAACGAAATCGACGTTCTCCCCATTGGGGAAAGGTGCTGGAAAGTGCACCTAAAACGAAGGCGCATCCGTCTGGGATGCGCCTTCTTATTTCTGCGCATAAAATGCCAGCATCGCCGTGAAGGACACATTCCTCTGGCTGTTCAGTGGGCGGCAGGGCGCAGCGGACCGGTTGATCCCGCGATGGATTGTGCTGCGCGCTCTGGGCCTGATTTACTGCTCCGCATTTGTTTCTCTCCTCTTTCAAATCCGCGGCCTGATGGGGCCGGCCGGCATTCTCCCCGCGGGCAGATACCTGGCAGCCGTTGCGCAGTCGTTTGGACCCTGGACGCGCTTGTGGTTCGCACCCACTCTCCTGTGGGCTGGGAGCGGCTCGCATGCTCTCATGGCGATGTGTTGGGTGGGCTTGGCCGCCTCGCTGTTGCTGACCGTCAACGTTTGGCCTCGAGCCATGCTGCTGATCTGCTTTGCCTGTTTTCTTTCCTTCGTGGCGGCGGCCCAGGATTTCTCCGGCTACCAATCCGACGGCATGCTTTTGGAAGCAGGGTTCCTGGCGCTTTTCTTTGCCCCGCCCGGCTGGCGGCCGGGGTTGGGTTCTAAGCATCCGCCTTCACGGGCCAGCCTGTTTCTGCTGCAGTGGGAGTGGTTCCGCATTTACTTCGAATCAGGCCTGGTGAAGCTGCTTAGCGGTGACCCGGAATGGCGCCATCTGACTGCGATGGACGAGTACTACCAGAACGGTCCCCTGCCGACCTGGATCGGCTGGTACATCCAGCACCTGCCGCACTGGTTCCATGTGGCTACCGCGTTCTCCACGCTGGCGATGGAGCTGGCTATCGTCTGGATGCTCTTTCTTCCCCGCCGCTGGCGCATTGTCTGCTTTCTGATCGTCACCCCGTGGGAAATCGGGGTGATTTTCACCGCTAATTACACCTTCCTTAATTACCTCGTTCTGACCCTCGGTTTCCTGTTGTTGGATGACCGCTTCTTTCACGGTTGGGTAAAAACTGAACCACAGGGCGATCTGGAAGCGGGCACGGAGGGGAAACAAGCGACCGGCCGGCTGCTGGGAGATTTCGGTCTCGCCGCTCAGTGCTGTGCTGCTCTCCCTGGTTGGCTACGTAACGACGGTGGAACTCATCTCTATGGTTTTCGGGCGATTGCCCCTGCCCATGCAGCCGGTGACGATGCTGGAGCCTTTCCGCATCGCCAACCAATATGGTCTCTTCGCCGTGATGACGCGGGGCCGCTATGAGATCGAGTTTCAGGGCTCTAACGACGGGCAGGCCTGGGTCGCCTATCCCTTCCGCTTCAAGCCCCAGGCGCTGGACCGAGCGCCCGGCATCTACGCACCCTATCAGCCGCGCTTTGAGTGGAATCTGTGGTTTGCCTCGCTCGGTTCGTGGCAGCAAAACCCCCTGGTTCCGCGAACCGAAGAGCGCCTGCTGACCAACGACCCGGACGTACTGGCGCTCTTTGCCGGCAATCCCTTCGCCAGTGAGCCTCCCCGCCTGGTGCGTGCTGTCCTATGGCAATACTGGTTTACTTCGATCCCGCAAAAGCGCTCGACCGGCGACTGGTGGACGCGGCGGCTCCTTGGCGTCTACGCTCCGGTCCTGGAGCGCGACGCCCAGGGCCAAGTGGGCATCGTGAGCATGCCAGACCCGCTGCCTCCCCACGAATGATGAGGCAGGCCCCGTCGAAGCCGCCTGACGATAAAGCAGGTCCGGCATCGCTAGGTCTCCACTGAAACGAAAGTAACCTCCGAAATGATAACTGTCGATTCAAGAAAAGAGTCTCGGCGCCCTGGTCCGATTCCGCAGTGCGCTATATGCTGTTGGCAGATGATTTCGGCACAACGGGCGGCCTCTCGTCACCCTCCCGCTGGTCGGCAGTTGCCGGTAGTTTCGGCCTAAGGCGAGCGAAGGACAGTTTTACCGCTGTCCGGTGTCACACCTGATCTCTGTCTCAAATTAAGCAATCCAAGCATCCCGCCGCGGCGGGATTTTTTATGCATGCCACTGTGCTTTCTAGCGCAGTGAAAACCCCTGTCCCTAACTTCTCTCAACTCCCGGAGCGACCTATGCCCAAAAATAAAGTCAGCGACCCCATCACCGATCAGGAAATAGCCTTTGCCCGCCTGGTCCTCTCTGGCGCCATGACCGACCGTCAAGCCGCCGAAGCCGTCGGACTCAACCCCGACTCCGCCGCCTACACCAAAGCCAAACCCCATGTCCGCGCCTATATGCTCGAGCACCGTGCCGCCGTCGAGCAACAACTCGTCCAGCAAGAGGCCGACGGACTGCACCGCCTGAACCTGGACCGCGAACAAGTACTAAACCGCCTCTGGGAACTCGCCAACCTCAGCCCCGAAATGACCCGAAACAGCATTACCGGACAGGTCAAAGCCATCTCCTTGATCATTGCCATGGAAAGCTTCATCCCCGACCGTCGCGCCCTCTCCGCGGAGAAGAAACCCGCCCCTGAGCCTGTCAACGCGCACATCTATCAAGCCGAGTGCCTGTCCCGGCGTGCCGTGGAGCTTCGCCAGCAGAAGGCCGCAACCCACGCGACAACGAACGACCCGCAGCCAACCCCTGCCCCCACCCAGGAAGAAGCTGGACCGAGCGTCCCCGCCTGTCCCGGCGTGCCGTGGAAGCCCGAACCCGCTCCCGGCCCGGTGGCAGAGGCGCCTCCGGCCCCCGTCCCTAGTCAGCCCACCTTCGCCCATCGCGTTCCCCTCGCGGATGACGTGCCGCCTTATGTCCCCCAGTACACTTTTGTTCCAGACACCAGAGTTCCTTTCTCTATCAAAGTGAACCCTTTCAAGCACCGCCGCTAAACTGCAAAATCGCAAAAAGGACCCAAAAATATCGAATTTTATAAATAGCTGCCAGCTAATCCGCCATCGCGCACATCGTCTGACCAAGGAGGCAATGCTGGAAAGCTAATTTGGACAGCACTCACTGAAAACAAATCAACCAAGAAAGGCGTATCAGGCCAGTCCCGCAGAGCCTGCCCTGCCTGCCCCGGCGTGCCGTGGGAGCTTGTCGAAGGGGACGGCTGACTGTCAGAGCCGCCCAAATTAGCGGCAGATCGGGGTTGGTGTGCAAGTAATCAGCTGATGGTATGGAGGCGCATGGCTCTCAAAGAGAATCGGATTGCCCTTGGATGATCGCCAATCAGCGCAGGACATAGCGGGTCTACGATCCGAGCGAAACCAATCCCGAAGAGCCCGCCCTGAGCTTGTCGAAGGGGACGGCTGAGAGTAGCCCAGGACGTAAGTCCTGGGTAGGATTTGACGCCGAGACCAGTCCCGCAGAGCCCGCCCTGAGCGTGTCGAAGGGGACGGCTGCGAATGCCCCAGGACGCGAGTCCTGGGTGAACCTGGACCGTACGCGAATGCTGAGGCGATCCTCAAACCCAACCCCATTTATCCACTGATTAGGACAGCTCCTCAGCCGTCCCTTCAGCGCTAACTTCTGGACCGTCGCAGACCTGTTGGGTTCAGGGGCGGAAGGCACGACGGTTAGTTATTCAGATTCATAGTCTCCCCATGGTTGGCTGTCACAATTAAAATAGAGGGCATTGGCGCAATGTTTTCTCCGCTTCCAAACCGGCGCAGTCTCCTAAGATCAACATGGTTGTCGGTGGCTGCGCACGCTGTCGCCATAGGCCTGTTTGTCTTCTCCATGCGGCTCCATCCGGTGCACGTTTTCACTCTGCCCGGAACCGCATTGGGAACGCATGTGGAGATCGCGTACTTGCCCGGCCGGGCGCCCGCCCCCGCGGTTCATCCGCATCCGCGGATCAAACCGCAGCCACAAGGCGCGCCGGAACTCAGGCCCACGCCAGCACTTCCGGCCTCTACACCGCAACCCGCCACGGTTCATCCGCCACCGGTCCCGCACCTTACCGTCACCGAGGCGGCACCCTCCCCAACTACGATAGCGCCCACCTCCGCTACACCGGACTCGACAACCGGCTCCGACTCCTGGGGTGATGGCTCGATCCAGATAGCTCTCACCACCTATTCCCCCAGCCCGGTGCCCGATCTCTCAGTACTCCCCCATGGGGTACAGGGCGACGTGGTGATCGATGTGACCATTGATCCCAGCGGCAAAGTTGCCAATCTTGCGGTTCTGCGTACCCTTGGTTACGGCATTGAATCCAGTGTGATCGGTACCCTCAAGACCTGGACCTTTCGCCCGGCGACCAAGGACGGTACCCCGATCGCCAGCGTACAGGAGCTTCACTTTCACTTTGGTCCGGTTTAAAAGGGATCTGCCCGAAAAAAGTGCAATCCGGGCAACCGTTTTCATCAGGCATTCATCCATGATCGAGAGGTTCATTGGGCTCCTTGGGAATGACTTCGCGCATACTGCTGGTGGATGACAACCACATACAATCGGCCACCCGCAGGGCTATCCTGGAGGTGTCTGGCCGAGAGGTCTGCATCGCTCTCGAAGGGGAGCGGGCGCTGGAACTACTCAACGATCCGGAAAACTCCATCGGCTTAATCGTTACCGACCATCTGATGCCGGTCATGAGTGGGCCGGAGTTTGTGGCTGAGGTTCGCCGGCGCGGTTTCACCCTGCCCGTCGTCGTGCTTAGCGGCCTGCCCGATGCCGAATCGGCATACGGAGGGCTGAACGTGGTCTTCCGGCTCAAGCCGTGCGATCCCGAAAGCCTTATTCGGCTGGTTCAGGAGCTGCTCGGAGAATGCATGCGCCGCTCCGCATAACCCCTTAGCGGTTACGCTCATCCCTGGTCGTGGCCAACAAATTGAAAAGGTTCGGCGGGTTTAGTTTCGGGCGATTCCCTTGCCGGCATTGCCGTTCCCTGTCTGCCTCTGCGACAATCTGGAAGGGCTTGTGACCTTCTCATGCCGGAATTTGGAAGTTTTTCTCTCCTGCTCGCTCTTGTTCTGAGCGGCTACACACTATTAGCCGGCGGAGTCGCGCTGCGGCAACTGGCAACTGGATCCCGCGGCCGGATGGCCCCTGACAGGCTGGCGGAAACCGCCCGGCGGGCCGGCATCGGCAGCTTTTTTGCCGTCACCTGCGCGGCCTTCGCCCTGGTCTACACCGCCTTTGCCAACGACTTCTCTGTCTCCTACATCCTCCATCATTCGAATCGCGCTCTGCCCGGCCCCTACAAGTTTGCCGCGCTATGGTCGGGCCAGGAGGGATCGCTGCTGCTTTGGGCCTGGTTGCTGACCGCCTACGGCTTCGTGCTCCGGCTCCGGCATAAGGTCGACGTCACCCTTACCGCTTACGCCTCCACCATCCTGGCCGGCATCCAGATCTTCTTCCTGCTGTTGCTGAATTTTGCCGCGCCTCCGTTTGCCCTGGTGCAGGGCCAGGCGCCGGCCGACGGCTTCGGACTGAATCCTCTGCTGCAGTATCCGGAGATGGTGATTCATCCGCCGATGCTTTACCTGGGTTACGTGGGCTTCAGCGTGCCGTTCGCATTTGCCCTCGGCGCACTCATGATGCGCTACCCGGGAGAGAAGTGGATTCACATCACGCGCCGCTGGACCATGGTGACCTGGCTTTTTCTCACCTGCGGCATCTTCCTGGGCGCGCACTGGGCCTACTCCGTGCTGGGGTGGGGCGGCTACTGGGGCTGGGACCCGGTGGAGAATGCATCGCTGATGCCCTGGCTCACCGGGACCGCCTTCCTGCACTCGGTCATGATGCAGGAAAAGCGCGGCATGATGAAGAACTGGAATGTCTGGCTGATTTTCAGCACTTTCATGCTGTGCATCCTGGGGACCGATCTGACGCGCTCCGGGCTGGTCAGCTCTGTTCACGCCTTTGCCCAGTCATCCATCGGAAGCTGGTTCACGGCCTTTCTCGTCATTGTGCTCTCCGTCTGCCTCTTCACTTTCTTGCGGCAGCGAGATCACCTCAAGTCAGAACACAAGCTGGAATCGCTGGTTTCGCGGGAGTCGAGCTTCCTCTTCAATAACCTGGTTCTGCTCGCAGCCTGCTTCACGATCCTGTGGGGCACGTTGTTCCCCATCATCTCGGAGTACGTGCAGGGCAATAAGGTCACGGTCGGCGCACCCTTCTTTAACCGCGTGGCGCTCCCCATCGGGCTTTTCCTTCTCTTCCTTACCGGAATAGGCCCACTGCTGGCATGGCGCAGCGCATCCTTCAAGAGCATCCGGCGCAACTTTATTCTGCCTGGGGCGGCGATTGCGACCACTGCGATTGTCTTAATGGCCGCTGGAGTGCGTCCCTGGAACGATCAGGCGACCTTCTATTCGCTGGTTGCCTTTTCCTTGGGCGCCGGCGTTGTCACCGCGATTTCTTCAGAGTTTTTGCGCGGCGCCAACGTCATCCGCAAGCACACGGGGCAAAACATATTCGCCTCCATGCTCCAACTGACGCGCCGCAATACTCGCCGCTATGGCGGGTACCTCGTGCACTTTGGCGTGGTCGTCATCTTTATTGGCATTGCCGGAGGCGCCTTCAAACAAAGCCACGAGCAGGAAATGAACAATGGCCAAAGCATGACCATTGGGCCCTATCGCATCGTGTGCGAGAGTTTTACCCAGGATTCGAACCTGAACTACGACACCGAGTTCGCCCTGCTGGACGTCTATCGCGGCGACAAGAAGATCACCCAACTGGCGCCGGAGAAGCGTTTCTACGCTGCTTCGCAGCAACCTGAAACCAGGGTCGCCAACCACTCCACGCTGGCCTGGGATCTTTACGTCATCTATGCCGGGAAGAACCCCGACAGCGGCTTGCCGATCATCAAGGTGTTTCTTAACCCGCTCATGGCCTGGATCTGGATCGGGGTTGTAGTGGTAGCGATTGGCACGCTGGTGGCGCTTGCGCCCAACCTTAGCGCGGCGCTGGCTGCAGGCCGCACTCGCGGTGGCGTTGGCGAGCGAGTGAAGCCGCCCACCCCGCGACTGGTGGATGAGCCTGAAGTCGCGGTCGCCGGCAGAGGTCACGATTGAAATCCCGTAGTGTTCTCGCCTGGGCTTCGCAGCTCGCCTTGCTCTGCATCCTGATTGCGGTCACGGCCGGCGCGACCGATTCCTCTGCCCGGTACTACAAAGATAGCCATGAATTGATGTGTGGCTGCGGCTGCAATCAGCTGCTGGGCGAATGTAACCACGTAGGCTGTCCGTCTTCGCCGGGAATGCTCGCAGAACTGTCGGCGGCGATTGCCAGGGGTGATAGCGATGACGCCATCTTGCATCAGTTCCAGGCTGAATACGGGCCGGTGATCATCGCCGCCCCCAGGTTCACACGGTTTAACCATCTCGCCTGGATCATGCCGCCGCTGGTGCTCTTTCTTGGCATCGCCGCCGTTTTGCTGATCGTGCGCAACTGGAAGCTGCACACCGTGCCCACTCCTCCGGAGCCGAATACGCCCGGTTTTGCCGCTACCCGTGACCGGATACGTAGGGAGACACAGATATGAGCACCATTGCCTGTGGCGTGCTCCTGCTCGCGATCTTTGCCTTCGTCTTTTATCCCCAGCGGCATACCGCGCGGCAGATTCCAAAAACGCGTCTCGACTTTCTGCGCGAACAGAAGGACGTACTATACGAGAACCTTCGCGACCTGAACTTCGAGTACAGCGCGGGAAAATATACGGCTGAAGATTACGCGGCGCAGCGCGCTGCTTTGGAGAACGAAACCGCCGCGGTGCTTGCGGAAATCGACCAGTTGGAGCTGCACGTCGCGCTACATTCCTGAAGTGATTCTCTGCGCTGCTACAGAAAGATGAGTATGAGACCGAACCCTATGCCGCGCAGAACTCTTGCGCTCTGCGCAATGCTTGTATTCGCCGCCGGAGTTTCCGCTTCCGCGGCCACCATTACGGGTACCGTCACCAACGGTACGACGCACACGCCGGCAGCGGGAGATGCGGTCGTGCTGATCGCACTCGATCAGCGCATGCAGGAGATCGCGCATACCAAGACCGATGCCCAAGGCCATTATTCGATCGATGCGCCGGATCCGGGGATGCATCTCATCCGCGTCGATCATGAGGGCGCGGCATATTTTCAGCCCGCCCCGCCCAATACGCCCAATGTGAATGTGCAGGTCTACGATGTCGCGGCCGTGGTGGCCGGCGTGAGTACTGTAGCCAACGTAATGCGCGTCGAGACCGACGCGCAGGGGCTTGCGCGTGACCCAGAGCTTTTTTATCAAGAACGACTCCAATCCCCCGCGCACGCAGTTCAGCAATCGCTCCTACGATTTTTATCTGCCGCCCGATGCGCAGATCGAAGGCTCGGCCGCCATGGCCCCTGGCGGAATGCCCGTGCAGTCCTCGCCCGTTCCTCTGGGCGACAAAGGCCACTATGCTTTTCCCTTTCCCCTGCGCCCGGGCGTGACTCAGTTTCAATTGAGCTATCACCTGCCCTACTCGGGCAGCCTCGCCTTCGACCAGCGTTTCGCCACGCCTACGGATAGCTTCGTGGTGATGATGCCCAAGAGCATGAGCTTCAAACCTGGGACGGGCGTATCCTTCGAGTCGCTGAATGAGACTCCTGGTGCACTCACCATGCTGGCCCGCGGCGGTTCCCCCTCACGGCCATTCGCCTTCACGGTGTCCGGCTCCGGCGCCATGCCACGCGATACGCAGGCGGAGAACCAGCCCAATGACGCCGCAGGGGCTGCTGATACTGGAAGTAATGCAGCTGCCAACGACACTCGTCCCGGCGGTGGTCTGGGTGCGCCCATCGATACGCCTGATCCCCTCGACAAGTACAAGTGGTGGATCCTGGGGGCGATCACTTTGGTGTTTGCAGTGGGCGCGGGTTTTCTGCTGCGCCGTCCAGGGGATGCCGCCGCTACGACAACTGAGGTTGCTGCTGGCGCCCCGGCTGCCGGGGTTCAGGCGCCGGGCGGACTTCTGGGTGCGCTCAAGGAAGAGCTCTTTACGCTGGAGACGGATCATCTCCAGGGCAAATTGACGGACTCGGAGTACGAACAGCAGAAGCAGGCGCTCGAACTTGTTTTGCGACGCGCGTTAAGCCGCAAGCCTGCGTAGCGGGATGAGAAACAGCAGGCCCCTTGCGCTGCGCTCCCCCGGCCCGGATGACAAAGGGGAGGGTAGCGCTCAACTTAGCAGCCGTTGATGGGGTGGACAGAGCCGTCAGCCCGACTCGAGAATGAGGTTTGCGTAGCTTACGGTGTCACTTGTGCGGATGAGCCCGATGGCATGCGGCACGCGCTTCTTGAAGACCACATGCGGCTCGTAGAGAGTGGGCACACCTTGCAGCGCCGCCGCAAATGCATCCCGCGTCTCAGGCTGGTTTGCGGTGAGAAACTCTTCGGCCATGAAGGCTTGCCCCAGGACAAAATTCTTCCTGATAGCCTTCAATACATCGAGCACCTGCGGGATATCGTCGGTTAACGAAATGTCGACGGTTTCGATTTGTGGCCAGAATGGAAATCCCCGATCGGCGATGACCAGGGTATTGGTGTGCCGGATACGACTGAGAAGGGAGTTTATGGCGGGATTGAGAATGCCTGTTTTCAGCACGAAATACCTTCTCTCTGTCAGCTGAGATTTCCAACTCTGATTTTGCTCTAGAGAGACACGCCGCGCTTCCAGGGAATGAAATCATTCTGATCGAGTTGCTCGGCCTTGGTTCGTACCTTTCCACTGGCAACGTCAACGATCAGATCCAGAATCGATTCGCCGACTCGCTCGATCGTAGTCTCGCCGCGAATCACGGCTCCCGTGTCGATATCGATGATGTCTGCCATGCGTTCGGCGAGACTCGAGTTGGTGGAGATCTTAATCACCGGCGCGATGGGATTGCCGGTGGGCGTGCCCAGGCCGGTGGTAAAGAGAACGATATTAGCGCCCGCGCCGACTTGCGCGGTTACACACTCGACGTCATTGCCTGGAGTGCAAAGCAGCGCCAGACCCGGCGTGTTGTCATATTCCGGATAGTCCAGGACTTCGCAGACGGGAGAAGTGCCGCCCTTCCTGGCTGCGCCGGCGGACTTCATCGCGTCGGTGATCAGCCCGTCCTTGATATTTCCAGGGGAAGGATTCATCTCGAAGCCGGAGTGGACCGCTTTGGCCCGCGCAGCATAGTCGCGCATCAGTTGAATGAAACGGTCACCGCGGCTCGCATCCACGCAACGGTTGATCAGACTCTGCTCCACCCCACAGAGTTCGGGAAACTCCGACAGGATCGATTTTCCTCCCAGTGCAGCCAACAGGTCGGAGACATGCCCGATCGCAGGATTGGCCGAAATGCCGGAAAATCCATCGGAACCTCCGCACTTTAAACCTACGGTCAGCTTGCTGAGAGGAGCGGGTTTTCGGGTAAGACGATTGGCTTCGATGAGGCCTTCGAAGGTGGCACGAATGGCATCGGAAAGCATGGCCGATTCAAGACCGGACTTCTGCTGTTCAAACATGAGAACCGGCTTGTGCAAGGCCGGGTCCCGCTCGCGCAGCGCATCCATCAGAATGGACGGCTGGGCGTTCTGGCAACCAAGACTCAGCACCGTCGCGCCGGCAACGTTGGGATGATGGATGTACCCGGCGAGCAAGCCACAGAGCGCTTTGGAATCCTGGCGGGTTCCGCCACAGCCGCCCTCATGCACCAGGAACCTTACTCCGTCGACATTGGGAAAGATCTGCTCCTGTCGACCCAGAGTAAGATCGTCGCGCTCTGTCGCTCGCAACGCCTGGTTATGTTGCTCGATCAATTGCCGTACCTGCTGGCGATAAAGTTTCGGCCGCCCGTAACCAAGCTCTTCCTCGAAGGCATCGCGCAGGGCTTCTACATTGCGGTTTTCGCAAAACACCAGGGGAATGACCAGCCAGTAATTGCGCGTGCCAACCTGGCCGTCCGCACGATGGTAACCGGCGAATGTGCGCTCGGACCAATGCGACACGCGGGGCGCAGACCAGACATAATCGCCCACCTTGGGTCCGAAGCCGGAAGCGTCATGCTGCACGTTACGCGTGCTAAGCAGTCCTCCACGGGGGATCGCCTGGCGTACGAGTCCGACGATTCCGCCATACATGATGACCTCATCGCCTTGGGCAAGATCGCGCATGGCAAATTTTTGCTTGGCCGGTATCTCGGATAACGGGACATACTGCTCCCCAGCGAAGGTGATGGCTTCCCCGGCGGGGAGTTGCGTTAGGGCTACGAGGACGTTGTCTTTGGGGTCGATCCGGAGTATTTTTTCGGCAGCCATTTCATCTCGCGGGCACTCTGGCGTGGATGTCGCTTACTCAGCGGTCTCCAGGTTAAGGCGCTCTGATATAGACTCAATGTAGCGCTTACTGTATCGACGGTCAAACCAGCAAGAACCTATCTCGTCGGAGAAAAACAGTCCCTTCATGAGTTCTTCCCTTTTTGATTTGCAGGGCAAGACCGCTGTTGTTGTCGGCGGCACCACGGGCATCGGACATGCTCTTTCTCTGGGGCTGGCGGATGCCGGCGCGCATGTGGTCGCCTCTTCCAGGCGAGCGGAACAGGTAGAGCAAGTGGCTGCTGAGATCGAGGCCAAGGGACGAAAGACCTTGCGTCGAACCTCAGACGTGCACGATCGAGCTACGCTCGAAGCTTTGCGCGACGACGTCCTGAATAAGTTTGGCCAAGTGGACATTCTGATCAATTGCGCCGGCATCACCAAGCGGGCGCCCACGCTCGACTTTCCCGAAGAGGATTGGGAACGGATCATTGACACCAATCTCACCGGCACGCTGCGAGGTTGCCAGGTCTTTGGGAAAGCTATGCTCTCCCGCGGCTACGGGCGCATCATCAATATTGGATCGCTCTCCACCTACGTGGGGCTCTTCGAAGTGGCCGCCTACTGCGCCAGCAAGGCCGCGGTTGGAGCGCTTACCAAAGCGCTGGCCGTGGAATGGTCCCGCCGTGGAGTGCTGGTGAACGCCATTGCACCCGGCGTGTTCCGCACCGATCTAAACGCAAATCTGTTGGACAGTACGGAGCGTGGACGGGAATTCAAGCTGCGTACCCCCATTGGCCGCTTCGGCAAGACGGAAGAACTGGTAGGCGCGGCCGTGTACCTGGCTTCGGATGCCGCGTCGTTCGTATCCGGCGAGATCCTGGTGGTGGACGGTGGTTTTCTGGCGAGTGGAGTCAACCAGTAGCGCGGAATCGCAGTCAAGTTGCATACCAGAGCCCATACGATGGACTACAGAAAACTTGGGAAGACGGACCTCAACCTCTCATTGGTTGGCTTTGGAGGCGCCGCGTTGGGGGGCGTGTTCGGCAACTTCGACCCCGGCGAAGGAATGAGGGCTGTACACCTGGCGGTGGACAGCGGCATCAACTTCTTTGATACTTCACCGTACTACGGGATTACGCTGGCAGAAACGAGACTCGGCGCGGCACTGCTGGGCAGGCGCGAACGCGTCATAGTGGCCACCAAGTGCGGACGCTACGGAATGGACGAGTTCGACTTTTCCGCGAAGCGTGTGATCGCCAGCATGGATGAGTCACTGCGACGGTTGCAGACCGACTACGTCGATTTGTTTCAGGTGCATGATCTCGAGTTTGGCGACGCTCAACAAATTATTGACGAAACCATTCCCGCCTTGCGGCAATTGCAGCAACAAGGCAAGGCGCGGTACATCGGGATCACGGGATATCCTCCGAAACTCCTGAGGCGCATTGCCGAGGTGGCACCAGTCGACAGCATCCTTACCTATTGCCACTACAACCTCATGAACACGGATATGGATGAGGTTCTGACCGCCTTCGCCCGGGAGCGTTGTATCGGGCTCATCAATGCGGCTGCTTTGCACATGGGTATTCTGACCGAAAATGGCCCGGCGGAGTGGCATCCGGCACCCCAGGCGGTGCGCGACGCAGGAAAAAAGGCGGCCGAATTTTGCCGCAGCCGTGGAGCGGATATAGCTGACGTAGCTATGCGCTTCAGCCTTGACCACCCCTACGTCTCGAGCACACTGGTCGGTATGGCAAACACCCGCCAAGTGGAAGCGAGCCTGGAACTGCTGCGCACTTCCAGCGATCCAGAGCTTCTACGTCAGGTCGAAGCCATTCTGGCGCCGGTCTTCAACTATGTATGGCCTTCGGGGCGCGCTGAAAATCAGGGTTGAGGGAACGGGGATTGCAGTTTTCCGGTACTCGCACCAACGACGGTGCCCCATCTCGCTTGTTTTTCGCGAGATGTGAGATTCCACCATGTAAGATCGCTCAGTCCTGGATGAACCGGGTGTCGGAGGAAAGAGCATTCGTATCCCACTCAAGCCAAAAACGGCTTGAATGGGGCACCATCATTGGTTGCTTGATGGAGAAGATAACGGCTTGGTTGTATTTGGTAAATGGGTCTACACAGGTAGGGTGGAAAAATATGAAAGCATTCGTAATGAAAGAACCCGGCGAGGTTGCAATTGAAACAGTCGCGGATGCAGTCGCGACCAATGACGATGTGCTGCTCAAGGTTCGCATGATTGGCCTTTGCGGGACCGACCTGAATTCTTATCGGGGCAGGAATCCGATGGTGAGTTTTCCCCGTATCCCGGGCCACGAAGTGGCGGCTACGATTGCTGAACCGAGCAAAGCGCATCCGGAACTTGCCGCGGGAATGGACGTCACTCTTTCGCCCTATTTTGGTTGCGGCCGGTGCCCCGCTTGCCTCAGGAACCGTCCTAACGCCTGCCAGTTCAACGAAACACTGGGCGTGCAACGCAACGGAGCCATGACGGAATATATCGCCGTGCCGGCCGAGAAGCTCTATCCTGCACGCCTCACCATCAAGGAACTCTGCCTGGTCGAGCCTTTGACCGTGGGCCTGCACGCAGTGGGCCGGGGACGCGTCACCGCACAGGATACTGTCGCGATCTTCGGCTGTGGCGGAGTAGGGCTCGGAGCCGTGGCTGCCTCTGGTTTCCGTGGAGCTAAGACGATCGCCGTCGATCTCGAGGATGCAAAACTGGCCCTGGCTCTGCGCGCCGGCGCCACCCACGCGATCAACACCTCGAAAGAGCCTCTGCACGAACGTCTGCTCGAACTTACCGGCGGACGGGGGCCGGACGTGATTATTGAAGCGATTGGGTTGCCGCAAACCTTTCGCAGCGCCGTCGACGAGGTGGCATTTACCGGCCGCGTGGTTTACATCGGCTACGCCAAGGAGCCGGTGGCTTACGAAACCAAGTGGTTCGTCCAGAAGGAGATCGACATTCTGGGCTCACGCAATGCCCTGCCTGAGGACTTTCGCGAAGTGATACGCATGCTCGAAGAGCATCGCTTTCCGGTAGACGAGGCCGTGAGCGCCATAGTCACGCTGGAAGAGGCGCCGGCAATGATTAAGGCCTGGAGCGATCATCCGAGCGGGTTTTCCAAGATCATGGTTCGTCTGCGGTCTGCGACTCGCATCGGCCTCACCCGAAACGCCTGAAGGTAGGCGGAGCAAAGACCTACTGTCTGATCCGTGTAGGTGACGCCCAGCGAACGGGCAAGACCGGTTTCCGCATGGGAGCCGACCCAGGCCACGAGCAGCAGCCGGCGCAACATGACAAAGGTTGGAATCTCTTCTTCTTCAGCCTTGGCTACGGTTCTCACCGTTCGATAGCCGTCCAGCCAAAACTCAATTAGGCCGGCCGCGCCAGGCAGGTGCTCGTAAAACGACAGGAGCGTAGCAGCGTCGTACATGTACCAGCTAAAGCCGCAGTCATCGAAGTCGATCACTTTGACTTGCGTCTCGTGCACCAGCAGATTGGCCAGCCGCAAATCGCAATGGGCGAGACCGAAGCGGTCCGGACCTCTGCCGTAACGCGCCAGGCGATCCCGGATCAGGCCCGCCGTCCGGCCAAACAGTTCCAGCTTACTGGCGTCTATGCCCAGCCCATCGCGCCAACGGCCCCAGCGCGCAGACTCGCCCAGAGCGGCTTCAAAGTCCCAGGTGAATCGTTCAAAACCTTCGGGCCGCTGCCATGCGCTGCTGTGCGCATGCATCTTCGCGGTGATGGCTCCCAGGCTCCTAAAACATTGGCGCAAGTCCATTTCGATAGCGGGTTGGCGGCCGTCTTCCCAGACAAAGAGAACCATGTTGCGGGCTTCGGGGGCGCCTTGCACTCGCGCGACTTGGACCCATTCCCCATTGAGCCCGACGATGGGAACCGGCGTCGCGACCACTCCGTCCTGGCGCAAGGCGACCAGCCAGGCAATCTCTGAAGCAAGCGTATTTTTCGACTGATATCCCGGGCGTTGGACGCGCAAAGCCCACTGCCCGCCGGAGGGAGCTTCGACCTTGTAAGTCTCATTTTCGGAACGGCTGATCAGGTGGACTGTCGCGTCCCGGGGTAGATCGTAGAGGCTAAGCGCCTGCTCGAACCCGGATTTCCTGTGAAGCTTGTTGGGTTCAGCGAGCCTCATGCGGCTTTCCGTGAAGAAAGCCGCATACGCAGATCTTTCTAGAGCAACGTACAGGAAATCCGGGGGAGAGCTGCGTTGCCATATGCTCACTCTACACCGTCGATAAAATCCTTTGACTTCCCCTTCGACTTGCCAGCAAACTTATTTCAGGCCTTTCCCTTCTTCGTCGCTCGTAAACTCAGCCTTTTTGAACCAGTTTTCTGGAGACGCACCACTGCCGCCCGAGACCACAGCTGTCCTTGCATCCAGCTCTGAGATTGAATATGGCCTGCGCCATAACATTCTTACGCCCTGGGAAACTTTGGCTCAATCGGTCGCCGCCATCGCGCCGGTCACCTCGCCGGTCCTAACCATTCCCCTGGTCTTTGCCTTGGCCGGCAATGGAACCTGGGCGGCGTATGCCCTCGGAACCGTACAGATAACGCTGATTGCCCTGCTCATCGGCGCGCTCGGACGACGATCAGCCTCACCCGGCTCCCTTTACAGCTATGCCACCGATTCGCTTCCGCCCATGGTTGCCGCCGTCGCAGCGTGGGCCCTCGTCCTCGGATATGTAGCCACGGGTTCGTCGATCGTCGGGGGCTTCGTTCAGTACTCCAATATCCTGCTGAAATCCTTCGCCAACCATACGATCGCGCCCGATCTGCTGGTGCTGATATCTGTCCTCGGTGCCGCGACCATGGCATACAGCGATGTGAAGCTCTCCGCACGAGCCATGCTGTGGCTCCAAGGCGCATCCACCGCTTGTATCGTGGTGGTGCTGGTTTTGATCTTGTGGAAGAACGGTCTGCACCTGGACTGGCCACAATTACGGCTACAGGGCAGCTCGATTGCCGGTGTCCGTCTGGGGCTGGTCCTGGCGATTTTCAGCTTTGTCGGTTTTGAGAGTGCGACCGCGCTCGGTCACGAGGCCAAAGAACCGCTACGCACCATACCGCGCGCAGTTTTGCAGTGCGCGCTGGGCGCGGGAGCTTTCTTCATCCTGGCTGCGTATGCTGAAGTGCTTGGTTTTCGCAATGCGGGCCTCTCCCTCGACAAAACCGATGCCCCGATGCACGTCCTGGCAAACCAGGCGGCGTTGCCGGCACTTGGCCTGATCATCGACGCCGGTGCGATGATCAGCATGTTTGCCTGCCTCCTGGCCTGCATCACAGCCGCTGCCCGGATCCTGCTGCTCATGGCCCATAACGGACTGGTTCCGATGCGGTTGTGCAGGACCCATCAGCGCAACGAGACTCCACATGTGGCCGTAGTGATAACGTCCTTGGCGGTGGGCATCCCAGTGCTGATTCTTATTACTCTCGGCTACTCAGGCACGGATATCTACGGCTGGCTTGGGTCTTTCGCGGTTTACGGCTTCATCACTATCTATGGACTCACCTGCATTGCGCTGCCACTCAAGCTAAAAAGGCAGGGCGCACTGTCATTGAGTCTTCTGGTCGTAGCTATCCTGGGGGGCGTTTCGATGATCATGGCCCTGGCGGGTACTCTTTATCCGGTTCCCGCTTCGCCCTATTCCTGGCTACCTTATCTCTACTTTGTCTACTTGCTCGTCGCCCTGGTCTTCTTTTTCCGCACCCGGCACAAACGCAACCCCGTGGTGAGCGCACTGGAAGATTTCTCCTGACCGCGGCCTAACATCTTTGGGGTGGATGTGTAACCCAAAAGTTACGCGAAGCGGCATGCGCACGGCCCCTTTGTTGTTATGATTTGGACATGAAAAAGGCTTTGCTTTTTGCCATGGTCCTGATGGTTTCGGCTTCCGCATTTGCGCAAACGCACCATCATCATCGTCATCACCACCATCATCACTCCGCCCGCCGGTAAATTGAGTTAGCGCGCTGTTGCTGGTGAAACCACCGTCGCAAGCCACCTGAGAACTGCGGCTGAAAGAGCGCCGCGCTGATCGGAGTAGACGTGATCGGTGGGCAGGTGGAGTGTCGCCACGCGACTATTTCCCGCACGGCGCAACGCAGCCGCGAACGCTTCTTCTTCCCTCGCATAGGCATCGTCCGAGGTGACGATCAAGGCTGGCCTGCCCTTGAGTGAAGCCACCTTAGCCATGAAGCTCCACTGCGCCGCATTGGCGAGCGTGTCATGGGCAAGCTCTTCGGGCGTGCAGCCACTGATTGGGTCCATTCCTTCACGATCGTATGCGGCGCTCAGTGCCTTGATCGTTGCGTGCTCGCGCTCCTTTGGCAAGGGCTGCGGAATGCGTCCTCCAAGATCCGCAGCAGAAATAAGACCTATTCCCAGGATGCTACGGTCAGCGGCCGCGTCTTGCACTGCCATGAATCCGCCCATGCTGTGACCTATGAGAACAATGCGCGTGGGATCAAGCCGCATTATCTTCGCCATGGTAGGTGAGCGTAGATAGCTGACTGCCGCAACCGTGTCTTCGATGCCATGAGAGAAGGAGAAGTCTCCAGTCGAACCCCAGGAGCCCCTGTAGTCGAAGTAGAGGACGTCCCACCCTGCGCGGCGAATATCCTGTGCCAGATCGAGATTGCGCTCGTTACCGGGAAACCCGTGAAGCAGCACCACCACTGGATGCGGACCGGCGCCGGCGGCGACATAGACGAACGCATTGAGCAGCGCTCCGTGGCTGGGAATTTGAAAACTCTGCATGGAAGCAGGATTGGATCGCCTGGCCCGCTGCTGTGCATTGAGAGGCGACAATGTACACAGAACACCCAGTGTGGCGACAAGCAGACGGTTGCGCAGGGCTCCCTCCACCCATTCCGGCTATTTTGTAACTATAGTGTTCCTATCCTACCCGAACGACGGTGAAGAACTCCCGGGTAAAGAGGGCAAAGGCGGTTACGTATGAGCTACGTATCCGGGAAAAGAGTACCCGGTGCGGGGCTTATCGTTCTGTGCCGGCGAGAAACAAAAGCACTCTGCACCAGAGGGGTGAAATTTTAACCCTCGCCTCGTTTTTCTGGGGCAGTTTAAAAAAAGTTTCACCACCATCTGGATCAGGCCGTCTACCTTTGGCTGGGTCTACGAAACTTTAGTGTGATTGAAGAATCATCATGCCCCACTTACCTTGGGAACAGTCCAGGGTGATCTTGGTAACGGGAATGTCGCTATCGCCAAACTCCACGCGAAGCATAGCAAAGATCGATCTTTCGTCGCCTAGTTTATCCTGCGTCACTATCCGCGTATCACTGCGACTCGGTGCAAGTGGACGATAATGCCCAGACTCCGCAACTCGCCTGCACTGTTAGCCGCCGTCGATAGCTTAATCGCGCTCGGGCTCGCTGTGGGTGCTGTCGTATGGGTGAACTTGCGGTACATCCCGCATGGCGG
>CAWBQE010000018.1:0-1080921 GCA_963790705.1 uncultured Acidobacteriaceae bacterium
CCGACTTCTCGGTAGTTATCGTGTCTCAGTGAGTGCATTGGTAAAAATGTACTCACCGAGATCCGCCAATTTCAGATGGGTTAAAGCCTGGGGCTCGCGGCCATCTCGGATGCCCGCGCCAATGCTAGCGTGTCGATATACTCCCGGACGTTCGTCAATTTGCCATTTCGAACGGTAATGGCGAAGACCCAATGGTCCTCGAACTTCCTATTCGTGGCTTTGATTCTCCCCGTAGCGAAGCCGACGACCAGAACCCGGTCTCCCTGCGCTATGAACTCGGGGGGCTCTGGATACGAAGTTTCCACCGTTTCGTTAGCCTTCTGAAGTAAATTCTCCACTCCCTCGTGCCCGCGGTACGTGCCGGTCAGCGCAAACTCGCCCGGAGTGATCCACTCAATATCTTCGGCAGACAACGCCAGCAAACCTTGCTTATTGCGGCTGCCGAGTGCCGCAAGAAAATTCTTCACAACCTGGACATTCTCTTCGATGCTCATCGAAATCTCTCCTTTTCCCTTACATCAAGTGTGTCCGATCTAATCGGACGTTTCGGAACCATCCTTCTCGGACCAAATCACACGGTAGTAGATCGATTACTGCTCCTTCTTAAACAAATCCTGGAAGATGAGCCGACCCCAAGTTTGGCCGCGTGCGTGCACTAGCGCGCCACCCTCGTTGAACTTTCCCAGCTTGACGGGTGCGAACCCAAGTTTTTTGGCCAAATCCGCCACGGGAGCGATAGCGTCCTCGTCGTCGCTCGACAGAAAGACGACCCGGTGGCCGCCCTCGACGATCGGATCGGTAGCCAGTGTGGCCGCAACCAGGTGATTAAAACCCTTCACCAACTTGGCGCCGGTGAACGACTTCGCAACGAATGCGGAGGACGGGAGACCGTCCAGTTCCTCAGGTGGGACTGGAAACGAGTTCATCGCGTCGATGACCGTCTTGCCTTTCCAACTCGGCAGGGCCTTCGCAATCTCGCGATGTTCACCGAACGGAACCGCCAAGATGATTGTGTCAGCCTCGAGTGCATCCCGCAGCGACTTGGCGACGACCGTGGATCCAATCGCCCGAGCCTGCGGTGCCAACGCCTCGGGGGGCCGGCGACTCGCAACGGTCACGTCGATGTTTTTACGGGCGAAGGCGTGGGCGAGGGCCTGACCTATCTTTCCGAATCCTACAATTGCATAGCTCATAATGTTTCTCCGATCCTTGTTGATATTGATTCCCAGCCTTCGACGGCGCGGGACATCAAATTCCGTTGTGTGGCAACCTTCCGTAAGGTCCCGCGGTAAATCACTTTGCGGGCGGCCAGAAGGTCAGCAACTAGCCGAGGTCTGCAGACGTTAGATGGCCGTCATGCCGCCGTCGACGAACAACTCCGCCCCGTTCACGAAGCTCGAGTCGTCTGAAGCAAGAAACAGCGCGACCGTCGCGACTTCCTCAGATTGACCCATCTTTCCCCGCGGGATCAGGGATTCGAACATCTCCTTCGCCTCCTTGGTGAGAACTTCTTCCTGCATCGGTGTGGCGATCGCCCCCGGGACCAGCAGGTTCACCCGGATTTTCCGGCCCTTCAGTTCGTTGAGCCACGTGCGTGCGAAGGAGCGCAATGTTGCCTTGCTCGCCGCATACACGCCCCAACCAGGAAAACCCTTCACCGAAGCATTTGATCCGGTCATGATGATCGATGCGCCATCGTTCAACAGCGGCAACGCCTTTTGGACCGTAAACAGCGTTCCGCGCGCATTCACGTTGAAGGCCGCATCGAAGTGCTGCTCGGTAATCTCGCCCAGTGGGACGGCCTCGCCCTTGCCAGCGCTCGCGAACAGGACGTCGATCTTGCCCTTTTCTCGCTTAACCGTATCGAACAGACGGTCGAGATCGTCGAGATTTGCCGCGTCACCGCGCACGCCGGCCACGTTCCGGCCAATCAACTTGACGGCCTCATCGAGCTGCTCCTGCTTCCTACCCGTGATGAAAACATAGGCACCTTCTTCAACGAACAGCTTGGCGCTCGCCAGCGCCATACCGCTCGATCCACCCGTGATGACTGCAACTTTTCCTTCAAGCTTTCCCATAATTACTCCCTTCGGTAGATGTGTAGCGTTCAGTCGTCCAAGCAAGGTCATTCATCGTGCGTCAACTGGATAGCGCGGAAGTCGTTCCACCATGGACACGCTAGTCCCGCGGATCAGCGACTTCCGGCGATCCGGCGCGATTTCAGATGGCCGAGAAGCCACCGTCGACAGCCAAATCCACCCCATTCACGTAGCTCGAATCGTCTGAAGCAAGAAACAGCGCGACCGCCGCAATTTCCTCAGGACGACCCATCTTTCCCCGCGGGATCAGGGATTCGAACATCTCCCTGGTCTCCTTGTCGAGTCGCTGGGAATCCGGTGTGTCGACCTGCCCCGGGCTCAGCACGTTCACCCGGATATGCCTGCCCTTCAGTTCGTTGAGCCACGTGCGTGCGAATGAGCGCAATGCCGCCTTGCTCGCCGCATACACGCCGAAACCAGGAAAACCTTTCACCGAAGCAACTGACCCGATCATGATGATCGATCCGCCATCGTTGAACAGCGGCAACGCCTTCTGAACAGTAAACAGCGTTCCGCGCACGATCAGGTCGAAGCCCGCATCGAAGTGCTGCTCGGTAATCTCGCCCAGTTTGGCGGCTTCACCCTTGCCTGCGCTCGCAAACAGGACGTCGATCTTGCCCTTTTCCCGCTTGACTGTGTCGAACAGACGGTCGAGGTCATCGAGATTGGACGCGTCGCCGCGCACGCCGGTCACGTTCCGGCCAATCAGCTTGACGGCCTCATCGAGCGCCTCCTGCCTCCGGCCCGTGATGAAAACGTAGGCGCCTTCTTCAACGAACCGCTTGGCGCTCTCCAGCGCCAAGCCGCTCGATCCACCCGTGATGACTGCAACTTTTCCTTCAAGCTTTCCCATAATTACTCCCTTCGGTAGATGTTTAGCATTCAGTACAGTAGAGTAGAGTTCTTTGGCGGTGGACGAGAACTGCTCGGGAGTCCTAATCTTTTGTCTATTCGTCCAAAAAGAGGGCCGAACCGAGCTGTGTTGCACCTTTTGATTGAGCTGGGACGCGCGGCTCGAGGAAAAGGAGTGCAGGAGTTGTGACGCTGGAAGGAAGGAGAATGTCCGTCATGGTTGAGGCCTCTTCTACCTGATGCTGCGCTTGTCCGACAAGCGAAGCTATGCAGTTTCGTACAGTTCTCACAGAACACTATGGCTTTCAAGAGCAGATGGAGTCTAAGTTGGACCCGATAACAGACATCTTCAGAACGATGCACGTAACCGCTTTCGGTCTGCACAGGCTCGAAGCCACAGCCCCGTGGGGCGTAAAACAGGACCAGCAGACCGAAGAAAAAGTCACGCCTTCCGACAAAAAGATGTCACCCACAGATTTGGCGCACTTCGCCATGCTTTCGCGCGGCAACTGCTGGCTGAGTGTGGAAGGGACTCCGGAGCCGATTCCCCTAACCGGTGGTGATTGCTTTTTGCTGGCCCGGGGGACTTCGATTGTTTTGCGCGACAGCCCGCGAACACGTCCGAGGTGGAGTTTCCGCGAGATCGGGGCCAGGGCCAACAACAATGTCGCTCATTATGGAGGTGGTGGCGCACCGACGACAATCGTCTGTGGGTCCTTCAGTTTCGATCGCGCCAGCCTGAAGCCGATCACTCAGTTATTGCCGAGCTTCATTCTGATCAAGGCCGAGCAGGCACGCACGCTTGCTCTTCAAAACACAATGCAAGCGCTGGCATCAGAAATGGCAGAACAGGTGCCGGGATCTGAAGTAGTCGCGACTCGGCTGGCCGAGGTTCTGTTTATCCAGGTACTCCGGGCGCATATCGCGTCGGGACCGGAACGCAACAAAGGATGGCTTCGTGCTGTTTTCGATCCTCAAATGGGCACTGCCCTGAGTGCCATTCACTACAGAGTGAATACACCCTGGACGGTCGAATCCCTGGCCGAAGCGGCGGGGATGTCTCGCTCCGCATTCGCAGCGCGTTTTAAAGAGCTACTCGGACAAACACCGCTGGAATATGTAACCGAGTGGCGGATGCAGAAGGCGATGCAGCTACTACAACAGCGTGACAAAAAGCTCATAGACGTCGCTCGGTTGGTCGGTTACGAGTCCGACGCTGCGTTCAGTAAGGCGTTCAAGCGAGTTGTCGGGGCCAACCCTGGTGAATACCACAAACGTGGTTTTGAAGGCCACGGTAATGCCGGAATGGCGGAAGATTTTTGAAGCGGAGGATTCTGACTTGCCGGACTTAGGTGCCATGGAAGTGTGTTCTTCCACTGAGATGGGTGCCCCAGGTGCCTCGCATTTGGGAACGGGAGGCCACGGACCCAAAACCGACCGAAGCAGACCACGATCAGTCCCGGTAAACGCGCTAGGGCTAGAAGCGGCAATGGGCGCATTTCGCGGGAGCAAACCAGTGAGCGAATAGTCGCTATCTGGGGCATACCTTGCTCGGCGTTTGGGGAATTCGACCCGAGGCAGCCCGTGCCCGAGAACTTTCCCGCCAGCACCGCGCTTGCCGTGGCCGCCGGTCCGTTCAACCCCAGGGCTGCAATGGAGTACCTTCTCCCGGGCCCCAGTGAACCGTCTTAAGTATCTAAATAAGAGTCAACTCTCATAAACCAAACCACACAAATTGTATCTATACAAGTAACGACATCTGAAGATGCGTGGGCAGACGGGACCGGAACTTTTAGAAGACTACTTTCTCCAAAGTACCAGTCCCGTCTGACGCATGAATTTCTATACCCCAGTAACGGACATTAAACGGTTCTGGAAAACCGGCCGCCGCGCGCACCTCGGCTAGGGTTGTGCTTCCCGCAGGAGAGTTGCAGTACTCCACCCAATGATCAAAATCAAGCGCGGGAAGACTCCGCAGGTTCGCTGCGAGATACGGTTGTGCTCCGGTTAGCTGGCAAAACCGGATGAACTCATTGGTGCCGAATTCGTTGGTTTCGAAGAGCTGCGGCCCTTTGTCGTGCAGTCTGATCGCATCGTGATCAACCTCCCAGAAATTGGTGCGGCGCGGCCGCTTCGAAGCTTCACCGATCCCATCTTTCCAGTCGTAGCTATCCGCGAAGCAGCCTCCTGGCCAACGAATGATAGGAACATGAATCTGCTTCATCATGTCCACCAGTTGAGAACGGATGCCATATTGGTTGGGGATTTTCGATTTTTCTCCAACCCACACGCCGTCGTAAATAACTCCACCAGCCCCGCTGTTATGTCCGAGCTCGAACGCATCGCCTCTCTGCCCAAAATGAAAGCGATACGTCATCCGCTTCATGCCAAGCCGCGTATTTGCGATCGCGTGCTTTTCCCCTGGAGGGAAAATATACGAGAGCTGGCGCGGAGAGCGAATGTGTACTGCAAGATCTCTGGACTGGTGACCGAGGCGGACTGGCATACCTGGTCTGAGGAAGGCCTCTCCCCATACATCGAGACGGTGCTGGAAGCGTTCACTCCGAAACGAATCATGTTCGGGTCGGATTGGCCGGTCGTGAGCCTCGCTTCCTCGTACCGGCGATGGATAGACACTGTCCGGGCCGCGATCGCGCAACTGTCCACCACGGAGAGAGAGCGGATCCTTGCGGGGACGGCAGTGGACGCCTACGGCTTGGCAGTGACCTAGTCTCCGCATCAATCGGCTCGCTCCAGCGATCCCGGATGATGGCAGAGAGCTGTCACCTCGACTTCCATGAACGGATAGAGAGGCAGCGAACTCAGAATTTCATGCAGTTCAGCGGGGCTCTCCACATCGAAGACGCTGACGTTCGTGTACTTGCCTGCGACGCGCCAGAGATGGAGCCACTTGCGCTGCAGTTGCAGTTCCCTTGCCCGCTCGTGCTCTTGCGCGCTTAGCTGTTTGATCTTATCTGCGTCGGCTTCGTGCGGAATGTGGACAGCGATGGTTACATGGAACAACATGTCTATCTCCAGGGTGCTGCCGCCACCCTCTCGAAGTGTGGCGGGGCTTAGCGATGCGTTGTTAGGCCTTTGCTATGCGCCGACGTATCGGCGTTATTCGGCGGTCGATACAGGACTGGCACCGGTCATTTTATGCAGCATCGCGAGCGCGTACTCTGAAGCGGACTGCTGATTCTGGCCGGTGATCAGCTTGCCGTCGACAATGACTTTTGGGGCATATGGCTCGGTGCTGCTGTAAACAGCGCCAGTCTCTTCCAGGACCGTCTGTGGATAGTGGGGTATGAGGAAGCCCGTTCCGAAGAGAGCCTGCAGCTGCTTGTCTCCCTCCAGCGTGAATCCGGTGACGCGGCGGCCGCGGATCCGTTCGGGAATATTGCCCAATGCGATCGCGCCGTGACAAATGGCGCCCACCACCTTGTCCCGCGCCCAGAAATACTCGAGTGCCTTAGCTACATCTGCATTCGGATATAAGTCAAAGGTCGCGCCGCGGCCGCCTGCCACATGGATCGCGTCATATGCGCTCAAGTCAACATCCTTCAGCGTGAGCGTGGTCTCGAGTTTGCTGGCCAGCTTCTTATCTGCGAGGAAACCCTTGCTGACGAGATCGTCGGGCTCGGTACTCTTTTCGAAGTAAGGGTCGCTGTACGGATCGAAGACGACCTTCCCTCCCTTGGGACTGGCAAAGTCAACCTCGACCCCACGTTCGGTGAGGTGCCAGTAGGGATGGGTGACTTCCGATAGCCAGAATGCCGTGTCGGAACTGCTGATGATGAAGAGTACTTTCATTTCTTCCTCCGTTGCTACAGGTGTGTAGAATGCACTACTTCTTTTTGTTGATGACATCCGCTATCCCGTTGGGGAACATGCCGTCGGCTGCCGCAAGTACATTGAGCGCCTCGCGCAGCAGCACGATCTTGCCGTTGGCCGCAACACAGTGACCGAAGAAGCGCTGGTGAACATCCCTGCCGGAAATCCCTGACTTTTGGTGAATGGTGTATTCGCCGAAAGCCTGGTCGGGTGTGTCGATGTAGATTTTCACGTCGACAAACTTGAAGCCCGGATACATCTTCTCGTGCAGAAAACTGAGGAAAGCTCCGATGTTCTTTGGACCTTCATAGCGTGGCTCTACGCCAAGATCGGCAAGATAGGGCAGCTCGAGTGCGCCGTCTTCGGCAAAGAGGGCGGCTGACTCAAGTGCGCTTCCGTTTATATAGGCGTGGAGAAGTTCTTTTGCGGTTTTCATGATCTATGCCTCCTGGGGCGAGTTGCTTTCCTTGGTTACAATTCCCACCAGGCCTAGAGCCTGGTGTAGCCGCCTTTGATCCAGTCGGACGCGAGCTTGCCATACTCGGCAGCGGCGTCTTCCCAAACAAAGTGGCCGCATTCGAGAATGTCTAATTTGCTTTTCGGCAGACCTTTATGCAGGCCTTCTGCGTTCGACACCGGGACAAATGGATCGTGGCGACCCACAATGATTTGGCACGGCACTTCAATCTCGCCAAGCCGGACAGCCAGGCGAGGGAGGGCCCGAGGGTAGTCGCGGACGAACTGCACGGAAGTAAAGAACCGGTCACCCGCGTAAGCCGTCAGG
The DNA here is from genome assembly GCA_963790705.1 of uncultured Acidobacteriaceae bacterium. Lineage (GTDB taxonomy): Bacteria > Acidobacteriota > Terriglobia > Terriglobales > Acidobacteriaceae > PALSA-350. Next base: position 7,570 of record CAWBQE010000018.1, read on the forward strand.
TAATCTACCAATACATACTCTGGCAGTTCGTACTTCTTCTGGTTCTCTAATGCGCCGCGTACGAACTGTTCACCGGTCAGATTCTTATACGGTTCGAGCGAAGGGGCGTTGACCAGTTCGTCAAGGATGCCCCCAATATGCGTATGGTCGGTGGCGCCGCTCCCGATCACCAGGCTCCGGAAGCTGCCGGGATGATTCGCGGCCGCGAATAGGAGAGCGGGCGTGCCAACATCCGGTCCGATCGCATGCGGCCGATCGAGCTCGAACGCAGCCACAATGCGGAGGATGAACTCTCCCATAACCTCGGGAGCCATGACGTCCGGCCGGCTCTGGGAAAGACCGAACCCAGGCAGATCCACTGCGACCAGCGGTCCCAATCCTGACAACATTTTCCAGGTAGGAAGGAAAGCGTAGATGCTCTCCGGCCACGGGCTGAGAAGAAGGATAGGGTCTTGAACTTTATGCACGCTCCCGGGCGCTTGCGAGCAGGCATAGCGAATATTTAACCCGTCGATGGTTTTGTATTGCATTGCATTGAGTCCCGTGCTGCCGTCGCTCGTCATAGATCTCCTGCTCTCATTTCTGTATCGGTGGATTTGTAGCCGTATCGGTGTCTATACAGCGGCTTAAGACTCTGCCAGAGCTTGATGAACCATGTGGACGACGATGGATCCTTCGCCCACCGCGGAAGCCACTCGTTTTACGTTCCCTGATCGCGCATCGCCAACCACGAAAACGCCAGGCAGGCTTGTCTCCAGCATGTAAGGCGGCCTTGACAAGGGCCAGGGCACCGGAGGGTTCGTCTTCTCCAGGTCGCGGCCGGTAAGGACGAAGCCTTTGTTATCCAAGGCCAGGCATCCAGAAAGCCAGGAAGTCTCGGGTGATGCACCTGCCATCACGAACACATGTCGGATGGGAGAGGTCGAAACTTCTCCAGATTCTTTGTCGATCCACGACACCTGCTCCAAGTGCCCTTCACCCTCAAGGCTTGTTAGCTCGCTCGAGTAATGCATCTCGATCAGCGGGTTCTCTTCGATGCGTTGAATCAGATAGCGTGACATGGTGTCGGCGACACTCTTCGACCGGACCAGCATGCGCACGCCTGCCGTCTTCTGCGAGAGAAAGACCGCAGCCTGCCCGGCGGAGTTGCCGCCGCCAATCACGATCACCTCCTCGCCGCCGCAAAGTTGGGCCTCCATAAACGTCGCATTGTAATAAATTCCTCTTCCGGCATAGACATCCAAGTTGGGCAACGAGGGTTTGTTGTACTGTGCTCCTGTTGCCAAAACAATCGAGCGAGCGGGGATCTCTTGTCCGTCGTTGAGCGTGACCCGGTAGGGTCGCTGGTCGCAGTTCAGGCGTTTGACCGGGTTGGCGACCATGATCTGCGCACCGAATTTCTCTGATTGGGCAATCGCCCGATCAGCCAACTCATGCCCCGATAAGCCGGTGGGAAAGCCCAGGTAGTTTTCAATCTTCGAACTCGAGCCGGCCTGACCTCCCGGCGCCGCTTTCTCTACCACAAGTACGTCCAGCCCCTCGGAGGCGGCGTAAACCGCAGCGGCTAATCCCGCGGGACCTGCCCCGACAACAACTACATCCCGAACCTGCGAGTCGTCGATGTTGCAGTTGAATCCCAGGCTCTCCGCGACCTCCTTTGGAGTGGGGTTGCGCAGGACAAGAGCGTTATTGCAGATCACCACCGGGATGTCTTCGGTAGACACGCCAAAACGGTCAAGCAAATCCTGCGCGACTGGATCAGCATCGAGATCGAAATAGGTGAAGGGATGTCCATCGCGGGTAAGAAACTCCCGCAAAGCAAGCGTGTTGGCGGAATAACGGGAGCCGAGAACCACCACATTTCCTGAGCCGGTATCCCGGAGCGAGAGCCGGCGAGCCAGGAAGGCTTTCATGAAAACATCGCTGAGTTCTGCATCCTTGCCGATAAGCGTGCGCAGATCTCTGGCGCTTAGTTCGAGCAAGTCTCCAGTCTCGGTGACCTGGCATCGATAGATAGACCTGCGGCCTGAGATCATGAGCAGCTCACCGGAAAATTGACCGGCACTATACCTAGTAACCGTCCGCTCTTCGCCTCCGCCGATGGCCAGAATCTTTATCACGCCCGAGATCACCACGAAAACCGGCGGTGTGTCGTCGTTGGGGTCGTAGAGCACTTCTCCCGCAACAACGTGCCGCGGCTTGGCGAAAACACGAATCCGGTCGATCTGAGGTGCGGTAAGAATGGGGGCGTAAGACATATAAATACCTTGGTGGTGACAGATCCATCCAGCTCCAAAACCTCTGAAGGGACTCTAGTGTCTATCTGCTAGAACATCTTGTTATGGTTCGCGGCTTTTTCTGGGATCGGCTGGACCACGTCCCAATGCTCCACCAGCTTGCCCTGTTCCAGCCTTACGATATCCACCACTGCTTCGCCTCGTTCTCCCGGGGTACGAATCCAGTGGCTGTGCAGGACGACAAAATCTCCATCCGCGTAAGCATGTTTGATATCAAGTCGAGCTTGAGGAAAGTTCGTGCGTAGCCAAGCGATGAACTTGGTCAATCCTTCCCAGCCATCCTCGATCAGCGGGTTGTGTTGCCTGTAACTCTTGCCACCATAGAAGGCGATTGCAGTCGCGACATCGAACTCGTTCAACGCCTTCTGAAAAAAGGCTATGGCCACCTGCTTGTTCTCTTCAGACATGCTTTACCTCCTGGCTTGGGCTTGATTTCGTTGTGCCTTGATTACGAGGTGGGAAAAGGAAACGCATCTGGTGGTCGAGCAAAGCGTGGCCTTCAAAGTCTGGGAATGCCGCGATCAGCCGGCACTTCAGGTCCGCTGGGTCATCGGCCTGAGATAAAGCCTCTTGCGCGACGGACAGATAATGCCGCATAGCGTCGAAAAGCTCCGTTCCTCCAGGCGCGCCGTGCCCGGGAAGAATTCGGGTATAAGCAAGCTTCTGATACTTGTCCAGCGCATCGGCCCAGCTGGCAAAAGCCTTTTCGCCGAGAAAAACATGCACCTGGTTGTAGATAAGGTCCTGTGTGGCCAGAATGCCGTGATCGGGAAGGCCAACCACCAGGGCGGCCTCGGTTTCCGCATGCCTCAACAGGAAGAATTCCAGGCGGATTCCGTCGATTGTCTCAAGTCCCGGGGTAACCAGCTGGCTTGGCCTTTCGGCATGGGCCGGGATGAGGTCTCCGTGCTTCTCACGCTCCTCGGCTGCCACCCTGTCTCCGGCCGCTTCTATCTTCGCCTTGACTTCCGGCAAAGCGTAGATAGGAGCGGAGAACGCGGCCGCCCCGAGCAAATGATCCGGGTGGTAATGGGAGATGTATAGGCGCGTGATCGGCTTCCCCAGCGTTGCTGCGTAATCCAATACTTCTCGCGCGTATTTCAGCATGTATTGCGCGTCAAGGATGATGAGCTGCGTAGCCAACTCAAAAATGTGAGTATTCACGCACCATCCGTCCTCCGGAGAGGTATAGGTATGGACGCTCACTCCATGGCTTCGCGTAATGGATATCGTGCCCAACATCATTTCCTCCTCTCTCTGCCCAAAGTTTGGGCAAGAACGGACGGACAGTAAATGCAACAACGATCAAATAACGGTCAAATGGTTATGCAAGCTGTCCATTTCCTATCTCTCAGGTAGAGGTCGTTGCGCTGCGTGACCGCGTGCGAGTCAAACCTCAAGTCGTCGAAGCTCAAGTCCGGGGATCGAGCACAACTGCACCGACAACCTGCCTCTCCTCCAGCAACCGATGAGCTTCGGCGGTTTGGCTGAGAGGCAGAACCGCCGAAACCTGGGCCCGCAGTTTGCCATGGAATACCTGGTCGATCAGGTATTCCATGCCTTGGCGAATGAGTTCAGGCTTGGCGTTGAAGACGGGCAAATATATACCTGTCATTGATTGCGATTTGCTCATCAGGCGTCGTGGCTCGAAGGGTTTGCCCGGCCCGCGGGTGGAACCGAAAATAATGTAGCGGCCAAAGGTCGCAAGGCACTCGAAGTTTTGTTCGAAGATCTCTCCGCCGATCGACTCCAAGACGATGTCGACTCCTCGGCCGCCAGTGGCTTCGAGAACGTCTTTCGGCCAGCCGGGAAGGTCGTAGTCAACGGTCTTGTCTGCGCCGAGGCTTCGGGCAAAGGTCCGCTTCTCTTCGCTGCCGGCGGATGCGACGACGAATCCGGCTCCCATGGATTTGGCAAGCTGAACGGCGAGGCTACCAACCCCACCTCCGGCCCCATGCACCAGCACGCTCTCCCCCGGTCGGAGCTGGGTCGAAGCATTCAGCATGAGCCAGGCGGTAAGTCCCTGCGTCGGAATCGCCGCCAACATGGCATCGTCTGCGGAGGACGGCAGGCACACCGTCGCGTTTGCCGGTGCAGCCACGAACTGTGCGTAACCTCCGGACGACAGAAGCGCAACTACCTTCTTACCGATCAGGCTCCGGTCACCGAACGGTCCAACTTCGGTGACGTTTCCCACAGCCTGCAAGCCGGAGATGCGCGGTAAGCCTTTATCTTTGCCAACCTGTGTTTCTGCACGTGCATAAATGCCCTGGCGTTCCCGGATATCGACAAAGTTGACTCCCGAAGCGGTTACCTCGATCAATACCTCGTCATTTTGCGGAGACGGTTGCGGCACTTCTACGTATTCGAGAACGTCTCGAGCGCCAAATCGAGAAAACTGAATAGCTTTCATATAACTCCTTCCACCTTGTTGTCTGTTCGGTCATCAGGCGTTTTCGGCGTGAGGCGAGGTTCGTTCGGCCTTCGCCTCGCTAATACTGCTCTGGTCCCGCGAATTCCAGGCCGGCGTAAACAGCCGACAAATGTTGGCGAATATCGTGAGAAATGAATTGCGCCATCTCTCCAATCATTGCCAGGGGCTGTTGCTCGAGCAGTTCCCTTTCCGCATGGCGCAGCTCTTCTGTTTGCTGTTTAAGTAATTGGCGGAGTCCCCGAACGTTCGACTTCTCTAGCCGGCGATCGGCTCTCCATCTTATTGAGGCAGGCACGCTTGACATCGAACCTCCGGCGAGGTGGTGAATGTTGAAAAGAAGGTTTCCGTGGACTGGCGTTTGCATTAATGAGTTGGTAGAAGGCATCGGTCGCAGGCCGTAAAATCAGTCTGGACAGCAATGGAAAGTGAGTAAATGCAATCGCGGTCAAACACTGGTCAAATATGGATAGATCGGGAACCTCCTTATTGCATGGGCAGGATGCGGCGGATTGTCCTTATGCCTGGCGTTCCCGGCGGATCCACTCCCTTATATAAGGAGGGCAGTGCAGCAGATCGATGCCCTCGGCCTCGCAGAGGGCCAGAAACTGCACTACACCCAAATCCACGAGCGTGACCTCCTGAAGGTCCAAAGCAAGCTGTTTGCCATTGCTCTGGATTTGCTTCTTCAATTCATCAACGTGTTCCGATTGAAAGCGGCCGATCAGACGGATCGTTGTTTTGCCATGCGAAGAATGCTTTTCAATTTTCAAGGTTGACTCGTGCGCTCCGATGTTCCAGTAAAACCGGTGCAAGCCGGCTGCCAATGCAACTGCTTGAATCTACTGCCCCGCCCTCGAGGAAACCTTCTGACTCGTCAGCAATTCTGATTCTTCGGAAATGGTGAACGAAACCCAGCCGTAGCCACGAGAGGGCTCGCCCAGGCGGCGCCCAAGCCACAACGGGAATCACATGTGCGATACTGCCCGCATCGCCAATCTGCATCGGGCAATGTATGAAGAACGTAGAAATGCCAGGACGCGTCCCGGAGAACACTCCACCCGCACAGCCAATCCGCACCTCGTCGCTGTCCAGCGAGGCAGTGCTGGATGCCTTGAAGATGATTCTCCTCGACGCACCCCTGCACGAAGTCCTGAGAAGCCTCGCGCTGCTGATCGAAGCCCAAAGCGAAGGCATGTTGTGCTCGATTTTCCTGCTTGAGCAAGATGGTTTGCACCTGCGATACGGAGCCGCCCCAAGCCTGCCGGCGCCCTACCGGGAGGCGACAGATGGCCTCGCGATCGGTCCCAATTCCGGATCGTGCGGCACAGCCGCGTTCCTCCGCGAAGCTGTCTTTGCCGTCGACATCCTTTCTGACCCGCGTTGGACGAACTTCCGAGAGAGCGCAGTGGCTGCGGGATTGCGCGCGGCCTGGTCGAGCCCCATCCTCTCCCATGACGGCAATGTGCTGGGCACTTTCGGCATTCATTACCGGGAAGCACGCAGTCCACAGCCGAGTGAATTGCAGCTGATTGACGACGCAAGCCGCATCGCCGGCATCGCCATCGAGCGCGAACGGGCGCAGACGGCTTTGAAAACGGCCTTTGCGGAGATCACGAAGTCCGAAGGGCAATTGCGGCAAATGGTTGATGCCATCCCGCAAACCGTCGTGATGCTGGGACCGGATGGAAGTATCCTCTATGCCAACCGGCGGGTACTCGCTTACACCGGTCTGACGGAGGAGGAAGTGATGCTGACCGATTTTCGTCCTCACGTCTTCCATCCCGACGATATGGACAGGTTGCGCGAGAGACGCAAGGAGGGATTCGCAAGCGGAGTTCCCTGGGAGAACGAGGTGCGGGTGCGGCGGAAAGACGGCGAGTATCGTTGGTTTCTGATCAGCTACAATCCGCTCTTCGATGAGCACGGCGCCATCGTTCGCTGGTGTGCCGCGGGCACGGACATCGAAGATCGCAAGCGCGCCGAAGAGAGGCTTCGCGAAGAGAATCTGGTGCTTCGCGAGGAGATCGACCGTTCCTCCATGTTCGAAGAAATCGTGGGCTCGTCCGTGCCGCTGCGTAGCGTGCTTGCCCAGGTCGCCAGGGTGGCCCCCACGGATTCCACGGTTCTGATTCTGGGTGAAACGGGCACGGGCAAGGAGTTGATTGCCCGTGCCATTCACAAGCTGTCGAAGCGCTCGCGCCGCGCTTTCATCCGCGTCAATTGCGCGGCCATCCCGCCCTCCTTGATTGCTTCCGAGCTTTTCGGCCACGAGAAGGGAGCGTTCACCGGGGCCTTTCAGCGCCGGCTTGGTCATTTTGAAGCCGCCCATGGTGGAACCATCTTCCTCGACGAGATCGGCGAGCTCCCTACGGAAACGCAGGTGGCCCTGCTGCGTGTGCTCCAGGAAAGGGAGTTCGAGCGCGTCGGTAGCAGCCAACCCGTGTCCGTCGACGTGCGCGTACTCGCTGCCACCAACCGCGAGCTGGAAGCTGCCGTGAATGCGGGCAGCTTCCGCAAGGATCTTTTCTACCGCCTCAATGTGTTCCCGATCTACGTACCGTCTTTGCGCGAACGAAAGGATGACATTCCCCTGCTGGTGGAGTATTTGGTCGAACGCTATGCCAAAAGGAGCGGCAAAAGGATCAGGCATATCAATAAGAAGACCCTGGATCTGCTGCAAGCCTATGACTGGCCTGGGAACATCCGCGAAATGCAGAACATCATCGAAAGGGCTGTGATCCTCTCTGATGGAGAGGGAGAGCCCTTCTCAGTCGACGAGACTTGGCTGCAGAGGAAATCGATCCCCCTGCCTGGACTCAGGCTTTCCCAAGCCGGTATTCTGGCCGAGGATAAGAAAGAGCTTGTTGAACGCGAGAGAAAAGCGATCGAAGCAGCCTTGGCGGAGTGCCAGGGGCGCGTTTCAGGCCCGGGCGGTGCGGCCGCAAAACTGGGGATTCCGCACCAGACCCTGGAATCAAAGATCGCCAGGCTTGGCATCGACAAGCGCCGCTTCAAGAACCGGCCCTCGAGCCAAGGGCCGGCGTAAGGACTCGTACCGCAGCACTTTTTCTACCGTCGCGCATCTCAAATTTTCTCCGTCCATCTTCCGAACAGTCAGGATTCCTGAATAGTCAGCAATTTTTCCTTAGAGTAAGCCGCGCGCAATCAATAAATGATGATGGTGTTCCAGTTGCATGGATCATGCACCGAAGGATTCTTCTGGGTGAGTCCACGAAGGCCTGAGACTCATCAAAACCACCTTTGGTCGCGTCGTCCCACGCACACGACTGTAGACAGGTACGGGCAACGAGTAAATGCAGCGACGGTCAAACATCGGTCAAATAGCGGTCAGGCGAGCAAGGGGCGCAGGCAACGATCACTCAGGTGACGCGTGCCAGCAGACTGTATGAACGTTTCTCAGCCAAACCGCGTGCGCTTGGGAACTTTCGAGCTTGAACTGAGGAGTGGAGAATTGCGGCCGCTCGAGCCCGGGAATGGGATGCGCACGATTGTGCTGCAGGAACAGCCATTCCAGGTGTTGCGGTTGCTCATCGAGCGCAACGGTGAAGTAGCTACCCGCGAGGAGATCAGGAAAAACCTCTGGCCCAACGACACGGCTGTCGATTTCAATCACTCCATCAACGTAGCGATCGGGACCCTGCGCAGAGCTCTCCGCGACTCAGCCGAAGAACCGAAATATATCGAGACTGTAGCCCGCAGGGGCTACCGGCTGATCGCTCCGACAGAGTGGGTAACGACCCCGGAAGAACTGCCCAGCGTCGAGGCCGGTCCCAAGGACGACGATGGCGGCAACGGCAACATATCGCCCGCAACCGCATGGGAAGGGGGCGGCCTCATTGGCAGGAGAGTCCTGCATTATCGCGTGCTGGAGGTCATCGGTGGCGGCGGCATGGGTATGGTCTATAAGGCCGAGGATCTCAAACTGGGGCGTCGCGTGGCCTTGAAGTTTTTGCCCGCAGAGCTCACCAGCGATCCCCTGTCTTTGCGCCGATTTGAGCGGGAAGCCCAGACGGCATCCTCTTTGAACCACGCCAACATCTGCACCATTCATGCCATCGAGGAGTTTGAAGGCCTGCCTTTCATCGTGATGGAGTTGCTGGAAGGGGAGACCCTGCGCGACCGTTTGGCCGCATCAAGTGCAGAAACGAAAGCCGACCCTCTTCCGCTTGCTGAGGTACTCGAAATCGCAGCCCAAATCTGCAATGGCCTCGCAGCCGCTCACAGCAAAGGAATCATTCATCGCGACATCAAGCCGGCAAACATTTTTTTGACGCGGCAGGGGGCAGTGAAGATATTGGATTTCGGGCTGGCGAAGTTGGCCGCCACCGACGATCAGGAGGAAGAAAACGACAAAGGGCATTCGAAGGGGCAAGCCCATGCCACATCTCAGTTCAGCGCATCTACCCGCGAGAAAAGCTCGGCGGCCATTCAGGAGGCAGACGCGAGCCTGACGCGTACTGGTATGGCCATCGGTACCGCCGGCTATATGTCGCCCGAGCAGATCAAAAAGGAAAGGTTGGATGCCCGCACCGACATCTTTTCCTTCGGGCTTGTCCTCTACGAAATGGCGACTGGCCAACGTCCTTTTACCGGCCACACAGCGGAAACAGTGCACGAGGCGATTCTCCACCAGGCGTTGGTTCCGGCCCATAATCTGAAAGCTGCGATTCCGGCCAGCTTGGACGCCATCATCGCCAAGGCTCTGAAGAAGGACCGTTCCCAGCGATATCAGTCTGCGGCTGACCTGGCTGCGGATCTGGAAACGTTCCAGGGCCGCGAAAATCGGGGTCGCAAACGTCGCCCGCTTCGCGACCTATGGAAGTGGCTCGCCGCAGCTGCGCTGTTGTTTTTGGTCGCTGCGGGGAGCTGGACCTGGTGGAGAGTCGGCCACACATTCACGCTCTCTGCCCAGGACACTGTCGTGCTCGCCGACCTCGACAATAGAACCAGTGATCCCATGTTCGACGATGCCTTGAACACAGCATTGCGGGTTGCATTCGAACAGACGCCATTCCTCAATCTCCTCGCCCCGGACAAAGTCCGCGGTACGCTGCAGCTGCTTCACCAGCCAGAGGACGCGAAGCTCACACCCGAACGCGCGCGCGAGGCTTGCCTGCGCACCCACAGCAGAGCGGTGATTGCAAGTTCCATCGCTGATGAGGGAAACCACTTCGGCCTGGAGCTGGACGGAATCGATTGCGCCACCGGCCGCACCATCGCAAACATCGCACGCGACGTGGCCGGCAGAAGCGAGATCGTGCGCACGCTGGGGGCAATGGCGGTCGAACTGCGGCGCAAATTGGGCGAGTCCCCAGAATCGTTGCAGAAGTTCAGTCAACCGCTGGACCAGACCACCTCTTCGTCTCTGGAGGCTCTGCACCTTCTCGCCCAAGGGTACAGGCATCACTCTGCGCGAGACGATGCCGCCACTTCGGACTACCAACGCGCGATCGAGTTGGATCCGAACTTTGCGTTGGCCTATGTCGCACTGGGAGCTCGTTACTCGAATGTCGGGGAAATGGAGCTGGCATCGGCGGCTGAGAAGAAGGCTTATGAGCTGCGTGATCGGCTGACCGGGCCGGCCCGCTTTATCGTTGAGACGCTCTACTACGACCTCGGCACCGGAGAACTGGAAAAAGCTTATCCCATCCATGAGCAGTGGGTGCAGACATTTCCCCTGGACCCAAGGGGTCACATTAACTTCTCTTTTTTGCTGCAAGAACTGGGACAGTATGAGCGTGCCGTCGTCGAATCACGCGAATCTGTGCGCCTTTTGCCGTCCGTGGCCACCTACGCCAACCTGGTGGCGACAACCATCCTGGCCAACCGGCTGGACGAGGCGAAGGCCGCCTACGATGAGGCTGAAGCCCGTGGAATGACGGACTCATCTCTTCATAGCCTGAGACACCTGATAGCTTTTCTGCAGCAGGATAAGCCGGCAATGAAAGAGCAGTTGGTGTGGGCGATGGCCCATCCGGAATTGGAAAGCCCGGTGTTCAAGGGAGAAGCCAGTGCGCAGGAATACTACGGACGTTTCCGAATGGGAGCCCACTGGTTGCGCCAGCAAACCGATGCTACCAAGGCAAATCCTGAGTCTGGCGTTGCCGTTGACGCGGATTTTGCCCTTCAGGAAGCGGAGGCGGGCTCCATAACGAACGCTCGGAAATTGGCGTCAGCCCCGGTCAATGGACCTCTAGACCGTGATACGCGGTTGGAGTTAGCACTGCTGTCGGCACGCAGCGGAAACATTGAACGGGCACGGCAACTCTCCGATGCCATCAGTCAGGAATTTCCGCTGGATACCCTCACTCAGAATTACTCCTTGCCCACCATCCGCGCCGTTATCCAATTGCAGCAGAATGATCCGGCTGGAGCCATTGAGACTCTGCGCCCTGCTCTCAAATATGATCTGGCATACCCAAACCCCTTCAACAGTCTTTATCCGGCCTATCTTCGCGGACTCGCCTATCTCCGGATGCACAACGGGCAGCTGGCCGCACAGGAATTCCAAAAGTTGATAGACCATCCGGAAATCATCGGGCGGTTCGTGACCGGATCGCTTGCGCGGCTTCAACTCGCGCGTGCCGAGGCGATGGCTGGGGACCAGGTTGACGCCCGGAAATCTTATCAAGAGTTTCTGCTTTTATGGCAGGAGGCGGATTCGGATATCCCGATCTACAGACAAGCTAAAGACGAGTACGAGAGGCTGAATTGACTTGGTTTGCAGTCGTCTGCGATATGAACTGTTGATTCTTCGTGTTATTCGACAGATTCGCAACCGGTTTACTCTCGGCGCCCCAAAAACGCGGACCCGAGAGGAAGACCGGTAAGATGCGAACGCGCCGCGCACCCGCACTGGCAAACAGATGCACTGACGCCGCCACCGTCTGTGCATTTGTCCGATAAGGGAGCTCAGCGACTACTAAAGAGCCCTAAGCAGAATATGTGTCCGACGTCCAAGAAACTGGCGAGACAGTGGTAGGTGGTGATGGTCGAATCAGTGCACGAGGAAGGTTGCCACCGTGGTCAACCTTCCTCAGGTAAGTCCCATACGAACAGCACGCGCCACCATGTTGGTTGACGCGGGGCGTGGGCGTTGGAAGTACTCGCTCCTCGTGTAGAAGAACGGCGGGGACTTCGGGCCTGGTTTCCATCGTCCAGGATTCGCTCATCGGAGAACAATCTCCAGCTTAGTGACGGACGCGGCCGGAATGCTAACGTTCAGCAGGCCATCGCCCAGCGCTATCGCGAGAGTTGTGGACATCACGGCATTCGGGTGGTCGAAGGTGTTGTGCGCGTGCATGTCACTGGCCGCCAGAACGGTACCAGATGCACTGGCTACCGCGGCGCCTCGAAAGGCGATCTGGGTCTCGATCGTCTTCGACAAATCGGGATTGACTATGGTGAGGGTCACGACCTGATTTTTTCGCGATGCTGAGCCGTTGAGACCCCAGAAGCGTGCCGGCCGGTCTTCGCGCATGTAGTGCACATCCGGTGCCGAGAACTCGGCCCGCAGAGCCTGCCCGCCCTGGTGTGCGGCGTACATCGCGAAGACATGAAAGTTAGGTGTGGCGAAGAAGCGGTCCTCATGCGCCATAAATAGCGCATTGATGTTGTTGATGAGTTGTGCGCAGGCGGCCATGCTCACTTTCTCCGGATTGCGGTTGAAGGTGTCCAGAGTCAGCGCCGTGGCCAGTGCATCGCGCAACGTTATCTGCTGGCCGAAGATGTGGGTGGGGTCGAGTTCGGTTCCCTCACGGTACCACGGACCATACTCATCCACCACCAGCTTGACGCGACGCTGCGTATCGTACTGCCCCATCACCGCCCACTGATCATGAATGATCTGCTCCATGCGATCGCACTCGCGCAACAGCTCATACCAGTCTACGGAATCAAACTGCAGGGCGTCGCCTTTGCCGGCCAGCCAGTCCTTCGTCTTACCGCGGCTCAAGTTCCACGCGTAGTGATGCACCGACCAGCCCGTAAAGCCAGGGTTGTTGTAGGCTCGGTCGGAGTAGATCCGTTGGAAAAAGCGATGGGTCCAATCGATATCGTTATCGTTCGGACCGGACCCGATTAGCTGCAGGTCTATGCCGTATCGCGGTATCCAGTCCGAATAGCGGCGGAACTCGGAGGCATATTCTTCCGGGGTAAAGTCTCCGCCGCAGCCCCAACTCTCATTGCCTATACCCCAGTAACGGACATTAAACGGTTCTGGAAAACCGGCCGCCGCGCGCACCTCGGCTAGGGTTGTGCTTCCCGCAGGAGAGTTGCAGTACTCCACCCAATGATCAAAATCAAGCGCGGGAAGACTCCGCAGGTTCGCTGCGAGATACGGTTGTGCTCCAGTTAGCTGGCAAAACCGGATGAACTCATTGGTGCCGAATTCGTTGGTTTCGAAGAGCTGCGGCCCTTTGTCGTGGAGTCTGATCGCATCGTGATCAACCTCCCAGAAATTGGTGCGGCGCGGCCGCTTCGAAGCTTCACCGATCCCATCTTTCCAGTCGTAGCTATCCGCGAAGCAGCCTCCTGGCCAACGAATGATAGGAACATGAATCTGCTTCATCATGTCCACCAGTTGAGAACGGATGCCATATTGGTTGGGGATTTTCGATTTCTCTCCAACCCACACGCCGTCGTAAATAACTCCGCCGATATGTTCTGTGAACTGACCATAGATATTAGGCGAAATCTCCCCCAGCGGCTCGTCCAGAAGGACCTCAATGCGAGCATCGGCGTCCTTCGCCCATACATTCGCGCTGGAAAAAGCAAGCACAGTGCCTGCGACCGCCGAACTCTTGAGAAACTGTCTCCGTTTCACGGTAACTCCCTGTCATTTCAGTCCGCAAACTGCGCAAATACATTCGCGCCCATGGCCAACCATTCCGCTGGACCTACACCGACGTCAAGCGTCGGATCCCTACTAATGAATTAACTACGGCCGGCCACCAGCTAGCTCACCATCCGAACCAGGCCGGTGGGAGAAGAACCGACTGCATGTTCTCGTCTAGCAGGTTGCGGAAAAACTCTACACCGGGCGGGAAAGCAACACCTCAGGGGCTAAAGCCCGACGTATTTCCGCAGCCTGCTAGGGACAATATGGATAGGCCGCCCAGCGCGATACCACTTCTTTCAGGTGATCGAGGCCGACAAAGGGAGATGAGGAATCATCGAGATGGAACTTTTCTCTGAGGGCCCGGAGGTTCTCTCGTTGATGGGGCGAGCCAAACTGGCTGGCCTCGTACCTGGCGAAGAAGATCACGCGACGCGCTTTCTCGGTGTACCTTTCAAACATTCCGGGGTGCTCCTCTCCAGCATTCGATATCTTGGATTCGATATCGCTGGGGCGCTCGGGTCGATTCTAGTTCACGAGACGCCATGATCGCAGCCGAGGATAACAGAGACACTTTCGCCGATCCTCATGCCCGGGCGACCTACTCTTAGAATGCGAGCCGCTGGGCTGGGACCATACGCAGGAGATACTGCCAGGACTCCACCAGCAGATCCAGGACCACAATCATCAACACGATTCTGAAGCTCACGTTCATCCAGTAGTTGATCTGTGCCAAGGCGCATACTCTTTACCTCTTTGTCCGGCCTTTCAGAATTTTGTGTAGCGATTCATTAATCCCGTTCCACTCCGCCAGCAGCTGCGCCAGGGTCGCCTCCCCCTCGCGCGACAGCCGGTAGAATCGTTTGTTTCTCTTGTCTTCTTCGCGCCATTCGCTCTTCAATAGCCCTTGCGTCTCCAACCGCCGCAACAAGGGGTAGAGAGTGCTCTCCTCAATCGCCAATCCTTCGTCGGCCAGCGCTTTGCGTAACGTGTAGCCGTAGTGCTCCTCGCGCAATTGGGCCAGGACTGCGACGATCAGGCATCCTCGTCTCAGTTCGAGCCGGAGGGACTCGAACATCCCGTTTTCTGAGCTCGCGTTCATACTGTATGAAACATACTGTATGGCGCATAGTGTGCGATGTCAAGTATTAATTTCAGACGGATGACCTGACCCGTCGTCGCATCCGGTCTCGGGCCTTGAACCGTACCCATAAGCGTGCGATGCTCACACATCGAGGGTTCTCCCCGTGCGTACAAATATCGAAATTGATGACCAGTTGTTGAGCGAGGCCATGCGCAGCAGCGGCGCCCGCACTAAGAAGGCTGCTGTGGAAGCGGGTCTGCGTCTATTGGTGAAGACACAATCCCAAACGGGGATTCATCAGCTCCGCGGTAAAGTGCAATGGGACGGAGAACTGAACGAATCCCGTCTAGGTCGCAATCGGGGTTAGGCTCTGGCCGTGTTCGGAAGACGATCGACTGCATGATTGCTACTTTTGAGACCTTTCTCGGCCTTCGCGTCGTCCATCCTTAGCCTGCTACCGCGCTTCGAGTACAGAAGGAGACTCTCTGGTTGACGGCTGAGACCACCGATCCCAAGCTTCGACGCAATTCGCTGGGTCTTCCGGAACTGGTGTTCCAGGGAGTTACACACATCGCGCCGGCGACCAACATGGTGTTCACGTTTCCGATCATCGCCCTCAAAGCGGGACCGGATATGCCGCTCTCCTTCCTGCTGGCTACTGTCGTCTGTTTCTTCATCGGAAATACGGTGTCGCAGTTTTCCCAATACATGCCATCGAGCGGAGGCTACTACTCCTTCGCCACGCGTGGATTGGGGAGCCGCATCGGTTTCATGGCGACGTGGAGCTACCTGGTCTATGACCTGCTGGGCTCGGCCGGGTCCACAGGTTTCCTCGGCTATCTGATCTCGGACATGCTGCGGACTGGGTTTGGCGTGAATATCCCATGGTGGCTCATCGCGCTGGTGACGTTCGCCGTTATCTGGACGCTCACTCACAGGGGAATTCGGATTTCGGCGCACGTCACTGCGATCCTGGGCGGGCTCGAGTTGATGATCATGCTGGCGCTCGCGATCACCTTCCTAATCCACCCTGGACCTGGATCAAGGTACTTAGCGCCGCTCAATCCGTCGTTATCACCTCATCATTTCGGAGGCATTCTAGCTGGAATGGTCTTCTCTATCCTTGCGCTCAGCGGGTTCGAAGGTCCCGCGCCGCTGGCCCAGGAAACACGCCGCGCCGGAACTTTCGTTGGCCAGGCGGTCATGCTCTCTCTGGTTGCGACCGGCGTCTTCTACATCTTCACTTCCTACGCAAGCGCCATTGGATGGGGCACAGGCGATATGGCAGCCTTCGCCAACCATGCAAATCCGTACTACGCTCTCGGCCACGCGTTGTGGGGCGGCGGGTGGTGGTTCGTGGTGCTAGCTCTCATCAACAGCTCGATTGGAGTCGGCCTTGCGAGCACCAACTCGGCGTCCCGTGTGTTGTACACCATGGGCCAGGCGGGCACGCTTCCTGCGCGATTCGGCCGGATCGATCCCATTCACCAGACGCCCACCTTCGCCATCGCCATTGTGCAGATCGTTGGCATCGTCGCGGTCCTGCTCATCGGGCTGCTGTTGCGGCCCGCATATATCTTCGGGTTGCTGGAAACCATTGCCACGCTGGCGGTGATCGTCATCTATTGCATGGCGAACCTGGCGCTCACGTCGTATATGCGCCGGGAGCATCGCGAAGATTTCAGCGTTTGGCATCACGTCGTGTCACCCTGGATCGGCACACTGGCGCTGCTGCCGGTGCTCTTTGTCACCATCTATCCCGTACCGGCGTGGCCGTACAACATCACACCTTACTTCTTCCTGGCCGCACTGATCGCGGGCTTTGTTTATATGCAGCGGCTTGAGTCGCGCAAGCCCGGGGCGCTGCGCAGGGGAGCCACCATGATGGTGGGCAGTCGAAGCTCCGCGGAAGGCGAAGTGGATTGGGATAAGCCGATCGCTCCACTGTAGGGCGCGGAAAAGGTTTCTGGATGAGACAAGGGGCGGAGCGAAGCCCCTCCAAGCGCCCCTGCTTAACGAGCGAAAAGCATTGGGGAAAAAACCATGTTCGACCCATGTACGCCCCACGGCAAGCCGGGGCAGGTGGTGCGAACATGGGGCACCCGTCTAGAGCCTTAGAATGTGGTTAGGACTCAATCTGCCAGAGTCTATCCGAGCCTTCACCCACGGTTCGAGGTAAAGAGGACGCTATGAGCTTTGGTTCGCTGGTTTTCACGCCCCTGGTCAAGAAACTGCAGGAGCGCTATGGCAGCCGGCGGCAGTACGAGCGCATGGAGAATTCCGGCGGCACGCAAGATCGCTTCACTCCCTTCGAGTCAGAGTTCCTGGCCCAGCGAGACAGCTTTTACTGGGCGACGACGGGCGCGACCGGATGGCCCTACGTCCAGCATCGCGGTGGCCCTAAGGGTTTCCTCAAGGTGATCGACGATCACACCCTGGCGTTTGGAGATTTTCGCGGAAACAAGCAATACATCAGCACTGGGAATTTGCTTACGGACAGCCGTGTCGCGATCATCATGGTTGACTATCCGCGGCAGGCCCGCCTCAAGATTCTCGGACGCGTAGAGATCCTCGAGGGCGATGCGGCAAAGAGTTGGCTGGACCGGGTTCGGGTGCCGGAAGAAAAGACAGTCATCGAGAGAGTATTCGTAATCCATGTCGAAGCGTACGATTGGAACTGCCCGCAACACATCACGCCACGCTATACCGCGGAAGAGATCCGCGAAGGGATGCAATCCATCGAGAAGCGGGTGGAAGCGCTAGAGCAGGAAAATAAAGCGCTGCGCAAAGAGCTTGCAGAGTTTCACGCCAGCTGACCACGATGCGCTGGATAATTGTGCTGGCCTGAAGGGAGCCGCCACCATGACCTCGCGTCCACCACTACCCCCGTTCACTCAAGAGACGGCGGTGCAAAAAGTTCGTCTCGCAGAAGACGGCTGGAACACGCGCAACCCGCAGAAGGTCTCTCTTGCCTACACGGTCGATTCGCATTGGCGAAACCGTGCCGAGTTCATAAACGGTAGAGAGCAAATTGTGGCATTCCTCTCCAGAAAATGGACGAAAGAGCTTGACTACCGGCTCATCAAGGAGTTGTGGGCATTCACCGGCAACCGCATCGCGGTGCGCTTTGCCTATGAACATCACGATGACTCCGGGAACTGGTTCCGCGCTTACGGAAATGAGAATTGGGAATTCGACGACCAGGGGTTGATGTATGCGCGACATGCAAGCATCAACGACTTGCCGATCAGCGAAGCGGAGCGCAAGTACTATTGGCCTTTGGGGAGAAGGCCCGACGAACATCCGGGATTAAGCGCGCTGGGCCTGTAGTTGCTGCGTGAGAACCTAATCGCTTCTCCCGTAATGGACGCTGAAACCCAGGACTACGTCCTCGGCAATTCTCAGCCGTCCCCTTCGACAAGCTCAGGGCAGGCTCTGCGGGACTACTCCTCGGACCGGCAGGTTTTCACGCAGACTCTGTAGCCGCGAATACTCAACGACGAAACCAAGGTTAGTTGTCTATGAAGCCACGCTTCAAGGCGATGGTGACTGCGTGCGTACGGTCATTCGCGCCTAGTTTGGAGAGAATGCTCTTCATATGGCCTTTGACGGTAGCTTCTGAAAGGTTGAGCTCTGACGCGATGATCTTGTTGGAGCTTCCCATCGCGACTTTGCGAAGGACCGCAACCTCCCGATCGGTCAGCGCATCTTCGGTCATGTGGTCGGCAAGTCCGGCAGCGATTTCGGGCGGGACGCGCCGCTTACCGGCGTTAACAGCTCGGATCGTATCCAGCAATTCCTTGCGCAGCATGTTTTTTAGAAGGTATCCGGAGGCACCGGCCTTGAGAGCGCGTAAAGCCTGAACATCGCCCTGGTAGGTAGTCAGCACAATGAAGCGCGCGCTCGAAAATTCGCTGCGAATTGCTGTGATTGCATCGATGCCGTTCATGCCAGGCATCTGCAAGTCCATCAGAGTTACATCCGGACGATGGAGACGGAAGAGGTCGATGGCCTCTTGTCCGGTGGTCGCCTCGGCCACCAGCTCGATGTCGTCTTCGCCATCAATGACCGCTGCGATTCCCTCGCGCAAAAGGGGATGATCGTCCACGGCTAGAACTCTGATTTTTTTCGTCACGGGGTTCTTCCTCCTTAAAGGCAGGTCTGATTCGACCTCGAGCGGTAGAGCGTCCAATATAGTTGACCCCGTCGCACAGCGCAGGCCCCAGAAGGATAGGCCCACAACCCTCCTTTCGAGAGCGTCATGCACCCTTCGGACGGGTCAGCCTCAATGTTTACCCCAGCCACCTCCGCCCGGTGTCTCGAGGTGCAGTATGTCTCCTTTGGCAAGACGATGACTGCACTTTCCGGGCAGCTCCGTTACCTCTTTGCCTTCGCCCTTGGCGAGCCACGCGCGTCCCGCCGCGCCTGGGTCTCCGCCCTGCAAACCGTAGGGCCGCAACTTTCTGCGCTCCGCCAGCAGCGTCACCTGCGCATCTGCGAGCAGCTCGACCTCCCGGATCAGTCCATCGCCGCCACAAAATTGGCCCTCGCCGCCCGATCCATAACGATACGCGTAACGGCGAACCCGGAATGGATAGGCATACTCCAGCGCCTCGATGGGGGTGTTCAGCGAATTGGTCATGTGGGTCTGTACGCCCGAGATGCCATCCAGTCCGGGGCGCGCGCCCATGCCACCTGCTGCTGTCTCATAGTAGGTGAACGGCTCGCCGGTGCGCGGGTCCAAACCTCCAATGGTCAAATTGCTCATGGTGCCGGCGCTGGCCGCCGGCACGCGCGCTGGAACAGCCTGTGCCAGAGCCCGCAGCAGCACGTCCACAATCCGCTGCGAGGTTTCGACATTGCCGCCGGCGACGGGCGCGGGGGGCAATGCATCTACGATGCTCCCCGGTGGAGTCTGCAACGTGAGTGGCCGCAGGATCCCAGCAGTCGCGGGCGCATCTTCTCCTAACAGGCAGCGCAGCATATAGAAGCAGGCCGAGAGGGTGATCGCGCGGACGGCGTTCACGCTGCCCGCAACCTGAGCGGACGAGCCGGCAAAATCCACATCCAAGGCCGCAGCCTCGGGGTCGAAGCGCAGCCGCACTGCGATCTTGCGCAAGCCGTCGGTCACGCCATCGTCGTCCAGCCAGTCCTCCGCGCTGAAATCACCAGCCGGCATGCCGCGCAGCTCCGCCCGCACCAGCCGCTCGGAATAATCGAGTAGCTCTTCGGTCAATGCTTGCAGCTTCTCTTCCCCGTACTTCTCTACTAACTGCAGCACGCGCTGTTCGCCGACGCGGCAAGCCCCGATCTGCGATTCCAGGTCGCCTTCGCGTTCTTTGGCGGTGCGCACGTTGAGCAGGATCAGGTTCAGCATCTCGCGATCGACGCGGCCGCCCCGGACAATGCGTACAGGCGGGATGCGAATGCCCTCCTGAAAGATTTCGTTAGCCGGTCCCATCGATCCGGCGAACGTTCCTCCCACGTCCGCATGGTGGGCGCGATTGGAAACATAGAAGGCAGCCTGATCCTGCCCCGGGAGAAAGACCGGGAGCACCATGGTGATATCCGGAAGATGGGTTCCACCGGCGAAGGGATCATTGAGGATGGCAATGTCACCGGGGGCAAAGGCAATTGCCGCAACGGCTGCCTGCACCGACATGGGCATGGAGCCGAGATGCACCGGCATGTGATCGCCCATGGCGATCACCCGCGCCTGGGCATCAAAGATGGCGCAGGAATAGTCACGCCGCTCCTTTATGTTGGGCGAGAGCGCTGTGCGCCGCAGGGCCGCGCCCATCTCCTCGGCGATAGAGTGCACCGCGCTTTGAAAGATCGCCAGTTCTACGGGATCGGCAGCCGAAAACGTCATGCGCGATCCTCCTCTGCAATCGCGATGACGAGATTCCCGAAGCCATCCACCTGCGCACAGCAGCCAGGCGGCAATGCGGTCGCCGAAGTATATTCGGTGATCATTGCGGGCCCTGGGATGGAGTCCCCGGGCGCCAGGCCTTCCCGACGGTAATGGCGCGTATGCAGGAATTCGCCCGCGAAGTGTACCGGCCGCTGCGCATAACAGGCGGCACTTCCATCGCCGGGCACGGGCTCGCGATATGCAGGCGCGTAGGACTCACCGGCCGCAATCATGCGCAGCCGCAGATTCACAATCTCTACCGGTTTCGACACATCGCAGAATCCGTATCGCTGCTGATGAAGGCGATGGAAGGTTGCGATGGCTTGCGCTGGAGACTGCTGGTTGAAAGGGACATTCAGTTCGTATCCCTGTCGCCGGTAGCGCACGTCCACCGTGCACTGGGCCAGACCCTGCAGGCCCTCGGCGGTGAAGTCGGCGACACCGCGCTGGGCGAGTTCCGCGAAGTTGTCTTCAAGAGTGTCGATCGCATCGCCCGGCAGCATCACCGTGCGGGAATAATCGCGCACCGCGTCCGCAAGCAAAATACCGATGGCCGAGAGTGCGCCGGGCATGGCGGGAACCAGCACAGTGGGAATGCGCAGAGCGCGGGCCAGCGAGCAGGCATGGAGCGGCCCTCCACCACCAAAGGCCACAAGAGTGAATTGGCGCGGGTCGTGCCCGCGCTCGACAGAGATCACGCGAATGGCTTTCTCCATTTGCGTTTCCACGACGCGGAGGATTCCGGCTGCGAACTCTTCTCCGCTGGCCAGTGGCCCCTTTTCTTCATGCATGATTCGCGCAGTCCGCGGTTGATCAAGCCGCACTCCTCCGCCCAGAAAGCTATCCTGGTCCAGCCGGCCAAGCAGAAAGTTCGCGTCGGTGACAGTCGGCATGGTTCCGCGGCCAAAACAGATCGGCCCCGGCTGCGCACCCGCCGACTCAGGTCCTACGCGCAACATGCCGCCGGCGTCGAAGCGGGCGATCGATCCGCCTCCAGCCCCGGCGGTATGGATGTCAAGCATGGGCATGCTTACCGGCACACCGGCAACCATCGACTCGCGCGTCAGTTGCGCACCCCCAGTGGCCGCATCGGAGAGGAAGACATCGGTCGATGTGCCGCCCATATCGAAACCGATGATGCGCTCGAAGCCGGCCCAGCGAGCCACATGGCAGGCGCCGATGACCCCGCCCGCCGGGCCTGACAACACCGTGCGCACAGGCTCCGGCGCCGCGCTTCGCGCCGAGATGATGCCGCCCGAGGACTGCATCACATCCACGCGCCCACCCCGGATTTCCTGTACGTAGCCCCGTCCATGACCGCGTGTGCGGCCTTCAGTAAGGAAGGCCGCATGGGGTTCGACGACGCCACTAAGGTCCACAGGAAATCCGGGACCGCCGTGGTGGCTGGAGACGCTCTGCTCCAAATGCAGCAGATAGTTTTGCATTCTGGGCGCGAGATACGCATTCACGACCGTGGTCGATGCGCGCTCATATTCGCGGAACTCGGGCAGAATGCGGTGCGAGGCGGAGATGGGTAAACCGAGACGGTGCAGGGCTGCTTCCACACGCCGTTCCGTCTCCGGATTGGCAAATGAAAATAACAGCGAGATGGCTACCGCTTCTGCGCCGCTGCCGCGGATCTCGTTGACCAGGGACTCTAACTCGTCTTCCGTCGGCGAGCGCAGGATTTCCCCTTCGGCGCTGACGCGCTCCGGCACGCCGAAGCGCAGCGGGCGGGGCACCAGGCATACCGGCAAGGGCACAAACCAGTCGTAGAGCTTGCTGCGTGTCTGGCGTCCGATGGCAATGGTGTCCTCGAAGCCCGCCGTGGTCACAAACGCGACCCGCGCACCATTCCTTTCCAACATGGTGTTGGTTCCCACAGTGGTGCCGTGGCGCACGTCGAGCGCTTTGCCTGCGCTAATGCGCGCCAAACCATCGAGCACAGCCTGCGAAGGATCGGTGGGCGTGGAAAAGACTTTCAGGACGTGGAGTTCTCCGGCTGCGATATAGACGCAATCGGTAAAGGTGCCTCCAGTGTCAATCGCTACTCGCAAGTGGTATCTCTCGTCGCGCTGATGATTCTCGTGTAGGTTACATGGAACACCAACAGGGCGTTCGATCGCACTTATCCCGTCGCGGCGTTCAATCTGGGCACTTCGGCACGTAGTTGGCTCACTGCGCGGGACATATCTTCTACAGCCGTGTTGCCAAATCCCAGGATGAAACCCTGGCGGGGAACCTCACTTAAATAAGAGGGGGAGAGAGGCCACAGCCAAAGTCCTTTGCGCGCCGCCCTGGTGGCAATTTCCCGATCACTCAAGCCTTTGGGTAGCGTCACTGACAAATGCATGCCGGCTTGCGCGCCGTGAACCTCTAAGCACGACCCGAATTGGTCGCGGATATTCTCGACCAGCGCCGTTCTTCGCCCGCTGTAAAGCAAGCGCATCCGCCGGATGTGGCGGGCGAAATGTCCCTCGCGCATGAAGTCGGTGATTACTTCCTGATGCAAGTAGGGCGGGAAGATATCCATCGCGGTGCGAACAGCAATGAAGTGGTCCACCAGATCCGGCGGGATTACGATGTACCCCAGCCGTAAAGAGGGGAAGAGAACCTTGCTGAAAGTTCCCACATAAATGACGCGAGCATTCCGGTCCAGCCCCTGCAGAGACGCGATCGGCATGCTTTCAAAGCGGTACTCGCTGTCATAGTCGTCCTCGATGATCCACGACCCGGCACTCTGTGCCCAGTTCAATAACTGCATGCGGCGCGATGCGCTCATCGTTGACCCAAGAGGGTATTGATGGGAAGGCGTAACATAGGCAGCCCTGGCCTTTGGGCATTGCTTGATTCCGGCGGAGACATTCATGCCGTCTTCGTCGACGGGAACGGGAACCAGACGGCAACCCGCGCCTTGGAAGACACTACGCGCAAGACGGTAGCCGGGTTCCTCCATCCAAACAGGGCTCCCGTTCCCAAGGAGAACGCGCGCCGAGATCTCAAGGGCCTGCTGGGAACCGGCAACCACCATTACCTGGCTGGGATCGCAGCGAACCGCTCGCGCGGTTCGCAGGTAATGGCAAATGGCCTCACGACAACTTTCAGAACCCCGTGGATCGGTGTTGTGTATGGTGCTTAGGAGTGGGCTTTTGGAGTGACGTGTGATGAGGTTCGACCAAATTGGAAAGGGAAAGCGGTCAAAAGCCGGCTGGTGCACACCAAACGCTCCCCATCCCCCAATCCACGGCGGCCGTTCAAATTTGGTTAGAAGCAAAGCACGCCGTGCAACGGGACGCGGGCCTGACCCTTCCTGCAGGGGTGGTGGAGTTTTCTCTTCGCAGATGGTGAGGCTTTCCGGCAGAGACTCCGACACGAACGTTCCTGCGCCTTTACGGCTCTCGAAATATCCCTCTGCCAACAACTGCGCGTATGCATTGAGGACGGGGATGCGAGAGATCCCCAGTTCTACACTGAGCGTGCGCGAGGACGGCACCCGTTGCCCCGGCCGTATATTGCCCTCGACAATGGCTAAGAGGAAACCGTCGTAGATCTGCTTGTGAAGAGGTTTTGAAGCTTTCCTGTCAACGGCGATAACCGGCGCGATCGCTTCGGATACTTTAGCCATGCACTCATGCTAGTGGCTATAACGATCTACGGGCAAGGGCTTATTTACTTGGACCACTTTTCTGCTTTGTCAGCACGCAATAAAGGGCGGCTAGGAAGCACGGGCAGATACCTTGCGGAAAAAGTCGGGTGGACATGAAATGCTCTGAAACTCAGGACTACGTCCTGGGCTATTCTCAGCCAAAGCTGCACAAATTAGTGGACGAAGGGCCTTCTGGACGACACAACTTGCTGAATGGATTGAAGGCTTGTGCCCGAAAGTGAAACTGCAGGTCCCTCCCCTACACGACCCGGATTTCCTGTCCAGCTTAGTGGCGTTGCCGAGCTTCATGCAGCTTTCCTGACGGAAAGTCGCATGCCTCGCCTTGGGCGGTTCCGCGATCTAGGAAATCCGGGTCCGCTCCGGTCGGGATGACAAATTAAAGGGCGGTGACCGACCTTGGCATGGGTGGAGGCGGATGGACAGAGTTAAGCAACGACGGTCCCTACACTTAACCAGTGCCTACTCACGCTCTCGATCAATTACCAACCGAAGATCTAGTTTTGGACAAGACTGATTCTCGGCCGTCCCTTCGACAAGCTCAGGGCAGGCTCTGCGGGACTAACTCCTGGACCGGCAGGTTTTCACGCAGACACTTTCGGCCGTCCCCTT
The DNA here is from genome assembly GCA_963790705.1 of uncultured Acidobacteriaceae bacterium. Classification (GTDB taxonomy): domain Bacteria; phylum Acidobacteriota; class Terriglobia; order Terriglobales; family Acidobacteriaceae; genus PALSA-350. Next base: position 32,432 of record CAWBQE010000018.1, read on the forward strand.
CAAGAACTAGAGTTTTTCCGCAAGCTGCAGCGCAGACGACTTATATTAAAGCTCTACACCACCAAAGGCTTATCGTTTGAACGGCATTTACGGCTGGCTGGCTGAAGCCTCGGGCGAACAAAAGCGTACGCTGCTTGCGGCGTTTTTGGGCTACATGCTCGACAGCATGGACGTGATGCTCTATGCGCTGGTGCTGGGCCAGGTTCAGCATGAGATGCATCTCTCTGCCGCGCTGAGCGGGGCCATGGTGTCGGCTACGTTGATTGCCGCCGCAGCCGGCGGTGTGGGCTTCGGCTGGTTTGCCGACCGGTTTGGGCGGGTGCGCGCGCTTATTTGGAGTGTGCTGGTTTATTCCATCGGCACGGGGCTTTGCGGTTTCACGCAAACAGCCACGCAGCTGATGCTCTGCCGCGTGCTGCTGGGCCTCGGCGCGGGTGGGGAATGGGCCTCAGGCGCTGCCCTGGTCGCCGAAACCTGGCCGGCGCGCCACCGCGGCAAAGCGCTCGCGTTGGTGCAAAGCGCGTGGGCGGTTGGGTACGCACTGGGCGCGGCCGTGGTCGCGCTGGTGATGCCGCGCTTCGGGTGGCGGGCCGTTTTCTTCGCCGGAATTCTTCCCGCCTTGATTTCCCTGTGGGTGCGGCACGGGCTGCGAGAACCGGAGGTGTGGCGCCAGGAGCCGAGGCCGCAGGTGCAGATCGGTCGCCTCTTTCGGGGCACGTTCGGCTACAGCATGCTGGTGTGCGCCAGCATGAATGCCGCCGCGCTCTTCGCATGGTGGGGACTCTTTACCTGGCTCCCTCGTTTTCTTTCCATGCCGGTCGCCGAGGGTGGCCGTGGTCTCAGCATTATCCAAACCTCCGGATGGACGATCGTCATGCAGACCGGCACGTTCCTGGGCTATCTCTCATTTGGATATCTGGCAGACCGCTTCAGCCGCAAATACACCTACATTGGCTTTCTTGTCGTGGCCGCGCTGCTGGTGCCGCTCTTTGCGTTCGTGCGCAATCCAAATGCGCTGCTTCTCATCGGCCCGCTGGTTGGATTTTTTGGCACCGGCTACTTCAGCGGCTTCGCGGTGATTGCCAGCGAGCTCTTCCCTACCGCTCTGCGTGCTTCCGCTATGGGTTTCGCTTATAACATCGGCCGGGTGTTGAGTGCCGCCGCGCCGTACCTCATTGGCCGGGTCTCAGAACACGCAGGGCTCAGCTGGGCGCTCTGCATCACGTCCGCCGCCTTTCTTGCAGCTGCCCTTATTGCCACCGCTCTGCGTCCGCCCGCAACGCAGGTGCTCACTTAACGCATTTTTGCTAATACTGTGGTCCGGTGGGATCAGTTATGTGCGGCCATTCTTTGGCGGAATGGCCGCGTCGGGTTCAGTTTCCTGGTCTACGCCATTAGCAAAAATGCTCTAGAGGAACTTTTGAGTTGACTTTGTATCGTCAGCGATGCTGCGAGCCATCCAGGAGGTGGCAAGCGACTACGTCCACATTGCTTGGCGCTCCCGCCATCGCATTCAACTGTAGAAGCAGTTGCCAATACTGTACCTCGCCCGAGTTTTTAACACCGCAGTTCTTCAGGGTTGCATTCATGCGCGCTGCGTCGGTGATAAAATTTCCGGCGGCGGCGGTACCCTCGCCCGTTGCTCCCGCAACAAGCAGAACCTGGCCGGCTTGATCCGGATTTTTTACCAACGCAACGGTCGCGACGGTTCGACCAGTTTGCCAGCCGGGCGCGGTCGGTACATACGCGGAGGCTTCCTGGGGACGTGGGCGTTCATTACGGATGAATTCCGTTTTGGTCTTGGGATCGAACACGAACCGAAAGTCAAGCTGGTCGCTGAACAACGCTGACCAAGGATTGCTGCGGGGGCTGCCTAAGAAGACGAAATTATCCTCACTTGCCAAATCTTGAATCTGTATGCTGCGGGCAGCGTGTACGCTGACCTCCCTGGAGCTGGCGAGGGCTATCTGTCCGATATAGACGGCGATGGGAACGTCGATCGCTGCCGCCTTGTCTCCACGAAGGATGTTGCGACAAAGATTGATCTCCTCCGGAGTCAGCTTGCTTGGGTCAGGTATGTAATTGTGATTTGCGTAGTCGGAAACCGAGAGCTGAACGCCAGTAAAGCCGTCGATCTCAGCCATATTGGGATCGCTGGTAATAATTTGCGTGGAATGTGGTGAACGGAAAAACGCCGACCACAAAAGGGACGACCGTGGGACCGCTTTCACCACGGAATAGCGATTCCAGGCAATGACGGCAGGTGCTATTAGAGCAAGGGTGCAAAGCGCGGCGATGAAAAACAGCCGCGGAATTCTGGCCCGCCTCCCCGGCCTGGAAGATTCGACGAATACCTCATTCAGCGGAGCGTGAACCGGACCTTGCAACAAGACCGGGTGTGGCATATCCGCCACTTGCTCCGATTCCGCCTCACTTCCACTGTGGTGCAAATTGCCGTTCGCGGACGAACGTGTCCGGCGAGCAATCTCTGGAATGTATGCTCCTAATGGCAGGCTGATACGAAAATCAGAGGTCGCACCATCCTTGCCATAATGTTGCAGAAGGCGCTTGCGCACGTCACTGGCCGTGACGCGAACGATCGCATCTTCACCCGTATCGTAGGTTGGGGAACGGCCAAAAAGCTCTATGCCGATGACGCGTTCTTTCAGCGATTCGAAGTGACCCGCAATTGCCTGATCGACAATGTATTTTAGAAATTGCCCACTCCGTTGACTGGCCTTAAAAGCAGCACCTTCAATCACTTCTTTCAGATGCTGCTGAAGAAGTTCGATATCCTTTTCGGTTTCTAGAATCTTTCCTATCTCGGATGTCCGGGGATCGGTTGGAGCGGTTATGTGCATCGCAGACCTGACGGGCGCCATTGTAGCACTCGGATGAGTGTCATGTCCCTTGGACTCCTGCCTCCTGAAACGCGGCGCAAGGTTTCGCCATTTTCCCGCGATCTTCTTCAGACCATAGTTCTCCATTGGAACCATTTGCAGCATGAACAAGTTCTTTTCGGCAATTCTCCCTCACGTAGCTACTGTTAGACGGTGATTGCAGAACCTGAGGCTTTTTATTATCAGCTTGATAGAGCCGCGTTAGGAGCCCAGCATAACGTTGCGATGGCGATCGACGTTGCTATAGTGTAGGTCCGCCGGGTGACGTTACTCGAGTTTTCTCCTTAACCCATAGCTCGAGAGAGGAAGACGTTCATGAAATGGATGATGAGATGCGCCGCGATGGCAGTACTGGCAGTCTGCTTGAATCCCAGCGCTTGGGGGGCGTCGCAAAAAGATCCGGTAGATTATGTCTCTCCAAATATCGGCGGCATCGGTCAGCTGCTCACCGCTACGGTTCCCTATGTGCAATATCCTCACGGAATGGCGCGACTGGCGCCCATCACTACTCCGGGCATTACCGATCGTTATCTGGCTGACAAGATTTATGGATTTCCGGTTGGCCCCGCGGTGTTGATGGCATCTGACGGCCCACTCAGCTGCAACGCCGAAGGCTACGCCTCTGATTTTGACCACGACTTTGAGACTGCCACTCCTTACTACTATGAGGCAGACCTGCAAAGTTGGGGAATCAAGGCCGAAGTTGCCCCAAGCCAGGAGGCGGCTTATTACCGCTTCACCTTTCCTGCCGGCGCGCATGCACACCTGGCGTTGAGCATGAAGGAGGATTCCGAACTGACGGTCGTTGGAGATACAGCTGTACAAGGGAGCGAAAGAATCACAGGTCTGGTAGCAGAAGTTTCGGGCAATCCAGGACAAACCAGAGAATACTTTTACGCGGAGTTCTCCAAGCCATTTTCCGTTTATCGAACCTGGATCGGCGATGAACTCATGCAGAAGTCGAAGCAGTCTGGCAACAGCATCGGGTTTGTTACTGATACGGCGGCATACGACGGCGAACAGATCGAGGTCCGCGTGGGAATCTCCTACATCAGCGACGAACAGGCCCACCGCAACCTGGAGCGCGAGATCCCCAAGTGGACGTTCGAAGAGGTGCGCTCAAAAGCGAGATCGGTTTGGAACGACACGCTTAGCCGGGTAAGTATCACTGGCGGCACAGAGCGGCAACGCACCATCTTCTACACCGCTCTCTACCGGTCATTAGGACGCATGACCGATATCACCGAGGATGGCAAGTATTTTAGTGGGTACGACCATACTGTTCACGCGGCGCAGGGACACGACTTCTACATTGATGACGGACTCTGGGACACGTATCGCTCGTTGCATCCATTGCAGTTATTGCTTGATCCGGCACGGCAGCAAGACATGATCGAATCTTATGTGCGGATGTATGAGCAGAGCGGCTGGCTGCCCTCGTTTCCTTCCGCAGCCGGAGAGCAGGCGGTCATGATCGGCCACCATGCTGCATCCTTCATCCTCGATGCTTACAGCAAAGGCTATCGCGACTTCGACGTGGAGCAGGCTTATGCTGCAATGCGGAAGAACGCAACGGAAGCGACGATGTTGCCGTGGCGCCGAGGTCCCCTTACCAGTCTCGACCACATCTACTTTGATAAAGGGTTCTTCCCTGCGCTTGCCAAGGGAGAGAGCGAAACCGTGCCGGACGTGACGGTCGAACGCCGGCAAGCCGTCTCGGTCACGCTCGAGAACAGTTACGACGACTGGTGTGTTGCCCAACTGGCAAAGGCGCTTGGCAAACAAGCGGACGCAACGTACTTCACCAAGCTTGCTCACAACTACGAAAACGTCTTCAATCCACAGATTGGGTTTATGGCTCCGAGAAGCGCAGATGGACAATGGGTTGCGGATTTCGATCCCAAACTGGGCGGAGGACAGGGCGGCCGCGATTATTTCACGGAGGTCGACAGCTGGATCTACAGCTTCAGCGTCCAGCATGATCCAGCGGGTCTTATTCGCTTGATGGGGGATCGTGATGCTTTCAACAGGAAGCTGGATCGCCTCTTTGTGGAGCAATACGGCACATCGAAATACGCTTTCCTCGGCCAGTTTCCGGACGCGACCGGCCTGGTGGGCCTTTACGCCCAAGGGAACGAGCCGAGCTTTCACATTCCTTATCTCTATGACTTCTCCGGGCAGCCATGGAAGACGCAGCAGCGCGTCCGCCAGTTGATGGATGTCTGGTACGGAGATGGACCCTTGGGCATTCCCGGCGACGATGATGGCGGAGCCACTTCGTCATGGTATGTTCTCAGCGCAATGGGCTTCTATCCGGAATGTCCGGGCAGCCCGGTATACGAGATTGGCAGCCCGATCTTTGCCAAGGCGGTCATCCGGATGGGCAACGGGAAAGACTTCACCATCACGGCAAATCACGTTTCAGCCCAGAATAAGTACATCCAATCGGCGCTGCTTAACGGCCAACCGCTCAATAAGCCGTGGTTCTCGCATGCCGAGATAGCCAGTGGTGGAACTCTGACGCTGGAGATGGGCAACAAACCGAATCGCAACTGGGGGAGCTCTCCCGGAGATGCGCCGCCCTCAATGACAGGTCATTGATTCCGACTAACGTCATGTGTCTAACCGTTAGGCGGAACGTCCGCTGCGATAGGCCTATTTTCAACAACATGCGGCTACGTTAGAGCGCCTGCGTAACGTTGCCAGCTCATGAATGGCCCTATAGGGTTCTCGGCGACTGCAAATGCCGGTAATTGCTCGCACTGAAAGACACACATGTTTCTAACATTTTGCATTTTTGGAGGCAGGCGATGACACCTGGAATAGGTTCTTTTGACAAAGGCTGGCTCAAGTTCATCCATTTAAGTTTGATGTCCTTGGTCCTGTGCTGCGGGAGCCAGTTGTGCTTTGCGCAACTTGATCGCGGAGGTATATCAGGAGTTGTCACCGATTCATCCGGTTCCGTGGTAGCGGGAGCCAGGATAACCGTAACCAATGCCGCGATGGGCACGCAGAACTCTACCGTTACGACGGCTTCGGGCGCCTATACGGTCCCGCAGTTGGCCGCGGGCGACTACAATCTTACGGTCGTTGCCACGGGCTTTAGCACGCTGATCCGCAATGGAATCACGGTTTCGGTGGGACAGACCGCTACCATCGACGTGCAATTGACGGTAGGGCAAGCCACAACGTCGGTTACGGTAACGGCAAATGCTCCACTGCTGCAAACCGATAGCGCACAGAATAACGTTGAGGTCACCACCAGGGACCTGAATGAGCTTCCCATCAATATTGAAGGTATCGGAGCTGTGCGTGACCCGATGGGTTTTGCCGCCCTGGTGCCGGGCACCATCGCAGGCGGGTGGAATGATATCCACATAAGCGGCTCGCCTGCAACAACATACCGTGTCTGGATGGACGGGCTGGACGACACCTCGGCGGTCAAGGGCGCCATCTCCGATGAGCAACAGCCCTCGGTCGAATCGCTCGGCTCAGAATCGGTGATGATTAATAACTATTCCGCCAAATTCGGCGAGTCCGGTGGCGGAATCTTCAACTACACCTCAAAATCCGGCACCAACCGGGCGCACGGAACGGCGTTCATGTATCTAGAGAATGAGGATCTCGACGCCGGACAGCCCTTCAACTATACCTCTAGCGGCCAGAAGTATAACCCGGTGCAGCGGCAGCTTGATTTTGGCGGCTCCTTCGGTGGACCGGTGTGGATTCCTCACGTCTACAACGGCCACAACAAAACCTTCTTCTTCTTCGCGTTCGAGGAGTACCACAACACGCAAACCCTCAACCAGGGAACCATCACCGTTCCCACGACAGCTTATCGTAATGGCGATCTGAGCTCTAACTTGCTTGGTCCCATTGTGGATCCCAGTGGAGCCCCGGTCGTGGATTGCCTGGGCCGGCCGATGATCAATGGCGCAGTTTACAACCCGGCGACGACCAGAGTAGCCACCTGCACCGATGGATCAACTAAGACGGTCCGGGATCCGTTCCCGAATAACAACATTGGCCCGCCCAGCTCATGGGATCCGGTGGCCCAGAAGGTTCTCGCTTACATGCCTGCTCCATCCGGGTCTACCGCCAGCGGGCTGACCAACAACTACCCCAATTTGCAGCCCAACAATAAGTACCAGTACCTGACGAGCCTCAAGATGGATCACACGATTGGTGAGAAATGGCACTTGTCGGGTTATGGCATCCTCGAGTATTCCAACAAGGACAACGCGGCGGACGGAATTAACGGTGTGGCCGCCTCGACTCGATGGAACACGACCCCAGCCCCACAGTTGTATCTCAATGCGGACTATACGGCCACGCCGAACCTTGTGTTTCACGCCGGATTCGACTTTACGCGCCATGCCGCTGCGCAGGATTCGGCGGTGCAGAACTTCAAGGCGACGACTCTTGGCTTGAACACGGCGGCAAATATGCCGGGCGGAGCCGCGAATACCTTCCCGATCTTCTCCTGGCCGAACAATACCCCATCCGTAAATCACTCGACCCTTCCGAATTTGGGAGTCAACAACGCCCCGTTCATTGACGACAATTACTACAACACCGAATCCGCGATCTGGGTTCACGGCCGCCATACTTTCGAATTCGGCGGCGATTTCCGTCATCAACTGTTTGGCACTCACAACGACCCGTCGGCCGGATCCTACAATTTCAGCGCCAATGAGACCTCTCTACCGTCCGCGGAAGGCCAAAACCTTTATGGAGCCAGCCTCGGCGATGGTTTCGCCAGCTTTGCTCTTGGTCTAGTGGATGGCGCAACTATCGGGAACGACAACATTCAATGGTTTCATCGCATTGAGGGCGCATTTTACGCACTGGACACCTGGAAGCTAACAAACAAACTCACGGTGAACTATGGACTGCGTTGGGATCTCGAACAGATGCAGCGCGAACAGTATCTGCGGGAAACGCAATTTAGTCCGACGGTCGCGAATCCGTCGGCTGGAGGTCTGTTGGGTGGAACCGAATACGAGGGAAATGGGCCCGGGCGTTGCAACTGCACCTTCGAGAAGTTCTATCCCTGGATGATTCAGCCCCGTCTGGGATTGAGTTATCAAGTGGACTCGAAGACCGTGCTCCATGCGGGGTATGGACTCTATTCTGGCCCGCAGCTTTTCATGAATGAAGAAATCTATAGCAACCAGGGATTTGGCTTCAACCAGGTGTTTTTGACCAGTCCTTCTTATGGCATAGCCGCTGGCCAGCTTTCCAATGGCATACCGTACACCCCGGCCGCTATCACTGCCACCCATTTCGACCCTGGCGCCTATCCGAATATAGGTCAACTCAACTCGCCCCCAAATTTCATTGTTCCCAATAATGGTCGTCCGCCACGTTTCCAGCAAACGACATTTGGCATTGAGCGCGCGATCGAAAACAACCTGACGGTCAATGTATCCTTCATCGACAACCGTGGTGTTTGGCTCAATTCCGATGGGCTGACGAATACTACAAACGAGCTCACTCCATCGGCCCTCTTAAAGAAATACGGCTTAGACGTTACCAACGCCAACGACTTCAACCTGCTGACTCAGCCGATCTCTTCTCCCTCCGTGGCGGCAAAAGGCTTCACGGCTCCTTACTCCACTTTCCCGACCGGAGCCACCCTGGCCCAGGCACTACGGCCATTCCCGCAATTTGGTAACATCGGCGACTACTACGAGCACAACGGCAACTGGTGGTACGACGCGCTGCAAATCAAGGTGACCAAGCGGCTCAGCAACGGGTTGTCGGGCGGGCTCGGTTACTCGTGGTCGAAGAATCTGGGAACAGTGAATGCGACGAATCAACCGACGTTTACTACAGGGGCGGTGATACAGGACCCCAGCCTGCCGCCCAAGAGCGCGAAATCCTATGAGTCGATCGACGAACCGCAGATGCTCAACTTCTACTTCAATTACGAGGTTCCGCGATTCAGCTTCGCGCAGAGCGGATGGAGGCGCCTCCTGCTTTCGGGCTGGACGACGGACGGCATTTTCCATTACCAGAGCGGTTTTCCGATACAAACACCGAATTCGACCAGCACTCTGGCTTCGGTGACGTTTGCGACTGGAGTCTGGGCGAATCGCGTTCCGGGCCAGCCGCTCTTCTTGCATGGCCTCAACAACCACAACGTCAATCCCCGCACGACGTTCTTTCTCAACCCTGCTGCATGGGCAAACCCGGCACCAGGGGCCTACGCCAATTCCAAGCCGTTCTATGGCGATTATCGTGCTCCGAGATATCCCAGCGAGCAGCTGGGCTTCGGCAAGGTGGTCCCGCTCAAGGAGGGGCTGACGTTCTCGCTCCGCTGTGATCTCTTCAATGTCTTTAACCGCTGGGCATATCCCAACCTGAGCAACACATCAAATCCTTTCCAGACTGCTCAGTATGGGAGCGACGGAAGCATTTCCAATGGTTTCGGTTTCTTTGGAAACGGCATCTCCGGCGCAGGCGGAAACTTCGCTCCGAGAAGTGGCGAGTTTGTCGCGAGAATTCAATTCTGATCTGTCAACAGGGAGAATGCCAGGGTACCCCACATCTCGCTCATTTTTGCGAGATGTGGGGTACTCGCAGCTCTGCACCCGCAAGTTCCAGCTCCCAATAGGCACTGAAGGTGTACGCTCCGTGGTATCCCACATCTCGCGAAAAACAAGCGAGATGCCCTGAATTTCCTGCACGCGGCACTGGACAAAGGCAGCGTGTGCGCCTTTCTTCTGAGGAAAGGCGCATGAAGTTTGCGGAACCTACTAGCTTTCCAGGAAATCGGGGATGTGGGGCACCCTCGGATCGGTTACTCAGAGAGAGTTTTCGGTTACTATTGGTGGGGCAAAATACAGTTGGCGATCACGCGACGTGAGTTTGTAAAGGGCGTGGCTGCTCTCAGCAGCGGAACGGTGCATTCCCGAGCATTGCCGGTATTGCAATCTCCTGGCTCGACCATTGTCTTCGAGAACACAATCAGGGCGTCCAAAATAGATTTTGTTTTGAAGAACAGTGTCAGTCCCCAGCGCTACTCCATTGAGACAATGACTGGCGGTGTTGCAGTTTTCGACTACAACAATGATGGACTCCTCGACATCTTCTTTACGAACGGAGCAGAAATCCCGTCGCTGGAAAAGAGCAACTCCAGCTTCCATAACAAACTGTTTCGCAACAATGGGGACGGAACCTTCACGGATGTAACGGAAAAGGCTGGTTTAGCTGGTGTTGGCTACTCAATGGGAGTGGCGGCAGGTGATTACGACAATGACGGATTTGTGGATCTATATGTGACCGGATTTAACTGTAACCAACTCTTTCATAACAATGGAGACGGCACCTTCACTGATAGAACGGAGAAAGCGGGCGTCAGCGGTGTTCTGAAACAGGGCAAGCCGTGGTGCGTCGCAGCAGGATGGATTGACTATAACAACGACGGATTGCTCGACCTGTTTGTCGTGAATTATTTGGACTATTCGCTTTCCACGGCCCACAGCTGCAAGACGGGCAACATTGTTGACTATTGCTCTCCCGATGAATATCGCGGAACACCGAATATCTTGTATCGCAACAATGGTGATGGCACATTCACTGATGTTTCGCAGCAGTCACGCATTTCCAAATATTTGGGCAAAGGCATGGGGGTCGCGTTTGCTGACTATGATGGCGATGGGTTCACCGACATCTTTGTCTCCAACGACTCCATTCCAAACTTCTTGTTGCACAACAATGGCGATGGGACATTTACCGATGTCGCACTCCTGGCCGGTGTAGCCTACAACGAAAACGGCAAGGCTGTTGCTGGTATGGGGACCGATTTCCGCGATATCGACAATGATGGCATGCCTGATATCTTTCTCACTGCGATGTACGGTGACAGCTTTCCCTTGTACCGCAATCAGGGAAAAGGTCCATTTGAAGACGTCACAGAGACGACCGGTCTCGCTGCAATGACAAGCCGTTTCACGGCGTGGGGAACAGGAATTTTCGATTTCGATAACGACGGGCACAAGGATATTTTTGCTGCTGGTTCCGCAATTCTCGACAATTCCATGGAGGTGAATCATAAGCCTTACCCACTTCCCAATTTTCTCTACCGCAATCTCGGCAACATGAGGTTTAAGGATGTGAGTGGAGAGGCGGGAGCAAGTTTTTCCGTTCCGGCTGCGCACCGCGGCGCCGCATTCGGTGATTTAAACAACGATGGGAAGATCGACATTGTCGTCACAGTGCTTAACGGAGAGCCCCAGTTACTCATGAATCGCTCTCAGAATCACAATCATTGGATCATTCTGAAGCTGATTGGCGTGGCCGACAATCGGGATGGATTAGGAACACGGGTGAAGATCACGACCGCCAATGGCGTTCAGTACAATGAGGCCACGACAGCCGTCGGCTACAATTCGTCCAGTGACAAGCGGGTATACTTCGGATTGAAGAATGCGACCGTTGTGGACCAAATTGAACTCGTATGGCCCACTGGCGTGAAGCAAGTGCTTAATCATGTGCCGGCCGACCAGATCTTGACGATCGTACAAAGTGGCAGCTCAAAAAAAGTCCGGCCGTCCCAATTGAATTCTCGGGAACCTGCAGCCCGCACCATCCATTAGATTTATGCGCGACCAGCGCGTAGGCTCGCCATATTGGTCTGAACTTCTATGATCTGGCTACTCGCCATCCAGCTCGCAATCGGCCCAACGGAACATTACGAGCGCGCAAAACAGGATTTCGCTCAACGGAAATTTTCTGAGGCTGCTGCTGAAGTCAATGCCGCCCTGCATGACAACCCCTCCATGGTTCCGGCTCTTGTCCTCAAGGCCCGGTTAGCTGCCTTTGCGCATCGTCCGGACGTTGCCAAAAGCTGTCTTATTACGGCCATTACGGTCGATCCCACATCCGAAGAGGCGCAGTTCTATCTCGGGGCGCTTTTCTACGAGCAAAATGATTTTAAGCCGGCGCTCTCACCGCTTGAGGCAGCCCAAAAACTCTCTCCCCATAGTCCGCTGCCCGCGTTCTATCTCGCGATGACCCACGAAGCTCTGGGAGATCAGAACAAAGCGTTGGAGCTCTACCAGCAGGCAGAGAACCTTTCTCCGCAGACATCGGCGCAAAGTGCGGAGATTGCCGTCGCATATGGAAGATTGCTGGTTTCCCTGGGCCGGACCCAGGACGGTATTGAAAAAGAGCGACGAGCTATCGGGATCGATCCCAAGTCCCGCGATGCACACTATGTATTGGCAAAGGGATTGGAACATGAGGGAGATTTCGAGAATGCCGCGCTTGAAGGAGAACTGGCCCTGACTCTACCAGAGGCCAACGCGAGCGATGCCGAGATTCATTTTCTCCTGACAAGGGTATACCGGAAGCTGAATAAACCTGATTTGGCAGAGGCACATATGGAGAAATTCCAAGCTCTAAAAAAAGCAACACAAAAGTGAGTTGTGTCTTGTCGAAGTGTGCCTACTTTGAGCCCTTGAGCTCCACTTTGTATTTCTTGGCGGCAGACTGTATCCGCTTCCATGCTTCCTTGCGCTCCGCCTCGGTGACGCCCTCCACCTGGTCGAAGCGGGCGGCGGCGTTGCGCACATGAGAGGCATTCTCCAGCGGCTCTTTGCGTTGTTTGGGAAATGCGAACTTGGTTGCAGGGATGCGATCGCGTGCCGCCTCGTTTAGTTTTGCCATTATGTTCCTTCCCCTCGTCTACATTTTTCTTTGACGCGAGCGAGGGTCGGTTGGTTGGCCGGATGTTACTGGGCGCGCTGCGATCCGGCAGCCTTCGGCTGTGCGCTATTCGAGGCGCAGGTTATCAAAGGGGCGGCCTAGCTCCAAGCAGAGAACTTCCACTGCCAACTGATGGTCGGCGCGGTCCGGCAGACCGGAGACAGTAACGGAACCGATGACACCAGCGCCCAATACGCGCAGCGGAAAGCTGCCACCATGCGCAGCATAATCGGCGACCGGTAGCCCGTATCGCTCGAAGAGACTGGACTTCTTCTCGTCCATCTCCAGCCGGATTGCATAGGAACTGCGATGAAAGCGAGAGGTCACGTTACCCTTGCGGCGAATCCACTCCGGATTGTCGGGAGTGGTCCCAGGCAGCGCGGCATAGAAAAGCGGCTGACCGAAGCGCCGTACATCGACCACCAAACTAAGCTTGCGCGCGACCGCCAGCGTGCGGATCTGCGAGCCTATCCTCCACGCCGTCTCTTCGTCAAAGCTGGCGAACTGGAGCTCCTGTTCCTGAACTGCGATGCGTGCGAGATCTTCGGCGATGAGCATTGTTTTGGGGTGATACTTAGGATACTTTAGCACCCGCGGTAGCAAAGCCAAGGGAAGCGGGCCGCAATCATCATGAGCAATCACTCGAGCCGACACTTATTTTTCTCCGCGTGGCTCGCAGTCGTTCTGGGAGTTGCCGTTGGGGCGCAGGCGCAGACCGACATGCGCAGGCTGGAAACTACCTTTCAGTCTCCCCCCGACGATGCCCGGGTGATGATGCGCTGGTGGTGGTTCGGGCCCGCAGTGATAAAGCCTGAGCTGGCACGCGAGCTGGAGCAGATGAAGGCAGGTGGGTTTGGCGGGTTTGAGATTCAGCCGGTGTATCCACTCGAGTTGGATGACCCGACGACAGGATTTCGCAATCTGCCCTACCTCTCAAACGAATTTCTTGATGACGTACGCTTCGTGAATAATCAGGCCCAAAGGCTGCATTTACGCGCCAGCCTCACCCTGTCCAGCGGCTGGCCCTATGGCGGCCCCCATACGCCCATCACGGAAGCAGCCGGGCAGCTACACCTGATTCGCACGCCTGCGCCTGAGGGAACCAGATCCGTTGCTGTACCTCACTTGAGCAATGGAGAAAGTCTCATCGGCGTGTTTGTTGCCGGCGAACGATGGGGCAAAGGCGACGGAGAGCAAAAGCCTACGAGGCTACCGCTGCCTGCCGGCAGTGATTTGCGCATCCCATTGCCCGCAGGTGGCGACCGAACCGTGTTATGGTTCGTCTCCAGCCGCACGGGACAGCAGGTAAAACGGCCGGCGGTGGACGCCGATGGCTTTGTGCTGGATCACTTCTCTCGCCAAGCGGTTGAGGATCACCTTCACGATGTGGCAGACAAGCTGATCACGGCATTTGGCAATCAGCCTCCCTACTCCGTCTTCAGCGATTCACTGGAAGTCTACGGCGCGGACTGGACACCTGGTTTGCTGGAGCAGTTCCGCCGGCGGCGCGGGTATGACCTGTTGCCCCATCTGCCTGAACTGTTTTCTTCCAATCCGGCTGAAGAGGCGTTGGCAGTGCGCCACGACTGGGGCGAAACACTGACCGAGTTGATCGACGAAAACTATCTGAAGCCGATCAACTCGTGGGCCACAACGCACCATACCCTCTTCCGCTCCCAGACCTATGGCGACCCTGCAGTCTCGCTGGCCAGCAACGCACTTGTGGATCTGCCCGAAGGCGAAGGCCCGCAGTGGCGCCAATTCTCCTATACGCGCTGGGCGACCTCGGCCAGCCACGTCTTCGGACGTCCGATCACGTCTGCGGAAACATGGACCTGGCTCCACTCACCTGCATTTGCAGCTACTCCGCTGGACATGAAGGCCGAGGCGGATCGTTTCTTTCTCCAAGGGATCAATCAGCTGATGGGCCATGGCTGGCCCTATTCTCCGCCTTCCGCAGGCGAGCCGGGTTGGCGCTTTTATGCTGCCGGTGCCTTCAACACTCATAATCCCTGGTGGATCGTGATGCCGGATGTTACGAGTTATCTGCAGCGCGTGAGCTGGATTCTGCGCCAGGGCGAACCAGCCAACCAGGTCGCGGTATTTCTGCCGGAAGACGACGCCTGGGCCGCGTTTACACCGGGCAAGGTTTCTCTTACCGAGCTGATGCCGCGATGGATCACGCCGGCGTTGACACAGGCCATTGAAGACGCGGGATACAACTTCGATTACATCGATAGCGCGGCAATCGAAAGCCGCGGAATCCATTACCCGGTTTTGCTGCTGCCGGACGTGGATCGCATCTCTCTGGCTACGCTGGAGCGTATCGCGGAGTACCAGCGGCATGGCGGCAAGGTCATCGCGCTGGGACGCATTCCGGCACATGCTCCGGGCTTACGGGATGGCCCGCAGGCATCCACGCAGGTTGCCGCAGCCGCGGCCGCGCTCTTCAAGGCATCCGATGGCGGCGGGCAGTTGATTGCTGATGTTGCCCAGCTCGGATCCGCGCTTCGGCAGGCGCTGACCCCCGACATGCAGCTTTCCACGCCTGCTCCGGCAGTGGGCTTCATCCATCGCAGGCTGGCGGCGGCCGACGTCTATTTCGTTGCCAACACCGGCAACGTGGCTGTCGAAACCAGCGCGCACTTCGGCTCCGCGCGGCGCTTTGGCGAGTGGCTCGATGCGGATACGGGCGAGGCTCGCGAGATGAGAATGACCGACGGCCGGGTGCCACTGGACTTGGCTCCTTACGAATCGCGTATTGTGTTGCTCCACGACAACAGCGGCTCGAGTGCGGGGGAAGGCGCCGCAGGCAACTCCAAAGTACTGGCCGACCTAAGCAGCGGATGGCGGGTGCTCTTCGCCGGCAACGGCATCGAGAAGCAGGTGGAAGCATTGACCTCCTGGACGGAGAACCCGGAGACTCTTTACTACTCGGGCGTCGCGACCTATCGTAAAAACATAGAGCTGCCGCCCTCCTATCCGCGCAACACGCGGTTGATCCTCAGCTTCGGCGTGGGAAAGCCGCTGCCCGAAGCTGCCGAAAGCGCGAATCATCCTGGCATGCGAGCGCTACTCGACGCGCCGATTCGTGATGCCGCGGTCATCTACGTCAATGGCAAACGAGCGGGCTCGTTATGGCATCCTCCCTACGAATTGGACATCACTTCCCTGCTGCGGCCAGGCGACAATGCATTGGAAGTTGCGGGTGGCGAACACCGCGATCAATCTGCTCTCCGGCGAGGCGCTTCCGGATTACGAATTGCTCTGGGCACGCTACGGGCGGCGCTTCACCCCACAGGATATGGATCATCTGCAGCCGGCTCCTTCCGGACTTCTTGGTAAGGTTGAGCTGATCAGCAGAGGCGGCCCATGAACTGATTTGTATGCCGTGACCTGGTGCTCCTCCTCAAAAGCAGCAAATCAAGATTCGTCGAGGGTACGGCTTTATGTGAGGAACGCCGCAGCGTCTCAGAGCGGAGGCAATTAGGTAACAGTCTTTGGCAATAAAATCCCATCCTGCAACAGCCCCTTTCTACAACCGGTAACCTGTACCGCACAGCGGAACATGGGTAGGTTTTTGCCAGGCCAATCCATCATTTCCATTGATTAACAAGTACATAGTTTGATAAACCTTGGGCCGGCTCTTAAGCAGAGCTTAGGTGTGATGCTAAACACAACGAATACGACCCGAAGTGTCCGGCGCGTTCGATTGACCCTGCGCGCGATCTTCCTGGTTTGGATCATCTGCTACGTAGCCGGCGGCAAGGGGCAGGAGAGCTCGCCTGCCGCTGCCGGCCGCGGGGACACAGCCGTGGTCGATGCCTGGTTTAACAGCCAGCAGCGGACCAACGCGGCCGGGCAACTGGAGTACTTCCACTACAAGTGGAATGATGTCAGCAATAGTGGCTTTTCTCTATTGGGCGACGTCTTTCACAAGGCCGGGGTGGCCACGGATACCCTGTACACCGCGCCAACCGTGGCCAAGCTGAAGGGTGCACAGATCTACATCATTGTGTCTCCAGACATCCCGGTCAAGAATCCGCACCCGCACTACGTACAGCCGGAGGACGCCCGGCAGGTGGCTGAATGGGTAAAGCAAGGAGGGGTGCTCCTTCTGATGGCGAACGATCCGGCGAACGGGGAGATAGAGCATTTGGATCTGCTTGCCGATATCTTCGGCATCCACTTCAACCCTGTGCTAAGCCATCACGTGATCGGTGACAACCATGAAGCCGGCCGGATCCCGGTGGCCGGCAATGGCCCAGTGTTTCAGCATGCGCACGTTTTTTTCATGAAGGACACGTGCACCATCTCGGTTAAAGCGCCCGCGGTTTCTGTGTTGCAGGACCGGGGAGATATCTTGATGGCCACGGCGAAATATGGCAAAGGCACGGTTTTTGCAGTGGCCGATCCCTGGGTCTATAACGAGTACACGGATGGCCGCAACCTTCCTCCCGAATACGACAACCTTGCCGGAGCAGAGGAGTTGGTCCATTGGCTGGTGGAGCAGGTCCCGCCCAGGAGACGCCCAGCGGCTGAAACAGCGGCGCGGTAATGCCAGCAACTTGCTGACGCTTTGATCCGTCGATGAAGTTGTGTCTTCGCGGGCAGATGTTTTGACCCGTGTTGAAGGAGAAATCATGCAGACCTATCTCTTGGCCGACCCCACGCGCTATCCGCATATGACCACGGCTCAGCTTCGGGAGACGTTTCTGATGGACTCGTTGTATGAGCCGGGAGGGATCCGCCTGGTTTATGTCGATCTCGACCGAACCATCGTGGGCATCGCGGCGCCGGTATGGGAGCCACTCGCTCTGACGGCAGATGCCGATCTGCGGGCAGAGTACTTCACCGAGCGGCGGGAGTTAGGCGCCTTGAACATTGGTGGAAGCGGCTCTATTAAGGTTAACGGCAAATGCTATTGCCTGGAGAATCTTGACTGCCTGTACATCGGCAGAGGTAATGCTGAGATCAGCTTTGAGTCGAAGGACCCCTCTTCACCGGCTGTATTTTATTTGCTTAGCTACCCCGCACATACAGCGCACCCGGTAGCCTTGGTAAAAAAAGAGGAAGCCAGCCCGACGACCATTGGCAGCGCTGAGACATGCAACCTGAGGACGGTCTCCAAGTACATCTATCTTGGCGGCGTCAAGAGCTGCCAACTGGTGATGGGGGTAACCCACCTGCACGCCGGAAGCGTCTGGAATACGATGCCGCCCCATACTCATATGCGGCGGTCTGAGGTTTATCTTTACTTCAATCTCGCTCAGGACGCGGTTGTGTTCCACCTGATGGGGCCGCCGGAAGAGACACGCCATATATTGATGAAGGACTTTCAGGCCGTCGTTTCGCCTGGGTGGTCTATTCACGCCGGAGTGGGCACCCGTGCCTACAGCTTTTGCTGGGGGATGGGTGGAGAAAATCAGGACTACGCGGACATGGATGCTGCTCCGATAGCCAGACTGCGCTAGCTTGCGTTCTCGCCAGGCTGTAGATCCATCAATGGATAACAGGGACGAACTCAATCGCCCAGCTACCTGGCCGATGCTTACGCTATGGCCGGCCAAACGGATAAGGCCTTTGAACTGCTGGAGAAGAGTTACGAGGCACGTGAAGGGCAGGTCCTGACTTTGAAGTTGAGGTCACGATGTAGCCCATGTGGTACCCTCGGCTCGGAAATGCCCACATGCCCATCGACTCAATTGAAAGCGTGGCCAAGAAGTTTGTGGTGACGGTGCAGGACTATGCTATCCTCACCGGCCGCGCGATCGGCAATATTTTCCAGCGCCCGCGCTATCTCGCCGATTTCATCGTCCAGGCCGACTCCATCGGGATCGGGTCCGTGCCCATCGTTCTCCTTACCGGCTTCTTCACCGGCGGCGTACTCGCACTGCAAACCTCGTCTTCGCTGGCGCAGTTCGGCGCCACCACCTTTACTGGCGAACTGGTCAGTCTTTCGATGATCAAGGAATTGGGGCCGGTGCTCACCAGCCTCATGGTCTCTGGCCGTAACGCCTCAGGAATGGCCAGTGAACTCGGCTCGATGATGGTGACGGAACAGATTGATGCCATGCGGGCGCTGGGCACCGATCCTGTTAAGAAACTGGTGACTCCGCGTCTTTTCGCCACTGTCTTCATGCTTTTCTTTCTTACTATCCTCTCCGACGCGGTGGGCACTCTTGGTGGGGCCTGGGTGTCGGTCTTCATGCTTGGGCAGGACGGCTCTCAGTATTTCCATAATGCCTACCAGACTCTGCGCTATCCCGATATTCTTCAGGGCCTGGTCAAGCCCATCGTCTTTGGATTCATCATCGCCAGCATCGGCTGCTACTACGGGATGAACACACACGGCGGCACCCAGGGTGTTGGCCGCTCCACCACCCAGGCGGTAGTGGTCTCCTCGGTGCTCATCATTGCGATCGACCTGGTGATCAGCCAGTTCATGATCGGTTTCTTCGGCCGCTGAGCTTATGGTTACTGCGCCCCTGCCCGCAGCCACGGTAACCCAGGAAGATCCGTCGCAGCCGCTCGCGCTGCCGCCAGATGCCACGCAGACCACGCAAGGCAACGAGGCCAGCGGCCTCTGGGCGTCCGACAATATGGCTAATCGAAAGTGATCTAGAGACCTTTAGGCGCAACGAACTGCCTTGAAACGGGAATTGCGGTCTTGTTCCGCCCGGCGGTCTGCTGGGTGAAGGAACCTACTGAAACGCGACTTTTCAGGCAGTTCGCGGATTCACTTCCGGATAGGCGGTTACTCGACCGGAACCGAGAATTGATCTCGAGATTCAACTCCTCAGGTTGGTTCAACTCGCCCTTGCTGGGGCTGAGATCGTGACGCAGCGATCAGAGGAGGTAAGGCACCAGGGCAGCGGTCTGGTGAGCATAGGTGGCATACGCCTCGCCAAACTGGGAACGCATCCACTGTTCCTCCATGCGGAGCTTGGTCCAGAACGCGAGGAAGAAGAGAACGAAGGCGATGAACCCGCGCACTTGGGAGAGGGCAATCGCGGTGCCAAGGAGCCCGGTCAGAACGCCGGTGTAGATGGGGTGACGGACCACGGCATAGGGACCGGTGGTGATCAGCTCGTGGCCCTGCTTAATCGTGACGGAGCGGCTCCAGTTTCTGCCGAGGTGCGCTCGCGCCCAAACGGCGAACAGAAGGCCGGCGATAGTGACGGCAGCTCCCAGCCAGAAGGGCCAAAAGCCAACTGGCCAGAGCTGGAGGTAAAGCCAGGGCAGCGGGATGCGAGTGGTCGAGAGGAGAACGATCGCGATCAGGAAAATGAAGACGCGCAGGATGCGCGAGGCAGCCGGCTCGAGGCGCTGGGTGGTCTTGGTATTAGCGGCTTTGATCTGCCAGTAGAGAAAAAAGAAAATCCAGACCACAGGAAAGAAATATTCGTAGAACCAGAGCATTCAGGACCTCCGGGCGCTGAAGGTGCTTACGCAGGTGAGCGAGGGTAAGTTCCAGGGCAACCGACCGTTCGCCGCCCCCATGCCGATCAATCGCGCATCCCGTTACTTGACTCCCGGTCTGTCGCCAACCCTTCCTTTACTATTCAGTAATGTAAGAGTAGGCGGTCATCCGAGCCGAACGCCAGAAATCCGGCTGTCAGAAGTTCGTTTAGCGCCAAGGCGATTATGCGTCAAATCAGATCGGTGTCCGACTGACCCGCTCTATTGGATTCGCCCGATTCTATCGCCCCCAGTCGAATAGAGTACAGCAATGAACTTGCGCATTCTTCGGATAGAATTCGGCTGAGGGTTTCGATGCGCGACAATCACAGCCTTAAGAATCGCGCGGCACCGCTGGCCATGAGTTCCAAGGAGTTTCGAGAACTGGCCGCCCAGCTTATCGATCGCATCGCCGATTTTCTTGACTCGCTTCCCCAACGACCCGTCACGCGGGCGGAATCTCCCGCGGTAGTACGGCAGGCTCTCGCGGCACAGCGCACGTTGCCGGAACGGGGTGCCGACCCGGCGCAGTTGCTCCATCATGCCGCTGACCTGCTCTTCGAGCACTCCCTGTTCAACGGCCATCCTCGCTTCTGGGGATACATCACCTCGTCGGCAGCGCCCATCGGCGCACTGGGGGAGTTGCTCGCCGCCGCGGTCAATCCCAACGTCGGTGCGTGGCTGCTCTCACCTATGGCGAGCGAGATTGAAGGGCAGACGATTCGCTGGATTGCTGAGATGCTTAGTTATCCCGTCGATTGCGGAGGCCTGTTTGTCAGCGGCGGTAACATGGCTAACTTGGTTTGCTTTCTTGCGGCGCGGCAGGCGAAGGCGGCATGGGATGTGCGCACGAAGGGAATGGACGGGACACGGCTGCGCGTCTACTGCTCGAAAGAGACGCACACATGGATTCAAAAGGCGGCGGACATCGCGGGAATGGGGACGGACGCGATTCGCTGGATACCCGTGGATGACGAAATGCGGGTGAATCTGACGGCGTTAAAGGAACAAATTCTCAAGGACAGTGAAGCGGGAGACAGGCCTGCTTTGGTGGTGGGGAATGCCGGTTCGGTAAGTACGGGGGCTATTGACCCGCTGCCGGAGATGGCCGCGCTGTGTCGCGAGTTCGGGCTCTGGTTCCATGTGGATGGGGCATACGGCGGCCTGGCAGCGGTGCTACCGGATGCCCCAGATGCATTCGCCGGATTGCGCGAGGCGGACTCAGTGGCCGTGGACCCGCACAAGTGGCTCTATGCGCCGCTTGAGGCGGGCTGCGCGCTGGTGCGTGACCCGGAAAAGCTGCGCGCCGCTTTTGCTTATCATCCTGTCTACTATCACTTCGGCGCGGAGGCGACGAATTACTTTGACCTTGGTCCACAGAATTCACGCGGGTTTCGCGCACTGAAAGTGTGGCTCGCGCTGCAAGAGGTGGGACGCGAGGGCTATGAGCGGATGATCTCCGACGATATCCACTTGGCGCGAGCCCTCTTCGAGCGGATCTCGCAATACGCCGAGCTTGACGCGCTAACTCAGTCTCTCAGTATTACAACATTTCGCTTTGTGCCCACGGATCTCAATTCAGGTGACGAGACGGCGGCGAATTATCTGGACGAACTGAATCTTGGACTGCTGACTCGCCTGCAGTCGAGCGGTGAGGTATATCTTTCCAACGCGGTGGTCCATGGAAAATTCGCGCTGCGCGCATGCATTGTGAACTTCCGCACATCGCTGGCAGATATTGAAGCATTGCTGCCCATCGTTGTCAGGATCGGTAAGGCCCTGGACCTGGAAATGCGGTCACACAGTCTTCAGACCGAGCCATCATAGGCTACTGGGTTGAGGTTCTAATTCTGAGACGCCCCTGCTGAGGGATCGCGGTAGGACTCTAATGGATGTCGAGCTCGAGTTGGTGTTACCTGGCCGATGTACTCATTGAAGCCGACCCGCCGACTGTTTTCGAGCTCCGGGAGGATTGTCGGCAACTCAGCAGTAACGGAAAGGTAACGTCCGGTTAGGCGGTCACTCGCCCGGAACACGGAACAGTTGGGGTTTTTCTGTTTGGACTGGTCAATGAGCGCATCGGCGATTTAGCGCCAATGCAGAATCACCAATTTTCGTCCTCAGAACTGACGTACTTTTAAATCTGCTGAGTGGGCAAGGCTGCTCGCTGCGCTATACAAAACGAAGTAGACAATCTACCTCCAGTGGGAGTAGAGTGTCTGCATCTATGAACGAGAAAGACCAGTATAAGAACCGAATCGAGCTGCTGCAGGGAACACTCGACATGCTTATTCTTCAGACCCTGCAATGGGGACCGCAGCACGGATACGGAATTGTCCAGGCTTTACGTTTGCGATCCGGAGACGTGCTTCAGGTGGAGACCGGATCACTGTATCCGGCTCTCCATCGATTGGAGCGTCAGAGCTGGGTGCAGTCTGAGTGGAAGCAGTCAGAGAGCAAGCAAAAAGCCCGATATTACCGAATCACGGCCAAGGGGAAAAAGCAGTTGGCCTCGGATCTGGGCCGATGGGAGCGGATTGTCGAAGCGATTGGGTCGGTGATGTACGTCAAGCCGGAGGAGAGTGAGTCATGAAGTGGTTCCCGAGCTTCGGTTTTCAGCGGCGCAAGCGCGAATTGCAGGAAGAGATTGATGCGCACCTGCAGATGGCGATTGCAGATCGAGTGGCGCGAGGCGAGACGGCAGAGACGGCGCGACAAGCGGCGGCGCGGGAATTTGGAAATATTCCTCTAGTGCAAGATGTGACGCGCGACATGTGGGGCCAAGCCTGGCTTGAACAACTAGGCCGGGATGTCCGTTACGCGTTACGGCAACTGCGCAAGAGCCCCGGCTTTTCGATCACCGCGACGGCGATGCTGGCAGTAGCTATCTGCGCCAACAGCACCGTATTCAGTTGGATCGACGGCACAATGTTGCGTCCGATTCCTGGCGCGCGGGACACGGGCGATCTTGTTAGCCTGCAGCGGGGGGAACGGAACTTCTCTCCGACTCCGCCCTTCTCGTATCTCGACTATCGCGATCTGCGCGAGCAGAACCACACCTTCGCCGGAATACTCGCATATCATCACGATTGGATCACGCTGACCGGCGGCGCACAGCCGGAGCGTGCCTATATTGCGAACGTGTCGGCAAACTATTTCGATGTGCTCGGCATCAAGCCGGTGCTGGGGCGTTTCTTTCTGGCTGAAGAAGAGACACGTCCAGATGCTGTTCCCAACGTGGTCCTGGGCTATTCGCTTTGGAAGACGCGTTATGCCGAAGACCCGGCAATTGTGGGCAAGTCGATCGAGATCGCCCGGCATCCTGTGACGGTGATCGGTGTGGCGCCGGAGGGGGTTGTCGGAGCAATGCCCGGGATCCGTGAAGATCTGTGGGTAACGCTCGATCCCCTCGGGACGGATGTGTGGCGGATGACGCATCGCAGTGGTGGTGCGGTCTGGCTGAACGTAATAGGAAGATTGCGGCCCGGCGTGAGCCGTGGCCAGGCAGCCCAGGATCTCGACACGCTGATGCACAACATCGTGGCGGCGTATCCGGACGATCATCTGGGCGAGAACCGGATCACGCTGGATCCCATGTGGCGCTCGCCATTCGGCGCCAACGGATACATGGCGGCGACGCTGCCTATTCTGCTGGCCTTCGCCGCTGTGGTGCTGTTGCTGACCTGCGCGAACGTGGCTACGCTCACGCTGGTGCGGTTTGTATCCCGGCGGCGTGAACTTGCGATCCGGCAGTCGCTCGGGGCGAATCGTATTCAACTGGTGCGGCAGATGGTGATGGAGGGCGTGGTGCTTTCCATCGTTGCAGGAGCCGTGGCCCTTCTGTTGACATCGTGGACTTCGAAGACATTCGCATGGTTCTTTCCGGCGAACTCGAATCCCCTCATACTCAACGGGAGCATGGACCATAAGGTGGTAATCGGGATTGCGGTGTCGTCCCTGTTGGCCGGCATGCTCTGCGGCGCGCTCCCCGCCTGGCGTTCGTCCCACGCGCCGGCAGTTGAGGTACTCAAGGCAGAGTCTGCAAGTATCTCCGGCGGCTCACGCAACCGGAAATTGCTCAGCGGGCTGGTGGTGGCGCAAATCGCGCTTTCACTTCCTCTGCTGTTGTGCTCCGGGCTATTTCTGCGAACACTGCGGAATCTCGCCGGCGCGAATCCCGGATTTGAGCAGGACCACATTCTCACTGCGTCCGTGGGGCTGAATATTGCCGGCTACAGCCACGACGAGGAACAGGTGATCCGTCACAAGATTCTTGATCGCGTGTCGGCATTGCCTGGCGTGAAGGTTGCGTCTCTTACGGACTGGATTCCGATGACCCTGAGCCACAAGGGGGACGATGCGTATCCGGAAGGGTATGTGCCACACCCCCATGAATCTTTGCAGGTGGTGCATGCCGAGGTGTCCCCACGGTATTTCGAATCCCTCCATATACCCATTCTGGAAGGACGCGAGTTTACACCGGATGACGATGAAAAGGCCCCGAGGGTACTCATCGTGGATCAGACCGCGGCGAGGCGCTACTGGCCAGGGCAGGATCCGCTGGGAAAGGAACTCAGGGTGTGGGGCAGCCTTTTCACGGTAGTCGGCGTTGTGAGGAATTCAACACATACATTCGTGAATGAGTCACCGGAGCCTATGGTGTATATGAGCTTTTTCCAGGCGGGGTACGAGACGATGGTGCAGGTGGAGACCGAGGGAAATCCGGTCGACCTGGCGCCAGCGGTGCAAAACGCCATCCACGAAATCGATACACGGCTGCCGGTTTTCGATGTGCGTTCCATGCGAGAGAGTACCCAGATGGCGAGCAGTTTCGCCGTCATACAGAGCACCCTGGCGGGAATGTTCGCGCTGATTGGGCTGGTTCTTGCGATAACCGGAATCTACGGAGTCGTGGCCTATCGAACCCAATTGCGGACCCACGAGATCGGAGTACGAATGGCTCTGGGCGCTTCGCGCGTCGATGTGCTGCGGCTCGTGCTGTTGCAGGGATTGTGGCTCACAGGCATCGGGCTGGCGCTAGGGCTGGCGTTTGCGTTGGGACTGACACGCATTATCGTCCGGCTGTTGTACGGAATCGGAGCCAACGATCCCATCACCGTAGTTTCCGTCGTCATGCTCCTGGGAGCAATGTCTTTGGCAGCATGCTACCTTCCGGCGCATCGAGCGATGCGCCGAAACCCTGTGACTGCGATTCGCGAACTGTAAACCGCAGCTCGGACTCGACGCGAATTGGACGGATTCGGGGTATGCGTGACGCTCCACCTGGTTGGCAAGAAGGGTAACCGGATTCCACCGGTCACAAACCAATCTCAGCAAGGTGGATCTTCGTTGTGCGTTGACGTGAACAGGCCAATGCACTCATCCAGACGGGTTGAAAGTCAAATCGCGGGTTCAGGTCGGGTTGTCGGTAACCCGGAAGTAATCACTTCGGCAACACGGCGCCGCATATATTGTTCAACTGGTTATTTCCGAGTTACCGGTGATACACCCGGAATAATCGTTTTGTGTCGCGCAGCAATGCATCGCAAGGCGAGATGCGCACAGCAGCCTCATTTCTGATCCAAAGTGAGGGCGTAGATATCCTCGCTTCCAATGTCGCGGAGCAGCAACGGCGCGTCTGTGGGGTCCAGCCCCATATACCTTCCAAACCATCCAGCGTCGTGCCAACCCTTTAGATCGACGATCTTCTCCGCCCTGCCACCACTGATGCGGATTCGAAACAGTCCCGTGTCGCCGCTAACGCGCCTGAAATAAATGAACTCGCTATCCGCTGACCACTCGGGACAATCCGCAATTCCCTGTTGCGTAAGTTCCGACCATTTTCCTGTTTTCAGATCGAATACTTTCAGCTGCAGGGTATCAAAACCAGCGGCTGCGAGATATCGGCCGTCCGGAGACCAGCGTGGCTCAAACAAGCCAACCGATCCGGGAATGATTGTGTCCTGGCGAGTGTCGAGGTTGAGAATTACCAGAACGAATTTTCCGTCCGCGGAGGTCGAAGTGCCAGCCATCTGGCGTCCATCCGGCGACCAGGTAAGAAATCCATCCAGATGTTGGTCCTGGGCGACAAACTTCCGCGGGCTGCCGCCGTCTGAGGAGACCATGTAAAATGCCCCATTCGGTCCAGGATAATCGCCCGCAAAGGAGATCTGTTTGCCGTCTGGTGACCAGCGTGGCATAAAAGCCTGGAGCGGAGGGTCGGTCAGTTGCACGGGGTTGCTTCCATCCCTGTTCGCCTTCCACAGGATGCCTTCGGGGTAGGAGACATAGGCTATCGACTTGCCGTCTTTGGAGTAGGAGACACCCTGGGCCGAGATGCCTCCCAGGAAGGGCTGGAACTGTTTCGTCTTCGAATCGAACCGGGAAAGCTCACCTCGGGGTGATAAGCCTAGCGCGAATATCCTGCTTCCGTCCTTGCTTGGAACTGGTCCTCCCCAGAATTCCCCGGGAAAGTAGTTGCCCGGAAGTGGTCCGCCCCAGCGGATGGGGCCTTGAGTCAATTGAATCGGTTCCGCTGGCGGCCGGCGGAACAGCCCACGCCGCTCGTCGAGAGCCCAAATCTGCCCATCCGAAATGAACAGGAAGAGTTTCCCGTCAGGAGTCCACTTGCCACAGCATTCAGCGGAGGAGTCGTGCCAACCGGGCATCGCCTCGTGAAGCCCCGAACCGCTCGAAGACATCTCCCAAATCCGGCCCTTCATGGTAAACCGGATCGCACCGCCGTCCGGAGACCATGCGATGTCGCTGACGGTGTCTCCAGGAAAGGCCAGTTTGTGCGTTCCCGTCCCATCGCTCCCCACGACGTAGATGCCACCACCTGCCGCAAAGAAGGCCACGGAGTTCCCGTCCGGTGAAAAGGACGCGTCGAATGCATCTCCCAGGTGGCGAGCCTGGCCTCCCAGGATCCGCACATTCCATAATCCTGTTTCCGCACCAATGAGAAAGCTAGACCCATTCGGCGAAACGTCCACCAGGAATGGGTTGGGTAACGCAACAGGGACCGGGGCAATCCCTCCGCCCGAGATTGCGACCTGAGCGATAGATTCGGGCGATAACGGACCCGACATCCAATTGAAGTAGAGCCGGCTCCCGTCCGTTCCTACGAGAACCTTCTGGCGGCCGTCATGGGTGATCAGGGTGTATTGCGTGATGCGGGGCTGGGGCAGCGGACGGTGCTGGTACCAGATGGCGCCCGCCAGGCATAGAGCGAACACGCCGCCGACGGCCAGCGCCCAGCCGCGCAATTGCCTCCGGCTTTGAACCTTCTTCCCGACGACGCTCAAGCCAGGTGGCTTTTCGGCGTTCTCCCGTACTCCTGAAGGCTCCTCAGAAACTTCGACCTTGCCAATGAACCGATACCCGACCGTCGCCACGGTGGCGATGTAGCGCGGCTCCCGGATGTTATCCCCCAGCGCGCGGCGCAGCTTCGCGATGCTGCGCGTGAGAGAGCTTTCTGTGACCGAGGCGTCGGCCCATACCGCGTCGAGCAACTCCTCCTTCGTGATGAGTTTTTGTGGGTTGTGGAGAAGGAATAAAAGGACGCGAAACGCCTTTGGCTCGATCGGCGAAACCTCGCCCGCCTTTACGAGGCAGAACTCCCGCTCGCGAATCTCCACGTCTCCGAAACGGAAAACAAAGGACTTACTCTCCGTCATAAAACCGCCATATGTGGTCGGAATTTCGTCATAGTTCCGCCAAGACCATGCAGAACCACCCGCCCAGAGTGGCCTCAGCCTACCCGGCTCAGGAGTTCTGCAATGACAAATTTCAAGAGTTTCGCTTCCCTGGTTCTTGCAGCAACCATAGTCCCCGCGCTTCCGGCAGAAACGCATTGCCCTGGAAATGTCGCCAGTCTACCCTTCCGCCTCGTCAACCGCCACCTGATTGCTTTGGCTGTATTCATCAACCACACGGGACCCTACAACTTCCAATTGGACACCGGCACCCAGATCACGATGATCGATCCTTCGCTGGCCACGGGACTTCACCTGGAAACCCAGGGCGCGGCTATAGTCGCAGGCGCGGGATCGCGTCAGTCTGCTTCCATCGCGAAGTTGGACCTGCTCGACGCGGGTTCTCGCTCCGTCGCCAACCAGAGGGTCGTTGTCTATGATCTCCAGAATCTCCAGTCCGCCGACCTGCACATTCAGGGAATCCTCGGCGAGGATTTTCTCGAGCACTTCGACATGTTGATCGACAATGCACACAGTTTGCTTTGCCTCGATGACACGGGTGCGATGCGAGCCGGCGTGAAGGGAACGCATATCCCGCTCGTGGCTTCGGCTGAGCCGGCGAACGGCGCGGTGTTGCCCGGTTTGCTCATCATCGCGGCCCATCTAACCGACGGGACACGGCCCGTTCGCCTCATGCTCGACTCCGGCGCGAATGCTCCCATCCTCTACAACACCTCTCAATACATGGCGCTGCAGCTGTCTCAAAGCGTGGCCTTGCGCGGGAGCGGTGTGGATGGAGCGCAGCGGATCTTTTCGGCTTTGCCGCCGCAGGACCTGAAGATCGGGCCACTCGAATTGACCGGCGTGCCGTTCTTCACTCTCGCCGGTTCACAGAAGGATTCCATTGCAAAGGGGTTCGACGGTGTGCTGACGATAGGGCTCTTCCGGCGCGTCTTCATCGATCACGCCGAGCACTTTGCCGTTCTTGAGTCGCGATAACAATGAACACCGCTCGTTCCGGGTGGATGGTCGCCAATCCGGAAACGCTATAGTATTTCGTCTGTACTTGTGCGCCGTGTGGCCGAGACGGACGCGTGTGTATAGCCCTAACTTGGCCTCTGTTCGACCCTCGATTATAGGAGGCGTCCATGTCCGTAGAGGCCTGGGGGATGATCGGAACGGGAATCGCCGCCCTGGCGGCTGGATTGTTTCTCGTGCGACCGCGATTGGCGGCAGCTTCTGGCGCCGGCAGGATTTTGGTGCTTGGGCCCGTCTTTGAAGCCGTCGCACTGGCGATCTTTGCCGCAGAACATTTTCTGGCAGCACGCGATCTTTCGGTTATCGTTCCGCGCTGGCTGCCGGGACCTCTGTTCTGGACCTATTTCGTGGGCGCGGCACTGCTGGCTGCGGCGATCAGCTTGATCGTCGGGCGGTATGTACGCTGGTCGGCGTCCTTACTCGCGCTATTGTTCTTGACTATCGTCGCCACGATCGACCTGCCGAACCTTTCGGCACACGTCCATGAGCGCCTGTTCTGGACGCTCACGCTGCGCGAAACCTCCTTCGCTGGAGGGGCGATGGTACTGGCGGGCAGCCTGTGGCCACGCGGGCGAGCGGCAGGCACCACGCTCCTCATCCTAGGCCGGTTCTTCGTCGCGTTTACCGTCGTCTTCTATGCGGTCGAGCACTTTCTCTTCCCCCGGTTCGTGCCCGGCGTTCCGCTGGAAAAGATGACGCCAGCCTGGGTGCCGGCGTCGACACTGCTTGCGTACGCTGTCGGAACAACGTTGCTCGCCGCAGGCATTGGGCTGATGTTTCCTCGCACTCGGCGCACCGCGGCCGCCACTGCGGGCACAGTGCTTCTGCTGCTCACATTCTTCTTCTATGTTCCCATCCTGATGACGGAGATCCGCTCTCCGCTCTCGGTGGAAGGGGTCAACTATGTGGGCGATACCTTACTATTCGCAGCAACTGTTTTGTTGGCGGGCTTCGATGCGGACGAGCCGAGTGTGTCAGAGCTAAAAGGGCTCTGATACGTGCACTTCATTCCGGCCCGGGTCTGGAATCACGAAGGCCAGGAACATCGTCAACACAAACCAGCGCTCCCAAACGCGACTAGCACGATTCAACCAGACACCGCTCAAGGCGAGTTGCAAACGCTCGTCAGCGCGAGCAGCGACCGCGACATGATCTATGACGGCTGGGCCGTGGAATGCCAACAAATCCTCCAGTGGGCCCGCTGCGACGTAAGCCAGGGATTCGTCAGAGGGAGCCTTCTTGATTAGGAGACACGTTACACGCCAACCCGCCAGTGGATCACGCCCGATACCGATCCAGGTTTGGCATGGTGGCAAGATAATAGACATTCATGTCAATTACTTGCCCCTAAAATCTTTTTCACGTAGGCACGATTTTCGAGAGCCTTGATGAAGCAATCGGCCACATGGGCGCGTGAAATATTGAAGCCGAACCGAGGCAGATGGCCCTCTCGTACGCGATAATTGCCGGTGAAAGGCTTATCGGTAAGTTGGGGTGGCCGCACGATCGTCCAGTCGAGTTCGCTGGCGCGTATTGTCCGCTCCATCCCTTGCGCATCGATAACGATGGCCGGAAAGAATAGCCGCCCGAACAAGTAAGTTGGCGGAATGATCGAATCCCTGAACAGAAATGCCGTTGATACCACCACGACGCGCTTGACACTCGCCTGCTGCATCGCAAGGGTCAGCGAATCCGCAAAGTCCCGCAACAGCTTCGCGTCGGTCTTCGCCACAGGCACTCGGGGCCCGAATCCTGACAGCACCGCGTCATGACCCTCAATCACCCGTTCGAGTTGCGAGCTGTTCAGTGGGTCTCCTTGCTTGATCGCGATGCGGCCCTGAAACCCCTCCAGCCGTTCCGGCGAGCGAACAAATGCTGTTACTGAATGGCCGCGTTCAATCGCCTGGCGAACGATCTCCAGTCCAATGCCTCCTGTGGCGCCAAGCACGACGAGTTTCATCGTGCCCTCTCGGGTTCGACGATGGCCTCAAAGTGGGTAGAGGGCCTGGATGTGGAAGGCCCGGAGAGGAAGAAGACTCGGCAATCGACGGGGCGGCCCCAGTACGATACCGCGAGTGCGGCGAGGGTGGCCAACGGCTCCAGCGCCTTGAGGCCGTCGCCGGAGTTGAGGTGCGAGTAGGAGGCACTGATGATGACGATCGCAAACCCAGCGTAGGCCCATTCTTTCATTCTTGCCAGACCCGGCGCCAGGAGAGCGCAGACGCCCAAGAGCTTGGCGACGCCGAGGAGATTTGCAAAATAGACGGGATATCCGAGATGAGCGAACCCTTCCATCATGGGTTTCGCGTGAGCGACCGAGAGCCCACCGGTGATTGTCATGATGCCTATGACCCATGCTGTCGTTATCCAAAACAAGAGCTTCTTCGTGTGCATCGTTTCGCCTTCTTTGTGAGCGAAGTGCGACTCACACTAGGAAGACCGATCAGCCGGGAGACTTGTGACAAGGCCACCGACTTTGATGTTTCCGGGCAATAGCAAGATGCGGGCGCCCCCAATATTCTCAGTGACGGTTCGATGCTGTACGCGCCGCGATAAGTAGTTTGCGGATACCGTAGATGCCAGGAATCATGGGCAGGATTGCTGTGTACATTCCGGGAAAGTAGTAATGCCCTGTCACGCGAAACCAGAAATTGGGCAAGTTCTGCATGAGTTGGCCCCGCCCGACGATGGCCCGAACTGATGCAGCAACTGTTGGCTGCACGTCCGGCTTGAGGAGCGGGAAAATGAAGTGTGTAAACTCCGCGACGCCTGGACCGATGAAGATGAAGCACATAAGAAAGCCTGCGAGCGGAATTCGCTTGAAGAGCCCAAGCGCGGTCAGAGTGTACAGCACGGGACCGATAAAGACAAAGATCATAAGGTAAGAGTTAACGCTCCAACTGATGTTGTAGAGGCGGCTCATGGCGGGCGCAAAGCCGGTAAGATATTCCTCAATCAGGTGGACCTGGAGTCCTGCGACAGTGAGCAGAAACGCCGGCAAGACTACCGCTGGCGGCAAAGGGCGTCGGAGATACGTCAGGCTCCACAGAATAAAGGCAGCGCTTCCCGAACCGCCTACGATGATGACCGGCGGCCAACCAATATACCGATAGCCCGCCAGCATTGTGCCGAGCAGAAAGACGGCCCCTATCGTCATGCTGCCAACTCGTACGGATAACCGGGTTTCGCCTAAATGCACTTGCTCCACACGCTATACCTCCTGGATAGCCATGATGATGGCCATCTTATTATTGGGCTGTCTGTTGCAGATTGCTCGCCTTTTGCGAAAAGCAGTTCAGAGCCGGGTCGGCCGCACCTTGCAGCCTAAGCAGAAGACCGCATAGGGTCGCGATTTGTGACAGGGCTGTCTAATTTGGAGTAGCATGTCCTCGGCATCGGCCACCCTCCCCAACATGCGGTATGCAACCGAGAAGAGCAGGCTGCGATACTGATCGTAGGTTGCTAGCCGGATCGGGACTTCTGGGTCGTTAGGCAGCATGTTGGCCACCGCATCGCTATCATTCCTATTCGGCAATATTTGCCTCCAATGCATCCTCGGCGGTGAACAAGTTCAAGTGTGCCGACGCGCACATATGAAACTGCCTGTAAAGGCAGACTTCATACCCCTATGACCGGATAGCTATCCATTTTGTGACAATTCGGCTACTTGGACGTGTAGCGAAAGCGCGATGCCACGCAATCCCCAGTCCATCATTATGGGCGCGGTTTAGGAGACCGCGTCCATGCTAGAGAAACGTAAAGCGAAGCGCCGTTCACTTCAAAATGTGCTGCGCCTGCCTGATCTTGGCACCTGTCGTGTTCTCTAGTGGCCGGCGATGATGGAGAAATTTTCTGGAAGCTCTAGCTGTTGTAGTGGCGCTCGAATGCCGATAGGACACGCGGCTTCTTTTTCGCATGCGCACCGAGGGAGACGGAGATGTCGCGACAGCAGCGGAGCAGGTGCTCGGCGATCTCAGGCATGGTGGGCGCGGTGATCCGCGATGCGGGGCCGGAGACACTTACGGCGGCAATCGCATTGCGCTTTTCATCGAAGATGGGGGCTCCAATACAACGAACACCTACCTCGATTTCCTGATCGTCGATGGCGTAACCACGGCGCCGGACCCGTTCCAGCGCCTTCAGCAGCGCATCCCGGGATGTGAGCGTCTTGGGGGTGTAGCGCACAAAGCGGATCTTGGAAACGATTTGATCGATCACCTCGGGGGGCTGAAAGGCCAGCATCGCCTTGCCCATCGATGTGCAATACACGGGGTTGGAGGTTCCCGTTTTCGAGCTGACACAGACCCTTCGGTTTGGTTCAACCTTGTCCAGGTAAACAATCGAGGTTTTCTGCAGCACGCTCAGGTGCACGGTTTCTCCCACCTGCGCCGCAAGCCGGCGGAAGTAAGGATGAACACGGGAGCGCAAATCGACCTGCTCGACCGCCCGGTTGCCGAGCTCATATAGCTTCAAACCGAGACGGTAACGATTTTCCGGGGTGCGCTCAATCAAGGCACTGCGTTCCAACACCATGAGCGAGCGATGAGCGGTGCTTTTGTGCAAGCGCAGGCGTTGGCAAACTTCCGCAAGACTAAGCGCGGTATCGCTTTCCCCCAGCATCTCCAGAACGGCGACCGCGCGATCCAGACTGTGCAGCTGATACAGATTGCCGGCCTTGGGCAGAGTTTCCGGAACTGGGAGAGCGGTTAACGAAGTTTCCATTGCATCACCCCTCAAATTCGAGCTGAATCCTGTAGTTTTAGCGTTCCGCTATCCGCACCAAGGTCCCGCCTTGCGGTACAGTACGCGTGTTCGGATGGGAACTATTCCGACAAGAATGATTTTCGCTTGGAGGTAGAGTTGTCAACATTTGCGTTGCAGAGAGGCAGGAAAAGACGCGTGTCGTCCCGCATAGCGAGACGACCTGAGCCACTAGAGGTCTGACCTCCCCGGGAGGGCTAGGTCAAGAGGTCTGGAGAGCGGCGCGAATATCCCCAATCTCGAGGATATGTTTTGGGTAGCCACGCCGGGCCACGATCAGCATTGCCCGTCCAATTTCCTCCGTGGTCAGGACGTGATTGGGAAAGATGCGCCGGAGCAAGAAGAGCAGCGGTTTGAGGATGGAGTAAAAGGCTTGATAGACGGCGGCCTTCGGCCTCTCTCCGTGCATGGGCACAATCAGGCCGGGGCGAAACATATATGCCGCAGCGAACGGTAAGCGCAGGAGCGCGTTTTCTGTTTTTCCTTTGACCCGCGCCCACATGCTCCTGCCCTGCTCGGTGCTGTCGGTACCCGCCCCCGAAACGTAGAAGAATCTCATCTGCGGATTGAGCCGGCATAGCGTCTCGGCGGCAGCCATGGTGATTCCGTAGGTTATGCGCTCGTAGTCTTCTGCTTTCATTCCGGCGGAGGAGACGCCGAGCGAAAAGAAGCAGGCATCGAAGCCGGAGAGCTCGGCCTCGATCTCCGCATACTGCGATAAGTCGCGATGCACGAGCTCCCGCAATTTGGGATGATGAATTCCGGTGGAGCTTCGGCCGACTGTTTGCACGCGTTCCACATCCGGGTCTAGCAGGCACTCCCGCAACACACCCTGCCCTACCATTCCAGTCGCACCAAAGACCAAGACCTTCATGGCTATGCTTCTCGCTTCATGGGAAAAGTAACTGTCTCGGAGGTTTGTTCCCTGGCCGGCCATTTTACCCCGGTAAGTTGCTCTGAGACTTCCCATAGTTTCCGGGCCACTGCCGTATCTTTCGCCTGAGGTAAGACCTTGGCGGGCGCGACCGGCCCCTTCAGCTCGTAGAAGCCGTTCGGTCCGTAGTAGCCGTTCTTCACGGCGTCTGGAGCAGTCGCCGCGTAGAGCGTGGGCAGAGCTCCGGCTGCGGCGGAGTGGCTCATGAAGGATCCAAGTACCTTCATCCCAATTCCTTTCAGGCCGCCGGTGCCCGGTCCGTTAGGGATGAGCTCGGTGCGCGCGAATCCCGGATGCGCCGCGTTGGTCATCAGTCCCCATCCATAGGCATCACTGCGGCGCTGGAGCTCGAAGGTGAACAGCAGATTGGCCAACTTCGATTGCTGATAAGCAGCCCAGGAGTTGTACTTGCGCTCGGCCTGCAGATTGGCGAAATCGATCTTACCGCCACGATGCGCCAGGCTGCTCACATTCACGACTCGCGGCGCCTGGGCTTTGCGCAGCAACGGCAGCAGCAAGGCGGTAAGAGCAAAGTGGCTAAGATGATTGGTTCCGAACTGCAGCTCGAAACCGTCTTCGGTCAGGCGCCTGGTGGGCAGATCCATGACGCCGGCGTTGTTGATCAACAGATCTACGGGGCGGCCGGTCGCGAGCATGCTCCCAGCAAATGCGCGGACCGACGCGAGGCTGGCCAGATCGAGCATGGCGAAGCGTACCTTCGCGGACGGTTCAGCGCGCTTGATCTGGTCATCGATCTGCTGAAGCGCGACGCGGCCCTTCTCTGCATTTCTGCCGGTCACCAGAACTTCGGCTCCGGCACGCGCCAAGGCGAGGGCGGTTTCGTAGCCAAGTCCTCCGGTTGCCCCGGTCACGACCGCGAGCTTGCTGTTCTGGGATGGTATATCTGCGACTGACCATGGATTCATTGGTTGGACTCCTTCTCGTTATATGAGTGATTGCTCGCTCATTAGGATTCACAAAAAACTACTTCTTGCGCGTGACCCCAGCCCACAACATCTCAAAGCCTTGCTTGCGATACGTCTCCGCTCGTTTCGGGTCGCGCCGCATAAAGTCCATGGTCGTATCGGCCAGCGCGCTCATGGCAGCGGCAATGAACTCCAGAGGGCGGTCGAGAAAGACGTGCTGCGCAACGGCAGCTTGGGCCATCTTCTCGATTTCGAGGAAAGGGGCGACGCCGGCATGCTTCGACTCCTTGGTCAGGCCGCCCCAAACGGTGATCTGCTGCAGAGCCCTTTGCTGGCTGGGGTTCTTGATTCCCCAGGAGAGGTAGTGATTCCACACATGCTGGAGACGGTCGCGGATACCGGCTCTGCGAGGGAATTCGGACATCATGGCATCTGCCAGCTCGAGCTTGATCTCACGGTAGAGGGCGTTGATTAGGTCGTCTTTGGTCTTGAAGTAGGTGAATAATGTGCCCTCAGCCACGCCGGCCGCGCTGGATATGGCTGAGGTCGCGGCGCTTAAGCCTCGTTCGGCGAAGACTTCGGTGGCGGCCGAGAGGATCGCGTTGCGTTTGTCTTCGCTTTTGGGGCGGGCCATAACTCGTTCACCTATAATGAGTATACACTCATTTTTAAACGAATCTTGTAGCGAGGCTCGAATGAGTCGAATCGTACCTTGTGTGCCATTGGACACTTTAACAATTGACTGAAGGTGTCCATTGGAGTACACAGCAACTATGCAAGTTGTGGTGGAGACCCCCTCCTACCTTAGGGCTGCTGAAGTTATTTTCAGCGAAGCT
Organism: uncultured Acidobacteriaceae bacterium; assembly: GCA_963790705.1. GTDB lineage: Bacteria > Acidobacteriota > Terriglobia > Terriglobales > Acidobacteriaceae > PALSA-350. The sequence continues at coordinate 68,696 of CAWBQE010000018.1, forward strand.
GAGCGCGAGGATGTAGTGACCATGGTCGCAGCTGAGCCGGAATGTGGCGAGGTCATGCAGGGGACGGGCGGTTTTCGAAAGGTACGCGTAGGCCTCCGAGGCACGGGAAAGCGCGGAGGGGCGCGCGTGATCTATATCCTCCGCAACGATGAGTTCCCCATCTTCCTTATTACTGCTTATGCGAAGAACACTAAGGGCAATCTGACGAAGAAGGAACGCAACGAGCTGAAAAAGCTCGCGGATCAGATCTTCACCAAGTACAGGAGGTAGACAATGACCACTCTATTTGAAGACATGATGACCGGACTCGATGAGGTGGATGCTTTTCTGGCGGGAGAGGATGCCGGCTATAAGGTGAGCGTGCCTGCTGAGGTGGACGTCAAGGCTATACGTAAAAAACTGAAGATGACGCAGTCCCGATTCTCTGCTGTGTTTGGGTTCAGCCTTGATGCCGTGAAGCACTGGGAGGGCGGACGCCGCACGCCGGAGTCTTCCGCACGAGCATTCCTCACGGTCATCGCAAGAGATCCTAATGCCGTCCTAGCAGCTCTACATCCAAAAAAGGCTGCAGGGGCTGCGAGAAAGCGCTCAGGGGCCTCGAAGAACGGGATTAAGAAGACAAAAAGAACGTCACCTGGAACCGCAGGTCTCGCCACGACGCTTCCACGGCACGCCGGGACAGGTCGCTCCGTTCCCACGGCAAGCCCCACGGCGAACCGAGGAAGGCGAAATGACAACTTTGTCGAATAACCTCCCTGCGGACTCGGATTCATTGAAGTAGCGGGCCAAGTATGATGCGGAGGATGTTTAGCCTCCAGGCCGACGATCTTCGCGAGCGGGTCAGACGCAAGCACATCCTCGTACGTGGCGTTGTGCAGGGTGTTGGGTTTCGGCCGTTCGTTTATAAGGTTGCGACATCTCTGGGGCTGGTTGGGTTTGTCTTCAACTCTTCTTCTGGCGTCACCATTGAGATAGAAGGCGGCGGGTCGGCGCTCGATGAGTTTTTCCAGACGCTGAAGAACGATCCTCCCAGGTTGGCGGAGATTAAGGAGATTAGCGTCTCCGACGTCGAGGTTCGGGGAGACGTCGGCTTCTCGATCCTGGGCAGCCGGGAGGAGGCTGGTGCATTCGCACTGGTCCCTCCCGACGCCGGCACGTGTGACGAGTGCTGGCGCGATTTCGGAGACCCGGCGAACCGGCGCTTCGGATATCCATTCACCAATTGCACCCATTGCGGGCCGCGGTACACCATCATCCGCGACATACCCTATGACCGCGCGACCACTACCATGTCCGCCTTCACCATGTGCGGTGACTGCCAGGCGGAATATGAAGATCCCGGCGACCGGCGCTTTCATGCCCAGCCCAATGCGTGTTCGCGTTTGCGGACCGTCGCTGGCCCTGCTGGAAAGTGCGGGCAATTCGTTACAGGATGTATCTTTTGCGGCTCGGGATTCGCTGGCGATCATTCGCCAGACACGCGCGTTGCTGCGCTCGGGCAAGATTGTTGCCGTTAAAGGTCTGGGCGGCTTTCTGCTGGCGTGCGATGCGACCAACGACGCGGCGGTGAGCGGAGTTGCGTCGACGCAAGCGGCGTCCGCACAAGCCCTTCGCGCTGATGGTGCGCGATTTAGCCGCGGTCAAGAAGTTGTGCCGGCTGACAGCAGAGGACGAGGCTGCGCTACTGTACCCGCGGCGGCCCATCGTGGTTCTTCCGCGCCTGCCCGGTGGGCCGCTCTCGGGGAGCCTTGCTCCGGGAGATAACACCTTGGGAGTGATGCTGCCCTATACGCCGCTGCACTATCTATTATTCAGTGATTCGCCGGGGACCCCGTCCGAGTGGGCTGCGCTGGTGATGACCAGCGGCAATTTGAGCGAGGAGCCTATCGTGGTCAGCAACCAGGAGGCGATGCTGCAGTTGGGCGGCGTCGCCGACTGGTTCCTGTTGCACAACCGCGACATTTTCACGCGCGTGGACGATTCTGTTACGCGCACGTTCGAGGGGCGGGAACGAGTGCTGCGCCGCTCGCGCGGCTTTGTGCCCCAAAGTATCGATTTGGGAATCGAGATGGATGAGGTGCTCGCGTTCGGTGGGGAGCTGAAGAACACTTTCTGCCTGACCAAAGGCCGGTACGCAATCCTGAGCCAGCATATCGGCGATCTCGAGAATTACGAAACCATGCGGTTCTTCGAAGAAACGCTTGATCGCATGAAACATGTTTTCAAGGTGGTTCCGCGTGCCGTGGCCCACGATCTGCATCCCGGCTATATGAGCACGCGCATGGCTTTGGCTTCAGGGATTGCACGCCAGATCGGGGTGCAACATCACCATGCGCACATTGTTAGTTGCATGGCGGAGAACCATCTGCGCGGCCGTGTTCTCGGCGTGGCGCTGGATGGCACCGGATTTGGTACAGACGGCAGGATCTGGGGGGGCGAATTTCTGGTTGCGGATTTTGCCGGATTCAGCCGGCGAGCCCATCTGCGCAATGTGTTGCTGCCCGGCGGCGACGCGGCGGTGCGGCAGCCGTGGCGCATGGCGCTCAGCTATCTGCGAGATGCCTTTGGGGGGCAGATACCCGACCAGCTGCGCTGCTTCCAAGATGTAGATGAGAGGCAGGTTGCACTGGTGGACACGATGCTCAGACGCCGTATTCAGACGGTGGAGACATCATCTTGTGGGCGGCTCTTTGACGCCGTAGCAGCAATGTTGGGGCTGGCATCAGAAGTCACCTTCGAGGGCCAGGCAGCTATTGCTCTGGAGGCGTCGGCAGGAGCGGGGATCGACGATCGCTACGAGTTCGAGATCGAGGAGGGCGAGCCGGCCATACTCGACTTCCGGCCGGTTATTGTCTCCATCGCGAGAGATATTTCTTCCGGCCGGCGGGTGGGCGAGATTTCCGCGCGTTTTCACAATACCTTGAGCGCGGCCATTGGCGAAGTGTGCAGCCGCATCGGGTCGCGCGATGCGGTGAACCGGGTTTGCCTGAGCGGCGGTAGTTTCCAGAACCTGTACCTTCTAGGCCGGACGGTGGTAGAGTTGCGGCGTCGTGAATTTGACGTGTTTCTGCACGCCCAAGTTCCGGCCAACGACGGCGGCCTTTCGCTCGGACAAGCTATGGTGGCGAACGAGCATTTGCGCCGAGGAGAATGACATGTGCCTGGCTATACCCGGCAAGGTGGTAGAGACTTTCGACCAGCGCGGCATGCGCATGGCCAAGGTTCAGTTCGGCGGCATTGTGCGCGAGGCCTGCCTGGAATACGTGCCTGAGACCCAGGTTGGGGAGTATGTTCTGGTGCACGTTGGCTTTGCCATCAGCCGAGTCGATGAAGCAGAGGCCGAGCGCACCTACCAGGCGTTGAGGGATCTGGATCAACTCACGGAACTGGAGTCACCCGTGGTTGAGGAAGTGGGACCCGGAGGTTATCGACAATGAAATATCTTGATGAGTACCGCGACGGTGACGTTGCCAAAAAGATTGTCGGCGAGATGCGCCGTATTCAGACGCGTCCCTGGGTGTTGATGGAAGTGTGCGGCGGGCAAACGCACTCCATCGTCAAGAACGGAATCGATCATCTGCTCCCCGAGGGGGTGGAGCTGGTTCATGGGCCGGGCTGCCCGGTTTGCGTAACCCCGCTGGAGATGATCGACAAGGCCCATGCGATAGCGCGGCAAAAGAATGTCATCTTCTGCTCCTTCGGAGACATGTTGCGCGTGCCGGGCTCGGATGGCGACCTGTTCACTATTAAATCGCAGGGGGCCGATGTCCGCGTGGTTTATTCGCCGCTCGATTGCCTGAAGCTTGCGCGGGCGAATCCGACCAAGCAGGTGGTCTTTTTTGCCATCGGTTTTGAAACCACGGCTCCGGCCAACGCGATGCTGGCGTGGCGCGCGCGCGAAGAGCAGGTGAACAATATGTCGCTGCTGGTTTCGCATGTGCTGGTTCCGCCGGCGCTGGACGCGATCCTGCAGTCGCCGGATAACCGGGTGCAGGGCTTTCTCGGGCCGGGCCACGTATGCGCAGTGATGGGGTACAGCGAATACGAACCCATCAGTGCTCGCTACCGTGTGCCGATTGTGGTGACGGGTTTTGAACCCCTCGATATATTGCACGGCACGCTGATGACACTGCAGCAGCTGGAACAAGGGCGGGCTGTGGTGGAAAACCAGTACTCGCGCATTCTGGGGCGTGATGGCAACGTGCCGGCGCAAAAGCTGATCGATCGCGTCTTCGAAGTGGCTGATCGCAAGTGGCGGGGCATTGGCAACATCCCCATGAGCGGCTTCCATCTGCGCGATGAGTTTGCGCTGTATGACGCGGAGAAGTTATTCGACGTGGCGGAGATCGCCACTCTCGAGCCGCAGATATGCATCAGCGGCCAGATCCTGCGGGGTATTAAAAAGCCCCACGATTGCCCCGCATTCGGCACGCTGTGCACGCCGCAGCGTCCTCTTGGGGCGACGATGGTATCGGCCGAGGGAGCTTGCGCTGCGTACTACGCGTACGGGCGGCATCTAAAACCGCAGGGTGCGGACATGGTGCAACTCGAAGTGATGACGCACGCCAATGGCTAGTTCTCAGATATCCGCCAGGGACGAGGAAAATCGACCGGTAACGGCCGGATTCGGGTCGTGTCCCTTGCCTATCTTTCAACATCCGCAGATTGTGTTGGGGCATGGCAGCGGTGGCAAGCTTACGGCCGATCTGATCGACCAGATCTTTTTGCCTGCATTTAAAAATCCCATTTTGGACAAGCTCGATGACCAGGCAGTGGTCACGATCGGCGGCGCTCGCCTGGCTTTCACGACGGACTCGTTTGTGGTGACCCCGATATTTTTTCCTGGCGGCGACATTGGACGTCTCGCGGTGCACGGGACGGTGAACGATTTGGCGATGAGCGGCGCGCGCCCGCTCTATCTCTCCGCTGCCTTCATTCTCGAGGAAGGCCTGGCCGTGGACGATCTGCGGCGTGTGGTGGAATCCATGCGCGCGGCGGCGTCGGAAGCTGGGGTAGCGTTTGTGACCGGCGACACCAAGGTTGTGAATCGCGGCAAGGGTGACCAGATATTTATTACCACCACCGGCATTGGCGTGATCGAGAGCGGCGTGAACATTTCGGCGGACCGCGCGCGGCCGGGCGACCAGATTATTCTGAGTGGTTATATCGGCGACCACGGAATGGCCATCATGTCGCAGCGGGAAGGCCTTGAATTTGAAGGCGCGATCGCGAGCGATTGTGCCTCGCTCAACGGGCTGGTGGCGGCCATGCTCAGCACTCCAACGGCAGGCGCAATGGAGTTCATCCATTGTTTGCGCGATCCCACGCGCGGCGGCGCGGCCACCACCTTGAACGAAATCGCCAAGCGGGCCGGCGTGGGAATGTTATTGCGCGAGCAATCGATTCCTGTGCGCGATTCGGTCAAGGGCGCGTGTGAAGTGCTGGGACTGGATCCGCTTTACGTCGCCAACGAGGGAAAGCTGCTGGCGATCGTTGCACCGGAGATGGCGCAAGCTGTGCTCGGGCAAATGCAACAGCACGAGTTGGGCCGCGATGCTGCGATCATCGGAGAGGTCGTTGCCGAACACCCAGGCATGGTGCTAATGAAGACGCAGATCGGCGGAACGCGAGTGCTGGATGTGATGTTCGGTGAGCAATTGCCCCGCATCTGCTGATTTGCATCGCCATTCGTGCACGGTCGAGGTTCACCCGGGACTGGCGTCCTGGGTCAGAACCCACCGATCTCGAATTCAGTCCCAGGACACCTGGGCTACTCTCAGCCGTCCCTTCGGGACTGGATCCGATACACCTGATAGATGATTTGTTTTCAGCGAGTACTGTCCGAATTGGCCGATCGAGAAAGCTAATTTAGACAAGACTGCTTCGGTCTACACCCATTGCGAAACTGCTCTGCTCCGGGATTCCTGCTAATGGAACTCGGGGAAATCCCGATAGCAATCATCAGATGAATCGATTCGCTTCAGCGTGTGAACCGCAAGCGTTTGACAGTGATGCGGACTGGGCGTAGTTTTCAGCGGTCGGCGATTTCACGAGAAGTGTGGCGTGAAATGTCGCTCCCCGGTGACAGGCTTGCCCTGCTTCTACCAACCCGATTTACCGCACCACCATCACAAGCAGTATGCGTGTTTCGCGCGTCCATCTTTGTGGGCTTCGCTGGTTTTCGGAGCGTAGCATTTCGTCTTCGTAAGTCCTACGGTTGAAGGAGAATTCCATGGCTGAAAAGGTAAGCAGCATCACCAAAGCTCCCGCCGTTTCTGATGTTCACATTCTCTGGATCACAGCGGGCCTCAGTTGCGATGGCGATAGCGTTTCCGTCACCGCGGCGGAACAGCCAAGCATCGAAGACGTTCTGTTGGGTGCGATACCAGGTTTGCCCAAGGTTCATCTGCACAACCCTGTTCTTGCCTATGAGAACGGCGATGAATTCATGAAGTTTTTTTATGAAGCAGAAAAGGGCCTGTTAGATCCCTTCGTGCTGGTCGTGGAAGGCTCCATTCCCAACGAGAAGATCAAGAAAGAGGGTTACTGGGCGGCGATGGGCACCAACCCGGATACCGGCCAGCCGATCACTACCTGCGAGTGGATCGATCGCCTGGCACCCAAGGCGCTGGCCATTATCGGAGCGGGGACGTGCGCCACGTACGGCGGCATCCACGCCATGGCAGGGAACCCTACGGGCGCCATGGGGCTTGCCGACTACCTGGGATGGGATTGGCGTTCCAAGGCCGGGTTGCCGATTGTGAATGTACCAGGCTGCCCGGTGCAGCCGGACAACTTCATGGAAACCGTTCTCTACCTGCTGTACCAAGTGGCAGGCCTGGCGCCCATGATCCCGCTGGACCAGCAACTGCGGCCGACGTGGCTCTTCGGCAAGACGGTACACGAAGGTTGCGATCGCGGCTCTTATTACGAGCAGGGCGAGTTTGCCACCCACTACGGGTCATCGAAATGCCTGGTAAAGCTCGGCTGCTGGGGTCCGGTGGTTGACTGCAATGTAACCAAGCGGGGCTGGATGCGGGGCATCGGCGGCTGCCCGAATGTGGGTGGTATCTGCATCGGATGCACCATGCCGGGATTCCCGGATAAGTTCATGCCCTTCATGGACGAGCCACCGGGAGCCAAGCTCTCATCGACTCTCATTGGCACCTACGGCCGCTTCATCCGCACCATGCGCGGTATCACCAATACCACAGTTAACAAGGAACCGAAATGGCGGCATCCGAGGCCCCAACTGACCACCGGGTATCGGCCCACAACTTACTAAAATGGCGCTTCGCTCAAAACGGCAAATTCAACCCAAAAAAGGAAAACCCATGGCGACTTATCCCGAGACAATCTCTGAGGTCGATAAGAAGAAGCGCAACCTGGTCGAGATGAACTGGGATCCGATTACTCGGATCGTGGGCAGCCTCGGCATCTTCACCAAGATCGACTTCGCCAACCGGGAAGTCGCCGAGTGCCACAGCACATCCTCGATCTTCCGCGGGTACAGCATTTTCATGAAGGGCAAAGACCCGCGCGATGCCCACTTCATCACCAGCCGCATCTGCGGCATCTGCGGAGACAACCACGCTACCTGCGCGGTGTACGCGCAGAACATGGCGTTTGGGGTCAAGCCGCCGCCTCTGGCTGAGTGGATCATCAACCTGGGCGAGGCCGCCGAGTACATGTTCGATCACAACATCTTCCAAGACAATTTGGTGGGCGTGGATTTTTGCGAGCAGATGGTGAAGGAGACGAATCCCGGAGTCTGGGCTAAAGCCCAATCCACCGCTTGCCCCAACGGAGACAAACACGGCTTTCGCACGATTGCCGACATCATGACGGCGCTCAATCCGTTTACCGGGAGCTTTTATCGCGAGACGCTGGCTATGAGCCGCATGACGCGCGAGATGTTCTGCCTGATGGAAGGCCGCCACGTGCATCCTTCCACGCTGTACCCCGGCGGAGTCGGCACGGTGGCCACCATCCAGCTATTTACCGACTACCTGGTTCGGCTGATGAAGTATGTCGAGTTCATGAAGAGGGTCGTGCCCTTGCATGACGACCTTTTCAACTTCTTCTATGAGGCCATGCCGGGTTACGAGAAGGTCGGGCAGCGGCGCATATTGCTGGGATGTTGGGGATCGTATAACGATCCGGACAGCTGCGACTACACCTACAAGAACATGGCGGAGTGGGGGCGGAAGATGTACGTGACGCCCGGCGTGGTGGTGGACGGAAAGCTGGTCACCAACAGCCTGGTCGACATCAACCTGAACATAAGGATTCTTCTGGGCAGCTCCTACTATGACGACTGGCAGGGCTCAGAGACCTTTGTCGCGAGGGACCCGTTGGGGAATCCGGTGGACAAGCATCACCCGTGGAACCAGACGACGCTTCCCCGCCCGCAGAAGCGCGATTTCGGCGGCAACTATACGTGGGTTATGTCACCGCGGTGGTATGACCAGCGCACTGGAGACCACCTGGCGCTCGACACCGGCGGCGGACCGATTGCGCGGCTGTGGTCGACGGCGCTTTCCGGATTGGTCGATATTGGCTACGTGAAGGCTACCGGTCACAGCGTCCAGATCAATCTTCCCAAAACGGCGCTGCTCCCCGAAACGCAATTCGAGTGGAAGATTCCGCAGTGGAGCAACACGCTGGAGCGGGATCGGGCTCGTACCTACTTCCAGGCCTACGCGGCAGCGACGGCGCTCTACTTTGTCGAAAAGGCGCTGGGTGAGTTGAACGCGGGCCGCACGTCGACGTGGTCTGACTTCAAGGTGCCTGAGGAAGCTATCGGGTGCGGTTTCCACGAAGCCGTGCGCGGAGTGCTGTCGCACCATGTCGTTATCCGCGAAGGCAAGATCGCCAACTACCATCCTTATCCACCCACCCCATGGAACGCGAACCCGCGGGATGTCTACGGAACTCCTGGTCCTTACGAAGACGCGGTGCAGAACACACCCATCTTCGAGGACAATGGCCCGGAGAACTTCAAGGGCATCGACATCATGCGCACGGTTCGTAGCTTCGACCCATGCCTGCCCTGTGGAGTACATATGTACGTCGGGGACGGCAAGGTGATCGAAGTGAAACACTCACCCATGTTCGGGGCGGCAGGGCCCGAATAATGGCGGCCAGCGCTGAGCAACCGATAGCCGCACCGCGGCGTGGAGAGTTCCGCGCCCAAAGTGAACACGTAGAGAAACTGGCAGCGAAACTCGATCAGGCGGGCGACCCGGAGGTTCGGGCCGCCGCGCTGGAGCTGGTACAGTCCGTGGTTGAGCTGCATGGCGCTGCATTACAGCGGCTGATAGACAGGTGCGTGGAAACGGCGGAGGGCGAGCGGGTGCTCAGCGCGGCCCTGGAGGACAACCTGGTCGCCGGCATGTTCCTGCTCCATTCCCTCCATCCTGATGACATTGAAACCAGGGTGGTCCGCGGTCTCGAAGCGGTCCGGCCTTACCTTAAGTCTCATGGCGGGGACTGCGAGCTGGTCAGCGTGCGCGACGGCATTGTTCGGCTCAAGCTGCACGGGACTTGCGGTAGTTGTCCGTCCTCTTCCCTCACCCTGAAGAACGCGGTGGAAGAAGCGCTCTATGAGGCGGCTCCCGACATTCTTGAGATTGTCGCAGAGAATGCTCCAGCTGAGGCTTCCCACACCTCCAACCTTGTCGTGCTGAAATAAGGAGCGACGCGATGGCGCATCAAGAGATAACACGAGTCAGACCTTCGATTTCTGAGACTCCACTTCGCAAGCCGGTGGATCGCCTTGAAGACGATGCGACTGGTATCAATGTCGAGACGCGCAAGCCGATACACCCCAGCATGCCTCATATGCCGCCTGCATAAAGCAGGTTTATGCACCGGGCAGAAGCCATAAATGTGTCGAAAACGACCTGGCTCTACAGTTTGCCGAAAAACTCATGCTTTGTATCAGGGCACGACTTTAGTCGGGCCGTAAACGATTGAGAATAATTCGGGCTTTAGCCCCTGGGTGTTGCGTACGGCCTGAAGGCCGTACCCTTCAAAAAGGCGGCGCGGGGATTGGACAGGACGGCGATGGCACCAGGAACACTTCCTTTTCTTAGGCAGATAGCAGCTCGCAAGGCGCCCACGGCGGAACGCTGTGAGCTTTGCAGCGCGCCGCTGGGACCCGTTCACCAGCATCTGCTCGATCCCAAGAAGCGCGAGATTTTGTGCTCATGCGACGGCTGCGCTGTTCTCTTCTGCGGACAGGCAGGCGCGCACTTCTTCCGCGTTCCGCGGCGCATTCGCGCGCTCATCGACTTCCAGATGCCTGACTTGCAATGGGAATCGCTGATGATTCCCATCAGCCTCGCCTTCTTCTATCGCGATAGCGCAGCGGGCAAGGTGATGGCGATGTATCCCAGCCCTGCCGGTGCGATCGAATCGCTGCTCAGCCTCGAATCCTGGTCAGAGATCGCGGGGGAGCACCCTGTTTTGCAGAAGATGGAGCCGGATGTCGAGACCTTTCTGGTCAACCGGGTCGGCGCGCCGGCACAGTACTACATCGCTCCTATCGATGAGTGCTATCGGCTGGTGGGCTTGATCCGTATGCATTGGCGTGGGCTCTCCGGGGGGACCGAAGTGTGGAAGGAAATCCACCACTTCTTCGCCGACTTGAAGACGCGAAGCGTCGAGGTGAAGGGCAATGCCTGAGCTGCATTTCAAGATCGAAGCTGCTGAGGCCGTGCCGCATGCGGCCGCTCCGCTAATTGCGTTGAAGCTGCGCATCACGAACCTGCCGGCATCCGAGGCGATCCATACGCTTACCCTGCGCTGCCAGGTGCAGATCGAGCCGTCAAAGAGGCGCTATGTTCCCCAGGAGCAGGAGAAGCTGCTCGACCTTTTTGGCACACCCGAGCGATGGAGCCGCACGGTGCGACCGCTGCTGTGGATGAATGCCACAGTGGCTGTTCCAGGCTTTACCGACAATGTGCTCGTCGACCTGCAGCTTCCCTGCACATTTGACTTCAATGTCGCAGCGACCAAGTACTTTCATGCGCTGGAGACGGGCGAGATTCCAGTATGCGTGATGTTCAGCGGCACAGTCTTCTACCAGGGCGATGATGGGTCGCTTCAGGTTGCTCAAGTGCCATGGGACCGCGAGGCCAACTACCGCCTGCCCATCTCTACGTGGAAAGAGATGATGGAGATGCACTACCCCAATACGGCGTGGCTATGCCTGCGGCGTGATGTATTCGAACAGCTCTACGAGTACAAGGTGCGCCACGGTATCCCCACCTGGGAGCAGGCCATCAGCCGGGCGCTGGCGGCCGAGGCTACCGAGGCTAAGGACGAGGTTAAGGCATGAACTTCGACGGCGCGGAAAAGATTGCGGCGGCGATTCTTTACGAGGGGTACATTCTCTATCCCTATCGGCCGACCGCGATCAAGAACCGGCAGCGATGGAATTTCGGAACTCTTTACCCACGTGTTTATGCGGAGGCGCAGCGTCCCCAGGAACCCTTTCGCCTGGTTGCGGAGTGTCTTGCGGTGGCAGATGCGAAGGCCAGCCTTGACGTAAGGATCAGCTTTTTGCAGCTTGTCCCGACGCAGATTGCGGATAAGCTCACGGATCCTTCCCTGGCATGGGATGAAGCTGTCGAACGTACTTCAGAGCATGCCGGCCTGCGACTTGGCGACCTTATCGCTTCCCCGCTTTCGCTTGAGATTGAAATAGAAACCGCAGGTCCCTCCACTACGCTACGCTCCCCTCGGGATGACCAATTCTGTTACCCAAGAAGATTTGTCATCCCGCCTGTCCCGGCCCGCCGTGGAACCGGAGCGAACTGTCACCGGCGTGCCGTGGAAGCGTAGTGGAGGGACCTGCGGTTCGCCAAAACCTGCGGATCGAGCTGAGCATCGGCGCGGATATGCTTCAGGATGGTGTGTGTAAGCTCCGGCTCGAGGTGCAGAATATGAGCCCATTGGCAAGTGGCGCCGGCGCGACCTGTCCCGGCGTGCCGTGGAAACGAGACGAGGCGCTTCCCTTATCTTTCGTCTCCGCGCACCTGCTGCTGGGGATCAGCGGCGGAGAGTTTGTCTCCTTGCTTGATCCGGACCCGGCCTATCGCGAAGCGGTCGCGGCTTGTTGCAATACCGGCGTCTTTCCGGTGTTAGTCGGCGAGGAGCCGGATCGAAGCATGATGTTCTGCTCGCCCATCATCTTGTACGACTATCCCAAGATTGCACCGGAGAGCGAAGGCGACTTCTTTGACGGGACGGAGATGGACGAGATGTTGACGCTGCGCGTGCTCACGCTCACCGACGCCGAGAAGGAAGAAATGCGGAATGGTGATCCACGCGCGCGGAAGATTCTGGAACGCACGGAAGCTCTCACGTCGGACTCATTACTGAAAGCGCACGGCGTGATCCGCGGACTGCGTGAAATTCGAGGCGATACACGATGAACGGGGACTGGAATCCTTTTGAGGAAGCAGTAGCACCGCCGGAGAGCGTGCGCGTCTTCGGCATCGAGCTGCGGGTTGGCGACCGGGTGCGCATATGCCCCTAAAAAGAAAGCCGATATTCTCGACATGGCCCTGGCGGGCAAGATTGCGGTCATCGAAGCGATTGAGCAGGACTTCGAAGACCATGTTCAGCTGGGTTTGGTGCTCGACGACGACCCGGGCCGGGAGTTCGGCATGATGCGCCAGCCGGGACACCGCTTCTTCTTCTCTCCCGATGAGATTGAGCCTGTGCTGAAAGGAGAGCCCACATGACGGCAAGGATTCTGGTTGCAGGAGTGGGCAATATCTTCCTCGGGGACGACGGGTTCGGGGTCGACGTGGCGCTTGCGCTCAGCAAGCGGCCATTGCCCGAGAGCGTGAAGGTGAAGGATTTCGGTATCCGGGGTTTCGACTTGGCCTACGCCCTGCTCGATCCCTGGGATGCGGTCATCATTGTGGATGCGCTGCCGCGCGGCGAAGCGGCGGGCACGCTCTACGTGGTGGAACCCGATCTGGCAGCATTGTCGGGTGGAACATCGGCGGAGACGGAGATCAATCCGCACGGCATGGATCCAGTGCGGGTATTGCACCTCGCTGCTTCCCAGGGCACGATTTCCGCACAAGTGCTGGTCGTGGGCTGTGAGCCGCAGGACTTCGGCGATGAGTTGGAAGGGCGCATGGGTTTATCACCGCCTGTGCAGAACGCGGTGGAAGAGGCGGCAAAGATGGTGGTGGAGTTGGCGGAACGCATTGCTACAACCAAGCAAGTGAGCTTAGTGTAGTGACAGAAAGTAGAGAGGTGACATCATGAATGCAAAACTCGTCTTAGGCGCACTCGGCTTGGTACTCATCGGTCTGGCAGTTACGGTCGCTCCGGACCTGCGCCGCTACCTCAAGATCCGTTCGATGTAACGGCTAACTGGCTGCGGAAAGGTGGCGATTGGGGGAAATCGTGCCTCAGCGGCTAAAGTCGGATTGATTCAGAGCACTTACGTACGGCCTGAAGGCCGTGCCCTTCAGATAACGTGAGTTTTTCTGCAGCCTGCAAGGAGGAAACGTGCACGAGCTCTCGATCGCCATCAGCATGATCGACCAGATCATCGAGGAGTCGGAGAACCGCGGTGGGCTGGATGTCGAGGCGGTGCACCTGAAGCTGGGGGCCTTTTCCGGAGTGGATAAAGAGGCTCTGCTCTTCGCCTACGAACTTGCTTGTGAAGGCTCGCTGTTGGAGGGATCACGGCTGGTGATCGAGACCATTCCACTGGTCATTTACTGTGACAGGTGTCAGAAAAACCGCGTCCCTCCGTCGCTCTATGAGCTCAGTTGCCCGGAGTGCGGGAGCCCGGGGCAGAAGATCGTCTCTGGCCGCGAGATCGAAGTTGCCTCATTGGAGATTGCGGCATGAACACGCGCATGGTGGAAGTCAGGGCCAAGGTGCTGAAGCAGAACGATCTGCTCGCCCGCGATCTGCGCGAGCGCTTTCGTAGAGAGGGCACCTGCGTCGTAGGCCTGGTCTCGAGCCCAGGCTCGGGAAAGACAGCGTTCCTGGAGAAGCTGCTCGCGGGGCTGGCGCGGGACTGCCGTGTGGCTGCCCTGGTGGGAGATTTGGCCACAGAAAACGATGCCGCACGGCTGCGGCGCGCGACGGCGAACGTACGACAGATCAATACCGGGACGGTCTGCCACCTGGATGCGCAAATGGTGGACAAGGCCCTTGAATCGTGGCACCTGGACCGGATCGATTTTCTTTTCATCGAGAATGTGGGAAACCTGGTTTGCCCCTCCAGCTACGACCTGGGAGAAGAGCTACGATTTGTCCTGCTTTCTGCCACCGAGGGTGAAGACAAGCCGTTGAAATATCCCACGATCTTCAATAGTTCCGACGTGGCGATTATTACCAAGATGGACCTGGCTGAGGCAGCGGAGTTTGATCTTTCGGCGGCTCGCCACAACATAGAGAGCGTTCGTCCTGGGATGCAGGTGTTTGAAGTGTCCGCCAAGACGGGATTCGGTATGCAAGCTGTTTTCGACTTACTGCATGCTCAACTCGCACGGGCGCGGCAGTCGCAGGTTGCATCCACGCGGTAAGTATGGTGCCGCGCTTACGGCGCTCAATCATCGCCTGGATCGACAGCCCTGCCGGGCTGGGCTGACGTTTGGCTTCTGGCCCTCCGGGCCTTGACGACACAGAGCAAAATTTGAGGAGCAACGAGCATGAGCAATGTTCTCGGTGAAGTTTTGGAAGCGAATCGGCGGTACCGCGCTTCTTTTGGTGAGAAGGGCAAGCTTGCGCTTCCTCCGGCGCGCCGTTTCGCTATCCTCACTTGCATGGATGCGCGTTTGGATCCGGCTAAATTCGCCGGGCTGGCCGAGGGAGATGCGCATGTGATCCGCAATGCGGGCGGCCGGGCCAGCGACGACGCCGTCCGGTCTCTCGTCATCAGCTACAAACTGCTGGGCACGCGGGAATTTTTCGTCATTCATCACACCAACTGCGGCATGGAGTTCTTTACTAACGAAGTGATCCGTGGACTGCTCGATAGCAGCCTCGAAACCGCCGACCTGACGCCGTCTGGTTTCCGCGACGTCGGCAAAGGGCCTGGATCTCGCGCAGGCGAGTTCATCGAATGGCTCACCATTGCTGATCCGATGCAGGCGGTCATTGACGACGTCAACCGCCTGCGCAACCATCCCCTGATCCCGCGATCCATTCCCATCTATGGCTACGTGTATAACGTGACCACCGGCGAGTTGGTCGAAGTGGAAGGCGCCAAGAAGGCGGGCGCGGCCAAGTAGGACCGCCGCGAGCCTGGCCGATCTCCACCTTTTGGCCGATGCTTAACACATACCAGCGCGGGTAGTGTTGTCCTCAATGGATCAGCACAGGCGCATGGGTCTGCCGGGAACGATCGCCTTGGTTATGGGGCAATCGATCGCGCTCGGCATCTTCTTAACCCCTGCCGCCATGGCGAAGTCGTTGGGTGCGCCCTTGCTGCTCGCCGCAGTATGGTGCGGTATGGGGCTTATCACCCTGTGCGGCGCTCTCTGCTACTCGGAACTTGCGGTCCGCTTTCCCCTGGCCGGCGGAGAATATGTTTATCTCCGCGAGGGATACAGCAGCCGGGTCGCGTTTCTTTACGGCTGGATGTCTGCCGCCGTGCTGGACCCGGGCCTGGCAGCCGCGCTGGCGGTGGGCGCCGCCCCATATGTGCTCTCTCTGACCGGCGGCTCAGCCCGTTTTGCCTTTTGGATTCCTGTCGTCATTCTCATTTCTCTGGCGGTGCTCAATAGCGTGGGAACGCGGCTTAGCCGGGGCATGATGGCAAGCGCTAACCTGCTTAAGATTGGCGTGCTGCTTTGCCTGGTTGGATGGGCCTGTTTCTCCGGCCACGCCTCCATCGCCAATCTGCTGCCGCTCACCGAACGGCGGCCCGGCTCCGAACCTATCTTCGGCGCCATTGCCGGGGCCACGGTCAGCGCGTTTTTCAGCTTTGGCGGCTGGTGGGAGGCGGGCAAGATTGCCGGTGAGGTGCGCAATCCACGGCGTAATCTTCCGCTTGCCTTCACCGGAGGTGTGCTGCTGGTGACCGCGGTCTACCTACTCCTCAGCTTCGCTTTTCTCTCCGTGGTGCCGTTGCAGCGCATCGCTTCGAACACTGCCTTCGTCGCCCAGTTCGGGGAGGCACTCTTCGGCAGCATAGGAGGAAAGATTCTCTCCGGCTGCGTGCTGCTGTCGGTATTGGGTGGGCTGATGGCGCTTACCATGGCGGCTCCCCGGGTGTACTACGCGATGGCGAAAGACGGCGCGTTTTTCTCCGCCTGCGGCCGCTTGCATCCTCGCTTTGGAACACCGGCAAATGCTGTGCTATTGCAAACCGGGCTTGCTCTGCTGGTTCTCTGCTTCGGTGCCTTCGATCGCATCCTCTCCTTCATCATCTTCTCGGCGGTGTGTTTTCTGGCTCTTTCGGCGGCTTCTCTTTTTCGCTTGCAGGAGCGTGTGCGTGCCTGGTGGTTTCCGGCGGCGCCGGTTGTTTTTCTGCTGGGATGCGCCGTGATCAATTTGATGATCCTGATGCATGATCCCATTCCCGCGGTTCTCGGTCTCGCCATCGTGCTCTGCGGCGACCCCATTCGCCGTTTCTTCTTTTCCAAATCCAAGGTCGAGCAATCGACCGTGCCCATCACTTCCTGAAAGGACTTACTTCATCATGGCTCACATTCAACTACCCGAAGGTCTTCCTGGAATTCGCGGTGCTATGGCTTTTCGGCCGGAGACTGCGAAACCCCTCAACGAATTGGTCGAAATCCTGCTGCACGGGCCTAACTCG
Organism: uncultured Acidobacteriaceae bacterium; assembly: GCA_963790705.1. Lineage (GTDB taxonomy): Bacteria > Acidobacteriota > Terriglobia > Terriglobales > Acidobacteriaceae > PALSA-350. Next base: position 85,506 of record CAWBQE010000018.1, read on the forward strand.
CTTACGCCTGGGGAGCGCGAGCTGATTGCGACCTATGTCTCCTCAGAGAACGATTGTTATTACTGCCAGACGATCCATGGCGCAATCGCAGCGGCCAGCCTGAATGATGACGAGGCGCTGGTGAAGAAAGTGAAGCATGATTTTCAGAACGCGGATATCTCGCCCAAGTTGAAGGCGCTGCTGGTCATCGCGGGACATGTGCAAAAGGGCGGCAAGCACGTCACCGCCGAAGATATAGCGAAGGCGCGGGCGCAGGGCGCTACGGACATGGAGATCCACGATACGGTACTGATTGCGGCCGCATTCTGCATGTACAACCGCTATGTCGATGGTTTGGGCACGCCCCAGCCGCGGGATGAAGCGATGTATCGGGAACGTGGCAAGCGCGTTGCCCGCGATGGGTACGTGAGTGTTAGCAAGGAATATTTGCCCAAAGAGGTGGGGGTGTAGTGCTGCGGCAAGGCGGAGAAGCCATAGTTTTTGCCACACCCGCAACAAATGCTGGGTGCCCCATTTACCCCGATTTCTTGCGGAGGCTTGTGGCGTTGCTGCACCCCATGCGCCTTTCCTTAATGAAAGGCGCACACGCGGACCTCTCTAGCACAGCGTGGCAGGAAATCGGGGTCAAGCCGTACTTTGCCTGCCCCGGCGTGCCGTGGGGCTTGAGTGGGATAATGGCTCTCGATGTGCCACTCTCCGACAGCGACGCCCACTCAACGCAGGAGGGCAGCTGCTTCATTGCTCCTTTCGGACAGCCACAAATTCTCTGGCAGTCACGGCTCTGATGCTTTGTATCAGGGCACGACTTTAGTCGGGCCGTAAACGATTGAGAATACGACGGGCTGCCCTCAATTTCCTGTATAGGCCTAATGAGCCATGGCACTTCATGCGGTTTTCCTTGAGAGAAAACCGCACACGCGGATCTATCCAGCATCCACGTACAGGAAATTGAGGTTTAGCCCCTGAGGTGTTGCTTTCCCGCTCGGTGCAGAGTTTTTCCGCAAGCTGTAAAGGCGTGCCCCTCGTCGAGATTCTTTCCAACTAACTAAGGAGAAACTACTATGCCTCACATCGCCCTTCCCGAAGGATTGCCGGGCATCACAAGCGGCTTTGCCTTCCGCCCCGAAACCGCAAAGCCGATGCGCGAGCTCGCACATGTGCTGCTCCATGGGCCCAGCACGTTGACTCCCGGCGAGCGGGAGCTGATTGCCACCTACGTCTCCAGCCAGAATGACTGTTACTTTTGCCAGACGAGCCATGGCGCCGCTGCCGCGGCTCACCTGAAAGACTCAGGGCTGGTCGACCAGATCAAACGTGACTTTCTCCAATCACCCGTCTCCGACAAGCTCAAGGCTCTGCTGGTCATTGCTGGCCAGGTGCAGCAGGGCGGCAAGCAAGTCACAGCGGAGAGCGTGGAGAACGCTCGCAAGCGCGGGGCCACCGATCTTGAAATTCACGATACGGTGCTGATCGCCGCTGCCTTCTGCATGTACAACCGCTATGTGGATGGCCTGGGAACATGGCAACCACAAGACCCAGCAATGTACTCCAGCATGGGTGAACACCTGGCGGCACACGGCTATGTCGCACCATCGATGGAAGTCGTGCCCACGTAGACTCCGTCGAGGCGATCGAATCACAGGGCTGCGAAATCCTTAGCGCGACTTCGCGGCTCGTGTGACAGTGCCGGCCGGGTCAACCTGCGCGACGTAATAAACTCTGGGTATGACATCGAAGCCGGATCTGAACCAGCAGCTTCAAACCCAGAGTATCCATTCCGGACGGCATGTGGACCCAGCTACCGGCGCGGTCACTGCCCCTCTCTACACCTCCACCACCTTCGAACGCGATCCTGATGGAGGATTCTCCAGGCATTTCTTCTATAGCCGGATTGACAATCCCAATCGGAAGTCGCTCGAAGAGTGCCTGGCCGATCTCGAGGGGGGCGTAGAGGCGGTTTGCTTCAGCACCGGCATGGCGGCGAGCTTGGCCGTATTTCAGGCGCTGGCGCCGGGAGACCATGTGGTTCTCCACCGGGATTTATACTTCGGCGTTCGCGAACTCGTCACCGGACTCTTCTCCCGGTGGGGGTTGAAGCATTCATTCGTGGATATGCGGAATATCGAGGAGATCCGCAAGGCCTGCCGGCCTGAGACCAAGCTGTTCTGGCTGGAGACCCCAACCAATCCCCTGATTGAGGTCGTCGACATACGTCCCGTGGCCGAGTTGCGCGCGTAGCCTGAAGGTGCCGCTTGCCTGTGAAAATACTTTTGCTACTCCAGTGCTGCAACGCCCGCTGGAGCTGGGCGCAGATTTGGTGGTTCATGCCCTGACCAAATATCTTTCGGGACATAGCGATGTCCTGGGCGGAGCGGTGATCTTCGGACAGAAATCCGATCTGGCAACCCGCATTAAAGAATTCCAGCGGGTCGGGGGCGCCGTCCTCTCTCCTTTTGACTGCTGGCTTATTCTGCGTGGGCTGCAGACGCTGGTTCCCCGCGTGAGGCTGCATTGCGAGAATGCCCGCCGGATCGCGGAATTCCTTTCCACCCACCCGGGGGTTTCGGTTGTGCATTATCCTGGCCTGCCCAGCGATCCAGGGCACGAGATCGCCAGCAGGCAGATGCGGGATTTTGGGGGAATGCTCTCCTTCGAGGTGCATGGCGGACGGGAGGAGGCCTTTGCCTTCGCTTCGCGGCTGAAACTGATTGTGCGCGCCACGAGCCTGGGGGGTACCCATAGCTTGATCGAACATCGCGCTTCCATCGAAGGCGTCTTTTCACGCTCGCCGGAGTCGCTGCTTCGGCTCTCGGCCGGGCTTGAGGGCGCGGAGGATATTATCGCTGACTTGGACCAGGCACTTCGCGGGTAGATCGGTTGGCTAAAGCAATTTTCCTAATACTTTGGTCTGGCGAGGTCGGTTATGTGCGGCCATTCTCGACGGAATGGCCGCGCTATGTACAGTTATCCGGTCTACACCATTAGGAAAATTGGCTAAGCGGTTATCCTGCAGTAGGATGGTAGGCGACTTCCGTAGGGGGAAACTATGACGCGCAGACTGACCATGGCGCAAGCCATTATTCAGTTTCTCAAGTCCCAATCCGTCGCACGTGACGGCCGCGAGCAAACGTTTTTTGGCGGGTGCCTGGGGATTTTTGGCCACGGCAATGTGGCCGGCATCGGACAAGCCCTGCAGCAGAACCCTGACTTCCCTTACTACCTGTTCCGCAACGAGCAGGCCATGGTTCACGCGGCAACGGGTTTTGCCAAGATGAGCAATCGCCTGCGTACCCTGGTCTGCACCTCATCGATCGGACCCGGGGCGACCAACATGGTCACCGGCGCAGCCCTGGCTACGATCAACCGTATCCCTGTCCTGCTGTTGCCCGGTGACATCTTTGCGCGACGCAACGTCGCGCCGGTGTTGCAGCAATTGGAATCGACTGCGAGCCAGGATGTTTCCGTGAATGATTGCTTTCGCCCGGTCTCTCGCTACTGGGATCGTATCCAGCGGCCGGAACAGATTCTCACTGCGCTGCCCGAGGCGATGCGCGTATTGACGTCGCCGGCGGAAACAGGCGCCGTGACGCTCGCTCTGCCGCAAGACGTGCAGACCGAGGCCTATGACTATCCGGAAGAGTTTTTCGAGCATCGGGTTTGGACCATCGCCCGTTCGCGCGCCGATATTGGATTGCTCAAGCAGGCTGCGGACTGGATACGTTCCTCGCAACGGCCGCTGATCATCGCCGGCGGCGGTGTCATCTATTCCGAAGCGACGGGCGAATTGTCCGACTTCGCCAGTCGAACCGGCATTCCTGTTGCCGAGACCCACGGGGGTAAAGGCTCTCTTCACGCTGATCATCCGCAATCGGTCGGCGCCATGGGCGTTACCGGTACGTCCGCCGCAAATCAATTGGCGGCAGATGCGGATTTGGTCATCGCCATCGGCACCCGGTTCAGTGACTTTACTACTGCTTCGAAGACGGCCTTCCAGAATCCTGCGGTGCGGTTTGTGAATATCAACGTGGCTGAGTTCGATGCGTTCAAGCATGCCGCGCTCCCGTTGACAGCAGATGCACTGCAGACGCTGGAGGAGTTGGGCAGCGCGTTGTCATCATGGCAGGTTCCGCAAACGTACCAAAGTGAGATCGCCCGCCTCCGCACGGCGTGGGACGAGGAAGTCGATCGCATCTACGCGCGCCGGCATGGTCCGCCGCTTAGCCAGGGCGAAGTGGTCGGGTTGCTCAACACCACTCTGGGACCACGCGACATTATCGTGAACGCTGCGGGAAGTCTGCCGGGCGACCTGCACAAGCTGTGGCGGACGCGCGACCCCAAGGGCTATCACATGGACTACGGCTACTCCTGCATGGGCTATGAGGTTGCCGGGGGGCTGGGCGTCAAGATGGCGGACCCCAGCCGCGAAGTGTATGTGTTGGTCGGGGACGGTTCGTATCTCATGATGGCGCAGGAGATCGTCACCAGCCTGCAGGAAAAAATCAAACTCAATATCGTGCTCTTCGATAACCACGGATTTTCTAGCATTGGTGGATTGAGCCGTGCCGTTGGCAGTGGAGGATTTGGCACCGAGTATCGCTATCGGGAAGAAGGACTCACTGGTCCTGTGATTCCTGTCGATTTCGCAGCCAACGCCGCCAGCCTGGGCGCTTACGCTGTTAGCGCGCGCACCTACGAGCAGTTGGGCGCGGCTTTGGCGGAGGCGAAGAAGCAGGATCACACCTCTGTGGTCGTGGTGGAGACGGATTACAACGATCGCGTGCCTGGTTATCACTCCTGGTGGGATGTGCCGATCGCTGAGGTGTCCGAGAGCCAGGCTGTGCGGGCGGCGCGAGAGGCCTACATCGAGGCAATCAAGAAGGAGCGTTATTTCTGGCCGGCGCCGGCGGAGAAAACGGAACCGATCGCAGCGGAGCAGGTACAGCTTGCGAAGGGGTAGGCAACTCTAAAACATTTCCACGAAAGGTCCGCTGAACTGCAGGTCCCTCGGCTTTTCGCTCGGGATGACAAAGGGGAGGGTAGCGATCACCTCAGCAGCCGCTATAAGGGATGGACAGAGCCGCAGTTATCCGCGATTTCATGCCCTTGGGTGGGCGCCGCAGGCCCATGATTCCTCCGGTCGGCCGGAGCGTAGCGTAGTGGAGAGACCTGCCGTTTCTTTCTCTCCATCCATCTGATGGCTCCTAACAAAAGTCACCAACCCTAAACTTGTCATCCCGAGCGAACTCCGGATTTCCTGCTACGCTGCTCTAACCAACGGCCACGTATGCGGCTTTCAGTAAGGAAAGCCGCATGAGGTTTATCGACACCACGAAACTTGACAGGAAATCCGGAGGAAGCCGAGGGACCTGCGGTGCGCCTCTCGGCCGCAACAACTCCAGAACCCTCCATCCGAGTAACCAACGCCAAGGTCCGCCAACCACCCTAAACCTTGTCATCCCGACCGGAGCGCAGCTTAGTGGAGAGACCTGCCGTTTCTTTCTCTCCATCCATCTGACGGCTCCTAACAAAAGTCACCAACCCTAAACTTGTCATCCCGAGCGAACTCCGGATTTCCTGCTACGCTGCTCTAACCAACGGCCACGTATGCGGCTTTCAGTAAGGAAAGCCGCATGAGGTTTATCGACACCACGAAACTTGACAGGAAATCCGGAGGAAGCCGAGGGACCTGCGGTGCGCCTCTCGGCCGCAACAACTCCCAGAACCCTCCATCCGAATAACCAACGTCAAGGTCCGCCAACCACCCTAAACTTTGTCATCCCGCCTGCCCCGGCTTGCCGTGGGACCGGAGCGACCTGTCCCGGCGTGCCGTGGTAGCGTAGTGGAGGGACCTGCGGTTCTCCCACCCTTTTAGTGGACGTTGAGGTAGCGGTCCAGTTCCCACTGGCCGACGCTGTTGTGATAGCTCTCCCACTCTTCTGACTTCACCTGGATGTAGTAATCCGCGTAGTCTGCGCCTAGCGAATTGCGCACCACCTCATCTTGTGACAAAGCTTCGACCGCCGCCTGCAGCGTCGGCGGAAGATGGCCGATGCCTCTCGCTTGCAACTCGCCCCATGGGACTTCGTACAGGTTGTCGTGGCTTGGCGCTCCGGGATCGACGCGGTGATCGATGCCGTCCAGCCCAGCCGCGAGCATCGCCGCGCATGCCAGGTAAGGATTTGCCGCAGCGTCGACCATGCGGTTTTCAATGCGACCTGGACCGGGAACGCGGATCATCTGCGTTCGATTTGCGCTGCCATAGGTGATGTAGACCGGGGCCCAGGTGGCGCCGGAACGAGGTCCCCTGCGAATAAGGCGCTTGTAGCTGTTCACCGTCGGCGCCAGGATCGCGCTGAGTGCCGGCGCGTGTTTTAGGATGCCGCCCATGAACCAGCGGCCCTCTGACGAGAGGCCGAGAGGATCGTCCTTGCTGTCGAAGAGATTCTTCTTGCTCCCAGGATCCGCGAGGCTTAGATGGCAATGCGAGCCATTGCCCGTTAGGTTAGCGAACGGCTTGGGCATAAAGGTAGCGAGGTGCCCATGCTCTTCGGCGACGATCTTGACCATCCATTTGAAAAAGATCTGCCGGTCGCAGCTGGTGAGCGCGTCGGCATACTTCCAGTTGATTTCAAATTGGCAGTTGGCATCTTCGTGGTCGGCTGCGTAAGGCTCCCATCCCAGCTCCTGCATGTAACCTAATAGCTTGGTCAGAAGGTCCAGGTTGCGATGCAGCGAGCGCATATCGTAACAGGGCTTGGCCGCATTATCCATTGCGTCCCAGGGAACGCAGGTGCCGTCCTGGTTGCGCTTCAACAGCATGAACTCCGGCTCCGCGCCGACCATCAATTCGTAACCGCGTTGGCGGCTAATATCCAGTTGACGAGCCAGGATCCTGCGCGGGCAGAACTTGGAGGGCTGGTTCTCGACCTGAAGCATCCCCGGCACCCAGGCGATGTTCTTTCGCCAGGGCAGCACGATCATCGCTTGCATATCCGGGATAGATACCAGGTCGGGGTCGTGCGGACCCTGGCCCACGTCTCCCGCGGCAAAGCCGGCAAACCCGGCGCCTTCACTGACCATGTCGTCGAGGGCGCTGGCGGGGACGAGCTTGGCCTTGGGAATGCCGCTCATTTCGACGAAAGAGCAGAGGAAGTATTCAATTCCTTTTTGCTTTACGAGTGCTTTGAGATCTTCTGTCAACTTTGTGCCTCCGTGGTTAGAACTAGCTTTTTAACCGCAGGTCCCTCCACTGCGCTACTGCGAGACCGCAGCCGCAGCTTTTTCTCCCAGCAGCTTGCCGCTAGCGAACCGGCCGGCCGAAAAGGGCTCCATCAGCGTCGCGGCTTTTCCGGTGGCAATCGTTTCGGCCAAGCACTTGCCGGCTATCGGGCCGGCCTTGAAGCCCCAGGTGCCCCAGCCCACATCCATAAAGAAGTTGTCCAGTTCGCCGGCCGCTCCCATGATAGGAGCATAATCCGGAGTCATGTCACAGACCCCAGCCCACTGGCGAAGAATTTTCAGGCCGTGGAGCTGGGGAAACAACTCCAGCGTATAGGTCGCCATTTGCTCCAGCGTGGGCAAGGTGGATCGTGTGCAGTAAGTCTGGTAAGGATCGACCTCGGAGCCAATCACCAGCTCACCCTTGGCGGTCTGGCTCACATAAACATGCAGGTTCGAGGAGACGATCACGTAGTCCAGAAATGGCTCGATCAGCTCGGTGACGCATGCCTGTAGAGGCTGGCTCACAATCGGCAGCGAGACGCCCGCCATGTCAGAGATAGTTGTGGCCCAACCGGCAGTGGCATTCAGGACCGCACCGGCGGATAAATCACCTTTCGTCGTCCGTATGCGGATGACCTTGCGACCGGCGACTTCAAGTCCCGTGACCGCGGTGAACTGATGCACCTCAATGCCCATGGCGTCGCAGGCGTGGCCATATCCCTGCACTACCTCGTCATGCCCGATGGTCCCACCCGGCGGATGGTAGAGGGCTGCCAATATGGGGAATCGCGGGCGGCCGGACATATCCATCGCGGGCACCATGCGCCGTAGCTCGTCGCGGTCGACCATTCGGCTGTCAACGCCCATCAGCCGGTTGTTTTCTGCGCGGATGCGCAGGCCGGTAATGGAGGAGTCAGTGTGCGCCAGCGTGAAATGCCCACTCTGGTTGAAATCGAGTTCCCAGTCGAGTTCGTGGGCGAGGCCTTCGTAGAGGCGAAGCGACGCGTCGTAGAAAGCGATCCCGGGATAGGTGCGGTAGTTCGAGCGCAAGATCGCCGTGTTGCGAGTGCTGTTCCCGCAGCCGATATAGCCCTTCTCGAGCAACGCTACTTTGCGGATGCCGTGGATTTTTCCCAGGTAGTAAGCCGCGGCAAGCCCATGCACGCCGGCGCCGATGATAGCCACGTCGTAGGTGGGCTTGAGGGCATGCCTGCCCCACATCACGGCTGGGAGGCTATGCACTTTCATGAGTACGCATCCAATGCTGCTGTGCCACCATACCGAAGGGGCGCGCGCCTACGTGCAGCAACGCCTCCCACACATACTCTGCGACGTCGCGGGTGTTCAATATGAGAAAGCCGTTGCTACGGAGGATGGTGGCGTTGACGTGAGCCAGCCGGGTCTGGCGGGCGGCGCCTTCGGGCATAGCCTCGTCGCGCACGTTCAACGTGGTCAGCTTCTGCAGCACTTCCCGTGACTTTGGACCGGCGAGCAGAATCGCGCTGTAGATGGAAGTAACGTCAGTGACAGATGGGGAGGCCGCGAAGGCAATGGGCAGCGGAGACGTAACCAGCGCGTGTGCGGGGGTAAGCTTCCACAATCGGGCCGGCGCGGGGAAATCAGCGGCCGGTCCTTTGAGGTCGAGCTTGGAGAGATAGCTCATATCGGAAATGCCTGCGGAGGAGCGTACGTGCTCGAGCTCGCTCGACGGGTCCTTATACCAGGCAGGCAGCTGCCAACCCGAGAAGTTCTTGAGTTGAGCGTGAGCCTCGAGATGAGAGCGATGCAATGCAGATTGCCGTTCCATCACATCTTTAACCGCTGACCCGCTGGGTCGTAAAAAACTTCCTCAATCACATGTGCAGAGTAGTCGACGGCGTCGGAGCGTAGAGTAATGCGCGTGCCCTGCTTCGCTTCCGCGGGCGTGACCCACGCCATGCCGATTACTTTCTTCTTCTCCCAAGAGAAGCGAACACTGGTGGCCAAACCAACTGGTTTGCCGTCAACCAATACTGGAGAACCGTCGGGAGGCACGGTGGCTCCCTCCAATTCGAACCCGACGAGCATGCGCTCGAGTGGGCTTTGCTTCATGCGCGTCGAGCGCGGCGCGACCGATGAAGTCTGGTTTATCAACTTTGGCCACCCAAGCCATGCCTGCTTCGTAGGGATTGCTGAGAGCATCGGTATCTACGCCGACAATGATGTGCTTTTTTTCCAGGCGCAGGACGCGCTGCGTCTCCACCCCGAAGGGCAGCAGGTTTACCGAGGCGCCCGCGTGCAGCAACTGCTGCCAAAGATGGCTTCCATACTCGGCTGCGACCACAATCTCCCAGCCCATCTCGCCCACAAAGCCGATGCGCATCATGGTGGCCGGCACGCCGGCGACGGTTGCCTGCCGCCAGTCCATGTACGGGAAGGCTGGAGAGGAAAGATCGCAATCCGTCAGCTGAGCCAGCACACCGCGTGCCAGCGGGCCGGCGAGGTTCATGGAGGCGAGTCCGGCGGTCAGGTTGGTGATGTTGACCTTCATAGCCCGCTGCAGCCGCCCACCATTCCAGCCATTGCTGCACAAAGTCCGCGTTCCCTGTAGTGGTGGTTAGAAAGTAGCGCTGCTCATCCATGCGCGAGATGGTCCCGTCGTCGACAATGGTTCCCAACTCATCGCACAACACAGAGTAGCGGACACGTCCGACGGGCAGCGTGGAGAAGTTATGGGTAAAGACAAGGTCGAGCAGGCGGCCGGCATCGCTGCCTTTCACTTCGATCTTGCCCAGGGTACTGACGTCGATGATGCCGGCCCGTTCACGCACCGCGCGATATTCCTGTTCGACGCACTGTGTCTTGATTTCCAGTACCGGAGGGGTCGTAGTAGCGCGGCCGCTTCCAGTCCCCCATGTCCATCCACACAGCGCCCAGCTGGTCATGCTGATAGTGCATCGGCGTGCGGCGTACAGGATGATGTCTCATGCCGGCGAGCACGCCGAGCGTCACGGGAGGAGCGGGAGGCCGGGCCACAGTCGTCCCCACCTGCGCGGCGGTTTGCCCCGTAATCTGGGAACAGAGACTGACAGCAGCCATCTGGCACAGGCGGCCCTGGCAGGCGCTCTTCCCCAGCTTGGTAAAGCGCTTAATTAGTTCGATGTGGCCCATGCCACTCGCGATGGTCTCCGCCACATCATGGCCCGAAACATCCATGCAAAGACAGGCGATTGCATCCGTGGATTGCGCGGAGGGCGGAGGGACATAAGCTTGGTTGGTGAAGCTCTCTCCGGCGGCGGCTCCCGCCAGGCTCACTGACTGAATCGAGGTCCCAGCGAGAAAGCCCAGGTCTGGGACCAGGGGCCCGCACATCACTACCAGATCCGCGTCATAGGTAACTGTCTCGGTTGCCACTCCGCGAACATGATCGTCCCCCACTGCGCTGACGACGGAGCCGACAGGCAGACTCGCCACTACTTCCATCCCGACCGCCTCTAGTTCGGCCTGACAGCTGCGAGCATCTGGCCGTGTCACCGATCAGCACCGCTCGCTTGCCAGGGACGATCTTATGTTGATGCAGTAACCGCAGCACCGCGGTCGAGAGCATCACCCCCGGCAGATCGTTGTTGGCAAAGAGAAACTGCGTCTCATAAGCACCCGTGGCGACGACCACGCGGCCGGCGCGCAGATGCAGCAGCGTCTCCGCATTGGGCCGGTCATAATCGATTTGCACTGCGCCCAGCAGATTGCCTTCGTAGAGGCCAAAACAAGTGCAGTTCACAAAGGTTGTGATCATCGGGTGGGCCTGGACTTCTTCCACCAACACAGAATCCCCACCAAGCACTGGCTGTTTTTCCAGCAATGCCACCTGCAGGCCTCGTTCCGCGGATGCCAGGGCAGCTTCTATCCCGCGCGGACCGCCGCCTACCACAACGACATCGAATTGCAGGTAGGCATGCTGGTAATGATGTTCTGACTCGGAGAGCGGCGGAGCCGGCGGAAAGCGTTTGACGGCAGGCGAATCGAAGCCACGATAAACATTCTGGTTCTGCGCCAGCACCGACAGGCCATTGCGCGCCGGCGTGATACAACTGCGCACGTTAGGCACGCCGTCGATGTTCACCATGCAATTGGGGCAAGAGCCGGTAAGGCAGAGCAGGCCGCGTGGACGGCCGTATTGATAGCTGTAACTGAAGGTCCGCAGCCCGGAACGATATAAAGCAGATGCCACGGTATCGCCGGGCTTTGCCGTTACGGAGTTGCCGTTCCACTCAAAAAGGATCTCCGGCTGATCCATTATCCCCGTTGCTCCTCATCCTGCGGCAGCAGCGTTCGATGGACCTCGTTGGTCAGGGTGTTACGACTGGCTTTGAACCACTCGCCACAGCCGCCGCGATGGTACCACCACTCCCACTGCACTCCAGCGACGTTCCGTTTATAGAGTGCGTAGGTGACAAAGGCCTCGGGCTCGGCTTGGGGAGAAGGTCTTTGCCGGATCTCTCCGCCAAAGCGAAATTCGTAGACGCTTCGCTCGCCGCAGTTTGGACACTTCAACAGAAAAGACATCCGCTCTATCTTCCGAAGACCTTGCGCGTGCCGGCCAAGGGAACGCCACAGATGATCGACGCTTCCATGGTCAACGCCGCCATGTCTTCCGGTTCCAGGTGGTGCACGTCGGACTTGCCGCAGGCCCGCGCCAGCATCTGGATCTCTAGCGTCATGGCTCGCAGCAGATTCAAGCGCGCGCTCTGCTCCCTGCTCAATATCGAGCCGCTTCATCAGCTCTGGATCCTGCGTAGTGATGCCTACCGGACAGCGCCCGGTGTGGCAGTGATGACAATGGTAGGGCTCGGTGCCCAGGGCGTGGTAGTCCTCGATATACAAAGGCTTGTTACAGTTCAGGCTGATCAAGGCCGCGGTGCCGATGTAGACGGCGTCAGCACCCAAAGCCATCGCTTTGGCGGCATCCACGCCGTCGCGAATGCCACCGGCAATAATCAGCTGCACCTCGCCGTACAACCCGCAGTCTTCCAGGGCCGCGCGCGCCTCACAGACAGCAGCCAGAGTGGGTATGCCTGTGTGCTCCTGCAGGATGGCGGGCGATGCGCCTGTGCCTCCCTCCATGCCGTCCACCACCACCACATCGGCGCCGGCCTTGGCCGCCAGCTTGACGTCGTCGAAGGTGCGGCTGGCGCCCAGCTTCACGAAGATCGGGACCTGCCCGTCGGTCGCCTCGCGCAGCTCTTCAATCTTGATCACCATGTCGTCGGGTCCGAGCATGTCAGGGTGCCTGGCCGGACTGCGCTGGTCGACCCCCACGGGTAGATCGCGTTGATGGGCGATGGTCTCGGAGATTTTTGAGCCCAGCAGCAGGCCGCCGGTTCCGGGCTTTGCTCCCTGCCCAATGGTCAACTCGATTGCGCTCGCCCCACGCATATCGTGCACGTCGATTCCGTAGCGCGAGGGAAGTACCTCGTAGACGTAATCCTTGGCAAACTCCCGCTCCGCCGGAGAGAGGCCGCCATCGCCGGTGGTATTCGAGGTGCCCACCTTGGCCGCGGCCTTGGCCAAGGCCGCCTTGGCGTTGTAGGAGAGCGCACCCCAGCTCATGCCGGTAATCATGATGGGGATTTCCAGTTCCAGGGGGCGCTTGGCGAAGCGTCCGCCGAGAACGGTTTTGGTGGAGCACTTCTCGCGATAGCCCTCGAGCGGGATGCGCGTAAGCCCACAGGGCAGAAAGGTCAGGTCGTCGAAGGTGGCCCAACGCCGCTGGCGCAACGTGCCGTAGCCACGAATTTCATAGATGCCGGTTTCCGCCTTGGTGTGAATGCCCTGCATCACATCAGGCGAGTAGGTGCCGCTGGTTTGCAGCAGAGGGCGCGTAGGGTCTGGGTTATTCATTTAGAGCGCATCCTGCCAGTGTTTCCAATTGTGCTTGTCAAAGTTCCATAGCTTCCGTCCGGCGACCACCTTGGCGAAGTCACGTCCGGCCGGCTTTTGCGCGCGCACCGCCGGCGGAAGATGTTCGCCAAGCAGACGATCGAGCAACTCCACCTCTTCCGGCGCCAGCGGCTCAACCACCGCATCTGTGCCCAGGCCGCCGATGGTGCCGCCGACATAACAGGTGGTGGCGTACATCGAATCCGCAAAGGCGTGGCCGGTGTTGCCGCATACCACGAGTGTTCCCTTCTGCCCCATGAAGCCTGCCATGTAACCGCAGTCGCCGCCCACCAGTACCAGGCCACCCTTCATGGAAACACCGAGCCGTGCAGCCGCATCGCCATGGATCACCACCGTGCCGCCGCGAATCGCCGCGGCTGCTCCGTTGCCCGCTCCTCCATGAACGACGACGTGGCCGTGGTTCATGGATTCCGCCAAACCCCAGCCGGCACTGCCCTCGACGTGAATCTCTGCGCCATCGATCAACCCGCCGCAGTAGTAGCCTACGCTGCCCTGAAAACGTACTCGTCCTGGTTGCAGCAACGCGACCCCGAGGTTGTGACGGGCATTCGGATTTTTGACCGCTATCTCTGTCGCTCCACCCTGCAATGCGGTGCGGATCAGCGCATTGATTTCCCGGGTAGACAGCGCTGCGGCATCGATGCCGACGTCTGCTATCTCGACCACACGCGCACCTCCTCCACTTGGGCTTCGGAGACTTTGTATTCTCCCGGAATCGCCGATCGGATGGCGATCTCCTCGGTGGCCACGGCAACGAAGTCATCGGTCTCGGCAACTACCAGCGGCTTGAAGGCGTAGGGATCTTTGACGAAGCCCATCTCGGTCGCCGTCACGGCCAGGCAGGAGAAGGCGCCATCCATATCGCGCAGGACACCGTCCAGGCCCTCCCGCAGAGTGGCGCCGCGATTCATCGACTCCGCCAAGTAGACGGCCAACACTTCAGAATCGTTTTCGGTGACAAAGCGAATGCCGCGCTGCTCATACTTGCGCCGTAGCTGATGGTAGTTGGTGATGTGTCCATTGTGGACGATCGCCACATCCGCGGCTCCGCGTCCCCAAAAGGGTTGAGAGTGGCTCAGATCCACGATCGATTCGGTACAGAGACGAGTATGTCCGATGCCGTGGGAGCCAGAAAATGCGGAGATATGATGCTTACCCTCGAGCAGATGCGGCGTTCCCACTTCTTTCGAGAGCTCCATCGCATGACCGATGCTGAGCACTTCGATGCCTTCGCCCAGAGACTCGATTGCAGTTGTCAGCGCGGGCAGGTCGACTTTTCCGGCGAGCAGAAAGCGCACATAGACGCCGCTGCTGGAGAGATCGTAGGCATCGTTGAGGGTCCGGGCGAAGTTCTGGATTGCTCCCCGGTTGGCCTCGATGGCCAGCTTGCTCATCTCCAACTCGTCGCCTGCTTGCACGCGCACGATATAGCCGGCCCGGTGCGCGGGACCGACCAGGGCCACGCCGGCGGAATCAGGGCCGCGCCGGCCCAGGGCTTCCAGCATGCTGAGGATGGTGGCGCCCAGCTGATGGTCGGTGTCCGCGGTTTTTCGGAAATAGCCCAGGATTCCACACATGCGAGGCCACCAACATACTTTTCGTATCCATCCAGTATACCAGAGGGCAAGACCAAAGTAACCGCCGAAAAGATAACCATCGACTCATGAACAGAGTCCTGGCGGCTAGATCCGATTCCGCAGCGCGCTATATCCTGTTAGCAGACGATTTCGGCAGCAGGCGGACACTCGCGTCGTCGCCCGCTGACCGGCAGTTGCCAGTAGTTTCGGCCTTAGACGCGAGCGAAGGACAGTTTTATCGCTGTCCGGTGGCACACTCGATCCCTGTCTCAAAATAACCAATCCAAGCATCCCGCCGCGGCGGGATTTTTTATGCACCCCATTGCGCCTCCAAGCGCAGTGGAAAACCTCTGTCTCTAACTTCTCTCAACAGGAGCCACCTATGCCCAAAAATAAAGTAAGCGACCCCATCACCGATCAGGAATCAGCCTTTGCCCGCCTGGTCCTCTCTGGCACCATGACCGACCGTCAGGCCGCCGAAGCCGTCGGCCTCAACCCCGACTCCGCCGCCTATACCAAATCCAAGCCCCATGTCCGCGGTTACATGCTTGAGCACCGCGCCGCCGTGGAGCAACAGCTCGTCCAGAAAGAAGCCGAAGAACAGCACAAGCTGAAGCTGGACCGCAAACAAGTACTGGACCGCCTCTGGGAAATCGCCAAACTCAGCCCCGAAACGACCCGAGGCAGCATTACCGGGCAGGTCAAGGCCATCTCCATGATCATTGCCATGGAAAACTTCATCCCCGACCGTCGCGCCGTCTCCGCCCAGAAGAAATCCGACCCTGCGCCCGCTCCCGGCTCGGTAGCAGAGGCGTCTCCGAATCCTGGCCCCGGCCAGTCCACCTTCGCCCACCGCTCTACCCGCTCGGAAACCCCCGTACCTTATGTCCCCCTGTCCACTTCTGTTCCAGACCTGGGAGTGGATTTCTCTCCCAAGAAGACCCCCTTGAACCCCTTTGTCCGCCCCCGCTGACCCGCTAATCGTAAAATGAACCCAAAAACATCGAATTTTATAAATTGGAGGGCAGTGGTCCCACCTTGGCATGGGCTGATGTGGACAGCACTCGCTGAAAACAAATCAGCTATCAGGGCCTATCGGAACCAGTCCCGTAGGGACGGCTGAGAGTAGCCCAGCACGGAGTGCTGGGTATGCGTTCCCACCGAGACCAGTCCCGCAGGGACGACTGAGAATGCCCCAGGGACGGCAGTCCTGGGTGAACACGGACCGCACGCGAATGCCGATGGCAATCATCCAAAGCCAACCCGGTTCTCTTTGAGATTCACTCGGTTTCCATACAATCCATGGATTACCTGCTCACCAAGCCCGATCTATTCGCTAATTCGGACAAGTCTGACTTTCGGCCGTCCCTCCGGAGCCTGTGTCATAGCAAGGCCAGAAGGGCAGGACAGGTGCCCCACGTTCGCCAGAGAGTACGTGGGCCGAAACGATGGGCGCAGCCCACCACTGTTTCTTGCGATGTTGATCAGCAAATCCAAGGCCTGTGAGGAAAAGCAATCGAAACATATCATTTTCGGCCCAGGTACGCTGGCGCGAACCTGGGGCACCCGTCCCGTTCCTATCCGCTCCTGCTATGACACAGACTTCGGGACAGAGTTCTGGAAGGCAAGTTCACGCAGACTCTAAAGCCTTCGAAGCATTTTTCCGCATGCTGTAACGCTGTGCCTTTCGTGGAGGTTTTTGAGGAGCCACCGTTTAGCGGATAAGGGCTCCTTGAATGGTACTTTCGCGGCCGAGCCTTTGTCGGCGATGATGGACCTTCAATGAATCCAACAGCATGCGGCCATCAAGAGGTGAGCGGCTCCGTCGGCCGAGGTCTCCGGGGAGCGACTCGGCTGATCTTCTTGCTTGGATTCCTGGTAAGCCTTCCACTTCAAGCGCAAGTTACCCCCCAGGAGCCTGACCAGAAACCACGGGCCAAGATCGGCCTGGTACTCGAAGGGGGCGGAGCCCTTGGCCTGGCGCACATTGGCGTGCTGCAGTGGCTCTATGAACACCATGTGCCAGTGGACCTGGGGCAGGCAATGTGGCAATGTCAGCGGTCTAGGAAAAGGACAAAATGAAGATCTTTAAAGAAGGTCCAACTGCAGCAGAGCTAGGCAGCATTCCCAGACCAAAGGCGAGAGAGCCTAAGAAATCCAGCTTCATAGAGAAAGTTTGGATGTTAGCTAGCCTCATCGCATTCCTATGGTGGGGCGCAATGAGTCTTAATCAGCACCTGGACCGATCTGGGTGGGTCACTCACACCAAGGACACCACCGTCTTCATAGAGGGCAATTGGTGGGTCGGAGAACATCGGCATTGCTTTATGAACATTGGCGGAAGCACCAACGATACTACTCTGGGGTGCGCGGCCCTCTCGGGGTCGTCTGGAAACTTCTCATGGAGTTCCTTCCCTGTTTACGTCCTGCCTGTTGAGTACCACGGTCGGATAGACAGGCATGAGGGCCTAATCGAATGGGATTGTCAACGCAAAAGAGGAATCTCTGGTCTGTAAAGCAATCAACTGAACAAGCGGAATAGGAGGAGCAAGGAATGAGCCGTTTCCTGATAGCGATCATTGGTCTTCTGCTTGTATCGCCATCGGCAGTCGCACAGGCCCCAGTCCCATCTCTGCAAGGCTGCTCTCCGTTATCTGTGGAAACCACAGTCAGCGGTGATTTTGAAGGCTGGACAGGGAAGGATGAGCAGGTTCTCGTACTCGCTAACGGGCAGATTTGGGAAGTGCTCACATACGCCTATGAGTACCACTACGCATACATGCCAAAAATTGTCATTTATCCGACCGCCCAGGGTTGCAAGGCTAGGGTTGAGTCTATGCGCCAAGCAGTGGTCGTCAAATGCTTGAAGCAAGCCAACACAAACAAAGACCAGTAGGCACACTTTGTGCCGAGAGAAAGCGAAGCGGACACATGAGACAGGTATTTATTATCGCAGTCTTCCTGACAGGCACTCTGTCAACCTGGGGGCAGATGCAGACCTTCTGCTCGAACATTGCGGGCAACATCGCCTGCACGAGTTACGACAACGGCTCGTCTTCCCAGTCTTACTGCACGAGCATTGGAGGCAACCTGAGTTGCACAACGTACGGCCACACGGATCAGTACAACCAAGTGCAGGTCCAACAGAACTTATGCGGTCGGTTACGCTGTCGGGTCCGCTCTTGGCAACGCTGTTGTGACTGCCATTAACGAATATCGAGAGCATCGTCGTGACAAACAAGAAAAGCAAGACGCCTGGAACCAATTCGTACAAGACACCCTCTCGCAGGTAGAGCTACACTGCGAGACCGATCCTACTCACACAACGCGGCCTGAGGATTGCAGAACGTACATCTTTACCCTGAACCAGTTCTTCCACAGACACACAAAGGACTTTGTCGTGGACTACAACAATATGACCCTACTAGCGAACGCGATGGACAAGGAGGATAGCTCGGAAGAAGACGAGGAGGTGTTGGAAAAAGCCTATCAGACAATCGACAAGAAACAGCTAGATAAGAAAATGTACTTGGGGAAAGGTGCCGACAGAAGAGTTTGGGACGGACACGAACCCCTGACACCTAATACTGCCGCCTGGACGACACCCACGAAATGAGTGACGTGAAGCGCTTAAGCGCGAATGGCGAAAGCTGAGCGGGTCGAAGGTCACGCCAGCCTCCATCTGTTTACTTGGTACGGACGTTCTGAAGGCTGCTTGAAGTGCAGGACCGCAGATGCTTATCGCCTACATTGACGAGTCTGGACATTCACGTGATCCGAAGTCTCACTTTGCGGGTATGGGCGGGCTGATAGCTGACTCTGCTGACTGGGAGACGTTCACATCCGAATGGTCTGCGGCTCTCTCTGATGCGGGCATCGAAGGAGGCGAGTTTCACATGCGCCAGTTCGCCCACAGCATTGGTCCGTTCAAAGGTTGGGTGGAGGAGAAGCGACGGGAGCTGATGGCTCGACTTGTCGGCATCATCGTGAAAGTCAAAGCTGTCCCTGTCGGCTGTGTGGTGTCGCTGGACGCA
Organism: uncultured Acidobacteriaceae bacterium; assembly: GCA_963790705.1. GTDB lineage: Bacteria > Acidobacteriota > Terriglobia > Terriglobales > Acidobacteriaceae > PALSA-350. The sequence goes on from CAWBQE010000018.1 coordinate 104,278, forward strand.
TACAATGCAGCGCCTAAGGCACTACGAGAGTTCTACAAAGGACCCTATTACATGGCGTTCCAGGATGTGACCAAAGGGGCGTTGTTACAGGGACTTCCCACAGAATGGCCGTCTAATCAGCAAACCGTTTCGATGACCTTTGCAACACAACGCGAGTTCGGAGCTACTACACCGAAAGATTCCGACGCGAACCTCAGAAAGGGTTCCGCCCACGAGTTGTGGTCTGCAATGAAGAAGCTGACGACCTATGGTGAACTCATGGGAGACTTTTCCACTGCATATCCAAAGGATTGTCTTCCTCTTCAGGCGGCTGACCTATTCGCGTATGAACTGGTGAAAGAATACGAGAACATCTTGAAGGGGCGGAAGATGCGATGGGCTTTGAAGCAGATTCTTCCTCTAGGGGGCCAGCAGCCGTTGCTGCGGTTCTACGATAGGTTGGAGATGGTGCGGATCTTCCTGGAGGCCACAGGGCAAGATCGGTCGGCGAATGATGAACTCAATGACTTTCTGAACTGCGTCTTGGTTGAGAAAGATCGCGGTCCGTGACGTCATGTTTTCGCGGTTGAACGAGTAATGGGTGATCCGTGAAGGCGAATTTTCAGACTGGCGGAGGAAACTCGGAATGGTGCTTCATCTTGTCGAACTGAAGCGGGAGAGTCCCTTCGATTGTGTGTACCTTGTTCCTGGAATCCGCAATCGACAATTTTACAGAACAGAGTTCGGGACCCTGTTTCTTCAAGGTCGCTTCGTTCAGTTGCTCGCAGCAGAAGCGTAAACAGCCAACCCCCTGCTCCCCATCGGTCAGTGGCCCAAAATGCGCATTAAAAAAGTCAAATACAACTCCATTCGAGATGAGATTGGACTGGGCAAAGTACTCGACAAATTGCGTGGGTAGTCTTTGGTATTTGCCGCTGTAGGTATGCCCTTCGATCTTTATCTCCATATTGATTGTGAAAGGGTCGAGATGTGCAGATGCGGGATTGAGGTTCGTGGCCGTGATAAACAGCGTTATATAGGCCCCTGAAGAAATCACTTCAAAGCGACCCGTGTCCGAATTTCTTTTCGAATCAATAAACGTCTCACGTATTTGCCCTTCGATGCGTGACCCAGTGTTTCGTTTTTGTTCGGCCAAAAGTTTCTTGTGTTCCTGCCAATACACGAGGGCACAGGAAACAAACACCGCCGTATTGAGAGAAACGGAAAGAAGACGGCTTTCTGGGAAGTGCTGCGGATAGAAAAATCCTAGAACCTCTCTTCCAATGCTGAGTATGCCGCTCATCAGACCGACGATAAGACCTAGGACCTGTAGAGAAAACTTGCGCATGGCTATCGTCAACTGACGGCCTTAGGGAACAAGCTCGCACAAAAAGTAAACGGTCAAGCCAGAGGAGTGGTAACCAAATGTGCGGCTTAGGATCTTGTATTTTCCCTTCCCAGGACAAATGCAATCATTGGTGGTCGGAATCGGTATGCCGCGCAGATCGTCGTAAGTCTGCTGCTTGGTCTCCGTTCCATCGGTGAATTCAAAATACAGAAGCAAATTCATCGTGCTCGCTCCGATGGCTGTGGATTTATTTCGCCTTATCTTCGCTCTATACTACACCCATGTCCCGCTATACCGAAGCGAATCACCGAATCTACATGCGTTTCGAGCTGCGGCAACTCTGGCACGCCTCCTTCCTGGAAGCAGGACTGGAAACGGAACTACCCTGGAGGCTGACATTTAAATCATCGGGAAAGATTCTGGAACTGGCACGGCGGGATGAAGCTTGGGGAACATCGGAGGCTCGGCAGATGATTGAGCACGCAATAGAAAATGGCAGGGGCGGGTGCTACTTGCGACGGACACCTGAGCAGTACAAAAAGCTGAGGTGGTTCTGACCCCATGAGCAAATGCATCTACTGTCGCAGTGAAGTTCCCCGCGATGCTCCCAAGGAGCACATAATTCCCCAGAGCTTCGGCGTATTCACGCCAGATATAACGCTGGACTGCGTATGCAAAGACTGCAATCACTATTTCGGGTCGAAGCTGGAATGGCCTATGAGGGTCCACAGCGTCGAAGGAATGCGTCGTCTTCAGTTCGGCCTTAAAGGAGTGATTGGTGGAATTGGCACTAACGGCATCACTCTTGTCATTGCTGAAGGTGAAACGAAAGGCGCTCGGGTCATGATCCGAGCAGACGGGAACGGAGTTGAGGAGACCGTCATACTGACGCAGGTTGGCGCAAGGCGCGATCCATCGGAGGACTTTGAGTGGTGTCTTGAAAAGGACTTGAGCGTTGAATTTGCGGAGAGGTTTCCGAAAGGAAGCAAGTTTCAGTTAATCGGAGGGGAGACCCCAGCAGACTCGGAACGTCTCCTTCGGAAATGGAAAGAGGTCTGTCCGACATTCGTGTATGGCGGTACAATCGATTCCCCAGTCAGCGGTGACGGTAAGATCCTTCTCCATGTCGATCACCAGAACCCTCCAGTCGTTGTGAGGTGCCTCTGCAAAATCGCATTCAACTACATGGCGTTCACATGCGACCCGCAGTTTGCTCTGTCAAGTTCCTTCGATGCCATGAGGGCTTTTATTCGCGAAGACTCAAGCGATGCGGAGGGAAGAGCGTTTGTAAAGAACAAGCCGATCATTGCGCAGGAGATTGTGTATGGTAGGCGCGTCACCGATGGACATGTTCTCATAATCGACTGCCGACCGCATGACAGGATCGTTGAAGTGCAAGTCGCTCTGTTCAACAGCATTCCCTACCGCATACCGATGTGCGAGGATTACCTGGGACACCGCTTCACAAGGGGAGACCATTTCAATGTCCATACTCGTGAGGCGTCAGAAATGAAAACTGCGATAGCGGGTCCCGACTTCGATCCCAGGACCCTGGACGCGTAGTCTTCGCGAAACACGTAGGGACCGTATCTGTTACGGATTCCCTACAGTTACGGCGCGCTGGCAGGCTCTGGGACGAAAACACGGCTCCTGCCCCCCCATGTTCAAAGGACAGTGGCGCATCCTGGGGCATCATCTAGACCCTATCTGCTAGAATCCGCAAAATCATGAACTGGCTTGTTCTCATCCTCTGCGTCGTTGTCTTGTACCTTGGCGGCAAGATCCTTGAAGAGCGACAAGAGAGGAAGTTTGAGGTGGAGCGGTGGAAGTCGGCGCAGTTGCTGAGAGAGGCGGGGCTAGATGCGCGCCTGTTCTGTATCGGTTCAAGCGTATCGAGCGACGAGGAAGAACTACCAGAAACCGAGCGATTGCACAGAGTTATCCATCGACCAAGCGGCAAATTACTGCTCTTGAAATCTGGAGGGAGATTTTTTGAATGGCAGAACAGCGTATACAACGGTCCGCCCTTATATCCGGAACTGGGAGGAATCATAGTCTCGGGGACGGAATGTCAAAAGCTGGTAGAGATTGATCGCGCACGGGCCTTGGCAAAGCTTGAGGAGTAGGTGGCGGTTCAAAACACTTCCACCCTTCAGGATCATCTTCAGAATGTGCCTTCAGATCGCTGCGGTCGAATGAATACCATGTACCCCTCTTGCTCTTGTCTTCATAGACGTGTTGTGCGACGAACTCACTCGGAACCACGTGGTACTCTGGGCGCTCGTTTCCGTGAAGGGTCACGAACACATAGACATGAGTGGGAGATTTGATTTTTGTGGCATGCGGGCCGACCAGCCAATAGCTCATGCGCTGGCTATTCGTTTTCACCTGAACGGACCATGCTTGCTTGCACTCTTGGTCAGTGACAAGCAGGTCAGCCCCAATTGCACTACGCGACGTGGGCGAAACGATAAACCCCCGATAAGTCAATTCGGCGGCAACAAGGTACACGCCTTGCATCCCGCTCTGATATCTATTTTTCACAACTACGCCTCCCCAGGTCGAACACTCCCCCGATTGAGAAACTAAAGGCACTTGTCCATTTACTTCCGTTTCGTCTTCGCCCAGCGCGCCTTCTGCGCTGCAGCTATCCTCGCCCTGCCCTCCGCGCTCATCTTCCTGCGTGGCTTGCCACGATCTGTGGTGGTTGACCCAAGCGGTCGTCCGCGCTTTGTGGTATCGCCATTTAAGAGCGATCTGGCCTTCTCAAGCCGAGCAATCTCCGCGTCGATAGTCTGGATAATCTCTGTCGTGTCCATGGAAGGGATTATAGGCCCAGGCGTCTAATCAACCCGCGCACGGCGGAATAGAATGTGCAGTAGAAGGTCGAAGAAATTCCCAAATGACGCTCACGCCTGAAGACTTCAAGGAATTTGATTTGCCATACGCTAAAGTCTGGCAACGAAAGCACGATTACATGCCCGATGGGTACACGCTTATGAGCGTGACCAAGATGAAAGACGGGTATGAAGGAAGCATGATTCTTCCTCACCTGCCATTCGAATCCGCGCGCTTTGTCGAGAAAACAACCACTTTCGAAGAGTGCTGCAGAATGCTTGAACAGCACTTCTCGAAACATCTGCCAGACCATAAGTGCGGACCCGGTTGCACAGATTGGCATCCCTGGACCGAGTTTTTCCAAGAACCGTCTGGCACCATTCAGTAGACTTTCCCTCCAAGGACTCGTAGGAACGCGGTGCAGGGCGAGCATTGGACATGAAAAACAAAGAGTGTGCGTTCTGCGGAGCTTCTGAAAAGATGTCCGCCGAACATATCTTCGGTAGCTGGATCACTGATCTTTTCCCAGGGAAATGGGACGCAAAATTCGCAGATCGTCACTCCCAGATCAGAGAGTGGAAGTGCGACGCTTTAGATATGAAGGCTAAGGTAGTGTGTAGGAAATGTAACAACACATGGATGAGCGATATCGAAAATCTACATGCTAAACCGACAATGACCCGCTTGATCAGGGGAGACATCCACATTCCCATCAGATAGCCAGAGGCTCGCTCATTGGCGCTTTTTGCCTTTAAGACCGCTGTTATTCTTGACCACACCCAACGGCACAGAGAGCCCTTCTTTTCGCGTCGCATTCGCCGTTCTTTCTGTAACGGCTTTGACATCCCTCAAACCGTTCATATGTGGTTGTGCGCTTACGTGCCTCGTCACGCTAGGGTTAACTACGAATTCGGATATTACAGTGGATCTGTTTCGCCTTCCTATCCGCTTCAGCAGTTTGTATTGACTTGCGGAATTGGCAATTTTGCTTTTCAAGTCCTGGCAATAAAGCAAATGCGCTCTCTTGATCTTGCTCCCCTTCCTGGATTTGAAGATTTGGCAGTACCTTTTTGGCCGCAACTCATCAGGGACTTTACATGGCCTGCGGCTAGAGGTTTGAGGAGTCTCCAAGAATTTAAAGAGTTCCACCGCAGGTGGGATTCGGTGGGCGGGGCGTTTTAGAGTTTTCCTGTGGACATCTTCGCCTTACTTTCGCCTATGCTGCGCTCATGTCCCGATACACGAAATCGAATCACAGGGTTCTCGTGAAGTTCGTTCGGCGCGAGGTCTGGCATGTACACGTTCCTGGAGCCTGGGCTAGAGAGGCCCCTACCCAAGACGTTGACCTTCCGCGATGAAGGCAAGATCAGAGAGCTGGCGCGGCGAGGAGAGGCCTGGGGCGATTCCGAGAGTCGGCAGATGCTGGATTACGCTATAGCGAAGGGTGAAGCTGGCGTGTACCGTAAGCGTCCGCTCTTGGCCGTATAGACAGCTGGCTTTTTCTGTCCCACGCTGACCTTGTGAGCGATACGAATGCAGTTGAGGCAGCAGCCCCTTCGCTGAAGCGGACGAGAAGAACACGGGAGGAGAAGCGTCGCATCGTAGAAGCGACGTTTGTCCCGGGAGCTTCGATTGCCCGAGTGGCCCGTGAGCATGGAGTAAATGCGAACCAGGTGTTCCAGTGGCGACACGAGTATCGCAAGGGAACCCTCGGTGTCCGCCAACAAGCGCAGACCAAGTTAGTGCCGGTGACCGTGACGGCAGAGTCGAACAGTGTCACGTTGTCTGGGATTGCACCTGCCGTAGCCCCGTCAGGATCGATCCATATCGAGCTGCCGGGTCGAGCAGTGATCAGTGTAGAGGCGGGCGTTGATCCGGAGCTGGTGCGAGCAGTTTTGGGGAGCCTGTTGCGGTGATCGAGCCGAAGACAGGGACACGGATCTGGATTGCCGCGGGGTTCACGGATCTGCGCCGCGGTTTTCAGGGGCTCTCGTCGATCGTTGAGACAGTGCTTGAGCAGGCACCCTTCTCCGGCCATGTGTTTGTCTTCCGCGGCAAGCGTGGCGATTTGATCAAGCTGCTGTGGTTCGATGGTGATGGCCTCTGTCTTTTTCAGAAGAGGTTGGAGCGAGGACGCTTTATCTGGCCCCAGGCAACGAGCGGAACGGTGTCCTTGACGCGTGCGCAGTTGTCGATGCTTCTGGAGGGTATCGACTGGCGTCAACCGCAGAGGACGTGGGAACCACAGTCGGCAGGATGAGCCGCGATATTCGATCTATGACTGCGACGTAACTATGGCATACTCCGTGCCATGGCTGACGCGCATGCCAGTGTTGTTGATCTGAGCCGATTGGATCGAGAGGCGCTCGAAGCCCTTGTGGTGGCGCAGCAAGAGAAGCTGCTTACGCGCAACAGTGAGATCGAACATCTGAAGCTGATCATCGCCAAGCTTCGGCGCATGATGTTCGGTACCAAGAGCGAAAAAATCGCCCGCGAGGTCGAGCAGCTGGAGTTAAAGCTGGAAGAGTTGGAGACCGGTGAGGCCGCGCGTCCCCCAGCGGCGGCGCCGGCCAGCAGCAAGTCCCGCCGAAAACGGAAGCGTCGTCCACTGCCTGAACATCTACCCCGCGAAACCCACACGCATATGCCTGCTGAAGAAGCCTGCTCAGCGTGCGGTGGTCAGCTGTCGAAGCTGGGCGAAGATGTCTCCGAGATGCTGGAGTACATCCCGGCCAGCTTCAAGGTGATCCGCCATGTGCGTCCCAAGATGTGCTGCACACGCTGCGACACGATTATCCAGGCTCCGGCGCCGAGCAGGCCGATCGACCGTGGACTTGCCGGACCCGGCTTGTTGGCCCATGTTCTGGTGTCGAAGTATGCGGATCATCTCCCTTTGTATCGCCAGTCGGAGATCTACGCTCGCGAAGGAGTCGATCTGGATCGCTCGACGATGGCCGATTGGGTCGGAGCTGCCAGCTATTTACTGTCGCCTTTGGTCGATCAACTACGCAAGCACGTGCTCGCGGCTTCGAAAATACACGCCGATGACACGCCTGTTCCGGTGTTGGCTCCAGGCACAGGCAAGACCAAAACCGCGCGGCTCTGGACCTATGTGCGCGATGATCGACCAGCGGGCAGTGATGTGCCACCAGCGGTGTGGTTCACCTACACAGAGGATCGCAAGGGAGAACATCCCAAGCAGCATCTGAACTCCTTCTCCGGTGTTCTGCAGGCCGATGCCTATGCTGGATTTCATCATCTCTACGAAGGCGGCAGGATCGTCGAAGCCGCATGCTGGGCTCATGTACGGCGCAAGTTCTACGATATCCATGTGGCCCATGGATCAGCCATCGCCGGCGAGGCTATCCAACGGATCGGAAAACTCTACGACATCGAACGCGAGATCCGTGGCCAAGCGACTGACCTGCGTTGTGAGATTCGCCAGGCACGAGCGCGACCTCTCATGGATGATCTCCATCGCTGGTTTAACAAAACTCTCGTGGGCCTCTCGCGCAAGTCTGACACTGCGGCGGCCATCCGCTACGCGCTCTCTCGCTGGCGGGCGCTCGGCCGTTACCTCGACGACGGCGCAATCGAGATCGACAATTCAGCAGCTGAGCGGGCACTGCGCGTGGTCGCTCTGGGGCGCAAGAATTATCTCTTTGCAGGATCAGATGCCGGCGGTGAACGCGCAGCGGCCATTTACAGCCTGCTCGGTTCTGCCAAACTCAACGATCTTGATCCTGAACTCTACCTACGCTATGTCCTGGAGCGCATCGCTGACCATCCGGTCAACCGCATCCACGAACTTCTGCCCTGGAACCTGGCCTCAGAGATTCCATCCCATCTCAAAGTCATCTCAAGTGTCCACTTAAAAATAGATGGACACTTAACCCAAGCTCAAACCAGCCCGCTTTTCAAGACGGCCTTCAAACGACGCTTACCGTGTACCTGGAGATTGTCGCCTGAGCAATATACCAAGCTGCGAAGGGCCTGACAGGATTTTATGAAAAGTTTCAGAATGATTCTAGGGGCCGAAATTATAACAGAGGTTTGGCAGATAGCGGTTGCGGTTTTTGCGGAAGTTTAGTAATATCGAAGATGCCTGGAAGGGACCCAGCCGAGCGTTGCTCGATACTCGCTCCCTTCTGGCCAGTTGTCGGCGTCGCGTCGCTCCAAGGGCCTACGCTGCAGTGGTCCAACACCTGATAGCGCATAGGGGTCTCCCAGATCCAAGGGCGCGAACCAGTTGGAAGTTCCCGACCTGTTAACGGTGCGCGAAGTCGCGGCCATCCTAAAGTTGTCTACCGACTCAGTCTCACGGCGATTCGCCAGTGTGCCTGGAGTCATTGACCTGGGCTCGGAGGAGTCATTCTCCAAGCGCAAGTACGCCGTACTGCGCATACCCAAGCCCGTGCTCGAACGCTACATCAACTCCTGCAAAGTTAGGTAGGACCGACCATTGCGCCTGACGGGCAGATAGACTGGGACGGAGGAAAGCACGATGAAGATTTCCATCCAATACCAGTACCTGCCCCCAGGTAGCGCCCGTCCCGACGGCGCACACAATTCCGATAAGAGGATTGAGAATCACGCTGGGGAGTTCTTGCCGATTCCCAACGTAGGCGACACAGTGTCCTACATGAGCAACGATAAGATGGTCACGCGCAAGGTGCTGACGCGGCATTTCGGCTACACGAGCGGTGACATCGGCTATGAGGGGATGTACGTCAACATCGTTGTCGGCGATGTTCCAGACGGTGAGATGGCAAAGCGCCTGAAGGAATAAGCAGGCCTTTTCTATGCCAGATTTTGAGAAGGTTTTGTGAAGGGTAACCGCGTTTCGTGCGTATCGGTCGGTAGTAGCGTATTTGTTTTGTGTAACTTACGATGGGTCATTACCCAGTCCCAGTCCCGTAGGGACGGCTGAGAGTAGCCCAGCACGGAGTGCTGGGTATGCGTTCCCACCGAGACCAGTCCCGCAGGGACGACTGAGAATGCCCCAGGGACGGCAGTCCTGGGTGAACACGGACCGCACGCGAATGCCGATGGCAATCATCCAAAGCCAACCCGGTTCTCTTTGAGATTCACTCGGTTTCCATACAATCAATGGATTACCTGCTCACCAAGCCCGATCTATTCGCTAATTCGGACAAGTCTGACTTTCGGCCGTCCCTCCGGAGCCTGTGTCATAGCAAGGCCAGAAGGGCAGGACAGGTGCCCCACGTTCGCCAGAGCGTACGTGGGCCGAAACGATGGGCGCAGCCCACCACTGTTTCTTGCGATGTTGATCAGCAAATCCAAGGCCTGTGAGGAAAAGCAATCGAAACATATCATTTTCGGCCCAGGTACGCTGGCGCGAGGGGCACCCGTCCCGTTCCTATCCGCTCCTGCTATGACACAGACTTCGGGAAAGAGTTCTGGAAGGCAAGTTCACGCAGACTCTAAAGCCTTCGAAGCATTTTTCCGCATGCTGTAACGCTGTGCCTTTCGTGGAGGTTTTGAGGAGCCATCGTTTGGCGGATAAGGGCTCCTTGAATGGTACTTTCGCCGCCGAGCCTTTGTCGGCGATGATGGACCTTCAATGAATCCAACAGCATGCGGCCATCAAGAGGTGAGCGGCTCCGTCGGCCGAGGTCTCCGGGGAGCGACTCGGCTGATCTTCTTGCTTGGATTCCTGGTAAGCCTTCCACTTCAAGCGCAAGTTACCCCCCAGGAGCCTGACCAGAAACCACGGGCCAAGATCGGCCTGGTACTCGAAGGGGGCGGAGCCCTTGGCCTGGCGCACATTGGCGTGCTGCAGTGGCTCTATGAACACCATGTGCCAGTGGACCTGGTGGCCGGCACCAGCATGGGAGGCCTGGTCGGCGGCATCTATGCGACGGGCCGCACACCCGACCAGATCCAGGAGCTGATTCAGAACGTGGACTGGGACCAGGCACTCAGCGGCGAACTGCCATTCCGGGATTTGTCCTACCGGCGCAAAGAGGATGCAATCGAGTTTCCGACTCGATTGGAGTTCGGGCTCCGCAAAGGCATTCAGCTACCGGCAGGTTTCAATGCTGGCCAGCAGGTGAGCTTCATCCTCGACCACGTCGCGCTTCCCTACTCCGAGATCAAGAGCTTCAACGACCTGCCCACACCTTTTGCCTGCGTGGCAACCGACCTGACCACCAGCAAGCAACAAGTCTTCCATGATGGCTCGCTGTCGCTGGCGCTGCGAGCCACTATGTCTTTGCCCGGGATCTTTACCCCGGTGCGCTCCGGCAACAATCTCTACGCAGATGGCGGCTTGCTCAATAACTTGCCTGTCGACGTTGCGCAGAGCATGGGCGCCCAGCTCACCGTCGCAGTCTATCTACAAGCGTCTACCTTCAACCCCAAACAACCGCTCAACACTTTTTCGGTTCTAGGCCAGTCATTGAGCGTGATGATCGCCGCCAACGAACTCAAGAGCATCCAGATGGCGGACGTTCTGGTCACGGTGCCCCTGGAGAAGTACTCGGCGCTCGATTACGACAAGGCTGCCAGAGATCGTCCGCGCGGGTTATGAGGCGGCCGAAAGTAAACAAACCATCCTGAGCAAGCTTGCCGTGGATGATGCGTCCTGGAAGCAATACATTGCCCGGCGCGCGAGTCGCACCCAGGTGGTTCCTGTTCCTCAATTCCTCGAGGTGACGGGCACCTCGCCGGCGCTGGAGAACAGAATACAGCGCAGGCTGGCGCCGGATATTGGTAGGCCGGTCTCAAAAGACAACCTGGAGCAGCAATTCACCAGGATCGCCGGGAGCGGACGTTTTTCCACGCTGAACTACAGCATGACGGAAAAGGACAACAAGCCGGGCCTGCTGGTCTCAGTGCAGGAAAAGCCTTACTCACCGCCCATCGTGCGTCCGTTGATCATCATCGATGGAACCAACTACAACGAGGTGCTCTTCAGCGCGGGCGCGCGCATTACGTTCCTGGACTATGGGAGCTTTGGATCAGAGCTGCGCAACGATATTGTTGTGGGCTCACTCTATGAGTTGAATTCGGAGTATTATCATCCGTTCTCACCCACCACGCACTTTTTCATCGCTCCCCAGGTAGCCCTCGAATACCAACAAATTTTATTTCTACTATGACAATCACATCGACTCGCAATACCGGAAGCGCCAGCTTGGCGGAGCCCTCGATGTCGGGTACACCTTCAGCAACGTCGGGGAGGTTCGTCTAGGCTATCAAGCGGCGTATCAAAGATATTCTCCGGTGATTGGAGATACGGTCATCTACCCTGTTCAGTCGGGGCGTATCGGAGTTACCCGGCTTCACTATATCCTCGACCTTACCGATGATAACGTTTTGCCCATGCGCGGCATGGCCGCAACCTTCCGTGGGGAATGGTGGGACGCCAATACCGGAACTAAAAAGCCGTTCCCTCTCACTGAACTTCGGACGCGCTTTCTTTTTCCCCTCACTGCGAAATCCTCAGCCTATTTGACTGCATCCGGGGGAACGACCTTCGGCTACGAGAGTACGGGGATCCCTCCATTTTCTCTGGGGGGCGGACAGCAGCTCTCCGCCTTTGGCGAGAACGAGCTGATTACCAATCAGTATTATCTTTTCCAGGCCGGATATATTCGCCGGCTCGCCAAGCTGCCTCCCTTCCTGGGAGACAGCATCTCCCTGATCACCACCTACGAAGCGGGTAAGACTTTCTTTCTGCCCAATGAGCCCAGCGTGCCCATGGATGGAGTGGTAGGCATCGTAATCAAGACAGCGATCGGCCCGTTTGAGATTGCCGGAGCCGCCGGCAACGGCATCGACCATAGGAAGATTTTCTTCCAGTTCGATCAGGTTCTTTTGAGTTAGCTATCGTGAAGTCGCTTTAGGCTGCGACGAGAGCCATACGCAAGCTTCTCGAACTCTTGCAACTTGTATCGGATCCACCTTGAGCAAGTACCGCTTGCCTTGCGGGCTGGGTTGGAAGGTGGTGGCACCATTCGCCGAAACCAGCACGTCGCCGGCTGGGGACACACCAAAATATCCGCGATCGGGCCGCAGGTCGTAGAGGACCGTAGTCAGGTCCCAGGTAGGGCGGTCGTACGGCATCTTAGCGTAAAGCCGGTAGGCTTCGGCAACGGGATTGTCCCTTGGGGAAGTCGTTCTCGATGCTGACCGCGGGATATAAAATCGCTGCTCCCACTTCGAAGCCGCTTATGTAGATGTCGGTTGGCCAAGTAGCAAAGAGTTTGGTTGCGGCGGGAATGTCGATCATTACGTTGTACTCGCGTTTTGGCTCGGCAAAGTTTCCCGCCATCACGGTGAGCAAGCGAACTTTTTTCTTCACCAGCTCCATCCCGCTAAGATTGCTGTAGCGGTCGGGGGCGGACTCGAGCAACCGCGCCAGATTGGTGGAGAAGCCCACCTGGATCATGGTGACGGCGCCATCGCTTTCGCCGGCCAGCGTTTTTCTCAGCAGCTCCACCGCATCTTGTACGGCTGCCTGATCGAGGTGGCGGCCGTGCAGCTCGCATACTTGCCGGACGTACAAGCCATCTTGCTTCTCCTTGCCGTCGTGGACGATACCGACGGGGATCGAGCCTCGGCCATAGTACTCGTCAACCAGGCGGACGTATTCGGCAGCCCAGGGATTGTCTTTGCTCACGGTGACGGCCAGCAGATTCACTTCGCCTCGGGAAGCAAGGGCATGCAGCATCGCCAGCGCCAGGGCGTCGTCAACATCATTGCCCATATCGGTGTCGAAGATCACGTGGAGCGGGGTCGCTGCAGACGCGGGAGCAGCGATCGCCAAGGTCAGCAAAATCGCCAGAAAAATCTTCATCATTCAAGAGCCTCCAGAGGGCTTCGCGGGAACCATGCGATAGAGCGTCAACAAGTCTCTCTCATCGTGGTCAAAGACGCGAAAGGTCGCAACCTTGTCCAAGCGGAAAGCGGATAGAGAGCCGAGGATGTCCTGATCGAGCTCATTCCATCCTACATACCAACCGGGCTGATAGCGAGAGAGTTTTTGAGCCAGGTCTTCGCTGCTGTATCCATCATTGATCGAGGGAATGCCGGTCATCAGCGACAATTGGTCGCCACTGGAACCAAGCAGCAGGCGGTGTGCGTGCGGGTCCGCATTCACGATGGCCTTGATGGATTGTGCGGCGTTGTAGAACTGGTATTGGCGATGGGTCAGGAACCCGACGACCCGCGCGGTATCGAGCACCAGGGCGAGCGCAAGGGTGGCCGCAAGCAGCGACGCCAGAGTGCGGTTGCGCATCTTCGAGTTCCTGCAGGGCAAGAACCAGGACCAGGATCAACGGCACCAGCATGGCCAGGAAATATCTGGGAGCGTAATCATCCTGGCGGCGAAGGATATAGACGGCGTTGCCCGCAAACGCGATCCAGGAAGCGGTGAAGAGGGGGTTTCTCCATAGCTGCCGCAACCAAACCAGCGACAGCAGAAGCACGGCCAGCGCGGCCGGATACAAGATGGGGTCCGATCCACATGCAGTGACGCAATAATTGCCGCAGGAGGAAGGCGGTGTGCCCCCATTCCACGTCCGCCAGTGCATTGATGTCGAAAAAGTAGTGATAGTCGTCGGCGTATCTGGAGTGCAGGACGGTGGACAGATAAATACCTATGCCTGCCCTGCCACGGCGCCCACCCATAGGGTCGACAGCAGGAATCTTTTCTTCGTTGCCATCCATAGCAACCATAGAACCGCGGGCACTAAGACAACTGCCGTGGTCTTGGTGAATAGCATGATGGGGATAAGGACGCCAAGCAGGATCGATGGCCAGATTCGCCGTGGGTTGGCGTAGGAGGCGATCCAAAGCAGCAGGCAGAACTCGAAGTTCACTATGGTGTCTAACGTGGCGAGCCGGCTAAAGGCGAAGGCGAAGGGACTGGCCGCCAACAGCAGCGCCGCTACGGCCGCTGCTGTCTCCGAGGATAGCGGCGAACGAGAAGGTAAACGAGGCCAACGGTTGCGATCGAAAAAAACACATTCACTGCACGCGCGGCCACGATACTGACGCCGGTGAAGTGAAAGACGACGGTCAGCAAGACGGGCCATACCGGAACCGCAGCTGCTGGGTTGTAGTCCCCCGCAACCTGCCAGTGCCCGATGAGGAAGTGCCGGACTGCCGCGTTCGCCCACCAACCTTCGTCGGTGAACTTCGCCTGGTCCATCATCCATGGCGAGTGGTTGGGAAAGTCAGCGCGCAAATAAGCGAAACGCAGCAGGCATAGGCCGAGCGCCAACGAGAGGAAGATGTTATGCAGCCAGCGTTCCACCTTTGTCCTTTCAACGAATGACGGGTGGCCCACATCTCGCTCGTTTTTCGCGAGATGTGGGATTCCACAGACCTTAACCATTCAACTCTAAAGAAGAAGCGGGACCGAGCGTAGCAGGGGCGGAGCTGTGGAATCCCACATCTCGCGAAAAACGAGCGAGATGTGGGCCACCCGTCATTCGATTGAAGGTAAGGATCAGCCTTCAAAAACGCGCTCTATGTCGGATCTACCCATTACGTCGAAATCCTCTGGAACGGTGATCTGCCCAGCCATGAACCCAAGTCGCCGGACGGGTACCGGGACCGGATCATCAATCGCGGTGACTTTGACGAGGGGCTTACCGGCCTTGGAAATGATGAATGGCTCTCCCTTGGAAGCTTGATCGATCAGCTTTGAAAGCTGCGCCCTGGCTTCAGAGATACTCACGGTGCGGGTTTTCTTCTTCATAGATTGAGTAGGCCCAGTTTAGCTGCTTCCCCAGAGTTTGCGGTGTAGCTCTTTGAACTTCGCGATAATCTCCTCCTGCAATGGGTGCCGTTGGTCGCGTACTACCCAGCGGCCGTTTACCATCACATCGCGAATGGCGGACCGGCTGAGGGAGAAGACAGCCAAAGGCAATAAATCGTTGCCGGAGTTGCCGGCGATCGACACATCATCCAGATCCACGGTGAAGAAGTCGGCTGAAGACCCTGCATTTAATTCGCCGGCGGGGACGCCAAGCGCACGGGCTCCGTTGACCGTGGTGCAGTCAAAGAGACGCGAGGCCAAGGTCTGCTCTCCAATCTGGTCCAGGATGGCGCGTTGTTGCCGCTCCAGCCGTAAGTGGTACTCAAGTTCGCGCGCATCCTCCAGGGGATCAATCTGCGCCTGGCTGTCCGAGCCGAATGCGATCCGGATGCCCTCGCGCATCACCTGGTCGGCGACAATTACGCCATCTCCAAGGTTGCGCTCGGTCGTGGGACACGAGCACACGGTTGCGTTGAGCCTGGCCAGCAGCTTGATCTCATCCGCGGTGATATGAATCGCATGCACCGCTGTGAAGCCAGGACCCAAAATACCTTCCCGGCCCAGCAGCGCGACCGGAGTTAACCCATACTCGCGCAAGCAGGCTTCATTCTCCCCGATCTGCTCCGCAACGTGCATGTGGAGGGGCAGCTTGCGCTCGCCGGGTCCATGCAGCAATCTCTTTAAGCTCACGCAGCGGCACAGCGCGCAGGCTGTGGGGCGCTACACCGAAGCGTACGTCGGTGGAATCAGCGGGATACTCTTTCCTGAGCGCCTCCATGTTGTCGAGAAACTGCGAGGCAGACTCGAAGAACCGGATCTGTCCCGGGTCCGGTGGTAGTTCATATCCCGATCGCAAGTACGCCGAGCGCAATAAAACGATGCGTATCCCTACGGACTGGGCGGCTGCGATGACCTGCTTGCTCAACAGATTTGGATCGTCATAAGGCCGGCCGCCGGGAGCATTGTGCAGATAGTGGAACTCACCCACGGTGGTGGTACCACTCAGCACCATTTCCAGAAATGCCATGCGCGCTACGTCGTAGACGTCCTGAGGATCAAGCTGTGCGGCGGCATGGTACATCGTCCCGCGCCATGACCAGAAGTCGCGGCCGCTCGTCACCCTGGACTCCGACTTGCCCCGGATCAGGCGCTGAAAGGTATGAGAATGAGCATTCACAAAGCCGGGAAGCAGTGCTTTGCCCGGCAAATCAACAATGGCATGGGGGGAGCTTGTATCAGCCGCTGAGACACTTCCAGTTGGACTAACCAAGAGCCCCGCACCCCCAGTGAACCCGGGTTGCGAATAGAGCAGTTCGGGGCGATAGAGCGTGCTCACGAACGACGCGCCTGCTGCACCATTTCGACCAGCACCTTCCTGGTTTCAACGGGTGTGCTCACTTCGCTGAGGAATGCTATGCGTGCGCCTTTCATGCCCTCTTGGGTCTTCATGCGCACGTGAAAACCGAGGCGATCCACTGAAGTCATCACCGCCTCCTGGGCTTCGATTCCGGCATGGACGCGCGCCAGCAGGATCAGCGCGTCCTGATGATCGGCATTCATGTGTTGCAGGATCCCGGCAGCCGCATCCGCCAACGGATCCGGTTGCGCCTGGCTATACTCCTGCGCTGTGATCCATCCCATCACCCCGAAGCCGCCCACGTAGTACACATCGACCACGTCCAGAGCGAAGAAGGAGAAATCGTCGAAACCCACCCAGTACTTGCTGTTTTCGTGGCGTTCCAGATAAAGCCGGCGTGCCTCCTCCCGTTCGGCCGCAGGGATCAGTGAGACATTGCCCACCAGGGTGACTCGGCCGGCGCCAAGTGGATCGCCGCTCGCTTCGGGTTGCGTGACCAGGAGGCTGGCACGCCCATCCTGCTGCAGATTTTGCGTGTGCATGGCCATGGTGCTGATCAGGAAGACTGGCCGTCCCGCGCCGTCCAGGGCATAGGGCATCAAAGAGCCGAAGGGAAAGCCCGGGCGCTTGCGGGAAAGGGTGGAGAGGCTGCCGACGCGGCCCAAGTGAAGCAGCGTGCGCGCGCGCTCCGCGAATGCTGGTTCAGGAATGGACGGTCCTGTTGCCCCGGTACCCGCATGCCTGTTGCTCGATGACGTAGCCATGAAGCCCCCTGGAGAAGTCTAAATGGTATAAGACAGGTAGGCGGAGGCCGCGCATGTACACTCCCAAAGCCTTTGAGGTAACAGACCTCGCCCTGCTTCATGCGGCCATGAAACAAAGCGAGCTGGCGACGCTGGTGACCATGACTACCCAGGGGTTGGTGGCCACCCACCTGCCGCTGCTGCTGGATGAGACCAAGGGTGAATACGGAACGTTGACCGGACATGTGTCGCGCGCCAACCTGCAGTGGCGCGAAACTGACACCAATGCTGAGGCGCTCATCATCTTCCTTGGCCTGGATACTTACGTGTCTCCCAACTGGTATCCCGCCAAGCAGGAGACAGGCAGAGTGGTGCCGACGTGGAATTACGCCGCCATTCACGCATATGGCCGCTTGACCTTCTACGAGGATCCAGAGTGGCTAAGGACCATGGTCACTGGGCTGACCAAGCGGCACGAGGCCTCGTTCCCTGCTCCCTGGCAGGTTACGGATGCACCCGCTGTTTATATCGACTCCCAACTGAAGGCGATTGTCGGTTTCGAATTTCGCATCGTTCGCCTCGAAGGCAAGCAGAAGTTCAATCAAAACCGTTCCGTTGAGGACAGGCTCGGAGTTATCGAGGGACTGCGCGAACTGGGCCAGGAGCGCAAGACGGAGGTCGCGGGGCTGATGGAAGAGATCGAGTCGCGACGCGGGCCGAACGAAGGATAGCGCAGGCCAAGGCGCCAAAGACCCTGTGGTAGGCTACTCTCAAGTCTCTCTCCTCTATTTTTTCCTGGTGCTATGCAGTGCAGGCTCTCTTTCATCTTTGGAGGAGATGCTCTTTTTATCTTCGGCTGCCCGAAAAGGAGATGTGCACGCGTGAAATCCACCCGCCTGTTCGCCATCGTCTTTGCCACGCCCTTCCTGGCCGCAACCGCTTACGCCGCCTCACCTGCCGGCGCTGCCAACGATACAGCTACCTCATCGCCCTCGACATGGAACCAAGCGGCCGCCGCTCACTACCTTGATAGCCGCGAGATATGGTGGCAAAGTTGGCCTTCGGCAGAGAGAGATCATAAGACGGTTTGTGTTTCGTGCCACACCGTAGTGCCCTACGCACTTTCGCGGTCGAGCCTGCGGCCCGCGTTGGGCGAAGATGCGCCCACCGAGCAGGAGCACATCCTGCTGAACAATGTGCTGCGGCGGGTCACCTTGTGGAACCAGGTGAAGCCGTTTTACCCCAATAGCAAAACCGGTCCGACTTTGGCAGTGGACTCGCGGTCCACCGAATCGGTCATTAACACCCTTATTTTGGCCTCTTACGACCAACGAAAGAACCATCTGACCGACATCACGCGCAGCGCCTTCGACAATATGTGGGCCTTGCAGATCAAGTCTGGCGAGCAGGCCGGCGCATGGGGCTGGCAGAACTTTCACTTAGCTCCCTGGGAATCGAGTGAGTCCCAGTACTGTGGCGCCACACTGGCGGCAATCGCGGTGGGGAGAGCTCCGGATAATTACCGCAGCGACCCAAAAATCCAGGAGAATCTGCGGTTGCTGCGCGGCTTTCTGCGCCGGGAATATGCTTCGCAGCCCTTGCTGAACAAGGTCTATCTGTTATGGGCGTCCGCCAGGCTGCCTGGGCTGTTGAACGAGAAGGAGCGCACGGCCCTGGTGGCGGACCTCGTCTCCAAGCAGCAGGCTGACGGGGGTTGGAGCCTCAACGATATGGGTACCTGGAAAAGAGGAGATGATACTCCCGAGGAAACGAAGAGCGACGGACTGGCTACCGGCCTGACTGTGCTGGCGCTGGAACAATCCGGCGTAGGGCATGCCCCAGTGAAGCGCGGGCTGGTCTGGCTGGCACAGAATCAGAGCCGGGAGCAGGGGAATTGGTCTGCCTGGTCGCTGAATAAGAAGCGCGATCCTGCGACAGATATCGGCCGGTTTATGAGCGATGCCGCGACTGGCTTTGCGGTGCTGGCACTGGAAAATAGTCACTGAGGGAATTTTGCGACGCAATCGGTCGGGCGAAAATCGTTTCCTCGAAAATTCGTGGTTGGGGGAAAGAGAACCGCAGGTCCCTCCACTGCGCTACCCCGGATTTCCTGTTGAGAGTGGTGGCGTTGGCGAACTTCATGCGGCTTTCTTTACGGAAAGCCGCACCCGTGGCCGTTGACGAGTGCGGTGTAGTAGGAAATCCGGGTACGCTCCGGTCGGGATGACGAAGGGGAGGGCTGCGCTGACCTCGACAGCCGTTACTGAGGGATAGACGTAGCCGCAGGCATCTACGACTCTCATCATTTCGGGTGGATCGAAGGCCCATGATTGCTCTGTTGGAACCAGGATCCGTCAGCGACCCCCGATCGACGGTTCTGCGTCGGTTAGGGCGGCATCCTCGGGTTCAGTTCCCTGCTTGTTGGCCTTCGCTCCCTGCTTGGGAGTCTTAGCTTTGGTGGCGGCCCGCGTCTGTCTCTCCTGAGCGCCTGCGACCACGGCTTCCATGCTCTTGAGAAATTCCGGCAGGTTCATCTTTTGACGAAAGCCCGCCAAGTAGGGCTGGATCTTTTCGAACTGGAAGTACATCTCCTGGCAGGTGTCGAAAATCAGCGACTCGTCCAGCGCTCCGTGCACCACGAAAGCGGCGACCATGTCCCAATATCCGTAGACCTGCAGTATGTGCCCACTCGGCTTACCACCGTCTTTAACCAGGTTCACAAAGTCATCCACTGACTTGGGCTGGAACTCACCACCAACATAGTCGCGCGACGTCCGCAGCGCTGTCTCGCGGCGAATCTCGTATAGCTTGAGAATGAGTTCTGCCTGCTTGAGTGCGTTCTTGGTCTTCAACTTGCTCTCTCCTGTGTCACATTTCGGTTTTACACATTAGACGACTTTTTCTAGCACAGACGATTATTTGCGGAAGAAATTCCGGGCCATGAAGAGCAGGTTCGCTGGCCGTTCCGCCAGCCGGCGCATGAAATAGGGATACCACTCAGTTCCAAAAGGAATATAAACCCGCACACGATACCCCTTCGCGACCAGAGATCTCTGCAGATCACGGCGCACGCCGTACAGCATCTGAAATTCAAACTGATCGGGCTCGATGCCGCGCTCTTTCGCGAAGCGGCAGGTGGCCTCGATCATCTTTTCGTCGTGGGTGGCAATGCCGTGGTACACACCGCTGGGGAGCAAAACCTGCATCAACCTTACGAAGTTCCGATCGACGTCGGCCTTGTCAGGAAAGGCAAGATTAGGCGGCTCCTGGTAAGCCCCCTTGCATAGCCGTATGCGAATCCCCTGGGCCAGCAAGCGGTCGATGTCCGCTCCACTGCGGAAGAGGTAAGCCTGAATGACCACGCCCACTCGGCCGCGGTTTTCTTCGATGGCATGCAGCTTGCATACCAGGTCGATGGTGGCCTGGGTGTACTCGGACCCCTCCATGTCAATGCGTACGAAGGTGTTGGCCGCCACTGCATGTTTGACCAGAGCAGCCACCGTCGCAGAGGCCAGTTCGGGGTCGAGATCCATGCCCATCTGGGTAAGCTTCACGCTTACATTGGCATCCAGTTGGCGCTGCTCGATCGCGTCGAGGAGGTGGTGATATACATCGGCGGCCTCCTTAGCCTCCTGGGGAGAATGCACGTTTTCGCCCAGGCTATCGAGCGTGGTCGACATCCCATGGCTGTTCACTGCGGTGGCCGCGGCCAGTACTTCTTCGACACTCCTACCGGCAACGAAGCGGGCAGACATCCGCCCGCCAAGAGTAGAATTCTCGGCGAAGTTGCGTAACGACGAATTGCGGGAGAGCGCGATCAGAATCGAACGCAGTATGGGCATGGGAACTGCTTATTCTCGCACACGGGATCCTCGCCGCCGGGAGGAAACCCTTCGGTCGTTTTTCCGCTCTTACCATCAGGGAGTGTCATGGTTAATCAATGTGCTAATCCGAGTTGTGGCAAACCGCTTCATTATCTTCGCGAGGGTAGAATCTTCGTTTTTGACTTGCCGGACCCAAACACACCCGTGCCTGCCCCGGGGGGCCGGGCCCGCCGCCTGCAACACTTTTGGCTTTGCGGGACCTGTTCGGAAACGATGGTGATGGAGCAGACCGGCGAAATGCAAATTCGCGTAGCAATGAAGTCAAGCAAGTTGCAAGCGGAAACGGTGGATACGCTTTCCAGTTCTCTTGCCTTGTGATGTCTCTGAGGAAAAGGAGCTTAGCTTTTAACGACCGGCCACTCGGGCGTGAACTCCGCCACCCGCCGGTCGTAGGCACCCGCGAACGCTTCCCAACGGATGTAGGCAATTTCTTCCAACATCTTCACCCCGTCCTTGAGGTAGCTGAGGCGTGAGCGTTCATCGTGTCCCCAGGTAACGGGGACTTCGCGAACCGTGTAGCCGCGCTTTAACGCGATAAACAAGAGTTCGGGATCAAAGCCCCAACGCTCGATACGTTGCAATTGGAAGATGGTCTGGGCCACCGGCCGGTGCAAGGCTTTGAACCCACATTGCGTATCGGCAAAAGGCAATCCCATCACCAGGCGTGTAATGGCATTGAAGCACCGCCCAAAAAACTGGCGGTAGAGGGGCTGCTTCAGGGTCTGCCGCTTGCGCTCCAGCCAGCGGGAACCGATGGCAATGTCAGCACCGTCGCGCAGCGCCTCAAACAGCCGCTCAGCTTCTTCCATGGGTGCTGACAGATCGGCATCGGTGAACATCACCATATCGCCGACGGCGTGTAGCACGCCATGGCGCACGCTGAAGCCTTTTCCCCGATTCTCGGGATTGCTCAGCAGCCGTACCTCGGGATGCACCTCAGCCAATTCCTGCACAATGGCCGCAGTCTGATCGGTGGAGCCGTCGTCGACGACCAGGATCTCGGCATGCCAATCACGGTCATGGACGCAACGCAGAACCTCGTCCAAAGCTTTGCCGATGCGGGCGCTTTCGTTGTAAGCGGGGATAATAATGCTGATTAAAGGTCGTTCCAACGTAGTTCCATTGATACGCTGTAAATTCTACGCTACTCGGCTGCGAACTGGTGCATCTGTAACTCATTCCAGGTTTTACCCCGAAAATCGAGATGAAATCTCATCGCGCCAACTTAATTTTTGACGAAAAAGAGAGGAATTGGATATCAGTAGGCTACTGATCCACAGGGAAAGCGTAGTTGCAATTGTTTCCGATGTACCATCAAGGTGCTGCATCTACTATAGCTGACTCGGGTTACCTTTATATTTTGAGGAAGATAGGACCATGACCAAAGCAGACCTCGTTGAGGAAGTGACCCAACTGGGCGATCTGACGCGCCGGGATGGAGAGATGATCGTGGATACCATTTTCGATTCCGTGATTCACGCATTGCGTACCGGCGACAAGATCGAGATCCGCGGTTTCGGCAGCTTCCGCATTCGCCAGCGCAAGCCCAGGACCGGGCGCAACCCAAAAACCGGAGCCAAAGTGGACGTCCCCGCCAAGCGAGTTCCCTACTTCAAACCCAGCAAGGAATTGCGCGACCTAGTCAACCCCAAGGGAACGGGGCCAGATGAGACCAAGCCGGACAGCGGAGAAGGGCACTCGGCCGCGTAGAAAAATCTAGTGAGACCCACCACGGGCGATGCCAATCACGCTCATCATCCGCCCGGTAAATCCCCGTTCGATGCGATGGGAGAAGAAGCGATTCGTGTGGCAGCCGGTGCACTGCCCGGTCATAAAGATGGCCGATGCTTTGACCCCGGCGGCGAGCAGCTGCCGCCGGTTCGCTTCCGCCAGATCCAGATGCGTGCCGGGCCCGATTGCGCTATGCCCAGGGGCACGGGCAGTGAGAAAGAGCATGGGGTATTTATTTCGGATCTGGTCGGAGTCGTACACCTCGCGGAAGAGCTCGGACGCGTAGGTAAATTGCGATTCGAATTCGCTGCTGCACTTCTTCTCCGACAGCGTAGCAGCACTGCCCTATGCCCGGCCCGATGGAAGCGATCAGATCTTTTGGCCGGGAGCCAAACTCCAACCGCATGCGCCCCACTCCATTTTCCACAATGCGCGCCAGAGTGCCACGCCACCCCGCATGAAAGGCCGCGACCGCCCGCTGCTTCCGATCCGCCAAAAGAACAGGGATGCAATCCGCAGTTTGGATGCCCAGTAAGACACCCGGCTCGTCGGTCATCATGCCGTCGCCCTTAAGTAGGGCGGACATCTCGTACCCCTGCACATCTTTTGACTGGACTCTCCGGATGAGCGAGGAATGGATCTGGCGGAGCGTAACCAGGCCGAGGATGTCCTTGCCTTCAGCGACCGCGCCGACAAACAGCTGCCGATTTGCAGCCACGATTTTGCGGTTGTCGGAATCGGTAAAACCCAGATTGAGGTCGGATTTTCCGGTTTCTCCGGGTTGGTAGACGGTTGTTCTACCGCCGATTCTGGTGCTGAATCCATGAATGAGCCAGGCAAGGTCTTGATGCTTCTTTCCTGCCCAGTCCGGTGCGCGGAGGACCTCCGGCGCGGGGCCTCGCCGGGTTGGCAGGGCGGATCCCCTGCGAGGCGCGCTGCGGTTAGCCTTGGAAGATGTCATCCTCGTTATATTATGTCGTCCCGGAGGGCGATGGACGAGCGGCGTTTGAGAGGTGCGATGGATCAAGAGTCAGGGGGAAAGAGCGGTGGTATCCCACATCTCGCGAAGCACGAGCGAGATGTGGGGCACCCGTCCTTCGTGAGGGAACGAGAGGCAGACCCCTGCGTGGCTGGGATTTGGGAAGTACATGGGCCCGCCTTCCGGCGGGCCCGTTCGAGAGGCCGATTAGGGAGGGGCAATCAGGGATTTGTTTGAGAAGAGCTCGCCGGGGCGGAGCTTCATTGGGGTAAAGAACTGCCTAGGTTGGAGAAGGTTGAAGTAGCCTCTGTTGTTACCTACTCAGATGCAATTTCAGAGTCAAAGTTGTTCTGGTTCTTAAAAAAAAATAATGGCATCGACCCCGGGTTATTTGAGACCTGCCGGCCGGAACATTCGCTCAATTGCGCCAGTCACCACCCGACGCGGAACGAATCGCTGGGTAAACACCTGCAATCGCCCAGCAAGATAGGGAAGAACCCAGTGCTTCCCCTCAGCCAGGCCCTCCAACCCGCGCCTTGCCACCTCCGCCGCCGATTGAAGTCTCCGCATGTCTCCCGTGCGCTGGCCAGCCACTTGGCTGAACTCCGATTCTGTGGGTCCGGGACAGAGGGCGCTCACGTGCACTCCATGGCGCTTCATTTCTTCGGCCAGGGCTTCGGCCAACATGCGATCGAAGGCCTTGGTTGCTCCGTAGGTCGCCAGATACGGTACCGGCTGGTAGGACGCCGTCGAGGCCACAATCATCAGCCAGCCCCGCCGGCGTTCGACCATCGCGGGCAGGAACAGCCGGGTGAGATGGACCACAGCTGTGCAGTTCACCTGCACCATGCTCACCTGCATCTCCAGGTTGGAGCGCAGAAACTCGCCATACTCCCCGAAGCCGGCGTTGTTGATGAGCACATCTACCTGCAGACCAGCTCCCTCGGTGGCATCGAAGATCTGCTGCGGCGCCTGGGGAAGGGCAAGATCGGCAACGATCACCTTGGTTTGAATCCCATGCCGCGTATGCAGCCGCTCTGCCAGCAAATCGAGTCGCTCGCGGCGGCGGGCGGTCAGCACCAGGTTCACCCCAGCCCCCGCCAGCTCGACCGCGATCGCTTCGCCGATTCCGGCGCTGGCACCGGTCACCACCGCCCACTTGCCCTGCCATGCGTTACGCAGAATCGCCGAGGCCATCGCTTGTCTCCTTCTAATAGTCGTTGGAGGAGCCGGCGAATTCCTCGCCCACCCATTGGGCAAAGGCATCCATCTTCTGTTCACGACCGAGAAAATCCTCGATCAGCTGCGTGCCCGGTTTGGATCCACCCGGCTCGAGAATGGCCTGGCGGTAGCGCATCGCCGTAGGCCCCTCGAGCAGATTGGCGCGATCGAACTGGCCGAAGAAGTCGAGCGCAATCACCTTGTCGAACATGTAGGTGTAGTAGTTCGATGTGTAGCCAATGAGATGGGTAAAGCTGGCATACATGCGGTTGCCGTCAACCCACTCGTAGGGCAACATGCGCTTGTAGCCCTGCTCGAGCATCGCATCCGGATCCAGCTCCTGGGCCGGCCGGTTGTGCACATCGAGGGAATAGCTGGTGTAGAAGAGCTGGGTGCGCACTCCATCGGCTCTGCCAAAGGCGCTGGCCCGATTCATCCGTTCGACCAGAGCCTCCGGGATCGGCTCGCCCGTCTGGTAGTGGCGGGCAAAGGACGCGAGAAGCCTGGCGTCGTGGAAGAACTCTTCCAGCATCTGCGAGGGCACTTCGACAAAGTCGCCTTCGGTGGCGATGCCGCTCACGCCGGCCCATTTCTGATGGCCGCCGAGAATGGCATGCATCAGGTGGCCGAACTCGTGGAAGAAGGTGACGACGTCGCTGTATTGCAGTAGTCCAGGATTGCGTGGGCGGTCATCCGTGCGATCAGTGCCGCCGGGGAAGTTGCAGATCAGCGCGGCCTCGGGAAGCTGACGGCCTTCGATCCCGGGAATCAGCGGAGCGGCGCTGAACCACTTGTTCTTGCCCTCGCGGGGATGCATATCGAGGTAGAAGCGGCCGCACAGCTTGCCCCGGTCGTAGACGTCCCAGGCGCTTACCTGGGGGTGCCAGACGCCGGCATCCGGATTC
Source organism: uncultured Acidobacteriaceae bacterium (assembly GCA_963790705.1). Lineage (GTDB taxonomy): Bacteria > Acidobacteriota > Terriglobia > Terriglobales > Acidobacteriaceae > PALSA-350. Next base: position 130,055 of record CAWBQE010000018.1, read on the forward strand.
CTCTGGAAGCTGACGTGGAAGAGCCGCGCCGCGGTTTCGAGTATGCCCTTCTCCACCGCGTCATAAGGGAAGTAGGGACGGACGGATTGGGAGTCAAAGTCGAAGGCTTCGCGGCGGTACTGCTCATACCAATAACCGCGGTCGCTGCTCTTGAGCGCTGCCAGTCCGGGCTGTTGCTTGCGGGCAAAGGTGAGCACCATCTCGTATTCCCGCTCGGCTCCGGCGCGGGAAGCCTGCTCCAGTTCGCCGATAAATTTTTTAAGGTTGGCGGCCGACCCCATCATCTGGTTGGCGGTAGCCAGGTCGGCCCAGGAGGCAAAGCCGAGGATCGAGGCAATCTGCTGCCGCACCGCCAGCAGGTCGAGCAACAGCGGCCGGTTAGCCGGGTAGGCGCGGGTGTTATAGGCGCGGAACATGCGCAGGCGCAAATCTGCGCTGCCGGCAAAGGTCATCACCGGCTGCATATCGGGATAGTCGGTGGTGAGCGTAATGACTCCCTGGGCGTCGGCAGGATGATTACGAATGTAATCTTCCGGGAGGCCGTCGAGCTCGGAGGGGTCCCGTACCTCTACCCGGTTGACGTTCTCCTGCACATTCTTGGCAAAGGTGAGCGATATCTCTGTCGCCTGGTCGGAGAGCTGGCGCAGCTTGGCGCGCGTCGCGTCATCTTTATCAACGCCAGCCAGCCGGTAGTTCAAGAGGGTCTGGCTCACATAGTGCGCGGTCGCGGGGTCGGCGTTAGTCATATCCACGGCCACGAGGGCGCGGTAGACCTCCTGATTGAGAGACAGGGCGGTAGCTGCTTCGGCCACCCCTTGCGTCAGTTCCCGGGCTTTGTCGCGCACCGCTTTGTCCGGGTGCACGCTATCCAGCAGGGATGCCAGGGAGCCTGCCGCACCGAGCGTGGCCACGGCATCGTCGTAAGGACGAAGGGTATTACCCAGGGTCCTTTGACCCTCGACGGCCAGGAGCTGGTCGATCTGCCGGCTCTGCCATGCCAAGCGTCCCTGGACCCAGGTTTCCAGCCCAGCCGCATCGATTTCTCCACTTTCACCCCAGGGATGTAACCCGGTCGTTTCCTCAGTCGATAGATGATTCAAGGTTGCTCCTTACCCATCCCAAGGGTACCCCAGCCTGTAACCTATTCCAGGGCATGGAATACGGTCCTTGCATCCGGCGGGTATGGCCGGTAAGATGCCCAAATTGTAACCATGAATTCTGCCGCTCCATCTCTGTCGCAGCACTACTTACGCTCCCGTATGGGCAAAGTGTGCGTGGCGATCATCGGCTCCACTGCCGGCGAGATGGTGGATCGCGCCACCGAAGCCGTGCGCGACAGCCCGTTTTTGGAATTCCGCCTGGATTACCTGGAGAAGCCTCTCCTCGCGTTACCAAAGTTGAAGGAGTTCCTCACAGGAAACAGCGTGGTAACGGCAGTAGCCACCTGCCGCCGCGCCGCGAATGGGGGAAAGTTCAAGGGCGCGATTGCCGCTGAACTGGAGGTGCTGCAGAAGGCCAGCGCTGCGGGCTTCCATCTGATCGATCTGGAGTTGGAGACGGCCGAAGCCATCAAGGCGTCTGACCTGGAGAAGCTGCGCACCCGTGGAGCGGCCCTCATGGTGTCGTACCACGACTATCAGTCCACCAAGGATCTGGATGGCGTCTTTGAACGTATCCGGCCCTACGAACCAGAGTTTATAAAGATCGTATCCACCGCCAAGTCGCTCGCTGACAACGTGGTGATGATGCACTTTCTGGAACGCACCGGCGATATGGCCAACATGGTCGGCCTCTGTATGGGTGACCAGGGAATCATCAGCCGGGTGCTGGCCATTCGCGCGGGCAGCGTCTTCACCTTTGCCGCCGCCACCCAGGGCGAAGAGACAGCTCCGGGGCAGATTGCCGCACGCACACTGACTGAGACGTATCGGATTAGCCAGATCGATGCGGCGACCCGGGTCTACGGTGTAGCGGGCAATCCGATCAAGCACTCGCTCTCCCCGCTCATGATGAACACGGCCTTTCACCGCGAGACGGTGAACGCGGTTTACCTCGCTTTGCAAACCAGCAAGCTCAATGATCTGCTGACGCTGGTTCGCGAGCTGCCGCTCTTCGGCTTAAGCGTGACCATGCCGCTCAAGCAGGAGGTGCTGAAGCATCTGGAGAACATGGACCCGCTCTCGGCGCAGATTGGCGCCTGCAACACCATCGTTCGCGCGCACGACGGAAAGCTTTACGGCTTCAACACCGATGTAGGAGGCATTCTGCGTCCGCTGGAAAAGCGAATTTCGCTGGCCGGCGCAAAGGTCCTGGTACTAGGGGCCGGTGGCGCAGCGAGGGCGGCGGTCTTCGGCCTGGTCGATAAGGGAGCCGAGGTACTTATTCTGAATCGTACTCCGCAGACGGCACAGAAGCTGGCGCGTGAAGCCAAAGCCAAAACGATTCGCCGCGAGCAGGTCGCCAAGACCAACTTCGACCTCATCGTGAACGCGACCGCCGTCGGCATGCATGGGGTGAAGCCACAACACATTCTGGAAGCAAAAGAGATCAACGCGCGTTTAGTCTTCGACCTGGTGTACAACCCCGTGGATACTCCGTTCCTGCGCATGGCTCGGCAAAAAGGAATACCCGCGGTGACGGGCGTCGAGATGTTCGTGCAGCAGGGCGCGCGCCAGTTTGAAATCTGGACGGGCAAGCGGGCTCCCGAAGACGAAATGCTGCGCGTCGTGGTCCACGCTTTGCGGCAACGGGCGGAGGCGTCGGCCGCCGAGCCGGCGCGGCACTAGGACTAGTCTTTGGCCAAGGATGCGCAGTACTGGATTAACCACCTAGGCCTGAGCCCTCATCCTGAGGGTGGATACTACCGCGCCACTTATAAGTCCGACCTCACCATTGTTCGGAGTGCCTTGCCTTCCAGCTACCAGGGAGACAGGTCGGCATCGACGGCAATTTACTTTCTGCTCGATAAGGGAAATTTTTCTGCGTTCCACCGCATTGCGTCCGATGAGGTGTGGCATTTTTATGCCGGGAGCTCGCTGGTTGTTTATGTAATCGATCCTGAGGGGAATTATTCTGAGTTGCACTTGGGCTCCGAGGAGGACGAGGCGTTTCAGGCGGTGGTGAAAGCAGGGTGCTGGTTTGCCTCGCGGGTGAGAGATGCTGCGGGGTTCGCGCTGGTGGGTTGCACGGTGGCGCCGGGATTCGATTTTGCTGATTTCGAGTTGGGTGTGCGTTCGGAATTGATTCGTACTTTCCCCGCACATCAGAAACTTATTGAAGAGCTGACTCGGGAGTAGACGCGTTTCTCAAACACGAGCATCTAAATGTCATGAGCACCATTGATCGCCGGCGTTTCAACGCCATGGTTGGCACACTCGGCTTGACGCCCACTGGATCTTTATTTGCAGCCATGATTGGGAAAGGCAAATCGACTCCCGCGCCAGAGGTACTGCGCCTGTCGCGTAATGGCTGGATGCCCAACAATCCGGATCTTCCGGTTCTGATTTATCACGCAGTGGCTGATGGACCCGCCGAACAATTGGCTTTGCAAATGGAGGCCGAATTCCGTCAGAACGGATGGCCCCCGCAGTGGCTGGTCAAGAAGCACCCGCTCAGCGACTTGTATGTTGACGTCCGATCTTAGCTCCAGAAGCTGCGGTCGAGGGTGCGGTACTGGATGGCTTCCGCGATATGGCCCACGGTGATCCCAGGCTGGGCATCAAGGTCTGCAATCGTACGAGCGACCTTTAGTATGCGGTCGTGGGCGCGCGCGCTCAGGCCCTGCTGCTGCATGGCGCGCTCAAGCAGGCGTTCCGCCTCCGGTGAGAGCTCACAGTGGGTGCGGATCTGGCGGGTATGCATCTGCGCATTGGTGTAAATGCGATCGGATTTGAAACGCTGGTGCTGCCGCTCTCGCGCCGCCAGGACGCGCGCGCGGATTTCCGCCGAGCCCTCACCGGCGGCAGCAGAACGAAGCTCGCGGTACTGCACTGCCGGAACCTCAATATGGATGTCGATGCGGTCCAGGAGCGGGCCGGAGATTTTTGAGATGTAGCGCTGCATCATAGGCGGCGTACACAAACACTCATGCGATTTATCGTTGAAGTAACCGCAAGGACAGGGATTCATCGCTGCGGCAAGCATGAAGCGGGCGGGAAAGCTGAGCGACATCGAGGCGCGAGAGATGGTGACGGTGCCATCCTCAAGCGGTTGGCGCATCACTTCCAGCACGTTCCGGGGAAACTCGGGAAGCTCATCCAGGAACAACACGCCATTGTGCGCTAGGGATACTTCGCCAGGACGCGGAATCGTTCCGCCGCCGATGAGCCCCGCATCCGAGATGGAATGGTGGGGTGAGCGGAAGGGACGCTGTGTGACCAAACCCGCCTCGGCGTCGAGCACGCCGGCAACCGAATGGATCTTGGTGGTCTCGAGGGCCTCTTCGAGGCGGAGGGGCGCGAGGATCGACGGCAGCCGCTTGGCCAACATGGTTTTGCCGGAGCCGGGCGGACCGATCATGAGGATGTTGTGGCCGCCGGCGGCGGAAACCTCCAGGGCGCGTTTGGCCGTCTGCTGCCCGCGAACATCTTTGAAGTCGAGCGTGAAGCTGTGCTGCTCACTGAGAAGATGATGCGAGTCCACACGAATCGGCTGGACATGGATACCTCCGTTGGCGGCCGCGTTCAGCATTTCACGTACCTGGATCAGACTACGGACCGGGTAGACAGCTAATCCCTCAACCACCGCGGCCTCGGCAGCGTTGCGCTCCGGGACAAGAAGATTGGCGATGCCCCGCGCGCGCGCGGCAACTGCAATGGGCAGAACACCGGGAACGCCACGCAATGTCCCATCGAGCCCTAGTTCACCCACCAGCAGGAATTTTCCGAGGTCTTTTAATTCCAGCGCTCCGTAGGCGCCAAGAATGCCGATGGCCATCGGCAAGTCAAAACCGGATCCTTCTTTCTTCAGATCGGCGGGGGCCAGGTTGATCGTAATGTCGGTAGGAGGAATATTGAAGCCGGAGTTCTTGATGGCAGAGCGAACCCGATCGCGGCTTTCACGCACCGCAGCATCCGGCAGACCCACGGTATGAAAGCAGTCTTCTTTCGTGCGGACGCCGGAGTAGTCGACTTCCACATCGATGATGTGAGCGTCGATGCCGTAAACCGCTGCACTGAGTGCTTTGAAGAGCATCGCGGCTCCAGTTGTTCGGTGCCGCGAGTATAGCAAGGCTGAACGGTCACCTTGCCCATCCGGAACATTAAGTCCTGCTCATGATTGCCCGCCCGGATTTCCTGTGGAGCCTGTTGGCGTTGGCGAAGTTCATGCGGCTTTCCTTGATGAAAGCCGCACACGCGGTCATTTCCAGCGCAGCGTACAGAAAGTCCGGGTCCCCCGGACTTTCTGCGTAGCCTGTTGACGTTGGCGAAGTTCATGCGGCTTTCCTTGATGAAAGCCGCACACGCGGTCATTTCCAGCGCAGCGTACAGAAAGTCCGGGTCCGCGCGCTAGCGTTCCACCGCCATGGCGACGGAATTACCACCTCCGAGACAAAGGGCTGCGACTCCCTTATGCACATCGCGGCGCATCATTTCATAAATCAGCGCCACCAGAACGCGCGCGCCGCTGGCGCCAATCGGGTGTCCGATAGCGACCGCTCCACCGTTCACATTTACTTTTGCGGCATCAAGACCGACTTCTTTCATCACGCCCAGGGCCTGCACGGAAAACGCCTCGTTCAATTCGTAAAGATCCGGCTCGTCTTTTGACCAGCCCGCCTTCGCCAGCACGCGTTGGATTCCCAAAACGGGAGCGAGCATCACCCATTTAGGATCGATGCCGCTGGTGGCCTGGGCGCGGATGTGAACCATCGGCGTGAGCCCCAACGAGGCAGCTTTCGCCGCCGACATCACCACCACGGCGGCAGCGCCATCGTTCACGCCGGGCGCATTGCCGGCAGTAACGGTTCCGTCTTTCTTGAATGCGGGCTTGAGCGCGCGCAGCGCTTCCAGCGAGGCGTCCTCGCGCACCGATTCGTCCCGGTCGAACCAGGTTGCGGCCTCACCCTTCTTTTTGGCGGGGATTTCAATGGGCAGAATCTGCGATCGCAAGTAGCATGCGCGCCAGGCAGCGGCGGCCTTGCGGTGCGAGTTGAGCGCATACAGGTCTTGCTCCTCGCGCGTGATGCCATGTTTCTCGGCAACGTGTTCTCCGGTCATGCCCATGTGGTAGTCGTTGTAGATCTCCCACAGCCCGTCGTGGATCATGGAGTCGACGACGGTCGCATTGCCCATGCGGAAGCCATTGCGGCCCTGGGGGAGGAGATAGGGCGTGTTGGTCATCGATTCCATGCCGCCGGCGATCACAATCTCCGCGTTGCCGGTCTGGATGGCCTGCACCGCCAGACTCACGGCCTTCAAGCCGGAACCGCAGACCTTGTTGATGGTCATGGCGCTGACCGAAGGAGAAAGACCGCCGTGGATCGCGGCCTGACGCGCAGGATTCTGCCCCAGGCCCGCGGAGACGACATTGCCCATGATGCACTCGTCCACCTGATCGGGATTGAGCCGCGCTCGGCTGAGGGCTTCACGCACCACCAGCGAACCCAGGTGCACAGCAGAAAAACTGGATAGCGCACCCTGAAATTTTCCAACTGGCGTGCGCACTCCGGCGACAATGACTACATCTTCCATAACGGGCGGCCTCACTTTTTAGATGCCGAAGCAACGCAACACGATAGCAAGAGCTACCCGGCGCAGGCAATGTGCATCGCGAGGCGGGCGGCCCGAAGAAGAAGCGAGGGAGATGAAAGGCACCGAGGCATGACGACAATCGAACCTCCGCCAGCGGCAAGCGGGCGAGCATATGAGGAGGGCGGCCTGCTGGCGCCCTGGTGGCATACCGCACTGATGGTTTTGCTGATCATCGGGCTTTCCGTGGCCGGAGTGAGGCAACTGCGCAGCTTTGGTGATCAGCCCTTACGCCTGGTCGCCAACTACAGCCTAACCATCGCGTATGAGTGGATTCTGGCAGCCCTGGCAGTGTGGGGCATACATATGCGCAAGGTCCCACTGCGGCAACTTCTCGGAGAACTACGTCCCGGAGCTCAGGGTTGGTGGAGCGATATCGGTGTGGCGCTCGGCTATTGGGTGGGTGCGGTGGTCGTGCTCGCGGTGCTGGGCGAAGCGCTGGTAAAGATCTCGGGATCGCACATCGATCCGCAGAAGATCGGTGACGTGACCCAAAAACTCACGCCGGTCACGGGCCTGGAGATGATGCTGTTCCTGGTACTGAGCATCTCTGCCGGGTTCTGCGAAGAATTGGTCTTCCGTGGCTACCTGCAGCAGCAGTTCGCTCGCATGGGGCGGAGAATTTGGGCCGGCGTTGCGCTCTCCGCATTGGTCTTTGGAGGCGCGCACGGTTATGAAGGAATTGCGGGAATGTTGCTGATCACCGCGTATGGCGCTATGTTCGGCGTGCTCGCGCTGTTGCGGAGAGGACTGCGGACAGGAATGATCGCGCACGCCTGGCACGATTCCATCAGCGGTCTTGCGCTGGTGTTGTTGCGACATTATGGTCTCCACGCCGGAGGAAAGTGAGTGCGTGGGGAAGATGATGGTTGGCTTCATCGATTCCGATGGGTGAATTCATCTTCACGAAATGCTATTTTTTTCTTGACACTCTTTTTTTAGGATTCTATACATTCGTTAACTGCAAAGTATCTCTTGCAGGTTCGATGTCGACTCGACAAAGGGAGAATAGGAAAAATGGCAACCAAGAAAGCAGTAGCAAAGAAGCCAGCGAAGAAGGCAGCCAAGAAAACAGCAAAGAAGAAGTAAGCAGGCAACGTAACAAGGCAACACAATCGGGGGACGCCAAAAGCGTCCCCCGATGTGTTTTTGGGCAACGGTCGATCGCCAGTGTTCATGCGGCTTCGGCAGCCATTCTCGAGCGAGACTCCCGGATCTGAGTTGCGTGTTGTTCCCGGCAAGGACGCGGCCCTCTCCCCGCGGCCGCTGGGGAACGGCATGATGGAAAAGCGGACTTCTGGAGTTTGGCGCTGCCGCTTCTGGCGGGAAAGAAGCGGAGCGCGGCCCGGATTTCCTGCACGAGGCTCCAAAGAAGTTCGCGTGTGCGGCTTTCAGTAAGGAAAGCCGCATGAAGTTCGCCAACGCCAACAAGCTCGACAGGAAATCCGGGGGGCGGACCTGGAGGCGCATATGCTTACCAAAGTGGTACCAGGCCATGACACCTTTTGAGGAGGCGGTCGCGCCATGACGCGAAGACGGTGGATTGCCGATGAATGGGACGACACCAGCGCTTCCCTCAGGGGCGAGCAGGCAGCTCACTTGATTCGTGTGCTGCGCGCGCAAACCGGCATGGAGTGTGACATGGTTGCGGGGGACCGGGTGTGGCGTGCCGTCATTTCCGGGGTCAGTGGAGATGCGGTGCGCTTTGCGCTGCTCTCTGAGGTAGAAGCAGAGCCGGCTCTTCCGGTAACGCTGTTGCTCTCGGTGTTCAAGTTCGACCGCATGGAGTGGATCATCGAGAAAGCGACGGAGCTGGGAGCTGAGAGGTTCATTCCCATGAGCGCGCGGCGCAGTGAAAAACATCTGGTCCAGGCTGCGACGGCCCGCGTGGAGCGTTGGCGCCGGGTTGCGCGCGAGGCGGCGAAGCAGTCGCGACGATCCGATGTGCCGGTGGTGGAAGATCTGGTGCCGTTGAAGTCGGCGGTGCACATGAGACCCGCCCATCCTGGATTGAGTCTGCTGCTCGCCGAACAAGAGCGCTCGACTACCTTGTATGCGACGATCCAATCGGCACTGCAACAACCCATCATGGAAAAGCCGGCAGTACACCTCGCAGTGGGACCGGAAGGCGGATGGACGGCAGACGAAGAAGCCCTCTTCACACGAGAGGGCTGGCAGCCGGTAAGCCTGGGTCCGAGAATCCTACGCGCCGAGACGGCAGGAATCACGGCCATGGCTGTGGTTGCAGCGATGCTCGGCTGAGGCAGCAGCAGAGCAAGCCGCAGATGCTTCCACTCCCGTCACGATGACAATTTTTCACTACCCGAGTATTTCCTGCTCAGTGGCTCAACGTGGAAGCCGCAGCCGTGGTCGTTGATGAGTGCCGCGCAGCAGGAAATCCGGGTACGCTCCTGGGCTACTCTCAGCCGTCCCTTCGACAAGCTCAGGGCAGGCTCTGCGGGACTGATCCCGATTCACCCTGACGGCTGATTTGATCTTCAGCAAGTGCTGACCAAACCCGGATAACGGAACCCGGATATGATTCGCCTACGGCATATTCGTTTGTGCCCGAAAGTGGAACTGCAGGTCCCTCGGCTCCCTCCGGATTTCCTGTCAGGCTCAGCGGCGTCGGTAAACCTCGTGCGGCTTTCCCTAAAGAAAGCCGCATGCGTGGCCGTTGAGTGGTGCGGCGTAGTAGGAAACCCGGAGTCCTCTCGGGATGACAAATTTGAGGGCGGTGGCCCACCTTGGCATGGGTGGAGGTGGATGGACAGAGTCAAGCACTCCGTGTGGGGCTTTCAGTAGGAAAGCCGCACACGGAGATTGTCGAGATGACCGAAGGTGTTTTGGAGTTTGGACGGCGATTAGCTGAACAGATCCTTCATCTTGCCCAGCAGACTGCGCGAGGTGGGCTTGTTCTCGATATGCATGGTTTCGCCGAGCTGGCGAAGCAGATCCCGCTGCGCCTTAGTGAACTTCTTCGGCGTCTGCACCACAATCTGCACCACCAGGTCTCCCCGGCCGTGCTCGTTGAGATGTGGCACACCCTTACCGCGCAGACGGTATTCCTTGCCGGACTGCGTGCCCTCATGAATGCGCAGCGCAGTGTCTCCTTCGAGCGTCGGTATTTGAATCTCATCGCCCAGCGCAACCTGCGGAAAGGAGACGAAGATGATGCAATGCAGGTCATTGCCATCGCGCTCGAAGAACTCGTGCGCCTTTACCGACAGCACGACATAAAGATCGCCCTTACCGCCGCCGGCGCGCCCTGCATCGCCTTCGCCCTGGTAGCGAATGCGGGTTCCATCTTCCACTCCAGCAGGAACGCTGACGCTGATCGTGTGGCGCCGATCCGTTAGCCCTGCACCGTTGCACTGGAGACAGGGATCGGTGATCACTTGTCCGGTGCCGTTACAAATTGGGCAGGTGCGGGCGATGGAGAAGAAGCCCTGCTGGTAACGTACTTGCCCACGGCCGGCGCATTGTTTGCAGGTTTCAGGACCGCGCCCGGCGGGCGCGCCGGTTCCCCGGCAATCAGCGCAGATCTCGGCGCGGCGAAATTGGATCTCTACCTGCTTGCCGAAGACCGCCTCTTCGAACTCGAGCGAGAGATCGTAGCGAATGTCGCGGCCACGCTGCCCGCGTCCATTGCGACGCCCGCCGCCCATATTGAACATCTCGCCGAAGAAGTCTCCGAAGATATCGCCCACATCGGCATTGGCAAATCCCTCGAAGCCCGATGAACCCGCGCCGCCCACGCCCGCATGCCCGTAGCGATCGTAAGCAGCGCGCTTTTGCGGGTCGGATAGCACCTGGTACGCTTCGCTGGCGGTCTTGAATTTATCTTCCGCTTCCGGAGACGGGTTACGGTCGGGATGATACTGCATGGCCAGACGGCGGTAGGCAGTCTTGAGCTCCTGATCGTTGCAGTCGCGGGAGACGCCCAGAAATTCGTAGTATTCGACTTTGGTCACGTTGGATGCGCTACTCATGCTTCTTTCTGTTGCGGATTATTGACGATACGAACGAGGGCTGGACGGAGCAGCCGGTCGCGGATGCGGTATCCCCGGCGAACCTCCTCCAGGACCTGGTGGTCGGGTAAGTCTGCGCGATCGACACTTTCCAGTGCCTCGTGCACACGGGGATCGAATCGGGTGCCGACGGACTCCACAGGCTGCACGTTGAGCGTGCGTAGAACATCTTCCATTTGCTTCACAATGAGCTCGATGCCGGCACGCAGCTGTTCCAGTGAGCCGGCGGAACCGAGCGCTAGCTGAAAATTATCCAGCACCGGCAGGAATTGCTCGACCGCACCAGAGATAGCAAAGTCGCGGAAGTCTGCGCGTTCCCGCGCTTCCCGCTTGCGCGCGTTTTCAAATTCAGCTTGCAGGCGCGCCAAGCGGTCGATTGCCTGGTCGCGTTCGCCCTTAAGGCGATCGACCTCGCCCTGCAGATGCGCTGCGACGGCGTCTGTGCCGTTGGTCTCAACTTCCGCGGTAGCCGCCTCCACGGAATCTGCAATCGGATCGTTGTTCTGTTGCGCTTCGTTGGCGGGATCAGTGACTTTGCGTGTTGCCATAGTGGATTGGGTGAAAAACCTTTCGCCTACTTGATGCAGAATCGTGATTAACGATGCAGAGCGCTCCGCGCGGGACTCTACACCAAAAAAAGAAGTGCGCTATTGCGTCGGCAATATCCGATCTGAGAGCTGCGCGATAAAAGACACTGCGTTGATCGTCTCCTGATAAGCAATCCGGGTAGAACCAATCACCGCCACCGTTCCCAGGCTCTGCGTGCCCAACCGCGCCGGCGCGCCGATAAGAACCAGGTTTCGCATCTCCGGAATGGTTTCCTCCAGGCCCACCACCACACGCACGGACTGCTGCCGGGCATCCACGTACGCGTCCAGCAACTCGATCAGGCGCTGCTTGGTCTCCAGCGCATTCAGCAATTGGCGCAACTGCTCGGCGTCAGCCTCGCCCGCAACCAGGTTGGCAACTCCCACAATAAAGATGGATTGCCCCGCGCTTTCCTGTTCCAGGGCACCTTTCCGGCAAAGCTCATCGAGCGAACGCATGAGCTGGTCATATTGGCTACGTTCCTGCTCCAAGCGCCGAGCGAGCTCCGCGCGGATGCGTTCGATCGACCAGCCGCGGAAGTTCTGGTTCAGAAATGCGGCCGCGCCCTCCAGCTCGCCGAGCGAAAGGTCACGATCCAGGGTAAGAATGCGATCGAGAACCATTCCGGACTTGGTCACCACCACCGCGAGCACACGACCGGTCGAGATTCTCGAAAAATGAATATGGTCCAACCAGTAAATCTCCGTTTGCGCGGCCATGGCCACGCCGACGCCGCTCGAAATCAATGACAGCACGTGCGATGTTCTCTCCAAAAATTGCTGGGGGCTGCTCACGCCGGCAAAGCTATCTTCAATTTGATCCCTTCGCTCCTGGGTGAGTACGCTAGGGAAAATTCTCGTGCCCCCGTGAAGCTGCTCGACGTATAAGCGAAATGCCCGCGCCGTCGGGCAGCGACCAGCCGAGGTATGAGGCTGCTCCAACAAGCCCGCCTCACCCAACGATGCCATTACGTTGCGAATCGTCGCCGCGCTCATTCCATCCTTATTGTCTAATTGGCGCGCTACGGTTTGGGAGGCGACAGGCTCCCCGGTCGCAATATAAAGTTCGATGATCGCGTTCAGGACCAGCCGGTCGCGAGGGCTGATCCGAAGGTCGGAAGACATTGTCCACCTGCCCTAATGCGCTCATTCCACACTGGTTTAAATCAACCAAAGCGCAGACTTGCCAACACCGATTCTAGAAGCTTGAGTGTTCTACTGTCAAGATCGCAACGATTGCTGGGGTGCGCGTTCGTTGAGCGCGGCTGAAGGGTGCGGGCTTTAGCCCGTAGATGTAGAACACGCGGTTAATGGTAGGGAAGCTCGTGGCTCTCAAAGAGAATCGGGTTGGTTTTGGATGATTGCCAACAGCATTCGCGTGCTGTCCAGGGTCGCCCAGGACTAACGTCCTGGGGCATTCTCAGCCGTCCCCTTCGACAAGCTCAGGGCGGGCTCTTCGGGACTGGTCTCGGTGGGAATGTAAACCCAGGACTGACGTCCTGGGCTACTCTCAGCCGTCCCTTCGGGACTCACTCCTCGGATCGGCAGTTCTCACGCAGACTTTGAAGCCCTCTCCGATCTCATGGTGAGAGCGGCACGGCTGAACAGGCTGCGGAAAAAGTCCGCACCGAACAGGAAAGCAATACCTCAGGGGCTAAAGCCCGTCATATTCTCAATCGTTTACGGCCCGACTAAAGTCGTGCCCTGACACAAAACATGAGTTTTTCCGCAGCCTGTGAAGCCGTGCGCTCGTCCGGTGAGTTTTCGTAGCTTGTAAAGGCCGATAATTCTGCTTGGTTTACGTACGGGCCGAAGCCCGTACTCTTCAGCCCAGGGGACTAAGTTATTTCCAGGATGTTCTCGTCTTTCGCCGACACTGCGAGCGCGCGCTCTGCAACCTTGCGCGCTACCTCGAAGAATTGCCGGGCGTGCGCGTTCCCTTCTCCGGCCAGAACAATGGGCAAGCCATGGTCACCTCCGTGGCGTATCTCCGAGTCCAATTCGATGGAGCCCAGGAATGCCAGGTTGGCTTGCTTAGCCAGGCGCTCCGCGCCGCCGCGGGAAAAGATGTCGATCACCTGGTTGCAGTGGGGGCAGGTGAACTGGCTCATGTTTTCTACCAGGCCCAGCACTTCGACATTGACCTGATGGAACATCTCGAGCGCCTTGCGGGCATCCTGGAGCGAAACATCCGACGGGGTGGAAATAATGACCGCCCCGGTTAGCGGAACGGTCTGCACCAGAGAGATCACAACATCCCCGGTGCCCGGGGGAAGATCGACGAGAAGAAAATCGAGTTCGCCCCATTGCACTTGCTGCAGGAACTGGCGAATGATCTGGTGCAACATGGGGCCGCGCATCACCAGTGGCTTATCGCCGGGGGAGATGAAGCCCACCGAGATAAGTTTGACGCCATGGGCGACCAAGGGCTCGATCTGATTGTTCTCGAGCACGCGCGGTTGCTGGCCGATGCCCATCATGAGAGGCACATTGGGCCCGTAGATGTCAGCGTCGATGAGGCCAACGCGAAAGCCTAGCTTGACCAGTGCGGTAGCCATGTTCACTGCGAGCGTGGTCTTGCCCACTCCACCTTTGCCTGAACCGACGGCGATGATGTTCGATACTCCCGGGAGGGTTTGCGGCCCTGGCGGCGTTTGCATGTGTGCCATATAGAACCTCTTTAAGAACCTGTGTGCTTGTGACCGGCAGCAGCCAGAGTGTCTGAGCGCGCGCTCTGCTTGCGCTCGCGCTCGAGTTCGCCTTGTTCGCGCCGCCGCCCTGCATCATGGTAGCGGCGTTTGTCCTCTTCCGTCTCGGGTTCCAACGGCGGCACCCGCACCCGGCCTCCTTGGGGGTTGACCGCGACAAAGGTAAGGTATGCCGACGCGACATGACGCAAGGTACCGTCAATGGTGTGCTCCACCCACACCTTGACGCCCACTTCCATGGAGGTGCGGAAAGCGCGATTGAGGGAGGATTTCAGAATCAACAGATCCCCGACATGCACAGGCGCAATAAAGTCGATATGGTCCATCGATGCGGTGACCACATGCGCCCGGGCGTGACGGTAGGCGGCTATCGCAGCCACCAGGTCGATGTAGTGCATGAGCCGGCCGCCCAGCAGGTTGCCCAGCGTGTTGGTGTCGTTGGGCAGGACCAGTTCGGTCATCTCGGACCATGAGTCCGCAATCTTGCGGGGCGGAAGTGGAGGATCGGCCATAGGGTTGTGCCTCATAAAACGAATAGCTGAGTGCGATGGTCTAAACCTAAGTCTCGACAATTGCGTCCATGAATGCAAATCCCCAGCCAGGCGCGGCAGTCGCGAAAAGGCTTGTAGAGTAGAAAGAAACCTATGGACAAGATAGCAATGCTTACCGAGATACTGACGCAGAACCCAGGAGATGCCTTTGCCCGCTACGGGTTAGCGATGGAGTATGCCAACCAGGGGAAGACGGATGCCTCGCTGGCGGAGTTCGAGCGGCTGCTCTCCACCCATCCGGATTACACCGCCGGGTACTTCATGGCGGCGCAGACGCTGGTGAAGGCAGGGCGTACAGATGAGGCCAAGGCGCGGCTCGCTCAGGGCATTGCCAGTGCACACCGGACCGGGAATGCGCATGCACTGGGTGAAATGCAGGCATTGCTCGAAGAGCTGGAGTGAAGAATTTGTGGTCACAATGTTCGGCTCCTGAACGATCATTCCTGGTGGAAATAAAAGAGGCCGCGCACCCGATTAAAGTAACTAAAGTTCAATCGCAGGGCATCAAAACCAGGCTCTTGACAACGGGCCGCAGGACGAGAAAGACGAGCATAATAGCAGCAGAATGAAGATACCTTTGTTTCCGCTCGAAGTAGTGCTGTTTCCCGAAGCAGCACTACCGCTTCACATTTTTGAAGACCGCTATAAAGAGATGATCGGCGTTTGCCTGGCAGAGAAGATCGCTTTCGGAGTGGTCTGTGCCCAGCGTGAAGGCCTGGCCGTGGTTGGCTGCACTGCCGAGATCGTTCGCGTTCTACAGAAGTATCCCGACGGACGGATGGACATCCTGTGCCAGGGAGCGAAGCGTTTTGAGATTGAGAACCTGGATAACTCACGCAGCTTTCTGCAGGCCGAGGTGGATTTCTTTGGGGACGAGGGCGTGCCCGCTACCCGCGCCATGCGAGAGGAGTGCACGGCACTGCATTTTGAAGTACTGGAGTTGATGGGCGGTGAAAAGTCGCACCGGGCTTTCGATCTGGATGAACCGGTTGCTTTTCGGCTGGCGTGGGCGTCGCCCACCGACCTTGCCTTCCGCATCGAGTTGTTGGCGATGCGATCCGATGGCGAGCGCACGGAACGGTTAATCGCCTTCTACACCGCAATGCTGCCAAAATTGCGCCGGGGCGTGCAGGCAAGCGCAACGGCCGGCCGTAACGGGCATGTCATGTAGCTGCTTTAATACCGAGTCTCCCCATGGTGTAAGGTGACAATAGGGGCCTGAGTCCGGTTGGGAGAAGTGTTCTCGCACTCACGCTGGTATCGCAACAGGAAACTCGCTCTAAGGAGCAAAATTATGTCCTCGTCGAGCCGTCTTCCCCAGACTCTGGGTGAGCTAGAGAGCAGCAAGGAATTCTACGAAGCGCGCTTGAAGAAGCGCAGCGTGAAAGACGAGTTGCGCGAGAACCTGATTGCCCGGTTGAAGAGCCGGCAGCCGATCTTCCCCGGCATTGTCGGCTATGAAGATACCGTTGTGCCGCAAATTGTGAACGCGGTTTTGTCGAAGCAGAACTTCATTCTGCTGGGACTGCGCGGGCAGGCCAAGAGCCGGATATTGCGCGGGCTGGCCGAACTGCTGGACGAGCAAATGCCCTATATCGCGGGCTGCGAGATCCGTGACAACCCCTATCACCCCTTGTGCAAGCGATGCCGCGATCTGGTCGCTTCGGAGGGCGCGGCCACGCCGATCGCATGGCTGCCGCGCAAGGACCGGTATGTCGAGAAGCTGGCCACACCCGATGTGACGGTGGCTGACCTGGTAGGTGATCTTGATCCCATCAAAGCGGCGCGCGGCGGACAGGATTTGTCCAATGAGCTGACCATGCACTACGGCCTACTGCCTCGGGCTAATCGCGGGAATCTTTGCCATCAACGAACTTCCCGATCTTGCGGGGAAGATCCAGGTGGCGCTCTTCAACATCATGCAGGAAGGCGATGTGCAGATTAAGGGATATCCCGTCCGCTTGGAACTGGACATCGTTCTTACCTTCAGCGCAAACCCCGAGGACTACACCGCACGGGGCAAAATCGTCACTCCGCTGAAGGACCGGATTGGGTCAGAGATCCGCACCCACTATCCCGAGACCATCGAAGAAGGCATGGCCATTACGGCCCAGGAAGCCTGGAGCGAGCGGGGCTCGACCAAGATCACTATTCCGCAGTACATGCGCGAGGTGATCGAGCAGGTGGCCTTCTCCGCCCGCGAAGACAAGAAGGTGGATAAGCGCAGCGGCGTCAGCCAACGTCTGCCCATCTCGACCATGGAGCTGGTGGTTTCGAATGCCGAGCGGCGCGCGCTCATGCATGGGGAAAAGCTGGTGGTGCCGCGCATGAGCGATATTTATGCCGCCATGCCGGGCATCACGGGCAAGCTTGAACTGGAGTACGAGGGCGAGATGCGCGGCGCCGATGTGGTGGTGCGGGATCTGATTCGGGCTGCAATCGGCAAGATTTTCGACAAGTATTTCTCCGGCACCAACACGCAGCAGATCGAGCAGTGGTTCAACCTGGGAGGCGCGGTGCGCATCGACGACGATCAGCCGTCGCAGGCCATTCTGGAAGAGCTGAAGCAGATTCAGGGCCTGTTTACGCAACTGTCGCCGCTCTCCGTCAAGGTCTCCGACGCGCCCGAGATTGCGGTAGCTGGGGCGGAATTTCTGCTTGAGGGCATGTACGCTCACAAACGCCTGAGCCGCAGTGAAGAACGCGGCTTCAGCGCCCAGGAGAAGGCCACGCGCAAGCAGGAGCGGGTGGAGCAGGATCGCGATTACGACGACTTCCAGGAGCAGCGGCGAACCCGTCGCGGCTTTAATTAGAGCGCCGTACATTCTCCGAGGATCTGTGGATGAAACGAATTCGCTACACCAAATACACCGGCGACCCAGCCTCGGAGATGAGCATGGAAGACCTGCTCAAGGCGCTGTCGGAATATCTCCTGGATTCCGGCTTTCAGGATCCGTGGTCGCGATTCGCCGAGCTCGACGGCGAGCACACGATGGACAACCTGCGCGAGGCCTTGCGGCAGGCTCTGGAAGCGGGCGATCTTTTCGATGGCGAGATGCAGCAGCGCATCGACGAGATGGTGGAGAACGGCCAGCTTGACCAGCTTATCGACAAAATCATGCAGCGCATGGAGCAGGAGAACTACATCTCCACCCAGGGACGGCAGGATCCAAATCCGCGATCGGCCGGCGGCCAGGCCGGCATGGCCGAGGGTCAAGTGCGCTTCGAGGTGACCGACAAGAGCCTGGACTTTCTGGGCTTCAAGACCTTGCGCGATCTGCTGGGCTCGCTGGGCAAATCAAGTTTTGGACGCCACGATACCAGGCATTTTGCCACCGGTATTGAAGCCAGCGGCGCCTCCAAGATGTATGAATTCGGCGATGTGCTCAACCTGGATACGACCACTACCCTGAGCGCAGCGATCGCGCGGGAAGGCATCTCCATGCCTCTCAACCTGGAGTACTCCGATCTGCACGTGCACCAGTGCGAGTATCAGAGTTCCTGCGCCACGGTGGTGATGCTGGATTGTTCTCACTCCATGATCCTGTATGGTGAGGACCGCTTCACGCCGGCCAAGAAGGTGGCGATGGCGCTCTCGCATTTGATTCGCACGCAGTACCCTGGCGACTCGCTTTCGCTGGTACTGTTTCATGATTCAGCAGAGGAAGTGCCGATCTCCCAGATCGCGCGGGTCAAGGTTGGACCGCACTACACCAATACACGCGAGGGGCTGCGCGTGGCGCAGCGGATCCTGGAGCGGCAGCGCAAAGACATGAAGCAGATTGTGATGATCACCGATGGCAAGCCTTCCGCGCTTACGTTGCCGGATGGGCGGATTTACAAGAATGCCTTCGGGCTGGATCCCCTGGTGGTGAGTGAGACGCTGGAGGAAGTCGCCCGGTGCAAGCGCTCTAACATCATGATCAATACGTTTATGCTGGCCTCGGATCTTGGTTTGGTGCAGTTCGTGCAGAAGATGACCAAGATGTGCCGCGGGAAGGCGTACTTCACCACGCCGGATACGCTGGGCGAATATCTGCTGATGGATTACATGTCGCGCAAGATGAAGACCATCCACTAACTTCTTTCTCCGGCAACAAATCGATGGGTGCCCCACATCTCGCGAAAAACGAGCGAGATGTAGGGCACCCATCGATTTGTTGCCGGAGGAGAGTTTAAGGACGAGCAGCGCCGTTTCCTGTGCTCGTTCGCGGCAGTATCTACGCTTCCCCGTTTAGTTTTTTGCCATATAGATGAAGCGGAGGATGAAGAGAGCCGCCAGGATGAAGAGCATCCAGTCCTGGCGGGTGGCTTGTCCACGCAACAGGCGCAGTATCGCGAAGGATGTGATGCCGAAGGCCAAGCCATTGGCGATCGAAAAGGTCAGCGGGATGGTGATCAGGGTGAGAAATGCGGGCACCGCCACCATCGGGTCGGCCCATTCGATCTCGGTGACGGCCGAGATCATCAAGGAGCCCACCAGGATCAACGCCGGCGCGGTGGCCGCGATCGGTATGCTGGCAACCAAGGGCGCCACAAACAGAGCTAACAGGAATAGCAGGCCAGTGACGATCGAAGCGACGCCAGTCCTGCCGCCGACTGCGACACCGGCCGCGCTCTCGATGTAGCTAACCACGGTACTGGTACCTGCCATGGAACCAGCCAGCGTCGCCGTGGCGTCGGCAAAGAGAATCCGGTTCAAGCGCGGAATCTCGCCGTCCGCGTTCACTAATCCTGCCTTCTTGGTAACCGCCACCAGCGTGCCCACGTTATCGAAGAGGTCGACGAAGAGAAATACGAAAATAACCTCCAGTAGCCCGGCCCCGAAGCTTCCTCCTAAGTGCAGCGCCCCACGAATGTCGAGCTGAAATGCGGTTGCGGTGAGGTCCTGCATGCGGTAGTGGACGGGGTGCCACTTGACGATACCCAGCGCGAAGCCCGCAGCCGTGGTGCCCAGAATGCCCAGCAGCATTGCGGTGCGCACCCGCCACGCTTGCAGCACGGCAATGGTGAGCAGGCAGACGCACGCCAGGGCGGTCTGCGGCGCGCGCAGATTGCCCATGCCCACAACAGTCGCGGCGTTAGGCACAATGATGCCGGCATCGCGCAGGCCAACAAAGGCAACGAACAGCCCCACCCCCGCAGCCACCGATGCAAACAGTTCCCGGGGGATGGCATTCACGATCAACTGGCGAATCCCAGCCGCCGTCAACAACAGAAAAACGCAGCCGGAGATGAACACACAGCCCAGTGCGGTTCGCCAGGGAAC
The DNA here is from genome assembly GCA_963790705.1 of uncultured Acidobacteriaceae bacterium. Taxonomy (GTDB): domain Bacteria; phylum Acidobacteriota; class Terriglobia; order Terriglobales; family Acidobacteriaceae; genus PALSA-350. Next base: position 149,950 of record CAWBQE010000018.1, read on the forward strand.
ACCCATGCCCTTGACGACGGTAAAGGCAAAGTACGCGTTCAGGCCCATACCCGGCGCCAGGGCGATGGGGTAATTGGCAATAAGGCCCATCAGGATGCAGCCGATGGCCGCCGACAGGCAGGTGGCGGCGGCAACCGCGGGCACTGGCATGCCGGCCTCGCTCAGTATGCCCGGGTTCACAAACACGATGTACGCCATGGTAAGAAACGTAGTTGCCCCGGCGAGAATCTCCGTGCGCCAGGTGGATCCGCGTTCCTGGATATGAAAGGTTCGCTCGAAATAACTCAGCGTTCGCATGCGGTGTCCCGGCACCGTCGTGCTCATGGTTTCTCCTTTAGCTGCGAGCCCGGTATGCGATCCTGGTAGCGGTCCCAATTCGTAACAATCTCTGAGACGACGACATTCCCAACGCGATATGCGGCCTCGAGCGCCGGCAGGTAAGCGCTGTAGCGGTGCCCGGAGCTGGCAGCCAGGCTTTCGGCAGCCGTTAATCCGGTCGGCGGCTGATCGAAGTTGCTTACGGTGCGCAGCACCATCACCCGATCCAGATCAACCCGCCCGGCGTGATGAAGAAAGGTCAGCGATTGCAAAACGCCGGTGTCTTCCATGGCGGAAGTAACAAAATTGCCCTTGCCATCGGTATGGTAGGCGACCCATTGATTCGCCCATTGATCGAGCAGTTTTCCGTGCCAGAAGGTGGAGGAGGAAAGCGTATCGCCCTTAAGCACGAATGGCGGACGGCGGGCATTCGCCCCTGCAAAGTGGGCGCGCGCTGCTTCCAACTGAGGCGAATCGTCGAGCTTGACCGCTTTCGTTTGCTGGTAAGCCCACTCCATCAGATCCGGGTTGAGATGAAACATGGCGAAGTGTTCCTCGTTACGCGGCTGCTCGTAGGGCTTCGTCTTGTTCAGTGGCACATAACCGGTGGTCCATTGCGGCGGAATCTCCCGGGCGTCGATCTCGTAGGCCAGATCGCCGTCCACCACCCACTCTGCCCAGACGGCGGAGCCCAAGGAAGCATCTTCGGGATCGGCCCCGGAAATACCGGCGACCAGCCAATAGGCCTTGCTGAAATCGAAGCGAGGATCAAGGCCCAGGGCCATGATGGAGGCGGCTGCTCTCGCCGTGCCGACGCCGGCGAGCACTCCCATGACACCTTGATCGTTCATGCGCAGGTCGTGAAAGCCCTGGGGAAAAGCAAAGACGCGGTCGAGGTGTTCGCGTTCGACCCAGTATTGGTACTCGCCCGGCGTGTCGCCCTGATCGGCTCCGGGCTCAAAGAGCGCGATGACCACTACCTTGACGGGAATCGGCGCCGGAACAGCCGCCCATGCGCTGGCGGCGGACAAGATGCAAACCAGGAGGGTCAGCAATCGAGTGCTCATACGGGAGCATAGACGGAAGTCGGCTCAGGGACCAACAGAAAAGAAATCGCCGCCTAGTAGGCGATTTTCGACTGGTGTTCCTGCCAGGCGCGAAAGTTCTCGATCGCGAGTTCCGGCAACAAGCGCAGCATGGGTAACTTGCGTTTACCGGGCGGCACGCTAAGTTCCTCATAGATAAAGTGGTCGTCGAATCCGACTGCAGCCGCGTCATGACAGGTATTGCCGTAGACCACCGAGTCCAGCCGGACCCAGTAGATCGCGCCCAGGCACATAGGACAGGGCTCACAACTGGTGTAGAGCACGCAACCGGGTAACTGAAAGGTCCCCAGTGCTTTGCATGCCGCGCGAATTGCGTTCACCTCGGCGTGCGCGGTTGGGTCATTGGATGAAGTCACGCGGTTGACGCCGGTGGCGACGACTTCTCCGTCCTTCACGATGACCGCTCCGAAAGGCCCGCCCGCTCCGCTGCGCACGTTTTCCGTGGCCAGCCGGATGGCCAGTTGCATGAAGTCATTCTCAGCTCTGCATGTTCATCCCTCGTCGGCGATTTCGCTTGCACTCTCCAAAGGGCAGCCCGAATATTCGAAGTATGACACAGGCCTTTGTCTCCAGCCGCGTGGTGACGCCCGAGGGAGTGCGGCCGGCAGCAGTGATCGTAGAGCAGGGACGCATTCTGGCAGTGCGCAAGCCCGGAGACGTGCCGCACGCAGCCCTGGTACATTCATTCGGCGACCTGGTGCTGCTGCCCGGCCTGGTGGATTCACATGTGCACGTGAACGAACCGGGACGGACGGAATGGGAAGGCTTTGCCACCGCCACTCGCGCCGCCGCCGCCGGGGGCTACACCACCCTGGTCGATATGCCGCTGAATTGCCTGCCCGAGACCACCACGGTGGCCGCACTTGAAGCCAAGCGGGATGCAGCCGCCGGGCAATGCCGCGTGGACTGGGTGCCCTGGGGTGGGTTGACCGGCCAAAACCAGGAACACATTGCTCCCTTGGCGGCAGCAGGCGTGGCCGGGTTTAAATGCTTCCTGGTCGATCCCGGCATTGAAGGTCTGGCCTTGATCGAGCCGCAGGAACTCGAGGCCGCGTCGCCTGCGCTCGCCCGTAGCGGCTTGCCTCTGCTGGTCCACGCAGAGTTGGCCGAGTATCTCTATCAAGGCGGAGATAAGGATGACTGGCGGCAGTACGCGACCTGGCTGCGCTCGCGTCCTGATGAGTCGGAGTTGGCCGCGATCCGTCTGCTCATCGGGCTTTGCCGCAAGTACCGGTTTCGCCTGCACATTGTGCACTTAGCCACCGCACTGGCGCTTGAAGATCTGCGCCGGGCTCGCGCCGAGGGCCTCCCGGTTACGGTGGAGACCTGCCCTCACTACCTGCATTTTGTCGCCGAAGAGATTCCCGCCTGCGGCACGCTCTTCAAGTGCGCGCCGCCCATCCGCTCGCGAGCTAATCGTGAAGCGCTATGGCAAGGGCTTCGCGATGGCATCATCGATTTGATCGCGACCGATCACTCCCCTTGCCCGCCGCACATGAAGGAAGGAGACTTCCGCAGCGCGTGGGGAGGGATTGCCAGCCTCAGTGTGGCCATCTCCGTCATTTGGACGGAGATGCGGAAACGCGATCTCCCCATCCAGGACCTGGCGCGCTGGATGTCCGCGCAGCCGGCGAAGCTTGCGGGACTCGAGGGACGCAAAGGAGGGATTGCCACGGGTTACGACGCGGACCTGGTGGTCTTCGATGCTGATGCCGACTTCGTCTTGAGCACGGCAGACCTGCATTGCCGGCACCCTGTGTCCCCTTACCTTGGGGAGCAGTTACAGGGCAGGGTGAAAGCGACGTTCGTCCGGGGCGCCGCCGTATTTAAGGACGGCTCATTCCCCGATTCCCCCATCGGCAGGGAGCAGCGACCCCGGGAAAAACTTGCGCAGGCATGATCGCAGGTTAAGAATTGAAGGTTTAGGCTGAAAGAGGGAGAGGAGGTCCTATTTGCAAACTCGCGTCGTGGGCGTCTCTGTTCCCCGCAAAGAGGGCGTCCCCAAGCTAACCGGCCAGGCTCGCTATATCGACGATCTCTCGCTGCCGGGCATGATCTTTGGCGCAACGGTGCGGAGCACGATCGCCCGCGGCGCGATCGAAGAGATCAGGTTCGGCGAGGGCATCGCCTGGCACGAGTTCACCATCGTCACCGCCAAAGATATTCCCGGCCGCAATGTGGTTTCGCTCATCATGGACGACCAGCCCTGCCTGGCGGATGGAGTGGTCAATCATCCGGAAGAGCCGATCCTGCTGCTGGCGCACCCCGACCGGCACGCCCTGGCCGCGGCCGTGGCGGCAGTGAAGATCTGCTATAAGCCTTCACCCTCGATTCACACCATTGAAGAAAGCGAGCGCCGCGAGCAGATCATCTGGGGCAAGGACAACATCTTCAAAAGCTACCTGATGCAAAAGGGAGATGTGGACCAGGCATGGAAGGACGCGGCCTGGATTGTCGAAGGAGAATACAGCACCGGCGCGCAAGAGCAACTGTACATCGAACCCAACGGCGTGATCGCACAGGCAGGCGACACGGGAGGACTGACCGTCTGGGGTTCGATGCAGTGCCCGTTTTACGTACACAAGGCCCTGGTGGCGCTGACCGGGTTACCCGCGGAAAGCGTGCGCGTGATACAGGCCGAGACCGGCGGAGCCTTTGGCGGCAAAGAAGAATATCCCTCGATGATCGCCGGCCATGCCTCACTGCTGGCCATGAAATCAAAACGTCCGGTGAAGATTATCTATGACCGCATGGAAGACATGGCGGCCACCACCAAGCGGCATCCCTCGCGCACCCGGCACCGCACCGCCGTCAGCGCAGACGGTAAGCTGCTCGCCGCCGAGATCGAATTCGTCACCGATGGGGGCGCCTACGCTACCTTATCCTCGACGGTGTTGTCGCGCGGCACCATCCATGCAGGCGGCCCCTACTACTGGCCCAACATTCGTGTCCACGCCAAGTCGTACGCCACGAATACGCCACCGCACGGCGCCTTCCGCGGCTTCGGCGCTCCGCAAAGCCTGTTTGCCATGGAGCGGCACATGGACCATGTGGCGAAGACCATCGGCATGGCTCCCGATGAATTCCGCCGGCGCAACTTGTTGCACCAGGGGATGACGACGGCGACCAATCAAGTGATCCATGACCCGATCGTCCTCGATCAGATGCTCGATCGCGCCCTCAAACTCACCGATTATCACGTCAAGGTGGAGCAGTTTGCCGTGCACAACCCTGGCAGCACCAAGAAGAAAGGCATCGGCATCGCAGCGTTTCTCCACGGCGCCGGTTTTACGGGTTCCGGGGAACGCCATCTCAACGCGCTGGTGGGCCTGGAAGCGCCGGCAGCAGGCGGCCTGCGCGTGCTGGTGTCGAGTACCGAGTTCGGCCAGGGAACCAACACCATTCTTTGCCAGATTGCCGCGGAGACGCTGGGGTTGGAGTACGACGACATCAGCATGGCGCCGGTCGATACCAGCATCAGCCCCAATAGCGGGCCTACGGTGGCTTCGCGCACGGCGATGATCATCGGCAAGATTGTGCAGACCGCGGCTTTGAAGATGCGGCAAACGCTGATCGACAGCGGATTGCTTGAGCCTGACGCCGGCCGCGAACAGTTCCTCGCCGCTTGCCAGGCTTACCGCAAACAATTTGGTGGGTTGCAGTCTTTCAGCCGCTATGAGGCGGCCCCGAATATTTTCTGGAATGATGAGCTCTATAGCGGCGAGGCCTATGGGGCCTATGGCTGGGCAGTCTACGTGGCTGAGGTCACGGTCGATACTTCGACATACAGCGTGACCATCGATGACTTTGTTGCTTTGCAGGAGATTGGCAAGGTGCTCCATCCGGTACTCGCCGCCGGCCAAATTGAAGGCGGGGTCGCCCAGGGCATCGGCTATGCGCTCTACGAGAAGGTGCTGTGGCAGGACGGGCGCATGATCAACAACCAGATGACCAACTACATCATGCCCACGGCGGAAGATATCCCACCCATTCGCGTTTTCTTCGAGGAAGTGCCTTATCAATACGGACCTTATGGAGCCAAAGGCATCGGCGAGTTACCCATGGACGGGCCCGCACCCGCGATCGTGAATGCCATCGTCCACGCGACCGGCGTTAACTTCAACTCGATCCCGTTGCTGCCGGAAGATATCTATCGCGGCCTGACGGCGGAGCCTGAGCGTCCGGCGGAATCTTTAGCGACTGCGCTGGCGGCGGAGGGAAGCCAATGAGCGCCGGCCTCTGCGAAGTTTCCTTTACCGTGAATGGCGCCGCGCATACGGTTTCGGTTTATCCCATGGAGCGGCTACTCGACGTCTTGCGCACAGAGCTGGGGCTTACCGGAGCCAAGGAGGGCTGCGGCGAGGGAGAATGTGGTTCCTGCTCCGTGCTCATGAACGGTGCGCTGGTGAATAGCTGCCTGGTTCCTGTGCTCCAAGCCCAGGGAGCTACTTTGTGCACGATCGAGGGGCTTGCCTCTGACGGCGTCTTGCATCCGGTACAGAAGGCGTTTCTCAAATGCGGAGGCGCGCAATGCGGCATCTGTACGCCGGGCATGGTCATGGCGACGGTTCATCTTCTGCGCCGTAATCCTTCACCGACGCTGGAACAGGTTCGGGAAGGGCTAGGCGGAAACTTGTGCCGCTGCACCGGCTATACGCGCATCTTTCAAGCGGTGTTGGAAGCGGCACAGACAGGCATAGAGGGATGAGAGCCCAGCCATCGGAGTACGAACTGGTCGCCCCCGGCAAACTATCCCAGGTGCTCGATCTGCTGGCGCGCGAGCCCGGGGTGTGGCTGCCGATCGCCGGCGGCACCGAAGTGATGGTGCAGTACGGCGCGGGCAGGCTCGGAGCGCGCAAGCTGGTTAGCCTGTGGGGACTGCCGGAGTTGCGCAGCATCGAACGCACCGAGCAGGAGCTGATCATCGGCGCTGGTTGCACCTACAGCGATCTGAGGAATCATCCCGTGGTTGCGCAGGAGTTCCCCTTGCTCGCGCGCGCGGCTTCGTGGACCGGCAGCATTGCCAACCAGAACCGCGGCACACTCGGCGGCAACATCGTGAACGCATCGCCCGCTGCCGATTCCCTTCCCGCCTTGCTGGTGTACGAGGCCGAACTGCTTTTGATTTCTGCGCGCGGTCCGCGGCGCATTCCATACGGCGAGTTCCATACCGGCTACAAGCAGACCAGGCTGGCGCCCGATGAGATCATCTCGGGCATTGCGCTGCAACCGCGATTTGCCGCCTACCACGCCTACTCCCGCAAAGTCGGGACGCGCAACGCGCAAGCCATCGCCAAGCTCTGCGTGGCTGGGCTGGGGAGAGTCTCCGACAACAAAATCGAAGACGTGCGGCTGGCCATCGGCAGTATGGCGGTCACGCCGCTGCGGCTGCGACGGACGGAAGAGGTGCTGCTTGGCCAGGCGTGGAGTCCGACCCTGGTTGGCGAAGTGCGGCAGGCCTTGGAAACGGAAGTTGCTCCCATCGATGACATTCGTTCCAGCGCAGGTTACCGGCTCCATGTCGCGGGCAATCTGCTGCAGGAGTTTCTCGAGGGCCTCTTCCAGTGAACCCGGTATTGGTGCGTTGGCACGCGCTGCCGCGCGATGAGGCGGCACTAGAAGTCCTCTCCTGTTGCGGCTCTCGAGCCTGGGCTGCGCAGTTAGCGGCGATGCGCCCATTTGCCGACGAACCGAGTCTCTTCGCCGCCGCTGACCGCTGCTGGCAACGTCTGCCCGAAGCGGATTGGCTGGAAGCATTCCGCAGCCATCCGCGGATTGGAGAAAAGCACGCGCAGAATAAGACCACTGCAGCCTCTGCCGCGTGGTCCAGCTCAGAGCAGAGCCAGATGAAAGAAGCCGATGCTGCTATCCTACTGCGGATGCAACAGGGTCATCGCGAGTACGAAGAGCGTTTTGGGCGGATCTTTATCGTATGCGCCAGCGGAAAACAGCCGGCGGAAATGCTGCAGATACTGGAACGCCGCCTGAGCAATGATCCCGCGGAGGAGTTGCTTGAATCGGCCGCGCAACAACAGCAGATCATGCAGCTAAGGCTGCGCAAGTGGCTGGCTGGACCGGGGGCTGCGTGAGCCGCATCTCCACCCATGTACTTGATACTGCGCTCGGCCGCCCGGCTGCCGGGATGATGGTGCATCTGGAATATGCCGGCCCCTCTGGTGAGTGGGAAAAACTGGGTGCGCACGAGACCGACGGCGATGGCCGATGCGCCAACCTTCTACCCCAGGATGGAACTTTGCGGCCGGGACAATACCGGGTACGCTTCGAGACTGGTACCTATCACGCGGCACAAGGGGTCAAGGGGCTTTACGTCACGGTTGAGATCATCGTGACGGTGCGCCCGGACGACACCCATTTGCACGTTCCGTTACTCCTGAGTCCGAATGGCTATACCACCTACAGGGGGAGCTAGCCGGTGATTACCCTGGCAGAGAATACCTACGGAAAATCGAGCGTGCGCGTGATGAAGGTGCAGCGCGATGGTCCGTTGCATACAGTGAAGGAGTGGAGAGTTGAAGTCCTGCTCTCGGGCGACTTCGAAAGCTGCTTCACGGTGGGCGATAACAGCGAGATCCTGCCCACGGACACGATGAAGAACACGGTGTATTCGCGGGCCCGCGAGAGCGCGGCCGAGTGTATCGAGGACTTTGCCCGGGAGTTGGCTGAGTTTTTTCTCGCTCGCAACCCACAGGTGGAACGCGTCGCCATCAGCATTGCCAGCACAGCCTGGGATCATGCGTTGGTCCAGGGCAAGCCGCATCCCTCAACCTTTGTTCGCGGCAGCAGCGAGACCCAAACCACCGCAGTTACGTATGTCCAGGGGGGTGGGGTTTCTGTCACCTCTGGCCTGGACGGTCTAGTGGTGCTTAAGACGGCCAACTCCGGCTTCGAGGGATATCTGAAAGACTCGCTTACTACGTTGCCGGAGACGGCGGACAGGCTTTTCGGCACCTCGATGCGTGCGGAATGGAAGTATCAGTCCGCAGTTTTGCCTTTTGAAGGGTTACGCAGCAAGCTGCGCGAGACGCTGATCCAGGCCTTTGCCGAGCACGACAGCAAGTCGGTGCAACACACCCTCTACGCCATGGCCCAGGCTGCGCTTGAGACCGTGCCGGAGATTTTGGATATCGAGCTGGCTATGCCCAATAAGCATTGTCTGCTGGTGGATCTCTCCCGCTTTGGGCAGACAAACCCCAACCAGATCTTCGTGCCCACGGATGAGCCGTATGGCAACATTGTGGCCCGTATCTGCAGAGAACTGTAATCGATGGGATCCTCTCCTGCAACTGAACCGACGGGTGCCCACATCTCGCTGTTTTTCGCGAGATGTGGGATACCACTGCTCCCAACCCAGAGATCAGCGAGCTTCGAAAGTTAGAGGCGAGGGTCGTGGATCCCACATCTCGCGAAAAACGAGCGAGATGTGGGGCACCCGTCGGTTGCGGCTGGGACAGAGCCGCCGAATGTTCTTTTCGAATGCTTTTATCTGATTCGCTCAGCGGAGACTGATACGGAACAAAGCGATCGTGGGGGCTTCGCCCGTCGCTCTCCTTCGGCCTAGGTTTGGCGTCGACGAGTTAATCTAACAGTGGTTACCACGCCTACGGTTTTGTGGTTGGGACAGGGATTTCCAAGGGGTATGAATGCAATTTGAAATGCGAGCGCAGGCGGATAAGGTCATTGCCCGCTGCCGCTACCTCGCCCAATTTAGCGAAGAGCCGGGCCAGATCAAGCGCACCTTTCTTTCCCCCGCGATGCGCGAGTGCATGCAGGTTGTGCAGGGCTGGATGGAGGCTGCCGGCATGCAGGTCCTTACCGATGCAGCCGGGAATCTCCGCGGACGGTATCCTGGCTCCTCGAACACGTCTCTGATGATCGGTTCGCATCTCGATACAGTGCCTAACAGCGGCGCGTTCGACGGTGTCCTAGGCGTGATGATGGGGCTGGCCCTGATCGAGGCACTGGAGGGGGAGAAGTTGCCCTTTGCTATCGAACTCGTCGGATTCTCTGAAGAAGAGGGAGTACGTTACAGCCTTCCCTTTATCGGCAGCCGGGCGCTGGTTGGGCGATTGGATGCTGCCCTGCTGGCGGTCAGCGATGGCGACGGAATCTCCCTTGCCCAGGCGCTGAAGTCGTTCGGATTAGATCCGATGAAGATAAAGGACTGCCAGGTGTCCGATGAGGTCGCGGCCTATCTTGAGTTCCACATCGAGCAGGGCGTGCTGCTGGAAAGCGAAGATAAGTCGCTCGGGGTAGTGCAGGCGATTGCCGGCCAGAGCCGCGCGGAGATCACCTTTACCGGCCGGGCCCGTCATGCAGGCACAACGCCGATGCGGCTGCGCAACGACGCCGTCGCTGGGGCGGCAGAGTGGATCAGCGAGGTGGAGCGCGTGGCCCTGAGGACGCCGGGCATGGTGGCCACCGTCGGCGATCTGCGCACCCATCCGGGAGCGGGGAATGTAGTTGCGGGGCAGCTGCGCGCCAGCCTCGATGTGCGCCACGGGGAAGATATCGTCCGCCACCAGGCGGTGGACCACCTGCTCGCCGAGGCGCGGTCGATCGCCACACGGCGCGGCCTCACGACGGTGAGTAAAATGCTGATGGACCAACCCGCTGTGAACATGGATGCCCGGTTGTGCGCGCTGGCGACAGGACGCGATCCGCGGCATAGGGATCGATCCGGTGTCCATGGTGAGCGGGGCGGGCCACGATGCCATGATTTTGGCGGAGCGGGTTCCCAGCACGATGATCTTTCTACGCAGTCCCGGCGGCATCAGCCATCATCCGGACGAGTCAGTTCGCCCTGAGGACGTTGAAAATGCACTGGCCGCGGGCCTGGCATTCTTGCGCAACTTCGATAGCTGCTACGCGCCACCCGTAAAGGAGCAAAGCACTCCGCATGTATAACCTGGGACTTACCCGCAGCGATCGCCAAGCCACGCACCTGCTGCAAACGCCGGATACTTTTGTGGGCATGCCCCTGCCCGGTTTCGATTATGTAACCGTCATTGTGCATGCAGCGCCCGCCATCGGAGCCGCATTCACCCAATACACGGCGGAGTTCGAGCCCGGAGGTTCGCTGGGGCCGGCGCATGGTCAGCGCTTTCTCTATCTGCTGGAAGGCGCGGTATCGGTGGTTGTGGGCGGCAAGACGCAGCAGCTTGTTCCGGGTGGGTTTGCGCATTTGCCGGCCAACCAGCCGCACACCGTGAGGGCGTCGACGCGAAGCCGTGCCGCGGTGATTGAGAAGCCGGCTATATCGTTGCTGGATGAGGCCCCCGCACCCGCTCTTTTCGGCCGCGAGGATTCCGTTGACTCGCAACCCCTGGGTGGGGACGAGGCGCTCCAGGTAAAGCAGCTGCTGCCGACCAAGCCGGGCCTCGACTACGCGGTCAACACGATGACCTACCAGCCCGGCGCTGCACTGGCCCAGGTGGAGATCCACGTGATGGAGCACGGGCTGCTGATGCTGCAGGGCGGCGGTATCTACCGGCTCGGGAACTCCTGGTACCCGGTGCAGACGGGAGATTTTATCTGGATGGCGCCTTACTGCCCGCAGTGGTTCGGCGCGCTGGGCAAGACTCCGGCAAAATATTTGATTTACAAAGATTGGAATCGCCACCCGCTCCCCGGAAGGTAAATCCATATGGAAGTGCAAATAGATCGAGATCGATTGCTCTCTGATATCGAGATGCTGGCCTCGTTTTCCGATGGCACGCCGCCCGGCATCTCCCGCCTGGTCTTTGCCGAGGCGGACCAGGAGGCGCGCGTCTGGCTCAAGGCTCAATGCCGCGATGCCGGCTTGTCCGTGCGCGAGGACGCGGTCGGCAATATGTTTGCCCGCTGGACGGGCGCGCGGCCGGAGCTCGGGGCGATCGGCACCGGCTCGCATATCGACGCCATTCCACACTCGGGAAAGTTTGACGGCACGGTGGGCGTGCTGGGCGGCCTGGAGGCGATCCGCGCTTTGCGAAAGAGCGGATTCCACCCGCAACGCTCCATCGAGCTGTTGCTCTTTACCGCCGAGGAGCCCACACGCTTCGGCCTCGGATGCCTGGGCAGCCGGATGTTGGGCGGCGGCCTGGACAGCGCCGCGGACGCGCGCCTGAGGGATCCCGAAGGCAATACGTTGGGCCAGCTGCGCGCGGCTGCCGGCTTCCACGGCTCTCTCGACGAGGTGCGCCTGCACGACGGATACTATGCGGCCTTTGTCGAATTGCACATCGAGCAGGGTCCGCTGCTGGAAAAGGAAGGTCTGGCGGTGGGTGTGGTCACCAGCATTGCTGCGCCCGCGGCTTTACGCATTCGTGTTGAGGGCGAGGGAGGTCATGCCGGAGGGGTACTGATGCATGACCGCAAGGACGCCTTTTGTGCTGCCGCGGAGATCGTGCTCGCCATCGAAGAACGCGCGCTTGCGACCGGCTCAATGGACACTTGCGCCACCGTTGGCAAGTGTCATGTCTATCCCGGTGCGGTGAACAGTATTCCCAGCAGGGTAGAGATGGAAGCGGATATCCGCGACACCGACGAGCAGCGCAGAAACCAGGTGCTGCGCGAAATCGAGCATGCCTGCGCGCGGGTGGCGGCCAAGCGCAATGTTCAGGTGCAGGTTACACCGATCAACGCCGATGCTCCGGCCACATGCTCGCCGCGGATCATCGATGCCGCGGTGCAGGCTGCGGCTGAGAACGGGCTGGCCTACAGGAAGATGGTCAGCCGCGCCTACCACGACTCTCTGTTCATGGCCCGCATCGCTCCGGTTGGGATGGTGTTCATCCCTTGCCGTGGGGGAGTGAGTCACCGTCCCGACGAGTATTCCGCACCGCAGGAGATTGAGAATGGCGCCAAGGTGCTTGCGGGGACGCTGGCCAAGTTGTCGCAGATGGAGGGGTGAGAGGCATTGGTTGCTAGTGGAGAGAACCGCGGGTCCCTCGGCTTCCTCCGGAGTCCGCTCCTAACGACAAACCAAAAACTGAGGAATTGAGTGCTGCCTGTCCCACTCAAGCCCAAAAACAGGGCTTGAATGGGGCACCCCACGTTCGTTGCCGGTGCAGGCAGCCGGGTCATTGCTCTCGCGACGCGAGTCGCAGGTGCCTCCACTACGCCTGGCCTTCCGCATCGGGCATGACGAGATAGAGCAAGATGATGCCCGCAATCGCGAACATGTGATCGGCCCCGGATTCGCCGCTCCACTCCTTCGACTGCCACATCAGAAACCACTCGTTGCCTACACTCAAGAAGGCCGTGAGCCACATCAGCAAGCTGAGGGTGAGGGCCACAACTCCCAGCTTCTTTGCGGCATTGAATGTGGCCGCGCTCGATCGTAGATTGCGGATCAGCAAGGCCCCTCCCAAATACAGGAGCAGACCGGTCACAATCTCCCAGCAGACGATGGACCCGAAAAAGAGCCAGGGAACCATCGGCGAGTGAACGGAGCGCCACATACCGTGGTTTCCCGGAAAGGTGGTATCCATCAACAGAACATGGCGTACGAAGGTCAGGTTGGAGTTGTAATCGTTGGTATTGTTAAACACCACCAGCGTGTAATAGAAGCCAAGTGCAAAGAGAAGCAGGGCCTTGGAGGCACGAATCGTCATTTTTGTTCTCCTGGTGCAAAGGTGGCGAAATAGGCGCGCAGCGCAGCGATGGTCTGGTCATCATACTGGGGGCTGGCGGCCATTCTACTGTGCGGGTTCAGGGCCTGCGGATTGCGTACGTACTTGGCAAAAAATTCCGGACTTCCCGTGGCCATCGCGGCCAGCACGGGCCAGGCGAGAGATGCCATGTGGCCACCCTCGGCGCCCATGTTGTGGCAGCGATAGCAATTCTGTTGCGCGATCCGGTAGCCGTCCATGACCGGCGAGCCGGGAGCGAAATTGCCGTGCGGCGTAATGGGGCCGAAGACTTCGCTCTGGTTGCGAAAGTCGAGGCGCACGACCTGAAAAGGAATCTGTGCTTCGTCGTTGTGGGAAAGCACTTTGAAGGATGGAGTAAAGCCGGGGTTCGCGACCACATACGGTCCCAGTTCGCCGCCGTTCTCCGCCTTGGGCCAGCTCTCCTGTGATTTGCCGTTCACCGTCAACACCAGAACGGGATGGTGGGCTACGAGATACGTGGCCGGGTAGTTGCTGCGATACCCGTCTTTACATATCGCCACCACCATATCCCCGCGGGCGTCCAACAAACGACGCAACTGATCGAGAGGGACGCCGCTCAGGCGCGCCGGTGCGGGAAAGTTCGAATCATTGGAGGCCATGAAGCTGACCTGGGGTAATTGGAGCAGATCCTGGTAGGAGATGAATTCGCCTGCACCTGAGACCGCTCCACCCACCTCGAGGTCTGTCGGGGCTTGCCGTGTTGCGTGCAAGAGTGGAGTGCGGGAAGCGGTTTGCGCGGAAAGCAACAGCGTGCCGGCAACGATCAGGACGGCAACGACTCTTTTCATTGGCATATGCTAATGCATTTTTCTCCAAGCAAATGGAAAAGTGACTGCGATTGCGACTTGGTCTATTTGGAAACCGCCGGCGTAGTATTGGGCGTCTCACCTTTGCGCACGGCGGCAACGCCTCTCCAATCTTCCAGATCCTGATCCGGTTTTTCTTTCCGGTACTTGGCATAGAGTGCAATGCCTTCCGGATCCTCAAGAATGTCGACCTGAACGCCCTTATCACGCATCAACTGTTCGGTCCCGGAAGCATTGGTGACATCGCCGACGACCACCCTTCTGAACTGGCGCATGTAGATGAGCGTTGCGCAGATCTCACAGGGAGTCAGGGTCGTAAACATGGTCGTCTTGCCGAAGTCCAGACGCCCGGCATCGCGCGCTGCGGAAGTCTCACCGTGATTATAAGGGTGGTTTTCCTGGACCAATGTGTTGTGCCCCTTGCCCACGATCTTGCGCGTTTCATCGTCAATGATCACGCCTCCAATCGGAGAGCCGCCCTCTCCATACCCTTTAAGCGCCAGCAGGACTGCGATACGCATGAAGTCCCTGTCGGTCAGTTTCTTGAAGAATCCATCTTCGACAATTGCTGCCAGGCTCCTGGTCGGAAGATGAGCAATCGTGTTCAGAACCTCTTGGGAAACAGGAGTATCGCTGGTAATAAACGCTTTCATAGGCTCCTCAGGATAAGGGTTCCCATTTTCCAAGGAAAATGGGAAAAAAGGAAGAGACAGCTGGAGCACCAAAAATTTGATATAGATTACCAACACATGAGTGCTGAAAGGCGATTGCAGGAGCTGGGAATTGTCTTGCCGGAAGGACCCGCGCCGGGAGGCAATTATCTTTCTGCTAAGACGGTCGGGAATCTGGTCTATCTCGCGGGGGTGATTTCCGCGGGAGTGGACGGTGTGATCACCGGCACCGCCGGTGCCGATCGAAGCATTGCCGAGGGCTACGCCGCAGCCCGCGCCTGTGCCTTGACCCAGCTTGCGGTGTTGAAGCACACGCTGGGTTCGCTGGATAAGGTTCGCGAAATAGTCAGCGTGAACGGCTATGTGAGCGCTGTTGCAGCTTTTCCAGATTCGCCCGCGGTCATCAACGGCGCTTCCGATCTGTTGGTGGCGGTGTTCGGCGAGCAGGGACGTCACGTGCGCGCCGCCATCGGCGTGAGCGCCCTTCCGCGCAACGCGCTGGTTGAACTGCAGTTGATCGTGGCGGTATAAGGAGCGCATGGCCGAACACCGGTTAACCGCTGAGCCCACCCATTCGCGCTGGAACCGCGCGCTGGAACCACGCCTCACCATCGCGTCTGGAGATACGGTGCATATGAGCTGCCTCGACGCGAGCGGCGGCCAGGTAACACCGGGCTCGAGCGTGCAGGATTTTCTGGCCATCGACCGAGGCAGGATTCATGCCTTGACCGGCCCCATCCGCATCGACGGCGCCGAGCCTGGCGATGTGCTGCAGATTGACGTGCTGCAGGTGGAGCACCGCGGATGGGGTTGGTCGAGCGTGATTGCCGGCCTTGGTTTTTTGAAGGAGCAGTTTAGTGAGCCGTATCTCTTTCATTGGGCGCTCGACCCCCAGGTAACCCTTTCGCTGGGGCCGGCCATTGTCCCGCTGCGTCCTTTCTGCGGAGTGATGGGTATTGCCCCGGGCGAAGATGGCGAGTTCCGAACTCGTCCCCCGGGGCGCTTCGGGGGCAACATGGATGTGCGCGAACTTTGTACCGGAGCCACTCTCTACCTGCCGGTGCTGAGCCCGGGCGCACTTTTTTCCGCCGGAGATGCGCACGCCGCCCAAGGCGATGGCGAAGTCTGCATCAACGGAATCGAGTGCCCGGCAGAGGTGACTCTGCGCTTCCGCTTACACAAGCAGCAGCCACTCGCCGGGCCCCTAGTCGAGTCGGCCGAGTCGCGCTCCCCGGACGCGCCTCCGGATGCATGGATCGTGGTGGAGTCCGATGCGGACGCCTTGCAGGCCGCACGCTCCGCTACCCTGCGCATGGTCGAGCTGCTGGTGGCCCGATGGTCGTTTGCCCCCATCCACGCCTACCTGCTATGCAGCGTGGCTATGAAACTGCGGCTTAGCCAAGTGGTCAACGAACCCATGATCACGGTGAGCGCGGCGATGCCCAAATGCGTGCTGCCGGCGAGAAAGATGTTTTGACCGCTATGGTAATCAACGACCCCGCCACCGTTGCCGAGCTACAGGAGCTGTATCCGCGCTACGAGCAAGCCCTGGTCTCGAACGACGTAGAGACGCTGATGAGCATGTTCTGGGCCTCGCCCTACGTGGCGCGCTTCGGTCCCACCGAGAGCCTCTACGGCATCAGCGAGATTGAAGCTTTTCGCAAAGGACGGTCTCCGGCCAACCTTCAGCGAACCATCAAACGGCTCGATTTGGTTACTTTCGGTACGAGACTTTGCCAGCATCACGCTGGCCTTCGAGCGGGAGATCGAGGGCCGGGTCACACACGGGCGGCAGAGCCAAACCTGGGCCCGCCTTCCAGAGGGATGGCGTATTGTCTTCGCCCACGTATCGCTAGTTCCCTAAAGAACTTGCCTCAGAATGCCTCTAAAATCGGGTTTCCGCGCGGCATCTATCCCTGCATCTTCACTTGTGCATCCCGTATCCGGTTTCAGGTCATCGCCACCAATGCAATTTTGCTTGGCTGGACAATCCACTTTAAGCTATGCTCAACGCAGTCCCGCGAAATCCACCCCGGTTGAGTTTTGGGCCGTCACCCTGTCGTGACCTTTCTGGTTACACCGACCTCGTAGTCGCATAAAGAAAAAATTCAGAGTCTAGTCCCAGCTTCTCTCTCATGCGAGGCACAGCCACATGTATTTGAAGTCCAGAAGGTTCTTTTCGACAGCAGTCATGATGTTGTCAGTCGTCCTCTTGCAGCCGCTGGCAATGAAGGCCCAACAAACCCTCGGTGGAATTACTGGAACCGTGGTCGACCCTTCTGGAAGCGCCGTCCCCGGCGCCGAGGTGAAGGCCATATCGGAAGACACCAAGCTGGAGCGTACCGCTCAGAGCAATGCGCAAGGCAGCTACGCATTCAACGATCTGCCGATCGGCAAATACACCGTGACGTTTACGAAGGACGGCTTCTCCACCGAGCGCTACCCAGGCATCCTGGTGCAGGCTGACCGCACCGTCCAGCTGCAGGCGCAGCTGAAAGTGGGCACCGTGGCCGACTCGGTTGAGGTCGATGTGAATCCGCTGCTCAACGCCGTCGACACCACCAACGGGTATGTCATGGATAGAGCGCAGATCGAAGCCATCCCGCTGCCCACCGGCAGCTTTACCGGAGTGGCCATCTTCACGCCCGGCGTCAATGCTGAATTGCCTGGCGGAACCGGCGTCAACTCCGGCCTGGGCAATGCTCCCATCTGGGCCAATGGTGAGCGCGACACCAGCAACAGCTTTCTGCTCAACGGCGTCGACGCCAGCAACTTGTTCAACGGCAAGAGCACGAGCCAGGTGGCGTCCGAGCGCGTGGGACCAAGCACTGGCGTGGGCAACACGGGCGGCGGCGGCGTCATTCAGTCCAGCGCTTCGGTGTATCTCTCCATCGGCAATTCGCTTCCCTCTCCCGCCCCTGAAACCATTCAGGAGGTCCGTGTAAACGCATCCATGTACGACGCACAACAGGGTGCGACGAGTGGCGCGCACATCGACCTGAGCACCACCTCTGGCACCAACGACTACCACGGAACGGTCTATCTGCACCGCGCCACCAACTGGTTGAATGCCGCGCCCTTCTTCTTCAATCAGGACCAGGCTGTGCCTGCGAACGACAAGAATCCGCAGCTGCACCGCTACACCCTGGGCGGAGCGGTGGGCGGCCCCATCATCAAAGACAAGCTCTTCGGTTACCTGGCCTATCAGCACCTGCACGTCAGCGATGCTGAGATCGGCGACGGCTTCCTGGACGTGCCAGTCGGCCTGACGGACGATCGCAGCCCACAGACGCTGGCGGCCATCACCAATACCTCGTTCGGCACGGGATCGGTGGCTGGCGCCATCGATCCCGTCGCGCTTGCTCTTTTTAATGCGCCTGCGGTTAAGGGCGAACAAGGCAAGTGGCTCATCCCCAATGCGCAAAACGTCACCCTGGACCCCACTCATACTTTCAATGCGTTCATCCCCGGGACGGCCTACTTCATCGGCGACCAGGCGGTCGCCAACCTCGACTACAACGCCACCAGCAAAGACACCCTGGCAGCCAAGTACTACTATCAACACGACCCCACCGTTGCACCTTTCGCCTATTCCAACGTTCCCGGGTTCACGCAAAAGCTCGACGCTGGGACGCAGGTCTTTTCCATCAATAACACCTATCTGGTCGGATCCAACCTAAGCACCCAGCAGACCCTTGGCTTCATACGGGAGAAGCTCTACAACACCAATGACCAGGCCTTCGGGCCCACGAACATCCCCAGCGGAAGCTATCCAACTGCGTCGATTGACACCTTCGGGTCAAGTTACTTCCCCGGGGTTTCCATCATTCATGTACTTGGCAGCAGTAAGGTATCGGGTATCGGCGACACGCTGAATATCGGTCCCGGCGCGGGCGACCAGGGAACGTTCACTGGCGTCTTCCAGAACCGGCTTATGCCCTCCGGAAATGCCATCTGGATAAAAGGAAAACACAGCATTGGCTTCGGTGGCAGCTACAGCTTCACCCAGCTCAACATCCGGGATCGCCGCACAGGCATCGGCAGCGGCGTTGCCAGCGCGGACCTTGGCCAGTTCATGAACGGATTGGTCACCCCGAACGACGACTATAACGTGACCACATTCATGCAGGGCAACGCCAACCGCTATTATCGCGCCAATCAGCTTGGGTTCTACCTGCAAGACAAGTTCCAGATAAAGCCGAACCTCACGCTAACCGCCGGCCTCCGCTACGATTGGGACGGCGGATTGACGGAGAAGTACGGAAACATCTTCAACTTCGATCCCTCCCTTTACACCTACGACTCGGCCACTGGAGCGCTGCCAGGCGGCGAGACCGCCGGAACGCTGGGGCCGGATCAGAGCGGCTTTATCATCGCCGGTAATAACAAGAATGGAACCGCAGGCGTTAGCAAAACCACGCTGACGGGTCGCCAGTGGGGCTTCGCTCCCCGTGTCGGCGCGGCGTGGGAGCCGTCGAAGTTTAACAATAAGGTTGTTATCCGCACCGGCATGGGCATTTACTACGACCGCGGAGAACTATTCAGTTACTTCTCGCCTGGCTATGCCATCGGGCTGGTCACAGGAGGACCGTTCGGCGTCAACCAGCAGGTTCCCTTTGTCACTACCCAAACTTGTCCGGTCTCAAGTTACTATCAAGGGTACATACCCACGTGTGCCGGTGGCACCGCGGGCTCCTTGGAATACCCGTACACGAATGTCCTGAGCCCCGCACCTACCAACCCCAAGGCATCGGATTTCGCCAAGTATCTTCCCAACGCGACCTCCATCATCGATGGGGCTGCGCCGGTCTCCCTTGGCGTCTATGACCGGCAGAACAAATTGCCTTACTCGCTTAATTACACGCTCGATATCCAATGGCAGCCGCGCAACGATTTGGCCTTCGATTTCGGGTATGTCGGCAACCTGGGCCGCCATCAGGTGATCCCCGTCCCGTTCAATCAGCCCAACATCGCTTCGCCGTCGGCCCAGGTTCACTCCCAGAACTACTCCTACGGTTACACGCCAACGAATGCCGATGGCAGCTACCTTCAACTGGGAGACGGCACCACCGCGCTGCTCAATTATGAAGGCGGCAACATCGACCTTCGCGTTCCCTACATTGGCTACGCTGCCGAGTCCATCACTTATAAAGCGGCGGGCGTTTCGGCTTACAATGCCCTGCAGGTCCATGTCGACAAGCGAATGAGCCACGGACTGCAGGTGGGCGCCTCCTACACCTACTCCCATGCACTGGATGAGCAGAGCGCATTGGGCCTCTTCTACAACGGCAATAATCCGCTCAATCTGCGCGATGGTTATGCCTCGTCCGACTTCGACCGGACCCATGTATTCAACTTCAACTACGTCTACCGGCTGCCCGATTTCTACGAAGGGAACACTTGGAAGGGCCGCGCCGCCGACGGATGGTCGTTGGTGGGGGCAACCATTCTGCAGAGCGGGCAACCTTTCAGCGTAGTTGACTTTAGCGGCGCCGTCGGCAGCCTCTACTACAGCGTCTACGACGGCATCACCAATCCCATCGTGCCGCTGAACTACGCTGCTTGCTCGCCGAAGAAGGCTGAGACCGGTCACTCCGGGGCCTTTGGCACCAATTATCTTCCCGCCCTCAACCCGCAATGCTTCACGGTCCCGCTTGTGACCTCGTCGAGCCCTCTGGCTTCGGCAGTGCCCGCAGGCGACAACGTTGAGACCAGCTTCACCACTGGCCAGCGCAATATCTTCCGCCAGGCAGCGCAAAAGCGGGCGGATATTTCGCTCGTCAAAATGACCAGCATCACCGAACGCTACAGCCTGAAATACACCTTCGACGTATACAACCTTACCAACACCACCAGCTTCGACGTCCCGGGCAATGAGGTCTTTCAGAACCAATATTTCGACCAATTCCCGGCCGTCGGTGGCGCCGCTTTACCCACCGGATGCAACTCCCAGGGCGAACAGACCAACGACAGCTTCTACAACTGCCCGGCCGGCCTTGGCTATGTCACCCATACCATTGGCGCACCGCGGCAGATACAGATGTCGCTGGCACTCACGTTCTGACGCTAACTGAGTTATCGTCCTATAAAGCCGGATGGCGGAGTAAGCCATCCGGCTTTTTGTTGGTCCGAGGGGGGTGGATTGACATTCATTCGAACTGTAGAGTTCAATCAGATGAAATGGAGAGTTTATGCCGACTGCAACGACGAAGAAAGACGGCGCGATCGTAGTCTCTGCTCTGAGCCTGCGCACCAATTTGGGGCGGATTCTCCGCCGCATGGAGTCCGAACGGCGGTCGCTGGTAATCGAGAAGCGGGGTACGCCAACCGCCGTTCTCCTGAATATCCGCGATTACGTCAAACTTGCAGCGCCTGAGCCCGAAGTCCTCAAGATCATTGGGGTTGAGGCTAAGCGTAACAAGACTGACGCTCTGACTTCGCGTCAGATCGATAAGGTCATTAAGGCAGTAAGATCGGAAAAGAAAAAGCGCTGATGCTTGCATTGCGCCTGGTAATCGATACGAACGTGCTGGTCTCCGCAGCACTGGAACCCGACGGTCTTCAACGAACCACATTCCTTCTGGCGATCACAAAGCCTGCGCGTTTGTACGTTTCTCCGCCTATTCTCGAAGAATTCTCGGAGGTACTGTCCCGTCCTGAATTGTCCATCCGGAAAGGTTTGCGACTTCGATTGCTTCAGCTCATCAAGAATCGCAGCTATGCGGTTACTCCCTCACGCCGGCTTGCGGTGACAAGCGACCCTGACGACAACATCTTTGTTGAGTGCGCCGATGCGGCTCGTGCCGACTTTCTGATTACCGGCAACCGCAAACACTTTCCGGCGTTCTGGAAAAACACAAAGATTATCACGCCACGGGAGTTTGTTAGCCTGGTTGCGCCGCATCTGATTCGCTGATCCGGCATTCGCTATTGGTCATTTCAGGGAGGTTCGATACTAGGGCATGAACTTACAAATGTTCCGTCCTTTCGATCAGCTTGCAACGAAGCTCCTGGATGTATCCGGGGACGATGAAGACGGGGCGCACGATCTATCCCACATCGTGCGCGTTTGGCGCAACGCGAAGTTGATCCAACGGGAAGAGGGCGGTGACCTCGAAGCGCTGGCGGCGGCGGTCCTACTGCATGACTGCGTTCAGGTGGCGAAGGATTCTCCTTTGCGCAGCAAGGCGTCACTACTAGCGGCGAAGGAAGCGCGTGTTCGCCTCGAAGCACTTGGGTGGGGGCCGTCCCGCATCAGCATCGTTGCAAGCGCGATCGAGAGTCACAGCTTCTCTGCCGGGGTCGCGCCGACGAGTCTCGAGGGCTGCATCCTACAAGACGCCGATCGTCTGGACGCGATCGGTCTTTGCGGAATCGCACGGTGTTTCTATACAGCAGGCCGTCTCGGGTCCCGTCTGTATGACTTGGCCGATCCAGAGGCGAAAACGCGGCCGCTGGACGATGCTCGAAATGCGCTGGATCACTTTCCTAAGAAGCTGTTGACTTTAGAGGGGAGCTTCAGGACCCGCAAAGGCCAGGAGCTGGCGAAAGAGAGAAATCAACGGCTGCAGGAGTTTTATCGCACCATGCTCTCCGAAGTACAAGAGTAGGCTCTCTCTACAAAGTGCCGTCCTAGTGGGCTCTTACGGATTGGCTTCTCCGGAGGCGGCAGGGTCATAATATTCACGCCAGGAGGCGATCTTGCCGCCGAGCAAATCAACGATGATGGCATCGTGCGAGACGCCGCGCTTGCCGTCCTTTTTTCGCGTGATCGCCCAATCCCACTCAATGGCTAACTTCTTGCCGTCGGGGGAGGCGAAGACATTTTTTATGGTGACGTGCAGATCGCTGAAGTCTTTGAAGTAGTCCTTCATGGAGGCGGCCATTTGGGGGGCGGGTGTGTTTCCTTCGGGTGACATCAATACTGCAGTGGGCAGCCAGTCGGAGGCGGCCAGGGTAAAGTCCTGCTTCTCCCAGGCTCTTGCCTGACGTTCCACCAACTGCCGGGCTGCACTTTGCTGGGCCATCCCCAGTGCGGACGTGAACAGTACAACTGCTAGCATGATGTACTTCGTTGGCTTCATTCTCTTCCCCCTGTAGTTAGCTCGTGATCGTGACCGGCAGCCGCACAGGGGCGGCGGCATAAAACTTTTTCTGGAGTTCCTCAGCGTTGTCAAAGTGTTTGCCTTCGACGTGACGCGCGGGCAGGTCAAAGACCACCGTCGACGCTGCGAAAGGATAGGGATCGAGCCGAAAGTGACGCTCGCCCAGCCGCTCGACCGCTATCCGGCTCTCGCCGCCTTCGCGCTGAGGCAGCGGATGCAACAGATCGCCTGGCTTCGGGTAGTCGACGCAACTCAACAGCGAGAGGTTGTCGCAGGCTTGCAGAAGGCGGAAGTGATTGTCGATCCGCGACGACGCAGTCTCTTCCGGGGTTAGGTGCTTGTCCTCGGCCAGGCGGGCTCGCAGCTCGTCTTGAAATTGCGCCTGCCTTGCCAGGAATGCGTCGAGCAGCGGGAGTTGTTCCGGTTGAATGGTGGAGCGATCGGCGCGGGCTGTCAGCAGATTGTAGGTGTGCATGGAGACCAGCAGGGCGGCATAAGGATCCCGGGCGGCCACCATGCGGACGGCGCGCTCGCGCACGGCGAGATAGTCGGCCAGGTCTATTTCTTCAAAAGCAGAGTATTTGCCTACCAGCTCGACGGAAAATGCGCTGGGTTTTCCCTGACGGGTGATTTGCGGTTGCTGATCGCGCGCCGCCCAGCCGTCGTCGTGGGCGGTGATGCCGCGTAAGACCTGCTCGCGGGGCTCGGGTGCGAGGAAGAGGTTGTTGCCCCATTGCGCCGCGAAGGCTCCCGCCAGGTGCGCGTGGTCCACATGGGTTACCAACCACCAGCCGGTTTTCGATTCCAGACGAAGCATGGTTCCTCCCTCAGCGGGTAAAGCGGGACCTGTTTATAAACACTTGCTACGGGCTAAAGCCCGTACCCTTCTCAGTTGCGAGGGGGAAAGGGAAACCGCAGGTCCCTCCACTACGCTTCCCTCCGGTCGGGATGACAAAATTTAGGGTTGCTACATACTTCAAACCTTCATTAGTGGGATGGGAAGATTCGCCAAACTGCATTTTTCGGTAACCTGTGAAGCACGTGCCCCCTCAATGAAAAGCGTACCTCAGGGGCTGAAAGCCCTCATCGATTTCGGTCTAGTGCGGCACGGCTGAAGCCGTGCCCTTCGTTCATTCCTTCGTTTCAGATTCTTTCGTTCAGATTCCCTCGTTGAGGATCCTTCGTTGAGATCTATTCATCTGTCCGTGCTCTTCGTTCGGATCTAGTCGTCCGTCATGGTGCGAGCGGATTCGTGCCAGTTGTGCAAGAAATACCACTCCAGAAACATGACCAGGAAGAAGAAGGCAAAGCCCAACACGGTTGCGGCCAGCACCAGGGCGAAGAGGTAATCCGTTTGCAGCTGGGCACTGGCGTAGAGGATAGAGTAACCCAGACCGCCCTCGCCTACTCTGCTGGAGCCGGCAAAGAGCTCGCCCGTGATCGCTCCGATCACAGAGATGCCGGCCGCAATGCGGATGCCGACAAAAAGCGAGGGTACGGCGTGCGGCAAACGCAGCCGGGTGAGGATCTGTAAGCGCGAGGCATTGTGCATGAGGAAGAGATGGATGAGATTCGGCTCCACGCTGATCAGTCCCTGGGTGGTGTTGGCGATGATCGGCGCCAGGCAGATGATGAAGGCCACCAGGGTCACCGACAATGTGCCCGGTCCTACCCACATCAAAATCAGCGGCGCCACGGCGACGATGGGCACGGTCTGCAACAGGATGGTGTAAGGGTAGAGCATGCGCCGTATCCAGCGGGATTGGGCGAAGAGCAATGCGATCAACACCCCCACAACGATACTGGCAACCAGTCCACCTGCCGCCTCCTCGGAGGTGATGGCCAGCGACGCCACCAGCGATGGGAAACGAGCGACGACTGCCCTGCCCACGGCGAGCGGCGGGGGCAGCATATAGGGCGGCAAATGCAAGACCACCCCAAGACCCTGCCAAAGCAGCAGGAGGCCGACGAAGACCGCCAGCGCGTTGAGCAGGGTGACGGCGTACTTCTTCATGCGCTGTGTACTCCGCGCAGCGCCCGGGAAACATGGGTCACGTAGGATTCGAACTCCGGGCTCTCTCGCGTGACGCTGGTTCGGGGAAAGGGGAGGTTAATCTTTATTTCTTGCGCGATGCGGCCGGGCGATGGCGCCAGCACAATGATGCGGGTGGAAAGAAAAACAGCTTCGGCAACAGAATGAGTGACGAAGACAGCGGTCCAATTTTGTTCCGCACGCAGGCGCAACAGCTCTTCGTTGAGCCGATCGCGGGTCATCTCGTCGAGCGCGCCAAAGGGCTCATCCATCAGCAGCAGCCGCGGTGTAGTGGCGAGGGCGCGGGCGACGGAAACGCGCATCTTCATTCCGCCCGAGAGTTGCCGCGGGTAGGCGCGCGCCACATGGGTTAGACCCACCAGCTCTAGTAGCGTGTCTACTTTCTTTCTCCTGAGCTCACGGCTGACGCGCTCCAGTTCCAGCCCCAGACCTACATTGCTGGTCACGGTTCTCCAGGGCAAAAGGGTGGCGTCTTGAAAGATGTAGGAGATGGTCTCGCGGGCGTTCACGGGGGTCATGCCGTCGACCAGAATGCTGCCGGACGTGGCGCCGGTAAGGCCGGAGATCAGCTTGAGCAAGGTAGACTTGCCGCAACCGGAAGGGCCGATCAGACTGACAAATTCGCCCTTGGCAATGGTGAGGTCGATCTGTTGCAGCACCGGCGGATTGCTCCCGTAAGTCTTGCTTACGCCGGAGAGGGCGACCTGCGGTGCTCGCACCTCCGTGCTCATGGGGTTGCCGCCAATGGCAGTTCCAGCCGGGACGGATGCTCCGCGTCATGCAGCACCATCTGGGTGGAGCGCTGCCAGCTCCACGAATCCGCAAGCCAGGGCTTCACCTCAGTGGATGGATTGCGGTCGTATAAAGGAAAGGCGCTGCTGGCTATTTCCAGCCGGATCGCATCGCCGGCGGCTAAAGACACAGGACGTGGGCTCGAGATCGATTTGCCAGCAGTGAACGGTGTCCGCGGTGTAGCCTTGCTCGCGAAAGAGATGGGTCGAGCGGGCTATTCCGATGCAGACGAAATCAGCTTGGCCGTTGGGACGCAGGCGCACGAGTTTGGCAGTGAAGTCGGCGTGGCCTTCAGAGGTGAGTGCGTAGAGCTTGAGCCGCGGCGATCCGAATATGTGGACTGGTTCGGACAAGGGAGGACCGGTGTAGACCAGGAGGTTGTTGCCTAATTCCATCTGGGCTTGGTTGAATGGTCCCGCGAGCGCCGCTACGCCCCCTGGAGCGAGAACCGGGACTTCCGGATCGTAAACAAAAACATCGCGCGGTTCGGCAGAGGCGGGAGGTGCGGTCGGAGAGTGCGCCATCTCCTTTGCGCGAGTCGGCGCGGCCTGCGCTGCGCAGATAGAGAGAGAGGCTGGTTGCGGGGAAGCTCTCGGCATCGAACCAACGATTGGCGCCCAGCGCAAAGTGGCGAATGCGCGGCTCGCGGGCAAATTCCCCGCTGTCTTTGAGCCAATGATTGAACCAACGCAGCAGCAGCGCATCGGTATCGAGCAGAGCGTCGGGACCGAGGTTGTGCTCGGCAATCATTTCTCCCCACGGGATGTGAACCCAGGGACCGGCGACCAGGTATTGATCCCGGTGGACGGACATGGCTCGAAAGCCATCGATGCTGCCACCCAGGTAGGTATCGAACCAGCCGGAGAGGTGGAGTGCCGGGATCGTGATCCGATCGAGCGATTCGCTTACGTCGAGGGCGGACCAGTAAGGGCCGGGGGTGTCGTGAGTGAGCCAGTCGTGCACGTAGGTTGGCAGGCCCTCGTGTTGCAGTTGCGGATGCAAGCCGTAGGGCGTGACCAAGGGCTGGCTGCGTAGATCGGCCCATGCCTTTTCCAGGCCGTCGCTGGCGGCGCGGAGTTTGCGCCTGCGGGCGTCGGCTTTCAACATCTGTAGACCCCAGCCCAGGCTCGAGGCCAGCCGCAGAGCTCCCTGGCGATAGAACCAGCCGTGATAGAGATCGCATGCGGTCTGCGCGGGGGCGATGCAGAGTAGGCCTTCCGGTTGCTCAGCCGCGGCTAGCAGCTGGGTCAGGCCCTGGTAGGAGAAGCCGTACATGCCCACCTTGCCATTCGATTCGCTGCGCGTGCGCAGCCAGCGGATGGTTTCTGCTCCGTCACGGCCTTCGGTGCGGAAGGGATAGAAGTCACCTTCGGAATCGCCGCGGCCACGCACATCCTGGATGACGACGTTGTAGCCATGGGCGGCGAACCATACGGGGTGGGCGTACACCACGGTCGAGGCGATGTCTCGGCCGTAGGGTTGACGCATGAGCAGGGTTGGGTGCGGTCCGGGCGTGGGCGGGTAGTAGTGGTCGGAGAACAGTACTACCCCGTCCGGCATGGTGCAATGCACGCCGCGTTCGAGACGAACTCCGGAGCCGCAGTCGATCATGGTTTATGCCTGTCCGTATTTCTCATCAGCAGTGACGGCCGTACAAAAATTTTGATACTAGCTCTTGTTTATCCCACTCAAGCCAACAGCGGGCTTGAATGGGGCACCCAGGATTTGTGGCGATACTTACGCACCCAGGATCAGGGTTTGTGCCAGTTCTCGTAGGCGGCCATGGCGGTCAAGGCTGCTGCGATTCTTGTGGCGGCTTCGTCGATCCAGAGCGCGCCCTTCTCCGCAGTGGCGGGATTGGGATCGCCCATTACTCCGCTGGGCGCAATGTCACGGGTCAGCCAGGCGAAGTTCGCGGGCGAATTCTCCGGGCGCAGCAGCTCGGGCTTTTCAATGTCCGCGATGTAGTTCACGGTGTACTCGTTGGTGTGTACCAGCTCCGGGATGGCGCTCAGCAGAAATGAGGTTTCCACTTCGCCGGCGTGGAAGCCATAGGCACGCTCCTGCGCGCCGAGCCCGGTGAAGGCTGCGCCTCCGGAGCCAAAGAGCGAGAAGAGGCGTAGCCCGAACTCTGCCCGCAGGTCGCGCGCCATCACATCAACCAAGGACGAGTTGCCGCCGTGAGTATTGAAGAGGACTAGCTTTTTGAAACCGGAGGCGGCGATGCTGGCCCCCAGATCGCGTAACACGGCCATGAAGGTCGAAGAAGATACAGAGAGCGTTCCGGGAAAGCCAATGTGCTCGTTGCTCTTGCCGTAACAGACCGCGGGTAGGGCGTAGACCGACGTTTCCTGCGGCAGCCGCGCCAGCGCGGCGCCGAGAAGAATACTGTTGATGAGCGTGTCGGTGGCCAGGGGAAGGTGTGGGCCATGCTGCTCGATGGCCGCTGTGGGCAGTACGAGCAGCGTCTTATCGCGGGGTAGAGCGTCGACCTGCTTCCAGGTGAGGTAGGCGAAGTTGCGGCTGTCGGGAATCCAACTCTTCATGCTATCGAGGCTCCGGCGGGGGCCTTCTCGAAGGTGACCATTTTGCCCGGGTTTAGCAATCCCTTGGTGTCGTACTTGTGTTTGGCTAGCAGCTGCACATTGTCGCTACGATAGCGGCCTCCACCCTCGACGTTGTTCACGTGGGGGTTGGCGACGCTTACTCCGATCTCGCGGCAGTAGTCGATCATTTCGTTCAATCGCTCCTCAGTGGTAAAGCGAACTACGGGAATGGAGCCGGGAAATACCACGCCCTGAGCGTTCTTCATAAATTCGAGATGGAATAAAAATTCGTCGCCGAAGCGCTGCTTGAGGCGGGCGAATTGGCTGCGGGCGGCCACCGCGTCAAATCCGCATTGCAGATAGGTGTACGCTGGATCGGCCTTCATGGCCCAGAGCGTGGTGTGGTTCCAGGTGTAGTCGGAGAGCAAGGGCACCGTACGGAGACCGTTGTACGGCGCGGAGTGAGTCATCACACCTCCAGCCTCGCGGACCGCTGCTTCCAGGCTGGCGCGCTGTGCTTCCGCGATCAGGAAAAAAATCAGCGCCTTGCCTTTGGGGGCGAGTGTGCTTACCGGGCTGAAGAACGAAGGGATGGGCCACTCGAAGGTGGTGACGAGGCGCTTGGTCCAATCGTTTGAGGTGGCCACTCGCTCACTGAAATCAAATGCCTGGTCGAAGGTATCGAAGGCCACGGCACATTGTCCCCAGTCGACACTCGGAGTCAGAGCCAGCCAAGCGCGGGTAATGATGCCATTGGTGCCCCAAGCATGCAGGATCTCGTGAATTTCTTCCCCTTCATGATGGACGAGGCGGGGTTCCTCTTCCATGGTGACTACGTCCAGGGCGCGCACGGTGGCGAAGTCTCGCAGGCCTCCGTGCGCGACCGAGCCGATGCCTCCCGAGCCGCCGGCGAGAAAACCTCCCACCGAGGCCTTCACTATGGTGGAGGGGTAGCAACGAAGCTCCCACCCCACCTTGCGCGCCTCTGCTTCGAGCACGCCCAGGCGCACGCCGGGCTCGCAAACGGCGACGCCATCGGCGGTGATGGATTCGATCTGATCCATGCGCGATAGGTCCAGCAGCACTCCGCCGTGAAGCGGCACCGCCTGGCCATAGTTTCCCGTCCCCGCGCCGCGCGGCGTGACCGGAATGTCGTTGGCATAGCAGTAGCGAAGGACATCCTGAATTTCCCTGACGTTCAGCGGGTGAACGACCACGTCGGCTACTTTGCCATCGAGCCGCTTGCGCAGCACGGGAGAGTACCAGTAGAAGTCGCGTGACAGGCGATTGACCACCTGGGGAACGGTCGAGACACGCGCAGGGTCGCCCAGGATGGTGGTTAGGGACACTTCCAGCGGCGTTGTCATGTGGCTGCTCCTTTCTCTTATGCCTTACGGGTGCTCCAGGTGGCGAAGGCCTCCAGCATCCGCGGGTGGGTAAATAGGGTATAGCAAAGTTCTCGCAGGATGGGCCCGGTTACGACGCATTGCATGTCGCTGCGCCGGGCAAGCTCGGCGGCTGGAATCTGAATCTGGCGGCAATGCCGGTTGGCATCCTCTATGGTTGCGCCGTAGACCACACGATCAAGTCCCGCCCAAAGAGCATTGGCCATGCACATGGGACAAGGCTCGCAGGTGGAATAAAGTGTATAGCCCTGGAGCCCGTAGCTCTTGCGTTTTTTGCAGGCGAGGCGCACGGTACGCAGCTCTGCGTGCGCGGAGGGGTCGTTTTCTACGGCCACCGCATTGCGGGCACGCATAAGCGCTTCCCCGCTCTGGCTGTCAACGATCAGGGCGCCAAAGGGCACCGGCCGTGGGGTCTTAAAACTGAGAGCAGTAAATTTGACCAGTGCTTTGAGGTGGGCTTCATCCGCCGCGGAGGCGTCACGGGCAGAGGAGTTTTCAACGGTCATGGGGTAGTTTAAATCATTTTCCGGCGATCGGGTGCAGGCAGGGCGTGGTATACACAAACCGATATGTCTCTCTCCCCACTGCAAACAGCCTTGTCTACGCGCGAGCCGGTTTTACAGGCGCAGGAAGCGCTGGCGCGCGCCAACAGCAACGCCGGCCGAAATGTATATCTCGCGCTGGATCGCGAACGCTTACTGGCGGAAGCGGAGGCGCTCCCTTCCCGTTTTCCTGACTCGGCGCAGCGGCCGCCGCTCTTCGGCGTTCCCATCGGGGTTAAAGATTGCTTCGATGTCGCGGGCTACCCTACCAGTTGCGGCTCCCATTTCTATGCGGAGAAGAACGGCATCGCAGCTGCCGACTCCGCTGTGGCGGCGCGGCTGCGACAAGCCGGCGCAGTGATTATGGGCAAGACCCATCTGCATCAGCTGGCCTATGGCATCACCGGCGAGAACAGCGAGTATGGCGATTGCGTGCAACCGGACAATCCGCAGGCGCTCACTGGAGGCTCGTCGAGCGGAAGCTCGGCCAGCGTGCAGGAGGGCTCGGCGGTGGCCTCGATCGGCACGGATACGGGTGGGTCCATTCGTGTGCCGTCGGCGCTGTGCGGGTTAGCCGGCTATCGCTCTTCCCTGGGGCTCGGCGGCGCCCAGGCATGGGAGGGCGGCTTCCATCTGGCTGTCTCGTTCGACACGCTGGGGTGGCTTTTCCGCGATCTGCGCGACGGGCCGGCGCTGGCGGCCGCGCTGCTCGATGTGCCGGTGGTGGCGGCTCCGCAAGGAGTGACCATCGCTGCTGTGGGCGAGGCTTTCATGCACGACTGTGAACCGGCGGTGTTGGAGATGTACCGCGGGTGGCAGACGGAGCTACGCCAGAATGGCGCCCAGATCCGCGTCTTCGACCCCGATTTCTGGACGGATTCGCGGGAGATCTTTGGTGGCATCCAGGCGCACGAGGCAGCCGCAGTGCATCGCGGATACTTCGAACACTTTGAACCCACGATCCGGGATCGGCTGGCCTGGGGGGAATCGCTCTCCGCCGCCACGATCGAGGATTTGCGCAAGCGCCACGTGGTGTTTCGCGGGCTCATGGATCGGTTGCTGGAGCAGCATGACTTTCTCATGCTGCCGTGTGCGCCTATGACCACGCTGCCAGTGGGCGCGGACCACTCAGCAACGCGGCTGAAGATCTTGCGCTACACCACGCCGATCAGCCTGGCTGGCACGCCCGCGGTCACGCTGGCGGCCAAGGGAGGCGGAGTGCAGTTGGTTGCGGCGCGGGGCAGCGATGCGCGGCTGCTCGCATTCGCAGCTAGCCTGGGCGAGAAAATTGCTCTCCAGCAATGAAGACGAGAGTGCTACGCTGCAATGCATGAGGGCGCCTTTACGACTTACCGTGTGCTTGCTGGGCATGTGCCTGGCTGCTTGGGGGCTGCGAGCGGAAGCAGTCCTCGAGCGGGCTCACGCCGGTGAAACTGCAAACGGATTGGTATCCGCAGCCGGAACATGGCGGCTTTTATGATGCCCAGATTCGTGGCTACTACAAAGACGAAGGCCTGGACGTAACCATTCTTCCCGGTGGCCCTTATGTGAACTCCAGCCAGGAAGTCTCAGTCAATGCGGTGCAGTTTGCTATGGGGTCTTCGGATAATGTTCTGGAATCCGTAGGCAACGATGCCCCGTTGGTAGCGGTAATGGCGACCATGCAAAGCGATCCGCAGGCGGTGATGGTGCACCAGGATTCGCCTGTGCATAGCTTTAAGGATCTGGATGGTCACGCGGTGGCGATCCGGCTTGGCGCTTCGACCTGGTTTGAGTATCTGGTCAAGCGATACCAGCTGAAGAATGTGCGGGAGATTCCGGCGACCTATAGCGTCGCCAACTTTCTTCAGGACCCCGGGTATATCCAGCAGATCTTTGTCACCTCTGAGCCTTTCTTCGTGCGCCAGGCGGGCGTGCCGGTGCGCACCATGCTCATCAGCGAGACGGGATACAACCCGTACCGTGTGGTGACGACTTCCCGTGCGTTCCTGCAACAGCATCCGGAGACCGTGGCTAAGTTCGTGCGTGCTTCGGTGCGGGGGTGGCGCGATTATCTGAAAAATCCAGATGACATCAATGCGGCGATTTCCAAGCTCAACCCGGCGATGAGCGTGCCACAGATGAAGTTCAGCTATGAGGCGCTGCGGGATCAACACTTCATCGCCGGCGAGGATCCTAGCGGAGCTGATTTGGGCCGGTTCGATCCGGCGCGGTGGACGAGTATGTATCAGCAGCTTTTGGAGCTGAAGGTGATAACGAAGCCGTTTGATCCGGCGATTGCTTACACCTTGCAGTTCTTGCCTAAAGGGAGCTAGAGGGATTCTGTGGTCGATTTAGTCGAAGCGGACGTGGGCTGCGCCCATCTTTTCGGCCCACGTACGCTGAGGCGAACGTGGGGCACCCGTTCCTGTTTTTATTGGGTTCTTTTGCATTTCTAGAT
Source organism: uncultured Acidobacteriaceae bacterium (assembly GCA_963790705.1). GTDB lineage: Bacteria > Acidobacteriota > Terriglobia > Terriglobales > Acidobacteriaceae > PALSA-350. Next base: position 182,410 of record CAWBQE010000018.1, read on the forward strand.
CGTAATCCTAGGATCTTCGCGGAATTCCCCAGCCGGATATCAACAACAACAGGATGTAGATGACCTGCATGGCTAAGCGAACCGGCACGCTGGGCAGGTGCAAGCCACCCACCGTCTGATTGGCTCCGTACACATTCGCAGGGAAGATCGCGATCATTAAGAGCGCAAGACACGCGGATGCGAGGCGGGTGAACCTGGGCCATAAGAGGCCAATCGCTCCGGCAAGTTCCAGCACCCCTGTAAGCAGAACAAGCTGCGGGCGGTAGGAAAAAAAGGGCGGAATGATGGTCGCCAGCAAAGCGGTGCGGATAAAGTGAAGCGGTCCGGAAGCCAGCAACGGCAGCGCAACCATAACGCGTAGGCCCCACTGCCTCCAGCCGAAGGACGACAGGCCTCGGCGGCCCACAAGAACACACAGGGCCACCGTAATCATCAAACTTGCGGTGGTAACTAAATAGACCATTCGGCTTCCTGTCTGCGATCATAGCGGGGCTGGAGGGTGCGTGCAGAGAATCGGTTCCGAAGTTGCGCGTCCCCGGCCGTCCCGTGTCCGCCGGATGGTATCCGCTCTATCGCGATCGCGAGCGGGTCGCCCTGACTCTTGCCGAGGCAGAATCTCTGGGCCTCGAAGCCGAGCCGCCGCGGACAGAAATGTCGCTGCGGGTATGGAAGCGGTTATTTCGCTTGCGCAGCATGTGGGGCATGATGCTGGGCTTTGGCGGCATCAATTACACCACTTGGCTCTACCTGTCGGCCCGGCTACCTGCAGGCGGAACGGCACCTGACCATCGCGAGGACCGGATGGGTAGCGACCATTCCCTACCTGTTTGGCACCGTGGGCTCGATTGTCAGTGGAGGAGCGTCGAACCGATTGATCCGTCGCGGGGTCACTCCGATTGTTGCGTGCAAGATTCCTATCGTGGGCGGAATGTTTTGCTCAGCATTGAGCACACTCGCGGTCGCCTGCATGGCGACTGCGACGGGCGCGGTGATCTGCGTCAGCGTCGCGATCTTCTTCATCTACTTTGGCGGCAACGCGGGATGGGGGCTGGCGCAGGCGATGTCGCCAGTGCACATGGACGGCTCGGTCAGCGCGATTCAAAACTTCGGTAGTTTTATCTGCGCCTCGCTGGCGCCGATCATTACCGGCTGGCTGCTCGAACACATTCCTTCCATATTGCGTTGATGATCTGCTCGTTGGCCACCACGCTGGGCGCGCTGTCGTATTGGTTCATAGTGAAGGACCCCGATCGATGAGCTCTGAGACATCGTCCTCAGCCAACCGAAAAAGGATTAGGGCGATTCTGCTTCTCGTTCCCTAGCCAAGGACGGGTGGGCCCATATCTCGCTCGTTTTTCGCGAGATGTGGGATGCCACCGATCTCGATCGCCAAGTGCACCGGATGGATCGAAAGTTAGAGGAAAAGAGCAGTGGTATCCCATATCTCGCGAAAAACGAGCGAGATATGGGGCACCCGTCCTTGGCTAGGGAACGAGAAGCGCCCGTGAGTTTCGTATTGGGTTTTGTTCTTACCCAGACCCCAGTCGGACTGGGTTCGTAAGCGGAGTTCTCACGCAGACACTCAAGGCCGTCCTCTGATAGCAGCCTGTTAGTGCCGGTCGGATGCAACCAGGCTGTTCTTCTCGACATAAATCCGATAGGCCCTTTGCCCCGATTCTGCGGGAGGAAACCAGCGATCGTCGTACAAGAAATAATGGGTGGCGAGTTCCTGCTGAAAGAGCGGCCACGACGCGAGCTTTCCGTAGCCAAAGCCATCCGGGTATAACCCGCTGCCGACAACCACCACCTGCGGAGGGTTCTTTTGAAATTGTTGCCAGAATTGTTGGCGTGCGTCGCGGATGACTTGTTGCTGTGCCGATCCAAAAATCAGGTAGTCGTAGAACAGTCCGGTGGATTGCACCAGGCGCATCCGATAGAGGGTATCGTCGCAGTCGGCAGGCATGTAGATGCATTGCACATGACCCGAGAGTTCGCGACCGCCCAGGTGATTCAGATCCGCGGCGAGCGAATCGATGAATTGAGGATCCCACACTTTGCGACTGGCCTCTCGCACGTAGAGAGGCACAAGGATCAGTGCGAAGGCAAATCCAGCGGTAGCCAGGATGCCAACCACTCCGCGGGCTCGTAGGCCGGTGACGATTTGCAGTCCCACCCACAGGAAGAGAAAAGCCAACATGGGATACCGATGATAAGGAAAGCCCTTTCCTTGCCCGAAGAACGATGCGATGCCGAAGATAATTCCAGTGACAAGCAATTTGCTCTCCCAGTTCCATCCCTGCCACCTGAACAGAGCGATTACCAAAGCGATGAGCGCCAGGGTGCACACCGACGTCGATGCGGCCAGCGTCAACAACGTTGGAAAAGGGAGGCGTCCGAGGCTCTTGTAGAAGGGTAGCTCCACGTGCAAGAGGTACCAGAACGAGCCAACAGAATGTTTGGAGACCAGGAAGGCGCACACCAGTGCAAACGGAACCAGTAAGCCCAGCAACGCGTAAACGGAAGGCTGCAGGGTTGGCTCACCTGTTCGTTTCAAGTGAATTGCGGCCAACACCAGGATAAGGAAGACGAAAGGCAAAGGCGTCGGCTTGATGGTTGCCGCCATGCCGGCGCATACGCCAAAAGCAAAGATGGCCCACTGGCGGCGGTGGCGAAAGAATTCAAAGAGGAAGGCATAGGCACACAAGAGCAGCACCGCGATAATAAAGTCCCGCTGGCCTGCCTGCCCTGCTCCATCCCTACCGTGGTAGAGGGCAAAGAGCGTCGCCCCTAGAACTCCGGCGAGCCAGTCATAAGGCCGCGCAATGACGATCATGGCCCAGGCAGCAGCGCCCATGAGACTGAAGTCGAAGATTCGCCAGGCGAAGGAACCCTCGCCGAGCAGATGCATAACACTCCAGTTCACGAGGTAGATGCCCGGCATGTTGATCTCGAGGAGATCGCGGTAGGGGGCCATTCCGTGATCCATCAGGAAGCAGAGGTAGCTTAGCTGCGCTGGATCGTTCACCTGCTTCCAGTGGGCGGTGCAAAGGACAAAGATGCCGATGCCGACAAAGAAATAGATGCTAAGAAATATCTTTAAGCGCGAGGAAATATACATTACCCAATCGGCCCTGTCAGGTTTCGTAGCGATGCCTTGCACGATCAAACGGGCCCTGACCTTGCCATGGGAACCGTCTTTTTCCTAGGACGCAGACGGCGTGGAATTTGATTACAAGAAATGCTCGAATTTTCGTGAGGCTGCGCTTTTTTTTGAACAAAAATCCGCCGATTTTGGGAATCAGCGGAGCAGCAAAACTTTGCCCTGACGCGTCTAAGGTCTTGGCGTTTGGGTTAATGTAACTATTGCAGTGACTTGGCTGCGGCCGCGAAAAATGAGAGGTCGTTTACCGGGCTAAACTCGGAGTCTGGTTTGGGACGCGCGCTCAGCACAACGATGACCAGCTTCTGTTGCGGGTTGATGTAGAGGTGCTGGCCAAAGATTCCAATCGCCTCAAAAGCACCGTGATGAATGGGATCTCCTGCCGGAACGGGCCACCAGAGATAACCGTAGTCGACTGATTCACCGCCAATGACGTGGGCGCTGCCGGCCTGTTGAAACCATCCCGGCGGCACAACGCGCTGCCCGTCGACGACGCCATCCTGTTGCACCAGGAGGCCGAAACGTCCGTAATCCCGCAGGGTTGCCCCCAGACCGCTGCCAGCCAATCCCATGCCTCCCGGCGCTTCGACCCACCAGGTAGCATCCTGCTCCATGCCCAGGCGTGACCAGAGGGTCTGGGAAAGATAGGTGGCGAGCGGCTTGTGGGTCGCTGCCTCCAGCAATGCTCCCACCAGGAAGGACTCGCCGGTGCTATAGTTCCAGACCGAGCCGGGAGGGCCGGCGTTGGACAGAGTGTTCATATAGGCCAAGATGCCGCCGGGCTTGCGCTCTAATTGTTTTTCCAGCAGCTTCCTGCGGTCCGAATGTGGGTCGGTGTATGTTTCGTTCCACTTCACGCCGGAGGCCATTTGCATGATGTTGCGGATGCTCACGCCATCGTAGGGACCTGCCTTGAGCTGGGGCAGGTAATGGGTGAGAGGCTCATCCAGGCTGGTGATGAGGCCCTGCTGGAGCGCTGCGCCCACCAGGGTCGAGGCCACGGACTTGGCCATAGAGAAGGAAATCCAGCGGGTTAGCGGTCCGGCGCCGAGTTCATAATCCTCGAAGGCCACCTTGCCGTTCTTAAGAACGAGCAAACCGGCAACGCGATTGTCCGCGAGATAGTCGAACAGGTCGTACTCGGCGCCGCGGGATTGGAAGTGAACGTTTTGCAGCGGCTTTGCTGCGGGCAGGAGGGGGCGGACTGCTCCGCCACGCGGCACTCGATTGACCGGAAAAAGGGTGTCACTGTGCTCGAAAGTGACCACCTCTACGCCGGGTAGCATGGCGCCATCAAATACCTGACGGGCCCCGACAGGCTGCTGCGACAAGGCGGATGTAGCTGCGAAGAAAAGCATTATGCCGAGAGGGGCTTTGCGCCGGGGCGAATTCAGGGTCATGGTTGGGAGTCTATGGGGCGGCCTAATTGCGGACAAGCGGAAAACCAAAGCTGTATACGACGGTTAGGGAATACCGTCACGATACAACGCAGCGGATATCATGAGACATGAAACGGAATAGGGATCGAGCATGAGTGTGGTCACGAAAGTTGATTCGCTGCGATCGCGGCTGAACTACGAGCCGCAAGTGTTGGGATTTGGAACCAGCGGCCGGCGGGGTAAGGTGGTGGACCTCACGCAACTGGAGATCTATCTCAACGCGCTGGCGGAGTTGGAATACCTGCAGTCGTTGCCGCTCTCGGAGGGCGGCATCCGGCGGGGCGAAGATCTTTATTTTGCCTATGATCTACGCCCTAGCTCCAGCGAGTTCGTTGCGCAGGAGGAAGGCCGGGGGGAGATTGCCCAGGCCATCGGCCAGGCGATCGGCGACGCCGGTATGCAGGTAGTGAACCTGGGCCGCATACCCACGCCCGCCCTAGCCAGCTTCGCGTTGTCGCGTAACAAGGGCAGCATCATGGTGACGGGCAGCCACATACCCTTCGAACGCAACGGTTACAAGACCTATAGCAGCCGGGGCGAACTGCTCAAGCAACAGGAAGAACCGATCAACGAACGGGTGCGGCAGGTACGGCAGAGGCTCTACGAGCAACCCTGGGATCAATCCTTATTCGATCAACGCGGCATGCTCAAGTGCGGCCACCAGGAGCTTCCGGCGGAGCAGGGCGAAGCGCGCGCCGCGTATATCGAACGCTTTACGGATTTTTTCTCGGGCTCCACGCTCAACGGAAAGCGCATACTCGTCTACCAACACTCGGCCGTGGGGCGGGATTTGCTGGTGGAAATTCTGGAGCGTCTCGGCGCGCTGGTGGTGAAGGGCGGGCGCAGCGATACGTTTGTTCCCATCGACACGGAAAATATCGATGCGGCTCAGCTGGCATTGATTCAGGGACTGGCCGATGCGGCCGCCGCGAGCAGCGGGCCGCTGCATGCCGTGGTCTCCATCGACGGCGATAGCGATCGCCCGCTGGTTCTGGGGGTGGACCCGCTCACCGCCCAGGTGCACTTCTTCGGCGGCGATCTGGTGGGCATGGTGGTGGCTGAGTATCTGCAGGCGGATTCAGTCGTGGTTCCCATCAGTTGCAACGACGCCATCGACCGGGGGAAGCTCGCGTCCGTAGTAGAACCTAAGACGCGCATCGGCTCACCCTTCGTGATCGCCGGTATGGAGGCCGCACTCGCGAAGGGAAAAATGCGTGTCTGCGGGTGGGAGCCGAATGGAGGCTTCCTGACCGGCTCGCCCATCGCCCGCAACGGCGCTATCCTGCAACCGCTGCTGACCCGGGACGCGGGCTTGCCTATCCTGGGCGTGCTTTTTGCTGCGGAGCAGCAGGAGCTCTCGCTGGTGGATCTCTTCGGCCGCTTGCCCAAGCGCTTCAGCCGCGCTGCCCTGCTGAAGCAATTCCCTCGCGCGACGGCCTTGAAGATCGTGGACAGATTCTCTGCGCCCAACGGCAATGCTGAAGCGATCCGAAAAGATCTGGCGCAGTTTTTTACGCCGGCGCTGGGCTTTGCCGGCATCACTCATCTGGATTACACAGACGGCGTGCGCATTCTCTTCGCCAACGGAGAGGTGGCGCACGTGCGACCCTCAGGGAACGCGGATGAATTGCGCATCTATGCGGTCGCCGATACGCAGAGCCGCGCCGACGAGATCGCCGCCATGGGAGTGGCCGAACCTGCAGGGATCTTGCGCAAGATGAAGAAGGCCGTTGATGGATGAAGCAGGCGTACTGACATTGCAGGGCGTGGTCCAACACTATGATTGGGGCGGCCACAACTTCATCCCCGATCTGCTGGGCGTGGAAAACGCAACCCGCAGGCCGTTCGCGGAGTTGTGGATCGGCGCCCATGCGAAGGCGCCATCGCTGGCCGATGTCGCGGGTGGCCAGGAGCCTCTGGACAAGCTGATCGCCGAGGCGCCCGATGCCATTCTGGGGCAGGCTGCGAATGCGCGTTTCGGCGGACGGCTGCCCTACCTGTTCAAGATTCTCGACGTGCACAAGATGCTCTCCATTCAGACGCACCCCACGCTGGCCCAGGCCCGCCGCGGCTTTGCGCGCGAGAACGCCGAGGGCATTCGCCTCGACGCCAGTTGCAGGAACTACAAAGACGATAACCACAAGCCGGAAATCGGCGTGGCACTGACAGAGTTCTGGATGCTGCATGGTTTTCGGCCGCTGGAGCAGATCGCACAGACCTTTCATGAGACTCCTGAGTTGGGTGCGCTGATGCCCGACTTTCCCAAGCGGTTGGTGGAGGCAGGCCACGATCATGAGGCTCGCCGCGGATTGCTGCGCGAACTCTATAGCACGGTCATGACCACGTCCCAGGAGCAGGTGGACCTGTTGCTCAATGGGCTGCTTGCCCGGCTTCAGGCAAAGCCAATCACGGATAAGAACGGCGCCGACTTCTGGGCGTTGCGGGCGGCAGAGAATTTTCCCTTGCCGGGTGGGCACCGCGATCGCGGAATCTTCAGCGTCTACCTGCTGAACCTGGTTCATCTGCTGCCTGGGCAAGGCACCTACCAGCCGGCGGGAGTCCTGCATGCATATCTGGAAGGGGTCAATGTCGAGCTCATGGCCAACTCCGACAACGTGCTGCGAGGAGGGTTGACGACCAAGCATGTCGACGTCCCGGAACTACTCAATATCCTCGCCTTCGAGGGCGGTACTCCGAATGTGTTCGGTGGAGAGATGATTAGCACTCAGGAGCGCGTCTATCGAACCCCGGCGGATGAGTTTGAGTTGAGCCGCATCGCGCTCGCCGCCAACAGTCGATATGCCGGTGACGCGCTTTACGGCCCCAAAGCGCTGCTGGTATTGCATGGCTCGGCCAGGCTGACTTCGGCCGGCCAATGCACATCTCTCCGCCACGGCTCCATCGCCTTCGTGCCTTGCGGCACACAGTTTGTCATAGAGACGCGGGCGGAGGATTTAGTGGTCTTTGAGGCTGGCCTTCCACGCCACGCCCGGGGCGCGTCGTGAGGAAAACCGCGTGGTGGAGAATAATTGCCCTCAGTCTGCGTGAGAACCTACTTACGAACCCAGTCCCGCAGGGGTCTGGCCTCTCGTTCCCTCACGAAGGACGGGTGCCCCATATCTCGCTCGTTTTTCGCGAGATGTGGGAGTCCACTGAGTCGACCGCTAAGTGCGTCGGTTGAATCGAGAGTCAGACGGAAAGAGCAGTGGGATCCGACATCTCGCGAAAAACGAGCGAGATATGGGGCACCCGTCCTTCGTGAGGGAACGAGAGGCACTCGTCCTATTCTTTTTTGGTTTCGCTAGGCACAGAACCTACCAGGACCCTGAACCGGCGTCTCTCACGCAGACACTATTTTTTCATTCTCTGGCGAGAAAGGCTTCGACTTCAGCGGCAGAGGGTAGAGACGGCTGAGCACCGGCTCGAGTGACCGAGATCGCTGCGGCGGCGGCCGCGTAACGGGCGGCATCGGCGGGTGGTTTCCCCCGCGTGAGGGCAACCGCGAAGGCGGCATTGAAGCAGTCCCCGGCCGCAGTGGTGTCGACAACCTTTACCGTGAAGGCGGGAATCTGCTGCGCAGCGCAATCGCGTCCGGCCAGAAAGACTCCCTGCGACCCAAGCTTGAGGGCTACATTCCGCACCCCCATCGCCAGCAATTTTTCCGCGGCGGCAGGGGGATCGATACTGACGCGACCGAGCAGGATCTGCGCCTCGGTCTCGTTGGGCGTGAGCCAGGTGGTGCGGCTGAGCAGAGCTTCGGGCAAGGGGATGGCGGGAGCAGGGTCCAGCATCAATGGGGTCTTCGTCTCCGCGGCTTGTTCCCCCAGGCGGATGACCGCATCCAGTGGGGTCTCCAGCTGCACCAGGATCATTTTTGCTTGCTGCACGATCTCCAGGTGGGTATCGATATACGCGGCAGAAAGCAAACGGTTCGCGCCTGAGACCACAATGATGGAGTTCTCCCCATTGTCAGCCCTCGAGATGTGGGCCACCCCGCAGGGTCCGGCCACCATTTGAACCGCGTGGGTATCGACGCCGGCGGTCTTCAGGCCAGAGAGCAGCCTCTCGGTGAAAAGGTCCGTTCCGAGAGACGCAATCATGTCCACCTGCGCACCCAGCTTGGCGATGGCTACGGCCTGGTTCGCGCCCTTGCCTCCGTTGAACACATCGAAGCTGCTACCGAGAATGGTCTCGCCCGGCGCCGGGAGGCGGTTCGCGCACGCCACCAGGTCGATATTGATGCTACCCACTACCAACAACTTTTTCTCCACGCTCTTTCTCCCGTCCATGCGCGGTCATAGAGTCCGCCGCTGGGAAAGGATATCGCACGAGAGAGAGTGGAGGCGCGGGCCGGAATCGAACCAGCAATAAAAGGCTTTGCAGACCTTCCCCTGACCGCTTGGGTTCCGCGCCATTCCGAAGTGACTGCCTGCTTTACAGGCAGTCGGTTGCTAATGGGTGAAGTAACTTTAGATCGATCGTGATGTGGAAGACTACACCATTTGGCGGACGTCGTTGCCCTTGGTAACCGGAATGTAGCATTGCGACACATGGCCGGTCGACAAAAGCTGTTGCTTTGTGGGTAACCATACCGGCTGGTCGCGAAGACTGGCAGGACGAGCGAAGGCGTAGTCCGGCACGGCCGGATACTCGTCTAAGGAAGCACCGAGCGCGTGAAAATGCTGCAAAAGCATGACCTTCGCGAGGTGAATCCTGGAGTTTCAATATTTCAGAACTGGATGACTTCGACTTGCTCGTTAGGACTCACCGAGCAAGGCTGCTTCGGCTAGTGGCCTTTTCCACAGGGGACCAGGATCTCGCCGAGACGATCGTTCAGGACTGTTTTCTGAAGGCCTATAAGGCCCGAGAAGGTTTTCGGGGTGACTGCAGTGTGAGTACCTGGCTGTACACGATTGCCTTGAATGTGATGCGCGATTATCAGCGCCTGCAGAAGTTCCAATTCTGGAAGAAGGCGGGTCTGGCAACGGTGGACCTGACCGATGTAAACTCCGCGCTGGCCAGTGAAGAGCCATCGCCGGAGACGCGATTGTTGGCCGGGGAACAGGCCAACCGCGTCCAATCGGCAGTGAGGTTCCTCCCCCGAAAACAACGGGTTGTCTTCATTATGCGTTTCCTGGATGAAATGGACCCGCAGGAGATCGCAGTAGCCACCGGTATGTCACTAAGCACGGTAAAGACTCATATTCATCGGGCGATGAGAACAGTACGCAGCCGACTGGAAGGCATGCGATGACTCCTCATCTAGCGGCAAGCGAGCAAGCATCCTTACATAGGTAACCGCACGATCAAGATGTTGTAGTCAGATTCTGGAAATACCCGTCAAAAAAGTCAGATTAGGGAAGCTGTCCGCGGCCAAGCAGTCTCTGGCAATTCACCGAAATCAAAACCGGGCAAAGCAATAGGACGATTGATCGCAAGCGAACAATCGCTCCCTGTTGAACCTCAGAGCCCCGACGACATTCCCGCTGTGGTCAATGCGGCTGTTCTGGTGCGCGCGTATTTTCCACGCCACCCCTTGTCTGCCTCCACTTTTCCGATGAGGTGTTGCAGATGAGTTTGGGTAGGGAATTTGTGACGTCACTTTTATGTGCTGGAGCAGCGACCGGCCTGGCATTCCTGGTATCAACTGGCCTTCCGGCAAATGTCGGCGCGGCGAGCGGCCCTCAGGTGAAAGACCCCGGAGTTCGTACCGGCACCGCAAACGCCGGTAGTCCCATCTCCTCGCTGAATGCTGACGAGCGGGAATTCTTCGCGGATGGGCAGGCCCGGTTTCTCACATTGGATACCGTTACGGGTACCAATAACGGGCTGGGTCCTACCTTTAACTCCAACAGTTGTGGCAGTTGCCATGCACAACCAGCCACCGGCGGCACCAGCCCGGCACTCAACCCGCAGATCGCGGCTGCCAGCGACGATGGCGCTAGCAATACCATCCCCGACTTCATCTCCGCCAGTAGCCCGGTGCGTGAAGCTAGATTTCCGTTCTTAGTAAATGCCAACGGGACGCTCAGCACCACCGCAGACGGCGGCGTGCATGATCTTTTTACCATTAGCGGGCGAGCCGACGCGCCGGGATGCGACATGTCCCAGCCAAACTTCGTTCAGGCGCAGGAACTGAATAACATCATTTTCCGGATTCCCACTCCACTCTTTGGGGCGGGATTGATTGAGAATATCCCCGACGCGACCATTTACGCCAACCTGGCAGCCGATGCCGCTCTCAAACAAAGCCTGGGCATTTCCGGCCACGCGAATACCAGCGGTAATGATGGCACCATCACCCGCTTCGGCTGGAAGGCGCAGAACAAGTCGGTCGAGATGTTTGCCGGTGAGGCCTACAACGTGGAGATGGGGGTCACCAATGAACTCTTCCCCGATGAGCGGGGACTTCCCCCAAGCTCCTGCCTCTTCAACCCGCTGCCCGAAGACAGCACGAACTTTACCCTATCGGGGGATCAGATCCTTAGCGACATTGTGGAGTTCTCCACCTTCATGCGTTTTCTCGCGCCGGCTGTGCCGTCTACAGAGGGCATCCCGGGGAACCCTAATGCGCAGTCTATCGCCAGCGGCCAGGTGCTCTTTAATCAGGTTCACTGCACTCTGTGCCACACCCCAAGCATGCAAACAGGACCTTCGTCTTTCACTGCCGGGTTGAACAACCAGACGGCGGCGCTGTATTCCGACCTGGCAGTGCATCACATGGGCGCAGCACTGGCTGACAACGTCTCTCAGGGCACAGCTGGGCCCGATGAGTTCCGCACCGCTCCTCTGTGGGGCTTGGGGCAGCGCCTCTTCTTTCTTCACGATGGCCGCGCTACCCCCTCGAATGGCGGCTTGCTGACGGCCATACAGGACCATGCTGGTTCTGGTTCGGAGGCTAACGGCGTAATCGATCTTTTCCTGTCATTGAGTGCTCAGCAGCAGCAGGACTTGCTGAATTTCCTGCGATCTCTGTAGCGGCGGTGGCGATCCAGAGCTTAGGTGGCGGATCAATCACTCCCCACAAGAAAGTCTCGCTCCCCCAACAAGAAACTACTTTATTTACCAGGCCGGAGAGGAGATACTCTTATCCCAGATTTTCACTTTGCTGGGAGGACGGGATGGTCTGGGAAAGAGATAACAGGCGCAGAGAGTTTCTGAGGCTAGCGGCATTCGGCTTGGCAGGGCTTACTACAACTTCAGCCCGCGGGCTGTACCAGGCACAGCGTGAGGCAATCCAGCGGCCGGAGACACCGGAGCGCGCCATGGATCTGCTGGTCGAGGGCAATCAGCGTTTCCTGGCCCAGAACCTGGTCTCGTTCCGAGAGGATCTGGACATTCTCAAGGCGCACTCGGAGGAGCACCAGGAGCCGTTCGCGGCCGTACTTTCCTGCGCCGACTCACGCGTGCCCGTCGAGTTGGTTTTCGACCAGAGCATTGGTCATGTCTTCGTGGTTCGGGTGGCCGGCAACATTGCCACGCCGGACACCATCGCCAGCCTGGAATATGGTGCGGCCGTGTTGGGAGTAAAAGCCATTCTGGTACTCGGACATACCAATTGCGGCGCCGTCAAGGCTACCATTGCAGGCAAGGCAGTACCGGGACAGATCAGCACACTTTATCAGTACATTCATCCAGCAATAGCCGGAGCCAACGGGGACCTGACAACCGCCAGCCGGCAAAATGCCACTCTGCAAGCATCGGTGTTACGTGATACCTCACCTGTTCTAGCCGACCTGGTAAAGCAAAAGAAGGTGGCTATCCGTGGCGCCATCTACGATGTAGGCAGCGGGAAAATCACCATGCTCTAAGCTTGCGGTGTTACCCCGAGCCGGATCGTCAACGCGCTTCAAGACCCTATCCTGCCCATGTATCGCGGCGTGCCCCAAGTAGCGGCCGCGTGCGCGGCTTGCTGAAAAGAAATAAACCCTCGCCTGCGAGGGTGATTGGACACATAGGCGGCGCATTTCACCTTTTGCTGAAGGGCCGTTTCACTCCTCGTGGGTGAAGAACGTCCCGCCTGATTCAGGCCTTCAGCTTTGCGTTTCTGACTTTCTCCCCTCGATCCTGAATAAGCAACAAGTAACTCATGATCTCAGAGCGCCAGCCGATAGCTCTAGCAAGCTGCGGAAGAACTCTGCACCGGGCAGGAGAGCAACACCTCAGGGGCTAAAGCCCGACGTATTCTCAATCATTCACGGCCCGACTAAAGTCGTGCCCTGATACAAAACATGAGTTTTTCCGCAGCCGCCAGGGATAACGCTCGATTGGGTGAACGCGGCTGCTAACCCGATGGACGAGAACTTGCAGCATTCGGAGTTGAGACTACTGGCCACAGCAAAAATGATGGAGGTCCGCCGCAGATCAACCAGCGATGGACTTGATCCAAGACCGTCGTTGTATCCCTCGTTGCTCCCCAAGGTTCAATGACCTTTCCCTTTGCCCAACAAAAGTGTTGTAACTCCTCAAATTCGGCGAGGCTCCCAACCCGCCGGCAGCTTTCGCCCAGTGAGTGTTGGCAAGATCTGTAACGTGCGAATCAAGGACCGTTTAAATGTGGAATGTATTTTCTTCTGCCTGTAGCCGAGTCGTATTCCCTCGCCGCGTGGCTCCCAAGTTGTTGCTGGTGGCTGCCTGTACATGGGCGACGGCGGTACAGGCAGCTCCGCTACCCACGACGACGACACTCACGCTTTCCTCGCCGTTAGTGGCATCGCCAACGGAAGTGACCCTGACGGCTTCGGTGACCGGCAGTCCCGCGCCATCAACGGGCACAGTCACCTTCTGCAATGCGTCGGCACGCTTGTGCGAGGATGCAGCTATTTTGGGGAAGGCACAGCTGGTTGCCGGAACTGCAACCCTCAGAATCATTCCCGCGGTCGGGATCCACACGTATAAGGCGGTCTTCAATGGAACGACGACCGCGGCGAAAAGCACTTCCACCGCGCAAACTTTGACGGTGACCGGTCTCTATCCCACCACGACGACGATTACGGATACCGGAAACCCGAGCGGCTATGGACTGACGGCAACGGTGGTCGCTTTCGGGAGTAATTCGCCGCTGCTAACAGGCACGGTGTCTTTTCAGGATACGAGCGCCGGGAACTTCGTTCTGGGAACAGCAACCCTTGGCACCCCAACCTTCTCCGAGAGTCTTATCCCGGCGCAGACTCCCCCAATGCAGACCGGCAACAGTCCTGCCATCGCAGGGGTGGGGGACTTCAACGAGGATGGAATACCAGATCTGGCGATAGAGAACGCGGGGGATGATACGATCAGCATCCTGCTGGGCAAAGGCGACGGCACATTCTTAGCGGCCGCAGCGATACCTGCAATTGGAACCCCTCCTTGCGAGACCATCAGCCTGCAGTCGAACTGCGCCATTGTGGTCGGAGATTTTAACGATGACGGCCACGCTGACCTGGCTCTCACCAGCGGCAACGACAATACCGTGGTGATTCTTAAGGGCAACGGGCAGGGCGCGTTCACGCCGTTCAGCGGCTCGCCCATTGCCGTGGGGAATTTCCCGCAAGCTTTAAAAATCGGAGATTTCAACAACGACGGAATTCAGGATTTGGCAGTCGCTAATGCCAAGGACAGTACCATCAGTATCCTGCTCGGTAACGGAGATGGCACATTCACGGCGGCCAGTGGCTCCCCGGTTAGCGCGGGTATCGGCTCTTTTCCTTTTTTCCTGGCGGTAGGCGACTTCAATGGCGACGGCAACGCTGACCTGGCGGTTGTTAACGGCCAGGATAATAGCGTGAGCATCCTGCTTGGCAATGGAGAGGGTGGATTCACACCGGCCACCGGTTCTCCGATTTATTTTCCCAACGCCTTCGGCCTTTGCCCGATTGTCGCAGCGGATTTCAATGGCGACGGGATCATCGATCTGGCGGTGGCAGACTTCAGTACCAACACTGTGTATATCTTGTTGGGCAATGGTGACGGAACTTTCACATTGCCAAGCCAACCGATCGGCGTGGGACTGAACCCGTTTTCCATGACTGCCCTGGACTACAACGGCGACGGCTTTACCGACCTCGCCGTTGCCAACTACAACTACAACGCCAGTCCCAACCCACCACCCGGCTCGGTGACGCTCCTGATCGGAAATGGTGACGGCTCCTTCCTGCCGCCCGGTGCGCCGACTACTGTCGGGCAGCTTCCCAACGATGTGGTGACGGCAGACTTCAACGGAGATGGCAAGCCTGACCTGGCGGTTCCCGATTCCTACTACAGATACACAACCGCCCTGCTAAATACGGTCACGCAAACGGCAACCGCGAGTGTGTCGAATATCACCATCGCCGGCACCGGCACCCACTATGTGGACGCCGTTTATCCAGGGAATACTTCCTTTGCCGCCAGCACCTCGTCCACCATCCCTCTACAGGGCTCGACGGTCGCAACAACCTTAACGCTGAGCGCCAACCCTACCCAACAAATGATCACCATGCCGGTGACGTTTACGGCACAGCTGGGTTCCGTTTCGAGTCAACCTTTTTTTTCGAGTCCGACCGGAACGGTCACCTTCTACGATCAGAGTGTCGGTGCCCAGCTTGGAACCGCGCCCATGAGCGCGAACGGGCAGGCGGTTTTGACCGTCAGCAGCATAGGCCCCGGAGTGCATAGCATTACTGCAAGCTATGGTGGAGATTCCAGCTTCCTCCCCAGCACCTCGAATGCAGTATCGGTCACCATCGACGAGTTGCTCATCAGTCGTGTGGGAAACAACAACACGACCATCGTGCCCGGCACCACGGTGGTGTATACCCTCCAAGTAGAGCCGCAGGTTGCGACGACATTCCTCTACAGCGTGAGCTTTACGGCGAGTGGTCTGCCTGCGGGAGCAACCGCGACCTTCTCTCCAGCGACGCTGGCGGCCGGCAGCAAGACGACGAATATCACCATGACGGTCGCCACAGTAGGGACCGCCTTGAACGCGTCCCCACCCCCCTTCGGGCGCCTGTCGCTCGCCCTGGGACTTCTGCTTCCCTTCTTCGCTGCACGAAGAGTGCGAAGGCGGTTGCGCCCCCCGTTCCTGGGAGTGGCGCTGTTTGCAGCGCTCAGCCTGGCAACCATTGCAGGTCTGAGCGGGTGCTCGGGCGCGGGCCTCTTCGCGTCGCGAAAAGCTGCCTACTCCATCACGGTTACGGCCACCGAAGGAACGGTTCAGCGCTCAACCGAGGTGCCCCTTGCTATCCAGTAGGCGGAGTACGCTGCGCAGTGCGGGAGAAGGTATGCATAGATCGTTAGCCTTACTCTTTATGGGAACGATGCTGGGATTCAACGCACCCCGCCTCCATGGCCAAGTCGCGCCGGCAGGGAGAGATTTTTCGTTGCCGCGTGCGGAAGTCTCGCTGGCCTACAGTCCGACAGAAGCGAACGCCGGGCCGAGCCAATGCGGTTGCTTTTTCATGAACGGCGCCAGCGCCGAGGGAAACTTTCGCACCTATCGCGCGTATACCACGGTGGTGGATGTAACCGCAGCACATACCGGCCAAATCAATAGTACGGGTCAACCTTTTTCGCTGCTCATGGTGACCGCGGGGATTCGCCTCAATTTCAGGTTGGGACACCAGCGGGAAGACGGATGGGATTCATACCACCGCATCAAACCCTTTGCGCAAGGGTTGGTGGGTTTTGCCCATGGCTTTGATTCGTCGTTTCCCGACAAAGCGGGATTTATTCAATCCACGGCTAATTCCTTTGCGTTGCTGGCGGGCATTGGGGTGGATTTGAAGTACAGAAAGCATCTCTCCTTCCGCTTAATTCAAGCCGACTACGGATACACCCGGTTGCCGAACCTTGCCGGCAACGACCAGAACCTGTTGCGGATTTCTTCCGGTATCACGATCCATCTCAAGTAATCAGGTCTAAGAAAGCCACGAAACTTCGTGATGAACCATACACAGTCCCAGCAAAAGGTGGAACGACGGCGGCAGGGAGGTTTGGCGAACTTAGAAGTTGAAGACAGCTTGAAGAAAGACACTGCGGTTCCCGGCTGTGGAGGCGCCAAAGAATCCCCCAGCCAAGGACTGTGATTCGCCGAAGAACGGTGAGGAAAGCGTCCCGTTCGGTATTCCCAGGTTCTGATGGTTGAATAAGTTGGTCGAGTAGGCAGTGAGGGTCAGGTTGTACCGGCGCGAAGTGGTCTGGTCCAGGCGCCCAGGTCCGCCACGGCTTCCGCTCAGACCACCGGGGCCGAGTCCGCCGCCGCCGTGGCCGCCGCCGCCGCCGCCACTCCTTGCAGCGCGACCCCCTTCTACCTTGGGGCCAATGCCAATTACCTTACTCACGCGGAGGTTCAAGCTGGCATTCGAAGGGCCGGTGCCGATGCCGTAGGGGATGATTCTTTCGTTGGTGCCGAAGGGGTTCGTATCCAGGCAGCCATATTTGGTGATCACCACGTCTGCTTCGCTGCAACTCGCGGCGAAGGTAGGGCGTGCGTTCAATTGGTTATTGCGGGTCAGATCGCTGCCAACGGTCACGTTATAGGGCGCGCCCGAGTTAAAGGAGAAAAAAGGGGTTAGCGAGATAGCGTAGGGTGCGGAAAAATTCCCCAGGATCACGAAGCGATTGTGAACATCGAAGCTGGTTCTTCCGTAGTCCAGTCCCGGATCCTGGGCAACGGAAGGGGTGTACGTGACGCCGCTGGTGTCGGCCTTTGCGTTGCTGTACGTATAGAAGGTGAAAAAGCTGAACCGGTGGTAACTCGCCCTGCCTGAAACGATGATCTGATTTTGCCGGTAGACACCTCCGGACTGGTATTGCAGGTTGTTCTCTTGCGCAGTCGGTAGCGGGGAGCCGGGATAGATACCGAGAGCCGCAGTGGCAAAATAAGGAGCTCCAATATTGTTAGTTAAATATTGATGCACTCCGCGGCTGTAAAGGTAGGTCACATTGCCGGTGATCCTCTTAGCCAGTTGCCGATCGAGGCCTACTGCGGCCTGCAGATCGGTGGCGGCATGAAAATGCGGGTCGACGGTATAGAGAGTCTGTGCCGTATCCGCATTGGCCAGCGCGGTCGGAGCGACGGGAAATGTGGGATTGGTGATGGTGGAAACCTTCTGATTGATTCCATTCTGGTGAATGGCCTGGATCACGTACGGAGTACCTGCGTTGGAGCCAAAGCTGTTGGGCACAGTGAACCGCTGGTAGAACCAGCCATAGCCTGCACGCAGGACGGTCTTGGGTGGGTGCTTTGCATCGCTGCGCCCAAGGGCGTAGGCAAACGACAGCCGCGGCGCCCAGTCGCTCTTATCGTTGATCCGGTTCTGTGTTTCCCAACGCAGCCCGTAGCTGAAGGTAAAGCGCTGGTTCACTTTCCAGTCGTCCTGGTAAAAGAGCGCAGCATCAAAGAGAATCGCGCGCGCGGTGTATTGATTGACTTGCGTCACTTGATAAGTATACGGGGTCTTGTTCAGATACTCCTGCAAAGACTGGAAGGTGTACTGGCCGTTCGTTCCCCCGGTGGTGTAGTCCGCGTCGCGATAGGCACGCAGGCGGGCGCCGAAGTTTAAAGAATGGTTGCCCTCGGCCGCCCCGACGTAGTTCTGTAATTCATAGATATCCTGGTTGTCGCGTACGGTTCCACCGTTGTTGCCGCCGTCCACAAAAGAACCCTGCACCGAAATGGTGGGTGTGGTGTTTTGGGCGATGTTCTGATAGCGGAACCGGCGGTATTGAAAACGGATGTCATCGACGATGTTCTTGCTCAGCACAAGGCTGTCACTCGCCTGCAGCGTGTTCTCCAAGCTTTGTGCATTGATGGCCTGGGTGGGAAGGGCCAGAGGACCGACACCTCCGTTGGTGGTAACTGCGCGGTAAAAATCGTAACGCAGAGTTAAGGTGTTCGCTTGGCCGAGCTGTAGGTCGAGGCGTGGACTGATGTCGAGACGCGAACTCGGGTTGGGAAAGGCTTCATTCAAGCGAACTCCGCTGGGAGTCTCGGGTGTGACGCTATCCGGATCCACGGCGTCGACAACACTCACATTCTGAGTGTTGCGCCCGAAAGCGCTGACGTAATACGAGGCAGTCTTGGAAATAGGACCGCCTACACTTCCTTGCAGGTTATAGGAGTAGTAGGGCGGCTCCGCCGTCTGCAGGATCGGGTTGCGCGAGTTGAAGGAGGAGTCGTTGCCGCGCGCTTCGATCTGGCCGTGGAGCTTATCCGTGCCTGGCTTGGTGAGGATTTCTATTCGTCCGTATCCAAGGCGATCAAACTCGGCGGAAAACGGGTTCTGGTTGATACGGATTTCGCGAATGGAAGACTTGGGCGGAATCTGCCCGCCGGTAAACCCGTCAATGTAGATCTCGCCCCCGTTGGGACCAGCAGCCGGTCCAGCCAGAGCCTGCAGTTGGCTTTCCAGTTCGTCGGGATCATCGGAAAGAGCATCCAGGTCTTTACCCTTGAGCACCACCGCGTTGGCGTTTTGGTCCGGACTCGTATCGACCGTTGGCGCGTCGGCTTCGACCTGCACCTGCTGCTGTTCCATCTGGATTTGCATCGCGATATTCAGCGTCTTCGTCTGCCCGGCGGTGACCGTGACCGTGGAGGTAAAGGGGGCAAACCCCGTTGTAGTGGCATTCACGGTGTAGGCGCCGGCAGGCAGACCCCGCACCTGGTAAGAACCCGTGCCATCTGACACTGCGCTGGCGCCTTTTCCAGAAGCCGGAGTGACTGTGACCTGTGCGTGGGGGATGACGGCGCCGGTTGGATCCAACACTCGGCCCTGGAGTGTCCCGGTCGACCCTTGACCGAAAACCGTCGCCGGCGAGGCGAGGGCGCCCAGAAGGGCCGCGATCACAATCAATAAGCACTTTGTACGTTTCATCATTGGTTGCAGCTGAACCGGGGAAGATTCCCGACAAAACGGCGTCATAGCTTATGAGATTGACGCGCCGGGGGCGCCGTAAGTTTCCTGGGCTTATTAGCCCAAATCTCACGAACGTCAACTACTTAGATGCTTGTTGCAGGAGGAGACAAAGGCTAACGAAAGTTTTATTTTGCGAAGAAACGGTAGCGAATATTCCAGTTTCCTGTCTCGCCGGGCTGGACATTTTCGTGAATATAAGCTTCCGGGCAAATGGTCGTGTGGATCGACCAGAAATTGAGCTGCGCGATGGGTGAGTCGGACGTTTGCTCGACCCCAACCCCTGTATTTCGATTCTCTACCGTGAAATCGTAATCAGACGGGTTATTTGAATAACCTGTCAGATAGCTGGCAGCGGCCTGTCTTGGGCCCAGTTCCTGCAGGTAGACAATGTCTTTGCCGTCAATCTTTGCGCGCGGCTCCAGGGGCTGTTTTGCCTGCGGTTCAAAGGGGAAATGGACCGTCATTCCAGGACCGGTTGGAGCTCCGTCAAGCATGAAGAAGTCATGGTCGTAGACTTGGGTGTCGATCGCCTTGGTACCGGTATTCTTAAGATGGTGCTCTAGTATGAGAACTGGCTGGTGTTTATCGAGTTTGAGCGTCTTCTCGTAGACATACGCGAAGCCCAGCGGCGATTGCAAAGTCTGGATAAAGGTCACCTGGTCCTTCTTGACGCGAACCTTCCACTTTCCCAGGTCCACGATGGGATAGCGGAAGCCGAATTTATAGGGCGATTCATCGACTTTGCGCAGGACACCGACTCCAGGCTTGATAAAGAGTTCGCCTGGTTTTGCTTCGTTGTAATTAATGGAGCTGAGACCATCGCTCGACCGGAATTCTTCTACCGGGCCGGCGATCGCATCGTTGATCAACGGATCGTAATGATTGAACCAAACTCCAAAATAGGTGTGGCCCTTGTAGGTGAGGCAAGGAACGACACCCGACCAATCGAAGCGCGTCGAGCGATAGTAGCCCTTCTGGGTATCGGGCAAATAAACTATCGCCTGGACCGCTCCGTTCGAAAGGACAGCTTTGGGAAAATCGCTGTTAATAAATGAGGCGCAAGGGGAAGAAGCGTCTTTAGCAGCCTGGGCTTCTGCCGATGGGAAAGCGACCACGGAAAAGAGCAGGGCGGCCAGAAGCAAAGACCTTTTGTTACGTGCTTGCAATGCAATCTCCCTCAGATCTGTTGTGGTCTCCCATCCTAAACCTAGGGGAGTGCAAAGGCGACGTAGACGCCACCGGAGGGCTTCTTGCTTGTTTGCCCTCCACTGGCGGCAATCACAACATACTGCTTGCCGTTCACCATGTAGGTCGCGGGTGTCGCCAGGCCGGCAAAGGGTAGTTGCGTTTCCCATAGCAGCTTGCCCGTGTGGCTGTCGTAGGCACGGAATTTTTCATCGAAAACAGTGGCTCCAATAAACAGGAGACCTCCCGCGGTGACGACTGGGCCGCCGTAGTTATCCGACCCAGTGTTGCCCATGCCTTTGGCGACCAGCTCTGGGTATTCACCGAATGGAATCTTCCACAGATACTTGCCGGTGTTCATGTCGATCGCGCTGAGTGTTCCCCAGGGAGGTGCTGTTGCCGGGTAATCTTCGGGATCAAGAAATCGACGAAAGCCGATCGTCTTGTAGGGCATGTCGTTCTTGGCGCCGTTGTCGGCTGCCTCCGCGGCCACCGGCTCAGCAGAGGGACGGCGCTGCTGTTGCTGCGGAGCCCTGGTCAGGTAGTGCACAACGTCCTCCACCTGCTGGTCACTCAGGTTGTTGAAGGGCGGCATGCGGCCTTTGCCGGAACGGATGGTGGCGGCAATCTCCTGGTCGGTGAGGATACCCTCAATTCCACGCAAGGCAGGGACGGAGGGTGGGGATCCGGCCCGGTTGATGCCGTGGCACATGCTGCATTGGTTCTGATAGATCTTTTCACCCGGGCTCCCCGGCGGAGGAGGAACCGTCAGGCCAACCAGCCATGCGGTATCGTTTGCGTTCACGTAAAACACTCCAGTCGTCGGATCGACGGCGGGTCCGCCCCATTCGCCCCCGCCGGCAAATCCCGGCATGTCGATGGTCAGCTTGTCCACAGCTGGGAGGAACGAACTGCCCGCCGCCGATAAATGTTCGGAACTGCTTTAATGCCCATGCATGAGCTTCCGGCGTGCGGTTGGTCAGGGTATCTTCGGTGACGGCCTGGTGCGTGTAGGGTTCAGGCGCAGTAGGCAACCATTGGGTTGGCGAAGTGACTTCGCCCGGGACATTACTAGCCGGATAGGCCGACTGCTTCAGCGGGAAGAGCGGCTTCCCCGTCGTGCGATCGAGGAGAAAGACAAAGCCCGACTTGGTCGTCTGGGCGATGGCGTCGACCCGCTTGCCGTCCCGCGTGACCGTCAACAGCGCCGGGGGTGCAGGAAAATCGCGGTCCCAAAGATCGTGGTGCACTCCCTGAAAATGCCAGATGCGTTTGCCGGTTTCAGCGTCGAGGGCGAGCAGTGTATCGGCAAACAGGTCGTCGCCTACGCGATCGCCGCCATAGAAGTCGAAGACGGCTGACCCGGTAGGCACATAGACGATGCCGCGCTTGGTATCGACCGTCATGCCCGCCCAATTGTTCGCGGCGCCGGCGTTCTTCCAGGCGTCTTTGGGCCAAGTGTCATAGCCGAATTCGCCGGGATGAGGGATGGTGTGAAAGGTCCAACGCACGGCGCCGGTGCGCACATCGAAGGCGCGAACGTCGCCCGGGGGCGCGGGATGGGTCTCAGGATTTTGTCCGCCCACGATGATCAGGTCTTTGTAAACCGTTCCCGGAGTGGTGAGCGAGACGGACTGCTCCTGGTAGGGTTCGCGCAGGCCTTTGCGTAGATCGATGGATCCGTTCTCGCCGAAGGCCGGGATCGGCTTGCCGGTAGCCGCATCCAACGCAAAGAGAAAATTGCGCAGAGGAACGAAGATGCGGCTCTCATGGCCGTCGGTCCAGTAGGAGACGCCGCGCGATCGGGCAAAGCCTGGAACCGTTGCATCCCACTTCCAAAGCAGTTTGCCCGATGCCGCATCGAGCGCAATGACGCCATGCGACGGCGTGCAGGTATAGAGAACTTTGCCGACAATGATGGGCGATGATTCCAGGTCTCCACCCTGTTCTCCGGTGTCATACTTCCACGCCACGACCAGATTCTTCACATTGCTGCGATTGATCTGCGTCAGGCTGGAGTAGTGATCCTGCGCGTCCTGGCCGCCGTAGACCGGCCAGTCGGCTTGTTGCGCCGGCCCATCCGCGCCGTATAAGGTGAAGGGCCCGGCGATGCATAGCCTCCCAAAGCGATCGCCGCGAGTACCCGTATTTTGCTCATGCTAGCCGTGGCCCTATGCTCTGGCTTCCGCTTGCGCCCGATTCTTCAATGCCTTCATATACGCGAAGCCGTAGGCCTGTTCAGGAAAATGGCCGCCTACGACTTCCGGCGTGTGGTCGAGGATCACGATACCGTCAAACTTCACTTCAACCAAGGCGGTCATGATCTTGGACATATCGTAATATCCATTGTCCATAAAGGTCTCGACGAAGTGCGGCAGCGGTGCGCTGACATTGCGGAAATGGATCTTCCAGATTTTCTCCGGCCCGAAATAGCGGATCATCTCCGCTGGGTCCTTATGCATAAGAGCAGGGCCGCCTTCGTTCCAACATCCGCAACAGAGACAGATGCCGACGTTGGGACTGTTGGCGATCTCCATCGCTCGCTTATAGCCTTCGAAGTTGGCAAAGATGCAGCGTGGAACCCCAGCCAGTATGGGCTCCGGTGGGTCATCCGGGTGAATTCCAATGCGGACACTGTTCTCTTCCGCTACTGGCGCAACCTGTTTGATGAAGTAGGTGTAGTTCTCCCAAATCTCTTCCTTCGAAAACACGCGGCCATGGGAAAGCGGCTCATAAAACTTCTTATCTCCCCAAACACCCACCTTGTTGGGGCTTGCCATATCAAACTCTCTGGCGGAGGCACCGCGGATAGTGGCTCTACCGCTACTCCATATGCCGTTGCCCATGTGGGCGTAGGTGGTGTAGTAGATGCCCGCCTGGCCGAGGTTGCGGATATATTGCTTGTATTCCTCGATCTTCTCATCGCGGCCGGGCAGATTGAGCGTGACCTCAGGCATGTTGTGTACGCTGGAGTTGCCAATGTTCCACACCGTGATGCCTGCATCCGCATAGCGCTTCTTGATCTGCATGAAGCCTTCCGCGGTCCTCAGGTCGGGGGTGGAAGCCACACTGACATATTCAGCGCCCATCTGCTTGAGAAAAAGCAGATCATCGTCGCTGGGCTTGGCCGAAGTTTGCGCGCATAATTTGATGCCCGGTGCGCTTTGGTGGACGGTAGCTGAGGCGGTTCGTGCCGACGCAAAAACCCCCGCGGCGCTGAGGGCTCCGCCGACAGCCAGTTTGACAAACTCTCTTCGGTCGGGAGTAAACGCAGCATTCGCTATATCAGACGTCTTCTGATCGGTTTCCTTGTTTCCCATGTCTTCTGCCCTTTAGAAAGAGAGCCGCAGCGCAAACTGAACTACCCGCGGAAGGTTGAGTTGACTGCTAATAACGCCGAATGACGCATTGGAATTGCTGCAGCAGACGGTGTTCGGTTGGCCGAATTGCACCCGATTAAAGAGGTTAAAAGCTTCGGCGCGAAACTGCAAATTGATCTGCTCGCGTACCACTATGCGAACTAGTGGCGAATTCCCCAATGAACTAATCGCCTAACCGACGCTCACGCAAATGGGCACCGGTTAAAAGAAATTTTGTGTACGATGGTGAATCATATGCCTCTTCAACGCGTACTAAGATCCCTTGCCTTGCTCGCCGGCGTGGGCGGTAGCGCATTCTTACCGTTCTGGGCGATAGCCCAGTCGTCCACCGAACCGACAGCAGCGAACACCGCCGAGTCCCTGGCTGAGGTTTGGCAGAAGGCGAGCGCAAAGTATGATGCCCCTCGCAACGCAATACTGGCGGACGTAGAACGCGGGGCCAACCAGGGACCTTTCCGTCCGGATTGGAATTCGCTGTCGCAATATCAAGTTCCCGACTGGTACCGGGATGCGAAGTTCGGAATCTTCATTCACTGGGGCGTGTATTCCGTTCCGGCCTTCGGGAGTGAGTGGTATCCACGCCAGATGTATCTCGCCGGATCAGAGGAGAACAAACACCATGTGAGCGTTTATGGTCCGGTGACAAAATTCGGGTATAAGGACTTCATCCCGATGTTCAAGGCCCAGCATTATGATCCGCAAGCCTGGGCGCACCTTTTCAAGGAATCCGGCGCACGATACGTGGTTCCGGTTTTCGAACATCACGACGGCTTTCAAATGTACGACAGCAATCTCTCAGACTGGACCGCCGTCAAGATGGGGCCCCATCGCGACCTGGTGGGCGATCTGGAGAAAGCAACCCGCGCCGAGGGTCTCCACTTTGGAGCTTCGTCGCATCGCATCGAGCATGACTGGTTTATGGACGGGGGGCGCAGTATTCCCTCCGATGTGAATGATCCGAAATATGCCGCCTTTTACGGACCCGCCCAGGTACAACTGGAGGACAAACAGGACAGCCTGCAGGACGACTGGACCTATGTCAGCCCCGCCTATGCCAACGATTGGCTAGCCCGGGACGCGGAAATTGTCCAGAAGTACCATCCCGACATCATCTTTTTCGACTGGTGGATAGGGCAACCTTACGTCCGTCCCAATTTAGCTAAGTTTGCCGCTTACTATTACAACGAATCGAGCAAACGTGGCCCGGTCGGCATCATCACTTACAAACTGGTCGATATGCAGAAAGATTCAGCGGTGCTCGATATTGAACGCGGCCAGCTGGACAGCCTACACGACCGCGTTTGGCAGACCGACACCTCGGTCAGCAACAAGTCGTGGGGATATATCGAGCACGACACCTTCAAGACACCGGCATTCATCGTTCACCAACTCGCTGACGTCGTGAGCAAGAATGGCAACCTACTGTTGAATATCGGGCCGCGTTCCGACGGCACCATTCCAGACGAAGTACAACAGGTGCTGCTGGCCGTTGGTGGCTGGCTGAAGGTCAACGGCGAAGCGATCTACGGAACGCGGCCCTGGGTGAGCTACGGAGAAGGGCCCACCAAGGTCGCGGCGGGATCGTTCCAGGACACCAAAACGCAGGAATATACAGCGGAGGATTTCCGCTTCACCACCAAGGGCAACAATCTGTATGCGATCGAGTTGGCCTGGCCCTCGGGCAAAGAAGCAGTGATCCATTCGCTGAGCGAAGGCGTGCTCAAGGGCAGGCAGATTCGGAGCGTTGCGCTGCTTGGTTCCGATGCTAAGCTCACCTACGATCTGCGGGCAGACGGGCTGCATATCGAGCTTCCAACACAACCGAAGGAGGGCTACGCTTATGCCTTCCAGATCGCGCTGGACGGGCCTCCTCGCTAAGCAACTGCGATCCTTTTTCCTGCACGGAGGACAGGGCTGACGCTATTTTCTGATCTATTTCAGACGGGCTGATCGGTAATCTTTTGATTCTGCTGATCCCAGTACAGCCTCTTGCCGCTCCAGTAAGACTGCGCAGCCATGATGCACACGATGGCGTGGGAGAAGCCGTTGTCCACGGTGGCGTTCGGCTCTTTACGCGCCTGCATCGACTGCAGCCAGTTCGCCAGGTGCGTAACATCGTCATCGTCTGGACCAACCGAATTAGGGGCCGGCGCGTTGGGAACGCGGACAATCTCTTCGCCGTCTGCGGGCGGTCCAACGATAGGCAGTTTGGAGTAAATGGGCCCTACGTCGAAGGGATCGAATTCGTTTCTGCCTCCTTCCTTGGTGACGGTGAACAAAGACGCACCCTCGCCGCCAAAGTTGTCGATCGTGCCGTCGCGGCCTTGAATGCGGGCAAAGCTGCGATAGCTGTTGCCAAAGATCGTCTTATAGGTATAGAGGAATCCCTTTGGATAGGTGACGGCTGCAACGGCGGTATCGGGGTTTTCGCGGCCATCCGGCCAGGTGAAGATTCCGCCGGTTGCCATTACGCTGGTTGGATAAGCCTCATCGGTCCAAAGATGGACAAGGTCGGATCCGTGGCTTAGCCACTGATCGAAGATGCCCGAAGAAAAATCCTTATAGAGCCGAAACTCCAGATATACGTGCGGATCGAAGGGACGATCCGGTTTGCCGAGGAGCCAACGGTTCCAATCTGTGTCTTCTTCGCGAAGCTTTGATTTTCGTCCATAGAGCCATTGCTTCCACTCCAGGTTGGCATCCATCAGCATCTCGCGGGTTTGGCCGGTATCGTCCGGCGTGAACCTCCAGCGCCCTTCATTCACATTCCATTCCTGCTCGATGTGGACAACTTTGCCGATTCGACCGGAACGGATGATGTCGCGTATGGCCAGGGGATAGGGTTGGCTGCGATGCTGCGTGCCCACCTGCACGATCTGCTTCGATTGCTTCACGGTATCGCGCGCCTCGATAGCCTCCGAGAGCACATTGGCAAAGGGTTTCTCCACGTAGCAGTCTTTGCCCGCCTTTACCACTTCTGTGCACAGCTTGGCATGCTGAAAATCGCCGGTGGCAATCATCACGCCGTCGATATCCTTGCGGCCCAGCATTTCTTCTGCATATTTGTAGGTTTGCGGTTCGAGGTTGAAGGCGCGCTTTACCTGCGCGGCGCGATGCTCCCGGGCTAAGGTCCAGAGGTCACAAACTGCAACCGTCTCCACCGGCATCTGTTTGGCGGCCAAGTGGACCATGTGGACGTGACCTTGACTACGGTCTCCGCAGCCAAGTTGACCTAAACGGATCCGGTCGTTCGCTCCCAGCACCCGCGCATAGGAGCGGGCGTCCATTCCCGTAGCCAGCAGCGCTCCCGCCGCCTGCTTCACAAATGTTCGCCTATCGATTCCCAGGTTCTCCTGGTCTGTCATCTTGTCCCTCCAGTACCAGCAGACTCACACAAGCTCGATGATCACTGCTTTTTTGCAGTGAAGTCTCCCGACGTGTCCGACGGGTCCGCGGCGACTGTGCCTTTGATCGATGTATCCGAGTCCAGTGTTCCGATATACGTAAGGGTGTAAACCGTACCCTCATACTCCTGATCGTACTTCCAGGTCACTTGCTTTTCCTTTACGCTTCCCTCGACGCTAAGAACGCGATCGGCGTCCACTTTACAGCTTCCGGAAATCTGCTTATCCGTCTGCTTCAGCATGCAGGTTGGAGTTATCGGGTGGTCGGCGATCGATCCGTTGACCACCCACACACCAGAAACATCATCGGCTAATGCGGGGAGTGAAGCGAACAAGAGCAAAGCAATAACTCTCTTCATGGTCGTACCCTGACTTTCGTACTCGTTCACGGCAAAGGCGATGATACAGCGGCCGTTATGAGCGAGTATTTGCGGTCGTCTCCTTATCTACAATTACCGCCCTGCAGCGAAGCGGGTTTCTACTGCAGAGATATTCTCTCAAAATACCCCATACTGCTACGAATAGTTGTCAACACTTCTGCTCTTTGGCGACTATTATCAAAATAGCCGTCGTGCTCCGCCCAATTTTCGAGTTTGTGCGAAAATACCGAGAAGAAGTCTTGCGCTCTCGGGCTTTACAATTGGCTCTTCCCTATACCTGATGTGGACCGGACTGGTATGAGCAAATACAGGATGGGTGTAAAACAGCTCCTTGTCCGGCGCGCCCATACAACGGGCCGCAATCCACGCGCTCTGGTTAATCGGGTGGTCGAAACTCACCTCGGCACGCGATCCCTGCTCAGCCGCCTTGACACTCCATATGATTTCACCATTCGCGATTATTTCAAGATGCTCAAACGGTATTTGCGAAAAAGCGCTTGCGGAGATGCTAACTCGCACCGGGTCGGCGATATCGATCTTACCCCCCGGCTTCATTCCGTTAACCCGCAGTTGAACCATCGGACCATTCGTAACAAAAAGAGGAACCCGCCTTCAGCGACTTGATACAGTTAGCGTAACTCAAGGGCGCGTCGAGCCAGACATAAACCCGCTGGTGGCCGATAGGGTCAGTCGCCTGAATTCGGTCGGTACCCGCACAAGCAGGGATGTCGAAATTGCAATTCAAAAGCGCGTACCACAACTGCAAGTCCTGCGGGATTTCCGTGTGAGTCATGATGTCGACAACGTCGATTTGATGCTTCTCGGCATCAAGCGGAAACTCCCACTGGGTAGAACGTAAATGAGCCCAGTGAACAAAACCTCCTTGCTTGTGGGTTTGCCTCATGGCCGTCACGAGCAGTGGATAGTCAGGCGATTCCTTGTCCCCATGAAAGGGGAGGGGCATGTTGAGAGAATCGAATCGCATAATGGTCGGCCAGTGAAGACCTAAACGCCCAGTCGAAATTGGTTCAACGAGCTTCTTGAGGTTAATTAAACCAATGTGGCCCATCGGTTCATTGCGGAATTCCTCGTTGTAATAAATGAAGTGTCTATTATCCGATTTGGGGTCCACCGCACCTGTAAAATGCTCCCGTGCGTAGGTATCCTCTAGGTGTTTGAAGACCATCACGTTCACAAAATTCAAGCATTCGGCCTCACACTCAAAGAGGGCGGTGGCTGGATCAAGCATGTGAACATGCATGTCCCCTGGGAACCATCCGTCTTTCTCCATGTTCACCCAGCGGGACAGGACGAACGTTCTTTGGGGGTTGCCACCCTCGTTGACTTCGATCTCCTGGTCCAGGCTGCCATACTCAAGTCCTCGCCGGATGCTGACATGGTATTTACCGAAGGGAATCCGCACTTGAAATTTGCCGATTGCGTACGACCAGCGCTCCCCCCTCGTCGTGCGTCCCTGAGTGATTATGCGAATCAATCCTGACGGTTGCGCTTCCGGAGGGAAATACTTGCCTTGATCATTCGTAACTCGCACCCGGGCAATCGGTGACTCCTGGTCCGTCGCATCGGCCACTAATAGGCCTTCGAGAATGATTGTTTTTTCGACATTTGCCTTGACGATTAAATCCCGGAGCCCGGTGTCTGTTGTGAAGCTGATTTTGATTTCGCTGTCGCCTTCATCCCTAGGGTTCACTGTTCCGCGCAAGTATCTCGTTTGGCCGGGTTGAATCTCGAGCCGCACGATAGGGAAGCTAATCTCCGCACTCGCGGCCCGCACGCTTTGCGGGGATATACCGGAATTGTGAAAAACGAATAAGAGTGGCTGGCCCGTATGAGCATAAAGGCGTAGATTCGAGGGTCCTGATATATCCACCCGCGGGCTTTCCAGTTCGACATAGAACTTCGGCCAATCAAGCGACGCGAAGGCGGCCAAGAGACCGCTCTCAGTCCTGCTGATCTGGTTCTTCATCAGCTTTTGGCGGGAGTCTTCAGGGATAGAAGCCAACTGGATGATATCGAGGAAATCATAGGTGGCCAGCGCCTGCGATACCTTGACGTAGGACTCGCCGTCTAGTTGCAGACTATTGCCGAGAGTGGCGTAGACGTTGTCTTTAAAGTTGGCACGGATTTCGTCTTTGAAGAGGTCGTGAAGGTCTTCGGCTCCCGGGGTCAACGCTCGTACCACCGACGATTCCGATTGGTGTGCCGCTGCCCAGGAAAGATGAGGCCTCCGAAGCAATTGGCTCACGGCGGCCATCATGGCGCCAACGAAAGCGAGGAAGCTCCGCCGCGAAGTGTGGGCTCGTGATCCCTTCAGCTGTTCTGGAAGGAAATTCATGGGGCCTCGAGCGGTTGGCTGCATGAGAGCGAGACGTGGGTTCGGCTATTTGTGCGACTCACATTTTCTCCGCGACAGGTCTCTAGAATTGATACTTTGCCGCGAATTGAAGGATACGCGGGCCCGCGTCGGCCAGTATCACGCCGAACGTATTGTCCTGCAAGTTGTTGTCCGGGTTGCTGAAGTTTGCATGGTTGGCCGCGTTGAACGCTTCAAAGCGCAGCTCAAGTTGCTGAGTTTCTTTGATATTGAATATGCGGCTCAAAGCCACATCGACGTTAACGGATTTGGGTCCCGAGTAAGGAATCCGATCCGGCATTGCCAAATGTTCCCAGCGGGTTGGGTACAAACCCATTAGCGGTGATCCACTGGAGGGTAGTGAGGTTGCGTACGTAAGGATTTCCAGCCACATTCGGACGGTCGAGTCCAATTCCTGTCAAGGAGTTGTCTAATCCAGTCAACGGCGTGAACCACGTTCCACTGCGAGCAACGAGAATTGGCGCCAGTTTCCAACTGCCAACCAAACGGTCCGCCCACCGGCCTTTAAGACGAGGAGACTCCAATACAGCGGAGACGTTGAGGGCGTTCCGGATATCGAAGCCACAGTTGCCGCGCTCGGCGTTTTTCTGTCGTTTGGGTTCTGCGTTAGGGGACCACCGAGGTCGCCGATAAAGTCGGCCTCGCTAATGCAGTGGGACCAAGTGTAGTTTGCCAACACAGTGTAATGGTTGTTAAAGCGATGCTCTGCTTTCAAGAGAAGCGCGTTGTAGTTCGCGTTCGCGCCATCGTCCGCCTGGTAAATGTCGGCGTAGAAGGAACCCGTGACTGGATTATGGAGATAAAGCACGCGTCTTTGGGCGGTATTGGAAGTTGTCGAACATGGTGCGCCATCGCATGTCCCTGGGATGTACACACCGGCGTTGACGTCCTCCCCCGTCCAGATGTGGGTCGTTTCATTCCCAACATAGGCAGCCGAAACCACCCAATCCTTGGACAGTTGTAATTCATAACTAAGATTCCACTCGTTGGAGTAGGTTGGATGTCCATGGGTCGGATACGTATAGTAGGTGCCTTGGCTGGGAAACACGACGTCCTTGGGGGGCGGGTTGGGTGACGGGAAGGGGTCACCGCCGGGGTATCCCTTAAATGGATCCGTCAGGCCGCCAGGCGGGGTGAATAAATTGACTGTACTGCCCCATGGAGCATCGCCTGTTTGATCCTCCCAGTAACCAGTAGGCATCGTGTCGTAAAAGAGCCCGTAACCAACCCGAATCACTTGGCGCCCACTGCCTGTGGGGTCCCATGCCAGACCCAGACTGGTCTCGAAGTCCCCATACCTATTCGAGGTGAAAGTCGAACGGCATCCCAGGATCTCTAGGAAATTGCAGGCCGGGAGGGGCATTTACAAATACAGTGCTTTGGGTGTTGGCCACGAAAGCGGCGGCGTCGAAGTGGTTCATCCGGTTTTTGATTTCGCGCCCGCGCTAAAAAAACCCCCAACGCACACCCAACTGAGCGGTGAGTTTTCTATTCACCCGCATCACATCATGGACATAGCCTCCGAGTTAGTTCTGCCGGCCTTCGAAGGGTTGAAGATTTCCCTGGTTGAAGGTATTGGGCACTCCCAGCATAAAGTCCAACAGCGCGTCATTCGTGGACTGACCGGTAAAGTTAAAGGTGCCATTCCCCAACGACCCGCCATTGAAATCAAACTGATAGTGAACCCACTCGCCACCCGTCGAAAGATGATGACGGCCGAGAACGAGATCGACGTCATCGGTGAATTGGTAATTATTTTGGCGAAAAGTAGATAGGGCGTGATGTTCGACACCCGACATTGAAATATCCATTGATGTTAACGTTCATGAAGTTGGGGATTGGTTCATATAGGCTTACCCTGATTTTGGTGAAGTTCATCATATCGGGGGCCGGGCCGCGCGGAATCGCAAGGCGCTTAGCTCACCCGAGCAGCATTGAGAACGGTTCGACTGAATGTGTAGGGTGTCACCGAGCACGGCGGACTGGCTTAGGTCGAGAACCCCGCGCGGCGCCGGCAAGTAGGATGTTCGTATCGCTTAACATGCCCAGGGCTCGAGTAATTCGCGAGAAAATAATGGCCGAAGCCATATTATTTTTTGTGCCGTTGTTCTAGTAACGCGTCTGATGTATTGCGTGTCCGCTCTGCGTTTTCTGTATAATTGCGGAAATAAATTTCCCGCACGGGCCAGTCGTGAAACTGGTACGTATTTCAGGAGATTTAAGGCCTGCTGATCAAAGAGCGATGTAAAAACCTGGTTGCCGGCAAATGCTACTGCCCTGTACTTGGATTTGACGAGTGGTGCGTGCCATGCCACTTGGATGGGCACCCTTCAGATTCAAGTTGGCTAATGTCACTGCTCCGCACGGCTTGGGTGGAACAAGAGAGATAGATGATGGCGGCGCGGTACGGATCGTGGTTCCTTGAAAGCCAAAGAACTCGAAGATTTTAGTTTTAATTATGGTCCGCTCCACCGTGCTGCCAAATTGGTTTTTTTTCAGCGTGTCTTGCGCAGAGGCGAAATAGTCGCGCGCGTTGGCATCGCCATTGCGCACGAATTCAAATACATTTCCATGGTAATTATTCGTGCGCTGATCCTTTCGTCACCGCATTCACAACCGCTCTGGCGTGCATCCCGTACCGAGCGGAAAGGGTGCTGGGCTGAACGCTTAATTCTTGGAGCGCATCCGGAAAGGGTAAAGGCAGGTTGACGTTAAGAAAACACATCCATATTCTCGGCGCCGTCCAGGAGATAATTTGTTCCGCTTGCCTGTCCGCCTGCCACCGAAATCCCCATCTGCACTAAAATAGTTCTCTGCTTGTAACCAGATCACTTTGGCCGTTCGCCGGACCATATATCGTTCGCCGCGCCCGATAATAACATAAGTTGCGTCGGCTGGCGCCCGTCCAACGGTAGGTCGAAACGCCACGCGCGCCTGGTCGATCACTTGTGAGACCGCCGTCGTATCCGTCTGGACCATGCTCGCGTTTGCATTTACCTCGACCTGCTGCGTTAGTTAGCCCGATGCTCAGGGAAATATTGATCTTTGGACTCTCGCCCACCTGAAGAATGATTCCAGTCTGGACATATGTGCCGAAGCCCTTTGCGTTTCCGCCACCAGTTTGTACGGACCTACGGAAGCTCTGGTAGCACATAGTTTCCATCGGCGCTACACCGTGTTTCCCTGACCACGCTTGTGACGGTCTGGGTGAGCGGTTACTTTCGCGCCTGGACCCGCGTGGTGGCGCCGCTAGAGTCTGTCACTACGCCGGAAACTGAGTGCTCGCGACAGCTTGGGCGCGGGCATGGTTCAGGGGCGTGATGAGCAATAAGATCGCCATGCCAAATAACCCCGGCCAACGGCGACAGCTCAGTGTCCGAATCCAACAATTGCGATACATGGGTCCTCCGGCAAAGTGTCTACAACTAGAGTGAACGGTCTTGATAAGAAGATCTCGGTGGCAGCTACTCCGCGTGGCCGTTAGCTAGTAAAGGCGATTGGCCGATCTACGATTTCTTCAGTCTCGGGATTCCAATAGAGCTTCTTGCCGCTCCAGTAGGACTGTGCGGCCATGATGGTCACGATGGAATGCGAGAAGCCGTGATCTACGTTCGCATTTGGCTGGGTTCGTGACTGCATGGCTTTGAGCCAGTTCGTCACATGAACGACACTGTCATCTCCCGGGCCGCGCGAGTTTGGCGGCTCAGCGCCGGCGACTTTTACGATTTCTTCCTGGTCAATGTCCGGGGCTACGTCCGGGAGGCCGGTTAAGTTTACTGATCCGGAAAATTCATCTCGGCCCCCCTCTTTACTCACCGTAAATAGGGAGGCGCCTTCGCCGCCGTAATTCGCGATCGTGCCATCGCGTCCCTGGATTCTTGAGAAGCTGCGGTAGCTATTCCCGAAAACTGATTTGTAGGTATAGAGAAAACCCTTGGGATAAGTAACGGCCGCGACACAGGTATCCGGGTTCTCGCGCCCATCTTTCCAGGCATAGATGCCTCCGTTGGCCACAACGCTTTCGGGATAGGTCTCATCAGTCCAGAGATGGACCAGGTCGCTGCCATGGCTCATCCACTGATCGAAGATGCCGGAGGAATAATCCTTATAAAGACGGAACTCGAGATATACATGGGGATCAAAGGGCCGATGAGGCTTGCCTAATAACCATCGCTCCCAGTCGGTGTCCTCTTCTCGCAGCTTCGACTGAGTTTCGAGGAGCCACTTGCGCCACTCCATATTGCGATCCTGCACCATCTCGCGGGAGGTGCCGGTATCCATATTCACAAACCGCCACCGCTCCATATTTATATTCCACTCCTGTTCGATATGGACGATGTCGCCAATCCGTCCGGAGCGGACAATATCCCGAACGGCGAGCTGGTAGGGCTCGCTGCGATGCTGCGATCCCATCTGGACAACCTGCTTCGAGGCCTTCACCGCATTGCGAGCATCTTTGGCTTCGGACAGGACATTGGCGAAGGGCTTCTCCACATAGCAGTCCTTGCCTGCGCGCACCACCTCGATACAAAGCTTGGCATGTTGGAAGTCGCCGGTGGCGATCATCACTCCATCGATATCTTTCCGGGCAAGCATTTCTTCGGAGTATTTGTAGGATTGCGGCTCAAGATTGAACGCCGCTTTTACCTGGGCGGCACGTTGCTCCCGAGCCAAACTCCAAATGTCGCAAACGGCTACCGTTTCAACCGGTATTTCCTTGGAAGCCAACTGGACCATATGGACGTGACCACGACTGCGTCCCCCACAACCCAACTGCGCCAGCCGGATACGATCATTCGCTCCCAAGACTCGGGCATAGGAACGAGCATCCATTCCCGCCGCGAGCACTGTGCCTGCTGCTTGCTTCATGAAAGTTCGGCGGTCGGTCCCGAAACTTGAGTTATCAGCCATAATTCACTTATCTCCAATCCCGGTAGGCATCTCAATGACGGTCTTGCTCTCGAAGACGGCTTTCTGGGTGAGATCCAAAACTCCGATCCACTCATCTCCCGATTCGAGGTGCGGTTAGGTAGGTACTCCTTTTGTGGCCCTCGGACGGTCGAGGGGGCACGGCGCCCATACGACTCTGGTCTTGCGGTTTCACCGGACGGATACGATCCGCTTTGCCACGAGAAACAAATGGGACGGCGGGGGCCCGGGAGCATTCGCGAGCGTCTACGGGGATCGCGCGCTTTTTTTGCTTCAGATACTGCTCTGTTTTCTCGCTTAAGGCCTGGCTGAGAATCAACATAGGCAAGAAAAATCTCCGTGTCAAGAGAAACTTCTCTCACTATTAACATTTTTTTGCTGACAATTTGTCAGACTGAAGTACGGGAATCGCTTGTCGGGAAGAGGTACGGCAGAGAGCCAGATACAGCCGAATGAAGCGCATCCGGATGCGTACTGCGGTCCTGCCAATGCTTGGCGGCAAGGATTCGTCGCGACGCTAGCAGGACAGTCGAAGGAGAAAGAGAAATCGGGCTGAGAGAAGGCGGAGCGCTATTTTTTCTTGTCACACGTGAAAATTTTCTTTATGGTTTATCTTTGCCTGTAGACGATTGATCACAACTCTGGTGAAGGCCGTCACTTGCTCTCGGACTTCGATCGGACCCACGACTACGAGACTTGATCAATGATGGCTCCGAGGTTCGGTTCCAAGCACATGAAGAAAGCATCTCCTAAAAAGAGCAAAGTAGGACTGCGAGAAATCGCATCCGCCGCGAACGTGAGCGTAGCCACGGCTTCCCGAGTTTTGAGCGGAAACACACGTGTCGATCGCGATATTCAAAAGATGGTCTTGGAGCAGGCGAAGAAACTCGGGATCGATCCTGCTCAGCGGAACAAAACCAAGACATTAGCTTTTCTGCTCAGCAACCGCGCGATGCTCCATGCATTCCACTCACGGATTCTCAGTGGCGCGGAGGCACACTGCACCGCCAACGGCTGGGACATGGTGTTTCTCTCGTTTCATTACTCGCCTCACGTTCCCTGGACAGAACTTCACTTGCCAAGAGTGCTGCAGCGTCACGACGTGATCCGAGCGGTCATCCTGGCTGGGTACAAACTCGGAGAATCTCATCAAACTTCTGGTCCACAAGGGAATCGCTTTTGTCGTTCTGGGCAACAACGTAGTCGGCGAGCAGCAGGACCTGAAGAATAACGACGTGGTCTTCGCGGATGACATTCAGGGGGGCCAGGATGCGACTCGCTACCTGATCGGCCTGGGCCACCGCCATATATGGTTTGTCGGCAATACCCGGCTGCCATGGTTTGCGCGCTGCTTTGAGGGCTACCGCCGCGCCATGGAAGAGCGTGGGTTGGTCGCCCGCCAGAGCAGCACCGACTCCGAGGATGAGACGGAGAGCGGATATCTGGGCACGAAATCCCTGCTGGCCCGCGAAGAACCAGTCACAGCAATCCTGGCCGGTAATGATCCTACGGCGCACGGCGTCTACAAGGCACTCCGCGACAGGGGCTTGAAGGTTCCCGACGACATTAGCGTGGTTGGCTGCGACGATACCGTTGGCACGTGGCTGTCTCCGGCTTTGAGCACCACCCGTGAATTTCCCGAGCAGTTAGGCAAGCAGCTGGTGGAATTGATCCTCAAGCGGATTGCCCAACCTGATCAGGACCCTCAATGCGTGATGATTCCGACCGAATTCATCAAGAGAGACTCGTGCGGACCACCCCGTGCTTCTCGTAGCAAGACCGTGAGCGAGACCATGCAGGGGGCCAACGTCAAATGATCTAGACCTGCTTGGCTTGCATGCATTGTGATCGCCTAAGGGATGAAGAGTGTGCGTGCGGATTGCTCATGGGCCAAAAGCTTATCCCGAGAGGCTGCGTGTTACCCGGCTGGCTAGACTCGATGCTGCCCTTGTTCCAGACAAAAAATCTAATGAGGATCGAACCTATGGAAGTGAAGCGCTTTGAAGTGGGAAGCATAAAGCTGGAGATTCACCAGGACAAGAAGGCAGCCGGCGAAGCGGCAGCGCGCGCTGCAGCGAAGGCGCTGGAGCAGATGGAACAGACCAGTAGCGAGATCGGCGTTATCTTCGCGACCGGCGCCTCACAGTTGGAGATGCTGCACGCGTTGACCTCCATGCCCGGTCTGCCCTGGAAGAAAGTTCACGGTTTCCATCTGGACGAGTATGTTGGGATCGCGGAGAACCATCCCGCTTCTTTCCGCCGGTATCTGCGCGAAAACCTGACCGAACGCGTGCCCATGGCAGAATTCTTCGAGATTGACGGAAGTACTTCCGATACCGACCGCGTGCGCCGAGACTATGTGCAAAAGCTGCATGAGGCCAACCCACAACTTTGTTTGCTGGGGATCGGGGAGAACGGACATCTGGCGTTCAACGATCCGCCCGAGGCAAACTTCCATGACCCGGACGCGATGAAGGTGGTCACGCTCGATGCGGCATGCCGGCAGCAGCAGCTGGCAGAAGGATGGTTTGCAAGGTTTGAAGACGTTCCAGAAGCGGGCCCTCACGCTGACGATTCCGACCTTGTTCAAGGTGCCTAGATTGATTGTTTCTGTTCCCGGCCGCCGCAAGGCTCAGAGCGTCCGGCGTACACTCGAAGAGCCGATTTCGACAGCTTGCCCGGCTACCATTCTGCGCACGCATCCGGACGTAACTCTGTATCTGGATCCGGAGTCCGCGTCGGAATTGAACGGCTTGTCGCCATCGGATTGAGAGACGGAGCGCCAGTGAGACGCATACGATGAACGGGATGCAGCGGGAGACGGAGGTAGCCCCGCGGAGACTTCGGACTTCCGGCCGAACCCGCTGGTGGATCGTTTGGACGCTCTTCTTTTCGACGGTTACGAATTACATCAGCCGGCAGACCTTCTCCGTGCTGGCTCCCATGCTGGCCAGTCAGTACCACTTCAGCCATGCGGATCTGGGGAGGATTCTGGGGGCCTTTCAGATTTCCTACGCGATTATGTGGCTCCTGGGAGGCGTCTTCCTCGATGCTGTGGGCACCCGGCTCGGCTTGGCCCTGGCGGTAAGCTTCTGGTCGGTGGTGAACATCTTTACCGGCTTCGCCAGTTCTGTTTCCGGTTTCGCCGCATTTCGATTTCTGCTGGGGATTGGAGAGGGCCTCAATTGGCCTGGCGCCAGCAAGACGGTGGCGGAGTGGTTTCCCAGCCAGGAGCGCAGCGTCGCCGTGGCTATCTTCGACAGCGGCTCCAGCGTGGGAGGCGCACTGGCGGCCCTGGTCATTCCATGGACAGCCATCGCCTTTGGCTGGCGCTGGTCTTTCGTGTTTTCCGGAGCTCTGGGGTTGGTTTGGCTGGTGATGTGGTTGCGCGTCTACCATCCGATCGACCGCCATCCCCGGGTCAGCCCGGAGGAGGTGGCTCTTATTCGCGCCGGCCAGGAGCCGACACTCAGACTCAAGAACGGGAGGCGTGGCACGATGGCTTGAGTTAGCCAAGAGCTCCAATGTTTGGGCCATCGTGCTTGGCCGCGGGTTGACTGATCCGATCTGGTGGTTCTACGTTTTCTGGCTGCCCCAGTACTTAAGCGACGCGCGAGGATTCAGCCTGAAGAGAATCGCCCTCTTCGCATGGATACCATTTGTGGCCGCCGATCTGGGTAACTTCACCGGAGGGTTCATCTCGGGTTATTGCATCCGGCGTGGGATTCCGGTGATTCGCGCCCGCATGTGGGTGTGCGCCATCAGTTGCCTGCCCATCCTCGCCGGTATTCCAGCGGCTCGCGTCCACAGCGCGTACTCTGCTTTGGCTTTGATTTGTGTGGCGCTATGGGGTTACGCGAGTTGGTCCACGATGGGCCTGACTTTACCCTCTGATCTTTTTCCCCAGGAAGTGGTGGCCACGGTTACTGGTTTAAGTGGATTCGCGGCGGGCATGGCGAGCGCGGTTTTTACATTCGCGGTAGGGTTCCTGGTGGATCGGTTTTCCTATAAACCCGCGTTCCTGGTGGCCGGGCTCCTTCCCATCGTCGCCACCGGCTGCGTGTTTCTGCTTATCTCTCCGCCAGCCGCGGCCACTCGCAGGGTTGAAAGTTCTGCGTGAGAACACGGCCGATTCTGAAAAGTCCACATCCTTCGGCCGTGGTGGTACTCTCGGTCGGAAGAGAATGGATGCGGGAGACACCCTTCATGAAGTTGTTGACCAAGTTCAATCTCATATTACTGGTTATTTTTGGGGCGAGCGGCCTGCTCATCTGCCATCTCGCCTACCGCTTCCTGATCAACAACGCCCGTCGCGAGGTTCTTGCTCAAGCCGAGCTAATGGTGGCCGGCACCAGGGCTGTGCGCGATTACACTACCGACGATCTCTCGCCGTTGCTGCAGCAGAATCCACGCCACAAAGTGAGATTCCTGGCCGAAACTATCCCCGCCTTTGCGGCCACAACCACGTTTAACAAGGTACGCAAGAGCTACCCGGAATATTCGTACAAGGAAGCCACACTCAACCCCACGAATCCCGAAGACCGTGCCTCCGATTGGGAGGCCGATGTCATTCATGAGCTACGCGATCATCCTGAGCAGGAACGGGTGGTGGGCGAACGTCCCACTCCCTCTGGCCAGGCACTTTATCTAGCCCACCCGATTAAGGTTGATCCCGCTTGCCTTGAATGCCACAGCATTCCCTCGGCCGCGCCGCACGCTATGCTTGCCGTCTATGGTTCTGCCAATGGCTTCGGCTGGAAACCAAACGAGATCGTCGGCGCGCAGATCATTTCTGTGCCCATGTCGGTGCCGGTGGCGATCGCAAACCAGGCTTTTCGCAGTCTGCTGGTGATGCTCATTCTCACCTTGCTGCTCGCCATTCTCGCGCTCGATGCAGGTGTTTACTGGTTGGTTATTCGTCCGCTCAGGGTCGTCTCTGAGAGTGGGGACCGCATCAGCAAGGGGGATAAGAACGTTCCCCCGCTGGTGGTTTCAGGTAAGGATGAGATTGCCAGTGTGACCGCATCCTTCAATCGCATGCGGGTAAGCCTCACCAAGGCCCTGGCCATGCTCGAAGAGAGTTAACTCGAACTTAGCGCCGGCAGGAAGCCAGGAACTTAGCCCGATCCGCGTTCGACTCGATCTCCTGCGAAACGATGGCACAAAGATCGGTGATCAGACGTGCAGCGCTTGGCGGCGCGCTTTACCACAATTTCGGCGATGGGGCCGATATAGGCCGCAAGCTCGCGGCTGACGCGTTCGAGGACGGCTTTCTCGATCCCGATTGCATTCGCGGGCGGCGTGGCTTCGACAACGGCCTTCTGGGCCAGACCCGCTGCCAGGCGGGTGTCGCCAGACAAGGCCGGTGGGGGAGAAATCCTCTTTCCCTGAGGCTTCTAAATAGGGCCGCAATGCCTGGATCAGCACCTGGACATCGGACTTCCAGCGCGCATGGGTTAACTCAACCGCGTTTCTGTAAGCCAGTTCCCGGAGGTCAGCGGGAAGCTGCTCCGCTGTTGGCATCTTTGCACCCCGAACCAAGACGGGAATCACAGGAATATCCCGCCGGAGAGCCGAGGCGATCTCGAGCCGAACAAAGTCGGTTTCATCATCAAGACGTCTGCGGCCCAATGCGTCCTTCGACTCCAGCCAATCCCGCCCCAAGATCGCCAGCAACACACTGCATTCGTGGATGGAATCGTCAATCGCTTTTCTGAAATCACGACCCGGCTGAATCGCATTCACATCCATAAACACAGATTCTTCCTGGAAGGTCTGTGCCAGGTCGTCGGAAAGCCGTCCGGCCTCACCCTCAGAATCATCGCGGCGATAGCTGATGAAGATTGCTGCGCAGGGCGGATCTCCTCGGGAGTAACTCCCCTTGGTTTTTGGTGCAAACAGCCATGCGGGAAGCTTGGTTGAGAGTCTACGCCCAGTGCGCTGGGCCGCGTAAGATGCCTGGATTGGTACGACCTTGACCAAGGCACCACTGGGCTCACGAGAAGAGAACAAAACGGGGATCGAAAACAAAGTCCTGTGGTTGTTCTTGAGTGATCCGGCCGAAATCGGGGTGGGAGGGATTGAGCACATACTTGAGCTCTAATTTGTTGACAGCAATGCTAGGCACGCTGAACACGGCGGTCCGCTGCTCCCGAAACCAATCATCTCCGAATGCTTGGGAGTGCGGCATCTCCATCCAGGCTGCACGCTCGATGGGTAGCGCGTCCGGAACAGTAATCCGCGTTATCACTCGAGGTGGAATCTTCTTCCCTCCGGCATGAATCAGTGTTTCGAGCACTGCAAGGCTCGCATGCTCGGCGGCATAGACAACACGCGTTCCGATCGAGTGCCAGCGACCCTCTTGCAGAGTGGCGCCCTTGGTGTCAAAGGCGCTGTGCGACCTGTTGTGCATGCGGAAGATCAGCACTAGACGGGAAATCCATATTCAAGGGCACCCAGAAGAGCCTCCACCGTACGACCCCCTGCTTCTGTCTTGAGGAGAGAATATGGCGTCGCGCCGCGCAATTCGGGGTGAGGGTTATTGAGCCATTCGGCGGCATCTACCTCATTGCCCCAAACGCTCTCCGCCACAGCAAGAATATGGGCGAGCCTGGCAGTCGTCTGGCTTGCGGAAGGACGGAGCGTCTTGCCCGATCTTTTCCAGCTGGAATCGGGGATGATCTCCGCTCTCAGCCTCCCGACCGGAAGAGAGGAGCTCGAGGCCACACGCTCGAATAGCTGGGATGCCTGTTTTTTTGAAATGCCGTGGTCAGCTTGGGCCGCTGCGCGAATCAGGTTCTGAAGCGACCTGGAAGGAGATCCGCTTGAGCCGCGCGCTGAGGTAGCCCTGGTCGTGCGCCCAGACTCGCTGGTCGCATGCGCCTCGGCGAGCTTCCTCTGGCTCATAGCGTCTTCCTCTCTCTAGTCCACCATACACTAAAGATTGGGGTCAAGTGAGCTTAGACGGCTTGCTCTTCCATGCGATTGGGTAGCTGTTTTGCGGATCCAGTGTTTGCTCTTCGCAATCTACCTGATCAAATCAAGTGGACGATTTGGCAACAATTAATGGGCTTACCTAGGGGCCGCTCATGTCGCCTGTTTCGTTCGGCCTGGCAAGCCTTCTAAACGGAGGTGTCGATCAAACTCCCCGTACCTTGTCCGTTCTCCACCAGGAAGTTAGCCAGATCGTGCTGTGCGCCATCCTGCAGTGCGCCCTGGACGCTGCCTGAATTAAGCGAGTCCGCTATTTTGCCAATCAGGGTATCGAGCGGGCTTTCGGTCGGAGCGCCGGCAACGGAAGAGGCGCCCTGAGTCTGCAGATCCGCCTGAACCTTGCTGACATCTGCCTTTGCTGCGGAGGTATTTCCAGAAGTCAAGTCTTTGAGCAGGGAGGTCAAATCGTTGCCCAGGTCGCTAGGCAAGGTTGGATCAGCCTGAACCTTCAGATCTGCGTTGAACCTATCAAGGTCGGTCTTTGCTCGGGAAACGTCTTCAGAGGGCAGCGCCTTCTGCTGGGTGGTTTCCCGCGGGTTGCCAGAGGTGTTGTTGTCCAGACTGGACGTGATTGCGGTGATCGGAGTTATGCTCGTCAATTCCGTCGCGAGCGAGCTATCGAAAAGTGAGGGGGATGAAATATCGGCGATGGACAAGGTAACCCTTTCAGAACCTAAGTGACCTTCGAACACTCGAAGATCAATGCTCTATCGGCAACGGACTAGAAAGCGTTCAGGGAAACTTCGCTTTTTCGGACAGCCTCAGGCATTTTTCCGCGAATTACCACTTTTCCCGCCGCCAGGGACAATCTCTACGAGCAGAACGGCAGTCTCATGGACAAGTTGTTTGTTGGGGCTGAAAAAGATGGAGGCGCGGGTCGGAATCGAACCGACGCATAAAGGTTTTGCAGACCTCTCCCTTACCGCTTGGGTACCGCGCCATCTTGAACAATTGTAACCGCCCGGCTGGAATAGAACCCAGTCTGGCATATGCGACTTTCAGATCACTCCGGCTCGCTTCGCAGGCAAAGACCGGGATTTCCACGATGTCGCCCGCGCCGCAACGGTTTTTGGCTTGAATCCTTGAGGAAATCCGGCGATCTCACCCCTGCCGCTCCTGAAAAAGCTGCGTCGGCTCGGAAGGTAGCCATTTGGAGCGGGAGACGGGACTTGAACCCGCGACCCTCGCCTTGGCAAGGCGATGCTCTACCACTGAGCTACTCCCGCATACGTCCTGAGGCAGTATATCGGGCGGTTCGCCGCCCGGTCAACGCGACCGCCTATTCGTCGCCCTTGAGATAGTTTTCGACCGCCGCCAGCTCCCCGTCGATGCCCAACGTCGTATCGACCTCCAATTTCGGCTGCAGGATAGGCTCAAAGTGCTGCTTGATCCTGCGGTAGAGCGCCGGATCGCGGTTTTTTGCCGGATGACCGGGATCGTTGCGGGCCAGGCGCTCTTCCGCAACCGCATCCGCACAGGTCACGTGCAGGATGCGCCAGCGCGCGCGGGCTTGGCTTGCCGCCAGCAAGACATCCTCAATCTGCCCTTGCGTCGAGAAGGTTCGTCCATCGAAGAAGATGTATTTCACCCGCCGGCGCTCCGTCAGGTAGGCGGCTGCCTCCAGCATCGCGCGCATGCACAGTTGATCCTGTTCCGCGCTGTAGTCCGTCAGCGCATCGGGAAACAGCGCGCCGCGCACACGGTCCTTATCGAGAATGGCCGCGCCCAAGCGCTCCGCCAAGGCCTTGGCAAGCGAGCTCTTACCCGTTCCAGGCAAGCCGGCAAAGATTACCCAGGTGCTCGATTCTCCAGGCAAGCGGCCGCCTATTGATCCAGCATCCGGCCGTCGCGCATGTGCAGGATGCGGTCTCCAATCGCCGCCGCCTCGGGGTTGTGCGTGATCATCAATACCGTTTGCTTGAACTCCTGGGCCGAGCGCCGCAGCATCTGCAACACCGCATCGGAATTGGCGGTGTCGAGATTGCCCGTCGGCTCATCGGCAAGAATAATGGCGGGACGGGTAATGAGCGCACGGGCAATCGCGACGCGCTGCTGCTCTCCACCGGAAAGCTCCGCCGGACGGTGATCGAGGCGGCCGGCAATGCCAAGCAAATCGGTAAGATGATGCAGCAGCTCTTCGTCCTGCGCGCTGTGGCTGCGGGCGATCTCCCGCGCGATTTCGATATTGCCCCGCGCCGTCAGCGTGGGCAGCAGGTTGAACTTTTGAAACACAAAGCCGATCTTCGTCTTGCGCAATACGGTGCGCCGGGAGTCGGTCAGCTGGGCAAAATCGATGCCATCGATCAAGACGCTGCCTGAAGTTGCCCGCGTCAGGCCGCCAAGGATGTAGAAGAGCGTCGATTTGCCGCTACCCGAAGGGCCGACGATGCTGACAAACTCGCCCGGCGGAACGACAAACGAGACATTGCTCAGGGCGGGAACGTCTACCTTACCCGCCCGGTAAATCTTGCTTACATTCTTTGTCGCAATGATCGGCTGCACTGGTTGATTGTAGCTGGCTTGATAGTAAGCGGCAGAGGTCCTGTTCAAGGGCCTCAAAATCCCAAGTCTCGAGCAAGAGCCGTAATCAAACGCCGACCACAAGGGCTTCGTTGGCCTCCGCCTGCTGCTGAGCAACCTCCTCCGCAATCAGGGGACGCAGGCCATGTCCCTTCTTGGGGCCGCGC
The DNA here is from genome assembly GCA_963790705.1 of uncultured Acidobacteriaceae bacterium. Lineage (GTDB taxonomy): Bacteria > Acidobacteriota > Terriglobia > Terriglobales > Acidobacteriaceae > PALSA-350. The sequence continues at coordinate 227,244 of CAWBQE010000018.1, forward strand.
TTGCGGGCCACCATCACCCGAATGCGCTCCAGCATCTCAACCGGCGAGCAGGCGCCCTTGGGCAGAAAGGCGTCGGCACGGTTGGCGCGATCGAAGGCCTTCACGCTCCCGCTGATGAGAATAGCCGGCACTTCCGGTGCCAGCTCCTTCATGCGGCGGATGAGCTCGTTCCCGTCCATATAGGGCATGATCAGGTCGCTCAGGACCAGATCGATGCCCCCTTCGCGAAACAGCTCTAAGGCCGCTTCGCTGCCGGTAGCTGTCAGCACGCGATAGCCCCGGGTTTCCAGCATGAATTTGCGCACGGAAAGTGCCTGTTCATTGTCGTCAACACACAAAATAGTTTTCTTCGGCCTCATGGGGTCCTAAAATTCTCCTTTCAAAGGAGCGGTGAAACGCGGGCGCACATCGAATGTGCGTGGCCGCTGGGTTGGGGGAGAACGGAATAAGCCGCGTCGATGAATGGCTGCGGCAGCAACAGATCCCGCTTGCGGTCAACAGCCACAAGGTGACAGCAGGTTCTGCTCAGCAGCAGCGCGCATCCAAGCGCGTCCGGTCTGAATTCAGTTGTCAGATTTAATGGCCGACAGTTGCGTTACCTGCAGGGGAAACGCTTGGACAGAGTACGAAGAGGAAAGCGATGTGTAAACGGAGAAGATGAAGCGAAATGCGGCTTGCTTTTTTGCAAAAGTTCCACCGCCTAACGGCGACTTGTTGCCAGTGTTGCTTATGGGCGGTATCCGCCCTGTTGAAAGCATGTGAATCGTTCAAGGAAAAACTGCTCTTTTGCAGCAGGATCAGTGCTGCCGCGAAAAATAAATCACAAAATATCCTCAGCAGCGTTTGCGCGATTTGATTTTTCTCGCATGTTGCAGCGTGCTGCACCTGTTCGCGTGGCTTCGATTCATGAGTGTGCTTTATCGAAAAGAGTTGCCCTCAGGGGCTAGAGTGCCTGCGTGAGAACAGGAAAAGAAACAACAGGTTCTCACGCAGACTCTAAAGCCCATCGTTTTTGCCACCGGCATGTGCAGGCTGAAGCCGCACCCTCCAGTGCGTTTCACAACTTGGGCGGCCCGCGGGCCCGTGAAACTCCTGGGCTCGCCGGCCGGAGCAGAGTTTGACACCTCTTGCCGTGGGCTCTATGCTGGTATCAATCGAAGAGTTTGCGAATACCAAATAAGCGAATGGCACTCACCTCTCACCACCCCGGCTCACTGTGTTGCAGTTGCTGTCGCCGCTGCGCGCTGCGGGTGGGTTTCTAGATCGAATCGCAAGCTTCGAATCCTGTCATAAGAAACTCTCATCCACCCGCAGCCGGCTCCCGCCGCGGGTTCCCTCGTGCTTGGAATCAAGCCCGGAGACGACGCGGAAGGCCACCTGCCAACCAAGTCTCGACGAGGAAGAGAACATGAGCACAGCAACCGAATCACGCATCCCACGCATCCTTGAGCAGGCGCCCGACTTCAAAGCGAAGAGCACCCATGGCGTCATCCAGTTAAGCGATTACACAGCCAAAGGCAAGTACGTATTGCTCTTCTCCCACCCCTCCGATTTCACCCCCGTGTGCACGACGGAGTTCATCGAGTTTGCGCGCCGCTCCGCTGATTTTGAAAGACTGAATGTGCAGTTGATTGGCGTTTCGATCGACAGCATCTACTCGCACATCGCCTGGGTACGCGACATTGAGCGCAACGCGGGCGTGGAAGTAAAGTTCCCGGTGGTTGCCGACCTCGACCAGAAAGTATCGCAGGCCTACGGTCTGGTGCATGAAGCGGCCTCCGACACAGCCACGGTGCGCGCGGTCTTCGCCATCGATCCCAAGCAGAATATCCGCGCGATTGTCTACTACCCGATGCAATTGGGGCGTAATGTAGATGAGTTGATTCGCATCTTCGAGGGGCTGCAGACCATTGACGGCAACGGCGTCTCAGTCCCGGCTAACTGGAAGGTGGGAGAGCCGGTGATCGTGCCGGCGCCGGCAACGGTGGAAGACGCGCGCAAGCGCACCAACGGTGGCGGAGCGGGGCTCCAGGTAGAAACCTGGTATCTGTCCAGGAAAGATCTTGCCACTCAAGGCAAGTAGCTAATCTCTGTGCGGCAGTCTCGCCGGTGAGACTGCCCGCAGAGCGATGAGATGAGCACCGGTGGCGAAGTGGCTAACGCGCTGGTCTGCAAAACCAGTATTCGAGGGTTCAATTCCCTCCCGGTGCTCCATAAAATCAGTATCGAAACCCCTAATCCAGCAAAACCCTCGCGAACACATCGTGGTCCACGTTGCCGCCGGTAGCCACCAGGCCCACACGTTTTCCCCGTAGCGCGTGCTTCTCTTTGAGCGCGGCGGCCAGTCCGGCTGCTCCCGCTCCCTCCACTACGTTGTGCGTGTCGGTGAAGTAAAACTTCATAGCCATGCGGATCTCTTCCTCACTCACGCGTACCACGTGATCGACATTCTCGAACACCACTTCAAGCGCAGCATCATCGGGCACGCGACAAGCCATCCCATCGCCCAGCAAGGTGCTTACCGGGGCGGCGATCTTGCGTTTCGCCTCAAACGAGAGAGCATAGGCGGGCGCACCTTCCGCTACCACTCCCACGATGCGCGTCTCTAAGTTCATTCCGTTGCGAACAGCGCTGCAGGAACAGATACCCGATCCCTGCCCGATGGGTACGTAAACAACATCCAGATCGGCCACAGCGGAGAAGAACTCAAGCCAATAGGTAGCTACTCCTTTGACAATGTCGCGATGATAGGGCGGTACGAAGTGCCAGCCGTGCTCCTCCGAGAGCCTCTGCGCATGCTCTTTCGCTTCCTGGAAGTCGCTGCCAAACTCTATCAGGTCGCCACCTTGTGCCCGCATGGCGGCGTTTTTCTCTGCGCTGTTATCCCGCGGTACCACTATGTGCGCCGGCACCTTGAACCTGCTCGCCGCCAGCGCTACCGACTGGCCGTGATTGCCGCGAGTCGCGGTAACCAGCGCGGTCAGGTTTTTCGATTGACGGAAAAGCTCTGCCGCATAAACCACCGCGGTGCGAGCCTTAAATGCCCCGATCGGAGTTTGGTTCTCGTGTTTCACCCACACTTCGGCTCCGAGGCGCTCACACAGCAGAGGCCAAACAAACTGTGGTGTCGGCGGCATCACCGCGTACACCAACTCCTGCGCTGCTTTGATCTCTTCGATCGTTGGCAAAGCCGTAGCAGCTGTGACTTCTTTAGTCATGATCGGTTCGTCTCCATCTCTCTCACCAGTCTAAACCGCGCTCCTGCTACAACTGCATTCTTCTGCGTCAATGTCGCTGAACCATGCTGATAGATTGGTCTGGTGAGCTCTCCCACTCAGTTTGCATCGCTCCTCACTGTTCTGCTACTGGCGCAGATGGGCTGGGCACAATCACCAGAATCCGCCACGGCAACCATCCATATCGACACCCAATTCGTCCTGCTCGATGCCGTGGTAGAGAACAAGAAATCAGGACAAGCGGTCGATACACTTTCGGCGAAAGACTTTCAGCTCGCGGAAGATGGAGTCCCGCAAACGATCACCTATTGCAGCCGCGATCAACTGCCCCTCTCTGTGGTGCTGCTCTTCGACATGACCGAGACCGTGCATGCCGCCCTTGAGCCCCTGGCGCGAGCCGCCATGGAAACCCTCAGCCACCTAAAGCCGGAAGATGAAGTAGCCGTGATGATCTTTTCTTCTCGCACGGAGCTGCTGCAAGACTTTACGAAAAATCGCGCCCTGGCGGCGAGTGCCATCAAGACTGCATCGTGGATGGCCGATGTGGAGGGGACCTTCCTCGATGAGGATATGTTTGAAGCTGTGGACCAGGTGATGAAGGCAAGAGCGCCTGGGAACCGGCGTGTTCTGATGTGGCTTACAGACGGCACGGCCAACGAGCAAAACTCCATGACCCAGGCGTCCATCGGTCAGCACTCTCCCGCGCATTTACATTCGCAACAGGAAGCCATGACCAGGCTGCTTCAGTCTGGAGCGGTGGTCTCGGCTCTGATCGACAGGACTGCGGAGACTAACCGTGCGATCGTGGAATCGGCGATGGGCGGGGACGGAACTCGACTGGGTGACATCGATCAATATGCCAAGGCTACGGGTGGCCTCGTCATGAGCACCAGTACCAGGGAGGCCGCGGACCGTCTCGCACTTCTGATCGATCGGATGCGAGCGCGCTATACGCTTGGATTCAAGCCCACCCGTGTTGAGCCTCAGGGCAAGTTTTGCAAACTTAGCCTGCAGCTCAATCCTGAGTTTCTCCGCGATCATCACGAACTGCGCAAGTCGGATTTCGTCGTTCTCACCAAGTCGGGCTACTATCGCTAGATCAACGCACGCGCCTATCGTTTCCGTGGCATGGATAGGTCCAGATCGGCGCCCGAGAGCTGCTTGGTAAGCATAATGATTTGGCCCGTGTGCAACTGCAGATGGCCTGTCACCCGGCAAACCGCTTCGAGAATGGTCATGGGCGGCCAATTCCCTGTCGGCTGAGGATTGATCGTTTCGAGCAGGCGCGCTGGTGGAAGCGACCCGATCACTTTTCGGCATTCATCCAGGGTCGCCGCGAAGCGGCTACGAATCTCTGCGCATCGCTGCGACGGCGAGAGCGCGAATTCCGAGTCGCGATTGCGCACGTCCGGCTGGCCGTCAATTCCATGCAGGAACCACTGCCGCAAATTGCCTTCAAGATGAAGGAGCAGATTGGCGATGGAATTTTCGTGATCGGCTCCACGGCGCCACATCTGGTCGTCGGATAGCTTATCAACACAGCGATTGATCGCGTCTTCGGAGAGCTGCATTGCCTTCACCGAGGCGCTAAGAAATAGATGGGCTACCTGGTCTGCCATGAGGGAACATCATAGACGCGGACGGACCAGTCCTTCAAGCGCAATGGCAAGCTGGTGAACGCCGCGCCTGATTTCCTGTCCGTTCACGGCGGCGAACCCAAGCTGCAACCCTTCCCGCCGCATTACGCCGCGGCTGTAGAGACTCAGCCGAATCACTTCCACCTTGCGCGCTTTCGCAGCCCGCGTGGCCGCCGAACTATCGATTCCCTGGCACAGCCAGCCCACGGTCTGCAGTCCAGCTTCGACGCTGGAGAGCTCGAGCAACCCGTTTAGCTTTCTGCGCGCGCTTTCCACCAGGATTGAAAACCGCTCGGCATAGACCTCGCGCATGCGCCGTAGGTGTCGCCCGAAGTGGCCCTCGGTGATAAAGTCGCACAGCACAGTCTGTTCAAACGGCGCTGCATGCCGATTGAGAACAGATTTCGCTGCTGCGAAGCGATCGACGAGATCCGGCGGAAGCACCAGATAGCCAAGACGCAACGCCGGAAAGAGCACCTTGCTGAAGCTGCCGGCAAAGAGAACGAGCCCGTCCTGACCCGGATTTCCTGTACGCGGCACCAGAAAACGGCCGCGTGTGCGGCTTTCATTAAGGAAAGCCGCATGAACTTTATCAACGCCCCCAAGCTTCACAGGAAACCTGGGTTGACCCAACCCCTGCAATGCTGGTATTGGCCGCCCGGCAAAACGAAACTCACTATCGTAGTCATCCTCGAAGATCAAAGCGTTTGACCGGCGTGCCCACTCCAGCAGTTGCAGGCGCCGCGCCAGACTCATAGTTACTCCGGCGGGAAATTGGTGCCCGGGCGTTATGTAGACCAGCTTGGCTTTCCGCGCCCGTGGTCCAGGCAATTCCATCCCTTCGCTGTCCACCGGCACCCCACATATCTTCGCCCCCAGAGCTTCAAAGGCCATCGCAGCGCCGGGATATCCCGGCTCCTCCACACAAACCTGATCGCCAGGGTTCAAAATCAGCCGGCCTGCCAAATCGAGCGCCTCCTGCATTCCGGAAACGATCATTACTTGTTCGGGCGCGCACCGTGTTCCGCGCGAGGTGTTCAGATAGTCGGCAACGGCAACGCGTAGGGGTAAATAGCCCATCGTGTCGCAGCCCAGAAGTTGAGGTATGGATAGGTGGCGCAGACGACGCTCGGCTATCCGTGTCCAGATCCTGGTTGGGAAAAGATCGAGGGCGGGCAGGTTGGCGCGGAAGGCTCGAGTAGGCCGGTTTTCGAAGTTTGGGAACGGTTGCACACGCACTCCGTAGCTGGAAAGCCGGCGCGGCCGCGGTTTGCTCACGGAGAGTCGCTGCCTCGGCTCCGCCGCCACCTGCAAGAGGTTTTCAGGTAAGACGCTGCTTACATAGGTGCCCGATCCTCTGCTGCCATGCAGGTAACCTTCCGCCTTCAACTCTTCGAATGCGCTGACTACCGTTCCGCGAGCGAGCCCGTATTGCGTAGCTAAATCACGCGTCGCCGGCAATCTCGATCCGGGGCGCAAACGCCCACCCAGAATGTCGGCGCGCAAGGCCGTGTAAAGCCATCGGAATGCGGGGGTCTTGGCTTCCCGCGCTGGCAGGATCAGGTTGAACGGAGCGCTGCGCCTGGTCATAACTAATCCAGAAAAGTGGTACAGCAAAAACTACGCCAAGTGGCCCTTCCCGACAGTACCACTTATTGCTAGCTTTAGGGGCATGCAAAAAGGATCTCAGATTCCCGGACTGATACTGGCGTTGATGGCGCCGGCTGCACTGGTTGCCGGCCAGGGCGCCAGCCCCGCCGTCTCTTCGCCGCCCGGCGCTCGCGTCCGTCCCGTATTTTCACAAGCATTGCCGCAGTTGGATGGAAGCCAGCTGCAGGTAACGACGGTCGAGGTAACCTACCCGCCGGGCGGTTCATCCGCACCGCACAGCCACCCCTGCCCCGTGATTGGCTATGTGCTTAAGGGCGCAGTGCGGATGCAGGTGAAAGGTGGGGCGCCATCGATCTACAAGGCCGGAGACAGCTTTTACGAAGCGCCCAACGGCGTTCATCTGGTTTCGCAAAATGTAAGCGCGAAGGAACCGGCCACCTTCCTGGCTTACTTTATCTGCGATCATTCCACACCTCTCTCCGTCAAAGTGCCGGCGATCCCACCGAAAGGAGAAGGTCAACCATGAACGATGACCGCCAGCTCAAGCGTCGCGTTGACTGGAGAAACCTGGCATTCCTATACGCTCGCGCCACGCTTGGCATCGCATTCCTCTCGGGCATCGCCGACCGATTCGGCCTGTGGCGTGGCAGGAATGTGGGATACGGAAACTTTGCCGGTTTTGTTCGTTACACTGCCCAGGTGAATTCGTTCATGCCGGCGTCTTCCATTCCGTTCCTTGCTTGGGCTGCCACCATCGCAGAGTTAGTGCTCGGCATCTTCCTCTTGATAGGCGTGTGGCTGCGCTGGACGGCTCTAGCCAGCGCCCTTCTGCTGATACTTTTCGGAACTGCCATGGCTATTTCGTTCGGCCCCAAGTCGCCTCTGGATTATTCGGTTTTCTCCGCCTCCGCCGCAGCGGTTTTGCTTGCACTCAATGAAAGCCGCGCGGCAGGCACGCAGTCTTCGACCTAGCAGAACCAGAGAGGATTGGGGCCCTGTTTTCCAAACGAAGGACGGGTGGGCCCCACATCTCGCTCGTTTTTCGCGAGATGTGGGGCACCCGTCCTTCGTTTGGGAACCAGAGGTAGACCCAGTCGGGCTGATCGCCTTGGAGGAAATATGCATCGCAGATTCTTAACCATCGCCGTTGTAATCCTGGCTGGATGGAGCACAACAGGCATCGCTGCCAACCCTGATCAGGGCCCCACTCTACTCAGAGTGCGGGAGGTGGTTTGGCGATCCTGGTTCGCCAACGATGCCAAGACCCTCAGAGAACTCGTGCCACCCGAAACCATCGTTATCAGTGCCGGCGAAAAGAAGTGGAAACACCAAGCCGCTGTGCTCCAATCTGCTGCTGAATTTCACGCTCAGGGAGGCACGCTGATCCGCCTTGAGTTCCCACGCACAGAGGTTCAGCAATTTGGCGAAGTGGCAATTCTATACAGCGAGTACAGGCTTGAAACGGAGATGCACGGCAAGCGTTCCCTCAGTTCCGGCCGGGCGACCGAAATCTTCGTGCGCCGCAATGGCCAATGGACGAATCCGGGATGGCACACCGATGCGGAGAAGTGAGGCCGCCTACTCCAATACGCGGTCAATCGCCTCGACGAGAGAAGCAAAGTCATACGCACCATCGTGCCTTTGCCCATTGATGAAGAAGGTCGGGGTTCCATTGACGCCGCTGCGCACGCCTCCGCTGAAATCGGCTCGCACTCGGGGCTGAAATTCCTTCGTATCCAGGGCCTCCTGCAACTGAGCGGGAGCAAGATGCAGCTCCTGAGTCAGCTCGACCAGGAGCTCGTCTTCCAGGCGATCCTGATTCTCATAAAGCAGGTCATGCATTTCCCAGAACTTTTCATGAGCGCCGGCGAATTCTGCGGTCTCGGCGGCCGGCTCCGCAAACGGATGCAGCTGGGTCAAAGGAAAGTTGCGAAAGACAAACGACAGGCGCTTTCCAAAATGCTTCTGCACACGTTTGACGATCGGATAGGCATGCCCGCATGAAGGACACTGGTAGTCTCCGTACTCTACCAGCGTGCATGGCGCATCCTTATCTCCCTGTCGATGATCCTTGGCGCTGACCGCCACTGCGAGCTTAGTCATTCCCGGCCTCCTATTTTTCCAGCGCTTCCAATGCCTGCAGTATTCCATCTGCGCCTGGATTGACCTGGATCGGTGAGCAGTAGCTCCAGGTAATGAGCCCGTTTTTGTCGATGACGAAGAGTGCGCGTTCGCAGAATCCCTCCTTCTCACGGTAGGCCCCGTAGGCGCGGGCGACCGTACCCTTCGGTTCGAAGTCGGCGGCCAGCGGAAAATGGAGATGGTGATCCTTGGCGTACGCGGCGTGGCACCAGGCCCCGTCGACTGAAATGCCAATCAGTTCCGCCCCGAATTTCTCAAACTCCGGCAGCACCTCGTTGTAGAGCGCCATTTGATCGCCGCAAACCGGACTCCAGTCGGCGGGATAGAAAGCGAGAATGACCGGCTTTCCACGCAGTTCGCTGAGCGTAATCTTCTCATCGGGTGTCACGTTAAGACTGAAATCCGGAGCCTTGGTGCCGGCATGCAAAATTGCAGACATGAAATATCCTCCCTTGTGGGATGCGCGAACCGGAGATAAGCCTCTCCTGTTTCTATCAAAAAGAAGATGCCCTGCGTGTCCTTGCACCACCGAAAGCCTCAAGTGTTGAGACCGAAACGAGTCAGCATTTCGCGTCGTCCAAGACTCGTGATGGCAAGGGCTCTGCAATCGAGATCCTGGGTCACCCACCTTTTTCTCAATGCCAGTTTCAAGAGGGCCGCTCCCAGTGCCCCGCCAACATGAGGGCGCCTCTCGCTCCAATCAAGGCATGCGCAGGCAAAGCGCCGTCGCAGCCCTCGGGTTGCTTCAAGATCGATGCCCAGACCCTGAATCGCCTTGGTTCCCGCCGGCGTAAGGTCGTATGCGTGGTTTCCGGCCGCCGGACCAGTTGACAGCCAGCCCAGCGCCTTGAAGCGATCGTGCAGTGCCACGGCTACGCTTCCTGCCATGTGGTCGTAGCAGGTCCTCGCAGCACATAACCGGCTAGGGGTCGTCGGCACAAACTTGTCGCGACGCGCGCCGGCAAGCACGCTCAAGCCTTCAAGCAAGTGGGCAACATCGGGGCCTTGCAGGCTGTAGTAGCGATGCTTTCCCTGCACCAGGACTTCGACCAGGTCCGCCGCCTTCAGGCGGCTAAGGTGCGCGCTTGCGGTGGAAGGACTCACTTCTGCCACCACTGCGAGCTCGGTACTGGTTCGCGCATGCCCATCCATCAGGCAGTAGAGTATGCGCGCTCGCGCCGGCTCGCCGATAGCTGCTGCAATTCCCGAGGCTACTTCGTGATGCTTAACATTCATATTTCGCCCACTAACGAAGTGTCGATGTCAAGTAGCCAGCATACTACTAACTATGCAGTCGGCAAAGCCCAAGCAAATGAACCGGCGCCAAGCGATCGTGGGGCTCGCGGGGGCGGGGGCGGCATTCACCCTTTCTTGCGATGCGCTGCCCGCACTCGCGACTAGGAGGAAATCCATGGCTATTACCTGCGTCATCCGCTACCAGATCGATCCCTTCCAGCGAGAAGGATTTAAGCAGTACGCCGAGAATTGGGGCCGCATCATTCCTCGGTGCGGAGGCTACCTTGTCGGCTACTTCCTTCCCTATGAAGGGACGAATGACGTGGCGTGGGGGCTGATTGCTTTCGACAGTCTAGCTTCCTACGAGACGTACCGGGCCCGGTTGAGGTCCGACCCGGAAGCACGCGATAATTTTGCCATGGCGCAAAGCAAGCGACTCATCCTCCGCGAAGAGAGAAACTTCGTGGAGGTAGTCGATGGCACCTTTGGCCTTCCCTCGAAACTCGCAGGATCAGCGTGACCACCCAATGAGCACACAGACTGAAAAAGGACAAGCCTTCCGCGCTCTCCACCAGCGCGACCACGCATTCATCATCCCTAACCCGTGGGACATCGGCACAGCGCGGCTGCTGGCCCACCTCGGCTTTGAGGCTTTGGCAAGCACCAGCGCCGGTTATGCCAACTCCATGGGCCTGCTGGACGGCTCCGTTGGCCGTGAGGCCATGATCGCGCACGTATCGGCGCTCGCCTCCGCCACTGACCTGCCGGTCAGCGCCGATCTTGAGAATGGCTTTGCAGACGCGCCTGAGGTAGTTGCAGAGACCATCCGCCTGGCGGCAGCCGCGGGAGTTGTTGGCGGCTCAATCGAAGATGCAACCGGGCGCAAGGAACAGCCGATCTACGACCAAGCGCTGGCGGCAGAGCGAGTACGCGCGGCGGCCGAGAGTGCGCGTGCTCTGGGCTTTCCCTTCACGCTAACGGCGCGTGCGGAGAATTACATCAACGGCCGCCCTGATTTGAGAGACACCATCCAGCGGCTCCTCGCCTATCAGGAAGCGGGCGCCGATGTTCTTTACGCTCCAGGCCTTACCAGCAAAGACGACATCGCCACCTTGGTCCGATCCGTGGATCGCCCGGTAAACGTCCTCATGGGGGTTCCGGGCGCTTCGCTGCCGGCGCTCTCGGCAATTGGAGTCAGGCGCGTCAGCGTAGGCAGCGCTCTGGCGCGCGCCGCCCTTGGCGCCTTTCTGCGCGCCGCGCGGGAAATGCAACAGTACGGTACCTTTACCTTCGCGGAACATGCCGCCAGCAGTCGAGAGATTTCTGACATGTTCGCGACGGCAAGACAAACCTGAGGCGGTCTTCGCAGCTCTCGACGCCATCAAACTAATGCGCTTCTGGGAGCGAATACGCTAAGTCGTACGAGTGTTTGCCATCGGTGATAATGATGGTCATCGTGCCCGCGAGCCCCACCAACTCGCCCGTGCCGGAATCCGGCACAACGGTAACGTTCAACGTCGGAGCGCCTCGCACCATGATCCCGAGGTGGTGCAGGATGAAGCTGCCGCGGCGCCCGTTGAGCGTTCCGGTCACGCGCTCGATGGCGACGTAAGCGCCTGAGCCTTGCACCGCAGTCATGCCGGTTAGCATCTGCCCATGGCTGACGGCTTCCAGGTCGCCGTGGAATTGCTTGTCGAGCAGCATGCGGCCGAGGGTTAAACCCTCGCTTTTGTCCTCCGGTAGCTGCGGGGTCAACTTCACCTCAAACGCCCCCTGGGCATGTCCTGTCATAGCTGAGCCGTTCTCCACTGCCTTGGTTGATGTGATGAGGCCGAAGACCAGGCCAACACCTATGGCCAGCCTGGCGCATGGGCCGATCTTTCTGAAACCATTCGTCATACACGCTACTCTCATGGAGAGTAAACGTGAGACCTGCAGGATGATTGTAAAAACGCGACAAGGCAGCAACGGGGTCTCGCATGCGACGCCCATCGGGTCTCGCGGAGTTCTCCACCTGCCGCCGGAGTACGCCGGGCTCAGGGTTTCGCGGCACAACCCATCTTCCGCTCTGGCGCCCTGCATCGCCTACTACTGGATGGTGAGCTGGGACCTTCGGGGCCGGCCACCGCATTTGCAGGAGACGCTGCCCCATCCAAATATTTACCTGGTATTCGAGAACAATCGATTAACCGCCGGCGGCGTCTCCACCAGCAAGTTCACCCGCATCCTCGCGGATAGGAACTTCGCCTTCGGGGTTAAATTCCGGCCCGGTGGCTTTCGCCCTTTCCTCAACTCCGCTGCATCCTCTCTGACCGATCGCATCGTAGCCGCAAACTATATATTCGGCGCCGATGGCGATGCGCTCGAAGCCGCCCTCGTTTCTTCCTGCGGAGAAGACGCAATGGTCGACGCCGTCGAGGCGTTCTTTCTTCGGCGTGTACCGGAGCCCGACGAGAATGTGGAGCTGGCAGATTGCCTCGCGGGCCAGATCCTTCATCAGCCGCAGATCAGAACCGTGGACGACCTGGCGGACCAAACAGGCATCAGCAAGCGGTCTCTCCAGCGGCTGTTTCGCGAATATGTCGGAATCCCGCCCAAATGGGTCATCCGGCGATATCGTTTGCACGAGCTGATCGAGGGACTGGAGGCCGGCGATCCGCCGAACTGGTGCGATCTCGCCTTGGAACTCGGCTACTTCGATCAGGCCCACCTCATCCACGATTTTCGCGCTATTACCGGATATTCTCCTGCGGACTATCAGCGCCGGTGAATGATCTACCCCATCATGCAAGAGCAACAGAAAGGACCGTCAAGATGTCGGAGCAAGCGTTGGTCACGGCAGCCGTGAATTCCTGGAAACTAAACATCGAGAGAGCCGATCGGCTATTTTCCCCTCTAACGGAAGAACAGCTTCTCAAGGAGGTAGCCCCGGGGAAGAACCGGCTGGTTTATCTTTGGGGACACCTGACGGCCGTTCATGATCGTATGCTGCCGCTGTTGGTATTAGGCCCGCGCCTCCATCCGGAATACGATGCCCTCTTCCTTACCAATCCCGATAAGACGGCGTCCACACTGCCGGCGGCCGAGGAGATAAAGAAAGCTTGGGATGAGGTCAACGGCACGTTGCTCGCCGGCTTTGAAAGCCTTTCAGCGGCAGCGTGGCTGCAGAAGCACGCCTCTGTTTCTGAAGAAGACTTCGCCAAAGATGCGCAGCGCAATCGCTTTTCCGTTTTGCTGAGCCGGACAACTCACATTTCTTTCCATCTGGGGCAGACCGCGTTGATCCCGAAGTGAATTGGGTGGGTTCGGACCTAAGCCGCAGGTTGCAGCTTTAACTTGGCCATCAGTTCGTGAAAACGCGTGTCGCTGCGGCACCCGTCGAAGAGAGGATCGATGCCCAGAATATCCACGCCCTTATCGCGGTTCACATAGGCCCTGTTCAGCCAGCGCATTGCGGCGTCTGGCTGGCGAAGTGCGCAATAGATTGCGGCGACATCTACGCCGGAGACATAGCTATGCGGCGATACGGTTTCCAAGTGCCTGGCAATTTCCATCGCCGGCACCGACGCGCCCCCGAGAGCGAGGGCGTGGCCCTGCAAAGCCTCCACGTTTGTACCGCCGCCAAAAAGCATCAGCGCGCTCTTGAACTCGTGCAGTGCCTGCTCATATTGACCTTGCTGTTCGTAGATCTTCCCACTGACCAGGTGGGCCTCGGCGAAATCAGGATTGCGTGACAGAACTTCATCGATGCGCCTTCTTGCCTCGTCAGGCTTGCGCGCCCAGTACGCAGTCTCCGCGGCATCGGTGCTAATGATCAGTGATAACGGATCCAGGGCGCGAGCTCGCTGGATCTCAGCCTCGGCCTCCTGCGTCCTTCCCAGGCGCGAAAGATGCAGGCTGTACCAGTGGCGCGCAGTCGGGTAAGAAGGATTCAATTTCAGCGCCTGCCGATACTCTGCCTCGGCCGCAGGCCAATCCCAATCCCGGTCGGTTCTCACCGCGCCCAAAACCGTATGAGCCTCGGCCAGGCCTCCCCCGAGCCGCAATGCATGCTGTGCAGCTTCCTCTGCTTTTCCCAGCGCGGTCGAAGGACCCTCCCCCCCATAGCTACTGAGGAGCACATACGCATCTCCCATGGCGGCATAGGCTTCCGCATAGTCGGGGTCGGCTTTGATCGCCTTCTGGTAATACTCGATCGATTTTTCCATGCTGTCGAGCGTGCGCTTGTTCCACAGGAAGCGTCCGCGCAAATAAGCGTCGCGCGCCGTGACGTTGACCGGACGCAGCCTGGACGTGGATACGCCGCTACCCAGCGCCAGAGCAACTTCGCGCACGATGTCATTGGTCACTTGCTCTTGCATGGTCAGCAGGTCACTGCCGCTCTCTTCATAGACTTGCGCCCAGAGGTGGCGATCGTTTCTGGTATCAATCAGATTTGCCGTGATGCGCACCTCCTTGCCGGTGTGCAGGAATGACCCCTCCAGCACGGCGTCCACGTTCAGAGCCTGGGCAATCTCCCGCATCGGTACCTGCTTCCCTTTGTATTGCATCATGGAGCTACGGGAGATGACACGGAAGAGGTGTGCTGCTGGCCAGGTCGGTGATTAGCTGGTCGGTCATCCCGTCCACGATGTAATCCTGATCCGAGTTCTGCGCCAGGTTGACGAAGGGTAATACCGCAATGGAATGGAATCCGCGTGCCACGCTTGCCGGCCGCTCCACGGGCGGCCAATCATGCAACCAGACGGCGGCCGCTGTAAGCAACGCTGCAACCAAAACCAGGCCGGCGAGAAGAACCAACAGTCGTTTTCGCGCAGCCGGCGCCGGCTTCTCATGCCCTATGTTCTCTGCTGGAAGAGGCGGCGATGAAGACTCTGAGGGTAGTACCGGAGTTGTGCATGCCTCCGACACCTTCCGCTCCAGGACGGGGCTGGAACCGTTGTGCGCAGGAGGTGGCGTTTCCTCTCGTTCTCGTTCCCGGACGACCGCAGCCGGGACGATCGGATCCGGACCAACCGCTACCTTTGCGATGAAGCGGGTCGGCCCGCAAAATATTCTGATTGACCCATCCGGCAAATTCACCAATCCACAACAGATCGGTGATGTCATCATCGGCTCTTCCTCATCGGCGGCGCAGAGCCCGGTCGACCGTCGCCATTTACATTGCCCTGCTCTTTCAGTTTAAGAATGCCATCAAGCCACTTCTCGTTCTGGCAGCCGCGCCCTATGGCATGATGGGCGCATTTGCTGCATTGTGGATTATGGGCGAGCCGTTCGGGTTCATGGCATTCTTGGGGGTGGCCAGCCTGATCGGCGTGATCGTAAGCCATTCCATTGTTCTTTTCGACTTTATTGAAGAGCGGCATATTGCCGGCGATGACTTCGAGCTGGCGCTGATCGATGCCGGCATCCTGCGCCTGCGTCCGGTCCTGATCACCGTCTTTGCCACCGTGCTGGCCCTGCTGCCGCTGGCATTGCACGGCGGCCCGTTGTGGAAGCCGCTCTGTTACGCACAAATCGGCGGCCTGCTGGTCGCGACCGTTGTGACCAAGTTGCAAGTGCCGGTGATGTATGCCATCTTTGTCCTCGATTTCAAGATTCTGAAATGGGAAACGCCTGAAAATGAGCCATCCGCCTCGCCCGTCAACGCGCCACCGCTCCACAAACCGAGCTTCAGCTAACATGACCAGGGCAAAGACCTTCTGGCTCGTGCTCGCGTGCATGGTCCTGTCCCTGCCTCTTCACGGCCAGACACAGGCGCCGGCCGCCACCCCGGGCATCCTCAAAGAGTATGACCAGGCCATCGACCAGATTGCCGAGCGTGCCATGCAGTCCGTGGTGGAGATTGAAGTAACCGGCTACGGCGTGCCCGAACACGACAAGGATCAGGGGGATTCGCAACAGGCCCTGGAACGGCAGCGCTCGATAGGCTCAGGGGTCATTGTCGACCCCGATGGATACATCGTCACCAACAACCACGTCGTCGCCGGCGCCATGCGCATCCGGGTGATCATTGCACCAGCTACCGTGGAGATGGCGATGGGTAATACGCATCTGAACAACCCGCAGAGGGTGTACGAAGCGAAGCTTATCGGAACCACCCATTATGCCGACCTGGCGCTCATCAAGATTGAAGAAAAGGGCCTCCCTTTCATTCCCTTGCCACTCTTTAACAATTTCCGCTTAGGACAAACGGTAGTAGCCATTGGTGCGCCTGAGGGCCTGGACCACACCGTCACCAAGGGGATCATCAGTGCGGTAGGCCGGCAGCCTGAAGTGGACCGGCCTATGGTTTATGTGCAAACCGATGCCCCGATCAATCCCGGCAACAGTGGCGGCCCGTTGATTGACCGCAATGGCAACCTGGTGGGTATTAACACCTTCATTGTTACTTCTGGTGGAGGCAGCGAGGGCTTGGGCTTCGCTATCCCGGAGCCCATTGTCCGCTTTGTTTACAGTGAGCTCAAGGAGCACGGGGTCGTTCCCAACGTCACCATTGGCGCCCATGCTCAGTCGATCACGCCTGCCTTGGCAGCCGGTCTCAAGCTGCCGCAGGACTGGGGCGTCATCCTTTCCGACATCGACGCCAATGGCCCAGCCGCGGCGGCGGGCTTGCGCCAACGGGATGTGGTGACGACCATCGACGGAAAAAGGGTTGACTCGCTGCCCAAGTACACCGCTTTCCTTTATGTCCATCCGCGAAACACGCCCATAAAGATGGAAGTTCTCCGCGACGGCAAGCCGCTGACCGTTTCGATCACGGCTGTCGCTGCGCCGCCGATGATCGACAACTTATCCGACCTGATTGATCCCAGGAAGGATCTCATCGCCTCGCTCGGAATTTTCGTGATCGACCTCAAACATTCCCCGGTCGGCGCGATGCTCAATCTCCGTTCCGAAAACGGCGTCCTGGTGGCTGGCCTGCTCGGAGGGGAGCCTGCCACCGCAGCGGATCTCGCGGCCGGTGATGTGATCCGCGCCATAAACGGCACGCCGCTCGAGGATTCACAGCAATTGCGGCAGACGCTCGCCGGCCTAAAGCCCGGTGATGCCGTGGTGCTTGAAGTGGAGCGCCAGTCTGTCCTGCAGTATGTGGCGTTTGAGATGGAATGATGAGCGGGATAACTCCAAAGGGAAAATGGTGCATCTATCCCTATAGGAGATACAACTATGCCAAACCAAGCCACTCCGAACCTGGGAAAGACCGAAAAGCCGTCGACTCTGGATGTTCACGACCCAAAGACTGGTGAAGATAAAGAAGATAAAGAATTGGATCGCGTGGCCGATCGGGCTGCCGAGAGAGCCGGAAAGACCGAAAAACGCTACGACAGCGACCACGGCATTTTCACAAAATAGCCGGTGGGAAACTGGCCGCATGTTCTGTGGCACGCCAAACAAGCCGCGAAGGAAACTCTCGGGTTAGGAGCACATTCAGAGGCCGCGGAAGACCTCATGTCTTGTATCAGGGCCCGACTTTAGCCCGGCCGTAAACGATTGAGAATACGACGGGCCGGAGCATCCCGAGGCACCGTCACTTCGAGCGGCGTGCGCAGAAATGTGCGAATTAAGCGAACTATGCGAACTAAGTCCCGGTGCGAGACCGACGGGATGGTAAAGGGCCGGAGCGCCGCCAAATTTAAGTGCACTAAAAGCGCTATAAGCGCTACAACCCCCCGGATTGGACTTGGTGTCTTCGATTCCGACCCGAGGGGGCTGACGGACCTCTATGGCCGGGCGCCATGCGGCGATCTTGGGGTAATGTTTCCATCATGCTCGCCTATTATTTAAGCGGTCCAGCATCTTCCTTGCATAGCGATCCCCATGATTTGATGGATGCCGCCGGGGCACGATCTATCGAGGTGCGCCATTCCTGGCCCACAAACATGTCCGTTACGCTCCGCACCGGTCAGTGTCTGGATTGCTACAGATATAGATGCGATTTGAGGTAGTTTGGGACAGGGTTAGGAAAATTTTTCCGCGTTGGTCAGCAAACGTCGCGATCATTCCCTATTGAGAGCCACACCTGCCACTGGTAGGGACCGACGATGTTTGCGCCGTTGCCTTTGCTTCTGGGGAATGGGTATCGTGTCACCGGATCTCCACCTGTCACCGGATCTCCACCACCATATTCAAGTGCCCCGTGCGCAGCAGGCGCGCAAACGCACTCCGCATCTCCACCGGAGTGGACCACCACACCACCATCTCATGCTGCCGTAGGAGACGCCGCACGATGGCGCTGGTCTGTTTTTGAACACAAAGCGGAACCAGGGCGCTTGAGTCCCAAAAGGCCGGCTCCGCTACCGGTCGCCTCGGCTTTCGATAGCAGCGTCGACAGCAACCTTACGGAAACATGTCCTTTGGGGCGGGAGAAGAAGAGCTTCCAGTCCATCTCCTGCTGTGGCAGTTTCATGGCTCCCGACGCGACCAGTCGCGCCTCCTCATCGGATTCCGATGTTCCGTGAATAGGCAGAATACGAGCCACGGGGATACCGCGGTCTCGCACCACCACTTCCTCTCCGCCGCGGACGTATCGCAGATAAGCGCTGAGTTGGTCCTTCAGTTCTCCGATATTGACGGTCTTCATAGATCCATTTTACGAAGTCATGGCTAACTTGGCTACATATCTATCGAGCATGCGCAGAAAACGGTGACCAGACTGGAATGACGCTAAAGGAAACACATCCGTCGACGAACCGTACGCAGTCGTCTCTCTTAGGCGGCCGTGCAGCAGGCTAGTGCAAACGGGAAACGCTCGGCAACCTCAGGCGCATGACTCAAATCGCCCGCGGAGCAATGGCATGCACAGATGCAAAACGTCAGCGAGGCATACTTTCGCGTCCTGCGTATTCCGTTTGAGATGGGACGTGCGTTTACAGAAGCCGAAATCAACGATGCGAAAAGAGTAGCAGTGGTCAACCGGAAGTTTGTGTCGACGTATCGTTCCGGAGAAGACCCGATTGGACCTCGAGTCAAGCTCTTGGGGCTCGAGAGCGTTGCGGATTCGCTGCGCGAGCCCTCGTTCGAAATCGTGGGAGTGGTAGGTAACGTGGCAAATCAGGGTGCGCCGGGCTACGGCAGGGGTGGCCTGCAGGCTCCTGTTGAACCGCAGGTGTGGGTACCATACACCGTTACAGGGTCGGGAATGCAAGGCGTCTCTATGATAGAGCGTCCAGAAGGCGCAACTTTGGGCCGGTTGAAATCGGAAGCAGGTTCTGTCCATCGCAAAGCAACTGCGCCGCTGAGCAGGCACCTCCTCTTGCGTTCCCATAGGTGTGCTTATATAGTTTTCCTATTGCTTGGCAATAGGGGGAATACCTTGGGCGAAAAGACCGATGTTTGGCAGGGCACGCTTGCGTTGATGGTCTTGCGCACGCTGGAAACGCTGGGCCCGCTGCATGGTTACGGCCTGGCACGCCGGATCGAGCAGACCAGCGGCGATCTGCTGCAATTGAATTACGGCACTCTTTATCCGGCTTTGCTCAAGCTCGAGCAGGAAGGCTTCATCCGCTCTCGCTGGGGCTTCTCTGAAAATAACCGCAAGGCGAAATATTACGAACTCACCAAAGCCGGTCACCGCCAGTTGAAGAAAGCCGCCGCGGAATGGGAGCAGACGACCGCGATACTGGCCCGCTTTCTCGCTCCGACGGGAGAAGCATAAGGAGAGCACGATGCACACACTACGAGCATTCGGCCTTCGCCTTCTCGCTCTCTTCCGCGCGCGCCGGCCGGAAGACGACTTCGCCGCCGAAATCGAATCTCATGTGGCGCTGCATACCGACGACGGCATCCGCGCAGGATTATCGCCGGAGGAAGCCCGCCGCCAGGCCCTCATCCGTCTTGGCGGTGTGGAGCAAACCCGCCAGGCTCATCGCGAACGCCGTACCCTTCCCTGGCTCGATTCCCTTCTCCAGGACACCCGCTATGGCCTGCGCACCCTGCGTCGCAGCCCCGGCTTTACTATCACCGCCGTACTCACGCTGGCTCTCGGCATCGGCGCATGCACCGCTATCTTCAGCCTGGTGAATGCGGTGCTCATTCGTTCGTTGCCCTACGGAGATCCAGACCGCCTGGTCTATCTATTCACTCCCAATCCCCACGTCCCTGTCCCGCCCGACGTGATGACTCCGAGCTATGCGGATTTCTTTGACATAAAACGAGAGAGCCAGTCCTACACCGACATGAGCGTCTTTGAGCAGGCAGCCTACAATCTCTCGTCGCAGGGATCGGTGGAGCGGGTTGGCGCAGCTCGTGTCGACGAGAACTTTTTCACCACGCTCCAGTCGGCGCCGGAATTTGGCCGCGCGATTGGCGCGGATGACAACCAGCCGGGCCACGATAAGGTGGCCGTGATCAGCCATGCGCTTTGGCAATCGATGTTTGCCGGCAGCACGGACGTGCTGGAGCGCTCGCTGCCCCTGAATGGCGTCAGCTACAGGATCGTTGGCGTCATGCCGCCGGCGTTCGAATACCCGCTCGGCTCCGACCTACCTTACGGAAACGTGGAGAAAGGGACACAGATCTGGATTCCGCTAGCGCTCACCTCCAAACAGAAAGCGGAGCGCGAACTGGGAAACGTTGCCGGCGCGCTCGCTCGCTTGCGTCCAGGGGTTTCGATGAGCCACGCGCAGTCGGAGATGAGCACAATCATGGTCCGCCTGGACAAGCTCCACGGCGTTTCGATGTTTCCGGAGAGAGGTTGGGGTGCATTAGTAAAAAGCTTTATGGACTACGCTGTCGGCCAGGTAGGTCGCCTGCTGTGGCTTCTGCTTGGTGCGGTGACCATCGTACTGCTGATCGCCTGCGGAAATGCGGCCAACCTGCTGCTGGCAAGGGCCTCGAACCGGATGCGGGAGCTGGGCGTGCGCGTCGCCCTGGGTGCGGGCCGCAGACGCATCATTCGCCAACTACTGACCGAATCGCTTCTGATCGGCCTGGCCGCGGGAGTCATCGGCGTTGGGCTCGCTGGCTATCTTCCTGCGCTTCCTGCCACTCCTCGATCCCGGCAACATTCCGCGGCTCAGTCAGGCGTCGCTCGATATTCGGGTGATGCTCTTCACGATCCTGGTCTCTCTGCTCACCAGCGTGTTGACCGGCATTCTGCCGGCATTGGCTGTATCGCGAGTGAGTCCTGGCGTGGTCCTCGCAGCCGGCAGCAGCGGCAACGTGGCCGGGGTGCATGGCCGCTCGCAAAGCACCCTGATCGTGGTGGAAGCGGCGCTTGTCGTGGTGCTGCTTGCCTGTGCCGGTCTGCTGATTCGCAGTTACATCAACGTCGAATCGGTCGATACAGGATTCTCGCCATCCACCGTCACCGTGAACATCGGGCTGGACCCGCGCTATAGCCAACCGCAACAGCGTCGTGCATTTTTCAAGAATTTTATTGGCAAGGTCGCTGCTCTTCCGGGCGTGAGCGCGGTTGGAGCAGTCAGTTACCTGCCTCTTAGCAACTCGGAAAGCCTCGGCTATATCTGGGTAGATGGCTTCGCAAACAGCAAAGACCAAATGGCAGAAGGGCGCGGGGTCACACCACAGTATTTTGCAGCAATGAGCATTCCGCTGATCGCCGGACGCTACTTCACCGAGGATGACGACTCTAACGCCGAAAAGCCGATCATCATCAACCAACGATTTGCCCAGCTATATTTTGCCCATCGCAACCCTCTTGGAGGGCGGATCAGACAGGAGGACAACCAATGGAGCACCATTGTCGGCGTCGTTGCCGACGTGCGCCATTCCAGCCTCGAAGAAACCCCGCAGCCACAGATGTATGGTCCGAATTACGATTTGAATGGCGCATACATCGCCGTCCGCTCTCTGCTGCCACGCTCGACCGTTGCTTCCGAGCTTCGATCAACGTTGAAGTCGCTGGATCCGGGCCTGCCTTTTGGCGATGTTCGGACCATGGGTGACCTGATATCCGAAGCAACTGCGCGTCGCCGGTTTCAAACCTCCTTGCTGACGGTTTTTGCGGCCATCGCCCTCTTTCTGGCGTTGGTCGGCCTCTACGGTCTCATGGCCTATTCCGTGAGCCGGCGTACCCGTGAACTGGGCATTCGTATGGCCCTCGGTGCGCAGAGGACGGACGTTATGCTGCTTGTCTTGAAGCGCGCAGCGCTCCTGTTGGGGCTGGGCCTGGTCTCTGGACTTACCTGCTCATGGATCGCGACGCGGGCCATCAAAGCCTTCCTCTTTGGTGTTGGCGAACACGATCCAGCCACGATTCTGTTGGTCTGTATCCTGCTTGCTGTATGCGGCCTCGCCGCCGCGCTGATCCCGGCCCGCCGCGCCGCATCCATCGATCCCATGCAGGCGCTACGGACGGAGTAGGAGATGATTTCGGTCGGCGTCGCCCGATGGATCGACCGGGCAAGCCCTGATCACGTCTTCATGATTTTCATGACCAGCAACGTCATGTCATCATGCTGCTCCGCTCCGGCAGTAAACTCATCGGCCGCGCGGAAGACTTGCTCCAGAACTTCTGCTGCCAAAGCAGTGGGCCGGCGTGGCACTGCTTCGAGCATCCGAGTCTCCCCCCACTCCTCGTCCTCTGCAGTCATGGCCTCGCTGATTCCGTCGGTATAGGCGATCAACAAATCGCCGGGCTCCAGGATCATGAGACCCCGTTTCGTAAACAGCAAGCGGGAGCAGCCCGACCACTGGGCCACAGGCTTCGAGGCGCCGAAGCTCTCCTGCTTTGTTCACCAGCACGGGCGGATTGTGCCCTGCATTGACGTAGCGGAACTCTCGAGTTTGAGGATTGAGAATAGCGAAGAAGAAGGTTGCATAGCGGCTGCTCGAAGAGGCTTCATAGACGAGACGATTCACTTTTTGCATCATCTGGGCGAGATCGCCCGGATCATTAAGGATCAGGCCGCGGAGCGAAGCCCGCAGGCTAGCCATGATGAGTGATGCCGAAATACCCTTTCCGGAGACATCGCCAATCGCGAAGCCAAGATGGCCGTCTTCCATTTCAATCAGATCGTAGTAATCGCCGCCAACTTCGGAGGCAGGACGGCACATTCCGGCCAGGCCCACTCCGGCAATCTCGGGGATACGTCTGCGGAAACAGTCGCTGTTGCACTTCCCGTGCAATCTCGATCTCTCGATTCATCCGCTCGCGTTGTGCTGCCTGGTCTGCGAGCGTGCGGACGAGTTCAGCAACTTCGAGAGTCAGCCCAGTCTGGGCGGCCACGGATTGCAAGGTGCGCAAGTCCGTCGGGGTGTAGGGCTCCTCCGATTTCTTTGGCCCCAGCGCGATCAGGCCTATCAGGTGAGCGCGTCCGGACATGGGAAGCAACAACTCGGCATGGATCTCGCGCAGGAGAGCTTTCTCCTCTGCGCCGGCGCCCGTAAACCACTCTTCGGGGCGGTCTCGGTATACGGTCGCAGGCTGATTCGTTCGCAGCAGATTCTGGATGGTCGCCGACCCCTCTGCAAGAGCGACCGGGCCGCCGAAATCCATGCCCAGCGCCTGCTGAAGATGGAATACGTTGCTGCCGCGCAGCAGGATGGCAATTTGAGAAACGTGCAGAACCTCAGAGATGCGGCGAAGAACAATGTCAAAAAGTACATTTCTATCGGTTAGCTGGCGCACCTGCTCGGCAAGTTCACTGAGAACCACCTCGCTGTTGTAGGCCTCGCGAAAGAACTTCCGGTCAAGCCAGCGTTGCAGGCGCCGGCTGAAGCTGTCGCGCAAAATAAATACCTGCAACAAAGCACCAATGCAGAGCGCAAGCAGTAGGAAGTTCAGAAGCGGATGCTCTTTACGCTGCATCATGGGAACAATAAATCGCAGGATGAGGAAAGCAATCAGTGCTATCTCAACAGTCAGTACTGTGGCGCGGGCAAGCAGATATTTCGTGCCCATGCGAAGCAGAATGCGCACATCCATGGCCCGCTGCACGATCAGAACATAAGCGAGAGTAAGCGGAAAAAGCGACAGAAATGGGACTACGACGTTGAACCAGTTCCCGTGGTGCGGGTCCATGCCGAACAACGGCACGACGGTGAATATGATGACCAGGGGGCCGAGCGAAAAGCCACTTCCGATGGCCAGTACCCGCAAGCGCCGGCGTGCATCTGCTGTCGACGCCGAACGCAATTTGTCGAAAAGCGCGGCGAGGAAGAGGAGGACACAGGTCAGCGTAAGCCAGGAGCTAATGCGATCGGTCCAAGTTTGCAGGTGGGTAAGGGAGCGGATGGCTTGAACAGAAAAGTGTTGCGCCGCAAAAAAGCCAAGCTCGAGAACAAAAACACCGAAGGCTACTGCCAGGATGGCGTACTTGAACCAGGGCAGGCGACGGTCCACTCTCCAGCGTTCTGGAAACAGGAAGCCAAACCATAAGAGCGCGGGGAAGACGAAGACCTGTACCAGCGAGTTCCACAAGCCCAGCAAAATATACCAGGGTTCGGGCCAGAAGCTCCAATCAAGATTGCCGAAGGCTGTCGCAGGAAATGCGAGCAGGAGAAGGACTAGCCATGCATTCAGATCGCGCGGGCGTGCTGCAACCACCCAGTAGCCAATGAGGAGCCCGAGCAGGGGCACGCCCAGAACCGGGGTGAGAAATGCAATGTAGCCGCCAAGAGACAAATCGTGACCGTTACCGGGGGCCAATCGGATCTGCGCCTCTAGGACCTTTCCAGAAGGCGTGCGAGCGGAGACCTCGATGATTTGGCCGGGGTTTGTATGCAGCAAGAGGTCGTGGGTCTGAGCAATGCCTGTAAACGGGACTCCGTTGACTGCCAGGAGAAAATCCCCATTGGAGAGACCGGCGACCGTGGCTTCCTTGCGAAGATCCTTGAGGGTTTGCCCGTCATCGCGGAAGTCAAAGGGCGCGCGGACATAGCGGCTGGCGTGGAAGAACTCTTCCCGCAGCGCGAGGGCGCCGGCGACGTAATAGCCCATGCTGAATGTGGCGAAAACGATCAGCAGGACGTACAAACCGGCGGTGGCCTTGCTCTTCATAGGAATGCTATCCGATCCTCTGAGCAACCTTACGGTTCAGTTGTACGATTCTATGCCAGACTGCTCGCAATCACAGGCCAGTCGCCGACGAGCGCGGGGAATTCCTTCGCCTGGGGGCTCAGATAGCCGGCAACTGACGCGAACCGCTGGCGTCGGTCCCAAAGAGAATCGGTTTGGATTCGTTGATCGCTTGTCGACATTTGCATGCGGTCCAAATGAAACTGCAGGTCCCTCCCCTACGCTCCCCCGGATTTCCTGTCCAGCTTAGTGGCGTTGGCGAACTTCGTGCGGCTTTCCTAACGGAAAGCTGCATACGTCGCCTTGGATGGTACCGCGATATAGGAAATCCGGGTCCGCTCCAGTCGGGATGACAAAGTTGAGGGCGCTGGCCCACCTTGGCATGAGTGGAGGTGGATGGACAGAGTCGGAAAAAGCTAATTTGGACAAGTCTGGACTCTCAGCCGTCCCCTTCGACAAGCTGAGGGCAGGCTCTTCGGGATTGATCGCGCAATTCCGCGATAGCTGATTTGTTTTTCAGCGAGTGCAGTCCAAATCGGCCGATCGAAAAAAGCTAATTTGGACAAGATTGGAGGTGAATCCTTAGCTCACCTAGTTTCATGGTGGGTCGTCGCAGTTGGAGGGTCGCCAGATTGCTCCTCCGCGGTGGCCTTGTAGCCGTTCAGCACCCCGCGCATCATCGCCGCATAATCCCGATCGAGAAAACCCACGCGGAAGAGGAAACGCCCCAGCCCGCCAAGATTACCTGGAAATATGTCGTCCTTGAGCTTGAAGGAATAGGTCCAGGTCACACGAGTATGCATGTTATCGATCTGTACCGAACGGAACTCGCCGACGCCGTATGCGATTGGCCGCGCCTTCGGCGTCTGGTAGTTCCAGACGATGTATCGGAAATGACCTGAGCTGTTCGCCTGTTCACGCTCCAGCGCCTCCTCTTCCACGCTGGTGCCATCGGTCAGGCAGACGATATGGCGGGAACCCGGAGCACCGAAAGGGCCCTTGGTCAACATGAAGTCCCCCGAAACTCCCGGCAACGAGTCGGTCCCGCGAAGAGCCTGGTTCAGCGGCTTGTTCATGGCGTCTGACACCACGGAGAGAGGCCGGTCGATAAGAATCTCTTCTGTGTGGGCGACGAGTTGCTCCGGCGGTGCGATCACCGGGTGGGGAGCTTCCCTGAACCCAGGCGGAGGAGAGCACGCGGGAGTAGTCGCCGCCCCGGCCACGCCGGTGAGCCAGAGCACGGAAAGAGAAAATGTTAGACCTGCTATTCGTGCGATTCGCATCCTCTATCTTCCCTATATATTACGTCTATCGTAATATACGAAACTCGTACTATATGTCAAATTTACTCGGGACTGGACCACTCGCCAGGCAGCTTCGCTCGATTCTCCAGGGTGAGACAGTATGCTAGAGAGCGAGCTGATCGATTGCCTATGAAGAAAGAGCTCCTTACGCTTAGCCCCGTCAACGACCCACAGGCGCTTGCCCTCCACGAGTGCATCTCGATACTCATGCGAAAATTCCGGATCGAGCCGGGTCTGCTGGCGGGCAGTGCTTATGCGGACCTTCATGCGAACGATGTGGGCCTGTTCGAGGTGCTGGCTACGCCGGGAGCATGGAGCGTCCGCCGCATCGCCCAAACGCTGGCCGCCCCCATCTCCACAATTTCCTCCGCGCTCGACCGGCTGGAGCGGAAGGGGCTTGTTGCGCGGCGCCGCATTGCTGATGATCGACGCGTTGTTCGCATCGAACTTACTGCGCGGGGACGGCGGTTAGCTCTCAGGCTGCGCGATGCCCACGTCGAGAATTGCCGCGCAATGCTTGCACAACTCAACGCCGACGAGCGCGGAGAATTCCTTCGCCTGGCGGCTCAGATAGCCGGCAAGTGACGCGAACCGCTGGCTAGAGTGCCTCGACAGTGCGATGATTGACTGCATCCATCGCCCCATGGAGGAAGCGATCGATGCAGAGCTTATTTCAGGATCTCCGCTATTCTCTGCGGCAGCTGATCAACAGCCCGGGATTCAGCCTGACGGCGGTGATTTCGCTAGCGCTAGGCATTGGGGCAACCACTGCCGTCTTCAGCGTGGTCTATGCCGCGCTGATCAATCCCTTCCCTTATCCTCAAGCCGACCGGATCGTCCGCCTTACCGTGGAGAGCAAGAGCGGCGAAGACCACGGAGTGAGTCTGAACGGCCCGCAGATTTTTCAATTGCGGCAATCGCCGGCAGTCGACAGCCTGGTGGCAATGGATGACTGGTCCCTGACGCTGACCGGGCATGATCTTCCGGAAAATGTAGAGGCTATCTACCTCACCTCCAATGGATTCAACTTTCTCGGTATGCCAACACTGCTGGGCCGTGGGCTCTTGCCGGCCGACGCCATCGATGGGCAGGAACCGCAAGCGGTGGTGGTGCTGGGAAACAAATTCTGGCGGCAGCATTTCAACTCGAATCCCGCGGTGTTGGGGCAAACCCTTCAACTCGACCGGAAGAACTACAGGATTGTGGGCGTCGCGGCGCCGCGATTCACCTGGTATAGCGCGGACGTTTACCTGCCGCTGAAGCTCACCCAGGACCCGGTGCCGATCTATATAGTCAACTTCCGCCTCAAGCCGGGCGAGTCTCCCGAGGCCGCAGATGCGGGGCTGCAGCCTCTGATGGAGCAGCTCGCAAGGGATACGCCGAAACATTTTCCCGAGCATTTTCAGGTCCGCGTACAGAAGCTGAACGACTGGGTGGTGAAGCAGATGGGTGGAACACTCTACCTGCTGCTGGGTGGCGTTGCGCTGCTGCTGGCGATTGGCTGCGGCAATGTTTCCATTCTGCTGTTGGCGCGGGGCACGGTGAGACAGCATGAACTGTCGGTGCGGTCCGCCATCGGGGCAAGTCGTGGCCGCATCGTTCGCCAACTACTCACCGAGTCGCTGCTGCTGGCCACGACCGGGGCGGTACTCGGCGTGTTGGCAGCTTATGGCATACTCGCAGGGATCCGCGTGGTGCTACCCCGCTACGCCTTCGCGCCCGAGGTGGTGATCGGGATCAATCTGCCGGTACTTTTCTTCAGCATTGCCGTGGCCCTGTTGACCGGGGTTCTATTTGGCTTGTGGCCGGCACTGCAGCTCTCTCGCCCACAAGTGGGTCAGATGATGCAGTCAAGCGCACGCAGATTGGCTGGAAGCGTACGGGGACGCAGAAGCCACAACATGCTGATCTCGGGACAGATTGCGCTCACCATGCTGCTGCTCGCGGGCGCGGCTGCCTCCATGGAGGGGTTTGTGCGCATGATCCATATGCCCCTCGGCTATGACCCGCACCACGTGATCTCGCTCGGGATTCCGCTGCATAATGACTCCCTCACCGGCTGGACGGCGCGCTCTGCCTACTTCGAGCAACTGCTGGCTAAAGTGAGCGACACTCCTGGAGTGACGGCGGCGGCGATCTCCAGCAACGCCACTCCGCCGAGAAACGGCTGGAATACGCGCTTTGAAATTCTGGGCCGCGCCGCTCTCGAACAACAGGACGCCCTGGTTAATTTTGTGGGGCAGGCATATTTCGAGACGCTGCGTATTCCGCTGCTGCGGGGAAGGTTATGGAACGAGCCGGAGAACCACGCGGCGGCACATGTGGTGGTTATCAACCGAACTATGGCGCAGCTTTACTTCCCCAACGGCGACGCCATCGGACACTCCATCAAGCTACCGCGGATCGAGAATCGCCCGCCAATTGTGTTGTCCGCGCCGGACATAGCGGACTCATGGCTGCAGATCGTCGGCATTGTCGGGGACGACCGCGACGCCGGGTTACGAGAAACCATCAAGCCCGAGGCTTTTGTTCCCTGGACGCTTTCTATGCGGGAGTACACGCAAATCCTGGTGCGCTCAGATGTGCCACCCTTGTCTCTGCTGCATACCATCCGCGCTCGATTGGCCTCAGTCAATGCCGACCAGCAGACCGGCAATGAAGTCCAGGACCTGGAGCAATGGATCAGAGATGAGCCCGAGTGGCAACAAGGCCACCTTGTCACCTGGATATTTGGAGCATTCTCCATCTTGGCACTGGCTCTAGCCGCCGTAGGACTTTACAGCGTGGTGTCGTACACGGTAACTCAGCGGACCAACGAGTTCGGGATCCGCATGGCGCTGGGCGCGCAGCGCGAGCACGTGGTGCGGATTGTCTTTGCTTCGATGCTGGTGAGCGTGGGGAGCGGAATTCTGGCCGGCGTTGGGTTCACGCTAGCCCTGAACAGGATTCTCGCCGCGTGGGCCGAAGGCAGCTCGCGCGATCCGATCATTCTCGTGGCCGCGGCTCTTGTGCTCACCCTGGTCGCAGGCATTGCTTGTGCGCTACCGGCGCGGCGTGCTTCGCGAGTGGAACCGATGACGGCGCTACGCTGTGAGTAGAGTATCGAGCTGGGTTGCCACTCCCACGAGGAGGATCAACACGCTGACTTGATGGTCAGCGAAGCATTGTCCCAAACTACGGGCGTCTTTCTGAAATAGGACTCATTGGCAAGATGGCAGCCAAGCGCAGCATGGTGTCCGAAGACCACGTCCTGGAAGACCGGCTGGCGCGACCGAACTGACTGGAAGAACTTCCACAGATGCGGCCGCAGGTCGTCGTAATCATCGCCTTCGTAGCTTAGGGTTTCGAGGGTCGGCTCTTTGCCCGGAACAGGATCGTGTTCCTCATGCCACTGCTTGACATAGGCAGCTCTGAGGCGGCTGGGGTAGGAGCTTGTGTAATAGCTCGGGGACTCGTCTACGCCCGGCTGCTGGATGTGGGTAACAATGGTCCCACGGAGTTCGATGATCCCCTTGGAGCCCATGAAGCGCGTAACCTCGCTCGACTCTGTGCCCAGCGATAGCCGCATATACACAGGCACGTTGTCGTATTCGAAGAGAACGGCTTGGACATCGGGCATATCCCGCCCGTCTTTCCAGCGGTAGATGCCGCCAAACGTCGACACACGCTTGGGAACTTCATTGATGCCGAGCACAAACTGCATGCCGCTGATCAGGTGGACGAGCAAGTCTCCGGCGACGCCGGTGCCGTATTCTCGCCAACAACGCCAGCGTGCAAACAGATTGGGATCGAGAGGCCGTTTCGGCGTGTCTCCAAGCCATGTGTCCCAATCCAGGTTCGCGAGAGACAAGTCCGGGGGAGGGGGATATTCCCAGGCGCCTGTGGGACTGTTTCTGCCCATGGTGGCTTCGACCAGGCTCAATTCGCCAATGGCGCCCTGCTGGTAAAGCTCCTTGGCCTTGGCACACAGAACGGAACTGGTCCGCTGCGCGCCTACTTGTACGATGCGATCTGTCTTTTTCGCCGCCGCGACCATGGCCACGCCATCGGCCGGACTGTGCGACATGGGTTTCTCGCAGTAGACGTCTTTGCCTGCGGCCAGGGCATCGACCACCACCTGCTTATGCCAAAAATCAGGGACGGCCACGATGATGGCATCGATCCCTTTGTCGTCCAGCAACTCCTTGTAACGCCGGGTGGTCTTGATCGGTTTGCCGACGATTTCCGTGGCCAACTCATGACGGCCGTCATAGAGATCAGCCGCGGCTACACATTCGACGCCTGGCAGTTTAACTGCCGTCGTAAGCAGCCCGGAACCCTCCATGCCGACGCCGACGATCCCAAAACGAACGCGGTCGCTGGGAGCAGTGGTTTGCGCCTGAGCCGCCGCAAGGTTGGAACCCAGAAACATGGAGCTGCCGGCCAAGGAAGCTCCTGCAACACCGGCAGTCGTCTGCAGAAACTCGCGGCGCGAGAGGTAGGGCTTAGCCATCGGTTCGATTCTCCTGCTCGGCACATTGTATCTTCTGCGTGCAATCGAACGCCAAGGTTCCCTAAAAGATGAATCGAAAGGCGAATTGCATTTCCCGCTCCGAAGATTCCGTGGCAGTAGAGAGACCGAAGTTATTCGAGCCAAGCGTGCTTCCACCCGGATTACTGATGCTTCCGCTGGGGGTGGCAATCGTGGGGTGATTAAAGATGTTGAAGAATTCCGCGCGGAATTCCGTGTTGAGCCATTCTTTGATTTGAGTCTGCTTGATCACTGAGAAGTCGAAGTTCCACCAGGCCGGACCGGTGTACGTATTACGCCCTAGACTTCCCGGGTCTGTCTGCACGGTGCCAAGTCCGTTTACCGTGCTGGTCGTGGTCGGAACACCGAAGTAGTTCTCAGTGTTCTCGATTACGTCATCGGTAAAAAATTGCCTCCGATGCTGCGGGACTCTGGGGGCTGTCTTGACAAAGAAGGGGCGCGCGCCTACGCCGTTAAAGGTGTCATACCCATATTGATACGTACCGTACGGACCAACCACGGTGAAGGGGAATCCGGACTGAACGTTATAGATCCCCAATGCCTGCCAGCCACTGCTGATCGCCCCGGGCACAAAGCCCCAGCGGCCGGGAACATGATAGGCGAAGTTGGCCGCGAAACGTTGCGACACGTTGTAGGTTGCGCGTGCATACTCACATCGAATGCAGGTGGGGTTATTCTGTGTGATTCCACCGCTGGCGCCTGGCGCCGCCCCGCCCCATATCGCGTCGGCATCGGTAAGATCTTTGCCCCAGGTGTAGTTAATCTGAAAAGTAGCGCCATGCGCGGGAGAGATCTTTCTCAACTGCACTTGCAGGGCATCGTAGCGGGAGATGGCATCGTTGTAGAACAGCTCAACCTCGCCCAAACCGGGGGTTATGTTGGTGAAGGGCGTGTTCGCAGGCTGTCCGCTGGTAAATGAGTTCGGATAGCTGCTTTCATTGACGCTGTAGCCGTTATTGAGCAGGTAGGACATCTGCAGCGCCATGTCACCCGGTAACTGTTGCTCGACCGTGAGGTTGCCGGTAAGGGTGTAGCCGTTCTTCAACTTGTCCGATGCCCAATCACCGATGATGTCACCGACTACGGCCGAAATCGGCCCCAGGTTCACCGGCGTGTTGCGCGGGATGTCCTTGGTACCACCACTCGGCGGCATGACTGCGCCCGAAGTGCTGGTGAGAGCAGGCAAGGTTACAGGCAGAGGAGTGAGCGAGTACGGCGGATTGGTAAGCGCACTGTAACTGGCGAGAGGAAAGTTTACCGCCGACTGGTCGGGCTCGACCAGGGGGATTGCGTTGGTGAAGATAGAGATGCCCCCGCGAACCACGGTCTTGGGTAGCGCCCTATAGGCGAAACCAAGGCGCGGAGCAAAACTTGTTTTGTCTGGCTGGTAGAGCGGTTTGGGGTTGAGCAGAAACTGACCGTAGGTAGCGCCAGAGTCGGAGACCTGGCCGAGCCGGTTCTGAACCTCATAGGGCACCGAGTTGTATTCGTAGCGCAGCCCGAGATTGACCGTAAGCTTTGGGTTCACCTTGATATCGTCCTGGATGTAAGGCGCGATATGCCATACGCGCAGACCCCACCAGACGCCGCCACCACCGACAGGGCCATAACCGGGCATGGTCGTGGCACGTTTGTAGTTTTCCGGATTCCCTGCCATCACGCTGACCAGCCCACTTGGGCTGCCTGTTCCGGCCATGATCGCCGGGCCGCCGTTGGTTGACGGGATATTGACGGTCAGCGGCGTGCCGGCGTTAAAGGTGTACTCTCCGTTCGGTCCGGCGCTGGTTACGCCGAAGCCGTTGTCCTGACCATAGCGATAGTCATTGCCGATGGTGAACACGTGCCGGCCGCGGGTCCAATCGACCTTATCCGTCGCGATGTAGTAGGTCTCGACATACTTCGTAATGAAGGTGTCGGGCCCATAGTTGGCCAGCGATCCATCCGCGGTGGTCGTCTGCGTATATTCCTGCGAAGGCGGGACATCACCCTCGACCTGCCGGTTGACGGTGAAGATCAAATTGTTGATCAGGTCGGGGGAGAAGATGTGGGTCTCGCTGATGGCAAAGTTGCGCGGATTGTTAAAGAGTTCCGGGGACCACGAGGCATTTTCGGCGGCTGCGACAGGATCCGTTTCCAGCTGCCCATTGTTGATCACCGAGGCGCGACCAAAGATGCTGTCCTTCTCTGAGATTTTGTGATCGATACGTACGGAGTACTGGTTGTCAGTGGTCGGCTCTTTCAAGATAATGTTGAAGGTGTTCGCTCCATAGATGCCGTTAGGCTGATTGGGCTGCGGATACCCAGCCAAGACCTGTTGTGCAACCGAGTTGAGCGGCACCTGATACTGGTAGTTGTTAATCGTCACCAACCCTGTTCTCTGTGCCGCGGTGGGCACTAACAGCAGCGTCGGTGCGCCGGTCAACTGGCGGAAGCCTGCGTATTCGCCGAAGAAGAACGTTCTATCGCGGATGATCGGTCCCCCGATGGTGGCCCCGAATTCGTTTCTCTGGAGAGGCGAGACGCCGCTCGAAGAAAAATAGTTGGCGGCATCGAAATAACTGTTGCGAATGAATTCAAACGCGCTTCCATGAAAGCGGTTGGTGCCCGACTTGCTCACGATCTGAGTGACCGTGCCGCCCCCTTGTCCAAACTCAGCCGAGTAGTTCGCCTGCTGCACCTTGAATTCGGCGATGGCATCGAGGTTAAAGTTCCAGAATTGCACCGTGCCCATTTCGGCATCCGTCGCATCGGAACCATCCAAGGTGGCCACTTCTGTCTCGCCGCGATTGCCGTTGCTGATCCATTGCGGTGCAAGCCAGCCCATGCTTCCTTGATCCTGGGCCATACCGGGCTGCAACATCACCAGGTTCTGGATGCTACGTCCGTTCAAAGGAAGGTCTTCCACTTGTTGCTGTGAGATCAAACCGGCCAATGAGCCATTGGTGGTGTTGATCAGTGGCGAGGCGGCAGTGACCCCGACCGTCTGCACCACTCCGGCCGCTGACAACGTGAAGTCCAGATTACGCGTCTGGCTCACATCCAAGGTAATACCAGCAATCGTCTGCGACGAAAAACCACCAGCATCCACCTTCACCGTATAAGTGCCCACGTCCAGATGGGGAATGGCGAAGGTTCCGGCGCTGCCCGTTACTGTGGACTGCGCAACCTGCGTAGCATCACGGATGGCCGTGACCTTTGCCTGGGGAATCACTGCCCCGGTCGAATCGGTCACTGTGCCCACAATGGTGCCGACCGCCTGGCTCCAAAGCGGAGCCGGAACCAGGCTCATGAGCAGAAGCAAGCAACAGCATCCAACCCACCTTAGACCTGTCTGTGCTGGCATGGATCACTCCTTATTCGGGAACGGCAACCCGATCACGAGCCGGTCCCGTGGCGCTCCGATAAAGGTTTTGAGAGTTCTCTAGTATTTTGGCGAAAACTTTGGCCCACTGCTGCGACAAGCCGTTCTACCGAGGAAGGCAAAGGCGAAAAAAGCCCTTATAAGGAAACCGGTTACCGAAAACCGGTTGAAAGAATTTTCAACTTGGCGTGTAGCCCCTGTCAACATCTTTTTTCAGTGCTGCATAGTGACAGCAAAGACTGCAAGATATCTCTTAGTCAAAATCAATTATCTCTTAGCCAGAATCACACTTTCACAAATGACTTCGTGCGGTACATCCAGTACAACACCAGCCAGATGATGGTAAACGCAGCAGTCGCCTCGAGAAGGCTGCCAAAGCGTCCGACCCGTGGGACGAGGTGCCCAACGAAGATGTTCCCAATCTTCCGGAAGTCGAATAGCATCGTTGCCATATAGACCGCCAGGGCGTTTACGCCAATGACCACAAAGCCGAAGGCCCATTTCCGATAACCGCCAACATCGACAATCAGATAGAACGCTGCAAGCAGGAGACAGCTTATCCCGCCAGTCACCAGAACAAACGAGCTGGTCCAAAGCAATTTAATAATTGGGAACCAGAGGCTCCAGATCAGCCCCAGGATCACCATGCCTACACCGCCAGCAGACAGGAACAGGCACTTGTCCTTTGCTGAACGGGCCGAGCGAAGTAAGTTGCCGGCCAACGCACCGATCAAGACTGAGGCAGCAAAGCCCAGGTAGCTCAGAAACCAGGTGTTCTCTCCGTACGCGAACCTTCCGAGGACAAGGTGGTCAACGTAGGTTGCCGCATTCCCGGTGGGAGTCAATACGCCCCGTCCAACGCCCGGGACTGGGATGGTGATGAGCAATATCCAATAAAGAATCAAAAACGCTGCGGTCGCGATCGCTTGCCCTTTCGGTCGAAACCACAGCATCACCACCGTTGCAACCAGATAACCAGCAGCGATACCATGCAGCACGCTATAACAGGGATGAAGCGTGGCCATATCGAATTGCAACAGATTGCCCTGAGCCATCATTCCGAGCACGAATAGAATCAGGGCACGCTTCAGGGCGTGAAGGTACAAGACTTTGTGAGTGGCCCCACTCAACTTCCGCCTGGCCAGGGAGAATGAGAGCGATACTCCCACCATAAACATAAAGAGCGGCCAGATCACGTCGTAAAAATGCAGCCCCTGCCAGCGGACATGCTCCAGTTGCCCGACGGCTATCTCTGATAGCTTGCCGGGAAACACCTGGGCCAGGCCCTTGATAATCTCCTGACCACCAATGATCCAAAACATGTCGAATCCGCGCAGGGCGTCCAGTGAGAGCAATCGTCCATATGCCGGCTGGCGCAGCTCACCTACCGGCTCGTCAAGTTGAATCGTCTTTGTGATCACGCCTCTACCTCACGTAGCCGTCTGCTAAAACGTCCAATGCTGCATCACTCTGACTCTTTGCCGATATGTGGCAAGTTCTTCACCTGGGCCCGGCCGTCTCCTGGCTAACGCCCCGATTTCTGGGCCGACGCGAGCGATTCGAGTTTTCCTTTTTCAAGTCGCAACTTCCGTTTGCGTGCCGGAGCAGTCGATTTGCGGATCACCAGCTCGGTTTCCAACGAATACTCTGATCCTCTCTGTCGCTTGAGCTTTAGCATTCTTTGCAAGGCCTGGAAGGCTGTTACTCCAAGGCTCTCACGATCCACCCGGATGGTCGTCAACGGTGGGCGCGCCAGACATGCAAACGATATGTCATCGATGCCGACGATCGACACATCCTCTGGAATGTTGACGCCGGCCTCTTCGAGAGCAGTCATGGCTCCCAGAGCGATAAGATCGCTCCCACAAAAAATTACCGTCGGAATACAAGGAGCGGAGAGAATTTCACGTACAGCGGAAGCTCCCGCATCCACCCTGTAGTCGCTGTTAGTAGTGAGAAGCGGGTCCATCCCCCTCCGCGTTAGTCCGTCGATGAGAGCTTCCCGGATGTGTACCGCAGTTCTGTTGGTCGGCGGGCCGCTGATGACGGCGGCGCGCCTATGACCCAGAGTTGCAACATGTTCTATTGCCTGGAGAATACCCCGTTCATAGTCAATCGAGACATTGCTGATCAACCTGTCGGCGCGTCCCAGATTCTGGAATACGACCCCGATGCCCGCTTCGGTCAGAGCCGCAGCCATGTGGTTCTCGATCGAAGATGTCATGATGGCAACACCGCGGACGTCACTTTCAACCAGCTTGCGAATCACCGATTGCGTGCGGGCTTCAATGTATTCGGTATTGAATAGAAGGACGTCAAAACCAAGGTCCCAGGCCGCCCCCTGGAACCCCCTGATGACTTCTGCAAAAAAGGGATTTGCAATCTCCGAAATGACAAGCCCAAACAGGTCGCTTTCGCCAGTCGAGAGTCTACGAGCGTGGACGTTCTTGTAGTACTTGAGCTCGTCCACTACCTGCAGAACACGCTTTTCTGTTGCAGCGGAGCGGTAGTGCGTCTGGTTCAGGACGCGAGATACGGTTGCTGGGGAAACTCCGGCCAGCTTCGCCACGTCTCGCATTGTATAAGCCATGACTGCTCCCTTAACCAATTTCTGGAGCTGTTCCCACCGCGAAGCATAGAGCTAACCGTTCGAGTGCCGTCACGCGTGCTGCGTCATCCCAATACCACAGCGAAGGGCTGTCAGGAAAACGGCCAACGCAGGCTGAAGCATGCGGCCTGGACTGCGTTCTTGACAAGAATTCTTTTTACTATGGTAGAGTCATAATCGTTTAAGGTAACCGATTTCCTATAGCCAGGAAAACTGGAGAATTCATGCTCCCTCCTGAGGATGTGTCGCTGAATTCAGCTGGAGACTCTTCTTCAGGCAGTATCTCCAGACGCAGCTTTCTTAAAACAGCAACCGCCGGCGCACCGATGCTCGCCATGCCCGCCTGGGCCCGAGTATTGGGAGCGAATGACCGTGTCAACGTGGGCATGATCGGGATAGGCGCCCGGGGAACCGATCTCCTCAGCCTGGTGCTTCAGCAACGACAAATTAAGGGCGACGTGGAGGTGGTGGCACTTTGTGACGTCTACCAAAAACGGCTGAACATTGCCGCGCGCAAAGTGCCCGGCGCCAAGACCTACACGCATCACCAAGAGGTACTTGCGCGCGGGGACATCGATGCGGTGTTCATAGCGACTCCGGACCATTGGCACGCCCCGATCACGCTTGCTGCTCTGGAGAGCGGCAAAGACGTCTACGTCGAGAAGCCGATGACGCATACGGCCGAAGAGGGCTTAGCGGTCGCGCGGCGAGTGAAGGAGCTCCATCGCGTGTTGCAAGTGGGTGTGCAGGGAACCTCCTGGCAGCGATGGCATAAGATCCGCGACATCATCCAATCTGGCATGATTGGCCAGGTGGTCGCCGTACAGGGGACCTATAGCCGCAACGCACCCGGCGGAGACTGGAACAGCGGGGAGTTCTGGTCGATCGATCCCGCCGCGGGACCCGACGCCCAGGGCGAAGAACACATCGACTGGAAGCAATGGCTTGGCCCGGCTCCCGAAATTCCGTTCAATGCAGACCGCTTCTTCCGTTTCCGCAAATACTGGGATTACTCGGGCGGCATCGCCACCGACCTTCACTATCACGTCGTCGCTCCTTTCCACATTGCGGTGGCGAATGACTTTCCGACGCGCGTTGCGGGCATGGGCGGTCTATGGGTCTACAACGACGGGCGCCAGGTTCCTGACACTTTCCTGACCGCCGCCGACTACCCGAGCAAGTTTTCGATGACGATCCAGTCCTCACAGGTCAATGAGAATGGGCCCACGATGATGATCAGGGGAACCAAGGCGACGATCCATCTGAGTGACGAGTGGGAGGGGCCTCCGACGCGCCAGTATGATTACGCCGACATCGTTCCTGAATCATCCTACGTT
This sequence comes from uncultured Acidobacteriaceae bacterium, assembly GCA_963790705.1. Lineage (GTDB taxonomy): Bacteria > Acidobacteriota > Terriglobia > Terriglobales > Acidobacteriaceae > PALSA-350. Next base: position 265,230 of record CAWBQE010000018.1, read on the forward strand.
GAGGAATTTGCAAAGAAGAATGGCGACCGGTTGGTACGCGTCGATGGCGTTGGCAACGAAGGTGATCTCAAACATGTTAATAACTTTCTTGAGTGCGTTCGCACCCGGAACCAACCCAATTGCAATGCGGACATAGGGCAGAAGGTCACCATCGCCACCGATCTCTCCGTGCGCTCTTATCGGACTGGCAAGGTGTACTACTTCGATGCAGAACGGGAACAAGTGTCGGAAAAACCTCAGCAATCTTAGCAAGGTGCCTCGTGATAACGCAGCTCGTTCGCAAAGTGGCAAGGTGAAGTGAAGCAGAGGAGATGACAATGTGGCGATCTGCTGTAACGAGGCTGCGAAGGACGGTCTTACCACTGCTCATTGTGGCAATTGGCATGAGCACTTTCGAATCTGGTCTCAGCGCTCAGGATCTTACCGGACCATTCTCCGGGCGCTGGGACCTTACGCTCAAAGGAACTACAAAGGATTTGCCATCCTGGATCGAGGTCTCTGAGAACCATGGTCAACTTAAGGTGGTCCTTGTGGGCCCAACGGATCACGCTACGCCACTCAAGCAAGCTGCCATCAAGAACGGCGAACTCGAATTCGTTTCGCCCAAAGGCGAGTCGGGTTTTGATGCCGATACGACGTACAAGGCCAAGCTGGCTGGAGGACGACTGGTGGGGACGGTTACGAATGCCCATCACACCTGGCAACTGCTTGGCAAGCGCGCCCCGGCTCTCAGCGAGACAAAGAATCCTCAATGGGGCACGCCTGTCCATTTGTTCAACGGCAAAGATCTTGCGGGATGGAGGTTAAGCGATCCCAACAAGAAGAGCTGGGAGGTCGTAGATGGAACTCTAGTCAGCAATGGTCATGGATCAGAGCTGATCAGTATTCCGAAGTTCTTCGATTTCAAGTTGCACCTGGAGTTCAATGCTGGACACAATGCGAACAGCGGCGTCTTCTTGCGGGGCCGCTACGAGGTTCAGATAGAGACGGAATCGGCGGCGGAGCCTCCAAGCCATCACACCGGCGGAGTCTACGGATTCCTGGACCCAATACCCGAACAGCCGCGCAAAGCCGATCAATGGCAGAGCTTCGACATAACACTGGTGGGACGCACGGTCACCGTCGTTCAGAACGGCGTGACGGTTATCGATCATAAGGAAATTTCTGGGATCACCGGGGGAGCTCTCGAAAGTAACGAGGGATTGCCTGGGCCCATCTACCTCCAGGGCACCGAGGTAGGACGGGTCGCTTTCCGCAATATCGTGATCACGCCTGCACAGAAGTAGTAAGAACCTTCAGCGAAATCGGGTTGGTTGCTGTAGGGGTGTGTTCTGTCCATCCACATCCACCCATGCCAAGGTAGGCCACCGCCCTTAGATTTGTCATCCCGACCGGAGCGTAGCGTAGCGGAGGGACCTGCGGTTTACGTTGATGGAAAAACGGAGCCCCGGGGACGCTTCGCCCACGGCGCATTCGCTTGTGCCCGAAGTGGAACCGCAGGTCCCTCCACTGCGCTACCCCGGATTTCCTGTTGAACTTGGTGGCGTTGGCGTACTTCATGCGGCTTTCTCTACGGAAAGCCGCACACGCGGCTTGTCCGGTGCCGCGTGGCAGGAAATCCGGGTACGCTCCGGTCGGGATGACAAATCGGGGTGGGGTGGCCCACTTTAGCATTTGTGGAGCTGGATCGACAGCGTCAAAAAAAGCTAATTTGGATAAGACTGATTTTCAGCCGTCCCCTTCGACAAGCTCAGGGCAGGCTCTGCGGGACTGTCGTCATAGACCCTGAAATGTTTTCAGCGAGGGCTGTCCAAACCATACTCATTTCACATTCTGCTAGAGTGCTTTGCTATGGAACATTACGCCCGTTTCGCTATCACGCACTCTTGCCGAATCTCGATGTTCGTCCTGCTGCTATGCGCCGCACCCCATCTACTCAATGCACAAGCGCCCGCCGTGCCGGAATGGGCGCAGCCGGGCTCGCCTACCCATGTGCAGGTCCCACCCCCGGCGGATTTTCATCGGCCGAGCACGAATTTTGATACGCCGATCGGCGTCTTTCAGGGCCAATCGGATATCGGCAGCGCGGTGGTGCCGGGCAGCGCCAGCTATGATCCGGCGACCAAGCAGTACACCATCAACTCTGCCGGTTACAACATCTGGTACTCGCGCGATGAGTTTCGTTTTTTGTGGAAGAGAATGTCCGGCGATGTTTCGCTCGCGGCGGACGTCACCTTCCCTGACCCGAAGGGGTACGGCGACCGCAAAGTGGTCCTGGTCATTCGCCAGAACCTCGAAGACGACTCCAAAGAAGCGATGATCGGCGAGCATGGGGTGGGTATGATCCACTTGGCGTGGCGACCCGACAAAGGTGCGCTCATCAAGGACATGCAGTATCGCTTCGGAGGAACTCTCGCTGGGGTCAAGGCGAAGCGCATCGGAATCGAAAAGCATGGCGATGCCATCGCGATCTTCGTCAGCCTGCAGGGCGAACCCATGCATCAGCTTGGCCCTCCGATCAACTTGCACTTTGACCAGCCGTTTTACGTGGGCGTGGGGTTCTGCTCGCATTTACCCGCCACAACGGATACCGCCGTGCTCTCCGATGTCGTTCTTGAGCACTCCGCAGGCAAAGTGCGCTAGCTACCGTTCCACCAGGCCTGGCATTTCTAGAAAGATATTCGAGGTCTCGGCAATGGCAAATTTCATCCGCTTTGTATTGGGTAATTTCACTCTTACCTTCCTGGTGATCGGCCTGATTGCATCCGGGGTGTCTCTTCTTCGCAAGCCAAAACCCTTGGCAGGGCCGGTCGTGGTCGAAGCACTCTTCTCCTATTTCTTACTTTTCTCCATCGGGTTCAGCCTTTTCTATAATTTCGTGCTGCATAGTTTTATGGGTGCGATGGCCGCAGGGTTTATCGGTTGGGCAAATAGCCCGTTCCAAGCGGAGGTCGGCTTCGCCAGCTTGGGATATTCGGTTGTTGGTTTTCTTGCCTTCAGGCGTAGCTTTGATCTGCGACTGGCAGCAGTCACCGGACCGTCACTGTTTCTTTTATGCGCCGGCTTCGGTCACGTCTATCAGATCATTACTACTCACAATTTTGCCCCGGGAAATGCGGGTGTGATCCTATATATGGATTTTCTGCTACCGGTGATTGGTTTCGTTTTGCTGTGGTTGCAGTACAGATGCGAACAGCGAGGAGGCGGCTAGCATTTGCTCTTTAGCCTCATCCGGCCAGCGTTCAGATCTCGCGGAATTGGCAAAGATGCCCAGGACTACGTCCTGGGCATCTCTCAGCCAGTCTTGTCCAAATTAGCTTTTTCGACTCTGTCCATCCACCTCCACTCATGCCAAGGTGCGCCACCGCCCTCTACTTTGTCATCCCGAGCGAACTCCGGATTTCCTAACTACGCTGCGCTAATCAACGGCCACGTATGCGGCTTTCAGTAAGGAAAGCCGCATGAACTCTATCGACACCATGAAGCCTGACAGGAAATCCGGAGGTAGCCGAGGGACCTGCTGTGCGCCCTTCCCTCTAACAACTTCCTACAGCTCCGTCCATCCACCTTGGCATTGGTGGAGGTGGATGGACGGAAGCACTGCCACAGCACCAACCCGATTTCGCTTGTCCACGTTCTCTTCCACGCATTCAGCGAGTTGCGCCGTCCAGAAGGCCATTTGCGCGCTAATTTGGACAGCTCTGACTCTCAGCAGTCTCTGCGGGACTGAGTTTGCCAGTGAAGTTCTTACGTAGGCTCTCTAGCCCCACCACACCTCACCCGGCGCAAGGTGGGCACGCACGTAGTCAGGATTCGGTTCCACTCCAAGGCCCGCCTTATCCGGCACTTGAATTCTGCCGTCCTTGACCAGGGGCCCGTCATGCAGAACAAATTGTTCCCAGGTTAGCGAGGGATCGCCCTGGTAAAAACCCCAGGGAAGTTCATGAGTCTTCGAAGCAGCGGGGCCCAGCGGCGGGCTAAGCGCCAACTCGTGTGCCTTGAAATCACGGATGGCTGCTGCGCAATGTGCCGAAGCAATCGCGCCCAAAGGACCGATTGCGTTGTGCGCCGACACGGGAATGTTGAAGATGTCGGCCAGATCCGCAATCTTCTTCGATTCGAGTAACCCACCGGACTTTGGTATATCGATTTGTACGATCTTGCAGCCCTGGTGGACGATGAACGGCATAAAGCCGCGCCGCGTGTAGAGGTTCTCGCCGGTAAGGATGGGCACGGGAGATTCTTCCGTGAGCTTGACCCAGGACTCGGAGAAGTCGGGATCCATGGGATCCTCAAGCCACATCGGCTGAATGGGAGCGACCGCGCGGGCCAGGTTGAGCGCATCCGACATGTCCAGCTCCCAGTGACAGTGGACTGCGATTTCGAAGCGGTCGCCAAGCGCCTCCCGCACGTTGGCGAAGCCTTTGGCGTTGATTTCCAAATCATGCAGGCTCAGCTGGCGGCTGTTAAAGCGGGCGTCTGCGGGGACAAGACCGTAGGGATCACCCGCGCGCCGGATATCGGTCTTTACCGCTTCAAAGCCATAGCGGTGTTCCTTGACCATCGCCGCCCACTCGCGGCAGGAAGCAGGGTCAAGAAAATCCGGCGGACTGGTCGTAAGGTAGGCCCGCACGCCGCTGCGGTATTGGCCACCCAATAGCTTGCAGACAGGCACTCCGAGAAGTTTTCCGGCAAGATCCCAAAGTGCAATCTCCACTCCGCTGATCGCGGTGATGGTTACACCGCCGATTGCGCCGGCGCCCCCCGTACGCAGGATCATCTGGGTGTATAGCGGGTCGATGTCCAATGGGTCCTGGCCGATGACCGTGTCTCGCAGATATCCCAGCATCACATCTTTGATGCCGAACCCCCAATAGGCCTCGCCGTATCCAGTGACGCCCGCGTCGGTATCGATGCGAACCAGGGTATTGCCTCCAGGCTTGCCGACGACCATCACTTTCAAATCGGTGATCTTCACCTTCTTACGCAACGGAGCCGCAAGCGCTGTGTAGTGTCCCAACGCAGAGGACGCAGGAACCAACGCTGCGAGCCCTTGCAACAAATCTCTTCGTCTCATCGCCTACCTCTGATGGCTTGTCAGTGTCACAATCAATGGAGCCACGCCACCTGATCCGTTCATTACGGAACTACGAAAATGAAGTGGCTCTCGAACCCCATTTATAGTCTCAGTTGATGAGCCGTGGGGGTAACGAATTGTCTTCTTCGGCGAGTAGTTCGTTAGGGAACTTACACTGCTGAGAAATTGGGGAACCGAATGGAACATGATTTGCAGGACACACTCTCACTTCTCACCCGCACCCCGGGCGCCCTCAATGCACTTCTGCGTGACCTGCCGGAAATGTGGACGTCGCGAAACGAAGGCGAAAACACCTGGAGCGCGTTCGATGTGGTGGGCCATCTGATTCACGCCGAACGCACGGACTGGATGCCACGGGTCAGGATGGTGCTGCAGTTTGGAGAGGCTCAGCCCTTTGCGCCTTTTGATCGTTGGGGAATGGTGCGAGAGACCCAGGGTAAGTCCCTGGGGCAGTTGCTGGATGAATTTGCTCATTTGCGATCAGAGAACCTGGGGCAACTGCGGGCCTTAAATCTGCAGCGCGCAGACCTTCAACTGTGTGGCCGACATCCTGCCCTTGGAGTCGTTACCCTGTCAGAGCTGCTGGCCACCTGGGCAACGCACGATTTAACTCATTTGCATCAGATCTCGAGGGTTATGGCCCACCAGTATCGCAAGGGTGTGGGCCCGTGGAGCGCATACCTCGGCGTGCTGCAGTGCGCCGGGCACAGCTCTTGATTGGGAACGCCTTTGGTGGTCTAAACTGTGGGAACCAGAATCTCGGTGATCAATTCTGCTTCCGGTGTCGTTCTCGGATCGTTCAGGTAGTTCTCAATGAAGTAGTCATCCCTTACCGGGAGCTTGGTCTCGGAGACAATCTGCATCACTCGTCCGGTGGCCGGGCCGAGGTTCGAGTAAGGACCAGTCAAGACAAAGCGGCTGAACTTGCCCCCGCTAAATTGGGTATAGCCGAGGCCTTCGGGCAACACTGCGGGATGAGCGGCGACCGTAACTCCAGCCCGGTATATCTTCGGCCCCATTTTGTAGAGGCTCATGTATCCCGTGATGTGATTATGCTCGGCAATCGTGGGGACGAATGTATGGAGGTTCTGCCAAGCCTGGGGCGCATTCGTTTGAAACGGTCCTACTTTCTCCACGAAGACATAATGCGTTTGAGGCCAGGTTACTACTTCGGGCTCTTCCGTAAGTTTCATGGCTTCTCCCTCGGGGATCAATCCTTGGGAATCCAGAATACGCGCTTTTTCGTCTCTCAGAGCGTGCATGGGATTGATACGGAAGGCGGGTCGCAGCGTGGGCTCAATCGCTCTTCACCTTGCGAGTAACCTCGGGGCCGGTTACTGCGCAACTTCGCGGTAGGGGATTGCCTCTACTACATATCAGGGAACAGCTACTCCCGTTCACCAAGATGTGGTCGTGCGCGAAGCCAAACGCTAGCTTGGCGAGCGTCGATGTACGCAATTAGCCAAACGAGCGGGTCCTTGGGTCTCGACCAGATTCCCACAACCTGGTGGAATAACGAACTTCACGCGGTCCCGCCTGCCCCGGCTTGCCGTGGGGCAAACCGGGACCGCGCGCGCACCGATGTTCGTGCCTTGGCCAGCTTTTGTTAGAACGAAAACCGCGCTGCGATTTCAATCTGGCGCGGGGTGAAGAGAAAGCCGCTGTTGTTAGAGCTCGTGATTTGACCATACGTCGGTTGATAGGTCGCCGTGCCGCTCAGAGCACCAGTGGAGGAAAGAAGGTAGGCGGTCGTGTTGATGCCGTCGATGTTCTGATGGTTGGCGAGGTTGAAGACATTAGCCAACAGCTGCAACTGGTATCCCTCCTTGAAGGTAAATGCTTTTTGGGCGCGAATATCGTCAACAATGTGCCTGGGGTATTGTTTTGTGTTCGGTCCAATTCCAGGAATAAGTGCAGTGGCACCGCCGGCTCCGTTCCAGTTCGTGAGAACCGCGTCCCCGGAGTTGTAGCTGCTGACGCTGACTGTGTAGGGCAAACCGTTTTGCATCTGGAAGCTGTTATCGAGAGTCCAGTCATTGGTTAGATATTTGAGCCAGCTTCCGGAATGGAGGTTAGGAAAGCTGTAAAGGGCATAGGCCACAAATCGATTGGGAACGTTATAGGAGGAGTTTCCGTAGTTAATACGCGGATTCCCGAACGGATCGAACCAGCTATTTGTAGCAGTGGTGGTGGTGGCGTTTTGCGCAAAGTCGAGAGCGTGGGACCAAGTATAGTTCGCGTCAAACTGAATGCTGTGCAACGAGTGGTTTTGAATTTCCGCCACAAAAGCGTTGTAGTTCGAATTGATATTGCTGGTTACCTCGGTGATGCTTTGATAATTGGCCGCGGCGGGGCCGAAGAGGGCGGTGTTGCCGTAGCTGGTGTAGGTGGGAACGGTGTAGACAGTTCCGTTCTGCAAGGGGCCTTTTTGCGTGCTATCGACAACGGTAACCTGCACGTTTTTCACCGTCGCTGGATTGAGGTTGAGGTCCAGGAAGTTTGGCAGGTCACGGCCCAAAGCGCCCAAATAGCTCACCTGGAAGACCGTACCCCGGCCGATGGCCTGTTGGACCATGAGATCGAACTCATGCACCATGGGGTTTTGCAGGTTGGAAGCCAGGAAGTAGGAACTCGGGGTCGGCGCCGCGCCCGTAGTACCCACGATTTCGGGAAGCAGCGGACCGGTCGTAGGCCTGTACTGCGTGGTGTATTGACCGTTTGGGCTGCCTGTATTGAGCAGCACGTTGAGCAGAACTCCATTCGTTATCCGGCCGTAATACATACCATAACCGCCACGCAAGACAGTTTTGCCTGAACCGTAGACGTCGTAGGCAAAGCCAATCCTCGGCCCCACGTTGTTTTTGTCGCTCGGATGATTGGTCAACCCAGGATAAGGGGTGTAGCTGCCAACGGCCGTGGTGAGGTTTGCTACTGGAGAGGGCAACGCTTCGTAGTCATAGCGGACGCCCAGTTGCAGGGTGAGACGCGGGTTCAATTTCCAGTTGTCCTGGGCAAAGAAGCCATAGTCCATTGTCGATATGGCGAAGATGGGAGGTCCGAAGCCCTGGTAGAAGTCCGCATAGCAAGGATATTTGCCGACGGCGCTAGCGGTAGCAGTCGCTGCTGCGGAGGCGCTGCTATTACACGTTGAACTCGCTTTGCCTTTATTCAGCAGGTCGTTAATGTAGTTGCCCAAATAGGTATAGCTGTAGTCACCATTGCTTTCGTAGGTGTTATTGATTAGGTCGTAGTTGTGCACCGTGTCCACGCCGAATTTAAAACTGTGGTTGCCACGGCTGTAATAAAGCGTGTCGCCAATCTGCCACTTCCGCTCGTCAGGGAGAGCTTTGCGGTAAGAATAATAGGGAGAGCCCAGATAGAAGCCGCTGGTCGACGTGGCGAGTGCGACCTCGGGCACATTACCGCCGGTGCCGACCAGGTTAGCCTGTGTATATGCACTGTAGGGCTGCTGGCTCTCGTCGTTCAGCTCCCGCCCATACTGGTAAAGCAGCTCGTTGCTGATGTTGGTCCTGATGAGACTGGTGAGCTTGGCTACGCCATAGTCGAGCTTAACGTAGTCATTGCCCCAGGTATCTACCGCGTAGTCGTCGGTAGCAGAAGTTTGCACGCCGCCTGGTGAGGCCCAGCGGAGACGATGGTAGAGCAGGCTTACATGTTCCCTGTCATTGATTTGATAGTCCAACTTGGGGGTATTAATTTCCTGGTAGCCGGTGCGGGGGACGGTTCCGAGATCTGTAAGAAGGCCGGCTATCCCGGTGTCATAGGCGCTGACGCCGGCAGCATAGGAGGCTAAGCCCTGACGAGCAGCCAACGTACACGCCTGGCTGTCGAGGGTGTAATTGGAATCAGCGTTCGCGCCGGTGCCGTTGCTCAGGTAGCCGGTGGCAAGATTGCATACATTCGTACCTGTCAACGTAGCCGACGGCTGGGCGTAGAAAGCACTTGCCGAGTGCGGAATCGCTGTTCCCGGGAAAATGTGATTGTGTGTGTCGAAGGTGTAGATCCAGAACAGCTTGTCCTTGATGAGCGGTCCGCCTACCGTGAACCCGTAAATCTTTCTCAGGTCCTTGGGTTTGAATGGAGTGCTGGTAAAGGTATAAGCGCCTGTGGTCGGGTTCTGAGTGGCTACGGTTTTGTTGGTGAAGGCGTTGTAGGCAGCCCATTTGCTCTCCCGATCGTAGAAATATGCTTCGCCATGGAGCTTATTCGTGCCGCTCTTGGTTACAGAATTGATAACACCGCCGGCCGCGCGGCCATACTCTGCCGCGTAGACACCGGTGTTCACCGCAAATTCGCGCACGGCACTCCCTGAGGTCGAGTAGGCTTCGCGTGTGCGGCCGCGTTCCTCCGAGTAATACGCCTGGTTGTCGTCGGCGCCGTCGATCTCCACATTATTCAAAATCGGGCTTATTCCCCGAACGCTGATCAGCCCATATCCATTAATATCCGAAACGACCCCGGGGGTAGTCATGGCCAGACTCGACCATCGGCGATTGTTCACGGGAATGTTGTCCAGTGTGGTTTTGTTCAATGTGCTGACGAAATCAGGGGAATCGAAGTTGAGCACAGGCGCCTCGCCAGTAACCTCGACGGTGGAATTCGACGAAGCAACGGAGAGATGGGGTTCCAGGTTGGTCATCTGTCCCACTTGGACAATAACATTGCTTTCACGAAAGGGTGCGAACCCGGCCGCGGCGATTGAAAGTGTATAGGTCCCAGGTTCAAGCAACGGTGCTTTGAAGTAGCCGCTGTCGTCGGATTTCACCTGGAACTGCGCGCCTGTTCCGTCGTTCACGATGCTTACGGGCGCGTTTGGTATGGCCGCGCCATTGATATCAAAAATCGTTCCGCCGATGGCTCCCTGGGTTGCGGATTGTGGGTTTGCCCGACTGGCGAGCCCCAGGCAAACCGCCAGAAAGAGGGCACAGGCCCTGCGCGTGAGATACAAGCGTTGCATTGAAATGCCTCCCTTAAACAAGATGGATGGTCTGCGGCGTCTCGCAGCTCAATTGCCGCGGCGTTTGGCTTTGACCTCTACGGTTCCTGGAACATGCATTTGTTTGCTTGACCGTGGCAGTGCCCGGAAGTGAATAAAGCCACGCAGCTCTTCGGAGAGAGACACTGCTATCCAGGTTTCTCAACCGGACTAAGCTTTCCTGCTAACGGTACGACAAGGAAGATCGCGAACTCGTTGTTTTTTTCGCCGACCAATGTGTTCCGCGCACGGTCTTTTTAGAGCATGCAGATCGATTTTGCCTCGCAAATCTGCAGCAAGCCAAACGGACACAACATTTTTATAACACCATAGAAGTTTGAAAATGCCGTGAACTGCAAGCGAGAAGTGAGCTTGGGGCCACCGCGGCGGGTTCATTTCACGATATCAAAAAGGACTGTCACCGCGGCAAACGATGACCCTAGACCGCGAAGGAGTACTGACAACCCAATCTCGGCACTGGGCATCCAACCGGCGGTTATGTATTGGACACAGTGCTGGTGCTTTACCACGAAATTGGAATCCTAAATCTCAGACGCATTGTGTGCTGGGGAGGGGCCGGTCGAGCTGCAGAGCGTTGATGGTGTATGGAAGCGCATGGGTCTCAAAGAGAATCGGGTTGGCCTTGGATGATTGCCAATCAGCATTCGTGTGCGGTCCAGGTTCACCCAGGACTGACCCCGGATTTCCTGCACGCTGCTCTAGAGAGATCTGCGCATGCGGCTTTCTTCACGGAAAGCCGCACGAGGCTCCTTGGTTCCACCAACCTGCACAGGAAATCCGGGTCCGTCCTGGGCTACTCTCAGCCGTCCCTTCGGGACTGATCTGCAACTCCGTGATACCTGATTTATTTTTCAGCGAGTGCATTAAATCCGCCGACCGAAGTGCGCTAATTTGGACAAGACTGTTCGGGCTACGCTCCCACCTCCTAGTGCTGTTGGATAGGTTGTTTGGTCGATCGCGTCGAAGCTGCCTTACGCAGTTTCTGCCGGGAGGGACTGGTCGATTCGCGAATGATCAGTTCAGGCTCGACCGCTACCTGGGGTGGAGCCTTGGTCTCCGAAGGGCGGAGTTGTTGCAGTAGTAATTCGACGGCCAGTTCGCCCATCTGATGAAGGGGTTGGCGAATCGTGGTCAGACTCGGTGTCTGGAACGCTGCTTCTTTGATGTCGTCGAAGCCCACGACCGACACATCCTGAGGAACCCTTAGCCCGGAGTCATGGAGTGCACGAATACAACCTATGGCCGCCACATCGTTGAACGAGAGAACTGCGGTAAAGCTGCGATGGTGAGCCAGTAGCCGCTCAACGACCGGATAACCCAGCTCAGGCGACGTCAAGTCCTTTTCCAGCTGGATGGTCAATTCTGGCCGGATCGATAGGCCTAGATCTTGCGCCACCTGAACGATACCTTGCCACCTTGCGTCGGAATCGGAGCTGTAGGGCTGCCCGCGCATGAAGGCGATCGTGCGGTGGCCGAGGTTGTACAGATGACAGAGCGATAATTCCGCAGCGCGGCGATGATCAAGCACAACGTTCGTAACTCCGGTCATGCGCTTGTGACCGGCAATCGCAACTACCGGCAGCGGAATCTTGTGAACCAGATTCGTGTCGATCGCTATCAGACCTTCCGCACCCCGGCTGATGAGCATGCGGGGGTACTGCTCGATCAGGTCGGGCCGGTGCCGGTGATGGGCGATGAAGTAGAAATACTTTTCCTCGAGAAGCCTGTCTCCAATCCCCGTCATTACCTCTGCGTGATAGCCGTCGGCGAGGACCGGAACCAAGATGCCGATGGTCATGGTGCGGCGATTTCTCAAGGATCGTGCAAGGAAGCTGGGCTCGTAGTTGAATTTGAGCGCGGCCTTGCGGATTCGCTCCCGCGTAGCTTCGGGAATGGATCGTCCTGGAACATCGTTCAGAACGACCGATATCGTCGTTGGATCTAGATTGAGATAAGCCGCAAGGGTCTTGAGGCTGACGGGTCCAGGACGCTGGCTATCGTCGCGCGTGCGCTTTCCCATCGCTGCCGTAACCTCGTTCGTGCAAGTGCTGGTTAGGCTATAAAATATCAGCCGCGGCGCTTCTAAACAACAGTTTGTCTAGATACTTTGCCGGCACTCACCTGCACGGCCGTCGGGTCAGGGGCCGCCCGGGCCTCGTGGCTGCCCCGCTGCGCCATTGCGCACGGCAAGAGCCCCTTCGCCTTCTTTCAGGATGTAGAAGTGATCTGCCCCTACATTGGTCAACGTTTCCACCTTTCCTGAGGGCCAAAAAATCTCGAGTTTGTCCACCTTTTCGTGACCGGCGAGACCAAAGTGGATCCTCAGATCGCTCTGGGAAAGATAGCTTCCCCCGCTCTGAACCTGATCTTCCTGCACAAGATCGCCTGCGGTTGCGCGTAGCCGCGCATTGAGGGCGAGCCGGTTGCCTTTCGCCCCCTCCAGTTCGAAGCTGACCCAATGGTTGCGAGGTCCTCCCTGGGTCTGCAAGATCATGGGTTCGCCTTCGAGGTTCTCGATCACGATCTCCAGGCGCCCATCATTGAATAGGTCGCCAACCGCGAGCCCCCGGCTTACCTGGGGTATCTGAATCGCAGGACCAGCAAGCTTGCTTATGTCGCGAAATGTGCCGTCGTGTTGGTTGAGATAGAGGAGCTTCGGCTCACGAAAGGTGGTGCCGATGTCCTTCGTATCCACCTGCGGATAGACATGCCCGTTGACCATGATCAGATCAAGCCAGCCGTCGTTATCCAGATCGAAGAAAGCATCTCCCCAACCCACATACGGTGTGGTTGCGCGGGCAATCCCGGAGGCGTAAGAGACGTCGGTGAAGTTGAGGGCGCCGTTGTTACGGTACAGCGCGGCATACTCCTCGCTGAAGTGAGTGATGGCGAGCGAGAACAGGCCCTTGTGTTCATAGTCACCGAGCGCCACGCCCATGTTGGCCTGTTCGCTGCCATCGAGGTTAACGGCGACTCCGGCGTCAAGCGCGACGTCGGTAAAGTGGCCGTTACCGTCGTTGCGATAAAGGTAGTTGGGCTCTCCATCATTGGCTACAAACAGATCGAGCCGCCCGTCGTTGTTGAAATCGCACCAAATGGCCGTCAGCCCAAAAAACTTCTGGGCATCGTCCACCCCAGCCGCTTTCGAAACCTCGGTAAAGGTTCCGTTGCCGTTGTTGTGATAAAGCGCGTCAGGAGATCCCTTCAGCCCTCGGGGGCCGCACTGTACGGCTATGCCATGGTACTGACAGGTTTGCTTGGAGCCGAATTCCGGGAGATCCTTAAGGTCTAAATCCACGTAATGCGCCACAAAGAGGTCAGGCCAGCCATCGCCGTCGTAGTCACCAAAAGCCGCACCTGTCGCCCAACCCGAATCCTTGCCCAGCCCCGCCTGAGCGGTCACGTTGCTGAACGTGCCATCGTGGTTGTTGTGGTAGAGGACGATCCCGCCAAAACAGGTGACCAACAGATCGGGCCAGCCGTCATTGTCAAAGTCTCCAATGGACGCCCCCATAGCCCAGCAGGGATAGCCGACACCGGCCTTCTCCGTGACATCCGTAAACGTGCCATCGTGGTTGTTATGGAAGAGCGCACTGCGCGCTTTGTGGCCGGCCAACGCCATGTCGATTCCGGGCGCATTGGTGAAGTAAATGTCGGGCCAGCCGTCGCGATCATAGTCGATGAGCGCCACTCCCCCGCTCATCGACTCCACGATGTACTTTTTCGCGGGAGAAGACAGATGATCGAATTGGATCTTGGTGGAGCGCGTGATGTCGACCAGTTGGGGAATTTGCGGGTTGGGTGAGGGTGAGGACGCCGGGTTGGCTGGTTGAGGGGCAGGGTGTTGGGCTCGACTGGCGTAAGGTGGGCACAAGATCACGAGCGAGAGGCAGAGAAGAGCCAGCTTTCGCAACATGCGGGCTCTTCGCATCCATATCTCCGTTGGGCTGGTGCTGACGGTCGTTACTTGCTCTCCTCCTCGGTGGACAGTCCAGCCGGATGGAGCTGCATTTCTTTAAAGACCGCCTCCAGCTTTTCCTTCATCTGTTTGTATCTCTTGTACTCCTCGACCTCGCGTTGTGAGTCGGCGGTGCGCCCCATCTCGCGATAGATGGTGCTTAGGCGAAAGTGGGCAGCGGCGTTGGTGGGCTCAAGCTGGACGGCCCGCTCGAGAATCGGCAACGCCTTAGCCTGCTCGTTCATCGCGATCAAGGTTTTGGCTAACCCGAAGTTGGCCTCCGCATCTTGCGGCTGCAAACGGAGTGCGGTGTTGTAGTACTGCAGGGCCTGGGCAGAATCTCCTTTGTGGCTGGCCAGGTCCCCCAGCTTGGCTTCTGCCTTTTCGTCCAGGGCGTTCTCGGCGATCGCCGCCTTGTACTCCGATTCCGCTCCGGCCTTGGTCTTTGCATCCTCAGAGAGGCTAAGGAGCTCTCCCATTTCAAAGTGGATGCCGGGCAGTTTAGGGTCGATTTCGAGGGCTTTCTGGAATTGCTGGCGAGCCCCGGCGTTGTTGCCTTGCCTTGCCTCTTCATGGGCCATCACCTGGTGCATCTGGGCTGAATCCGGGGCCACCAGTGCCAGGCTCAGCATGGCTTCCCCGGAGAGGTCGGAATACACGCGATAGGCAGCGTAGAGCACCGCCGGGTTGGCCGGGTCGGCCTGGCGCATGGCGTTCACCACCGCACTGGCCTTATCCAGTTCCTGGCTAGCTGTATATAGCTCAACCAGTTCCATGCCGATTTGCACCTTTAATTTTGTCTCGTCCACGGCGGCAAACGATGTTTCCAGGTGGGTGCGAGCGTTGGCGGTGTCACCGGTTCGTTTCTCCGCCATGCCCAGCAGGGCTTGAATTTTAGTCAGATTCGGCTGCATATCGAGGGCGGCGCGCAGATGGGGCTCAGCCTTGACATATTCGCCCTGAAAGAAGAGCAGAACCCCGAGGTTGGCCTGAGCATCCAAGTTTCGCGGTTCCAGGGAGACCAACGCCTGGAGTTCCGGGATGGCGAGGTCGGGGCGGCGCTGGTTCAGGTATTGCTGGGCCAGCCGGGAATGCGCAGCAATCTGGTCCTGATTGTTAGCCGGCGCCTGGGACAGGAGGGGGAGGGTGGGGAGGAATACCAGCAACAGAGTAAAGAGTTTTTTTTTAACCACATCGCCTACGAATGATACCGCGCCATACCGTACCAGACAAAGGCTTGGACCCAAATACCAACCTTGGGTTACTGAATAGCGGGGCCCCCTTTATGCGAGCCGGACCCCAAAAGTGGCTATCTCCGAATCCGGAGAATTGGTTTTTCTCCTTAAGACACACGGTTGTCCTGTAACTTACACACTTTCAACGGGTGCAAGATAATCCTTGACAACTTTATGCGGCAACCTGTTATATTGCTCCCGCGCGCCCAGATGACGATAGACAACCGTTTGTCTATTGAATTCTCGCGTGGAAGACGATGGACAGGAATCAAGACTATATATAGCGGCAACATTTTTGGAGGTGTGGTATGAAATCAGGACGATTGGCCTTACTGGTAGGAGTTCTTCTCACAGGTTCTTTCGCAGCAGCTTTTGGACAATCCACAAACGCCGGCGACATCAGCGGTATTGTCACCGACACTACAGGCGCCGCGGTGCCAGGCGCAACGGTGACGGTTCTAAACGTTGATACCGGAGTTACGAAGGACTACACCACAAATGATTCCGGCGTATACGACACGTCTTCCATTGTTGCCGGCACCTACAAGCTCACCTTCTCCAGGCAAGGCTTTAGCACGCTAGTCCGGTCTTCGGTCACAATTCCAGTTGGCCCCACAACCGTCAATGCCCAGTTGGCGGTGGGTACCGTAAGCACGCAGGTGGTTGTCAATACTGATGTTCCTCTACTGAATACAGAGAACGGGGCGATAACCACGACCCTCAACTCGGAGACCCTGTCGCAACTGCCACAGGTAAGCTCGATTGGGCAGGATTGGTCAAGCTTCAATATTCTGCAGGCAGGGGCCGCGGGTGCTCCGATGGGGAATCAGGGAGTGGTCGGGAGTGGTACATCCAACGGCACCATGTTGTCGGTGAACGGTAACTTGCCCTTCAGCACGGTACTCGCAGATGGAGCGGAAACCACTCTGCCGGCGAGCGCGAACTCCGATATCACAGTCCAGGAGGATATTCAGGAGGTGCAGACCAGCAGCTCCGCCTTTTCTGCGCAATACGGCGTGGGCGGCATTCTCTACAACCAGATCAGCAAAGGCGGATCCGATCGCTTTCATGGTTCGGCGTACGAATACTTCCAAAACACAGCACTGAACGCGAACAATTACACCTTCGGCGCGAATACACCAACTCCGATCATCCACTTCCACGAGTTTGGCGGTACGATCGGTGGCCCGATCATCAAGAACAAGTTCTTCTTCTTCTTCAACTACGAGCACATCATCGATAACGGAGGCAACGCAGCGAGCTTCTTCACCGTGCCCACAGCTGCCGAACTGAGCGGCAATTTTGCCGGGCTTCCCACCATCTATGACCCTGCGACCACGACCGTGATCCAGCAGACAGGCACGTACACCTATCCGGGGGCCACCTCCCCGACCACATGCCCTTGCATCAGCCGCACGGCTTTCCCGGGAAACGTGATTCCCGCTGACCGGTTCGATGCAGTCTCCAAGGCTACACAGGCGTATTTCCCTGCTCCTAACACAGCCGGGACCGTCTCCAACGGACAAGCAATAAACAACTACACCTATACAGCCCCGAATATCAATCCATTCACCAAGTTTTTCGGGCGTTTGGATTACAACGTTACCCCCACCAACAAGATCAACGGCACGGTAACAGAAGGAAATAATCCAGGCAAAAGTTTCGGCTGGGGAGGCTGCCCTATCGGCTGCCAGAGCGGTGATGTGAGCAGGATCAACAGTCAAGTGACAGACGTGTGGAGCATATCCCCGCGCGTGACCAACGAGGCGCGGTTGGGCTATACCAACCAGCTTAACTTTTTTGTGCCCTATACGCTCAACGGGGGATACCCGGCCAAGCTTGGATGGCAGTTCGCCAAGGCGGATAACTTCCCCACCATCAACATCACAAATTTCAACAGCTTCAATAACAATACCGTACTTTCCACGCAGATCAATGCGGTCTACAAGGAACACGCGTTCGCTCCATCCGATGTAGTTACAATGATCGTCGGGAAACACGTCCTGCATTTCGGTGGGGAGTTTCTGATTTATCAGAACAACTCCACCGCCTGGGGCAATATTAATGCCGGGACGTTGAGCTTTACCGGCCAATATACATCGCAATATGTCGGCAGCACGACAAGTGGTGCCCCCTACGCGGACTTCCTTCTGGGACAGACGCAGAACTGGAATGCGGGGGTAACGCCGGAGTATGGCGGCCGCGAGAAACTTCCGCAGGTGTTTGTTCAGGATGATTACAAGATCCGTCCCAACCTGACCGTAAATCTCGGCCTGCGCTACCAGATACAAACCGGATGGAGCGAGGTCAAGGGCAATGAGGCCTCATTCGATCCGACAGTGCAAAACCCGGTATCGAATACCCTGGGCGCCATCTGGTTCGGGTCTACGCATGCAAATGGCCGCACACACCTGCAAAAACCTGTCTACGACACCTTTCTTCCCCGGGTTGGATTTTCCTACCTGCTCAATCCTGTGACCACGATAGGTGGCGGCTTTGGGCTCTTTTCCTATAACTGGAGCAATGACCAATACGGTGGCGGAATGGGTCAGGCGTTTGGATCCAAGGCCAACGTTACCGATGAGACAAATGGCATAACTCCGGTGGTTACTTTCTCCGGATCCGGGGCGAACCTTCCCTACGTATCAAACTCAACCGCCCCCGGTGCATACAACGGACAGAGCTTCAACTACAACGCGTACCACGAACCTGTGGGTGGCTCCTACCAGTGGAACCTCCAGGTACAACGCCAACTAAGTACCAACTTTGTGGCCTCTCTCAAGTATGTGGCGACCCATGGTCACAACCTCCCCTTCCCGGTTGACATCAACCAGGTACCGGAAAACCTGCTCTCAGCCAACGATCAGGGATCGCGGCCCTTCCCCCAATTTGGATCGCTCAATACCTCCGGTACTCCATCGAACGAGAATGCAATCTCAAATTACAACTCTCTGCAGGCCATCATGGAAAAACGCATGAGCAATGGCCTCAATCTTCAGTTCAGCTATGTCTGGTCCCACTTCCTGGATGATATAGACTCCGCCGGTTGGGGAAGCCATGCAGGCGACCAGTTCATCCAGAACTCCTTTGTTCCTTCTGCGAACTATGGGAACTCCAACTTCGATATAAGAAGCGCATTCAGGGGCTACGCTATTTACGAGCTGCCATTCGGGAGAAACCGGCAATTCCTGAACAACAGTACCCTGCTGGATGAAGTGGTTGGCGGTTGGCAGCTTTCCACCACGATCATTGTTCAGAGCGGTCAGCCCTTTATGGCAAACATGGCGAGCGGCACTAACTCATATTCGCTGGGTGGTACTAATTTTCAATGGTTTCCCAACGTGATCGGCAATCCAAAGCTGCAAAACCGCGGCCCGAACCAGTGGTTCAATGAAGCTGCCTTTGCCGCTCCAACCCCGGGAACCTTCGGCGACGAGCGGCGAAATCAGCTGACTGGACCTGCGTTCGAGCGGGTCAACCTTTCACTGGGCAAAACGTTCGCCTTCACGGAAGGGATCCGATTGCAAATACGCGCCGACGCGAACAATGCATTCAACCATCCAGGCTTCAGCTTACCTAACACGCAACTGACGGTCTGCCCATCATCCGGAACCTTAACTGCTGGATGTAGTGGATACGGTGCGATTGCAACAGGCACGTCGACGATCACGAGCCTGACTGATCCCGGCCGGACGGTTCAGCTCAGTGCCCACGTAACGTTTTAAACACACCCTACCTTGTAGTAGGTCCTCCGGGGTACCAGATTTCTGGTGCCCCGTATTTTTCCATTATTCAAGATCTTGGGTATAGATGTGCGTGTGAGAACCGGTATATCCAAACTCGGTCCCGCAGGGACACCTGAGGGTAGCTCTCACCCGTGCCTGTGGGGCTGAGTTTGGATATTAGAGGTTAGCTTTTGGCGTTTCCGTTTTTGCTAAGCCTTCTGCGGGCTGGGCCGGTTGATTCGCGGACGATCAATTCAGGCGCCACTGCTATTTGCGGATGCTCGCGGTTGTCTGATGGGCGGAGTTGTTCGAGCAGTGTCTGCACTGCCAAGGCTCCCATTTGGTGAAGGGGCTGGCGAATGGTAGTGAGGCTCGGTGTCTGGAAGGCTGCTTCTTTAATATCGTCGAATCCAACCACAGATACGTCTTGAGGTACTCGTAAGCCCACATCGTAGAGTGCACGAATGCAGCCTATGGCAGCAATATCGTTGAAAGAGAGAACCGCGGTAAAGCTGCGATGGTGAGCCAGTAGTTGCTTAACTACCGGATAACCCAATTCCGGTGATGTCAGGTCTTTTTCGAGCTGGATGGTCAATTCCGGGCGGATCACGAGGCCAAGATCCTGTGCTACCTGAACGATGCCTTGCCATCTCGCATCGGAATCGGAGCTATACGGCTGCCCGCGCATGAATGCAATGGTGCGATGCCCCAAACTGTAAAGATGACGAAGCGATAGCTCCGCGGCCCGGTGATGGTCGAGTACTACGTTGGTAACTCCGTTCACGCGCCGATGACCGGCGATTGCAACCACCGGCAGAGGCAGCTTGGCTACCAGGTTGGTATCGATGGTAATCAACCCCTCCGCGCCACGGCTGATGAGCATGCGAGGATACTGCTCGATAAGATCGGTCCGGTGCCGATGGTGGGCGATAAAGTAGAAATACTTTTCCTCGAGCAGCCTATCTCCAATCCCGGTCATCACTTCTGCGTGATATCCGTCGGCAAGCACCGGAACCAGGATGCCAATCGTCATAGTGCGACGATTTCTCAATGATCGGGCGAGGAAACTGGGTTGGTAGTTGAATTTCCGCGCTGCCTTGCGGATTCGCTCCCGCGTTGCCTCTGGAATGGAGCGTCCAGGCACGTCGTTCAAGACGACCGACACCGTGGTCGGGTCGAGATTAAGGTAAGCCGCAAGCGTCTTGAGACTGACGAGTCCGGAAGGCTGGTCTAGCGTGCGCTTGCCCATCGGGTTGCCTGACCTCGTCCATTGCGATATCTGTTGATACGAATCTTATCGCCGGGACGTTCAATAGACAAGGGCTTGTCTAGACAAGGGCTTGTCTAGAGCATTTTCTCTATAAGTTTTCCTTGAACAGAGGAGTTGCGGATCGCTAGCGTGGCGATGCTGGAAAACGATATGAGATATGGCGTCTGGAGCGGCAATCGCGTTCTTCGGCGTAGCGTGAGGCAACCACCGGGAGAAGGATGAGCACCATGCTTGTTGCAGTATCCGCCTACTACCCGTGAGTTCGCTACAGCATTTTTGCTAATGGTGTAGACCAGGAAACTGAACTCAACGCGGCAATTCCGCCAAAGAATGGCCGCATATAACTGATCCCGCCGGACCACAGTATTAGCAAAAGTGCGTTAAAGGGTGCGTTTAAACAGGGGCGTCGCAATCAGCAGGGTAACGATCCCAAAGCCGGCCAGGAAGAACAGGTCCATGCGGATCGCTGTAAAGCCGCCGTCTTTGAGAAGAATGCTCTTGAAACCATGTACAGCGTAGGTAAAGGGATCGAGGTGCGCGATTACCTGCAGCCACTTTGGCAATCCCGAGACGGGAGAAATTGCTCCGCTGGGAAAGAAGAGGAGCGTATTCAGTACTCCAAACATCATGCGCGGCACCAGGGGATCCTCGACCCGCACCATCATCAGAAACATCATGCCGTTAAACGCCATGGAGGTTGCGATGATGAGCAACAAGAGCAGGAAAGCGGATTCCGGGTAAAAGATGACGCCCAGACCGGCTAACAGGGAGCCAATGACGGTAATGCAGATACCCGACAACACAGCCTTGATGGTGCCTGCGAGGTTCAGTCCCATCACCAGTTCGAGACTGGTGATGGGGGTTACCAGATAGCCTTCATGCACGCCCCGTGCTTTGTCGTCGATATACAGCATGCCGCCGCCGATCATCACGGCCACATACATGGCGAGCGCCACGGAGCCGGCGAGCAGATACTTCATGTACTCGACATAGGGATAGAGCTCGACGATCTGGAGCGCGATCTGCTGCACTACCTTCTCTTGAATGACGGGGGCATTCAAGGCGTCGACCAGCGATTGCATCTCTGCTTCCAGGCTGCTGCTCATGACCTGGTCGCTGTTGTCGACCACCAAGCCGATGGCTGGAGAATCGCCCGCGAGAACACGCCGCGAATATTGCGCCGGGATAATCACTGCTCCGTCGATCTTGCCCGTGCGCACATCTTCTCTGGCCTTTTTTTCATCGTTATAGGCCACGGTGGTGAAGGTACGGATATTGACGGCGATGGAATTGAAGGCTTCTTCGATCTTGAGCGCCTGCGAGCCCCGGTCGTAATCGACCACACCCATCCGGGCGCCGCGAATCTTGCCCCCGAAGGCGTTACCGAGAATGACCAGTTGGACCAGCGGAAGCGCCATCGACATGATCATCAATGTCGGTGAGCGGAAGAACTTCCGCATCTCTCGTTCCACGATTGCCATCATTCTTTTCATGGTTGCACCCCTGGGCGCGGCGGCATGACGAAGCCCAGCGCCTTGACCTGTTCGTCACGAAGCGCGCGCCCCGTGTAGTGCACAAAGACGTCATCGAGCGTGGTGTTCTGGACGGTCAATGACTTGATACTTTCGCCATATTTATTCACCATCTCCACTAACTGGGTGGTGGTGAGCGAGCCGTTGGAGGTGAGCAGCCTATACATGCCTGCGCTCTTGGACTCGACAGCGGTCACACCTGCCAACTGCTCCAGCCGCTCAGACCATTGCGGAGATTCGTGGGCAAAATGCACTTCCACCACGTTGTCCCCGGGAACACTTTCCTTGAGCGCCATAGGGGTATCGAGCGCTACCAGCTTTCCGTGGTCGACGATCGCAATGCGGTCGCACAGGCGATCGGCTTCATCCATATAGTGCGTAGTGATCAGCATGGTGAGATTGCGGGTGTTCTTGAGATGGTTGAGCATCTCCCACACGGCCACGCGGGAGACCGGATCGAGCCCGGTAGTCGGTTCGTCGAGAAAGAAGATGCGCGGATTGTGGACCAGGCCGCGGGCAATCTCAAGGCGACGCCGCATTCCGCCGGAGAGCGTCTTGGTCTGCGCATTGCGCCACTTGAGCAAATCGACTGCTTGCAGCAGATCGTTGATATTGCGCTCGCGCTCCGCTTTGGGAACCTCATAGAGCTTGGCATAGATGGAAAGATTTTCTTCGACCGTGAGATCGATGTCGCTGGTAAGCGCCTGGGGAATGACGCCGATGGCATGCCTGACCGCATCGGGTTCGCGGGAGACGTCATGGCCGCCGATGATCGCCTTCCCGCTGGTGACCGGCAACAGCGTCGTCATCATGCGGATGAGCGTGCTTTTGCCGGCGCCGTTTGGCCCCAGCAGGCCGAAGATCTCCCCTTCGGCGACCTCGAAGGTGATGCCGGCGACGGCTTCGAAATCACCGTAGCGCTTGACGATGTTTTCGACAACGATGGCCGGCTGTGGCTTGCCGCCACTCATCGCGTCACCAGCTTGTCCTTCGGGATATAGACTTCAGCCAGCATCCCAGGCACGTAGCGCATACCGGGGTTGTCAATCAGGAGCTTCAAGCGGACCGTCTTGATGTCCCGTTTACGGCGGCTCACGTCGCGTTGCGTGGCAAAGTCCGCTTCTGCGGATTTGGCGATCACTTTGCCTTGCATCGTGGCGCCGCTTGGCATCACGACTCGCAGGCTATCCCCGAGTTGCACGGAGTCTGCCTCGGTCTCGGGAAGGGGCGCATAGACCCAGGTCTGTGTCAAATCCGTGATGGTTACAATCGGCGTTCCAGCCGCAACCACCTCGCCTTGCCGCGCCGCTCTCACGTTGACCTTGCCGGAGATGGGCGATAGCACGCGCGCATATCCCAGTTGAACCTGCGCCTGATCCAGCAGGGCTCTGGCATTCTCCATATCACCACGCGTCGCCGAGACCGTCTTGGCGGCCGTCTGGGCTTGAATGGTGTTGGCTACCGCGACCTTCAGAGATGCTTGCGCCGCCGCGACATTCGCCTTGGCGGAGTCGACCGCCGCCTGTGCGGCGTGCAGCGCCGTGGCCGCTTCATCGCGCGACTGGTAGCTCATGATGCCTTGTGCCGCCAACGCGACCGTACGCGACGTATCGGCATTCTGATGCTCGTACTGCGCCTGGGCCTGTACCAAGGCGGCCTGCGCACTGCGCAGTTGTGCTTCGGCATTCGCCACTTGGCTTGAGGTGTCCCCTTTGGTCTGTCGCTCGGTATCGCTCGCTCCCTGCATCTTGAATCGTTGACTGGCCGCGGTCGCCTCGGCAGCCTGCCGGGCCGCCTCCAGATCGTCACTTTGAATGGTGGCGATCAGTTGCCCGGCGCGCACGTCGTCGCCTTCATCGACGGTAAGGGTCTGGATCCTGCCCGGGATACGCGAGCTGATGATCACTTCATTGGCATCTACCGTGCCGATGAGCTGCAGATCGTCCGAGCGCTGGGCGGTGAAGAAATACCAGCAGAGCGCGATGACCAGCAGAACTCCGAGCAGGATAAAGACCCGGTTGCGTGCATTCATAAACACTTTCTCCAAACTCGAGGGTTCCTGACTTTAGGCATGGGCATATCGGCAAGAACACGCTTGGCCAGATTCGCTCCGTGAGCGCGGTCGACAAAAAGTGCGTTGCCGAGAAATTGCACTGCGGCCTTGCGGCGGGATTCGATCGCGGTGTTTTCCAGCGGGTCGAAGGACAATGTGAGACGCACCATGGGCGCACTGAGAAAATAAAGAACGTTTGCGCCCAGCGCGGAATAGACCACCTGCAGCCAATCCACCGGGCACAACTCCCCAGTCTCGATTCCCTCGATGGACAACCTGCTGCAGCTTTTCCATCAAGGGTTTAAAGACGTGCTTCGCCAGTAGTGGCACAGATTCGCTCTGACCGCGCCGCAAGCGGACCATCTCCTGCTGCATCAGTCTTTGGAAATCGCGCTGGGTGAGAATTCGGTCGAAGTGATTCAGCGCTGTTCTTAGCAGGCGGTCGCCCGCGCTGCGTGCGGGGTCTAGAACGGAGAGAGCCCGCTCCACCACCGCCGCCGAGGCCTCTTCGAGCGCTGCGGCGTAGAGACCGCTCTTGCTCTTGAAGTAGTAGTAGAGGAGGGCCTTATTGACTTTGGCCGATTCTGCGATGGCATCGGTGCGCGCGCCCGCCAGGCCGTGCTCACTGAACTCGCGAATGGCCGCGCGAAGGATGATCTTTCGCGTGCGGTCGGCGCGATTCAAATTGGGAGTTTTGCCTTTCATTGATTAACCAGTTAGTTAAAGTATAGCAGCCGGCACCCAGGAACGGCCTGGGGCAGACAGCGTTGCAGAGATTGCGTATCATGCGCAGTTGAAACCGGCCCGCGCTAACCATCGCCGCCGCCGGGCCGTCCTACGCTTATTGCTTCTTTGTTCGGAGGAATCTCTGTCCTCATCTGATCAAGCGGTTCCCACGCGGATTCCGCCCGCCTGGGTTGTAGGCATGTCCATCTTTCCCTTCGGCCTGGTGGTCGGATTCACCATTACCGCGCTGCCTTTTTTGCTGACGAATCTAGGCATCCCGCTTTATCAGGTGGCCGGCGTCAGCGCCACTGTGATGTCGCCCACCTTCTGGGGATTTCTGCTGCAGCCGATTATGGATACGGGACTCACCCGCCGCGCCTATAGCTGGCTGACTGCGACCGGCTCGGCAATTTGCCTGGCGGCTGGCCTTCTCTTGATTTCGTCCGCGCATCTGGGAGCGGCAACAGCACTGCTCATGCTGGCAGAGTTGGGAATGGTGTTGTTTTCTGGCGCGGTGAGCGGCTGGACTGCTCAGTTCACACCCGACCATTTGCGGGGCTCGGTAAGCGGGTGGACCAACGTGGCGAATCTCGGCGGCGGCGCGCTGGGTTCGTTGGCCGTCATGTCTCTGGTGCCACACCTGGCTGTGTACTGGATCGGTCTTGGTCTGGGCGCATTCATTTTGCTCGGTACCTTGCCGACCGCTTTCTTTCCTCCACCAAGAAAATCCTCTTTCCACTTCCGGCAGATCTTCACCGATGCGCTGAAGGCTACATGGCACGCTTCCAAAACAAAGGAGTGCCTGACCGGCTTTGCTCTTTTCCTGGCGCCAGCCGGCGCGGTCGCGGCCATTAACTTGTTCTCCGGGATGGGCAAGGACTTCCATGCCGGCGAACAGACGGTCATCTGGATAACCGGCGCAGGATGTGCCATCAGCACATCGTTAGGCGCGCTTGCGGGCGGATACGCCGCGAACCGCATCTCTCGTGGATATCTCTATCTCTCCGGAGGACTGGCAGCCAGCCTGTTTGGGATCGCAGTGGCATTCGCTCCGCACACGGCAACAACGTTCATCTTTGGGGTGCTGATCTACAACGGAATCGCAGGGGTCGTCTATGCGTCATTCAACGCTCTTGGTTACTAGTTAGTTGGACAGAAGAGTCCAGTGGCCAGCACGCAGCTGGGACTATTTTCCGCGGCATCGAATGGGGCCATCGTGTACATGACCTGGCTCGATGGGCAAGGCTACAAGCATTTTGGCGTGCGAGGGTTACTGTGACCGATGGCCTCGCCGGCGCAATCTCTGCAATCCTGTTGCTGTTTTTGCTGCGGAAACTGCTGAAGAGAAGGCAGCCGGATGCTGTCGAGCTCCCTGCTATGGCAGATGCCGGGTAAGAGCGGACTTAGAGCTGCCCAAATTAGCAGAGTGGTAATGGGGCAGGCGGGATCAACCTCCACAGATACCCCAGCCCTTCCGAGTCTGTGTGAGAACCGGCCGATCCGTAAGTGAGTCCAGCGAGTGCACCATAGTATTTGCCACACCGGCAAAAATTGCTGGGTGCCCCATTCAAGCCCTGTTTTTGGGCTTGAGTGGGATAATGGCTGCCGATGTGCCGCTTCCCGTTTGCCGCGGCCGCCCAAGGGAAATAAGGTACCCGGTTCTCCGACCCCTGGCGGGTAAGAGGAGTTCTCACGCAGACTCTAAAGCCGGGATCTACCAACCGTCGGAGTTCTCACACAGACTCGGAAGGGCTGGGCTGACGTTTGGCCCCGGCCCTCCAGGCCTTGACGAACGATTGGGTCCCACATTCTATGGTTCCTAGCTAAACCGCGACCGCGTGCATCGTCGTGACCAATGAAGCGAAGCTGGGAAAGAACTAATTTGGACACGTCTGGAGCGGAACTAGCTACGTCGTTTTGTCTTAGCGGCGGTTCTGGCATTCGATTTTTGCCGGGACTTGGGAACCTTACCGATGCGGGGATCCCGGGCGAGTATCAGTTCACAAGCGCGCAGCGCGGCTTGCTCGAAGTCCGGAGCGTCGGCGGGAAGAACCTGCCAACCGGTAATTCCCTTCCCAAATAACTGAATGGATCGCATACTTGGGAACTCACGAGCCAGGCTTTCGTGGTGCTCCTCCGTGGTGGCGAGCCATACACCGTTGTCTGCCGCAGGGTCGCGCCGGTCGCGGAGGATGAGCACAATCTTGTCTCCCAAATAGACAGCCAGGCAGCCGAACATGGTGCGGGTTTCGGTTGGGAAGGTCAGCGAGGGCATCCAGCACAAACTCATAAGGAACGGCCTTGCGCTGCTTCACAGGGAAAATCCTGTCGTCCGGCGGCAGAAAGGCTGTATTGGGACGAGGTTTTCGCATCGCACCTATTTTGAGGTTGATCCTTCCAACGCGCAACACCCATCCGCAGCCAGTCGCGACCCGCATATACTCCTTGCACATATAGCCATACCGCATATAGTATCGCGGCATGACCGAAGACCGCGTCACCTCCCTCCTTCCGCTGCAACCGACTACTTTTCACATTCTTCTGTCACTGACAGACGAAGAGCGGCATGGCTACGCGATCATTCTCGAAGTAACCCGGCGCACCCAGGGAGAACTGAAGCTGAGTGCAGGCACACTCTACCGTTCCATTCAGCGGATGCTGGAATCCGGCCTGATTACGGAGACCCGGAACAGGCCTGCGCCCGAGATGGACGACGAACGCCGCAGATACTACCGCATAACGCCGTTGGGAAAAGCGGTAGCAGAGGCAGAAGCGGGACGCCTGCGCGATTTACTCAAAATGGCGCGTTTGTGCGGAGTCGCGCCCAGGACAACCTAATGAACTTCTATCGATTGCTTCTCCATCTTTATCCCTCCTCTTTCCGGGCGGAATACGGCGACGAGATGAGCTCCATCTTCGCCCTGGAGCTTGACCGCACCAGCGGAATGGCGGCGAGATGCGGGCTCTGGCTTTCTGCAGTTTCCGAGATCGTATTCAACGCGGCCATGGTGCATTGGGAAATCGCCCGGCGGGACCTGTTCCATTCCGTGCGCTCACTGCTTGGCTCCCCTGGCTTCACCCTGACGGCGATTCTACTGGTCACCATCGGCATCGGCGCCAATGTTGCCGTCTTTACGCTGGCGAATTTTGTGTTGGTAAAGCCGCTTCCCTTTCCTGAGCCGGAACGGCTGATGAGAGTTTGGGAAAGGCACGCCGGCTACTCCAGGATGGAACTTTCCCCAGCCAACTATCGCGACATGATCGCATCGAGCACTTCATTCACCGCTCTGGCAGCTTACAACGGCAACTCGATGAGCCTGGTTGGTCAGGGCGAGCCACTAAAAATCGAAGGCGCCTCGGTAACTGGGAATCTTTTTTCCACTTTGGGAAGGCCGGCCCTGATTGGCCGCTACTTCAACGAGAAGGACGACCAGGCGGGAGCCCCCGGCACGGTGGTATTGAGCTATGCACTCTGGCAGATGGCTTTCGGAGGCGATCCCAACATAGTAGGAAAGCCGGTTTCGCTCGATAACCAGCCCTACACCGTCATTGGGGTAATGCCACACGATTTCCGTTTTCCCGAACGCGAGACACAATTCTGGACGCCTTTTCGATTTAAGGAAGAGAATTACCAGGATCGCAACGACAACCTTTTGGAGGGAATCGGCCGGCTCAAGCCGGGTGTATCGCTTGCCCAGGCGCAAGGAGAGCTGTTGCTGATCGCCGCCCGGCTACGGCGTCAATATCCAAAAGAGAACGAGGAGGTCGACTTCTCCGTGATCGCCTTGCGCGATGAGCTCACGACTGACTCCCGGCTTCTGCTCCAGGGCTTGTGTGGAGCGGCACTCTGTGTGTTGGTCATCGCCTGCGCTAACCTGGCAAATCTTCTGCTGGCGCGCTCGCTGGCCCGGCAACGAGAGCTCTCGATTCGCTTGTCGTTGGGCGCCAGCCGCCGTAATCTTCTACGCCAGCTCCTTACCGAGAGCCTTCTTCTCGGGCTGGCTGGAGGCGCCAGCGCAACCGCGGTCGCCATGGCAGCCTTGCCGCTGCTCTCACGATTGGTGCCCAGCGCACTTCCTGTTCAGCAGGTGCCTACAGTGGACGCCCAGACGTTACTCTTTGCTCTGGGTCTGACTCTGATTACCGTAATTGCCTTCGGCGTCTCTCCCGCGCTGAGGGCATGCCGGGATGCGGGCCTGAGTGGGCTTCGCGTGGGCGTGCGCACCGGAGGAACAGGCAATCACCAGGCAAGATCTGCGTTGGTGATTGCGGAACTCGGAGCATCCGTCGTGCTCCTGGTCTTGTCGGGATTGTTGATTCGCGCTTTGTGGAAGGTGCAATCCGTAGACCCTGGCTTCAGAACCAGCGGGATCCTGTCCCTGCGTACCGACTTGCCATTCCCCAAATACAACAAGACCAGCACGCGCGAACAGTTTTATGGCAAAGTGCTGGCCGATGTACGCAGCCTACCTGGCGTGACCGACGCCGCTTACCTCACCGCTCTTCCCATGACGTGGGGCGGCGGCATTTGGCCGGTGCTGGTGGACGGCCGCAGCCAGATTCGCACCGAAGGCAATTCGGCCAGCATGCGCTTCGTAACCCCCGGATTATTTTCGACTCTGGGCATTCCTATTAAGTCCGGACGCGCCGTCAGCGAATCGGACACAGTGGATCGACCTTGGGTTGCCGTGGTGAGTGAATCCTTCGTGCGTCGATACTGGCCGAATGAACAGCCGATCGGACGGCACTTTAATTTTGCTTTTCACGATCACGAGGTCATCGGGGTCGTTGGGGACATCCGGGCGCGGGGCCTGGAGAGGACCAGCGAACCCCAGGTGTATCTCAGCTCCAAACAGGATCTCGACGATGGGCTCACTTATTACGCGCCCAAAGATCTGGTGATTCAATCGACGCAACCGCCAGAGCGTCTGCTGCCGGCGATCCGGGAGATCATTCACAAGGCTGACCCCGAGCAGCCGATCTCAAACATACGAACCGTGGAGGAGGTCCTCGCCGGAGAAACCGAATCGCGAACCGTCCAGATGCGTGTATTGATTGTCTTTACCGGCGTGGCGATTGTGCTGGCCGGCCTGGGCCTATACGGGTTGCTCGCATTCATGGTCTCGATGCGGCAGCTGGAGTTTGGCATCCGGCTGGCCTTAGGCGCCGGCCCGGGCGACCTCTTCAAGATGGTATTGCTGGAGGGGTTCAAACTGGCGGTGGCGGGTTTGCTGCCAGGGCTGTTACTTGCCTACATAGCAGCCAGGCTCCTGGAGAGCCTGCTTGCGGGCGTACAGCCAGCCGACGCGCTTACATTCTCAACCGCCGCAGGATTGTGTCTCATCACTACGCTGCTGGGAACCTTGTTCCCTGCGCTTCGCGCGGTTCGGGCGGATGCTACTGCGGTGATGCGGGCAGAGTAGGTGGGTAGTCGCCCGATAACTTACGCATCAACGGTACCCGAGCGGGCATCTGCGGTTTGAAAATCCTTGATTGTTGGCAGCGTTCTGATCGCCGGCCCTGACTTTTTCTGCGCCAGCCTGATCTCATACAGGCTTTGAAGGTTGAGCCAGAACTCGGCGCTGGTACCGAAAAAGTGTGCCAGCCTTAGCGCCGTGTCGCCGGTGATAGGCCGTTGGCCGTTCAAGATCTGCGTCACGCGATTGGTCGGCACACTTATCTGTCGTGAGAACTCGGCCGCGCTCATGCCCATCTCTTTCAGTTCCACCGCCAGATGCTCGCCCGGATGTATCGCTTTCATCGTTTTCTCCTCTCAGTGTACGTCATGCGTAACACCCTTCGATAGCCAACTCGACGATGGCGGTTGCTAGGCAGTTTAGGCGAGAGGGGCCGGTGTTTACCTGCCCCTCGCCGTGGCCTAGAATGAAGGAATGGTGAATTTTGCGTCCCAAGGCCGCCGATGACCTTTCCTGAGCATGAGCTCCATTTCTTCCAGAAGTTTGGACTGACCGGGCGCGTGATCGAACGCTGCCTGGGCGAGGCGCTCTCAGCCGGCGGTGATTTCGCGGATCTCTATTTCGAATCCGTCGCCTCGACCGCCATCTCGGTGGATGAGTCGCTGGTCAAATCCGCCAGCCAGGGCGTGAGCGCAGGCTGCGGTATTCGCGTTGTCTCCGGAGATCGCACCGGCTATGCCTACACCGATGACCTCTCCGCGGAACGGCTCATGCGCGCCGCGCGCACGGCGGCCCTGATCGCCGATGGACCTTCCAAGCAGAGCGTTGCCGGGTTTCGGGAGACGCCAAAAGCAAGCCTCTACCCTATCTCTGCCGCCGATGCCGATCCTGGTATCGCCCCCAAACTGGAACTCGTTATGCGCGCCGACCGCGCGGCCCGCGCCTATGACCCGCGCATCGTACAGGTGCGCGCCGGCTACAACGACGAACTTCGCCATATTCTCATCGCCGCCTCCGACGGCACCTTCGCCAGCGACACCCAGCCTCTTGCCCGCTTCAATTGCTACGTCATCGCGCGAGATGGATCGAAAAACTCCCGCGGCGGGTCTGGTGGTGGTGGAAGAGTTGAACTGAGCTTCTTCGAGGGCGATAAGTCTCCTGAGCACTTCGCCACGGAAGCGGCCCGCCAGGCCATCCTGCAACTCAACGCCGTTGCTGCTCCGGCAGGCGACATGGAAGTGGTTCTGGGACCCGGCTGGCCCGGTGTTCTATTGCACGAAGCCGTGGGCCACGGGCTGGAAGCGGATTTCAACCGCAAGAAGACTTCAGCCTTTGCCGGATTGATCGGGCAACAGGTCGCCAGTTCCAAGGTGACCGTGGTGGACAACGGTACGATGCCGTCGCGCCGCGGGTCTTTGAATGTTGATGATGAGGGCTCGCCAACCCAGGAGACCGTGCTCATCGAGAACGGCATCCTCAAGGGTTACCTCAGCGACAAGCTTTCTGCGCGCCTGATGGGCATGGCCGACACCGGCAACGGACGCCGCGAAAGCTACCAGCACATTCCTATGCCGCGCATGACCAATACCTACATGCTCTCCGGCGAAGACAGCCCGGAGGATATCCTGCGCAGCGTGAAGCGAGGACTCTACGCGGTGAACTTCGGCGGCGGCCAGGTGGATATCACCAGCGGCAAGTTTGTCTTCTCCGCCTCGGAAGCCTATCTGATCGAGGACGGCAAGATCACCGCTCCGGTGCGCGACGCCACGCTCATCGGCAACGGCCCGGAAGCGCTCAAATATGTATCCATGGTAGGTAACGATCTCGCCCTGGACGAAGGCATCGGGACCTGCGGCAAAGACGGGCAGAGCGTTCCGGTAGGCGTCGGTATGCCAACCATCAAGCTGGACCGCATGACCGTGGGCGGCACAGGCCGATAATGTCAACAGCCACACCCATCCCCGCGACAGAAAGCAAAACGGAGCTGCAGCAGCTGGCGGCCGATGTGGTCGAGCGCGCGCTGCGTGCCGGAGCCACCGAAGCCGAAGTAGTGATCCGTGAAGGTGACGAATTCTCCACCCTGGTGCGCCTGGGGCAAGTGGAGACGTTGAAGGAGTCTGGCGCGCGGGGCATCGGTCTGCGCGTCTTTATGGGCCCGAGCGGGGCTTATCGCACGGCCAACACCTCCACCAGCGACTTCTCCGAAGCGGGACTGGCCCACCTGGTCTCCGGCGCCATCGATCTGGCCAAGGTCACTTCCGAGGATCCATTTGCCGGCCTGCCGGAAGCGAGCGCGATGGGCCAGCTATCGGGGGATCTCGAGCTTTACTACGAAGACGTCTATGGGCTGCCCGCGGCGCAGCGCATTGAGTACGCACGGCGCGCCGAGGCCGCAGCGCTCTCCGCCGATCCCCGCCTCAAAAAGAGCGATGGCGGCAGCTTTGACGCGGCGACGGGACACAAGGTGATGGCCAATTCGCGCGGCTTTGTGGGCGAGTATCGCCGCTCCTATTGCTCGCTTTCCGCTATGCCGATCGCGGAGACAGAGAAGGGTGGCATGCAGCGGGACTATTGGTACTCCAGCGCGCGTACCCTGGCCCGGCTCGAATCTCCTGAAAGTATTGGCGCCGAAGCCGCCCGGCGCACGCTGCGCCGCCTGGATGCACGCCGCGTCCCCACCCAACGCGTGCCCATTGTCTTTGCTCCGGAGATTGCGCGTTCGCTGGTCGGCAACATCTTTGAAGCCGCCAATGGAGACAGCATTTATCGTGGAGCGTCCTTCTGGGCCAACCAGCTGGGGCAGCAGGTCGCCAGCTCCAACGTGACGGTCATCGATGACGGCACTCTGCCCGGCCTCTTTGGAACCTCGCCGTTCGATGGAGAAGGCCTGCCCACTCGACGAACGGTCATCGTCGAAAATGGCATCCTGAAGAACTACCTGCTGAACACCTACACCGCGCGCAAGCTCAATATGCAGAGCACCGGGAATGCAGCGCGCGGGCTGGCCGGCACTCCCGGCATCGGCGGCGGTAACCTCTTTCTTCAGAAGGGCACGATTGCGCCACAACAGCTGCTAGCCGACGTCAAGGTGGGCTTCTATGTCACGGAGCTGATGGGATTCGGTGTCAACATGGTGACCGGCGACTACTCCCGTGGCGCTGCTGGTCTGTGGATCGAAAACGGGGAGCTGACCTTTGCCGTGGAAGAGGTCACCATCGCCGGCAACCTGAAAGAAATGCTCAACAACGTCACGGCCATCGCCGACGACCTGGAATTTCGCGGGGCGGTTGCCTCACCCACCCTGCGCATCGACGGAATGACCATCGCCGGGAAATAATCATCTCGTCGGGCGAAGATTGCCCGGTAAGTGAGTCTTCCGGGGGGCCTATGAGAGCCGGTCTAGCCAACTCCATCCGCTTCGATCCGGCTGATCCCCGCGCCAGTCTGGGCGGTCTCCCTGAAGCTCCAGCGGTGTTCGCGCTGTGCGCGGCCGATCCGGCGGCCGAGCCTTACCTGAGCAAAACACCCAACCTGCGCCGCCGCCTCATGCGTTTTCTGCGCGGACCCCAAACTGCCGATGGACAAAGTGAACCGCCTCGCACCAAGCGTCTGCAACTGGCGCACATGGTCGACCATATTGAGTACACGGTCACCGGCTCCGAGTTCGAGTCCTCTTTGTGCCTCTACCAGGCCTCCCTGCGCGCGTTTGGTGACCGGGCGAAAAAGCGACTGCGCCTTCGCCCTCCGATCTTTTTGCGGATGTCGGTCGACAACCCCTACCCGCGGGTTTACGTGACGGCCAAGATCAGCAAGACTGCCGCCAACGCTCTTTTCGGTCCGTTCCCTTCGCGTGCGGCGGCAGAGCGGTACGCGGATGAGATGCTGAACCTGTTTCTATTGCGCCGCTGCACCGAAGACCTGAACCCCGATCCGGCCTTTCCCGGCTGTGTTTATTCGGAGATGAAGATGTGCCTTGCCCCTTGCTACAAAGGGTGCTCCGACGAGCGTTACCGGCAGGAATCGGCAGATGTGTTTGCTTTTCTCTCCACCCGCGGCGGCTCCATGCTCGCCAAGCTTGAGGGCGAGCGCAACGCCGCCTCGGAGGCGATGGAGTTTGAACGGGCTGCCACCATCCATCAGCGGATGCAGAAGGTGCAGACCGTAGCCCATCTGTCCAGCGAGGCAGTTCATCCCCTGGCACAACTCTCCGGCATCCTGGTGCAGCCATCGGCTGAGCTTGACCAGGTCGCGCTTTTCGCTCTGCGCCGTGGAGTGTGGAGTGGGCCGGCGCTCTATTCCATCGTTGGTATGCGGCTGGCAAATGAGCGCTCGGGGTCCAGTTCCCTGTTTGCTCACCCGTTCGCCCTGGAGCCTGTTCCCTTGGAGGGGACGCCTGTCATAGCCGCGAAAGATCGCCTGGAAGCGCGGCTCGATGAGGCGTTGTCGACGCTCGCTCAGTCCGCCCCGAAATCAGTATCTTCGCAGACCTTATCGGATCACGTGGCGCTGTTCACGCAATGGTTTTACCGGCCTTCGGTGCGCTCCACAGGGGAGATGATCTTTGCCGGAGTCGATGGAGAGGTGGCCCGCAAGCCTCTGCTGCGCGCCATCTCCCGCGTCGCCGCTAAGGCTAACAGTGCCAACCCGGAAGAGCTGGCCAAGCCGCCAATCCAATGGCACGCTTAGGTGGTGGTAAAGCAGCTCCCATACTAAAAAGCATTACTGGCGCTGCTTGAGAATGTGCTGGATATCCCTCTTTCCGTGGATAACAGCGACGATCCGAAGTGGGGGCTTCTCTGGCCGATACACGATGACGTAGTTGGGATACCGACTCAGCGTCCAGAAACGAAGCGGACGGGCTGTAAGGTCAGGGCGGGAATGGCCGCGCGCGGGAGCTTCGGCAAGGAAGGCGCAAGCATCGAAGATGGCTTGTTCAACGCGATCGGCGGCGTCCTGGTTGTGGTCCGCAATGTAAGCCCAGATGTCGAAAATATCGGCTTTGGCGCGAGGCGTGAGAACATAACCGCTCATCGTTTATGCAAACGCCAACCGTCTTTCATCTCATGAATTTCCCGGCGAGCCTGTGCGCCGTCGATTAGTTCGCCACGCTCGGCTTGTAGATAGCCTTCCTCGATGTGAGCCGATAACGCTTGGCGTTCCTCATCAGTCCAGCTTTCTTCGGCGTCCTGAGCTTCAAGAGCGCGACGGAGCACATCTTCGGCGTCCGTGTAACCGCCACTGGAAAGGCGCTTCTTGATAAGCGTTTCAAGGTCGGGGGGAACGTTTAATTGCATGGCGGTTCTCCGTTGAACGGGGCGTCATCCGTGGCTTTAGGGTAGGGGAAACCTCCGCCATGGGCAAGTCTGCTCGCGCTATGCCTTGCGCGTCCGTGCAGCCAGGTCGCTTTGTGACAGACCGGCCGTGACATAGCACCGGAGTCTACCGGGCTTTCCGGTTAACAGACTCCTGCTACACTGAGGGCATCTTGAGGGGTAATCATGGTTGAATTGGTGCCATCCATCCTCTCTGCCGATTTCTCGAAGCTGGCCTCGGAAATCGAGGCCGCCGAGCGCGGTGGCGGCTCTGTTATCCATATCGACATCATGGACGGCCATTTCGTCCCCAACCTGACTATGGGGCCTCCGGTGGTCAAGTCTCTGCGTAAGGTCACCAACCTGCCGCTCGACTGTCACCTGATGATCGACAATCCCGCCGATTTCATCGCCGAGTTCGCAGATGCCGGGGCCGATTGGATCAGTGTCCACTACGAGGCCTGCCGTCATCTGCATCGCACCCTGGAGTTAATCGCGCAGCACGAGATGGAACCTGCCGTGGTGGTCAATCCGGCGACCCGGGTCGATTTTCTGCTCGAAATCCTTCCCATGGTTCACCACGTGCTGGTGATGAGCGTTAATCCGGGCTTTGGCGGGCAAAAATTCATTCCCTTCTCACTGGACAAGATCAGACGCCTGGTTGAACTCCGGGCCGAACTTGACCTCAAATTCAGAATCGAGGTGGATGGAGGCATCGCTCACGAAACTATCGCGTCCGTGGTCGAAGCAGGCGCCGACCTGCTGGTGGCCGGAAGCGCCGTTTTTGACTCCGGACACCCCGAAAAGGAGGCGCGGATGCTGCTAAACCTGGCGCTGGAGGCCGAACAGCGCCGCCAGGGGCAAAATTTCCATTCCGCACG
Organism: uncultured Acidobacteriaceae bacterium; assembly: GCA_963790705.1. Lineage (GTDB taxonomy): Bacteria > Acidobacteriota > Terriglobia > Terriglobales > Acidobacteriaceae > PALSA-350. The sequence continues at coordinate 301,454 of CAWBQE010000018.1, forward strand.
GGCTGCCGCCATTTAACATATTTAAAATTAGGCAATACGGACCGCGGTGGCAGGGCACCACGGCGGGTCAAGACATCGGCTCCCTATTCGAGCATCTGCCCATGAGGTGCTATGCAGCGTTTCCTATTCCGGTTCTTCACTCTGTGTCTGCTCTGCGCGCTCCCCGCGCCCGCTCAGTTCGGCATATTCAAACCTTCCAAACCGGCGACCAAGCCGTCGCCCGACGACCCGCTCGCCGGCCGCGCTTCGAAGCAGCCGGATAAGGAGCTCTTCGACAAGGCCTTGGTGGCCATGAAGAAGGGCAAGTTTGACGTCGCCCGCCTGGATCTGCAGACGCTTTTGAATACTTATCCGGAATCCGAGTACCAGATGCGCGCCAAGCTGTTGGTCGGGGATAGTTGGTTCAAGGAAGGGGGCACCGCCGCGCTGACCCAGGCGGAGGCTGAATATAAGGACTTCATCACTTTCTTTCCCAACCAGCCCGAAGCCGCCGAGGCGCAGATGAAGGTCGCCGACATCTACTACATGCAGATGGAGAAACCCGACCGCGACCCCAAGAATGCCGATCAAGCCGAGCAGGAATACCGCACCATGATCCAGCAGTTCCCCGATTCAACCTTTGTGCCCCGGGCAAAGCAACGGCTGCGGGAAGTGCAGGAGGTGCTGGCCGAGCGCCAGTACCAGGTCGGGAGCTTCTATGCCTCGCACGAGAACTGGGCAGCGACCATCGCCCGCCTGCAGACCGTTACCGATAGCTACCCACTCTATAGCCATAGCGACCTGGCGCTGATCGGCCTGGGGGACGCATATGCGGCCGAAGCCCGTTACGTTCAGGGTCTCACCCAAATCAATCCCAAGGCCAAGCAGGAACTGATGAAGGCCTACGATGACCAGGCTGCGGATGCCTACGCCCGCGTGGTCACGCACTACTCCATGGCTGCTCATGTGGAAGATGCCCGGGAGCGCCTGATCGCACTCAATCGCACGGTGCCGGACCCTACCAAGGAAGAACTCGCGAACAGCGAAGCCGAAGAGCAGAGCCGTACGGGTATCACCTTTAAGGATCGTGCGCTCTTGCTGGTAAAGCGCGGTCCGGTCACCGTGAATGCTGCGCGTATTGGGGAGCCGACGCTGACCGACCCTCCGGCCATCACGGCGCCCGATGTTCATAAGCGTGACACCGCGCTGTTTAGCGCGGCTCTCAACAATCAGCCGCTGCCCGCCCCAGCTCCGCTTGGGCCGCCGACAGCCACAGCAGTGGCCAGCGGAGCTGGTGCCGTGGCCGAACCAGCCGCCGGCTCCACGCTGCAATTAGAGAATGTGCCCTCCGCTGACAATGGAGCACCCGCTGGCGGCGGACCGGGTATCGGAGCCACCATTGTTAGCACTGGTGAAGGCAGCACCGGCGCGGCCCCGGCTCAATCGGGACCACCCACATCTGCGCCACCCACGTCTGCACCAGTAGGACCGCCGGTTACGACGGAAGGCGCAGCCACGGCGGCTGCAGCGGCCGGCGTCCCCGGCGCGCAGAACCAGGGCGGATTAGCGACAGTCGGCCCGACCAACAACCAGCCCCTGCCTCCAGCGGAGAAGCCGGCCGAGGCTCCGGCCCAGACCAACGATGTGAAAAGTGGAACCGCTGCCCAGGTGCAGACCGGCACCGATGCCGGTGCTAGCAACGGCAAATCCAAGAAGAAGACCCCGGCGCCCAAGTTTGATTCGAGCGACGAGTCTTCCAGCAAACACAAGAAAAAGAAGGGCCTCGACAAGCTCAACCCATTTTAGGGACTCCCCTCCCTCAGGGGCTGAGGACTCGTCAATGGTGCTTCCCACGGCCTGCCCCACGACGAGCGGGGCAGGCGAGGGCGAGTCGTCCCTCAGCGGCTAAAGCCTTTTTGCTAATGGTGTAGACCAGGAAACTGAACCCGACGCGGCCATTCCGCCAAAGAATGGCCGCACATAACTGATCCCACCGGACCACAGTGTTAGCAAAAATGCGTTAAAGCCGGATTCATTGCAAAGCATTTACGTACGGCCTGATGCTCGCTGCGGCGAGGAAGGCTGTACCCTTCAGAAAAATGATTTTTCCCGCAAGCTGTGAAGCCCGTACCCTTCACTGGTGTTGAAAGAAAACGCCCATGCCTCGTGACCTGCCCAAAGCCTACGACCCGGCTGCCATCGAAGATCGTTGGGCAGCCTACTGGGTCGAAGAGGATCTCTTTTCCGTGCCTCACACGGAAGCCGCCTCCTCCGCGCCCATCTTCACCATGTTGCTGCCCCCACCGAATGTCACCGGGCGGCTGCACATGGGGCACATGCTGGAACACACGGAGATGGACATCCTTACTCGCTGGCGCCGCATGTGCGGGGATCTGGCCCTTTGGCTCCCGGGCACCGATCACGCCGGCATAGCCACGCAGTTGATGGTCGAGCGCCAGCTTGCAGAAGAGCACAAAACGCGCCAGCAGCTGGGCCGCGAAGCTTTTGTCGAACGGGTCTGGCAATGGAAGCAGCATTACGGCGCAGCCATCCTCGACCAGATGCGCCGGTTGGGTACCAGCGTCGACTGGTCACGCGAGTACTTCACCATGGATGCGCCCCGCTCCGCAGCTGTTCGCGAGGCCTTCGTCCGGCTGTATGAGCAGGGGCTCATTTATCGCGGCGCTTATATCGTCAACTGGTGCCCACGCTGCCAGACCGCCATCTCCGACATAGAGGTGATCCATGAGGAGCAGCAGGGGAAGCTATGGGAGATTCGCTACCCAGTCGTGGGAGAGCCCGGATTTGTCACCGTGGCAACCACTCGGCCCGAGACCATGCTGGGCGACGTGGCGGTCGCCGTTCACCCGGACGATGAACGCTATGCTCACCTGCACGGCAAGATGCTGCAGCTACCGCTGACCGGACGCGAAATTCCTATCGTGACGGATACCTGGGTGAGCCGCGATTTCGGTACCGGCGCGGTTAAGGTGACACCTGCGCACGATCCCAACGATTTTGCCCTGGGGCAACGCCAGGGCCTGCCCTCGATCAGCGTCATGGACGAGACGGCTCACATGAATGCCGCCGCCGGCGCGTATGCCGGTCTCGATCGCTACAAGGCGCGGCAGCGGGTCCTGGCCGACCTGGAAGCTCAGCAGCTGTTGGCAGGGGTGCGCGACCACGTGAATTCCATCGGCAAGTGCGATCGATGCAAGACTGTGGTTGAGCCCTTGCTTTCGACGCAATGGTTTATCCGGATTCAGCCGCTCGCCGACAAGGCTATTGCCGCGGTGGAGCAAGGGTTCATCCTCTTTACGCCCGAACAATATTCCAAGACGTACTTCGAGTGGATGCGCAATATTCACGACTGGTGCATCTCGCGCCAGCTATGGTGGGGCCATCGCATTCCGGCCTGGCACTGCGCTGCCTGCGGCAAAATTACCGTGGCCCGCACCACGCCCGAGGTCTGCGCCCACTGCGGCAGCGATCGCATCGAGCAGGAGAAGGATGTTCTGGACACCTGGTTCTCCTCCGGGCTCCTACCCTGCTCCACGTTGGGCTGGCCCGAGCACCCGCCGGATCTCGACTCCTTTTACCCCACCCGCTTACTGGTCACCGGCTTTGACATCCTTTTCTTCTGGGTCGCGCGCATGATCATGCTGGGCTGCCACTTCATGCTGGAGGAGCCACTGGCCGACGGCAGCAAGCGCACCCTGAAGGACGCGGTGCCTTTTCGTGAGGTGTACATCCATGCGCTGGTGCGCGATGCGGACCGGCAGAAGATGTCCAAGACCAAGGGCAACGTAATGGACCCCATCCAGGTGGTGGAACGCTTCGGGACGGATGCGGTGCGCTTCACTCTGGCGGCGATGGCCGCGCCTGGTACGGACATCGCTTTTAGCGAAGAGCGCACCGACGGCTACCGCGCCTTCGCTAACAAGATCTGGAATGCCGCGCGCTTCATCTTCATGCAGATGGAGAGGGCCGCGGAGGCCGGCATCATCATCGATTTAAGCCAGCTTGCGGAGGGACCGGCCGAGGATTCCGACGCCCCACTCGAAGCCAGATGGATTCTGTCCCGCTTGCAAAACACTGCGTTCTCGATCAACGAATCGTTGGGGGAGTATCGCTTCCACGAGGCGGCCAACACGCTCTATAGCTTCTTCTGGGGCGATTTCTGCGACTGGTACCTCGAGGTGGTTAAGCTGCGTCTCGATTTCAGCGGCCCTCCCACCCCGTCGCGCTCGGCGCTGGCTACCCTGCTTAACGTTTTCGAGTCGGCCCTGCGCCTACTCTCTCCCTTGATGCCCTTTATCACCGAGGAGATCTGGCAGGCGCTCCACGAAAATCGTGCTCCCGACAGGTCGATCGCGCTCACACGCTATCCTCAAGGTCGACAGGATCTGCTTGACTTGGCGGCTGAGCAGCAGATGAAGCGGCTACAAGAATTGATTGTCGCGGTGCGCGATATGCGGCGACAGCTCGGCGTAGAAGAGAAAGCCTCGGTGCCAATCCTGCTGCGGGTTGATCGTGCCGAGCGTGCGGGCATCCAAGAGAACAGCGACATCATCGGCCGCCTGGCCAAGGTTTCGGCTATTGACTTTGTCGATGCCATGCCAGAAGGCGCGGGGGTGCGTTCCGCTCCCGGATTCGATGTAGCTGTCATCTATGAGCGTACGATCGATGTTGCGGTGGAATGCGAGCGTCTGACGAAAGAGCTGGCGCGCTTTGAGAAGGAAGTATCCAATGCCGATCGCCAGTTGGCGAATGAAGGCTTCCTGGCCAAGGCTCCAGCGAGCGTGGTAGAAGGACTGCGGCGCCGCGCCGCCGAGTTGAGCGTGTTGATTCCTAAGACTCGTTCTGCCCTCGAGAGCCTCGACTGCGACACGAAGGCCCAATAAGGAAGGCCAATGGATTGGAAGAGCAGGCGCGTTGAAGCCACCCTGGAACAGGCGCTAGTCGAAGATCGGGCGACCAACGACGTCACTACGGCCATGACCATCGAGCCCGGGCTGCGGGCGTCGGGTACGGTCTTCGCCAGACAGGATTGCGTGATCTCCGGGCTCGGTTGTATCCCTCGCTTTCTGGAGATCTTCATCCGGCTCGACAAGAGGACCTCGAGCCGTTTTGAGGTCATCAACCACCCCGAGATGTTCGACGGTGTCCGGGTCAAGAAGGGTCAGGCGGTGGCCGTGATTCGGAGCAATGCTCGCGTCATCCTGGCCTGCGAACGGGTCATCCTGAATCTGATGCAACGCATGAGCGGCATCTCCACCTGCACCCGGGAATACGTGGACGCCGTAGTCGGTACCAAAGCGAAGATATTGGACACGCGCAAGACGGTTCCCGGCCTCCGCGTGCTGGACAAATACGCCGTCGGTTGCGGCGGTGGCGAGAGCCATCGGCTCGATCTTTCCGACGGCATTCTGATCAAGAGCAACCACATCGGGCTCGGCGGTGGCATTCCCAAGGTTCTGGCCCGCGCCTTTGCCGCGCGCATGCCTGGCCAGACAGTGCAGTGCGAGGTTCGCAATCTGGCGGAGTTGGAGCAGGCCCTGGACGGCGGCGCGGAGTCTCTCCTGTTGGACAACATGTCCCAAGCCGAGATCAAAAAGGCGGTTGGCATCGTGCGCGCTCGTGGTCTTGCCATTCCACTCGAAGCCTCGGGCGGCATCATCACGCTTGAAAATATCCGCAAATATGCCCTCGCTGGAGTGGATTTCATTTCGATTGGCGCCCTCACGCAATCCGCCGCTGCCGTTGAGTTGAGCATGCGGGTAACAACGGATATTTTTTAGGAGAGTATAAGCACTAGGTCACTACGCTGCACCAATGCTTTTGTGGGGGAGATGTCGAGCAGATGCGGTTTTCGGGGGGCGGGAAAAAGCGCAGGGGCTTTAATGTCTGCGTGAGAACTCAACTTACAAACTTAGTCCCGAAGGGACGGCTGAGAATAGCCCAGGACGTGAGTCCTGGGTGTACATTCCCACCGGGATCAGTCCCGCAGGGACGGCTGAGAATGCCCCAGGACGTCAGTCCTGGGTGCACCTGGACCGCACGTGAATGCCGATTGGCAACATGGGCTGGCCGCCTCGAATCGCGATAGTCCATCTCAGAGTTAGGGTACCCCAGGATTGCATCCTGGGGCACTTTCAGCCGTCCCTACGGGACTAAATTGTGAGAGGGTAGCGCTCACGCAGATACTCTAGCCCTGTTCTTTTTCAGGTTCTTACGGCCCGACTAAAGTCGTGCCCTGATACAAAGCATGAGCTTTTCCGCAGCCCCGTGAAGCCCGTACCCTTCAGGCCCGAAACACTAGGACTCCCATTGCTCAATCCCGCTCAAGATGACGCTTACGATCTGCCCGCGATCGATGTGGCCCTGGCCGGGATGCCCTTCGCCGGCAAGATTCGCTACTTCCCTTCCATCCACTCCACCAACGTATTAGCCATGCGTGAGGCCGACGAGGGCGCTCCGGAAGGCATGGTTTACCTGGCCGACGAGCAGACCGCGGGACGCGGCCGGGGCGCCCACAGCTGGCACTCCGCTCGCGGAGCTGGCCTCTATGTCAGCGTCCTTCTGCGTCCGCGCGTCGCGCCGGCGGACATCCTTTGGCTTTCGCTGGCCGCAGGTCTCGCGGTCCGTGAGGCGGTGCGACAGGTTACCTCGCTCGAGGCCGATATTCGCTGGCCGAACGACCTGCTCTTCGGCAGGAAAAAGTTCTGCGGCATTCTGACCGAACTAAATGCCGAGGTCACGCGCGTACGCCATGCTGTGGTGGGCATCGGCATCAACGTTCACCAGGAAGGCTTTCCCGGGGAGCTGGCACTCATCGCCTCCTCCCTGCGCAGCGAAACTGGCAGGTCGTGGGCACGGCAGGATCTCCTGATCGCTTTGCTACAATCGCTGTACCGGGAGGCACAAGCGCTCAGTGCGGACACAACCAGCGCGGCCTTGAACATCCTCCGTCGCCTGGAAGGTGCTTCTACCTGGATTCGCGGCAGGCGTGTGCACGTGGATGAGGGCCCAGGCTACTCCGGCGTCACTGCCGGCCTTGACGCGCGCGGTTTTCTTCAGGTGCGCACAGCCCAAGACCTTCGCACCGTACACTCCGGTGGCGTCCGGGATGAATGACGGGAACTCTATGCTGCTCACCCTCGACGTAGGCAACACCAACACCGTCCTCGGCCTTTACCGCCTCGCCACTGATGAGTTGATCACCCATTGGCGCGTTAGTACACTCAGAACGCAGACGGCCGACGAATATGGCGTGCTCTTTCTCAACCTTTTCGCCATGCGGAAGGTGGAAGCCAGCGAGGTCTCGGCCATTATCATTTCTTCCGTGGTGCCGCCCCTCGAGTCCACTCTGCGCCAGGTGTGCGAGCGATACTTCAACCTGAAGCCCATGTTCGTGGAACCCGGCATCAAGACCGGGATGCCCATCCTGGTCGATAACCCCACCGAGGTGGGCGCCGATCGCCTGGTAAATAGTGTGGCGGCCTTCGCGCGCTACGGTGGTCCCTGCGTTGTGGTTGACTTCGGCACCGCCACAACCTTCGACATGGTATCGGCTAAGGGCGAGTACCTGGGTGGCGCGATTGCTCCGGGTCTTGCGATCTCGGCCGAAGCGCTCTTCGCGCGCGCCGCGAGATTATCCCGGGTAGACGTAAAGAAGCCGGCCAAGGTGGTCGGCACAAATACGGTCGCAGCCGTCCAGAGCGGGCTGTACTACGGTTACATAGGCCTGGTGGATGGCATACTGGAGCGCATTGTGAACGAGACGCGGGTCCCGGACTTGCCGGCTCCAAAGGTCATCGCCACCGGCGGCCTGGCCCACCTCATCGTCGATGATTCAAGGTTTATTGAAACCGTCGATGACATGCTCACGCTCGACGGGCTGCGCCTGATCTACGAACGCAACCGAGTGGTCAAGCTCAAGCACAGCAGCCACAGCGAAGCTGCCGGAAAGCACGCCTGACGTAGTCGTGCAAAATTACTTCAACTACTTTACTGAGATCGAAGAACACTTCCAGCGCCGCCGCGGCTCGCTGCTTCTGCTTTCCACGATCGACTGGGCGCTGATCGAAACCTGGCGCGAGGCCGGCATCCCGTTGGCCGCGGTGATTAAGGGCATTGATGCCGCCTTCGACAAATACGACGCCCGGAAGAACAAGGCTCGCGTGCGGCGGGTGAACGGCCTGGCTTACTGCGCCCAGGAAGTGATCTCAGCCATGGAAGAGATGAAGGAAGCCGCTGTCGGAGCGGCCCCTCCTCGGACAAGCCCCGCAGACCAAGCCGCAAACCAGGGCTTCGAACAGGAACGGATCGCAGCCCATCTGGAAGCAGCGGCGGAGCAGCTCCGTGCCGCCCCACAAAGCGGATCACTTGCAGAGATTGCCGATCGCCTTCAGGCGCTCGCCGGCGAGGTGAGAGGCAAACTGCCCCACCTCGAAGAGCTGGAGCAGTCTCTCACCGTGCTTGAAGAAAAGCTCTTCGCCATCCTCCTCACCACTACCCCGGAAGTCGTGTTGCTGGCGCTGCGTCAACAGGCCGGCGCCGAATTGGCTCCTTACCGCAGCCGCATGCCCGCGATGCAAATACGCCAGGTGGAGCAGCAATTTCTGCACAAGCGGCTGCTGGAGAAATTCAACTTGCCGCGGCTCAGCCTGTTCTATATGAGCCAAGCATGAAGCTGCGCATCGAGAAGGCGGTCTACGGCGGCGACGGCTTGGCACGGATTCCTGCGGACGAGGCCGCATCCGGTGGCAAGACGGTCTTTGTTCCTGGAACGCTTCCGGGCGAACTGGTAGAGGCCACCATCGCCGCGGACCGCCGCAGCTTCTCGACCGGCGAACTCGTCTCCATCCTCGAGCCCTCCCCGGAGCGAGTCGTACCCGGCTGCGAATATGTTCCCCGCTGCGGCGGCTGCCAGTACCAGCACGCCAGCGCTGCCGGCCAGTTGCAGATGAAGCTCGACATTCTGAAGGAAACGCTGGCGCGAGCGCACGTCCCTTTCCCCACCGAGATCGCCAGTCTATCTGGGCCGCCCTGGGGTTATCGCAACCGGATCCGGCTGCACGTGATGAAGCGAGCTGGCATCGCGCTGGGCTATCGGCGGCGAGGATCGCACGATCTGCTGCCGGTTGCTCACTGTCCGATCGCTGCTCCTCTTCTCGAACAAGCGGTTGCAGCGGCACAGCCGCATTGGCGCAGAGGCTGGCCTCGAGAGTCTATGCGAGGAAGTGGAATTCTTCACCAACAATGAGCAGGACCAGTTGCTCGTCTCTCTCTGGCCGGGAGCCCGCGCACATCGACAATCGGCGCGCCTGCGTGAGCAGAGCCTCGAAGCGTTCGCTGATCTACTGCGTGCGCAGCTGCCCGTACTCACCGGGGTGGGGCTTTTTGCAGAGGGCGAGATGATGCATTGGGGCCAGCGCTCGCTCACTTACACGGTCTCCGGACACTCCTATCAAGCGAGCCTGGGCGGCTTTTTCCAGGTCAATCGCTTTCTGCTGCCCGGGTTGCTGCAGTTGGCGGTGGAGAACAGCAACGGTGAAAAGCGATCAGGCCGCACGGCCTGGGATCTTTATTCCGGCGCGGGGCTGTTTGCGCGAGTGCTCGATTTTGAAAACGTAACCGCGGTAGAATCAGCTGGATTCTCCGCTGACGATCTGAAGCATAACCTCGCGGGCAAGGCACACCGCGTTGTCCGTTCCAGCACACTCGACTTTCTGCGCGGCCAGACCCGCAGCCCGGCGCGGGCGAAGCCCGAACTCATTTTGCTCGACCCGCCCCGCGCTGGGCTGGGTAAGGAAATTTGCACCCACCTGGCGGAGATCGCCGCTCCCGCCATCGTGTATATCTCCTGCGATCCGGCGACGCTCGCTCGAGACTTGCAGTCACTGTTACAATTTGAGTACTCTGTGCAGACGATTCACCTGGTCGACCTTTTTCCACAAACCTTCCACATGGAAACTGTAACTTTCATGAAGCGTAATTAATGTGTTGCCCGCTGGGAGGCTTGTGGGATGATTGGCCTGAAACCGCAGGTCCCTCCACTACGCTCCCCCGGATTTCCTGTCGAGGTTCGTGGCCTTGGCGAGCATCCTGCGGCTTTCTTTACGGAAAGCCGCAAACGTGGCCGTTGGTGAGTGCCGCGTAGCAGGAAACTCCGGGTACGCTATGGTCCCACGGCAAGCCGGGACCGGAGCGTAGCGACCTGCGGTTTCCAACGCCCTTCCGGGACAGGAGAAGCTGTGGTCAGGAGTCGAAGCCTCGAACGGCTCTCCTTCGCCACCGCGCCCGCGCTCTACGCCGCCTTGTGGCTCTCCGCCGGCATCGTGCTGGCGCAGGGTTACTGGATCGCCCCCGGAGTACTGATCGCCGGCACTCTGCTGCTCGCTCTCCTCTCCCTGCTGGCAGCGCGGAAAGCCCTCCGCGTCGCCTTGCTGCCCTTAGCCTGCATCTGGGTTCTGCTGGGCACACTGCTTAGTGAGATCGAGCCGGTGCCCGACCCACAGACACAACTTGGCCTGATAGCGGACGCTGGCGGCGCCACCACGATCGACGGTGAAGTTACCCGCACCACACCCATCCGGCTCACGCAATCCACTCTGCCGTTCGGCAACGCCACAAGGGAAGAACAGAGCGAGAGTCTGGATCTGCGTGTCACTTCCGCGGATGGCCGCCCGATCGCAGGTGGTCTCCGGGCTACTCTCTACGGTCCTGCCGATCAGGTATTCCCGGCGATCCACTGCGGGGACCAAGTTCATACCCAGATCGCTATGCATCTGCCTGAGCGCTATCTCGACCCCGGGGTGTGGGATGCGACCGCCTGGCTGCGCCAGCAAGGCATCGGCGTGGTGGGTTCGCTGAAAGTCTCCGGCGTTACGTTCACCCATGGACCCGCCAGATTCAACTTTGCCTGCTGGCTGCATTCCGTGCAGGAGGCGGGCAGCCAGCGTCTGATCGATTTCGCTGGTTCTACGACGGCATCCCGGCTGCCGCGATGGCTGCTGCTCAGCCACGAGGACGCGGGCATGCTGAGCGCCATGATCCTTGGTGACCGGACCTATCTGAATCACCAGGCCCGAGTGGGCTTTGAACGGACCGGCTCCTTTCATCTGCTGGTTGTTTCCGGCATGCACCTGGCGATCTTCGCTGCATGCATCTTCGGCCTGGCTGCCCTAATGCGGTTGCCTCGAATTTGGTCGAGCACCGTGACCATCGCTTGCTCCTTCTGCTACGCACTCCTCGCCGGCTTCGGCGAACCGGTGCAGCGCTCCTTCTGGATGGTGACGCTCTATCTGCTCGCGCGCCTGCTCTTCCGGGAACGCAATAGCCTGAACGCTATCGGCTTTGCGGCCGTCTGCCTGCTCGCGCTCGATCCCCGATCACTTGCCGGGGCAAGCTTCCAGATGACGCTGCTTTCGGTGCTGATCGTCGCCGGGGTGGCTGTTCCTGTCGCTGAGCACACCTTCGGTCCCTACCTGCAGGCGGCGCGGAACCTGGGGCTGGTCGCGATCGACCCCAGCCTGCCTCCCAGGCTGGCGCAGTTTCGCGTTACCCTGAGGCTCGTCGCCGACCACCTCCAACCGCTGATCGGCCGCCGCCTCGGCCGGTTCCTGCCTTCTGCCCTGGTCCGTCTCACGCTGCGCATCTTCGAGCTTTTGCTGGTCTCGGCGTTGATCGAACTGGCGATGTCCCTACCCATGGCCATCTATTTCCACCGCGTCACGGCGCTTGGTTTACCGGTCAATCTGCTGGTGGTGCCGCTGATCGGGCTGGCGCTCCCCTCCGCCCTCGTTACCTTTTCCACCTTGCTTCTGTGGCCCTCTCTGGCTATTGTGCCGGCGGCGGTTACGGCGGCTCTCCTGCATGCCATCAGCGGAATTGTGCAGCTCTTCAGCACCATGGGCGCCGGCGACATTCGCCTCTCCAGCCCGGGGAATCTCGCCATCATTGCCGGTATGCTGTTGATCGGTCTGGCGGTATGTGCGGCACGCAATAGCCGCTTCCCGGTGGTGGGCCCTATCGTTGCGCTGGCCTGTTCTGCCGCCTGCGTCTTTTATCCCCGTGCGCTCGCCTACCACCCCGGCGTACTCGAGGTCACCGCCATCGATGTCGGGCAGGGGGACTCTCTGCTGCTGATCTCGCCCCAGGGAAAAACCCTGCTCATCGATGCCGGGGGCCCCATTGGAGGCTCCCAGGCTTCGAACGCCAACTTTGAAATCGGCGAAGACGTCGTCTCGCCTGTCCTATGGTCCCGCAATATCCGCCGGCTCGATGCCGTCGCCCTCACCCACGCGCACAGCGATCACATGGGTGGCATGCCCTCGGTCTTGCAAAACTTTCGTCCGCGGACGCTTTGGGTGGGCAGCAACCCGGGTATTCCCGCCTACGAGGCGCTCCTGGCCGAGGCTCACCGGCTCAACATAACCGTCAAATCCATGGCTGCCGGCGACCGCTTTGCTTTCGGCGGCGCCCAGGTCGAAGTGCTTGCCCCACCAGCCGGTTACGCCCCCGGCCCTGCCGCCAGCAACGACGATTCCCTGGTGCTCCATGTCACCTACGGGCAAACCTCGGTCCTGCTCGAAGGCGATGCCCAAGCAGCCAGTGAGCAGCACATGCTGGCTGAGGCGCTACACTCCGATCTGTTGAAGGTTGGCCACCATGGCAGCAAGACATCGACCACGCCCCGCTTCCTGGCTGCGGTGGCTCCCAGGTATGCCGTCGTCTCCGTCGCCCACCACAACCCTTACGGCCATCCCAAAATGGAAATCCTCCGTCGCCTGCAGGACGACCATGTCCGCACCTTCCGCACCGATGCCCTGGGCGCTACGTCCTTCTATCTGGATGGCAGCACGGTGACCGCAGTACCCCTGGCGGCGAAGGAACCCTAGCCCAAGTAACCTGCGGGGGCACGCCCCGGGGCCCTCAAAGGCAGCTTTTTGTGTTTCCCTGCCACCGGTTCCGTTATACGATTCGCAACAAAGCAAGCTTTAGCATTCTCATTTCTGAGGCACGCAGAGCAACCAGTCTCGTCGCTGGGCAGCTCAGAAGTAAGAGTGCTCTAAAATATCGGAGGAAGGGTTTCCCATGGGGTCACGCGAGTCCGGTCGCAACGAAGAATCTTCCCCCCTACCGCTCAGTTCTAGTCAATCCGCTCAATCCGCGCAGGAGAAAATCGAGGAACAGCGCAAGATCCGCCGCCTGCAGATGATGATGGACATGGTTATGTCGGTGATCAGCCAGGATGGAAGCCTGACCGTAGACCAGGCCGCGGAGCTGGTAGCAGACAGCAAGAGGGCCGCGCTGGCCATGTTTCCCGATAAGGAACTGGCTTACAACATCATCTACAAGCCAAGACTGCAGCGGTTGATGCGCGAACGCTATCGCATTCAATAAGGCTTACTTTGCCGCCATGCTTACCAGGCGCATGGTGATCGTTCCCCAGAAGAGCCGGGCCCGCATCTGCACCGGCATGCGACGGTCGTCATCGGTGTACCAGATCCAGATATTGCCGCGGTTCTTGACCACGCCCGCATCGGCGATCGGCTGCACCCGAATGGTCTGAAACGTTCCAGCCAGGGTCACCACCTGTTCCTTTGCCTCCGCCTTCATGGTCACATCGACCACCCGCATGGCGTCGGCTACCGGCATGTGGAAGGCCCCTCCCGGCTGCAACGGTTGCGATCCGCCATAGAAGATAGCGGACATCAGGTCGGTCACGCAGGGTGGAATCGACGCTTCTTGATGTTTGCTGGTTCCCGTGACCAGATTCTTCTCTTCCAGAACCTGTTTGCCTTCGCTCGAAAGAAACCGCAGAGTACTGACCAGCTGCCGCCTGCCCTCCTGAAGCTGCTTGGCAAAGCTGGTGGAGCAACCCGTAGTGCGGTTGAAGTACGACTCAAAGCGGTCATTCACGCGAAAAAGCAAGTTCACGGCGCCGATCGACTCGCCGGTGGCGACCACGTGCTGCATCCCTCCCACCTGCTCCAGGTGGAAAGTGGCGGTACCCGCAGGGAAGACGCGCCAATCCACGGCATAGGTGAGCGTTTGCTTGCTGGGGAAGGAGAAATTTGCTGCCGGGGGAAGCAAAGGAGGAAGCGTCTGTGCGACGGTAATCAGCACCGCACAGACACATGCCATGGCCGCGACAAGTCTTGGATACCGTATCACCGTCAACTCTCTCCAGGGAATCAATGGCGGAGCCACAACGTGGCCACCAGTACAGCGTAAACGGCACAGGCACCCAAAAGTGAATTGTACTCGCGGTGTTGGCGATAGAGCGCCCCAGAGAAGCTACCCTCGCCGCCCGGGATTCGCGCCAGGGTCAGCCGGGGCAGCAGCCGGGGAACGCGTTGAGAGTAGCTGGCAAAGGCGGGAAAGGTGGCGCGCAGAAATTGTTCCTCGGAGTAGATGGTGGGCCCATAAATGATGGTGAAGAGGAGCGCCAGCAGCACCGTGATCCACCAGACTGCGGGAAGCCGCGGCAAAACCCAAGGCCATTAGAACTGAGCCCAGGTACAAGGGATTGCGGGTGTACGCGTATGGACCGGTCACGGTCAACTCCGCGTTCTTCTTCACGTAGCCCGAGGCATAGGCGCGCAAGAGGAGCCCGGGCAGAACCAACGGCAGGCTCCACGCTAGCGAAGCCACACTCGGGCGGGCCCTCCAAAGGTAAACGGCGGCAAAGAGAAACCCAGTCGGCACGCGAATACGCCGAGCCACTCGGCTCCAGTTACTTAGCATTGTTGCTCCAGCAGATATTTCGCCGCGTCCACAACGTGCTGCGGCGTAATGGTCAGCAGACCCGCCTCCGGCTCAGCATGGCGGGAGTGGTCGCGCTTGCTCTTCGGGTGCCGCAGGACCCGGAACGGCACCCCAAAGGGACCGTTTCGCTTGGGATCGGTAGGCCCATAGATACCCACCACCGGCTTGCCCAGTGCGCAGGCCAGGTGCAGTGGTCCCGTGTCTCCGGCGATGACGAGGGAGACCCGGCGGGTCAGAGCGATCAGCCGCTCCAAAGTTGAGCCGGGCGTCGTAAACTCGGGCGCCCGGGCAACGCCCCCGCTGGCGCGCACTACTTCGGCAGCGATCCCCTGCTCCTCTGGGCCGGCGTTGACCAGCACCGTGAAGCCTTCGGCGTGCAGTTCGGCCGCCACCGCTCCATAGCGCTCGCTGGGCCAACGCTTCGCTCCCCAGCCAGCACCCGGGCTCAGCAGAACCGCCGGCCCGGCAGCCCCGCACAGCACTCCATCGGCCCACTCCTCTGCGTCGCGATTGATTGGTAGCGGGGGAAGAATCGGAGAGAGCCGCTCTCTAGCGGCCGCTGCACAGACTTCCACCGCCTGCTCGATCACGTGCACGCCGTGGGTCGTAACTCGCTCGCCAAAAAGCCACCGCGCTGCCCACTCGCGCGGCTGGGCTTCTCCGATCATCCGCGGGGCGCCGGCCAGCCGCCCGGCGACTGCCGAACGCACTGCACCCTGCAAATCGATGCACAGATCGTAGTGCTCAGCCTGCAGTGCGTGGCGCAAAGCGGCGATCTCTCGCAGCGTCTCTCCCCGCAGCGGAGCGCGAGCCCATTCCTTAGCTTTTACCAGGTGCGTGCGATCCACCAGCGGCATCTCGCCGCCATCTCCACTGAGAAGAGCGTGCCAGCGAGGCTCGACCGCCCAACCCAGATACCACTTCGGATGGGCCCTGCGCAAAGCAGCAACCGCCGGCAGGGCATGCAGAATATCGCCCATCGCGCCCAGCCGCACAATCAGGACGCGGGCTTGCTCAGATTGCTGTGACAATGGTCGATTTTCTCATAAATCGGAATTCACTCGGCCGGTCCTCCACTGCGCTACGCTCTTGTCCTAACGACACAGGTGCGAGCGGGCCCAGGTTAATTAGTGCCGCACCTACGACGCTCATACATCGACACAGTCCCGAAGAGCCTGCCCTGAGCTTGTCGAAGGGGACAGCGCGTAGCGGAGAGTAGCACGCAGTCCAGGACGTAGTCCTCATAAGCGCTAACTTTAGGATGTTTTTCGTCAAAACTCCCACGAAGTCGTCATCCTGAGCGGAGCGCCTCACGGATTTATCGCGTGACAGAGCGCTTGGTGGCGCGGAGTCGAAGGACCCCGGCGGCGCTTATCTTACCCATGTTGCTCGGAGCTTTTCGACCACCGAAGCCCCGAGAACAGGATCTGCTGCGGTATGCACTTGATGGTTACGGGTAGATCTTTTCATGCACTGTAATCATCTTCCATCCCCAGGTCTGTGCAAGTTCCATCCCCAGGTCTGTGCAAGGCCGGACCTAGCAAGATGCTAGCAAGTTCTTGGTTCCCGGCCCCAGGGAAAGACCGTGGCGGGTCCGCCCGGTGCGGGCTTCGGCGGTTGAAAAGCTCCGAGCGGCATGGGTAAGATGAGCACCCTCGGGGTCCTTCGACTCCGCGCCACCAAGCGCTCTGTCACGCAATAAATCTGTGAGGCACTCCGCTCAGGATGACGATTTTGCGGCGAGTTAGAGATGCTAAAAACCAGCATGTTCTCGGATTTCTATTGTCTGCCAAACAAGTTAGCGCTTATGGGACGCAGTCCTGGGTCTCAGCACTCACCACAGGAGCAGCGGTCGTGGGTTCTCACACAGACTCTGCCGGCCGGGCTCACGTTTGGTGGCCGGCCCCTCCGGGCCTCGTATCCATGGCAATTTCTGGCTGTGTCATTTCTCTCTTAACTTGCCACAGACGAATCGTTGCTCCCACGGCTCGCCGGGGCAGGCGGGATGACAATTTTGGCAGAGAGCTGGGCGAGCACTGCAGCTTCGTCTTCCATCTCGACCACAAGCGACGCAATGCGCAACGGAACCACTGTGTTCAGCCGCAGGCGCATGGCGGCGTCCAGCTTCACTTCGTCCTTGGCAGTAGTTACAAATGCGTCGCATCCATGACGCCGGCCGAGCTCGGACAAGCGGTCGATATCCGCCGGGGTATAGCGATGGTGATCGGGAAAGCTCTTCCGCTCCACTACCTCAGCACCAGCCGATTGCCAACCCAGCGAAAAATTCCGCCGGCCGGGCAATCGCACAGAAGGCCAGCGCGCGCTTGACAGGGATCGAGAGACTGAGCGTTCGCCGCACGAGCCAGAAACGGCATTGCTTTCCCAGCATAGACACGAAGGGCGGACTCGAGCTCTGCGTCCTCCTGACGCAGCACAATCACGTCGGCGCGCTCCAGCGAAGACAGCGGCTCGCGGAGCCGGCCCGCCGGCAGGAGACGCTGCTGCAGATCGCTACGGTGGATGACCACAATGTCCACATTGCGCGCCAGTTGGCGATGCTGAAATCCATCGTCCAGCAGATGAACGTGCCGGCCTTCTCCTCCCAGCTCGGCTTCCGCCAGCAAGCCGGCTTCGTACCGCCTGGCCCCGACGTACACCGGCACCCCTGCCGCACGCGCGATGAGCAGGGGCTCATCGCCAAATTGCTCCGCATCCCCCGCACTGTCAACACGCTCAATCCCTTTGCTTGATCGCCCGTAGCCGCGCGACAAAACGTCGGGGCGGAAACCCTCGCGCTCCAGCAGCTGCGCCAGGCAGATCACCAGCGGTGTCTTGCCTGTGCCCCCCACGGAGAGGTTGCCGATGCTAACCACCGGCCAGCGCAGCCGCTGTGGCGTCGTGCGGTCAAAGCGCGCATTTCTGGCCCGCACCAGCGACGCATATACCAATGCGAAGGGAGCCAGCAGCGGGGTCATGAGGCTTGCTGCTGGGGCAGCAAGCCCAGTAGCGCGGTGATCGCCCTCCCCGTTGCCCCGGATTGATGATGGAAGACCTCCAGCGCCCGCACTCCCAGGGTGTTGGCCGCCTCGTCGTCGGTAAGCAGATTTTCCAGAATGGGCACCAGCGTTTCGAGGGTGGCCAATTTCAATGCTTCCGCGTAGACCAGGGTGTCAATAATGGCGCGGAAGTTGGCATAGTGCGTCCCCATAACCACGGGGACGGCGAATTGTGCCGGCTCCAGGGGATTGTGCCCTCCCGCCGGAATCAGGCTGCCGCCCACGAACGCGACCGAGGCAAGAGCATAAACAGAGGCCAGCTCGCCGATCGAGTCCAAGAGAATCACCGTGCCCGGCTTGATCTTTGACGGGCGCTTCATCCAGTTGGAACGGCGTATGCTCTGCTGTTTCCGGTTCTTCAGCAGCTGGGCAACCTTGCCAAACCTCTCCGGATGGCGCGGGGCAAGAATCATGACGCAGTCGGGAATGGCCTTGCGCAACTGCTCAAAGGCATCCAGCAGGATCTCTTCTTCACCTTCGAGGGTGCTGCCGCACACCAGCACGCGGCCGCCGCTGGGAAGCTTCTCGCGTAGCGCGGTGGTGATCGCGGCCGGCTCGGCACTGCGTACGTCGAACTTCAGATTGCCTCCGAAGGAGACTCGGCCTGACGGTGCTCCAATCGCCTTCAGCCGTTTCGCATCTTCCTCACTCTGCGCCAGCACGATGGAGACCCCTGCCAGGATTTGCTTCCATAAGAAACGCAACCGCAGATAGCGGGGCAGGGAGCGATCGGAGATCCGGCCATTGACGACCGCTACGGGAATGGCAGCGCGTCGGCAGGCAGTCAGCAGGTTGGGCCAAAACTCCGTCTCCACCAACACCAGCAGCACGGGATCCAATCTCTTCAGGTAGCGGCCGACAATCCAGGGGAAATCCAGCGGGAAGTAGAAAGTATGGTCGGCGCCGGTACGCTCCCTGGCCAACCTCTGCCCCGTCCGGGTAGTGGTGGAGAGCAGCACACGATACTGCGGCGCGCAGGCGCTCAGCTCGTTGACCAGGCGGCTGGCTGCCAGCACCTCGCCTACCGAAACCGCATGCACCCAGATCGTCTGCCTGGTGTCTCCTTCTCGCAGACGATCGGGCACCCACCCCAGCCGCTCGCTGAGTCCCTCGCGGTACTTGCCGTTGGTGGCCATGGCCAGCAGGTAATAGGGAAGCCCCAACAGCAAAACCACGAACAACGCGAAGCTATAGATGAGGAGCGGCATGGCCGGCCTCTTTACGCGCAACGCCTTTACTCGCGACACCGAGGAAGCTCATAATCGAAGGCGGGAATGCCTCGCCGATTCGCTCTGTCTGCACTGCTTGCCGTTGCGCTGCTCTCGTCTCCGTTGCTGCTCTTCCGGGCCCGCGCCGGCGAGCATGCCCCGCCTCCTGCTGGAGTAGCGACCAGCTATCCGGCTTTTGACCAGCATCCCAACGAACAGGTGGCGATCGCCGCCGATCCCTATAACACCAAGGAAAAGGCATCGATCTTCCGTTTCAAGTACCTGGAATATGGATTTATGCCCATCCGCATCATTGTTACCAATAACGGAGATAAGCCTATCTCCCTCATCGACGCGCGTATCAACTTCATCACTGCCGCGGGCGACAAGATTCCGGCAGCCGAGCCGGAGGACGTCGAGCGCCGCATCGGCGGGGTGAAGCGCCCTGACGGCGGCTACAAATTGCCCGGCCCGCTGCCGCGCATCGGGAACAAATCCTCTACCAAGAATAAAGACGTCGATGAGGACTTTCATACATTTGAGTATTCGGCAGTGGCCGTTGAGGCTCACACCACACGTTCCGGATTTCTCTTCTACGATGTGCAAGGGGTCGCCAATCCGCTGGTGGGCGCTAAGCTCAATCTGCGCATGCTGCGCAATTCCGAAGGCAAAGAGCTCTTTTACTTCGAGATCCCCTTTGACAAGTACCTGGCGACCCAGGGCGCTACGGCAACGAATTAAAACGGACTACTCGTAGTAGGTGGCCGTGGTCGCGTCCGTCTCCCAGATGGTGCAGTCCTTGACCACCACGCGGCCGCCGGTCATCTCGCTTAGGTGACGATTGGTTTCATCGAAGAAATAGCGCGCCAGGTTTTCCGCCGACGGGTTGAGCTCGATGAAAGGTTCAAGGTCATTGAGCATCTGGTGGTCGATGCGGTCGATCACTGGCCGCATCACCTGTTTGAGCAGCTTGAAGTCCAGCAGCAGGCCGGTGGCGTCGAGTTCCCTGCCGCGCAGCGTCAGACGGACCTTGTAATTGTGGCCGTGGGGGTTCTCACACCTGCCGCGGTAGTTGCGAAGGTAATGCCCCGATGAGAATCCCGATTCGACCGTAACTTCGTACATGGCCTGTATTTCCCTCTTCCGATTGTAGCTGGTATCTATTTGCGGCCTTTGTTGCGGCTGAGGCGGGCCAGGTCTTCGTGCAGCTCCCGCCGCATGCGTTCCTCGCTCCTGCGCTCTACCTGCTCGAACATCGCGGTCAAGATCCCTGCGAGTGCGGAGAGGAGGGAGGTCAGGAGGAGAACCAGGCCGATCGTCTTCCACACCGAGCCGTTCACCGGCAGGCCGGGTTGCAGGGTGTTCGGTATCAGGCTCATCCCGCAGGAAACGACCGAAAACAGCAGCAGGGAGGCTGCCAGCAGATAGAGGTTGCGGGACATTGCGGTTTTCATACAGGAGCCTTACTCGAAGAAGTGTTCCACTTCCGCGATGTCGCGCGTTAGCCGGTAAGGTGGCAAGCTCTCCAGAAAGACCTTTCCATAGCGTTGCCGCTCGATGCGCGGGTCCAGCAGCACCAGCACGCCCCGGTCTTCGAGAGACCGGATCAGCCGCCCGAAGCCCTGCTTCAGCGTAATCACCGCCGCCGGCACCTGGTAGTCGAAGAATGGATTGGCTCCGCTGGCCGCAACCGCCCGCATCCGTGCCGAAACGACCGGGTCCGTCGGCACCGCGAAGGGCAACCGGTCGACGATCACGCAGCTCAATGCCTCTCCTTGCACATCTACCCCCTGCCAGAACGAAGAGGTTCCGAAGAGCACGGCGTTGGGCGTGTTGCGGAATTCCTCCAGCAGCGCCTTGCGCGGCGCCGTCCCTTGCAGAAGACAGGGATAATCCAGCTCCGGCAGCAAGCGCTCGTAGAGGTCGCGCATCTGCTGGTAGCTGGTAAAGAGACAGAAAGCGCGGCCGCGCGTGATATCAAGCACGCGCCGGATGCTGCGCGCTGCCTGTGCGCCAAAGGTGGGTTCACGCGGGTCAGGCATTCCCGGCGGCAGGTAGAGCAGCGCCTGCTCCTGGTATCGGAAATGAGAAGGCACAACCAGCTCCCGCGCATCGCGTAACCCAAGCCGCTTTCTAAGATGCGCAAACCCGCCCTGCACGGTCAGCGTCGCGGAAGTGAGAATCACGCTGGGATATTGTTCGAAAAGCAACTCTGAAAGCAACTCGGAAACATCGATCGGCGTCGCCTGCAGGTAGGTATTGCGTCCCCCCTGACGAGGGGAGCCGCCTCTGCGCTCGATCCAGAAGACCGTGTTGACGCTCTCCGCCTCCATCAGAAAACGCAAATGTTCGCGAATGTCGGCCACGCGCTTCTTCAACCCCAGCGCCTCTTCCACGCCGCGCAGCCTTTCCAGCTCGCCCTCCATCCGATGGAGAGCGTTCATCACCGCCAGATAGACGTCGCCGTGTTCCTCCAGGAACTGCTCCCGCTGCTCGAAGGGCATGCGGCCCTCGCCCTGCCCACCGCCGCGCGGTAGCGCCGCAAAGAACATCCTCGCCCGCTCGCGCAGCATCTCTCCACAGCCCTTCAGTGCGGAGGAGTGAGCCTGCCTGGCGCGTAGCACCGTCTCCATGTCGCGCACCAGCTCTTCCAGCCGCACATTGCTCAGGCTGATGCCGAAATAGCTGGACGCGACATCTTCCAGCTCATGGGCCTCGTCGAAGATCACCGCCGCCGCTTCCGGGAGCACACCCGCATCCGGAGCCGCCCGAGCCTGCTGCTTGATAGCCAGGTCGGCAAAAAAGAGATGGTGGTTCACGATGATTACATCGCTTTCGAGAGCGCGCCTGCGCATCTCGGTGATGAAGCAGCGTTCATAATCAGGGCAGCTCTGCCCCAGGCAGGCCTCTCCGCGCGCGTCGACTTTAGACCATACCTGGCTGGCTTCGGGCAGGGCGTCAATCTCTACCCGGTCTCCGGTCTGAGTCGTCTTCTCCCAGGTTGCGATTTGCTGGAACTGGTCAATCTCCTCCAGGCCATTCAGGATGGGCTGGTCGCGCAGGGCGTATAGCTTATTGCGGCAGAGATAGTTCGCCCGGCCTTTCATGTAGCAAACCCGCAGCGGTCCGAGCAACGACTCCAGAAAAGGCACATCGCGGAAAAAGAGCTGTTCCTGCAGATTCTTGGTTCCGGTTGAGATAATGACCCGCTGCCCAGTGCGCAAGGCCGGCAGCAGGTAGGCCAGCGTCTTGCCTGTGCCGGTGCCTGCTTCGACGATCAGGTGTTTGCCTTCCTGCAGGCTGCGTTCCACCGCGCGCGCCATATCCAACTGCCCGCGCCGGAACTCATACGGTAGCGCGGAGTGCGAGAGCATGCCTCCGGGAGAGAAGAAGTCGTGCAGCGAAGGCAGCGGCTGGGCGGAGATGGATGCGGTCGACAAGGCAGTGAAACTCTAAGTCTAGAGCAGTTTCGCAATTACTGCGTCCTGGCAGAGAGCGCGAGGTGTGGTTTTCCTTGGGAGAAAACCACGACAAGGCCTATCGCTTCCCGGATTTCCTGCAGCGCGGCGCCAGTTGAAAAAAGCGATGTGCGGCTTTCTTTGCGGAAAGCCGCATGCAGTTCAGTGGCCCCACAAACATCCACAGGAAATCCGGGGTTCGGATCGATACCAATTGCGATACTGCTATACGGTGGGCTGGGCGATGTATGAAAGACTGAAAGAGAGCTTTCATTGATGAAACCCCTAAAAGGAACCAAGGCGAGAAAGCCCAAGCCGCACTCCAAAGGAGGCAAGCGCGCCGCGCAGGCGAAAGCCGCCCGCCGGCCTACGCCCGCCACCCGCGGCCAGCACTCCCGCGCCGAGGTCAAGCGCGGAACGGCTGCGAAGGCAGCCGCCGAAGCCAGCGCAGCCGCGCGGCTGGGTAAAATCCGTAAACGTCCGGTGCAATCGATTGGCCAGCGTCAGGGGCCGATGCGTCGCATTGAAGCTGACCCGCTGGCGCTGGAACCAGCAGCGCCGCCCATCCGGCGCGAGGCGGCGGTAGACACTTCAAAGTGGCCGGTTGTGGCCATCGTCGGCCGTCCCAACGTGGGAAAATCCACTCTCTTCAACCGTCTCACCAGTTCGCGCCGGTCGATCGTGGGCGACGAACCGGGCATCACACGGGACCGGATCTACGGCGAGATCGAATGGGCCGGGCAGCATGCGCGCGTGGTCGATACCGGCGGCATCCTGCCCGACGACCCGGAGCTGATTCCGTCCGAGATCTTTCGCCAGGCCCGGGTGGCTTTGGATGAGGCCGAATCCATCGTGATGGTGGTCGACGGCCGTACTCCCCTGGCTGCGCCCGACTATGACCTTGCCCGGCTGCTCTTGCGCGGCGGCAAGCCTCTGCTGCTGGCGGTCAACAAGATCGACACCGAGCGCATGGAAGAACAGATCGGCGAGTACCGGCGCCTGGGCATTCGCGAGGTGCTCCCTATCTCCTCCGAACATGGAGTCGGCATTGGCGACCTTCTCGATCACGTCTTCGCCACGCTCACCTTTCCTGAGGCGAAAAGCAGCGTGGAAGCACCGCCGGAAACAGAACCTGAGGTGGAAGAGGGCAAGTCGCACCACCGAACCCACGGCGAGTTCCAGCAGCACGAAACCTCCATCGCCATCATCGGCCGCCCCAACGTGGGCAAGAGCACGCTGCTCAACGTCCTCACCGGCTCTTCGCGCGCCATCGTTTCCCCCGTTGCCGGCACCACGCGCGACGCGGTCGATGAGGTCGTCGAATACGACGGCGGCCTCCTGCGCTTTGTCGACACCGCCGGTATCCGGCGCAAGGGCAAAACCAAAATGATGGCGGAGAAGCTCTCCGTGGTCATGGCGCGCCGCCATCTGGAAGCAGCCGACGTCGCGCTGCTGATCATCGATGCCACCGAGGGCGTCACTTCTTCCGACGCCACGATCGGCGGCTACGCGCATGAGAGCGGCCGCTCCGTGATCCTGGTGGTCAACAAGTGGGACCTGGTGACAACCGGAAGGACCGACGGCAAGCCGCCTGCCGACAAGGTGATTTTCGAAGAGCAAGTACGCAAGGTCCTCAAATACCTGGCCTATGCGCCAGTGGTCT
Organism: uncultured Acidobacteriaceae bacterium; assembly: GCA_963790705.1. Classification (GTDB taxonomy): domain Bacteria; phylum Acidobacteriota; class Terriglobia; order Terriglobales; family Acidobacteriaceae; genus PALSA-350. The sequence continues at coordinate 325,596 of CAWBQE010000018.1, forward strand.
TTATCTCCGCCTCCGAGGGCAAGAACATCCACACCGTGCTCAAGCTGGTGCAAGAGGTGGCCGCCGAGCGGCGCAAGCGCGTCTCTACCGGGCAGATGAATCGCTTCCTGGAAAAAATCGATTTCCAGCGCGCCACCGTTCCCGCCGCAAACAAGATGCGCATCTTCTATATGACCCAGGCTGCCGTGGCGCCTCCCACCTTCATCCTCTTTACCAACAGGCAGGTAAAGCTGCATTTCGCCTTCCAGCGCTTCCTGGAAAACCAGATACGCGCTGCTTTTGGCTTTCGCGGTTCCCCAATCTGGTTCAAAGTCCGCGCCCGCGAAAAATAAGGTTTCTCCCTGGGCTCACGTGCACCTTTCTTGCTATTCCCTACCCCACTTTTTCATGGGATCGTCGATGAATTCGCTATCATCGTTCGTCCAATGATGAGCAAGGAGTAAGGGCATGTGGAACACAATCGGTTCTTGGTTTTGTATTATGGGCCTCATCATCGGGCCCTTCTCTGTCGGCGTCCTCTTTGAAGAAAAGCTGCAACGGGCCAACCGGGAACTAGGCTCGCGGCTGCTGCGCAGGTACTAGAGCTAATAGCTGGCCGGACTCCCCCATCCTTCGCGCGCTCCATCGCTGGGTTTCCCCTAAGCCCGTTCGTAGTACGTTTGCGTATGAAAAAAATTGCGCACCCCTGCGCTCTAGCGGCGGTGTTTTTCTGCGCCTTTTTACCGACCCAACCCGCCTGGACTCAAACCGCAACCCCGCCTGAGAAATATCCTGATCTGCCCAGCGAAACCCCAGCCACTCTGGAGACACCCACCGCCGGCTTCGACTACCTGCGGCGTGAAGTGATGATCCCCATGCGCGACGGGGTCAAACTCCACACCGTCATCCTGGTGCCAAAAGGGGCCAAGGGCGCTCCCATCCTGCTGACCCGCACACCCTACGATGCAAACGCACTTACTACTCATGAAACCAGCGCCCACCTGGGGCCAAGTCTGCAGGGCTACGACAATGCCACCGAGGTGATCGTGGAGGGTGGATATATCCGGGTGGTCCAGGATGTGCGCGGCAAGTATGGCTCGGAAGGCGACTATGTAATGAACCGCCCTATGCGCGGGCCATTGAATCCGACGCCCGTCGACAACGCGACGGATACCTACGACACCATCGACTGGCTGGTGAAGAATATTCCAGAGAGCAACGGCAAGGTCGGCATCCTCGGTATTTCTTACGATGGCTTCACGACTTTAACCGCGCTGGTCAATCCTCACCCCGCTCTCAAGGTCGCCGTGCCTATGAATCCCATGGTCGATGGCTGGATGGGCGATGATTGGTTTCACAATGGCGCCTTCCGCGAGCAGAATCTCCCTTATATCTACAACCAGGAAGCGACGCGCGACGGCAAAGCCAAGTGGTGGAGCGACCACCTGGACGACTACGACACTTACATGCAGGCGGGATCCGCCGGGAAACTAGGGCGGCAACACAACCTCGAACAAGTCGGCTTCTGGCGTAAAGTTCTCGCGCATCCGAGCTACGACAGCTTTTGGAGCGACCAGGCGATGGATAAGATCCTGGCCGCCCAGCCACTCAAAGTACCCGTCATGCTGGTGGACAGCCAGTGGGACCAGGAAGACATCTACGGCGCCATGGCCGTGTATAAGGCCATCAAGCCCAAGGACACGGATAACAACAAGGTATTTCTGGTGATTGGTCCCTGGCATCACGGGCAGGAGATCGAGGACGCCAGCACCCTGGGTGTTTTGAATTTCGGCGCCGACACCGGGCTCTACTTCCGCCAGCAGATCCTACGCCCCTTCCTCGACCGGTATCTGAAGGACGAAACGCCTAAAGAAGAGATTGCTCCCGTCACTGCGTTCGACACCGGAACCAACGTCTGGCGGCGCCTGCCTTCCTGGCCGGCCGGCTGCACAACCGGTTGCTCCATTCAACCTACGCCGCTCTACCTCACAGAAGGTTTGAAGCTGAGCTTCACCGCGCCCAAGCCGGGCGACGCGGCGTTCGAGGAATATATCTCCGACCCCGCGAAACCTGTTCCTTACCGCGCGCGGCCCATCCAACCCATGGGTTACTCGGCGGGGATGACCTGGTCTGAATGGTTGGTCGACGACCAACGCGAGCAATCCGGCCGGCCCGATGTCGCAGTCTTCAGCTCTGATGTCTTGAGCGAGCCCTTGAAGATCAGCGGGCAGCCGATCGCCAATCTCGTGGCCTCCACCAGCGGCACGGATTCCGACTGGGTGGTGAAGCTCATCGACGTCTATCCCGACGAGGTGGCCAGTGATCCACGCCTAGGCGGATATCAACTCATGATCTCCGCTGACATCTTTCGCGGACGCTATCGCGAGAGCCTGGAGCAGGCTGAGGCCATCGCGGCCAACCAACCCTTGCTCTACCGCTACCCGCTGCCCACGGCAAATCACGTCTTCCTGCCCGGGCATCGCATCATGGTGCAGGTACAGTCGAGCTGGTTCCCTCTGTACGACCGAAATCCCGCAGACCTTCGTGCCTAACATTTTCTGGGCCAAGCCGGCGGATTATCAAAAAGCCACACAGCGTATCTACCACGCGGCCGGCCGCGCTAGCTTCATCGAACTGCCGGTGGTGAAGACACCTTAGTGGCGGAAGCAACATCGAACGGGAAGAGGATTCCATGAGCACAGCAAAGTGCGCGCACGCAAAAGATCATGTGAAGAAGGTGAAGCCGACCACCAAGGGCTGCGAGGAGTGTCTCAAGACCGGAGATACCTGGATTCACCTCCGCATGTGCCTGGAGTGCGGCAAGGTCGGCTGTTGCGATTCCTCCAAGAATCGCCATGCTACGGCCCACTTCCACGAAGCCGGGCATCCGGTCATGCGATCCGTCGAACCAGGAGAAGATTGGCGCTGGTGTTACGTCGACCAGACGTATCTCGACTGAGGTTTGGTAAGTCTGTTCCCTAACGACGGGACGTCATGAGGGAACGACAGCCAGACCCAGTGTTCTCACGCAGACACTTTTAGTCCCTGCGCTTTTTCTTTGCCAGGTAAGTGTAATTCGGCAGTCGGCTCTGGCTCATCTGCTTTGTCTTTGATGAGGATAAGGGCGACGCTGGCAACGATCAGCGCGGTGCCGAAGAGCATCCTCGGGGTGACCAGCTCTCCGGCAAAGAAATAGCCAAGGGCCACGGCAACCACGGGATTGACATAGGCATGGCTAGCGACACGCGTGGCGGGCATACGGCCTAGCAACCACACGAAGGCGCTGAATCCCAAGAGCGAGCCGGCCACCACCAGGTAACCCAGTGCAAGGAAGGCTTTGATGGAAACATGCGGGAATGGGTGCATCTCCCCAGTCAAAGCCGAAAGGATGAGCAGGACCGCACCCCCAAACATCATCTCCGCCCCGGCGGTAATTCCCTTTGACTTGGGCAGCACCATCGAACGGGTCAACACGGCTCCCAGCGACCAGGCCGTTCCTCCCAACAGGATGGCGGCGCAGGGCAGGATACGCAACGTGCTGCGCATTGTGCAGCAGTAACAAGAGGACGCCTACGAATCCGATCGCGATCGAGGCGAGCAGGCTCCAGCGGAATCGCTGTTGGCGAAAGACAAATACCTCGAGGGCGATGGTGATCAGCGGCAGCGTCGCCTCGAGAACGGAGGTGAACCCGGAAGGCACATATTGTTCTGCCCAGAACACCGCGCCATAGGTCACCACGAACATCAGCGACCCGATGGAGAGAAGACTGCCCCACTCTTTGCCCACGGGACGCGGGCGCCCACAAAGGCGCATCACCGCGTAAAGCAAAGTGCCGGCTAGAAAAAATCGCACCCCGGCGGCAAAGAGGGGCGGCACCTGCTGTACCGCAATTCGAATCGCCAGATAGGTCGATCCCCACAAGACGTAAATGGCCGCAAACGCGAGATAGACGCGCAGGTCGATCTTGCTCTTCTGCTTCGCGGCGCTGCTCTCGATAACCGTTGTAGCTGCCATGACTGGTTATATTGTAAACCCGTTTTGGCTAACCCCCAAAACTATTTTTAAGAGTTATACTAGTCAGTGTGAGTGGTTCCCTTTCCAAGCCGTTTAAGTTGTTTGCTGAACACCCCGCCCTGGAGCTCGTCAACACACTTGACCTGCGCTTCTCCGCAAATCCACAGGATCTGCTTCCCACCTATGCGGATCTGCTCCGCTTCGCAGTGCAATTGCGCTTACTGCCGGCGGAACAGGCGCGAAAACTTGGCCGCACCGTCCGCGAGAATGATGGCCAGCGAGTGCTTGCATCCACTGTCGAGCTGCGCGAAGCGCTGGCGGCGGTTCTCTACGCCTGGGTGGACGGCGGCAAGCCGGCTGATCGGCAGATAGAAATACTCGAAGCGCACTTCCATGCCGCGGCCCTGCACCGCAGCCTTCGCAGGGGCAATGAGCGCCTGGTTTGGAGCTGGTCCGGCTTCGAGCAGCAAGCCGAGCTACCGTTGTGGAAGCTGGCCCAGTCGGCATCCGATTTGCTGGTCTCGGAGGATGCGGAACGGGTGAAAAGCTGCGGCGATCCAACCTGCCGCTGGCTCTTTCTGGATCTGAGCAAGAACCACACCCGGCGATGGTGCGACATGAAGACGTGCGGCAACCGAATGAAGGCGCGAAGACACCAGGCGCGCCTCCAGGAAACGCCGTTATAAACTGGGTCTCAGACGATGCATTCGATCCGCGCTGCTACTCCCGCTGACATTCCTTTGATTCTGGATCTTATCCGCGCTCTCGCCACCTATGAGCGGGAGCCCAACGCAGTGAAGACGACTGAGGCCGATCTGCTGCGCGATGGCTTTGGCGAGCATCCATGCTTTGAGTGCCTGATCGCCGAAACCAAGGATGGAACAGAGCCGGAAGCGGCGGGCTTTGCCCTCTACTTCTACAACTACTCCACCTGGCGGGGTCGCTCCGGGATCCACCTGGAGGATTTGTTTGTGCTGCCCCGCTTTCGCGGGCAAGGCATTGGCAAAGCGCTGCTGGCGAGAGTCGCCGCTCGCGCCGCGGAGCAGGGCTGCGTCCGCCTGCAATGGGACGTTCTGGAGTGGAACCAGACCGCGATCGACTTCTACCAGAGCCTGGGAGCGCAGTTTCTCGATGAGTGGCGCATCATGCGCGTCAACGACGATGCTATTCACTCCCTGGCGTCTTTGGAGCCGGCCGGTTGAGCGCGAGCCAGCCCGCATTACTGTCATCGGCGGCGGCCTGGCCGGCCCGGAAGCTGCCCTGATGGCGGCCAGGCGAGGATGCCAGGTTGATCTATATGAGATGCGCTCGGTCGTCGACGGCACGCTGCGCTCCACGCCCGCACATCAGACGGCCGACTTTGCCGAGTTGGTCTGCTCCAATTCGCTCAAGTCGGAGAGTGAACACAGCGCACCTTGGTTGCTTAAGCAGGAAATGCGCCGGGCCGGTTGCGCGCTGCTCGCCTGCGCCGATGCGAGCGCCGTGCCCGCCGGACATGCCCTGGCTGTCGACCGGGTGGAATTCTCCCGCCTGGTGGCTAGCGCCATCGAGCAGGAAAGCCGCATCACGGTACACCGGGAGGAGATAACTGCGCTCGATCCCGAACAGCTCACCATCGTAGCCACCGGCCCGCTCACCTCGGCCCCGCTCTGCACGGAGATCGCCCGGCTCACGGGCAGCGGACAGCTAGCGTTCTACGACTCCATCAGCCCCATCGTCGAAGCCGATTCGATCGACATGGAGCGCGTCTACTTCGCCGCCCGCTATGACAAAGGCACCGCCGATTACATCAACTGCCCCATGTCCAAAGAGGAGTACGAGCGCTTCTACGACGCCCTGGTTTCGGCCGAAGCCGTGGAGAGCCGGGAATGGGAGAAGCTGGAGTACTTCGAAGGCTGCCTGCCCATCGAGGAGCTGGCGCGGCGGGGGCGGGAGACGCTGCGCTTCGGCCCCATGAAGCCGGTTGGCCTGCGCGACCCGCGCACCGGCAAAGTGCCCTGGGCCGTGGTGCAATTGCGCTGTGAGAACCTGCGCGCCGACTCCTACAACCTGGTCGGCCTGCAAAATCACCTGAAATTCGGCGAGCAGGCGCGGGTTCTGCGCCTGATTCCTGGCCTGGAGAAAGCCAAATTCCTCCGCTTCGGCCAGATTCATCGCAACACTTACGTCAATGCGCCCCGCGTGCTCACCGAGACACTCTCGCTCCGTGACCACCCCAATATCCTCATCGCCGGGCAGCTATCGGGGGTGGAGGGCTACACCGAATCCATCGCCACCGGCATGCTCGCCGGTCTGTATGCCGCCCAGCAGGTCCAGGGGCATGCGGCTGCCGCCGTACCTCGTGGAACCGCACTGGGTTCGCTGGTGCACTACATTACCCATGCCCAGGCGAAGGACTTCCAACCGGCGAATATCACCTTCGATCTCCTGCTGCCGCTGGAAGAGGCGCTGCGCAAGCAGATCCGCGACAAGCGGGAGCGGCACCGCCTGCAGTGCGAGCGCGCCCTGGCGCTATTTGACGCCTGGTGGCAGCAATATGCTGCTCTTGCCCCGGCCTGATGGGGAGCGAAAGAGACTTTTTTTAGACGGCCAGGGTCTAAGACACATCCAAGATTATGCAGAGGAAGGCGTTCCTCTCTATACGGAAGGCCGTTGGGTGGGCCCCGGCCTTGAATTGTTGTTGCCTTCCATTTAACTTAATCGTGCTATACGGGCGGACTATCCGTTCGTCACAGAGCCGGCAGCCGGTCATTCCGGCAGCAAGCCAGTCAATCGCTGCCGCTTCGAGGAGATAAATCATGCGTACGAAACTGATTCTTTGGCTCGCGGGTGTCACGCTTGCCCTCGTTCCGGCCCTTGCGGCTGCCCAGGATGCCACCATCCATGGCCACGTGCAAGACCCGGCCAATGCCCCTATCGCCGGCGCCCAGGTGGTGCTTTCCACAGATGGCAAGACGGCCCTATACACCTTCACCGCCGACCAGAACGGCGACTATAAGGGAGGCGGCATCAAGCCCAACACTTACGTGATCACGCTGTTCGCTCCACCTGTGCAAGGGGCGACGGCCGATCAGAAGGCTGCTGCTGCCGGTAAGGCCGTGGACCGCTTTCAAGACGTGAAGTTGACGGCGGGCGCCGACACTCTGCAGGACTTCGACCTAAGCCGCCCGGAGTACATCAAGAACCTGAGCCCGGAACAGAAAAAGGCGCTCGAAGAAGCCAAGAAGAAGAACGCGGAAATCAATAAAGAGAACGCGAATGTCGGCAAGCTGAACGACCTGCTCAAGCAGGCGCGCGCGAACAACGCCGCCAAGAAGTACGACGACGCGGCCACGGCCATGCAGCAGGCCACGACTCTCAAACCAGACGCTGCTGTTCTGTGGCTGGAGCTGGGCATAGCTCAGACCGGGCAAAAGAAATACGACGATGCCATGGTTTCGCTCAAGAAGGCGCTGGATCTCGATACCAATTCGAAGAAGCCTAATCCTGATGTGGAAGCAGCGGATAACAACGCCTTGGGCGAGGTGTATGCCAACACCAGCAAGATCCCTGACGCAACTGCAGCGTATGACGCCGCGGCTAAGCTCCAACCTAGCAACGCAGGCATGTTCTACACCAATGAAACCATCGTCCTCAGCCGTACGGGACAAACCGACGCAACCATCGCCGCCGCGGACAAGGCGATCGCCGCGGATCCGAGCAAGCCGATTCCCTACTACCTGAAAGGACAGGCTCTCATCTCCAAGGCTACCGTCGACCCCAAGACGCAGAAGATTGTCGCGCCCCCGGGCACCGCTGAGGCCTACAACAAGTACCTCGAGCTCGCTCCCAACGGGCCCATGGCGCCGGAAGCAAAATCGATCTTGGCGGAGATCGGGGAGAAGATTAACACCAAGTACTCGGCCAAACACTAATCTCCATTGGAAAGTAAAGAGACGGGACGCCGTGTTACCGGTGTCCCGTCTCTTTGCGCACTCTTGAACAACTCCGCTCCATCCCGGGTGGTCAGCTTTGCCGACGCCAGCCGGATCGCCCGGGAGCATGCCGATCGGCTGGCCGAATCGCCGCGGCATCCACCACAGTTCACTTCCCTCCTCGATAGCCTGGGCATGGTGCTCGCTGACCCGGTGTATGCTGACCGGGATCAGCCGCCATTTCCCCGCTCCACGCGCGACGGGTTCGCCTGCCGGGCCGCCGATCTTGTGGCCGGCCTGCCGCTTACGGTCGTTGGGTCGATTCGCGCCGGCGAGATAGGCCCGATCGCAATCTCTGCTGGGCAAGCGGTCGAAATAATGACTGGTGCGCCTGTGCCCGACGGCGCTGACTGCGTGGTCATGGTGGAACACGCGCAGCGTAACGGCGACACGCTTAGCCTCGCTCATGGCCGCAGCATCGCTTCCGGCGAAAACATCGTTCCCAGGGGAGCCGAGGCCCAGGCCGGAGAAGTAATCGTGCCCCGGGGCACGCGTATCTCCGCCGCTCAGGTCGCTGCGGCTGCCGCCTGTGGCGCGGCCCAGCTCAACGTCTTCGCCCGGCCGCGCGTTGCCATCGTCGCCACCGGCGACGAACTGGTCGAAGTAGATCAGCAGCCTCTGGTCCACCAGATTCGCAACTCCAACAGCTATTCGCTCGCGGCGCAGATTCTCGCCGCTGGAGCCCAGCCAGTGCGGCTCCCCATTGCGCGCGATGAACGCGGCGATCTTGAGGCCATTATTCGTAGCGCGCTTCAGGCCGACCTGCTGCTGCTCTCCGGCGGGGTTTCCATGGGCAAGTACGATCTGGTCGAGGAAGTCCTGCTTGATTTGGGTGCAGAGTTCTTCTTTACCGGCGCGCTGATCCAGCCCGGCAAGCCAGTCGTCTTCGGAAGACTTGCTCTCAAAGATCGCCAGATTTACTTCTTTGGACTTCCTGGCAATCCTGTATCTACCATGGTTACGTTCTCACTTTTTGTCGAGCCCCTGTTGGGCGCGCTCTGCGGCGATCCCTCTCGCGGACCCCGTTTCGCGCAGGCCCGCCTGGCCAGCGATGTCCATGTGAAGACCGGCCTGACGCGCTTCCTGCCCGCCAGTATGCGCTCTGTGTCCACCGATGTGACGGTAGAGCCGGTCACCTGGCAAGGCTCCGGGGACATCGCCGGCACCAGCCGCTCCAATTGCTTTCTTGTGGTGCCCCCAGACCGCCCGCATCTCGCCGCTGGTGAGACGGTCGCGGTGCTGCTAACCTGACGAGACGATGGATAAGCTCTCGCATTACGACGCCGAAGGCAGTGCGCATATGGTCGACGTGAGCGCCAAAGCCTCCACACGGCGCGAGGCGGAAGCTTCAGCCTTTGTTGTGCTCTCTGACGCAGTGCTCGCCGCATTGCCCAAAAACCCTAAAGGCAACCCGCTTGAAGTCGCGCGTTTTGCCGGCATACAAGCGGCCAAGCGCACTGCTGACCTGATCCCCATGTGTCATCCGCTGCCGTTGAGCTTTATCGACGTCTCGGCGAATGTTGTCGCAGGCGGCATTGAGATTCGCAGCACCGCTGCGACGGTCGCGGGCACCGGCGTCGAGATGGAAGCGTTGACCGCAGCCGCAGTGGCCGCGCTCACCATCTACGACATGTGCAAGGCCCTGGACAAATCCATCGCCATTCGCGAGATCGTGCTGGTACGGAAATCAGGGGGAAAGAGCGGAGACTACACCCGCGCCGAAAAGGCTAGTGGCTGAAACCCATATGAACGACTGGCCCTGCGCCCTCCTAACAGAGGACGGGTGCCCCACATCTCGCTCGTTTTTCGCGAGATGTGGATACCACTGCTCTTTCCCTCTGACTCTCGATTCATTCGAGCATAGCGATCAACATCGGTGGAATCCCCATCTCGCGAAAAACGAGCGAGATGTGGGGCACCCGTCCTTTGTTAGAGAACTAGGGGGATTTGCCCTATTCTTTTTTTGGGTTCTGCTAGGGCACAAACTCTGCCGGGACGCCATCCTGGAATGGGGTTCTCACTTAGACACTCTAACCCGTACATAGAGGAAGCAAACGATGGGCTTTTAGCCCCGAAATTTCAAGCGTTGCGTCGAAAGCAGCGTAACTCGTGATCGTTGACCATCCCCGACGCCTGCATCCAGGCATACACAATCACTGGACCGACAAACTTGAAGCCACGCTTTTTAAGCGCAGTTGAGATCTCCTCCGAGAGAGCAGTCTTCGCAGGCAGAGTGCCGGTCTTGTTCTTGATTGGCTTTCCCCCGGCCAGCTTCCAGGCAAACGCGGAGAAGCCTTCACCACTGCTTTCCATCTCCTGGTAAATCCGTGCGCCCTGGATCGTCGCATCAATCTTGGCGCGGGAGCGAATGATCCCAGGGTCAGCCAGCAGCCGGGTAATGTCCCTCTCGCTGAAAGCTGCCACCTTCCTCGGTTCGAAGCCATGGAACGCCTTGCGAAAGGCCTCGCGCTTGCGCAACACCGTGATCCAGGCCAGGCCGGCCTGGAATCCCTCCAGCATGAGCAGCTCCCACAGGGCTCGGCTATCGTACTCGGGCACTCCCCATTCCTGGTCGTGGTAGTCGCGCATAAGCGGATCGCTTTCTGCCCATGCACAGCGGTGCGGCTTGCTCATTTGATTTTTCCTGCGCTCAGCGACGAATCACCGTGATTGGATGCTTTGGTGTTGCAATAGTTGCAGACTCGGGCGGGGCAGCGTTCCGCCGCGATATATAAGTATGAGACAGGAGATATCACGATGCCGGCGATCGACGAAATAAAGCGACTACAGGATGAGATGGTGAGCTGGCGCAGAGATCTGCATGCCAATCCCGAACTGGGATTTGCCGAGACCCGCACCAGCACCTTTATTCAAGAACGCCTGCAGTCGTTCGCGGTCGACGAGATCCATGCCTTTACGGGAACCGGTGTGGTCGCCGTTATCCATGGCCGGAATAGCGGCGGCGACCAGGCGATCGGTTTGCGCGCAGATATCGACGCGTTGCCCATTCCGGAAGAATCCGGGGTCCCCTACGCTTCCACCAATCCGGGCGTAATGCATGCCTGCGGGCACGACGGGCACACCAGCATGCTGCTTGGAGCAGCCAAATACCTGGCCGCAAGCCGCAAATTCAGAGGCACGGCCTACCTGATCTTTCAACCGGCCGAGGAGATCGGCGGTGGCCGGCAGGTGGTAGCGGATGGATTGTTCGATCGCTTCCCCATGCAGCGCGTCTTCGGCATGCACAACATGCCCACGATGCCTGTGGGAGAGTTCTACTGGCGCAACGGGAACATCATGGCCGCGGCCAACTTCTTCGAGATCAGGATCACCGGCCTGGGCGCGCATGCCGCGCAGCCGCATTTCGGAATCGATCCGATTGTCGCCGGCAGTTCCCTGGTAAGCGCGCTGCAGACGATTGTTTCCCGCTCGGTCGATCCCAAGCATGCGGCGGTGGTCACGGTCGGCAGCTTCCAGGCCGGCGTGGCCGCGAATGTAATCCCCAGCGAGGCTGTGCTGAAAGGAACCGCACGCTGGTTCGATCCCGGGGTTGGCGAGAGCATGCAACGGGCGATTGTCAGGTTAGCCAAATGCGTTGCTGAGAGCTATGGCGCTAGCGCCGAAGTGGAAATGCACATGGTGGCGCCGGCCACGGTAAACGATGAAGCGGCCATGGCCCTCGCCCGCAAGGCTGCAACTGCCGTTGCGGGCCAAGCCGGAGTGGTCGAAATGGAGGACCCGGTCATGGGCGCGGAAGACTTCTCTTACATGCTCGGGGTCAAGCAAGGCGCCTACATTATGCTGGGGGCGAAACGGCCCGGGCAGCTCAACCCGATGTTGCACCACCCTCGTTACGATTTCAATGACCAGATCCTCTCCACCGGCGCCGCCTACTGGGCCGCCCTGGTCGAGCAGCAACTAGCCGTCTAATCCGCGTGAGTGAGGAGGAATCTCAGCTCGGGGTTGTAATCGGACCAAAGTTGTCGTATATTATACCTAGTGCGAATGAGTCGCAACTAGAACCATGACGTTGAAACGCTGTGAGCTGTTGAATGAGGTAGAGGCGAGGGGGGTTCGGTTGACCGCGCAGAGGCGTGCGTTGATCGAAACCATCCAAAGCGCGGACGCCCACCTTGATGCAGCAACCCTCTTGTCTCGCGCCCGCCAGCGGGATCCCAATATCGATCGTGCGACCGTATACCGGACCCTGGAGCTGCTGAAGCGGCTCGGGTTGATCGATGAGCTCGACCTGATGCACCTCAACGGAGAAAAGCATTATTACGAAGTCAAGACGCAGAAAGACCATCTGCATCTGGCCTGTTTTCGTTGTGGAGAGATCGAGGAGTTTGACAGCCCCACGTTCCAGCGGCTGAAGCGGGAGATTGCGACGCAAAATGATTTTGAAGTGCAGGTCATGCGTCTGGAGGTTGGAGGGCTTGTGCCGGCGGTGTGCCGCGCAGCAAAAAGTTTCCTGATGCGAATTTGAACGAATAACCAGATCCCCGCGGATAGCTCTTGGCGGAGACCGCGAGGACCTGGGGGCCACAGCCAAATAAGACTGCGGGCTTCCTTCACTATAGGGCCCCTGCCCGCAAGGTTTCAACTGTTAGGATGACCACCGCTCAATTTCGCGGGACGTCCCTACTATACGTGTGCCTGGTGAGGCTAAGGGAGTCATTGTGCGTGCTCAGATGGATCTTGCAAGCGGACGTGTGCGTCTGCCTTTCCGCATCGCTTTTTTCCTTTTGATCATTTTCCCAACTCTGCTTTCGGCCATGGCCCAGCATGCCCACGGTCGCGGTGCGATGTCAGCGCAGGATATGGCCAAAATGGACTCGTCTATAAGCGCTAAGGCGGCCTCGCCAGAGGCCTCGACTGCCGACCCGGCAGATCAGGTCTGTGCGCGCTACGCTGCCGGTTCGGCAACCACCGCGCCGCCGGAGTTACAAAGCCAGAACGGCGTGTTGGAAGTTACATTCAAGTTCCTGACCGCAACCGATTCCCAGGGACTTGTCCGCTACTGCTACGTCACCGACACCGGTCTCCAGGCTCCCACACTTCGGGTGAATCCCGGCGATCAGCTGATCATTCATTTCCAGAACGACCTGCCTGCGTCTTCCGCCGCCAGCGCCAGCGACAATATGGCCGGCATGAAGATGGCGCTCTCCTCCGCGGCAACCAGCACCAGCAGCGCCTGCAACGGAGCGATGTCAGCGACGGCAACCAATATCCACTTCCATGGAACGAACGTGGCCCCAGTCTGCGGACAGGATGAGGTTGTCCACACGCTGATCCAGCCCGGCCAGAGCTTCGATTACAACGTACAAATCCCGCAAAACGAGCCCCCGGGACTTTACTGGTACCATCCCCACCCGCACGGCTTCTCCGAAGGGCAGGTGCAGGGAGGCGCGACCGGAGCGCTGATCGTCGAAGGCCTGCAAAATGTCGATCCAGCGCTGGCGGGGCTGACCGAGCGCACCTTTGTCATCCGCGACCAATTGCTACCGGCGTCGGAAGCCAACGACACGAACATTCCTGCCTGGGATCTTTCCATCAACTATGTTCCCGTGACTTATCCGAGCTACACACCGGCCGTCATCCAGACCAATCCATCGCAACAGGAATTGTGGCGAGTAGCAAACACCGCTGCGGACACCATCCTTAATTTGCAGTACGTTGTGAACGGAACGCCGCAGGCCATGCAGGTGGTGGCGATCGATGGCTACCCCATTGCTTCAGGCAGCAGCGGAGAACTATCCGAGAGCGAGACCAGCATCCTTTTACCTCCCGGCGCCCGTGCGGAGTTTGTGGTGACCACGCCGAGCGCGGGCGCCCAGGCGCAGTTGATTACTCAGAATTGGGATACCGGGCCCGACGGGGATTTCGATCCCACGCGGCCCATCGCCAACATCGTGAGCCAGAGCGGCATCGAAGGATCGTCCGCAAGCAGTGGCGCCGCAGTCAAACAGTTGCCGTCGCATGCGGTGCGAACCCGGGTCACCCGTTTCGCTGCGTTGGCAGCCGCCACCCCGATCGCGCAACGCACCCTGCAGTTCTCCGAAGTATTAGAAGACCCCACCAACCCGAATAGTCCGACCAACTTCTTTATCACCGAGGAAGGACAGCAACCGGCATTGTTCAACATGAACAACCCGCCCAACATCGTTGTGCATTCGGGCACGGTCGAGGACTGGGTCGTCGAAAATACAGCGCTCGAAGATCATATCTTCCACATCCATCAGATTCACTTTCAAGTGCTCGAAGTCAACGGCCAACCGGTAAACGATGCAGCCATCCGCGACACCGTCGATCTGCCCTTCTGGAGTGGCAGCGGGGCCTACCCCAGCGTGAAGCTACGCATGGATTTCCGCGATCCGAACATCGTTGGAACCTTTGTCTATCACTGCCACATTCTGCAGCACGAAGATGCCGGCATGATGGGTGCGATTCAAGTGCTGCCGTCCTCGGGATTGGCTTCGACGACCACTGCCACAGCCTCCGCCGGCAGCATTACGCCCAACGGAAAAATCACGTTGACTGCAAGCGTCGTCGATGCCTCTACGGGATCTACCGCTCCCACGGCACCGTGCAATTCCAGCTCAATGGGCTCAACGTCGGCAACCCGGTAACACTCGCCAACGGGCAGGCGACGTTGACCACGGCCGTGAATGGAGACTCGGGCGCCAATAATCTAACCGCTTTCTATGAAGGCGATGCGACCTACATGGAATCGGTATCGGCAAACATTCCCATCACGATCTCGAATTTCGCGCTCGCTTCGCCGGGGACGACAGCTGCCGTGGGATCAGCCGCAATCGCGCCGGTCACGGTGAACGTAGCTAACAACTACACCACTCCTATCAGTTTTACCTGCACCATGCCCGCGAGCCTGACCCAATCGGCATGCTTTGTGAATCCTAAATCGATGACCGGGGCAGGTCAGGCTTCTCTCACCGTCAACACCACACCGCCACATCCCCAAATCAGCAGACGAACGGGTGCGCCCGGATGGCTCGCTGCGGGCGGCGGCGCAAGTTTCGCGTGTGTCTTTTTGCTTGCCCTGCCGCGGCGAAGGTGGCGCGGTAAGGCAATGTTTGTCCTGACTTTCATGGCCATCCTCTTCACGGTCATCGGGTGCGGTGGCACGGCGCAGACCGATCCAGGAACACCCAAGGGTACTTACACCATTGTGGTCACAGCTACGGCAGGCAGCGGGTCATCGCAAGACCAGACCAGCGTAAACGTTCCCATCACAATCCAGTGAGAACCAACGGCCGAACGGGAAGCGAAGAGATCAGGAGAAGAGTATGTCGATGAAAGTCTGGCGCCTTGCAGGCAAGATTGCCAGAACCCTATGCACTGTTGGAATCTTGTCCGCTGCTTTGGTCTGGGCCAGTGTAGGCGGGAGTATCTCCGGGACCGTCAAAGATCCTTCGGGGCGTGTGATTCCAAATGCGGAGGTATCTCTTCGCGAGTCAACCACAGGGCTCTCCTACCAGACACACAGCGACAGCAGGGGGCTCTATACCTTCCCGGTTCTGCCGGTTGGCCATTACGAACTGCAGGTGCAGGCTACTGGTTTTTCCGGCTATCAACGTACCGGCGTGGTGCTCGATACCAACGCGGCGCTCACTCTCGATGCTTCGCTCCAGGTCGGCAACGTCGCCCAAACTGTGAGCGTGGTTGACAACACGCTGCACGTCGAGACAACCAGCACCCAACTGGGCCAGGTGATCACTGGCCGGCAGATGACCGCGGTTCCGCTCGACGGCCGCAGCTACACCGACCTGCTCTCTTTGCAGCCCGGTGTCGCACCGCAAACATCGATTACCTCCACGACCGTGCAGGATGTAGGCGCTACTGTTCTCAACCCTTCAGGCACCCTCAATCCCGGCACTATCTCCGTGAATGGGCAGCGGGAGTTCGCCAACTATTTCAGCGTGAATGGCGCCGACGTGGAAGAGGACGTCAACGCCGGCACGGCCGTCATTCCCAACCTGGATGCGATTGATGAATTCCGCATTATCACCAGCAATTTCGACGCTGAGTATGGAGAATTCAGCGGCGGCCAGATCAATGTCATCACCAAGTCCGGAAGCAATGGATTTCATGGCAACGCGTTCGAATTTTCTACGCAATACCGATCTGGACGCGCGCAACTACTTTTCTCCCACCCGCGGAGCCTTCCGCCAGAACCAGTTTGGCGGGACCTTCGGCGGCCCGATTCGTCACGACCGGATGTTCTTCTTCACCGACTACCAGGGAACGCGGCAGACGCAGGGCATCGATACCGGCACCATCAGCGTGCCCTCGAATGCCGATCGCCTGGGCAATCTCTCCGACCTTTCCAGTAACCTGGCCGGCGTGGTGGGCGGCCCTTACTTCGCCAACCTGCTCACGCAGAAGCTAGGATATGGCGTGACTTCGGGTGAGTCCTACTACGTTCCCGGTTGCGCCAATTCGACCCAGTGCGTTTTTCCCAACGCGGTCATTCCTCAAAAAGCGTGGTCGGTTCCGGCACAGCGAATGCTCCAGTACATCCCCGCTCCGAACACCGCCAACGGCTATGCGACCTCGTCGTTTAACCAGACGGTGCGCGACGATAAGGGAGCGGTTCGCCTCGATGCGAATACCCGCCTGGGCCTGCTCTCCGGTTATTACTTCATCGACGACTTCGATCTCGATGACCCGTATCCGGTCGCGCAGAGCGGCGCCAGCGTCCCTGGTTTCAATGCCATCACCACCGGCCGGGCACAGCTCTTCGCGCTGGGCCTTACCAGGACCTTCCATACCACCATGGTCAATGAACTCCATTTCAGCTACATGCGCGATAACACCGATCTCGGCCAGCCGGTGGGCGGTCGTGGGGTAACCCTGGTCTCGCAGGGCTTCGAGAACGCAGACGGCTCGCCCAGCATCGTCGCGCTCGATCCCAAGGGGCAAAGTGTGGAGAATTTGAACTTCAACGGATACTCCACCGGCGCCGCAGCCAACCAGCTCACCCAGGTCAACAATACCTATCAAGTCACGGACGCGGTCTCCAAGGTCTTGGGCAATCACACCATGAAGTTCGGCGGAGAGTTCCATGCCGACCAGGTCAATGCCCACCCCATCGCGCAGTTCAATGGCAGCTTTGTTTTCTCCGGAACGGAAACCGGCGTCGACTTTGCCGACTTCCTGATTGGCGTGCCCAGTCAATACAACCAGAGCCAGCTCAACCCCTTTTATGCGCGAAATAAATACATCGGCCTCTTCGCGCAGGATAGCTGGCACGTTCTGCCCAACCTCACCCTCAATTACGGCCTTCGCTGGGATCGCATCGCGCCCTGGTCAGAGAAGTACAACCAGATCTCTACCTTCGTCGCCGGCGCCCAGTCGGTCGTCTTTCCCGGTGCGCCTCCCGGCATACTTTATCCAGGCGATCGGGTAGGCGGTCAGGGTGTGCCGAATACGCTGGCCCCGATCGGCAACCTGAGCTTTTCGCCGCGCGTGGGCATAGCATGGTCGCCGCAGGGAGACGCCAGCAGCTTCCTGGGAAAGATCCTTGGCGCACCGGGCACGACCAGCATTCGGGCCAGCGCAGGAAACTTCTACACCGCGATCGATGCGCTTTCGATCGGCGTCCTGGCGGCGAACGCTCCTTACGGCACTACCTATACCAGCCCCGCGCCTCCGCTCTTCGCAACGCCGTTCATTACCGCGGCCAGCGGTCAGGACAATGGCCAGCCTTTCCCCTATACCTTTGCCCCGTTGAATTCTTCGCGCCGCAACCCCGATCCCAACATTGATTGGAGCACCTACGAGCCAATCGAGGGCATTCCCGGATACGACATCCATGGCCGCGCGCCCTACACCGAAGAGTGGATGTTTTCCGTTGAACGGCAAGCCGGACCGAATACCGTCTTCAGCGCGAGCTACGTCGGTACTTCCAGCCATCGCCAGCGTGTTCTCATCGAGCCAAATCCCGGAAATCCCGCACTCTGCCTGAGCCTAAGCCAGGCAAGTGAAGTGCAGCCGGGGACGCTTACCTGCGGCCCAGGCGGCGAGGACACGGTCTATTATCCGATCGCCGGCGGCCAGGTGAACGGTACGCGCGGGCCGCTGGGGTCAAACTTCGGCAGCAATGCCCTCCAGTCCACCATCGGCCACGCCAACTACAACGCGCTCGAACTGAGCGCCCGCCACACCAGCGGCCGCCTGGAATTCTCCGCTGCCTACACCTATGGCAAGTCCCTGGATCAGTCATCGAATGTCGCCGAGGAAGTGAACCCCTTCAATCCCGCGCTCAGCTATGCCATCTCCTCGTTCGATGTGAAACACAACTTCGTCGTCAGCTACGAGTATCAGCTTCCCTTCGATCAGTTCTTCCATCCCAACCGGCTGACCCGTGGCTGGTCCGTGGCGGGGATCACGCACTTCGCCAGCGGTTTTCCGGTAACCATGGTTAACAATGGAGACAACTCGCTGATCGGGACCAATCCAAACGGGATCAACAACAGCAGCATCGATGAGCCCGACTACAGCGGCGGGCCGCTCCACCTGAGCGGGAATCCCCGGAAAAACGGAAACAATTATTTTGCCACCTCCGCCTTCTCCATGAATGCGCTGGGCACTCCGGGCAACGCCAAGAGGCGATTCTTTTATGGGCCCGGCGCGGATAACTACGATATGGCTGTCGCCAAGCAGCTGCCCCTCAAAGAATCAAAATCCCTGCTCTTCCGGGTGGAAGCGTTCAACGTCTTTAACCACACCCAATTCAACGGCCCCAGCGCGGTCGACGGCGACATCGGCAGTTCGACCTTTGGAAACGCCATCAGCGCTGCGGCTCCACGAATCCTGCAGGGAGCGCTCAAGTTCAACTTTTGAGCGGCATTCATTCCGTCCCAAAGAAAATACTGCTGAGGACGAATCAAGCGATGAATTCGCGCTATGATTTCATGCACCCCCTAAACCATGGGCACGTCAATGAAATATTAAAAACATTTCTGAAACGAAACCCTGAGTCATGGCACTATCGACCTGAACTCGAGCTTTGGGCAAATCCCTAAATATTTTGGCGAATTGGAGATGTAGACATGAGTGGGAGAAGGTTTCTGTACCATGCACATGGATCCGCTATTGGGGGTTCGATCACTCAACCCTTCAAGGCAGACATCGCCAGTAGCTCAGCAACGTCTCTCCCGATCATTGGCGGTTTTGCGTCCGCGAAGGAAGGGGCCTACCAGTTAAAGGACGTTATCTCCTACCAGTCGGCGCATACCTATGTATCCGGCATCCAGACGGATGACGGAGCCTACAATTCCGTAGTCACTTGCGTCGTCGAAGGTTTGAACATTCTTCATGTGATTACCGCGGATGCGATCATCGGCAGGGTGTCCTCAAACCACATTGATGGCCAGCAAGCGGAAATCATTCCTCTGGGTAGTTCGTTTGAGAACCTCAAGATCGCGGGTCAGCCGCTGCAAGTGGACCTTAACCACGATCTTTTTGTGCAAAATCCCACCCATTCGGCGCTGTTAAGCCATCACGAATCCGGCAGCAAGGGAAACAAAGGCGCAAAGAATGCGCCGAAAGCCAGATATCATTGGGGGCTCACCAGCGAAAAGGTACCGCCGGCACTTGCGAAGGGTATGCTGATGGAACCGGGTGCTGGCTGGAGCAAATCCAAATCCAATGGAGTGTTGCACACCAGTCTGGTAAAACAGGTTCGTCCGGTAGGGACTGGCAACTCTGCAGAGGAGCTTCCGTACGCGTACGCAATCTATATCCCGCACGTTGGCAATCTTTACCTCGCGGAAGTTTTTGCGTCAGCAGATACCAAGCGGCTCACCATGCTGCGGGTTGAACTTGGAAGCCCTTTTGCCGGGCGTGGTGGCAGCTGCGACCCCTGTTACTAACGGCTCTTGGTATCCGTAGACTGGCGATTCCCCTCTCCTTCGGCCTCCTATTATGTCTAGCTTGTGGAAAAGAACCTCCCCGCCAGGTAGCGGAGACTGCATATCAGAAGGCTGAAGCCAGCTTTCAGCATGGCGATCTAAAGGATGCCCTGAACGAGGTAGACGACGGTCTCCGTCTGGTCGGGAAGGGAGATCTGGACGCATTCTGGCGTCTTCAATTGTTAAAGTCTGAGATTCTCATCTGGCAAGGTCTCAGCCAGGATGCCCTCACATTGCTCAAGCGCTGGAGATTTCCCCGAGCCCAGAAGCGCCACGCTGGCCGCACGCAGGAGCGTGCTGCTAGGGATCGCAGAGAGCAACCTTCAGCAATTTGCCTTGGCCGATCGGACATTCCAGCGCAACGGAAAAAATGCAGGGAGCCGACTCACCCGAGGTCATGGGTGACTTGTTGCTGGGCGAAGGAAAGCTCGCCGCCTTCCACCGTGATCCCGCCAAATCAGAGCTGCTTTTCACGCGCGCACTCCAAATCGCTCAGCAACATGGCCAGACTTTTCTGGCCAGCAACGCGCTGGGGAACCTGGGGATGCTACAGATGCAGCAATATCATTATGCCGACGCGGTAGATCTCTTCAACGCAACTTTGGCTGCCGCCCAGAAGCTGGATGCTCAAGCATCCATCGTAAAGACGACCGTCAATTTAGGGTGGGCCTACCTGCGGATGGGGGATCTTGATCGGGCTTCCGAGCTATTCGAGGAATCTGAGAAGAGATCGGAGCAGTTCGGAATGATCACTGATCAAATGACTTCGCTCACGAGTATTGCTGCGATCCGATTCGATCAACATTATTTCTCTGAGGCGGCAAGAGACTTTCAGCAGGCTTTGCAATTGGCGCGGCGTCAAGGCAATCAGCAGGAGGTTGCTTTCAACCTCAGCGGCCTCGCGCAAACGGAGATCGAAGAAGGCGACTTCCTCTTAGCAGAAAAATACAACAACGAAGCAATGGCGCTCGAGCATGCTATTGGTGATCGCGATACGGAGCTCTATTCTCTGGTAAACGAAGCGCAGATCTCATTTTGGGAACAGGATTCCAGGAGGGCCGAACGCGTACTGCATGAAGTCGTTCACGACTCTGGAGCAAATTTAGTTCTCCAGGGCGAGGCTTTGTCGGCACTCGCTAGGATTGATGCTCAACTCAACCATACCGAGGACGCGCAGATGCACTACAAAGCTGCGGTTGTGTCGCTTGAAAAGGGCCGCAAATTGCTCGGTCGCGACGAACTTAAGCTCGCCTATCCAACGAATACAAAGGATATCTACAGCGACTATATCAACTTTCTCGTGGAGCACGGCATGGCTGATGAAGCATTCCGTGTCGCAGAGTTGGAAAGAGCTCGCACACTCACCGATGGGTTGGGTCTGAACGAACTCCAATCGCAGGCTTTTAATGTGACAGAAGCAGAACATGCCGCGGCGCATCTTGGGCATGTAATTCTGTCTTACTGGATAGGCAGGAAGCGGAGTTATCTGTGGATTTTGCTGCCTAATCACTCACAATTATTCGTTCTTCCCGGAGAGGATCGGATACGCCCCTTGCTTGAGCGATATCATGCTCACCTGGTTGGGGCGTTTGACGCCAATGATCTCGGCAATGCCGACGGGCAAGAACTCTATCGAATATTGATTGGTCCCGTGGAGCAGTGGATAAAGCCGCAGTCACAGGTAACCATAATCTCCGATGGAGAATTATGCGGATTGAACTTTGAGACTCTACTGGTTAGCTCGCCCAAGCCACACTATTGGATCGAAGACGTCTCTGTCACCAACGCCAGCTCTGCGTTCTTACTCACCCTCGGGATGCATTCGGCCGTTCGGCGCTCAACAGAGTCCACGAAAACGTTGCTTTTGATCGGAAATCCCCAATCACCTGCAAATTATCCGGCACTCTCGCATGCGGGCGAAGAAATCCGTTTAGTTGAGGGGCATTTCAGCCCGGACCAGGAAACTGTGTTATCCGGGAAAGATGCGACTCCGGTGGCCTACTTCAAGGCCAAGCCGGAGAACTATGCTCTCATTCATTTCGTGGCTCATGGTACGGCGAGCCGTATAAGCCCACTCGATTCCGCGGTCGTTCTTTCAGAGGATGGCACATCGTACAACCTCTACGCGCGCGACATTGCACGCAACAGGCTCAATGCCAGGTTAGTAACCATTTCCGCGTGCGATAGTGCGGGCAACAGAATCTACTCCTCGGAAGGACTAGTAGGCCTTTCGTGGGCATTTCTTCGAGCAGGCGCCCAACGGGTGATTGCCTCGCTGTGGGAGGTAAACGACGCCTCGACCCCGCAGTTCATGGATCATTTGTACTCTGCCATGGCCACGGGAGAGGATCCCGAGTCCGCGCTGCGGGCAGCGAAGCTCGCGCTTCTGCGGTCGGAAACGGTTAACAGGCGGCCCTTCTATTGGGCTCCCTTTGTTCTATATGAGGGCATTTGAATTCCTGATGCTGCCCGCCAGCCCGCTTAAAATCATATACTTAGCGCGGCAGTGAAACGTATCCTGCACGGATTACACTACTGTAATATGGGAAGGCTTATGGATCATGCAGAGGCGCTCCAAACCCAAGCTGTGGAGAAATACCTCCTGGGAGAGCTTTCTGCTGCGCAAGCGGATGAATTCGCGGAGCATTTTTTTGACTGCGAAGCATGCGCAAGCGATTTACGAATGACGTCTGTATTCGTCGATACCACGAAAAAGGTTCTGGCGACGGATCGCGCGCAGACGCCGCGTTCAACTCCCAAACGGTGGAGCAGCCAATGGCAGCCCGCGCGATACGCGATTGCGGCGTCCGTCGCCTTGTTTGCGTTCATCCTCTACCAAAATACGGTGACGATTCCCAGGCTTCGTAGCTCCTCCGCCCCTCAAGCGCTCGCGTTCTTTTCGTTGGCCGATATGGGTGCGCGCAGCTCCGTTCAACCGGTCATCAATCCGGTCCAAGACAAGCCGTTTATATTGTTCCTCGACATCCCACCTCACCCAAACGTAGCCGAATATCGTTGCCAAATCTTAAGCAAAAACGGAAGCCAAGTATTGTCGATCGACGTTCCTGAAGCAGCGACAAGCAGGACTGTTCCCCTCTACATTCCTGCATCCGCTCTCGCCCATGGCGACTATCTCTTCACCATCTCGGGCCGATCAGGAAATGAGACTTCCTTCACCGAGCTGGAAAGACATCCGTTCCAGGTAATGTAACTCCAGTTGGACGCTTAGCGCGGTGTGGGCGGCCACCACTTGGTTCCCAGGTTTGACGCCGCCGATGTAGTCAGGTGCATCCCGGCGCTGAGATACTGTAGCCGATGCGCAATCTCTGCCGGGCCTCCGCTTTTCTACTGTGCTTCCTGCTCGTCTGCCGACCCGCTGGAGCTTACTCGCTGCTGACCCACGAGCAACTGATCGACCTGACATGGCAGAGCTCCATCGCGCCACTGCTGCGCAGCCGTTATCCCAACATCACGCCACAGGAGCTGGAACTGGCACGGTCCTACGCCTATGCCGGCTGCGTCATTCAGGACATTGGCTACTACCCCTTCGGCGACCCCTTCTTCTCTGACCTGACACATTACGTCCGCACCGGCGACTTCGTCGTCCACCTCTTCCGCGATGCCAAGGATGCTAACCAGCTAGCCTTCGCCATTGGGGCGCTCTCCCATTACATCGGCGACAACATCGGTCACTCCCAGGCCACCAACCGGGCCGTGCCGGTGGAGTTTCCGAGGCTTGCCGCAAAGTATGGCCCGGTTGTCACTTTCGGTGAAGATGAGCACGCGCACATCCAGACTGAGTTCGCCTTCGACATTAACGAGATTGCGCATCGCCGCTTTGCGCCCGTCCACTACCTTCGCCACGTCGGCCTCAATGTGCCCACCAAGCAGCTCGCGACTGCCTTCTACGAGACCTATGGCCTCAGTGAGGATTTCTCCAAAGCCCGATCACGGCGCATCAACGCCGGGAGCTTTCGCTTCGCCGTCCGCAGCTTTATTCCCCGCATCGCCTACGCGGTCACTCTTCTGCATCGCAGCCGCATGCCGGCGGACTCCACCAGTCCCGATCTCCAGAAACTGGCAGACGAGGTGGCGCGGGTGGCTGCCGAAAATAACTGGGACCAGTACCGCAAGAAGGCCGGCATCGGAACCTATTCACTCGCCGGGTTCATTTATGTTCTGCCTAAGATCGGCCCATTGAAACTGCTGGCGATCAAGGGACCTACTGCTTCCACGGAAGAGGAATACGTTCGCAGCGTCAATCGATCGACGGATGAATTAAGCTCCGCGCTGGGCCGGTTCGGCAAGCCGCATCAGACGCTTCCCAACCGAGACCTGGATACCGGCGCGCCGGTCCGGCCTGGGGCCTACCGGCTTACCGATGAAACGTATGCCAAGCTGCTTGACCGGCTGGTTGCCGACCCCAACCATACCGTCCCGCCCGGGCTCAAGTCCGATATCGTGAACTACTATGCCGACCCAAACGCGCCCATTCACACCAAGAAGGATCCGCAGAAGTGGGCCCGCGTTCAGTCCGAACTCCAGACCCTCCAAACCATGCCCGTGAGCAACCAGCCCATCGCCACAGAAACGGATTAAAGAGTTTCGCAATTGGTGTAGACCTAACCCGGATTTCCTGTAGAGGTCGTTGGAACTACCGAACTGCATGCGACTTTCCTCGAAGAAAGTCGCACATCGTTGTTCTCGGCCAGTGCTGCGCTGCAGGAAATCCGGGAAGTGATAGGCCTTTTCGTGGTTTTCTCTCAAGGCAAACCACACCTCGCGATCTTTATCAGGCCACAGTAATTGCGAAACTGCTCTAGATGGGCTGCAGGCGAAGGAGAGACTCAGCATTACGGTGAGTGAGTTTGGCCATGTCTTCAGGGCTTAGCAGGCCGCCAAGGCTATCCAGGAAAGATCGTCCGCGCATGTTGGAACTGAAGGGGTAATCCACGGAGAAGAGAAGGCGATCGAGCCCGACGACCTCGATCGCACAGCGGAGAGGCGGATGGGTGAAATAGCCACTGGTCGTGAGATGAATGTTGCTTTGGAAGTAGGCGGCGACAGGTTGCCGAAGGTGGGGCGCGGCCGCCGAAAGCATGCCACTAGAGCGAGCAAGCGCATAGGGTAAGCCCTCGCCCATGTGTCCAATGATGAGTTGGAGCGCGGGAAAACGATCAAAGAGACCGGCAACAATCAGCCGAAGCGTGTGCAGGCCGGTTTCTGCATGCCAGCCCCAGCCGGCGATCGAGAGCAGGAAGCCAAGATCACCGGGAAGACCGGAGAAATATGCCTGGCGGACGGGTTCCGGCGGCGGCGCAGGATGGAGATAAATAGGAACGTTCAAGTGAGCCGCGGCTTCGAAGACGGGAAGGAAGCTGGGATCGTCAAGGAAGACGCCTCCCGTTGTGCCATCCACCAGAACTCCTGGAAATCCCAGGCGAGTCACGCAGCGGTCCAGTTCCGCGGCAGCGGCATGAGGATCTTTCAAGGCAAGGGTGGCAAAGCCGGCGAAGCGGGTGGGATGGGCCCGCACTGCGCTCGCCAGCTCATCGTTGACGTCGCGGACCAACGACGTAGCGGTCGCGGCTTCGAGCGCATCGATGCCCGTGGAAACCAGGGACAGGACCTGGAGGTCGATGCCGGCCGCGTCCATGTCTGCAATGCGGCCGGCGGCGAGATCGAGCAGTCTGGGTTGAAGCTCGGCGAACCGCGTGGCTCCTGTGGTTCGAACGGCGGATCCGGTAGTGAAGTGCTCTTCAAGAGTAATGACGCGCATGAGTGATTAGACGCTGGCAGGGTTCGAGCAGAATGAATAATTCTGTATCGCCTGTCTACTTCCTGGGTCGTTTCAGTCTTTCCGTCCTCCTCTAGGTCTTCTTCTGGGCGACGTGCAGAAGGACAAGATTGTGTTTGCGGATGCGCTCCCCGGGCGAAGCTTGAATGAGACGCCGCATTTCGGCAAACAGCTGCTCACGCTTTTCCGGCTGCATCAATTGGTGATCCGATGCGGTGCTCATCATTGCGACGTATTCGTCCGCGGTAAACTCCTCGACCCAGATGCAGCGTGTGACGCGCACTTTCTCAAAGTATCCGCTCTGCTCGATCTCTTCGCGCGCGTCGCAAATCTCTTCCGGCGTCGGGGGAGGCGTTCCCCGGGCTTCGCCAATCGCTTCATAGCACAGTTGAATCTCAGTGAAGAACGGATCGAAGCCGGGAGGAAACACGTGACCACCGGTGGTGAAAGCCAGCACGCCCGCTGACCGCAGTGCCGCGGCGGCTTTCGCATAGCGGAGTCGTGGGTCGAGCCAATGCCACGATGTCGCGGCAAAGACGATGTCGAAGGATAGATCGCCCGGGTTCCAATCTTCGAAGCGGGCGCTGTCGACTCTTACCAACGGGAAGTCAGCCAGGTTACGGCGCGCGATTCGCGCGAGGTTTGCGCCCATCTCGACGCAAACCACACGGCACCCACGGCGAGCGAGCGGTTGTGTTGCTTGTCCCGTGCCGCAGCCGATCTCGAGCACGTGCGCGCGGGATGGTTCCATGCCGGCTTGGGTAAACAGGTCATTGAAGATGCGATCGGGATATCCCCGGCGGCCCCGGTCGTAAAGCTCCGCAATTTTGTCGAAAGTATGCGCACGCCGAATTCGCGTCTCTTCGTCCATAGCTATGGCTAGCTTCAAGCCGCGCCTCGCAGACTGGAGCCGTGTTCCATCGTTCTTGAGCTCTTACATGTCAAGGAAGCCGCGCTTCAGCGCGATCATGACTGCGTGCGTACGATCGGTGGCGCCGAGTTTTGAGAGGATGCTCTTGAGATGGCCTTTGACGGTATGCTCCGAGATGCCAAGCTGTTCGGCGATTAGCTTGTTCGAACTGCCGCTGGCGACCCCACGAAGCGTTTCCAACTCCCGGCTGGTGAGCGCATCGTCAGCGACATGTTCGGCCATCTCGACCGCGATTTCCTGGGGAATGCGGCGATGGCCCGCGTGCACCAGCCGAATGGTGTCGATCAATTCCGTCCGCAGCATGCTTTTCAAGAGATATCCGGAAGCTCCCGCTTTGAACGCGCGCAAAGCCTGTACATCTCCTCCGTAGGTGGTCAGGACGATGATGCGCGCAGTAGGCCACTCCTTGCGAATGGCTGCGATCGCGTCGATTCCGTTGGCCTTGGGCATGCGGAGATCCATCAGCGTGATGTCGGGCCGGTGCACGCGAAACAGCGCGATCGCCTCGTCTCCATCGGTCGCCTCAGCCACTACGGTCATGTCCGGCTGCGCCATAATTGCGCCCGAAATCCCGCCCCTCAAAAGCGGATGATCGTCTACGGTAAGCACTCGGATCGGCTGTTGGTTACCCATGATCGGCCACCTTCTAGAGCGGTTCCACGATTACTGTGCCCCATCCGGGCTCAGCGAGGTGGGTCTTTTCTTGGGGAAAAGCCCCGTCTGAATCATCTTCACCGGTTACACCCATCGTGGAACCGCTATAAACGCGCAACGCGCTCCTGGCGCCGGCGGAGCCCGTTCGCCGGCTCTCAAGCCCATTGCGGGAGAATGGGCAATTTTATCTCTGTGTCGCCGCTTGGGAGAATCGCTTTTGCGAGCAAGCCCAGAATATTCTCTGGTAGCCTATCTGCCCCCCTCAAAAGGGTCGCTTCTTTGGCCCCCTTTTCGCGTTTGTCCGGCCTCAAAGAGATGGTTAGAGTCTGTGCAATGCAAAGACTCTTCTCCATGTTTCCCACTGGGGCGGCGGGCATTGCGCTAGCTTTGTTAAGGTTAACGGCAGCGGCAATGCTGCTCATGATCGCGTTCCCGCGCGGAGATATCATCTCGTCTCAATGGGCCTTTGCCGGCCTCTCGGTGCTTGCAGCCTTTTTCTTTCTCGGAGCATTTACCCCGATCCTGTGTACGCTCTGTTGCTGCATTGAGCTTGCAGCGGTATTTGGCTTACGAGGAGTTGATGCACTGCACATGGTCTTCTCGATTGTCGATACGGCCGCTTTAGGATTGCTCGGACCGGGAGGCTATTCGTTGGACGCTCGGATGTTTGGGCGGCGGCGCGTGATCTTATCCACCGACGACAACTCGGGGTGAATTAGAAGAAATGGATTTCAGGCAAGTGGAAGGTGCAGATTTCGTGGCATCCATCGTTCGGCTTGATGCACCTCGCCGAACTCCTATGCGCCTATTCGGCCCCCGCAAAGCCATCCTGCACGAGCGGAGTGGTTCACCGCATCATCTTCTCGACGAGACAAAATTCGCTACTTCTGTACTCAGTCCACCGTCTGGCCACACGGCTCCTTCGCCGGAGGAAATCCTTCTTGCCGATGCAACGGGCTTGGCGACGGTCACCTGGTAAGACTGGTATTCGATGGTCAAAGTCGCCACGCCTCCCAACCGGACGCTGGTCACTGTCTTGTTCTCCTTCGGCAGATAGAATCCATTGTCCACTTTCTGATAGGTGTGATGGATCACGGACTTCGTCGTCCAGAACGATGGATTCCGTGCCGGTTGCGCCTCGATGCGCGTTACTGCGAAGTCGTGTGCGTCCACCCAGATCTTGCCTCTATAGAGGAAGCGGCTCTCCTCCTTAGGCTCAACATTCAGCACATAATTTGTGCCCTCGGTTCCAGCAAGCGAGAAGGTGTAGTTGTCCGGACCAAGCTCGGTGTGCTTTCGGTTGCTCGAGTCGCCGGCTTGCTCTTCGCTCTCCAGCAGCCGGTGAAAGACGCGATTCTGGATCAGCTTCGACCCGGTAGCGCTGACCACGGTGAATCGCTTGGAAGCGGGTGCGTCAAAATTCACCTCCACTTCCATCGTCGCCTCTGCGGAGCCAGGGAAGCCGCGATATTCCAAGCGATAGCTACGTGTCCCTGTGTAGTGCTGCAGACTGTCCGCACGTTCCTTGTTCTTCTCCATCAGACGCTGCACTACCTGGTCGGCGCCTAGCGTGGGCAACGACGGCTGGCCCTGTGGCCAGGCTGCAGGAGCGCACG
Source organism: uncultured Acidobacteriaceae bacterium (assembly GCA_963790705.1). Classification (GTDB taxonomy): domain Bacteria; phylum Acidobacteriota; class Terriglobia; order Terriglobales; family Acidobacteriaceae; genus PALSA-350. Next base: position 354,498 of record CAWBQE010000018.1, read on the forward strand.
CCAGCAACGCCAACATGGGAAACCACGCGCTCGATACCGCCCCACGCGGCGACTCATGGTTCTGAACCTGTCTATCCCACCAGCCGGTTGTTTGCATCAATGCCCCCTGCCGTTACGCGATCGGTTACAGACTTATGATGCGGCACGCCTGTTCGTGGTCTAGGCTAGCCGGGACCACTCCTCACGTTCTTTTCGGGGGCAGCGTAATTGTGAGACCGCATTTAGTCTGCCCTTATTGGATGCAAAAAGTCCTCTGCTTCTCTTCCTCGGCGGTTACGGATGGCACCTCGTGTAACGTAACGGGGAGGTGATTTCCCAGCCCCTGCCCCCATTTTGGCTGTTGAAGCGCACCAGGACGGTAGTCGCCTCTGCCCGCAGTATCGGCGGTGGCCGCCCCTCAAGCGCGTTAAAACTTGCCTAAAAGATGGACCAGGGTCCCAAGTTGGCAATGCCGTGCATCCTCCGGTATACAGCTACAGCAGGGAGGATTTATGTCGAAGCTGCAGTATCAATCGGGGTTTGCCAACGAATTTGCGACGGAAGCGGTTGCCGGTGCTTTGCCCAAGGGCCAGAACGCACCCCAGAAGTCGACCCTCGGCCTTTACACCGAACAGTTCAGCGGAACCCCCTTCACTGCTCCGCGAGCCACCAACCGCCGTTCCTGGCTCTATCGCATCCGCCCCTCGGTCACCCACAGGCCCTTCGTCGAACTCCCGGAGAATAACCTGCGCAGCGGGCCGTTTGGCGAGGTTTCGGCTACTCCCAACCAGCTCCGCTGGGATCCGCTACCCATTCCCACCGAGCCCTGTGACTTCCTCGACGGCATCATCACCATGGCCGGCAACGGCGCCCCGGCAGGCCAAACCGGGTGCGCGGTGCACATCTATGCCGCCAACCAAAGCATGTCTGGCCGTTTTTTTTCCAATGCCGATGGAGAGATGCTGGTCGTGCCCCAGCTGGGTAAGCTGCGCTTCTTTACCGAGCTGGGCATTCTGGAGGTTGCGCCGGGTGAAATCTGCGTTCTTCCCCGCGGCCTGAAGATGCGTGTGGAGCTACTCGAAGCATCTGCGCGCGGCTATATCTGCGAAAACTATGGCCTCCCCTTCCGTTTGCCTGACCTGGGTCCGATTGGCGCTAACGGGCTGGCCAATCCTCGTGACTTTCTTTCTCCAGTCGCCGCCTTTGAGGATGTGGACGGCAATTTCCAGAGCCTGTGCAAGTTCCAGGGCAAGCTGTGGTCCGCAGGGATCGATCACTCGCCGCTCGACGTGGTCGGTTGGCATGGCAACTACGCGCCTTACAAGTACGACATGGCAAACTTCAATTGCATCAACACCGTTAGCTTCGACCACCCTGACCCCTCGATCTATACCGTGCTCACCGCGCCCACCGCGGTGCCGGGCTCAAGCAACGTTGATTTTGGCATCTTTCCACCGCGCTGGATGGTGGCCGAGCACACCTTTCGTCCGCCCTGGTTCCACCGCAACGCAATGAACGAGTTCATGGGCCTGATCTTCGGCCAATACGATGCCAAGGCCGAAGGCTTTATTCCCGGCTCCGCCAGCCTGCATAGCTGCATGCAGGCACATGGGCCCGACGCGGAAACCTTCGAGCGGGCCGAGAAGGCCGAACTCAAGCCCCACTATCTCGCAGACACCCTGGCCTTCATGTTCGAGACCCAGTTGGTGCTTCACCCAACCCGCTTCGCGCTGGAAACGGAATGCCTGCAGCGCGATTACTTCCAGGTATGGCAGGCCCTCAAGAAACACTTCACCGGGAGCCCCATCCGATAAATGCAACCATGAATGCTACACATGATCCTCAGCGGCAAAGCTGGGTAGCTTCGGCCAATCGTCCCGGTGGCGCATTTCCGATCCAGAACCTGCCCTTTGGCGTATTCCAAAGTGCAGTGCAGCCCACCGTCGGCGTAGCCATTGGCGACCAGATACTGGATCTCCGCGGCTGCTTTCACGCCGGCCTGTTGGCGTCGCTCGCCGCGGAGACCAGAGAGGCTTGTGCCGCCGCCACGCTCAATCCACTCATGGCGGGCGGCCCGGAGTGCTGGTCGCCATTGCGCGCCCGGCTCAGCGACCTCCTCCGTGCCGATCATCCCCATGCTGCTGATCATCAACGCTCCGTGGCCCCTCATCTGTGCGCGATGGCAGAAGCCACCATGCTCAAGCCCGCATGGATCGGCAACTACACCGACTTCTATGCCTCGATCAATCACGCCACGAATGTGGGCAGGCTCTTCCGGCCGGAGAATCCCCTCCTGCCCAACTACAAATATGTGCCTATCGGCTATCACGGCCGGGCATCGTCGATTGTTATGAGCGGCACACCCGTGAAACGCCCGGCTGGCCAGATTTTGCCTGCGGCCGGCGCACCACCTCATTTCGCGCCTACCCAGGCGCTTGATTACGAGATCGAAGCCGGCTTCTTCGTCGGGCCGGGAAACAACCCCGGAGAAGCGATCGCCATCGATCGCGCTCCCTCACACCTCTTTGGCGTGTGCCTGCTGAATGACTGGACGGCGCGCGACATCCAGGCCTGGGAGTACCAGCCTCTGGGGCCATTCCTCGCCAAGAGCTTTGCCACCACCATCTCACCCTGGGTCGTCACCATGGAGGCGCTTGCCCCTTTTCGTACACCGGCATTTGCGCGCCCGCCTGAAGACCCGCGCCCTCTTCCCTACCTTGACTCGGAGCAGGATCGAGATCAGGGCGGAATCGACCTTATTTTGGATGTCTATCTTCGTTCCGCTCGCATGCGCGCGACAGGGTGCGATGCGGTCCGGCTTAGCCGCGGCAATCTGGGTTACCTCTACTGGACGGTCGCGCAGTTACTCACTCATCATGCAAGCAACGGGTGCAATCTTCAGCCCGGCGATTTGCTGGGCAGCGGCACTGTCTCCGGGCCAAGGCGCGAGTCCCTCGGATGCCTGCTCGAACTCACCCGGCGCGCGGCCGAGCCCATCACTCTACCCACTGGCGAGCAGCGCGGTTTTCTGGCGGACGGTGACGAGATTACTTTTCGCGGATATTGTGAGCGGGCGGGATTTGTGAGTATCGGGCTGGGCGAATGCTCCGGCGCCATCACGGAAAACACTTCATCTGGTTAAGCGGGAGAAACCCTCCGGTCGATCGTCAGGAGAGAGTTTCGCAGAAGGGCGTGTTCTAAGGTTTCCGGGCAACAGGCGAACCTCCTCCGCCCGCGAGCAGCGCTTTATCGAATCCCGGCTCCTCACCTCGCAGCATGTGCTCGATGATTTCATGAATGCGGATCCCGTCGAAGGGCGCGTTGACGTCCGTTTCGCTTTGCTGTCCGGGATAGTGGATCATTAGGACCGGCCGCTGGTCGAAGCGGCCGTGGCTGGCAATCTCTTCTTCCTTACTCCATTCCGGGGTCGGTCGCCACAAGGGCACGCGCCAGGAGTGATCGGAGCAGACGATGACAGCTGTCTTGTCAGCCAAAGCAGTGGCATTTAATGTCGCCATCAACTGGCTCAGAGTACGGTCGGCCAGCGTCAGATTATCGAGGTACGTACCGGTAACCCGATGATGTCCAGGTCTACGGTCATAAATTCCCGGAGGATGCGGCACAGACAGATGGATGAAGACGAAACCGATGCTCTGGTCGCGGATCAGCGCCTCGGCCTGGGGCAAAAGCGCTTGCAGGTCGGAGGCATGCTTTTCTTCCCCCGGGGAGCCGCCCTTACGCTGCCAGCCCCGCAGTATATCTTTTAGCGGCGCCGCGGCATTCTCCAGGGCAGACTGATCCGGGCTAGTTCCCGTCCAGAGACCGTCTCCCATTCTCCAGTAACAATAATCGAGGGTTCCCGCGAGAATTCGGCAATAGGGGTTGTACCAACCTACCACCCCGGTGGTCCAGCCAAGGCGCCGGGCATCTGCGAACAGCGTTTCATTGGCATTGAAAGCGTGCCAGCCTTTTTGTCCGGCCAGCGTAACCCTGGGCTCTCCATCCAGATTGCTCGCAAGATTCTCGACAGCATGGCCGAGAAAGAATGAGGGAATCACCCGCTCCGTGGTATAACCCGCCGGCTTTATATCACTGAACGAGATGCTTTCGCTTTTTAGCCTGTCAAACGCGGGCAAGGTGAGGCCGGCAAAGCGATGATCGAAAACCTGGTTATAAGAAAGCTCGTCGAAAAGGAGCCATACGATCCGTCCGCCGCCCGGCGCGTGATCTTGGACAATAGGCAATCCAGCGCGCGTCACCGGCACCGCAACATCGCTCGGCTGCGGTCGCAGGCCAAAATACAAGAGCTCGGGAACCATCCACGACAGGCCACAGCCCACCAGTAGCAAAAGCGCCCGAAATCCGTGCACACATTGCATGTAGGGCAACGGTCGCATGGAGCGCAGAGCAAGCGCCCCCAGGAAAGTTCCCCAGAACAGCAACTCGATGCCTAAACGAGGAACCGACGTTTGCCACACAGCCGCAACGTCGCTTATAAAAACTGGGACCAACTCAGCGATGACCAGCGCCCAGATGAACGTGCGTACGCCGCCTTCACCCTTTTGGAGAAACACGAATAGTGTTGCCAACAAGAGGGAGAGGACTATTACGTCGATCAGGTTGCCCCAAACCACGCTCTGCATGGGTAAGAAGCTGTGATAGAAGGCAGAATGGTGAGGCGAAAGCAAGGGCCAAACCCGCAGGAGCAAGACCAGCATCGCCGCTCCAAAACCCTGGACGATGGTCTTGAAGTTCATTTTTTCTCGAATAGAAAGAGGACTCGGCCGTTGCTCAATTGCTCACGAACCACGATCGTGAAATGGCGAGTGAACTGCTCTATGAACAGATCTTCATCAAGATGCTGGTAGAGTTCGTCTCGCCCACGGCAGAGGTCGATGTAGCGCACGTCGGTCTTGGGAACCCATTCAACGATGCTGGAACGGCGCGTGAGCGATGCCAGGAGCGCGGCCACGTCGGCGATGGGAATCTGGTCGGCAAGCAGCAAATGATGCAGGATGCCCAGCATCATGACGCAATCGAAGCGGTCGCGCGCCCGTTCCAGCAGGGTGAGTGACTCGTTGTTGCACCAGCCCACAGCAGGAGTCGGCCTGGCCACATCAGCGACCAGCGGCAGTATCGGCAGGCCAGCAGTCCTGGCTTCTCTCCAGTTGAGGTCTGAGGAGGCAACGTCGGTGTCCCAGGCGACGACGCGTGCGCCCACACTGGCAGCAATACGCGAATATTGACCGGTATTGCCGCCGATATCGAGCACCGAGCCCGGGCGCAGCAGTTGCATGGCCCGGTCGACGAATTCCTGCTTGTGTTGCCGCTCCTGGTCTGTGTAGTGATCCGCGGCTGTCTGGTACTCACTCCAACGGGAATCGCGTCCCTTCGATTCCAGCGCATGCAGCGCGCGAGCAAAGCCTTTGAAGTTTCGTTCGAGAACTGCGGTCGCGATTTCCGGCTCTTGCTTGAGCCTGGGCGGCGCGCCGCCTCCCCCTTTCCGTTTCTCGAATAGGTAAGGAAGGGTAACCAGCGAACGAAGCGGCGCGCTCCAGCGCTCCACGCCCGAAAGGTACGGATACAGATCGACGGGCTCATAGCCGTCCCGGCGATTCAGGGTAGCTGCCAAAGGCCAGCCGAGGTGCTTGTACGCGGCGAGAGGAAGAAGAAAGGTGCGGGCAAATTGTCCGTAGGCAAGCCACAAGGGGCTGCTGGGGTCGCGCCGTTCGATCGATAGCAAATCGACAAAAACCGGGCGCGAGCCCTCAAATAGGATGTTCAGTGGGGTCGCGTCTTTGAGGATCCAGCCTTCATGGAGTAACTGGCTACAGAGCTCGAGCGTCAGTTCCCCAGCCGCGACCCACTGTCCGGGCGTCCATTCCCAAGGATAGGAAGGAAAGAAGACCCGCGGATGCTCTAACAGGAGGGGCTGATCTGCTTCCGCGGACAGCACCTGGCTCTCGACCAGATGGCCTTGCTCTATCCAGCGCCTGGCTAAGTCAGACTGTAGGAAGCGCAGCGACTCCGCCGCATACAGGGGGTGAACCGTTCGCAGGACCTGTTCGCCATGGATGCGCAGCGACCCGGCTGGATCGCGAAACGTCGCAATGTCTTGCGACGTGCCCTGGCTCATGGTTGGTTCTCTACGACCTCTGTCTGGGTACCGGCTGGCGAAGAAATTGGAGATGATCTGCGCATCGTATTGAGGAGCCGCTTCAAGCGATGGCGCATGTAGTAAACCGCGCCGGCGAACATGGAACTGGCAACCTGGAGGAAAACAAAGCCGGATCCAGGATCGACATAGGCTCGTGCCGGCCGTTCAAACGCGACAAGTAGCGCTGCGATCTGCAGAGCGCCGAGCAAAAAAAACAAGGAACGCAGAACGCGGGGGGAGCGACAAGATCTCTTCACGAATCTCCTCGAGGCGCGAGTCTACCTACACTCTCTAACGTTTAACCCTACTGGAAAGTTGCCGCGGTTTCATCTTTTTTTCACCGCTCATTCATGTTGCGGTGGGCGTATTCATGTCGCAACACGGTCCTAGTTTTATAGACGCCGTTTATTTTGCCGGGTTTACGATGATTTAGCCTTGTTCTATGCTTCCCGCGGGAGACCACCAACTGGTGCAAATCCTTGATGCAGCGCTGGCCGACACTGCGCGCCGCAGTGGCGATTGGCTTGTCTGCAAGCCCGGTTGCACGCAATGCTGCGTCGGGGTCTTCGCTATCCATCAACTCGACGCGGCCCGTCTGCAGCAGGGACTTAAGGAGCTTATCGGCAGTGAACCGGAACGAGCTCAATCCATTCTCGAGCGGGCGCGGAAATCGGTCGAGCGCCTCACCCCTGACTTTCCCGGTGACCCTGTAACCGGCCTGCTGGACCCCTCAGAAGAGGGTGAAGCCCGTTTTGAGGACTTTGCCAACGACGAGCCCTGTCCGGCTCTCGATCCCGCCACCGGCCTCTGTGACCTGTACCTGGCCCGTCCCATGACCTGCCGCGTCTTTGGACCACCGGTTCGGTCGGAGCAGGGCCTTGGCGTCTGCGAACTCTGTTATCACGGCGCCACCGAGGAGCAGATTGAAGCCTGCGAAATGCCCGTCGATCCTCAAGGACTCGAAGGCGAGCTGCTACAGGAGTTTGAGCAATCCTCCGGCAGGCATGGCCGCACCCTGGTTGCCTTCGCCCTTGCCCGATAGTCCTGGGTATACATTCCGACCGAGACCAGTCCCGCAGGGGGTCTGCCTCTTGTTCCCTCACAAGGACGGCCAAGGTGGGCCGGTGCGATGCTGGACCGGCCCCCCGGTACAATCAATTAGATAGACCTACGCAGGAAAGTAGAACCATGTCCACGAAAGAAGCCCTGAGTTCCGCCGTCGGCACCGCCGCCGCCAACGCCGGCTTGACCGTCCTCTCCTCCGAAGAGGGGATCGATTTCAACGGCCGCCCCACCACCATCTTCCGCATCGGGCTCTCCAAAGATGCTCCTGCCGAGAGCACGCTACGGCTGGAGCTGAGCGAGGATTTCGACTTCAATCGTCCTGAGCTGTTGCCGGAGATGACCTCGCACTTGCGCGACGAGGCCAAACGACTGCGCAATCCGCGGCCTGATGCCTACGTGACTATGGCCGGTATGCCGATTACCTTCAGCGACTTCCGTTGGCCCTTCCACCGCTCCGTCTCGGGCGCGGATACCTACATCGTCCACGGAGTGGTCCACGTGGCCGACGGCACCGATTCCCTTCTCCACGCCAAGATTTCCGCCAGCATGACCGTGACCTTCGCGGAGATCGTCCCTGCCCCGGAACAGCCCTATGCTGAGACCTTCATCTACAGCGCAATTCGCAAGACGCTGGACCAGGGGCAGCTCGAACTGCTCAAGAGCGGCAACCGGCAACCCGTTCCCGTGACCACGCGCTATTACAGCCGCTGGCAAAAGAAGTTTTTCTTCACCGACACCGATGACGAAAGCCGCCAGCAATTTTTGCTGGCGAAGGCCTTCTGGCTCTCAGGAGTGCTGGGCAACTCGCAGCCGGTATGGATCGCAGACCCGCGGGACGCGCAATACCTCAACACCACCCCGGAGGATCTGGTCCGCATGGCCGCCGCGATGGCCGGCAAAGGGCTGTTGACCTTGAGCGCGGAGAAAGACGGTGGCCCGGAGTTTGCCGCCGCTACCCCCGCGCTGCTGGCGCGCGAAGCCGAGTTCCGCGCCCGTCTGCAGCAGGCTCTCGATCTCACCAAGCCGGCATTTAATGAGGAGATGCGCGCCGGACACACAAACATGTAGGAAAGCGCGGGGAAAGTGTGCGCCCTAAGCGCCTTATGCGCCCTAAGTCTCCATCCGGGCCGGTTTAGGGGTGATTTCAGGTAAATGCCTCGCCAGGTTTCACAGCCCGGCCCCCAATATGCAGCCCTAGGCACAGAAGGCTTGTAACTCTCCCGCCAGGGTGTGCGTCTTATGCGCAACCGGGGGACCGATGTACAGACAATCCAGACGAATTGCCGCAGGAATGGCCCTGGTTCTGACCATGAGCCTGCAGGCACAGACGGCGGTGGACGCGCCGGCGCAGAAGGTGGTGCTGGTGGAGCTGTTCACCTCCGAAGGGTGCTCCAGCTGCCCTCCCGCGGATGCTTTGCTCCGGCAGGTGAATGGCACCCGGACCAGCGGTGACCAGTTGGTGGTTGGCATCAGCGAGCATGTCACGTATTGGAACGAGCTCGGCTGGTCCGATCCCTTTTCCTCCTCGGCCTACACTGACCGGCAAAATGCCTATAGTGAGCGATTCCACCTGGAGGGCGTGTACACACCGCAGATGGTGATCAACGGCGCGGAGCAGATTGTCGGCAGCGACCGCGTAGCGTTGCTGCGGGCGGTGCAGGCAGAGCAAGCGCCGCATCCCCGGGTCTCTCTCCGCATTCTCTCGTTGAACGTGGTTGGAAACACATTGGCGGTGAATTTTTCCATCAGCGGCGACGTGCCGGCCCAAGGGGCTGATCTTATGGCAGTCCTTGCCGACGACACCGATCGCTCCAGCGTCCTTCACGGCGAAAACTCCGGTCAGACCCTGGCGCACGTCGCCGTCGCGCGATCCATCTCCCGTGTGGCCAGGCTGCGGAGCGCCGGGGAGCAGACAGTGCAGGTCCAGATCCCAGCCACGTTTCAGGCGGCGCAGAAACATCATGTGATCCTCTTCGCGCAAACGCCGGGGAACGGACGCGTGCTTGGCGCGGACACTAAACCGCTGTAGAGAGCGTGCATGGCGGCAACCACCGAAGTACGGGATGAAGCACAGATGATCGCTAAGATCCTTGCCGGCGACTCTCAGCTCTTTCACGAGCTGATTCGTCCCTATGAACGCAGGGTCTACGTCATGGCTCTGTCCTTTCTGCACAATGAAGCCGATGCGGAAGACGCCGCCCAGGAGGCGTTTCTTAAAGCCTTCCGCAACCTGTCCAGCTTTCGTGGCGAAGCCAAATTCGGAACCTGGCTGGTCAGCATCACCCTGAACGAGGCACGAACCCGTATCCGTCACCGGGATACGATCAAGATGGAGTCGCTGGACGAGCCCCCGGACGACCAGGGACATACGTCGCCGGCGCTCTTACGAGACTGGAAGGAGATACCGTCCGAGGCCCTGGAGCGCAAGGAGATCAGGCTTCTATTGCAAAATGCCATCACCGCTCTGCCGCTGATTTACCGCGAGGTCTTCCAGCTGAGAGACATCGAGCAACTAAGTGTCAATGAGGCCGCTGCCGCGCTGGGCATCAGCATAGCCGCAGTGAAAGTCCGCTTGCATCGCGCGCGCATGATGCTGCAAAAGAAGTTGGCGCCCGAGTTGAAGCAGGTAGCTCCCAAACGGAGGTGGTGGGCATGGTCATAGAGTGCAAACACGTCTGGCAGCACATCTCCGGCTATCTGGACGCGACTCTCCCACCGGATGTTCTGGAGCAGGTGCAAAAGCATCTGGAGCATTGCGAGATCTGCTCGGCGATCCTGGATTCGACGCGCAACATCCTGATCCTGACCGCGGACGAGCGAGTCTTCGAGCTGCCCCTTGGCTTTAGCGAACGCTTGCACGCCCGCCTGGAAGAGGAGATACGAGGCCTGGCTCCTTAACGCATTTTTGCTAATACTGTGATCCGGTGGGAGCAGCTATGTGCGGCCATTCTTCAGCGGAATGGCCGCGTCGAGTTCCGTTTCCTGGTCTAGACCATTAGCAAAAATGCTTAGGCGTTGTGTACGATGCGGTGCGTGATCCATTCCGCCAGGACGAGTGCGAGGGTTATCACCGCAAGCGCTATCTGGAAGACTTCCGCGCGCTTCTGTTTGGGGGTTGCGGGGCTTGTGCGCCATTGCGAGGACGGACGGGAGCGCAGGCTGCGGATCCGCCAGATCACATACAAATTGACGAATGACCCGATGAGGGCGATCGCCATCATGGTACACCGCCCCCCCCGTATTTCCTGTTGAGTTTGGTGGCGTTGACGAACTCCATGCGGCTTTCTTTGCTGAAAGCCGCACACGTGGTCGTTGGGGAGCGCCACTTAGCAGGAAATCCGGGGCCCCGTGTTTCCTGCTAAGTTTGGTGGCGTTGGCGAACTCTTTCTAAAAGGGCATTTGCTCGGGCACAGCTTCTCCGTCGGCTCTAGGATCGGTTGCTCCGTAGTGAACCGGCGTTGAGTCGTTTGCCTCCACTGCATTGCCCCGGCCCATGCCCTGGAAATAGCGTGGCCAGACTTTTACGTCGTGACCTTGGCTTCGTAACCCCGCGATCACATCCGGGGATATCCCATTTTCGACCCACACGCCACAACCACCGAAATCGCGCTTGGTGAAGCGCGCTGCTTCCACGGCGGCTTCAATATTCATGCCGAAATCGACGACGTTGGAAACAAACTGCGCGTGCGCCTGCGCCTGGTTGAAGCCGCCCATGATACCGAAGGCGATCCGCCGATCGCCGCTCTGCATAAACGCGGGAATGATGGTGTGAAGCGGACGCGTGCGCGGGCGGAGCGTATTTGGCCGGCCCGGCTCGAGGGTGAATCCACCGCCTCGATTCTGCAGCGGGAAGCCGGTGCCGGGGGCAACCAACCCACCACCGAAAGCTCCCGCATTGCTCTGGATCAGCGAGACCTCATTGCCGTCACGGTCGACCACGGAAAGGTAGGTGGTGTCGCTCGATAAATGAGCAAGACCCTGCTGCACATCCGAAGGCAATACATTGCACGCAGCCTTATCCGTAATCAGCTTCGCCCGCTGTTGGGCCAGATCTTTGGAGATAAGTGCTGCTGTCGGGATGTGGGTGGCCCGGGGATCGCCCACATACTGGCGTAGGTCGGCGTAGGCGAGTTTCTTGGCTTCGATCTCCAGATGCAGGGATTTCTGGCTGTTGTGCCCCCACTCCTTGATAGGAAATTGTTCCATGATGTTCAGCATCTCGAGCGCGGCAATTCCCTGCCCGTTGGGCGGCATCTCGTACACGGTCCAGCCATGATAGGTGGTGCTGACTGGGTCAACCCATTCCGGCTGAAATGCGGACAAATCCTCGGCTTCCATGAAACCGCCAAGCTGACGCTCGAGCTTCAGGATCGCAGCCGCCGTCTCTCCCTGGTAAAACCCATCGCGGCCATGTTCTGCGATCCGCTGCAGCGACCGCGCCAGTTCCGGATTGCGGAATAACTGCCCGGCAACAGGCGCTTTGCCGCCAGGAAGAAAGACCCGGGCAAATTCAGGATCATTGCGGAAAGGCATTCCGTAGGTATTCCAGTTGTCCGCATCCGTCTCTGTGACGGCAATGCCTTTGTCCGCCAGAGCGATGGCGGGCGCCAAATCCTCAGCCAGCGAGAGCTTTCCCCAGCGTTGATGCAAAGCGTCCCAGCCGGCGACTGCTCCCGGCACAGTGACCTCATCGATGGTGCGCATCTTGGTCAGACCCTTGGCCTGCAGAGCTTCGGGGGTTAGATTTTTCGGCGCCCACCCACTGGCGTTGAGGCCGTAGAGATGCTTCGCTTTCGTATCGTAGACAACGGCGAAGAGATCGCCGCCCACTCCGTTCATCATGGGCTCAATCACCGACAAGGCGGCGTTGGCCGCGATGGCCGCGTCCACTGCGCTGCCGCCCCTGGCCAAAATTGCCGCACCCGCCTGAGAGGCTACAGCCTGCAGAGTTGCCACGACGCCGTACTGCGTCATGACCATGGAACGAGACTGTTCACGGGCAGGGTCTTGTGCTGCCTCGATGGACGGCGCTGCCAACAATCCAAGCAGGGCGATCGATACTGCTTTGTTGGTACGGTCGCGCATAGTCTTCAAGAGACTCTCCATATCCTTTGGTAAGGACTATCATCTTTCCCTTATCGTTATTCGCACGAATCGATAAAATGCGGAAAAATGGCCTCCCCCCCGTCTCTTTCTCAGGCCCCGAGACCTGATCGGAGACCGGATATTTATGCTTGGTTGCACTTCCTGGTTGGTCGATGCTTTGCCATTTCAAACCTGCTTGTGGCTTGTGTTGGGAGCATCCCAGCCACGGCGGCGACCTGCAACGTCATCGGCCCCCACAAACCTTCAGACGCTGAAGATGCCTTCCCGAAAGGCAGAGCCAGAATTGCTGCAATAAGTATGCTGTCCCTCCGTCTCTTCCACTCCGGTCCGAAGGTCACTCGGAGCGCAACGCTTCCATAACATCAACGCGGGCAGCACGTGCCGCGGGCAGCACCGACGCGATCACCGCGACCGCCATCAACACGAACGCAGAGACAAATACGGGTAAAGCGCCCGGCATCTTGACGTCCGGGAAATATCTTCCCGCCAAACGCGTCAGCATCCATCCGAATGCAGCGCCCGCAAGGACGCCCTGCGCAGCCATCGTGGTGCCTTCTGCGAGCACGCCCTTGAGCAGTCGCTGCGGCGCCGATCCGAGGGCCAGCCGGATGCCGAATTCCCGCGTTCGCGAGCTCACTGAGAACGCCAGCACGCCCGCGACCCCCACCACTGCAATCGCCAACGCGACAGCCGCGAATACGCCAAACACTAGCGAATTTAAACGGTCCGGCGTGAGCACCTCGGCACGAATGTCTGCGAGACTGGCGGGGTGCTCAACGGGCTGATCGACGGACAAGTCGTGAATAACGCGCGTGACCGGCACGACCAGCGCATAAGGATTTGCACCGGTGTGGATGAAAAAGCGGCCGCCAAATATTGGAAACTCATTGAAGGGGCTATAAACGGTCTGCGTGGGCTCAGGAACAACGTGTCCGTCGTCAATATCGGCCGTGACCCCGATGATTCGATGGGGCGCCGTCAGACGCGACTTTTCGAGATCGGTCCCAGGGAAGAATTGCAGCACCGGATCCGTCCAATAGACATGCCGATTGATCGCATCCTGATTGGGGAACATGCGCTGTGCGAGAGTCTCGCTGACGATAACGACAGGGTCTTCCTTATTCTGGCCATCGAGCGCATTGAAATCACGGCCGGCAATGATAGGAACGCCTAACGCCGCAAAGAATCCGGGAGAGATGGAACGCGACTGCGCTCGGGGATCCTCTACACCGGCAGCATGCACATGTCCGTCGGCAGAGAATTGCAGAGCAGTGCCGGGGCCGCCATCGCGCCAGGGAACGACATCGCCGAAGGCGGTCTTACTCACGCCCGGCAGGGCATCAATGCGACGCATCGCTTCCTTGTAGAAATCGACGACTTGCTGAGGTGTCTTCCCATAGGACATAGCAGGCACATCGACAGCGAGAACGTGTTGTGTGTCCAGACCTGTCTGCGCCTTTTGCAGTGCGATGAGCGTAGCGATCAACGCACTTGCCCCGGCCAGCAACACAAAGGACGCGGCGATTTGTGTCACCGCGAAAATCCGCTGCCGCCGGCTCGCGCTGCCGGTGACCCGCACACTTCCGCTTGATACATTCAGTCCACTCGGCGAGCCGGAAGAGGGCAGGCGCGGGACGAAGGCGAGAATCACTGCGGCGACGACGGCCAGGGCCGCTCCGACCCAAAGCAAGCTCGAATCGACTCGGAAATCGAGCGCTCGGGCGGAGAAGCGCGAGGCGTAGCGGGCCAGGAGAGCCGCCATCGGCTGCGCGCTCAGTACACCGAGCGCGGCGCCGGCGCCGCAAAGCAGAAGGCCTTCGGCCAACAGCATGCGGCGCAACGCGCCTCGGCTTGCGCCGAGAGCCACGCGGACCGCCAGTTCGCCTTCGCGCCGAACCGTCCGCGCCAAAATAAGGTTGGCGACATTGCAGCACGCGATGATGAAGACCAGTCCTGATGCTGCGAGCAGCACCAGTAGCACCGTTCTGGCGCCCGACGTGATCTGGTCACGAAGCAACTTGGCCCCAATCTGGAAGTGCGCTTCCTGCGCATAAGCTTCGGGGTGGTCCTTCTTCATCGCGGCGTAGACGGAGCGCAACTCAGCGTTAGCCTGGTCGAGAGTGACTCCTGGTGCGAGACGCCCGAAAAGCTCCGTCATGCGATGGATGCGGCCGGTGACCATGGTTGCGGAAAGATGATGCGGACTGGTGACCACGTTGGCGATGATTTCGGTATCTTGGGGATAGGGGACGCAAGGCTCGAGCACGCCAATGACGGTGGCAGACCGATCACCGATGCTACCGAGGCGAACGGTTTTGCCGATGACCGAAGGATCCTTGCGCAGAGCGGTGGTCCAGAAGCGGTACGTAAGAACAACGACGCCCGCAGCTTTAGGACCGTCGTCTTGAGGTCCGATGAGGCGACCGAGCACGGGACGAAGGCCCATCACGTCAAAATACGTGCCGCCGACAACGCCACCTCGAATGGAACGAGGCTCACCGAGGCCGATCATGGTGAAGTCCATGGTGGAGAAGTCGCCAAACGCGCTCAGGGTTTTTACGCTCGCGCGCAGATCCTGTATCTCCGGTACGGAAAAGGTAGAGTTTTCGTCGCGGATGCCGGGGGCGCTCTGTCGGATATAGATCAGCCGCTTCTCGTCGCGGTTGACAAGAGGCTTGAGCAGGACTCCTCGCACCAGCGTGAAAATGGCAGCGTTCGCGCCGATGCCGAGCGACAGTGTAAGAACCACGGCGATCGCCAGCCCTGGAGTCCGAATGAGCGAGTGGGCCGCAACTCTCAGATCGCGAACGAATGACATGTTCTTACCCTCCCCTCGGGGTATTGCATCACACTTGCCAATACTAAGTGGCACATTCTACACGACGCGATACGCGGTAGGTTAGTCCGCGCTGTCCGTTTCAGGACACCGCTATGGCAAATTCGGACACTAAAGCACAGCCCTGGCAGCGCGGACAGGATTGTTCTCTTCCATTTCTCGTCGACAAACTGGGGGACGAAAGTCGGGGACGCGACGTTCACCAATTATTGAGCAGCTGTGACTACCTGTCTTGGCGTTTCCTCGTAGGCCGAAATCAAGATCTGATCGCAATCAGGCAAACTTCCCGTCCATCTCCCAGTTTTCAGAGACTTCCGGATCGACCATGGACCGCCGACTGGTACGTCCCCCGCCATGGCGATGGAATCAACGAGTCCTGTTAGACGAAAGCGCCGATTCATCGACTACAGGTAACTCAGTCTCTCCCAGCGCTCGATCACCTCTGCGCGACGTTGAGAGATCCATTGGCCATCCAAGTGCATTGCAGCTTCTGCCAATCGACCTGCGGAGAACGCCATGCTGAAACGGATCTTTCTATTACTGCTACTGCTTGTTGTCGCCATCGCAACCACCAGGCTTTACGCCGCTAACGGCTCCTTCGTCGGCAAGTGGAAGCTCAACCCGGACAAAAGCACTATGCACGACCAGATGAAGGTTAATTCCGCGGGAACGAACCGCTACGCTTTCGACTTTGGCGGCGGCCCGGAATTCATTGTTGCCAACGGCACCGATCAACCCGGTCTGGAGGGAACCACACTCGCTGTAACTGCAGAAGCTCCTCGTGTCTGGAGAGTCGTCCGCAAGAAAAACGGCCGTATGGAGATCTCCGCCATCTGGACACTTTCTCCAGACGGCAACTCACTGCGCGACGACTTCACCGGCTACCCGCCCAACGGCTCCAGTTTCACTATCCATTACATCTACACACCCATTGGAGGAGCCTCTGGCTTTGCTGCTACGTGGGATAGCATCAGCGAAAAGCCGGGCCGGGTCGAACTCGAGGTGCAGCCCTATCAAGACAGCGGCCTTTCCTTCATCAATCAGACACAGCACTCCACGAAAAATATGAAGTTTGACGGTAAGGACTACCCGGTGAAGGATGCGAACGCGCCAGCCGGCGCCATGTCGTCGGCGCGCCGCGTGAATGCCAGCACTCTCGAGTTCACTGAGAAGAGAAATGGCAAGGTGGCCGACACACAGCATATCCAGCTTTCTCCGGACGGCAAGACTCTGACCATGACTATTCAGCCGGCAAGTGGACGCAAGCCCGACATCCTCGTTTTCGAACGCGAATGAGTGTAAAGGGACTGGGGGGTCTTGCAGGGGAAAGAGCCAAAAATCGGAGGAGCCGCTCTCCAGAACGATTGCGCCCAAAATGGGCGCATGGTAATCTAACGCATGCGCGTGATTTCCCGGAGGACGCTAAGGGAGTACATCGACTCCAAAGCAGGTCACCGGGACCAGAAATCCCTGAAGAACGCTCTCGATGCATGGTTCGCTGAAGTGCAGAAGGCGAACTGGAAGAATACAAACGACGTCAAGCGGAACTACACATGGGCCAGCATCATTTCATCGGACCGGATTGTTTTCGATGTCCTGACCAACCGCTATCGGCTGGTGACCGCGGTGGACTTCGAAAAGGGCATTGTCTGGATCAAATGGATAGGGACGCACAAGGAATACGACAAGATTGACGTAAAGAGGGTGAAACATGGCAGACGTTAGACCCATTCGTACCGAAGATGACTACGATGCCGCGCTGTTGGAGGTCGAGCGCCTGTGGGGCGCGAAGCTGGGTACGCCAGACGGGGACCGGCTCGATGTCCTCGCGACGCTGATCGATTCCTATGAACAGACACACCACCCGATGGACCCGCCGGACCCGATCGAGGCCATCAAGTTCAGAATGAGCCAGAAGAAGCTGACGCGGAAACAACTAGAGCCGATGATCGGGACGAGAACGCGGGTGGCCGAAGTTCTCAACCGCCGACGTAGCTTATCCATCAGCATGATTCGTCGGCTGCATGCAACGCTCGGCATTCCTGCCGAAGTGCTCATTCGACCATCTCGCACTGTGACGGCTGGGAAACGCCAGATAGCCGGTTAGAAGCATTGAAGAGACAGCCGGAGTGATCACCAGCCGCACTGCTTATATGTGCGGAATGGAATGGTGATTACTTCGTCCCTTCAATGCTGCAATAGGTAAGCTGTCACCGCGTTAGCCCAACACAACTCTCTTCTTGCGCCGATTTCGTTGGGGGTACTTCCGTCCCATTATCTTCCTGATTTTGGTAAGTCCTCTAATGCAGCAATACACGTTGATTTTGGGAGTCCAGCGAGAACGTTGGTATCTCAACATCAAAGCGCTCGCCGCTATCGCTTTCCATCTGGTAGCTCCCACCCATCATCCCCGACGGCGTGTTAAGAGGCGCACCGCTGGTGTATGCATGACTTTCGCCAGGCTTGAGAACTGGTTGCTTCCCAATCACGCCCAACCCCTTGACCTCAGTCAATTCGCCGCGCGAATTCGTGATCATCCAGTGCCGGCTTAATAATTGCACCGTTTCCCGTCCCTGATTCTCGATAGTCACGCGATAGGCCCAAAGATACTGCGCATCGGAAGGCGATGAATCCGCCGCGAGGTAAGTAGGCACAACGCTTACGGCTATTCCTCTTGTGATTGCTTTGTACGGTATCCGATCCGCCATAAAGAGAAGGTTAGAGCAAAGCCGAAGGATAGGCCAGGATTGTGGGCCATCGGCGCCTGAAAAGTCGGGCTTCAGTAAGTTGCTCAGCCCGGCCCGGCATATGGCTCGATACCGTCCGCAAGTCCCGTCAAATGAGCGCGTCACCGCGTTCCGACCGTTGACAGTCCAGGACATTGGAAGATCCAACGGCTCGGAAGCGGGGACCGAGGGGGTCTGGACGGAAATATAACTTGCTCAGCGGCCTGCGCGATCATTGGGCTGGGAAATTGATGATGGCGAAATCCATTGGAAATTGATTCCGGCGCCCGCTGGGCGCAGGCAGCAGGTTCTCGTTCCACGAGCCGTCGAGGTTGGGACTGCTGCGGTACTTTGTCGCGGACACTTCTCCATCGAAGTCGAAAGAGTCGATGACGTAGGGCAACCCGTTTGAGCCGAGAGTCGATAGGCCGTCCATGATATGGAAATGCAGGTGCGGGGCAGAGGTGTTGCCGGTGTTCCCCAGCTTGCCGAGCACCTGTCCTCGCTTGACGTGTTGTCCGATGGAAACGTCGATGGAGCCCGGTTGCAGATGGGCATAAAACGCGAAGGCGCCCCCGCCAAGATCGAGGATGACGTGGTTGCCATCGATGTTTTCGAGCGTGATGGTGCTCATGTCAGGCAGGATGCCCGGGGTTTGCTCCTTGAGCCTATCGAGAATGGCCACGACCTTGCCGTCGGCTACGGCAATGACGTCCGCTCCGTAGGCGGCATAGCTATGAAGATTGGCTTCGGCTCCGTTCAGCAGGCGCCCTTTGTCATCAAGGCGCATCCAGTCGATGGCGAAGCGCTGGCCGAAATAGAGGCCGCCGTTGACGGTCTGGCTGGAGGCGCGGTGTGCGCCGCCGATCTCACAGCATCCGTTAAAAGCAACCCACCCTTTTCCTTTCAAGGGCGGTCCGACCACTAGAACCTTCTTTGTAACTTCTATAGGGGCGATTGTGTACTGGAGCGTGACCGGGTTCTGGGGTGTGGGTGCAGGCACGGCACCGCCGAGCAGCGTGATGCGATGCAGAAAGCGTTGCGGAATGGGGGTTCCCTGATCGAATGCCAGCTGCACCAGGAAGAGCCGTGCTCCGTCAAACTCAATGTCTGCATTGGCGACCGGAGTCTTGCCCAAGGTGCGAAGCTGCGACTGGAGAATGCTTCCCTGGTATGACGCCAGTACGTGTGAGGGATTCGATGCTGCGAGCACGTCGATTTTCTGAATGGTCGCCGGGGTTGGGTTGGCATTGGTGAGCATTAACTCATAAACCACATGCTGTTTGCCATCTGTGCCGAGAAAGGCTCCTGCCGTGCGGTTGAGCGTTGTCACCAGGACGGGTGTGAACTGGTCGGCTGCCATCGCGGCCGTGGTGAGAGCCAGAGAAATCAAAACGATCAGCGCCGGCCTGCGAGGCCATACACATACCACGGTTTACCTCGATTGGGATTTTCGGGCTGAGGCATTGGTAGCACCAGGCAAGTACATCCTTAGCCGCAAGAATCCGTGATGGAATCAAAAATAACAAGGAGATTACCTCGTATCGGGGGCGAGATCAATCAAGAAAGCCGGATGTCTCGAGGATCCATCAGGTGATGCCTGTTTGTTAGAGGGTGGGGTGCCTTCGGTTAATTTTTTCGGCGAACTTGGGGACCGGAAACTTTACTCATGCTCTGTCCGAACGTCCGCCGTGGGAAAACCGCAGCCTCTTCTGCCCGGATAAGTTAACAACGGAATCAAAACCGTGGATGTGGGCCCCGACACGCCGCTCCTCTGGGCCTGGCGCGATATCCTCGACCTGCACGGCACGAAGTATCGCTGCGGCATGGGGTTGTGCGGAGCATGCACCGCGTTGATCGCGCCTCGGCCCTGTGAGATCATCGATATCAATGATCTCACGGAGGACGAATGGCCGGAAATCTGCATGTGCGCAATCTTGACGATGACCTCATTGCCCGTCTGAAGCGCCGGGCTGCGCGCCATGGGCGCTCCACCGAAGCCGAGCATCGCGAGATCCTTCGTCAGTCTCTGGCAACCGAGGTTGAACCATCCTTTGATCGGCTGGCAGCCGATCTTCGTAAGCTGACCAGAAGGCGACGTCAAACGCCTTCTGAGGTTCTTCAGCGCGAAGGGCGAACGGAGCGTTGAACACGCTGGTCATCGACGCCAGTATCGCCATCAAATGGGTGGTTGAGGAGGACGGCACGGACCTGGCGCTGGCATTGCGAAAGAAGGCGAGATTGATGGCTCCCGACCTGATTGTCGCTGAATGCGCCAACATCCTATGGAAGAAGGTCCAGAGGAAGGAGCTCAGCAAGGACGAGGCGCTTATCGCGGCTCGCCTGCTTCAGAGCGCGGAGTTTGAGTTGGTCCCGAGTCGGGCGCTCATGGAGTCCGCAACACGGCTGGCGATTGCGTTGGACCATCCGGCTTACGATTGCCTCTACCTGGCTTTGGCGGTTGAGAACGGTTGCCGATTTGTCACTGCCGATGAACGTCTCGTCAACAAGATTCGGCGGGATAAGAAAGGCCCATTTCATGACCGTATTGTTGGCTTAGCAGAGTCGCTTTCGCGCAAGACTTAACAATTCGCGGCTCCATGCCAATGCGATCGTGCGGGAGCGGGAGGTGTCCCGTCTAGTTCACCAACTTTTCGCGATGGGGGTTATCCCGTCCGTCCCGCAAATAGCCTATATAAGACAAACTAATCAGGGCCTGTCGTCCCATTGCGCGAAGCGCGTTCCCTGACGCTTTGGCGGCAGGGAGACGGAGGGGGCCGTAGCTTTTAGGCTACGGAACACAGCCAGGCAAGAATCGAGGCTTTGAAGGGACAAAAGATCGGCGTAAACTGAGCATATGACCACGAATGATTGGCTGGGTTGCGGTCTCTTAGAAGCCGTCGAAGGAAAGGTGTCCGGCGCCGTCGTATTCAAAGGCACGCGCCTGCCCGTCGAGGCAATCGTCGAGAATGTGGATGCCTTCATGGAAATAGATGGTCTGCCCGAAGACGATGCTGTTGCAGCCACTTTGGAGTGCTTCCCATCCGTTCCGGGTGGTGCTGATGGGATTAGAGCCGTCCTGGCCTACCGCGAGGCCCACGAACGTCAGCTTCAACCTTGAGCGGGGTAATTCTTGACGAGGGTGTACCGAGACAGATAGGTGATCACCTTCCCCGCCATTCAGTAACAACCGTGCCGATCGAAGGCTGGGCTTCTGTAAAGAACGGGAAGCTTCTGGCTCTGATTGGACAGGCAGGTTTCAGCGCCTTCATCAGCGCAGACAAGAATCTAGAAACCCAGCTGTCACTTCACGGCCGTCCATTTGCGATACTCCTTCTAAGTACAAATCACTGGCCATCCATCAGACCGAACGTCGGCAAAATAGCTGAGGCGCTGGATGCGTGCAAGCCTGGATCGGTCACGAATGTAGACTGCGGGACGTTCGTCTCGCGTCGAGCGAGGAAGCCAAGCACTCCTTCACCATAAGAGACATTGAAGGGACTGGAATGCACTGTAATAGGTATGCTGTCCCTACATCTCCCCCCTACATCTCCCCCACATCTCCCCCCTACATCTCCCCCTACATCTCCCCCGGGTTACCCACAAATCGATTTTTCACATCTTCCTGTCCCGGTGTTTATGACGAAATGCGGCCAATAGGATGACCGCAAGGACCGGTGCCGGACTTGCCCTTTTTTCAAAGTGCCACTTCCGTCTGTCACGGAAACTGTCACGGAAACTTTGCCACGGAAACTTGACAGCGAAAAAGAGGTCATATTATTCTGGTCATATCGATAGGGGCATTGTCATGCAAAAAATGGCCGCCGCGCAGTTCAAAGCTCAATGCCTAGCTGTGATGGATCAGGTGTCGCAAAGTGGTCGCCCCGTCGTAATTACCAAGCATGGCAAGCCTGTGGTGAAACTGGTTCCTGCAAACGAAGGCGAGGATGAGATCTTCGGGGCCTTGGCAGGCATCGCCAGAATTAAGGGCGATATTGAGAACACGGTTCCGGCCAGCGATTGGGATGTGGAATGATCCTTCTGGATACTCATATTCTCGTCTGGCTTCTGATCGCTCCTGAAAACCTTTCACCAAAAGCAAAGAAGGCAATCCTGGCGGCCCGCAAATCCGGGCCGCTTGCTCTTTCTGCGATCAGCCTTTGGGAAATTGCATGGCTGGCAGTGAACAAGCGAATCGATATCGATGTGAGCGTCGATTCCTTTGTGAAGAAATGTGCTTCCTATGTGCAGGTTCTCCCTATCACTCCGGAGATAGCGGTTCGTTCTGTTCAGTTCCCAAAATCCTATCCAAAAGATCCGCAGGACAGAATCATCGGAGCAACCGCGATTGTTGAGGGCATTCGCCTTCTGACGCATGACAAGGTGATCGTGAAGTCAGGTCTGGTTCCTCTGGCGGCATAGCGTTCAGGACTCCGGCGGGGACGAAACGTACCCCGTCATAAAAGGGAATTTCCGTTGCGTAACCTGGCGCGCTTAATTCATCGGTTACTTTTCGTCTGTCCCCCCACGCGTGTCCCCCCACGCGTATGTCCCCCACCCGTACGCCTGCTTCGAAATTTAAGCTCGTATTGTAAGTTCGGATACAATTTAGCGGTTCCAGACGCGAGTCGGTCTTGGTGGCGAAAAGGAGAGTAATGTCGAAAAGAAAAATTGGGCGTCGTTCGTTTCTGGGCATGGGTGCGGCAGCCGCGGGGCTTGGCCTCTGGGCCGACCTGGAAGCGTATCCCCAGAATGTCAACCGCAATTCGATCGCGTCAGACTTGAAGATCACGGACATGCGCATCGCCGTTCTGAGAGGGCCGGGAGGCCAGGCAGTCCGGGAGGGCAATGGCGGCCCGAGCAGCGTGGGCGGCTCCGGCGGCGTGGGCGGCCCCGGCAGTGGCGGCCCCCCCAGGGGAGCGATGCCTCCTGCGACTCCCGGAGCGGGAGCGGCCTCTGGCGGCACGATCATCGTCCGGATCGATACCAATCAGGGAATTTCGGGTTACGGCCAGGCGATCGGGGACGGCCCCCAGCCGAACTACATTCTGATGCATAAGGCCCGGCTACTCGGCGAGAATCCCTGCAACGTCGACAGAATCTTCCGCAAGATCAAGATGCATGGCGGATATAACCGTCAGGGGAGCGGCGTCAACGCGATTGAGAACGCGTTGTGGGATCTGGCCGGCCACGCTTATGACGTGCCGATCTACCAGATGCTTGGCGGGAAATTCCGCGACAAGATCCGCATGTACAGCGAGGGTGACCCGCGCTCGAACTCCATCGCAGACATCGCCGCCGATTATAAGGAGAGAGTCGCCTCGGGGTTTACGATGCTCAAATACGACCTGCCCGTAGTTCCCATCCTCCGAGGCAAGCCGGGCACGATCTATGCTCCGAATGGCTATTACGGGGAGCCGGGGGGTGTCCCCCCCGAGAACTACTATGAGGGATTAGAGATCAGCGACAAGGGATGTGAACTGGTAGCCGACCACGTCGCTGCGATTAAGGAAGCCATGGGCGACGCTGGGGACGTTCCCATGGG
This sequence comes from uncultured Acidobacteriaceae bacterium, assembly GCA_963790705.1. GTDB lineage: Bacteria > Acidobacteriota > Terriglobia > Terriglobales > Acidobacteriaceae > PALSA-350. The sequence goes on from CAWBQE010000018.1 coordinate 377,912, forward strand.
TCACGACCATTTCGGGCACCTCACCGTGAAAAGTTGCATCAAGCTGGCGAATGCGCTGGAGAGGGTCAATCCCTCGACTTTGGAAGACATGGTCCCGTGGTTCCGGGTAGAGGAGTGGAAACTCATCACCGATTCGGTCAAGGTGTCCACCTTGACCGGCGAAGACGCCTACCTGGTGGAATCGCTCGAGCCGCTTTGCCGGGCGCGTGCAGTCGATTACATCCACCCGGATCACCTTGTGATCGGCGGCTGTCTGGAATTGAAGAAGACCTCCGACATGGCGGCCGAGTATTCGGTGGGGATGATGGTCCACAGCAACGCTACGCCGATCGGCTACGCGGCCGGCGCGCAAGCGATAGCCGCCTGCGAAAACTTCCTCGCCATGGAATGGCACCAGCCGCAGCCAGCCTGGCACAAAGACTTATGCGACAAAGGGGACCTCGTGGTTAAGGGTTACATCCCCGTTCTGACGGGGCCGGGCATGGGCATCAAAGTCAATGAAGAAGCGATGCGCAACCTCTGCAGGCAGGGTGAGTTCTTCACCGATCCTACGACGTATTGGGATTCGCAGGTCGGCGGAGAGAAGGCGTACACGTAAAGGGAGGGTGATTCGGGGCTGCGAAGCATGGGGAGCCACGAAGCGCCCCCGTGCGAAGATCGCGAAACGTCGTTCTGAGAGGACCAAGTGAAATTGTAACGGTTACGTTCCGTCTGTCGACTGGTTGTTGTCACCTGGTTGTTGTCCAAAAGGGGGCATCGTGAGTATTCATCACTGTTCAGTCATGATCGCGCTGCTAAGTCTGTATCTGGCAGCGCCTGGACAGTTGGCCGGACAATCGCACCAGGATTCGGGCCCCGGGATGAATCAGACAGACGGTGCAGTCCCCGGTCTTCACGACTTCGACTTCCTGGTTGGTCAATGGCAGGCCCATCATCGAAAGCTGAAACAGCGACTCGCCAATAATCACGAGTGGATTGAATTCGAAGGCACGTTGTTGAATCAACCGCTTATGGGGAGTTACAGCAATGTGGACGATACAGTGCTCAGCGTTCCCGGTGCTCCCTATCGCGGTGTCGCTCTGCGGTCCTTCGACCCGAAGACCCAGCAGTGGTCAATCTGGTGGCTCGACGGCAGGACACCATCCGAACCATTGGATCCGCCCATGATTGGAGGCTTCCACAATGGCGTGGGCACTTTCTATGGGGATGATACGGTCAAGGGAAAGCGAGTTCGGGCGCGCTTCATCTGGTCCAACATCACTCCGACATCGTGCCACGGGGAGCAAGCGGACTCGCCAGACGAGGGCAAGACCTGGGAGACAAACTGGGTGCAGGACATCACACGAGTTCGCTGATCGAGGGGATCGACAAATAGGAAAAATGGCATCGTGGACCCAAGCCAAAATTAAAACATTCGAGAATGGATGAGATCGGACCCAAGTTCCACCCGGAAGTTGGCCAGTTCTTAGCCGACCCGTCTCCACATAAGCAAACTGTCAACATGCTGATTGCGCCCGACTCGGCAGATGAGAGGGTTCGGCAACGATCCGGGCAAGCGGGCGCGGTGGCGGGCGTTCGTCCCCGTCAAAGTAGCGGTCCCGTCTGACGAGTAATCTCACCCGGTTCGTCACCCGGTTCCGTCACCAGGTTCCATGTCACCAGGTTCCAGGTTCCTGTCACCAGGTTCCGTCGAGGAAGGCAGACTGGATTGGCCTTATGAAATGCGCTGGCAAACCGACGCACTTCATGAGTGACAATCCAATCTCTCCCGTTTTGAGATGAGAAAGATCGATTGATCCGCCCCTTGGGGCGTGCCTAGGGCGACGGCCCTGGGTTGCGGTTTGGTTTCAGGAACGCAGTGTTCCCGTCTTTGTTTCTCTCGAGGTGGCGGCTAAGTCCTTTGTTTCACGAAGATGCTCAAATTTTATTTTTCCCGCCCCCATAAGATATTTAGGGGACCAATACTTGCCGGCTGCTGACGGCCATCTACAGGGGATGGGGCGATCGTGGGGCGTGTTTCCATCGCGGTCCCCTGTTGTTGGGAATTCGAGCATCTTCATGGAATGCCTATCTCTATGTAAAGGATGCCGTCACGGCACGATCGCCGAAATGCGCCTTCCTCGCAGCGAACAATGTCCGTTACGCTCCACGCTACCGATCATTGATTTGCTATAGATATAGATGCGAGTTTAGGGTGCCTTCGGTTAATTTTTTCGGCGAACTTGGGGACCGGAAACTTTACTCATGCTCTGTCCGAACGTCCGCCGTGGGAAAACCGCAGCCTCTTCAGCCCGGATAAGTTAACAATGGAATCAAAACCGTGGATGTGGGCCCCGACACGCCGCTCCTCTGGGCCTGGCGCGATACCCTCGACCGGCACGGCACCAAGTATGGCTGCGGCAAGGGGTTGTGCGGAGCATGCACCGTCCACGTCAATGGCCAGGCCACCCGCTCCTGCCCTGGCCCAGACCTCCGCAGCCGCCCGGCAAGCATCCGCTGATGCGCCGCGCTGGACTTCCAGCTGTCTGCCCTGGGGATTGGATACAGGCACTGGGAAAAGCTTCTTGAACCGGAGTACCCTTGCGGAGATTACTTTTGTATATCGGGGACGAAGGTGCCTTCCATGCCCCTTCAGTGCCCAGAGGCGGATCCAGAAAGCCGAAAGAACAGAGCCAGAATTGCTGCAATGGGTATGCTGTCCCTTCATCTCTCCTTCATCTCTCTGCCCCTTCATCTCTCTCACCTTTCCGGAGGGAGCGCGGCGGACGTGTATGCGTCCTGAGAGGCGGGAGCACAAGATGCGGTAAAATCGAAGAAAGACAGGTTCTGAAGCGCGATATGAATTCGAATCTCAGCAGTTTGAGCGATAAAATCCAGAAGCTAAGCGCCGAGCAGATCACCGAGGTGGAGGATTTCGTAGAGTTTCTTCGCCACCGGGGACAAGACCGGGAGTTGGTCCGCTCTGCAGCTACGGTAAGCACTCCCGCTTTAGAGGCGATCTGGAATAACCCGGAAGACGACGTTTACGATGCCGTATGAGTTCGGGGACGTGGTCCTCGTCCCGTTTCCATTTACGAACCAAGCCGCTTTCAAAAAGCATCGGAGCAACCGCGATTGTTGAGGGCATTCGCCTTCTGACACATGACAAATTGATCGTGAAGTCTGGTGTGGTTCCTCTGGCAGCGTAACTTGGCGCGCTTAATTCATCGGATACTTTTCGTCTGTTCCCCACGCGTCAGATGAAAAAGCGGACGGGGATAGGTATCCTGTCCCCTTACCTACCCCAGGTATCGTGTCCCCTTACCTACTGTCCCCTTACCTACTCCTGCAGAAATATGCAAAATGTGAGAGATAAGCGAGATAAGCCCCCAGGACGCAGTGGAGCCTCTCTGCATAAAGGGAGTAATGGGTGAAGGCGGCTCTTTTTTGAGGGACGTAGGGATTAGGCGCCCTATCTCTTCCGGGGCAGCCTAATTTTTAAAATTTGATATTTTTGGGTCTTTTTTGAGATTTGGCGGCTTAACGGGGAGTGGAGAGCCCAACAAGTCCTTTGTTTCACGAAGAGGATCAAGCTTGGTGGCAAACGGGCGGTATGCATTCTTCATTCATCAAAGGAGTGCCCGTCCCCGTTCGACAAGCTCAGGGCAGGCTCTTCGACAAGCTCCCACGGCACACCGGGGCAGGCAGGGCAGGCTCTAGGGGATGCTTTTGCCAAATATCAGCGCTAAAAGCGCCATAAGCGCTATAAGGGGGGTGGGTCGACCAAAAGTCCTGAAGGACGGTCGATTCGAGGGGATGGATGTCCGGGCTGCTGCGGCCAAGTAGCCCGGGCCTACCCGGCGCCATAGGCTTGAACGTACGCTGTGGTGTTCTGTTTCCCAGGTTGTCAAAAACTGCTCAATCAAGAGCGCGCACTGAGCGCACCCTGCTCGCCAGCAGGCGCCCGCGCGGGGCGCAGGAATGCTACGGACAGGCTTGATCCGCCGCTTGGACGGTCACCATCACTGCTTGCGATCACCGATTCGTCAGATCGACAAGCGCTCACGCTTTTTCGGTGTTTGGGCGGCAGTTGCACGGGTGGAGCGGACCGGTGCAAGGCCAAGCAGAGCCGTCGTGAAGAGGGCGCCGACGTGTGGGTTCTTACTTCCAACGTAGTACGGCTTTCGGACCTTGTCCAGAGCAACAACAATAATTTTGGTAACCATGACGGCGCTCTATATAGCTCAATATCGCGCAAAGAAGTAACCGCCGATGTGGCAGGACAACGCTCAATCTCAATACGTCGAGATCGCCGGCCGGCATGACCGAGACAGACTTAGCAGGGCTACTGTCGGCGTTCAAAGATGCGGGACATCCATGTCAGCGGTCCACCAGCCGGTCCTCACGCTTGTCGGGACTGCACACGGGAGCTCACAACGAAAGGGAGCGCGCCCTTCTAAGGCCGGCTTGGATGCGAGACAAAGCGAACTGGCTTTTGTGGTGGCGCGGATGTGGGGTACGTCCTGCCTGTCACCTGGTTGCCAGGAATCAGAAGTGAGCCTGGCGAAGGGCAAAGCGACTCTGGAACAACTGGTTGGAACAAACAAGGACAGGAAGCTGTGAAAAAATTGGTTTGCTGGGGTTTGCGCGATATTTTTGATCCCAAATGCTTGCCGACACCCCAGCGGACCGCTTATAGGGCATCCTAGAGCGATTTTTTAAACGCCGAGTTCCCTGCAAATTTTAAAATCGATTTTTTCACATCTTCCAGACGGAACTGACACTAAAGGAAAGCACGTTGGAGTAACACGATCAGATACGGTTGCATTAGGGTCACTTCCGTCTATCCTGCTTTCCCCAAAATGCCGGTTACCCTCTGCGGCCAGTTACACGACCACCGCGCTTGGCCGCCGCGACGTTGGCTACGTTCGCGGGTGTCGGTATGTTGGCCACTTTCCTGGGCTTGGTTGCAGCCGCAGCGGCTACTTTCCTGGTGTCCACCACTTTCCTTGGCCTACCACCCTTCGCACCATTCGCCCGTGAAGCGATTTGCTTGGCCTCGGTCCTGGCGCTGCCGCCCCGCTTGCCCAGCTCAGACATCCAGCGACGATTGCCATATACACCTTCGATGAGCGAAGGCACATAGAAACCCGCGTCGATATCCGGGAAATTGATGCCGGTGCCCCGACCGAGTATCTCGATGTTCTGAAGCTGCTTCGCTGTAGCGTTCTCCAGGCCCTGCAAATCCTCGATGGGAAGCACCAGTCGTCGACCGTTGGTCAGTCCCACCATGAGTACTTTGAGGCTCGGGATATACACGGCCGTCTTGGCCAGCGGTTCTCCGTCGAGCAGTTTTGCCCGTTCAATGGCCGCATCTATCTCGGCGTCAGTGGTGATCATCCGCGCTTGAGTCATGATTATTTCTCCAGGAGAGCTATCAACTCATCGAAGTGTTTGCTGGCAATGGCGAGCACGTGACGCACATCGGCCTTGCTCCCATTGCGAGGTCTCACCGCATCCTTCCGGCCGGCCAGTAAGACGGTTCCATCCAGCCGAAGTTCAACGATCGCCTCGACCTCCGCGTAGAACCCATGGACGTGCATCGGATCATGATCGTTTGAGTAGGCCGCGAATCGAACACCCTCAAAGCTGATCGAACCCATACCAAATATTAACCCAACCGGTTTAGGTATACAAGGATACTCCTGCCCTCTTTCGCGAACATTTGAAACCTTCAATGGTTTAAATAATGTGCTGTCCCAGGCTGGTTGGGTTAATTTGAAAGCAACAATGAAAGAGAACAATAATGGACGGGGACGAAGCGACACCTGCGATTCAGGCGGCTCTCAAGGCGCGCAAGCTGCGTTTGAGTGCGGCAGCTTCTGACTGAGCCAGTGGGCCAGTATGAATCGACCCACCCTGATGAAGTTATCGGAAAAGCAAGATCCCAGAAAGAGAGTGAGGGACTGGACGATTACTCCTTGTCGTCATAAATGACTGGTGATCGTCCCGTCCACGAAACCCCTTCCGTCGCGGGGTTGGGAGCGTAGACGATATCCCTTGCCAAGCTCCTCAAGCTGGATTTTCGGTGTGTCTCGCGTACCGCTGGTGAATCCGTAGTCACGCGAAGCGGCGGTCAGGTAGAACCATGCGTTGCCGCTGCCAACGGTGCCAACGGCCTTGCGGACTTCGTCGGTTCCCCATGGGTTTCCACCGTGGTATTCTTTGAACGCCATTGGGACATTGAGAGCCTGTTCCAGCGTCGCACGTGGAAACAGCCACTTGCCTTTTGCCTTTGCGGGCTTCTTCTCCGCGGACTCCACAGCTTTCTTCTTGGTGGCCATCGGGGTGCCTCCTTGGCGCAGCGACCGTCACGCTGTTGAGGGTAACTAAAGCATTCTACGCTGCTTGGGTTCCTGATGGCCTGCTCCGGGCCGGACGGGAATTCCTTGGAGATGAGGGGACACGCTAGGTTAGCACCCCAGAATTGCTGCAATAGGTATACTGTCCCTCTATCTCCCACTCTATCTCCCATTTGACTTCAAACAGTCAGTCGAGTAAAGTCCTGCGCAGACTTTTATGTACTGCCGAATCACTCGCTTCGCATATTTCGCTATCTTCTGGAGCCTACTGTTTGGCGCTATAGTTTCGCCTAGCCAAGTACAGGCTTCAGGTTTCACCTACAGCTTTACAAGTGTGCCCATAAGCGGCTGCCCTGGGTCGTGCTTCATAACGGGTTCCTTCACGGTGCCTCAAGCCCTCGCACCAAACATCAACCTGCCCGTCGGTACGCTTGATGGATCTGGAACATTCACTCCAACGTCTTTTACATTCTCGAATGGTGTCGAAACCGTAACCAACGTCGGGGCGACGGAGATGGGCTTTGCAGTCAATACAGATGCTAACGGGAACATTATTCAGTGGAACTTCTATGCCGAGAACGCCTCGTTTTATGTCTATTCGTTCTACTATCCTGGGATCGACTCCCAAGTCGGGTTTAGCACTGCCTCCGGAGGAGGGAACGTTGACGAACCCGGCAAATACCCCACCGGGTCTTGGTGCTTGTCTACGCCACTAGCCGCGGGCACGAAGTCTCACCCGACACCTTGTGGGTCTTATTCGATTGTGGCACCGGGCGCTCCTTTTTCGGCGGTTCCCTCCGTAGACGCATGTGGAAGTTTGCCGAACTCCTCCAGTCCTATACCGCTCCAAGCTGCCTTCATAAATTCAAAGACCCATGTACAGGTCGCGGGTGGCACACTTAGATTTACGCTGGCTGAGGTGCCGTATTCCGGTGGTCACCCTCATTTGGGTCGTCCTGTTGGAACTCTTAGCACAGCCTCAGGTCCATCCCCCTTTACCGCGACGTATACGCCAGATGAAGCATCGGGTACAGTCAATCTCACTGTGAGCGGCACTGCGCCAGATGGGAGTACGCCTGCACCGGTCACAGTACCCATAGATATAGGCTGGCCCGGATCTCCTTTTACGCAACTCAGCGGGATCGCATTTTCCATTGCGAGTCATCCTCAGGGAACCTACGGGACAGCTCCAATGCAGAAAGCAGTTAGTGACTTTGCATCGTACTATCCCGAACTCACCCATGTGGTGGGAGACGACGACCCGGAACCTTTGCGGTCCGAGGCTGCATCATTACCGTCTGGGGGTGTTTTCGACTACAAATTTCTTAACTGGACTCAGCCACATTGCGGGCACCGAAACGGCTTGAATCTTGACATCTCGTTGTCTCTCACGACTGGCTTAGAGAGAAATGCGATGTTACTCGCCGCAACTGACGCGGGCTTAGGGTTCTATTATGTCCCAGAGTCCCCATCGAACCCGAGCACAAACCACTGGCATGCAAGCCTTGCTCAATGAGGAGGATCGCGTGAAAATAGGTCAGATATTTCTCTTCGCATGTGCGATCTATGCCCTACCGGATGCATCAACCTTTGCTCAGACCTGCCCGCCTGCGCCTACGAGCATTGATCCCACTATCACAGCCGGTGTCTCCTTCGACTCTGGAGCCGCAGTTTATAAGTACGATTACATTGTGAGTAGCGGGAAGGACTCTTTGCTCCCCATCTACTATTTCACCTTCTTACTGAGCCAACAACCTTCGAACGTGACCTCGTCGGATAATTGGCAAAATCGTTATGTGAATCGGCCTCAAGTAACGCCTAATCTGAGATGGGCCACAATTTCGACGAACTCTGCCGATGCATCTCAGGTAGGAGGCAGTGACCTCCCAACTCCCGACTATGCGATCCAACCCGGAAAACGGTTGGACGGATTTGGCTTTCAAAGTAGCCAACGCCCCGGAATCCTGCAGTACTATGCCGAGGGCTTTACCCAAGTTCCCACAACCGTAGCCACGGACGCGGATGACGAACCCCAACCAAATTGTCCCGGATGGGATTTCGAAACACCACAACTACAAACGTTGGTAACGGGCATGAGTGTCGGCCCTTCATCACCTAATGAAATTTCAGTCAGAATACGGCTACGCACATCAGACGGTCAAAACCAGTGCGGCCCTCTAGACCCGAATAATCCGGCCGGGGAAATTGGCGTTCTCGTCTTGAGCTCCCATCACTTTGAGGCAAGTACGATCAATGTATCCTCCCTGCGACTTGGTCCAGGAGGAGCGAGCCCTGTATCCTCACGATTAGTCGCTCCGACAGTTGGAACCGATTTTGGACATGACGAAAAGGCGGATTGGGAACAATTTGACGATGAGAATAGCTCGGACGTCAGATCTCCAAACCTTCTACTTGTATTCAATCTAAGTGCGATTGAATTGCGATGCGTCTTGGACAAAGCATTGTTCCTTACAGGAACCACGCAGTCGGGGCAGGAGATAATTGGAGGCGCTTCAACACGCACTGTCGGTTGTGACATCCATAAACCGGGTACTCGAAGGCACTAGGTAGTGGATCTGCATCTTGCGGAAGCCGTCGCGCCGTCGTTGATCACGGTCTCGAAACCATTCGAGAATTTAAAAGACGTGGGGATAGGGCAAAATCTCGCTGAAGGGAGGACCTAGGGACGAAACGTAACCCAGTAAAAAAGGGCCACACTGCTATGCAGCGTGCCCGTTCATTGGGGTACTTTTCGTCTGTCCCCCGGTTCCCGTCCCCCGGTTCCCTTTCCGGCTCGTGGTGGCGCAGCTTTTCGATAACAAAATGCTGATCCATGCCGTTATTTTGCGCTAACAGCCTGGGTTTCTCAAGGAGATTAGGGAAACACGGGGACCATTGCCGAAACCGACCCTATTCGGAGACGGGCTTGACGCTGAAGGGATAAAACGTGACCTCATATTTAAAACGAAGACGAACTCCAAGAGAATGGGGTATTTTTCGTCTGTCCCTCATCGTCACAAATCCAATTCGTGAGCACACGAAACCGGGAATGTGCCGATAGTGATGAGCATCAAACAAAATAAAAGCCTTTTCATCGCTACGCGCATTTTTCTTCACCTGAATCGGTCGTGAAAGAAACGTAAAAATCATTGAATTAAATACGCATGTTAGCCGCTTAGTTTAACCCCTCGTTCGCCTTCTAGGCTAAGTTGAAGGGCGATTAATAGGTGGCACTGTCTACAGTCGTCTTTAGTCTCGCTAAGGTTGGTCATCAGGGCGATCAGAGATTTCGGCAGGCGTCAATAGCGAAAGTAGCTCTCGAATCCGTGCGTAGTCGGGTTCGCTCGGAGAATCGGGTTCGCTCGGAAACGATTTGATGAGGTCCGCTATAGAATTAATGACACCTTGATCCTGATAGTACTGTGCGTGGAGGAGATCCGTGTCGATCAGAGAACGCTTCACCGCCTGCGTAAGAGCACCAACGTCGTCGGTTCTCAAAATCTCGGCAAGGTTCCTTCGTGTTCGATCGCGATGGGCCATCCTATCGATGGCCAGATCTTCTAAAGCCGGCGCTAGCTCTATTTGGGAGATTCCGTCTCCAGCCTGCGCTACGGCCTCATACTGAAAAGCACTTCCTAAAATATCGATCCCAAATGCCGTCTTCGCTGCCATCCGTAAGCCGAGCCAGATAGAGAGCCGCGCGCCGACTTGGAATAGCCAATCAACTAATCCGATTAAAATATCGAGAGGAAGCACAATGAGCACGTATGGAATCCTGGCAAGGAGTGGTGCGAGCATAACGGCTATAGCGGTATAGCCGGGAGGAAGATCCGATCCCACATCACTGAAATCTTCATTAGTTAAAAAGGCAAAGCTTTGTTTTAAGGGCTGAAACCGGGAACTAAAGAACATTCGGAACGCCGGCCTATACGGCCGAAAGCCGAATAGCAGACAAATTATCCCGAGTAGCTCCATGAGGCTACCGATGACCGGAAACTTCGCGGCTGCCGATAACGCCCGCTCTTTTGCGCCCAGGTGATCCTCTGCGCCCGCGAAGATTTGATGTAGTAGTATGTGGGTGTCCGTTACGACTCGCCCACACTTGCGAAGGAGCCCTATTGCTTCGTCGCTCGAGAAGATAAGATTCACCGCACGCACGTGCCTAATCGGACTCCATGTACGCTCATAATATCGATTCAGGATGATGATCAGCGTAGCTACTACGCTAAGACCCATTAGGCCCGGCCGTACCCATGATTGTAGGCTGATGTTGGACATCAAAGCCGTGAAGATAAAGAGTGCGACGAACCATGTTGCAGCCAGCAGAGTGACCGCTGCAGGAACGTTAATTCGTAGGAGAAAGTTTCGGACTTTTCCTTCGTCCTTGAACGAAAAAAGGGGGGTACCTAAAAGGACGCATTGACCCTGCTTGCGGAGTGGAATTCTAAGGTCTCTGATGGCACGGCGTGCAACGTTACCTCCGTGGCTATGGGCAATCAGATGCCAGCGTTTAACCTGTTGATCTTCCTCAAGAGAAGCGATGTACCTCCCGAGCTCTTCTGCAGCTTTCCTTCGTTCCAGTTCGGAGTTGGCCCCCGTCCAGGAGAACACCCCAGTTTCAAGCGACGGCCCGGTAACCCGTACTCCCATAAAGCTGATTTCCTGAATCGGTCGGAAATTTCCGACTCTTGTGAATTCAAGGTGCTTCCAAGGTGCGGCTGCAACGCCACGCTCTTGCAAAGCATGACAAAGCGCGGAGCAGAAGGTACTCCCAGGCCGCCACCATTGGGTTCTACCGGAGTCAAGGGGCGTATTAGAAAAGGTGCCGTGGACCAGGATGATCGTTTCCACAGCCGAGATATCTTCGCTGATCTCGCGCACTTCAACGCTTCTCTTTCTCTCTCTCGATCCCAAGATTATGCTGGCATTGTGCGTTCTTCGCAATGCTCTCGAAAAACCCTGGTAACAAAACCTGACGGAAGTCTCGGGGGACAGGAGTGTCGCAAGGACCTAGAGACATACGGGCTGCGTGGTCGGCGGCGGCTAATCTATGGCGTTGCGGAGGTTGGGTTTGGGCACATCGCCATTGGCAGCGCATTGCTGGATGCTCAAACTCGCAGCAATCGCACGAAGGAAGCGTTGGCGGTTCTGGGAGGGCTATACATCGCAGTTCGCGGTCTAGATAATGTCGACATGGCGCTGGAGAAACTCCCTATGAAGGCCGCTGGCGAACCCTGTCGGGTGAGAAAAAACCCGCTTGAAGGATTTGGTAGTTCAATCCTACTGAACGCTTGCTCAGCCGACATTAGGTGGAGTTGGGGGGACAGACCGAACGAAACCTCTGCGATGGACCTGGGGATAGGTATCGTGTCCCCCCATCTCTCCCACATCTTCCCGTCCCCGGGTTACCTGCCGGGGGCGTTCATGTCTCGCTTTCCATGTCGCTGATGCGCTTCAGTATCGCAAAGGCTCTGCTATCAATCGGCATATACATCGGGGGAGTGAGGAGCGTCAAGCCAGCCTTCCTTGCGATGAATGTGTTGAGACTGAAGTCACTGTTTTGAGGCGAAAATTTCTCCTGAGTCCAGTCCAGAAGTGATGCGCCACCGAATTCAGCCAACCAGGACAGTTCCTCAAGATGCCATATCTGATAACGAAAGTCCTGGACGCCATATGCGCTCAGCGCGTCTCTAATGATGTTGCCAATCATCAGAGGGTTATTGGCGTGCTCGATAGCATCGAACAACAGCAACACTGGGAAAAACGATTTCACTCCGGCGTATTTTGCCATAAGCTTCGGTGGCAGTTTTGCAGATCGGATCGCCTCGATTTTGTCGTGCAGTTGGAAGAGCCCTCTACGCTCATCGCCATCCGCAATCTGCTTTTTGACATCTGCAATAATGGCTTCAGGAGCGGCAGTGAGCTTTGCTTCGACGAAAAGGCCCGATAGCTTACACTCGATGAGAAGCGCATTTTCGCCGAAAATCAGCGTGACGTCGTTAGTCTTGCCCTTCCACCCCAGGCTCCGATCGTCCTTCTCCGTAAGGATTTCTGCATCTGGAAGGACCGACCTGAGCAAGCGCGTCGTCTCATTCTCAAGGGCGCGCGCAAACGGTTCCCGAAAATCACTGCCCGCTTCCTTTGAGAGGCGGAAGAAGAGTCCGCGCGTGCTTGCGTAACCAATCAGTTCCGGATATGGAGCAAAATACTTATATTCATCCTTGATCAGAGGAAACCGTAAAAGGCTATTGATCTCGTAGAGCGTTTCAGTCAGGTTGTCTCGCTGTAACTCCCTACGATGGAAGGCGAGACGCTTTGGCCTGTTCGCAGAGAGTTGCGCCAGGGTCGCCCTGATATTCGCTTTATCGGCACGGCCCAGAAGAACGGAATCTGTTCGTATGCATTCGCTTGAGAAAGTCTCGAATAAGATCATGCTCGTGGTCATGAAGTCGGCTGCGGGAATACCGATGTGCTTCTCGATGCAGGCGGAGACGTCAGGAGCAGTCACAAGATTTGACATGAGGGAACAGACCCGGAGTACCCGTAGCGGATGCAAATGATATGGAATCTGCTGATAGACCCAGCGCAAGGCAAAACTAGCCTCATAGTCTGGATTGTCGCTATAGGCGCTGGCGTTGTCTGTTAAAGACCATAATTTCTTCAGGCCGTTCAATGCCGGGGTGAAATTGAAGACTGGCTTGCTTCTGCTCTTGGTTTTCCCAAACAGGGCAATATGATTGGCGATCATTGCAACCTCATAAGGGTTCAGGAAGGGCTTGTGCTTGACAATAAAATCGTGGGCCACAATTTCGCAGAAGTTATCGTGGATGAATTGGAATGCGCCGGGATACGGCAAGCGCGAGATCTCGGACATATAGCGCTGGAACGCGATTTTCAGCTGCCGCGTGTCGGGTATGACCTCCATGAACTTCACCTCTCCCCGAAGGGGAAAAAAGGATGACATGCGCAATTGCCGCGCTGGCTCTAATCGTGACCTTGCAATTGTCCCGCAGCGCTGCTATTTTCGAGCGCTATGATGGAGCTTTGGGGTCAGGAGTTTTTGTGGTCAGATGGAGCTGGTGCTTTTGCGATCTCGCTGCAATTCGAAGTTCCAGTCCCGTATGTCCACGAAACTCTGGCAACCTCCTATTTTCCCAAAGTACCAGTCCCGTCTGAGGAATAAATCTGGGATTGCCTCCGATCCTCTTCGGCTTATTTCACCTGATCGGCCTTCGCGTATTCGCGACCATCGTTCCGCATTGGATGGGGTTTGGATATTTTTGGGCGGGGCTGACCGGAGTCGCCTTCCTTCTCGCGGGCTTGGCAATTTGCTCAGGAATCAGGGATGTTCTGGCACTCAGGCTGCTTGCCTTGATGCTGTTGCTGTTTGATGGTCTTGTGGAAATGCCTCCTATTTTCATCCGCCTGCACGATCAGCCAACATGGGGAGCCGCTGTGTACAACCTGCCTGCGATAGGGGCATGCTGGATATTCGCAGAGTTCCTTGTAAGTCGCGCAGGTCTCGTAAGAACCGGGGATGTCCCTGACGCCCCATCTGGCCGTTATCAATTCGATGTTGCTCGGTAACAAGACGATGAAGAGCTGATGCCTGGCTTTCTCATTCTTAGAGGCGTGATAGCGGGCATTGCCGCTGGGTTTGCGTCAGGATTCTTGGCACTCCCGGCGGAATTCTCGACCCTGCCACATCCAGATATTGTCCCTTCAATACCCGCTGTCACGTAAACTTGACAGCGGAAAAGAGGTCATATTATTCTGGTCATATTGATAGGGGCATTGTCATGCAAAAAATGGCCGCCGCGCAGTTCAAAGCTCAATGTCTCGCTGTGATGGATCAGGTATCGCAAAGTGGCCGCCCGGTCGTGATTACCAAGCATGGTAAACCTGTGGTGAAACTGGTTCCTGCAAACGAAGGCGAGGATGAGATCTTCGGGGCCTTGGCAGGCATCGCCAGAATTAAGGGCGATATTGAGAACACGGTTCCGGCCAGCGATTGGGAAGCGGAATGATCCTTCTTGATACTCACATCCTCGTCTGGCTTCTGATCGCTCCTGAAAACCTTTCACCAAAAGCAAAGAAGGCAATCCTGGCGGCCCGCAAGTCTGGGCCGCTTGCTCTTTCTGCGATCAGCCTTTGGGAAATTGCATGGCTGGCAGTGAACAAGCGAATCGATATCGATGTGAGCGTCGATTCCTTTGTGAAGAAATGTGCTTCCTATGTGCAGGTTCTCCCTATCACCGCAGAGATAGCGGTTCGTTCTGTTCAGTTCCCAAAATCCTTCCCCAAGGATCCGCAGGACAGAATCATCGGAGCAACCGCGATTGTTGAGGGCATTCGCCTTCTGACGCATGACAAGATGATCGTGAAGTCTGGTCTGGTTCCTCTGGCGGCGTAACTGGCGCGCTTAATTCATCGGATACTTTTCGTCCCCCCACGCGTCTCGGAGGTACCAGTTCCGTCTGACGCATAAACTTTGTGACGCATAAACTTTGACGCATAAACTTTTGACGCATAAACTTTTTGTCCACGAAACTCAGGTCCGTCTGTTTGAATGTATAGGCAATCAGAGAGGCGACATGAGAAAGGGTTCTCCCCGAGATTACACTGCTGAAATCGACTGTTCGCAGCAGCCGATTCAGAAATCTCGAACAGGAGAACCCCATGAATGCTATTCACTATATCGGATTGGACGTTCACAAGAAAACCATTGCTTATTGCGTAAAGACCGCAGACGGCCAGATTGTGGAAGAAGGCACACTGCAGGCGCAGCGTATGGAGTTACGGCGCTGGGCGAAGCGGCGCCAAGTAGCCTGGGAAGGAGCGATGGAAGCCACGCTCTTCAGTGCCTGGATCTACGACACCTTGAAGCCGTACGCCCAGCAATTGTCGATGGGCCATCCGGCCAAGATGAAGGCCATCACCGCGGGCAAGAAGAAGAGCGATTGTCTCGATGCGCGTACCATTGCCGACCTGCTGCGGTGCAATCTGCTGCCTGCCTGCTACGTACTGCCGCCGCATTTGCGCGATCTGCGACGTCTGCTGCGTTATCGAAACCTGGTCGTGCGGCAATCGGTGCGTATGCAGAACAGGATGGCGGGTCTGCTGATGGAAAGCGGCGCTCCGTTCGACAGAGAGCGACTGCATCGGAAGAAGTACTTCGCCGACCTGATGAAGAGCCTGCGGGAAGTACCGGAATCGGTCAAAGATCTCCTACGTATGAGTCGCGGCTCTATGGAGATGTTCGAGTCTACGCAGAAACAGTTGATCAAGAGACTGCTTTGCGATCCCGTCCTGGAGCAGCGGCTCGAGCGATTGATGAGCATCGACGGAGTCGGTCCCATCACGGCACTGACATGGGCATTGGAAGTCGCCGATCCACACCGCTTCTCCTCTGTAGCCGATGCGGTCAGTTACTGTGGCTTGACGGCGGCGTTTCGATCCTCTGCCGGCAAACAGCAACGAGGTCCAATTTCCAAGCAGCGCAATGCCTGGCTGCAGACGGCGCTGATCGAAGCCGCCAAACTGGCGCCGCGCTGGAATCCACAACTGGCAGCACTGCATGCTCAGCAACGAGAGCGCGGCCACGCCAATCGTGCGACCTTACAAGTGGCGCGCAAGCTGGTGGCTTACCTGTTGGCAGTGGACAAGAACGGCCAGCCCTTTCAGGTGCGCACTCCGCCTCCGCGGCCAAAAGCAAAGCCGGGAAAAAGAAAACAGTCTGCAGCTCTGGCGTCAGCCGCTTAAGGGAAAAGAAACGGCCGGTTCGGGGCTGCTGGAGTTTTCTCAGGCATGCCGATCTATCGCCCGATGGTCACTCCCAGCTGGTCAACACAAAGGGGAATCCTCCAAAGAGAATCCCCCTGGTGACGCATCGGTTGGATGAGTCGGGTCGAGTATCCCTGGCAGGGTGCTCTCCAGCAGAGCCTGCTTCCGTTTCCTCGACCCACTCAGGCTACCAAAGTTCTTATGTTCAATCTGTCAGCGATCCACCGGCCGGTCCTCGCGTATTTTGTGGCTGTGCACGGGGGCTTCGGCTCCCAATACATCTCACCGTCTGTTTTGAGGCCGGCCGGTTTACTCTAACTCAATCTTCGTGGACGGCGTTGCTCGGCGTTGTTCCCGCAAATGGATGTCTGGCCACGCTGGCAAAGCGTTGGTCCTGATAAGCGATCGAGGACAGTCAAAAACCAGAAACCTTTGCTCGCTCGGGGAACCTGTTTCGCCGGGTCAACGGGAATCTCCGTTTCCCTTGACGATTACCTATCATGGATGTCCACGAAACTCCAAAAGTGTCAGGTCCGTCTGTTTGAATGTATAGGCAATCAGAGAGGCGACATGAGAAAGGGTTCTCCCCGAGATTACACTGCTGAAATCGACTGTTCGCAGCAGCCGATTCAGAAATCTCGAACAGGAGAACCCCATGAATGCTATTCACTATATCGGATTGGACGTTCACAAGAAAACCATTGCTTATTGCGTAAAGACCGCAGACGGCCAGATTGTGGAAGAAGGCACACTGCAGGCGCAGCGTATGGAGTTGCGGCGCTGGGCGAAGCGGCGCCAAGTAGCCTGGGAAGGAGCGATGGAAGCCACGCTCTTCAGTGCCTGGATCTACGACACCTTGAAGCCGTACGCCCAGCAATTGTCGATGGGCCATCCGGCCAAGATGAAGGCCATCACCGCGGGCAAGAAGAAGAGCGATTGTCTCGATGCGCGTACCATTGCCGACCTGCTGCGGTGCAATCTGCTGCCTGCCTGCTACGTACTGCCGCCGCATTTGCGCGATCTGCGACGTCTGCTGCGTTATCGAAACCTGGTCGTGCGGCAATCGGTGCGTATGCAGAACAGGATGGCGGGTCTGCTGATGGAAAGCGGCGCTCCGTTCGACAGAGAGCGACTGCATCGGAAGAAGTACTTCGCCGACCTGATGAAGAGCCTGCGGGAAGTACCGGAATCGGTCAAAGATCTCCTACGTATGAGTCGCGGCTCTATGGAGATGTTCGAGTCTACGCAGAAACAGTTGATCAAGAGACTGCTTTGCGATCCCGTCCTGGAGCAGCGGCTCGAGCGATTGATGAGCATCGACGGAGTCGGTCCCATCACGGCACTGACATGGGCATTGGAAGTCGCCGATCCACACCGCTTCTCCTCTGTAGCCGATGCGGTCAGTTACTGTGGCTTGACGGCGGCGTTTCGATCCTCTGCCGGCAAACAGCAACGAGGTCCAATTTCCAAGCAGCGCAATGCCTGGCTGCAGACGGCGCTGATCGAAGCCGCCAAACTGGCGCCGCGCTGGAATCCACAACTGGCAGCACTGCATGCTCAGCAACGAGAGCGCGGCCACGCCAATCGTGCGACCTTACAAGTGGCGCGCAAGCTGGTGGCTTACCTGTTGGCAGTGGACAAGAACGGCCAGCCCTTTCAGGTGCGCACTCCGCCTCCGCGGCCAAAAGCAAAGCCGGGAAAAAGAAAACAGTCTGCAGCTCTGGCGTCAGCCGCTTAAGGGAAAAGAAACGGCCGGTTCGGGGCTGCTGGAGTTTTCTCAGGCATGCCGACTATCGCCCGATGGTCACTCCCAGCTGGTCAACACAAAGGGGAATCCTCCAAAGAGAATCCCCCTGGTGACGCATCGGTTGGATGAGTCGGGTCGAGTATCCCTGGCAGGGTGCTCTCCAGCAGAGCCTGCTTCCGTTTCCTCGACCCACTCAGGCTACCAAAGTTCTTATGTTCAATCTGTCAGCGATCCACCGGCCGGTCCTCGCGTATTTTGTGGCTGTGCACGGGGGCTTCGGCTCCCAATACATCTCACCGTCTGTTTCGAGGCCGGCCGGTTTACTCTAACTCAATCTTCGTGGACGGCGTCTGCTCGGCGTTGTTCCCGCAAATGGATGTCTGGCCACGCTGGCAAAGCGTTGGTCCTGATAAGCGGTCGAGGACAGTCAAAAACCAGAAACCTTTGCTCGCTCGGGGAACCTGTTTCGCCGGGTCAACGGGAATCTCCGTTTCCCCTTGACCATTACCTATCATGGATGTCCACGAAACTCTGTCCACGAAACGCCTGTCCACGAAACGCCCTAGAGTTTGGTGGTTATTTCGTCTGTCGCGGATCCCCGTTGCGGATCCCCCAGCTGCAAGTACTGGATCAAGAATGAGATAAACTTGTTCCACTGCATCCGAATTGCCTTCTGTACACTCATCTTTGGTAGATCAGTAAGGTGTTGTGATCATGAAGATCCGCCGGAGACCGTCGGGCATCCACCTGTTTGAGAATACCGGGCTCAACATTCTCCTCGACGAGGTCTCACCGGCACCCGACCTCTGGGCGGTTGCCCCACGGAACGTCTCAATTGCTCTTACCAACGCGTGCGACTTGGCATGCCCGTATTGCTTTGCACCAAAACACACTGCAAGGCTGGGTTCAGAGCGATTGATTGCCTGGATGCAAGAGCTAGACGGGCTGGGCTGTCTGGGGGTCGGATTCGGGGGCGGAGAACCGACATTACATCCTGAGTTAGAGGCGGTGTGCAAGTACGGCGCACAGAAGACCGGATTAGCTATTAGTCTGACGACTCACGCGCATCGCTTGACCGAGAAGCTCGCTACAGGACTTGCAGGGAACGTCCACTTTATTCGAGTCAGTATGGACGGCGTAGGGGCCACCTATGAAAGGCTTCGCGGCAGATCCTTCGATTCACTGCGAAGAAAATTGAAAATTGTGAGGACCCTGTCGCGTTTCGGGTATTAATTACGTTGTGAATGCCAAGACTTTCCCAGATCTGGATCGGGCGGCTGGCGTTGCCTCCGAAGCCGGTGCCTCGGAATTCCTCCTTCTTCCTGAAAGGCCTTCACAAAACGGCTCCGGCATTGACCGGCAGACGATGGATTCTTTCCGCCAATGGGTCAGGCAATACCGAGGGTCACTGCCCCTTCGTGTCAGTGACCACGCGGTCGAGGGGCTGCCCGTTTGCGATCCCTTCTTCAAGGAGGACGAATTCGACGCCTATGCGCATATCAGCGCTTCTGGCGTGCTCATGCGATCTTCTTTCGATCATTGTGGAATCCGGATCGGTGAACGCGGTTTAATGGAGGCTTTGGAGGAGTTACGGAACCTTGCGAGGAGGAGCCACGATGAAGGTATGGCTGAACTACGGCTCGGAGCATTCGGCCAATCTGGTGATGATTGGAAAGTTTGAAAGTACCCAGGATGCAAAGAGGGCTAACGACTTGCTCCAGAAGCTGATGGAGCAGGCGAGAACCGACGAACAGGGCGGCATCATAGATTCGCAGGGCGAAACGGATCGGTTCAGCGAAGCAATGAGCAAGTTATTGTCGGGTGCCAGTCTCTACACTCTTGCGCCATCGGAGCTGCAACAGTTCAACTACCACTTCGATGTCGACGTGGAAGGGAGCAGCATAGTGGTAAGGACCGATGAGATCGATGTTTCTGCGGTCTTGAAGGTTCTCATACGGAAGGGTGCTCGGGTAGAAGTCTACTCTGCTCACGATTATCCAGAAGGCGGGGATAGTTCGCAGGAATAATGCCATGGCCCTGGAGATCTCATGCCTGCTTTAAATTGGGACGCTTTCGCGCTCTTGCCTGGAAGCGCAGATGCCAACTTTGAGATGCTGTGCCGTGCGCTGGTCCGGCGGCATTATGCGAGGTTTGGGATCTTTGCGGCATTAGCGAACCAGCCTGGAGTAGAGTTTCACTTGCGGCTTACCTCCGATTGCTCTCTCGGCAAGTCGGGCCGATGGTTTGGCTGGCAGTGCCGCTGGTACGACCTTCCGGCCGCGAAGCCGTTGGGAGCGGCCCGAAAGAAGAAGATCGAAGATGCGGTCACGCTCTCGGAAAAGGTTCTTCCAGACCTGACCGATTGGGTGCTCTGGACACGCCGAACCCTGACGAAGGAAGACCAGAACTGGTTTTACGCGCTGACAACGAATCTCACATTGCATCTGTGGACGGCCGACGAGGTGGAGGCCCATCTCAGCGGCGAAGCGGCTATCTTTCGCGGTACCTACTTCGGCGAGTTGGTTCTAACGCCGGATGCACTTGATGCTCTCCACCAGCATGCAATCGCTCCTATGCGACAGCGGTGGAAGCAGGACTTACATCAAAGTGTGGAAGCGGAGAGGGAGATACGACGCCTGCTTGGAGAGTCCGGAAGTTGGAATGTTCTCGAGAAGACTGCCGAGCAACTCGCAGTCGATGCCGATAGAATTCAATCTGATCGGGGCAGTCTCGAAGAACCGTTGTCAGATTCAGTCGCCGAAGTCGTTCAACTCGCCCGCTATGTCAGTTCGTCGCTGAAGGCCTCCTTTGCAGCGCTCGAAGAGGGCGACTTCGACGCTCTGCGACAGGGAGATGCCGCCAAGTCCGCCGCGCAAGTCAAGGCATTCTCTCCTTTGCCGGGGCGATTGCGCGCTCGTCAGCATCCAACGGCTTTATCCGTAACGAACGGGTTAGCTGACATTCAGCGAGCACAAGTTCTTCTTAGCCAACTCACGATGCTGCCACGTCAGCGATCCGTCTTCATTCTCGCCGAGGCTGGTTCCGGGAAAACTCAACTATCCGCCCAGCTCACCGTGGCCACTTCGATCCGGCCCGCCGGCATTTTGCTCCGCGGCAAGGATCTGCAAGCGGGCGCAACCTTGGATGAACTTGCCAAAAGGGTGGTCATCCAAGGCATTCCAGTCGCCAGCTTCGAGGCCCTGATAGCCGCTGTCGACGCAGCGGGACAGCGCTCCAAGAAACGACTCCCAATCGTGATCGATGGGCTTAACGAGGCAGAAGACCCGCGGGATTGGAAAGATCAGCTGTCGATTGCAGACCAGTTTCTTGAAGACTACCCCTATGTCCTGCTCGTGGGTACACTCCGTCCTGCATTTAAGGACGAAGCTCTCCCATCTGACGCCGTAACATTCTCGTTCTCGGATTTTGGCGCGGACGCCCTTGAGGCAATCCGGCGATATTTTCGCCACTATCGGATCAACACGACTGATTTTGAGTTCCCGATTGAGTTCCTTACCCATCCACTGACGCTGTTTCTGTTTTGCGAAGTCGCGAATTCGAAGCGAGACAAGGACGTCGGCGTCGAGAATATGCCGGGGTCGCTCACTGCCCTGTTTGAACGCTATCTGGTACAGGTATCGGAGCGCATCGCCCAACTTGCGCCGCGTACCCGGCGTTACTTCCAGCACGACATCGCCGCCGCGCTCTATGAAGTTGGCGCCGCCCTTTGGGCAGAGAAGGATCGCACCCTCGACTTCGACGCCCTGAGGAAACGGCTGAACGACGATACACGTCCGTGGGATCAAAGCATCGTACGCGCTCTTGAACAAGAGGGAGTTTTGTTAAGAGATCCCGGAAATTCCCAATCAGGGCAACGGGTGACGGCTGCCTCCGATGCCTTGGGGGGCTACCTGTGCGCCAACGCAATTTTGGCAGATCAGGGAGGGCTCGCGTTTGAAGGGTGGGCAAAGTCCGCATCCACACAGGCAGCTCTCGAGCAGACTGGCCCCGACCGGCATCCTCTGGGAGACGATATTCTTTCGGGTCTAATCGGCCTGTTCCCGCGCCGCAAGCCGCGACAACAACTGTGGATGTTCTTTGATTCTGAGCTGCGTACGCGTGCGCTTTACGGCGCAGCCTATCTTGAAGGTGCCTACTTAGACGGGGCTACGGTCCATGAGATTCGCAGTCTTCTTGTCGAGGGCCCGGGTGCCACCTGGCTTTTCGGGCGTTTGAAACAAACGCGGGGTACCGAAGGCTATCCGCTCAATTCTCAATTTCTCGACTCAGTTCTCTCGTCTATGAGTATCGCAGAGCGAGATTCGCGTTGGACCGAGTGGATTCGTAGCAATGGGAAGAACCTGCTGATGGACGTATCGCGGCTCGAGCGGCGGTGGCGGACGAATCCGGACCGTGGCTCGGAAGTTGAACACCAGCGGGCCCGATGGGTTATGTGGCTTCTGACGAGCACTGTGCGTGAGCTGCGTGATCGTGCCACGAGGGCGTCCTATTGGTTTGGCCGCTTACGGCCAAAAACATTTTTTACTCTCGTCGTGCGCTCTCTTTCTATCAACGACCCCTACGTTCCGGAGAGGATGTTGGCGGCAGCTTACGGTGTCTGCATGGCTTTACACTGCCGGCCAGCACGGCCGAAGTTTCGTACAGTCTTTCTGGCAAGGTTCGCGAGGGCCCTCTTCACTAGAATGTTTGCCGTCAACGCGCCCTATTCGACGACGCACGAATTGTCGAGAGACTATGCGCGCAGGATCATCGACCTCGCCCGACTCCATACGCCAGACCTCCTGAATGCTGACGAGCTGCCACGAGTCATTCCACCGTTCAAAGATGGAGGGATTCGCCAGTGGGCGGTTATCGTTGATCCTAATGAGGGTCAGTATCGTTCCGGCAATTCGCCGCTGGGGATGGACTTTGCGAATTACACGATCGGTTCGCTCGTACCTGATAGATCAACCTACAACTTCGAGCATGAGGGGTACAAAAAGGTTTTGGGATCGATTGTCTGGAGAATTTATCAATTAGGATACTCGCTGCAGGCATTCGGTGAGATCGATAAGAACATCGCCGCGTCACGTTATCGAGATTGAGGGCGGCGGCCGCCAACAGAACGATACGGGAAGAAATACGCGCGCATCGCATATTTCGAGCAATACGGCTACCGTAAAGACTTAGATTTGCTCAAGCATCCGTGGGAAGGTGAAGACGGGCGATCATTGGACAGCGATATCGACCCAAGCTTCCCGGATGACCCTCCCGTTGCGCGCATCATGGAGGATCTTCTCGGCGATCGTTTCCTTGACGTGGGCAAATGGGTACGAGAAGGTCCGAGTCCCAACTTTGGACGTTACCTCATTTATTCGGCTTTTGGGGAAGCTCTGGGGCAGTGGATCATGTTGGACGCATCTTGCAGGCAGGACGATGATGCTGCCGAACGGATCGGTACTGTGAGAGTGGAATGCCTCCTGCTATTGAAGGAGGATGAAACAGAGTTTCGGCGTTTGATTCGGCGTATGTCGCCAGAAGGTGGCGGGGGGATTCCCAACATGAACGAGGACCGTACAGCATTTGCAGGCGAAATTGCTTGGTGTGACACCGTCGCGCACAATGAGCTACATACTCTCAGTTTTGTTGTCGGTCAACGACAGGTTAAAGTTTCTCACGAGGATCCATGGAACTTGTTTCGCGTCCTCGAATCGGCTGAGGCCGAGAGCAAGCCCACTTTTGAGAAAGTCAAGGTATACAAGAGCATTCCCGTTTATTCCCCGGTTCGGCGTAATAGCTTTTCGACAGACGCCACTCTTGAGAGGGCGAGTTGTGTCGTCCCCGCGAAGGAATTCGTTCAGGAATTTAAATTATGGCTTGATCTCCCAACTTGGAATATGAGAGACGAAAGCGGCGCGTTGTCTAGCAGCGCGTTCGATACTGGCGGTCTGGTTGATGCGGAAAGTTATTTATTCCTGAGGCAGGAACTCATCGACCGTTTGTTGTCTTCCCAGAAGCTGTCATTGGTTTGGATTGTATGGGGTGAACGCCAGCACTACAGTGAGAATCGGTCAACGATGGAAACGTCTCCTGGTTATAGATATTTCCGTCAGGTGTTCCGGTATAGCAAGGGGAAAGCCATTCAAGTTTACTGACACAGCCTTCCTAATACTAGACAAGCCCCAACGTAATTTGCTCTGATAAACGCGCCTCGCGTTTAAGTATCTGACCCTGACCGAATCCCCCGCCTGAAGTTCAATTACAAAAACGAAAAGCCGGCTTCCCGCTGGCCACTGCCAATTTCAAAGTATCGCCAGTGGAACCTGCCGCCAGAAGAATTTTTGCGGTCCAAGGCGGTTCCGCAAATTTGAGCGAGGTCTAACGTCCTTGACCCTTTCAAGGGAGTTTTGGGGAAGGGAGTTCGTGAAAGTGCCAGCTAATTCCACTAAGAAACCCCGCGTCATCAGGAAATCTCATCGGAAGGGGCCTTCGGCCCGGCTTGTTCAACTCATGTAGTGCCCCGGCTTTGCCGGTGCAAACATGGGGCGACCCGTCCAGGGGGTTTGGGTTTGGTGGAGTGGGTCAATCGTAGTCACACAACTTGCGACGGAAAAAAGGCCGCGATTGCTCGCGGCCTTTGTGGTTCGTTTGATGATGCCGAGTTACTCGGCTGCCATTTCTTCGGCTTCGCCTTCCTGCCGCATCAGTTCCAACTCGCGCTCGGCTTCCTCGAAGGCGGCCGTTACTTCTTGCTGCACGCGGGCAGCGGCTTCTTCGAGTTCCTGCGATAGCTGGATGTTGCGGTAGTACTCCATGCCCGTTCCTGCCGGGATGAGGCGACCGACGATGACGTTTTCCTTGAGGCCGCGCAGGCTGTCGACCGAGCCGTTGATGCTGGCTTCGGTGAGAACACGCGTGGTCTCCTGGAAGGAGGCGGCGGAGATGAAGGAGTCGGTCGAGAGCGAGGCCTTGGTGATGCCCAGCAGCAGCGGACGGCCAATCGCCGGCCTGCCACCCTTGGCAATCACACGCTCGTTCTCTTCGCGGAAGCGGAACTTGTCGATCTGCTGTTCCAGCAGGAACGTCGTGTCGCCCACTTCCTCGATCTTCACCCAGCGCAGCATCTGGCGGACGATGGTCTCAATGTGCTTATCTGAGATCGCCACGCCCTGCAAGCGGTAGACTTCCTGGATTTCGTTGACGAGATAGCCTTGCAGCTCTTTCTCGCCAAGTACGGCCAGGATGTCGTGCGGGTTCAGCGGACCGTCCATCAAAGGCTCGCCGGCCTTCAGACGCTCGCCTTCCTGCACGTTCACGTGAACACCACGCTGCACCGAGTATTCTTTCTCCTCGCCGTTGTCCGCGGTTACGTAGATCTTGCGCTGACCCTTGGCCACTTCACCGAACTTCACCACACCATCGATCTCGCTGATGATTGCGGTTTCACGCGGCTTGCGGGCTTCGAACAGCTCGACCACGCGCGGCAGACCACCCGTGATGTCCTTGGTACGGGTCGTCTCACGCGGGATCTTGGCCAGTACGTCGCCAGGAAAGACCTCGTCCCCATCCTGAATCATGAGGTGAGCACGGCTGGGCATCAGATACCGCTTGTTGCCCTTGGCGCCCTTGATGACGATGGCCGGCTGACGCTTCTCATCGGCTGCTTCCGCAACCACGAGGCGCGACAGGCCTGTCACTTCATCCACTTCTTCGTTCAGGGTGATGCCTTCCTGCAGGTCCTTGAACTGAATGGTCCCGCCGATTTCGGTCAGGATGGCAAACGTGTAAGGATCCCACTCGACCAGTACCTGCCCGAGCTGCACCTGAGCGCCGTCTTCGACCTTGAGCTTGGCGCCGTAGACGACCTGGTAATGCTCCTTCTCACGGCCGCGTTCATCCAGAACTGCGATGGCGCCCGACCGGTTCATGGCCACCAGATCGCCCGACTTGGCGCGCACGGTGAGCATGTTGAGGAAGCGAACCGTACCGTGGTTCTTGGCTTCGAGTGAGGACTGCTGCGAAACACGGGAAGCCGTACCGCCGATATGGAAGGTACGCATGGTCAGCTGGGTTCCCGGCTCGCCGAGGGGTGTGTAATGGTGTTGGTGGCCAGAGACGGCTTTGTTCAGCATTACGCACCTTTGCACATCTCAATTAGCGATCTAGTTCTCCGACCGGCAGCATGAGTTAACGAATTGATATGAGGCAGCTTGTCTCATCCTTGACTTGGGATAGCCGGCACCCTTATGAAAGAAACGAGCCTTATGTTTTAATAGCGAGAGCCCTAATTAAAACATGCCCAAAGGCGAAAAACCCGGTAACCGCAGCCACTATGTGACATCCACCCTCTCTGGCGAGAGGGTCCGGGCCTTTGTTCCTCCACCTCTACCACCTAGTTCGAAGGCGCTCGATGTCGCCTCGCTCCAGGCCGTCCTCGCCGAGGCGAACCAGGCTGTCGGCCGGCTGGACGGCATGACCTCCGCTCTCCCGGACCTCAAGCTCTTTCTCTACTCCTACGTTCGCAAGGAGGCTGTGCTTTCCTCTCAGATCGAAGGGACGCAATCCTCCCTTTCAGACCTTTTGCTCTATGAGAACGCGGAGACGCCCGGCGTCCCGCTGGGCGATGTGCAGGAAGTCTCAAACTATGTGGCGGCCTTGCATCACGGCCTCAAGCGGATGCGCGATGGCTTTCCTCTCTCCCTCCGCCTCATACGGGAGATCCACGAAGTGCTACTGTCGAAGGGACGTGGCAGCCATGCCCAGCCAGGGGAGTTCAGGAAAAGCCAGAATTGGATCGGGGGCACCAGGCCCGGTAATGCAGCGTATGTACCTCCGCCACCAGAGTATGTGCTGGACTGTATGGGACAGCTTGAAACCTTCATCCATCAAGAGGGTCCATCCCTTCCCCTGCTTATAAGGGCTGGCCTTGTCCATGCACAGTTTGAATCAATCCATCCGTTTCTTGACGGCAACGGCAGGGTCGGAAGACTGCTCATCACCTTTATGCTTTGTGCCGAAGAGGTGCTGCGAGAGCCTGTCCTTTACCTCAGCCTTTTCTTTAAGAAGCATCGCCGTTTGTACTACGACCGCCTCAATGGAACCCGAGGAAGTGAAGGGTGGAGTGAATGGCTCGACTTCTTCCTGCAGGGAGTGCGGGATACCGCGAATCAGGCGGCACGGATGGCTGTTAGCATCGACAGACTCTTCCGTAAGGATAAGGAAAAGATCGAGTTGTTTGGACGGGGTGCTGCTTCTGCTCTATTGATCTATCAATATGCTCAGGCTAACCCGCTTTTCTCGATCAAGAACGCTGCGCGAGAAATGAAGGTGAGTTTCCCGACCACTTCCTCCGCGGTGGCCCGCATGAGCAAAGCTGGAATCCTGCGGGAGTCCAGCGGAAAACGAAGAGACCGTCTGTTCCTCTATGAAAACTATCTGGACATCCTCAATCAAGAGTCCTGAAACGGCTGTATGTCTTTGATTAGGAAATAGAATATTTCCCAAAAGAGGGAACATGGTTTCGAGAGAAGAACTGTACGGACTCGTTTGGTCAATTCCGATGTAGTGGCGCTCTGTAACAGTTGCATTGGTTCTCGTGCAAATGTGGCGTTTCTTCTCAGATTCTTCGATTCTTCGTCGAACGCACACAAGACAAAGGCCGCGATTGCTCGCGGCCTTTGTGGTTTGTCTGATGATGCTGAGTTACTCGGCTGCCATTTCTTCGGCTTCGCCTTCCTGCCGCATCAGCTCCAACTCGCGCTCGGCTTCCTCGAAGGCGGCCGTTACTTCTTGCTGCACGCGGGCAGCGGCTTCTTCGAGTTCCTGCGATAGCTGGATGTTGCGGTAGTACTCCATGCCCGTTCCTGCCGGGATGAGGCGACCGACGATGACGTTCTCCTTGAGGCCGCGCAGGCTGTCCACCGAGCCGTTGATGCTGGCTTCGGTGAGAACACGCGTGGTCTCCTGGAAGGAGGCGGCGGAGATGAAGGAATCGGTCGAGAGCGAGGCCTTGGTGATGCCCAGCAGCAGCGGACGGCCAATCGCCGGCCTGCCACCCTTGGCAATCACACGCTCGTTCTCTTCGCGGAAGCGGAACTTGTCGATCTGCTGTTCCAGCAGGAACGACGTGTCGCCGACTTCCTCGATCTTCACCCAGCGCAGCATCTGGCGGACGATGGTCTCAATGTGCTTATCTGAGATCGCCACGCCCTGCAAGCGGTAGACTTCCTGGATTTCGTTGACGAGATAGCCTTGCAGCTCCTTCTCGCCAAGTACGGCCAGGATGTCGTGCGGGTTCAGCGGACCGTCCATCAAAGGCTCGCCGGCCTTCAGACGCTCGCCTTCCTGCACGTTCACGTGCACACCACGCTGCACCGAGTATTCCTTCTCCTCGCCGTTGTCCGCGGTCACGTAGATCTTGCGCTGACCCTTGGCCACTTCACCGAACTTCACCACACCATCGATCTCGCTGATGATTGCGGTTTCACGCGGCTTGCGGGCTTCGAACAGCTCGACCACGCGCGGCAGACCACCCGTGATGTCCTTGGTACGGGTCGTCTCACGCGGGATCTTGGCCAGTACGTCGCCAGGAAAGACCTCGTCGCCATCCTGAATCATGAGGTGAGCACGGCTGGGCATCAGATAACGCTTGTTGCCCTTGGCGCCCTTGATGACGATGGCCGGCTGACGCTTCTCATCGGCTGCTTCCGCAACCACGAGGCGCGACAGGCCTGTCACTTCATCGACTTCTTCATTCAGGGTGATGCCTTCCTGCAGGTCCTTGAACTGAATGGTTCCGCCGATTTCCGTCAGGATGGCAAAGGTGTAAGGATCCCACTCGACCAGTACCTGGCCGAGCTGCACCTGGGCGCCGTCTTCGACCTTGAGCTTGGCGCCGTAGACGACCTGGTAATGCTCCTTCTCACGGCCGCGTTCATCCAGAACCGCGATGGCGCCCGACCGGTTCATGGCCACCAGATCGCCCGACTTGGCGCGCACGGTGAGCATGTTGAGGAAGCGAACCGTACCGTGGTTCTTGGCTTCGAGTGAAGACTGCTGGGAAACACGGGAAGCCGTACCGCCGATGTGGAAGGTACGCATGGTCAGCTGTGTTCCCGGCTCGCCAATCGACTGGGCCGCGATCACACCGACTGCTTCACCCAACTCCACCATGCGGCCGGAAGCAAGGTTGCGTCCGTAGCACAGAATGCAGACGCCGCGCTTGGATTCGCAGGTCAACACCGAACGGATTTTCACCTTCTCGATACCGGCACCCTGGATCGCGTTGGCAAACTCCTCGGTGATTTCCTGGTTCACATCGACGATCACCTGGCCTTCGAAGTCCTTGATCTTCTCGAGCGAGACGCGGCCGATAATGCGGTCGCGCAGCGGCTCGATGATCTCGCCGGATTCGACGATGGGACCTACGTAGATGCCTTCGACCGTACCGCAATTCTGCTCGCTGACAATGACGTCCTGGGCCACGTCGACGAGACGGCGGGTAAGGTAACCCGAGTCTGCCGTCTTCAATGCCGTATCCGCGAGGCCCTTACGAGCGCCGTGGGTGGAAATGAAGTACTGCAGCACGGTGAGACCTTCACGGAAGTTAGCGGTGATCGGCGTTTCAATGATTTCGCCGGAAGGCTTGGCCATCAGGCCGCGCATGCCGGAGAGCTGACGGATCTGCTGTTTGGAACCGCGAGCGCCGGAGTCGGCCATGATGTAAATCGGGTTCATGGCCCCTTCCTTGTCGGCGTTCTTCATGTTGTCGAACATCTCATCGGCAACCTTCTCGGTTACCGCTGACCAGATCTGGATCACCTTGTTGTTACGCTCGCCATTGGTGATGGCGCCGTCCAGGTACTGCTGCTGCACGGCGATCACCTTCTTTTCCGCATCGCGCACCACGGTGTACTTGGTGTCGGGAATGACCATGTCATCCAGACCGACAGACAAGCCGCTGCGGGTGGCGTAGGCGAAGCCAAGATCCTTGATGCGGTCGAGCATCTTGACCGTCACTTCCAGACCCAGGTTCAGGTAGCAGTAGTTCACCAGCTGGCCAATGCCCTTCTTCTTCAGCAGGCCGTTGACATAAGGCATGCCGTCGGAGAGCGCATCGTTCAGGATGGCGCGGCCGACCGTGGTCGAGATGTACTGCTTGTCGTACATCACCGGCTCGGTGTGGGTGAGGTCCTGATCGTCGTAGGCGGTGGTCATGTCCAGCACCGGCCCGGTGAAGCGCAGACGGATCGGGGTCAGTGTTTCGACCTCCTTCGCTTCGAGCGCCATCAGCACTTCTTCGGTGTTGGCGAAGACACGGCCTTCACCCTTGCCACCCTTCTTGGCCTTGGTCAGGTAATAGAGACCGAGGACCATGTCCTGCGTGGGCACGGTGATCGGCTGACCAGAGGCAGGCGACAGGATGTTGTGCGAGGCCAGCATCAGCACGCTGGCTTCGACCTGGGCTTCGGGCGACAGCGGAATGTGCACGGCCATCTGATCGCCATCGAAGTCTGCGTTGAACGCGGTGCAGACCAGAGGGTGGATCTTGATTGCCTTGCCTTCTACCAGCACCGGCTCAAAGGCCTGGATACCCAGACGATGGAGCGTAGGGGCGCGGTTGAGCAGTACTGGATGGTCCTTGATGACCTCTTCCAGGATGTCCCAAACGATGGGCTCCTGCATTTCGACCATTTCCTTGGCTTGCTTGATGGTCGTGCAGTGCCCGGTCTGTTCCAGCCGGTGATAGATAAAGGGCTTGAACAGCTCGAGCGCCATCTTCTTGGGCAGGCCGCACTGGTGCAGCTTGAGCTCGGGACCGACCACGATGACGGAACGGCCGGAGTAGTCGACGCGCTTGCCTAATAGATTCTGGCGGAAGCGGCCCTGCTTGCCCTTGAGGGTGTCGGAGAGCGACTTCAGCGGACGGTTGTTGGCGCCACGCAGGACGCGGCCGCGACGGCCGTTATCGAACAAGGCGTCGACTGCTTCCTGAAGCATGCGCTTCTCGTTGCGCACGATGACTTCGGGCGCATGGAGGTCCATCAGCTTCTTGAGGCGGTTGTTGCGGTTGATGACGCGGCGATAGAGATCGTTCAGATCCGAGGTCGCGAAACGTCCGCCATCCAGCGGCACCAGGGGACGCAGTTCCGGCGGAATGACCGGGATCACGTCAAGAATCATCCACTGTGGCTTATTGCCGGACTTGCGGAAGGCCTCGACTACCTTCAGACGCTTGGCATACTTGAGCCGCTTCTGCAGCGAGGTCTCGGTCTTCATGCGCTCGCGGAGCTCGATTGCCAGCTCGTCGACTACGACGCGCTTGAGCAGCTCCTTGATGGCTTCCGCGCCCATCATGCCCTTGAAGCCGGTGGGGCGATATTGGGTGTCGAGCTCGCGGAAACGGGCTTCGTCCTTGATGATCTCGCGTTCCTTCACCGGCGCGTCGCCGGGATCGACCACTACGTAGCTCTCGAAGTAGAGAACACTTTCGAGGTCGCGCAGGGAGATATCGAGGAGATGGCCGATGCGGGACGGTAATCCCTTGAAGAACCAGACGTGCGAACAAGGGGACGCCAGCTCGATGTGGCCCAGGCGCTCACGGCGAACCTTGGAGAGAGTGACTTCAACGCCGCACTTGTCGCAGATGACTCCGCGATGCTTCATGCGCTTGTATTTGCCGCACAGGCATTCCCAATCGGTGACCGGGCCAAAGATGCGGGCGCAGAAGAGTCCATCGCGCTCCGGCTTGAAGGTGCGGTAGTTGATGGTTTCCGGCTTGGTCACCTCGCCATGTGACCAGCTGCGGATCTTTTCCGGTGAGGCGAGTGAGATGCGGATGGCATCGAAATCGGTAATAGGGCTGGTCAGTTCAAATGGGCTGGAACGGTACAAGACGACCCTCCTTGGCACCTTGCTTCAAGTCATTAGCTCTGAAGCGTGCCGGCTACGTTCCCGGGATGAATCTGCTCGGCCTGTCCTCCCCGGGAGCGATTCCTGTGAGGACAGGTCTGTTTCTTAAGATCTGAGGTTGGTTAACCCACTCAAGCCAAAGAGCGGCTTGAATGGGGCACCCAGCCTTTGTTGGCCGACCGGAGGTCTCAAACAACGAGACCTAGGGCCAGCCGTACTCTACTTAGTCCGCCGCTGCGACAGCCGGCGCCGGAAGTCTCTTTTCCGGTTGCTTGATCAATTCCACATCGAGACAGAGGGACTGCAATTCACGAATCAGCACGTTGAACGACTCTGGAACGCCAGGCTCGATGGCCGCCTCGCCCTTGACGATGGCCTCGTAGATCTTGGTACGGCCATAGACGTCATCGGACTTGGCAGTCAATAGCTCCTGCAGGATGTAGGCAGCGCCGTAGGCTTCGAGGGCCCACACTTCCATCTCGCCGAAACGCTGTCCACCGAATTGCGCTTTGCCACCCAGCGGCTGCTGCGTGATAAGCGAATACGGTCCGATCGAACGCGCGTGGATCTTGTCGTCGACCAGGTGGGAAAGCTTCAGCATGTAGATGTAGCCCTACCGTTGCCGGCTGCTCGAACTCCTCGCCCGTCATGCCGTCGAAGAGCGGCGTCTTGCCCGAGCTGGGTAGTTCAGCTGCGGCCAACAGCGCTTTGAGCTCTGCTTCCTTGGCTCCGTCGAACACGGCGGTGCCGAACCAGATGCCACGCTTCATGCCCGCCGCGACCCGCAACAGCATCTCGTCGTCGAGTTCCAGCAGTTGCCGCAGCGTCGCCGTATTGGCGAAGCGCTCCGTCACCATGGCGCGGACCTCGTTGGCATCGTGATTGCGCTGCACCACCTCGGCAATCTTCTCGCCCAGCTGATGCGCAGCCCAGCCCAGATGCGTCTCCAGGATCTGACCCACGTTCATACGCGAAGGAACACCGAGCGGGTTGAGCACGATCTCCACCGGCGTACCGTTGGGCAGATAGGGCATATCCTCCTCGGGAAGAATGCGGGCAATGACGCCCTTGTTCCCGTGGCGGCCGGCCATCTTATCGCCCACCGACAGCTTGCGCTTCATGGCGATGTAGACCTTGACCAGCTTGATTACGCCTGGCGCCAGTTCATCACCCTTCTGCAGCTTGCCGATCTTCTCGTTGGTGATCTTGCGCAGCACATCGATCTGGCGCGAGGTCATCTCCTCGATCTCGTCGATCTGCTCGTTCACTCGCGGATCCTTGTCGGCGTAACGGATACGCTTCAGGTTGCGGGTGGAGATGCGCTCGATGGTGTCGCGGTCGATGATCTGTTCCTTCACGATCAGGCGCTTGTTGGTGCGCTCGTCGTGCAGGTCAGCCAGCACTTCCTTGCCGCCCAGAATCGATTCCAAACGCTTCAACCGCTCGTCGGTGAGAATGCGGATTTCGTCAGCCAGGTTCTTCTCCAGCTTGGCAATCTGCTCGCCTTCGATCAGCTTGGCGCGCTCGTCCTTCTCCTGACCCTTGCGGGAGAAGATGCGGACATCGACCACGGTGCCTTCGATACCCGGAGGGCACGTCAACGAGGCGTCGCGAACATCGCCGGCCTTTTCACCGAAGATGGCGCGCAGCAGCTTCTCTTCCGGTGTCAGCTGGGTTTCGCCCTTGGGCGTTACCTTGCCTACCAGAATGTCGTTGTGCTTGACCTTGGCGCCGATGCGGATGACTCCGCTTTCGTCCAGGTCACGCAGTGCCGACTCGGAGACGTTAGGAATATCGCGCGTGATCTCTTCCGGTCCGAGCTTGGTATCGCGAGCTTCGATTTCAAACTCCTCGATATGCACCGAGGTGTAGTAATCGTCGCGGACCAGCTTCTCGGAGATCAGAATCGCGTCCTCGAAGTTGTAACCGCGCCACGGCATGAAGGCCACGAGTACGTTGCGGCCCAGGGCCAGCTCGCCCTGCTCGGTGCAAGGACCATCGGCGATCACCTGCCCCTTGATCACCCGGTCGCCCTGGCGAACAATCGGCTTCTGATTGATACAAGTGTTCTGGTTGGAACGCTTGAACTTGATCAGCTGATAGATATCCGAACCGACCTCGCGGGACAGCTGGGTGGGATGATGCTCACCCTCCACGCGGACGATGATGCGCTCGGAGTCGACCGAATCGACGATGCCGTTGCGCTTGGCCAGAATTACGGCTCCGGAGTCGCGCGCCGTCACGCCTTCCATCCCGGTACCGACCAGCGGCGCTTCCGCCACCAGCAGAGGAACCGACTGGCGTTGCATGTTGGCGCCCATCAGAGCGCGGTTGGCGTCGTCATGCTCGAGGAACGGCACCAGCGAAGCGGCGACCGAGACCAACTGCTTGGGGCTCACGTCGATGTAATCCACTTCCGCACGGTTCACCAGCACGAAGTTGCCTTGGCGGCGAGCGTTGACCAGATCGTCGACAATGTGACCGGCCTGATCCAGTTCAATGTTGGCCTGGGCAATGGTGTGACGGTCCTCTTCCCACGCTGACAGATAGAAGGAGAAGGGATCGAACTCAATGACACGCTTGTGCTCGCCGGCCAGCTTCTCGTTCAGCCGCAGTGCTTCCTTCTTTTCCAAAGGATCGCCGACACGAAGCCCGCTCTCGCCGGCATTCGTGACCTGCACGTAATCGAGAATGTGACCGTCACGCACGCGGCGATACGGCGACTCGATGAAGCCGTATTCGTTGATGCGGGCAAAGCACGACAGCGAGCTGATCAGGCCGATGTTCGGACCTTCCGGCGTCTCAATGGGGCAGATACGGCCGTAGTGCGTAGGGTGTACGTCGCGCACTTCGAAGCCCGCGCGCTCCCTGCTCAAACCGCCCGGCCCAAGGGCGGAAAGCCGCCGCTTGTGGGTGATCTCAGAGAGAGGGTTGGTCTGATCCATGAACTGCGACAGCTGCGAGGAACCGAAGAATTCGCGGATGGCCGCCATCACCGGCTTGGCGTTGATCAGGTCGTGCGGCATCGCCGTCGACATCTCCTGATACACGCTCATCTTTTCCTTGATGGCACGCTCCATGCGCACCAGGCCGATGCGGAACTGGTTTTCCATCAGCTCGCCGACAGCGCGCACCCGGCGGTTGCCGAGGTGATCGATGTCGTCCACTACGCCGATGTTCTTGCGCAGCTTGAGCAGGTAGCGAATCGTCCCGTAAAAGTCCTCCGGGGTCAGCGTGCGCTTGTCGAGCTGGGTCGCGTCCTGCGATTCGTAGAGCTTGATGTTGAACTTCAGCCGGCCTACGCGCGAAAAGTCGTACTTGCGCGGATCGAAGAACATGCCTTCGAACAACGCGGTGGCGGTATCGAGGGTCGGCGGATCGCCCGGACGCAGCTTGCGGTAGATCTCAATCAGCGCTTCCTCAGGCTTGCGCACCGAGTCGCGGCGAAGGGTGTTGGTGATGATGTTGCCCACATCGTCGCGGTCGGGGAAGAAAACCTGGAACGACGTCACGCCGCTCTCGGTGATCTTGTGGATCTTGTCCGCGGTCAGCTCGTGATTGGCCTCGAGCAGGACTTCACCGGTCGTCGTATCGACCACGTCGGCCAGCGTCATCGCACCGTCCAGCTCGGCGGTTTCGATCTCTACCGAGGTGACCTTGTGGTTGCGCAGCGCCTTGAGAATGCTGGGCGTAATCTTGCGCCCGGAGTGGGCAATCTCTTCGCCCTTAACCACCACTGCGTGCGCCGGCTTGGCGCCCAACAGGTGGGTTCCCTTCTCCGCATCCTCGCTGACCTGCCAGGAAAGCTTGCCATCCTTTACGTTGATGGTGTCGGCCAGGTAGAAGGTCTTGAGAATGTCCTCATCCGAGCGCAGACCCAGCGCGCGCAGGAAGATGGTGCCCAGGAACTTGCGCTTGCGGTCGATACGAACGTAGAGGGTGTTCTTCTGGTCGTACTCAAACTCCACCCAGGAACCGCGGTAAGGGATGATCTTGCCCAGAAAGTAGGTGCGGTTGCTGGCCGTCTCAAAGAAGACGCCGGGCGAGCGGTGCAACTGGCTGACGATTACGCGCTCGGTGCCGTTGACGATGAAGGTGCCATTCTGTGTCATCAGCGGAATGTCGCCGAAGAACACTTCCTGCTCCTTAATGTCACGAATGGATTTCGCGCCCGTTTCCGGGTCTTTGTCGTAGATGGTGAGGCGAACAGTCACTTTGAGCGGCGCGGAGTAGGTCATGCCGCGCTCTTCGCACTCCGCCTGGTCATACTTCAACTGCAGACCGACTGGATCACCGCACTTGTTGCAAAAATCGGGGGTGTTCTTGTTATAGGTGCCGCACTTCTGGCAGAGAACTTCTCCCGGATGGAAGGGATCGGTAATCACCATCGCTCCGCAGTTCACGCAGGCGGTACGCAGGTGATGCAGCCCCTTGAGGTGACCGCACTTGCACTCCCAGTTACCAATGGAGAAGTCCACAAAGTCCAATTGCGAGATATTGCGGAAATCGGTGATGGGGAAAACCGAGACAAATACGGACTGAAGCCCGTTGTCTTCGCGCTCCGAGGGCAGTTTATCCATCTGCAGAAAGCGCTCATAGGAGCGCCGCTGCACTTCAATCAGGTTCGGGATCTGAATAGCGGTTGGGATCTTGGAAAAATCGA
This sequence comes from uncultured Acidobacteriaceae bacterium, assembly GCA_963790705.1. Classification (GTDB taxonomy): domain Bacteria; phylum Acidobacteriota; class Terriglobia; order Terriglobales; family Acidobacteriaceae; genus PALSA-350. Next base: position 414,357 of record CAWBQE010000018.1, read on the forward strand.
GACGGCTACGAATGGCGCGGTGCTCGTTCGGCATGCTTCACTCCTGAGACTCGTGGGACGCGAGGTGATGCAAATCGGGGTACCGGCCGAGTCTCGCGGTTCCCCAAACGTTTTTGCTGCGCGGTGACGTGTGTTTGCCGCCTCGTGTCGGCGAACACACTGCGCTTTTATTTGCTAGGCAATGTTGACTGACAAGCGAACGTCAGGTTTTAATTGCCCGGTGGCCCCTGGACGGCAAGTAGAGTGAGGGGTCTTAACGCGATCGACCTCAGCGGAGGTTTGCCAGGCAGGCAAGAGCGCAGCGCGGTGAGACGCCGACTGCTCGCGGGGACAGTGCTACCCACGAGCGTCACAACCGAATTGTGCACTTGACAAGATGAGAATTTTCGAATCCCGCTGATACCAATACGCCGCGTGTGCGCCGCCCTACAGCAGATCGTTCACCACACCACGAAGTCCGCCGCCCATTTCGTAGGTGTGTGCCGGCGCAGAATGCACCGGAATAGTAGATCGCATACGAGTGATTGCCATCTCTAACTGAGAATCGCATGCAAAGAACCGCTCGGTCAGGTAACAAGCTATGCCTGGCAGAGACGCGCTAAAAATAATGATAGCGCGTCCTGCTTTGGCACGCAACTTGCTAATCGAACAAAATCGACTTTTTACTTGACTTCGACGGTAGCCACGCCCTCGAACTTCTTACGGACAGTCTCGGCTTCTTCCTTGCTTACGTTCTCCTTCAGCGGCTTGGGGGCGCCATCGACCAGGTCTTTGGCTTCCTTCAGGCCGAGTGAGGTGACTTCCCGCACTGCCTTGATGGTATTGATCTTGTTGGCACCTGCATCCTTGAGGATGACGGTAAACTCGGTCTTCTCTTCAACCGGCGCAGCGACGGCAGCGCCGCCTCCGCCGCCAGCTACGGCCACCGGGGCTGCGGCTGCCGCCGAGACACCGAGCCGCTCTTCAAGCTTCTTTACCAGAGCCGCCGCGTCCAACAGGCTCAAGCTTACGATCTGATCTTCCAACTGCTGCAAATCCGCCATTTTTCTCTCCACTGGAACAAAACTTTGGTAACACCCACGTGTACTCACTTGCTACTAGCAGAAGGCTTTATACCGCCTCCACCTACTGCTCCTGCGAAGGTTTCCGATATGCCCAGACCAAGCATCCCTTCGCAGTTTATAAAAATCCCTGGGAACCAGCACCGCTGCCTCAGCGGCTAAAGCCGCGTCATCGGGGGCATCAAACGTACGGCCTAAAGGCCGTACCCTTCAGGGCCTAACGGCTGTACCCTTCAGGGCCTACCAGCCGTACCCTTCAGGGCCTGACCAGCCGTACCCTTCATAATCAACAACTTATCCCTCGACAGGCGGCTCTGTGGCTGCTGCTGCCGTTTGCGAATCCTCGTTCGTCCCGGCTGCCTCTGCCTCGGCTGCCACCGTCTCAGCCACTGGGGCCTCTGCTGCTGGAGCCTCAGCTACCGGAGCCGCTTCGGCGGCTGCTGCTGGAGTCTCAGCTACCGGGGCCGCCTCGGCCGCCGCTGCTGCCACCTCAGGTTTCGCCTCCGCTGGCGCTGCGACCTCGGGTTTCGCTGCGGCTGGAGCTGCTTCCGCGACTGCCGGCTTGCTGGGCGCTGCGGCTGCGGCAAACTTTCCTTGCTCGACTGCCTGGTTGATCACCACCGCGATATCGCGGCCGGTAGCGTTGATGACAGTTGCCAGACGCTGTGCCGGAGCATTGATGAGGAAGAGCAGCTTGGAGAAGATCGCCTCTTTGGACGGCATCGTCGCCAGTTGCTTTACTTCTTCAACCGTGATGACGTGCCCATCGACAATGCCCAGCTTGAAGGTGAACTCGGCGTTCTCCTGCATCCAGGTGGAGAGGGCTTTCGCCAAGGCCACAGGATCGCCGCTGGTATAGGCCACCGAGGAAACGCCCTTCAACCCCTGCAGCGCCTGCTCTACCTTGGTTCCCTTGGACGCGCGGGCTGCCAGCTTGTTCTTGAGCACCCGGTAACGGCCGCCTGCACTCCGAACCACCTTGCGCAGCTCGTAATCCTGGGAGACGGTGAGCTTGGCAAAAGTGCCCACAATGGCGCTGGTCGAGCCTTCCAGCTCGTGCGCTAGATGATCGATCTGTACTGCCTTTTTCGCCTTCGTAAGTGCCATAAAACCAGCCTTTTATCCCACCTCGCCGTGCCGGGGAGGGGTTCTACGCGGTGATGCCGGCGTAGGTAAAACTTTATAAAATTCGTCCAAAAATCGAATTAGGGCTTAGCGGCCGCCTCAGCAACCTCGCTATTGAGCAGGATCCCGGGCCCCATGGTCGAGCTCAGCGTAATGCCCCGGATGTACTTGCCTTTAGCCGCTGATGGCTTGGCCCGGACTACGCTGTTGATGACCGTGGTCGCATTATCAATCAGCTTTTGCGGCGGGAAGGAAAGCTTGCCCACCGGAACATGCACCAGGGCTGTCTTATCGGTACGAAACTCGACCTTACCGGCCTTGATCTCGCGGATCGCCGCCGCCACGTCGTTGGTGACGGTGCCGGTCTTGGGATTGGGCATGAGGCCGCGGGGGCCAAGCACCTTGCCCAGCCGGCCGACGGACTTCATCATGTCCGGGGTGGCGATCAGGGCGTCGAAATCCGTCCAGCTTTCCTTTTGGATCCGCTCTACCATGTCTTCGCCGCCGACGATGTCGGCGCCCGCTGCTTCGGCTTCGCGGAGGCGGTCGCCGGAGGCGATCACCGCTACCTTCTTGGTCTTGCCCAAACCGTGCGGCAACACGACCGTTCCGCGCACCATCTGATCGGCATGCTTAGGGTCTACGCCGAGACGCAGGGTAAGATCGACGGTCTCGTCGAACTTGGCATATTGCACTTTTTTGAGTAGGGGAACTGCGTCTTGCAGCGAGTACGGCCGGTCTTCTACCTGGGCGCGCACCTTCGCCATGTTTTTGCTGATTTTCTTTGCCATGCTTCCTCTGTCTTCCACCGCCCTGGACTATGCTGCTGTCCCGCCGTGGTGTGGGCCGCGGTTGCTACTTGCGCGACCGTTGACTTGCGTCTGCCTGTTGCTCAAGACGCATTTTTGATTATCTCACAATTTTCTTCCCGCTCAAATCGGCGAGGGGGAGGGTGGAACCGCAGGTCCCCGTTCGACTTCGCTCAGGGCAGGCTCTCGGCTTCCTCCAGTCGGGATGACAAGAGTGGTGAGGGCAAAGCAGCGCTTTCACCATGCCGGTGGCAGCCGTGATACTCTCGGATCTCGGGATGACAAAGGAGAGGGCATTTTAATCCCACATCTCGCGAAAAACGAGCGAGATGTGGGCCACCCATCTCCGCTGGTAGAGGGAGCTTCCTAGGCGGTGACTTCGATGCCCATGGAGCGTGCCGTGCCCTTGATGCTCTTTACCGCTGACTCAACGGAAACCGTATTCAGGTCGGGCATCTTCTGCTTGGCGATCTCCAGCACCTGTTTCTCGGTCACTGTGCCCACCTTGTCCTTGTTCGGGGTGCCTGAGCCCTTGGCCAGATTGGCGGCTTTCTTCAGCAACACCGCCGCCGGAGGCGTCTTGGTGACAAAGGTGAAGGTGCGGTCCACGTAAACCGTGATCACCACGGGGATGATCAGGCCGGCCATCTCCTTGTTCTGCGTACGCGCATTGAACTGCTTGCAGAACTCCATGATGTTGACCTGCGCCTGGCCCAATGCCGGGCCGACCGGGGGCGCTGGGGTCGCTTTGCCCGCTTCAATCTGCAACTTTACCTGGGTCTGTACTTTCTTAATCGGAGGCATCGCAATAACCTTTCTACGCAGCGCCCAAAACAGAGCGCCATCAAAACGATTCATCAGGGCTAGTCCACACAGTCACTGCACTAAACTACTTTTTCTACCTTGCCAAACTCGAGTTCGACCGGCGTCGACCGCCCAAAGATCGTGACCATCACCTTCAGCGTCTCGCGGTCCTCGTTGACCTCATCGACTACGCCATTGAAATTGGCGAAGGGGCCATCGGTAATGCGGACCGATTCGTTCTTCTCGAACTTGATCTTCATCCGCGGCTTGTCTTTGGAAACATCGGTGCGGAAGAGGATCGAACTGACCTCTTGCTCGCTCAACGCGACCGGCTTGTCGCCCGTGCCCAGAAAGCCCGTCACCCGCGGCGTGTTCTTCATCACGTGCCACAGGTCGTTATCCAGGTCCATCTCCACCAGCACGTAACCAGGCAGAAAGACCCGTTCGACGGTACGCTTTTTCCCGTTGAAGACCTCGGTCACCGGCTCGGTCGGGATCATGACCCGGCCAATCCTGTTTTGCAGGCCGAAGGCCTGTACCCGGCCCTCGATCGACTCTTTCACCTTGCGCTCAAAGCCCGAATAGGCGTGGATGATGTACCACTTGAAACGCTCGTTGGCCGACGGGGTGAGCCCTTCCTCAGGGTTGAGGGGCGGGGTCTCCGGATTGGTATCTTCCGTCATCGATTTCTCTAATTTCTCTTTCAGCACTTACTGTACCCCGCCCAGCCAGTGCAGCAACGACTGGATCGCACGGCTTAGTACCGCGTCCACGACATAGAAATAGGCAGCGAAGGCAAACACGGTCACAATCACCACCGTCGTCGTGGTCGTACTTCTTCGCGCGACGGCGTGACCACCTTGCGCATCTCGCTGCGCACATCCCTCAGAAAATCCACAGTCCGGGTGTACATCCCAGTGATCTGGTTGCCCTGCCCAGGACTCTCTTGCCCTCGTTCCGCCAACTTGTCCGCAACTTTTGCCTTGGTCACAGCTTTCTCTGGCTGTGGGCTCTGCTTCTCATCGCGAACTACCGTGGTTGACTTCGCCATAATGCTTCCTTCTTCCCCAGGCTCACGCCTAGCCGCACGGGGTAATCACGAACACTCACGAACTGGCAGGGGCGGAGGGATTCGAACCCCCAAGTTCGGTTTTGGAGACCGACAGTTTAACCGTTGAGCTTACGCCCCTCAAACCAAAGTGCTGCATCTCTGCCACGCCAAAACGGCAACGCTCCGCTACAGCTTCGTGAGCTTCTCGTGGGCTCATTCGAGCCACCAGGCGGCTTCAGACAATAATACTGTCGTGAAGGGATCCTGACCGATGTCGTATCACAGCGAGCCGTACCAAGGAGCCAGAGGCAGCAAAAAAAAATCAGTCGTTGCTTCCAACAAACGCCGAGCTATTTCGTTTCTTTGTGAGCGGTATGCTTGCGGCAGCGATTGCAGAACTTCGAGAACTCAAGCCGGCCAGTGGTCGTCTTTTTGTTCTTCGTGGTCGAGTAATTGCGCTCTTTGCATTCCGGACACTGTAGGGTAATTATTTCACGCATTAGTCTATCCTAACCGATTCCGGGGCGATCCACGCCCCTGAAATTACTTGCCTTAAAAGCCCCTCGGCCTTTTCCAGGAGAAAACCCAGGGAAAGGCCCCTGCTGGACCACCCCCAGGCCTCAAAAACGAGACCTGGGACGGGGGGGTGGTTACTTGATGATTTCGCTGATGGTTCCGGCGCCTACCGTGCGGCCACCCTCGCGGATGGCAAAACGCAGGCCCTTTTCCATCGCCACCGGGGTATGCAGCTCAATTTCCAGCTGCACATTGTCGCCCGGCATCACCATCTCCGTGCCTTCCGGCAGCTTCGCCGTTCCGGTCACGTCCGTGGTGCGGAAGTAGAACTGCGGCCGGTAGCCATTGAAGAACGGCGTGTGACGGCCGCCCTCTTCCTTGCTCAGAACGTAAATCTCGCCCTTGAACTTGGTGTGCGGCGTAATCGATCCGGGCTTGGCCAGGACCATCCCGCGCTCCACGTCTTCCTTGGCAATGCCGCGCAGCAGCAGACCCGCGTTGTCGCCCGCAAGTCCTTCATCCAGCTGCTTTTTGAACATTTCGACGCCGGTCACTACCGTCTTGCGGGTTTCCCGGAAGCCGACGATCTCCGACTCTTCGCCCACCTTGACCTTGCCCCGCTCGATCCTGCCCGTCACCACCGTGCCGCGGCCGGAAATGGAGAAAATGTCCTCGATCGGCATCAGGAAGGGCTGGTCGATGGCACGCGCCGGCAAGGGTACATTCTTGTCCACCGCATCCATCAACTCATCAATCTTGGCTTCCCATTGCGCTTCGCCGTTCAACCCACCCAGAGCCGAGCCGCGAATGACCGGCACATCGTCTCCAGGGAAGTTGTACTTCGACAGCAGCTCCCGCACTTCCATCTCCACCAGGTCGGTCAGCTCTTCGTCTTCCACCGCGTCGCACTTGTTCAGGAACACCACGATATAGGGCACGCCTACCTGGCGGGCCAAAAGCACGTGCTCCTTGGTTTGCGGCATGGGACCATCGGTGGCCGCTACTACCAGGATCGCTCCGTCCATCTGCGCCGCGCCGGTGATCATGTTCTTGATGTAGTCGGCGTGACCAGGGCAGTCCACGTGCGCGTAGTGACGGTTGGCCGTCTCGTACTCCACGTGCGCGGTGGCAATCGTAATGCCGCGCTCCCGCTCCTCAGGTGCATTGTCAATCGAATCAAACGAACGAAACTGTATCTTCGGATTGTGCTTCGACAATACCTTGGTGATCGCCGCCGTCAGCGTCGTCTTGCCGTGATCAATGTGTCCAATCGTCCCTACGTTCACGTGCGGCTTGGACCGGTCAAACTTCTCCTTCGCCATCTCGTCCCTCTCTCCTGCTTAAATCAACAAACTCTACAAATCCGAAGGATCGTGCCCTTAGGGGTAAGCCCTACGGCTCGTCTGTTACGCCGGCTAAAGCCGTGCCCTCGTCACCTCACCTTCGACCGTGCTCCTCGTATGAGCAGCAACCATACATTCCAGCTGCTCTCGTAGCCTTTGTGCTTGCCTATCCCGTTAAGCCTCGCAGGGAAAGCCGCCAATCCGCCGCTCCCACACCGTAAGACCGGTAAACCGCCGGTCCAGAACGTCGTACGCGGTGGCGTTGTTGGCCAGAAACACATCCAATCCTGAGGCCGAACTCCAGTGATCAAGGGTGAAGAAGCGGGCGGAATTGCCTACACTGCCCACCAGTTCTACCCCCAGGAACTCCGGCGAACGGCGGAAGAGGCGGGCCCATTCCCCGTCCGGCCCGTAGGCTGCCACAAACTCCGCCTGGCACTCTTCTTTGACCTGGAACTCCCACACCACGATATACGTGCTTTCGCGTGGAACGGGAATCGCCAGTTCAGTAGTAGGCATATACCTTTAAAAACCTGCCGCGCAGCTCCGGCGTGACTTTCTCCACCAGGGAAAGGTACAGCTCACGCGCCTGGCCGCGGTCGGAATTGCCCAGTGCCTGGTACGCCTCGGCAGTGGTCGCACCCAGCAGTCCACGCCGCAGCAAGCCCTCGAAATCCCGCACCCGCAGCTTGGATCGCTGCACCCGCTTTAAAAACCCGGCGACATTGCCGGAGGCGAACAAGGGCTCAAGCGACGCCTTGACGGCGGCGAAGTGCGACTCGTCCTCAACTGGTAAGACTGCCTGGACAAACATTTTGTAGGCACTCACACAAAAAATAGTTTGGAGCGGGAGACGGGAATCGAACCCGCGACCAACAGCTTGGAAGGCTGTGACTCTACCACTGAGTTACTCCCGCCAATCCGGATCATCCCAACACTCGTATCAACTAAGCGGATCCAATCGAGATAAAGACTGTTTTCCCTCAGGGGCTAAAGCCCTCATCAGCCCATTGTTTACGGCCCGACTAAAGTCGTGCCCTGACACAAAACATGAAATGATTTTCCGCAACCGGCTAAAGCCGGTTCCTTCCAAAGCGATCTTACGTACGGCCTAAGGCCGTACCCTTCAGAAAAATGAGCTTTTTCCGCAAGCTGTAAAGTCGTGCCCTGAACAAAACTGGAGTTTTTCCGCTCCTTAAAGCCGTGCCCGTTAGAGCATGAGACTCTCTGCTCTACCCATACACACCTAAAACAGATTCTGGAGCTGATGACCGGGATTGAACCGGTGACCTCTCCCTTACCAAGGGAGTGCTCTACCGACTGAGCTACATCAGCCCTAAAACCTTACCCATGCTATCGCGAAGCGAAGGCAGTGAGCACGATTCGCAACGCGAAAAAACCCAGCAACAGTAATACCACCGAGCGCACCTTGCCCGGGTCGATCGTTTTCACCGCCAAACCTGCCAGGACTACCAGCAACCCCAGCGCGATCCACTTACGCCTCGCCGACCGCGGCCCGGTTTCCACGTGCACTGGTCTGTCTTCTCCATCCCACCCCAGCGTTCCAACCCATGGTGCACAGGGGAGGATTCGAACCTCCGTAGCTCCAAGGAGCGGCAGATTTACAGTCTGCTGCCATTAACCGCTCGGCCACCTGTGCACAATCGCAGACCGGGACGAAATGCTCCCGATCTGACAAAACATCGCCGCGAAGCCGGAGATCATCCACACGACCCCATTCCGCAGACGCTTTCCCGCGCAGCCAGCTCAAAGGAAACTTACCGTCAGTGTGGAATGATTGCGGCGGGATACCTAAGGCATTTTTCCTATTACGGTGTCTTTCTTGAAGAGTACGTGATGTGCGCCTTTTCTTGATGAAAAAGCCGCGTCTGCACCATCTCTTGAGTCTAAAGCCATAGGAAAAATGCTAACCGGCGAAACGAAACTCTGGAGCTGGCGAAGGGACTTGAACCCCCGACCGTCTGATTACAAATCAGATGCTCTACCAGCTGAGCTACGCCAGCCCGAACAACCGTGTTTCCCGCCCTAAAAACAAGACCTTGGCACCGGTCTCGCAGCAGGTTCACAATTGCCAAGGTTACCACAGGGCGGAACGGCTCCGCAATTTTGCCGGTGTATGGCGTTGCGGGGATCCGGCGTTCGCCCCGGCCCCGGATGCTATCATTCCTCGACCGATGAGGGTGGTAAACCGTACCCCGCATGCCCAGGCGCACCAAGGCGACCATCATCATTGTTGTGCTCCTTCTCCTGCTGGTGGCGCTGGCTGCTTACTTGCGGCGCAAGGCCCCGCCCGAGGCCGCGAGGCTGCTTCCGGAATCTGACTGTATTCTCTATTTCAACCTGCGCCCGCTGCGCGCCTACACCCACTTCGACCAGCACCAGGTACCGCACGACCCCCAGTATCAATCGTTTATCGACGCCACCGGCTTCGAATTCGAACGCGATCTGGACGAGGTGGCCTTCGCCCTGCATCGCATGCCTAACCCGTTGGGCCCGAATGGGGCAGTGGCGTACTCCGAGATCTTCGTCGGCCACCTCGATCGCAAACGCCTCAGCGCTTACCTGGGATCGATCGCCGCACAGACCGAAGAATATGCCGGACATACCATCTACGACATCCCGAGCCACGGCCGCACGGTGAGGGTAGCCCTGCTTGGGTATGACATGGTGGCCGCCTCCAACACGCCCACGCCGGAGCAGATCCACTCCATGCTCGACCGCTATCGCACGTCGGCGCTGCCCTTTTCCGGCTCTTCCCTGCTCACCGATCATTACGCCGAGGTGCCTTTGCTCTCTGTCGCCTGGGGGATTGGAAAGATCACCGTGCCGCTCAAGAGCGATGGCATCAGCCTGATGGGATTTCATTTTCCGTAGCGCTCAACACCACGTTCATCGGCTCGGTGCGTTGGGGAGGTGCTTTGCACCTGAGGATCGAAGAAATTGCCCCTACGGATTTGGCTGCTACGGTTTCATCCGACGCCTTGAATACCATAGTCGCCATCGGCCGAGCGGCGGAAAACAATCTGCCCTCCGCGATGACCAATGCCGATATACGCGACCTGCTCAATTCCACTGACGTCGAGCACAAGAACGACCGCGCGGTGGTTACGGCTACGTTGCCTGTGGCCTTGCTGCAAAAGCTGGTGACGGCTCCGAACTCTCTGCGCTCTTTGCCCCAACCGGCCCCGCTGCCCAACCGGACGACACCGCCCAATCAGATAGTGAGCGCCTGATCTAGGCTGCAGCCCATACGTCCTGATCCTGCAAAGGGTTACTTCATGCGCCACAGGTACTGCAGCCTGTTCATACCGCCGAACTAGAGTCGCAGCAGTCTTCCGAAGATCAACCGGAAGTAGCCTTCGGCATCGATACTCCTCAAGACCAGCGCGTTCGCCGGCTTTCCGCTCACGCTCCACCAATCCACCACGCTGGCGCCCAGGGTCAGAGGGCTTTCGCATTCGATATCCACGCGAACTCGGCGGCCGGCGAACAATTGCGGTTGCAGAAGATATGCAGTGACGGTCGCATCGTGCAGCGGACCGCCGGCCCATCCATACTTGGCACGGTCGAAGCGCTTGTTCCATTCCAACAGATGATAGAAGGCCGTGCCCACCGGTGTTCCCGCAGCGCGCAGCATTTCCAGGCGCTCATCGGTGATCAGCGCCTGGTGGGTGCAGTCCAGCGGAATCATGGTGATGGCCGCGCCGCTGGAGAAGACCCGCGCCGCGGCCTCCGGGTCGACGTAGAAATTGAACTCCGCGGCCGCGGTGATGTTGCCGCCCTCAGACATGGCGCCGCCCATCAGCACAATGCCCGCCAGGTGCGTGGCCAGTCGCGGCTCACGCGCCATGGCTAACGCCACATTGGTTAATGGCGCCAGGCAGCAAAGCGTTACATCGTGGGCCGGCCGCGACATGACCAGTTCGACGATGGCCTCGGGAGCAAACCCAGGCCGCAGCGGTGTTTGCGGTTCGGGCAAGTCATAGCCATCGAAACCGGTACGCCCGTGCACATGCTCTGCGGTGACCAGCGGGCGCACCAGCGGCGCGGCGGCCCCGGCATAGACAGGAATGTCGGTCCGCTTCGCGAGCTCCAGAGCTTTGCGCGCGTTCTTCGAGGTAAGCTCGAGCGGAACGTTTCCGGCTACGGTGGTGATGGCCAGCACCTGCAACTCTTCGGGAGAAGCAAGGGCGGCCAGGAATGCGACCGCGTCATCGGGCGATGGGTCGGTGTCGAAGATGACATTCATCGCCATCTCAACGGAGAGCCCGAAGCAGGGCCTGCTTCCATCCGGGGATATCCATTTCCCAAATGACTTTTTGCCTGCGTCCCTGGGCGATGACGTCGCTCCAGACGGCGCGATTTCTGGCGTCCGCCGCCACCCCCAGGCGATCGATCACGCTCATCCCGCGGGTGATGCCGCTATCGACCTGCACGTCCATGTAGTGGTCAGAGGAAATGAGCGCTAACGACGGGTCAAGCAGAATGGCCATCGCGGTGGGATCGGGCAGGCAGATACCCTCCTCCCCGGTCTGCGTGTTGTAGGCAGTTGCGGCGGTACTGTTCGATTGGATTGCGAAGTCGCGCGAAGCTGGTTCCCAGGGCGAGGATCTCTTTCATTTCGGCGGCGTTCACCACTGCTGCGCCGCGCGAGAGCTGCCAGCCGACCAGTTCGATCGGCAGCTGCGAGCGAAGGACCACTCGCGCCGCCTCGGGATCTACCCAGAAATTGAATTCGGCCGCCGGAGTAACGTTGCCTTCGCAACAGGGCGCCCCGCCCATGACCACGCACCGGCTTACGTTAGCCGCCAGTTGCGGCCATTGCCGCAGCGCCAGGGCCAGATTGGTCAATGGCCCCAGGGTGATGATCTCTATGCCTGGATTGGCTTCTACCGTGCGCACGATGGCGTCTACGGCAAAGCCCGCTGCGGCGGTGCGCGCAGCCGGTTTGTACCCGTGATCGCCGAGTCCGTCGCGCCCGTGGAACCAGACAGCATCTTCGAGTGGGCGGGTCAGCGGCGCGGCTGCTCCAATGAAGACAGGAACGGTGGAACCGCAAAGCTCGGCGGTGTAGAGGGCATTCTGCGTTGCCTGCTCGATGTCGACGTTGCCGGCGACGGTGGTGATCGCGAGCACGCTTACTTCCGGCGAGCGCAGCGCCATGATGAGCGCCACGGCATCATCGGACGCCGTATCGGTATCGATCAGGAGCTTTCGCGGGGTGTGAGGATGCATTGCATTTGAGGCTAAAGCATTTTCTCCTCAGACCCAACCGCGATCTCTCCCCTAAGCCTTCGACGCTGGTTTGCCGTGAGCGTCCAAGCCGCTGCATGCAGTGTCCACACAATAGTTCCATGGGGAACGGGCAAGCTTCCTCGCCGAGGGTTGGAGTTATCATCGAAGAGGCTCATTCAGCAGACTCGAGAGGACACACTCATGGCTACGATCGCGACCACAGAACAGAAGACGGAGGCTACGCAGTCATTAGAGAGCGTGCCCCACTGGATTGGCGGCAAGGCCGTTGGCGGGCAGTCGAAATCCTTTGCCGACGTCTTCAACCCTGCCACCGGTGAGGTGAAGCGCCGCGTTCCTCTGGATGGGACGGTGGAGCTGGAACAGGCCATCGCGGCCGCTACGGCGGCATTTCCTGAATGGTCAAACCTGCCGCCGCTTCGCCGCGCGCGCGTGCTCTTTCGTTTTCGCGATTTACTGGAGAAGAATACCGACCGCCTCGCCGCCGTCATCACCTCCGAGCACGGCAAGGTCATGGACGACGCCCGTGGAGAGGTAACGCGTGGCCTCGAAGTGGTGGAGTTTGCCACCGGCATTCCGCATCTGCTCAAGGGCGAGTTCACCGAGCAGGTGGGCACCGGCATCGATAGCTGGTCTTTCCGGCAGCCGTTGGGTGTGGTCGCCGGCATTACCCCCTTCAACTTCCCCGCCATGGTCCCGCTGTGGATGCTGCCCGTCGCCATCGCCACGGGTAACTGTTTCATTCTCAAGCCCAGTGAGCGTGATCCTTCGGCCTCTCTCGTCCTTGCCGAGCTGCTCAAGGAAGCAGGGTTGCCCGACGGCGTGTTTAACGTGGTCCACGGCGACAAGCGGGTGGTGGATGCAATCCTCGACCATCCCGGGATTCAAGCGGTCAGCTTTGTCGGCTCTACCGCGGTGGCAGAATACGTCTACCGTCGCGGCACGCAAGCCGGCAAGCGTGTGCAGGCCCTGGGCGGAGCCAAGAACCACATGGTCGTCATGCCAGATGCGGACATGGACCAGGCCGCCGACGCGCTCACCGGCGCGGCCTTCGGTTCCGCGGGCGAGCGCTGCATGGCGATCTCGGTCGCCATTGCGGTGGGAGACGGCACCGCCGAAGCCCTGCTCATGCGCATGCGAGCGCGCATCGCCAAGCTCAAGGTCGCCGATGGCACTGAGGCCGGCGCCGAGATGGGTCCCCTCATCACCGGTGTGCACCGCGACAAAGTCGCCGGCTACATCGAGCTGGGAGTGAAAGAGGGCGCGGAACTCTTCGTTGATCCCCGCTCCAAGGAGACACTGCCGAAAGGCAACGGCTTCTTCCTCGCGCCTTGTCTCTTCGATAACGTCACGCCGGAGATGCGCATCTATCGCGAGGAGATCTTTGGCCCCGTCCTCTCTGTGCTGCGCGTGCCCAACTTTCAAAAAGCTCTCGACCTGGTGAACGACCACGAGTACGGCAACGGCGTCTGCATCTTCACCCGCGATGGAGACACCGCTCGCGCCTTTGCCAACCAGGTGAAGGTCGGGATGGTTGGCATCAACGTCCCTATCCCCGTGCCCATGGCCTTCCACAGCTTCGGCGGCTGGAAGCGCTCGCTCTTTGGCGACCACAACGTGCATGGGATGGAAGGTGTCCGCTTCTACACCCACGTCAAGACAGTGACCGGCCGTTGGCCCACGGGCATTCGTGCCGGGGTGAGCACTTCCATGCCAACCCATGGCTGAACTGGAATCCGGTACGCGTATCGGGAGTTCTACGATCAGCGACTTCTGTTTGCTGGTCCAGGACCTAGACCGCGCGATCGAGTTCTATCGCGACCGGGTAGGTTTCAAGCTGCGCCGTCTGGCTCCTGGCTTCGCTGACTTCTTCACCGCGGGAGTCACGCTGGCCCTGTGGCAGGTGGATCATATGCAGACACACCTGCAACTGCCACCGGGGATTGCCTCGAAGGGCGGCTGGCGCACCATGGCGGCCGTTCAGGTGGAAAACCGCGAGCGAGTGCACGCGATGCATCTGGAGCTCTTGGCCCGGGGTGTTCCGTTCTTAGTCGGGCCACAGGCCTATCCCTGGAACGCCTATGCCTGCTACTTCACCGACCCGGAAGACAATTTGTGGGAGATCTATACTTGGCAGGAAGGCGGCCATGCGAATCTGATCTTCAGCGGTGAACCTTAGGCAAGCAACCCCAGTGGCAAACCGGCCGATGACCATCCTTGTCGATGACCATCTGTATTGAGACAGAATGGAGCGACGCAGAATGGAACCCACGGAAGCTGCTGTTACCCACTCGGGCGCCATTGAGGCCTACGGCATCGAGCCGATTCCAGAGGCGCTCAAGACAGTGCGTTGGCCGGATCTCTTCCTCCTGGTCAGTAATTTCCTGGTCAATCCTGGAACGATTCTGATCGGCGGTCTGGCCGTGGCTTCCGGCCTGTCCTTCTGGGCCACCATTCTCACCAGCACGCTCGGCATACTCATCGCTTTTTCGGCCTACATCGTCATGGCCACCGTCGGGGTGGACTACGGCATCACGGGGCAGGTCGCATGCCGCATGGTCTTCGGCATCCAGGGAGCGAAGTGGTTGCCCTCCATCATGCGCACCATCGCCTCGGCCTATTGGTTCGCTATGCAAACCATTGTCGGCGCGACGGTATTTGTCGCCATCGCTCACCAGTGGACGGGGCGCCAGTATTCCGTGGTGCGCACTGGCCTTATCCTCGCCAGCGTTCAGGTGCTTCTGGCGCTGGTCGGTTATCAATGGCTGAAGGTGATCTCCCGCTTCAGCCTTCCGGTCAAAGTTGCCGGCATTCTGTATCTCTTTTTTGTCCTGGCCCACGGCCCGGGCGTGAATTATCGGCCGGCGGCGGTGTTCCATTTTCATGCGCAGTACGGCTGGGCCTACCTGGTAGCCGCCGTCTGGCTAAACAGCATGACCGCGTCCTGGCTCACCATGATTACCGATGCGGCCGACTTCTGCCGCTATACGCGCAGCCGTAAAGACATGTGGTGGGGCACCATGCTGGCTGGTGGACTGGCCACCGCATTGTCCGTGTCGCTCGGCGCTTATGGGGCCGCCGCCTCACTGGGGCGGCAACCGAATCCGTTTTCGCTTGCCGCGGTGGTGGACCCGCATTGGGTCACCATGGTTGTTTTGCTCATTGTCATCGCGCTCGACGAGAGCACGATCAATGTGATGAACCTATACACTGGCGGTCTTTCCCTCTCCAACATGTTCGAGGGCCCGGGTCGCTTTTGGAACACGCTCTTTGTTGGTGTCGCCAGTACCGGGCTATCCGCGTTGCCTGTGCTTCTGGAACGTCTGGTTCCATTGACCACCGCGCTGGGCAACTTGTTCGCACCGGTCGCGGGCGTGCTGATCTTCCACTATCTGTTTGTCGAGCACATGCGCATCGACGTCGCTGCGCTTTTTGACCCCAAAGGCGTTTATCACTACTGGCATGGCGTGAATGTAACCGCGATTCTCTGGTGCTTCCTGGGGGGCGGCGTCTATTACCTGCTGCCGACGGCCGCTCTTCCCGCAGTGATTGTGCCACTGATCACGGGCGCCGGTTATTTATTCACGATGCGGCTGTTGGCAAGGCACCAGCCCGATTCCGGCGAGTCTAAGAAAGACTATGAGCTGCAGGCCTCCTCGGGAAATAAGCTATCTGTCCTCAGCGTCTAAATTTCGAGCGGCTCAGCAGGAAAGTTTCCATTGCATGACTTCGTATGCATCATTTCACTAGCTGATTACGGTTCCCAGGGATGCAACGATTGAAACAGCGATGCAATTGGTAAAGGGAGGACTTTCTTTTCGTGTCAGGAAGGAATACGGCTTCCGTGGAGAGCTCTGGCAGCGCGGATTTTCCGAAGTGCGGGTCAGCGATGGGGAGAGCTTTCTGAATTTTCGTAAATATATCCAGCAGAATCCCGTGAAGGCAGGGCTGGCTGACTCTGCAGAACTGTATCCCTACGGCTACACGTATCTGGCGCGTAAGAAGCTGGCAGGGGCTAAAGCCCTCATCATTTCGGTTCATAGCGGCACGACTAAAGTCATGCCCTGATACAAAGCAAAACCCAAAACCGAAGCGCGATGGATCATACCCAAGGCTCTGAAAATGTAGAAACTCCAGGCCCAGGACTACGTCCCATAAGCGCTAACTTGTTTGGCAGACAATAGAAATCCGAGAAGACGCTGGTCTTTTGCATCTACAACTCGCCACAAAATCGTCATCCTGAGCGGAGCGCCACACAGATTAGTCGCGTGACAGAGCACTTGGTGGCGCGGAGTCGAAGGACCTCGGCGGAGCCTGTCTTACCCATGCTGCTTGGAGCTTTTCAACCACCGGAGCCCGCACCGGGCGGACCCGCCACGGTCTTTCTTGGGGCCGAGAACCGAGAACTTGCTGGCGTCTTGCTATTTCTATGTCCGGCCTGGCACAGACCCGGGGACGGAAGATGATTACAGCGCAAGAAAAAATGTGCCCGTGACCATCAAGGGCGTAACACAGCAGATCCTGTTTTCGGGTTTCGGTGGTTGAAAAGCTCCAAGCAGCATGGGTAAGATAGGCACCGCCGGGGTCCTTCGACTCCGCGCCACCAAGCGTCGTGTCACGCGATAAATCTATGAGGCGCTCCGCTCAGGATGACGGTTTTGTGGGAGTTTAACGAAAAACATCCGAAACAAGTTAGCGCTTATGGGACTACGTCCTGGGATATTCTCAGCCGTCCCTTCGGGACTCCATTCCAAGCCGGCGGTTTTCACGGGGGCTTTTAAGCCCGGGCCTTCGTCCACCCCTCCTCGATGAACTGCGGTTTCTCTCCCCGGCACTCATACACTCTCCTATGGCAGCCGCGCATACAACTCGCAGATGAGGTCGTAGTAGCCGTCGGAGTTTCCGTCTCGAATGTAAGTGACATTGCGCGGGCGATCCGTGATCTGCCACCAATCGGCTACGGATGCTCCAGCCGTCAACCCGTCTCCACATTGCACGGTGACATTGATCTTCCTCCCGGAAAACAGCTCCGGCCGCAACATATAGGCGGGCACGCACGGGCCATGCAAGGGTGCGCCATTCCACCCATATTTCTTCAAGTCGAATGCCTCGGAAAACGTCAGCATATCGGCGATGGCTATCGCGCACTTCGTGCCCACGGAGCGCATGCGGTTGAGCCGTTCCCGGGTGCTGAGCATCTTGTGGGTCACGTCGAGCGGCAGCATGGTGATCGGCGCACCGCACTTGAGCACGATGTCCGCCGCCTCAGGGTCGACATACACGTTGAACTCCGCCGAAGGAGTGATATTGCCGCACTCGAAGTACGCGCCCGCCATCATCACGATGCCGCCGATCCGCGCCGCGATGTCGGGCGCTTGCACCAGGGCCAGCCCGAGATTGGTCATGGGTGACAGGGAAACGATATGCACCTCGCCCGGCTGCGCGGAGCGAAGCGTCTCCACTATGAATTCCACCCCATGTTGCTTCTGTACCTTGGTCTTGGGCGCGGGCAAATCATGGCCATCCAAGCCGGTAGGCCCGTGAACATGGTCGGCAATCACCAGCTCTTTCAAAATCGGTCGTGGACATCCGGCAAAGACGGGGATATCCGCGCGCCCCGCCAGCTCCAGGATCTTGAGCGTGTTGATGACGGTATGATCGAGTCCGATGTTGCCTGCGGTGGCCACAAAGCCGAGGATCTCGAAGGACTCCGGCGCGGCCAGCATCATCATGATGGCCGCCGCCTCATCCTGTCCGGGGTCGGTGGTGACGATAACCTTGGTTGGCATCAAAAGCTTTCTCCGAATCAGAGTATAGAAGCATTCTACCGGCGGCGTGGGCGATGAGAAAGCAAGCCTGAACATCGTTCCCGGCGAGGTACCTCCCTCCCCTGTCTTTGCCGCAAGGATTGCGAATCACTGCGCTTGACACCATACTGAATGCAGCACTGAGATGGAGTCTCATCGAGAATGATCGTCCGTTATGCACTCCGCCAGATACGCAGGAAGCCTGGATTCTCTTTTACCGTCATAGTTACATTAGCTCTCAGCATCGGCGCCAACCTTGCCGTATTCCAGCTTCTGCAAGCAGTGCTCTTCGCCCCGCTCCCCGTCGCCAGCCCGTCGCAACTCTATGCTCTGCACTTCGTTAAGTCTCCCTACGATGGGCAGTGGTTCTACTCCTATCCGGCGTATCAGCGCCTGCGGCAGGCGGCGCAGCAAGGGACGCCTATCATTGCCCATTCCGGAGTAGGCGAGGGGGTCCTTCAGGCCGGGAACGGCTTCTCCGAGGAAGCCACCTTGCAGTTGGTCTCGCCTGATTTCTTTACCGTTCTAGGCCTATCGCCTGCTTCGGGCAGGTTCTTTGCGCCAGCCGACGACGCCTCTGGCCAAAGCGAGCTGCCGGTCATCTTGCGCCACGATTTTGCCCAAACCAAATTCGGTTCGGTGCAGTCTGTGATCGGCATGAAGGCCATTCTCAATCGCGTGCCCATCGTAGTGATTGGCGTGGCCCCGGAGCGCTTCTCCGGAGTGGTGCAAGGATCTGCTCCCGACGTATGGCTGCCGTTAGTGGCCCAATCCTCCGGACGCTTTGGGACCTGGTTCGACTCTCTCGGCCCGGGATACGATGTCGATTTGCAAGCGCCGTATAGAAATCAGGACGACGTTTTCTGGCTCTGGGTCCTGGCACGCATTCCCGAGGCGGAAAAGCCCAGCGCGGCGACCCACTGGACACAAGCGCTGCAGCCGGATTTGCAAAGGATGGGCAACGCGACCAAAGATGCCAACGAGCGCGCGCACATTCTTCACGCGCAGATGCAGCTTGTTTCCGCCGCCAGCGGCGAAGGATCGCTGGGCACGGAATACCTGCGGCCCTTGTTGCTCCTGATGGGCATGTCGGCCATGTTCTTTCTGGTTGGATGTCTCAACCTGGGGAACCTTCAGCTGGCTCGTCTCTCCGGACGTCAACGGGAGATCGGGGTTCGTGTTGCGTTAGGGGCCAGCCGCTGGCGGATTCTACGCCAGCTGGTGGTCGTGGACCTTCTCTTGCTCGCGATGGGAGGGGTTCTCGCCATAGCCACCTGCCGCATCGCCAGTTCCCTCTTGCTGCACTGGGCTTCTCCACGGGAACGGCTAATCCCCGTCGATCTTCATTTTGGTTTGAGATATTTCATGGTGGGTGTCGTTCTCCTGTTGGTGGCGCAGATGGCCTTCAGCATCTTGCCCGCCTGGCAGATTACGCGCCGGAATCCTATATCCGCCCTGCGGACGAGCGTGGGCAACATCGGCGGCTCGGCGAGGCGTGACTTGCGCTGGTCCACTCTGCTGCTTACCGGGCAGGTCAGCTTATCTCTCCTGTTGCTTTCCATGGCTGCGCTCTTTGCTCAGACACTGCTAAACCTGGGCACGCTCGACGCCGGCCTTGATCGCCAGCATGTCCTATCGGTCCATTTGGACCTGGAGAGCGGCGGCCTCGAGAAGCAAGACCTTACCGGCCTGAATCAACGTATTCTGGAGCGTATCAAGTCCTTGCCCTTCGTTCGCGATGCCGCCATGCAGATGTGCCGCGTCCCCGGCTGCGTATGGAATACGGCCATCCACGTTTCCGGCCAACCTGATCTTTCGCCCGCGCAGATGCACGGAGAAGAGAACCACGTCAGTATCAATTACTTCCACACGATGGGCATTCCGCTCCTGCGAGGAAGAGTCTTCAGCGACGCCGACCGGCCGCACGCGCAGCCGGTGGCGATCCTCAACCAGGCATTCGCAGAGAGGCTCTTCGGCAAGCAAGATCCGATCGGGCATTTCATCGGCTACCAGGCTGCCCCGGGCGATCATGCATTTCAAGTGGTTGGAGTGGTTGGCGATGCGCATGTCGATGGACTGCGTCTTCCTGCGCCGCCAGTCGCCTACTTCTCTCTCGAGCAGGGCGCCTCACCGGCGGGCACGATCGAGGTGAGCGCTACGGGATCCCCGGCCAACATCGCGGCGGATATTCGCCGCAGCCTGAAGTCTGTCGCTCCCGATCTCCCCATTTCGGAAATCGTGCCGCTCAACACCGAGTTTAATGATGAGTTGTCGACGGAGAAATTGCTGGCACGGCTGACCGCGATCTTTGCCGGCATGACGCTCGCCCTGGCGGCAATCGGATTCTATGGCTTGCTCTCTTTTCAAGTAGTGCGCCGTACCTCAGAAATTGGCATACGGATCGCCATGGGGGCAACCCGCGGCCAGGTCGTCGGACTGTTCTTGCGTCAGACGGCCATCATCCTGATCAGCGGAATCATTCCCGGAATTCTTCTCACTGTCCTGGTAGGACGAAGTGCGCGAACCGTTCTTTACGGTGTTCGGGAGACGGATCCATGGGCCCTTGCGCTAGCCAGCTGCGTGCTGATCGCAGGCGGCATGCTGGCGACGCTCATTCCGGCACGCAGGGCGTCCGCCCTCGATCCAATCCAGACCCTGCGCGCGGAATGAATCGTCGGCGGGTGCTCACGCATGGATCCGTCACTGGTGATCCTTTTTCCTTCGAACGGGTCTTATCGTGCCCGCAGACGCCCACGCCCCGAAGCAAAGCTCGTAAATCCGCTCTAAACTGGAAACAGCCTCTGGAGGATTTCCCCATGAAGTTGCCCCTTTTCTCTGCTCCCCTCGGTTCCTTCTGCGTAACGACGGGCGCGCTGCTGGCTGCCATCACGCTTTCCGCGCTTCCCGCCGCGGCGCAGACCCTCACCGGCCAGGCGGCCTTTACCGACTACACCAAGGAACATCCCGGTGTCCGGCGCAAGCTCACCGTCGCCGACCTTCCCCAACCGTATGCCACGCCATCGGCCAATAACGGACCCGCGATCTTTCCCCGCCCGGACGGAGTGTGGCCTCAGGCACCGGCTGGTTTCAAGGTGGAGCAGTTTGCCACCGGCCTGGATAACCCGCGCCTGATGCGCATGGCTCCCAATGGCGACATCTTCCTGGCCGAGTACGAACCGGGAAAGATCCTGGTCTTTCGCGGCATCGGCGCCGACGGCAAAGCAGGCCAGATGGAGGTCTTCGCCTCCGGCCTCAAAGGGCCGTTCGGCATCAACTTTTACCCCAGCGGCCCTAACCCACAATGGGTGTACGTGGGCAACACCGAATCCGTCGTCCGCTTTCCTTACAAGAGTGGCGACCTCAAGGCGAGCGGACCGCCGCAGACCCTGGCCACGCTGCCCGGCGGTGGTGGCCATCGCACCCGTGACATCGCTTTCACTCCCGATGGAAAGCACATGCTGGTCTCCGTCGGCTCGCATTCCAATGACGACGATTCCGATACCACCCCAGCCGAGTTTCACCGCGCTGATGTGCTCGAGTTCACGCCCGAAGGCAAGTTCGAGAAGGTCTACGCGTGGGGTATACGCAACTGCGTGGGAGAAACCATCCACCCCACCACGGGCGAGCTGTGGTGCTCCACCAACGAACGGGACGCGCTGGGCAACAACCTGGTTCCCGACTACATTACCCACGTGCAGGAGGGCGGCTTCTACGGTTGGCCCTGGTACTACATGGGCGCTATTCAGGACCCACGGCAGGCGGGGAAACGTCCGGAGCTGAAGTCCAAAGTGATTGTCCCTGACGTCCTGCTCAACCCCCACTTCGCTTCGCTGGAGATGCAGTTCTATGAGGCCTCCGCATTCCCTTCCACGTATCACGGCCGGGCCTTCGCGGCCGAGCATGGTTCGTGGAACCGGGATCCGCGCGGCGGTTATGAAGTGATCACCGTTCCCATGGAGGGCGGCAAGGCTACAGGAGAATATGAAGACTTCCTCACCGGTTTCGTTCTCCCCGACGGCAAGGTGTGGGGCCGTCCGGTGGGCATAGCCGTGGCGAAAGATGGATCGTTACTGGTCTCCGACGATGGTTCGAACACCATCTGGCGCGTGAGCTATACCGGAGCGAAAGCAGCGGCGTCCGGCCAATAGCGGATGCGCACTTCGGAATGGATCCAGATCGGGTTTGCCATCATCCTGGCGGCTGCGGCCTGGATCCAGCCGCTTTTTTCTCATCGTCCATTGCCCGTCCGCCGGCGCTGGAATATCACGCTGCTGGCGCTCGTCCCTTGGGTAGTGGTATCGCTGGCGCGCGCGACCGCAGGTTTCCTGCCACCGCTATACGTCTCCACGCTGCGCGACTGGCTTACCGCCGGGCTCTTCCTGGTGCCTTACTGGCAGACGGGCCAATTTTTCCAGGCTCCGAACCACCGCATCGAAGAGCGCCTGATGGCCTTTGACCGCTGGTTGATGCCGCGAGCGGCAGGAACTTCCGGCACACCCCGCACCGGCTTCGGCATGGTATTGGAAATCGCCTATCTCTTCTGTTATCCGCTGGTCCCGCTGGGACTGCTAGCCCTCTATGCCGTGGGCCAAAGCAACCACGCTGCCGGCTTTTGGCTGGTAGTCCTGGTCTCGACCTATCTGTGCTACGCAATTACCCCGTTTGTGCCCGCCTACCCGCCCCGCGACCTTGCCGGCGGCCAACCCGCCTCGGCGCAAACGGGCAAGGCGAGGATCTTCAACCGCTGGATTCTCAAGCATGGAAGCATCCATGCCATTTCGTTTCCCAGCGCCCATGTTGCCTCTACCTTCGCGACCTCGCTGGTACTGCTGCACTACGCGCCCATCATGGGGCTGATCTTCCTCTTCATCGCTATCTGGATTTCCCTGGGCGCGGTGGTCGGGCGCTATCACTACGCCCTGGACGTGCTGGCCGGCGCAGCAACCGCATCGGTCGTCTTTCTGTTCTGCTATTCGTATCTTTAACTGAGTGGATTTGCGTTCGGTCGTAATGGGGCCTGATAGGAAGAGGACGTTCGATTCTCGTTTCCTTACGAAGGACGGGTGCCCCACACCCCCGGATTTCCTGTGAAGTTTGTTGGCGTTGATGCACTTCATGCGGCTTTCCTCAACGAAAGCCGCACACGTGGGCGTTGCTTAGTGCCACGTACAGGAAATCTGGGTATCTCGCTCGTTTTTCGCGAGATGTGGGATACCACCGATGTTGACCGCTAAGCACATCGGATGTGTCGAGAGTCAGTGGGAAAGAGTAGTGGTATCCCACATCTCGCGAAAAACGAGCGAGATATGGGGCACCCGTCCTTCGTTAGAGAACCAGCCGTCACAGACTCCCTGAAGGGCGCAGGCGCAGTGACCTGCCGGCCCTTATTTGACGCCGAAGATTTTCATCGCGGCGCCCGCAACCATCTTCCGCGCCGGGCTTTGCGGCTGACCGTCGGCGGGAGGCAGAAAGACCGCGGTCAGCACCTTGATTCCGGCCGGCAGCTCAGCTGGACCGCCGGGCGTCGCAGGCGGGAAAAAGCGGGTCAACGCTTCGCGCGGCTGGTTACGAACCAGGTCGAGCATTGCTACCCGGTGCACGCAGGAAACCGTACAAAACGGCGCACACGGTTTCTTGGTCGAATACTCCCGGTCCAGGTCGGCTTGCGTGTACTTCTCCAGCGGGATCGCCGGGTATCCGCGCTGCTGCGAGCAATAGTGCACCAGCCCCTGCTCACAGATGTACAGGTATCGGCTCCCCGCGCGGCACTGCCAGTCGTTCGCCTGCCCCAGCGCCAGGTTTTTGTGGAAGAGGTTGTCGTAGGCGAAGGCAAACATCGCCGGCTTTCGTTCCTTGAGGATCTGGTCGTAGACGGCGCGCTCGTTCTCTTTCAGCGGATCCAACTGACCGTCGTGGTCGTGGATGATGCCCACCGTGGTCTCAAATCCCAGCTCCAGGGCCCGGCGGGTAATCGTCAGGGCATCTTCCGGATGCGCCATGCCGCCGCCCAGAACGGAATTGATGTTGATATCGAATACCGCGAACTCCGCCAGCCACTGGAGCTTGCGGTCGAGCACTTTCAGGCTCTTCTTCGAGACCTCGTCCGGCATCACGTTGTCAATCGAGATCTGCAGATGTTCGAGCCCGGCGCGGTTCAGCTGCTGGATCCGTTCCGGGGTCAGCAGGTACCCATTGGTGATGATGGTGGCGATCGCCCCATGACGGCGGATGGCGCGAATGATCTCGTCCAGGTCGGGGTGAAGCAACGGCTCCCCGCCGCTGATGGTGATAATTCCCGTGCCCATGCCGGCTAGAATCTCAATCCGGCGCAGCATCTCGGCGGTCGGCACCGGATCGGAAACCTTGTCGTACTCATTGCAGTAAGCGCAGGAGAGATTGCAGCGCCGCATAGGGATGATGTGCGCCAGGATCGGATGGTGTTTGGATTTAATCGCCCTGGCCACCATGCGCGCCTGACGAATGCGCCGCTGGTAGGAGCGAAACCTGCGCACAACTGGAGTGAATGTCATTGCCATGGGCAGCCCGTCGAGCTTGAGTTTACTCTTCCAATCGCGCGCCTGTATCTTTGCCACACGTATCGCGAAATGATGTGAGTTCCGAACCCTGGAGGACACTTGAAGATTTTCTTGCTCCGTAGATTTGCCGCGGCTGCCCTGCTGTTGGGAGCCTTTGCCGTCCTGCATTCACAAACCAGTCCAACCCAGACGCAACGATTCCCGCAATTCGACAATGAAGACGTGAAAGTTTGGAAGTCGGTGGTGATGCCGAACGCGCCGCTGACCATGCACCGGCATGAGCATCCGCGCGTCATCATTGCCTTGAGCGGCGGCACCATGAAGATCGTGGACCAACAAGGCAAATCCGAAGAGCACGTGTGGGAGACGGGAAAGGCCTATTGGCTCCCCACCAACCCGCCCAACACCATGCACGCCGACGTGAACGCCGGCGACAAGCCGATTGAAGTAATGGTGGTGGAGCTGGAAAAAGAAAGCAATTAGCGATAAGCGGCGGCCTGGATGCCGTACAGCTCCGCGTACTGGCCGCTCTTAGCCATCAGCTCATCGTGCGTGCCCACCTCCACCAGCCGGGCCCCGTCGAGCACCACGATGAGATCGGCCATGCGCACGGTTGAGAAGCGGTGCGAGACCAGGATCGTAACCCGGCCGCTGACACTGTTGTCACCGCCCCGGGCCGCGGCGGCATAGCGCTCGAAGAGCGCGTGTTCCGTCTCCGCATCGAGCGCGGCCGTCGGTTCGTCCAGGATCAGCAACAGTGGCTGATCGCGCATGAAGCCGCGCGCCAACGCCAGCTTCTGCCACTGGCCGAACGATAGCTCCACTCCGTCGGGCCAGGTAGGACCGAGCTGCGTATCGAGCCCTGACTTCAGCCGTTCCACCACGTCGCCCGCCCCTGCGCGATCGACCGCCGCGGTCACCGACGGCCGGTCGCCGATGCGCGGAAGATCGCCCAAGCCGACGGTTTGAACAGCGTGGAATTCAAAACGGAAAAAATCCTGGAACGCGCCCGCGAGACGCGCCCGCCACTCCCCGGCCGGGAAGGCGCGCCAGCGGCACATCATCGACCAGGATCGAACCCGAGGACGGCTCGTACATCTTCGCCAACAGCTTGACCAGCGTCGTCTTGCCGGCGCCGTTCTCGCCCACGATCGCCACCACCGCGCCCGCCGGCAGCAATACCGATACATCCTCCAACACCACCCGCGACGTGCCCGGGTAAGCGAAGGAGACGTGATCGAGCCGCACCCCTTTATGCAAGACGGAGGGAACCGGCAGATCGCCCGCGGCCGCAATGGAGGCGGCGTAGTCCTCGAGCCACGCCAGCCGCCGCGAACCATCCATCCAGAACCCGCGCAGGAAGCCAATCTCGCCCACGGTGGCGCCAATGTAGCCCGACAGCCGCGCACCCGCGGCCAGCACCAGCATCACAGAGCTGGCGGGCGACCTCAGATAAGAAGAGACAAACACCACCGCGCCCACATATGCCAGGCCGAAGATCGCCCATCCCAGCGCATACCAGAACGCCGAGCCCCAACGGGCCGCCGCCACCGGCCCGTACCAGCGCTCCCACGCCGCCCGGCGGCCGGTGATCAGGCGCTCGCCAATGCCGGTCACACGCACTTCCTTGCCCGGCGGCGCGGTCGTGGCGATGGTGAACAGATGGCGCGCCAGGCGGCCGGTTTGCGCCCCACGCTCCTGCGCGGATCGCTCCACCTCCGGCCGCCAGGTCGAGGTCCATATCGTCGGGATGGCGAAGACGGCGAGCAGCAAGAGGGCCGGATGAATCGACGCCAGCAGCGCCATGGTCACGCCCAGCCGCAGGATCCACCCCAGCGTGGAAAACAGCGACACGTACATGTGGTCGAGCACGAAGACCTGGTTACGCAGCATGGACAGGCGATCCAGATACTCGGGACGCTCGTGGTGCGCGACCGTCGCCACGGTCGCCTGCAGCCGCGCCACGTGGGACTCGAGCGCGATGGTCACCTTGTCGCGGAAGCGCCGTTGCACGCGGGTGCTGACTGTGCGCAGAAACCAGGTCGCGGCGGTCGATACGCCGAGGCCAATCGCCGCCCCTTGCATCAGCCCTGTTCGGTGCTCGAGAAAGCCCTTGCCCAGCAGCGCCAGCCACAAGGCAAGCAGCGCATCGGGCAGCGCCGCCAGCTGCGACAACACGAACGACACCACCATCAGCCGCGGCTCGTGGCGATATCCCAGCTTGCACAGCCGCCACATCGACGACAGCGCCGGCGGCAGCGGCTCCAGTTCAGGCGAGGGACTCATAGGTCGTTCCCTCCTCTTCTGCAAGATGGAAGCGCTGCGCCTGCAGGTCGAACATGGTCCGATAGCGGCCACCCAGAGCCATCAACTCGTCGTGCGAGCCCAACTCGATGACGCGGCCGTGCTCCAGCACGCAGATACGGTCTGCATGGCGGACAGTGGAGAAGCGATGCGAGATCAGGATGGTGGTCGATTGCCGGGTCGCGGCCAGCAAGCGATCGAAGATCTCCGCTTCCCCGCGGACGTCGAGTTGCGCGGTCGGCTCATCGAGCAGCACCACGCCGGCGCCAAGGCTGACGGCGGCAAGGGCCCGGGCGAGCGCGATGCGCTGCCACTGGCCACCGGAAAGATCCGTGCCATCGGTGTATCCGCGGGCCAGCACGGTATCGAGCGAGGCCAGGTTGGCAGCTCCCGCCCCCTCGAGCGCGGCGCGCACCACCTCGTCGGGCGCGCCTGCCGGGGCCACGTTATCGCGCAGCGGCAGCTCCAGGCGGATGAAGTCCTGGAAAACCGCAGTGACGCGGGCGCGCCACGATGCCAGGTCGAGCTCGCGCAGATCCACGCCATCGATGGTGATGGTCCCGGACTGGGGGTCGTACAAGCGGCACAACAGCTTGGCGATGGTGGTCTTGCCGGCGCCATTCTGGCCCACGATGGCCAGCGACGAGCCGGCGGGGATGGTGAGATCGAAGTGCTCTAAGACCGGTGCGCCCGCTTCTGTTGGGCCTTTGGGATAGGAGAAGCTGACATCGCAAAGACGAATCTCCGGCGCCACCGCCGGCGCGCGGCGGGTGCCCGCGCTGAGCGCACCGGCGGGACGCATCGCCGGCTCCAGTCGCAGCACCGCGGCTACCGGCGCAGCGGATCC
Organism: uncultured Acidobacteriaceae bacterium; assembly: GCA_963790705.1. GTDB lineage: Bacteria > Acidobacteriota > Terriglobia > Terriglobales > Acidobacteriaceae > PALSA-350. The sequence goes on from CAWBQE010000018.1 coordinate 441,834, forward strand.
ATCGAGCGCCCAGCTGAATCCGCCGAAGGCGATCATCGATACCCCCACCGCACTCTGCACGTAAACCACTGCTTCCCCAAGCGAAATGCGGCCATGAGCCGTAGCGCTCGCCAGCAGCCAGAACACGACCACATTGGCCGAGGTCACCAGCAGCAGGCTCCAGAGGACGGGGCGCTCACGCATACGGGTGGCGGCGTACTGCAGCTCGTGCAGGCGCGTGCGCCGGGCGACGAATCGATCGATGGTCCAGCCGGCGAGGCCGAAGAGCCGCAACTCCTTGCTGGCCGGCGGATCCACCGCCAACCGGTACGCGTAGTCGGCATCGCGCTGCGCGGCGCGCACCTCCTCTGTTTGGCGGTCGTGCCAGATCGCGCTGTCCCGCAGCAACCAATGGGTCGCCAGCCACGCGCCCGCAAGCAGCAGCGGCGCCCACCACGCGTAGCGCGCGAGGATCACGGCCGATGCCAACCCGCCGGTTATCTCGACCAAGCCGGTAGCGATAAATTCCATGGAGATGGAAAGCGGCGGCCCGGTCATCCCCAGGTCGAAATCCCGGGCCACGGTCAGGTCCCCGGTCAGCGTCGGATCCTCCAGATGCGCAATGCCCGGCGGACGCACGCAGGCCTCGGTGAGCCGGTCGTAGAGCCATGCCGCGGTGCGGTCACCCAGGTTGGCGCTGACTGCCTGATGAATGGGGCTGAGCACCTGCAGCAGCACAAAGATCGTGCCCGCAAAGGCGAGCGGCCCGGCCAGCCGATGACCTTGTTGCACCGCGCCCACCAGCACGCCCATGGAGATCGCGAACGCTGCCGGCAGGATGCCGCGCAATAGCAGCACCGTCCACCAGGCCGCGGCCAGACCAGGATCCGCTTTGGGCAAAACGGCGAAGAACTTCCATTCCTTGCGCGCCGTCAAAGATTGCAGCATGAGCGCATTCTCCGTCGAAACGGGGCCGGGAAAAGCTCACCCTATAATACGGAATCGCGCGTCAAGGAATCGCGCATCGGGGCGGCTGAGCATGAGAGAGGTACTGGAACGGCAAATCGATCAGGCCATGGGCCGGTTGCCCGCCGACCTGGTGGTACGCAACGCCCGCATCCTGAACCTGGTCACCGGCGAATTGCAATCCGGCGACATCGCCGTGTGCGGCAGCCTTATCGTGGGCACCCTCGACAGCTACCGCGGCGTGGAGGAGATCGATGCCCAGGGCCGCTTCGCCGTGCCCGGCTTCATCGATAGTCACGTGCACTGCGAGAGCACGCTAGTCACTCCGCTGGAATTCGACCGCTGCGTGCTTCCCCACGGCGTCACCACCGCTATTTGCGACCCGCATGAAATCTCGAATGTCCTGGGCCTGGAGGGATTGCAATATTTCCTCGACGCCGCTGAGCACACCGTGCTCGATCTGCGGGTACAGCTCTCCTCCTGTGTGCCCGCAACCAACCTCGAAACCTCCGGCGCCCGGCTCTCTGCCGCCGACCTGGTTCCCCATCGCCACCATCCCAAGGTGATTGGCTTGGCCGAGTTCATGAACGTGCCCGGCGTCCTCAATAAAGACCCCGAGTGCATGGAGAAGCTGGCCGCGTTTGCCGGCCAGCATATCGACGGCCACGCGCCGTTGCTCTCCGGCCATGCCTTGAATGCTTATTTATCCTGCGGCATTCGTAACTGTCACGAGACCACAAATCTGGCCGAGGGGCGGGAAAAGCTGGCCAAGGGCATGCAGGTGCTGATCCGGGAGGGATCGGTTTCGAAGGATCTGGCGGCGCTGGCTCCGCTCATCAACGAGTTCGCCTCGCCCTTTCTCGGCTTCTGCACCGACGACCGCAATCCGTTGGACATCCGCGAAGAAGGCCACCTGGACTACCTGGTGCGCCGCGCCATCGCGCTGGGCGCGCCGCTGGCCGCCGTTTACCGCACCGCCAGCTGGTCGGCGGCTCGGGGCTTTGGACTGGTGGACCGGGGGCTGATCGCTCCCGGATTTCTGGCCGACTTCCTGCTGCTCGATGATCTGGAGAGTTGCGCCATCCATAGCGTCTTCCGCCGCGGCCGCCGGGTAACCCCCGAAACCTTCGCCGGCCGGCCGGCGCCGGCGCCGCCAGGGGGAAACACCATGCACCGCCAGCCGGTCACGGCCGAGGCCTTTCGCACCCCCGCGGCCGGCCCGGCAACCCCGGTGATCGGGATCATTCCGGGCAAGATCCTGACCCAGCGGTTAGAGGCCAACCTGCCCTATCGCCAGGGTGAGCGGCATGCCGATCCGGAGCACGACCTGCTCAAGATCTGCGTCCTCGAACGCCACGGCCGTAACGGCAATATCGGCCGCGGTTTCGTCAAGGGCTTTGGCTTCCGCCAGGGTGCGCTCGCCTCCTCGGTCGGCCATGACAGCCACAACATCTGCGTGGTGGGCGCCGGAGACGAGGATATGGCGATTGCCGTCAACCGCCTGCTGGCGCTGGGCGGAGGATTCGTTGCCGTCCAGGGCGGGCGGGTTCTCGCCGAGCTTGCCTTGCCCTTCGCCGGCCTCATGAGCCTGGACTCCTTTGAAACCGTGGGCCAGAATCTGTACGCCCTTCGCGCCGCTGTCCAAGCCATGGGCTGTCAGCTCTCGGAGCCATTCCTGCATTTGGCCTTTCTACCCCTCCCCGTCATTCCCCACTTGAAGATCACCGACTTTGGGTTGGTGGACGTAGACCGTTTTGCGCTGGTTGAGTCCTAGCTGGCATTTCGCACTAAGAGCTTTCGGTCGAAGCTTCCTACGCCTAATGGAACCCCCGGGTGCCCCATATCTGCCCGGTTTTGGCAGATATGGGATTCCGCGAACGCCGAACCCTCAATTGTGCAAGCTGTAGAGGGCCTAGGCCCCCGAGATTGATTGCCGGGATGGAGTGGCCGGTCGACAGCCGCGGTATCCCACATCTGCCAAAACCGGGCAGATATGGGGCACCCGGGGTTCCCGTTGCGCATTGAGGTTGCGACCGAGCCGTCTGTAGTGTGAGAACCCGGGCTAGAGCGTTACCGGTTGGGGTAACTTCCGCGTCATGGTGAGTGAAATCCCCGGCTTAACTGACCACTCCGTGTTATTCGCGGCACCCCGGGGCACCACGGCTGGCCGCTTTCGTAAGGGTCCGGGTACGATGTTTGCTTGCCAGTGCCTATGCGCCGCTGCCATCCTTTGCATGCTGCTCCAAGAAGCCTGCTCTTGAGGGCCCGCGCAGCTGCAGTCATGGTTTCTTTCGCCCGGATACGGGGGGTGTATGAAGATCTGCCAGGTGGTTCTCGTCCTGACGCTCGGCACGGGCGCGGGAGCGGTGCTGACAGCCCAGGCGCTGCCTGCGGGCGCGACGTTGCCCGCCGACACCGTGATGGTGGCCAGCGAAACCATGCCCGGGGGAGTTGAGTTTTTCCCGGAGTTGCTGGCATCCAGTCATCCGGCTCTGCTGCAGGGGCTGCCCATCAACCCGGCCATCAGCCAGGGCCTCCCGAAGCCGCCCGTAACCACCGAGACGGAACCGAAGCCGCTGACCGGTAAGGACCGGTTGACCCTGTTCTGGAACGAATCCTATGCCTCCCCGGGAGCATTCGTGGGCGTCTCCGCCGGCGCACTGGTGGATCAGCTCCGGCATACGCCGGCCAAGTGGGATGGAGATGGAAGTGCTTACACCCGGCGTTTTGCCAGCGAATACGGCCAGTTGGCCGCACGCAATGTCATTCACGACGGCTTAGCCGGCATCACCGGGCTCGACCCGCGTTACGTCGCTTGCAAATGTGACGGCAAGCTGCGACGGAGTGCCCATGCCCTCAAAATGACCTTCACGACCTATCGCGAAGACGGACGGTTGACGCTCGACGTACCGCAACTTGCCAGCGCCTACGGGTCGGGCATGATCTCTACCTACTGGTATCCCCACAACCAGTTCAGCCCTCTGGTGCAGGGAGTCCAGTTCGGCCACGAGCAGATGGGCGAAATCCTGGTCGGCAACCTGGTGCACGAATTCGGTCCGGACATCGGACGCACCTTGCATCTGCACTCCTTGACGGCCCGCCGTCATCCGCGCCCGGACGACGACGACTAGAACATTTTCCTGATCTGGTACACCCACGCTACCCAACCGTCAATCCACACTCCAGCAACAGAAGAAGTGCTCTAACGCATTTTTGCTAATACTGTGGTCCGGTGGGATCAGTTATGTGCGGCCATTCTTTCCACCCCAGGCACGCAAAGACCGCGTGCCTGGGGGCCCCGGCTTTGGCGGAATGGCCGCGTCGGGTTCAGTTTCCTGGTCTACACCATTAGCAAAAATGCTCTAATGGCATGGACGGTGCTATGCCTCCGCTTGTGAGGGGACGCGCAGCTTGTCCGTGCTCTTCCGCTCTGGAATCAGCCCCCAAAGCAGAGCAAAGGAGATCCCCCATGCGATCAGGACGATGGTTGTTGGCCACGGTCTGGCTGTTTCTCTCGCTTGCCGTTGCCGGCACGGCGGAGGCGCAAAACCCCTTTGTTGGCACCTGGAAGCTCAACCAGGACAAGAGCCAGCTCGCCGGCGACACCATGAAGTTTGGTCCGGCGGCCGGCGACGCGATCGAGTTGGTCGCCGGGGGAATCACCTATTCCTTCCGCGCGGACGGCAAACCCTACGCGCTGCCCAGCGGCAACGTAGCCATCTGGAGACAGACCAGCCCCGACGTCTGGACGACGGAGTATCGCAAGATCGACGGCAAGCTGATGAGCAGCGACAACTGGAAGCTTTCCTCGGATGGGAAAAACCTCACCGTCACCACCAGCGGCGTGAAGGCCAACGGAGATCTGTACACCGACACCGGAGAGTATGAGCGCACCGCGGGCACCGACGGGCTGATGGGCTCCTGGAAGAGCACCTCGGTCAAGCTCAGCTCGCCCAATGAATTGACGATTCAGGAGTCCGGCCTGGATGGCCTGATCCTGAAGATTGCCGCCATGAAAGCGACCGCCGTCACCAATTTCGACGGCAAGGAAGTGGCCGTCAATGGGCCGGACATTCCGACCGGGCTGCGTCTGGCTCTCACCCGAACCGGGCCGTACAAGTTTCGCATCGTGCAGAAACTCAATGGAAGCGTGGTGGATTCGTCCGAATACACCGTTGCCGACGACGGACAAACCATGACTGCCGTGGGCGGCGCCCCCGGGGACCCTCCCTCCACCACGGTCTGGGAGAAGCAGGCGGCCACCACGCCGGCAGGGCCATCAGATCGCGCCCCGGCCTCGCCCGTGATCCCGTCGCCAGGAGTACACTAGTAATAGTGCACCTCTCTTCGACCTCGCCTATAGCCTGATGTTTTTGCTCCGGACGAGCCCACACTTACCCAGTCACGGCACACCATGGAGCCCCGATGAGTTTGATCAAGTCAGTAGATGTACCCAAGCATATGGCCGACCGGTTGCGGTCTCGCCGCATCGCTGCGCGCCTCTCCGGCGGCGCCAAGCAGCCAGCCGTGCCCACGACCAAGCCTCTGGCCGGCACTCCCTTCGCGCCTGCCATTGCCTCCGATAAGGCGCCCGCGACCGAACGGCTTGGTCCCACCCTCCTGTAGCACGTTTTTACCGCAAGCGACATGCGGCTTTTCTTAAGGGAAAGCCGTGGTTTGCCGCGGATTTCCTGTCGAATTTGGTGGCGTTGCCAAAGTCCCTGCGGCTTTCTTTACGGAAAACCGCATACGTGGCCGCTGGTAAGTGCCGCGTAGCAGGAAATCCGGGTCGGGCTGCGACCCCTATCCATCCAAAGGATGAGCACAAATCCGTACCCTGGGTCCAAGACACGGCTGTGGCTAGGGACCTATGGTGTGGGAGTACATCGTTCCACACTGATTCTCCAAGCGCTCTGACCGGATTTCCTGTCAAGCTCGGTGACGTTGGCGAAGCACATGCAAACGTGGCTGGTGCAGCTAGGCAGGAAATCCGGGCCCAGAGCGCCTTTTTTTGCTCCCGGCAATATTTCCGCTGGGTTCATACTGAAGCGACGAGAAGAGACACTCGAGATGCACTGCGGTGTTCGACGGCAAGGGGAAATCCAATGAGTGGCAGCAGCAAATGAGGCGGGCTGCCTGGCAATGGCGCTTGCTGTGGGTTTTGCTGCTGGCGTTCAGTCACGCGGCGCTGGCGCTCGATCCCCAACGGTCCCTCGACCACTACGGCCACCAGGCTTGGCGTACCGATTCCGGCCTGCCCCAGAACACCATCCACTCCATCCTGCAAACCCGCGACGGCTATCTGTGGCTGGGCACCGATGGAGGCCTGGTGCGCTTCGACGGCATCGACTTTGTCACCTTCGATGCCGAGAACACCCCGCAATTCAAGAGCGATAGCGTCTCCGATCTGCTTCAGGATGGATCCGGCACTCTATGGATCAGCACCGCCGCCGGCCTGCTGAGCTATCGCGGCGGGACCTTTGCCGCTTACACCACCGCCCAGGGCTTGCCCGCTGACACGGTTTGGTTCAGCTATGAGGACCGCCGCCACCGGGTCTGGGCCATCACCTCGGCCGGGCCAGCGTTTTTCGATGGAAAAGGCTTTGCGCCCATCGCCCAAACGCAGTCCGCGGGCCCGCTGAATCGCCACGCTTTGGCTGAAGACGATCAGGGGACGCTTTGGCTGGGGGGCAGCAGCGGGGTCTTTGCCCTGGATACACGGCCCACCACCCCGCGCTTGGCCTTGCATTTGCTCAGCGGCACGGATGTAGAGGCGATCGAGTTCGACCGCGAAAATAATGTTTGGATTGGCGGCAGCGAAGGCCTGGAACGTTACGCCGGCGGTACTCTAACCCCGGTCCCTCTCTCCCGCCCGGGCAAGACCGAGGTGACTGCCCTCGCTCCCGACCCGGACGGCAGCATGTGGGTAGGCACGGCCACCGGCATGGTCCACGTGACCAGGGACGGCGCTCTGCCCCTCGAAAACCACGGACAAGATCTGGACAAAGGCGGGGAACGCGTGGATCACCTCTTTCGCGACCGCCAGGGAGTGCTTTGGATCGCCACCGAACGCGGAGTCTTCCGGCTTCAGGGCAACCGGCTGCAGTCCTTTGTCCCTGGTTCGGCCTTAGCTGTCAACCGCATCCTGTCCCTCTACGAGGACCGGGAAGGCGATCTGTGGGTGGGCACCGACTCCGGCGGCCTCAACCTGCTCCGGGATCAGAAGTTCACCACCTACACCACCAGCGACGGGCTCTCCGGCAATCTGGTGCGCTGTGTCTTTGAGAGCCCCCAGGGCGAGCTGTGGATCGGCACCGACGGGGCGGGGTTGAACCGCCGCACCAGCACCGGCTTCGCCCACGTCACCACCGCCGACGGCCTCTCCAGCAACGTCATCCTCTCGCTCGCCGGCGGGGCGGGTGGCGACTTGTGGATCGGCACTCCCAACGGACTCAATCTGCTCCACCGGCGAAGCGCCGATCGATCAGCGGACCGCATCGAGAGATTCACTTCCGCCGACGGCCTGCCGGACGACTTCATCCGCTCGCTCTACTCCGACCGCGACGGCACTTTGTGGATCGGCACCCGCCATGGGCTGGCGCATCTGGCAGCGGGCAAGTTCACCAGCTACTCCAGCCTGGACGGTCTGGGCAGCGACTTCATCGGCGCCATCTTCCGCTCCAGCCAGGGCGACCTTTGGATTGGGACTGCGGGCGGGCTGAGCCGCCTGCACGGCAGCGATTTCACCAACTCCACCGTGCAGCAGGGGCTTTCCAACAATACCGTCACCGCGATCGCGCAGGATGCCCAGGGGACTCTTTGGCTGGGTACCAACGGTGGCGGCCTCAACCGTCTGCGTGGAACGGCGAGCCAGCCCGCGATGGAGGCATTTCCCTGGAATTCGAAGGCGCTGCCGGGCACCATCTACGGCATCCTCGAAGACGCCAGTAGTCATCTCTGGCTGAGCTCGCAAACCGGGATCTACCGGGTTTCGCTGGCCCAGCTCAACACTTACCATCCGCCCCAGGCGATCGCCGTCGACGCCTACGGCACGGCCGACGGCATGAATATTCGCGAGTGCAGCGGAAGCGGCCACCCGGCCGCCTGGAAACTGGCCAGCGGTAGCCTGTGGTTCGCCACCCTGGACGGGGTCAGTTTCATCGATCCCGCGCACGCCCCGGAAAATCGCGTGCCCCCTCCGGTGGTCATCGAAAAGGTTTTGGTGGACGACCAGGTGCGGGGTGGCGATCAGGATCTGATCGTCCAAGATCAGGAACTCACCATTCAGCCGGGCGCCAACCGGCTCGAATTCCAATATGCGGGCCTCAGCTTCGTTGCTCCGCAAAAGGTGCAGTACCGCTACCAGCTGCAGGGCTTTGATCACGGCTGGATCGAGGCCGGCAGCCGGCGCGCCGCTTTTTACACCAACCTGCCCCCGGGCCGCTACCGCTTCCAGGTGATGGCGGCCAACAACGACGGGGTCTGGAATACCGCCGGGGCCTCCTTCGGCCTGCGCCTGCTGCCCCACTTCTACCAGACCTGGTGGTTTTATTCCGCGCTCGCGCTGGCCGGGCTGCTGCTGGGATACCTGGTTTATCGCTGGCGCGTGCTCCAGGTGGAGGCGCAGTGGGGCGCGGTGCTGGCGGAGCGGGGACGGCTGGCGCGGGAGATTCACGACACCCTGGCTCAGGGCTTTGTCGGCATCTCGGTGCAGCTGGAGCTAGTCGCCCGCCTGCTCGCCGGCTCGCGGGAGGCGGCCCTGCAGCAGCTGGATCAGGCGCGCGCGCTGGTGCGCGCCAGCCTGGCCGAGGCCCGCACGTCCATCTGGGATCTGCGTTCCCAAACCGCGGGCGCGGAGGACCTGCCGGCGCGGCTGCGGCAGAGCTGCAACCGGATTGCCAGCGGCTCTCCCTCCAAGGTGTACCTTCAGGTGAAGGGGACCTACCGCCCGGTCACGCGCAAGACAGAAGAGGAACTGCTGCGCATTGGCCAGGAGGCGGTGGCCAATGCCGTGCGCCACGCCGCAGCCACGCGCATCGACGTGCAACTGATCTACGAGGCGGCCCGGGTCTCTCTCCAGGTGGCCGACGACGGCCGCGGATTCGAGCCTTCTCCAGACCTCAGCGGGCCGGAGGGCCACTACGGTATCAAGGGTATGCATGAGCGGGCGGAAGAGATCGACGCCGCGCTGGTGCTGGAAAGCACTCCCGGCGGGGGTACGCGGGTTTCGGTCGAAGCACCGCTGGTAGGAAAGTAGAGAAAAGTGGGCAGTATGAGCGATCTCATTCGAATCATGATTGTCGAGGACCACGCCATCGTGCGCCAGGGGCTGGTGGCGCTGTTGCGCACCGTGCCCGATTTTTCCGTCGTCGCCGAAGCTTCCGACGGGCGTAAGGCGATCGAGCTGTTTCGCCTCCACCAGCCGGACATCACGTTGATGGACTTGCGTCTGCCGCAGATGAATGGGGTGGAAGCGATCGGCCGCATCCGCATCGATTTTCCCCAGGCGCGCATCATCGTGCTCACCACCTTCGATGGCGATGAAGACATTTACCGCGCCCTGCAGGCGGGGGCTCGCGGCTATCTGCTCAAAGGCATGACTGGCGAAGAATTGATGGATGCCATCCGCACCGTCTATGCCGGCAAATCCCGTATCCCGGCCCCGGTCGCCGAACGCCTGGCGGAGCGCATGAGCGCCCCCACCCTGACTTCGCGCGAAACCGAGGTCTTGCAATTGATCGTGGGAGGGAACAGCAACAAAGAGATTGCCTCCGCGCTCAACATCTCCGAGGCCACGGTCAAGACCCACATCAACAGCCTGCTGAGCAAGCTGGGGGTAACCGATCGCACCCAGGCTGCGACCACCGCGCTGCAGAGGGGAATTGTGCACCTTGACTAAAGCAGAAACAGGAAATACGTGGTTTCGCTGGATTCCCGGAGGTGGCCTTTTTCTTGATGAAAAAGGCCCAGCGTGGTCACTACGCCGGGTAGAGCATTCCTGTTTCTGCTGTAGAGCTAAGCCATTCTGGGTTCTGCTGTGGCTCGCGGCCTTTGCTCTGTGCGGCCACGCGGCGTTCGCGGCTAAGCTCGGGTTGGCACAACGCCAGCGAAGAGGAGCTGAGGGCTTTGATCCCCGCCCGCGCGCCAGTGATCAGCGAACGCATCGAAACCGAGTTCCGCACCGCATCGGGCATCACGGATGGCAAAGGCCACTCCATCGCCGGAGTGGTGCTCATTACTGCCGGCTACTCCGCCGACGGCAAGTACTCCCACTATTTCGTCTCCCAGGTACCGCTCAAGGTGAGGCGACTTCCTGCTTCCGCCGGGGCAGTACCTCATCGGCTGGGTGCGGGGACAGGACTCACTCAAGGTGACGTTTTACCTGGCGCAGAGCGGGAAACCGGTGGGACAAGTGGAAGCCACGCGCAATCTCTCCATCACCCGGGTAGAGTCTTTTCGTATTTGGCCGCCCGGCGACAAGGCGCTCATCCAACTCGGCCGCTTCACGTTCAGTTACGCACTGGCCCCGTAGTGATGGGCTTAACACGCTGCGAGAACTTCACTTACGAACTCAACCCTGCGACAGGGACGGGTGCCCTTTGTGTGGGAACGAGGGATACTCGGGCTACTTGCTTTGTGGTTCTAATAGCGGTGATTGCTGGTCGAAATCCAGATTTGGAGCTATCTACCCGCTCTGCAGAAACTCTGCAGCCGCTTCTAAGCCTCGCCCGTGAAGTTGTGGCATGCTAGGAAGGTAGCTAGCTAAGTCAAGATGCCCGTACCTGCAAGATCGATTGCCATCGCCGCCGTTGTTCTTCTGCTGGCCGCAGCCTCGGGCTGCCGCAAGGCTCCGGAGGAGACGCCTGTTGCCGAGGAGCCGGGCCGGGCCGTCATCTATCCCGACGGCGCCCAGGCGGAGGCGGATATTAACGCTGCCCTGGCCAAGGCGGCCAAGGAAAAGAAGCGCGTTCTGCTCGATTTTGGCGGCAACTGGTGCGGCGACTGCCAGGTGCTGGAGATCTACTTTCACGATCCCGCCAATCGCAACCTGCTGGAGAGCAACTACGTGCTGGTTCCGGTCAACATCGGCCGCTACGATGAGAATCTTGCCATTGCCGCCAGGTACGGCGTTCCGGTGACCAAAGGCGTGCCTGCGCTGGCCGTGCTCGATCCCAGCGGCCAGGTGGTCTACAGCCAACGCAACGGCGAGTTCGAGTCCATGCGCAATATGGATTCTGCCTCGGTGACCGCCTTCCTGTTGCAGTGGAAGGGCTGAGCACGTTTACTGTACTTCCGTACCAGCCCCTTTTGACCTAGCGACATCACCGTCGCCCCGCCGCGTTAAACTCGTCTTGGCCCCGGGATAGCGTTCATGTACCTTCGATGGCATGGGTCGTGGGCTCGAAAAATTCCGCCTCGCCTTGCTGACTTCGCTCTCGCACGACGTCTTCGGCACGGCTAAGGGCGCCGCTTACTCCGCGATTCTCTGTCTCTTTCCCGCCATCCTCGTGCTCACCACCCTGCTGGCGCTCACCCCGGAATCGGATACGCTGCGCGGCGAGATGCGCGCCGCCTTCGCCGATGTGCTGCCGGAAGACACCATGAGCCTTCTCCACGCCTACTTCACCAATCAGAAGGTGCGCTCCGAGCAAGTGCTCGTTTCCGCCGTCCTGGTGGGCCTGGTGGCCGCCATGGGGGTGATGAATTCGCTGATGGAAGGCTTTCGCCGGGCCTATGATCTGCCCCGGCGGGAGTGGAGCTTCTGGGTGGAGCGCCTGGTTTCGCTGGCCTTGGTTCCCCTGTGCCTCGTGCCCATGGCTTTTGCCACGGTGATGGTTGCTTTTGGCCACCAGATCGAAGAATGGGTCATCAACAACAGTTATCACGTGCTGGGGCCCATCGTGCTTTTCATCTGGCGCATCGTGCGCTGGTCGATCGGCCTGTTCACCACCATCTTTGTGCTGACCGTGATCTACCAGTTCGGAACTCCCCGGCGGCGGGCCTGGAAGTATGTTTGGCCGGGAGCGTGCGGCGCCGCCATCATCTGGTTTCTGGCCACCCTGGGCTTTGGTTTTTATCTGACCCGCTTCGCCGACTACTCCGTGGTCTACGGCCCCTTGGGAGCGGTGGTGGCTACCCTGGTCTGGCTCTACATTTCTACCGTGAGCGTGCTCATCGGCGCCGAGTTCAACGCCCATCTCTTTCCCAAGCCGCAGCGGCCGGCGCATCCCGAAGACGGCAACGCGCCACCAGGAGAAGGCTCGCCGGAAAAGAAACCATGGTGGCCGCAGGAGAGAGGCCCCCGGAGGCGGAAGCAGTACCTCCGGGGGTTCGGATCTCTGCTGTTAACCAGCCCTAAACCTCCGCCGCCCGAGTACGCGTAGAATTGAGCATGCTGGAGAGCCTTAGAGCGGTTTCACGATTACGGTGTCTCATTGTGAAACCTAGAGAGCATCTCCGGGAACGCAGTATGGGGGACGAATGAGTTTTACCCTGGAACCGAGTTATTCCCTTCCCACGGAGCAAACCCGCCGGGCCAAGATTGTCGCCACCCTTGGACCCTCCTGTAACCATGAACCGGTCTTCCGTGAGCTGGTCCGCGCCGGCCTCGATGTGGCCCGGCTTAACTTCTCCCACGGCACCCAGGCGGAAAAGCTCAAGCTGATCGAAATGGTGCGTAAGGTTTCGACCGAAGAAGGGAAACCGATTTGTATTCTGGGGGATTTGCAGGGTCCCAAGATCCGCACCGGCCGGCTGAAAAACCGCATCCCGGTGCAGCTTAAGGCGGGACAGCGGCTCACCATTACTCCCCGCGATATCGCCGGCACCAACACCCTCATCGCCACCACCTTCCCCACGCTGGCGGAAAATCTGGAGCCGGGAGCGCGCATTCTGCTCTCCGACGGACTGATTGAGCTGCACGTGCTGGCGATTCACGGGCAGGACACGGAGTGCGAGGTGATCAACGGTGGCATGCTGGGCGAGCACAAGGGCATCAACCTGCCCGGCATCCCGGTGCGCGTGCCGTCCTTGACCGCCAAGGACGAAGAGGACCTGGAGTTCGCGATGCACAACGGCGTGGACGCCATCGCCGTCTCCTTCGTGCGCACCGCGGAAGACATCCGCCTGGTGCGGCAGCGCGTAGCCTCCATGGGCGCCGAGACCTGGATCATCGCCAAGCTGGAAAAGCCGCAGGCCATCCAGCACCTGGAAAGCATCCTCGAAGCAGCCGACGGGGTCATGGTCGCGCGCGGAGACCTGGGCGTCGAAATGCCGCCGGAGAAGGTGCCGGCCATTCAGAAGCATGTCATCCGCCGGGCGGGCGATTATCGCAAGCCGGTGATCACCGCCACCCAGATGCTGGAGTCGATGATTGAAAATCCTCGCCCCACGCGGGCCGAGGCCAGCGATGTGGCCAACGCCATCTATGACGGAACCGATGCCGTGATGCTGTCGGCCGAAACAGCGGCCGGCAAATATCCCGTCGAGGCGGTCAAGATGATGGCCAAGATCGTGCTCGAGACCGAAGGCCAGGATCTTCCCCGGGTCAGCGAACGCGGCCAGCCGGGGCACGTACGCCTGTCGGTCGCCGAAACCATCTGCGAGTCGATGGCCCACGCCGCCGAGGACCTGGACATCAGCGCCATCGCTGTCTTTACCGAGACCGGGACCACCGCCCGCCAACTCTCCAAGTACCGCCCCAAATCGCCCATCTTCGGGCTGAGCAGCGTGCAGTCCGTGATCCATCGCATGACCCTGCTCTGGGGTGTCCACCCCATCTTGTGCAACAAGCTGGCCACCGCGGAACAGATGGTCGAGACCGCCGAGCGCCTGCTCGAAGAGGGAGGCCACGTGCAGCCGCGGCAGATTCTGGGCATCGTCGCCGGCACCCGGACCAAGTCGGGCTCAACCAATTTTCTCCGCCTGCACGTGCTCGGCGACACCCTCTCCGAGGCGACCTCGGCGCGCGAAGATGCGCTGGCGCGTCCCCGCGGCAAACGGCTCGCCAAGGCCAAACGGCCCAGCCAGGCACTGCCCCGGCGGGTGCGCTCCGGCCGCTGAGTCGCGACTGCCCGGAAGCGAAGCTTCCGGGCATGTTCTTCCGTTTTTGGGAAATGTTTCGCTGCACCCTCCCGATCTTTCCTTTCCTATCGTCGGCCGCGGGTGCGCGCTGCGCCCCCACCCTTAGTCCCTGCTAACGTAACGAAGGGTACCGATTTCCATGGGCCGCATCCACATTCTTGCCGACCAGGTGGCCAACCAGATCGCTGCCGGCGAGGTCGTCGACCGGCCGGCTTCGGTGGTCAAGGAGCTGCTGGAGAATTCGCTCGACGCCGGGGCTCACCGCATCGTTATCGCGGTGGAAGGCGGAGGGCGGAAGCTCATCCGCATCGCCGACGACGGCAGCGGCATGGTGCGCGACGATGCCTTGCTGGCTTTTGAGCGCCACGCCACCTCCAAGCTGCGCTCGAGCGACGACCTGCTCTCCATCGCCACCCTGGGCTTTCGCGGCGAAGCGCTGCCCTCGATCGCCTCCATCGCGCGGGTGGAGATGGTGACCCGCGCCGCCGGGGAGAGCTCCGGCACGCGCCTGGAAATTGCCGGCGGCAAGCTGCTGTTGTGCGAAGACGCCGGTGCGCCGCCGGGCACCACGCTCACGGTGCGCGACCTGTTCTTCAATACCCCGGCACGGCGCAAATTTCTCAAGTCCGAAACCACCGAGCTGGCACACGTAACCGCTCTGGTTACGCATTACGCTCTCGCCCACCCGGACAAGCACTTTGAGCTGCACTCCGCCACCCATGCCCTGCTGATCGCGCCCCCGGTGCGCCAGCCGGCGGAGCGCATCTTCCAGATCTTCGGCCAGGACACCCTGGATCAGCTGCTTCCCCTGGCGGCCGAAATCGAGTTGGCGCGCGCCGGGCTGCCCGAGCCTCCGCCCTGGAGACGGCCCGCGGACTACCAGGCGCCGGAGCCGGGATGGCTGCGCATCACCGGCTTCACCTCCAAGCCGGAGCTGGAGAAACTCAATCGCAACTCCATCTACTGCTTCGTCAATCGCCGCCTGGTGCGCGACCGCCTGCTCATGCATGCGGTGAGTGAGGCCTACCGCAATATTCTTGCCCCCACGTCTTTTCCCGTGGTGCTGCTGTTTGTCGAGATGCCGCCCGAGGAGGTGGATGTCAACGTCCACCCGGCCAAGACCGAAGTCCGTTTTCGCCAGGCTGCCTGGCTGCACGACTTTGTGCGCGACACCATCCGCAACCAACTGACCCTCGGCCGGCCGGCGGCGGGCTTTCTGCAGGCGCTCACCGCCCACCCCAGCGCCACGCCGGCGCTGGTTTCCCCGGCGAGCCCGTCGTCACCCGATTTGGCCCAATTTCGGCCAGTGGGAGACGCCCAGCTCCGGCGGGTGGTCGCCGACTCCCCTTCCCGATCTTGCGCAGCCCGAAGAAGATGGTTTTCGCCTGACCGGCCCGGCCCTTCCCCCGTCTCCCGGCGTGCTGCCCTTTGCCGCCGCGGCCATCGTGCCCGGCGCGCAACCAAACTCCGGCGCGCAGCCAAGCAGCATGGCTGCCGCCAACGGCGTACGCTCCTCCAGCTGTTCCTCTGCGCTGGCTCAAGAGGAAGAGGTGGAAGCAGGGGCGAGCCCCTCGCTGCATGGCCTGGCATCCTTGCGGCCGCTGGGCCAGTTGCGCGAATCCTTCATCCTGGCGGTGAACCAGGAGGGGCTGTGGATCATCGATCAGCACGTGGCCCATGAGCGCGTGCTCTTCGAGCGCGTGCTGCGCCAGCGCCAGGCGCAGCAGGTGGAGCGCCAGCGCCTGCTCATGCCCATGCTGATCGATCTGCTGCCGGCACAGATGGTCACCTTCGCCGCCATCGCCCGCGAGCTCGAAGCCAATGGTTTTGAGGTGGAGCCCTTCGGTCCGCGCACCATCGCCATCAAGGCGGCTCCGGCCGGGCTCGAAGGCTCCGCGCTGGAGCGCATGGTGGTCGAGGTGCTGGAGCAGGCGGGCTCGCTCGAACAGGCAGAAAACCTCGAGGCCGCGCGCACCCGGATCGCAGCCTCCATCGCCTGCCACGCGGCCATCAAAGTGAATACCCCGCTCGATCCCGCGCGCATGGAATGGCTGCTGGCTGAGCTGGCCCAGACCGAGCATCCCACCAGCTGTCCGCATGGCCGTCCCATCGTCCTGCGGTATGCTTGGAAGGATATCCAGCGGGCATTTCACCGGATTTAAGGCAGTTTCGCAATTACTGTGGCCTGATAAAGATCGCGCCCCGCTTCACACGAAGTCGGATCGGACGCGGTCATCGTGGAACCGCGCGAGATAGCCCCCACACGCGGGGTGCGGTCCGGTCGCCATGCCACGCGCGAAAAGAGACTTTCTTGATAGCAGAGCAACTCCAGGCAGCACGGGCGGCGCACTGGCGCCAGCAGCAAAGCCCCATCCTCACCCTCGATGACGCAGAGAGCTGGCTCGCACAGCATCCCCTGTGCCTTTATCTGCCGCGGCAAGCGCAGTTGCCGGCGCCCGCGCCCTCGTTCGTCGAAGCTTGCATGGGGAGCCGGCAGGCCACGCCTGGTGCGGCCGCCATCGAGCAGGCGCAGCGGCTACTGACGCGCCTGATCGCCTCCGGCACCGTGGTGCCGCTCAATCTGCTGGGCACGGTGGGGGAGCAGCCGGATTTTCTCGCTCACCGCGAGGCGTTGCCCTACGTTCTTGCGCTGCGCGCCGATCCGGACTGGAAGCATGCGCCGCAGAAATCCTCCGGCCACAAGGTCTCTCCCCTGGTGCTGGAGCTGTGGAAGGTTCTGGACAAAGAGGGCGCACTCACCGCCGCCGAGGCCCGGGAGACCCTGGGCCGCGAGCTCACCGAAGCCGCGGTGCTGCGCGCCCTGTGCGAGCTTTGGCAAGCCCTGCGCATCAGCCCGGTGTTGGCGGAAGAAGCGGGCCAGCCGGCGCGCTGGGAGATGCTTCGCGTGCACCATCGCGCGGCGCTCGAGACCGGCAGCACCACCTCCCAGGTAACCGCGCTCTCGCTGCTGGTCTCCATGTACTTGCAATCGGTGTACGCGGCCTCAAGCGAAGAGATCGAGATCTTTCTCTCCCCCGTAGCCTCGCGCTCGCGGGTGCGGGAAGCGGTGCGCGGCTTGTCGGCCACGCGCCAGATCCATGCCCTCTCCATGGACGCGCAGACCTACCACTTCCTGGAAAACGGTTTGCCGGAGTTCGCTCCGCTAGCCACCCCATCTGCCCCCCCGGAGACGGAGGCTTCCCGCCCGTCTCCACCGTTGCAGAAACCCAGGCCGAGAAAGATCCAGGCAACGGCTCGCCCGGATTCACCGCTGCCTCGACGGCCGCTCCCTCTTCCGGCGTCCGCTCCCATCTTCCGCCGGACCAAATCCGTTCCAGGGTCCGAACCGTCGGCCCGAAGCGAGGCCGGCGCCAAAACCGGCAGCCGCCCGGCCCGCAGCCAGTGCCGGATGGAAGCCACCCGCCAGACCGGGCTCCCCCGGCCGTCCTGCGTGGAAGCCGGCAGCCAGGCCGCCCGCAGGTGGAGCGCGCTGGGCTGGAAAAGATGAGGGCATGCGTGGCGGAGGCAAGCCTCGTCCTGCATCGGCTGCGCGGCCGCCTTCCCCACCCGCGCGCAGCGGAGCTCGACCCTATGCCAGACCGGGCGCCGCAGCGCCGGATACTCGCCCCGCGGCAAGACCGGATACTCGCGGTGGAACCCGGCCGAATCGACCCGGCGCATGGAGTGGGGCCGAGAAACGAGAGAGACCCGCAGCCCTGGGCCCTGCCTGGGAGGAAGTCTAGCTCCGCATGCCCGTCCTCCGCGCGCCGGCGGCCGCGGCGATGCGCCGTTCCGCCCCGCGCAGAAGCACCGCGACCGGCCCGGTACAGGTTCAACGAACGAGGGAACTGCAGCGTTCCAGCCGCGCGCGCCACGAGGCGAGCGCGGGCCCGGGGACCCCAGCCGGGCACGATCGACATCAGGCCGTGCTCCGGACCGTCGTCAAGATCGCGCTCCAGGCCGCGCTCCAGGCGCTCCGTCCCGTTATGGAGCCAATCGTTCGCCGGCTCCCTATCGGTCGAACCAAGCGCGCAGTGGCCAGGTTCGCAGCGAACAAGGGCGCAGCGGAGCTCCTCCACGGGGTGGCCGGCCCGAGCGGTCCCAGGCCAGCCGGATTCGGCGCTCCCAGGTCTGACAATCCCAGATCCGGCAATCCAAGGCCGGCCAAGTCTGACATCGCCGTCCGGCAATGCGGGACGGCCCTTCCCGCGACCATCCAGGCCCGGAACCAGGCCCGGAGCAAGGCCCAGTGGACCCCAGCCGCCATCGACGGGGGGCGCTGGCCAGGATGCCCGGCCAAAACCAAATCCCAGGGGGCCCGGGTAACGAACGCCCTCGTCCTGCCGGCTATGCCCGGCCGGGCGGAAAGCCCGGCCTCGGCGGAGGCGGAAAGGGACGCAGCGATCGCGGCCCACGGCCGCCCTTTGTCCCTGGATCCCGTCCGGCTAAGTCCTGGCCGCGGGCCGGCGGCTCTTCGGCAAAACCAGGGAAACCCAGCTTCCGCGGGCGCAAGCCGGATAGGAAAAAACCCGGAGCATGACAGACACCCACAGCCCGCCCTTGGTGGTCGCCATCGACGGCCCGGCAGGCGCCGGCAAGAGTACGGTCGCGGCGCGCATCGCCGCCCGCTTCGGGTTGCTCAACCTGGAGACCGGCGCCATGTATCGCGCCTTCGCGCTCAAAGCCATCCAGACCGATAGCGACATGGATGATCGGGAAGAGCTTGGCCGGCTGGCCTTGAAGACCCGCATCCGGCTGCTGCCGGCGGCGCTGGGCAACCGCGTTTTCCTGGACGATGTCGAGGTCACCAAGCGCATCCGCGAAGCCGACGTGACCGCCGCCGCGTCGCGCGTGAGCGTACACCCGGGCATTCGCCAATGGATGGTTTCCATGCAGCGCCAGCTGGGCGCCGACAGTGGAGTGGTGATGGAAGGGAGAGATATCGGCACCAAGGTCTTTCCCAACGCCGAGGTCAAGATTTTTCTCGATGCAGCGGCCGAAGTGCGCGGCCAGCGCCGCTATCAGCAGAACGGCCCCAACGCACCCGTTGCGGCGGAATCCGTGCTGCAGGAGCTGCGCGAACGCGACCGCCGCGACCGCACCCGCGCCGAATCACCGCTCGAACCCGCGGCCGACGCGGTGATCATCGATTCCACCGATCTCTCGCTCGACGAGGTGGTGGCACGGGTCGAAGGCCATCATTACTGAACGGCTTGCTGCCCGCCCCTGAACGGCTTGCTGCCCGCTACTGAACGACTGGCTGCGCGCTCGTCTCCCCATCCCCACTAGCGCTTTTCGAGGGGCGCAGGTGACGCATGGATTTTGTTCCAGGCGGCGCCGGGCGGCGCCGGTGGCGTGGGCGCGGTCGGTGGTGCAGGCGGCTCCGGTGGAAGCGGCTCCATCCCGGTGATCTCAATGTCCCCGTGATCGGCCACCAGCTCGACCCTGGGACCGCCCGCGCCCACCTTGCCGCTTATGCTCTGGCCCTCGCCGGCGCTACTGACGGGCAAGTCCAGCTTGGAATCGATGTTGCCGTTCTTGGCCGTCGCCTGCAGTTGAAAGCCCGCGCCCTGGGGTACGGTCAGGTGGATGGCGCCGTTGCGGTTGTGAATCTGCAGTTCCCCCAGCGGAGCGATCGCGCCCACCGAGATGTCCCCGTCTCCATCCTCCACATGCAGGTCGCCGGCAATGCCGGTGCACTCCACATCCTTGGCGCTGGTCGAAATGCGCGCCGGGCCGGTGGCATTGTTCAGCTGCAGATCGCCGCTGTCAATCGCCAGGTCTCCGGGAATGCTGGCCACTTCCACGTCGGTGCGGCTGGAATGAAAATGGACCGGCGCGGCAATATGCGCCAGATCGGTATCCCCGAAGAAGTCGCCGTCCAAGGACACGTTGCCCTGCACGTCGGAGATGGAGACATCGTCCAGCCGGCCTTGCAGCGTCAATGCTCCGGAGACGGAGTGGGCGCTAAACTCCCCCTTGCTCATGCGTACCTGGAGCCCTCCGCCGAGGTTGTCGACTTTGACGTCCCCGCGGATCGCGGCCACGGTCGCATCGCCGGCGAGGCCTTCGATGGTGACGTCGCCATGCCCGGCGTTGACCGTGGGCACGGCGCCGTTGGGGATCTCGATGGTCAGGTCGGCGCGGCCATCGTTGCTGTCGGCGGCGCGCAGGGTTACGTTCTTGCCGTTGACGGTCAGCTGCGGAGCCAGAGCCTCCAGGTTGCGCCGGGCGTCACGGTCGTTGGACGCGTACACCACCTGGTGCGCCTGCACATGGATCTGATCGTCGCCGGAAGGGGTGACGGTCACGTCCCCATGGGGCACCTGGATATCCACCAATGCGCCTGCCGGGATCGGCCGGTTCAGGTTATGGTCGGCATCATGCTCCTGGCCGAATAAGTGGGAGAAGACATCGTCCTCGTCCACCCCGTGCCCGAAGATATGCATGCTGTGAAAGTGGCTGGTGCGGCTGATCACATAGCCCAGGATGGCCAGGCAGATGATCAGCGCGACCAAGCCGCCGTGAGAGCGGCGGCCCACGTTGCCGCGGCGGCCGTCCAGCCACCATTCCCCCAGCGAGAGCAAGCCCACGCCGATCAGCAGCAGGGGCCACCAGCGGATATACCAGTCCCACAGGTGAAAGGCATTCAGCTTGTTGGTTTCGACCAGCAGCGCGATCACCCCGACGACGATCAACACCAGCGGGCCGAGCATGGAGGGCCGGCGCAAAGAGCGGCGGTAGTAGCGCTGCGCACGCGCGGCGTCCCGCTGCGAATAGGGAGGGGGTAGGGTCGCCATCACGCCCTCCTGTTCGGGTCGGCGAGCGGGTCAGTCGAGGGCAGGCCGGATCCACTTCCGGAGCCCGCATACGCGCCGGGATAGAGGGGTGGCGCGGCAGGAGGGGCCGCGGCGATCGCTGCCCGTTCTGCCAGCCCCAGGACCCCGGCCAGGATCAGGTACAGCGGCCAGCTGCGGCCGAAGCTGAGTACGCCCCACTGGTTCAGCAGGGCCGTAATGCCGAGCAGGATAAGGAAAGCAGGTCCGCGCAGGCGGCGGATGAGCAGCCAGGCATTCATTGCGAGCCTCCTCGCGGAGTATCCCGCGTTCTGCGGTAAAGCAGCCAAGCGCCAACACCGATAATCGCTACCGGCCAGGCGCGGCTGATCCACTCCTCTTCAAACACCCCCAGCGTCTGCAGCAGCAGCACGATCCCGATGATGATCAGCACCACGGCGCCCACCGGATGCTTGTGTTCGGCGGGCTCGAGGGAGCCCGGCGAACGCCATAGACCGGCGGATTGTAAGCGCCTGGGCCGGAAGACGAGCCAGCTGAACCTATCGGAGCGCCGGGTGAGGGCGGAGGGGGCACGCCGTAGGAGGTGGAGTAGGGAGGCGGCTGCACAAAACCCTGACTGGGGCCGGACGGGGGATATTGACCCGTCGCCGGATCAGGGGTGACCGCCGGGCCGCCGGCCGCTGGGCCAGGGGAAAAGCCAGCGACATACGGCGCGCCCGGGGGTGTAGGAGCCATGCCCAGCTTGGTCCCCAGGTCATTGAGACCGAAGGGATTGGGCAGGGGCAATCCGTCGCGCCGCGCCTTGGCCGTCTGGGCGGCGTCAAAGACCTGATAAAAAATCCACGCGGCGAGCAGCATGGCGAAGACAAAGCTCTTGTCGGAAAGGCTTACGAACACCGCGAAGATGAGCACATGGGCCAGGGCTTTGATGTATTGGCCGTTGTACATGGCGCCGACGCCGGGGATAAAGCCCAGGAGGCCGGCCAGGACGGGATGGGCATGCAAGGCGGTCAGGGTGGCATCCGGGTAGGGGTTGCCGCCCTGGGGCGGAGAAGACAGGCGAGCGGCCAGGCAGGGTTCGCAGTAGATCACGCCTCCCACCGAGCGCATGCACCCGGTGCACAATGGCTTTCCGCAGTTCTGACAATAGGCAGCAGCCGCAACATCAGGATGATTGACGCAGTTCATACCAAGCTCCTTTCCGCTTGGTCTTCAGTTGTTGACCGCAAAGCCCTGAAAACCTCTCTCTTCACTTTTTCTTTTTTCCCACTACGGTCAAAACTGGCGGGCACCTGCTGCCCCGGATTTCCTGTGCACCTTCTGGCTTCGAAGCACTTCATGCGGTCCCGGCTAGCCGGGACCGCACACGCGGCCGTATCCAGTGCAGCGTACCGGAAATCCGGGTGTGCTTCGACGCGGGATGCCGGAAAGCGCTGCGGCTGAGCCTCATGCACCATCATCGCCGGCAACGCAGCATCGCTATGCAAGGGCGTGCGCCTGCCTTGGGGTACAGGCAGAGTTTGTCCCCCACTGGGGGCAGTCGAGCTGGGGCTGCCGTCGCGCGGCGCCTGCTTGGGGGTGTCGTTGGATGTTGGACGGGGCGCGGGTACCGCTTCCGTGGAGCGCCGCAATTCCCGTACCCGGGCCTCCATCTCATAGACCAGGCGCAGATTTTCGTAGTACTTCATCACCTGTTCGTTGGTGGAGTAGTACTGCCGGGTAAGCGTAGCCCGCACGCGCGACGGGCGAAGGTCGGCGGCCCGCACCTCGGTCAGCTTGATTCCGGTCAGGTTCAGGGTCAGCGCGATGGAAAAGAATGCCATGGCCGCGGTCATCATCAGCCTCGGCTCAAAAGCCTGGCGGGCCACCTGGCGCGCCACCGGCAGCACCCGATGCCACGTTGAGCGGGCCGGCACTGCGCGTACCGGCAGGGGAACACCCGGCACCACGCCCGCTTCCTCCCCCGAGACGGAGCGCCCGCTGGTGCGGCCCAGGACCTTCTGCAGCAGATCAGCCGGGACTTCCGGTTCCACGGCCAGGTACTCCATCCATGCCTTGCCCTGCTGGGTCTCTTTGAGCATCTGGGTACAGAGCGCACACTCGCCCTGGTGGCGGGCAAAGGCGGCCGCATCGGCCGCGGAGAGAGTTCCGTCCAGCGCATCGGCGATCAGGTTCTCCCATTCGTCGCACCGTAAGACCCGGCCTGGCTGGCCGGACGGCTTGTTTTGCTCGCGCTCAGACATTTACATCACCTGCCCTTTAGTACGTTCTAGCAGCCGCGCTAGTTCCGCCCGGCCGCGGCTGATCCGAGACTTGACCGTTCCCTGGGGAATCGCCAGCACCTCGGCAATCTCTTTGTAATCCATATCCTGCAGATCGCGCAGAATAACTGCTTCGCGTAACTCCGGCGACACCTTGGCCAGGGCATTCTGCACCATCTGTTCCAGCTGGTTGCGCACCGCGTGCTGAAAGGGCGTAGTGCGCTGGTCGACGACGGGTTCCACGCGAGAGGGGTCGTTGCCCTGCTCCCAGCCGGCATCCATCGAGTCCGTCACCCTCTGCTGGCGGGAACGGCGAAAATGATCGACCAGCAGGTTCCGCGTCAGGGTCGTGATCCAGGTCTGGAAGCTGCCCTTGGCAGCG
The DNA here is from genome assembly GCA_963790705.1 of uncultured Acidobacteriaceae bacterium. Taxonomy (GTDB): domain Bacteria; phylum Acidobacteriota; class Terriglobia; order Terriglobales; family Acidobacteriaceae; genus PALSA-350. Next base: position 465,302 of record CAWBQE010000018.1, read on the forward strand.
TCGAAGCTGGCCAGGTTGCCGTACAGTTTGATGAAGACATCCTGGGTCAGGTCTTCTGCGTCATGCGACGAAGCGGTAAAGCGGTAACAGAGCGCGTAGACGCGGCGTTGCTGGGCCGCCACCAGCTCCGTCCACGCGCTGGAATCGCCGTCGAGGCAGCGCCTGACCAGTGCGGGCCAATCGATCTCCGGCGCCTCGGGCCGCCGTGCAGCCGGCCATTGCCGGCGCGAATCAGTCTCCGGTGGCGTGTTCGAAGGGAGATTCACCGCGGGGATTCCTCGGCTTGTAGGATATGGCCTCCCGGAGTTGGCCTGGTAGCGCTCACTGCGCGCCCCTGTTCGCGCGATGTTCAGGGAAAGTGTGCCGGCCAGACTCATGCATGCTGATACGCGCCGCCCCTGCCTTCGGTTCCATCCTGGTTACCGCATTTTCACTTCTGGTGCTTACAGAGCAACAACTTCCAGCGTGGCTTGCCCTCAGGAAAAACCGCACTTCAGTGCCCTTCCCCATGCAGCGTAAAAGGGAAAAGCGCACCCCGGCGGCAACCGCAGAAAATCGTGCACTGCCGTCTTCCCCGTGCGCCTCGTGGTCTCGAAGCTTGATTTCTCCATTCAGCGCCACAGGTGATCGTAGCGCTCGACTAACCAGGCAAGGCCAAAAAGCAGGGCCATCACTCCGCTTCCCCACCAGAAAATCATCATGGGCAAGGAGCCAGCCACGCTGCCGTCGTGCCGCACACCCCCCTGCGTCGACCTTCTCTCCTCGGCGCGGAAAATGTATCCGCTTCCCACGGAGACGGCAGCGGCCAACAACAGCATACGCAAGGCGGGGAGCAACTGCTGTTCGAGGTGGCTCCCGGGCTCCAGAAAGGCAGTATGAAAAACGGCATCCAGGGTAAGAATACTCAGCAGCAAAGAAGCGAATTTAGCGAGTTCCAGAAACACGGCCAGCTCTCATTGCCGCCCCAAACCACCGCCGGTTAAGGCGACACCCACTGAATTTTATGCCGCTCCAGCCACCAGCATGGCGCCTCCGACCAGTGGGGAAAGAGCGCGGGCACGCACGGTTCGGCGACCGTCCCCATGTAGTCGAATTCCTCCTTTTGGCCCTTCAGCGGCGTTTTCAAAAACTGCTCCACTTGCACGCTATTCGATGCATGAGCGCCCGTCCTGATGCGCAAAGTGATCCAGTCCCCGAGGTAAAGGACAACCAGAATGGCCAGCAAACCCTGGAGGATCCGTCCCCACCGACGCTTCATATTGACAGCCATCCTACTCTGAAACCAGGAAGCTTGGGCAGCCTGACCGCATCGGACGACTGCCCTTGTTCGCTGGCGAAGGACGGGTGCCCCACAGCCCCGGATTTCCCTGTGAAGTTTGGTGGCGCTGAAGCACTTCATGCGGCTTTCCTCAAAAAAAGCAGCACACGTGGGCGTTGCTTGGTGCCACGTACAGGAACTCCGGGTATCTCGCTGGTTTTTCGCGAGATGTGGGGATACCACCGAGGTGGACCGCTCAGTGCATCGGGTGAATCAAGAGTCAGAGGGGAAAGAGCAGTGGTATCCCACATCTCGCGAAAAACCAGCGAGATGTGGGGCACCCGTCCTTGGTGAGGGAACCGGAGTGGGTGTGTGCACCAGACACGTGTTCCACTTGCCCTTAGGAGGTAATGAGAATGATCGCCACCAGTCCCGAGCACGCAGTGGAATTATTGGATTCCGCTTTCGCTCAAGGTGACCTCCACGGAGTCCTCAGCTTCTACAGGAATGCTTGCCCGCTGCTCATTCGCACTTGCCGGCGCAGGAGTGCCATGCCACGCCCAGGGAATGTAGCGTTATCTTGTCCCCTTCGGTGATGATTACGGGGTCTACGGCGAGCAGGAAGGCATACTCCATGTCTTTATTGACAATGACGCACCAAGGCTCGTGTTGTACCACGCCGTTACAGATCGTGCAGCAGGCCGCAGCGTTGTACTTGTTTGAGACGCGCCAAACTTCCTGTAACTGCTTTAGCGACCCATTCAGCTCATCGGCGCCGGGGTTCATAAGCATCACCTGTTGCATGGCGTTTCATCCACCACACTGGTTGTGCCACCCGACTCTTATCGTGCAGGCGGGCAGCCAAGTCATTTGCCTAAGCCCTCAGCCCAGCGTGGAGCTAGCCCTAAGGGCATGATTGCCGATCGACGAAAATCTGAACCAATGCGGCCGCCGCGTGGGCAACTACAAAAAGGCTCAACCGTCCAACCGTCTTTCCCGTGCGCCTGCGTTTGATGACGATAGCCGCTTACAGGAACCGACTATCCGTAGCCACTGTAGTCCCCACCTTACAAGAGATATCGCCGCTAACCCAATAGCGCTTCAGTGTGAGGAGCCCAACTTGTCAACGCCGGTAGAGAAAACCCCACCGCCCCTAAGTCCTTAGCGATGCTCGTACATGCGCGTATCTCGCTCACTTACTAACCGCGGCGCGCGTTCCACAACAGGAAAAATGATGATTGCGAGCAATCCCGAAGCAGTTCCGTCAGCCGAACGAGGAGTAGCAACAGGCAAATATGTCACCGGCACGATCACACTTCGTCGCGCCAGGGCACGGATGATGGCACAAAAATGATTTAGTAGGCGTAATTGCGGAGGGTTGGATCCTAGGTCATTGACTTGCGTAAAGCCACTCTGGCTCGCGCCAGGCGGGATTTCGTGGCGGGAATCGAAATGCCCATATGGTCGGCTATCTGCTTGGTCGAATGCCCCTTCATCTGTCCCTGCTCGATCACCGAGCGCAGCGGGGTTGGCAGCTGACCGATGGCCCGTCTTAGATGCCTGGACCTCTCGTGTACTGCATAATGCTTCTCCGGGTCCGTAGCGTGCTCGGAAATTTGCCAGTGCCGCCAGGACTCTACTTCAGCCGTTACATCCATCGGCGTCTCGGGCCGGACACGCTTCTTGCGCAGGATCATGAGCGCTGAGTTGATGCCAATCCGGGTGAACCAGGTGGCAAAGCTGGACCTTCCGTCAAATTGCCGCAAATGCTGGAAGGCGCGCAGCATGGAATCCTGCAGCGCATCCTCCGCGTCCTCACGATTCTTGGTGACGCTGTAGATGGTGCTGAAGGCGCGCTTCGCGCTACGGGTGCACAGTTCGACGAAGGCCCACTCCTGGCCCGATTGCGCGGCAGCGATCAGCTCTTCGTCGCTCATCGTGTGAAACTCGACGTTGAGGTTGATTCCGTGCTTCGCACCATCGCAATTCATCAAGACGCCTCCGGAAAAGAATGACCTGATTCTAGGAGGTTCGGCGGGCAATTCTTTCCAGATCACTGTCAGCTAACAGTTGCTGGTTTGCGGGTATCACCCATGAACATCGAGTGGGAAAGAGTCGCAATCTGTTCGCCGGGATCCGTTAGCGGTAGAGTGGATACGTCGTGACACGTACCCACACAAGGAAATGATGAGACGCGCGTTCGACTCCGTTCGCCCCGGTTTTCCGTCCGTTTTTTCTTCGCCCAGCCGTCGTCATTTTCTGCTCGGCGCAGCTGCCACGGCCTTCGCCACCGCCCGCCCCAGCGCTCTTGCCGTCGCCTTTGCTCCTGCCAACGACCATGCCGGCGGTCCGCTGAAAATTGAAGCAGTGGAACTGATCGAACTGCATGGCAGGTATACCGAGGAGGCAGGCGTCAACGGGCAGCCGCAAGTGAATCCGCTCGACGTCTACGACGATCTGCGCCCCGAGCCCTACACCGACAAGCCGTCGGGCACGAAAGAGGTCCATACCAGCGCGATCTATCTTCGCCTGCACACCGCCGGCGGTATCGAAGGTCTCTACGGCCCCATCGAGAAGAGCGCGGCCATTGTGGTCGAACAGGAGCTGCGCCCCTTTCTCCTGGGCAAGGACGCGCTTGCCGGGGAAGCGCTGTGGGACGAGATGTATCGCTCCAACCGCCACTCGCGCGATGGATTCTTCATGATGGGGATCAGCGCGGTCGACAACGCGTTATGGGATGTGCGCGGCCGTTACTACGGCGTGCCGGTGTATCGGCTGCTGGGCGGCCCCACGCGCTCCTCCGTCGAGATGTACGCCAGCTGCCTCGGCTTCTCGCTCCAACCAGAGGCGGTGCGCACCCGCGCCCTGGCCATCAAGCAGCAAGGCTTCCGCTACCAGAAGTGGTTCATGGGCTACGGCCCGGGCTCCGGGCCTGAGGGCATGCAGAAGAATGTCGAGCTCGTCCGCATTCTGCGCGAGACCCTGGGCGACGACAGCGAGATCATGTTCGACGCTTACAGCGGATGGGACCAGAACTACACCCTGGAATGGGCGCACCAGGTGGAGAAGTACCGCCCCCACTGGATCGAAGAAGCGACGCACCCGGAGAAGATCGAGAGCTTTGCTGCCATGCGCCGCAGCACCACGATTCCCATCGCCTCCGGAGAGCACTTCTACGGCAGATGGGAGGTGGAGCGTTACCTGCAGGCGGGTGCGCTCTCCGTAGTACAGGCCGATCCGGAATGGTGTGGGGGCACCTCGGAGCTGGTGCGCATCGGCACTGTCGCTTCGCTGCACGATGTGCCCGTGATCCCCCATGGCCATAGCCTGCGTGCCGCCGTGCACATCATCTGCAGCCAGTCGCCCATGACCTTTCCCCTGGGAGAGTATCTGGTGAACAAGATGCGGCACTACTACCACTTTGAAAGCAATCCCCTGGTTCCGGTCAACGCCCACATCGCCCTACCCAACGGCCCCGGTTTCAACGTTCAGCTCGATCCCGCCAAAATCGAGTCGCAAACCATGCTCAAGCCCGAGTAATATCCGCGGGGACTACTTCGCAGCCATCGCTCCGCGCACGTAAGAAGAGGAGACCCCAGGGATGAAACCAAGCCGCAGACAATTCCTCGCCCTCGCCTCGACCGCAGGAGCGTGGGTTCCCCTTTCGCAGGCCGCCGCAAGGCTGGAGCAAGGCTCCCCGTCTATCGGCGCCGGGCAAGGCAGCCTTGCCCGGGCTAGCGGCTCAACCCCGCTGTCGCTCTTCGACGGAACCAGCCTGACCGGATGGCGGAGACAGGGGCCTGCTCAATGGCGCGTGGAAAACGGAGAGCTTCTTGGATCCTGTGACGCTCCCGGCGGCGGATGGCTGGCAACGGAACGTGGCTTCGAGGACTTCGTTCTCCGCTTCGCTTTTCGCTCCGCCGGCGGAGAAGCCGGGGTGCTGCTGCGCAACGCTCCTCTTGCGTGGTCTCGCTTCTCCCATCCGTCGTCGAACGGCGGCCAAACCATGGGCGTCTACGTGGCGCTCACCGGCGCGCACGCGGGAGAGATGTCTCTGCTCACGCTCGACCCGCAAGGGAAACAGATCGATCGCAAGCCCATTCCTGCTCCGGTGCGCGAGGAGCCCGGGAGTGGAGACAAGATCTATCCCGGGATGTGCGCCCCTATTCCCTGTGCCGGGATTAACGATGCGGAGGCCACTAAGGAAGGCTGGCCATCGCATCCTTCCATTCACATCACTCCACCAGCCGATGGCTGGCAGCAGGTAGAAATCACGCTGCGCGGATCCGCCTGTCCCTGGGACAAGACAGGTATGGCGGAAGCACTCGATGCCAGAAGCCAGTTCGGAAGCCTGGCGCTTTTTGTCTCCGGCACGCCCATCCATTTTAAAGATTTCTCGCTCTTCGACCTCACCCAGCGGGCTGCCGGATTAGTGCAGAATGCCGCCAACGCTCATGTTCGTCAGATGACCGACCTCTTCTATGCCGAGGGTGTCGCCGCGGGAGACTTGAACCAGGATGGCTACGACGAGGTGGTGGCGGGTCCCTTCTACTACGTGGGACCGGATTACACCACCGCGCGGGAGCTCTTCCCGCCCACCACCATCAACCCAGCCGGCATGGGCGAACACGGCAATTATTCCAACTGCTTTCTCAGTCATATTCACGACTTCACCGGCGACGGCTGGCCGGACGTTTTGATGATCATGGGTTTTGGTCCCAAACCCAGTTTCTCCGCCCATCTCTTCGTGAATCCTCGCGGCGAGCTTCGCCACTGGGATAACTACAACGTGGTGCCCTCGGTTGCTTCGGAAACCACGCAGCTCTTCGACATCGACGGCGACGGTCACCCTGAGCTCATCCTGACCCGGGACAACCAGGTCGGCTATGCCAAGCCGGACGCCTCCGATCCAACCAAGCCGTGGCGGTTTTTTCCGGTTTCGGAGAAAGCGCCGCGGGGCCCGCACGGCCTTGGCGTAGGGGATATCAACGGCGACGGCCGCCTGGATATCATCACCGCCAGCGGCTGGTGGGAGCAGCCGCCCGCAGGCGCCAGCGGCCTATGGAAATTTCATCCAGTGCTCTTCGGCGCCACCGAAGGAGAGCCTGGACTGCGCGGCGGCGCCGACATCATCGTCTACGACGTCAACGGCGACGGAGTTCCCGATGTCATTACCAGCCTCAATGCCCACGGCCCCGGATTAGCATGGTTCGAACAACAACGAAGCGCGCAAGGCGAGGTGACCTGGAAGCGCCACCTGATCATGGGCTCCCCTTCCACCCCGTCGGCTGAACGCGAGCCATGGGAGGAGACAGACAAGTCTGTGGCCTTTACCGAGCTGCACGCCCTGGCCTTCGCGAATCTTGACGGCGACAAATTGCCTTCCATCATCACCGGAAAACGCTGGTGGTCGCATGGATACGTCTACGATGAAAACGATGTGGACAATCCGCCGGTGCTCTACCGCTTCCAGCTGGTGCGCAAGCCTGGAGGAGCCGTGGAGTGGATTCCCAGCCTCATCCACAACGCCTCCGGGCGTGGGCACCCAGATCATCGCCAAGGACATCAACCAAGACGGCAGGATTGAGATCGTGACTACCGCACGGAAGGGAACCTTTGTCTTTTATGGTCCGTTCAAGATCTAGAACCAGTGGAGAAGGCTTCATGTTCTTTCGCCTGCATGGTTGGCGTCCTGGGAGGCTTTGCGTAATTGGAACCTTCACGGTCTTCCTCTTCGGCCTGATGGCCTCGGCCAGCCCAAAAGAGGACGCAAAGAGTCACACCACGTGGAGCACTTACCTGGGCAACGCGGATGGATCTCACTACACTGCCCTGAAGCAGATTGACCGGTCGAACGTAAGCCGATTGCAGGTGGCCTGGTCCTACGACAGCGGAGCCTGGCCCTACGCGTTCAATCCCATCGTTGTCGGCAGGACCATGTACGTCCTGGCTAAAAACACCTCGATCGTTGCCCTCGACGCTGCCACGGGAAAGGAATTGTGGACTTATCGCTCCCGCAACCTGGGGCCGCGCATGGAAGCCCATCGCGGCATCAACTATTGGCAGAGCCGCGATGGCAGCGATCGGCGCCTTCTGATCTCCTTTGCCAACAACCTGGAAGCGATCAACGCGGCCAACGGCCAATTAATTACCTCCTTCGGCAATGGCGGCACCGTCAACCTGAAAGAAGGGCTGGGGCGGGATGCGAACTCGATGCGCCAGATTCAATCCGGCACTCCCGGCGTCGTCTTTGAGGATCTGATCATTCTCGGTTCTTCGACCGGAGAGGACTACGGCTCTCCTCCGGGCGATATTCGCGCCTATGACGTGCGCACCGGGCGCATGGCCTGGATCTTTCACACCATCCCGCATCCTGGAGAACCCGGTTACGAGACCTGGCCCAAAGACGCCTGGAAATCGGCCGGCGGCGTCAATTGCTGGGGCGAGATGAGCCTCGACGAAAAAACGGGAATCGTCTACATCCCTACCGGAGCTCCCGTCTATGACTTCTACGGCGCCGACCGCAAGGGGAATGACTTATTCGCGGACTCATTGCTGGCGCTCAACGCCCACTCGGGAAAGCTGGTCTGGTACTACCAGCTCATTCACCATGATCTGTGGGACTACGACGCGATGGCCGCTCCACAACTGTTGACCGTGCAGCGGAACGGGAAAGACATTCCTATCGTGGCTCAGGCGTCGAAGCAAGGGTTTGTTTACGTCTTCAACCGGGCCACGGGCAAGCCAGTCTGGCCCATCGAGGAGCGCGCCGTGCCGGGATCCAACATGCCGGACGAGGAGGCTTCTCCCACTCAGCCCTTTCCCACCGCCCCACCGCCGTTCGCCCGCCAGGCGTTCACCGTGGCCGATCTGAATCCTTATCATCCTGAGCGCGCCCGATCGGGCGCGCTGGAAGAAGGTGGTGGAGAATGCGGCCAACCATGGCCTATTCACCCCTCCCGGGCTGACCGATACCGTTGAGATGCCCGGTAACCATGGCGGTGTCAATTGGGGCATGACGGCGGCCGACCCGGTCAATGGAACCATGTTCGTCGTGTCCATGGATATTCCGGCCATCCTCAAGAATGAGCGCAGCGAGCCGCCCTCCCTTTGGCAAATTCCGAGCCAGGCTGCTCCCGCAGTACAAGGCAAAGCCGTTTACCATTTTTACTGTGAGCGGTGTCATGGCCCTGAGCGCGCAGGCGCGCCGCCGGCGATTCCCTCGCTGGTGAATGCCCCTTCCATCTTTGGCGCAGAGACGATCAAGAGCGTGGTGAATTACGGGCTCAACGACATGCCCGCTTTTCCCGATCTCACCGACCGGCTGCTGAACAATCTCCTCTTGTATCTCGGCAATCCTGCGAGTGCGCCGGAGCCCATTGCCTCGCGCAATGAACCACCACCCACTCCCACCAGCGGCGCATCCAAGCCGGTTCGCTACTGGTCCGGCTACGGGTTGCAGCCTTCGATCATCCGTCCTCCATGGTCAGTGATTACGGCTTACGACCTGAACCGGGGAGTGATCAAGTGGCAGGTGCCGCTGGGAAATGCTCCCCAGGGTGAATCGGAAAATCTCAAAGACACAGGCATCATGATGTCCAGAAATGGACCTGTGGTGACCGCGAGCGGCTTGGTTTTTATTGCCACGAAGGACGAGGGCAAGCTCCGCGCCTACGATGAGGAGAACGGCAAGGTGCTTTGGGAAACGGACCTTCCCGCTGCTTCCGAAGGGGTCCCGGCAGTGTACGAGGTAGATGGGCGCGAATATATCGTTCTCTGTGCCGCCTCGGCGAAGCAGACGGATATACCAAGGGATGGGCCCGAGCAGCAAACGGCACAGCCGGTGCATCGGTCTTACATCGCGTTTGCCTTGCCTAAGGACAACTGAGCGGCCCGAAGTATCGATTGCACGGCCGAAAAGTCTGATCTTTGAAGGGCACGGCCTGAAGAGTCTGCGTGAGAACTGGAAAAGAAACCGCAGGTCCCTCCACTGCGCTTCGCTCCGGTCGGGATGACAATTCTGTTGAGGGAAATGGCCTCAAAACAGGTTAAATGAATGGCTGTCAATGGTCCCACAGAATTGTCATCCCGACCGGAGCGAAGCGCAGTGGAGGGACCTGCGGTTTCTTTTCCAGTTCTCACGCAGACTCTTAAGGCCGTACGCACATGGTTGCCAAACAGGTACGGCTCTCGGCGCTGAGGGATGATGCCTTAGCTCTCGGCTCCCACGTTCGTCAACTGGAGCAACCGCTTTTCGACAGAAGTTGAGGCCGGAATGAAAACCGAGAAGCAGGTTACGTTTCTGCCCGGAAGGCTGCTGCTGCGGAAATCGATGGTGCCTTCATACTTCTCCACGATCCCTTTACAGATCCAAAGGCCTAACCCGGTTCCTTTTGTAGATTTGGTGGTGAAAAATGGTTCAAAGAGCCTCTTCGCGTCTTCGGGCCTTATGCCTGAACCGGTATCCAGTATGGAAACTCGAACACCGGCTGCTTGCGTCGCCGCGCGATAGGACTGCTGTATGTGTACCCGCAAGCGTCCGCCTCGCGGCATCGCCTGAATCGCGTTGCCAATGAGATTGAGGAATACCTGTTTCAACTCCACCGGGAATCCCTGCACCACGTCGCCGCTGCCGTAACGCCGTTCGACCACGATTCCGCTGGCCTGCAATTGACGCGATTGAAGCTCCAGAATGTCGTCCAGAAGCCCGGGAATGGAGACAGCAATGGCCTCTGCGGATTCACGATAAAAACTCAGCGTCTGCTTGGTAATATGCGAAACACGTAACAGCTCCTGTTCCGCCATCCTGGTATAGTGCTGTTGCCTCCGGATCCAGAGACGGATGTCTCTGGATCAAATAGAAGAGGTTAAGGATCGACTCCAGTGGATTGTTGATCTCATGGGCAACAATTCCCGCCATTCTCCCCATAGCCGCGAGTCTCTCTGAATTGCGCAGTGCCTCCTCGGCCTGCAATCTCGCGGTGATATCCCGGCAAATCTCCAGCACCACGCGCGGTTTCGTTCCATCGCACTGAAGAATTTTTCTGCATGCAACCACGATCTCGCGTCCATCTTTGGTGTATTGAATCAGATTGCCTTCCCATCGCTTTGCCCTCAGAGATGGTGGAGTCTATCTCGCCATCGGGCACGGGAAATTGCGTATTCAGCAGTTGGTGAAGCTTCTTACCGCGAGCCTCTTCCGCACTCCAGCCGTACAGCGCAGTCGCTCCCGAATTCCAGAACTGAACGGTCCCGTCAAGGTCGCGCACCATGATCGCTTCCGAAGCAAGATCCAGCAGGTCAGCACGCTGCCTCAATATCTGCTCCATCCGCTTTGGCTCGGTTATATCGATGAGCGCTCCGACCGCGCCCCGAACGTTCCCGGAATCATAGAACAGCGGGTTCGCGCTCATCAGGGTTTGGAGCACCTTCCCGCTCCCGGAGTGGATTTCGAGTTCGATCCTTCCCACCGGCCTACCCGTCGCGGCGGCCCGCTGCAGGGGCAGCTCGTCAAACGTAAGACGCTCACCGTTGTGGTAAATCTCATAGCTTGCGTCGTTATTTTCGTAGCTCTGCGGAGAGAGGTTCTCCCGGTGCTCAAGTCCAAGCAACTCCTTCAGCGCTGCGTTGCCGGTGACGAAACGGCAATGCGGATCATGTGCGATAGAAACGCCGACGGGCAAAACCTTCATGATCGTTTCCAGTTCCACAATTCGCTGCTGCAATTGGACGTTGAGCCTGCGCACCTGCTCTTCGCTTTCCCGCAACTGTTCCGTGCGCGCCAGCACGCGCTTTTCCAGCTCGCTGTTCAGGAGTTCCAATTCCCGGGTCTTCCGGTACAAGTCGGCAAATACGCTGACTTTGGCCCGCAAGAGTTCCGGGACAACGGGAACGGAGATGTAATCCATCGCTCCGCGCTGATATCCCTTCATGCGATCGAGATCCGTCAGATGCACCGCGGAAATAAAAATGATGGCAGTCTTTTGAAAGCGTGGATGCTGGCGAATCATATCCGCTAACTCGAAACCATCGAGTTCGGGCATACTCACATCCATCAAAATGACGGCAACATCCCGGCTGAGAAGGAGTTCCAGAGCCTCCCTTCCCGACGTGGCTGAGATCAGGTTTTCTCCCAAATCCTGCAATATCGCCTGGTAGGTGAGCAGCTTGCCGGGCTGGTCATCTACCATCAGGATGTTGACGCTCTCAGTTGTGTTCATCTTCCTCGGCCCTTTGCGTAGGTTACAGTGGATGCGTGCGCTACCGATGAAGCCACATGCGAAGAGTTGAGAGCAATTGCTCCGTGTTTACTGGTTTCGCCAGATACTCGGATGCGCCCGCCTCCAGGCACTTCTCGCGATCCCCTTTCATCGCCTTGGCCGTGAGGGCAATGATTGGCATCCGGCGGAACAAAGCATTCTGCCGGATCACCTGCATCGTCTCGTAGCCATCCATTTCAGGCATCATAATATCCATCAGCACAATCGACATGTCCGGAACTGATTCCAGTGTTGCGATAGCCGCCTTGCCGGTGCCCGCTGTCAGCACCGTCATTCCCCGGCGTTCAAGAACACTGCTCAGGGCAAATATGTTGCGCACGTCATCATCCACGACCAGCACTTTCTTTCCTACCAGAGCATCGTCGGAGCGATGCAGGCGATCCAGCATATTTTGTTTCTGGGGAGGAAGGTCGGCAATCACGCGGTGGAGGAATAGCGCCGTCTCATCCAGCAGCCGCTCCGGGGACTCGACTCCTTTCACTACGACGCTGCGCGCCAACTCATGAAGGCGGGCGTCTTCTTCCGACGAGAGCTCCTTCCCGGTGAAGACGACGATCGGCATATCGCTCAACTCGGAGGTGTCGCGCAGCCGCTCCAGCACCTCGAAGCCAGACATATCCGGAAGCCGAAGATCCAGCACCACGCAATCGTACGGCTCAACCTGGATTGCCGCCAGTGCTTCGCTGCCGGTGGTTGCGATGGCGACATCGATGTCTTCATCTCCCAGCAACTCGCGAATGCTCAACTGCTCGGCGGGATTATCCTCGACCACGAGGAGGCGTTTCCGCCGCGGCGCCGCGTAGTCCTTAATGCGCGTGATCGCGGCATCAAGACCTTCGGGAGTCACCGGCTTGGTGATGAACGCAAAGGCTCCCCGCGCCAATCCATGGCCCTTGTCTTCATCGAGGGTCAACATCTGTACCGGAATGTGCCGTGTAGCCGGGTCCTGTTTCAAGTGGTTGAGGACGGTCCAGCCCAGCATGTCGGGGAGAAATACATCCAGGGACACGGCGGTGGGATGAAATTCGCGCGCCAAAGCGAGAGCTTCCGCGCCCCGGGTAGCGAGCAGGACCTTGAAGCCTTTTTCTCGGGAGAGATCGCGCAGAATGCGCGCGTAGTGCGGATCGTCTTCGACGATCAACAGCGCAGCATCGTCAGGCAGTAAATTCTCCCGGTCGTCCGGAATCACTTCCGCCGGAAGCTCAGCCAGCACTGTCTTTAAGAGTTCAACCGGGTGACTCGATAGCGAGCTCTGGCCCTCTGGATATTTCACTGGTATGGCAGATGGACCGCTGTAGACCTGGGGCAGGTAAAGAGTAAACGTGCTCCCCTGGTTGGGTCGTGCTACGCAATTGAATCTCGCCGCCGAGCAGACCAGCGAGTTCGCGGCTGATGGCCAATCCCAACCCCGTGCCACCGTACTTGCGGCTGGTCCCCGCATCCGCCTGCTGGAAGGCCTCGAAGATGATACGTTGCTTCTCCTGCGGAATTCCAATGCCGGTATCGGCGACCTCAAACGCGACCACGGCGGTCGCCCGGCTCAAGATTGGATGACCACTGCTCCATCCTTCCTCCGCAACTAAGACGGAGAGGCGCACGCCACCTTTCTCCGTAAATTTGAAAGCATTCGATAGCAGGTTCTTGAGTACTTGCTGTAGACGTTTCGAATCGGTGATGAGGCTTCGGTTGAGCCGCGGATCGGTGAGCAGCTCAAAGTCGAGACGCCGATTTTCCGCTTCATGGCGGAAGGGACGCCCGATCATGTCGAGCAGGCTGGCAAAGAACACTTCCTCCGCCTCGACCGAGACCGTTCCGGATTCGATCTTGGAAAGGTCCAGGATGTCGCTGATCAGATTTAACAGGTCCGTACCTGCTCCGTGGATCGTGCGCGCAAACTCAACCTGCTTGGCCGTCAGATTCCCATCCGGATTGTCTCCCAGCTGCTGCCCGAGAACCAGAATGCTGTTAAGAGGCGTCCGCAGCTCATGCGACATATTGGCCAGGAACTCGGATTTGTACTTGGAGGTAAGAGCCAATTCCTTGGCCTTCCCTTCAAGCTCACGTCTGGCCTGCTCAATCTCCTGGTTCTTGCGCTCCACCTCGGCATTCTGCTCTGCCAGCTGCTGGGCTTTCTGCGCCAGCTGCTCGTTTTTCTGTTGCAGCTCTTTTTGCTGCATCTGTAGTTCGGTCGCCAACTGCTGCGACTGCTTCAATAGGCCTTCCGTTTGCATGGTGGCCTCGATGCTGTTCAGCACGATGCCAATGCTGGCGGTTAATTGTTCGAGAAATGCCAGATGCGAGGCGGTAAAGACTCCCAAAGACGCCAGCTCAATCACCGCCTTGACGCGATCCTCGAATAACACGGGTAAAACGATCACGTTGCGCGGTACCGCCTCAAATAGTCCGGAGCGAATGGTTACTTTGCTCTCCCCCAGATCTCTTATCAGGATGCGTCGTTTTTCTACCGCGCATTGGCCCACCAGTCCCTCTCCGGGATCCACCCGTCGCAGATGACCGTCGGCCCGGTCCCCTGCATACGCGGAGAGCAGCACCAATTTCTTCTCGTCCTCAGTTTCCATCTGGTAGATGACAGCCTGGTGAGCATTCACCAGCGGAGCCAGTTCCGAGAGCAGCGTTTTGCCCACGGTTGTCAGGTCGCGCTGGCCCTGCAGCATGCCCGTGAACCGCGCCAGGTTTGTCTTGAGCCAGTCCTCCTCGGTATTCCGCTCCGTCGTGAGCCGGAGGTTATTGATCATGGTGTTGATGTTGTCTTTCAGTTCCGCCACTTCGCCCCTGGCCTCTACCTGAATGGACCGGGTGAGATCGCCTTGCGTCACGGCGGTGGCTACTTCGGCGATGGCGCGCACCTGGTTGGTGAGGTTGTCGGCCAAAAGGTTCACATTGCCGGTTAGATCCTTCCATGTGCCGGCCGCTCCGGGCACATTGGCCTGGCCTCCCAAGCGGCCTTCGACGCCCACTTCACGCGCAACCGTCGTTACCTGATCGGCGAAGGTGGCCAGCGTGTCTGTCATGTTGTTGATGGTTTCGGCCAGCGCCGCGACTTCACCTTTGGCGTTCACGGTTAGTTTTTGGGTCAGGGCGCCATTCGCAACCGCGGTGACTACTTTAACGATGCCGCGCACCTGCTCGGTCAGGTTGGCAGCCATGACGTTGACATTGTCGGTGAGATCTTTCCAGGTACCCGCGACTCCTGGTACCTGCGCCTGGCCGCCGAGTTTTCCATCCGTTCCTACCTCGCGGGCCACGCGAGTTACCTCAGCAGCAAAGGCATTGAGTTGATCAACCATGGTGTTGATCGTGTTCTTCAACTCGAGAATCTCACCCTTCACGTCGACGGTGATCTTGCGCGAGAGATCGCCACGGGCAACCGCGGTGGTCACCTCGGCAATGTTGCGTACTTGCGCGGTCAGATTTCCGGCCATCGAGTTCACCGAGTCGGTAAGGTCTTTCCATGTGCCGGCCACGCCAGGAACGTTGGCCTGCCCGCCTAGCCGGCCCTCTGACCCGACTTCGCGGGCCACACGCGTCACCTCGCCGGCAAACGCGTTGAGCTGGTCCACCATGGTGTTAATGGTGTCTTTGAGCAGAAGAATCTCGCCGCTTACGTTGACCGTGATTTTCTTTGATAGATCGCCGCTGGCGATCGCCGTGGCCACTTCGGCAATGTTGCGCACCTGGCCAGTTAAATTGCTCGCCATCGAGTTCACTGAGTCGGTGAGATCTTTCCATGTGCCGCCGACCCCAGGCACCTGCGCCTGGCCGCCCAGCTTTCCGTCCGTGCCCACTTCTCTCGCGACACGGGTAACTTCCGACGCGAAGGACCGCAGCTGCTCCACCATGGTGTTGATGGTGTCCTTCAGCTCGAGGATCTCGCCCTTCACGTCCACCGTGATCTTGCGCGATAAGTCGCCGCGCGCTACGGCCGTGGCCACTTCGGCGATATTGCGCACCTGGCCAGTCAAATTGCTGGCCATGAAGTTCACGTTGTCGGTAAGGTCCTTCCAGGTGCCGGCGACGCCCGGCACTTGCGCCTGCCCGCCGAGTTTGCCCTCGGTGCCCACCTCACGCGCTACACGCGTAACCTCTCCGGCGAAGGCATTGAGTTGGTCCACCATGGTGTTGATGGTGTCCTTGAGCTCCAGAATTTCACCCTTCACATCGACCGTGATCTTGCGCGACAGATCGCCACGGGCTACGGCCGTGGTCACCTCGGCGATATTGCGCACCTGGGCGGTCAGGTTGCCGGCCATGGAGTTGACGGAGTCCGTCAGAGTCTTTCCAGGTACCGGCTACACCGGGCACATTGGCCTGCCCGCCGAGCCGCCCTTCTGACCCCACCTCACGCGCCACGCGGGTGACTTCGCCCGCGAAACGGTTCAGCTGATCCACCATCGTGTTCAGGGTTTCCTTCAGCTGCAGGATCTCGCCTCGAACGTCGACTGTGATCTTGCGCGAGAGATCGCCGCTGGCGATCGCCGTGGCGACTTCGGCGATATTGCGTACCTGGCCAGTCAAGTTACTGGCCATAAAGTTGACGTTGTCGGTAAGGTCTTTCCAGGTACCGCCCACTCCGGGGACCTGGGCCTGGCCGCCGAGTTTGCCCTCGGTGCCGACCTCACGCGCCACGCGCGTCACCTCGCCGGCGAACGCGTTCAGCTGATCCACCATGGTGTTGATGGTGTTCTTCAGCTCCAGGATCTCGCCCTTGACGTCCACGGTAATCTTGCGCGACAAATCGCCCCGGGCTACCGCCGTGGTGACCTCCGCGATGTTGCGTACCTGGGCGGTCAAGTTGCCGGCCATGGCGTTGACTGAGTCGGTCAGATCTTTCCATGTACCAGCCACGCCAAGCACCACCGCCTGGCCACCCAATTTGCCGTCGGTGCCTACTTCGCGGGCCACACGCGTGACCTCCGAAGCGAAGGATCTCAGCTGGTCGACCATGGTGTTGATGGCTTCCTTGAGCTGCAGAATCTCCCCGCGAACATCCACCGTGATCTTGCGTGACAGATCGCCACTGGCCACCGCGGTCGCGACTTCGGCGATATTGCGCACCTGGCTGGTCAGGTTGCTCGCCATGGAGTTGACAGAGTCGGTCAGGTCCTTCCAGGTTCCGGCTACCCCAGGCACTTGCGCCTGGCCGCCCAGCTTGCCGTCGGTGCCCACTTCTCGCGCCACGCGGGTTACTTCCGACGTGAACACGCCGAGCTGCTGAATCATGGTGTTGACGATTTTGGCCGACCGTAGAAAGTCGCCTTCGAGCGGGCGTCCATCCACGTCCATTCTTACCGTCTGGGTCAGGTTTCCCTCGGCCACGGCCGCGATCGCGCGGGTTACTTCGGCGGTCGGTCGCAGCAGATCCTCCACCAGGGTGTTGACCGAGTCCTCGATCTCTCCCCAGGCGCCTCGAGATTCGTCAAACCTGGCCCTCTCCCGGGTCCTGCCCTTTTTCCCCACCACTTGACCGACGCGCCGCAGTTCCTTCGCGATCCGCTGATTCGCCATGGCAATTTCATTGAAGGTGTCAGCCATCTTTCCGCTGAGCCCGGTCCATGAACCCGGAAGGCGCACCGAGAAGTCTCCATCGCGCATGGCCTGCATTCTCTCCAGAATGAGAACCATTTCCGAAGACTCGTATTCGGCAACAGCGCCGTTATGCCCATTGGTCTTTGACTTGCGGTGCGTGAGTTCTTCCTGTGCGGGCAACGCGGGCGTTCCGTTTTTCCTCATGCCGATCTCCCTGAAATTAAGCGCAAAGCGTCAACCGGCGGGCAAACCTGCGATCAGGTTTGCCGCGGCCCTTTCAACACACAGTGACAGTCCGGAGGCGGATCATTGAAGTCGCGCTACAAAAACGTTCCAAATTTGTTTTGCGCTGGACCTTAGATGTAGGTCTCTGATCGGAGGTTGGTTTCCTAAGGCGGCGAAAAATCTTTTTTCTTCGGCGCCCGCAGACATCGTTTTCTGGGAAGAGAGCCACCCCTTCGCTGCCGCCTTCCTTAACGCATTTTTGCTAATACTGTGGTCCGGTGGGATCAGTTATGCGCGGCCATTCTTTGGCGGAACGGCCGCGTCGGGTTCGGTTTCCTGGTCTACACCATTAGCAAAAATGCTCTAATCGCGAACCTGCCATTTAGCCAAAGAGAATCTTGAGACCGTTTTGACGAAAAAAGCAATAGAACCAAAGGGTATCTAGCCGCGAACGCCCGCAGGAAACGTGCCGGCAAATGGCCGGGATCCCGAAGCTGGTAGTGTAAGTATTTGACTCTGTTCGGATAGCACATGTTCGGAAATCTGAGCCGCGAGGCCGCTGCCCGAATCAAAGTGTTCAAGGGCTTGGGGGGCGACCGGGCATCCACTTCCTTATACCCCCGGTTTCTACTTCGTGGCCATCGGTCCGCCCACGACAGACGATCCAGTTCCGCTGCACCCGGTGCTGCCATAACGGAGAAACCTCTGGATCCGCTTCCCCGTGTCCACTTCCCCGGTATAAATGTTGCCCTTGCTGTCCAGGCTCACCTGGTGCAGCCAGTGGAAGTCTCCCGGCGCCCGCCCACTGCGCCCTAAGCGGCCCAGCTCCTGCAGATTGCTTCGGTTCAGGACATAGATGGTCATGTTGGCGTTGTCTCCGATATAGAGGCAACTCTGCGCCTCGTCTCTGGAGAAGTTTAGGGAAACGGCGGTGCCAATGATGTTGGTGTGCTCGCTGATAAATTGCTCGGCCACGAACCCGCACTTGCCGGCCGCGCCCGCCGAATTGCTGCAGGGCTTGCCCAGCGCGGGATCGTGGATGTCAAACACCTGAATACGATCGTTTCCCCGGTCGCAGACGTAGAGTTTGCCGTCATTGGCAATCTTCACGCAATGCACGGGGTTGCGGAAGAAGGCGGGCTTTTTGTTGCCTTTGGTGTAGTCCTCGATCCACGTCCCAGCGGCCGCGGCTGCTGCGTCGTCGACGGGACTGTTTCCATAGGCGCCGAAATGGCCAATGTATTTGCCGGTGCCGGCGTCAACGATCAGGACCCGGCGATTTCCGTAGCCATCCGCAATGTACAGACGGTTGGTTGCGGGATCGACCACCATGTCCGCCGCCTGGTAAAGCAGCGGCGTGCCATTCACACCGCCATGCGTATCGTTGCTGTCCGGTCTGGTCGGGGTTCCCCCGATTCTCAACTTGAAGTTGCCGTCCATGTCGAACTTCTGCACGAAGCCGTCGCCGCCTTGCTTGTTCGTTGCCCAGGGCGAGCCTCCCTTGTCGGCTGCGGCGGAATTTCCCGAGAGCCAGACGTTGTCGTTCTGGTCGACATAAATACCGTGCTCACTGCTGGGCCAAAGGCAACCTGCCTCCGCCTTACACTTACCGCCGATAAAACCAGGGTCGGTGGGACCACCCCAGGCGCGCAGCAGCTTTCCCTGGGAATCGAACTCCAGCACCGAGGGAGCGGCTTTGCAGCAATCCGCGATCGAGCCATAGGTGCGCACCTGGCCAAGGCCGTTGACCGGCTGACCCTGGGCATTGACGGCGCCCGGCACGGGCCCTTCCAGGCCGGCCTCTTCATTGGTCATGGTGCGCGGCCGATTGTAGACCCAGATATGGTCATGCGGGTCGACGTAGAGCCCGCCTATCTGGCCCAGAATCCAATTGTTCGGCAGCGGTTGCGGCCATGCGGGATCGACCACAAAACCCGGTGTCTTGCCGGTGCTCGATGCGTTATACACGCCGGCCTGCTTGAAGAGCCGGTCAAGAGAACCATCGTTCTTCAGCAGATTGCTATCGTTGTCGGCGGCCATGACTATGCTGGTCACTAACATCAGTAGCAGCGCGGCCGTCACCTTGCCCGGGATCCTCATGCTCGTCCTTTCTTTCCACTCGCTACATTGAAGCCGGGAGACGAAAACCCGTCGTCCAGTCAACCATGAACTATAGAGCAGCTCCTGTATCATTGTCGCGAACGGGAATTACAGGTCTGCCCTACCGCCGAGTCTGCAGATCAGCGGAGGAGGAATCGATCAAAACTTCTTGAAGGCTTAATGAGCGCCACGCGGCTTTTGCTATTTCTCTCCGGGATATTCGCCGTGGCGCCCGTCGCTTTCGCGCAGTCGAGTTCGTCCGCTACACCCACCCCGCCAACCTTTAAAGCCGGCGCCACCAACGTCCTTGTGGATGTAGTCGTTACCGGCCACCATGGCAACCCTGTCGAAGGGTTATCCCAGGACAACTTCTCCGTCCTCGAAAACGGTCAGCCGCAGCAAATCGTCTCCTTTAGCTTTCATCCTTCCGCAACGCCGCTCGCTCCGGTGGCGCTTCCCCCACTGCCGAACGGCGTCTACACCAATGCTGAGGCGGTTGCGGAGAACGATACGGTCGATGTTCTGTTGCTGGATGCGCTGAACACGCCACCTTCAGGCCAGGTTCAGACGCACCGGGTGATGCTGGAGTACCTGAAAACTCTGCCCGTCAATAAGCCGGTTGCCATCTTTACTCTCTATACGCAACTCCATCAGTTGGAAGGTTTCACCGCGGACCACACCGCGCTCCTCAAGGCTGTGGATGAGTTCACCCGTTCGCCGCAGAAGTCTCCTCTGTTGAAGACACCGCAAGACACCGAGAAGCAAATGAAAGATGAGGATGACGCGCTCGAATTAGGCCTGGCCATGCAGAGCTTGGGAAGAGGGGAAATGATGATGCACCACCTGCAGCAGTTCAACGCCGAGCAGGATTCGTTCAACCTCAGTCTTCGCGTACAGTACACCCTCTCCGCCTTCGATCAACTGGCTCGCTACCTCTCTGGCATGCCGGGGCGCAAGAATGTTATGTGGCTTTCCGGCTCGTTTCCGTTGGGAGTTATGCCCAACCCCGACCTGAAAGATCCCACCCAGGCAGCACGTGACTTTTCCGGGGCTATCAACCATACGGCCGGCCTTCTCGCCAATGCTCGCGTCGCGGTCTACCCTATCGACGCGCGCGGCCTCTTCCCGCAACCTCTGTCGGCTCCTGCCATCGCCGCTGGCGACAGCATAGTGCGCACTCCAGATCGCGTCGACGCCGCCGAGTCCGCGGATTCCAGCCTGCACGCGGAGGAACGGCTGACCCTGGAACAGGTCGCGCATGCCACCGGGGGCGAAGCGATTTACAACACTAACGACCTCAAGGGCGCGCTCGCCGAAGTCGATCGCACGGGAGCGCACTACTACACGCTGGCGTACGCTCCCTCGGATAAATCGCAGGACAACAAACTCCGCCGCATCGAAGTGCGTGTCCACCCTGGCAACTACCATCTCTCCTATCGCCGCAGTTATTCACCCGCTCTTGCGCCTGCGCACGACAATAGCTTCCTGGCTCTCATGCAACATAACGTTCCGGCATCCACGCAGATTTTGTTTCGCTTGTCTCCCCTGCGCGGCGCCGTGCAGCCGGCGACCGCTCCGCTGGCGGGCAGCAACGCTAACGTCCCGCGTCCCGTCACGCGTTATACCGTTGCCTACGATGTCGATGTGGCTCCGCTGGTGCTCAGCGCATCTGCCGACGGCGTGCTCCATGGCCAAGCCACTCTCGTCTCCATTGCTTATGACCGTGATGGTAAGGCGCTAAACTCCGTCGCCAACACGCTTAGCCTCAACGTGCCGTCCGCGGAATACGCCCGCTTCATAAAAGAGGGCATCCATTATCGCGAGCAACTGGATATACCCGCGCAAGCAGCCTGGCTTCGTGCCGGCATCTACGACCACGTCTCTGGACAGGTAGGCAGCCTTGAAGTGCCCTTGGGCAGAGCAAAATAAATCCGTTGCCGCACGCAATCTCAGCGGCCTGGCATTTCGTATGCAGCCCGTTGATGGCTTGATGCGAAGGATCGCGCCGCTGCTGTTGTTGTTTGCGATCGCTCTGCCTGCGTTTGCAGCTAACCCAATTTCAGTCGAAGAGCTGGAGCAATTGTTAGCGGCCGCGCCTACCCAGGACGATGCCCACGTGGGCCGAAAACTGTCGAAACTGGAACTGACTCAGCGACTGAACTCGGTCAAATTATCGCGCTGGTTAAGCGCGCTGCCCGGCCCGAAATCCCAGCAAGCGTTATTGGCGCTGGCTGACATGTCGGCATTTCTTGATCTGCCGCCGGCGGAGATTCCTGCCACCGCCGCACCGGATTCCGCAGCCCAGCGCCGTATGCTGTCGCTCAGCCTGGACTATATAAGTAAGACCATTCGTCAGCTCCCGAACCTATTTGCCACGCGAGCCACCACCAGCTATCAGGAAACTCTATGGGAGCATTGGACGCCGGAGTCCGGTCTGATCCGTTACGAGCCCTTGCACCCGGTGGGGCGATACAGCGCGGATGTACTTTATCGCGATGGCGGGGAGGAGGCGCATCCCGAGGCGCCAAAACATACGAAGAGGCCGCCCGGACTCGAAACCTCAGGAGAGTTCGGTCTCCTGGGAACTGTGCTCGAGGATGCCGTACAAAGCAAGCTCTACTGGAGCCATTGGGAGCAAGGCGCCGCAGGGTCAGTCGCGGTATACCGCTACGCCGTCCCGGCGGAGAAATCGCACTACGAGGTGGGATCGTCCTGGGTTCGTGACGCTAAGGGAAACCGGGTTGTCTTTCAACAGTTCTCCGGCTATCGGGGTGAGATAGCGGTCGATCCTTCCACGGGAACGATCCTTCGCCTCGTTCTGCGAGCGGACACAAAGCCGACCGACCCGCTTATCAAGGCAAACATCCTGGTCGAGTATGGTCCTATGGTGCTGGACGGCAAGACGTATATCTGCCCCCTGCGCAGCGTTGCCCTTTCGGTGGGAGCGGGAACACAAGCCTTCTCACCGCAAGGACAAGCGGCTCCGCGACTTCTACAGACGTCGTTGAATGACGTCGCATTTGAGCGCTATCACCTGTTCCACGCGGACGCGAAGATACTGAATGGCTACAACCCCTAGCTAGCGCTTTGATGTTGGCCTGTGTGAATGGACGGCTACGCTGCCGCGATTTCGCCTGACGGGCACTGGATCCTCGCGCCGATGTTCAGGCGAAGGTGACGGACATAGCGCCCTGACTCTTGCGCGTCGGCGTGACGGTGATTTCAACGTCCTGCCCGAGAGCGGTAAGGAAATCGATCAGTCTGCCCACAGAGAAATTGCCGGCCCGGTTGCGTGTCAGCGCCGATACATGGGGTTGCTGGATACCGAGGATTTTTGCGGCTTCCGCCTGCGTGAGGCCGCGGTCCTTAATGATGCGAGCGATTTGAAGCGACAACCGGGCCTTCATCAGCTCCTGATCCGCATCGGGCAGGCCAAGGTCTACGAACACGTTACCACTGCCTTCGACAACACGCTCCGGCCTGGATGTCTTGCTTCTCGATTTCACGGTCATCAGTACCTCTCCTTGTAGTGGCGTTCGGCGATGGCAAGCCGGTGATGGATCCATAGCCGATATCTAGCCGGACTACCGCCGGAAAGGATCGCAAATCCTTCTGCGTCGATCCAACCCACCGCACGGTTTTCAACTTCCCATCCGTCATACAGATATACGTATAAGTATATATTGGTCAAGCTGAAAGACTCGAATCTCGATCCGACTTCTGTTGTCCTCCCCGAGATTCAACCGCTTTTTGCATCTCCTCGCCTTTTGCTTTTCGCGCTGCTTAGCACTTTTTCTGAAACCGCTTGGTGTCTTGATCGCCTGGGAAAGGCAGCAGACTGTACATCACCAGGCGCTTCAAACAGGGCGTCGAAGAGGCGGCCCGTCACCTTCTTTCCAGCGTCCTCCGTGAGCACCTCGGGGTCAAACAGCGCCTCCAGCGCGATCGCGGACAGCAAGGGCTGAATGAGCTGAACACTGAGCGAACGGCTAAGCGCGTGTTCTCCTTTCCGCTCGGCCCCCAACAAGTGGGTGAGACGCTTTTCATCATCTGGGGAAATCATCTTCGACATGAATCTCTGGTAGCGCTTCTTCGCTTCAGGATTGCGGACGGCAAAGAGTTTGAATTCGAGCATCAGGATGTTCCAAGTCCGATCCCCGCTCATTTTCATACATAACCTTTTGAACATCTCCCGATTCTGCTCGACGCCCAACGAGTTTGCCAGCGCCTTCACCATCTCGGAGCGATTGCGCAACGCGTAGTCCTCCACCAGCGCCATGAAGATGTCCTCCTTGCTCTCGAATTGGGCGTAGATGGCGCCCTTCGTCCGGCCTGCAGCCGCGGCAATCTCCCCCAATTCCGCTCCCGAGTATCCTTCGCGAACAAAGATCTCTTGGGCAGCGCGCAGCAACAGCTCTCGCGTTTCCTTCGTCTTAAGCTGATGCTTGTTCGGCTTCACCGGTGTCATCTCTTTATCATACGATCGGCCGTTCGCCGAGAGATGCCGGCCCGGAGCTGGTCGTAGGGTCTTGAGACTATCTGCTGCGCCTTGGCCTCCCAAAACGCAATACCGCGTTTTTACTGGCGTATCGACTCCCCTGCACCGGCCACTCGAGCCTTCTCGAATTTCTTGGTTTCAGCAGCGTAGCGTTTGGCAATCGTCTTCGCAACGCTGTCGGCAACATTCTTGCTCTCTGACTCGCCGCGGACTGTTGTCTTCAACTGGTCACTGACATTGAGCTGCCCCGTAGTATCCGTGATGTTCACCTGGAAGGACATCTGAGTGGTAGCCACGAACATCCCGACAGGTCCCATCACAGCTCGTTCTACCTGGCTACCTTGCCTGAACGCGGAGACAGAAACGTGAATTGTGTACTCCGGGCAAGCCTTCTGACCAAACACTTCCCCTTCCCGATAAACATGACCGATGCCTTGCAGTCGTTGAAGCCGGTCGACAGCGTGTTCGTACAAGAAAGCTCGATAGGCCGCAGGAACTTCGGTCTGGTTCCAGTCTGGCATGGTGATGAGAACGCTCCGCGGGTTGATCGAACTGTTCTCGCAGGTTGGCGCAGATCTCGCGACATCAAGTTTGGAAATTCCGTGTTGGTCGGGCCGTAGTTCCGCGAAGCCAGAGATGACATGTTCGCCCTCTCCTTCTGGAAGATAGAACACCGCTGCGTGGTAGCCATCTCGAGAGTCTTTGAACTCCACCGAGAGCATGTTTACTTTGTGGTGCATTACCCCCGCAGCGGCAATCCCTCCACCATCAGGGATCGCCATGCGCAGGATCCTCCCCTTCATACCCCAGAGTTCCACTCGCTCGTTTCCAGTACTCACGGCCAGGAGGGCCGGGCGAGGAATGGTGTAAGAGCCGGACTTCCCGGTGAAGATGAAGCCTCCGGAGTTGATGGTGAGCACACCCTTCTGGTTCGCCTTGGTATCGGGCAGGCCGTACGCGTGTTCGACCTTGGTAGATGTCCACTCCACGATGGAAGGGCTCTTGTCGTCAGTGGGACTGCTGGTTTGGGCTTCCGCTATCCCGACATGATTCAGGATGCAGGAAGCTGCTTGAAAACAAAGGAGGAAACAGGCGCCGGACAGCCAATTCATAAATATCTCCAATAAATACGTACTAGTAGGTATTCAATGTGAGAGAATGAAAACTGTCAAGCCATCTTTGAGGAAAACTTTCGACGTCTATGATTCAGTTCCTTGGAAAATGCAGCCGTATTGGATGCTTCGGCCTTAATGTGGTGTCCTCGCAATGATCACTCCCGATTTGTTAAGGACCAGGAGCCTGTTCGCCTCTTTGCCAGAAGAAGACCTGGCGCGATTGGCTCAAGCCGCAGCTGACGTGCGTCTTGAATCTGACGAGTGGCTGGTCCGTGAAGGCGAGAGACTACACTTCTTCGTGCTCCTGGAAGGCCGGCTCGAGTTGAGTAAGGAACTCCTGGGCCGGGACGTAGTACAAGCCCAACTCGGCCCAGGAGACTTCTTCGGGGAGGCCTCGGCACTTTTTGGCATACCCGCGTTATGTTCTTTACGCGCTACTTCAAGGTGCAGGGTGGCCCAGCTTGGAGTACAGCACCTCCAGGAATTGATCCAAGGCTCCACCGCTTGCGGCGCAACCATCCTCAAGACGTTGAAAGAGCGTCTCGCTGGGAGCGAGAAGTATGCGTTGCGGTTACCTTCACCTCGAGTAAAGGTAATCGGCTCTCGACCGGAGACTGATCTTAGCGACATCCGAACATTTCTGCGGCTAAACCGAATCTCCTACGAATGGGTCGATCGCCGGCGGCAATCCGAACGCATCCCCTCCTGTGTACCTTCCAGCCATGACAGTCCCACGGTCGTTGTCGATGACTCTTGCTGCTTGGAATACCCTCTGACCGTAAGAAAGGTCGCAGAGGCGCTCGGGATGCCAACCTCTCCCAACAAAGACGCCTACGATGTCGTGGTCGTCGGCGGAGGACCCGCGGGTCTTGCTGCAGCAGTCTACGGGGCATCTGAGGGGCTCTCCGTCCTTCTCGTTGAGCGGAAAGCCGCGGGTGGCCAGGCAGGCACCTCATCGCGTATCGACAATTATCTCGGCTTCTCCAACGGCATCTCAGGTGATGACCTGAGCGAACGGGCGCTGAAGCAAGCCAAACGTTTTGGGGCCGAGATGGTCGTGACACGAGAGGTAACAGCGATTGTGACACTCCCTGACGGGTATCGAATTGAAGTAGATGGCGGAGAACACATCAAGGGCAAGGCTGTCGTTCTAACCACGGGCGTCGAGTGGCGCATTCTAGAAGCCGAGGGCCTGGATCGTTTGATAGGAAAGGGGGTATTCTATGGGGCTGCCGGGGCTGAACCATGCCATGTCCGGGGCAAGGACGTCTTCCTGGTAGGCGGCGGCAACTCCGCTGGTCAGGCTGCCGTTTTCTTCGCCAACTACGCCCGGTCCATCACCTTGCTCATTCGCGGCGATAAGCTGGAAGACGGCATGTCGCAGTACTTGGTGCAGCAAATCGGGCGCAAGGCCAACATCAGAGTGGAGACGCGTACGCAGGTCGTCTCCGTTGCTGGAGAGCATCGCCTCGAAGCTGTCTATACCAGGCACCAGGATGAGGAAGTGGTTCGTCGAGAGGCGGGCGTACTCTGTGTCATGATCGGCGCCAATGCCACCACCAACTGGCTCCCCGAGGCACTTCAACGTGATGAGAAAGGCTTTGTTCGAACCGGCCGGGACGTCACCGAGCTGAGCAACTGGACAACAAATCGTCTCCCTTTTCATCTGGAAACGAATTTGCCAGGACTTTTCTGTGCCGGTGACGTTCGCCACGGCTCGATGAAGCGTGTTTCCAGTGCGGTGGGAGAGGGCAGTATGGCAATTGCTTTCATCCACCAGTACCTGGCGCTCCAGAGCGAAGCGTCAGCGACCATCTAAGACAACCCTCATCAGTCTTACAAAATGACAGAGTGTGGGAAGCATGGAAAGCCATAGAGCCGGCCTCCCACCCTTCCCACAGTCTTTGCAAATCCCTTCGGATTCCTAAATTACCGGCGCCTCTTCAGCGAGGGCAGCCCAGCCGTGAATCTTCCACGACGGACTTATGACGGATGTCGGGTTTACCCCTCAGCGCTACTGTTGCGGCGGAGGTCCACCGCCTCCCGGCCCACCCCCGCCTTGCATCCGCTGCTGCATCCGTTCCTCCATTTTCTGTTGATCCGCTTCAAACTGCTTTTTCTGGTCATCGTTCAAAACGGCTTCAATCTTTGTCTTGGTGTCTGCGCGAATGCTCTGCATCTTTGTCATGCGGTCTTCACGCGATAACGAAGAATCCCCGCGCAACGCCTGCATTTGCTGCTGTTGGGATGCCAGAATGGGCTTGAGTTGGGTTTGCTGATCGGCGGACAGGTTGTAGCGCTTGGTCATCCCCTCCAATTGCTGCGCCGGATCCATCATCCCGCGATGGCCAGCAGTTGGCGGTGGCGCCGCGGTCTCCGGAGGCAGACCGGGTTCCTGGGCAAAGACATGAGCGCCACCCACCAGGCATACGGCCAGGACAGCGCTCTGTAAACGAAAACTGAATGGCTTCTTCATCGGAACAATTCCTCCATGGCTTGCAATGTACGAACGCTTGACCTCTGTATAGACGAGACGCGCAGGTATACGATGTCAGTTCATTCCGCCTGATTATCGCTCAGCGTTCACTAACATGAACAGGTCGGGGGACGCGCTACAGGCCCCCGGTGAAGAGGTGTGCCAGTTGGAGCCGTCGGCGTAGGTAATCGCGTTGACGTCTACGGCAGTAATGGCAGTGAAGTGGCTTAAAGAAAGGTTGCGCGAAGCCTGGCCGTTACCTTGCACGTCCAATACGACATCGACCGTCCTTGCCAGATCGGGATCCGCTCCTGACAAGGGGATGTATCTCCACTTGTTACTGAATCCGTGCACGACGACTTGCGCGCTCACGATGGACTGCGGCGAGAGATTGATCAAGGTGAGGTGGATGCCCTGATTCTGATCCGGCACCTGGACCTGACCGTAACGAAGAGGCTTCCCGTTGATGGAGGGACCATCGGCGCTCCTGCTCGTGGCGAGCCCAGGCCCATGTTTTACCTGCAGGCCGACCGGACAATTGGTGCTGTCCATGTGCAAGGGAGGCGTCGCTAGTACTAGCTTTGCGTTGGAACCCATGGCGGGCTCCTGGCTAAATGCACAGGTACCGGTTAGCAGGATGGCGAGCGAGAGGACGTTGGCGCATTTCATATCTGGCCCCCAGGTCCATACGTACGATGCAACCACGGTACTCCTGTCGGTTTTTGAGAGCAAGGGGGCGTCCGATACCGGGTATCGGGCGGTCAGACGGCGGGCAGCGGATTTGCCATGACCGGGACACGGATCCCCTTCGGCCCAAATCGGGATTGAACAAAAGATTATTAGCGTTCACCGTTCCCACGGGGAGGGCGGTCCCTCCCGCCCCAGAGTAGGCCGGCCGCTACGATTGCTCGATCCCTATCCCCCTGAGGACATCGGGGGTCACGCGGTCTACCTTCTTCAAGCTTCGCGCAGGGGTGCCTTCCTCCTAAGGCGTATCACCTTGGCCCTCAGCACCATGACGCGTAAGGCGCTGAGGTAAGACGGCGTGATGGGATCGTAAGCCAGGTTGAGCGACACCTTCTGTTGGGACTGGCGGTTCATAGATAGCTGCTCCCGGAGAAAAATCAAGGACTTAGTCCCCTACATAAACTCGCTCGTCCTCGGACGAGCGCCTCGGCTATCCGAGAGATCCCCGCGACTTTGTGACTCGCCAGGCCAACGATCACGTAGGGGAAAGCCTTGTTATCTGCTTAAGCGAAATTCCCTGGAGAATTGGGCCAGCAATCATGAATATTTTTTTGATATCTCAGATTTGCCCCCTGGGTAACCAGGTGCTTGTCTGCGAAGTACACGCTCTCCAATCGATTGACATTACGCTCTGGGTGCGGCTACCTTGATGCTCAAGCTACTGCGGGTGCGCGTTGGGAGGCTGGTTGTCGCAACTTCCGCCCAAGACCGTCAGCGAGTTACTGGCGAACTGGCAGGCCGGTGACGACGAGGCGTTGCGCGCCGTACTTCCTCTGGTTTATGACGAGCTCCGGCGGGTGGCGCATCATCACCTGCAAAAGGAACGGCCCGACCACACTCTGCAAAGCACCGCCTTGGTGCACGAGACTTATCTGCGGCTGGAGAAGCAAGGTGCGGGTCAGTTCCAGAACCGGGAACATTTTGTAGCCGTCTGCGCGCAATTGATGCGCCAGATACTGGTCGAGTACGCACGCAGCCGCAATGCTGCCAAGCGGGATGGAGGCTACCGCTTGACCCTGGATGACGCGTTGGCGTTCCAGGCCCGAAGCGTAGATATGGTCGCTCTCGACGACGCCCTGGACGAATTGGCCAAACTTGATCCCCTGCAGAGCCGCATCGTGGAACTGAGATTTTTCGGGGGTCTTTCCATCGAACAAACCTCGCGGGTACTCAATATCTCGCCAACCACCGTGAAGAGATACTGGACTACGGCCAGGCTTTGGCTCCATCACGAGCTGAGCAAGCCATCAAAACCATGATGCCGGAACGCTGGCAACAGAT
Organism: uncultured Acidobacteriaceae bacterium; assembly: GCA_963790705.1. Classification (GTDB taxonomy): domain Bacteria; phylum Acidobacteriota; class Terriglobia; order Terriglobales; family Acidobacteriaceae; genus PALSA-350. Next base: position 494,829 of record CAWBQE010000018.1, read on the forward strand.
TCGGGATGTGCTGGAGGAGGCGCTGGAATTGGCGCCGGAACAGCGCTCCGCGTTCGTAGAGAGAAACTGTGCGTCCGATTCATCCTTGCGGCAGGAAGTCGAAACCCTCCTCGCCTCCAGCCCTGACGTGCGCTCCAGCTTCCTGCAGGCCTCCCCGCCGCTGGTGCACGACGGTTGGATTCAGGAACTGAAGGCCGGAACGCTGCTGGACCACTACCGGATCGTGCGTCGCCTGGGCCGGGGCGGCATGGGGGTCGTCTATGAGGCCGAAGATCAGAAGCTGGGGCGGTCTGTTGCTATCAAGTTGTTGCCCGAAGCAACCCGCCGGGATCCGGCGATGCTGCAACGTTTCTGGCGTGAAGCGCGGGCCGCCTCCTCGCTGAACCATCCCGGCATCTGCACTATCTACGAATTGAACGACAGCGGCGATCAGCCTTTCATTGTGATGGAGCTGCTGCAAGGTCAGAGCTTGGACAAGCTCTATCACCGGCGGCAAGTGCCGTACCCCAAACTGTTGGACTTCGGAGTCCAGGTGGCAGATGCTCTGGATGCGGCGCATCGAAAGGGCATTCTGCACCGCGACATCAAGCCGGGAAATATTTTCCTGTCGCCGTCCGGTCAAGCGAAAATTCTGGACTTCGGCTTGGCCAAGCTCGAAGAGGGATTAGCGACCAGTGGAAGCACGAACGGCGAGAAGGCGAACGAGACGTTGGCGCAACCGCCCCCACATCAATTACTCACCAGCCCGGGATCGGCGATCGGCACGATTGCCTACATGTCACCCGAACAGGCAAGGGGCGAACCGCTGGATGCGCGCAGCGATGTTTTTTCCTTGGGTGTGGTGTTGTATGAGCTTGCGACCGGTCAGCATCCGTTTGCCGGTTCGACGACGGCGGTGACCTTCGACCGTATTCTCAACTATGCACCGACGGCGCCGATTTCGCTCAATCCCGAACTGCCAGTGGAGTTCGCGGAGGCGCTTAACAAGACGCTGGAAAAGGATCGTGAACTGCGCTGCCAATCCGCAGGCGAGCTGCGCGCAGACCTGCGACGTTTGCAGCGCAAGAGCAGCGGCGGTGTTGCGGCGGCCGCGATCGTTCCCTCTTCCACGAAAAAATCCCGGGTTCTGCCTATATCACTGATCGGACTGGCACTCGTTGCGGCAGCGGGATTCGCGGTCTGGCGGCTGTGGCCACGCCCGGTGCCGTTTTCTGCGGTATCGGTGAGCCAGATTACAAATGAGGGGACGCTGGAAAAGATTGCTTTATCCGGTGACGGCAAATTCCTGGCGGAAGTGAAGAACGACGCCGGCCAGCGAACGGTTTGGATCCGTAACATCGCGACCAATACTGACACGCAGGTTTTAGGCGCGTTTCCCAATGGTTACGTTGGTTTGAATTTCACGCCGGATGCAAACTATCTCTATTTCACGCGAGGAACGCCCGAAGACACCGATATGAGTTCAATATACGCGATGCCGATTTTTGGCGGTACACCGCGGAAGCTCGTCCAAAATGTAGACAGCGCGCCCAGCTTCGCACCGGACGGAAGTCGCTTTGCTTATATGCGATGGACGCCAGAGCGCCAGGATTATTCTTCTGAGATTCATATCGCAGACAAGGATGGCGGCAATGACCATCTAATCTACACATCCATCAATCTTACCCAGCCGCCGGTCTGGTCCGCGCGAGGCAAGCAGCTTGCATGGATTGAACAAACAGGACCACTCACTGAGATAATTAAGATCCTCGATATCACAACGAACAGGACGGTCTCCGTCGGGCAAGCGGACGGTATTACTTACGACCATAATTCATACGGCTCCTCCAACCTGGCGTGGTTGCCGGACGAAAAGCATCTACTTCTGCTTTATTCCAACTCCCGCTCCGATCGTGAGCAAATCGCTATTTTAGATTTGCCTGGGGGCGACTTCCATACTCTGACCAACGACGTCAATGCTTACAGCCAACTCGTCCTTTCAGCCGACGGGAAAACATTGGCGGCGGTGTTAACCAACATGGATTCCGGTCTTGCCTATTACAAAGGAGGGGGCGGGGACATGATCTCGCGCACTCCGCTCCGTATCACTCCGTTTTCTTTGGCGTGGGCGGATGAGGACCATTTGTTCCTGATCGGTCACGGCACCGGCATCAGTAAACTCGAGCGCACGACAGCCAATCTGAAACCGATCGACACCGGCGATCTGGATATTGGTTATTACATGAACACCTGTGAGGATGGTCGCGTCTTATTTACCGCAATCCCAAAGAGCGGACGAGAGTCTCGCCTATTTCGCATGAATGGAGATGGGAGCGAGATTACCCAGCTGACCACACCGGCGGGTTTTGCTCGTGCTCCTTTTTGTACGGCGGACAGCCAAAGGGTTTACTTTACTATGCACGGCAGAGCGCACACCTCGATCTCATTGTGGTCTGAGCCGCTATCGGGGGGAACGCCGCGAAAAGAGTGCGAAGTGCAGGCCCGTGGAATGTTCTCAACTATCTCGGGACTCAAGATTTGCAGTAGTAGTAATGGCCCAAGCCTCCGCCCCCGCCGACATGGCATTTGGGACCTCACCGCGCATCGGATCGTGCGTCGGCTCCCACTGGATGAGAGCTCCTCCACGGTGGCTACCCGACGCTTTTTTCTCCGGAAGGGAAAACAGTTGTTCAGCTGGCCACGACCAAGGGTGGCAACGCTCTCCGGTACCAGCCTATCGATGGGTCGCCGGCCCATCTGCTGACAGATCCAACGCACGATGAGATTCAATTTTGTCAATGGTCGCCGTCAGGCAGCAAACTGGGCGTGCTGCAGTTGCGCCAGAACTCGGACGTAGTGCTGATTACCGACCTCACGGGTAAACGGCCGCGTTAGAGCAGACCTGGATGGTGAATTTGGCCAGTGGGCCGTGGGCCACTGTGCTCCGACTAGCCATCAGATGAGGAAGGCAACAAACACGAAGTCATTGCGACACCGTCGTCACAGCAGCCATCTCCAGTGGAACGCTGCCACGTTGTGTGGGATTGATGATGGCATAAGACCCCGCATGACTGATGAAGATCTGTTTGAAGATGGCGGTGGGAAGAACCCCAGTGCGATCCTGCGGCTTCACAGTCTCACTTTGGCACCTCAGCATCCTGAAATCGCTCACCATCCCCTTGCCCAATGACACTCTGTCGTTCGTGGATTCGCATGGCAACGATCCATTGACAGTTCTCAACCTCATCGCGCCCACCGAAGCCAGCAACCGATTTCGCCACTGAAGAAGGACCAGCGTGGTCGCACCGCTATCCAGCAACAGGCTCGCCTGGCCATAGGCCTGCACCGTCACCGATATCATGGGCCGATACCGGTTCTCGCCTCCCTGCGGCACGGACGGAAAGGTGATTGGCAGGTGTTCGCCGGCTAACGAATCAGCCAGGCCCTCTCCGGCGTCCAGAGTCATCCTTCGATGCTGATTGTCGAGCAGGATGTCGAAATGCCGCAGAAAGTTTTCCCCCAGGATTCCCCGCACCCCGATATAGCCAGTCCCTGTCATCGGGGATTTCATGCTCACCACCGTGATGTTGCGTGCCGACAGAGAGTCCAAAGTGATCTCTTGTACTACGGAGAGGATCTGGTCGGTCGCTCCCGCCGAGCTGGTTATCTGTGAGGAGCCCTCGGCCCGCAGCCCGAGCTCCTGGAACAGGGCTGCGTCCAGCACGGTGACCGTGGCTCCCGTATCCACCATGAAGTCGTACGGCCCAGCGCCATTCACCTTTACCGCCACAACCGAGCGGGCACCCTTGTAGGGACGCATGGACACGGTTACCGGCTGTGTGGATTCTGCAGTCGCGGGTATCGCGTGAAATGCCAGCAGGACGGCTACGTGAAGAAGAGTGCAGACCAGGTTTTGGCATTTCATGACCGTCGTCTCCGTTTCTCGAAGTGTCTGGCTTCAACTGCCTTCACTCTCTAAGGCGGAAACAATCGTCTGGAAGTGCCAACCTTTCGCGGAACCTGCAGTCGAGACCCGGTCTGCGGCCTCCCGGCAGACGCCTGCGCGAGTCTCGACAGCAACCGTCCTAAACCTGGGCGAAGTCATTGCGACAAGGGCGTAACAGCAGCTATCTCCTGGGGGGCCTTGCCACGCTGTGTGGGATTGACGATGGCATAGGACCCCGCATGGCTGATAAAGATCTGTTTGAAGACGGCCGTGGGAAGAATCCCCTCCAGGTCCTTCGGCTTTCCAGTGGCAGTTTGGCAATTCACGATCTCGAGGTTCCTTATCGTCCCCTTGCCTAAGTACAGTGTGGCGTCCGTTTCTTCGCATATCAACGATCCGTTTACTGTTCTCAACGTCTTCCTGCCCCCCAAACCCGTCCACTCAATTCTCGGTTGGAGAAGGGCGAGCCAGGTGGCCCCGCTATCAGCAACAAGCTCGCATGGCCATAGGCCTGCACCTTCACCGATATCGTGGGTTGATACCTGTTCTCGTCTTCTTGAGGCAGAGGCGGGAAGGTGATCGGCAGGCGTTCGCCGGATAAGGAATCAGCCAGGCTATCTTCAGCGTCCAAAGTCATCCTGCGATGCTGATTGTCGAACAGGATATCGAAATGCCGCAGAAAGTTTTCCCCGAGTATTCCCCGCACCGCGCGATAGTCATCCCCTGTCATGGGGGATTTCATACTCACCACCGCGATGTTTCGTACCGAGAGACAATCCAAAGTGATCTCTTGAACTACCGAGAGGGTCTGGTTGGTCGCTCCCGCTGGGCTGACTACTCTAAGCGGAAACAAACGTCATCGAGTGACAACCTTTCGTAAGTCAGGAGGGAACTTCTTCTTAGAACGACTGCGGGAGATCCCGCTTCGCCAAAACCCGTACCCAGCATCGGAGAGCCGAGGCTCGGTTTCCAGGGATCAGCCTCGCAACTTGAGAGTCCAGGCCGTAAACTCCTTAGCATCATCTCGGCCCTGCGACTGTGAGGAATTGCGCCATGGATGAGGCAAACGACAACCGCGATCCAGCCGGCATAACCGCTCTGCTGCAGCAAATAAAACAAGGGGATGTAGCTGCTGAATCGGAGTTGATGCCCCTCATCTACAACCAGTTGCGGGCCATTGCGCGCAATCAAATGGCGCGCGAACGACCAGACCACAGCCTGCAGGCAACCATCCTGGTGCACGATGCTTTTCTGCAGTTGGTGGGAAACTCACAGATCGATTGGTCCAACCGGGCGCACTTCTTCGCTCTGGCATCGCGCGTGATGCGCCGCATGTTGATCGATCATGCCCGCGCCGCACACGCGCAGAAGCGGCCTGGGGCCAGGCAGAAGGTCGAGCTCGAATCCGCGCTGGTATTTGTTGAGGGGCAATCCACTGACTTGCTGGCGCTGGACGAGGCACTGACCAAGCTGGCAGATTGGGATCCCCGTCAGAGCCGGGTGGTAGAGATGCATTTCTTCGGCGGCCTTGGTTTTGACGAGATAGCCGAAGTGTTGGGGATTTCTGACCGCACCGCAAAACGGGATTGGGCGATGGCGCGGGCCTGGTTGTATCGCCAGTTGAGCAAGACAGCACAGCAGGATGCCTGAGCCCAGGCATCCTGCCTTGGCGAGTTGAGGGATAACGATGGACCGGCAAACCAGCCCGATGACCGCGGAAAGGTGGATGCAGCTCAAGAAGATCTTTGAAGCTGTGCAAGGCAAACCCCCGGCCCAGCAAGCTGAGATGGTCTGCGCGCTGGCCCAGGGAGATGAGGAATTAGAGTGTGCTGCCAAAGATCTACTCGCCGCCGACGAAAGTGCAGGTAGCTTTCTGCAAACGCCCGCGGCCGATCTGCATAGCGCGCTGCTGGCGCCAGGCACACGACTCGGTCCGTACCAGATTCTTGGCTTGCTGGGCGAGGGCGGTATGGGCAAGGTCTACCGCGGCCTGGATACGCGCCTGGGCCGCGCCGTCGCCATTAAAATCTCCGGCGAGGAGTTCAGCAGACGATTCGAGCTCGAAGCGCGGGCCATATCGGCGCTCAACCATCCCAACATTTGCACCCTCTACGACGTCGGCCCCAACTACCTGGTGACGGAGTTAGTGGAAGGCGAGACCTTGCGCGATTGGCTCGAGCACACACCGGCTCTGGACCGCCGCCTGGAGGCCATGAGGCAAGTGCTGGAGGCACTGCGCGCAGCGCATTGCGCGGGCATCGTGCATCGCGACCTCAAGCCGCAAAACATCATGGTTCGTTTCGATGGCTATGTAAAGGTGTTGGATTTCGGTCTTGCCAAGCAGTTGCCCACCGCGCGTTCGGCTCCGAGGGAGGCCGTCGCCACGGAAGATGCAAGTATTCCCGGACAGATCGTCGGCACCGTCGCCTATATGTCTCCGGAGCAGATCCAGGGGCATCCCATCGATCAGCGTAGCGACTTATTCGCCGTCGGGATCATTCTCTTCGAAATGTTGACCGGGCAACACCCTTGGCCTCGCGCATCGGTCGTGGATACGCTCCATGCCATCCTTCATGATGACCCGCCGCCTGTGCACACCACGGCCCCTCGGGTGCGCAGCTGGCTCCCATCGTGGGAAAGCTTCTGTGCAAGAATCCGGCGGAGCGATATTCGCTCGCCGAAGGGGTTCTGGAAGCGCTCAGCAGTTCTGTGGTGCCGCAAGTGCCTTCGGCCGGAATCGACGCCCCAACGGAACGGGGGACCGGCCGGAGGCGGAGTCCTCGCCTAAAGTACGGGACCGCTGCCGTTGCCGCTCTCGTCTTGGCGGCCGGTGCGGTCTTCTTCTTCCGGCAGCAGCGCACGCAAGCCAAACCGCTTACGGACAAAGATGTGCTGGTGCTGGCCAACTTCGCCAACACCACCGGCGATCCGGTTTTCGACGGCACGCTGCGCCAGGCGGTCGCCATCCAGCTGGAGCAGTCCCCCTTCCTGAAAATCATGGACGACGAGCAAGTGCAAAAGAACCTACGGTTGATGAGCCTGGCGCCCGGAGTGCGCATCACCGACCAGATCGCGCATGACATCTGCGTGCGTGACGCAGCCGCGGCTACGATCGAGGGCTCCATCGCCAGTCTGGGTAAGAGCTACGTAGTCACTCTTCAGGCGATCACTTGCCCGGGTGGCGCGACACTGGCCCGGGAGCAGACGCAGGCGGACGACAAGGAGCACGTATTAAACGCAGTGGGAACCGCCGCGACGGCGATGCGCGCCAAGCTCGGGGAATCGCGCAGCTCGATCCAGAAGTTGAATCGTCCTCTGGAAGAGGCGACCACGGGTTCGCTCGAAGCCCTGCAGAGCTACACGGAGGGTAAGGTGGTGCTGACCCAGGGCCGGTTTCTTGCTGCTCGTCCGTTGTTCGAGCGCGCGATCGCACTCGATCCCAATTTCGCCATGGCGTACTACTACGTCGCGATCGCTTTCAACAACGCTGGGGACACAGCTCGCCAGCTCGAATACGACAGAAAAGCTTTCGCGTTGATCGACCGTGTCTCCGAGTATGAGCGGGTCTCCATTGCGGGCGGCTACTACGAGTCGACTGGCGAGTTGGACAAAGCAATGGACGCTTATCGACGGGGTAGCGAGAACTATCCCCGCGTATGGAGTTTTCCTAACAACTTGAGCACAAGCCAGATAAACCTGGGGGAATTCGAAGAGGGGCTCAAGGAGGGCCAGGCGGCAAATCAGTTGCAGCCGAATGCAGAACCGCCCTATCGGCGGCTACTGGACGCCTACATATGCCTGGATCGGCTCGACGAGGCCGGGAAGGTCGCGGAGCGAGCGCGCATGCAGGGTATCAACGGCGCGAGGATCCACCAGCGCTTTCTCGAAATGGCCTACGTCGAGGATGATCAGGCTGCCGTCTCCAGGGAAATTCAATGGTACGCAGGCAAGCCGGAGGAGTACCTCAGCCTTGGCTTGCAGGCGGCCCATCTGAACGTTCTTGGCCGGCGTCGCGAGTCCAGCAAATTGTACAAGCGAGCCGCGGAGACGGCGCTGCGCCCGGGGCTGCGGAACGTTGCGGCGGACTTCGAAGAAGCAGATGCGCGTGCCGACGCATTGTCGGGAAACTGCGAGCCCGTGAGCCGCCTTGGGCGTCCGGCGCTGGCGCTGGCGCTGTGCGGAGATGCGTCCAAAGCAGAAAAGCTCGCCGCGGAGACTTCGCAGCTTTTTCCCAATGGAACTCTCTGGAACACGGTGCAACTACCCGGGATTCGCGCTGCTATCGAGCTCCATCGCGGTCAGCCTGCCAGAGCGGTGGAACTACTGGCATCCGCCTCGCCTTACGAGCGGGCTTACCCCGAGGCTGTGTACCTGCGGGGCTTGGCGTACCTTCGCTGGCGTAAGGGCGTGGAGGCCGCAGCCGAGTTCCAGAAGATCTTGGATCACAAAGGCGCCAATTGGGCTAGCACGTGGCAATATCCGAATTGGGGACTGTACTATTCAGTTTCCTACTTGGGTCTGGCTCGTGCCTACGAACTCGCGGGCGACGCGATGAAAGCCAGGAAAGCCTTCCAAGACTTCTTCGCCCTTTGGAAGGATGCCGACCAGGATCTCCCTATCCTCATCGAAGCAAGAAAAGACTACGCAGCGCTGCACTAGCTTTCTACTTCTGGAACAGTAACGGAGCGAAATGGATGAGATTGTCGCGCCAGACCGGCCATTGGTGGTGACCCGGGGTTTCGATGGCGGTCACCGGAAGGCCTTCGGCTTTGAGGGCGGCGATCACAGTCTGGTTTGGCTTGAGCAGCGCATCGTCTACGCCGCAGGCCATCCACAGCAGACGAAGGTTTGCCTTCTGCGCGTTGGTCTGCGGAAGCTCCGAGATGGCTTTGGCATTGAGGCCAGCGGAGAAGGTACCGATCCAGGCAAAGAGCTCAGGGTGCATAAGACCGGTGAACAGGCTCTCATGTCCCCCCATGGAAAGACCGGCGATGGCGCGGTCCTCCCGCTTCTTGGATACGTGATAATTGGCCTCGATCTGCGGGATTACTTCGGTGACGAGTGCCTTCTGATAGAGGTCGTAATTCTGCTCACTCAGCTCAGGAGTGCGCCCCGGCTTGAGCACCGCCATGTTCCCGTACCCCAGCGTCATCACCACAATCATCGGCTTCGCTTTGCCTGAGGCAATCAGGCTGTCGAGGATGAAGTTCGCCTTGCCGACCTGGGTCCAGCCATCGGCCGCATCGCTGTATCCGTGCAGGAGGTAGAGCACGGGATAGCTCTCCCGGGACTTCGGGTTATAGCCGGGCGGCGTGTAGACGTAGTAATCGCTTTGATTGTTGGGCAGGCCCAGGACCACCTGCGAAGTGTAGAAATGGTGTTCCACGATGCCGTGCGGGATGGACTGCACCTCCCATGGCTCGGGCGGCGTGCCCGGGACGGTGAGATTGCTCCAAAGGGTCAGCAGATTGTCGCGCACATCGACGTTCCTGGGGTCCAATATCGGCGTGCCGTCGACCACAAAGCGATAAGCATAGATTTCCGGCGCCAGAACCGGAGTAGTCACGGTCCACAGACCGTCCGCACCCTGCTGCATCGCTGTGTCTGCCCCTTCGAGCACCAGGTCGACTTTCTGCGCGTTGGGTGCGCGCAGACGCAGCGTCACGGTGCCATCGGAGTGAACCTCCGGCGAGACGTAGGGTGGAAACGCAGGCGCGGGGGTTGGCGTATTGGTAGCATTCGTGGTTACCGGGGCGCTCGGGGTCTGGGCATATGCGAAGAGCGATAGGCAGGCAGCGAGAAGCAATGCTTTGAAGGCGGCGCGGAGGGGTCGTTGTTTCATCGCGAAAGTCTACCAAACCCAGTTACATGGACCGCTCATGAGGCTGCCTTAATTACCAAAGGTTGGAAATCGTTAGCGGAACTGTAGCCGAAGTCCTATCGGCCTTCTTATAAGTAATGCAGGAGGACGAACGATGCCTGCTGAACATTGCAAACAGTGCGGTGAGTTGATGACTGAGCAACCGGCTGCCTACGAAACGGTAAACCTCGCCGGTGTCCCCAAGCATTCCGACCGCTTTTATGAGCAGTGGTTTGTCTGCCGGAATGGCCATCGCAAGGGATACATCTCCGGGCACGGCACCGGTCCCGGAGCTGTTATGGTCGTAAGCCAAACCAATGTAGTCAGCGTTCGCTCCTAGACCCTTACAGCACCATCTGTGCAAAGAAATGCCTTTGGGCTTCAGCCCGGGGCATTTTTCTGTTTCCGGCTCGAACCGGCCTCGAAAAAAGCCGCCGTCCAGGGTCTGCCTCTCCTTCCCCCACGCTAATCGAGACTTCCAACAGGTCACAGGCAATACTGGGTTTACGCTGAGTCAAGTGCGGCAAAATGAGGCCTGGATGAATCGTGCTCACAAGATAGCTGTTGCGGTGTCGCTGGCGGTGCTGCTTTTGTGTTTGCTGGGGAGCTTCATGACTCGGGGGGTGATGGAGAATCTGCCCTTCCTGCATGTGCAAAAAGCAGGTTGGAACGCCGTCCCGCGCCCCTATGGGATCGTGGACCAGAGGCCTTGGTCGACTGCCAGGACGCTGACCGCATTGGCGGTATCGGCGGAGGAACTGCAGCTTGCGCGAGAAGCGGAGCGGCTGGCCGACCACGAGGTAGACCAGAATTTCGCTCAATCTCTGCGCCAGGCGAGTGCGGAGACCAGGAACCTGACCGGCGAGGCCTTGACTTTGCAGCAGAGGGTCACCGAACTGCAGCAGACAGTGGCAGAGGACCAGCAACGGGTCGTAGCGTTGACGCCAAAGGCCGGCCCCGTTGCAGACACGGCCCCTGCTTCAGCCGGCGCGGTTGAGCCGGTGGGAGGAGATCTGGATGTTGCCAAGGCTCAGCTGAGCCTTGACCAGGATGAGCTGTCGGATTCGATGGACGAATTGGCGCGGGCCAGCGGAGATCATCGAGGGGAAATTCAGCGGGAGTTATCCGCGCGCGAAGCAGAGATGAAGAAGTACGACCTGCAGGCAACAGGACCCCAGGGACAGGCCGCCGTGGTCTCGGCTGGCCAGCACACGACGCTGGCGGGTCAGATTTTGGAGTGGTGGGCCCAGCGCAGCAGGAAGCAGCTGATCGGGCAGGCCGAGCAACTGGCGCGCGCCGATGCCGCTGCCCTCACGGCGGACCATGCCACGCTACAGCAGCAGGCCCAGACGAGCGAAGCCAAGGCCGCCGCCAAAACGGCCGGGGAGTCCAGTGCGGCCCGGGTCAAGGAACTGCAAGGCCTGGCCACCCAACGGACTATTTTGAGCATCCTCGACGACCGGCTGGCGGCCCAGCAGCAGCTGGCTGCGCTTTACGTTCGCTGGGCCAACCAGGTACAGCTGCAACACAAGATCATGCTCCACCTGATGCTGCGGTCGCTGTCCCTGATCGCGGCCATTGTCCTGCTGACCATCCTGGCTGGCTGGGCTTTGCAGGTGGCCTTCGACCGCGTCTCGCGCGACTGGCGGCAGAGGCAGACGCTGCGCATCATCCTCAACCTAAGCACACAAGTGATTGGCTTGCTGCTGGTGCTGCTCGTCATCTTCGGCCCTCCGCGGCAGATGCCGACGATCCTGGGCCTGGCTACAGCAGGGTTGACCGTGGTCTTCCAGGACTTCATCCTGGCGTTCTGTGGTTGGTTTGTGCTCATGGGGCGGAACGGCATACGGGTGGGCGACTGGGTAGAGATTGATGGGGTCGGAGGTGAGGCGGTAGAGATCGGCCTCTTCCGCACCTGGTTGCTGGAGTCGGGAAACTGGACGGCGGACGGCCATCCCACGGGGCGGCGGGTCTCGTTTCTAAACGGATATGCGATTCGTGGGAAGTACTTCAACTTCTCCACCGCCGGGCAATGGATGTGGGACGAGATCAAGGTGAGTATCCCGTCCGGAGTCAAAGCTTATCCTTTGATCGACAAGATCCGCGAAGCAGCTATACGGGCGACCGAGTCGGACGCAATGAAGGCGGAGGAGGAATGGAAACGGGTGACCCACGAAGAGGGTCTGCCCCATTTCAGTGCGACGCCTTCCGTCGATATCCGGCCGGCGGGTGACGGCGGCGTAGACATCGTAGTGCGCTACGTGACCCGGGCAGGGGTACGTCTGGAGACGAGTAACAAGCTCTTCGAAACAGTGATGGAGCTAATGCTGGGGGCGCGGGAGGTAAGCCCAAAATAGCCGACCCGTGATGCATTGTTCGCTCCTTTGATGGAGAGCAACCCGACCCAAACCGGCGTAATCGTAGACCTGCACCTGCAGTGCAGACCTCTGAGCTAAAGCCGCGTTTGCGTTGCCGGCCAGTCCCAGAAGAGGGAGGGGAGCAGAAGAAACAGCCTCGGTTTTTCATGGGCCGAGACTGCGCGGAAGATCACAGGATAACAATGGCGCGATGTGGATTTATCTTCGCCTGGGAAGATCACAGGATAAAAATGGCGCGATGCGGATTTATCTCTGACCTGCATATTCAAGTCAGATGATCGGCTAACCGCTTTCACTAGAATTGGATACAGGTGCGTCTTCCCTGGCGGCAAGACGCAGAAAAGGGCATGCTCTACAACCGCGGCTCGAAGTCGAGCTTACGACTGCTGCATGAAGTCCGGGGAAACCGGATTTTCGTAGAGGGAATAATCCCGCGTGACCACCGTCAACCCGCTTTGGGTCACGAAGTAATTACGGCGATCTTCTTCGCGGTCGTAGCCGATCACCGTGCCCTCGGGCAAGTGCACGTCGCGGTCGATGATCGCCCGCCGGATGCGGCAGTGCCGCCCGATGTCGACGTGGGTGAAGATGATGCTCGACTCGACCTCGGCATAGGAATTCACGCGCACATCCTGCGAAAGGACGCTGTTGCGCACCACCGCGCCGGAAACGATGCAGCCGGCCGAGATCACCGAGTTGATGGCCATGCCGGTGCGTCCCGGTTCGCCAAAGACGAATTTCGCCGGCGGATACTGCCGCTGCCGCGTGCGCATGGGCCACGCCTTGTCATACAAATTGAAAATCGGAGAAACCGAGGCCACATCCATGTTGGCGTCGAAATACGCCTCCAGCGTTCCCACGTCGCGCCAATAGAGCGCGTTCTGCTTGTTCTCATCGACGAAGTTGTAAGCCGAGATCTTATAGCGCCCCAAAATGCCAGGCAGGATGTTGTGCCCGAAGTCATGCTTAGAGTTGGGGTCTTCGGCGTCTTTCATCAACGCCGGCAGCAGCACGTCGGTGTTGAACAGATAGATGCCCATGGAGGCATCCACCTTGGTCGGATTAAAGGGCGAGCGCAGGTTGGTGATCTTTGGCTTCTCCTGAAACCCGATCACTTCCCCGGTCCGGCTCACCTCCACCACCCCGAAACGCGCCACGTCCGCGGGCTCGATGGGAAGCGTGGCCAGGGTCACATCCGCGCCGGCCGCCATGTGGTGATCCAGCATCAACCCATAATTCATCTTGTAGATGTGGTCGCCGGAGAGGATAAGCACATGCTTCGGCTGCTCGGCGCCAATCGAGTAAATGTTCTGGTAAACGGCGTCGGCCGTGCCCATGTACCAGTTCGCGCTCACCCGCTGCATGGGCGGCAGAATCTCAATGAACTCGCCCAGCTCCTGGGCCACAATGCCGGTCCAGCCTTCGCGGATGTGGCGGTTGAGAGACAGCGCCTTGTATTGGGTGAGGATGTAGACCCGGCGCAGGTCGGAATTGATGCAATTTGATAGCGTGATATCGATAATGCGGTAGTTGCCGCCAAAGGGAACCGCTGGCTTGGCCCGATCGCGCGTAAGGGGGAAAAGTCGCTCACCCGCGCCCCCCGCTAGCAGTACTCCGAGTGTGTCTTTCATCGCGTCCCTGCGGTGCTCGTGCGCGCTGCCACGACCCTCAGGCCGGGTAAAGCGCCGTTGCCAACTCTATACCCTGAGGTGTGATGCTCCAAACTCCCCTACGTTCAGCCCTCCTCGACCGAGATGCGCAGGGAGCGCAGAAAGTGTACATCCTGCGCGTTAAAAGTCTCATCTCCCTGGGAACTTTCGTTGACAGGGGCTTCCAGCTCGGAGACCGGCTGTTGTTCTACCTCGTTCAAGCCAATCGTCGCTTCCAGCATCAGCAGCACATCAAAGCCCTGCTTGCGGATGTCCTGCACGACCTCAGAGATCTGCTCGGACTCGGAAACCGATTCATGGATGGCCTCCCCCAGCTGCTGAATAAGACGACGAAGTCGTTGGTTCAAAGAAGTACCCCCAATCGCCACCTGCGGGCGCGGTTTTACCTACCTTACTTGTGATGGCGAAACGGAGCAATCTGAATCAACCGACTGGTAAACTTTTGCCATGGAGCCAAAGAAAGTAGGCCGTACGCTCGGCATCGGCGTCCGCGTGGCCTCAAATATGCTCCGCGAACGGGTGGAACGGGCTGCCGCATCGTCTCCTGCCACTTCGGCCGGAAACGGCCCGCCGCCGGCCTCAGCCTCAGGCCGATCCCCCGTCCCCATGAGCAGCCGGGTCAAAACCGCCAAACGGGGCGCTAAAGCCTTTGGCCAGGCTCTCTTAGGCCCGTTTACCCACGCTGGCGGCGTGCTGTGGCTGGAGATCACCGGCCTGTTTTTCGCCCTTTTTGCAGTCTTCTTTGTGCAAAGTGTTTACCGCGTGCACACCTCTTGGCGGCAGGGCCCGGAACACACCCACCTCCTGCTATACGGCGCACTGGCCTTCGCCTTTGCCTGGTTCTCGGTCAGCTCCTTCGCCCGGGCTTACCGAAAGAGCAAGCGGGGACCCAAGTTGGGCAACAGCGGGCGATCCTAGAGAATGCGTTGCCCCTTCTACCGGGCAGAGGATCTGGCTGGCTTCGACCCCGATGTCGATTTGGGTGATCCAGGGCAACATGGGGGATGCGGAGCGATCCAACTGACCAACTCCATCGAGCAGGAGGCGCGCACCTACCTGGAGCGAATCGATGCCCAGGACGGCATGGTATCCGCCATCGAACGGGGCTGGGTGCAGCGGGAGATTGAAGACGCGGCCTACCCGCCACCAGCAAGCCGTCGATGCCGGTGATCCTGAACGCGGTCGAGAGCTGCGCTACCGTCGGCGAGATCGCCGGGGGCTTGGGCAAGGTCTTCGGCCAATACCAGCAGCCGAGCTGACGGCAACTATAGGATGTTCACCGCGCGCGCGGCCAGCAGAGCCACCGTGGCGAATGAGATGGTGGATTGCACCATCATGGCAACCTTAGCCCAGCGGGAAAGTACCGGCGAATCAGTGGGAGAAAATGCCGTGCTGGTGTTGAAAGCGAGAAAGAGATAATCCACAAAACCAGGAGACCAGTTTTCTTTGAGCGGCTTCTGCGTCCCGGGAGCCAGGGTCATCTGAGGAAAGAGAAAATCTCCTTCGGTGTGGTTGCCGCGGAGGTGGCGTGCATGGGGTCCGCCTGCATCGAGGCGCCAGTACCAAGTCGCGAAAACTAAAATGTTGGTGGCCCAGAGAGCGGTTGCCGAGCGCAACAGATCCGGCGGGGTGATTCGGTGGATGATCAGGGAGCGGACGAGCATGAAAAGCGACCAAAGCATGGCCGCGGTGACCACGCCCAGGACGATGTAACCGAGCACCTGGTTGAGCGCAAAGGAGCCGCGGATCTTGGCGATCACCGCTGGAACCATCAACACGAAAACCACCGCTAGTAAGAGCCAGGAGGGCCCGAATGTGAGCGATTCCGGCAGGCACAGATACAGGCCGCACATCGACAAGACAGCGATCAGGGCGGGCCACCAGGGCTGACCTGGTTTCAGTTGTTTGGCAGGGGCTTGGGTCATCTTCGCCTCTAGCTTATCCCTTCGCCCCAGGCAAGGCCGTTCACAGATATAATTCTCGCGCTATGAATAAACCGATATCTGTGTACCTCATGCTTTGCGCGCTCTGCCTGATCCTGCCGTTGACCCTACTTATGACCAATGCCTCCGCCAACACCGCAACGCCGGCAAAGCCGCTTCTCGTGGCTACCAACCAGGGTGACCGCGACCTCAGCATCATCGACCCCGTCGCTGCCAAGCAGCTTGCTACTGTGCCCGAGGGAGGCATCACCGGCCACGAGGTAGCCACCTCGCCGGATGGCCGCACTGCTTATGTGCCGATCTATGGAAGCTCTGGTGTCGGTAAGCCGGGCACCGACGGCCGGGAAATGGTGGTGATCGATATTCCCAGCCGCAAGGTCACCGGCAAGGTGGACTTTGGCCACGGAGTACGGCCCCATTGCCCTGTTTACGACCGGGCCAACGGCTTGCTCTACGTAACCACGGAGCTCGATCAGACAGTGACCATCATCGATCCCAAGACCCTGCAGATCGTTGGCACCGTCCCCACCGGGCAAAAAGAATCGCACATGCTGGTCATCACCCGCGATGGCAAGCGAGGCTACACCTCAAACGTGGGTGCGGGTTCGGTCTCGGTGCTGGATATGGCCGGCCGCAAGACGATCGCCATCATACCGATCTCGAAAGAATCCCAGCGCATTGCCATCTCCAATGACGACAAAATGGTCTTCACCTCGGATCAAACCAAGCCCCAACTCGCAGTGATCGACACCGCCACCAACAAGATCAAGACCTGGGTCCCCTTGCCGGAGGTGGGCTATGGAACATATCCCACTCGGGACGGCCGCTTTCTCTTGGTCACGCTTCCCAAGGCCAACAAGTTAGCGGTAGTCGACCTCGCCAGTCTCAAGGTCGTGCGCACCGTCGATGTTGCCGACGATCCGGTCAAGGTGCTTGCCAGCCCTGATGGCAAGGTCGCGTATGTCTCCTGCTCCAAAGCGAAACAGATTGCAGTGGTCGATCTGTCGCAATGGAAGGTAGATTCGCTGATCGATGCCGGCGCGGGCGTCGATGGGCTAGCCTGGGCGGGTCCGGCACCCCTCGCCGGACCGCACTCACACCGGCAACCAGCTCTGGGAGGAAATCGAAGCGGCGAGTAAAGGTCTTTTAGAGGCTGCAGAGCAAAATCACTAGATAAAAAGGTACGAGCTTTAGTGTCGCTACGGAGTGGAAGCACGCGCCTCCGAATCGCGAGCCCCGAAGAGCCTGCCCTGAGCGTTGTCGAAGCGGACGGCTCGGATAGCCCAGGACGTAGCCTGGGCGGTCCGCAAAGAACGACCCAGTCCCGCCAGGGCGGCTGAAAATAACCGAGCACGTAGTTCTGGGTACTCTCATTTTCAAACTCGAATTTCCAGAATGCCCAGAACCGGCATTCTAGGTTATTTTCCCTCCGTCGGAACTACATTCCGATACACCAGGATCCACCCCCGAGCGAAATCCTCCGCCCGTCCGTGCTACCGTGGAATGTTAGCCACTTCTCTCCCAAGGAATCGCCGTGTCCTCTCCCGTCGCTCCAGCCCTGCGCAAGACCGCATTGAATGGTGTCCACCGGCAACTCGGCGCCAAAATGGTCGATTTCGGAGGCTGGGATATGCCGGTCGAATACTCCGGCATTACCGCCGAGCACATGGCGGTCCGCACTGCCGTAGGGTTGTTTGACGTCAGCCACATGGGAGATATCCAATTTCGTGGCCCGGGCTCGCTCGCTGCCATCCAGGCCATTTCCATGAACGATGCGTCGAAGTTGGCCGTGGGCCAGGCGCAATACTCGGCCATGCTCTATCCCCAGGGAACGTTCGTCGATGACATCCTGGTGCACAAATTCAGTGACAACGACTATCTACTGGTCATCAATGCCGGCACCCGCGAGAAAGACTATCAATGGATTCGCTCCCAGGTGGGATCGTTCGCCGGCGTCCACATCAGTGACTACAGCGACCACTACACGCAGCTCGCCATCCAGGGACCACGCGCGGAGGAGACGCTCGCCAAACTGACCAAGGTGAATCTGAGCGCGATCAAGAATTATTGGTTCACCTGGGGCACCGTCTGTGGCCTTCCCAACACGCTGATCGCGCGCACCGGCTACACCGGCGAAGATGGCTTTGAGATCTACCTCCCCTCCGACGAGCCGACCAGCGCCCGCGTATGGAATGAAGTGACCGAAGCAGGTAAGGAGTTCGGCCTGCTCGCCTGCGGCCTGGGAGCGCGCAATACCCTTCGCCTGGAGGCCGCCATGGCCCTCTACGGCCATGAAATCTCAGAGGAGATCAACCTCCTCGAAGCCGGCCTGGAGCGCTTCTCCAAGCTCGGCAAAAGCGACTTTCTCGGTGGGCAGGCACTATTGCAACTGAAGCAGAGTGGCGCTCCCAAGCGCAAGCTGGTGGGGCTGGAAATGATCGACCGCGGCATCGCGCGCGATGGCTACAAAGTCTGTAGCCTCGAAGGCGAAGCGATCGGTTACGTGACCAGCGGTTCTCCCTCGCCCTATTTGAAAAAGAACATCGCTCTGGCCTACGTACCGGTGGACCGCACTGCGCTGGGAACGGAAGTGGCAGTCGAGGTGCGCGGGAACCTGGTCAAGGCCAAGGTGGTGCCAACCCCCTTCTACCGCCGGGCCAAAAAGCCGGCTCAGGGGAAGCCCGCTTAAACTGTAGCCGGACAGGCAAATTTGCAGTGGCCTCAAACCCTCCCCTGCGGAGCGGGCGAGACCCGCTGTAGATTGCACGATCCCGTAGAATAACGAAGGAGAGCAAGACGGATGGCCTATCCAGCAACCTACCGCTACACGCGGGAGCATGAGTGGATTGACGTAGATGGAAGGACCGGCAAAGTGGGCATCACCGATTATGCCCAGAACACCCTGGGAGACATTGTCTTTGTCGAGATGCCCAAGCCAGGCGCCAAGGTAGAGAAGGGTAAGGTCTTTGGCAGCGTCGAGTCAGTCAAGGCCGTTTCCGATCTCTATTCCCCGGTAACCGGCACAGTGATCGCGGTCAATGAGGAGCTGGCGACAGCTCCGGAGAAGATCAACGCCGACGCCCACGCGGCGTGGATCCTCAAGGTGGAGATCGCCGACCCCTCCGAAGTCGGCCAGCTGCTCGATGCGGCGGACTACGAGAAGTTCGTCAAGGAGGAAACCCACTGAAGCCCAACATTGTTAAGCTCGCCGCCGGCCAAGCCGTAGTAGAGGGATAGAGGACTCACCATGCGCTACTTGCCAAAATCGCCCGGCGAACGGCTCGAAATGCTGAAGCAAATCGGCGCCAGCTCGATCGACGATCTGTTTTCCACCATCCCCCAGGAATACCGGCTGCAACGGGACCTTGAAGTTCCGCGGCAGATGGGCGAATCGGAGATCGTCGAATACTTTCGCAACGCAGCGCAACAAAGCGCGGCCGGTTACACCAGTTTCCTCGGCGCCGGCGCCTATCGCCACTACCGGCCCGTCATTATCGATTCGCTGGTGCAGCGGGGCGAGTTCCTCACCTCTTACACCCCCTACCAGGCGGAGATAACCCAAGGTACCTTGCAGGCCATCTTCGAGTTCCAGACCATGATCTGCGAACTCACCGGCATGGAGATCGCCAACGCCTCCATGTACGACGGGTCGACCGGTGCCGCCGAATCGGTAACCATGGCAGTCCGCATCACCCATCGCAGTGGTGTCCTGGTCGCCAGAACCGTGCATCCCGAGTATCGCGAGGTCATGCAGACCTACGCCCAGCACCATCCGGGACTTGGCGCCGAGACCCTCGGTTTCGGCGACGATGGGCGGCTCGACCTGGCCGCGCTCGAACAGCGCGTCACCCAGGAGACAGCGTGCGTTCTGATACAGTCACCGAACTTTTTTGGAGTTGTTGAAGATATTCCCGCCATCGCCGAGATCGTTCACAAGAAAGGCGCTCTGCTGATTGTCTCTATCGCTGAGGCCATTTCCCTCGGCGTCGTGCGGCCTCCTGTAGAAGCCGATATCGTTTCCATGGAAGCACAATCCTTCGGCGTCGCGCTTAGCTATGGAGGCCCCTACTGCGGTGTGATCGCTGCCAAGGAGAAATACCTCCGGCAAATGCCGGGCCGTCTGGTAGGCGAAACCGTGGATAAGGAGGGCCGCCGCGGCTTCGTGCTCACGCTCTCTACCCGCGAGCAGCATATCCGCCGGGAGAAAGCCACCTCCAACATCTGCACCAACCAGGCGCTGGTGGCATTGATGGCCACCATCTTCCTCACCGTCTATGGCAAAGAAGGCATCCATGAGTTGGCGTTGCATAATCTGGCCAAGGCCGATTATGCCGCGCAACAGTTTTCCAACGTCGGTGGAGCGCGGCTGCTCTTCGCCGCGTCTCCACGCTTCCATGAGTTTGTACTGCAAACCTCCGAATCGCCCGAGCAACTAAACGCGCAATTGCTCAAGCAGAAAGTCATCGGTGGCCTGCCCCTTGGCCGTTGGTATCCCGAACTGGGCAACGCCAGCCTATGGTGCACCACCGAACTCAACACCCGGGAGCAGATCGACCACGCCGCCTCGCTGCTGCAGCATGACTCCGAAGCGGCCCTCACCCGGGCGTGAAAGGCTAGCTAACCGTATGGCAACCACCAGCAAGGAACTCGAAGCACGCAAGACTGCCAACCAGCCCTTTGAAGGCACGCGCCGCAAGGTGAGTGCACACCTTACTCAAAATGAGGCCCTGATCTTTGAAAAGTCTTCTCCGGGCAAGAAGGCCTACAAGATGCCGCCGCTCGATGTGCCTGAAGTCGATCCTGCAAGCTTGCTGGGCGAAGCCGCTCGCACGGATCTGGGACTGATGCCCGAGTTGAGCGAGATCGAGATCATTCGCCACTTCACTCGTCTCTCCACCTGGAACTATGCCATCGATCTCGGCATGTATCCGCTGGGCAGCTGCACCATGAAGTACAACCCGCGGGTCAACGAATTTGTCGCCCGCCTCGAGGGCATCGCCGAAGCCCATCCTTACCAGCCCGAATCGCTCTCCCAGGGAGCGCTCGAGGTCATTCGCCTGCTGCAATCCTGCCTGCTCGATATCACCGGCATGGATGCGATCACGCTGCAGCCGGCGGCGGGGGCGCATGGAGAGTTCACCGGCATCCTGCTGGTCCGCGCTTACCATCAGTCCAAGGGAAATCCCCGGACCAAAGTCATCATCCCCGATTCTGCTCACGGGACCAATCCCGCCACCGCCGCCATCTGCGGTTACCAGGTGGAGAATCTGCGCTCCAACTCGCTGGGCATGGTCGACGTCGCCCAACTGGAGCAGATCGTCACCGAAGATACCGCTGCGTTGATGCTGACCAACCCCAGCACCATCGGCGTCTTCGAAAGCGAGATTCATAAGATCGCCGACATTCTTCACGCCAAAGGCGCCCTGCTCTACATGGACGGCGCCAACATGAATGCCCTGGTGGGCAAGACCCGTCCCGGGGACTTCGGCGTGGATGTGATGCACCTGAACCTGCACAAAACCTTCTCTACCCCGCATGGCGGCGGCGGTCCTGGCTCCGGCCCGGTGGCTACAAAAAAAATACTGGAACCGTTTTTGCCTACGCCTGTGGTGGTCGAGGGTGCACCCGACCAAGATGGCCGCCGGACACTGCGCCTGGAGTACGATCGCCCCCAGTCCGTGGGGCGGGTGCGCATGTTCTACGGCAACTTCGGCATGTTCGTGCGCGCCCTGGCTTACATCATGGCCAACGGCCCGGACGGCCTGCGCCAGACCACCGAAGACGCGGTGCTGAACGCCAACTACATCCGCAAAAACCTCGAGGATGTGTACGAGCTGCCCTACCGCACGCCTACGCTGCACGAAGTGGTCTTCAGCGATCGCCGGCAGACGCAAAAGGGTGTCAAGACCGGCGACATCGCCAAGCGGCTGATCGATTATGGCTTCCATCCGTACACCACCTCCTTCCCGCTCATCGTGCCTGGGGCCCTGATGATCGAGCCAACGGAGAGCGAATCGAAGGAAGAGCTCGATCTGTTTATCGACGCCATGAGGCAGATTGCCCGTGAGGCGGAGGAGAACCCCGAGCTGGTGCTCAATGCACCCCACGCCACGCGCATCTCACGCCTCGACGAGGTGATGGCGGCACGCAAGCCGGTGTTGCGATACACCCGGCCGGCTTCCAACAAATCTTGAAAGCAGGAACGATGCCGGCACCTCAATCTGCGATTGCGCAACGCCGTGACGATCTGGAGCGGTTCGAGTTCATGATGGGAGCGGAGCGGGGCCGTCTTGCGGTGACGCTCGACATGCTCACCGACGCCTTGATCCTCATCGGCCAGCACGGCGTCTACTGTACTTCCACGCGCAATCCCTCCAAGCCGGCGCTCGATCTGGAAGCCGTATTGAGCGAAATTGGCGGCGCCAAAGAGCTGATTCAGTCCGTCATGGAGCAGCTCCGGCTGAAGAGCGAGAGTCAGGCTGCAGCGGTAAACGTCCCCGAGCTTGCGCGGTCCTGTTGTATCCTGTAACCTGCGCGCCCGTAGCTCAGCTGGATAGAGCGAACGCCTCCGGAGCGTTAGGTCGGGAGTTCGAATCTCTCCGGGCGCACCAGTTCCAACCCCATTGCACAACCGCTATGATCGAACGCACTAGCGAGTGGCCTTGTCTGCGGATGATTTCAAATTTCGAATTTGCAAATTTGAAATTTTTTTGACATAATAGCCATACTTATGCTAGGGCAAGACATAGCGGTGCTCCTCAAGATCTGCCTTCTGGAAGGGCCAAAAATCTTGTCAAAAACCTTGGCAGATGAGCTTTTCCTCCCTCCTGGGGAAATTTCCAAATCCCTGAACCGATGCAAGGATTCCGGGCTCCTTTACTGGTCGGACCTTGAGAAAAGGGTCAATCGCTCCGCTTTGCTGGACTTCCTTGCCTATGGGATGAGACACGTGTTTCCTCCCCAAGAGGGGGGCACTCGTCCGCGGCGTTCCTACCGCGGCTGCGGCCGAGCCCCTGAAGTCGCACTTCCTGGACGACGGTGAGCCACCGCCGGTCTGGCCCTATCCGGAAGGAACCGTCCGCGGCTTATCGTTCTCACCGCTGTATAAGAGTGCGCCGAAAGCAGCATTGCTCGATCCCAGGCTTTATGAGCTTCTAGCTTTATGCGATGCGATTCGAAGTGGAAGAACCAGGGAACGCGTACTCGCTGTCGAGCTGCTGCGCAAGGCGCTGCAATGCCTGATCCCAACCTGCGTCTTCTTGAAGAGGCCGCCACCAAGCTCGCTCCTTTTCTGCGAGAGATTGTTTTCGTTGGTGGTGTGACCCTGGGATTGCTGATCACGGATAAGGCCGCCGCTCCTATTCGCAGCACGGATGACGTGGATGTGATCGCCGAAATCCTTACCTACGTCGACTACATTGCGTTTTCAGAGCGCCTTCGCAAAGCACAGTTCACAGAAGACACGAGCGAGGAGCCACTCACCTGCCGCTGGTTCCACGGGAAGCTGAAGCTGGATGTATTGGCGCTCAGTAAAGAGGTTTTGGGATATACCAACATCTGGTATGAGAGCGCACTGAATCACGCAATCTCATTTGTTTTGCCGAGCGGCCAACGAATCAGGCTGATCACAGCACCTTACTTCCTGGGTACCAAGATGGAAGCATTCGGGGACGTGGACAGATGGATTTTCAGGCAAGCCACGATCTGGAAGACTTTGTCGCCGTGATCGATGGCAGAAGCACGATACTTAAAGAAATTGCCGATTCTCCAAGCGATCTTCGCGAGTATCTCGCCGAAGCTGCAAGAAGCCTTTTGAGCGAATCTCGTTTTCTCGATGCGGTTCCTGGCTTTGTTCTAGATGATGGGCGCGTGCCATTGATTCTCGAACGGCTGACCCAACTGACACGGCTTAATCCCGAGATACACCGAAGGACTAACCTGCTAACGAGACCGGGTCGGCCAAACAAGCTCAATGGGTCGCGGCAGCAGGGGTTTGCTTCTCCAGAGACTGTTTGCTCCCCGGCATCTGAAACAGGGTGACTGCAATTATCAGAACCGAGGCGACCAAAACGATTGCCGCAAGGCACCAGATTGTCATCGGCTTGACCTGTGAGGCGCGGGTCGTTTGCATAAGCAGTGGGAACTACTTTGCTCGTGAAGGGTTGGTTGCGAATCGGTGGATAAAGGACTTTTTATTGGGTGCTACCCAGCTCCACTGGTATCGATACCGGCGTCATGGCTCCCGACTGGCGATCAGGCCATCTTCTCCGATCTTCCAAACCTCGTAGCCGCTGATGCGCACCGAATGACCAGTCCCACCCGGCCCGGTATTGGTACCGGCGAGGGTCCAGTGATATACGGCGCTGTCGCCTTGCAGCAGAACGTTGTCGAGAAGCACCTGCAAATCGGGAAACGCCGTCATGAATCCTTGCACCACCGCGGTAACCGCCTCCCGGCCTACGGCCAGCGGCGCACCATTCACGCTGAGCGCACCATCCCGTGTGTAATACCCGGCCACACGTGACGCATCCTGACTGCACCACGCCGCGGTGTAGAGCGCTGCCAGCTCGCGTAGTTGCACAGGGTCGGAATTCATTGGGTGCTCGAAAGCGGGGACCGTTAGCTATCCTTGCGGTACAGAAGGTCGCGCATCGCTTGTCTCCGAGCCTCGTTCGCTTCCATCACCGTCTTGCGTTCGTCGGCGTCCATGCTGCGCTTGGTGGCGGGGTCCGCCTGTTCAGCGGTACTGCACGACGGGCAGCGATTGGCGAAACCGGGCTTATCCGGCTTCAATTCAAACTCCTCGGAACACACCACACAAACTTTGATCGGAAAAGCCATAACCCCTCTAGAATAACAATTTGAAAAGAATGATGCATCGTGGGTCCGGTCTCCTTTTCTGCCTCTTCGCGGCAGCAGCTACCTACGCCCACGCCTCGGTCGCACTCCTGATGGAAGAGCCGTACGGCGAATTTGGTGCAGTGAACCCCACTGGCCACGCCGCCGTTTATTTCAATCACATCTGTGCCGACTCCCCCACCTTGCTCCGCCCTTGCCACGACGGCGAGTATGGCGTCGTCATCAGCCGATACCACAAGATTGATGGCTATGACTGGCTCGCCATCCCCCTGGTCGCCTATCTCTACGCCGTCGATTCGCCTGCCGACGTTCCCCAAACGGTAGACAAAGAACAGGTCGCCGCCCTACGCGACGCCTACCGCAAGCAGCACTTGCTCGACCTGGCGCCCGATAACCGCCATGGCAAGTCCCCCAAGGGCGAGTGGACCGAACTGGTCGGCTCCTCCTACGATCGCACCATCCACGGCTTTCAGGTCGACAGCACGCCGGCGCAAGACCAGCGCTTCATCGCCACCTACAACGACCGCCGCAACGTCGGCCACTTTAACCTTCTCTTCCACAACTGCGCCGACTTCTCCCGCGTCGTCCTCGACATCTACCTGCCCCACGCAATCCACCGCAACTTCATTGCCGATGTCGGCCTGATGACTCCCAAACAGGTCGCCCGCTCGCTGGTCGCCTACGGTAAAAAGCACCCTGAGCTCAACATGACCGCCTTCGTCATTCCGCAGGTGCCGGGCAGCATTGCCCGCAGTCACCCGGTCGATGGTGTCGCCGAGTCGCTGGTCAAGAGCAAGAAGTATCTTCTTCCCCTGGTCTTTCTGGCGCCCGAGGTTACCGGCGGGGTTGCCGTAGCCTATCTAGTCGACGGCCGCATAAAGCTGCCCAAGAGCACACCGGTCTTCGAGATTGGCGATGAGGAAATGACCAGCGCGCCCAACCTGCCGCCAGACAACCGCACAGTGCTTCCCGTCCCCCCTCCACCCGCAGCCCAGCCCTAGCCTCTGTGTCCAGAGTCGAACAGCAATTCGTGATTTCGAACACGAGCTCCATGATTTCCGGAGAGGCTCGTCCGGCGTAAGTCGATGTAAAGCAATTTGCATATCCGGTGCTTGCCTGCACTCGGCGTTTGGCGCATAGATTGCTGATCATAGGCAGCAAAACATGGGCAACAAATCATAGTCGTCTCTTCTAAGGAGGGTATGCATGGCGCACTTTGAGCGGATAAGAGATGTGGTTTCCGGACCATTCAGTCCATCCATCATGCAGCAGCGTATGGCCGCCGGGTGGCAATTAGTGTCTATCGAGTGGCGGCGCGAACTGCCCGGGGATGAAGCGCCCAGTGAAGGCGCTTTCCACGAAGAAATCCCCTATGGCTTACGCATCTCTGACGATTGCCAGCGGCTGGAGTTCCATCCTGGCGAGCGCCGCGTGCTCACCCAGATGATGGATCTGGTAGTGCAGGATTTCCCCTTCTCCAGCATAGCCAGCGATCTGAACGAGAAGGGATTTCGCACCCGCGATGCAAAGTTATGGAATCAGGTCTCGGTCTTCAAGATGCTTCCGCGGCTCATCGAAATAGGACCTGGTCTTTTCTCGACGGCAGAATGGACAGCACGGCGGGAGAAGCTGTCCAAGACGGTGTAGCAAAATAGGAATTTCCGCACCGTGCTTTTTTTGAGACGCGGTTTAAAATCCATCTTCGTCCATTACGCGGATGTGGCCCTCTGGTTGCCGGAGATGCGCATGAAATTCCTACTATGCTTACTCATGCTCTGTTTTGTTTTGCTGCCTCCCGCGCGTGCTGCGCAAACGCCACCCGCGGCTGACCGAGCCGCGCTGGTCGAGGGCGATAACGCCTTCGCCGTTGAACTCTATGGCCGCCTGCGGAATCAAAGCGGCAACCTCTTCTTCTCGCCCGAGAGTATTTCCACCGCGCTGGCCATGGCCTATGCCGGGGCGCGCGGCGACACTGCCTCCGAGATGGCGAAAACCCTGCACTTCACCCTTCCACCGGAACAACTCCACCCCGCGATGGGCGCACTGCTGAGCGATCTTAATGCCGCGCACGCGGGATACCAGTTGAGCGTAGCCAATGCTCTCTGGGCGCAGCGAGGCTATACCTTCCTCCCTGACTTCCTCAAAGTGATGAACAACGATTACGGTGCGGGATTGAACCAGGTGGATTTCAAAGGCTCGACCGAGGCGGCCCGGTTGACGATCAACCATTGGGTCGAGCAGAAAACAGCAAATAAAATACAAGACCTGCTCCAACCTGGCGCGCTCAGACCGTCTACCAGGTTAGTGCTGACCAACGCTATCTATTTCAAGGGCGACTGGCAGACGCAATTCGACAAGGCACAAACCAAAGATGAGGACTTCCACCTCTCCCCGGCGCAGACAAAGAAAGCCCCCCTGATGCATCGCGAAGGCGCTTTCAACTACTTCAACGGCGGAACGTTTCAGGCATTGGAAATTCCCTACAAGAGCAACGAACTGTCCATGGTTGTCTTACTCCCCAACGATCCAGGCGGCCTGCCTGCTTTGGAACAATCGCTGAGTGCGACCAACATGCAGCAATGGCTGCATCAGTTAGCTCCGGTTCCCAAAGTCATCGTGACCATACCTAAGTTCAAGACAACCCAACAATTCGAGCTTGGGAGCACCCTTGCTGCGATGGGGATGCCGCAGGCATTTACGGCCAGCGCGAATTTTTCAGGAATGACCGGGAACCGCGATTTCTCTATTTCGGCGGTGATCCATAAGGCTTATATCGATGTCAACGAGGAAGGAACCGAAGCAGCGGCGGCTACGGCCGTGACCATGAGGGCCATGGCAATTCGCGTCCCGAACCCGGCGCCACCGGTTTTCCGCGCTGACCACCCCTTCGTCTTCCTGATTCGCGACCATGCCTCGAACAGCATCTTGTTTATGGGCCGTATGGCCGATCCGGCAAATTAAGAAGCTGATAAGAGGCTAAATTGGACAAGTGGCGAACAACTACCCCTTGGAATGCGACCTTCTAAGCAAGGCTACGATGCCAAGCACCGTTAAGCCGGCGGCGCAAATGGCTTCGATCACCAACGAGGTGGCGATCAAAAGCTGGGCCACCTGGTAGTTGCCACCGCCGGAAATGCTGATGCCGCTCACACTGCACAGCCCGAACGCAAGACTGAAGGTGAGGGCGAAGACAGTAGCGGGCTTGGCCAGGTTTATGGATTTGTGTGCAGACCGTACCGGCATCGGGGGTGTACTCATTCGGTGCTCCTGATCGCGGTTGGCTCGATAAAGCAGAGTCTCATAAGATCGGGCAGGAATGCCACTATTCCCGCTACGCAGGCCCACTGTATCAAATTGAGACCATAGATCAGGGGTTGGGGCTTGAGGAAGTCGATGAGCAGCCGCCAGGCAAGATAGGCCACGAGAAAGATACGGAAGGCCGCACCCTCGGAGTGCGGCCTTTCGTTATAGCGTCGCAGGATGAATCCAAGAGCGCTCAGAAAGAGGATCTCGTAAAGCTGGGTAGGGTGGCGGAGGACGCCATCTCCAAAATTGACCCCCCAGGGCAAACTGGTCGCAGCGCCGTAGGTGCCATCGGCGGGGCCCGCCAGAAAGCAGCCAACGCGACCGATGGCAATGCCCAGGCAGAGCGGTACAGCGAAAAGGTCGCCCGCCCGGCCGCGGATGTCACGTAAGCTCTTGATCAGGCCCACGGCAATCCAGCCCCCAAGTAGACCGCCGACGGTGGTCCTGCCTCCGGGTAACAGAAAGGTCCCCCAGGTAATGTGGAGGCGGAACACCTGCTCCATCAGGCCCAGCATCCGGCTGCCAAGCAGCGCACCGATCGCCGCCGTGGCGATGATGAGCCAGCGCTGGTCGTCCTCGATCACGTTGCCATCGCGCGCGCAGCTTCGCCGGAACATGACATAGGCGACCGCATAGCCGAGCGTCTCGAAGATCGGGTGCAGCACGGGATGAGGGCTGAGAGTCACGTTCGGGCCAGTGTACCGGTCCCGGCGGCGAACGGATAGGCCAACTGTCAAGTTTGCATCAGGACCGATACAGCTGCCACTTGGTGCGGGTATACGCAATGTGAAAGCCTTTGCGTTCCGCATTGCGCTGCGACTGGCTCCCCGCCTCTGTCACCATCATGGCTAGTTCGTAGCCATGTTCGAAGGCGTAACGCATCCGGGCCTCGAGCAGAGCTGCCTGCAGTCCGCGCCGGCGCATCTCCGGGATCGTCGCCGCCCCGGCAAACAGACGCGACCCCCTCATAGAGACTCAGAGCGCCTGCCGCCCCGGGTTGGCCATCCAGCTCGGCGAAAAAGTTCACCGTGTGCTCCCGGGCAAACCCGACTGAACCGAATTCGCCCAGAAAATCCGCTAGTTCCGGATGTTCGTGCCCCCATCCCCGCGCGTTGATCTGCACCCATAACGCTGCTTCCTCGACCCCCGCCACCCGCACCGTTATCCCGTCAGGAGGGGTTTTCGCGGCAGGCCGCTCCACCGGCCGTTGGAGCACGCTGCTCAGTTCGATCGGCCGGTAACCGCGAGTGCACAGTAAGTCCAGCGTTGCGATGCCCGCCAGGGGGCTAACCTCATGAACCACAACGGCCCCGCGATCCAGGAAAAAGGCCTCCATCCGGTCCAGTGCAGCCGGGCTTAACGGCTCAAAGAGTCCCAGCCCGAAGCTTTGCGTGACCGGAGAGTTCACCCCGTCAAAGACGGCGTAGGCGCCCGCGCACTCCATCCAGGTGGCGCCGCTCTCCGGATGGAGCCGGCCGCGCGCTTCCGCAAATTCCAGGCACGAACAACCTTCGGCTCTCTCCAATCGCCGCGACAGATCGAGATCTGCAAATGTCATTGTGGGTAACGGTACCTAGCTTGTACTCGCCGCACCAGATCCGCGTCAATATAATCAGCTGGCAAATCCAAAGGCCCCTCATGCGAAAAACGCTCCTGCGCCGTGCAAGCCTATGGATTCTGGCAACGGCTGTGCTGGCCTTCGCAATCCAGCCGCTAAACGCCACGAATCCCCAAAAACACCGCAGGATCCTTCTGATTGCCGGTTCTAAGTCCCATGGACCGGGCATGCACGAGTATCTAAAATCAGCCCGCCTCCTGAAGGTCCTGCTCGATCGTGCTCCCGGTCTTAAAAATGTCGACACCGAGGTAATCTACGACGGCTGGCCGACCAATATCTCGGATCTCGACACCGCGGACACGATTGTCTTCATCTCGGACGGCATGCAGTGGTCCCCCTGGAGCTTTACTCCGGAGCGCATTGCCGCCATTCAGAAACAGATAGACCGCGGCTGCGGCTTCATGATCTTCCACTTCGCAACCTACATACCCTTCCAATTCCAGCAGCAGGGTCTCGCCTGGGCCGGAGGCTATGTAGAATACGACGGGCCCAAGCACCCACAGATGTTTTTCACCCAAAAGACGCTCAACAGCGACGTCATAATCCTGTCACCCGAACATCCCGTGATGCGCGGTGTGAAGCCTCTCCACATCACGGATGAGTTTTATTACAAAGCCACTTTCGTAAGTGGAGGCCAGGGTATCACTCCCCTGCTCCGCGTCCCCGAGCTTCCAGCAGACCCCAAGACGTTCCCCGGGCCGCTTGCCGGTCCCAAGGATCAGGTCACCATGTGGGCCTACGACCGTCCTCCCACACCCCAATGCAAGACATCCGGCCGCAGCATTGGAGCAACATTCGGCCATTTTTACGACAACTGGAAAAACGACGCTTATCGTAAGCTTCTTCTCAACGCCATCGTGTGGACCGCTCACATCGACGTTCCCAAAGACGGAATACAGTCCGTTTGGGCTGACGATGCCGAGGTCGACCGGGTACTCGGCCCCACGCCTGCCCCTGTGAAATCCCCACTCGAGCCCCCTAAATAGCTAACCGACCAGCTCGACGCGACGCTGATTGTGGTAGAAAAATCGTGACGCGGGGGGCCCATGGTGCTATCTTGCGGGCGTACGCGAACATCTCAACGGTCGTTACCCATGACTGTAGTAGGGTTGATGATGCAAGCGCGATACGCGGGAAGCACGGCCGCACTCATGACCGCGAGCGCCGGCGATAGCGCGGCAATCAGCCACCTCCAAAATGGTGGCGAACTAATGGCTGTGTCTTGCATCACAACGTGCAATAGCGCAAGTGACCCCAACATACCTATCAGAGTACCCACTGAGGCAAGTCGCGCTGCTCTCTTAAATACCGCAACGGCTATGTGCCAGCGCTGAGCCCCAAACGCCATATGAAGCGCGAGCTCGCGACGACGTTGGCGTTCAGCATCAGATTGGACACTAAGTACACCGAGAAAACTCAATACCAGAGCAATAGACGCCGACACGCTCAGGATCAGCGTCGCAATCCGCAAGGGCGCGAGACCAGATTGAGCGAGCTGCACATCCAACGTTTTTATGACCACGGGAGCCACCGAGGGCCCTGGTATAGACTCAATCCCACGCCGCAGATCGGTCAGTATGCGGTCATTCCATTTAGAAGCTTCGAGAATCAGTGTCATGCGTGGAGGGGCATCCTGCCACATCGGAAGATAAATTGTGGGTTCTTCCTGCCGCTGGAATGCGCCCAGCAGATGAGAACCGACTACCCCGATGACGGCAGTGCGGACGCCGTAGTCATCGATGAGCCCCGCCCCAAGCGGGCTTCTACTGAAGTATAGGGCGGCAGCTTCTTGATTGATGACGGCCACTCGATCCTCACCAGCCAATTGACGGTTGGAAAATTCTTGGCCGGCGATCAACGGAAGGCCAAGTTCGTCGAAATAACTTTGTGAAACAACGTTGACGTTTAATACAATTTGCTTCGAAGGTGAGACGTTGGGTACGAGGAAACGCGCACGCGAAACTCGCTCGGGAGCAGCTGAAGGACCCCCGCCGTTGTAGTAAATGGTTGGCCGTTGCCTGTCCAACGGAGACGTCGCACTTCTCCTGACCACACCGATGATCTCGGTCGGCACGCCGGCAGGATCCTGGATAACAGTGCCTACCGTTTCTCGACCGAAAAGTAACGCGGCAGCCTCTTCATCAACAACTGCGACTTTGCGAGCTTGATCTCGTAAGCTGAACAGCCGGCCCGCAGTTGGTTGCGTATCTATTAAGTCGAGCGTTTCTGGTGTAAGCCAATCGATGTCCAATGCAACTTCGCGATAATTTGAAGCTGACGGCTGAACCCTGAAAGATCGCCACGTTGGCTGGTCCCCGGGCAGTCGGGCTGCCCAGGCCAGTTGTGAAAGCGCGGCTGTCGACCTTGCTTTCTGCTCAACTTTGGTGAAATACCTGGTATCAACATCGGGGTCCGCCCGTGCTTGTACCGTGAGAAGAATTGGATCGCCGAGGCGCTTTCCGGCGGCAGTTTCAAGAGCCGAATGAAAACTCTCAGTGACAAGAACCGCACAGGTCACGAGCATGCAGCACATTGCTATTTGCCCAACGGCCATGCCAGTTCTCACTCGTTGCACTGTTCCCGAGGGCAATCCGCTCTCACGGCGAAGAACGGTCCACGGACGATCGGTGGATGTCGCAAACACCGGGGCTATTCCACATAAGACAGTAACGCTTACGCATAAGAGTGAAGCCGCAACGATGGGGAGTAACTGCGGTGCGAAAACAAGATGCTCTGCGTCCTGCTGAAAGAGAAGAGCCGGGATAGCATGTTCTGACCAAACTGCTAAGAGCATGCCGAAAGCTCCACCGGCAAGCGAGATTACGATACTGTCAGACAACAATTCCCCTCCCAGTTTCGCGCGCGTGGCGCCGAGCGCGACGCGAAGAGAGGTCTCACCCGACCGCCTTAAAGCTCGCCCCAGCAGCAACGAACCCACATTGATACAGGCGATAAAGAATACAGCTCCCGCAGCGAAATTCAGTAGCCTGAATATGCGCGACAATCCTTGAGCCATTCTCGGTGGAGTGCCCGTAAAGGGAATTACGCTCACTGCCACAGAATCGCCCAACTTCAAGTGAACAGCCGCTTCTGCCCGGCCGGTGGAAACGGCGCGGCGAAGACCCGCGAAAACCCACAAATCTCGCGCGCTTCCATCTACGCCTTTCAAACTCGTGGCTTGCAAAGGCATCCAGACATCGGTAGGACTGTCGCGATATAACCCCTCCAGCTCAATTGGCGCAACCCCAGTGATTGGATAATCTACGTTATCGATACGAACATGATTCCCAATCGCATCAGTCCTACCACCGAAGTCATTCTGCCAAATGCGATAGCTTAGGACTACCCCGTTTCCCAGGGGTACTTTGAGCGCCGCCGCCAAATTGGGCATAACGGCTGCCACGGTCGCGATCTCTGAGCGGTCATTGATCGTGATGTCACTCGGTGTAACCCTGGCCGCTTCTATCCAATCAAATGCATCTACTCCCTGTTCGAGCAGCTGAAATTCGTTACGTGACAGCGGTCCTACCGCCCGGAATCGGTCCTGCTTAAATATCGACACGATCCTATTTGGGTATTCAAGCGAGTAGCCGGGGTGAGTCAGTCCCTGGACGAACCCGTAGATGGAAGCATTGCTGCCTACTCCAAGCGCAATCGTGAACAATAGAGCCAGCGACAGTACCGGAGCTCGCGCGAACGCTCTCGTTGATTTGCGGATTGTGAAAAAAAACTCCGTGAACATCATTCCAGGCAACTTGCAACTGAAAGGCCACAATCGGGAGATCCTTCTCTTGAGCTTGCTGGAGCTGGGCAAACGGGTGCTGCCGGTTTCGTCTTCACGCTTAGTCAACGAAAACTTTTTCCACGAAACGGATGAGCACCCCTATGATGCGGTTACTTCTTTGCCGGCCGGATCCGTGTGCCGCTTGACACACGTGGTGTCCGGTAAGTCAATGTGGCATGCTGGGGACTGGGCTTCCGCACCTTGGAGACACGTCCGCTCGTACGCATCCGTTGATCTGCTTCCGTCCAGGACGGTAGGGCATCTTCCGCCTGATCCCAGTGCACAACGGAAGCCTCGTCACACCAGTCCAGAAGTCTCGGCATCGCGGCCCTATGAGAGCCTGTTGTCATGAAGCCACGCATACTCTCCTGGCTGCCCCAAGCGGTCATCGTCCAGAAGGCCCAGTCTCGATCGGCCAAAAGGCCCCCAGATTGAAACCCGAACGACCTCTTTGCCTGGCGCAGGGAGCGCAAAACATAGAGTAGGAAGAACGGCAGGAAGCGAATCGATCGGACTCTCAAGCGCGTGATGCTGATAAAAGGCATTGAGCCACTCCGGCGTCCATTCTCGTTTTCTTACCTCTGCAACAGGGTACTCCTTTCGCGGGCAGCCATTTTGAGCGCATGACGGCTGGTGGCGATGAGTGAATTGGACCTGCTTGGAGCAACTCGGCTCAATGCGCTAAAGGACGAAATCTGCCGATTCCTGTATCCCGGTTCATTCAGGGGAACTCCCACTCTCTTGATCGTTGCACCGCTAGGGGATACGTTCACGGTGGAGAAGGAAAAGGTAATGCCGCTCTTCTTATCTCCTTGGGTCGGGATCACTGTCGACATAATAGATCCCACTTTTTGTTGGCCAGAAGTTATACAGGCTGAAAGGCTCGTCGAGAAACAGGGCAGGAGCGGTCCATCCCTGTACCATCTGTCATTCTGTAGGCAATAGATCTCTTTCCCCTCGAGAGAAAAGCCGATTCTGTCCATCACAATGGTTCCGGGATCCGCGAGCAGACCAGGTGCGACAATCTTCGGAGTGTCGGATGGTCGTGACTGACCTAGGTAAGCATCTGGACCGTCCCAGAAGCTCTTCCCGGCATGCAGCATCGGGTCGAAACAGGCAATAGCCATCAAGAGTCCGGTCATGCGTTTCACGTTCATGGTCTAGCTTCTTTCCAATGGCGTTCGATCTGACTCGCAGAAAGGAGCATCTCGATAGCCAATCCCAAAAGAAAGCGCACCCCTCTGTTTTCAATTACTTGTGTGTTCATGCCACAGGTCAATGCTGTTCACGACCGAGAATCATCGTTCGAAAATGAACAGACCGTCCGAGCCGGACTTGCGGCTTCCAACAGACCTTCTCCAAGCCAGTGCTGGGCCATGACCCGCGCTCGATCGTCGCCCTCGACTCTAGCCGGGACGGCATTTCAGATCTGATCGTCGGGACGACGACGGGGCACTGATGTTGTTTCTTGGCGACGGGACGGGCAACCTGGTTGCGGTCGGCAACATAGCCCACCTGGGCTCGGTCGTCTCGATCGCGGTGGGCGATTTCAACCACGATGGTATTCCGGACATGGCCGTCTCAGACTGGCGGTCGAGCACAAATCTCCCGGTGGATACAAGGGAGCGATAGCCCGCACCATCCACCACACGGTAAGATCGCACACGAGAGTCCCATCTTCGGGAACGTCATGACCGATCTAAATTCGCTTGTCGTGTTCGCGCATGTTGTCGAGGCGAGCAGCTTCTCAGGGGCGGCCCGCATTCTCAAAATGCCGACCTCGACTGTAAGCCGGCGAATCGCCGAGCTGGAAGATCAGCTCGGTGTGCGCCTGATCGAGCGTTCCACCCGGAGACTCCGGCTCACGGACGCCGGGTCGGAGGTCCTCGAACACGCGCGGCGGATCGTTGAACTTAGCGCAGCAGTTGATAATGCAGCCTCCGATCTCCTGTCGCATATCTCAGGCACCCTGCGGCTCGCTTCTCCGCCCAGCATTTCCGACACTTTACTGGCGCCCATCGTCGGGGCGTTCCAGGAAGCGTACCCCAATGTTCGTGTCCAGATTTTCATCACTGACCGAATCGTCGACCACATCTCTGAAGGTGTTGATCTGAGCTTCAGAGTCGGGGATCTTAAAGATTCCTCCCTGGTCGCCCGCAGGATCCTTAAATATCGCCATCAGCTAGTCGCGAGCCCTGCTTACATGAAGAAACACAAAGCGCCAAGAAATCCGAAAGACCTCCTCGATCACAGGCTGCTGGCTTTTTCATTTTGGCAGCCGAAGTGTCATTGGAACTTCGTTCATATAAACGGAAGAGACAAAGAAACGTTGACTTTTCAGCCGTATCTCTCGATGAACGATTACGCGGGACTCGCGACGTCACTGCTTGCAAGCGGAGGTATTGGTGATCTCCCCCCGGTTGTGGAACCAAGCCACTTGTCTGAGGGGCGATTGGTCGAGATTATGCCGAAGTGGAAGTTTCAGAACTTCGATCTTTCACTGGTCCACGCAGGCAGTCACCACATGCCGCGCGTAGTGCGAGTGTTCAAGGATTTCGCAGCGAAAATGGCCCCACAGCTCTTTCCAAAGCTCCCAGCCTAGCCCGGTCCGCCGAACAGGACTATCCCGTATTTGGAAAATACATTTCCATATCTTTGCCTAGCTGCGCCAGGTGGCGAAGGCTATATTCGTAGCCAGGAAAGCCTGAAGATTCAGGACACACGGATGAGTACTACAACAGAAGAGATTTCTGCACTGCTGGCCGAGTACAACGACGCACTGAATGCGTCGAGTACTGGTGCGGTAATGTTCCTGTACATGAAAGATGGCGTGTTCATGCCTCCTTACAGCTCCTCGGCTGTTGGATTGGATGCGGTCCGCGAGGCATATGATGCCGTCTTTGCCGCCATCCGGCTCACAGTAAAGTTCAGTATTGCCGAGGTTGTTGAAATGAGTCCCGAATGGGCTTTCGCGCGCACCAACTCCGCTGGCACCACTCTGAACCATGCGACCGGCAAAACCAGTGTAGAAGGAAATCAGGAGCTATTCATTTTCAAGAAAAATAGCGATGGCAAGTTCAAGATTGCGCGCTATAGCTTCTCGACCACGAACCCGCGAACCGAATAGCAAGACGCGCGACGACTTCCCCAGCCGGAGGTGAACCATGGGCGTGATGAAAGCCGCTGTGATTTACTCGCCCGGCGGACCAGAAGTCTTGAAACTCGAAAGCCGGCCAATCCCAACCCCCGAACTCGGGCAGGTCCTTATCCGGGTTAGGGCGTTCGGCCTGAACCGATCAGAGTTATTCACGCGCCAGGGACTCTCACCAGATGTGCATTTCCCGAGAATCCTTGGTATCGAGGCCGTCGGAACGGTAGAAGATGCACCCGGCGGCGAGTTTAAAAAGGGAGCAACCGTCGCCACCGTGATGGGTGGAATGGGGCGCCAGTTTGACGGCAGCTATGCCGAGTACACTTCTGTACCCGCCAAACAGGTCCAGGTCATGCAAACTCAGCTCCCTTGGGAAACACTGGGAGCGATTCCCGAAATGTTACAAACTGCATGGGGATCGCTTTTCAAGTCGCTGGACCTGAAGAAAGAGGAGCGGCTCCTCGTCCGCGGTGGAACAGCCTCCGTGGGGCTCGCCGCAGCAGCGATTGCAAAGAGATTCGGGGCTCACGTAGCGTCGACCACGCGCAATCCGGAACGTGAAAGTCTCCTGCGGAAAAGCGGGGCGGATAACGTCTTCATAGACTCGGGCGCCATCGCATCCGACGTGCGAAAAGTGTTTCCAAACGGCGCTGATAAAGTTCTGGAACTTATCGGTACGACCTCACTGAAGGATTCTCTCCGCTGTGCCAGGCAGGGGGGAATTGTGTGCATGACAGGCATGGTCGGCAATAAGTGGTCCTTTGACGAATTTGCCCCGATGGAAGTTATTCCAACGGCTGTCTGCCTGACAACCTATGACGGCGGCGTTGAAGATTTCCTGCGGACCCCGTTCGACAACTTGACCCAACAGATTGCCTCCGGTGAAATCCCGGTGCAAGTAGGTAAAGTCTTCCATCTTGACCAGATTGTCGCGGCTCATCGGCTCATGGAAGAGAACAAGGCCGGCGGGAAGATCGTCGTGCTCACCTGATAACTCTCCTGAAATCCCCACCGAATCGGCTGGACGGAGCAAGGGAGCCAGAACTATGAATCGCCGATATAACGAAGAATCGACCACACTGGAAGCCACTGTCAGGAATGACTTGATGCAGCGGCGTGACTTCTTCAGGCTTGGGATCTCTGTTGCCGCCGCCCCCGCGGGGCTGGCAGGCCGTGCGCACTGATTCGTGCATCAAACTGGATGTGCGGCTTGTGCTCAGAACAATGGATGGTGCGTTGATCGTCATGACTTATCAGTGCTTGGTGCCGGTCCGCCAAGTGTCATCGAGAAACTGGACAAAGGTGACGCCGTCGACCCGCAGAGCTATTATTTCCGGATGAATCCCGTGTTCGAGACCAGTTCCCCAAAATATGATTGGATCAACCGCATGATTGCCATCGGTAAGGGCCATCGGCTCGCTGACGGCCCGATCTACAGCATCTTTGAGGTTCTCTGATGACAAAACTCACGAGCTTTCGAGAGGACATTCTTCCACTCTTTACCGAGCGAGACATTCGAGCCATGAGCAAGGCTTTCAACCTGGCGAGTTATGACGATGTGAAGACGCATGCAGCCATCATCTATGACCGCATTCGAGGCATCGGGGGCGTTGTTATGCCGCCGCCACCGCCCAAAGGAGAAGGTCCCTGGTCGCAATCTCGCATTGAACTGTTCGCCCAGTGGATGGCGGACGGATACCAACCCTAGATTGCTTGACGATCAACGGCGGTGGCGGCCCGACGGACGACAAGCCTGACGCCTCGCCACCGCGTGCTCAAAATGTTCCCCGGAGTTCGAAGAAAGGATCTCCTCCGCGGCTCTGGCTAGCCCCAAATGTGCATGGCGGGTTCAACGCTCTGTATCCCACAGATTCCTCCGCCTGCTGAGGTCTCCGAAGAGCATCATTCGTCAAGTCCTCCCACGGCACGCCGGGGCAGGCTGGAAGACGCGTATAACGCTCCGAAGAAGCGAATCCGATCCGAACCCAGGGAGAGAGGCTTGTCAGTGGAGAAATACTTCCTGTAGGCAGCAATCCAGTCAATGGCGATCCCCCAGACACCCACTGGAGAGGGTCCGATAGAACTCTCAGTGAGTGCATTGGCCTGCCATTTCGATGAGGCTGCCGCATTGTGCGGATTTGGTTCACGGGAATGCGATTTCACGTCAACAGAGACGAGATATATCGCTCAACTCAGGACAGAAGTCTTAACCCACCTCCTCTGCCGTCGCTCTCAACTTCGGCCGCCTGAAGAAATCTATCAGGTTCAGCAC
This sequence comes from uncultured Acidobacteriaceae bacterium, assembly GCA_963790705.1. Lineage (GTDB taxonomy): Bacteria > Acidobacteriota > Terriglobia > Terriglobales > Acidobacteriaceae > PALSA-350. The sequence continues at coordinate 533,595 of CAWBQE010000018.1, forward strand.
AGCGGGGTGCGAGCGCATCCGCATGCACGGCCGTTCGATCTGTAAGTAAAGAGACAGAGAGATCGCAAACGTCAGCATCAGCCCAATAGCACTGTCAACCGCCATAGTGCCGTAAGCGCCAAGGCGCGCGGCGAACAGAGGCGCGACCCGTGGAAACAGCCACATGAACACCATCTCGCTTACAAGGTAGGTCGAATATGAAAGCTGCGCCACGGGGTAAAAGCCATTCCAGGAAAGAAAGAGCCGGAACCTGCCCCCAAAGAGCGACGGAGTGTGGATCGCCGCCATAATCAGGAAGATGGTGGCCAGTGAAAATAGATCGTGGAAAAGTGCCCACCAAAGCTCGCGAGCCAGATACGGAATACGGTCGAAGAAATCTGATGCGCTGGCCGTCGAAGCGACGTGCACGATGACCGCAAAGCATCCAAGGCAGAGTACGGTAATCAATCCGGTGCGCGCGAAAAATCGCTTCAACTGCGGCATCCGGTAGCAGCTCAGATACGCGGCCGTAACTCCTGCCAGCAATCCGCCGAAGCGCGTGTAGAGTTTGTCGTACTCCATGTCGAAAACGAAGTCCCAGCGCGATGTCTGGGGAGCACTCCTGAACGGTGGCACGATGCCGTAGAAATGGACGATCGCAAAACGACTGACTCCCGACAAAACCAGCATCCCCACCAGTATCCGAACCCGCCCCTTGCCCAAACCCATGAACAGCAGGATGCAGGCAGGCAACAGAAGGTAGAACTGCTCCTCGATTGCCAGCGACCAGCACCACGCCATGTATTGCTTCGAAACGGGGAGGAAGTTGTTCACATAAAGAACATTGGCCCAGAAGTTCTTCGCATTCCCCCACCTCGATAAACCCGGCGAACCGTGCAGGAAATAGAGTGCAATCGCCATCGAAGCGGTATACACGGGAATCAGTCGCAGAAACCGCCGCACGTAAAACCTCGAAAAGACCAGGGTGCCCGATTTCTGGAACTCGCCGAATAGCATCGAGCCCATCAAGAATCCGCTAATCACAAAGAACAGATCGACACCAAGGGCGCCGCGCGTGATCCAGCCTGAAGCCGGGTTGGTGTAAATCCTACCGGTCTGGACGGGAAAGATGGGAAAATGGAAAAAAACCAAGTGCAGCGCCACCACCCATAGAATGGCAATCGCCCGCACACCGTCAATCACAGGCTCTTGGAAAGCAGGTCGCCTAGCTAAATGATTCCAATTCTGACGCAAGCTGAAAATGGGCGCAGATTTAGGCTGGGACGCTCCGTCTGCTGGCATTCAGCACCCCCGTGGAAGCCTAGGAAAACCTGAGAAAGCGTAACACGCAAATGCTCTGGTGGCCGTGAGATTCCCAGGATCGAATAGTGCTCAGCCGCTGGGTCCCCTGGCTCGCGGAAATATAGCGCCGCCACAAATCCTCGAAGGGGCTTTTCTCCCTGAAGAGGTTTCGCTTTTGACGAGTAGATGTACAGTCCCCTTTACTTTTTGGGTGCATTACCCCTTCTCGGGCAGCACAGTCCGAAAACATTCTTTAAAAAAGTCTGAACAAAACGGGCCCGTGGGGAATATTCGAGTAGGGCAATTACTGATTACTAGTGGCTTGTCGCGGAGAGTTCGTGGCTGTAGATGCGGCTGGAAGGATCGGCGTACTTCGACTAGATGGGAAGTCCGTCTATCCTCTTTTTCCATACTCTGAAGCCAATCCAATTGGGTGACAATCGAAGGTGAAAAAGGCACTCGTACTTTCGTTACTTCTATGTGCTCTTCCCATGCTTGCCCAAAGCACCACGGGGGAATTGCGTTTAACCGTCACTGATCCCGCCGGATTGGGCTTGAAGAGCGCGGTTGAACTGGTCAGCCAGGGTAATGAGTATCGGCAAACATTCACTACGGATAGTCAGGGCAAACTGCACGCCAAGCGCCTGCCCTACGGAATTTATCAGCTCCAGATTCAAGCAAAAGGCTTTGCCGAGGTTTCGGAGCCGGTCGAAATACGCTCTGCGCTCCCCTTGGACCGTACCATTCGGCTGCAACTGGCTTCAGTTTCCGAATCGGTGAAGGTCACCGGCGCTGACACATTGATGGATCCGTATCGTCCAGGTTCAGTCAATGAATTGGGTTCAGAGCAGATTCAGAACCGATTGACCGCGCTGCCCGGCCGCGGCATCCAAGACCTGGTAAACTCACAACCCGGCTGGCTCTATGAAGGCAACGCCGTTCTGCACCCGCGCGGATCGGAATATCAGACCCAGTTTGTGGTGGACGGAATTCCGCTCACCGACAACCGTTCGCCTAGCTTCGGCCCGGAGGCTGCCGAAGCCGATGACATCCAATCACTGAAGATTTATACCGCCGGTATTCCCGCGGAATATGGCAGGAAGATGGGAGGCGTCGTTGAGGTCAATACGCTCAGAAGCCAGTTGCCGGGGTTGCATGGACAACTTACTCTCTTCGGCGGCACCTATGATACGGGTTCGATCAGCACCCAGGATCAATATACACAGGGGAAGAATACGTTTGGTGTAAGCGCCTCGGGCGACATGTCGAACCACTATCTCAACCCCGTTGTCCCCGAAAATTACTCCAACAACGGCACGATTGCCAGCTTCTCGGGAAGTTATGAGCGGGATCTAACGGAGAAAGACCGTCTCACCTTTATTGCCCGCCATGAGCTCGCGCGCTATGCGATCCCTAACGAACTGGTGCAGCAGAACGGGGCATGGCTGCCAAACTCGGACAACGACACCGGCTGTCCACCTGTTCCCCCGGACGAGGAGCCAAGCGATTGCGTATACATTCCCGGGGGACAGCTGCAGAATGGCGACAATTTTGAAACCATGGGCAGCGTCGCCTACCAGCACATCTTCTCCTCGAACGCGATAGGGTGGCTGCGGGGAATGGCCCGTGACAACTCCACTGACTTTTATTCGAATGCGGCGTCCTGGCCTCTGAATGCAACCCAACATAATTACTTCAACGAGATTTACTTCAACGGTAGCGTCGCCGTCCATCATGGAAGACACGAATTTAAGGTGGGCGTCGAATCCGACAACACCTTCCTGCACGAAAACACCAGCTACGTAATGCCCTATTGCGGCGGCGACCAGTCAGACCCTCGATGCCCAATAAATTTGGGCATCTTCGATACTGGCGCGACCACCTTTGCCTTTACGGGCACCCGCCCGGATCTCGAACAAGCGGCCTATGTTCAGGACCTGATTCGCCTCGGCAACTGGACGATCAACGCAGGCCTGCGATGGGACCACTACCAATTGGAGGTGAACCAGAACGCGCTGAGCCCGCGTCTCGCCATCTCGCGCTACTTTCCCACGCTTGGCCTGAATCTGCACGGCGCTTTTGATCGCGTTTTCCAGACACCCTCCTTCGAAAACATACTTTTGGGCAGCTCTCCAGAAGCGGAGACTGTGGACACCAGCGTTCCCGCAGTGCTATTGCCCGTCAAGCCTTCTCACGGGGACTATTATGAAGCTGGAGTGACGAAAGTATTCTTCAATAAAGTGCGTGTGGACGCGAATATGTTCCGCCGCGATGTGAATAACTACGCCGACGACTCTCAACTACTGAGCACCGGGATAAGCTTCCCCATCGCATTTAGGTATGCCATCCTCTACGGTGCGGAGGGAAAGATTGAAACTCCGCATTGGGGGCCGTTCTCGGGCTTCGCCAGCTACTCCTACATCGTGGGGAATGCCTGGAATCCGGTAACAGGCGGTTTGTTTCTTGGGGATGATGCCACCGCCGCGCTGACTCAGACTACCGGATATTCACCCGATTCGCAGGACCAGCGAAATACGGTTCGCGCACGAGCGCATTATCAGATCGCCCCGCGCTTGTGGATGGCCGTTGGAGCTGACTACAATACCGGACTGCCGTTTCAACCGGATTTAACTCCCCAGCAATATGCGACAGAATACGGCCAAACGGTGATCAATCACCTCAATTTCAATCGCGGCCGCATCAACCCTTACTTCACGCAAAACCTTACGGTGGGGGCCGATCTTCTCAAGCGTGAAAAATTCACCACGCGGTTTCAGGGCGATATCGCAAACGTGGGCAACACGCTCGAACTCATCGACTTCGGAGGACTCTTCTCCGGCAACGCGATTGGCCCGGGACGCCAATTTACCTTTCGCGTCCTAACGACATTCTAAGGAGCTAGTCGGCTTTTCTATCAGACGGTAACCCGAGTTCGGGCCCGCCCTTCCCCGGAATGGAAAAAGACTGAACAGAATGGCCTGCGTTGGAATATTCAAATAGGGGAGAACGGGGGCTTTCGTGTTGGAAACGTTGCGCAAACCAGGGCGGGTGCTTTTTGCGATTGGTCTCATGCTCTATTCAGCAGGTTGCTCCCGTTCTAAGCCGGCAGAGCAGCCGGTCCAACCGGCGCAAACGGTAGCGGAAGACTCCTCGCCGTTTCGGATCTACGTAACCAATGAAGTCTCGGGAGATCTGACGGTAATCGGTTCCAACGGATACAAAGTGATTGCGACGGTCCCTCTGGGCAAGCGTCCACGAGGCATTCACGCCAGTCCCGACCACAAGACGATCTACGTAGCGCTCAGCGGATCGCCGATCGGCGGCCCAAATGTAGACGAGAGCACGCTTCCGCCGGCTGATCATAGTGCTGACGGTATCGGCGTCTTCGATGTGCAGCAAAACAAGCTGATCAAGATACTCCGCAGCGGTAACGATCCGGAGAACTTTGACATCAGCAAAGATGGTAAGCAGATCTACATCTCGAACGAGGACGACTCTGCCGTAAGCATTTTGGACGTAGACTCCGGAACCATCGTAAAAAGCCTGAAGATGGGCGCTCAGCCTGAGGGAGTTCAGGTCACTCCTGATGGCAAACTCGTCTACGTGACATCAGAAGAAGATGGGAATATCTCCGTGCTTGATCCTGCTGCCGGGAAAATCCTTACTACCTTCAAGGTTGGTCATCGCCCGCGCAACGTTGCCTTCATGCCGGATGGAAAACGCGCCTACGTCAACGCTGAGAATGACGGGAATGTCGACGTGGTGGACACGGTGAAGCACAAATTGCTCCCGCCGATCAGGCTCGGCAAGCCTGGCATCATCAAGCCGATGGATGTAATTCTCTCCGCCGATGCATCGAAGCTTTATGTAAGCACGGGCCGTGGAAAGCAGGTGTTTACGGTCGATACGGCAACGAACAAGATATTGGGCTCTGTCGAGGTTGGAGCGCGTCCATGGGGTATCGCCCTCTCTCCCGACGGCAAGACTCTCTACTCAGCCAATGGACCATCGAACGACGTGTCGGTAGTGGATCTAGCCACCAACACAGTGACGACAAGGGTTCCAGCCGGCAAGGGACCATGGGGTGCAATCGTCCTGACCCGCTAGCGCTCAGGCTGGCGCGTGGGAGCACCCTTCCAGTCGCCCGACTAGGGCTTTCTCTTGCGATCGACTCTCAACGGGCGACACCTCTGATCGCGATTTAACATCCACGTCGATCCATCGGACAGTCGAGCAGCCTCAAGAGACACCTGGATCGACCCAGCACGACTCCGATAAGCAAAAGAACTGGTATATTCCATCATTGACGCTGCGATGCATCAAGCCTGGGTTCGCGGGGTGGAAGCCCACCTCACTCCGAGTGAATTCCAATTACTTTGGATCCTTGCGACGCACTCCGGGAAGTTGGTAAATCCATCACTTGGTTACCCGGAGTAGCTGTCGTTACGGTGCAGCGCTGGCAGTCCATGCTGCGGGATTCGTGGACATCAGGATACTACGGCGTTCTCTGGTTGCTTCCATCCCAATCTGCAAGATGACACGAAAGGAATTGAAGGACTCCTCAGACAGCTTATCGGCGTCCAGGTCGCGAACGGCTTCGGCAAGAATCTTCAGTAACTCACGCCAGGCGTCGTCTAACGGCGCCAATGAATCCGCCTCCTGCACCGAAGTGATCAACGCCACTACGCGGTTGCTATACTGATCCGCCTTATTCTTTTGCTTCCGTTGCATCCATCGCTTCAACTCCCAGAGCCAGGACCCAGCCATGAGTCCCACGGTCAAGAACAGACCCACATAGTCCGCATGAGCCAGCAGAAACGACGGCTTGTCTTTGTCATAGAAACTTAGCGCTCCAGGATGCAGGGCTGGCCCGAGTCCCGCTTGCGGCTCCGGCCGGCGGACTTGCACCAGCAGCAGGCGTACTTCCGTCATCGCGGCTGGAATCTCCTCCATGATTTCCTGCCGCCGCTCGATAAGAACTTCTGTGACCGCTCGAATAGCCGTCACACTCGCACTATCGCGAGCCAGCAAGGTGCGCTGCACCGCTACCGTCGGAAAGTCCTGCGCGGGCACGGGCGGATTTCCCAAATAGGCGCCCACGGGAATCAGGGCCGCCTCAAACGCGGGATGTTTGATCTTCATCGCGGCGGCGTGCTCAATCGGCAGAAACCGAACCCTGGCCGATTGCACAAGCTGTTCAATGGATGGATCGCCGATGGCCCGCACCCGAAAGATAGCGTCTGCCTGTCCCTTCAGGAATGCATCTTCCGCAGCCTCGTCATTTGTCCCTACAAACTGGAAATCCGCCTCCTGGAGACCAAAATGTTCCACCACGCGGAGAAACGACTGAAATTGTCCCCCGCTCTGCGCCAGCGCGATCCGCTGGCCTCGCAAATCCACCAGGCTCTGTACCTGCGAATTCTTAGGTACTAACAATTGAAAGGTGTCGTCATAGAGCACCGCCAGCGCTCGCGCCCTCGGTCCAGGTGAAATATCGGCCTGCGCAGTGGCCAGTTGCGCCCGCCCGTCCTCTAGCATTTGCAGGTTTTCGACTGTGCCGCCCGTCTCCAGAAGGCTGATCTTAATCCTGGGGTAGTGACGCTCCACAACCGTCTTCAGCGCCTTGCCCAGAATGTAGCTTTCACCGCTCGATGACCCGCCTGCCAGGGTTAGATATTCCGTCTTAGAGCGTTGTAAAAAGACCAATGCGAGCACACCGACCAATCCCAGGCTGCCCGCGGCCAGCATAAGTTGTAGCACCCGGTTGAAGTCGAGCTTGGCCATACTTCAGAATGCGTCCGTCGTTGTTAATAGATCGTGAAGATTGAAGGTTGCAACCTGGGAGGGGCACTTATCTCTCGCGCCTGCATCGATTGTGAGCGGCCGGTTAAAATTCTGCACAATGTTAGTAAAGTCCCCCCCGCACTCCTTGTTTTTGCGTGGCACAGTATCTAGCATTCGTCTCGAATGCGCGTCCCGTAGAAAGTTGGAGAAACAATGAGCCCTGCAATTGAGGAACAGCCCTCCCAAGATCACCTGGCGACAACCGATGACGACCGCACCGGCACTACGGTCGAAACCCTGAAGAAGGCGATCCTGGAAAACTTGCAGTACGTGGTCGGAAAGGATTCCGAGTCCGCCACCGAGACGGACTACTTCATGGCCGTCGCCTACACCGTGCGCGACCGTATCCTCGCCCGCTGGCTCGCAACCCGGAAGAATTATTCGGAACATAACGTACGCGTCGTTTGTTATTTGTCCGCTGAATTTTTGATGGGCCCACACCTGGCAAATAACTTGCTCAACCTCAAGGTGGAAGAACCCATGCGACAGGCCACCAGGGAGCTCGGCCTCGATCTGGACAGGATCATCGCGGAGGAAAGCGAACCTGGCTTGGGAAACGGCGGGCTGGGGCGCCTCGCGGCATGCTACCTCGATTCTTTGGCCACTCTGGGAATCCCAGCTATTGGATACGGAATTCGTTACGAATTCGGGATGTTTCAACAGGAGATTCATGACGGCTGGCAGGTCGAGCTCACCGACTATTGGCTTCGCTACGGAAATCCGTGGGAGATCAGGCGCCCACAAGAATCCGTCGATGTCGCTTTCGGCGGCCACACGGAATCCTGGAAAGACTCGCAGGGCCACTACAAGACGCGGTGGATCCATGCTTCCCTGGTCAAGGGAATCCCCTACGACACCCCGATCTTGGGGTATGGCTCGGGGGTAGCGAACGACCTGAGATTGTGGAGATCCGAAGCCGCCGAGTCTTTTTATTTCGACCGCTTCAACAGCGGCGATTATGAAGGCGCCGTGGCGTCGAAAATTTTCGCCGAGAATATCTCCAAGGTGTTGTATCCGAACGACGACGGAAAGCAAGGCAAGCAACTGCGCCTGGAACAGCAATATTTCTTCGTCTCCTGCGCGCTGCAGGATATGATCCGGCTCCACCTGCGTGCCGGCCGCGCGATAGAGACCTTTCACGAGAAGTGGACCATTCAGCTCAATGACACGCATCCTTCCGTCGGCGTGGCCGAGCTTATGCGTCTGCTTTTGGACGAACACGAATTGGGATGGGACCAGGCATGGGAGATTACTTCGAACACCTTCAATTACACCAATCACACTCTCTTGCCTGAAGCATTGGAGCGCTGGCCGTTGCCGCTCTTCGCCTCCCTCCTTCCCCGCCATATCGAGATCGTCTACGAAATCAATAACCGCTTCCTGAATGAGGTGCGCCAACGCTTCCCCGGCGATGAGGGGAAAGTCGAGCGCATGTCCATCATCGAAGAGGCTGGAGAGAAACACGTCCGCATGGCTTATCTCTCGTGCGTTGGGAGTAAACACATCAACGGTGTCGCCGAGTTACACACCCAATTATTGAAGAACGAAGTGCTGCGCGATTTCCACGATCTCTGGCCCAATAAATTCATCAATGTGACCAACGGCGTTACGCCACGACGTTGGCTCGCGGTCAGTAATCCCGAGCAATCGCAACTGATGACCAGCAAGATCGGCGACAGCTGGATCAGCAACCTCCAGCAACTCAAGCAGCTGGAAAGCTATGCTGAAGACTCCGCTTTCCGTGCGCAGTGGCGGAAGATGCAGCATGACGTCAAGGTAAGACTCGCTCAGTACATTCAGCAGGAAACCGGCTTCTCAGTGGATCCCAGCTCCATGTTCGACAGCCAGGTAAAGCGGATCCACGAGTACAAGCGTCAACACCTGAACGTGCTTTATATCCTCACCCTCTATCTTCGCTTGAAGAGGAATCCCAAGCTGGTGATGTCACCGCGTACGTTCCTCTTCGGCGGGAAGGCCGCTGCCGGGTACGCAATGGCGAAGCTGGTCATCAAACTGATCAACTCCGTGGCCGAGGTGATTAATCACGATCCTGAAGTGAAGCAGCGTATCAAGGTGTTTTTTCTTCCCGATTACAACGTCACCTTCGGGCAAAAGGTCTATCCCGCCGCCGACCTGAGCGAGCAGATATCCACCGCTGGTAAAGAGGCATCGGGAACCGGAAACATGAAGTTCGCCATGAACGGGGCGCTTACGATTGGGACTCTGGACGGCGCTAATATCGAAATCAGAGATGCCGTAGGGCACGAAAATTTCTTCCTCTTCGGCCTCACCGCGCCGCAAGTTATCGCCACCAAAAATGCCGGCTACCATCCCCGGGCAATCTATGAATCTAACCCCATCCTGCGCGAGGTGGTGGACAGTATCGCAGCCGGTCAATTTTCCCGCGGCGACCGTGATCTCTTCCGTCCCTTACTCGACGAATTGCTCAACCACGATGCCTACCTGCTATTTGCTGACTATCAATCGTACATCGACTGTCAGGATCACGTCGCAGCCACATTTCTGGACCAGGAAAAATGGTCGAAGATGTCCATCTATAACGCCGTGCGAATGGGGAGGTTCTCATCTGACCGGGCGATTGAGGAGTATTGCAGGAACATCTGGCGCGTGAGCAGACTCTAGCAGGCTGCGGAAAAACTCATGTTTGTATCAGGCCACGACTTTAGATGCAGCGGAAAAACTCTCCACGTGTGGCACGGCTGATGAGGTCTTTAGCCCCTGAGGTTCGTCTTGCTGAAGGATACGGCCTTCAGGCCGTACGTAAATCCTTTCGACAGATTCGGCTTTAGATGGGATCATTTCCCCTCACCTGCCCCGCCCGCCCCGGCTCGCCGTGGGGCTTGCCGTGGGAAACAGTACTTTTCCGCAGCCTACTAGGCCATAATCGCCCATGCCCTGGCTATCCCAATGGAGCCATGTGGGAAGAAACTTCGATATAGTTACCCGGGAGCCAGAACACCGCGATATCCGCCGGAACTATGTCGCCATTTTCACCCTCACGCCGAGCTTTCTTAAAGGCCGCTGGAGCCGCAACGGGCGCTGCCCTGCTGGCCCCGGGCGGCCTTCTAGGCGAGTCCGCTGCCGTTGCCGATTACACATTGACCATAGCCACCAAGCCCCTGGAAGTGGCTCCCAATCGCATTCTTTCCGTCACCACCTACAACGGCCAGTTTCCAGGGCCGCTGCTTCGCTTCAAAGAAGGGCAGCAGGTCACGATCGACGTTCATAACCAAACCGACACGCCCGAACAACTGCACTGGCACGGGCAATTCCTTTCGACCGAAGTCGATGGAGCAGCCGAGGAGGGCACCCCATTCATCCCTCCACAAGGTAATCGCAGGATTTCCTTTACCCCGAATCCCTCGGGTTTCCGTTTTTATCACACCCACGTTCGTGCTGGGTCAGACCTCTCCGCAGGTCAATACAGCGGGCTCGTCGGCCCTGTCTACATCGAGCCCAAAAATCACCCCGGCGACTACGACCGCGAAGTCTTCCTCACCCTGAAAGAGTTTCAGCCAACGTTAAGCAAGGGAGGAGACATGGCCATGGACTTCCTCTCACCCGCTGAAACCGTCGCCAGTCTCAAGCAACAAGGAGAGACCCAAATGAAGGCTTCCCTCGCCAGGGGCATGCCGCATGGCTACGAGGTTGGCTACGATTCGTTCACCATCAACGGACGCATGCTGGGTCACGGTGAGCCGGTTCGGGTGAAGCAAGGTGAGCGCGTACTGTTTCACATTCTGAATGGCAGTGCGACCGAGATTCGCAGCCTGGCTCTCCCCGGACACAGCCTCCGGATGGTCGCGATGGATGGCAACCCACTCCCCAAACCTGTGCGCGTGCCAGGCCTTTGGCTGGGAACCGCGGAACGCATTTCGGCCATCGTCGATATGAATCATCCTGGCGTTTGGGTCATGGGCGATCTGGCCGACGACGACCGTCATCACGGCATGGGTATCGTGGTCGAATATGCCGGCTTTAAAGGCAAACCGCAGTGGCTCGCGCCGAAACCATTCAAGTGGAACTACGCGCATTTTGGCAGTCCCAGCGAGTCCACTCAATCGCCGGACGAAACCTTCGACATGCTCTTCGAGAAGCAGAACGCCGCGCTAGACGGATTTAACCAGTGGACCATCAACGGAGTTTCCTATCCCATAGGCCAGATGATGGCGACCCCAGGTTTTCACCTGCGCCAAGGCTGGCGCTACCGCATCCGGATGCGAAACGCGAGCGATGACATTCATCCCATCCATCTGCATCGCCACAGCTTTGAATTAACCCGCGTCGCCGGCCAGCCGACCTCAGGAGTACTAAAAGACGTGGTTATGGTCGGTGGATACCAGGAAATCGAGATCGACTTCGTTGCCAATAATCCAGGCCTCACCTTGTTTCACTGCCATCAGCAGTTACACATGGATTTCGGTTTCTTGACCTTGTTCGATTACATCATGTAGCTCCGCCCAATCACTTTCTAGCTTTTGCTGATCGAGTACTCACCCGCGTCGTAGCTCGATGGTTGGAGGGCTTAACGAACCCTCGCCAAGGCAATCGATCCGGCATTGTAAAGTAACGCTACCGGAACGACAGCTTTACTGAATTCAGACACATTCACCCTGCATTCGCTGATTTTTCACAGATAGGTAACACACCCGTACACTTCAACGACTACTACTCGCGTGGAGGCTTTACATGAACGCAAGTAGGTTAGTACTGGCTGGAGCTGCGGTGGCTTTAATGCTGTCGCCGAACTATGGAATGGCAGCCGACACGAATACAGTGGGCTCGAAAAACGTTAAGCATGTACTGTTGTTGAGCATCGACGGCATGCACGCGGTGGATTTCTACAACTGCTCGCATGGGATTGCAGGCGCCAACAGCGGAGAGCCATACTGCCCCAACCTGGCCGCATTGGGCAAGACGGGGATCAACTACGTAGCCACCTCGTCGTCAAAGCCTTCGGACTCAGCTCCCGGCCTTATGGCGCTGGTCACCGGTGGCACGCCGAGAACAACCGGCATTTACTACGATGTGGCGTTTGACCGCACGCTCGATGGACCGCAAATTACCACCGGCACCGGCCTGGCTGCGGCGCCATGTACACCCAACGCGGCGCCAATTGGAACAACGACTGATAACGACCAGGGCATCGACCTCGACGACACCCAGCTGAACGGTGGAGCAGATGGCACCGCGGCCGCAATCGATCCTAAAAAACTTTCCCGCAACCCCGCCGCAGGTTGCGCGCCGGTCTATCCGTGGAACTTCCTCCGCACCAACACCATCTTTGGCGTAATCCACGAGGCCGGCGGCTACACCGCGTGGATCGACAAGCACCCGTCATATGCGATGGTGGCGGGGCCCGGCGGCACCGGCCTCAATGACTATTACGCACCCGAGGTCGACTCCAATGTCGTCGCGCTGCCCGGCATCAAGACGTCACTAGGCGCATCCTGCGCCACCGTCCGCGATGCCACCGCGCCGTCGTGGAACGCCAGCTTCGAAGACATCCAGTGCTATGACGCACTCCGCGTGAATGCATTGTTGAATCAGATTGCGGGTAAGAGCCACAACGGCTCGCCCGCGACCACGCCGGCAATCATGGGCATGAACTTCCAGGCAGTCTATACCGGCGAATCGGTCAGTGAGCCCGGCGTAGGTGTCGGCGGCTATCAAAACGCAGCTGCTTTGCCCAGCGCAGAACTGCTGCAGGAAGTCGAGTCCGTGGACACCTCGATCGGCGACATCGTCAACGCTCTTAAGGACCAGGGGATTTACGACGACACTCTGATCATCATCACGGCCAAGCATGGCGGCTCGCCGATCGATCCCACCCGCTACGTGGCTGATGGCGCCAATACGCCGGCAACGCTGATGGGCACGCGCATTCCGTACTCGGAGTCACCGCTGAACCCGACCGGCATTGGCGCCACCGAAGACGATGTCTCTGTGCTCTGGCTCAATAAGGGCGAGAGCGTGCCTTCGGCAGTAGAACTACTCGAACAGAATGCGACAGCCATTGGCCTGGGGCAGATCTACTACGGGCCTACTTTGGCGTTGAACTACGGCGTGGGTGGTTGGGAACCAGGGCAGGATCCGCGGACGCCGGATATTATCGTGACCCCGAACGTAGGCGTTACTTACTCCGGCAGCACAACGATGATCGCAGATCACGGCGGCTTCGCGCATGACGACACCAACGTCATGCTGCTGGTGTCTCATCCGTGCTTTAGTCCGCAGACCGTCTTCGCCGAAACGGCAACCACGCAGGTGGCGCCCACCATCGTCAAGGCTCTGGGGTTGAATCCGTCAGCTCTCACCGCGGTAAAGGCCGAAGGCACGCCGGTGCTGCCGGAGGTTTGGTCGCAACTCTCCAGGTAGTCGTTCGCAAGACAAGAGGGGCCGCTGCCCCTCTTGTCTTTGGGAGCAGATCGCGGCGGGCGAGAATGCATGGCAAAGCACCGTCAACAATGGCAATCCTTACTGCCCCGCGCTCGCTGCTCTGGGCAAGACCGGCGTGAACTAGCCCCACGGGGCGTCCATTTCTTTTACCTCCAAAGCGCCCTTGAGTTACATTCGCAATAGCACGCTCACAGGTGATCGTTAGTGAAACCATGGAACCTACTGCTCCTCTGCTTCACCTTTACGTTGATTGGTTTCGCGGCTCCTGCGCAGAGCCCGGATTGGGATGCCCTGGGCAAGCAGTGGTGGTCCCACGTTCAATTTCTTGCTGACGACAGCCTCGAAGGCCGCGCCACCGGCACCCAGGGCTTCGAAAAAGCCGCCAACTACGTGGCCGGGCAGTTTCGTGCCGCAGGTTTAGAGCCCGCGGGGGTTGATGGGTACCGGCAGCCGATGGACTTCCAGGTGGTCAAGATTGACGAATCTCGCTGCGCGCTCGATTTGCTGAGCGAGGGCAAAGCGCAGCCGCTCAAACTCGGGGAAGATGCCGTGCTTAGGGTCAGTTCGCATGCGGCGGAAAATGTCGAAGCCGGCGCCGTCTTTATCGGCTACGGCCTGACCGTCCCCGAATTGCACTACGACGATTTGGCAGGGCAGGACGTGAAGGGCAAGATCGTAGTATTCGTGACCGGTGGCCCGGCAGACATGTCCGGCCCGGTGAAAGCGCATTACCAATCCGGTGAAGAGCGCCGCAAAGCGCTTCAAAAAGCCGGAGTCATCGGCACCATCACCATACAGAATCCCAAAAGCGCCGAGGTGCCCTGGTCACGGGTTGCTGCGTCCCGCTTCCAGCCACGCATGGAGTTGAGCGAAACCGGCCAGGGCGTCCCCCCTCCGCTCCCGGTTGGCATCCTCTTCAACCCAGCGCATGCGGAAATCCTCTTCGCGGGCAGTGGTCACACCTTTCAGCAGATCCTGACGGACCTGAATGCGGATAAGCCACTCCCCCACTTTCCCCTCGCCGTGACGATCCGCGCCCGCGTTGCCATGACGCGCTCGGAAGCGAGATCTGAAAACATCGTTGGTCTCCTCCCTGGCAGTGACCCCAAGCTCAAGAAGGAATATGTCGTCGTCAGTGCCCACCTTGACCATCTCGGCATCGGCGAGCCGGTCAAAGGTGACCGCATCTACAACGGCGCGATGGACGATGCCTCCGGCGACGCGTCGCTCATCGAAATCGCCCGGGCAATGAAAGCTTCGGCAGCCAGGCCGAAGCGCTCGATTCTTTTCCTCTCCGTCACCGGCGAAGAGAAGGGAGAACTCGGCTCGCAATACTTTGCTGCCCATCCCACCGTCTCCGGCCCCCTGGTCGCCGACCTCAACATGGATATGTATCTTCCGCTGTTTCCTTTAAAATACCTTGAAGTCCAGGGCCTGGATGAGTCCACTCTGGGCGACGATCTCCGCGCCGTTGCCGCCCTCGCGGGCGTGCAGGTACAAGCGGATAAGGAGCCGGAACACAATCGATTCATCCGCAGCGACCAATACAGTTTCATCAAGAAGGGTGTCCCGGCACTTGCCTTCAAGTTTGGCTGGCTGCCCGGAACGCCGGAAGAGAAAACCTTCAAAGCCTGGTACGCCGAGCGCTATCACGCGCCCTCAGATGATCTGAGCCAGCCAGTCGACCTCGCGGCCGCGGCCCAATTCGACGCCATCTTGGAGAAGCTGGCGTTGCGTGTCGCCGACGCCGATCACCGCCCGGAGTGGAAACCAACCAGCTTCTTCCGCCGCTTCGCCCAATAGCGCGAATACCCGAGTTTGCTCGTTGTCCTGTGGTATAGCAAGGTCAGAGGGAACAGGACGGGTGCCCCACGTTCGCCTACCCGGCTTGCCGTGGGAGCGTACGTGGGCCGAAAACGATGGGGCTCCGCCCCACGATCGCATTTGCTGAATCCCAAGGAGAATCCAGGCGTTCCTAGGCGCGCACCAGCGCCACCGCGGTTAGGTCCTCATGGCTGCGTTTGCGCGCACTCAGAAAATCATAGACCCGTGCCCAGGGATGATTGCCGAAGTCATATGCCTCCCGCAGCACCGTGTCGCAGATTTCAGCCGCAGAATCTCCGTTAGACCGTTCGAGCAGCCGCTCGACGCGCTTCATCCCAAACTCGGCGGTGCCCTGCCGGCTCTCCGTCACTCCCTTGGTAACCAGTAGCAGCTTGTCTCCCGGTTCGAACGCCAGGACCGCCGGCTCATAGGTCACGTGCGTGAACAATCCCAACGGCACACCACCACGTTCCAGAACATGCGCGCTCTCCGCATCGCGAAACACTGCCTGGACTCGGCCCGCGTTGCAATACGTCAGAATGCCAAGGGTCAAGTTAAAACAACCGAGAAAGGTCGGAGCAAAGCGCACGCCTTTCGCCGCCTCGATCAGCGATCGATTGACCTCGTGCGCCAACGCGGCGATGGCTTCCGATTCATTAGCGTCCACTGTGCTAAACAGCTCCCGGGCAGTTTGCCGAAAGGCAACCTGCGCCTCAGCGGCAATCGCGTGCGCCTCCGATCGCGGGCCCGCGATGTCCGTCAACAGGAACACCAGGCGGGATCCCACCGCAATTCCATCGAAAAAGTCGCCCCCGCAGCGGTCTGAATGGTAGCGGGCGCTTAGGTCCAAACCCTCCAGCTGCATCAGGTCAACTGGGCAAGGAGCGGGCCCCGCGATACCCACCGATGTTACAGAAGATGCCATCGTCTCCTTTCGTACGCTGGGATCAGTCACCAACTCCCGCGTACGATACTCCGCCTTAGATATTTCCACGCTTTCGGTTGTTGCCTGGGACGTGCAAGGTACTACTCCAATTAGGCAGATCAAACCGTCTCGGAACAATACACCTACTGTGTGATTGTTCCGGGCTCCGGCCAAGATGAAACCAATGGTATGCGAAAGCATAGCAAGTAGGACTACCTGCGCGACAAGGCAGATCTGTATCAAAAACAGACCCCCAATCCGGGTGGACGGGGATGTCCAGCCAGATCGGGGGTCGGGGTGCCTGATTTTCGGCGAAGCTGATGGCAAAGGCGCTGCCCGCTGTTCCCTCCTTACCGGAAGGAACAGCCTGGCGAGCGGGCTAGCTACGCGACGCGGCTCTCGCTGGCGCTTGAGATTTCCTCAGCGCCGGTTCTGTCGAGAATGCCTTTGGCCCGGGAGATCCAGTCATGGTTATCAGCATGGACGGACAGGAGTATCCCGCCCGTTCTCAGCCGGGTCTCATAGCGCTTGGCTTCAAATTCCGGCACACCGAATCCCACCAGCGCACCGGTGATCCCGCCCACGGCAGCGCCTACGCCCACGCCGGCAAGCGCCGCCATGATCGGGCCGGCAGCAAGAAAAGGTCCCACGCCGGGGATGGCGAGCGCACCAATGCCCACCAGCCAACCCAGCACTCCTCCGATCACGGCTCCGGAGGTGCCTCCTGCGGTGGCGCCTTCCGGTGCCTTGGTGGTTTTGACTGTGCCGATATCGCGAATATCACCCAGATTCTCCGGCGCCAGGATAGAAATATCCGACCCCCGAAAATTCGCATCCCTAAGTGCTTGTACGGCTGCTTCCACGCCCTGACGGCTGGTATAGATTCCAAATATTGAATGCCCTGCCATAGCTACTCTCCTATCTGTATTGCGGTGCCTACTGATTACTGGTGGTTAACTGATCGTCGACATTTCCAACTCCGGCAACATTGTTGGCGGCTGACTCCACCGTTTGCTTTTCGGCGGCCGATTCTACCCGGCCCTTCAAAGTCACCTTGCCGTCTTTTGTGATGATGGTTACGTTATGCGCTTCCACAGAAAGCGACTTGTCCTTAATCAGCGCGCGACGAATATTGCGCGTGATTGTGAGATCACTCGATTGGTTGGACTGCTGAGCCGCTCCAGCGACCGCATTCTGTGACTGCATCGCAGCGTTGGCCGGCTGGCAGCGGCGGCAGCCAAAAACGCCGCCACCGCCACTATGCGAACTACCTTGGTTGACATTTCTCTCATTCCGCCGATGGTTCTCATATGCCTGCGGGTACCCCTATCCACGACGCCGAAGATCGGTTGAAACCTCTTCGGCTGTCGCTGATCGCTTGGGTGCTTCCGGGTCGTCGACGCGGAGTTCTTCGCGCCGCACATCGCCGCTTACCCTCGCCACGTCTTGCACCTCGCGCTTACCGACGCTTACTTCTTCCCGCAACACAGGCTCCTTCTCCAGTCGTACCTTCTCCTCACTCAGAGGGACGCGGATCTCCTGGCCGCGGCCAATATTGGCGGAAGGCGCCGGCGTGTCGCCGGAAACAGCGACGCGCTCTAACACCAGTTCCTCGCGCGTGACCGGAACTTCGATCGTCTGATTCTCCGTAACCACGTCCTTGCGCACTCTCACCTCGCCCCGGTTGATCCGTTCCTTGTGAACACGCAGAACTTCTCCAAAGAGCTGTACCCGTTCGACACGGCGATCCGCATAATCTACGCGATTCGCATCATCCACCGGACGCCGATCTACATATCCCGTATCGGTAATCTCCTGGCCAGTCGAGTCCGCGGCGTCAATCCGTTCCGCATCCGTCCCCACGACTTCATTTCCCATCGACCTCGTCTTGTCCGATATCCTCGTAGCGAACCCGGGCATTGTTGGCAGCGAGAATCTGCTCTGCCTCTGCGGCACGATTCGCATCATGCACGGTGACGATTGCTCCGCCCGGCTCGAGGCTACGGGTTAAATACGCTGCGCGATCCGCAGGAATGCCGGTCCCGGCAAGTGAGCCCTGGAAATCATCGTCCGCGAGATCGTACTCATAGTCGCCACGCGAATAGAGTTCCGGTTCGAAACTGGTATCGGCGGCCGCGTCGCAGACTCTCTTCGCCGTTCCACGCTATCATCGGAACGGAAAGCGTCCTTCACCTTATCCCACCATTTCTCATGGTCGCGGTGAACCGTCTCGCTGGAGACAGCGCCCGCATCGCTGGGATCGAGATACGAATCGGATGCTCGACTGCGAAAGGCCGCGCCGATCTGATCTGGAGCTAAAACCTTGCGCCCTCAGCTCTGTCACTGCTTGATGAGCGTCGCTTGCATTTTTGAAGAGTCCGACGACTACCTGCGTGGCCGTCCCCACGCCACCTGCGTTGCTTGTCGTTTCATACGCCATGAGAAGATCCTTTGTAGTTAGTGAAAATTGTTTTTGGTCTGACCGGGCACCCGGTCTCAGCGTCGGCCGCTAGAGCATGAATGCTCTAACGAGTAGTAGGATGCAATCGGATTTGACGCGGAAAAATAAAAGAAAAGACGTGGTTAGACGTTGGGAAAGCGTACTTCGAACTACAGCCAACGCGCCGCGCGCCGCGGGTGGTCGCAACCGAATTCTCGCGACCGAGAAACCTAATCGTTCGTCTTCACGCTGGCGTCATCGATCAATAGACGTTCTCTGCGGACCGTGTCGGTGACTGATTCGTTCTGCGTTATCTCACGCTTCCCCACTTTGTACTCTTCACGCAGGACAGTATCTTTATCTATGTGCACGCGCTCCTCACTAAGAGGGACACGTATGGCATGCTCCCCATCCGCGCGGCCGTCTCGCGTGCTCCACCACCAGGTGCTCGCGAGTGACCGGCACCTGCACTGTTTCCATGTGGGTGACCGCTTCCTTGCGAACGTTCACGTCGCCAGTGCTCACCTTCTCCTTGCGCACTCGCAGCACTTCTCCGAAGAGCTGTACATGGTCCGGCGCCGCTTGCGCAGGCGGGTTGAAGGGTGTGGAACGCACGGTCGCTGCTGAGCCGGCTCAATGGTTCTCGTCGGCTCAACTGGCATGGCGACCATGCACGATGCGTGCGCCACATTTCTCCAGAAGGGCTCGGGCCTCCGCGTTGCGGGCGGCCAGCCCTGACCGCCACGATGGCAGCGCCGCGATCAAAATCATGATCCAGCGTGAGCGTATCCTGCGGGGAAAGGTCAATTTGCGCCAGCATGGCGTCGAACCCCGTTGTAGATACTTCCGGTCTCGACTGCGCTGCTCCTGCGCGGTCTACTCCGCCATCTTCTCCCCGGTAGATCTCTCTCAGCTGGCCAAACCACTTACCGCTCCCCCGCATCGGCACAGAAGTCGCTTCCACCTCCGCCTGCGAATCGGCTGGTGTCCGGAATGCGGCAGTAATCTGGTCGGGAGGATATTGGTTCTCGTGGAGTGCGTCCAACGCCCGGCGCGCATCACTCGCGTTAGGGAAAAGGCCGATGACAACAGGGTCATCATCAAAGCGCGTCGACTCACTGCCGAATCGATTCCCCAACATGAATCCTCCTTGAATGCAGGAGCCACCGGCCGACCCACATTTAGTGTGATGACCAATCCGGCATCCCTGAAGGCTCGAAGAGGAGGAATTATTTTCCGCGGAGCAAAGGCAGAAAAATCTCGCTCATTCGGGCAACCATTTATGGCGCTATATGCGCTGCGTGGCCCAGCGGCCCTGGCGGAAGAGAACGACGCTGATGAGCACTATCACCGATTGCGCAACAACCACTGAGACGAAAACACCGTTAACCCGCATCGCGGTGTGCATGGCCAGCCACCAGGCAAGCGGAATCTCCAGGATCCAAAAGCCGAAGAGATTCACATACGTCGGGGTGAGCGTGTCGCCCGCTCCATTGAACGCCTGCAGCATGACCATGCCGTAGGCGAAAGCAACATTGCCGCAGCTGAAGATGCGCAGACACTGGATGGCCGTGCCAACCACCGCCGGATCCTGCGTAAACAGGCCGATGATCCACGGTGCAAAGACGATAAAGACAATTCCCACCGTCCCCAAAAAGAGCATGTTCCATAGGCCGGTTCGATACACCGCTTTGCGTGCGCGGTCAGGGTGGCCCGCGCCGAGGTTCTGGCCCACCAGCGTGGCGGCGGCATTGCTCAATCCCCACGATGGCAAGATGGCGAAGATGACGATGCGAATACCGATGGTGTAGGCGGCCAGGGCGGGCGCACCGAACAGGCTGACGATGCGCACCAGTCCGATCCAGCTCGCCTGGCTGATCAGGAACTGCAGAATGCCGGTGATCGATACACGTACCAGCCGCCATAGCACCGCGCCCTGAAGACGCATGTGGCGCGCCAGAATCCGAATCCGTTCCGTCCCCTTGCCCAACCGGTAAAACTGGTAAAGCACGCCGATGCCGCGCCCGGAGAAGGTAGCCAGCGCTGCGCCGGTTACTCCAAGCTTGGGGAACGGGCCCAGGCCAAAGATCAGGCAGGGATCGAAAATCAGGTTCAGGATGTTCGAGACCCACAGCAGGCGCATGGCGATCGCCGCATCTCCGGCGCCGCGGAAGATCGCATTGTTCAGAAACAGCAGCAGAACCACCCCCGAGCCTCCAAGGGCTATCCGGGTGTAGTTCGCGCCGCTGGCAATGATCGCCGGCGTGGCGCCCATCAGGGCCAGCAGCCGTGGCGCCAGGAATAGGAATGGAAGGCCAAGCACAACCGAAGCGATCAGCCCCAGGAATATTGCCTGGACTGCGGAGATGGCTGCGCCGTCCGCGTCCTTCTCGCCGACACGGCGCGCCACCATCGCCGTGGTCGACATACCGAGCCCCATGCCCACCGCGAACACCAACGTGAGCACCGACTCTGTCAGGCCGACCGTGGCAATCGCGTCAGCGCCCAGGCGGCTGACCCAAAAAACATCCACCACGGCGAACAGAGATTCCAGCACCATCTCCAGCACCATGGGGATGGCGAGCAGCAGGATCGACCGGTTCAGGCTGCCCGCGGTGTAATCCTGGTGGCTGCCCCGCAGGGCTTCCCGCACGGATTGCCAAAACGTAGGTGTGGACGCGGGCTTGGCCCCGGTTTGCATACGAAAGCTATCCCTTCGAATTTCGGGGCTCTTTGAAAGCAAGTTTAAACTGGATGGATGATCGCCTCGTTGCCTCGTGCTCTAGATATTCCGGTGGTAGAGACTAACCGGCTCAGGCTCCGCGGTCACACCCTGGACGATTTTGCCCACACCAGGGCGCTTTGGGGAGATGCCGCCGTGGTTACATACATGGGAGGCAAGCCGTTTACGTCGGAGGAATGCTGGACGCGCTTTCTCCGTTATTTCGGCCACTGGTCCGTTCTTGGCTTTGGCTATTGGGTCGTGGAAGAGAAGGCAACAGGAGACTTTGTAGGTGAGGTTGGTTTCGGGAACTTCAAGCGCGACATAGAGCCGCCTCTCGGAGCGATCCCTGAGCTGGGCTGGGTCCTTGCTCCAGCGAAACACGGAAAGGGATACGCAACCGAAGCCGCCAAGGCAGCGTTGCAGTGGGGACGACAGCACTTTGGCACGAACGACTTCACCTGCCTCATCCACCCCGACCATCGAGCGTCCATCGCGGTTGCCAGAAAGTGCGGCTTCGAAGAGCGGCTCGTCAGCACCTACAAGGGGAGACCGGCCATCATCTTCAAACTCGCCTGAACGCAGCTTCGCACACGGTCTGTTAGTCTGCCTTAACTTCCATGACAAATCACCTCATCTGGGCCGCTGGGCTCTTCGGACATGTGCTTCTTCTCGGCGTGCTATTCACGCGCAGGCGAGTCGCTCGTTTTCCCTGGTTCACGCTGCTCATCGTCTTCTACTTCCTGCGCTCCGTCGGGCTTGCTGCCACCTTGCATTTTTCCGGTCATCCTGCCCATCGCTTTGCCCTCTTGATCCTCGACATCACCGATGTGTTATTGCAGTGCGCGGTGCTCGCGGAGCTCACCTGGATCGCTCTGCGGCCGCTCGGTGGAATCCGCCGCTTCACCCTGCCTCTACTCCTGCTTGGAAGCGGCGTCCTCATAGTCATGCGCCTGGCGCCCGCAGGCTACTCCTCGCTGCGTATGGACCTGGTTCTGCTTCACTTCCTCTTATCCGTGCTCATGGTGGAGTGGGCCATAGTGCTCGCTTTTCTGCTGCGTCCTTTGCGGCTTTCCTGGCGCACCCATGTAGCCGCCCTCAGCTTCGGCTTCGGCGTCTACTCGGCCGCCCTCCTGGTGGGTGGTGGCTATTTCACCATCGGCCGCGAGATGAGCGATTACGTCTTCTTCTCCTTTTTTCGCATCTCCGTCTATCTGCTGGTCCTCCTCTGGTGGGCCCTCACCCTCTGGCTCAAAGAACCAAAGCCGAATGTGGCTTAAAGAGGGCTCGCATCCCAGGAGAACCCAATAGAACCGGTACGTGGACGGGCCAAGCCTCGCGAAAACTTTTGGCATTCGACCGGGTATCTCGATCGTTTTTCGCGAGATGTGGTTTCCAGGAATCTCAATCTCCGTTCTCTTCACCTAACCGCTGCTCCGCTCTGCCACTCTTTCAGCCACTAGCCAATTCTTCATGGAAGCACTACCCTCCCCTTGTCATCCCGAGCTAAGCCGACCTGTCCCGGCGTGCCGTGGAGGGACCTGCGGTGCGCCTATCCCCCACGCAAATGCTCAGGCAAGTTACATCACTAACTCACCCCTCGCCCAAAGCCCGCCCAGCCGCCGCCCCCGAAGCCCACGCCCACTGAAAATTGAACCCCCCAAGCTGCCCAGTTACATCAACCACCTCCCCAATGAAGTAAAGCCCAGGAACCTTGCGGCTTTCCATCGTGCGTGCGCTCAGCTCAGCAGTATCCACTCCCCCGCCGTGACCTCAGCCTTCTCATACCCTTCCGTCCCGGAAGGAAAGACACTCCAGTGATGAAGCGCGCTCTCCGCCTCCTCCAGCCCCTGGTTCGTCCAAGCGGAAGGCGGGTGCAGCGCCAACCACCGGTCAGCCAGCCGATGGGGAAGAACCCCGCGGATCGCGGCCCGCGCCTTGCCAAGATCACGCTGCGAGCGAAGCTCCCCGGTCCACAATCGGTCCGGCGCCAGATCAACCAGCACAGCCTCACCCGGCTGCCAATACGACGAAACCTGCAGCACCGCCGGCCCGCTAAGCCCGCGATGGGTGAAAAGCAGCTTTTCCCGAAACCGTCCAGACCCGGCAGAGGCGATCACCTCGGTGGAAACTCCCGCCAGGTCCGCAAAGCGCGTGAGGTCTTCAGGAACAAACGTAAGCGGAACCAGCGCCGGCCGGCACGGCTGCAACCGCAAGCCAAACTGCTGCGCGATCTGGTATCCAAACGGAGTAGCGCCCAGCTTTGGGATCGACAAACCCCCGGTGGCAATAACCAAAGAACGCCCAGAGAAGACACCCCGATCGGTCTCAAGACGGAAACCGTCGTCCTGGACAACTTCACGCACGCGCGTGCTCAACAACACCGTTACCCCAGCCGCGGCACACTCCTGCTCCAGCATGGAAACAATATCGCTCGCTGCCCGGTCGCAAAACAGCTGCCCCAGCGTCTTCTCATGCCATGGAATCTGGTGCTGCTCAACCAGTTCCAGAAAATCAGCCGGAGTGTAACGGGCAAGCGCAGACTTGGCGAAATGTGGATTGGCGGAGAGGAAGTTCCCCGCACTCGTGTGCAGGTTAGTGAAGTTGCAGCGGCCGCCGCCGGAGATCAGGATCTTCTTGCCGATCCTGTTGGCATGGTCAAGCAGCAGAACCCGGCATCCGCCGCGGCCCGCATGGATGGCGCAGAAAAGACCTGCGGCGCCGGCGCCCACGATCACGACATCGAAGGGCGGTTCGGCAGCGGCAGCGTTCATTCGATGGAGAAAATAAGCGCCTACGGACGCCTGGCCGCCTGCCCCGGCCCGCCGCGGGGCCCTCGGCCCAAAACGCGCTTGCGGGCAGGACGGGGCAGCGTGGCCGGACCCGATCGCGGGCGGCGCACGGGTTTCCGGGGCTGGTCCTTCCTGGGCTGTTCTGGGGCCTTCTTCCGCGCGGCCCGCTTCAGTTGCGTCACTTCCTCTTCACTGAGCTCGCGCGTTTCCCCCGGGGGGACGTCGAGAACCAGCGGTCCAAAGCCAACCCGCCTGACTTTCTCGACAAAATGCCCGACCTCCTCAAACATCTTGCGGATCTCCCGGTTCTTACCCTCGGTCAGCACCACTTCGAACCAGGGATTGTCGGTGTCGCGGATCAGGCTGATCTGGGCCGGCTGAGTCATGACGCGGCCCTCCCGCTCCCCGCGCCGGCCGCGTTCGATCATCACTCCGTGCCGGAGTTGCTCCAGCGCTTCCTCCCTGGGTTTACCGCTCACCTTCACCAGGTAGGTCTTTTCCACGTGAGAAGCCGCACTGGTCAGAACGTTGGCCAGCTCGCCGTCGTTGGTCATCAGCAGCAAGCCTTCGCTCTGGTAATCCAACCGGCCAACAGGAAAGAGGCGTGCTCCCGCTCGACCGAAAAATTTCATCACCGTGGGCCGTCCCTCCGGGTCAGAAACCGTGGTGACCACGCCCTTTGGCTTGTTCAGCATGAAATAACGGAACTGCTGTGGTTTCTTGAGCAGCTTGCCGTCGACCCGGATATGGTCCCGCTCCGGGTCCGCTTTGGAGCCCAGTTCGGTCACTGTCTGGCCATTCACCTGCACTCGTCCGGAGGCAATCAGTTCTTCCGCTTTGCGCCGCGATGCGATGCCGGCGGCAGCCACAATTTTCTGCAGCCGCTGCGGGTTTCGCCCGCCGTCGCGCTCTTCATTGCCGGTCATGACTTTTCGACCGTACTGGGCTCGTCTTCCCTACTTGCTTCCGCTTCCCCACTGGGTTCGGCTTCCCCACTGGCCTCTGCGTTCGTGATGGCCTCCGCTTCCGTACTGGACTCAGCATCCGTATTGGACTCAGCTGCGTCCGTAGGCGACGTCAATTCCTGCTGCTCTGCGGCGGCTTCCGCTGAGGATTCGGCTGCATGCGACGATGCCAGCTCTTCAGAGGAGCGCATGCCCGCATCCTGAACCTCGCCCTCCGCCTCGGACTCAGCCAACTCGCCCGCCATCTTTTCAAACTCTTCCATGCTGGGCAGATCGTTCACGTCCTTCAGCCCGAAGCGCAGTAGGAATTCCTTGGTGGTCTTGTAAAGAATGGGCCGTCCGATCACCGGTTTTCTTCCCGCCGTGGTGATTAATTTGCGGCTAACCAGGCCGCCCAGCACGCCGCCCGAGTCCACTCCGCGTATTTCGCTCACCTCGGGTGCGGTCACCGGCTGCTTGTAGGCGATCACCGCCAGCGTCTCCAGGGCCTGCAGAGAGAGCTTCATCGGCGGCTTCAGGCTTTTCACAAAGCCCCGCACCGCATCGTGATATTCCGGCTTGGTCGCCATGCGATAGCCGCCGGCGATCTCCCGGATCTCCATGCCCCGCTCGCTGTTTGCGTAGTCCGCCATCAGCTCATCGAGCACCACCTGCAGCGCCTGCCGGACCCGGCGGTCGCGCTGCCGTGCCGATTTCTTCTCGTCGCCCTCGCCGGCAATCGGCTCGGCGGCTTCCGGCTCAGTGGCAACCGGCTCGGCGGGTTCCGTCGTCGGGGTCTCTTCCGCAGACGCCTCTTCCAGAGCAGGCGCGGAATCGGCCTCGGCAGGGGCCTCTTCGCCCAACCCCTGTAAAACCTCTTCGGAGAAGATGGCAGCAAGCTGAGCCAGCGTCACTGGCTCCTCGGCTGCATAGACAACGGCTTCTAATTTGGCTTTCAGACTCATGCTTCCAGACTCACCAACACTCAATGCGCCCGGAAAAAGAAAAGGCGCCTCGATTCATACTATCGAAGCACCTCTCTTTTCGCTCGTCTTCGCCGATTTTGGTTCTTTAGCCCTTGGGCGCAAACTGCACAAAGATCCAGAAAAGCCCTGCAGCCATAAGCCCCGCTACCGGCAGCGTAAAGACCCACGCCGCAGCAATATTGCGGATGGTCGACCACTGCAGTCCGCTCTTGTTTGCCATCATGGTTCCGGCCACACCGGAGGAGAGCACGTGCGTGGTGCTGACCGGTAAACCATAACTATCCGCCGCCCAAATGGTAAACATCGCCACGATTTCGGCCGAAGCGCCCTGCCCATACGTCAGGTGCGTTTTCCCGATCTTCTCGCCTACCGTCACGACAATCCGCTTCCAGCCAACCATGGTGCCAAGCCCAAGCGCAATTGCCACCGACACCTTGACCCACGGGGGGATGAACTTGGTGGAGAGATCCAGCTTCTTCTTGTAGTTCGCCATAACCGCAGCTTCCTCCGCGGTGAACGCCGGATTCTTTGTCTTGGCAAAAAGACGGAGCGTCTCGCTCGAGATATACATGTCGTTGCGCACGTTCGCCTGCTGGCCGGACGGCACCCCCTTCAGCGTCTTGTATTGGTTCACCTCATGTTCGATCTCCAGGATCATCTGCCGCTCCGCCAAAATCGTAGTGGGCGTTTCCTTCTTGGTCTGGAGATATTCGGTCAGATCCGCACGCGGATCATCCATGACCGCGTTCACGTCGACATGCGCGCTCATCACCTTGGCCGCCTGTTCCGACACGGCAACGAAATCCTGCACCTGGCTATAACCGACCGCATGATTCAGGGCGTACGCGGTGGGAACGGTGCCGATCAGGATCAGCATGATGAGTCCCATGCCCTTTTGCCCGTCATTCGAGCCGTGGAAGAAACTCACACCGGTGCAAGTCAGCACCAGCAGGCAGCGAATCCAGAAGGGCGGCGGCGCGTCACCCTTGGGCGCCTCGAAGAGCCGCGGGTCCTTGATTACGAACTTGAGCACAAGCAATAGGACAGCGGAAAGGATGAAGCCAACGATCAGGCGAAATGAGGAGCGACCGGAAGACGTTCCCCACCTGCGACCAATCCACGCCCGAGGTGCCGTTCGAGCCCTGCATCAACTGGTTGGCCACGCCGACGCCGATGATCGACCCGATGAGGGTGTGCGAGCTGGAAGCCGGCAACCCATACCACCACGTGCTCAGGTTCCAAAGGATGGCCGAAACCAGCAGAGCGAAGACCATGGCGAAGCCAGCGCCCGATCCGACCTTCAGGATCAGCTCGACCGGCAGCAGCGAAACGACCGCGAACGCCACCGCCCCTGAGGACAACAGCACCCCGATCAGGTTCCACATACCGGACCACATCACGGCAATATGGGGCTCGAGCGAGTGGGTATAGATCACCGTCGCCACAGCATTGGCGGTGTCGTGAAAGCCGTTGACGAACTCAAAACCCAGCGCGATCAGCAGCGCGACAGCAAGCAGGCTATAAGCCATCACCGAAGCCGAGTGGGGGACCGCAAACAGGTCGCCCAGCAACTGCGAGGCGGCCCACCCGATGCCGCCGATGAGAACAAGCCCGAAGATAATCATCGGGGTCTTGCCCTGCTTTTTGTTCATTTTTTGTTGGAGAAGAGACGGCTTCCCGGGGGGGGTCAAAACCGCGGATGATCCTTCGTTCACGTGCGCACACTCCAATAAGTGTTCGCACGGTACCAAAGTGAGGTGGTCCGTAGTATGAATTGTGGTACACCGCAATGTTAAAGTTCTGCGAATTTGGAGACCGGGAAGAGAGCCTGACCTCACTCCACGACTATCTGCAGTTCACTCTCGGCCGTAACCACTCTCAGAACTCTCCATCCAAATAGCCAACGTCAACGCCCGCCCCACCATTTAAACTTTGTCATCCCGCCTGCCCCGGCCTGCCGTGGGAGCGAAGCCGAGGGACCTGCCGTGCGCCTTTCCCGCACTCAAATGCCGGGTGCTCCCCAAACTACCGCCAATCATCCTTAGCCTGCATCAACCCCTGGTTCAACACCGACTCGAACGAGGGGTGCTTCTTGATATAAACCTCACTAAAATTGCTATCCTGCCGCAGCAGAACCGCCTGCAAACGAACCAGCTCGAGCAGCGCCAGAAACATGCAAATAAGCGCCCGTTCTGACCGCGTATTTCTCAGCAAGCTGCTCAACGAAACCGGCCGCTCTTCCATGATCAGCCGCCTGCGCACATAATCGAGCATCTGCGAGACAGTCACAGCCTCCTCATCCACGTCCAGCACAGGCCGTTGCCGGGCCCGGTCCAGAATCTCCCGGAAGACCCGCACCAAATCGACCGTATCAGCCGCAATCTCCTGCTCACTTCCCTCTTCGCTACTAAACTGCCGAATCGCCGGATTGGTCCAGGTAGCAGCCTCGATCTGCTGCTTTTGCAGCAGCATCTGAGCTGCGTTCTTGAATCGCTCGTGCTCCAGTAGCCGCTCCACCAGCTCTCGCCGTGGATCCTCCTGCTCGCCATCGGCCCCCTCCGCCGACGCGCGCGGAAGAAGCATGCGGCTCTTGATATGGATCAGCAGGGACGCCACATAAATGAAGTCCGCCGCCGCATCCACCTCGGTTTGCTTCAGACCCTCGACATAGGCCAGAAACTGGGCCGTGATCCGCCCGATGGGGATGTCATAGATATCGATGTCCTGCTTGCGGATCAGGTCCAGCAGCAGGTCCAGCGGCCCGTCGTACACCTGGCCCACAGAAATGCTGTAAGGCGATGCGCTCTCGGCAGCTTCCCGCTTCTGCGCCTGCTTCTCGGTTTCCTCGCGCTTTTCCCCACCCTTATCTTGGCTCATAGCGCGCGCTCTCCAAACTCCGGGTGCACCAGCTGCATGGCGTCCCTCACCTGCTCCATGGTTTCTTCTGCCCGGGCCCGCGCCAGCGCTGAGCCGCTATGCAGAATGTCATGCACCAGACGGGGCCGCTCCTCATATTGCTTGCGCCGCTCCTGCATGGGTTGCAGTTCTGCCACGATGGCATCCGCGGCCCAGCCCTTGCACTCGATGCACCCGATGCCTGCCGACCGGCACCCCTCATAGACTCTGGCCAGCGTCGAAGAGGTCGAGAAAACCTTGTGCAAATCGCCCACGGGGCAAACATCCGGATCGCCCGGATCGCTCCGCCGTACCCGCGCCGGATCCGTCACCATGGTCTTCAGCTTTTGCCGCACCACCGCCTCCGGGTCCGTGAGCAGAATGGTGTTTCCATAGCTCTTCGACATCTTGCGCCCATCCGTCCCCGGGAGCTTGGGAGACGGAGTCAACAGCACCTGTGGTTCGGGCAGAATCGGGCCCGACAGGATCTGCTTCACATCACCGGGATAAAAATGGTTGAATCGCCGAGCTACTTCCCGGGTCACTTCCACGTGCGCCACCTGGTCTTGTCCGACGGGCACAAAGTCCGCCTGGTAGATAAGGATATCCGTTGCCATCAGCAGTGGATATCCGAGGAAGCCGTAGGTGGTCAGATCCTTCTCGGCAATCTGCGCTTGTTGCTCTTTGTAGGTCGGTACACGCTCCAGCCAGCCGAGAGGCATGATCATCGACAGCAGAAGGTGCAGCTCCGCGTGTTGCGGCACCAGGGACTGCACAAAGAGGACACAGCGCTCCGGGTCCAACCCCGCTGCCAGCCAATCGAGCGCCACGTCCACCGTATTTTGCCGAATGTTGGACGGATCGGCGTAGTCGGTGGTCAGGGCGTGCCAGTCGGCAACAAAAAAGTAGCAGTTGTAGTCGTGCTGCAGGCGCACCCAGTTGTAGAGGGCGCCCATGTAGTTACCGAGATGCAGTTTGCCGGTAGGTCGCATGCCGCTCAGCACGCGTTTGAGTTGATGCGAGTCTTGATTCACTGGCTCGATTGTACGGAAAACTCAGATTGAGAGCAGCAAAACGCGGAAGAAGCCGAGTACCGGATTAATCATTGCCATGGTGACCCCGCCGCCAAAAAACAGCATGAGAAACAGGCTCAGGATCCCCAGGCGATCATAGACCGGCAGCCAGCGCTGGGGCAGCATGTGGCGGAAGATGTGGCTTCCGTCGAGCGGTGGCAACGGAAGAAGGTTGAAGGCAGCCAGGAAAAGATTCAGCAGCATGCTGACGTAGAAGAAGATGGCCAGCGGATAGGCCACCGGGCTCACCGCCATGAGCTGCGGATCGAGCCGGCTGAACCCCCCGAGAGCCACGGCACGCACGCTGGCCAAGCCCACCAGCGACGTTTTGGCGATGACGATCAATACCAGCAGCGAGACCACAGATCCGATCACGTTGCTGACCGGCCCAGCCACTGTAGTAAGAATGTCGTCCCGCACAAAGTTCTTGAAGTTGCGGGTGTTCACCGGGGTGGGCTTGGCCCAGCCGATCACCGGGATGCGGGTTACCAACGCCACCAATGGCAGCATGATCGTGCCCAATGGATCGATATGCTTCAGCGGGTTCAGCGTGATGCGTCCCAACATGCGTGCCGTCTGGTCACCTAGCCGCGAAGCCATCCATCCATGTGCCGACTCATGCAGGCTCAGCGCGAACAACAACACCACAAATTGAAAGATCCCCAGGACAATTTCAGGAGTTCGCATCGGAAGCCTGATGGTAGCACGCCGACCACCGGCTAAGTACGTTTGCAATCTTCGCAGTGGGGCCGGCCGTGGCTATAGCATTTTTGCTAATGGTGTAGACCATGAAACTGAACTCAACGCGGCCATTCCGCCAAAGAATGGCCGCACATAACTGATTCCACCGGACCACAGTATTAGCAAAAATGCGTTAATCTTTGCGCTTGATCTCGCGCGCCGGGACGCCTCCCCAGATGGCATGCGGAGGCACATCGTGGGTGGCTACGCCCATGGCCCCCACCATGGCATCTTCACCGATCTTCACCCCGGCCATCACCGCGGAGTGATAAGTAAGCCGCGTGCCGGGCCCGACCTCGGTGGTGCGATTCTCTATATCGAGATAATCGTTTGCCCTGTGCCAGTGGGAGTACACCGCCGCGTAGTCGGAGATGGAGGTCCCCTTGCGGATGATGAGCTCGCCGCGGTCATCGAGCATCACGTACTTGTGAATGATGCAGTCGTCTTCCACCGTCAGGTTGTAACCGAAACTGAACTCCACTCCGTGGAAGATCTTTACGTTCTTTCCCACGTGCTTGAAGATGTGCTTCGCCAGCATCTTGCGGAAGCGAAAGCCGAGCCAGTGATTCAACCCCAGCGCCGACCGGTCAAACATCTGCCAGAACCAGATCAATGGCTTGCGCTCGGCATACTTCTCCACGTCCACGTCGCCGTAGTACTCCGGCTCGAGCGTCACGTTGGCCGGGTCGAAGGTAAGCTGCAGCACATTGCCCGGCAGCTCGGAGATCAGCGTGGTGTTGAGCTTGCCCCCATGGGGGCGGCCGAGGTAGATCTGGTGCAGCGCGTCGCGCACCATCTCGCCCCGCAGCCGAGGTTCCTTGTGGCGCGTGAATTCTTCATCCAGATGCGCTAGCCAACGCCGATAAACATCTTCGCCCTCGGCTGTCGGGCGTAGCTCACGATACTCATATCTCGGCATGGTGCCCTTTCCTCCAGCATACGACGCCAACCGCTATTGGATACTGAATACCGCGTAGACGGTGGCGGAAGCCGTGACCTTTTGCGCGCTGACGCTCAGCGGCTCGACCTCTTTCGCCGCTGGGGCGGCGGACATCATGGCCGGCGCCCGCATGAGCGGTTGGGGTGTACGCGCGGGAGCCTCGTTGCTGGCGTACACCAGGGGGCCCAGGGTGGCGTTGAGGCCCGAAGCCATCTGTTGCGCAATCTGCCGCGCCCGATCCAGCGCCAGCTTTGCCGCTTTCGCCTGCAGGGCATCCTGGTCGGCGACGCTCCAGGTCATCTGCCCGCTCTGGTTAGCGCCCGCCTTCACCGCCACATCCAGAACCTTGGCGCCATTTGCCGCCGCGGTCTTCACGTTCCAGCTCTGCTGCACCTGAAACTTGCGCTCCGTCTTCTCCGCCGGTGTCCAGTCCTGGGTAACGAACTGCTGTACCGGGGCGATGCTCTGCGACTCACTCTGAATCGCATCCTGCGGAACTCCCGCCGCCTTGAGCGCCGCCGCGATGGCATTCGAGATCTTGGAGCCGTTGGCATAGGCCGAGTCCTGGTCTGGGCCGTAAGCGACGAAGCCGATCTGCACCGTCACCGTATCCGCATCGGCGTTGGCTTCCGCGCTGGTGGTCACGGCGATGGTGCGATTGTCTTTGCTCACCACGATCTGTTGCGCGTGGCTGGGGACGGCAACCGCGGAGAAAATAAGCGCGGCGCAGCCGGCGGCGATGCGTTGCAGTTGAATGGGCATGGTGCAAACTCCCTTTACGGCCGGGCCAGGCTTGCTGCTTTGCGCAACTGCGCCAGCAGCCGCAGACCGGCACCTGAGTCTATCGCGTCGGCGGCACAGCGGACACCGCCGGCAAAATCCTCTGCGCGGCCGGCGATGATCAGAGCCGCCGCCGCGTTCAGCAAAACCACATCCCTCGGCGGCCCCGGCTCGCCTTCCAGAATCTTCTCAATCAGCAATGCATTCCCCCGCGCGTCACATCCCGCTATCGCGCTCAGCGGAGCCTGAGCCAGACCCGCCTCGCCTGCTTCCACAGTAAAGTTGCGCACCGTCTGCTCCCGCACTTCCGCCACGTCGCTTACGCCGTTCAGCGTGAGTTCATCCAGGCCATCTCGTCCGTGGACCACGAATGCGTGCCTCACACCCAGCCGAGCCAGCGTCTCGGCCACCAGGGGAACCGCGCTCGCAGCGAAAACGCCGACCACCTGCGCCCTCGCTCCCGCAGGATTGGTGAGCGGACCGGCAAGATTGAACAGGGTGCGAAAGCCCAGTGCCCGGCGGATCGGCTGCACTCGCTTCATGGCCGGATGCAGTGCGGGAGCGTAGAGAAACATGAATCCGGTCTGGCGGAAGCACTCCACCGCCATCTCCGGCTCCAACTCAACCGGGATGCCCAGCGCCTCCAGCACATCGGCCGAACCGCACTTCGACGTCAGCCCGCGGTTGCCATGCTTGGCTACCTTGACCCCGGCTGCGGCCGCCACCAGGGCTGCGGCGGTCGAGATATTGAACGTCCCCTGGCCATCGCTGCCTGTCCCGCAGGTATCCACCAGCTGCTCCCGTTCCGCTTCGCTCAGCGGAACCGGCCGGCTCATGGTGCGCATCGCCTGAACGAACCCAGATAGCTCCTCAGCCGTGGCCCCGCGGGTAGCAATAGCGGTCAGAAGCGAAGCAATCTCCACATCACTTGCGTCGCCCTCGAGCATCTCCCGGAGCGCCGAGCATCCCTGCTCTTGCGTCAGGGTTCCACGCTCTTCGACCACATGCTTGAGCAGCGCTACCAGCTGGGACATCGGCATTCCTTCTCAAAACATCCTAACCGCACCTGGTGCTCTCCACTCGCAACCAATCTCGAAGGTCGGCTTTCATCAAACAATGATCCTGAGGCACGCTCGCTTCGAGCGGCGCCTGCAGAAATGTGCGAATTAAGCGAACTAAGCGAACTAAGTCCTGGGGGTGAGACCGACGGGATGGCAAACAGTCGGAGAAGCGCGAATTTTAAGTGAAAAAGTGAGCGAAAAGAGAGATAAGCCCCCCCGGATTGGAAGCTGGTTGGCTTCGATTGTGAGTCGAGGGTACTGACGGCCCTCTACGGGCGGGTGGGGTGGGGCGATCTTGGGGCATGTTTCCATCACGCTCCCCTATTGTTAGGGGGTTCGAGCATCTTTCTGGAATAGCGATCTCCATGATTCAAAGGGTGCCGCCCACGGCACGACCTCTCGAGGTGCGCCTTCCTCGCTACGGTGCTGGTCTAGAGCAGTTTCGCAATTACTGTGGTCTGACAAAGATCGCGAGGTGTGGTTTTTCCTGGAGAAAAACCACGAAAAGGTCTCTAGCTTCGGTCTACACCAATTGCGAAACTGCTTTAGTATTTGGTTTGCTGCCGATATAGATGCAAAGCCAGGGTAGTTTCGGTCAGAGGTTACGAAAATTATTTTCTGGTCGAACTGGGGAGAAGCCCATCAGAAATACGAACCTGAACCTGAACGTCAGTCGTGGGTGAACCGTGCGGCACGTTGCATACTGATGGCAATCATCCAACCCAAACCGATTTATCCCTCCTCTTTGCCCTCCAAGCCCAATCCCTTTAGTATGGAAGTTCTGTCCGAAGACCAAACGAATGAAAATTCACGAGTATCAGGCAAAAGACATCCTGGAGCGCTACGGCGTAGCCGTACCCAAGGGTGAGGTGGCCAACACGCTTGAAGAAGCGTTGGATGTGGCAAAACGGCTCTTTACCGGAGGCGCCAAGGGCGTCGTAGTCAAGGCCCAGATTCACGCCGGCGGCCGGGGCAAGGGAGGCGGCGTCAAGCTCGCCAAAACCCTGCAGGATGCAGAGGAGTACACCAAGAACATCCTCGGCATGCAGCTGGTGACTCACCAGACTGGACCCCAGGGCCAGAAGGTGCAGCGGGTGCTAATCGAAGAGATGTCGCCCATCGCCCGCGAGCTCTACCTGGGCATCGTGCTCGACCGCGCCGCCGCCAAGCTGGTCTTCATGGCTTCCCAGGCCGGTGGCATGGAGATCGAGGAAGTTGCCGCCAAGGACCCCGACGCGATCTTCAAGGCCTACATCGACCCCGCAGTGGGCTTCCAGCCCTACCAGGCGCGCAAACTCGCCTTCGCCCTGGGCCTCAAGCCGGCCCAGATTAACGACGCGGTCAAGTTCATGACCGGCCTCTACAAAGTATTTCTCGAGACCGATGCCTCCCTGCTCGAGATCAATCCCTTCATCACCACCACCGACGACCGCCTGCTGGCGCTCGACTGCAAGATCAACTTCGACGACAACGCCATCTTCCGCCACAAGGAACTGAAGGAACTCCGCGACACCACCGAGGAAGACCCCTTGGAAGTGGAAGCCTCCAAGTACGCCCTCAACTACATCAAGCTCGATGGCAACATCGCCTGCATGGTCAACGGCGCCGGTCTGGCCATGGCCACCATGGACATCATCCAGTACGCCGGCGGCTCGCCTGCCAACTTCCTCGACGTAGGCGGGGGCGCCAACCAGCAGCAGATCGAGCACGCCTTCGAGATCCTGCTCTCCGACAAAAACGTGCAGGCCGTCTTCATCAACATCTTCGGCGGCATCCTGCGCGTCGACACCCTGGCCCAGGGCGTCGTAGAAGCGGCCAAAAAGACCAACGTGAAGGTTCCCGTCATCCTGCGCCTGGAGGGAACCAACGTAGAGCAGGGACGGGAAATTCTTAAGCAGTCAGGCCTCAACTTCATCATTGGCGAGACGATGCAAGATGCAGCCGCCAAAGCGGTGAAGGCCGCCAAAGACTACGCCGCAAAGAAGTGAGAATCGCACTCGAACAGGAATTCTGGAGCAATCTATGTCTGTGTTAGTGGACGAAAATACGCGGCTCATCGTGCAAGGCATTACCGGCAAGGAAGGCACCTTCCACGCCAAGGGCTGCGCCGAGTATGGGACCAAGGTAGTGGGCGGAGTAACGCCGGGAAAGGGAGGCACCACGCACGAAGGCTGGCCGGTCTTCGACACCGTGGCTCAGGCCGTCGAGAAGACCGGCGCCAATGCCACCGTCATCTTCGTGCCCCCGCCGTTCGCCGCCGATGCCATCCTCGAAGCCGAAGACGCCGGCTTGCCGCTGATCATCTGCATCACCGAGGGAATCCCCACCAACGACATGGTCAAGGTGTGGAGCGTGGTCAGCAAATCCAAATCCCGCCTGATCGGGCCCAACTGTCCAGGCGTTATTTCTCCCGGCAAAGCCAAGATCGGCATCATGCCGGGCCGCATCCACAAGCAGGGCACCGTTGGCATCGTCTCCCGCTCCGGCACCCTCACCTATGAAGCCGTCTATCAGCTCACCCAGCGCGGGATCGGACAGTCCACCGCGATCGGCATCGGCGGCGATCCCATCATCGGCACCACCCACGTCGACGCGCTCAAGCTGCTCAATGAGGATCCCGGAACCGAGTCCATCATCCTGATCGGAGAAATTGGTGGCACGGCCGAGGAGGCCGCCGCCGCCTACGTAAAGGCCCACGTCAAGAAGCCGGTCGTGGGCTTCATCGCCGGCCAGACCGCGCCTCCCGGGCGGCGCATGGGCCACGCCGGGGCCATCATCTCCGGCGGCCAGGGCACAGCGGCCGACAAGATGAAGGCGCTCACAGAAGCCGGCATTCACGTAGTGCAATCCCCCGCCGCCATCGGCGAAACATTGGCCAAGGTCATCGGAAAATAGGAGTATTCGTGCAACGCACCTTCAGCATCATCAAGCCCGACGCGGTCCGCAAGAGCTATTCGGCCGCGATTCTTGCCGAAATCGAAAAGGCGGGCTTCACCATCGTCGCCATCAAGAAGATGTTTCTCTCCAAGTCGCAGGCCCAGGGCTTTTACGCCGTGCACTCTAAGCGGCCTTTCTTCGATTCGCTCACCACCTTCATGTCCTCCGGCTCCATCATTGCCATGGTGCTGGAGAAGGAAAACGCCATAGCCGACCTGCGCAAGCTGATGGGCGCCACCAATCCCGCCGACGCGGCCGAGGGCACCATCCGCAAGCAATTCGCGTCCTCCATCGAAGAAAATGCCATCCACGGCTCCGACGCTGACGATACGGCAGCCTTCGAGATCGGCTACTTCTTCGCCGGATACGAGCTCATTTAAGGCGATTTCCTGCTCTCTGGAGGGATCCTCCCTGGCGCGGTGTCAGCCTGCCTATCGCGGAAGTGCCTTGACATGAGGCCGCTGGCCAAGCAAACTTGCGCAGATGGGGCTTAAGTTGCTAAAGCCCAGCGCTTCATACGAGGTCGGCATTGGGTGGATCACCGGCTAGCAAGGTTACCTACACACTTGAATCCTCGCTTGACAGCGTCAATCGCGTGGAACAGACCGCGGAGGAGTTGGCCAGGAAGGCCGGCCTGGAAGAAGAGGAGATCTACCGCGTCGCTATGGCGGTCCGTGAAGCAGCGGTCAATGCCGTGCTCCATGGCAACGCCTACGACCCCGAGAAGAACATTACTGCTTCGTTTGAACAGACCGCAGATTCCCTGGTCATTCGCATCGCCGACCAGGGAAAAGGGCTGAACCCGGAGACACTCCCCGACCCGCTCGCGCCCGAGAATCTGTTACGCGGCTCAGGACGGGGTATCTTTCTCATCCGCTCGTTCATGGATGAGGTACACTTTCGTCAATTGCAGCCCGGCACTGAACTTACCCTCATCAAACATCTAGGAACCGCCCGTTCCGCAATTTAAGGAGGAGTTTTCGTGAGCATGAAAATCAAGACCCGTCAGGTCGACGGGATCACCATAATGGATTGCAGCGGCCGCATTACCCTGGGAGAAGGCAGTGTGCAGCTGCGCGACGCCGTACGGGATCTGCTCGCCAAAGGCTCCAAGCAGATCCTGCTCAATCTGGGTGACGTAACCTATATCGACAGTTCGGGCATCGGCGAGCTGGTGAGCGCCTTTACCACCGTCCGCAACCAGGGCGGAGACCTTAAACTCCTCAATCTCACCAAGAAGGTCCACGACCTGCTGCAGATCACCAAGCTCTACACCGTTTTCGACGTCAAGGACGACGAAGCAAGCGCAGTAGCTTCCTTCGCGCGCGCCTAGTTCGTCCAACGCTTCCTTTTATCCAACAAGAGGGCGGGTGCCTGCTTCGCAATCACAGCGAAGATTTGGCACCCGTCGTTTTTGTTGAGCCGACATCATTCAAGTCGAATCAATTGAATCCTGGTGCCCCACATCTGAGCGCGCACTTTGCGCTAGATGTGGGGTACCACAGGATCTAGAAGCTAACCTTAGGCACATTCTGAGCCCCCGGGCTCGCCTGGAAATAATCGTTGTTCCGCTGGAATCCGCCCATACTGGCCCAAATGCTGTTGGGAAACTGACCTATGAATGTGTTGTAGTCCTGAATTTGCTGGTTGTAGCGCATTCTGGCCACGCTGATCCGGTTTTCCGTGCCCGCCAGTTCGTCCGAGAGGCGCTGAAAATTCTGATTCGACTTCAGGTCCGGATAATTCTCCGACAACGCCAGCAGCCGTCCCAGCGCGCCATCGAGCTGGCCGTTAGCCTGGATGGTGGCTTTCGGATCGCCATGCGCGTTCAGTAAGCCGGCCCGTGCATTCGCGATATCGCCGAACACCGTCGTCTCCTGCTTGGCATACCCCTTCACCGTCTCTACCAGGTTCGGGATCAGATCCGCGCGCCGCTGCAGCTGATTGTTGACTTCACCCCAGGAAGCAGTGACCGCCTCCCGCTTGGTCACCATCTGATTCTTCGCGCTCACATAACTGCCGAAAACCAGCAGCACCGCCAGGAAGACCACTACAAGCGCCGCGATTGCTACCCAAAGCCCGCGTCTCATTCGAACGTTCTCCTTCTCTTGCTCAAAATTTCATTATCAGCCTACCAACTGCCTGAGGCCCCACCGCCACCGGAACTCCCCCCGCCAAAACCACCAAATCCGCCGCCATCTCCTCCGCCACCGCCAAACCCGCCGCCACCGCCGCGGCCGCCCCAACTACCGCCTCCGCCGCCGCCCAGGAACATGCCGATCAGGAAGCCGAGCAGGCCGGAGCCACCAAGGCGTGCAAGGAGGAAAATCACGCCCAACAGGACCAGGCCCAACACCACCACTTGCCCCAGCGTGAGTGGCTGCGGCTGCGGGACGGGAGGCGGTCCGCGACGTTGCTGGGCAGTGAGCGTCACCCCGGCGTCGGCCGCAATCACTCCGGCGACCTGCTGCACCGCCATCGTAATCGCACCGTCAAAGTCGTTCTGTCGCAGGTACGGCACCATCTGCCGGCCGATGTCACCCACCCGGCCATCAGGCAGAATCCCTTCGAGGCCATACCCCACCTCGAAGCGGTACTTGCGATCATTCGTCGCGAAAATCAGCAGCAGGCCGCGGTCCGTGCCCTTCTTCCCTACCTTCCACTTGTCTTCGAGTGCGGTGGCAAAGTTCTCAATTGGTTCGCCGTCCAGCGACTTGATCGTCACCACGGCGATCTGCGCATGCGCCTGGCGATCCACCTGCGCGCACAGCGCATTCAGAGAAGCCGTGGTTTGCGGCGACAACACGCCGGCAAAATCACTGACATAATTTGTGGGCTTGGGCAGGTCCTGCAATCGCTCTGCCGGCAAAACACCAGAACCGGCGAGAAGAAGCAGAAAAACCGCGAGCAGGCGTAGACGCATCGCCTCATTGTACTCAGACGCACTTGTGCCCGCTGCCGCCTCTCAAAAAGAGGACCGGCCCAGCGGGCACAGAAAAGCTCCAGGGTGTGAGTCTACTTATTGCCCGGACATGGGCACGTTCTGGTCTTTAGCCAACTGCTGGGCCATCTGTAGATGTTGGGCGATAACCTTGCTGCCTTGGTTGGCCGCATCCTTTACAGTCTGGTCCTGTCCGGAAGAAGCTTCCGTCTGGAACTGGCTCAGATCCTGCTTGTGATCCTTGACCATGTCCTTGATGTAGGCCTGGTCGTACGCCGATCCCGAGAGCGCTTGAAGCTTGGCTATGGTCTTGCGATCATTCTTCGAGATCTGGTCCGGCGCCTTCACGCCAACCTGCTCGGCGACCGGCTTCATCTGCTCGTTCAACTTGGTGTGGTCATCGATCATTCGTTGGGCGAACTGCTTTACCTGGTCGTTACTGCTCTTTTGCAATGTCAGCTGGGCAAGCTGTACCTCTGCCATGCTCCCTTGCATTGCCTTGCTTACAAACATCCTGTCCATGGGCGAGGGCTGGTTTGGACCCTGCATGCCATTCATTTGCGCATCCATGCTCGGACTCTGCCCCGGGGCTTGGCTCGCTGGGCCGGCGGAATCGCGGGGCGCTTGAGCTATGGCCATACTGCCGCAAAGCAACATCGCGCCAGCCAAAACGATGGTTCTCTTACCGTAAATAGGGGGAAAATTCATGATTTACTCCTCACTGGGTTGGGATGCATGCCAGCGAAACCTGGTGACCTGGATATCCCACCGTTTTGACCGCATGCACAACCGGCTCTCCGGGCCAACCGGTTATCCTTTAGTTAAATATGACCTCGACCCAACCAACTGCAGTTCAGCCACCCACCGCCCGCCGCCAGGAAACCGTCACCACCCTCCACGGACATCAGTTGGCCGACAACTACGCGTGGCTTCGCGAAAAAGACAGCCCCGAAGTAATCGCATTTCTCGAGCAGGAGAATGCCTACACCCGCTCCGTCATGAAGCCCACGGAAGAGCTGCAGGCCAAGCTCTACTCCGAAATGCTCAGTCACATCAAAGAGACCGATGTCTCCGTGCCCTTCCGGTACAAGGATTATTTCTACTACTCGCGCACCGAGCAGGGCGCGCAGTATCCCATCTACTGCCGCAAGCGCGGTTCCCTCGATGCCGCCGAAGAGATCATGCTGGATATGAACCAGATGGCGGTCGGCGAGAGTTTCCTGGCCTTAGGCGCCGTCAGCGTCTCCGATGACGGCAACCTGCTGGCCTACTCAACCGACACCACGGGATTCCGTCAATACACCCTCCACCTCAAAGATTTGCAAACCGGTGAGGTGCTCGCCGACCAGGCCGAGCGCGTCGGCTCTGTCGTCTGGACCACTGATAACCGCACCCTCTTCTACACCGTTGAGGATGAGGAAACCAAACGGCAGCACCAGCTCTTCCGCCACGTGCTAGGAAGGCCGCAGGCCGAAGATGTCCTGGTCTACGAAGAAGCCGACGAGCGCTTCAATATCGGCGCGGGCCGCACTCGCGACGGCAAGTACATCGTGCTCGAGAGCGCCAGCCATACCACCAGCGAAGAACAGTTCCTGCCCGCCGATGATCCAGAAGGACAATGGACCTTGGTCGAACCGCGGCAGGAGAACATCGAGTACTACACCGACCACCGCGACGGGCTTTGGTACATTCGCGTAAACGACACCGCCAGAACCTTCCGCATCGTCACTGCCCCCGTCGCCACCCCGGGCCGCGCACACTGGCGCGAGATAGTCGCCCACCGTGAAGACGTGATGCTCGAAGACCTGGAGCTCTTTCAGTCCTTCGCCGTGCTCGTCGAGCGCGCCAACGGTCTGCCGCAAATGCGCGTCCTCTCCTTTGACAATCAGGGGGCGTTTGACCCATCTTCGCGCCAGATTGCATTTCCGGAGCCCACCTACAGCGCGCATCCGCACGTCAACCGCGAATTTGTAACCGACAAGTTTCGCTATGGGTATCAATCACTGGTTTCACCCACTTCGGTCTACGAGTACGATGTGCAAACCAATCAATCGACGTTGCTCAAGGAGCTGGAAGTCCCCGGCGGATTCGACCGCTCGCAATACCGCTCCGAGCGCCTCTTCGCCACCGCGCCGGACGGAACCGCCATCCCGGTTTCGATCGTCTACCGCAAAGACAAAAAGGGTGAGGGCACCAACCCTCTCTACATTTATGGCTACGGCTCTTACGGCTATGCCCTTCCCGTAGGCTTCAACTCCAACCGCCTCAGCCTGCTCGATCGCGGATTCGTCATGGCCTACGCCCATATTCGCGGCGGCGGCGATATGGGCAAGCC
The DNA here is from genome assembly GCA_963790705.1 of uncultured Acidobacteriaceae bacterium. Taxonomy (GTDB): domain Bacteria; phylum Acidobacteriota; class Terriglobia; order Terriglobales; family Acidobacteriaceae; genus PALSA-350. The sequence continues at coordinate 575,476 of CAWBQE010000018.1, forward strand.
CTGGCACGACGCCGGGCGCCTGATGCAAAAGATGAACACCTTCACCGATTTCATCGCCGTGACGGAGTACCTCACCGCCCATGGCTATGGCGATCCTCGCCGTGTCGCCATGGAAGGCGGCAGCGCCGGCGGCCTGCTGATGGGCGCGGTAGCCAACCTGCGCCCCGATCTCTACCGCGCCGTTCTCTCCCACGTGCCCTTCGTAGACGTAATGAACACCATGCTCGACCCCACGCTCCCGCTGACCATCGCCGAGTACGAGGAGTGGGGAGACCCGAACCAGGCAGAGGCTTTTGCCTACATGCTGCAGTACTCGCCCTACGACAACCTGCAGCGCAAGGCTTATCCGGCGATGCTGGTGAAGACCTCCTTGCATGACAGCCAGGTGATGTACTGGGAGCCGGCGAAATATGTGGCCAAGCTGCGCACTTTAAAGTCCGACGACAATCTCCTGCTGCTCGAGACCAACATGAGCGCAGGCCACGGCGGCGCCTCCGGCCGCTACGACTACCTGAAGGAGATCGCCCTCGACTACGCCTTTCTCTTGCAGGAACTGGGCTAGTAATAAAACCAGCACAGGGCTCGAAAGAAGCACGTCAGGAGCTAAAGAGTCTCCGTGAGAACCGCCGGTTGAAAAGAAAGCCCAGGACTCGCGTCCTGGGTAGCTTTCAGCCGTCCCTTCGGGACTGATCGTAGTTCCCACCTACCCAGCACTGGAGTGCTGGGCTACTCTCAGCCGTCCCCTTCGACAAGCTCCCACGGCACGCCGGGGCAGGCAGGGCAGGCTCTGCGGGACTGAGTGCGCATCAACAAGAATGGCCCGCAGCAAAAGCTGCGGGCCATTCTGTTTGCTCCGAAAAAGCTACCGCCGTTCGTGCTCCCCGCCCCCGTTGTTGGGATGGGATTCAGGGTGCGGTTGGCTGGCGTTCTGATGTGGCGCCTCGTTGTATTTCGGTTGATTGTTAGTCGGGGCCTTATAGGCGTTGTTAACCGGCGCCTTATAAGCGTTGTTCGTGTTGCCGTAAGCCGGATGATTGCCATTGTTGGCGTTATACGCCGGCCGGTTGTTGCTGTTGTTATAGGCCGTGTGCGTGGCCATGCTAGCGTTCGTCATCGGGTGGCTGACCGCAGCCGTGGCAGGTCTTCCGCCATTGACGGACGCGAAGTTGGCCCGGTTGGTGCTGGCGAAATGTTCATGGGACATCTGTTCCGACGTCGCCTGAACATGTGATTCGCGCATCGCCGCCTGCTCCTGACCATTGGGTCTGGCATTGATGCCGCCAGCTCCATTGAAGCTGGTGCGGTTGATCACGGTCGTATTACGAATCACCGTGTTGTCGATGTAGGTATTGTGGATGACCGTCGTGTTCACATGCAGCACCGCGGTGTTATAGGCGAAGTGTCCGCCCTCCCAACGCCCGCCATAGAAGCCCACGCCGCCGTAGCCAAAGCCGTAGTTAACCCCACCGTAGAACCCGACGTGGGGACCCCAATAACCGGCATGCCAGAGCATAAAGACCGCCGCCGAAGCCCCAGTAGCCGGGAGTCCAGAGAAATCCAGGCCGGGGAGCAAGCACCCAGGTTCCCGGCACCCAGAAGTAGCCCGCTTCGCCGTAGGCCCAATACCCAGGGGTCCACAAATAGCCGTCCCCGGGACAAACCGGCTGGGCGTACACCGGTAGCACAGGCGGAGCGATGGTGATGGAAACGAATACGCCCGCGAAGGAAGACGCGGGCACGATCGATACCAAAAGTGCGAGAAAAAGGGTACGCAAAGCGCGGATGGAACGCATTTGATTGCTCCTTGCTGGCTGAACCTTGCCGGCTGAGTACCGGCCCGATCTGTATGAACGCGGTCCCCGGAAGAATGTTGCTGGCGGGTTACCAGGGACGGTATCCAACCGTGCTGAGGTTATCGACGATGGATGTAGGTGGCTATACCACGTTCGCAGCAAGCGAGTTGGGCAGGAAGAGGCTGCGAATAAGCCGGCTTTGAATGATTCGGGCTTCACAGGCCGCCGAAAAACACTGGTTTTTGAAGGGTACGGGCTTCCCACTCAGCGGCGGTTCGAACCGCCCAGCAGCGACCCGAGCACGCCGCGCACGATTTGCCGCCCTACCGTGCTGCCCAGGGTGCGGGCGGCGCTCTTGGCCACTGTCTCCATCAGGCTGTCCCCCCGCCGTCCCCCGGAGGAACCGCGTGCCCAGCGAGGTAAGTTCCCCCAGCCAGCCCGTGGGTTTCGGCGCAGGTTGCTGAGCAGAAACGGTTTGCGCGGCGCGGCCCTTCAACAGCTCATACGCCGATTCGCGGTCGACCACCTTTTCATAGACCCCAGCCACCAGGGAATCGCGGATAATCTGCTGCCGCTGCTCCGGCGTAATCGGGCCGATCTGGCTGCGGGGCGGGCATACCAGGGCGCGTTCCACCACCCCCGGCGTCCCCTTTTCATCCAAAAATGAGACCAGCGCTTCGCCCACCCCCAGCTCCAGAATCACCTGCTCCACGTTGATCTCGGGGTTGGCGCGAAAGGTCTGGGCCGCCGCTTTGACCGCCTTCTGGTCCTTCGGAGTAAACGCCCGCACCGCATGCTGAACCCGGTTGCCCAGCTGGCCCAGGATGCCGTCGGGGACGTCAATGGGATTTTGCGTGACGAAGAACACGCCTACGCCCTTGGACCGGACCAGCCGAACCACCTGGTGGACCTTGTCTTCAATCACTTTAGGCAGGTCGGAAAAAAGCAGGTGAGCCTCGTCGAAAAAGAAGACCAGCTTCGGCTTTTCCCCATCGCCCACCTCCGGCAGCCGCTCAAAGAGCTCGCTCAGCAGCCACAACAGGAACGTGGCATAAAGCTTGGGTGAGTTGATGAGTTTGTCCGCCGCCAGGATATTGACCACCCCATGACCCTGGGCATCGGTCTGGATGAGGTCATCGAGATTGAGCGCCGGTTCGCCTAAGAACTTGTCTCCGCCCTGCTGTTCCAAAGCCAGCAGGCCGCGCTGCATCGCTCCCACACTGGCCGCCGAAATGTTGCCATACTGCGTCTGAAACTCCTTGGCATGTGTGGCCGCATACTGCAGCATCGCCTGCAGGTCCTTCAGGTCGAGCAGCAGCAGTCCCTGGTCATCGGCGATCTTGAACACCGCCGTCAGCACGCCGGCCTGGGTTTCGTTCAGGTTCAGCAAGCGGCTGAAGAGCAACGGTCCCATCTCCGACACCGTCGCTCGCACCGGATGCCCCTCCTCGCCGAAGACGTCCCAGAAAGTTACCGGGCAGCCGGCAAAGGAGAAGTCCGTCAAGTTGAGCTTTTTTACTCGATCGGCAATCTTGGGGTTTTCCACCCCCGGCTGGCTGATCCCCGAAAGATCGCCCTTCACGTCGGCGGCGAATACCGGGACGCCGATGCGGCTGAAGGCCTCGGCCATCACCTGCAGCGTGACCGTCTTGCCCGTGCCGGTCGCTCCGGCGATCAAACCATGGCGATTCGACATGGCCGGCAGCAGGTAGAGAGGATCTTTGCTCTGAGCGATCAGCAGCGGTTCGGACATAATCGAAAAATCTCCTGATGTCGGCAAACCCTCGCCGAAGGAGTTCAATTCTATATTGTGTCCGTGGCGGGTTGAATGGCGCAAAGAGCAAGCGCCCGTGAGCTTAGGCTCACGGGCGCGCGAAGAGCAGCCCTCCCCCAGAACTGATCCTCGAAGAGAACAATAGCGGCCCCTCGCCGCGTTGGCTACATCACGCTGGTTACATTTATCGGTGACCCCGGGGTACATTACTTCTCTGCCGGCCTGCCGCACGCCGCCCAGCGCATGCGGCATGCTTTGTGTGATACATCCTTGTGGTGCCCGCAGGAGCTCCGCGCTCGCAGCAAAGCTCGTAAACCGCCATGAAGCTTCTTCGCAGCCTATACGCGCTCACCATCTTCCTAAGTGCATTTCTCCTCTTTGTCGTGGAGCCGATGGTGGCCAAGCAGCTGCTCCCCACTCTCGGGGGATCCTCCGCGGTATGGACCACCTGCCTGGTCTTCTTTTCCATAGCGCTCTTGCTCGGTTACCTTTATGCGCATTGGGTTTCGTCGAGATTTACTCCCATCCAACAGGCAGTGATCCACATCCTCCTGCTCACGGCAGCGTTGATGATGCTGGGCGTTCACATCAGCCCCAAGCCTTCGGCGGTTAGCTATCATCCGGCGCTGACCGTCTTCCGTGTGCTGGCCACGGTGATCGGTTTGCCCTACCTTGCGCTCTCAGCCACCACTCCGTTGCTGACTACCTGGTATGCCCGCACCTTCGAAGGCCAGTCACCTTACCGGCTCTTTGCTCTCTCCAACTTTGCTTCCCTATTGGCCCTGGCGAGCTATCCGCTGCTCATCGAGCCTCGCCTGACCATGAACCGGCAGACCGCCTGGTGGAGTGCGGGCTTTCTGCTCTTCGCCGTGCTCTGCGGAGCGATCGCCTGGCAAGGCCGCAGACGACCGGTTTCCGCCGCTCCCGTGGAGCCGGTTGGGCATGATCTCCCCGCCGCCCCGGAAGTCTTCTGGTTTGTCGCTCGCCATGGGCGGCGGAATGATGCTGACGGCGGTCACTCACCACATGAGCGAGAACATCGCCGCCATCCCCTTGTTGTGGCTGCCGCCCTTGGGCCTCTATCTGCTGACCTTCATCCTGGCCTTTCAGGGAGCCTGGCAGCCCATACGCCAGTCCATGCTGCGTCTGGTGCTGGTGGCAGTGGCATCCATGGCTTACGTGCTGCGGGACATTCGCACCCAGCTGCCCATCATGGTGAGTGTGCCGCTCTTCCTGATCGCGCTCTTCGTGACCTGCTTCTTTCTCCATGGCGAGCTCTATGCGCGGCGCCCCGGATACTTCGGGCATGACCAGGTTCTATCTCGTCGCCGCGGCGGGAAGCGCGGCCGGAACCCTGTTGGTAGGGGTGATCGCTCCGCTGGTGTTGCGCGCCAACTACGACCTCGCCTGCACCCTGGTAGTCGTCGCCTTGATCGCCTTGGCGGCCACCTGGCACGACGGTTGGGGGCTGCGCATGCTTTGGCTGGCGGGCGTGACCGCCGCCATCGTGGTCCTGAGCACCCAGATCCGCCAATACGACGACGATGCGGTAGCCCTCATGCGCAATTTTTATGGCACCCTGCGGGTCAGGGAAACGCATCTGCCGCCGCAGTCCGACACCGACCGCCAGCTGCTCAACGGGACCATCGAGCACGGCGCGGAGTGGTTCGCGCCTCAGTTTCTGAACCAGCCCTTAACTTATTACGCCTCCAACTCCGGCCTGGGCCTAGCCATGCGGCTGTGCTGTGGGCCCGATCCCAAGCGCGTCGGGGTGATCGGGTTGGGAACGGGAACAGTCGCAGCCTACGGCAATGCCGGTGACGTCATCCGCTTCTACGAGATCAATCCGCTGGTGGAGCGGCTAGCCAGGCATTGGTTTACGTTTCTCCATGACAGCAGCGCGCGCACCGACGTGGTGCTGGGCGACGCCCGCTTGTCCCTGGCCGTTGAGGCCCCGCAGCGCTTCAACGTGATCGTCATCGATGCCTTTTCCGGGGATGCCATCCCGGTGCATCTGTTAACGCGGGAGGCGCTGGCGCTCTATCGCCGCCATCTGCAGCCCGATGGAATCCTCGTCTTCCACGTATCCAACCAGTACGTCGATCTGGAGCCGGTGGTCGCCGCGCTCGCCAAGGATGCCGGGCTCTACGCCCTGTCCGTGCACTCCCACGGTGACGAGCAGAACGGCTTGTACTTCGCGGATTGGATTCTAGTGACCACCAACCAGGCATTCTTAAGTCAACCAGAAGTCGTCAACAACGCCTTCCCGACACCCGTGAGACCAGACGTACGCCTGTGGACAGACAACTACAGCAGTCTGCTACCTCTGCTCAAGTGGTACACCAGGTAGAGAAACGCCACAATTCCCCACGCGTATGGAAAAGAGCTGAAGCGCATGGGCGCGTTTCCTCTCGATCCCACTAACAACGCCCACGTAAGTAGCTACCCTAAACTTTGTCATCCCGAGCGAGGGACCTGCTGTGCGCCTTTCCTGAACGCAACCGCTCAAGGAGTTCCGTCTCGATAGACAACCGGCCTACGATTCTTTCAGCTACTAGCCCAATTTCTCCATGGAAGCACCACCCTAGCCTTGTCATCCTGCAATTCTCCTGACCATCAACCAACGTCCAAATACAGCCGCCACGTTACCATAGAAGTCTAGCGGCGATCAGCCATACAACCAGGAACTTCCTACCAATGAACAGTCGACTCCCTCGAAGTTTCGACACGCTGCATCCGATCATCACCAGGGCTCTCTTCTTGGGCTTGCTTCTCTGCGCTCCGGCTGGTTTGGGACAAACGGCTCCGCAACAGCAGCCGCCCGCAGTCGCTTCCGGCACAGTCACGGGTGTGGTCGTCGACGCCACCGGAAATCCCATCGCAGGCGCGCAAATCACCAGCGGTTCGGGAGATCTTCTAGCCACCACCGGCCCGGACGGCAAATTCACGCTCTCCGCGGGTGCCGGAACAGTGGCCATCCAAGCCTCGCATTTCGCACCCGCCTCGGTAACCATCGCAGAGCAAGCGACTCTCCGCATCCAGCTGGAACAGCCCTTTGAAAACGTCACCGTCACCGCCTACCGCTCGCCGTTAAGCTCCCTGGACAGCCCCGCCAGCACCCGCGTAATGACAGCGGAAGCTCTGCGTCATGCCGCCTCTTTGCCGCTGGACGACAAGCTGCGCACCGTCCCCGGCTTCGAGCTCTTTCGCAGATCGAGTTCGCTGGTCGCCAATCCCACCAGCCAGGGTGTTTCCTTGCGCGGTCTTGGATCGACCTCGGCCAGCCGCTCCCTGGTGGTCTTTGATGAGGTCCCGCTGAACGATCCCTACGGCGGCTGGATCCACTGGGAGGAGCTTCCGGAACTGGACGTTCAGTCCGTAGAAGTGGTGCGTGGGGGCGCCTCCGACCTCTATGGTTCCAGCGCCATCGGCGGCGTCATCAGCGTGGAGCCGTTTCGCCCTAAGAACTCAACCTTGCGGCTCACCACCAGCGGAGGATCGGAAAGCACGGTCAACGGAGCCTTGCTCGGCAGCTTGACCTTGGGCAAGTGGTCCGGCCTGGTGACCGGGGGAGCTGTTGCCACCGATGGCTATATCCTGACTGCGCCCGCGTACCGCGGCCCCATCGACCAGCCATCGAACGTGCATGCCCAAAACGCCCTGGTGCAATTCGACCGCGACCTGGGCAACAGCCAACGCCTCTTCCTGCGCGGGAATGCGCTCGAAGAAGCACGCCACAACGGAACACCTATACAAAACAATGGCACCCGCCTTTGGCGTTATGATGCAGGCGCAGATCTGACCGACTTCATCGTCCGCGTCTACGGCACCGCCGAACATTACCGGCAGAGATTTACCTCCATCAACGCCACACGCACCGCGGAGACTTTAACCACCAGCGCCGAAGAACCCTCCGATGAGCTGGGAGTAGCCGGCCACTGGCATCACTCCATCGCCACGAACCTGCTGGTGCTCGCCGGGGCGGATACCCATTACATCCGCGCGGCAAGCTACCAGACGATCTACACCGGCAAAGGAGGTGTCTCCAACACCGCGGCCAAGCAACGGCAAACCGGCGTTTATGGCGAGGTGCTATACACCCCCAAGAATTGGACTTTCAGCGGTTCAGCGCGGATCGATCACTTCTCCAACTACGACGTCAACCAGTTCGCCACCGCGACCGGCCCCAGCAACCCGCCCTCGTTCAGCCAAACTCCTTTTGACCCGCGATTGGGAGTGACGCGCCGCATCACGCAATCCTTGGCGCTCAGCGCATCCGGCTTCCGCGCCTTTCGTTCGCCCAACGAAGACGAGCTCTACGCGAAAACCCAGGTCGGGCAGCAAGTCACTCTTCCCAACCCGAATCTGCGCTCTGAGCGGGCTACCGGCTGGGAGACCGGCTTGCAAACCGACTTGCATAGATTCGGATCCAGCGTGCGCGTCAGCTATTTCTTCACCCAGGTCAATCGTCCGATTACCACTTTGACCGTCAGCACCACTCCGACATCGCAGACGCTGATGCGCGCAAACTTGGGCCAGATTGAAAGCCGCGGCATCTCGCTTGACTACTCCGCCCGCCCGGCACGTTGGATCTCGGTGGATGGAGGCTATCAATATGCGGATGCCACGGTGACCAAGTTCCAGCAGCAGCCAAACCTCGTAGGCAATTGGATTCCCGAGGTTGCTCGCAACATGGCAACCGCGCAAGTTGGCTTTACCCAACGCCGTTTGGGCTTTCTCAGCTTTCAGGGACGCGTCAGCGGTCATCAATTTGATGACACGGCGAATAACTACTACATCAACGGCTACTTCCGGCTGGACGTATATGCAGCCCACGAGTTCCGCCACAACATCTCTCTCTTCGCCAGCGGAGAAAACCTCTTCGATCGCGGAATCATCGTAGGCAAAACCCCTCTGCCCACCCTGGGCACCCCCCGCGTAGCAAGGTTTGGCCTGCGCTACACCTTCGGCGGCTAACTAGAGTTGTGGAGGGGGCAAGGCGCACCGCAGGTCCCTCGGCTGCGCTTCGCTCCGGTCGGGATGACAAAGGGGAGGGGAGCGGCTCACCTCCGCAGCTGTTACGGCGGATGGACAGCGGAGCTGGCTAGCCGCGATCTTTTCCGCAGTGCGCAGGATCCAGCTTTGCGGGGGTCAAGGCCAATGATTTCTACTTTGCCGCCGCAACCCCCGCCTCGGCAACGCTATGATCGTCCTTACCCGACCCTCCACTCACCCCAATAGCCCCCACCACATGTCCACCACGCTTAATCGGAATGCCCCCCGCAAAAATCATGATCTTCCCGTTATTCGAAGCATGGATCCCGAAAAATTGCTGGCCGGACTGCGAGTTCTCGCCCAACGACTTGGTATCCAAATCAAAAGCCCTCGCCGTGAACGCCTTCTTTTGCGCGATGTCGATGCTGCCGATCCAGCCTCCGTCCATCCGCTCGAAGGCCACCAGGTTGCCGCCCTCATCCACGACCGCGATGTTCATCATCACGTTGATCTCGTTTGCCTTTTTGGTGGCTCCCGCTATGATCTGGCGCGCTTCTTCCAAGCTGATCCCCAGTGCTTTTCCCATTGTTTCTCCTCTTTCTCTTTGATCCGCGTTGACTCTAACACAGCTTTTTCATCTACCGCACGACAGCTCCGTTTAAATTGGATCTGCGATGAAGCGATCCCCTCAGGTCGGTCTCTTACTTGTGATGCCGGCCGCGGCGGCGTGGCAAGGCTTCGCAGGGGACAACACCATCGGGCACGCGCACCAATTTTTGACGCCACCAACGCTATGGCCCGCAAACCAAACCAACAGGACCGTCTCCGCAAATTGACGGAAATCTGTCTTGCCCTGCCCGAGACCCGCAGTGAGCAGAAGCATGCTCATGTCGCCTTTCTGGTGGGCAAGAAGACCTTCGCCTATTACCTCAACAACCATCACGGTGACAATCTCATCAGCGTTTGCTGTAAGGTCTTGCCCGGGGAGAACCAGTTCCTGGTCCAATCGGCGCCCGCCCGCTTCTATCTGCCCGCGTACATCGGATCAAGAGGCTGGATTGCTCTCCGCATGGACCTGGCCACACTGAATTGGACCGAGGTCAAAGAACTGATTCGTGGAAGCTACATACAGGCTGCACCGAAGCGCCTTGTCTCGCTACTGAAGCTCTGAAGCCTACTTCAGCTCTTCAAACAGCTTCTCGCCTTCGCCCGGGGCAAGGAAGCGGTTGGCCTCAAGCCCATGCTGGCGGGTGTACAGGTCGTGGTAACGCCCTTCCAGCGCATAAAGAGTAGAGTGCGTGCCGCGCTCCAGGATCAGCCCACCCTCCACCACCAGAATCTGATCCGCTCTGCGGATAGTCGACAAGCGATGGGCGATCACAAACGTAGTCCGCCCCTGCATCAGGTAGCTGAGTCCATTCTGAATCATGGCCTCCGATTCGGAGTCTAGCGAAGAAGTCGCTTCATCAAGGATAAGAATCCGCGGGTCGGCCAGAATCGCGCGCGCAATCGACAGCCGCTGGCGTTGGCCGCCGGAAAGCTTCACTCCCCGCTCTCCCACAATCGTGTCGTAGCCCTCAGGAAAGCGCAGGGCGAATTCATCCACCCGGGCGATTGAGCAAGCGGAGAGAAACTGCTCCTCCGTAGCATTGGGCCGAGAGAAGACGACGTTCTCCCGGATCGTGCCATCGAAGAGAAACGATTCCTGCAGCACCACCCCAAGCTGGCTGCGGTAGCTATTGAGGCGCACTGTGGAAAGATCAATCCCGTCGACCAGCACCTGGCCGGAATCCGGTTTATGAAAGGCGCAGATCAGGCTGATGATCGTCGACTTGCCGGACCCTGAGGAGCCCACCAGCGCGGTAACCGTGCCAGGACTGGCCTGAAATGAAATGCCGTGCAGGACAGGCTTGTCCGTCTCATACGCGAAGCGCACATCCTCGAACCGCACATCGCCGACAATCGGCCCCATGACGACGGTGCGCCCGGGCTCGTCGTCCTCTTCTTTTTCCGCCAGGATCTCGCTGGTGCGGTCGAGGCCGGCGATAGCCTCTGTTAACTGGGTACCCACATTCACCACTTGAAAGACCGGGGCCACCATAAAAGCCAGAAACATGGTGTAGGTGAAGTAATCGCCCAGGGTGATCTTGTGGGCCATCTCCTGCCGGGCGCCGAGCCACATCACGGTGGCGCCGACAATGCCCAGAATGGCCGTCGCCGCCAGCGAAAGCAGCGAGGTCGCGGTGAGTGAGCGGACCACGTTCTGATAAAGCCGTTCCACACCGCTGGCAAAAACTCCCGCTTCGCGATCTTCCGCGTGGTAGCCCTTGACCACGCGCACCCCGCCCAGTGACTCGGTCAGCCGCCCCGTAACCTCGGCATTGATGCGGCCCCGCTCGCGGAAGATAGGACGAATCACGCCGAAAGCCTTGCGCAGCACGAAGACAAATGTAAGCACGAAGGCAAACGAGATGAGCGTAATCTCGGCGCTGATCCGCATCAGGATAAAGAAGGCCAGCACCGCGGTAAGCAGGCCCCCGACAAAATCAACCAGCCCGGTGCCGATCAGGTTGCGCACGCCTTCCACGTCGGTCATGATGCGCGACACCAGCACGCCCGTGCGCGTGGCGTCATAGTAGCTGACCGAGAGCCGCCCAATGTGTTGCTGTACCTGCATGCGCAGGTCGGCAATCAGCCGCTGGGCGGCCTTCGAGAGGAGCTGCGTCAAGGAAAACGAAGTGATCGCCTGGATGGTGGTTGCCAGCAGAACCGCGCCCACGATCCAGGGCAGTTTCTCGGCTTGCTTTTTGACCAGGACACCGTCGACCAGGAACTTGGTCGACGCAGGCAGAACCAGGCCGGAGACCCGGTTAATGACCATGAGCACAAACCCGAACGCCAGCAGCCATCGCCGCGGCTTGATCAGTGTCCAGATCTCAGGCAGCACCTTGCGTAGCGGTGGCCTTTTCTTCTTAGGTTCGGTCGTGCCGCCGCCGTTATCCGAACGCGTACGGGTGCTTCGTTCGGCGCGGATCGACATCCCCGCTCCCGCGCTGGATCGCAAGCTCACGCTCAAAAACCCCTGGACTACACTCTTGCGCGGCGCGCGGTGATAAATGAGCGCACACACAGTAGTACATAGATGAGCATGAGGGCCGACATCGCTGCTTTTTCTTCGATAGCTGCCGGATATGGGAAGAGCTTGCCCTTGAAGAGCTGCACCACCTGAACCAGTGCGGGAGCGGTGGCCAGGAAGCCCAGCAGGCCTACCGTAACCGCTATGTGCATGAACAGCATGCGGCGCTTCGCCACCGGCGTTTCCGCCATGCTGCCGAAGGTAATCAGCAGGATCCCGAAAGCAGCGGGAATGAGCGAAGTAGGAAATTTGTTGCCGGTGAGCACAAAGCTCGCCCCGCCAAGAATGATCAGAACTATACCGAACAGAACAGTGATTTTCGCCATTAAGAGCGGTTATCTCCGCAAAGCTTAGATCTCATAGCAGCGCCAAAGCTCGTCCAGGTCGAGGGTGAAGCCTTCGACGGGACCACTTCCCTGGACCGTCTTCCCGGATACGGTGGCTGCCTCGCGGCCAGGTTCATAGACGTAGACCGTCTTCGTATCCGGATCGATCAACCAGCCTAGCGCCACGCCATTCTCTATCCAACGCTCCATCTTCCGCTTCGCCTTGGGCACGCTATCTGAGGGGGAAAGCAACTCGATGATGAAATCAGGGCAAAGGTAGGGAAAGCCTGTCAGATCATCCTTGGTCAATCCCTTTAGCTTCCGTGGGAGGACATAAGCGGCATCCGGATTCAGCATCGAGCCGTCTGGAAGGAAGAATCCAGCGTTCGAACCGTGAGTGCTACCCTGACGGTGGGTCTTCCACCAACTACGGAGTTGCCCGGTAATCTCAGCACTCCCAACACTGGCAAATCCTCCAGCAGGTGGGTGCATAAGGATCTCGCCTTCCCTAGTCCGCTCGAACCGGAACCAGTCGTTGGCGAAGCAGAGCTCCTGGAATTGCGCGTCGGTCAACGGAGGATCCAGGACCAAGCTGCGCGGCGTCTCTGCGTCAACGGGAAGAAGTGTATCCACAGCCTGATTTTACTCTAGGGCAGTGCCTTAAACAGTGGTCTTGCCTTCGACCGTCAGGATCTTGTCCAGGATCTCTTCCACGATCTTTCGCGGGGCGCCTTCGGCGCAGACGCGCATCAGGTCGGGCGTGACTTCGAGGGTATCCAGTTGGCTCTGCAAAAGGTCCGGATTCATGTAGTGGTTCTTGCGGTCCTTGAGGCGCTCTTCGAGCACTGCGCGCGAGACATCGAGCAGGATGAACCGGATGTTGAGCGCGGGAATCTGTGGGGTCAGCGCATCCCGGTAGGTTTGTTTCAAGGCCGAGCAGCCCAGGATGCCGCTGGTCCCCCCTTCATACCAGCCCAGCAATAACTGGTGCAGTGTGGCCAGCCAGGGCTTGCGATCCTCATCCGTCAGCGGGATGCCGGCATGCATCTTGGCCTTGTTGGCTTCGGAGTGGAAGTCGTCGGCGTCAGCGAACCGCCAGCCTGTTTCTGCAGCCAGCAGTTTGCCAATCGTGGTTTTGCCGGACCCGGTTACTCCCATGAGCACGAGAATCATAGCTTCCTTTTAAACCAGCGGGTGAACTAGCGCAAGGCTACGGCGACGTCTATTGGGCAACAGCCTGCTTGACCTCGTCAACCACGGTGGAGGGGGTCCAGTCATTGCTTGGGTACCAGCGAAAGATCTTGCCGTCGGGCGCGATCACCGCGGTGGAAAGCGAGTGGGTCAAGGTGTTGTTGCTGCCCGGGCTCACGCCCACATCAAAAAACTGCTCCACTGCATCCAGTTCCGCGGGTGGTGGCGCGGCAAAGTCCCAGTGCGAAAACGCCGCACTGCCGGCGTATGTGCTGCCGTAGCTGTGCAGTACCTTCGGCGTGTCATACGCAGGATCGAAGCTGATGCTAAGCAGATGAGTCTTGTTGGAGAGCTGGGGGTCGGCGGCAAGCTGCTTTTGGATGGTGGCGAAATTGCGGCTCATGCGGATGCAGTAATCCGGCAGGGGACATCGCGTGTAAATAAAGGTGACCAGCAGCACTTTGCCCCGAAACTGGTCGACATCGATGGCCTTCCCGCTTTGATTGAGAAATTTGAAGTCGGGGACCGTCTGTCCGGGAGTGGGAACATTATAGGACTTGCTCGGCTTGTAATCCGGCTTGGCTTGCGCCGTCACATCGATCTGATCGATCACCGTTCCCGACTCTGAGACCCGCAACCTGGCGCTAATGTGGTCTCCCGGGTGGAGTTCGTTAGCCACACCAGGCTGGGCCAGCTTATAGGGCATGATCATGGCCCCCATAAGACCGGGGATAGCTTCCGAATCGACCGTGACCACCCCTTTCGCCGCGTCGGAGCTAACCACAACTCCCCTGAGCTGGTAGGTCGCCGCGCCGTTGGTGATGGCGGTGGGCTGCTCATCCCCAGCTGAGTTTCCACTCTGGCACCCTTGCAGCCCACCGAATCCAAACAACATCACAGAAGGCCAAACCAGCCCTCTCAAAATTCCTTGCATTTTTCCCTCTACCCTCTACGACTATCCTAGAGCCTCTCGTGGAGAGGTATCAGTCGAAACCGCCGGTCCCTGCCGTTTGCTCGCCCAAACTCATACCGCAACAAAAAATTGTCACCCCGCCTGCCCCGGCGTGCCGTGGAGCGAAGCCGAGGGGCCCGTTCGACTTCGCTCAGGGCAGGCTCTGCGGTGTGCCCTTCCCGCAAACAACTCCTGACGGGACCTAATGCGAACCCCACTCCCCTAAAAGTGAAAACGATACCGCACCTCCCCATAAATCTGCCGCGGATCGTTATAGTGAAACCCCCCAAAAGTAAGGCTGTTGTCCAGCAACACCCGCCTATTGCCAATATTCGTCGTTTGCACGGAAACCGAAAAATTCTCCCCGATCTCCTTACCCACCGACAAATCCGCCCAAACATGTCCCGGCAGATACGCCCCGGAATACGGGGACGGCGGATCCTGATAGCCGTTGGAGAAACCCGAGCCATAGTAAATATTGAACGCCGCATAAATACGCGAGGGAAGATTCCCATTCATGCCCACGTTCAGAGTGTTGCGCTGATCATGATCCAGGGCCGAATATCCCGGCGCCACCGCGCACGCCGGCGAATCGGGAGGATAGCAGATCAACCCGCCCGTAATAGGCCCGATCTGCTGCGCAATCTGATTGGAATACGCCAGATGGGCCTGCCCCACGTGCCACAGGGACGGTGAGCGTAGCGTAAGCTCCCAACCTTGAATCAGCGCTCCCTGAACGGTTACGGGAACGAAGATACTCGACTCACCAATGTTGCTGTGATCGAGAAAGTTGTTCGCCCGGGTCTCGAAAAGTATCAGCGTCCAGCAGCCATCCGCGCCAGGGAATCTGCACCCCAAATTGATGCTCTTCATCCCGCTCGCCCTTCAAGGGAACGAAACTGGTGTTGTTGCCCGTTCGCATACTGCAAGGCCGGACCGGAAATACTGGTAAGCGGCGGTGGTTGATAGAAGTGGCCATAAAATCCGCGGAAGACCCACTTCAGTTTGGGGATAAGAACTGCGGCGCCCACTCGAGGATAGGTAGCACTCTCCGAGAGAGCACCCTGAAAGTTCGACTGCCGAAGGCCGGCGATCAGCGTAAGCCACGTCGTGGGTTTGTAGCTGTCCTCGGCAAAGAATTCCTCCACTCCACCAGTGACCTCTTCCGGCTGGTAAAAGTTCTCGTTGCTCCCGTCGTTGAAGACCACACCGAAAGCGTCCTGTTCATGCTGGCCATAGGCATAGAACCCCGCGCTCAGCGAGTTCTTCGCAATGAGAGTTGAGATCGACGTCTGCACTCCGCCATAGTTTCCCGTTTGGTCGGAGCTCGTAGCTGTAGGCAGATCCTGCGCATTGGGATCATACTTGGCGTCGTTGTAGTGGTAGAAGGGCGATAGCTGCAGCAAGGTGGAAGTGTTGAAGTTGTGAACCCAGGTAAACGCGGCATAGCTATCCGTCTCATGCTCGCCATCGCGCAGGCCGCTCGAATCGTAGAGCTGATTTTGCCAATCGTCCGGATCGGGGTCGTAAGGAATCTGGTAGTAGTCCGTGCGCAGCTGGGTCACCAGGCGCACCTGGTTGGCTGGATCATGGTTGTAGATCAGCGAAGCAAAGCCGCCATAGCCGTTGTTTGCATTGTGAACCGGTGTCTCGATCGGCGGTTGCAGTCCATAATTGCTGCGATTGCCATTGAGGCTCGTGTACCAGGCAAATTTTTGCGAATGGTCCCCCAGGCTGAGCTGGTCGTTGGTCTGGTAAAAGTTGCCCAGGCTAAAGACCACTTCGCCCTGACGATTGCGCTCAAAGCCGGTGCGTGGCACTACGTCGAAGACTCCATAGGTACGGTCTCCCAGGCTGGCCTGATAGCTCCCCCGGTCCACCTCGAGATAATCGATATCCTTGGGATCGATCTGGGGAGCGATATTGCTGGCGATGTTGGTATTAGGAATGTTCACTCCATCGATCATCCAGCTCAGCTCATGTCCACCCCGCATGTGCAACATGTCGTGCGTCATATAAGCGCCCGGCACGAAGTTGGTAATCATCGCCATGCTGTTGGTCCGATCGGCTCCCGGGGTGTGGGCGATATCCTCGCGTCCGATGAGCGTAGTCGGCGTAATGCTATCCACGTTGGCCCCGGACACCGTCGAAGTGACCGTGACCGACTGCTTTACCGCCCCCACCTCCAGCTCGAAGTGCAAAACCGGCGAAGTATTCGAAGCTACGGTAATGCTCTGCTGCGCAGTGTCGAAGCCTGTATCGGCAACCGTAATAACATAAACACCCAGCGGAACAGCAGAGAAGCTGAACTCGCCGTTAGTGTTGCTCTTTTCATTCTCGACGAAGTCAGAATCCGCCGCGTGCAAGGTAACGGATGCGTCCGCAACAGGACGGTGATGCGGATCGTGAACGACCCCGCGGACCGGCGTCAACACCGCTGCCAGCGCGACCGGCATCAACACGACACCGCCAGCCGCAAGAACAAATCGGTACAAGTAGCGAAGACCCATCTCTTCCTCCGAGCATGGTGCAACCGAGAAAAGCCCTGAAACCGTCCCACCAGGAACCCGCAGATCCTTCGCTGGTTTTCCCGAGATGTGGGATGCCACAGCGGCCAGACCCCAAACTCTCGTGCACCCTAGAAATTCGAGGGTTGAGATTTGTGGAATCCCACATCTCGCGAAAAACGAGCGAGATGTGGGGCACCCGGCTTCTGTGGATAGGACAGATTTAAACGGAGAAGGAAGAAGGAGGTCCGCGGGGAGCGGAGCGGCGAAGCACGCGTGTTGCGACAGCATCCGCAATCAACTGCCGGTCGATGTTAGCGACGGTGAGGGCGAAGCTGGTGCGGGAGGCGAAATCCGCAGAGATGGTAACCGTGGTGATGGCACGAAGGCTCTGTCCAAACGGGCACGGCGGCTGGCGCAGCGTAGGCACAGCATCAGAGGAAGCCACAGCACCCATGACGCAGGAATGAGCCCCATGAGCGCGGCAGCAAATGGGCAATAACTGCTGCGGTGCGGCGAGCGCGGATACTGTCGCCGAAGGCAACAATGTCCCGAAAACGCACAGCAACACAAGTGCTGCAATCCGCCGCATTCACTGAGTGTACAGCAGCCCTTATTGTCCTGGACGGGTGCCCCGTCCGAACCGTATTCTGGTCGAAAGCTCCGCAAAGAAAGCCGCACACGCGGCGCAGCCGGAAAACCTTCCGTTTCAATCCCCAACACTGCTCCCCCAACACCCCCCCACCCCCCTTTGCGGTATAAAACAAGGATGCAACTCCCCCCGGTCATCGCCGCAGCCATCCAAGCCGGCGACACCGTGATTGCCTCTAGCGCCCGCGCCGCGCGCGCCCTCCGGCGCGCGCACGGCGAGCAACAACGCCAACAAGGCCTGCAAGCCTGGCAATCCGCCGACGTCCTGGACTGGGACAGCTGGTTGCACCGCCTATGGCAGAAACAACTTCGCTCGGGCACCGAGACCCGCCTCTTACTCACAACCCTGCAGGAACTCGAGCTCTGGGTGCAGTTGATCAAGCCCAGCATCGAGGGCCGGCGCCTCATCTCGGTGGCCGGCGTCGCGGAGCTAGCGCAGCAAGCCTACGCTCTGCTCTGTGCCTACGGCGCGCTCAACTTCCTCCACGGTGACCGGCTGGGCGGTCCGGATGTCGAAAGCTTTCGCGAGTGGGCGCGCGCCTTTGAGCGGACCTGCCGCAAAGAGGAGTGGCTGAGCCGCGCCATGTTGCCGCTGGTGTTGCACGAAGCCGTAATCGCCGGCCAGGTGGAGGCAACCGCACGTCTGCTGCTAACCGGCTTCGATCGCGTCACGCCCGCGCAGCAACAACTGATCGAAGCTTTTCGCGACCGCGGCCACGACGTCCAGCTACTTGAATCCACCGAAGTCTCTGCCTCGGAGACAACCCTGCTCGTCGAAGCAGTCGATAAGCGGGACGAGATCGCGACCTGTGCCCTCTGGGTAAAGCACGAGCTGGCCGCAAGGAACACAGCGCGCATTGCAGTCGTAGTGCCCAACGTCTCTACTGTGCGTCCCGAAATTGAGAGAACCTTTCGCCAGATACTCGCGCCCCAGGCAGTTGCCATCGGGGAACACGACAAGCCCCTTCCCTTCGAATTCTCTCTGGGTGTTCCCTTGGCCGACGTGCCGATGGCGCGGAGTGCTCTCTTGCTGTTGCGGTGGATGAACGGACCGCTCTTGCTGGACCAGGTAAGCTGGCTTCTGCTCTCCGGCTTTTTTCACCAGCAGCCGGACGAACTGCTGCCCGTCGCAGAATTCGATGTCAAGTTCCGGCGCCAGGCGATGAGACAGCCGGAGCAGGATCTGGAAACCTTCCTGTACTCTGCAAACCCGCCCGACAACCTGCGCCGCAGTCTGCAGGCTGGGCGGCGCCTGCTCCCCCAGAACGGCTCGTTGAATTTTGCCCAGTGGGTCGATGTGGCCGAGCGGATTCTGGATGCGGTCCACTGGCCCGGAGCACATCCCCTACAAAGTGAAGATTTTCAAGTGCAGGCCCGGTGGTCGCAGTTGCTCGACAGCGTGGCCGCGCTGGCCTTCGATGGGCGCAAGGCCAGCTATTCTGAGTTCCTCGGAGTGCTCGAGCGCCAGGCGCGGCAGACAATCTTCGCGCCCGAGTCGCGCGATGCGCCAGTCCAGATCATGGGACCCTTTGAAGCAGCCGGTCTCACCTTCGATGCGCTGTGGTTTCTAGGCGCCGACGACGCCAGTTGGCCGGCGGTCGCACGGCGCCACCCTTTTCTTACCCGGTCGCTGCAGCAAACCCACAACATGCCGCACGCCGACAGCACCGCCGACTGGAAGCTTGCGCAACAAGTCACCGCGCGCCTCGACGGGAGCGCAGCCAAGTGCGTCTTCAGCTATCCGTCGCAGAATGCCGACGGCGTCTGCCGCCCTTCGACGCTGCTGAACTCTGTCAAACGAAAGACGCCAGCGAAAGCGCTGCTCATTTCAATCGCGACCAATGAATACCTGGCGGCCGCAGCCCCTCCCCTGCCGGTGGAAGAAGAGCAAGCAGCAATCCTTCCCTGGCCAATAGAGCAAAATGCCGGAGGCGCTGAAATACTCCGCCGCCAGGCAGCCTGCCCATTCCAATCCTTCGCCACCAGGCGGCTGGACGCCAGGCCGATGGACGCGACCGACTGGGGATTGGAAGCCCGCGAGCGTGGCTCGGTGGTGCACAAAATCCTGGAGGACCTGTGGGCAGAGTTGAAGACACGCGATGCCCTCCTTAAAGCCCGCGCAGAAGCGCGGCTGCACGCCCTAGTTGAGCAACACGTCGCAGCAACATTGCAGAGATACCGCGGCCGTGCACTGAAGCACAGCTGGACCCAGGCGTATCTCGATGCGGAGCAGAAGCGCATTGTTTCTCTCATCGAGGAGTGGTTGGACTACGAAGCCAAGCGGGCGGACTTTACTGTCGAAGCCGGCGAAGAAAAGCTCGCAGCTACCGTGGGAGATCTAAAACTGCAAGTGCGCGTGGATCGGATCGACGCAGTCGCCGGCGGCCGCGTCATTATCGACTACAAGACTGGCATGCTGAACGGAGTCTCCTGGGACGGTCCGCGGCCGGACGAGCCACAACTGCCGCTGTATGCCGGCTTCGGACAAATCGACCATCTCAAGGGCGTGCTGCTGGGACGGGTCCGCGAGGACAAAGTGAAATTCATCGGCCGCGTGGAAGACGCCCGGACCGTGATGCCGGGCGATAGCAAGTTGACCAGGCCGCCTTACAGCGCGGATATGCTGCGCGGCTGGCAGGATGTTCTAGGCGACCTGGGACAACAGTTCCTCAGGGGCGAAGCGCAAGTCGACCCTAAGCAGTACCCCAAGACCTGCAAATTTTGCGACCTGCCCGGACTCTGCCGGATTGCAGAGAGCGACCGCGCTGATGCCGGCGACGAAGCGGATGAAAGCGATGACTGAACTGCTGTTGCAGCCGGTCGACGAAAGCGCCCGCGCACAGACACTCGAGACCCGCCAATCCTTTCTCGTCCAGGCTCCCGCTGGTTCCGGTAAGACGGAACTGCTGACTCGCCGCCTGCTGAAGCTGCTTGCGGAAGTAGACGAGCCGGAACAGATTCTGGCCATCACCTTCACCCTTGCCGCAACTGCGGAGATGCGGGAGCGGGTGCTTACCAGGCTGCATACGGCCCGAGATACGGCGGAGACCAGTGACGAGCTTCAGGAGATCAAGCTGGCACGCCGCGCCTTGGAGAACGACGCCCGGCGCGGATGGAATCTTCTGCAACAGCCAGAGCGGCTTAATATCCAGACCATCGATGCCGTTTGCCTGACGATCGCGCATGAAACTCCCCTGCTTTCGCGGCTGGGTGGATCGCTTTCTCCGACGGATAAACCCCAGCCGCTATATGCCCTCGCAGCTCGGCGCACCCTTTCCCGTTTAGGTGGTGAGGAGCCGCTATCGAGCGCCCTCGACGCCCTGTTACAGTTGCGTGCAACCAGCCTGCCGGATTGCCAGAAATTGATCGCCGAGATGCTGGACAAGCGAGACCAGTGGGGTCGCGTGCTGCCAATAGTTGGCCCGGAGAAGTTCGAGTGGTCGCATGTCCGCGCCAAACTGGAAGAGCCGCTCCGCCGCACACACCACGAAGCTATCCAAAAAGCACAGTCACTGTTTGCATGCCATCCTGATATCGCACAGGAGTTGGTGGAAGTCCTAAGCCATGCCTGCAATAACGTAGATCCGGATTCCGATCTGATCGCGTTGAAGCATGTCACCGATATTAGCCACCTCACCGATCACGCGCATTGGAACTCCCTATGCGACTTCCTGCTTACCCAAAAAGATGAGTGGCGCGCCAACGTCCCCGCCGGAATAGGATTTCCCACTGGCAGAGCCGGGACCGCGCCCAGGCAGCGCTACAGGGACCTGCTCGCCTCTCTCGACGCTAATCCCGAGTTCCTCGCCATGCTCTCCGAGCTGCGTGCCCTTCCTCCCCAACAGTACACAGAGGAAGAGTCGCAAATGCTGCAGCACATGCTGGTCATCCTGCGCTATGCCATCGCCGAGCTGCGCCTGGTATTCGCCGAGCGTGGTGTGGTGGACTTCGTCGAACTGGGTCTCGCTGCGCGGCAGGTCTTGCGTGATGACGAGGGCGAGTTGAGCGAATTGGCAGCCGATGTTGCCGGACGATGGCCTCATCTGCTGGTGGACGAGTTTCAGGATACCTCGCGCAGCCAGTACGAGCTTTTCACCCTGATTGCCGGCGGATGGGAGTCCGCCGGTCGAGGCACCTGTTTCCTGGTCGGCGATCCCATGCAATCGATCTATATGTTCCGCCAAGCCGAGGTAGAGCTCTTCGAACGCACCCGGCGCTACGGCCTGGGCGAAGGATCGGCCGCGGTCCAATTAGCACCTTTGCAGTTGCAAACAAACTTTCGCTCCCATGCCGGGCTGGTAGACCGCCTGAACGAGATCTTCGAGCAGATCTTCGGGCGCGCTACAGGCCGGGAATACCAGGTGACCTTCGCCCCCTCCACGGCCCATAGCCCCGCGCCACGCGGCAGCCTGGGCGTGAAGGTGTGGCCCTTTTTCCTCACTTCCAAAGCCACGCCGGAACAAAAGCGCGTAGCGGACGATGCAGAAGCGAGGCAGGTGGTCAGCATCATCCAGGAACACTGGCCCGCGGTCGAAGCGGCAAAGCATAAGGAGAGCGAGTTCCGCATCGCCGTCCTGGTTCGCGCGCGCGCCCACCTGAACTTGATTGCCCGCAGGCTTCGCAAGGCAGATATTTCCTTCCGGGCGGTAGAGATTGAGCAGCTGAACGAACGCCAGGAGGTGAAGGACCTTACCGCGCTCACACGTGCGCTCTTGCATCCCATGGATCGCATCGCGTGGCTCAGCGTGCTGCGTGCGCCGTGGTGCGGCCTTACCCTCAGGGATCTGCATACCCTCAGCGGCAGCGACGTCAAGGACTATGGGCAACCCGCAATGCTCGCGCTGCTGCGCGAGCGCACACCGTTACTCAGCGAAGATGGGCAGCAAAGAGCAACTCGCGTCCTTGCCGTGCTCGAAGACGCGCTGCGCGGCAAGCATCGCCAGGTCTCTCTGGCCCGATGGGTAGAGCGGACCTGGGTGACCTTTGGCGGGCGCGCATGCGTAGACCGCGCGGGTTACGCGAACGTCCAAACCTTCTTTGCCATGCTCGAGCAGCTAGGCCCGGAGGCCGCCGGACTCGAGGACCAGATTGCTGAGCTTTGCGCCCAGCCTGATCCGGCCGCGAGCGAACACCACGGTGTCCAGCTGATGACCATCCATAAGGCGAAGGGTCTGGGTTTTGACGTCGTGATTGTGCCCGGCCTGGGACGCCCGACCCGGACCGAATCGCAACCGCTGCTTCGCTGGCTGGAACAGACCAGGCTGGTTGGCCCGGAGGAAGAAGAGGAGCAGGAATTCGTGGTTGCTCCCATCGGCCGCAACGGAAAACAGGGTGGCATCTATGCCTGGATTGGCGAGTTGCAAGGCCGGCGGGAAGATGATGAGGCCAAGCGCCTGCTTTATGTGGCGGCCACGCGTGCCCGCAACGAGCTGCATCTGTTGGGGACCGCTGTGACGAAGGTCAATAACGACCTAAGCCCAGGAGACCGGCGAAGCCTTCTAGGGATAGCGTGGCCGGCTCTCAAGGACGACTTCGAGCGAGCGCGTGACCCGCAAGAGCCGGAAACAGAAGCGACCCCGCAGCAAGCGGAATTTGCTTTCCCGCCGGCGTTCCCCTCGATCCAGTTGCGGCGCCTGCCCACGGACTGGAAACCCACGGCGCATGCCGCCCCTCCAGTAGTTCAGGAAAGAAATCAGGAAACCATCGAACGGCCGCGCGGATCGCTGGCCGCGCGCGCTTTCGGCACCGTTGTGCACGCGCTGCTGGAGGATCTGGCGAAGCTTCCAGGCCTTGACGCCGCCGGAGTCTCGCAGGCGATATTCGACGAAGTAGCCGGCTGGCGCGCACGCGCGTTAGCCATCCTGCGCTCCAGCGGCCTGCCTCGAGCGGAGGCTGAGCCACTGTCGGCAGAGGTAGTGCGGGCCCTGCAAGCCGTGCTTCGCGATCCCACGGGGCTCTGGATTCTGGGAGCGCGCGCCGGCGCGAAAAACGAAATCTCCTGGTCAACCTGGGCCGGTGAGGTCGTGCAAACGCTGCGCGGCGATCGCATCTTCCACGCTGGAGCCACACCCGGCTCCGCAGAAGAAACCCATCTATGGATCGTGGACTACAAGACCGCCCGCCATGGCGTCTCCGGCATCGACGCCTTCCTGGCAGACGAAAAGGAAAAGTACGCGCGGCAACTGGAGTCCTATGCCGAAGTGATGCGCAAGGTACAAGGAAATGCTTTGCCTCTGCGCATGGCCCTTTACTTCCCACTGCTGACCAGGCTGGTGTGGTGGTAGAGCTGCTTTGCCTAAGAAATAAGTTTTTTTGCCAGGTGTCCTTTTTCGCCCTCCACATGGATCTATATAGACAGCAAACCCGAATTGCGCGTAAACCCGCGTTGAGAAAGAAAAAGAGACTTACAGCGCTTATCGCTCTTTTGGCGCACTTAAATTTGGCAAAAACAATTGGCCAAGACCGCCATCTCAAAAAAACCGGGGGGAAGGGGACTTAGTTCGCATAGTTCGCTTAATTCGCAAACTTTCTCTTGTATAGGTCCAGGCTTTACAGGCTGCGGAAAAACTCAAGTTTTGTATCAGGGCGCGGCTTTAGCCGGGCCGTACCGGATCTCAACGATGAGGGCTTTAGTTAGAGTCTGCGTGAGAACGCCACTGACAAACTCAGTCCCGCAGAGCCTGCCCTGAGCTCGTCGAAGGGGACGGCTGAAAGTAGCCCAGGACGCCAGTCCTGGGTTAGCAATAGCCAACGAACCAGTCCCGCAGGGACGGCTGAAAATTACCCAGGATGCAATCCTGGGGCACTTCTACCTCCGAAATGGACTTTTCGCGATTCGTGCAGCCAACCCAGGACCATGTCCCATAAGCGCTAACTTGTTTGGCAGACAATAGAAATCGGAGAACATGCTGGTTTTTAGCATCTCTAACTCGCCGCAAAATCGTCATCCTGAGCGGAGTGCCTCACAGATTTATTGCGTGACAGAGCGCTTGGTGGCGCGGAGTCGAAGGACCCCGAGGGTGCTCATCTTACCCCTGCCGCTCGGAGCTTTTCAACCGCCGAAGCCCGCACCGGGCGGACCCCCCACGGTCTTTCCCTGGGGCCGGGAACCAAGAACTTGCTAGCATCTTGCTAGGTCCGGCCTTGCACAGACCTGGGGATGGAAGATGATTACAGTGCATGAAAAGATCTACCCGTAACCATCAAGTGCATACCGCAGCAGATCCTGTTCTCGGGGCTTCGGTGGTCGAAAAGCTCCGAGCAACATGGGTAAGATAAGCGCCGCCGGGGTCCTTCGACTCCGCGCCACCAAGCGCTCTGTCACGCGATAAATCCGTGAGGCGCTCCGCTCAGGATGACGACTTCGTGGGAGTTTTGACGAAAAACATCCTAAAGTTAGCGCTTATGGGACCATGTCCTGGGATATTCTCAGCCGTCCCCTTCGACGAGCTCAGGGCAGGCTCTGCGGGACTGCTCGTTGGCTATTGCTAACCCAGGACTGGCGTCCTGGGCTACTTTCAGCCGTCCCCTTCGACGAGCTCAGGGCAGGCTCTGCGGGACTGAGTTTGTCATTGAAGTTCTCACGCAGCCTGTTTAGCGCGGACATCAGCAAAGTAAGTTTTCGGCGCTGAGGTTTCGTTCGCCGGAATGACTTTTAATCGGCTCTCAGTAGTAGAGGTACTTACGCCACTTATGATCCGAGTGGCCAATCATGCGCATGATGTGACGGCTGGTATGCAACGAGAAAGGCCGAGGCTCACGCATCAGCTTGATGTCGCTGAGCTCGCTAAGCAGATGATTGCCTTTCCTGCGATTGCAGGAATGGCAGCAGGCGACCAGGTTCTCCCAGGTGGAAAGCCCGCCGCGCGAACGAGGCATAACATGATCCAGCGTGAGCTCTCCCGCAGGCAGAACTACTCCGCAGTATTGGCAGCTATTGCGATCGCGCAGCAGGATGTTCTTGCGCGAGAGGGCGCGCGTCTGGTGAGGAATGCGGCGATATTCCAGCAGGCGAATGACCGAAGGCATGGGAATGCGCAACAACGCGGCATGCAAAATCGCGCCCTGCTCCTCTTCCGTCTTGGCCACGCCCTTGAGCACCAGGATCAGCGCCCGGCGAGCACCGCAGATATTAATCGGTTCGTACGATGCATTCAGCACCAGCACCGGCTTTTGCATGGTGTAGGCAGAGGAAACCCGTTGACCCGGCCACCCCTCATGCGGCTCAACCGGTTCCTTCGGCAGCGCACGGCCCTGCGCATTGGCTTTCGGCTTGCGTGCGTGGATCATGGCTTTACCCAAAGACATCTTGATCCTCCGTTACGTACCTTCCAAACCTTACCTGGCGGCCTGCTGGAAACCAGCTCGCAAAAAACCAGTGTCCCAGGAAGCGACTCCCTCGCGCTGCGCACGGGCAACCGTCGCCACCCGAACCGAGGCCGCGCCGGCATTCATCAACACCCGGCTGCACGCCCGGGCCGTGGCCCCCGTAGTGTATATGTCATCGACCAGCAAAACGTCCCGTCCAGCCAGCCGGCCAGGGAGAGGCGCAAAAAAAGCGCCACGCAGATTCTGCCGGCGCTGGTGGGTAGTCAGGCCCGCCTGACTCACAGTAACGCGCACTCGTTTCAGCAAGCTGGTTTCCAGATGCAATCCAAGTTGAGGATGGCGGCGGCGCATCTCCGCCATGGCCGCGCGGGCTAGCAACTCAGCATGGTTGAAGCCGCGTTGGCGCTGCTTGACCGGGTGCATGGGCACCGGGATAACCAGCATCTGCCTTGGCGTGTCCGCGGACGAGACAACAGTTTCCAGGCTCTCCGCCAGCAGCCTACCCAGCCGCCGGGCAACTGGCTGCATACCCTCGTACTTGAGCAGATGAACCAGCGAGCGAAGCTCGCCATGGTAGGCCCCGTAGGCCACTGCTTTCACAAAAGCAGGAGCGGCTAAGCGGCAGGGTTGGCAGAGGGCCTGGGAATCAGAGTCGTCACTGCCCAGCGCAGTGGAAAGGTTCGCAATGCCCAGATCCTCCCCACAGCAAGCGCAGAGGGTGCCTGTTTGTGGAGGGAGTTGCGCACAGCAGAAATCGCAGATCGGGACGCGGGTAAGACGCAGGAGGGAACGGCTACAAAGCACACAGGAGCAGGGAAACAATGCACAGGACAGGCTGTCCGCGGGACTTCGCAGCACACGCACAACAGCCCGCCAAACCGAAGTTTGCGCCAGCGGGACGTCGAGAGTCAGGGAGATACTCTGACCAGGAAAGACGCACCTCACAGCCGGCCGGCGAGGCTCGCAGCGCCCTGCCGCCGATGGCTAGAGTATACGGGCAAGTCAAGGCGGAGCGCCAGACTATGTTTACGCGGCCTTCCGCGCAGGTTCACGCGGCGCAACACGCTTCCCGGCGATGGTGGAAGCCACGCCGGCCACCACCAGGGCGGCTCCCACGTACTGCAACGGCGTGGGCCGCTCCTGCGCCAGCCATGACCCGAGCAGCAGAGCAACCAGGGGGTTGACGTAGGCATAGCTGGCCACCCGGGTCACGGGATCCTGCTTAATGAGCCATACATAAGCGCTGAAGGCAATGATGGACGCAAAGAGGATGAGATAACCCATGGAGAACGCAAGCTGCCAATTCCATTGCCGGGAGAGACGCGGCAGCGCACCCAGCTCCCCAGTCCCCGCTGAAATCAGAAAGAGGAAGGTACCTCCCCAAAGCATCTGCAGTCCCGAGCTCATGCTGAGTTGCCGCGGCAGATCGAGATGGCGGCTGGCGATCGTGCCCCCGGCCCAGAAGAAGCACCCCAGCAGCAGAACCAATGCCGATGTGCTGAAGCTACTGTGATGAAAACCCGTGGGAATCATGAGCACTATGACCCCCGAAATGCCCAGCACGATGCCGGCCAGTGCCTTTGCATTCGGCCGCTGCCCACCGGAAAACCACCACTCCGCCAGAAGGACCCAGACAGGAATGGTTGCGGCGATGACCGCAGCCAGGCCCGAAGGCACTTCCTTCTCCGCCCAGAAAAGACAGCCGTAGTCGCCGGCAAACATGACTAGGCCAAGTATCGCGGTTCCCACCCACTGCCGCCTGTTGGGCTGCTGCATCCCGCGCCAGCGGCTGTAACCATAAAGAATTGCGCCGGCGCACAGGAAACGAAAGCATGCCGCAAAGAAGGGTGGCGTCACCGCAACCACCTGCCGAATGGCCAGAAACGATGCACCCCATAGGAAGTAGATAGCGCCGTAGGCGAGCAGCTTGCGGAGGGTCATAGGTTAGATTAGAGCGGATTCCGTCCAGTCGAGATACAGTTGTTTGCATTCCCGGATTTCCTGTGGCTCGGCGAGACCAACGAACTTCATGCGGCTGCTGGATGGGGCCTCGTACAGGAAATCCGGGTTCCTCTGAGGAGAACTGAGTGCCGGCAACCCCACCAGCTTTTCAACCCTTCGTCTCCGCTACTGAGACACGCCCTGAACTAACCCCCCGCGCGCTGGTGCTGGGGTGCATCTTTGGACTCCTCTTCGGCGCGGTGACCGTCTATGTGGGCCTGCGCGCGGGTTTGACGGTGGGGGCGTCGATCCCCATCTCGGTGCTTTCGATCAGCGTACTCCGGGCATTCGGGCGCGCCTCGATCCTGGAAAACAACATCGTGCAGACCACCGGCAATTCCGGTCAGTCCATTGCCTCCGGCGTGATCTTCACCCTGCCGGCGTTGATCTTTCTCGGCTTTAACCTTCAGTACTCGCGCATATTTATATTGGCTCTGCTGGGCGGCCTGTTGGGCGTGCTCTTTATGATCCCGTTACGGCGACAATTGATTGTCGAGGAGCACGGACGGCTCACCTACCCCGAAGGCACAGCCTGCGCCGATGTCCTGCTGGCGGGTGAGCGCGGCGGCTCCTTCGCTGGGCGGGTCTTTCTCGGCCTCGGCTTAGGCGGAATCTACACCTTATTCCAGAATGAGAATCTCTTCGGCGCCTGGCCGGGCACTCCCGACTATCAGCCACAGTGGCTGAAGGGTTCCGCGATCCGCGCCGATGTCACGCCTGAATACCTCGGCGTGGGCTACATCATCGGGCCCAGGGTTGCCGGGTTGCTTTTTTCCGGAGGCATCTTCTCCTGGCTGGTTCTCATGCCCGCCATATACTTTTTTGGCTCCCATTTCCCGCAAGCCATCTATCCCGGAACCAAGCCGATCGCGCAGATGTCCCCCAGCGATCTCTGGGCTTCCTACATCCGCCCCATGGGCGCCGGCGCGGTCGCAGCGTCCGGGCTCATCACGCTGATCAAGACCATGCCGACGATCTTTGGCGCCTTGCGCGCTGCTGCCGGAAACCTGCGCCCGGGTGGTGGCGTGAAGAGCGCGCCGCTGCGCACGGAAGACGATCTGCCCTTTAGCGTAGTGGTTGGCGGATCCATCGTTCTGGTGTTGATGATGTTTTTCTTCCTGACCTTCAAGCCGGTGCCGGGAGCGCAGGTGAGCTGGCTCGCGAACCTCGCAGCCGCGGTGCTGGTAGCGATCTTCGGTTTTCTTTTCGTCACCGTCTCCTCCCGCATCGTGGGCTTGATTGGCAGCTCATCGAATCCTGTCTCGGGCATGACAATCGCCACTCTCATGGCAACCTCCGCGATCTTTTTGGTAAACGGATGGACGGCGCCGGCCTTCGGCGCCCTGGCCATCACCATCGGCGGCGTGGTCTGCATCGCGGCCGCGAATGCGGGCGATACTTCGCAGGATCTCAAGACCGGCTACCTGATCGGCTCAACTCCGCGCAAGCAGCAGATCGCCTTGGTGGTCGGCGCCTGCGTTTCCACGCTGGCCATTGGAGCGACGTTGCAGTTGATGAATCAGGGGCTGGCGGAGTTCCGCCAAACCGCAAGGCCGTGGAATATGGCCGTTGCTCACAGCGGGGTGCAGATCGAGGAGCAGCACTTTCACCAGGCGCAGATCCGCGTAATTCAAAGCGATAAGACCATCGACACCCGTCCAGGCAATGGCTATGTCTTGCTGAACGCGCTCAATTCGCCTGAGCTGGCTGACGGGAAGTATCTCTACAATCCGCAGACACAGCAGATTGAGGTGCAGTGGATCCAGGGAATTGGAAGCGAAAAGGCCGCCGCGCCGCAAGCGCGACTGATGGCCACGGTGGTTAACGGAATCCTGGGCCGCAAGCTGCCGTGGGGGCTGGTGCTGCTGGGCGTCTTCCTGGTCATTGCGGTGGAGCTGCTGGGGATTCGTTCCTTGTCCTTCGCGGTGGGCTCGTATCTGTCCATCGCAACCACGCTCGCCATCTTCACCGGTGGCATCGTGCGCTGGATGATCGATCGCGCAGTGGATAAGGCACGTGGGGATACGATCGAAAGCGAAAGCGAGATCAGCCCAGGCTCGCTCTATGCCAGCGGACTGATCGCAGCCGGCGGCATCGTGGGGCTAATGGGCGTCGCGCTGAAGCTGTATGAAACCGCTGCAGGCAAGGAGGACGTGCTGCTCCTGCCAGCCACCAATCCCCTGCATCACGATTGGGTGTCGGTGTTGATGTTTGTACTGCTGGCGGGCTCGCTCTACTACTTCGCTCGCAAGCCTCTTAAGAGCGGCGAGTGAGGAAGAGCATTTCACGTTGAGGGCTATGGTATCCCACTCAAGCCCCACGGCATGCCGGGGCAGGCAAAACCAGGCTTGAATGGGGCACCCATCGTTCGTTGGGAAATAGAGAAACCGCAGGTCACTGCGCTACCCCGGATTTCCTGTCGAGGTTGGTGGCGCTGGCAAACTTCATGCGGCTTTCTTTACGGAAAGCCGCACACGCGGCGATGTCCAGCGCAGCGTGGCAGGAAATCCGGGTACGCTCCGGTCCCACGGCGCGCCGGGGCAGGCGGGATAACAAATTTGTTTAGGTCCAAGATTCGGCTTCGAAGTCGACATCGCGGACACTGCAGGTCCCTCGGCTTCGCTCGGGATGACAAAGTGTAAGGTAGCGCATCCATGATGCTTTTACGAAGATGGATGTTCAAAGTTTTTCTCTGCTCAGCGTGGAAGATTTTGGACTCCCTCCTCGCAAAGGCATCATGGATGCGCAACCTTACACTTTGTCATCCCGAGCGGAGCGCAGCGTAGGTGAGGGACCTGCAGTTTCACTTTCGGAGACAAGCGAATGCACGGGGGAGCTAATCCGGTCCGTGCCGACCGACGGAGGAACGGTTGCCCGCGAAGTCTTACCCCACGCGGTACGCGCGCTCTTTCCAGGTGACTTGTTGGCCCGCAATCTTGCGCAGCAGGGCATACCACTGAATCGTGAGCAGTACCGCGACGCCCAGCGGATGCAGGTAGGCGCTGAGCAGGGGTTGGCGGTATTTCCAGACGGAAAGCAGGCGGGGCACAAAAGACGCTGCCAGGGCGGCCAGTATGAGCGACTCTCCAAGGCTGCTGTACAGCCGCGGAACGACCTGTCCCGCCTGTCCCGGCGGGCCGTGGAGCGTGCCGTGGAAGAGCAGCGAAAGGGCCAGGAGAAAAGGAAGAATCTGACCGCAGAAGAGCAGGAAAGTAAAAGGCAGGATACGCGCAGGGGAAGCCATCCCTTCGGTGGCATTCTTGGCCAGCCCCTGCCAAACCTCAGATGCATTGTGGTACATGCGGCAAGTGGCAAGATGGGTCAGGTCGGCAATATCGGTGCGCAGGCCGTGACGGCGAAAGAGCTGCGGCAGCAGTAGCCCGTCATGCATCGTAGCGCGGATCTGCGCGTGGCCGCCGGTCTTGCGGTAGGCATCGCGGCGCACCATGAGGAACTGACCGCAGCCGGCCGCGAAGCCGGGCGCAGACAAGGCGCGCATGCCCGCCAGCGGCAGATAGGAAAGCAGCACGAAGTGAATCAGCGGCAGCAATAGCCACTCCAGCGGAGTCTCCGTCTCCTGCCGGGGAAAGCCGCTGACCAGCTCAGAGCCGGAACGCCCCAGAAATGCCGACATGCGGGCCAGAGCATCGGGAGCAAGACGCACATCGGCGTCGAGGAAGCAGAGGATGTTGGAGCGGGCCATGCCCGCGAGCGCGTGGCAGGCGTGTTGTTTGCCATTCCAGCCCCCCGGCAGCGGAGGCGAGGATTCGAGGCGCACCCGCGGATCCCGGGCGGCGAAGCTGAGTACGATCTCCGCCGTGCGATCGGTCGAGGAATCATCGAGCACAATAATCTCGATCTGGACTCCGCGCGATGCGAGCAGGCTGGCAAGCGATGCGGCTATGACGCGTTCTTCATTGCGGGCAGGGATGAGCACCGAGACGGGATCCGGCAGAACGCAGTGTCCCATTTCCGCACAGCTGCCGGCCTCCGGCTCGCGATAGAGCAGCATGTTCCACACCCAGAGCGCGGCGGGCACAATCGCGCAACAGAAGGCGAGTCCAACGAGCCATGGGTTACTCATAGGCGGCGGATGCTCCCGTGGCTCCCCTGATACGCGCGCCTACTCAGCAGTGCGAGGAGCCTCTTCCAAGCATCATAGACTGCCCCAATGCCAACCCTGCCAGAAAGGACAGTGGTAAAAAGCGCGGGATCACGCAGTTTGGATAGCGCAGCGAGCTCGTCCTGGGCGGCGGCCAAGCCGGCAGCCAACTGCTCGCCCCACTCCGCGGCGGTATGCGACTGCCCGTCGGCAATCTTGATCGCCCCGCCGCAGGAGATGAGTATCTCCGGCAGGCGCTCGTCCCAAAAGGTGTACTCAAGAGCCAGGGGCACCAGGGTGCAGGCGCCGGTCCGAGCCACCAGCGCCGCCAGGCCGGGGCGGAAGACTGCGGGCCGGGTGCGCATGTCGGTAAAGCGTCCCTCAGGAGTGACCCAGAGGACGGAGTTCGGCGTAGAGAGGATCTCGCGGGCGGCGCGGAGGAACTGGGCCGCTCCGCGGGGGGTCCCGCTTTCGACGGGAAACATGCCGAGCTTGCGGAACATTCCGTAGTGCTTCAACGCTGCGGCGTCCATGGGCCCGTAGTGACAGGCGTGGGGGAGAAAGTAGCGCGAGATCACGATGAGCGAGAGCGGATCCCACCACGAAGCATGATTGGCATAGACGATCAGTGGGCCGGTCGCACTGGGAAAGCGGTCGCCATTTGCCAGGCGCATCGCATGAGAGTGGCGGCAGATATACCAGCGCAGATAACCGGCAAAGAATGCCAGCATGGGACGCGACGGAGGGACCAAAGCAGACCTTCCAGCCGGGCTTTCATCGTGCCTCGCCACGCTGTTTTCTCCTGAAACTCTTTCCTGGCATCCGATCAGTGGGTGCCCCCTCGATGGTACCGAGAAATCTCCGATTGAGCCCTTTTTACGCATGAGCCAGAAGTTGCTCGGCCTGCTTGCGCGCAGAGACGGCGGCCTCTGCTCCACGATAGTGTTGATCGAGCGTGTCAGCGGCGATCCAACCACTCATCATCACCATCGGCATGCCGGGTCCGGGATGGGCTGCCCCTCCTGCCAGGTAGAGGCCCTCCAGGTCAGGACTGGCGTTGGCCGGCTTGAAGGCGCCATTCCAACGGCCGTGGCTGGAAATACCGTAAATCGCTCCATTCAGCACTTTGTATCGATTGTGAATATCGACCGGCGTGAGTGCGCGCTCAAAGACGATGCGCTCTTCAATATCGGCCAGGCCGGCGGTGCGCTTGAGCTTGTTGAGAATCACCCGGCGATAACCGGGAAACATCTTGGACCAGTCATGCTTAGGGCGCAGAAACGGAGTATGCACAAGCACGTAGAGCGCATCTCCTCCCGTAGGCGCGGTAGTCGGGTCGGTGATCGAAGTGGAGGCGAGATAGCAGGTCGGGTCGGGCGCTGGATCGGCGAGATCGTAGATGTGGTGAAACTCCTCGTGCGGATCACGGGAAAAAACAAAGTCATGATGCGCCAAATGCTCGTAGCGCTGCTTGAGGCCGAGGTAAAGCACGACACCGGAACAAGCAGGTTCGTATTCTCTGCGCTTGTCGAAGCGATCGGCAACAGCGCCGCCCAGCAGCTCGCGATAAGTGCGCACCGCGTCTTCATTCGAGACCACGGCGTCGAAGCGATGCTGCTCCCCGTTGCTTGTCTCCAGCCCAATGATCGCGCCGCTCTCGGCGAGCAGGCGGCTGATCTCGATCGAGGTGTGATAGCGCACACCCAACTCACTGCCCAGGCGAACCAGCGCCTGGGGCACAGCGCGGGTGCCTCCCTTCGGATACCAGATGCCCTGTTCAGCCTGCATGTGACCGATGGAGCAAAGGATGGCAGGGGAGTTATCCGGCGAGGAGCCCACGTACTGCACATAATGATCGAGCATCTGGGCCACGCGCGGATCCTTGATGAATTCGCGAATGGTTCCGGAGACGCATTGTCCCAGGCGCATGCTCAGAACATCCTTGAGCACGGAGAGCTGGAAGCTGCCACCAATATCGAAAGTGTCGCGCATCGAGCCCACCGACTTCCAAAAGAAAAACTTGTCGGAGATGGTGTGCAATCTTTCGGAGAGCTCCATGAACGCAATAAAGCGCGCGCCCAGCCCCGGTTCCCTGCCCTCGAGCGATGCGGCCATCTCGCGAACGTCGTCTTTCAGATCCAGAACCGCGCCGTCATCGAAGAAGCAGCGCCATTGCGGATCGAGACGGACCATGTCGAGATAGTCGTTCATGCTGCGCCCGGCCTCGCAGAAGATACGCCGCAGCACCGAGGGCTGAATCAAAATCGTGGGGCCCATATCGAAGCGAAAACCCTGCTCCTCCAGCACTGCAGCCTTGCCGCCCAACCATGGGTTCTTCTCGAAGACCTCGACCTGGTAGCCGCGCGCGGCCAGGGTACAAGCCGCGGAAAGTCCTCCTAATCCTGAACCGATCACGGCAACACGCATGGTGGGTTTCTCCTCAATCGAGCTTGGATGCAACACGGAAGAGACGGCGCAGTCCATGCCAACGCGCACGCCAGCTGCCGCTGTGAACAGCCTCGAGGTAAGCGGCAAAGAACGGCTCATGCTCCGGCGTCGTGGGGCGATAAGCGCGCAGATCGCGGCTGTGCTGCGAAACGACCGTCTTGAGCGCTGTCATTTCGAGCAAACCTTCGCGGCCACGGGTGACGCCAAAGCCGCTTGCTTTGCGCCCGCCGAAGCTTAGCCGCGGATCGGCGGTGGCGACGATCAGGTCGTTGATCAGTACGGTGCCGACCGGGAGCCGCGAAGCCAGCGCCTGCGCCTGGCTTTCCGGCCCAAAGATAGCTGCGGTGAGCGCGTAAGGACAGGGCGCGTGCGCGGCGATCGCAGCGTCTGTGTCTGGCACATCGAAGATAGAAAGAACCGGCGCGAAGATATCGCTCTGCGCAATGCGCATCTCCGGCGTTGCCCTGCTGATCACGGCGAAGCGAAGTTCTTCGACCGACCCATCCATCAGCAGCGAGCCACCCAGACGCTGGGCGTCTTCGAGCAGGTCTGCAAGCTGCGCCTGGGTGCGGGCAGACAGCGCGACGGCAGGGAGAGCCTTGAACGCATCAAGCATGGTCGGCACCAGGCCAGGATGGTCGCCCACCAGGAAAAGACGACGCGGCGCCATGCAGGTGGCGGAGCCGTTGAGCCGCAGCCCGAAGGCCAGCGCCGCGGCCACACGATCCACTGCGGCGCCGGGCAGCACGAAGACCGCATCGCAGCCGGAGAGCTCCATGACGGCGGGCGTCCGATGCGCCGCCAATTGACTAAGAACGGCGGTGCCGGTGGCAGAGGAGCCGGTGAGAAAGACCTTGTCCACGCCGGCAGCGATGGCATCCTCGGCCGCCTGGGGAGATTCCTCCAGCAGTTGCAGCAAAGCGGGGTCGAGGCCGCAGCCTACCAGGACATCACGCAGTGCCTCCGCCGCAGCCGTGCCGCCGGCCGCGGGCTTCCACAGAACGGCGTTGCCGGCCGCCAACGCCTGCAATGCCTGGACACCGGGGAGAAACAGCGGATAGTTCGCTGGAGCGATGATGAGCACCACGCCGAGCGGCTCGCGGCGGGTCTCCGCAGTGACCCGGCGAAGCCAGAATGGTCGAGTGTGCGTGCTGAGCCGCTGAGCGGCGAGAATCCAGCGCGCCTCTCGTTCTAAAAAGCGGCAGGCCTCGGCCAGCGGGAGCACCTCCGAGACTAACGTATCAGCCACGGTACGATGCAGCGCGCCGGGCTGGCCGGCAGATCGTCGGGGCACACTGGGGGCGTGCGGCGATTTGGACGGCCGTCGCCGCGATGCGGTGCCGCGCCCGGCGCAGAATGGCCAGACGCGCTGGCAGGGTCGTTTGTGCCCACCTGCGCTGCGCTGCGCGCGCGTGGCCGAGCGCAGTGGACTGGGGCAGCGACGGCTGGTCAGCAACGGGGCTTCGCTGTATCTTCAGCGGCATACTGTTGATTGTGCACCCTGCAGCCATGTCACGACGCAGCTTCGTACATGGCAGCCTCGGCCAGCGCCGGAGTGGCGTCCCACTGGGGTTCAACCTTCAGGTCTTCGAGCAGCAGCCGGGCGGTGATGCGGGCCGACTCGAAGATCACCGGCAACCCGCTGCCGGGATGAGTGCCGCCCCCAACCAGGTAAACTCGGTCCAGGTCTTCAAAGCGGTTGTGCGGCCGCAAATGGAGCATTTGCCTTAGATTGTGCGCCATGCTGAAGGTAGAGCCTTTGTGCAACGCGAATTCCGAACGCCAATCGGCCGGCGTGACCACCTTCTCGAAGCGAATGCGTCGCTCCACATCCTTAATGCCGATCTTTTCCATCTGCTGCAGGGCTAGGGACCGAAAGCGCGCCTTTTCCGCGTTCCAGTTGACATTGCGATGCTCGTGCGTCACCGGCAGCAGGACATAGAGCGTGCTCATTTTCTTCGGCGCCAGAGAGGGGTCAGTGACGCAGGCATTCTGCACATAGAAGGAAGGATCGTCCGAGAGCTGATGCAACTCTTCTATATCGCGCAGGTTCTGGCGGTAGTCCTTGGTCAAGTAGATGGTGTGATGGGAGACCTCGTCATACCGTCCGTCAATGCCCAGATAGAGCATGAAGGTGGAGCAGGAGAAGCGCTTCTTCTCAATTCTGCTGTCAGTCCAACGGCGGCGAATGCTGTCCGGCACCAGACGCTGCATGGCCTGGGCAAAGTCCGCATTGACCACCACGGCATCGGCGGCGAGCATGCGGTTGGCGGTGCGCACCGCGGTACACTTCCGACCGGAGAAAATCATTTCTTCTACCGGCTCGTTGAGCAGGACACGAGCGCCTAGATCTTCGGCGATACGTGCCATGGTTTTGGTGACCGCGCCGCAACCGCCCACGGGATGAAAGACTCCGTGTTCATACTCCAGGAAGGAGAGAATGCTGAATAAGCTGGGGCAGGTGAACGGCGACATCCCAAGATACTTGGATTGGAAGCTGAAACCGAGACGAATACGCTCGTCTTTGAAGTAGCTTTGCAGGTCGGAATCAAGCGAGCGCCAGGGACGCAGCAGCGGGAGGAGTTTGAGCATGTCAAGCTTGGCCAGGTCTCTCCAGCTCTCGAAGGGCGACTCCAGAAAAGGCGTAAATTTTTCCAGCTTATTGCGGTTGTCGCAGAAGAAGCGGTGGAAGCCGCGGGCGTCGTCCGGGCTGAGTTGGGCGATCGCCCGCTCCATGCGTTGCACGTCCGGCGTAGCCAGCAACTCTCCGCCGGCGCCGAAGACCAGGCGGTAATGGGGATCCAGCCGGTACATGGGAACCTCTTCATCGAGGTTTCTGC
Organism: uncultured Acidobacteriaceae bacterium; assembly: GCA_963790705.1. Taxonomy (GTDB): domain Bacteria; phylum Acidobacteriota; class Terriglobia; order Terriglobales; family Acidobacteriaceae; genus PALSA-350. The sequence continues at coordinate 612,520 of CAWBQE010000018.1, forward strand.
CGGCGGCGGAGAAGATCTCGCGCAGAACCCTGGGGTAGAGAAAGAAGGTTGGCCCGGTATCGAATTTGAAACCATTCCTCTCCATGGTGGAGGTGCGGCCGCCGACGACGTCTCGCCGTTCCACTACGGTGACGTCGACACCGGACCTGGCCAGCAAAATAGCGGCGGCCAAGCCACCCGGACCGGCCCCAACGATGACGACTTTCTGGTTCGGCTTAATCATTCTGGTCTTATTGGAGAGATGCAAGGTCGGTAAGGAGTGGAGTTAGCTCCTGACATAGTGCAAGCTAAAGCAGTTTCGCAATTACTGTGGCTTGGTAAAGGTCGCGAGGTGTGGTTTTCCTTGGGAAAACCACGAAAAGACCTGTCACTTCCCGGATTTCCTGCAGCGCGGCACTGGCCGAGAACAATGATGTGCGACTTTCTTCGCGGAAAGTCGCATGCAGCTCGGTAGTTCCAACAACATCTACAGGAAATCCGGGTTCGATCTACACCAATTGCGAAACTGCTGTAACAACGCTATCTTAATTTTTCACAACTAAGACCATCGTGCTACGGCGCCATGTCAACCGATTCCAGCAGGATGGAATTGCCGCGTTTCTTTTTGCTCCTACCAAAGTGAAAGCACACGGTTTTCGATTTACTCGATGTGGCAGATTGGGACGTTCGTAGGTCAGAGCTGTCCAAATTAGCGGAATGGTCGGGCTTTGTGTGCAGGTAATCCGTTGATTGCATGCAACCGGGTTGATATCAAAGAGAATCGGGTTGGCTCTGATGCTCCCTGTCCGCATTCACGTGCGGTCCAGGTTCACCCGGGACTAACGTCCTGGGGCATTCTCAGCCGTCCCTGCGGGACTGGTCCTGGCTCTCATGCCTACCCAGGACTACCCCGGATTTCCAGCACGCTGCGCTAGACAGGTCCGCGTATGCGGCTTTCCGAGAAAGCCGCACGAGGTTCCTTGGTTCCACCAACCTGCACCGGAAATCCGGGTACGTCCTGGGCTACTCTCAGCCGTCCCTTCGGGACTGATCGCGTTACGCCTGGATAGCGGATCTGTTTTCAGCGAGTGCTGTCCAAATCAGCTGATCGAGAAAGCTAATTTGTGCAAGTATGTTCGCAGCTCAGCTCGACAAGGCGGGGTGAGTTTGCCCCGCGAGTACACGGGCTATGGCACGACCCTGACGGATAAGATCGGGCAATCCCACTCCGTGATAGGGGCTGCCCACCAGATAAAGACCGGGCATTGTAGTCAGCAGCGATTCGAGCGCAGCCATGCGGTCCAGGTGGCCGACGGCGTATTGCGGCATCGAGTGGGGCCAGCGGCGCACCACCGTTTCCGAGGCTTCCGGCAAGGGGCCAAGGACGCGGCCGAGTTGTAAGCGTGCGCGCTCGACAAGCTTCTCGTCCGTTTCGCCCAGCAGCGAATCGGCGGAGTGACCGCCGAAGAAGGCCCGCAGCAGCACTGCTCCCTCGGGGGCGCGGCCGGGAAATTTCTGATGCACGAAAGTGCAGGCCAGCAACTGGTGCGAGTGGCCCTTTTCGCCGCCGACAGCCTGGGGAACCACAAAGCCGAAACCGCGCGGGATGCGCAGGCGCGCCGCTTGCGCGAGCGTGAAGGAAAGCGCCACCACGATGGCGGAGGTGGCCTGTTGCGGGAGCAAGCTGGCCATGCGCGCGCCATTTTCGAGCGGTTGCAGCAGCGATCGGGTCACGTGCGGTGGGGTGGCCAACACGACCGCATCAAAACGATCCTCGCCGCCGGCGGTCACCAGCCGCCAGCTCCCGCGATCGGTCTCGATCCGTAGCACTGGCTGTCGTAACCGCAAAGAAGCGGATGGCAACCTCGAAACCATGCGCTCGATCAACGTCTCCAGCCCATGGGCGAGCGTGGTGAAGATGGCTTGAGGGGATTGCGGCGCTCGGCGCTGCAGAGCCTGGATAAGGCTGCCCTCCTCCGCTTCCATGCGGACGAAGGCAGGCATGACAGCGCGCACGCTGAGCTGCGCGATATCGCCCCCGAAGACGGCAGACAGCAGCGGACCGGCTATGGTGCGGGCCACTTCTTCTCCGAAGTGGCGGCGCACAAAGTCGGCTACGGACTCGTCACGACCGGGAGCAGATGCTTTGAGCTCGGCAGCGCGTTTTGGCTCCCGCAGATAGGCAAGCCGGGCCTGCCAGCTGAATAGCGGCGACTCCAGCAGCGGACCCCACTTCGACGGAATCATCATGCGCATGCCGTCAGGGATGGGAACGAGCTGGGTTAAACGGTCAGCGCCCTGCTGCACATAGGTGCGCCGCCATTGATCGTTGGAGGCGATGATCTGCTCTTCGAGGCCCAGCTCCACTGCCAATTCGCGGGCCCACGGCTTTTCTGTGACCCAGGAGTCGGGTCCGCACTCGATGACAAAACCCTCGCTGCGAACCGTCTCGACGATGCCGCCCAGCCGATCTGAGGCTTCAAAAAGAGTGAACCCCACTCCATCGCAGGCAAGTTGATAGGCAGTGGCCAAACCGCTGATCCCACCCCCCGCAATGGCAATGCGTTTGGGTGGAGCTGCAGTACTCCTCATAAGGCGGCGACGGATGCGGGGAGAGGCTGCGTAGCGAGGCGAGCGAAGCCTTGGCGGGCCAGGTCCTCGAGCGCCGCCGTCAGCAGAGGAGAGTCGTTGAGCGACTGCGGGCGCACCACCTCAAGGCCAATGCCGGCCGCGAAGTCGCGGAAGCCGATATCGATGTCGTAGAGGATCTCGACGTGGTCGCAGAGAAAGCCGATGGGCTGAATCACGACCGCCGAATGGCCCTCCTGGCGAAGGGCAGTGAGCGTGTCCTCTACCGTGGGACCGATCCAGGTAGCGCCCGACATGCCCTGGCTCTGGAAGGCGAAAAACCAGTCGGCGTCCGTGAGGCCGAATGGGGCGAGCAGCGCGGCGACATTGGCTGCAGTACGCTTGGCTTCCACTGGATATGGGTCGGGGCCAAGGTCGGGCTGCCCAGCGGCGGCTGGTTGCACCTGAATGGTTCTGCAGGGGACGCTGTGCGCGGTAAAGAGCACCGGCGCCATGGAACCAATGCGGGCCGAGAGGCTTTGCCACACCGGCTGCAGGCGTTGAGCAAAGGCCTGCGCGAGTAGGGGATGGTCGGCCCAGCCGTCGATGAAGTCCATCTCGATGGCGCCCCCAGCCTCGGCAAAAGCGGCGCGGCGATAGAGTCCCACGCTGGTGCGGGAGTTCTGGGGTGCAAGACAGATGGCAACCGCCGAGGTGATGCCGTCCTCACGCATCTGGCGCACCACGTCGGCGATGTACGGCTTCCAGTTGCGCATGCCTACATAGACCGGGAGGTTGAGCGCATCCGAGAGCAAGCGCCCCTGCTCCATGGTGAGCTCGGTCAGCGGGCTCGATCCAATGAGACTGTAACGGTGACGAATCTCCTCAACCACCGATTCGGGCATGGGCCGCCCGCTGGTGATGTTGCGCAGGTACTCAGGAATCTGGTCGAGCGACTGGGGGGTTCCATGGGCGAGCAACAGAACTGCGCGGCGCTGAAGTGCCATGTCAGACATGGGAAGGGCCTCCAGTCGTTGGGCTGGGGACGGCGCTGAACTCGCGCACATACTGCACTACCCGCTGCACATTTTCGACCGGAGTGCCCGGAACTATGCCGTGCCCCAGATTGAAGATGTGTCCGGGACGGCCGCCGGCCTGGGCGAGTATCTGACGCACGCGTTCGCGGAGCAGATCTTCGCCGGCAAAGAGCGTGATGGGGTCAAGGTTGCCTTGCACGGCGACCGCGTGGCCTAGGGCGGACCAGCCCTGGTCCAGGGGCACCCGCCAGTCGAGGCCGATCACGTCGGCGCCGGTCTCGCGCATGGCGGGCAGAAGGGTCGCGGTGTCCACGCCGAAGTAGATGACGGGCACGCCCAGCGCCTGCACCTTACGCACTAACCGGGTGGTCACCGGCAAGACGAAATCGCGGTAATCGGCCGGGCTGAGAGCGCCGGCCCAGCTATCGAAGATCTGGATGACGTCAGCTCCCGCTTCCACCTGCTGGGCCGCGTACTCGGCCAGCACGGAAGCTAGCTTCTCCAGCAGGAGTTGCCAGACGGATGGCTCCCGGTACATGAGCGTCTTGGTGAAGATGTAATTGCGCGACCCGCCGCCCTCAATCATGTAGCTGGCCAGGGTGAAGGGGGCTCCGCAGAATCCGACGATGCCAATGCGATCCTGGAAGTGGGCCACGACCTTGCCTATGGCCTCGGCCACGTAGCCAAGCTCGTGCGCGCGATCGATGCGCAGGTTCTCCACATCGGCGGCGGTGCGCACAGGGTGGTGGATTACCGGACCTTCCCCGGCCAGGAATTCGAAATCGAGGCCCATGCCCTCGAGGGGTAATAGCAGGTCGGCAAAGATGATGGCGGCGTCGACGTCTAGCTTCTCCGCGGCCGTGATGGTCACCTCGGCGGCTAGCTCGGGGTTCTTGCAGATCTGTAACAGAGAATGGTGCCGGCGTACGGCCTGGTATTCCGGCATGTAGCGGCCGGCTTGACGAAGGAACCACACCGGCGTCTGGTCCACCGGCTGGCGCAGGCAGGCGCGCACAAAGCGGCTGCCGCTGGAAAGACCAGGGCTGTGTTCAGTGGAGTGCTGCTGTAGTAGGGTTTTTTCCGGCATGCTGGCCTTCAATACTTGAGGTTAGCATTTTGGGTGGACCGGCTGCCGGTGCCCTGAGGGTTGGATTCTCTGGGATGAAATCCTGAAGGGTCTCTCAACAACCCTTCCTATCCACAGATGACGGGCTGCCCCACGTTCGCCAAAGCGTACGTGGGCCGAAAAGGACGGGGCGAAGCCCCTTCCAGAGTTTTTAAGCAAAAATTCTCAAACGTAAGCCGGGGGAAAGCGGGGCCCCCATTCCTCGCCGTCCCTTGTTGGTGGGAAGGGTTTTAGGGGGCAGTGGAGAAGCTGAAGACTGTTACCTCATGGTAGGTTTCGCCCGGCTTGAGCTCGGTGGTCGGGAACTTGGGGTGGTTGGGCGAGTCGGGAAAATGCTGGGTTTCCAGGCAAAATCCGGAGTGCTTGACGTAAACGTGACCGTGCTTCCCATGGAGGGTTCCGTCGAGAAAATTGCCGGAATAGAACTGCACTCCGGGTTGGGTCGTTTCCACGGTTAATACCCGCCCAGTGGTGGGTTCGACCACACGCGCGGCCTGCTGCATAATGCCCATCTTGCCGTTCAGGACGTAGTTGTGGTCATAGCCCCCGGCCAACTTCAGTTGCTCGTTATCGTCATTGATCCGCGCCCCGATGGCCGTTGGGTGACGGAAGTCCAGGGGCGTTCCCGCGACCGGGGCCAGCTCTCCAGTGGGGATGAGCCCGGAGTCGACGGGAGTGTAGCGATCGGCGGGAATCATCATCAGGTGGCTTAGAATGTCTCCTTGCCCTTCGCCGGCAAGGTTGAAGTAGCTGTGATTGGTCAGGTTCAGAACCGTGTCCTTGTCGGTGGTGGCAAAATACTCGATCTTGAGCGCATGCGCCTCCAGCGTGTAGCGGACCCGCGCGGTCAACGTACCCGGAAAGCCCTGATCGCCATCCTTGCTGACCAAGGTGAGCTCGACCCCATGGGGAATCTCTTTCCCCTGCCATAGCAGCTTGTCGAAGCCTTTGATTCCCCCGTGCAGGGTGTTGACACCGTCATTCGCGGGAAGCTGATAGCGCTTGCCGTCCAGGGTAAAGGTGGCATGGGCGATGCGGTTGCCGTAGCGCCCGACGATGGATCCGAAGTAGCTCTTGGGGTCGGCGGTGTAGCCCGCCAGGGATTCGTAACCGAGGACAATGTCGGCAACCTTGCCGCTGCGGTCGGGTACCTCGAGGGACACCAGCCGCGCGCCATAGGTCATGACGCGCGCCTTAATCGCACCCTCTTCGAGGGTGTAAATCTCCACCTTGGTTCCATCCGGCATATCGCCGAACACAGACTTGGTCACCTTTGCCTCCAGATGCGATGCCAACGGCACCAGTGTCAACCACAGAAAAACACAGTTCAGTAGCTTGATTTGCTTCGACGGCTTGGGCATCCACGGACTCCTTGCATCTCTTTCGCGCGCACAGCTCTCCCGGAGCCGCGTCTTCAAACCGTAATGGATACTAAAGCATTTCGCCCTTCGCTGTATCCGCCACCAGGATGGTCCGCACCCGGGCGGAAAAGAGCAACCGGAGAAGCCTTCTAAAGCATTGATTTAACGCGGTCAACCGTGGTGGAGACTGGGAGGCGGAGGGGTTGAGGTATTACCACTCACGAGTACCTTTATGTCGGCCATTGTTACCCAATAGTTGTAGCCAGCGGCGCGCGAGCCGCTATGCTACGGATCAAGCGGTGGTTCTGGACGACTGCTTGTTGATTCTTCGGGGGAGGGATTCAATTGAAGCAGCCGGCTACGAACCACCGCGAATACATTTCTACAAACGTCGAGGTCACACTTGACGACGCCCGGGCCACAGCCCTGGAGCGAATCGTCAGCCTCTCGATGGACTACCAGCGCGGCGTTGGCCTGGTGCAATTCCGCAATGGCGTGGACGCCGTGATTGCCTCCACGGGATACCGTCAATTGATCGAGAAGCTGCTTGAAATACTCTAACGCCATCACCGAGCTAGGTTCGACCCACCGATTCCCTAGTTGCGCGACGCCGCCTGGCGGCCGCAGGTTACCACGAGCCCATTGTGTCCCTGCTGTGGACCAGGCCCGTGCAGCTCGGCTTGCACCTCGCCAAGCTTTCCTTCTAAGCGATACACCCTCTCTACCTGCGTTATGATAAAGCGGCTGCGGAGCTGTCGTCATTGCCTGTCGTCATCGCCCGGGAGCGCCGATCTCATGAGGACAGAAATCCATGCCCAATTATCTTGAACTGCCGGTAGGGGAGAAGAGCCCCGAGGTCATTAACGCGGTCATTGAAATTCCCGCCGAAGGCATCAACAAGTACGAATACGACAAGACGCTGCACGTCTTCCGCCTCGACCGCAACCTCTATTCGCCAGTGCATTATCCCGGCGACTACGGATTCATCCCCTCCACGCTGAGCGAGGATGGCGATCCGCTGGATGTGCTGGTGCTGGTGGACGCGCCCAGCTTTCCCGGCTGCGTGATGCAGGTAAGGCCGATCGGCCTGCTCGAAATGCTCGATCAGGGGGTGCCGGATGAGAAGGTTCTGGCCGTGGGCAAGAACAATCCCCGCTATGCTGACGTGTGGAACTACTCGGAGATTTATCCCCACATGCTCAAAGAGATGACGCACTTCTTCGCCATCTACAAGGACCTCGAAGGCAAGCGTGTGGAAGTCAAGGGGTGGCACGACGCGGCCTACGCGCGCACCAAGGTGGTCGAAGCAGCGAATCGCTTCAAAGACAACAAGACTTCCACCGAAATTGGTGGAAATCGCTAGTGGCCCCCAAAAGGGCCGCGTCTGCGGTCCCGGCCAGCCGGGACTGTATCGACTTCAGTCTTGTCCAAATTAGTTTTCGCTCGGCTGATTTCGACAGCACTCGCTGACAATTCAGCTACCAGGCCAGATCGCGACCAGTCCCGCAGAGCCTGCCCTGAGCTTGTCGAAGGGGACGGCTGAGAATGCCCCAGGAAGTCAGTCCTGGGTGAACTAGACCGCACGCAAATGCCGACAAGCGATCTACAACCCAACCCGATTCTCTTTGAGACCCACGCACCTCCACGGATTACCTGCACACCAAGCGAGGTATATTCGCTAATTTGGACAGCTCTGTATCGACTTACCTGACCCGCGACAGTCCACAGAAAATCCGGGCAAGTCAGCTTCGGGATATAATCCCTGCAGGGAAATCCCGGAGAGATGGCCGAGTGGCTGAAGGCGGCGGTTTGCTAAACCGTTGTAGGGGCTAACACCTCTACCGGGGGTTCGAATCCCCCTCTCTCCGCCAGATTATTCAATCCCAATGACATAAAGGGTTGCTGAACTACGGAGCCACCGGAACCCCGGCGGCGGTTCTAGTCTCCCATTGGTGTCCCCAGAAAGTCGACATTCCACCCGTTTATCCCGGTGCCAAAGTTCGCCATTGTCTTTTCGACCGGCGTCTCTCCCTGTTTCATGCCGAGCAGTACCTCCGCCTTCTGGAGGAGGGAAAGCTCTTTAGGGCACACCCCATTGGACCTCCAGAGAGGGCAGGCCAACCAGGTCGAGGCGCGCATAGCAATACTTATCCGCGACGCGTCCGCCGGGTAGTAGGTTGGCCAAACGTTGCACGCCTTCCGGGGCGAAGCCAAGCTTTTCGACTACACGCCGGCTAGCTTCATTGCCGCCAGAATGGGTGATGCCGACCCGACGTAGGCCAAGCGCACCGAAGGCATAGCGCAGCAATGCATTGGTCGATTCTGTCGCGAAGCCGTGCCCCTGCGCGCTCTTACGTACCCAGAAACCCGTGTCACATTGGCGGCCCTTCCAGTCGATGTCATGGAAGCCGCACCAAATCACTGGCTGCCCCCTGGCGACCTCAATGCCCACCAGGTTAAATTCTTCGCGAAGAATGAACTTGGCCATAACCAGGCGGTTGCGAACTTCCTGTTGTTCGATCGTGTTATCGTCCAGTTTCTCCGCCCAGTGCATCCACTGATGCAGATCGTCCCATGTTTCTGAAACCGCGGCTACGGTAGCAGCACCATCACCGGGTTGCTTGGGCCGGAGTAGGAGTCGCGGCGTGCGGATGGGCATCGGCACGTCCATCAACAACGGATTTTGTGCGGTCCCCATGCTCGTCCCCTGCAATGGCTTCAATCTCGCACGTTATCGCGGTCGCGAAAACTTCACAATCTTCCCAGTGGCTTTTCTAGCCCAATGGGGTAAAACCGGCGTTGGCTCCTGCCCCCTGTCGTCCGCTGGTGTCAGTGCCGCTATCAGCCGCAGAACGATTCGCATAATTCAACGGTTCTCCACGGTCTGGCAGGTTACCGCAATCCCCGATTCTGGAATGCCAACCTCCAAAGTTACCAATAAGGTCTTATCGCTAATCTCCCGTGGTCCTAAAGGGTTCGGGAACTGGCAAGTTTCCTATGTGATCAGCATTGAGAGAGTTGAACAAGGTCGGCGAGTTCCTGTTCAAGTACTTTGGCAACCTCGGATTCAGTCGTATTCGGGCCGATTGGCACAGTCATGGTGATAGTGCTGCCACCGAGAGGACGGGGCGTTACGCGGATGTAAGCGCCGCCGCGCCTGCCGTTGGGCATTTCGCGTGTATAGTCGACGGCAACAGCAGAGGGATGCAGTGAGACTGCGAGATGGAAGACCTCGCCATTCTTTGTGACGCGATGGTGCATGTGGTCAATGCGCTCAATGGCGTCGGCGAAGACCGGGGCCCACTTTGGAATGTTGCTGGCCTCCTCGAGAACGCTGTAAAGCTTGGCAGGCTCTAAATCACATTCGGCGGATCGCGTTACGGTTTGGGTTGGCATAAATATTTAGATGTACGTCCTGCAGTAAATGTAAACCCGCGATCTCAGTAAGAGATAAATCCTGGCATGTCGGATTGTCGAGTGATCGGTTACGCCGCCCAACGAGCCGTCACGGTGGATCGCCTGCAAAGTCCGGTTGGCGGTGAGTTCCCCGCTGGGCCTGGGGTTGCCGGGCAACCGCTCGAAACACATTTTCTACGAGGGGTACCCTCGAGCACTTCGGGACGTCTCCAGCCATCAGTGACTAATGACCCTTGGGAACCGGGAGAAGATAGGTAATCGGCGCAATCGAAGGGAACGCGTTCTGGGATGAGTCCAAGGTCATAATTGAATGAAAGGAAGAACTCCATGGCAGAAGATGTTCAGGAAAAGCCGGCATTCCCGTTAGGCGAAATTGTCGCGAAGCGCCGCTTCACGCTCTATGAAAAATCGGGCGGCGCGCGGCAGGTGATCGTTGAGATTGGAAAGCCCGTTCCTGTTAGCTTACAGGGCGCTCACTTGGCAGAAGCCGGCGAAGGCGATCACTTTCGCTGTCCTCTCTCCATCACCGGCTTGGGTCTGGACAGCCGGGTTTTTCCTCCCGCGGGAGAGGATTCACTGATGGCTTTGCAGCATGCCATCGCGCTGGCTGGTCAGGTGATTGACGAAGCGGTGCGGAGATTGAATCTCATCAACCCTCTTCACGAAGTCCGGGAGCGCCACCATCCTGGGAGCAAACACTTCGATGCCACCGGTTACCCCGATTGGCTTTACAGGTATGATTCGCGACCCGACACGGACTACGGTCTCTGGAAAGATCGCTAGGACACCGGTATATCCAGAGCGCGGAAGTACTCCGGCGTCACGCGCCGAGTTGCGATCCATCCGCCGACGCCTGGTGCCATGTGCGGTCTTCCTTCCACCGCCAAATCCGAATAACGCAGCTCGCTCTGCCATCCGCCGGGCGGCACACTGTCACTCAAGGCCACCGCCGTTACGCCCGGTAGCCGCCGCACGGCCTGCTCCACCTGGAGATGGAACTCCAACCACTTTGCCTCCGTGTTGTAGCGGAATCCCGGAAGCGCAATCTGCGCCGTCATCACACCGTGCGTTGTGAACCCGAGTCTCTGATCCTCGATCCGCTGGAAGCTCCGCAGCAGCAGCGCCGCGCCTGCCAGCAGCACCACGCTGGCTGCAATCTGACCCATCACCAGTACGCGCCGCAACCTCACATGTCTGCGTGAGAGCGTGCTACGCACATTCACCAGCAGTCCGTCCGGCCTGTGCAGTGCCGTCGTCATCCCGAACACCACCCCGCACGCCAGCGCCAGCACCACAGTGAACGCCGCAATGCGCAAATCCAGATGCGCCTTGCTCAGAAATGGAACTCCCGCCGGAGCCAGTGCCACAAATACCCGCAGCAATCCCTCAGCCAGAGCCAGTCCCGCCGCCGCTCCTGCCAGCGCCAGCAGCAGCGCCTCCGTCAGCCCCTGCCGAACCAGCCGCCAGCGGCTCGCCCCCAGCGCCGTCCGCACCGCCATCTCACGCTCTCGCGCCGCGCCCCGCGCGACTAACAACCCGGCCACATTCGCGCACGCAATCAGCAGCACCGCGGCGACCGCGCCCAGCAGGATCCACGCAATCCCCCGCGCATCGCCCACCTCCCGCTCCCGGAGCGGCCGGATGCTAAGCCTGGTCAAGGCCCGTACCGGCGGCGGCAACCATGCTTTCTCCCGATCGAACACTGGTTGCATCTCGGCCTGCGCCTCTGCCAGGCTTACCCCCGGTTTCAGCCGCGCAAAGGCCAGCATCGGGATGCCGAACCCACCATTCGCCGTGTTCTGTGCAGTCGGGTCCAGAGCCATCGGCTGCACCACATCCGCCGGCTCCAGCGTCGGGAAGTGGAAATCCCGCGGCAGCACGCCCACTACCCGCGCCAGATTTCCATCAATATTGATCTCCTTCCCTATGATCTGTCGGTCGCCGCCGTATTTTCCCTGCCACAGCCCGCAGCTGATCATCACCACCGGCGATCCGTGCGGCGTATCTTCCTCTGGCAGAAAATTCCGTCCCAGTACCGGCGAAATCCCCAGCAGCGGCAGCAACCCCGCCTGGAACATAACGCACTCCAGCTCCGCCGGATGATTCTCTACCAGGTCGCAAGGATGCGGCGCATCGCCCTGGCTGGCCATCGCTGCAAACGGCTTATGGTTCGCCTGCCAATCCAGGTAGAACTTCCCCGTCAAAAACTCTTCGCGCTCCGACGCGAATGTGAACCCCACCGAAACCAGCCGTCCTGCATCCGCATACGGCAGTGCGCGAAACAGAATCGGGTCCACCACGCTGAACACCGCCGTGGTCGCTCCAATAGCCAGCGCCAGCGTCAGTATTGCGCTCACGGCAAATGCCTTCGACCGCCGGAATCCGCGCAGTGCATAGCGAACGTCCTGAAGCAACGTGTCTATCCACCAGCCGGGTTCCTGTTCCTGGCACCGTTCCCGCGCTTGTTCGACTCCTCCGAATTCGATCAGAGCGTTGCGGCGCGCTTCTTCAGGCGTCATCCCTTGAGCCATATTTGCCGCGGTCGCCTGCTCAACATGAAATTGGAGTTCTTCATCCAATCCACTCGTGCGCCTGCGCGCGAGTAAATCCCGGCGAAGAAAAAAGCGAAACCGGCTGATCCACTCACTGATCATGACGATGCCTCTGGAATCCGCCCAAGCACCAAGGCGACAGCTGCTGACAGACGATCCCAGTCTTCTAGTTCCGTCTCCAACCGTTTCTTACCCGCACGCGTCAGGGAATAGAATTTTGCCCGTCGATTGTTTTCCGAATTGCCCCATTCAGAACGGATCCATCCCTTGTATTCCAGTCGGTGCAAGGCCGGATACAAGGATCCCTGTCCAATCTGCAATACGTCCTTCGACACCTGCTGGATGCGTTGTGCGACGCCCCATCCATGCATCGACCCTGTAGCCAGCGTCTGAAGGATGAGCAGATCCAGTGTGCCTTGTAGAAGCTCGGCAGATGTCGGCATCTTACCCCTCGATAGTCGACAACAGCATGACGCGCGCTTCCGCCGAGTGTCAAGGAAAGTTCATGGACCGTTGTCAAGCAAGCCAAGATCGGTACCCTGAATCGCGCATTGCGCCGCTGATGTTAGATTGCAGGCTCGGTGGTGAAATTCCATGACACATGCCGACTTTTCATTAGTAATCACAACTACGCCGTCCTCAATAAACAGTCTCCCGGCAGTTTCCTGACAGCTCTTCTGGACTTGACGTCGAAAGATCGCGCAAAATCTCCTGTTGCTTTCCAAAAGGAACCATGCCATCATTCCTGTAGGAAACCTAAAGGTTGGTCCCTCCATGAAGGAAAAGCCCGACGTTTTGCAAGGAACGCTTGCGCTGATGGTCCTCAAAACCCTCGATGTGCTGGGGCCGCAGCACGGCTACGGGATTGCCCGCCGCATCGAGCAGATCAGCGGAGACATTCTGGCTGTCAACCAGGGCACGCTCTATCCCCTGCTGCTGAAGCTGGAGAATGAAGGCTCGATTGCCTCGCAATGGGGCGCATCGGAAAACAACCGCCGCGCCCGCTTCTATCGCCTTACCGCGACCGGCCGCAAACAGCTGCAGACGGAGACCCGCGATTGGAAGCAGACCGCGGCTATCATCGCGCGCTTCTTTGAGGTCAAAGCCGAGGACCTGCCATGAGATTCCTGCGCCGCTTTTTCATTCGCCTCTCGAACTTCGCCACCGGAAGGCGCGCCGACCAGCGCCTCCGTGAAGAGATGGCCGAGCATCTTGCCTTGCAGACAGAGGAGAATCTGCGCGCCGGCATGTCGCCCGCCGAGGCGCGGCGGCAGGCCGCACTCAAGCTTGGCGCGGCCCAGGCCATTCGCGAGCAGCCACCACGCCGAGCAGGGTCTTCCGCTTGCTGAGAATCTTCTCGTCGATCTCCGCTACGCGTTTCGCATGCTGCACAGGTCTCCCGGATTTTCTCTCATTGCCATCGCCACCATGGCCCTCGGCGTCGGAGCCACCACCGCCATCTACAGCGTCATCGACGCAACCCTGCTGCATCCTTTGCCCTACCCCCACCCCAGCGAACTGGTGCGCATTGAAGCCAACCTTCCCGGCGTGGGCGCGCACGACATCGGCATCTCCATCCCTGAGTTGAGAGACCTTCAGAACTCGGGAATCTTCCAATATGTGTCCCTCTGCTTTTTCGGCACCAACAATCTCACCGGCAGCGCCCAGCCCACGAGCATCGCCTCAAAGTCGGTCTCACCGAGCTACTTCGCGGTGCTCGGCGTCGACGCGCAGTTGGGCCGCACCTTCGATCCGCACGACGCCACACCCGGCTTCAACCCCGAAGTCGTCATCAGCGATGGGCTCTGGAAGCGCGCATTTGGCGCCGACCCGCACATTCTCGGCAAGAGTCTGCGCCTTGACAACGATGTCTATCATGTTGTCGGCGTCATGCCCGCCAGCTTTCGCGACCAGGGCCAAACCAGCGAGCAGCGCAGTACCGAATTGTGGGCGGCGGCCGGATTTTACGGCGACCCCGCCCCGCCGCCGATGCGCGGCACGCGTTTCCCCTTCGAGACCATCGCGCGCCTTCAGCCTGGTCTCTCGCCTGAGGCCGCGCAGGGGCGCCTCGATGCCCTGGTTGCATCGTTGAAGAAGCAATATCCGGCGGATTATCCGTCGCAGGGCGCGTGGACTCTCCACCTCACTCCCCTGGCCGAGACTCTTGTCGGCAACGTTCGCCAATCGCTCATTCTGCTGTTCGGCGCGGTGGGCCTGGTCCTGCTGATCAGCTCCGTCAACGTCGCCAATCTGCTGCTTGCTCGCGCCAGCGCGCGAGGACGCGAGATGGCGGTTCGCCAGGCATTGGGAGCCGCAAGAATGCGCCTCATTCGTCAGCTCCTCACCGAGAGCTTGTTGCTCTTCGTGCTTGGCGGCATCACCGGTTTCGCGGTTCTCTTCTGCGCCCGGAAATTCCTGCTGCAATTTGTTCCCGAAAGCCTGCCGCGCCTCAATGACATATCCATCAGCTGGGGCGTGCTGGCGTTTGCCATCGTCGTCTCTGTCGCCGCCGGAACCATCTTCGGGCTTGCCCCCGCGTGGCTCACAAGCCGCCTTAATTTGACGGCGACGCTCCGGCAGGAAGGTCGTGGCTCCAACGGTTCCCGGCGGCGCTCGCGCTTGCGCCATGTTCTGGTGATTGGTGAATTAGCCCTCTCCCTGGTGCTGATGGTCGCCGCCGGCCTTCTGCTGCGCAGCTTCTGGGACTTGTTCAAGGTGCAACTCGGCTTCAATCCCACTCGAGTCATGGCAATCGAGACCTCGCTGCCGAATCCTAACGATCCCAAAACCGACATTTACCGCACCGCCACGCAGGAAGCCGTGTTGCTGCGCGAAGTTCTGCGCCGCAACCGGACGATTCCGGGCGTGGAAGAAACCGCCGTCAGTGATCGGGCGGCCATTCCCCTCGGCCATGGCCAGAACGATCGCAGAACGATTCCATTGGTTCGCGAAGGCCAGGAAGTGCGAGAGCAGCCAGCCTCCGCTGATCGATACATTGATCGTCTCACCGGAATACTTCCACCTGCTGGGCATGACTCTCTTGCGTGGACGCCTCTTCGTCGACCAGGACCTTGAAGACTACGCCCTTGGTCGCAGTCATCAACCAGGCCGCGGCCCGCATGTACTGGCCAGGCAAAGATGGGAAGGGCGAGGATCCGGTCGGCAAGCGAGTCCATTTGTTGGGCCGTTTGGGCCGTGCCAGGCCGGACTGGACCACCATCGTCGGCGTCATTGCCGATGCACGCACAGAATCGCTCGCGGACGCCGGCATTCCGCAGATCTACCTCGACATCTACCAGCGCCCCGCCAAGTTTCTTGCGTTCTACCTGCGTGGACAGGTCGATCCCGCCGCCATCTCCGCGCAGGTGCGCACACAAATCCAGGCCGTCGATGCGGAGCTTCCCGTCTTCCGCGCGGAGACCTTGGACGACGTTCTCTCCTCTTCGCTTTCTGTGCGGCGGTTCTCCATGGAAATGGTGGCGCTGTTTGCCGCAACTGCCCTGCTGCTCGCGGGCCTGGGAATCTACGGAACCATCTCCTTCCTGGTCAATGAGCAATCGCGCGAGATCGCCATTCGCCTCGCGCTGGGCGCGCAAAGGCGCAATATCCTCAAGATGGTTTTACGCCAGGGCCTCACTCTGGCCGCCGCCGGCGCCGGCGTAGGCCTGGTTGGCGCGCTTATTGTTTCTCATCTCATGGCCGGCCTGCTTTACGGTGTCTCGCCCTACGATCTCTCCACCTTCGCCGGCGTAACCGCCGTGCTCACCGCCGTCGCCATCGCCGCCAGTTACGTCCCTGCGCTGCGCGCCATGCGCCTCGATCCGATCACTACACTCCACTCCGAATGACCTTTGGCACTGCTCGAGACTTGTCTTCACAAGTTGTTGCCATCCCAATGACCTCCTTCGGGATGCTGATGAATTCACCCGACAGCGAGTTCCAGAGGATTAGTCCCCAAAAACGCCCATGGGACATGCCAACGAGCCCGTCCAACTCGGTTCTGGAAACCTGGACCCTAGCCGACTTTCCGGTATTAATCTGGCTCGATGAGCGCATTGGCGAATTGGCACCAATCAACGTCCAATTCGCTCTTTCGGGTTCAGGGATACATGATCGCGGAACACCGGGGATAAGCTATGCGTAGGGTTCGATGCTGGCGAAAAATTTGTACGCAGCGATGGAGGCACGACCGGGGTGACGACTGAGACGAGAATTGCCGAGCCGCAGGAATTTTCCGCGGTATCGGTGAAGGGCGCATTGTGGCTGGCGGTAGGGTTTGGCCTGCTGAAGTATGTTCTGTCAACGCTGGGCCAGATAACGATCCAACATGCAGGGTACGGCATTTTTCGTGACGAGTTGTATTTCATCGTGTGCGGCCGGCATCTGGCCTGGGGGTATGTGGATCAGCCGCCCGTCATTCCTTTGGTCGCGCGCATTTCGGAGCTGCTGTTTGGCTTGCAATCGCTGGCCCTGTTCCGGACCTTTGCCTCGCTGGCGGGCGCCGCGGAAGTTGCGATGACGGGGCTGCTGGCATGGCGGATGGGCGCTTCGCGCTGGGCGCAAGCGCTGGCAATGACGGGGATTCTGCTGGCGCCCATGGTGATGGGCACCGATGCGACCTTTTCGACGAGCACCTTTGAGCCGGTCTTCTGGATGACGGTGGCGCTGGCGACAATCGAGCTGGCACGGCTGGCCGGTCGCGGCATTCGCAGTGGCCGTACAGTGGCGTTGTGGTGGGTGCTGCTGGGCGTGACGGCTGGCCTGGGCCTCGAAAACAAGTGGAACGAGGTTTTCTTCCTCACCTGTCTGCTGGCGGCGCTGTTGATGACCAGCCAGAGAAAGTTACTGGCTTCGAAATGGTTCCCGATCGGCCTTGCGCTCCTGGTCGTGCTGATTCTGCCCAATCTGCTGTGGGAGATGCACCACCACTGGGCAACGCTCGAGCTGCTGCACAACGATCAAATTAACGGCAAGAACGTTCGTGTGGGCCCCCTCGCGTTTGTGCTGGACCAGGTGCTCGTCTTCGGTCCTCTGATGGCGCCGTTGTGGGTGGGAGGTATTCTGTGGCTGCTCTTCAGCCGGGCGGCTCAGGCGTTCCGCTTCCTGGGCGTGACCTATCTGCTGTATCTGCCCCTGATGATGATTCTGCACGCCAAGAGCTATTATCTTGCGGCCATTTATCCGCTCTATTTTGCCGCCGGGGCGGCCGCCTGGGATCTTCTCTTCCGCAAGGCCTGGTTGCGCCGCGGGCTCACGCCCGTTTACGTGGCGATGAACGTGCTTGTCATCGCGATTCTGTTGCCAATCATTCTCCCGGTACTGCCACCGGCAAAAATTCTTGCATATCAGCAGCGGCTGCATCTGCAGACTCCGAAATTGGAGAACAGCGCCACCGCGCCGCTGCCGCAGTACTTCGCCGACATGCTGGATTGGCGTCAGAAGGCGGACTTGCTGGCCGCTGCCTGGTACTCGCTGCCGCAGGCGGAGCGCGCACAGGCCGTGATCTACACGGAAAACTATGGCGACGCGAGCGCGGTGACCGTGTACCGGCCGGATGTGCCGGAGGCCATCAGCGGTCACCAGAACTACTTCTTCTGGGGACCGCGCACTTATACGGGTAGCGTGATGATCGTGTTTGGCGAAAGCCGCAGGAAGCTCGAAACCAACTTCGACTCGGTAGTGGAATTTACACAGGATGCAAATCCGTATTTGGAGCCGTATGAGCGTGGGCCGGTTTTCATCTGCAGAGGCCTCCATGAAAATCTCCAGGCGCTGTGGCCAAAGGTGAAGAACTGGGAGTGAGGCCACGGCGAAGGCGGCCGGCCCGTCTCAACTCACGATCTCAGACCAACCCACTCTGGAGCTCTATTTGCGCCCAAAAATCAGGATCGGTATTGAAAAACGTCCCAGGGTCCCGGTATCCCGGCGTTGAGGCCCGATCAGAATTCCTGGACACTGGCCGACTTCCCAGGACTAATCGAGGTAAGCCGGTACCACATCACTCCGAGTGGCCGAACCGGAAGCAGTATGATTCATCTCAGAGGTTTCTGTACCGCCGCCATGATGCGCGCTTCTGCTGCATCTACATCGCCTGCGAACGCCTGGGCAAAACCCTGGCGATCAATCCAGAGGAAGCCATGGTCGTCAGGCCGTATTTGTGCGGCGCCAGCCGGGGCCTGTCCTTGCTTGCTGAGACCTTCGAGGCTCTCACCTTCGTCCAAGCCGAACGCTGCAATATAGACCAGAGCGGTAACGTCGGGTGCGTCGTTCGCTGCCCCCGTGATCACCGCGCCCCCATACGAATGTCCGACGAGCAAAGTGGGCCCCTTTTGCATCGACAGCATTCATGCGGCTTCTCCAAAGGTCTTGTAGTCCGTGTAGCCATGTTCCGCGCCACCGTAGAACGTGGAGCGGTCGGAAGTGTTCAATGGCTGATTTCCCTTGATCCGCTCGACCAGGTCTGGGTTTGCAATGAAGAGTCGACCAAAGACGATTGCGTCTGCCTGCTTTTGCTCGATAGCCACAGCCGCGCTGGCCGGGGTGTAAGCTGCCGCGGAGAGTAGCGGCCCGTTGAACACGGACCGGAAAAGTGCCGCATTGTTTACAGCGTTTTCGTGCAGTTCATCCGTCAGCCCGATCTCAGATCCACGGGCTTCGATCAGGTGCAGGTAAGCAAAGTGCCTCTGGTTCAGCTCTTTGATCACGAAGGTGAATAGTTCCTTGGGCCTGCTATCGTGGATGCCACCATACTGCCCGAAGGGTGAAAGACGTACACCGAGGCGATCCGCACCGATAGCCGCGCTGACTTCCGCAACAATCTCCAGGAGGAAACGGCACCTATTCTCCTGCGAACCACCGTAATTGTCGGCGCGTGTGTTGGTTCCGTCTTCCAGGAACTGTTCAATCAGGTGGCTATTGGCTCCCTGCAGTTCAACTCCGTCAAAACCCGCCTCGATCGCATTCAGAGCAGCCTGACGAAAGGTACCGACGATGACTGGAATCTCAGCAGCTTGCAGGGCGCGGGGAATTTCAGCCTGGACCTGTTGGAAGTCTCTTGTGAGAGCAGGAATATTCCCCAGAATCGCGGAAGGGGCAACGGGCACCGAGCCATCCGGTCGCAACGAAGAATGCGAGTTTCGTCCATTGTGAGCGATTTGCATGATGATCCTTCCCCCGCGTGCATGAACGGCATCCGTGACGACGCGCCAGCCGCCAATCTGTTCTTTGGTATAGATTCCCGGGTCGCTGGGGTACCCATGGGCATCAGGACTGACTGCGGTCCCTTCAGAGATGATCAGACCCGCGGAAGCGCGCTGCGCGTAATACTTGGCGTTCAGCGGGGTCGGCACACTGTTGACTCCCGCACGCATTCTCGTGAGAGGCGCCATAATGATTCGATTCGGAAGCTGGAGAGCCCCGAGCTGAAGAGGACTGAAGAGCGATTCCATCGACATTGTGAACCTCTCACTTTGGTTGTCTTTGCGATATGACTAGAGAAGCGTGATCTCACCCATGTCGATTGCAACGAGCAAAGGCTCTTTCACAAGGTTGTAATCGCCTTCATACGCATACACCCGACGCTTGGTCGGTACAATGATGCCGTCCACGTCGCGGTAGTCCGAGGCGTAGTTAAGGCCGGTTGCGCCGCCAAGAATGTCTACTGTGTAGTCGTGCCGGCGCAGTAGTCCATCGGGTCCAAAGCAGGAGATCTGTACATTGGAATGACTCTTCACGTTATCGGGGAAGATCACCTTCAGCCGTCGCCAGGTTTCGCCCTCGACTTTAATCGATGGGATCTCCTCTGTAGTGAAGCCGTCACGAGTGTAGAGGAACGGCGTATTGAGGTACGTCCACAACGCCTCGCCGACAAAATACGCCACATGGATGTCGTCCCACGGCGTTTCTCTCTGTTGTCCCTCGAACGACGCCTCTGGGTTATCGCGGGCCTCGATCAGAGTGCCGCCCACCGTTTCGATCACAATGCGGCTCGGCTCGAAAACTGCTCGCTTGTTCTGGCCAGGGAAGTCCACAGTGAGGCGCTCATTCCCCGTCTCTGCGGTCAGCACCACGTTCTTTAGAACGTCTCCCTTACCCTTAACAAACCAGATCGCGCCCGTAATCGATGCCGCAACCTTGATCGCCTTCACCTTGTTCCAACGGTCAAGACCGC
The DNA here is from genome assembly GCA_963790705.1 of uncultured Acidobacteriaceae bacterium. GTDB lineage: Bacteria > Acidobacteriota > Terriglobia > Terriglobales > Acidobacteriaceae > PALSA-350. The sequence goes on from CAWBQE010000018.1 coordinate 632,730, forward strand.
CGTGTGCTTTGACTGCCAAATCCAATAGTTCGGTGTTGGCTGCTCTTTCTGCGGGTACGATTTGCTCAACCGGCAGACCGTCTTTGGGATCCAAAACCATCGTTGCTGCTTTCATAGTGAGTTTCCCCCAGTCAGCTTACCAAGCAAATTTCGGCGAGACTGTATAAAAGGGACCGCTTTGCTCTAGTTGAAAACACTAGGATGTGTCGTTAAAACACTCAGAAAGAACCGACTGCCGCTCGTGAACTGTCAGTGCGTGAGTGCGATGCGGAAGCGTTGTGAAAATGATCTCTTGAATGGAAGATGCGAATGACAGCAGAAGGAGTGCTCCGTGTGCATCGCAATATCTTTTACCGCTCGCTCATCAATCAGGATTTCGAGACACTTGCCGACCTATACGCGAACGAATACATGCTAGTGAGGCCTGACGGCTCTGTCCTTAATAAGGAAGCCGTCCTACACGATCTGAAGATCGGAGGTTTGACCTTCAAATCCATAGAACTTGTTGGCGAGGATGTTCGGATCTATGGAGAAACCGCGATCGTAACGGGAGAGAGCCGAACCCTAGCCTGTAGGAACGGCGAAGAACTCTGCTCGCGCTTCCGCCTCATTGCGGTTTACACGCGTCGCGCTGAAAAGCTTAAATTAATACACTTTCAAAGTACCCCACTCCCAGCTTAACGAAGTGTTGCATCGTAGGCGCCTCCGGTTTGTTCGCAGTTTCAGTAGATAGGTAACGGGAAACGCCCCAGCATACCGCGATACACCCTTCCGAATTACTGGAGCCTGGCCGACTAGTCAGGACTAATCTGCCGTCGAGCGGTCGCGGTAGGGACGATCATTTCTGATCGCCCCCCGCACAGATCCGCACGAGCGCTCATTAGCGCATGCGGCTCTTATCTCGGATGAGTGGCGGCGAAGCGGTCAAGGGGCCAGGGATGGAGCACACGAGGTTGAGGAAGCCATTGTGCGGCCAGGTTGAGACGACGGACCCAGGCGTACCGGCGTCTTTGACTACGGCGCTTGAGCGCTTGTCCCCAGTAGCGAAGCACGCGCTCCCGGAATAGCCCCATACTGTCGAGGTTTCCCGGCACAGCATAGTAGTGAAAGTACCCGTGTACGACTGACCTGAGCCACGCGCCGGTTTGAGGCACGGGATCATGCATGCGCATCCGTAGTTGCTGCTTGATCTCCTGCAGCTTCTTTCGCATGCGCTTGCGAACCGTCATGCGCCGCACGGCATAAGACCCGTTCCCATTCTTCCCGCTGATATGCGTGAAGCCAAGGAAGTCGAAGGTCTCTGGCTTGCCGTCCCCTCTTCGTTTCCGGTTCTGTTCGGCATACCGCCCGAACTCGATCCGGCGCGTCTTATCCGGGTGCAGCTCCAGTCCGAACTTTCCCAGCCGTTCTCCCAAGCACTTGCGAAAACGGTCTGCGTCCGTACCCCACTGGAAGCCGAGGACGATGTCATCCGCATAGCGTAGGACGATCACCTCGCCTCGCGCACACTTCTTGCGCCAGACGTCCACCCAGAGATCGAACACATAGTGGAGATAGATATTGGCAAGGAGCGGCGAGATCACCGACCCCTGCGGAGTACCCGTCTCCGTGTCCGACCATTTCCCTTCCTCCATCACCCCAGCCTTGAGCCATTTCTGGATCAGGCGCAGGATGCGTCGGTCAGTGACGCGATGCTCGACGAACTTGATCATCCACGCTTTGTCGAGGTTATCGAAGAAGCCTTGGATGTCGGCATCAAGTACGTAGTTCACCTTCCTTTTCACGAGCGCATAAGACAACGCATCCAGCGCCTTATGCTGGCTGCGTCCCGGACGAAATCCATACGAGAAGCCGAGGAAGTCCTCCTCATAGATATGGTTGAGGATGGTGACCACTGCGTGCTGGACGATCTTGTCCTCCAGTGCGGCGATCCCGAGAGGACGTTTCCGTCCGTCGCCTTTCTCGATGTAGACCCTTCTTGATGGAAGCGCCCGATTCCGCAGATTTCTTGAGTGGAGGGCACAATGCGTCAAGACCAATCCGAACGCCTGGCTGCCTCCATCGTAGAATTCTCTCGCTTCCTTAGGAGCAATGGATTATCCGCCGACACTAGCCAGACGATCACTGCACTCGAAGCTGCTAAAACCATCGATATCGCAAACCAATTTGGTTGAGCAAAGCGTCGACTGCAGGGCGAACGCACCGCGATGCACCCGGCTGTGCAGATCGGCTAGCCGACCCTCCAGCCCGGCTTCATACGCCTGCCATGTCATCCCATCCACGCCGGGTGCAGCCTTGCGTTTCAGAGAACTAAAGCTGTCCCTTAGCAGATCGACCGTGACATGGTGGAGCAGAGCGGTGAACTTGGTCTCCTTGTGTTCCCTTGCAACTTTCCGCACACCCGCCAGCCCCTGTGACACGCGTGCCCCGCTCTGTGTCGGGCGCGTGCTGGACTGATGGATGTTCTCCTTGATCAGCGGCCTTCCCTCCTCACTCTCCGCCATCGACTGCTCGACTTTGTTCGAATGATTCATCGGTACTATGCCGCCGTCCGACACCTCGGGGACGTTCATGCGGGCCTTGCGGCCTAAGCCTTCACCCGCCGGCCTGTTGTCTGGTTGGACAACAGGTGTCTCCGAGGTCTCCCGGTTCTCGTGCATGAAGCTTCCAGGCGTGTCTGGGGTCTACGACTACGCAGGACCAAGCAGAGACTTGCGATGTCGTCCCTGCTCGTGTTGCCTTCCGCCAAGTCAAAAGCGTCGGCGTCCTGATTGCATCTTTTCGGAGCTCAATACCCAGCCCACCTGTACCCCTGTTTACGCTTCGCCGAACACCTCGCGGTGTGCAACGCAAAACTCGGGGCCGAGCGGTTCGCTACTCCTTTCTCGTAGGACTCTTTCATTCCCTGCTTCATGCCGGTTTATCCCGGCGCACTGACTCGGCGATTTTGCGTAAAACGAGAACTCTCCCGGCGACGTGGGCCTTGGAAAAGTGGTTGAGTCCTGGTACTCCACGGGCACACCTCCAACGACTCCTAAGTAGACAGAAGCTGTTAGTGCTTTGGAGCAATGGACCGGCCAGACCGCTTAGAGACTGCGCTCTTCGGCAATCGCGGAACAACCTGAACGCCCGCCCAAAGCGTTGCGATCGTTTGCTCGACCACGAGAGTCTGGTCAGGCAAGTCAGGCACAACCCCTTGGATAACCATGAGCGTGGCGAGGCCGAAGATCGTGTACCACCAGGTGTGGGCTACCACTATGTCATCCCTACTTGGCAACCCTTCATCCTTGGCAACATCGAAAAAGAGCTGTACGAAACGTTGAAACAAAGGCGTGCCAATGTCGTTGATATATTGTCCAGCGCGGATGCCGTTGCGGTTCTCCGGCCCGAAGAAGACGTTGCGGAACTGCTGTGGATGGGCAGTGCAGAACTGAATCAAGCCACGTGAAGTCGCAAAAAGACGCTCTTTCGGTGCAGGATGTTTAGCGGCAATCGCGTCGAAGTTCTGAATCAGCAGCCCGATCGTCTCGCTGCTCAACTCGGCAAGAATGTGCCATTTGTCGGGGAAATGCTGATAAATCACGGCGTGCGTATAGCCGATCTCTTTAGCGATCGCGCGAAGCGTCACCGCTTCGTAGCCGCGATCGGCAAACATTTTGCTGGCAGCCGCAAGGATTTCGCCCCGCAACCTCTCCTTGCGCTCTACCCGGCGACTTGGTGATGTGGATGTCACTTCAATAGCTTAGTCCCTTCTGACGATTTCTGCGACCGATTGTTGATTTACAACCATTGGTTATGAAACCACTGATTAATTTGCAACCAATGGTTTTATTGGGCCTCTAATCGTCAGGTCGCGCATTTGGATGGGCGGCCAAATACGAGGCAAAAGGAGAATGCGATGAAAGTTCTAGTGATTGGAGCAGCGGGCAAGAGCGGAGAAGCGCTGGTAAATGAGGCGCTGGTGGCCGGACATAAGGTGACGGCTTTCGTGCGCGGTGCCGCGCAGTACAAGAAGGCCAACGTCAGAGTTGTTGCGGGCGACGTGCTGGACGCGGCCGCGGTCGACGTTGCGGTCGCCGGACAGGATGCGGTGATCGACGCGCTGGGCGGCAAGACGCCGTGGAAAGTGACGACGATGGAAACGAGCGCGGCACACAACATTGTGGACGCGATGCGGCGCAATGGCGTGCGGCGATTGCTGAAGATTTCGGTGGTTGGTGCGGGCGAGAGCGTCAAGAACGCCGGCTTCTTCAACGAGCACCTGCTCATGAGGACGTTTCTGCGCGGTCTGCTGGTAGACAAGGCGGGCATGGAGGCCGAGATCGAAGGCAGCAACTTGGACTGGACGCTCGTGCGGCCGCCGATGTTGACCGACGGCGAGAAGACCGGCGTTGCCAGGGTGCTGAGCACGGAGGGCGGCGAGAAGGCGCACAAGATCGGGCGGGCCGATCTGGCAGCCTTCATGGTGCAGCAACTGGAAAGCAGCCGGTATGTGCGTCAGGCCGTGACAGTGACGACCACATAGCAAGGCCTCCGCGAGGATCAACCACCTCTCTCATCGAGGCGATCCGATCGGCTGGGTAAAGGCCTGTAACGATTCATGCGACAGATAACTGTGGAAACTCACGGGACTAGCGGAGTGCTAGCTGCGCAACTCACAAGCTCTGGCGTTCGCATCAGAGCATCACCTTCGTTCTAACAAGGAGAAAACGAGCATGTATTTAGTCATGGGCATTACTGGAAAAGTTGGCGGCGCCACCGCGCGGCATCTGCTGAAGCAAGGCAAACAGGTGCGAGCACTTGTGCGCAATCGCGAGAAAGCGGCGAAGTGGGCAGACCAAGGCGTGGAGTTGGTGGATGGAGACTGGAACGATGCGACAGCCATAGCGGCGGCGCTCAAAGGTGTTGAGGGCGCGTTTGTTATGTTGCCGGCTGTATGGGCACCCTCGCCTGATTACAGAGAAGCAAAGGGCGTGATTGCGAACTATGTCGAGGCACTGACCAAGGTAGTGCCCCCGCGGGTGGTAGCGCTCTCGTCGATGGGCGCGAATAGAACAAGCGGGGTGGGGATGATCACGGCCTTATCACTCTTGGAGCAAGGTTTTCGCAGCCTGCCATCTCCGGTCGCATTTGTGCGCGCAGGCGGCTTTTTCGAAAACTTTCTTTTCGGCTTACAGGCCGCCCAAGGCGGAACACTACCGGTCTTCTACAATCCTACAAACCGGAAATCGACAATGGTCGCGTCAGACGACATCGGCGCAGAGGTGGCAACGCTTCTGACCGGGCCGGCGTGGTCAGGGCATCGCGTCATCGAGCTGGGTTCGATGGTAAGCGCGGATGAAGTGGCCGGACAATTGGGTGAAGTCCTGACAGCTCGACGTAAAAGCCTTTGCAGTCCCGCGTGTAGGGTGGGCGGAAGCGTTCGAGCAGTTCGGCATCCCGAAGGGCCACACTGGACCTGCCGAAGAAATGTTTGAGAGCGTTAACGCGGGATGGATGGACCTCGGAATCACGGGTACGGAGCACGTAGCGGGTACGACGTCCGCACGCGATGTGTTTGCGGCTGCACAGAACGCCGTCAAGGCGTAAATCAGGGGCAAGCTGAATCAGCCCGTTCCTTGCGAACTGCGGCGCTAACGTCAAGAAAGATCGAGGTCAAACATGAAAGTTCTTGTTTTGGGTGCAACGGCGGAACCGGACGGCTGATCGTCCGCGACGCTCTGGGAGTTTCAGGACGAATAACCCCCAATGTACGAGGGAGCCACGCTTGGCGCTGCTTGGTCTTCGTGGGAGACTATCCCCGCGATTCCGTCGCACATGTGGATGTACGCCTTACTATGGTGCGCCGGCCGCAGGATTCACCGGTCACTGTTTCCAACTTGCAGCCGATGAGATAGCAAGATGCGAAGTATCCCATCCTACTCCGTCAGGATACGCAGACCGGCTCGGCTGATTTCCAAGACTGGGGCGAGAATGACACAGAACGAGGAAACCACATGGCTGTGACCGATTCGCATACCCTACAACGGCTAAGACGCGAAGAAGGCCTGGCAGAACAGCAAGGCAGGCAAGCGTTGAACATCGCAGCGATACTCAAGAATCATCCACAGTATGATGCCGCTCGGCAGAAGGCTGACGCCCTTCTGGCCAAGGCGTCAGGATTGCGAGAGCAGATTGTCAAAATCGAAACCCAATGACCTGGCTCAGGATGATCTTCTTACGTTCCGATAGAACACCCACTCCGCTTGGACCATAATCCGCGCGTGAAGTCGGGAAACTTGACCGGCGTGCTCCCTTGAGCGACGGAGACTTTGCTGAGGGGCGCCGGAGCGGACCAGGCGGCGCCGTCATACACGTCCATATCGGGGGCCAGCCCTTCGCGGAAGCATTGCAGCAAGCGATAGATCATGATGAAATCCATGCCGCCGTGGCCACCTGAAGTGCGGGCCATCTCGCCCTTCTCGGCCCACAAGGGGCTCTCATAGTCCTTCTTATATTCATCGAGGGTCCCCCACGCTTCCCCACCCGCTTGACCGTCAAGGTAGATGCGCGGCGGATAGTCGACAAAGATGCCCTTGGTGCCGCTGATCATGTTGATACGGTCGTAGGGTCGAGGATTCGAAGTATCGAATTTGAGCGTGATGGTCAGCCCGGATGCTGTCTTGATCAGGGAGACGTTCATATCCCCGTTCACATACTTTTCTTTCCACTTGGGATCGCCCTGAGGTGCGTGGGCCTCACGATAGGCAGCCAGGCCGCGGGGTGGTGTGCTCATCGAGACCATGTAGTCGAAACGGTCGCCGCGGTTGATGTTCATGTAGTTGGCTACCGGGCCCAATCCATGTGTGGGGTAGAGATTGCCATTGCTCTCGGTATGGTATGCGCGGCGCCATAGCCCCTCTCCCTTGTTAGAGAACATCTCTTCACGCAGGTCGTGAAGGTAAGCTGCCTCCCCATTGAGCAGAGTACCCAACATCCCGCGACGCACCATGTTGAGCACCAATGTCTCGGTATAGCCGTAGCAACACTCTTCGAGCATGATGCAATGCCGGCGCTTCTTCTCCGAAGTTTCGACCAGCTTCCACAGGTCTTCGAGGGTGTAGGCCAGGGGCACCTCGCAAGCAGCGTGCTTGCCATTCTCCATAGCGGAAATGGCCATCGGGGTATGCCAATTCCACGGGGTAGCAATGACCACCAGATCAAGATCGTTTCTGGCCGTGAGCTCCTCGTAGTTATGGGGGCCTTTGGTATAGAGCTGAGGCGCTTTCTGTCCGGCCTTCTCCACCAACTGGCCTGCATGCTCTGCCTTCTCCGGCACGACATCGCAAATGGCGAGTACTTGCGCATTCTGGGCCAGGAACCAACCGAGCAGACCTGTGCCTCTGCCGCCAACGCCGATGAAGCCAATGCGCGGATCCTTGGTGGCCTCGAATGGAACACCAATCATTGACTGGCCAGGAGACGGATGCTCCGTATCGGCAAAAGCATAGTTGTCGAACTTGAGGGCCGCGGTAACCATGGCGCCAAGCTGGAGAAACTGCCGCCGGCTGGGCGGAAGAGAGGGGTCGAATGAGTCGTCTTTCACGAGAGAGTTCCTTTGTTAGTGAATCCTCATATGCGGAGGAAGATTTTGCGCCGGTACATCCACAAGAGAGCAAGCCAGTAGATGAACAGCATCGTGGCGCCAAGCAGCAGCGGCTGCAGTCCCGGGCCGAGCACGAAAGAACGGCTTTGAACCCAGGTTGGTGAGGAGACTGCTCTTGACGAATTCCTCCCACATGTGGGCAATGAGGTAGGCGGCAATCGAGTTTGTGCCTACAACGATAAGGGGAAAGGCCCAGCCGCGCTTCTCCTTGACATCGATGATCCAGCTGAACAAGGCGAGGACGAGGAAGCAGATGCCACCGCTGAAGAGAGTCCAGCTCGGGGTCCAGATGCGTTTGACGATGGGGCAAATTCCGGTGAAGTGAAGAAAAACGCCGGCTGCGAGCAGAACGAAGCCGGCGATGACGAACTTGCGGATGGGCTGCCTGGGCGCCGAAGCCACAAACCATTGTCCCGCGAACAGGCCGAGGATCATGGTGCCCAGCGTGGGGATGAAACTAAGCGTTAAATAGCCGCCATCGTTGAAGACGAACGTGTGTGCGCGCGGAAAGAGGTTCAGGAACCACAGATCGAAGGCCTGCCCCAAATTGCTGTTCTTGTTCCAATGGGCGCGGAAGCCGGTGTATAGATGATGCCAATCCGACGGAACGCCGACCGCGGCATAGTTGAAGTTTGGACCGGGAAGGGGATAAAGCGCCCAAGCCAGCCAGTAGCCAAAGAGGATGGCGCCAAAAGCGATCCACTGATCGCGTGTCGGGCGGAAGGCCAGCAGGAATAGGAAGGTATAGCCCAAGCCGATTTGCGTGAGCGTGTCTTCAAAAGTGAAGTAGGTCTGAGTGTGGTTGATAGAGCGGAGAAAGATCCCGAGCGCGATCAGCAGAAAGGATCGCCAGATGGTGTGGGCCAGCATCTTGGGGAATCCAGCGCCTTTCCTTTGCCGGCTCCTGATGGAGTAGGGGAGGGCCACGCCTACCAGGAAGGAGAAGGAGGGCTGGATCATGTCATGCACGGAGCAGCCGGACCATTCCGTGTGGCTCTGGTTAAAGGACAGAATCCTCCAGAACAGACTGTCATGGTAGTAGCCGTAGACCTTCGTAAACTGCAGCACTTCTCCCATCATCAGCAACATGACCAAGCCGCGGTAGGCGTCCACGGCGTGATTACGTACCGCGGTGAGGTTGTCGACGGGACGGACTTTGGTGGTAACAACGGTCTCGGTGCTTGCTACCGTGGCCTCTTGCGGGTGCAGTACCTGATGCATCGTCGGCTCCGCGTAACATGCCTGACCGATGTACTTACGCCATACGCCGATGCAGGCAGGCGGCGGGATGGCGGCGCAGGCGCCGGACAGATCCGAACAGGGCGCATCGCAATGCGCGTCGATATGAGCTATGATCCTATCGTTTAATTACGGTTTGTCAACTTTTCTTTCACTTAGGGTGACTTTATGCTGCGTTTCCTCACCGTGGACCGGCGGTCAAAAACAGGTCGCTCCACGGGTTAAGCTCTTCTGCAGTTCACTTTTGGTTGTTGACGCTTAAGATAGACTGTCTTTGAATCGCAAGACAGCGAAAGGGATGCGAAATCGAGCAATGGCAAAGGGCCGCACAGTATCGAATGGGCTTGAAGAAACCCTTCCCCACGGCTTAGCCACGGAGGACTCCGCGCCGCCGCGCCCCCAGGACGGGATGATGGCCGAGGAACGGCGGACGCAGATCCTGCAGATTGTGCGCACCGAGGGCCGGGCGCGCGTGAATGAACTGGCGAACCGGTTCAGCAGTTCGGCAGTTACCATCCGCAACGACCTGAACGAACTGCACCAGCGCGGGCTGGTATTGCGATCCCACGGCGGCGCGGTCCTTCCAGACACGATTTTGCGCGAATCGCCGGTGCACGAGCGCCTGAAGACGCACTCGGAGGAGAAGCGGCGTATCGGCGCGATTGCGGCCACCCTCATCAACGATGGCGAAACCATCATTCTTGACTCCGGCACGACCACCCTGGAGATTGCCCGCCAGATCAAGAATAAGCAAGGCCTTCAGGTGATTACGAACGGGGTGAACATAGCGGCGGAACTGCTGGACGCGCGGGAAGTGCAAACATTCATTGTGGGCGGCACACTGCGCGTCGACTCGGCGTCCATCGTGGGGCGATCAACGGAAGAGATGTTCGAGCAGTTCTCCGCCGACAAGCTGTTTCTCAGTGGCGCAGGGTGCGATCCGGACTTCGGGGTAAGCGGCGCGAACCTGGAAGAGACCATGGTGAACCGTGCTATGCTGCGCATCGCGCGGGAAATCATCCTGGTCGCCGACGCCAGCAAGTTCTCCAAACGCAGCATGGTGCGTATCGCGCCGTTTTCTGAGATCGACACAGTGATCAGCGACACCGGCCTGCGCGAAGAGATGCAAGAGAAGGTACGCGGCATGGGTTGCAATTTGATTTTGGCTTGATGGGATAGGGGTTAGCTCAGCAATACCTCAGGGGCTTAACAGGCTGTGTAAAAACTCCGGTTTTTGAAGGGTACGAGCTTCAGCTCGTACGTAAGTGTTTGCAAACAGGTCCGGCTTTAGCCGCTGAGGGATGATTTCTTCTATGTTCAGCGACTTTTTCCGCAACCTCTTAAAGCCCTATTAATTGAGTGCAACTCTTTCCGCGACGCTGAAGCGACGATCCCCTGCTAAAGCAAGGGGCTCCCATTTCCGTAGTTCCACTACCCTTCTTCCACATCTTTCTTTCCCAAACCCTGGACAGCCAAACGGAGCTGTAATACGTTCCAACCAAGACCAGTAGCCGGAGAATACTGGTCCCCTAAATAGCTTATGGGGGCGGGAAAAATAAAATTTGAGCATCTTGGGAAAACAAAGGACTTAGCCGCCGCCTCGAAGGAAACCAAGACAGGAACATCGCATCCCTGAAACCAAACCGCAACCCAGGACCGCCGTCCCTGGCACGCCCCAAGGGGCGGATCACTAGATCTTTCTCATCTCAACTCTTTCGGCCGGATTCGTCATGCCGCTGGCTAGACCCGGCCATCCCCGGATTTCCGGGGCGGCAAGACCACGTTGCGCCCCGTTTTATCCGCGGGGCCCGCATCGGATAGAAGAACTGCAGGGGGGCTGCCAAACGCCTGCCCAGCAGCGAATCTTCCAAAGGCTGTGAAGCCCTGCCCTTCGCTGACCGGAGTTTTCTCCGCGGCCTTCTCCCGCCTACTCTCCGTGGCCGGCGTGAATGGTGACCCCTTGAACCACACGAGTGATCACGCCGTTTGGACTTGGGTTGTCAGGGTTCAGGCCTAAGCCACGGCTCAGGTGGTATCCGAGGAGCTGCGGAATCAGGATCTCAAAGGGGGTCCGCATATCGTCTGCCGCCTCGGGGAGAACGGCAGGGATAACGTCGTCAAACAGGCTGTCGTGCTCGACTGTGCCGGCAATGCCAACAGAATATCCAAGCTTCTTGGAGCGGAGTTCCTGGATGAGGTCTATCTCGTAGAGCCGGCGCACGGGGTCGCTCGAGAGCAGGCATAGGACGAGCGTATCGGCTCTGAGAAAGGACATGGGGCCGTGGCGAAGGCCGAGATAGGTTTCGGTAACCACGGGGAAATGTCCCGCGGTCATTTCCAGTATCTTGAGCCCGGCCTCACGCACCCAGCCCAGCAAGGGAGATGAAGACAACACCACGATGCGGTCGCGGACACGAGCGGCTACGCGATGGCACCCCTTATCGATGACAGGCAACAGCGACTCGGCACGCTCACTCGCCAAACCGGCGGTGCGCGCCGCGATCTGGGGCTGCGCTAACGACAGTCCGGCCAGGACAAGATTGGAAAATGAGCCGGTCATCACAAGGCTGCGATCGTTGGTGCGCGGATCGAGGACGATGAGCCCATTCAGCCCGGATTGCACCAATGAACTCTCCTGGTTGCAGGTGATGGCGAGCTGAAGAATTTTCGGACGAAGGGCGCGAACCCGCTCTACGACTGCAGCACTTTCCGGGCTATTGCCGGAGCGTGCGAGGGAGATAACGGCATCCACATCGTCCAGGTATCGCTCGGGATCGATGAGAAGGTCAGTGGTAGGGACGGCAACGGCGTGTGGCCAAGCGGAGGCCACGGCGGACGCGGCGTAGGCCGAACTCCCGGCGCCGGTCAACAATACGCGAGCCTTCTCGAAATCTAGATGCAGCTGCCCAGAAGCTGCGCGAACGCGAGCCACAGTTGCGGGCCAGAGTAGTGGCTGCTGAAAAATTTCCTGCAATGTATATGCGGGCTCGTCGGGGCGGCCAATTGCAGCGGCCACTGGTTGAGATTCTGGCATTGCCTGGGAACTCCATGACTATTCAGGGTCTTCAGACGTTAGTGATCAACCCTGAGTTGCTGCGGAAGTATATCGTAAGCATACGTAAACACCAAACCCTTAATTGATAACTATCGAAGATGGCGACCCCGGACGATCCCCTAAGCCCGATCTTGACTTGATAGAGCAGTTCGATTGATAAAATCCGGCGCCCCCATGGTCTCTCGAGACCGATGCACGGTTTCGATTACTTGCCCCTGCTTGTATGTGAAAATCTTCTTGACTTCCGATTGACAAGCGATCAATACTTCAACCCTACGAAACGATATATTTCGTAATCTACACGGCACCATTCGTAAGGCCCCGCACCTACCCTAGCGCATCAAGCCCCGGGACACGCAGTTCAATGGTTTTGCACAACTATCCATCAAGGGTTTTAGGAGAGCTGCATGACTACGAAGAAGCGCCTTTGTACCCTCCTCTCGTTGAGTTTGATATTGCCCGCAATGGCCCTCTGTCAGGTGGATACGGGTTCGATATCCGGAACGGTGCGGGACACCAGTGGTTCCGTGATACCCGGAGTCACGGTGACCCTCACGAATCAAGGCACCGGGCAGTCGATTTCGACGACCACCAAATCGGTTGGAGAGTACACCTTCTCACCGGTGAGGATCGGGCGTTACTCGGTGGCGGCGGAAATGACTGGCTTTGAAAAGACACAACAGAACAATGTCACCGTGGACGTGCAGGAAAAGGTGCAAGTCGACCTCTTGATGACGTTGGGGAAGACCAGCGAGACGGTGACGGTGGACGCTGCGCCGCCCGCGCTTCAAACGCAGGATGCTTCGGTGGGGCAGGTGATTGGGCAGCAGGCGATCAACGACCTGCCATTGAATGGGCGTAATTACACCTTTCTAGCCCAACTCGCAGCAGGTGTTAACCAAGGCCAGCAAGACACGCGGGGCTTGGGCAGCAGCGGAGCTTTCTCGGCGAACGGACTGCGTCCGGCGCAAAACAACTACTTGCTGGACGGGATCGACAACAATTCCAACCTGGTTGATTTTCTCAACGGGACGAATTATGCCGTTAAGCCGCCGGTGGATGCGATCCAGGAGTTCAAAGTCTCAACCAACGATTACAGCGCGGATACAGGTCGTTCGGCCGGCGCCGTTTTGAATGCCACCATCAAGTCAGGTACGAATCAATTTCATGGGGCGGCATGGGAGTTCTTTCGCAACGATGCCCTGGACGCCGCCAATTATTTTGAAAATGCGAATGGGTTGGCGAAAGGCAGGTTTCAGCAGAACCAGTTCGGGGCCACGCTGGGTGGCCCGATTATTCACAACAAGACTTTCTTCTTCGTAGATTACGAAGGCACGCGTGCCAACCAGGCGATCCCCTATACCAGCACGGTTCCTACCCCAACCGAGGTTAGCAGTGGTTTTACAAACTTCTCGGAGTTGCTGGGCCAGGGAGGCACGGTAACGGACATACTGGGCCGGAGTTTTGCGCTGGGTCAGATCTTCGACCCTTCCACGACGCGCGCGATCAACTGCGGCGTTCAGGATCCGGTATCAGGGATTACCGCTCCCTGCCCTTCGGGTACAACGACCGGATCGAACATAGGCTATGCACGCGAGATATTTGCCGGCAATATATTGCCTGCAGGCCGGCTGGAAGCCAATTCAATCGCCCTGGCAAAACTCTATCCTGCCGCAAACAACTCGGGACTCTTCAATAACTATGGATCGAATCCGATTTCGACGAATACCGTCGACCAGATGGATGCTCGCGTCGACCACGCGATCACCGGCAAAGACAATATTTTCGGGCGCTTCAGTTATGTGGACAATCCAGAATTCATTCCTGGTCCGTTCGGCGGGATAGCGGACGGAGGATCATTTTCCAGCGGGAACCAACAGGCGACGACCTACAGTGCGGCACTGGGCGAGACGCACGTGTTTTCACCGGCTTTAGTGAATGAGGTTCGCCTGGGCTACAACCGGCTCAGTGTGAACCGGCTGCAACCCAATGCCGGTACTCCTGGCATCCCCGCTCAGTACGGCATACCGGGAGTGCCCGAAGGAGAGTCAAACGGTGGCCTGGGCGCTATCGAGCCTACAGGGCTTAATACGCTTGGCAGCAATGGATACTTGCCCTCGATTGAATTAAGCACCAACACGCAAGTTTCCGACAACGTGACCAGAACGATGGGACGCGAAACCTTCAAGGTGGGCTTCCAGTGGCAACGCCTGGGATTCGCCATACTTCAGCCCCCTAATGGGAGGGGAAGTTGGAGCTTCACCGGCCTCTACACCGAAGTGCCCACAACCACTGGAGGCAATACAGGATTGGCCCAGATGCTACTTACGCCGATCCCCGGAACGGTAGCCGGCGCATCCGATTATGTTGGAGGCGCCGACAGCATAAATATTTCCAATGTCGCGAACACCTCCATGAAACATAATTACCTTGCGGGTTACTTCCAGGACGATATTAAGGTCAACCAAAAGCTCACGGTGAATCTGGGGCTGCGATACGAATATTTTGGACAGTTGATTGCAAAGTATGGGGCACAGTCCAATTTTCTACCGGGCGGGGGAGCGAACGGCGCATCGGAGTTTCTGATAGCGCAGGCGGGTTGCAACACACCGCTCTCTCCGGACTTTCGCGCGGCGGCAGCGTTGGACAACATAAACATAGCCTGCTCGAGCCAACCAGGACTCGGGGTATCGCAAAAAGGCAATTTCGCGCCTCGTGTCGGATTTGCGTACCAACTTATGCCGAAGTTAGTGGTTCGTGGCGGCTATGGAATTTTCTACGGGGGTTTCGAGAATTCAGTGGTCGAGACCTACGTTGACTTCCCGTTCCAATTCAACCTGAATTATCCGTACATGACGCCGAATGCACCGATCACCTTCTCCAATGGTTCGATTGGTACACTCACGACGGGCTTGACCGCGATTTCCTTGAACTCGGCGCAAGTCGAACCTGGAGGGGTAGGATTCCTGGGCGAGGACTACCACATGAAGACCCCCAATACTCAAGGTTATAACCTGACACTGCAATACCAACTCGCGAGCAATGACACCCTCCAGGTCGGCTATGTAGGAAACACAGTGCACCACCTCGGGAGCTACGTCAACCCGAACACACCGAGAGAGATTTTGCCTCCTGGACTGAATTCATTAGCCTACTCGCCGTATCCCGATTTTTCGGGAATGACCTACACAAGTTTTGGGACCAACAGCCACTACAATGGGCTGCAAACAAATTATGAGCACCGGTTTAATCAAGGGCTCTATCTCCTGGGTAATCTCACGTGGTCCAGCTGTCTCACCGATGCCGTGGACGTTCTAAATGCGTTCGCGTTAGCAGGATATCGTGCACCGTTTCTGCCCGGCTTCGGCAAACATGGCGACTTCGGACGATGCGAGTTCGACACCCAAAAGGTGCTTCACGTGAGTGGGACCTACGAGTTGCCGGTGGGCCGTGACAGACGCTTCCTGAGCAACGAGGGTAAGGTGGTGAACGCCATTCTCGGAGGTTGGGATACCAACGGGATTCTGACCCTCCAGGACGGACAACCCGGAACAGTCCCCTGTCCTATCACCACGACTTCAGGCTTTGGCTGCAATGCAGACAAGGTGCCTGGCCAGTATATTTATTCAGGTCCTCACAATGTCAATCAGTGGCTCAATCCGGACGCGTACACCAACCCTCCGATAGCCACGACAATTGGTCAATCAGGTTTCAGCCCACTGGGCGGGTCGCCGAGCAATTTCCGCGGACCGGGATTCCATCGTTTCGACTTCTCGTTGTTCAAGCAGTTTGTTGTGACGGAGCGAGTCCGGGTAGAGTTCCGCTCGGAATTCTTTAACTTGACCAATCATCCCAACTTTTCACTCCCTGGGTTTTCGGGTAACGGCGTAGTAGCCGCCCCGGGGGCACTTAATTTCCTCAACACGAGTAACTTTGGAAAAATCACTTCAGTACGCGACGGTCAGAATGACCAGCGTGAAATCCAATTCGCGCTCAAGGTGTACTACTGACGACTGGCGCGACGTACGCCTGAGAGGGTGGCTCGGACGAGAAATTTGATTTCGCGGGTGAGAAGGTCATTCTTCTCGATGAAGGCCCCAGCTCGCACTCCGGGCCGGGGCCTTCGATGCGTTCAACCATCCAAATTTCCTACTTTGCCGCCCCGGGGCCGCACACCTCGAACGATGCCGTCACCGCAGCACGGCAGCGGCATGGGATATTCTCAAATCTCACGCCGCTCTGGTTTACGAACCAGACGGCAAATGCCTCTATGAAAACTTTGGACATCTCAATCGCGGGTGAAATTAATCTTGACCTCATCATGTACGGGTTGCCTGAGGTCATGCCAATGGAAAGGGAGTTGCTTGGCACTGATTTCCAACTCACGTTGGGCAGTTCGTCGGCTATTCTTGCGCACAATATTGCCGTATTGGGTCTCCACATTGGATTCATTTGTCTAGTGGGGAGGGATGCGTTGGGCGAGGTTGCCCTGGAACGCCTGGGCGCGAGCGGCGTCGATCTAAGCCGGGTCCGGGTGAGTGAAGATAACACCTCCACCGGCGTCACTCTGATCCTTCCACACGGAAGGGAGCGCCATATTCTCACCTATCCGGGAACGATGGCGAACTTGCGCCTTCGCGATCTGGACATTGAATATTTGAAGTCGGCGAGACACTTTCATCTCTCGTCGCTTTTCCTCCAGGATTCTCTCGAGCCCGACGTGCCGGCACTGTTTAAAGAACTGAAAGGTGCAGGCCTGACGATCTCGCTCGACACCAACGATGATCCCAGCGGTCAGTGGGGTGGCGTGTTCGAAGAGGTGCTCTCATACGTCGACATTCTGCTGCCCAATGAGATGGAAGCCTGCCGCATGGCAAAGAAGGCGACCGTGGACGAGGCGATTGAGGAACTTGGGCGGCGGGTCCCTTGCGTGGGTATCAAATGCGGATCGCGAGGCTCCATCGTTCGGGTTGACGGAAAGACGTTTTCCGCCCCCGCAGTTTCTGTAACACCTGTGGATACGATTGGGGCGGGCGATAGCTTCAATGCTGGATTTCTGTTCGGCTGGCTCAAAGGCTGGCCTCCGGATCAATGTGCTTATGCAGGCAATATCACCGGCGCACTTTCAACGCTGGGAGTCGGGGGAACGGAAGCATTTCGGGATCCGGTACTTGTACAACGCTTCCTAGCGCAACATTCTTTCCCTGAACGAGAATGAAGATATTTCCCCGTACGCGGCGGTTTGGCATCGAATCATTTAGACGGAATCAGGGGAGTACGCAGTGAGTGAGCCCGGCAAGAGCATCAACGACAATTTTATGACCATGGTCACGGCGAAGGCCCAAGTAACTCTCCCCCTGGGCGAGTTTCAGCCTAAATCGACGCTGGTAACCGCCGAACACTATCTGGAGCGTGCGCGCTTCCCTGTGATTGACTACCACAATCATTTGGACGCTCTCGAACCGGTCGAAGTCCTGCGCATCATGGACGCCTGTGGTATCGAACGCATCGTCAACATCACGATGAAGACAGGCGATGAGGCTATCGCAATCATGCGTAAATTTCGGACTGCCGACGCTGAGCGCTTCGCCACCATCGGCTGGATGGATTGGTCCGATGTGGAGCGCGATGATTTCGTGAAGGTCACTCTAGACCGCTTGGAGAAGCTAGTGGAGCATGGCGCCAAGGGAATCAAGTTCTGGAAGGACCTCGGATTGACCGTGCGCGATCGAGAGGGAAATTTGCTGCGGGTGGACGACGAGCGCCTCGCGCCTGTCTTTGATAAAGCAGCGGAGTTGGGCATACCTGTCATGTTCCATATCGCGGACCCGGATGCATTCTTCTTACCGGTTGACGGAACCAACGAGCGCTATGAGGAACTGGCGGCGCACCCCGACTGGGGTTTTTATGGGGCTCAGTTTTCCAAGCGAGAGCTGCTTGATCAACGCGACCGAGTCATTGCGCGCCATCCGAAGACTACATTCGTCGCGGCCCATGTAGCCGAATGCGGAGAAAACCTGGGACGCGCACGGCAGCTTTTGGAGAAGCATCCCAATGTGGTGCTTGACATCAGCGCGCGGGTCTCGGAGCTGGGACGGCAGCCCTATTCCTCGCGTGCTCTCTTCCTGGATTTTCCTGACCGCATCCTCTTTGGCTCCGACCTGGTGCCGGAGGAGTCCATGTATCGCCTTTACTTCCGGTTTCTTGAAACGGCGGATGAGTACTTCGACTATCCTTCCCATGCTTCGCGTCAAGGCCGATGGCAGATCCATGGTATCCATCTGCCGGAAGATGTTTTGCGGAGGCTCTACCGGGAAAATGCGCTGCGGCTGCTGAATTAGACTCGAGTTTGATATTGGGAAATCCATGGAAGCCGCCAACAGCAAAGTGACACGGGTCAGCAGGAAGAATCTTTGCGCGCTCTTTTGCCTCTTGTTGGCAGCGCTGGCTGCAGAGGCAGAGTTGAAACCCGAAACGACGGCTGCGTACCAAAAATACATTGCGGCGCTCGATACACAGGTGGCGGCGCAAGATCATTCGCAGAGCGGCTTCCTGTGGATCGACCGCGATCCGGCCCGGCAACAGGCGGTGCGAAAGGGGGAAATCGCCACCCAAAAAGTGAAATCATTGTCGGTACCCGAAGGCATGATTCAACACTGGATCGGCGGAGTATTTCTCCCTGGTGCGACCCTTGCGCGGGTGGAGCGAGTGGACCAGGATTACGCCGACTACGGGAAGATATACGGGCCCGACGTTAGCCGGGTGAAAGTGCTCTCTCACGATGGAAACCATTTCGTCGTTTCCTACCGGATCACAAAGACGAAGGTCCTGACTGCCGTAATGGATACCGTGCACGCGATCGACTATATGCCGCTGGGCCCAACCAGGATGGCCGTCCAATCTCGAAGTGAATCGGTACGGCAGGTAGAGAACGCGGACAAGCCTTCAGAACGAGAGCTCGCCGAGGGAGAAGGAAGCGGGTTTCTATGGGCAATGAACTCGTATTGGCGCATGGAAGAGCGCGATGGCGGAGTGTATGTGGAGTGTGAGGCAGTCACGCTCAGCCGCGATGTGCCCTTTGGGTTGGGAGCGCTGGTCGATCCGATCCTGCAATCCTTTGCGGAAGAATCCCTGAAGAAGACCATTGAAGCGAAAAGACAGGCTGTCGGATCGAGCAAGTAAAAAGACCCTCGATCCGCAAGGCCTGAGCAGGAGTGTTGGCGGTCATCCCATCTACTTTCAGCTGCTTACCTGCGAGAAGGCGGCTGGCATTCTGTGCGCTACCCCTATCGTCTTACATGCCTCGGCCGGCGTTCGTGCTCATGGGCCGGCGGGTGGCCATTTATAATCGGCCACTATGAAGGCGCATGTTTACGTCACGCTGAAGCGCACCGTCCTCGACCCGCAAGGGCAAACCATCCATGGCGCGCTGAAACGAATGCAATACACCGCGGTCGAGGACGTGCGGCAAGGAAAGTACTTCCAACTCACTCTGCGCGCGATGGAGACCGCCGATGCTCAGGCTGAAGTGGAGCGTATTGCCCGCGACGTACTGACCAACCCGGTGATCGAAGAGTTTACCTATCGCCTCGAAGAATAAGCCCGCTGGCTATCGACCGTACAATAAGAGTCTATGTGTGGA
This sequence comes from uncultured Acidobacteriaceae bacterium, assembly GCA_963790705.1. Classification (GTDB taxonomy): domain Bacteria; phylum Acidobacteriota; class Terriglobia; order Terriglobales; family Acidobacteriaceae; genus PALSA-350. The sequence continues at coordinate 652,311 of CAWBQE010000018.1, forward strand.
ATCGTGGGATATGTCGGCCCTAAGGACGTTGTCTCGGTCATTCTGGAAGGCTTGAGGCGGCTCGAATACCGCGGATACGACTCGGCCGGCATCGCGGTAGGGAGTGCGGGACATGGGCTGGAATTGCGCCGGGCCCCAGGTAAGTTGCGTAACCTGGAAGAGGTGATCCGGCAGCATCCGCTCCAGGGCACCTACGGCATTGGCCACACCCGGTGGGCAACCCACGGCAGGCCGACCGAAGAGAACGCCCATCCGCATCGCGACTGCACTGGGCGCATCGTGGTGGTGCATAACGGCATCGTCGAAAACTACCTGGAATTGAAACGCGAGCTGGCAGGTGAGGGTCACACCTTCGTCACCGAAACCGATACCGAGGTCATCGCCCACCTCATCGAACAGGAAATGCGCTCGGCCGAGAGCTCGGGCAAGACGATGTTGCTGGAGGACGCCGTCCGCCGGGCGGCACGCAGGTTGACGGGCGCTTACGCCATCAGCGTGATCTCCGCCGATGCGCCGGACACCATCGTGACCGCGCGCAATGGGCCGCCAGCCGTGATTGGTGTGGGTGAGGGGGAATCGTTCGTCGCCTCGGATGTGCCGGGCATCCTGCACCACACCCGCATGATGTACTTTCTGGCCGATGGCGATGTGGCCATCCTGACCCCGCAGGGCGTGAAGTTCACCAATCTCGAAGGCACCCCCGTCGAGCGCAAGGTGGAGAAGATTCTGTGGGACCCGATTCAGGCGGAAAAGGGCGGCTACAAGCACTTCATGCTGAAGGAGATTTGGGAGCAGCCGCGGGCTGTTCGCGACACTACGCTGGGGCGCATCTCGCTCGAGACGGGCGAGATTTTTCTGGGCGAGATGAAGATCACCGACGATCAGTTCCGCGCGGCGACACAGGTAAACATCGCGGCCTGCGGGACCAGTTGGCATTCGGCGCTGGCGGGCAAATACATGATCGAGCGGCTGGCGCGGATTCCGGTGGAGGTGGACTACGCCAGCGAATACCGCTATCGCGATCCGATTGCCGACCCACACGCGCTGGGCATGCTGATCACGCAATCGGGGGAAACCGCGGATACTCTGGCGGCGCAGCGGGAGATGATCGCCAAAGGATCGATGACCATCGCTATCTGCAACGTGGTTGGCTCCATGGTGGCGCGGGAAGCGCATGGCACGATCTATACTCACGCCGGACCCGAGATCGGTGTGGCCTCAACCAAAGCATTTACCGCGCAGTTGACGGCGCTGTTCCTATTTGCGCTGCATCATGGCCCAGAAGCGAGGAACGATCGCGAGCGCCGAAAGCGCGGCGCTGGTCGACGAGCTGAGCCGGATTCCGGGAAAGATCGAAGAGGTGCTGCGGCAGCGCGATGGCGAATGCCGGCAGCTGGCCAAGGTCTTTGCCTCGGCGTCGAATTTTCTTTTCTTAGGCCGCGGTATTCACTTCCCGATCGCGCTCGAAGGAGCGTTGAAGCTCAAAGAGATCTCTTACATTCACGCCGAGGGCTATCCGGCGGGGGAGATGAAGCACGGACCGAATGCGCTGATCGATGAAGCCTTGCCGGTGGTGGTGCTGGCGACCAGCGATGCGGACAGTCCGGAGTCGATGCTGCGCTATGAGAAGACGCTCTCGAATATCCAGGAAGTGACGGCGCGCTCGGGCCGCGTGATTGCGGTGGCTACCGAGGGCAACAAGCAGATTCGCGAACTGGTGGAACATGTAATTTTCGTGCCCCGCGCGCCCGAATTGCTGGCGCCGCTGCTTGAAGTGATTCCATTGCAGTTGCTGGCATATCACATCGCGGTGCGCCGGGGCTGTGACGTGGATCAACCACGAAACCTGGCCAAGTCCGTGACCGTCGAATAAGTAGTTGATAGGCAAGGCAAGGTTGCATTTCATCCGAGGTGAGGGATATTGGGACGACCACTCTATACTGCGCGGCTAACGCGCAGACTTCTGCTTTCGGAACGCGCGGATTGTTTCCATCTTGAATTCACCATCGAAGAGCTGGAGAAGTTCGATTTCCAGCCGGGCCAGTTCGTCTCCGCCGTGGCCTTGGACCCTGCGGGAAAGCAGCAGACCCGGGCCTACTCCATCGCATCGGCGCCCCGGGCCAACCAGTTTGACGTGTGCGTCAATCGCGTGGAGGGCGGGTTCTTCTCCAACCTGCTGTGCGATCTCGAGGTGGGACAGAGCATCCAGGTGCACGGGCCACATGGGTTGTTCCTGTTGCGCGCGCCGTTAACCGACAGCATCTTCATCGCCACCGGAACCGGCATCGCACCCATGCGGGGTTTTGTCGAACACCTCTTCCCGGATAACGGCGAGGATCTTAGCCAGGGACGAAAGACCTGGCTGGTGTATGGCACCCGTTACGAGTCTGAACTCTATTATGAGGACTACTTCGAGAGGGTCGCTGCCTGCCGGCCAAATTTCTTTTACTTGAGAACGCTCAGCCGCGCTGACAATGGTTGGGAAGGCGAGCGCGGTTACGTGCAGGAACTCGTGCAGCGGATCGCCGAGGAGCACGCGCGCGAAAGCGCGGTAGATCCTCGGCCCATAGGCGAGTCTATTTACAACATTCACGCTTACATTTGCGGATTGAATGAAATGGTCGCGGCTAACCGGGATTGCCTGAAGGGTCTGGGATGGGAGAGAAAGCAGATCATCTTCGAACGCTACGACTGATACATTTCTTCCTCGAAGGGTCGTAGGGGGAAAGAGAACTGCAGGTCCCTCGGCTTCGCTCCCACGGCGCGCCGGGGCAGGCGGGATGACAAGGAGGAGCGCAGCTGCTCACCTCAGCAGCTGTTACCGAGGGATGGCGAGGACGGATTGTAGGTGGGGAAGGCGCACAGCAGGTCCCTCGGCTTCGCTCGGGATGACAAAGGGGAGGGCAGCGCTGACCTTAACAGCAGTTATCGGGGATGGAGAGAGTCGCAGGTGATCCGCTATTTTCATCACCTTCGGTGGGCCGCAGGAGCACCAACTGCTCTGTCGAAGTGACAAAGTTTCTTGTGTAATGAATTTGTCATCTCCTCTACGGTAGCGCGAAGGCTACGTAGACACCGCCGGAGGGCTTTCTGCTTGATTGGCCTCCGCCGGCGGCGATCACCACATATTGCTTCCCGTCCACCATGTAAGTAGAAGGCGTGGCCAGGCCGGAGAACGGTAGTTGCGTCTCCCATAGCAACTTTCCGGTGCTCTTGTCGTAGGCGTGGAACTTCTGATCAAAAACGGTCGCGCCGATGAAGACAAGCCCACCCGCGGTGACGACCGGGCCGCCGTAGTTATCGGATCCGGTGTTCGCCATGCCTTTGGCTACCAGCTCGGGATACTCTCCAAACGGAATCTTCCATAGGTACTTGCCGGTGTTCAGGTCGATCGCGCTCAGAGTGCCCCAGGGTGGCGCGGTTGCAGGATAACCCTCGGGATCGGTGAAGCGGCGAAAGCCAATGGTCTTGTACGGCATGTCGTCAGTGGCATGGCCGTCCGCCGCACCCTCAGCAGCCACCTTGTCGGCGGAAGAGGCGGCGGCGTGCGCCTTCGGCTTCGGCGGGTCGCTGTTCTTGTTGCGGAGCCTTGGTCAGGTAGCGCACCACGGCTTGCACCTGATCGTCACTAAGACTGTTGAAAGGCGGCATGCGGCCTCTTCCCTGCCGGATGATGCCTGCGATCTCCTGTTCGGTGAGGATCCCCTCGATACCCCACAAGGCTGGAATCGCCGGCGGGGAGCCCGCGCGATTGATGCCGTGGCAACCGCTGCACTGGTTCTGGTAAACGCGTTCGCCCAAACTTCCCGGCGGCGGCGGTACCGTCAGACCGACGAGCCAGGCGGTGTCGTTGGCGTTGACGTACAGCACTCCTGTGGAGGGATCGACAGCGGTGCCACCCCACTCCCCGCCCCCGGCAAATCCCGGCATATCGATGGTGAGCTTGTCCACGCTGGGCGGAATGAACTGGCCGCCACCGATCATGCTGTTGAACTGCTTCACGGCCCAGGCGTGCGCCTCGGGGGTGCGGTTGGTTAACGTATCTATCGTTGTGCTCTGCTGCGTATAGGGCGCGGGAGCGGTGGGGAGCGGCTGGGTCGGCGAAGTGACTTCGCCAGGAACATTGCTGGGAGGAAAAGGCAATTCCTGAATCGGGAACAACGGCTTCCCTGTCGAACGGTCGAAAACGAAAAGAAGGCCGGACTTGGTCGTCTGTGCTATGGCATCGACTCGCTTGCCTTCACGGGTGACCGTTACCATCGCCGGCGGCGCAGGAAAGTCGCGGTCCCAAAGGTCGTGGTGCACGCCCTGAAAATGCCAGATGCGTTTGCCCGTCGAGGCATCGAGCGCAATCAGTGAATCAGCAAATAGATCGTTGCCGATACGATCTCCGCCGTAAAAGTCGAAGACGGCCGAGCCGGTGGGCACATACACAATGCCGCGCTTGGCATCGACGGTCATCCCGGCCCAGTTGTTGGCGGCTCCAGCATTTTTCCAGGCGTCCTTGGGCCAGGTGTCGTAGCCAAACTCTCCCGGCCGCGGGATGGTGTGGAAGGTCCAGCGCAAGGCTCCGGTGCGCACGTCGAAGGCGCGAATATCGCCGGGGGGCGCCGGATGGGTTTCAGGGTTTGCCCCGCCGACGATAATCAGGTCCTTATAGATGCTGCCCGGCGTAGTGAGCTCGACCGACTGTTGCTGATAGGGTTCGCGCAGTCCTTTGCGCAGGTCGATTCTGCCGTTCTCGCCAAAGCTGGGAATCACCTTGCCCGTGGCCGCATCGAGCGCATAGAGATAGTTGCGGGCGCCGGCGAAGATGCGGCTTTGATGGCCGTCGCTCCAATATGAGACACCTCGTGTCAGTACCTGGCCCGGAAGGTCAAACTCGAAGCGCCAAATCAGCTTGCCTGATGCTGCATCCAGAGCAATGACACTGCGGCGCGGTGTGGTGGCATAGAGAACCTTGCCGACGATAATGGGGTTGGCCTCGATTCCGCCCTTTTCGCCGGTGTCGTACTTCCACGCCACCACCAGGTTTTTCACGTTGTTACGGTTGATCTGCGATAGATCGGAGTAGTGAGTCCCGTCCTGGCCCCCATAAGCCGGCCAGTCCTGCCGTTCCGCAGCCACGGCTGCTGCGCCATACGCCATGAAAGAACTGGTAGCAAAAAGGCCCAATCCCAAAGCTACTGCCGCCGCGCTGAACTTCCCCATCTGCTCATCAACCTCGAACCCCGAAATTATCGTACCCAGCCACCGCCCATCGGGCCATGCTGGCATTTTGGCCGGGACTGCTGGCCTTCGCCTGGGATCGCCTGATTTTACAGGATGATGAGGCACTGACACCGACGGAGCGCCGGCACAATCAAGGACACCAAAATACCTGCGCAGGTCTTGATCTGATGCTCTCCCAATTGATTCATTTAGGGTCCGGCTAAAGATGTTGCGGAAAACTGTGCGGCGGGCAGGAAAGCAATACCTCAGGGGCTAAAGCCCGACGTATTCTCAATTGTTTACGGCCCGACTAAAGTCGTGCCCTGATACACAGCATGAGGTTTTCCGCAGCCTGTAAAGCCCTCAGCGGTCTTCGCCCAGTGTGGCACGGCTGAAGCCGATGCCCTTCGTAGAGAGTTTTTCGGAAATGAATGCGGCTCTTTCCGCGGAAGAGCCGCAGCAGGTATTGGTTAGTCTTGCCCTAGAATTCCTTCCACTCGGTGCCCCGCTCCAGCATGATGGAGGCCTGGAACATTGCCCGCGCATAGGCGATGTCATACACCATGCCGGTGTATCCGCCGCCACCCGGGTATTGGTTGCGGATGCCGACCGCCTTATCGTAATCCAACGCGCGCTCATGCTCGGGATAGATCAGGCGGGTGTACTTCACCTTGATCAGCTCTCGCATCACGGCCAGCATATTGTTTTCACCCATGTCGATAAAGGTCTCGGTGTAGTCGTTATGAGGGACTCTGACGACCGGATTCCGGTAATGCACATGATTGATACGGTCTCGGGTACCAAAGTACTTGCAGACTTCGACTGGATCGACTTCCATCTCGCGCGATACGCCGCATTCGTAGGTAATTCCGTTCGCCGGGCTGTCGACCACCGTGATCAACTTCTTCCAACCTTCGAGAGAGGCCATAATCTGTCCCGATCCCCGGGTAACGGCAATGGGAGGATCGTTGGGATGCAGCGCCAAACGCACGTTTGACTGCTCACAGGTGGGGATGACCGCCTGCAGAAAGTAGGTGATGTTCTTCCACAGTTCCTCGTTGGAATGGACACCTTCTTCGGGCACTGTGGGCAGGTTTTCTACCTTATTGATGTTGAACGCCGTGTATCCAGCTCCGCCGCGTCCTTCCTCCAGGTAGTAACCCTCAATGGCGCGATGTGCGTACCAGTTGTACTCGATGACGGGCAGACCTACTTTGCCTGCGGCGCGCACGGAACTCTTGAAGTCCTCGATCTCCTTATCGCGAGCTGCTCCGGCGCGCCCGTAAATGCAGTTGGGAAAGCCCGCGATCATCATGTTGCCCACGGTCAGGCCGCCGGTCTTGAGCTTGTCGACGGTGGCCTGCAGATCGGCCTCTTGCCAGGGCATCTTGGGGCCGCCCATGAGCACATTGTTCACGCCGATTTGCTTGACCATCCGCATCGATTCATCAGTGATTTCGCGGCCGCCGATGGGAGCGCAAATCTTGGGCGTGTTGGGCCCTTCCTGGGGCATCCCCGGACCGTGCGGGCCCTTGTACTCGGTTCCGTCAGCGGCGGCAGCAGGCAACACCGCGGCGGCGGGTAAAGCCGCCGACAGCGCAGCAGTCGAACAGATTCCCTTCATCAGGGCTCTTCTCGAAAAATCAGAACTCATAGAAAATTTCTCCTCTTGATCGGCTATCGCATCGGCCATTTGATCTGTCCTGGGCGCCCCTGCTTCAAGAACAACCACCGGACGACAAATCCACTTTACATCCTTACGGACCAAATTGCGTCCTCAGGCCATGTGGCCAGAGCTGATCGGCAAGAGCCTTCAAAACACGATCTTCCCTGCAACGTTCTTATAAGTTCCGGGAGGAAGGTCGGGAACCGAAACCGGTTACTTACGCTGCTTAACAACCTGGTTGTTAGTCGCATGTCTTTCCCCCTTTAGGAAATGACTTGCTTCTAGGTTCAAGCAGGTCCGTTTTTGTCGGTTTTTTTAATTGGAGTGAGACACCTCTTTTCAGTTAAAAACGGATGAACTTTATTCCCGCCGTGAGAAGTATGTCAAGAAAGTCTCACTATCTGAGATGGGCTATTGCAAGTCATTAATTAGATTCGGACGAGGACTGAGTTTGTCAGTGACGTTCTCACGCGGATACGAAAGGGGCAGGCGGAAATCCAGCCTACGGGCTTTCGCCCCGGCATGCTACCACGGCAGGCCGGGGCGGCCGAGATGGATATCATCCCGGCCGGGTTGTAGGATCTCGAGTTGAACGCTCTGCAGGCTAAGGTTCAGGTGTGCCAGCCGGGGGCCGCGGTTGACGCGGCTTTAGCGCATCCGCCAGCATCTGATCGAATTCAGAGCGAGGCATCTTGAGCATCTCCGGGTGGGCATCCACCCACTTGGACAGGCCTTGAAACTTAGCCGGCGTCCACCCACCTTCGAACTCGGCGCCGTTCTTGCCTTCTTTATTGAGTTCGAAGTTGTACGCATCCATGAGGTTAGTAAATTCCGCGTGGCTCACTGCTCCTTCGGCCATAATCGCCGGGATAAAGATAACCCCATCTGTCTTGGCCAGGACTAAGTCACCCGGAAGCACAACGGCGCGTCCGATGCGGACAGGAGCATTAATGGCCGTCAGCGTCATTTGCAGCATGAAGGAGGGATCATAGCCCTTGTAGAAGCCGTTGAAATTGGGGATCTCCCGATTTTCTTCCTGGTCCCTTATGCCGCCATAGAAAACAAAGCCGGTGTGCGTGTGTGCGGCAATGCCGTTGCCCAGGTTGGAGCCGATCAACGTGCCGTCGATGATCTTTCCCATGCCGTCTGCAACATACACGTCCCCAATTTGCAGTTCATTGATAGGCCAGCTGTTGTTAAAGCTGACGCGTCCTTCGGCCTTGCCTTCAGCAGCAATGGCCTTTTCCATGTCCGCCCGGAGTGGCATGTATTGCGCGGTGAGCGCACGGCCGGCAAACGGCTTTTCGATATGCAGGGCTTGCCAGTCTCCCTCGAATTGATTGCGGTAGCCGTGTTCGCGCAGATAGTCCCACACATCCTCAATCGACACATCCAAGGCTCGCTTGAGCAGATCGTCCGGCACCTTTGGACGTCCATCCGGGAAGCGGTCGCCTTTCCAGTCCGAGGTGTAGAACATCATCTGCTCTTTCGTCATCTTTACCTGAGAGAAGGCAGCCGAAGCCCCCAACACAGTCCAGATCATCAGCACAGCCACAATTGTTTTCTTCATAGAAGTCTCCTGCCCTCGAACACGATATCATTCGGGGTATTTCCCGCCAAACCAGGGCGGGACAACTTTGCAGGCAGAAAAGGGAACCGCGGTTCTCCACTGCGGAGAGCTACGGTTCCCTTCACCGGCGCCTGTGTTGAGATGGAGCGAGTTACTTCTTAAGGGGAAGTAACTTGACGTTCCTGAACTCGATCTTGTTTCCTGGCTGGCACTGAAATCCGATCACCCCTTCGGTGTGTTTCGAGTCGTGATCGTCAAGGATCGTTTTTCCATTGAGGATGATCACGTAGTGGTCGCCTTCCGCCTTGATGTCATAGTCGTTCCACTGCTCATCGAGGATTTTGGTGGGCGCCGCCTTGAGGGAGTCGACCAAACTGCCCGTGTTGTAGCCAGCAGGCTGGTAATCCCAGATTTGTAGTTCGTAACCGGTCTTGTGCGGTGCGCCCTCCTTGGTCGAGCGGAGGAAGACGCCGCTGTTTGTCTTCTCGCTAGCGCGAAACTGCACTTTGAGCTCGAAATTTGAGAAGGAGTCATTGCTGGCCAACCATCCAGCGCTGGTACCAGGACAGAGAATCGCGCCGTCAGCCACGACCCAGTCCCCCGTTGCCGGTGGCTTCGACGTACTGTAGGGCTGCCAGCCATCCAGATCCTTGCCATCGAAAAGCAATTTCCAACCCTGGGCCGTTTCTTTAGCGGTAAGCGTATTAGGTGAGCCTTGAGCAGCCGCAACGCCGGCCGCCGAAATGACCAATCCCATTCCCAGAACCAGGGAATAGCTAGTGATGATTCGCATATTTCCTCTCGTAAGGAGCGTTAGGGTGCGGGCGGAGTGCGCGGCGGACGGGGCTTGAGCCGTTCCGCCATAAGCGCATCGAATTCAGAACGCGGCATCTTCAACTTCTCAGGATGGGCATCGATCCACTTGGAGAGGCCTTGATATTTCTCGGGTGTCCAACCGCCCTCGAATTCGGCGCCGTTCTTCCCTTCTTTGTTCAATTCGAAGTTGTAATCGTCTTCAAGGCTGGTAAATTCCGCGTGACTGATTGCATCTTCTGCCAAAATCGCGGGGATGAAGATAACTCCGTCGGTCTTGGCCAGAACAAGATCTCCCGGCAACACTACGGCTCGCCCGATACGGATAGGCGCGTTGATGGCAGTCAGCTCCATTTGAGCCCAGGCGGAGGGATCGTACCCTTTGTAAAATCCGTTGAAGTTCGGAATTTCCCGGTTCTCTTCCTGATCCCTGATGCCGGCATAGAAAACGAAGCCTGTGTGGGTGTGCGCGGCAATACCGTTGCCCAGGTTGGAGCCGATCAACGTGCCTTCAATGATCTTGCCGAAGCCGTCGGCGACATACACATCGCCAATCTGCAATTCATTAATAGGCCAGCTGTTGTTTCCGCTGACGCGGCCTTCGGCCTTGCCCTCCGCAGCAATGGCTTTCGCCATGTCCGCCCGGGTGGGCATATATTGAGCCGTGAGGGCACGGCCGGCAAAGGGCTTTTCAATGTGGAGAGCTTGCCAGTCGCCCTCAAACTGATTGGCGTAGCCCTTTTGGCGCAGAAAGCCCCAGATATCCTCGATGGTACAGTCCACGGCGCGCTTGATTAGATCGTCCGGCACTTTCGGGCGCCCATCAGGAAAGCGGTCGCCTTTCCAGTCCGAGGTGTAGAACATCATTTGGTCCTTCGTCATCTTCACCTGAGCGAAGGCAGCCGAAGCTCCCAACGCTGTGCAGACGATTACCGCTGCCACGATCAATTTCTTCATTCGACTCTCCTGCCGCGGACGGCTAAACTCGTTGCGTCTGACCGGCTCTCCAGGCGCAACCCTCGTGAATTGTTTTTTTGAGCGGCCGTCATCCTGACGTTTCTGGACTCAATTTTGTTTCCTCAAATTTCGTTTTCGCCTTTCACGACTCATCAAACCGGCATTTTCCGCTTGCTGTATTCGCGGCCGACAATCGCCGCTGACTCAGGCGCTTCAAGCACCATCGCACCGTCCTGGATCTGTTTGACGACATAATCCGGGCTGTTCTTATCTGCACTTCCTGCGTTGAGGAACATGACCTTGTTCTTCTTGCAAGCGTCGAGAACCGCCTGCCTTACCTTGACCATTTCCGGCCGAGTGCTTACATCCACCTGTGAGCCATCTTCAGGAAAGATGGAAAGACCGTAGAGCCAAAAGCTATGATCGCCCGGTCCCCATTCCGCCATCGAGATGCCGGGCAACGCGATCGTCTTGTCGACATCCACGTCGGCAAAGGTATCTTCGATCTTGACACCGAAGATCATCTCGCCTTTGGGATTGAGCGGCCACAGATCGGCCACGTGCAAGTATTTATTGTGGTTGACACCCCAGACCTCGGCGGCAAAGCCGGCACTGGAGCCGCGAAGACCCCGCATGGGCAACTTGGGAACACCCGGATAATCGAACGGATAGCGCATTGCCATCTGGGTCGCGACCTGGACCGCGCCGGCATCGCGCGCGTGGCACATGTGAATGCCATGAACCCCGCAATCGAGCAACTGTTCCAGGACCCAGGTGTTGGCCCGCATGTAGGCGGGGTCAAGGCCGATGATGCCCGTCTCCACAAATACAGCCGGCGTTCGATGGCCGCTTCGCGTCGGCCCGCCGTCGACAAGACCGCGCATGAACTCGCGCAAACCTGCGAAGTCGAGCGCCCCATGCTCCATCTCACAATTGATTGCATCCATGTAAGTCCTGGCCATCTTGACGCCCTGCGCGTAGTTATCCACGCCCGGTCCCATGCCAGAGCCGCCGTAGTAGATCGGCTGGCCGTCTTCCCAAAGCTCAATCGCCTTGTTAATGCGGCGTGGCTTGTAGTTGAAGTCGACCGAGGAAGGCTGAGTATTACTATTGACCGATGCACCCGCCCCCCGCCCGCGGCGGACACCGCCGGCCGCCGGGGCGTCTTGCGCCATGACACCCGTGGCTGCCATCCCTACACCGATGGAGACGCCCGCCGTAAGCAGATCTCTTCTCTTGATTTTCATTCCAGCCTTCCTTGAACTGTTAAACCCACGATGACTCCCAGAGCCGAAGCATTTCGCTAGTAGGGCTGGGGTCTATTGGTGTACTTGCGGCCTATGGCTGCGGTCTCAGCGCTGGCTGGCCCTACCATCACGCCCTCCTTGATCATGGAAATCACGTCTTTCGCGCTGAGCGAGTTGAGGAAGAAGATATGGTTCGCCTTGCAGGCGGCGAGCACTTTGCTGCGGGCCGCAACCATCTTTGGATCCTGGATCGCAGCCTCGCCCTGCGCCCGGACCCCGAGCGACATTGCCATATCGCCGGGGCCCCATTCCGCCATGCCGATGCCAGGTACCTTCAGGTTCTCGTCGACATTGGCGAGCGCGTACTTGTCTTCTTCTTTCACGCCAAGGAGCAATTCGCCATTGGGATTGAGCGGCCAGGGATCGGCCTTATCCTCGTACTCCTCCTGAGAGACGCCCCAGATTTGAGCCGCGTTGGCAACCCCGTGAACGCCGCGGCGTCCCTCAGGAAGTCCATCGACCCCTACGCCTTCATGGTGGATCGGAAAGCGTACCGCTTCGACGAAGGCGCGAATCGCTCCGGGGTCGTCGGCATGGGTAAGCATGACACCGTGCACTCCGGTAGCCAGCACCTGGTTAAACATCCAGGCGTTGGCGTGCACAGCTTCAGCGTCCATCCCATTCACCGGGACGTTCACGATCACGGCCGGGGTCCGATGACCGCTCCTGCTGGGGCCGCCTGCCACCAGGCCGCGCATGTACTCCTGCAATCCCTTTACATCGAAGGGAGCGTGCTCCATGTCGTAGCTGATGTAATCCGCATAGGTCTGCGCGTCCTTTACTCCCTGCTCATAGGTCCCGGTGGTTCCCGAGTGAGAGCCGGTGTAGTAGATAGGCTGGCCTTCTGCCAGGAGCTCGATCGCCTGGTTGATACGCTTTGGCTTCGCGGTCTGCGCCGTCTGGGCCACGATGGTTACGGTGACCGCCGTCAGCAGAACAGTGACTGATACAAAGAGCGCTCGGCTCCGTATCCGATTCACGAAGACCCCCTTTGACGTTGATCTATCATTGACTATTTATGGCAGGCGGATAGTATTCCAACGAGGCCTCGAAGTGCAAAGAAAAAGTTCTGAACAGTGCCGCTCCGGCCTCGACTGCGAGTGAGTGTAAACGGTTCCATGCGAGCCGTTGATCTGTCCGTCGAGTGCAAGGTAGCGAATACTCTTGCATTGGAAGCACTTGCACCCCCGGTGGTACGCTCCTCGGTGGGCAGGATTTGAGGTTTGCCAGGATGGGTACGGTGAGCAAGATAGAGAGGAGAAAAGCCCTCCTTGCGTTGGGGCAGCACCCGGCGGCAGCCACTATTCCTACTGGCCCGCATGCGATTTCGGATGTGCGCGCCTATGCTGTACCACTATCTGGTACGGAGAGCTCCTATGTTGTTCTGCAGCTTCGAACGCAATCGGGCTTAGCCGGCTACGGCGAGTGTAAGGAGTTATCCCGTGCCGATCTAAAGGCGACGAGCGAGGCTGTCCTGGGGCGCTCCGCATCGGCGTATGAGGCGCTTCGGCCACTGGTTCCGCACAACGCTCAGGCGGCCCTGGACATGGCATTGCTCGATATTCTGGGTAAGGCTACCAAGGCCCCGGTCTATAGAGTGCTGGGCGGCCCTACACGGAACAAGGCACGGGCCATCGTTCGATTGGCGGGAAATTCCGATGAGGAACTGCAACGGGATCTGCAAAAGCAGCTCACCCTGGGTTTTGCCGCGTTCCTTGTACCGATTCCCGCGCCCGAGGCGCGCAACCAGGGCAGCGCTTATATTCATGCCGGGGTCGCACGTTTCAGAGCCATGCGGGCCGCGGCTCCGCACGCAGACTTTGCCTTCGCATGCGGCGATCAACTCACTCCCTCGGATACTGCAAGTCTCGCCGCGGCCGTAGAGTCCATGCATCCCCTCTGGTTCGATGCACCCTGTCCGGTTTCAAACCTATCGACTTTACACAAGATCGCCGATGAGACCGTCGTTCCGCTTGGCTTCGGCCGGGATATTGCGAACCCTGGAGCCTTCCAGGATTTGCTGCGAGATGGGCTGGTCGATTTGCTTCGGCCCAACCTGCTGATCCACGGCATTTCCGGCGTTCGCAAGTTGGCCGCTATGGCAGAGACTTACTACGTGGCAGTTTCACCCTGGCATGATGGTGGTCCCATTGCCACGGCCGCGGCTCTGCATGTGGCCGCCAGCATCCCGAATTTCTTCATCGTTGAATTGCCTAATACCGGCGCCGGATCCGTCACACCGCATGATGGATTCTTCGCGCTGCCCAAGGGCCCTGGGCTGGGGGTCGAGGTAAACGAAAAGGAGCTGGAAAGGAACCAGATCACATGACACAAAATCTGATTTCGCTGGACGGTGTGTTCGCTGTTCCACCGCTGGCGCGCGCGCCAGGGAAAGCCCGCGCTATCGATTTCGAAGAAAGTTCACGCATCGTTCGCCACATCGCCAAAGGTGGAATTTCCCGGTTCATCTACGGAGGCAATGCCTTCCTCTACCATTTGACCCTGGACGAGTACGAGCAGCTACTCTCATGGCAGGCGGCGATCAAAGAGGATGGGCTCTGGTTTATTCCGAGCGCGGGTCCTTCGTACGGCCGGTTGATGGACCAGGCCAAATTGTTGCGTCGCTTTGCCGTCCCCTGCGTGATGACGCTTCCCTGCGGAGATCCGCGCGATGCCGCGGGACTGGAAGTAGGCTTGCGTGAATTTGCCCACGCGGCGGACACTCGCCTGATGCTCTATCTCAAGGAAGAGACGAACATGGGCGCGGACCGGATGGCCGGACTGGATACCGTTGCGCAGTTGGTCGACGAAGGCATCTGCATCGCAATCAAGTATGCGGTGGTGCGGGAAGATCCTTCGCAGGATCGCTATCTCGACCAGCTGCTGAAGCGGGTAGAGCGGCGCAAGGTGATCAGCGGTATCGGCGAGCGGCCGGCGATCAACCATCTTCGCCAATGGGGCTTGCCGGGATTTACCACCGGTTCAGGCTGCCTTGCTCCCGCGTTGAGCGCGGCCGTCTTCTCCGCTTGCCGTGCGGGCGATTATGCGGAAGCGGAACGCGTCCGGTCCCGTTTCCTGGGCCTTGAAGACCTGCGGGATGCGTGGGGACCAGCCCGCGTTCTGCATCATGCACTGGAACTCGCCGGTGTCGCTGCCACCGGGCCTATTCCACCCTTCGTTTCAGAACTTTCGCCGGAGCAGAAGAATCGTATTCAACCCGTGGCGCAGGAACTCCTGACGCAGCAGCAAGAGCTAGTTGCCGGGGATTGAAGGTGAATGTGGTCGAGACAAGCGGGCATCACTGGTCGCGGCGTAAGTTTCTCAAAGTTACGGGGGGCGCGGCTTTTCTCAGCGGGCTCTTCCCTCTCGCTGGCGCGGAGAACGCGCATGCCAGAATCAGCGATATTCAAACGATGACGTTGTCCGGCCAGCGTACCTATGTCTATGTCAAGGTTGTTGCCGACAATGGACACTACGGAATCGCTGAGGCTTACGGAACCCCGGGCATCGGTGTAAAGGAGCAGATCCAGGCGCTCAAACCGCTGCTGGTGGGCAAGAATCCTTTGGAGATCGATGCCATTTATACCTACATGGGCATCGGAGGCCCCGAGCTTTCAGGCACCCGGACAGATGGCTCGGCGCACTCGCTCATGCGCGCGGCCAGCGGTATTGAAATGGCTCTTTGGGATTTGGCAGGAAAGAGCCTCGGCGTTCCCACATCGACGCTGCTAGGCGGAAAGTTCCGCGACCAGGTTCGCGTTTACGACCACGCGGCTCCTCGAAATATGTTGGACAAAGCCTCGTGCCGCGAGTGGGCAGACAAGATCAGGTCAGATCCCAGCGGTTTTACCGCGCATAAGATCGGGTTTCGCCATACAGACGTGGCAACCGACAGCGCCCGGGATCTTGGCAATCGAGTGCTTACGACGAAAGAACTAATGGAGATCGCCCAGGGGTTCGAGAATTGCCGTGAGGCCATCGGATGGGACCACGACCTGATGGTTCATTGCCACTGGGAATACGACTTGCGCACTTCCATTCAATTGGCAGACGCGGTTGCGCCGATCAAGCCGCTGTGGCTGGAAGATCCGCTTCCGGTGGACTACTCCGAATCGTGGAGAAGACTGTGCGCCAGTTCTCGTGTGCCTATTTGCACGGGTGAGAATCTGGAACGGCGAGCAGGCTTTAAGGATTTCATCATCTATCAGGGATGTGACATCCTGAATCCTGACTTACGCAACAGCGGCGGATTTTTGGAAACCAAACGCATCGCGGATATGGCTGATACATTTGGATTGCCGATGGCGACGCACAACACCGGGAGTCAATTGCACACCTGGGCTAACTGCCAGTGGGCTGCGTCCATCCGCGACTATATCGCCTGCGAGACGATCACGGGCCAGGGAGGTTGGATGGACAAGGTCCTACTGCTCGACGGCGAGTACATCAAGGGTGGGCATATCAGCGTAACCGACAAGCCAGGGCTCGGGGCCGAGCTAAACCCTGACGTGGTGAAGGCTCATCTGGCAGAAGGCGAACATTGGTGGGGATGAAAGGCAATGAAGGATGTCGCAGCAAAATAATGAGAGGGCTCTGAAATGTCCATGAAACGTCGTGAATTGTTGAAGTCTATGGGAAGCGCAGCCTTGCTGAGCCTCGCCCCGCCTGTCCTACGCGCGCAAGAGCAGGTTGCACGCGCGACGCGCGGCATGGCGACGCCGCGCATCAAGGATATAAGCGTGATTGAATGTGAGCCCGCGGGCACGCGGCTTACGGTAGTCAAGATCACGACGGATCAGGATGGGCTCTATGGCTACGGCTGCGCCACATTCACGCAGCGCGCCGATCTGGTTAAAGCCCGCGGTCGAAAAATATCTGAAGCCGTTCCTGCTCGGTAAAACCACGGACCGGATCGAGGATATCTGGCAATCTTGCTACGACAGCTCTTATTGGAAGAACGGGCCAGTGCTGAATAACGCCATCAGCGGTGTCGACCAGGCACTGTGGGACATCAAGGGGCGGCAGGCAGATATGCCGGTCTATCAGCTTGCGGGCGGCAAGTGCCGGGAGGCGGTCGATGCCTATACGCACGCCGACGGTCCTGACTTTCAAGCGGTTGTGGAGAGCGCAAAGGGTTTTATCGCCCAGGGCTTTCGCAATGTTCGGGTGCAGGTTGGCATTCCCGGAATGTCAGGCTACGGCTCCAGAACAGGCGGAGACACCACGCTCAAGGCGCTACACGATAAACCACTGTACGAGCCGGCCTACGACTTCCGGCGCTCCCTAAAACTGCTGGAGGTCTGCCGTCAGGAACTAGGTGACGAGATTGAATTGCTGCATGATATGCACGAGCGCATGACACCCAACCAAGCGGTGCAATTCTGCAAAGAAGCAGAGAAGTTTCACATGTTTTTCCTGGAAGACCCGCTTTCGCCTGAAGACCTTGGGTACTTCCAGCAGATACGGCAGAACTGCGCAACCCCGATTGCCATGGGTGAGCTCTTCAATAGCCCACACGAATGGCAGCCGTTGATCGAGGGACGCCTCATCGATTACATCCGCGTGCACGTCTCGCAGGCTGGGGGGTTCAGCCCGGCGCGCAAGATCGCGATCCTGGCCGAGCAATATGGAGTAAAGACCGCCTGGCATGGCCCGGGCGATGTGTCGCCGGTAGGCCACATGGCCAACGCGACGCTGGACATTGTCAGCTATAACTTTGGCATCCAGGAATATTCGCCCTTCAATGAAAGGACCCGGGAGATCTTTCACGGCTGTCCAGAGTTGAAGGACGGATACATATGGGTGAGCGAAAAGCCCGGCTGGGGGATCGAGATCGACGAGCAGGCAGCTGCCAAGGCTCCGTTTACTCCGGGAAGAAATAACCTCAATGGCGGATGGGGAGAGATACGTAAGCGCGACGGCACAGTCATCAAGCAATGACCGCGGGAGGTGGTGGTGTCAGCATCGGAATCTGAAAAGCTTCCTGCGCCGGCACGGCTGGATCGCCGTGAGCTTCTCAAGCTACCGGCGATGGCCGCTGCTTATGGTCTGCTTCCACGTTCTGCTATGGCGCTCCCTGTTCCACCGGGAGCGCCATTCGACGAGGCTGATCCAGAGGGCACAAAGATTGCCATCAAGCTAACCGTCCAACATACAACGGACGAGGAGCTGCTCTTCCTTAAGCAGATTGGATTGCGCTGGCTGCACGCTGACTTCGGTGAGGCGGCATCCTACGATTTCATCAGGACCACGCGAGATCGCTTTGCCCAATACGGGCTCACCATCGACTGCGCGCTGATGGAGGCCTATCGCTCGCCGAGGATCCAGCTGGGGCAACCGGGCAGAGACGAAGACATCGAGAAATTCAATACTTTTCTTACGGACTGCGGACGTCTGGGCATCCGCACCTCGCACATCGATTTCCATCCTGGAAATACCTACACCACCAAGATGATTACGACCAATCGCGGTTATACCGCACGCGAGTTCAGCGTGGCCGACTTTCGGGATAAGGTCGAAAAGAAAATGTTCGACCGGGACTATACGGCGCAGGAGATTTGGGCCAATTATGGTTACTTTCTTGACGCTGTTCTGCCAGTCGCGGAAAAAGCGGGCATCAAGTTGGCTCACCACCCGGACGATCCCCCAATCTCTCCCATGAATGGCGTGGCCAAAGTCTTTATCAACTATGCGGGGTACAAACACGCCGAAGAGGTAGTTGCGAAGGGCAGTAAGAACTGGGGACTTTGTTTGTGCCTGGGCACCTGGTTAGAAGGCGGCAACACCATGGGTAAGGACGCCGCCACCATGATCAGGGAGTTCGGTGGCCGGGGTAAGATATTCACCGTCCACTTTCGCAACGTGAGTTCCCCTCTGCCGCGATTTCATGAGACGTTCCAGGACGACGGATATCAAGACATGTATCTCCTGATGAAAGCCCTGCGGGAGGTACGTTGCACTGCCTCGCTGATTCCCGATCACTATCCGGGTATCGTGAGCGACGCCAACCTCCGCATCGACAACGCCTATATGGTTTCAGCGATGCGGCAGATGCTGCGGCGTGCCTATGAAGAAGTGGGATAATGCCACTCGCGCACGGGCGCTGTTGGATCTCGCGGAATTGGTGAGGATGCCCAGGACTGCGTCCTGGGAATCCTCAGCCGTCCCTGGCGGGACTGTTCCTGGCGCTGATTGTCTACCCAGGACTAGCGTCCTGGGCTACTTTCATTCGTCCCTGCGGGACTGAGTTGGTCAATGGAGTTCTCACGCAGACACTGAACCCCGGACCTTTCAAGAACTAGAGTATTCGCAGGCTGCTAGAGCTTGAAGAGTTCGCGCAGACGCCGGGTTTGCGCGCGGCTGACCGGAATTTCAGTCTGCTTGCGATCGTCCATGCGCAGTTGATAACTGCTCTTGAACCAAGGCACGACTTCCTTGATGTGGTTGATGTTCACCACATAGGAGCGGTGAGCTCTCCAGAAAATGGATGGGTCCAGCAGCTCGAGGAGCTCTTCGATCGTCCGGCACTTGGACTGTCCTTCCAGGGTGGGCGTCACCACGGAGATGATGCCCTCCTCGATGGCGGCGAAGCAGATATCCTTCTGATCGGCCAGCAAGAGCCGGTTATGCGCCTGCAGAATAATCTTCCCGCTGCGGGGACGCACACCAGCCTGCTGCTGTTCGATAAGGCGGAATAGCGCATCGAGCCGCGCATCCGACGGCTTGACATCGCTCGACGCACCGTTCTCCGCAGGGGGCTCGTCGTCGAGCTGGTGCATCTCCTGCAAGCGTTGGCGTGCGCGCTCGAGAGCCTGCAAGACACGGGCACGATCAAACGGTTTGAGCAGGTAATCGATGGCGTTGACGTCGAAGGCCCGCACGGCATATTGGTCGAACGCGGTGGCAAAGATGATCTGCGGCATGCGGTCGGCGTCGACTCGCTCCAGCAGCTTCTTGAGCACGGCAAAGCCATCCAGGCCAGGCATTTGCACGTCCAGAAACACCACATCCGGATGGTGGGTGCGAATCAGGTGGACGGCCTCGATGCCATTCTCGCCTTGGGCGATGACTTCGACTCCTCCCGCAGCGTCCAGAAGGTACTTCAGCTCTTCGCGCGCGAGCCGTTCATCGTCGACAATCAAAGCAGTCATTGACATAAGAGCGCTATCATCTCAGCCGTCCCGCCCGACGTGGGAGCGAAGCGGAGAGATCTCGAGTATCGATTTGAGTATATAGGGGGCGGGGTAAACCCCAGTCGCAGGCGTCGGCTGCCTTCACCGTTTCCACGTGTCGACCGAGGTTCGTGGCCAACCTTCCCGGAAAGGTCAGGATTGGAAGGCGCGCAGGCGTGAGGGCATGTTATCCGCGGCCAAACTATGTCCGCAGTAAACGCAGTAGACGTCGGTAATGCGCACGCCGCGGTGGCAATTGCCGCAGGCCGCGGAGACCTGGTAGGCGCACTGGGGACAGAAATGAAACTCTGTATGAATACTGGTGCCACAGGACGGGCAGCGCGCGACTACCGGCTGGCGGAGGAGAAAGTACAGCACCAATCCGATGCCGCCCTGCATAGCCAGGCAGATCACCACCCACAGGCGGGTGCTCATGCTGCGGCGCGGTGCATCCCGGCTCACATAACCAACCATGAGCACGTACACCGCGGCCAGCGTGCTCCAGGAGAGAGCGAAGTAAAAGCGGACGCCGAACGGAGCCGCAATGGGATGCATCTTGTAGGCGACCCGATAAGCCGGCAGGATTACCCAGTAGAGATACTGCATGAAGACGAACGCCAGGGAAGCCGCGGCGATCGACCAGCGTGGGATGAGCTTGACCTCCTCCGTGATGGAGGAGGCAGCTTCCGCGTTGTTTACCTGGTTCGTCATTTTTCAATGGGAGGAAAGGTTTCAAAGCCGCGCCGATCGTGGTGGACGTGGCGTTGTCCTTTCCATACAGCGATGAGCGCCGCCAGCATGGCAAGCAGGAGCATAGCAATGAGGAAGCCCAGCTGCGTGGGCAGATCGAAGAGGCGTTCCTCTTCCAGGAGATCTTCCATACCGGTCCAGATGGCCGGCCCCAGCAAGATCGAGCATGAATAGAAAGCCCAGAATGGCAAAACCAAGATTCCGGCGCTGCAGGGTGCGCTTCTCCTGGGTGGAGATTACGGAATCGCGCACCGCACGGCGGGTCTTTTGCGTAAGTGCCCGGTTGGCGTCGCAATCCAGCCAGGGAATGGAGCGCACCGCGTCTGCCAGGGCCCGGTCAGGGCCCCCTTTTTGCTTCCCGTTCATCGCGCTTCTCCCTCCCGGGCTGAAATGCGAGGCTTGAGGGCAGAGAGGCCGCGGTAGAGTCGCGACTTTACCGTGGAAAGCGGGGAGCGCGTAACCTGAGCGATCTCTTCCAGGGAAAGCTCCTCATGGAAGCGGAGTACCAGCACTTCACGATGCAGCGGTTCAAGGGTCAACAAAGCCTCGGCAACACGCTGCCCGTTCTCATTGGTCTGGTAAGTTTCAAAGGGGGAGGGCCCGTCGGCGGCCACATCGAAGGACCGGCCGTCTTCTCCTGCTTCGCGCATTGCTTCCAGGCTGCTCATCGTTCGCTTGCGCCGCACGTCGATGACCAGGTTGCGGGCGATGGTGAACAGCCAGGTATCAAAGCGGGACTTGCCATTGAACTGGTCGCCGCGCTTCAGCACGCGCATCCAGGTTTCCTGAAAGATATCTTCCGCAGTCTCCCGGTTGCCGGTGAGGTAGAGCAGATAGCGCAGCAGGCGATGCTGGTATTGGACGATCAGCTGATCGAGCAACTCCGGATCGTGACGCTTTAGCCCTTGAGCGACGAGGCTGTTCTCGTTGCAGGACTGGTCGGCAAGGGTAATCGAGGCAGCGCGCATGTCTCCCTCTGAGACGTGGGCTGCTTGCCCAAAGACGCCCTGGGCAACCACTTTTTTGAGCTTAGCGGCAAGGACCATAGGACTGTTCCTCCGTCCCGCAGCTGCGCCAGGACGCCCTAGTCCGTCAAGAATATAGGAATCAGCCGCCTGAAGCCACTCTGAAGGCCCGGGAACCCTTTCTAGCATGAGAGCAGAAACAGGTAATACGCGGCTGCGAGGGATTCCGGGAGGTGGCCTTTTTCTTGAGGGAAAAAGGCCCAGCGCGGTAGCTACTCGAGGTATGGCAATCCTATTTCTGCTGTAGCGTCTAAACTTAAGACTATGGAGATTTTGTTCGGGCTGCATCCTGTAGAGGAGGCTTTGCGCTCGGGGACGCGGAAATTCGACCACATTTGCATCGCCCGGGAGCGGCAGGACGCGCGGTTGGAAAAGCTGATCCAGGCTTGCCGAGACGCGGGGGTGAAGATGCGCATGGACACCCGCGACCAGCTCACCAAGCTGGCCCGGACGGAAGCGCATCAGGGCGTGGTGGCGATCGTTAGGGCGCGGCAATTCCTTGACCTGGACGACCTGCTCCAAGACTCGCTCCGGGGCGGCAGGCAAAACCGCCTGCTGTTGGCGCTGGATGGGGTGGAAGACCCACAGAACCTGGGAGCACTGCTGCGAACAGCCGAGGGCGCGGGGGTCGACGGGGTGGTGGTTACGGAGCGGCGGTCGGCGCCGCTCAGCCCGGTGGCCGTCAAAGCCTCAGCCGGGGCGGCCGAGCACGTGAAGATCGCCCGGGTGGTCAACCTGGTGCGGGCGTTGGAAGAGCTGAAGCAACGCGACCTGTGGTGCATTGGCCTGGACGAGCGCGGAACCATGGACTATGACGAGTTTGATTTCTCCGTGGGCTGCGTGCTGGTGCTGGGCCGTGAAGGCGCGGGGCTGCATGACCTGGTACGGCGCACCTGCGATCACCTGTTGCGTATCCCCATGGCCGGCCGGGTGCATTCCCTGAATGTGAGCGCCGCGGGCGCCGTGGTGCTGTACGAGGCAGCGCGGCAGCGGCGGAAGGCTGCACAGGCAGACTGTTCCTCGCCGATTCCGGCGCGGACGAAGAAGCAGAAGGGTTTGGGTTCATGAGGTTTTTGCGGTTTGCAGTAGTCGTTATTGGCATTGGGGTCGTCCTGGGGTCATTTGGCCGGGCACAGGAAGCGCCCTCCTCCCCGGCGGTTCCCTCTCAGGTACCCGTGGAGCATCCCGGCACGGTGATTCTGTCGCGATCGGTTGATGACAGCGGCAGTACTCCGGTGGCGGCGCCGGCAACGCCCGCGTCCAAACCGGCAGAGACAGCAACCGACGCGGAACGGCAGGCGATCACTTTCCTCTCCTACGATCTCGATGTTCACCTGCGGCCCACGGAGCACGCGATGGCGGTGCGCGCGCGCGTCCTGCTACGTAACGATTCAAGTAGCCCGCTACACCGCCTGCCGTTGCAGATTTCCTCCACGTTGCAATGGACAAGCGTTCGCATAGCCGATGCTCCGGCCACTTTCTCCCAGCAACTGGTGAACAGCGATATCGACCATACCGGGGCTCTGCGTGAGGCGGTCATCCCTCTGGCGCAGCCTCTTGCCCCGCAGCAGACCATCGCGGTCGACCTTACCTATGAGGGAACCGCTGCTCTGTCCTCGACCCGGTTGGAGCAGATCGGAACCCCAACGGAGGTGGCAGAATCCTCCGATTGGGACCGGGTTGCGGACGATTTTGTGGGCTTGCGGGGCTTCGGCAACGTGGCCTGGTATCCGGTCGCCTCTGTCCCGGTGGCTTTGGGCGACGGAGCCAAGTTTTTTTCTGAAGCAGCGGAGGAACGGCAACGTCAGAGCCAGGCCACGGTGACCATGAAGGTAACCGAGGAGTTTTTTGGCGAAGCACCGAACCTGGCCGTATTGGATGGCGAGGCTTTGACCGTGACGCCCACTACCCAGCCTGCGGCCTCGGTGCCCGGAATCGTCACCTGTACGCTGCCGCCAACGCGGTTGGGCTTTGCCTCACCCAGCCTCTTTCTAGTCACGCGCACCCTGCAGGAGGGTAACGGGGTGGCAGTATTCGCGCGGACCGAGGATGTCGCGAATGCTCAGGCCTACATGACGGCAGCTACGATGGTGATCCCGCTGATCCATCGCTGGCTGGGCACGGAGCCTCGAGGTGCTCTCAATATCGTCGATCTACCGGAGAAGGGCGACGCCCCGTTCGAAGATGGCTCCGTGCTCTTCACGAATGTGCAGAGCGCCGAACCGTATAAGCTGGGCGACACCCTTATCCACTCGCTGACCCATCTTTACTTCCGCTCGTCGTACCCGTGGCTGCAGGAAGGCGTGGCCTCCTTTATGGGCTCGCTGTGGCTGGAGCAAAACCTGGGAAAGGACGCTGCTATTCAGCGTTTGGATAACGCCCGCGGCGCGCTCTCGCTGGCCGAGCCGGGCGATACCGCTTCGGCGTCAGAGGCTTTGTTGACGGCTAGAGACCCGGTGTACTACCGCACCAAGGCGACTTATGTTTTCTGGATGCTGCGCGACCTGGCCGGGGAAAACGCCCTGGCGCGCGCATTGCGTGAGTATCAACCGGGGTCGGATACGACGGGAAGCGGGTTCGAGCAGGTGCTCGAACGGGCGAGTGGTAAAGATCTGAAGTGGTTCTTCGAGGACTGGGTCTACCACGACCGCGGTCTTCCTGACCTTTCGATTGCCGGCGTGTATCCCAACAAGGCTACCGTGCCCGGCGCCTATATCGTCGCAGTGGATGTATCCAATAGCGGGACGGCCGAAGCGGAGGTCCCGGTCTCTGTCTCTTCCGGCACAACCACGGTGACTGAAAGGCTGCGGATTCCCGCAAAATCGAGGATAAGCCATCGCTTCCTGCTGCAGGGCCAGCCGGCGGAAGTCGCGGTGAACGACGGCACCGTTCCCGAAGTGGAGGCCAGTGTGCACAGGCAGACGCTGGCCGTTCCGGCAGCCTCAAACTAGCCGCAGAGTGGCATCGCGAAGATGAAGTCTGACGCCCAGGACTCACGTCCTGGGATATTTTCAGCCGTCCCTCACGGGACTGATCGCGATCGGGATGTAGACCCAGGACTAACGTCCTGGGCTACTCTCAGCCGTCCCTTCGGGACTGGTTCGTGCTGTCAGATCCAGTCGGGGGTCGCGTCCTGGGATATTTTCAGCCAGAGCTGTCCACATTAGCGGATGCTCGGCTCCGTGGCGTTGATTTTATTGGACAAATTAACCCCCAGCCCTTTCCGGGCTGGGCTCACGTTTGGCGGACGGCCCTCCGGGCCTCGCATCCATGGCAATTTTGCAGTGTCATTTCTTTCTCAACTGCATCCGCAAGTTGGCTACGCGTGGGATAACAAAGATGAGGTGGGAATTCGGAGATTAGTTCTCTACTGGCTGTTCGATTGCCTTCACTTCAGGGTGTTGCAAGGTTCCGGTGATGGCGAAAGGGTGCTCGGCTGATCCGCCCTTCATGTCTATTTCGCGATCGAATGAGATCGTGCCCGACAGTGGAATTGCCTCCTGACCGCGAGCAAGCAGACTGTGCGTTATTTTGATGGTGCTATCCGCAATGGCCGCATCGGCGCTCCATTGATCAAAGTGGAGGAAAGGCTGCGCGGCTACAGGCAACGGTTCTTCCGCAGCCAATCCGCCTTTGGTCCAGTCCCAGCGCAAGCTACCAGTGGCTGACTGGACCAGATCCTGCGCTTCGAAGCCGGACATGGTGATCTGGGCGGAAAAATTCGCCAGGCCAGTGCCCCAATGCTCATCGAAAATACTGCCCAGCGCGCTCGGCGCGGCGTTGGTAACCTGCACATCAAGCTGATATTCCGGCTGGTCACCGGATGCGTCCACCAACCCGGCAAGATGCATCGTTCCGTTCGCAAGATGGCCGTTTAGCGACCGGATTTTGATCGAGTTTCCGCTGATGTCGAGCGCGCCCATCGCGTCATGCACCACCAGTTTGCCGGTCGAGAGGGCGCCAACCCGGACCGTACCGGTGAGATCGGGCCACTTGACGGAGCGACGGTCGATACGATCAAGAATTTGCCGCAGTAGTCGACCGCCTTCGCTGGTACCCAGCAAGGTAGATTGAAGTGCGGCCAGATCCAGGGTGGGGAAGACGAGCGAGAAATGCCCGGCGCACGTGGTGCCGGAAGCACAGAGCGTCGGGTACTCCAGTGTCCCCTGGGCCTCGAGCTTTCCATAACTAATGGACGCGTTCGTCCATTCCATCTGAGTGGGGCTGAGAATTGCCTGCGCTGACGCGATCCTAAGCGGCCGGGACAAGTAGGACGTAGTGAGCTCCGCATTCCTGATGGCGATGCTACCCTCAGCCGTCGACGCGATCACCGGATGCTCGGAGTCGGGTACGGGCAGCAACCACTTACCGCGCACGCCAAGGTCAAGAGCCGCGGTCCCAGCACCGCCAAGCAATCCGAACGTCTTGCCGAACGCCTTCAGCCGGGTAAGACTGGCGACCCCGCCGAAGTGCAGATCGAATCCAGCAGGCGTAAACCGGCCGTCCACGGTCACCGGAACCGGCGCACCCATCGCCAACCGCACCGGCTGCAGAAGCAACGCGGGAGTTCCTGTCGAATCGCCCGCTGCCTCTGGGCTCTCGCAGCGAAGCCGCACCGGTCCCAGAAGGAACGGCTTGCCCGAATCGGGAGTTAAGCTCAGCGAATCCAGCGCCATTTCGCCCGCAATCAAGGGTTGGCGTCCGTTTTGGCTTGCATATTCGAAGTGGCCATTAAGGGCCCCGGCGGCCTGGACCCCGGCGCCCAGGCCGTTGCGCACCGCCTGCAGTCCGGCCAGCACTGCGGCGGCAGGAACACGATCAACCTCCAGGTTGAGTTGCGCCTGGGGCTGGGTTTGCACATCCTGAATCGAGCCGGCGAGTCGCAGCGCTCCATCGCCGACCGGAGAGGTACAGGCGATGCCATCTACCGATCTTGACTCTCTCCGGAAAGAGGCCTGGCAAGAGGTTTCTACATCCATCGTATGAGGCGGAGTGAATTCGGAGCGGTGCAGCCCGGCGACCTTCAGCTTGCTGTTAACCTGCGCCAGGTCAGCGGTACCCCCCACCACGGCCTCAACATCAAGGCCGCCGCGCCAGCCTACGTCGCGGCCCAGGGTGAGCCGGCTCAACTGGCCCAGGGGCACCCCGTTCCACTCCACCTTAAGCTGCAACGGCATCTCGCCCAGCAGGGGCGCGCGATGCAATGTCCCATCTATGCGCAGCATGCCGGTGTCGGAAAGGTCGAGAACCAGATCGGTCCGCACCGGCTGGGCACGAAAGTGCAGTTCCCAGGCATCCTCCGGAGCCAGCGAGATGGAGAGGTCGGAATTCAGGAACGAGAGCGGTTTCTTCTCGTTGCCTTCTTTGAAGTTGATGCGCGTGTTTTCCGCCTCAATATAGGGAAAGCGCGGAGCACTGCCGGCGTGGCGCTGGCCCGTGGGGGCATTTGGAATGTGCGCTGCCTGTACCAAAACCGAAGCAAAGTTCCAACCGCCATTCCGATCCCGGACAAGGTTCAAACTAGCGTCGTCGAAATGGATACGGGAGACTTCAAGCCTGCCCCGCCACAACGACAAGAGGCGCAGGTAAGCCACCACGCTGTCGGAGTGAAGGATGGGCTCGGAGCCGAACTGAGGATCTTCTTCGACGGAAAAATCGGAGAACTCAAAGCCGGGTAGGGGCAGCAATCGCAACTTGACGGAAGAGATATGTACCTGCCGCCCGATGCTACGGCTGATGCTGTCGGCAATTCGGTGCTGATACCGGCTGATGTTCACCAGCGGCGGCAACACAAAGGCAACCACTGATAGCACCGCGACAGCCAGCAGAATCCAGCGCCTGGGCGAAGGACGCTTCTCCTCGCCACCCATGCTAATGGACCAAATGGAAGGTTCGGCGCCAGCGGGTCTGGTCGAAGAAGTGAAGAATTACGTGGGTATAGAACTGGAGCTTGTCGCCCACTCCTTCTTTCTCATACTGATTGTCGGGTTCGATAAAAGACCAGTAAACGAAGAGCGGGCGGCCGACGATGTTGGCCCGCGGGACAAAGCCCCAATAGCGTCCATCGAGGCTGACGGTGCGGTTATCGCCCATGGCGAAGTAGCGGCCAGGGGGAACCACGAGGTCTTGCCCCTGGATGTAATTGGGAAGGTCGAGGGCCCAGGTAGGCGTCACGTCCCCGCTCTGCGATGGGGAGACGGCAGGAAAATCATCGCGATAGGGAAAGTAGTTGCCGTAGTCCGGCATGGCCGCCTGGGGTTCCTTTTGCGGCTCTCCATTGAGGAAGACCACGCCGTTGCGCAGGTGGATCCGATCGCCGGGAATGCCGATGACCCGCTTCACCAGGTACAGGTCCGGTTCTCCCGGCTTGAAAAAGACGATGACGTCGCCGCGGCGAACATCACGATAGTAGACAAACGGAGCCCACTTGGTGCGCGGCGCCAAGGTGATGCGGTCCACCAGCACATGGTCGCCCACCAGCAGAGTCTTTTCCATGGAGGACGAGGGAATCTCAAAGTTCTGAAAGATGAAGGTCAGGGCAAAGAGCCCGATGACCAGCACCGTACAGATGGAAGCAAATGCTTCCAGCGGCGTCTCTTCCGTTGCCTGCTGGCTTTTGATCTCAGTTTCTGTGGCTTCCATGATAATGGGGAACAAACTCTCTAATGAATGACGCGAAACATGCGGCTCCACCGTGCAAAGTCCATGACGGTATCGAGCGGGCTCTTCTCGTGTCCGAGTTTATCATCCGGGAGCGTGCGGTCCTCGGTAGCCGAAGGCTGGTGCAGCGAGAAGTAAATGATGAAGGGCAAACCCACGACATTGGCGCGGGGAACAAAACCCCAGTAGCGGCTATCGCGGCTGTGATTGCGGTTGTCGCCAAGCACGAAATATAAGCCGGGGGGGACCACCAACTCGCCATTCTGGACATCGTGGCGCATCTGTATCCACCAGTGCGTATCCACTCCCGGGTCGGTGTAGAGCTTGGCGGGAAACTGATCGCGGAAGTTGTCCTGATACGTGCCTTCAAAGATCGCGAACGGCTCACTCTGCTTCTGCCCGTTGATGCAGACCACGCCGTTTTGCAGACGGATGTGGTCGCCGGGAACCCCCACAACGCGCTTGACGACGTGATCCGATGGATCCAGCGGAAAATGAAATACGATCACGTCACCGCGGTTCACCTGCTCATAGGGCAGGAGCCAGTGCCAGGCGCCCGGCGGCCCGTAAACGGACTTGTTTACCAGCAGGAAGTCCCCCACCAACAGGGTCCGCTCCATGGATTCAGAGGGAATGCGAAAAGGCTGCACCACAAAGGTGAGCACAAACAGGGCGATGACGATGATCGACAGCAGCGAGCGGAAGGTGTCGAGCAGGTTGGGAAAGACGAGGTGGGTGTGACTGTGGTGGACTGCGCGTGGCGCGACCGCGGGCGCCGCAGAAGCTGTGGCCACGCTGGCTTCTTCCGTGGACACGCGGAAGAACTCCGCTGGTGGTTGGTGGGTCAAGAACCGTTACCTTCTGCCAACGGTTCCCGGGCAGGACTTTGTTTTCTAAGCTTGTCGAAAGCCCGGCGTGCGGCCTCCTGCTCGGCCCGTTTTTTGGTGGTGCCTACGCCGCGCGCAAGTGCCTTGGGCCCGCTTCCCTCCGCCACTCTTACCTCCACCAGGAAGCGCTTGCGATGATCGGGCCCGCTCTCCGCTTTGAGAACATAATCCGGCGGCCCGGTTTTCTGCGCCTGTAGCAGCTCTTGCAATGCTGTCTTGTGGTCACCCAGGGAGACTCCACGATCCAGCGCCTGGCGTAAATCATTCACGTAGGGCGCGACCACGTGCTCGTTGACGAAGGCCTCAACCGGAACCAGGCCACCGTCCAGATAGAGCGCCGCAATCACGGCCTCGACGCAATTCGCCAGCAGAGTAGACTTCTTCCGCCCCCCGCCTCGTTCCTCTCCCCGCCCCAGGCGCAGATAGCTCCCCAGGTCGAGTGCTGCGGCGACTTGCGCCAGATGGCGCCGGCTGACCAAGCTGGCGCGGAGGCGTGTCCACTCGCCTTCATGGAGATCGGGAAAACGACGAAAGAGAATCTCTGCGACGACCAAGCCCAGAACTGCGTCTCCCAAGAACTCCAGTTGCTCGTTATCCTCTTCACGTGCGCAAGGGGTTCCCTCGGCCTGCCGGCCCTCGGTGGTTTGCTCGTACGCCAGCGAGCTATGGGTCAGCGCCTTCACCAGCAGTGCCTGCTCGCGGAAGGTGTGACCCAACGCTGCCTGTAGCGTACTGGGAGCCGCCTGTGCCATCAATGTCGTTGCCCTTTCTCCTACTGTATTGCATAGCGAGAGAAATCATGCCGTTACTGAGGAGTGCCTTGCGACGGCTGGGTGCCCGCAGGGGGCGGAGTGTCCGGGGCGGAATCGTCGTCCCCTGCAGGCTCGGTATGCTCCTGATGCGGAACCGCATACGGCTGCTTCAGGCCCTTTTCCGCCGCCAGCCTGGTATCCGACTCGCCGTCGCGCACGGTCAGTGCAGCCCGGTACTCGGCGACAGCCTGGTCACGCTGGTCCTGAATGTCGTAAATCCGTCCCAGGTAGATGTGCGACCAGGCCAGCATGCGGGGATCCTTGGAAAGCCGTAGCGTCTCTTCGAAGTCATGCTGGGCAACCGGCACATCGCGGTGCATGATGGCCACCCGGGCAAGAATGAAGTTGGCCCGCGCCACATCGCCAGACTTATCGGCCACCGACTGTTGCGCCAGGGCGCCCGCGCCATCGCTGTCGCCTTTGATCAGTTTCATTTCCGCCAGGTCGAGGCCTCTCAGTTCGCGCGGCGTCCGATGCACTACATCAGAGGAACTCTGCTGGTTGAAGGTAGTGTGCTTCGCCCGGCTCAATTCGGCGCTAACATCCATACCATAGACCATCTCGCCGATGCTTTCCTTGAAGCTCTGCGGCGCCCGCTCAAAGGCGGCGAAGGCGTTGTAGAAGTAATCCGTGAGCACGTAGCCGTCGGCCATATCCTCCTGGACCAGGTGGCGGCGGACCGCTTCGGCTGCCTCGACCGAGGCATTGTGCTGGTGAGTGGCGGCTTCCAGATCGCTGCGCCGTACATCGGCCGGGATTTTATAAATGGTCACGCCGGTATCCATGGTTCGGGCCTCGACCGCGCGAATCATGCACTCGATCGTCAGGGCCACCACATCGCTGCGATAGGTGTAATCGAGGGGCGCATCGTGAACCGTCTTTAGAAACGGCAGCAGCCTGTCCAAAGCCGTGGCGCGGGCGTACAGGAGGGGCTCAATCTGGTAATGCAGGTACGCATGGCGAACCTCCCGCATGTGGATGGTTCCATTGACAGGCGAGACCACCACCACATAGTCGGCTCCGTAGACCCGGGCATTGGTCTGCGCGGGGTCAAGCAGCGGCTCAACCACCACCAGAAAGCGCCGGCCGTTATTGGCTCCGCCAGGTGTCTTGAGGTAGATGCCGGTATCGTCGACCATTTTGGTCAAAGACTCGTGGAGCTGGACCAGCTCCTTATCGTATTGCGGGCGAACATGGAGCCAGATCACGTGCAGATCGACCAGCTGGGCAAAGCGGCGCAGCAAAGGCAGAATGTTTTCTACTCCACTGGCGTCCGGAGGCATGTCGGCGCCCTGGGCGCTGGGCGCAAGATCCGGGGGCGGCGAGATGAAGAGGGCAAGCGAAATATACTGCGCCAGATCGGCGCCAGTGTCGGAAAGCTGATGCTGCGCGATGAAAGTGCAGATTTTTTCGTGCGCATCCCGCGCATCGCTCGAAGCCTGGAGCGCCTGGTTGACCTGCTCGCGAACCTGCTGGCGCACCGGGTCAGAAGCTGCAAGCCCCTGATCATAGCCGCATGCGTTCAGCGCCACGGCAATGTAGAAAAGCGCCTCGCTGTTCTGCAGGCTGATATCGGGACCTGCCGCGTTCACCAGTGCTGTGGAATCGACCCTGCCACCGGCGGAGGCTTGGGAATCCGAAGAGTTTTGGGCTTGCCCGACCGGGACGCCCAAGCAGATCAGCAGCGCAAACGAGGCGACCGCAAGGCGCACAGGAAGATCTTTCGGTTGGAGGTCGGAATGCTTGCTGTGAAACTGCATAGAGTGCGGCGAGTGGCCCTCTCCAAGTCTATGCATTGGCACGAGGGGGGGTCAAACCATCAACGACCGAGGTATCGCCCTGGCCAAGGGACGCGAATGCGTCTTAGAAGGAAAAATCCCCAAAGGAGAGGAGCGCACCCTAGCCGGGTACCGAAACTCCTGAGAAGGAGAGCAGTACGGTGCCCCGCACGGGCTGCCCAAAGACCTGCGCCGGGGCAAAAACACTGAAAGCCAAGCTATCTTCCAAACTGGGAAAGGGTCTTGCTGTCCGTGTTTCCGGAGACGATTTTATAGTCGTACACCCGGCCTTCTCCGTTGACGCAAGCCAGAACAACGAGCGGATTGTTGCCGTCGGCAACGCCTCCGGCGGGCTCAATTGAGGTGTAAAGGAAGCGGGGGCTGGAAGCCATCCCAAGGGGCTCGTCGCGCGCCAGCGCAGGCGACGGGAAGGCAAACATCCCCGTGAGCAGGGCGACCCCGCCGAGCAGCGCAACGGTGCTGGCAAAACCAGCCGTAACCTGCCATATCAGGGGACGGAAGGTATTTTCCCAGCGAACTCGACCGCGGGCCAACTTCTCCTGCGCGGTGTTGGCGGATTCCTGCGATAGGGCAACACGAAGCCGGAGACCCAAGTCGTCAGGAGCTTTGGCCGGCCCGATGGAACTGATAAGGGACTGCGCAATCCGCCACTGCGCGAATTCAGCTGCACAACCGGAGCAAGCTTCAAGGTGCGTGGCAATCTCCTGCATGGCTGCGCCGGTTACAGCGCCGTCAAGGTATGCGGAGAACTGCTCGCGTAAGTCAGTGCACTTGCTCACTTGGCCCCCTTGACACTCATCGAAAGCGCTTCTATTGGTTGAAAAGCGGAGCTTGGGCGTTTCGCCGCCGCCTCCGCGAAACCAGCCAGCCGCTCCTTCAGATGCGCGCGCCCACGCATAAGACGCGACTTGACGGTGCCGAGATTCACCCCGAGAATCTCCGCCACCTCCTCGTAGGAAAAGCCTTCGATATCGCGCAAGACCACGACGGCGTGAAAGGGCTCGGGAATCTGACGCAACTCCTCTTCCACCCGGGCACGCACCTCTTCCTGGGCGGCGCGGTCAAAGGGTGATTCATGAGCGTCGATCAGGGTGTCTTTGAGGCAGAGGGGCTGTCCGTCGTTGGACTGACCGAACTCGGATTCGATGGTAACTTCCTGGCGTTTGTGCCGCCCCCACCAGCGGCGCTGGTTGCTGGCCTCGCGCAGTGCAATGCGATAGATCCAGGTGCGCAGACTGGAGTCTCCGTTGAAGCTGCCGATGCCGCGGTAAATCTTGATGAAGACGTCCTGGGTCAGGTCAGCGGCGTCCGCGGGGTCTGGAATGGTGCGCGCAACCAGGCTGTAGATGGGTTGATGATACTTGGCGATCAACCAGGCAAACGCTTCCTCAGAACCGGCCTTCAGTTCAGAGACAATTCCGGCTTCTTCTGACGGTACACCGAGGACGCTAGCGATATTTCCCAAAGCTATGCCTGCCTGCATGCGAAAGTTCTCCATAACATAACAGGAAGCGTCCACTTGCGTCTCCCAATTGCGCAGTCGACCGACGACGCAGGGAGTCCGGCACCCACGCCACGCCAGTTTTAAGCTCTCTCTTTACTTTAGACACCGCCCAGGGAGTAAGCGGTTCGGGAAAAGAGATTACTGAGGTGCTGGGGTAGGGGGCGGTTTTTTCTTGTGCGGTTTCGTAGGATCAGGGCCATCGTTGACCACAATCTTGGTTGGTGCCGGCGCCGGTCCGGCGGGCGGCTGGGCGACGGTGGCCTGCGCATGGGCAACCTTGGCGTCCTGGGCACCTATAGCCTGCAGTAGCCAGGTGCCAAGGTTAGCCCTGCCGGCCTCCAACCCGGCGCGGGCGTCTTCCAGGCTGCTCGCGTCGGACGCCGAGCCGGCCAGCCCCGCCGTTTCCGTGATCCGAAGCATCACGTCATAAAGGGCATCGAGATTGCGGAACACGGCGAATGCCGGGGAAAGCGCGACCGGACCATTAGCCCCGGCGGCGTCTGCCTGCGCCATCAGGTTTGGCAGCGTGGTGTTGAGGTCTCGCTGCATGGAGTTAATATCCTGCTGCGTCGTGACGCGGATATCATTGGGGGCCTTCCAGTGCGCAACGTTGAGGTTAGTAATGGCGTTCTGGACGTTGGCCAGGGCCGGGCGCAGGTTGTTCATCGCAAAGCCGGTTGGCGCAGGCGCCACGGCTGCGGCTGGGGCCTGGGCTGGGCCGGCGGGAGGTGGAGCTGCTTGCGCACTCGCGGCACCGGAGCCGCTGATGAACAACAGGGTCAGAAGAGCTAATTGAGTCGAGTAAGGGGGACGGAACATTCTTTCTCCCGTAGAAGACGGTGGAGGAGCGGTGGTCCCATGCGGAGCGTTTGACGGATTAGGCATGCTCCAGCAGAATAAAGGATGTTCTTCCCTTTGTGGGCCTGTGGCGCAGCTGGGAGCGCGCTTCCATGGCATGGAAGAGGTCATCGGTTCGATCCCGATCAGGTCCACCAATCAAATGAACAACTTAGCGGATTCGCAGAAAAGACGCGATACGCTTACGATACGTCGGTTCTCATGCGGCACCCTCTGCGGTTTTCCTCGATCGATCCAGAAGAACGTCGGCCAGCCAGCTTTGAGCCTCCCGCTTGGCTGGCGTCAAAGCCTTTGTATAGATGTTCATCGTGTTAACAGATCGCTCCGCCGGGAGCGATCCCCATCAAACAAGTATCGTGATTTATCAACAAGTCGTTAAACACGAGCATTCAGCAGGTCACGCATTCAGGCCGTCCCCCTGTAACCGACTCTTTACCCGGTAGAGGAAATGAAAGCCACGCAGAAATGTGCTAACTAAACGAAGTAAGCGAACTAAGTCTGCTCCTTTTCTCACCGCTGAATCTAGAGCCCGCATTGCTGAGTTACATTACGGCCCGGCAAAAGCCGGGCCCTGTAACAAAACATGAGTTTTTCCGCAGGCAGTTCAGTCATTTGTAAAATTCGATATTTTTGGGTCCTTTTTAGGATTAGTAGCTTAGCGGGCGCAGCAGGCTCGGTATGCACGCTCATTCCCGGAGAGGCCGTCGCTGGGGATGGTTTGGGCAAATAAATGAGCGCTAAAAGCGCTATAAGCGCCATAAGCCCCCCTTTTGCCCTTCCTACACCCACTGTTTTCGCAAATTTATGAGCGCTAAAAGCGCTATAGGCGCTATAAGTCCCCCTTTTGCCTTTCCCAAACCATTGTTTTCGCGAAAAGAAACGGTGTGATAAGCGCCATTAGGCCTTCTGGGCTTTCCAACGTTGATAGCGCGTGCGATTGTATCTGGCTGCGTACATACATTAGATACATTTGGGCAGCAATTCGGTTACTGCCTGGAAAGAAAATTATTTCTTCAGTGGCCGGGCCTATTCGAGTACCCACGAATAGCGAGCGAGATGGGCAATCCTATGCAGAGCATATGCACAGCCAAGCCGATCATGACCGCCTTCGGCGGGTATGAGAATTTGAAAGGCACGGCCGACAACGGCACCACAACCAGATTCATAAACAGATAAATGCCTACGCCATAGAGCAGTCCACAAACGATCGGCCGCTGGAGCAGGGACTTCAGCTTCCGGCTCGCCGCGTAGTAGACGGCTGCGGCGCCAAAGGCAATCAGAAAATGCGACCCCAGGCCCAGAGCCGCGGATGCTAAACCGTGTCGGAAGGAAGAAGCCCCCAGAAAGCCTGTGGCGACCGCTTGCAAGACGAATACGGGGCTCCGCCCTTTAAGCCCGCTGTCCACGAAAGCAGCCGTGATGTCCAGGATCCCGGCTATCAGACCGCCCAAAAGGATTCCCTGATACGCCTTCGATTGTTGCGTTCGTTGCAGCGAAAGTTGCGCAGAAGATGTTGTCATAAACCGCTCTCCGTATGATTTCTCACTGGATTCCGTTCAGATACGGAACACGCCCGATCAGAATCGAGCCTTGGCTCTTTGTGAGGAAGCGGAGTTTGACAAACGGGCTTAATGGATTGATGAAGAGGCCGGGAGGCCATGAAAACGGGAACAGCCGTGGCAACAATCCTAGATCAGTAGCAAAAGAAGCGAATACCCGACCGCTCCCAAGCAGAATGCCCAGAAGCGCCCTTCTTTCTCTGTTGGCAATTCCATGACCATGCTATTGATGACCACGCCTCCGGAGTTGAACCCCAGCAGTGTCGCCAGCAGTCCCTCGGACATGGAAGTGAAGATTCCCGCAGACCCCCCAACGATTACGGCGGCTGCCAGGACCCATCTTCCGCCGTGGTCGTAAGTGGAACCGTACTCGCGTTCGAATGAATGGTTCACTGCTAAAAAGTGCAATGTCATTGCGATCAGATAGAGAAGAGTGGGCAGGGTGCGTTGATGAACCATCAAGTAACCGACCAGGCCGCAATAAGCAGTAAACCCACCCAGTTGTACTTTGTAAGTCAATCGAGAAGCCGGCTCTCCTTGTGTTCTGCTGCGTTCGCCTGATTGCGAAACCATATTCTCCAGCCCATAGAAAAGCAGGAACCCGATCAGGGCGGCCGTGTAAACGCGACGTTCTGGGAATGGCAATCCGCGGTCAAGAGTTACCCGCGTGAAAACGTCCTGCGCCTCACTCATTTCTGGGAGAGCCCGGATAAAAACATAAGCTACCGAAACGCCTGCCGCTGCTGATAACACCCGTCGGGGAGCATCCGCAAACGGACCTCGTAGATACCTGCCAAAAATGAAGGTACAAGCAAGCAAGGAAATTGCCGCGAGTTCGATGGTCAGGCTATTCATGGCTTCGTCCTGCAGAGCATTGTGCGACTGCTCCCTTAGATCCGTACCTACTGCGCAGTCGAGTCTTAGCGAGGCTCGAAAGCGAAGCAATCCCTGTCGAACTCAGAAGACAAATTTGATCGCCTCGGTAACCAACTGGTCGAGCGGCATGATCGTCAGCAATAGAGGGGTCATGGGGATGATCGTTGCAACGAGGAGCCGGAGCACATCGCTGGTTGTGAAGGGTACGATTCGCATTTCGCGAACAACAGCAAAGCTGTTACCCAGGTCCGCGAGTGACTGGATGTCGGCACTTCCTAATAGCTGCTCGCCGTTGGCTTTCCTGCGCAGCCATTTTTGATCGAAGTCCATCACGTACTCGCTGGCAATGGTGCCGTACTCCGCACTACCTTGGCGCTGGGCCAGCTCAAGTTGTGTAGTGAACACGAGCAGCGGAGCAAGAATTGCCGCCACAAAGAAGCAAACGAAGCCAACAACGGTCAGTTTGAAGGAAAACAGCGACAGCCCCTTGTAGAAAATGCGGTTGGAAATCTGGCCTGCAAGCAACGCGCCCTGCGCGAACAAGAATGGAGTAAAGGCAATGGTGGATCCACCCATGAAGCCAAGTCCACCAGCCCGATCGGGATGCGCAGGCAGCAGCTGCAACCTCAGACGTGAAACCCGAACCAAGAACCAGAACCAGATCAGCATCCGCATATACCATCGCAGCAGGATGAATTGGAAGACGGGCACGCTTACAAATGCAAACCAATATCCCGCGCCCGTCAGGTGCATCTGGCCGCCCTGGGGCGAGGCGTACCAACTTGCAACATCGAGAGCAACCTCACTCCGCCAGATCCAAATGCCGCCGGTGAACACAAGGACAAGCAGCACAATCTCTGCGATGACTGAGTTGCGCATCCGGATCGCGGAATCAACCATCGCGTAAAACTTTGGGAGTTCTTCCGCGCTGATAATATGGCGTTCAATAAATCTTTTTACGACTGGCCGAAGGCGTCGATGAACGACGATCTCAGCCAGGATCAACACCGGCAGAGAGATCAGAAACCGCACCTGGGTCTCGATATCATGGAGAAAGGAGAACTTTCCTCCACCAAGCAGGTGACCCTCCATTAAGGACAGCACCGCGAGCGGCACCCAACATAAGAGCCAAAAAAATAGGATCCGGCGGCGTAGCAATTCAAGGGCCGGGCCAGTCAGATGAGTTCGCCGGTACATTTGAAACAGAGGGCCGCCCAGGACCAAAGAAAAATCAGGCGGTTCTTGCAGTAGTCCTTCTACAGGCATATTTATCTTCACTTTCAATATCGTGTCGTTGGCAACGGGTTACATACCTCGGGCGCGATCTCAGTTAGCCGCCGCGCGGATACAGCAGTGTCCATTGCAAACTCATTTGCCATTTCGGATAAAGCTGACCTTCTGGACGGATCGCATTGGAATACAGCGCGATGTTCCAGTCCACGCCCTTTTTAGCAATTTCCAAGGTCCTTCCTATGCCCCCTCCGAAAGGGACCAGCCAGCGCCCCCCACTCGATTGCGTCCATTCAGCGCTGAACGTTGGGGCCGTTAGGAGATACCAACCGCGCGGCATGTCGAAGGAGAGCGAGGTCTCGATTTGTAACTGGTTCACCAACGCTCGATGAGAATTCCCGGGAAGGGACCAGATATTTTGCACCGCCGTGGCAATGGATCCCCAGTTGGGCTGTAGGATGAAGGCGAGCGAAGGACCCAAGCCCCATTTGCCCGCGCCGGTATTGGTGTTGGTTGCGGTGGGGATCAGCAAAGACGGACCCGCACCCCACGCCACCATTCCGGTATGGGCGGGTGTAAGAAACAATGTCGCAACCGTGTCTCCCAGGCCAGTATTGCCTCCGCTGGCCTGAGAAACTTCAGGCTCGTAGTCCGCAAGGGTCGCCACGATGCGGGGTACCAGCAGCCATTCTTCGGCTATCGGAAACGGAATCGTTGGCTGAATCTGAAGAGAATTTGAGGTGCGAGCGTAGGGCCCAGCGTCAAAGTTTATGCTTTCCGCGACGGGGATCTTGATTGAGTCCCCCACTGGGTTCCTGGCCAGCTTTTCGAGAGTTTCCCGAGTTTGTTGCGCATGCAGGCCGGCGCCCGCCAAGAATAGAACACCCAGCGACCCATAGAGGGCGCATACCAGCACAATCTCCGTTGCTTTCAGACTTGGCGACAGCCGGATCGTTCGAGGTCTCGTCATCGTAGAACCACATTTTGAGAAATACCGGTCCACCCGGTCCGTTTCGGCTTCCATGTTGCGCTTTCATTTCCTGCAGCTTTTGAATCACATGGTTCGCTACTGGTGGCCAGCCCCTAGCCCGCCAATCTATGGATACGGCGGCCCCTTTGCCAGGACTGCATTCAGAGCTTTGTCGTGGCCATAAATGTCGTTGAAGAAGTGCACCGAGTTATCCGGTTCGACCACCGCGGTCACATAAATCATCAGCACCGGAACCGGCGTCGTCAGGTTTACCTGCTGATTGTCGCGGCCGGACTGCATAGCCGCCTGCGCCCGCTCCAACGTCCACGGCGGCTGGTTCCGCAGCAGAAACGCGGCTAGCTCGGCTGGCTTCTCTACGCGTACGCAGCCATGGCTGAAGTCACGCCGCGACTGCGAAAACAACTGCTGAGCCGGCGTGCTGTGCAGGTAAACATTATTTGCGTTGGGAAAGATAAACTTCACCAGGCCGAGCGCATTGGTCGGTCCGGGCTTCTGCCGCACCATCAGTCTTCCCGCGCGCAGCTGCGCCAGCACATCATCGCTTACCGTCCCGCTAGTGATGACTCGCCCGCTCGAGTCCGTTACCTCAAAACCTTTGCGCCCGAGATAGTTCCGATCCTTCACGATCGCCGGAACCATCTCGCCACGCAAAATGCTCGGCGGAACATTCCAGTATGGACGAAAGACAAGATACTTCATGTCTTCGGCAAACACCGGCGTCTGCGTGCGGACCGCTTTGCCCACCACCACATTCATGCTCAGCGCCAGCTTCTGATCCGGGGAAAACGCTCGCAGCACAAACTCCGGTATGTTCACCACCACGGGGGGCTGCGGAAACTGCGCCGGCAGCCAGCGCCAGCGCTCCAGGGCGTCGTCCAACTGCACGATGCGGTCTGACGAGTGGCACATTCAATTGCCGGATCGTCTCCTTACCCAGCTTGCCATCCGCAGTTAGTCCATGCCGCGTCTGAAAGTGCTTCAGGGCATCTACCAATGAGGCATCATACTTGTGCGCGTCCACATTCGCGGCCGCATCCTGCGGCAAATCGCCCAGCAGCCGCAACCGTGCAGCCAGCTCCGCGCTTCCCACATATGCATCGCCTGCCCCCACAGTCTTCTGCACTTCCGCGACCTTCGGCCCATCCCCCTTCACCGTGAGCTCCTCGTACTGCTGGAGGACGGCCTGCGTCCGCCTATAGCCGGCATAAGGAGGCTCCACTGCCGCCAGCGCGACCGCCACATCAGGAGCATTGATTACTTTTGTTGTTACAAAATGCGGCAGATCGTACTTATTCTGTTCAATATCGACGCCGAACTTGAAGTGCTTAGGGTCTACACGTCCAATATGCAAATCTGAGATGTAGCGCATCGCGTTCACGGTGAGCGCAGCATCAAAATTCGCTACCGTATCCGCACTGACCCCACCCGCCTTAAGCGCGGTTACTCTAGCCTGCCAGCGCGACGCGTCATAATCCCCTGGATCCAACCCCTTCCGCTGGCTGTCCTCGAGCGCCTGAATCACGCCCAACGCCTGCAACGTTGGCTGACCGTCGCGCACCCACACCGGAGCGAAATTCACAGCATCGTACACATGCTGAAAATGCAGCTGGTAATCGGAGAAAACGGGCCATCGAAGATCTGCCAGCTTCCCCGCCGTAGCAATTGCGTGTAGCCGCGCAGAGACTGCCGCCACATCGACCCCCGGCGCTGAAGGCTGACTCGTAGCTTGACTGTTTCCCTCATTCCCGGCTTCTGTGGCGCCCGTGGTCTGTGGTTGCCGCGTCGCATGCGACGTGCAGCCGCCCGCAACCAGCCATAAAACCAGCATCGCTAAGAAGAGGAAGCTTTGACGCACTGAGACGAACATAGCCAATCGAACCTCAATCTGCTGCAGCCTGGGCGCGGCTCAATTGCACGAGCCTTCGACCTTGAAACTGCCGCCCAGCCCTTACTTCACCGAATAGCCACGTGCATCCATGCAGGCCGAGAAGCCCCGCTTGAAGGTGCTCATTTGTTGGTTGTATGCCGCCTTGCTCTGCCCGTAGGCTTGTTGCTGCTGGGAGACGGCGGCTTGAGCGCCCGCTTGCTTGGCCTCTTCATTCGCCTGGCGCTGTCGCCTGCCGCCTCTCACGGTGCCGACGGTCGCACCGATTGCTGCGCCCCTGCCTGCGTTGCCTGTGATTGCACCGATCGCGGCTCCGCCGGCCGCGCCTCTGGCGGCACCTCGCACACGCCCACCCTGAGCCTGCTGCGCTTGTGCTGCTCCCTGTTGTGCAGCCGCGTTCTGATCGGCGGAGCTGGGTGCCTGTGGGCCTGAGGCCTGGGGATTTATCCCCGTCTGCTGCTGAACTGAGTTGTAGCAGTCGGATTCGTCAATTAACTGCTGATCGTGGGTTTGACCGGCCCTGGGATAGACGAACATTCCGATCGTTTGCGCCGCGGAGAACGTAGGCACCGGCTGTGTCGGCGCCGGCGGAACCGTACTGGCGGCCACGGCTGCGGGTTGGGCCGCGGGTTGCGGTGCTGGTGCAGCAGGTTCCGTCTTTTTGCAACCGCCAGCCAACAATAAAACCAACGGCAAAGCATAGACGAGTGGCAACCGGTACACAAGACGTCTTCCCATGATTCCTTCCTTCCGTGTCGTGCTCCGAGCCAGCTCCATCTTCCCCTCCCCGTTCGTCGGGGCCGAGAAGCGGCGCCTGCCGTTCCTGCACCAGGTCAGGCGTTGCCCGGTTGTATCGATGCGGGTTGGCAACGCCATTCATGACGTCTTAGGTTAGGGCAGGATCACCAACTCGGGCTTGCTGCCGGCACTCATACCGAAGACAGCCCCGGAGTAGAATGCTCCCGCGTCATACTTGTAGCAGCCGGGGTTCTGTGCCTTCACGGTGACCGGCTTGTTTCCGCCGCCAAAAATGGGATTATCCGGATCGAACGGCGAATCCGTCCCGAATGAAACCGAGAACCCGCCATTCTTACTCGAGGTCATCCATACGACCTCAGTGCCTGCTCTTATACAGAAGAACTGATTGCTCTTCGTATCATGAATCCCCGGCTTGACGCTTGCGCCAGCCCCGGATTTCCGAATGTCGATGGTGCACGGTGTGGATGCGGATCCGCATGTGTTGCCGGTGTTGCACTTGTCCGCCGGTGTAGTTTCATCGCAGATGTACTTGCTCTTCGCATTGGCCAGGGTGCTGCCGAATATCATGACCGCAGTCACCAGCACGACACTGCAGGAGCGTGTTTGCATTCTCATAGTCAAATACCTCACAGGAATTGTGGACGGCCCTTTTTCAATGGAAGGCATCAGCTGGACAGAGCTATTTCTCCTTATCTTTGCCCGGCCAGACGATGATGTTGTTGAGCTTCCAGGGGTTCATTCTCAGATCCCACTGTGGCTCACCATCCTTGTTGATGGTGAGTTGGGTTGCCGGATAGAGGACGCCGTCGCTCTTATTCTTGTCCTGATCGTTGATCCTTATCTCACCCGCCGTCAGATTGAAGGACTTCGATTGGCTACTCCAGTAGGATTCTCCGAAAGCAATCCTGCGGTTGGTAATGAAACGGATCGACCGTCCTGTGGGGGTCTTGATTTCATGAATGTAGCTGACGTCGAATCCGAGGGTACCCGGCATCGTGATCCGGCCCACTGCCTCCATCTTTTCAAGTGCGTTGACTAGACCGTCGTTCTGACCATGTTGAAATGACTCGACCAAAATCTTTCGGTCTTCCGGAGTGGAATACTCGTAGACTATGAGCCTGACAGTGAAGTTCTGCCCCAATTGGGTGCTCGTGCCACGCGCTTGGGCATCAATCGTCTCATACTTGTCGCGGGCGAATCCTGAGACGGCTGACATAGCTAAGAGTGCCGCGGTGGCAATACCCATCTTCAGTCGTTTGGATATGATGTTCATCTTGTCCTCCGATTGCTTCATCGTTCGGTCCCTCTGAAATCGATTTCGATTCATTCCTTTGCCCAATGGGTCAGTAAAATAGGGTGCGGGCGTCAAGCTCAGCAAGCAGAGCAGCCATTGATCCCAGTGTCGGCGGCCTATTTCGGCCGCCGACACTGAGCTCAGTGCGAGAATCCCTACTGCCGTGCCAGAGCGACGCGGAGAGCTTCCTCCGGCGAGACGAGGTGATCGACACTTTCAGCGTCCTCAGCAATGGCGAGTTGGACGCCCTTGATGTGACCTGAAAACTCATTCCCGCGCGCCCCATAGTCCGGTGAGACCGGAGAGCCCGTGTCGACCCCCACGTCGCAACCATCATCGGCAGAGAAAACGACGGCTGCGGTCGCGGCGACCTTGCCCTCGCCCACTTTTTTGCCATCCACGTACAAAGACGCGACGCCGCCCTTGCCCATGCCACCCCCAGCGTAAGCAAACTCCATCCGTACCTGGTGCTCACCCGGAGTCAGCGCGCTGCTCGATTCGGCGTAGAACTGATGGATGCCGAGCAGGTTGTAACAGTATTTGAGCTTGCCGCCCTTGGTATAGAGGCTCCAACCGCCAATGTTGCCGCCCTGGGCTACAATCACGCCCTCGGCCCCGGTTTCGGGTACCACGATCTCCGCGGTCACCGAATGGGATTTGTTCTTCATATTGAGAACAGAGTTTTCCGAGAGGCGCCCCATGCTGCCGAAGAGAATTTGGGAGTGGCCCTTAATCAGCACCGGCCGCCCCGCCAGATCTGAGTTCATCCGGGCGCCGATGTTGTCGTCGAGGGGTAGCACGTTGTTACGCACTGCTTCGATGAGCCACAGACGCTGCAGCTCATGCAGTTTGTCGGGCATCTGCTTGGCCAGGTCGTGTGCCTGGCTCCAGTCTTTGTTGGTGTCGTAGAGCTCCCAAGCGTCGTCGTCGAATGCCGGGGTCTTCTCGCCCTGGAGTATCCACGGCGTCTTGTGTCGCGTTACCGCTGTCCAGCCCTTATGGTAGATGCCGCGGTTGCCGAACATCTCGAAGTACTGCGTCTCATGCTGCTCGGCAGCCTTGGCATCGTTGAACGAGTAACCCATGCTGACGCCTTCGATCGGATGCTGTTGCACTCCGTTGACGAAGGTCGGCTGAGGCACACCTGCTATTTCCAGGATAGTCGGCGCGACGTCGATGACGTGATGAAACTGAGTGCGCAGTTGACCTGCCCCCTCGATTCCCTTGGGCCAGTGGATGATCGTCCCGTTGCGCGTGCCGCCCCAATGCGAGGCGACTTGCTTAGTCCACTGGTAGGGGGTATCCAGGGCGTGCGCCCATCCCACAGCGTAGTGGTTGTAAGACTCAGGCCCGCCGAGCTTGTCCAGCCGCTCCATCAGGAATTCGGGGGTCTCCAGTGCGGCAGCCCCGTTGAAGTTGATCATCTCGTTGTATGTGCCGTTCAGCGTGCCCTCTGCAGACGCGCCGTTATCGCCGATGATCAGGTAGATCAGCGTGTCATCCAGCACATTGAGCTGTTTGAGCATATCCACCAGCCGGCCAATATGATGATCGGTATACTCCATGAACCCGGCGTAAACCTCCATCTCCCGAATAAGAACGGGCTTGAGCTCGGCCGGCATCTCATCCCATGCCGGGATTTCTCTGTGCCTTAGCGTCAGTTCGCACTCTTGCGGAATGACCCCTAGCTTTTTCTGCCGGGCATAGGTCTCTTCGCGCAGCTTGTCCCAACCCTGGTCGAACTTGCCTTTGTACTTATCCGCCCATTCTTTGGGAACGTGATGCGGGGCATGGGTGGCGCCCGGTGCAAAGTAAACGAAAAATGGCTTATCGGGAATGAGCGCTTTCTGTTGTCCAATCCAGTTGATGGCCTTATCCGTCATGTCTTCCATCAAGTG
Source organism: uncultured Acidobacteriaceae bacterium (assembly GCA_963790705.1). GTDB lineage: Bacteria > Acidobacteriota > Terriglobia > Terriglobales > Acidobacteriaceae > PALSA-350. The sequence continues at coordinate 696,793 of CAWBQE010000018.1, forward strand.
GTAACCCTCTTCAGGTGTCTTCTTGACCTCGATCGGGGTGGTGCCCTCATAGAGGGATGGGTACCATTGGTGCGCCTCGCCGCCGATGAACCCGTAGAAATATTCGAACCCGCCTCCGCCGGTAGGCCACGCATCGAAGGGACCGGCCGGACTTGTCTCCCACACCGGCACTTCATGGCACTTGCCGAACTGCGCCGTTGCATACCCGTTCAGCTTGAGGGTCCGGGCGAGCGGTGCGCAGGTATTGGGCAGAATTGAGTTGTAGCCGGGAGAGCCAGTTGCGATTTCGGTAATCCCGCCCATACCGACCGTGTGGTGGTTGCGTCCAGTCAACAGCGCCTGCCGCGTCGGCGAGCAGAGCGCCGTGGTATGGAATCGGGTGTATTTCAGTCCCTCGGCCGCTAACCGTTCCGCCGTCGGCGTATAGCATGGGCCGCCAAACGCGCTGGACGAGCCGAAGCCCGCATCGTCAATCAAGACCAGCAAGACGTTGGGCGCACCTGCCGGTGGCCGCAACGGCGTGATCGGCGGGTACTTATTCTCTGGATCCTTGGCATCATAAAGAACAAGGCCTTTACGCGGTTGAGCCGGAATTGGAAGTACCGACCGTTGTATGTTGTCTGGCGAGCTCATCCTTTTCTCCTTAGAATCGATTGCTGTTGTCATGGTTGAAGGTCACAGATCGGATGCCGGTACACACTTTATTGAGATCGCCGGCTCCTGGTGCGCCCCTCACGGTTGGCGCGCCCCGATTGCTGATACTGCCGCGTCCGCTGCGTTCCTGTCTGGCGCGCTTGAGCATCTCGATCGAGCTGTTGCATTGTCCCCGAAGAGATTGCCGGTTGTTGTGCAGCAGCTGGCCTGTTGGCTGCACCTTGGGCAGTACGCTGCTGGCCCTGGGCTCCTTGGGTCAGCGAAGCATTCTGGGTATGCGGGGTTGGCTTCGGAGCTGTATCCGACCAGCCACCGTTGTCATACTTCTGCCAACCGCCGCTTGAGTCTTTGCGATATACATCTCCGTTCTTGCCGGCGTAGACATTGTCGTTCTGGCCCTGTGCGAGGAAGCCGCTATTCCCATTTGCTCCGCTATAACCGGCGCCGCGTCCTCCTTCAGAGGTTCTGAAGCCTGCCGCAGTCCCTTGCGAGTTTGTTCTATGCGCGGTCTGCGCCCACTGATCGCCCCGTACCGCAACGGAACTGCCCCAGTTGCCGTAAGCGTTCGAACCTTGACGCGTCGCACCATACACACCGGTATAAGGGTTGTAGGTGCGAGCCGCGGTCGCACTGCCATACGGGCCGTAGGCTGAGACAGACCTGCCATACCGGCCGGTCGAGGGGTTGTACCACGCGGCTCCGGTCACACCTCCGTACGGACCATAAGCGCCTCGCGCCACACCATAAGTGCCAGAGTAAGGACTGTAAAAAGCACCGACTCCATAAGTGGCCGGATAAGGCCGATAGATGGGATACCCATATGGTGGATGGTAATAATAAGGCGGATAGTAGTAGCCCGTTCCGTATGCAATCGTCAAGCCGACGGCCGCCCCAACCAGGAACATACCAAGGTAACCCGCAGTGTGATCGCATTCAACGGTAGTTGGAGACGTCTGCGTTTGTGTCACGTACGTAACGTTATAGACCGGTGCGCTTGGCGGGATCGTGTAGATCTCTTTGGGAACGGAGCTTGCGACCTTCCACGGACCGGTCGGGGCCGTGGACATGAACCACACTGCCTGAAAACAGAGGTAGTAAAGATCCCCAACCTTGATGACCTTATCTTGTGTATTAGTTGCGTACGAAAGCTGTGTCGTTTCGATCGGCGTGAACTGAGGCGGGCCATCGTAATGCACTTTCACCTGGGCTTCTGCCTCCTTGATATTGACCACAGCAGTGGTGGGAATCTGTGCCAGCAGGACGGCATCCTGCGCCTCCTGGGTTCCCGGCACCGACACCAGGACATCGGACGCAGGGCTATTCGGCGGAATCTTCGCAAAATCCGGCGGCAAGTCTGCACTCGCATAGCTCCATGGGCCTTCCAGCGAAGCGGAACGGAACCATCGTCCTGCAACCAGAAAGTAGTATTTCTGTTCGCTCGTCTGGACGAACAGGTCGCTCTCTGTATTGGTTGCGTATGTCAATTGTGTCCCGGGGATCTTCGCGTAAACCGGCGCGCCTTTGAACTCGATCACTTCCGCTGGAACACTACTGAAGAAGACCGTGGGTGCGGCGCCGGCCGGGCCTTGCGGAGGAATCGCTTTTTTAACCTCTTGCCAGTTTTGATCAGCGGGCAGATTACTCATCTCTTTCGGAAGCTGCGCTGCTACCGTCCACGGACCTTCGAGTTTGGCCGCTGTCAACCATTGTTTCCCGTTGAGCAGGTAATACTTTTTTCCCACTGTGTCGAACAACACCGTCCAATTGGCGTTAACCACAAACTCAAGCTTGGTCTTTTCTATCGGCGCGCGAACCTCCTTGTTATCTACCAGCAGCAGAACGGCAGGCCCTTTGCTGACAAATATCTTTGGCGGCTTATTGTCTACCTTCACCGCGGGCCCGGACACCTTGCCTTCTTCGACCTCGGCCGTCAAACGGTCGAGCGAGATCGTCATCGTGTCGTCTGGTTTGAAAAACGCCCGAGTCAACTCGCCTAATTTTGCCGCGCTTGCCGGGTCCGCCGACGGAAATCGCGTGTCAGTCAACTTGATATTGCTGATCACAACGGACCGTGTCTCCTTGTTGGCATCAGTGCGCGCCTGGATGGAAACCACGCCCGGTGTCGTCTTTCCCCCGGCGGGCGTCACTTGAATAGCCATCCGGGCATCCAGGGTACGGTAATCCTTCCAGCTGTCTATCTGTGGTTGGTAGTAAACGATCTGCGCGCCATTTTGCGTCTTCTCACGCGGCCAGCCGATGTCCTCCGCGAGCATGAGACTGGGGATTCCAACAAAAGGAGCAGATAAGCAACTGCCTTTTTAATTACAGATTCTTCCCTCGCGGGATTTCTACTCATCATCCGAAAGCCTCCGATCAAATGAATGCCGATAACGGCGGAAAAAGTCTGCACGACCGACGGCGTGTCCCGGTAGGCTGAACTTTTATTGCAATGAGCCCGCGCCGTTGAACTATGTGCCGGCGATTCCCTTGTTCTGCAGAACCCTGACCACGACTCGGACGGTTTTGCGCCTGGCCCTCCGCCTTCTTATCACTGCCTATTTGTCTGCTTTCGCCCAAAGCACCGGGTGCCAGCCGATCAAGGTGAGAGGAATGTGTCCCTTCTGTGAAGAAATTGGGCGACACTATTAGCCCGATCCTCGCTTAGTTCCTGGTTCAGCGAAGCGCTGCCTACTGATGAGGCGTATCCTTTTACCTGGAAATGGTGAAGGCTGTTATCGTCTTGGCCTTCTCAGCTAATTGCAGTAGCTGTGGCTTGTACTTTGGATCAAGCGCGACCTTGCCGTTACCGAAGTAAACAGTTACCTCGTCCATGATGTTGTAATCATCCAACTGCCCAAAAGGCTCGTTTGCGGCGGCGCTAAGCTAAATGATAGGCGGCTTTGAATTGGCATCGATCTTCGCCTGGGCCTCTGCCATTTGCTGCTGTTGCTCCTGCATCGAACCATGCTGTTACCGCTCAAGCGCTGCTTTCTGTTGCAACCTAATTCACTGTTGGCTTTGCTACGATCTGGGTTCCTTAGGCTGGGTTAAGCAGACCGGCCTGGATAGTCTGCGCATCCTCCAGGTCATTAGGGCCTACAACTTGACGGAGCTGGTACGAGTCGGTATTTGGGCATTGATGAGGAGCGCCCTCTACCTGGACCTGAAGACCGGGTATAAGCGCAAGTCATCGGACATCGGCTAGCGACGTGCCTTGAGCACGCAGCCCTGCAGCTCGGCCGCACTTGAAACGTCTCAGGCGAAGATGAGCCAATAAGGAGCCATAGGCACCAACAAGTTTGGGCTCGCTCGGAGTCTGTAACGTCATGGTGGAACCGACTTCGGCATCGCGAGGTGATCAGTCCAAGTGCAAACTTTTTCGAGTGGCTGAGCGGCAGCAACACCGCCAAAGCAATAGAACGATTGCTAGCGACGCTCGCTGAGAAGATTGCTACCACGATTCTCAATTTCTTTTACAGTACTTCCCCTTGTATTCCGGCGGCCCGGTCCTGCGAACCTCAGTCCGTGTTCGCTATACATCCCTCATAGAGTGCCCCACCGGCATCTCAAAAGGATCTACTGAATAAGGAATCCTACTAGAGCACAAGCTAACCAAAAACACATCGGCCCTTCAACATGGTAGCCCCGAAAAGGCCGTATCGCGGCTTACAGTGCGTTTTCTGCACGGTTCGGCAAATCTGATCCCGTGAAGGGAATCGACACGTACGATAGCGCCTGACGCGATTCGAAAGAAATTCGAGACAGGACCCGCTATGAGCATCCGAGCCATCATCCTCTGCACCGCCCTACTCTTTTATCTGCCTCTCTTCGCGCAGCAAAACAATGACGTAATCGTGATGAAAAATGGCGACCGCTTCACCTGTGAGATCAAAGGCCTCAGCGCTGGCGTACTTTCGGTCAAAGTAAAGTACGTGGATGGCGACATGGCCGTGCAGTGGTCGCAGGTAGCTCACCTGGAGAGCAATCGGCTGTTCCTGGTGCACACGGAAAGCGGCGAGGTATACACCGGAAAAGTCTCGACCAGCGGGGCATCCAACGACCCCCCGATAAAAATTGAAATCGCCGAGACGCCAGGAAAAGAAGTTGAGGTCACTCAACATGAGGTCATCAGACTGAACCAGACTTCTGTGGGTTTGTGGCAGCGATTTGTAGGTTCGGTCAACACCGGGCTGCTTTATTCGAAAGGCAACGAGTCAACGCAATACAATGTAAGTTCCCAGGTGGCTTACAACAGGGAACGCTGGTCGAGCGAGCTCCTCTTCAGCTCATCGTTAGCGTCCAATAGCGGTTCGAATCTGACAACACGAAACCAGACCGACGTAAACACCTTGAGGCTTCTGCACTGGAACAACTGGTTTTATGCGGGTACCGCATCTTTTCTGCAAAGCTCGGTCCAGGCGATCAATCTGCAAACGACACTTGGTGCCGGAGTTGGACGCTACCTAAAAAATACCAACCGAGCGAGTATCTACGTGCTTGGGGGGCTGGGGTGGCAGAATGTTGGCTACGGCCAGAATAGTGGCGATCATCAGGCACAGAACACCGCAGTTGGTTTCGTCGCCAGCGAGGTTAAAGTTTTCAAATTCAAAAAAACGAACCTGGATGTCTCGGCATCTGTGCTGCCGGCGATCACAGAAGCCGGACGTGTTCATTTCAATACGAATGCGGTCTATTACATCAAAATCATCCAGGATCTTTCCTGGAACTTTTCGTTCTACGGAAGCTGGGATAGCTCGCCCTCCTCCAACCCTTCCCAAGAGCGATTACGGCACCAGTTCGGGACTTAGTTGGACGTTCGGCAATCGATGATGGTGGCCGCGTTCGAGTAACGTAAGAATGGGGCACGCAGACTCTTAGTTTTACTAGTGTATAGGGCGCCATCAGCCCTGATAGGCTCTTCCATGCGTGCGGGGTGCGCCAGCTTAGGGAAATACTCCCAGCGTGCTTGGCGCCCGAACCCGCGAAACGCATTTTGACCGAGAAAAGGACATAAATGGCGACCGGGACTACAGCAAAAATTCAACGAAAAGTGAAGATGTCAACGGACATTCCGGCAGAAATCACGACTCCGGATTCGGTCGAGACGAGTCTGGGCACGTTGAGTTTTTTTGACGGTCTGCCGGATAAGGCCACTGTCGAGAAGGTTTTCGACAATCTAGACTTCATGCGCGGAGTGAACGTATTCCTGAATACGACGGCGGCTACAACCACCCTGGCCAATATCGAAGGCTTGAAGACGTTCTGGTCGCTCATACCCTACGACACTCAGACCCGGTCGGTCCTTCAGACCGACCAGCGGAATACTGCGTTGAGCAGTGAAACGGGGACCATCTAAGTTAATTCTGATGGTTCGATAAACGATACTTCGGACCGAACGCTCCGGCAGGCAAAGAGAGTAACTGGGTCCAGACAGTGCCGGGTGAGGGATGGTTCACGTTGCTTCGCCTCTACGGCGCGCTCGAACCATGGTTCGATAAGACCTGGAGGCCGGGAGATTTTGAATTGGTCAAATGACACAGACCATTCGTCCTCAATAAACAAAAACCGGAACAGGATAACGACTGGCGGCTGGAAGAGCGAGAGCCAGAGTGCCCAAGGGCGAAATAACTCTTTGCGCTAAGAGCAATAACAAGAGGGTTGTCGCCTCTCAAGTAGATCGGCGACCAACCTTGGCCGCCAGGAGCTTTTCAGAAACCATCCATGCTTGATCTGTGAGGTTATGAACTTTAATCCGTTCGACGCTTTCTTCCTACTGCCCGCCATGATCGTCCTGCAGCAGCTTGGACACGGTCTCCGTCTGCGCCGGCAAACGGCGCCGCAAAGCAGTGCCGTTGAAGGGGCGGTCTTCGCGCTGTTTGGACTGCTGCTGGCCTTCACCTTTTCTGGTGCCGTGGCTCGCTACGATGCGCATCGCGAACTGGTGACGAGGAGCGCAACTACATTGAGACTGCCTATCTCCGTCTGGATCTGCTGCCAGCGCAAAATCAAGCCCGGCTGCGCCAACTCTTCCGCGACTACGTGGACTCCCGTCTCCACCTTTACGATGGCGCGTCGCCGGAGGTCCCGCCCGCGACAGAGCAGCTGAAACGGGAGATCTGGCAAGAGTCGATCGCTGACGTCGCTGCGCCAGGGGCAAACCCTGATGCCACCAGGCTAGTGCTTCCGGCATTGAACAACATGTTCGATATCACGGCCACGCGCCTGAACGCGTTCAACATGCACCCGCCGTCGGTTATCTTCCTTCTCCTCTTCATTCTTAGCGGCGGCTCCGCTTTCCTGGCGGGCTTTGGCATGAGCGCTCCCACGCGGAGCTGGTTCTATACCATCGCGTTCGCGCTCGCGGTCACATTGACCGTCTACGCCACAATGGAGATCGAGTACCCCACCCAGGGTCTGATACGCCTCACTAATACCGATCAGATTTTGATTAACCTGCGCGACTCGATGAAGTAGGGAGCTGCCTGCATTTGGGGCGTTGGGAATGTTGCGAACTCATCACAGGCAATTGTGGGCCGTCATGCTTGCCGGGATCTACGCACTTTCCTGCGGCGCGCAAGACCTTGCGCCTCGCGCTTATACAATTACTCCGCTTCGCTCTAATGCAATCATCGTAACCGAATCTTTTTTTAACGGCAGCATCGACTACAACGGTGTTATCCCTATTAGCAACGCGACCGGAACCTACAACGTACCCTCGCTCAGCTACTACCACGCGTTTGGCTTCTTCGGCCGCTCAGCCAATATCGTCACTTCGTTGCCTTACGGGGTTGGGAACTTCCGGGGGACGATTGGCACTGACATGCAGGTTTACCGTTCTGGACTTGTCGATTCGGTCTATCGCGTCGCCGTCAACCTTAAGGGCGGTCCCGCCATGCCGGTGGAGAAGTTGATCACGTGGAAGGAGAAGAGACTGATTGGGGTCAGCCTCAAGGTCATCGCTCCAACTGGCCAGTACGATCCTACGAAGTTGGTTAACTGGGGCACTCACCGGTGGTCCTTCAAGCCTGAATTCGGCTACTCGCAAGCCTGGAACAAATGGGTTCTGGACGCATACTCTGGAATGTGGTTCTTCACCACCAATCCGGAGTTCTATTCGCGCAACGCCGCCTATCCGGGAATCCGTTCGCAAACACAAAAGCCGATGGTGGAATTCGAAGGGCATATCAGCTACGACGTCAAACCCCGGCTTTGGGTCTCCCTCGATGGCAATTATTGGGTCGGTGGAAAAACGAGCCTGGGCGGTGTAGAAAACCCTCTCACCAAACAGGCTAACTCTCGTATCGGGGCTACGATATCTGTCCCGACCAGTAAGCACCAGTCGCTGAAGGTTAGCTATAGCAATGGCATTTTTATTGAGTATGGCGGAAACTACCAAAGCGTCTCGGTTGCGTGGCAGTATTCATGGTTGGGGCGGCCGGATTAGGCATTCGTTGCGGCGGTGTCGGTCGTAGAAGACACCCTGGCGGTAGGTTTCTTCGTCAAGGCGCCAGTAAACGAACAGTGTACGGCTCTATTTCCCGCGGTGAAGGCTGACTGTCTTTTACAAAGGGTATGGCTTTACAGGCTGCGGAAAGACTCGGGATTGAGCGAGAGCATACCTCAGGGGCTAAGGCCCTCGTCAGGCGCGTTTTTGCGGTCCTACTAAAGTCGTGCCCTGATACAAAACATGAGTTTTTCCGTAGCCTGTGAAGCCGTGTCCTTCGTGCATAGACTCCTGGTCCAAAGGCGATTTGTTACCAGCCTCGGTAATAAGCGCCCAGTTATAGATGTTTAGCTGAGCGCAGCAACCAGGTCCAGATGAGTATGATGGCTGACGTTCCCACGATGATCTCTGCCCATATGAAGGAGAGGTAGTCACCGAACGCTCCCACCGGCGGAACACCAGGCTGGACATTTCGCAGCGCCGGCAAGCCAAAGATCAGGGAGATAGATATCGATAGGGGAACCAGATCTACTTTTGATCCGCTTGTCATATCCTTCAACACCATGCCTAGCAGGCTCATGGCCAGACCAATCATCAACATCATGAGAAGAATGGAGACAGCGATCACATTGTCGGCTCGTCTGAGCTGGAGTTCGATACCCGTGACCCTCAGACTGCTTTCACGCGAAACGTTTCCGCTGAATTTGATTCCTGGAGTCGACGCCGACAAAGCGATGGTAAGCGGAACTATGGTGTTCTGCTGCAATTCAGTTGCGCCGACCGCGAGATGATCCCCCTGGGATTCTTCGGCCTGTATGGTTTCGGGAACACCGGCACTTTGGGGAAGGGTGGAGTCGGCGGGAATTTTCGGAGCGTGTGGTCGCGCCTTTGGCGAAGGTGTGGTCATCAGCAACCACAACGTTGTGCTGTAGTGGTCCAATGGATACCTGTTCAGTTCCCCATTCAGAGGAAAAACGGCTTCGACCCGATTCATCCGCTTTCCCTTCGGAAAGTCGAATTCCTGTTGGCTTCTTACATTGTTTGTTAGCAGCCGTAGATCGACCGCTGGAGTCACCTCATCTTGCGCCAGCGCCCCTTGAGGGCGAAGAGCTATCTGCACCGTCAGCTCTTGCGTCACTGGGTTGACCCCAGTAACGAGCACGGACATGGCGACGTGGTCGGCTGCATCTGTATCGTCCCGCAGCTGTAGGGAGCGTCGCTTTCCCTCATCCAGGTTGCGGAGAAGGATTACAGAATACAACGCCAGGATCGAGAGAACGAGGAGAGACCTGAATCTCAAGATTTTCTTCCACATGATGTGCCGTTCCTGATCGTGGCGTTCTCGAGCTTCAGGTCAAACAGAAGAGTCTGCTACGTAGGGCCGAGGGCTCATATCGCTGGGCCTGGGGAAGCCGGCCGGACGAGCGGTAGAACTACCGTGATTGCAGAATGGTCCGATAGGGGCTGGTCGAGTGCCTGGTTTGCGTCATCCATGGTTTGTGCGAAGGTCGGGGCAAAGCGATAGGAGTCGACTGACTTAGGATCGTCTTTTAGATATGCCTTTACAAAAATCCAGTCGAGCTTGAATTTTCCCTTATCTCCCAGGGTTCTGGGCAAGGAGAAGGTCGTAACAAACCCTTTACCGGCGCGCTCGTTGGAATTACCCAAGGTTCCGTCACGCCCGGTCAACGAGAGTCCGGCATCGCCACGATAATCGAGCTGGGTGCCATCTTCGAAACGGAACTTATCCAGGTTCTTAAAAAATCCCTGCTCCGGATTAGCCGCCAGTATGGGGACGCCCGAGGCGGTTGGGTCGCCCTGGAACTTCGTCGTCTTAAAGGCAAAGGTAGCCATGTCCATACCGAAACCTACTCCTGTGGCGTACTTGATGCCTTTGGTGGCCCAAAACGAAGGGCTGTTCAGCTTTTTCACGACTGCCGATTTTATGCTGGTGACCGAGCCATCCGCTCCAGTGGTATTCATATCGCCGGCGACGATCACTGGATTGCGAATGGGGCGAATCATCTCAAGAAGTTCTTCTGCCTGTTCAGTGCGGCCTTTCGGGGTCGTGCGGTTCTCAAGATGGGCCGCCACGATGGTGACCTTCTGCTCGGGAAGTTCAGGCACATCGATGGTCGCGATCAGGTTGGTGCGCCCCCCGCGGCGCACTTCGCGCACGATTTCTTCGCCGAAGAGGAGGCTTGCACCCTTGCGTTTCCCGGCCTCTACCTTTCCATATTTCAATTCTTCGTTGTACCAATCATAAGCCTGATGCTTGAAGGGAACGAGCTTCACATCTCGAAGGGGATAGCGGGAGAGAATGGCGGTACCATGCAGCCCAAGGACGCGGTCTTTGTCGACGCTGAACAGGTCCTCCAGCTCTTTCCGCTCGGCTTCGTTCTTTACGTTCGCGAACGATTGGGTGCCTAACACCTTTGGATCAACCTCGATGAACTCAACTCCATAGGCCCAATTCATCTTGAGGGTATCGGCGAGGTCCTTCACCACGGCCTGATAGTCGCTTCGTTTCATGCCCCAGTCGAGCTCATTCAGCACGAGCACATCGGCCGACTGAATTTCGTCAATCTGTGCACTGAGCTCCTCGTCGTTTATTTTGCCCTTGTCCTTCTCGTTGGCAGCCGTGCTGTGTGCCTTGGCCAGGAAGCCTTGCTTATCGGTCATGAAGAGCTTAATGGCGTCAAGTTCAATTCCTCTTTCGATGTTCCACTCCACGAGACGCAAGGAGGGACCCATGCCTTTAATATCGGGACGAAGAGGTTTTGTTCCACTAAAATACGCTTCATTGTTCACGAAGGGAGTTGTGAGCAAAGTTTGCATTTTGGCGGCCAGAGCAGGATCGACCGTTTCCTCTTTACCGAGAGCCAACAGTTCCTGGTAGTTCAACAGCGGGGGCTGTGACGAACGCGTGTAGTCCGCCGCATGATCACTCTGTGCCGATGCTCGAGAATTCGAGGTCAGCATCAGGAGCAGGGCGACCTGTCCGGCGACCACGGCGACACCGAGGCTTTTGTTAAGAGATATGTCTCCGAGATAGGTACTTAACATTCGCCTAAGCTTCATCATTTCGACAGCCCTCGCATTGAGTAGGTCTCGCACTGAAGCTTACTCACCAGGGCCTGTCACGGCTACTGTGAAAACTACCAGTTAGTGGCAGCAAAAGTTGGCGGTCAGGCCGGCGTCATGTTGCGCTTGATTGCGTATTCAAGCAGTGCCGCGTTGGTTTTTAAATTCAACGTTTCCATCATTCGATATTTGTGAAATGCAACCGTGCCGGGTGTTGTGTTAATGACGTTTGCGACTTCTTTCATTGACATCCCCTCCGCGAGTAGCTGCAGGACCTCGCTTTGCCGTTGTGTGATGCGTTTTTCCTCGCTGAAACCTTTTTGTGCATGCTGAAGGAAAGTCACCGTCTCTTTGGCCAGCAAGGGAGAGAGGTACGATAACCCTTCTTTAACCTTACGAATGGCAAGCAAGAGTTCGTCGCCAGCCGACTGTTTGAGGACGAAGGCCGAAGCGCCGCGACTGAATGCCTCAGCCGCTACGTCGGCTGCCATGGTCATGGTCAGGAATACCAACTTAACCCCGGGCAGTTTGCGCTTTATTTGCACGGCTGCGTCGAGTCCATTCAAATGCGGCATATAGATATCGAGGATCATTATTTCTGGCTTAAGCTCGATTGCGGAACAGATCAAAGAACGTCCGTCGGTGACGATGCCAACTACCTGAAACTCAGGCTCCAGCAGGCTCTTGCATGCGTCCGCCAATAGCCGATGATCATCGGCTATTAGAATGCGGGCAGATGGTTTTTGCTCTCTCATGGGAGATCTCCTGAAAAGTGACTTGAACGTGGCCCGTTAACCTACTTGCGGTTTTGACGAGACGACTCTTACTGGACAATTGCCAGGACTGTTTTCGTCATGGAAACGACGGCTTCGATACGTGTGCCAAAACCTGGCTTGGATGTGATGACGAATCTTCCACCGATCAGGTGGAGTCTTTCCCGCATACTGATCAATCCCAGGCCGGGTCTTAGCCTGGCGTTGCTCTGAAGAAAGCCAACCCCGTTGTCAGAGATAGTGAGGCGAAGGGAATCAGAGGTCCCGTCCAGTTCGATATTGATCTTTGTAGCCTGGCTATGCTTCGCGATATTGTGTAACGCCTCCTGTGTGACGCGATAGAGGCAGAGGGACACGCAGGGAGCCAGGTTGTCAGGGACACCGGAGCACTCGCTGCGGACTTGCACCTCGTATTGCTCCGAAAATTCCCGGCTTAGGGCCTTGACGGCGACGACAAGACCCAGGATCTCCAGAGTTGATGAATGCAGCTGACGTGACAGAGTGGCAACATCGTGGCTAAGGTCCTTGAGTTTTTCAATGAGACCAGCCAATCTCGCTTGAGTGTTGGGAGATTGGTCAGTCAGGGACCGCCTGGTCCTTTCGAGATCTATGGTCAGCAATGCCAGTGTGTGGCCGATGGCGTCGTGAAGTTCCTGGCCGACTCGTCTGCACTCCGCCTCTTGAGCGTTGACGAGACGTTGGGCCAAATCCAATCGCGCCGCTTCTGCCTGCTGGAGGGCCTGAAGGAGGTCGCGGTCCCTTTCTTCTACATCCTTCATCGCGCTTACGCTGGAAACGAGGTTCATTCGCTGTTCCGTTCGGGGGCTCAGATTAGATAATGTCGCGCCATCGCGGGTAAGTAGACTGCCGGCGGTGAAGCTACTTGCGTCGAGGCGAATCTATGTAGGTATGCCTGCTTGGCGGCCAAATTGTCCCAGGCAAAAAACTTTTTTTTTAAGAAATCAGAACAGGACTTTGATCGTGAGCTGACCAGAACGCGGACCGCCGATCTGATAGAGGGGATTCAATAAGCCAAGATCCTCATTGAGCGTTTGGGTGGGCGGCCCGAAACCGGTGAATTCGTTTACAGCGAACATTGGATGGTTGAAGAGATTGAAGTACTCCGCCCCAAGGAACAAACTCGTGCGCTCAGTGAGATGAAACTGGCGGCGCAGCGAAAGATCGGTTTGATCGATGGGGAATCCACGGAAAAAGTTGCGCGGCAGATCGCCCTCCTGACCTGCCGGCGCAGACGTAAAGGCAGCCGGGTTTAGCGTTCTGCCGCCGGGCTCGCCTGGAGCGGGGAGATAGAACGGCACTCCCGGCACGATATTGGGCCGTTACTGGATGAAGGCCTGATAGGGCGCTGCTGAGCTGATGCGAACGATGCCATCTGCCTGCCAATTCCGGAGCAGAGCATCGCTGATCCGCTCCCAGTGGGGCGAGGGTATCTGCCAGGAGACCGCTGCAGAGAAGGAGTGGCGCACATCGAAGTCGGATGGGCCAAGATCTGCCGCAACGTTGATGGCGCTTAGAGTGGTCTCCGAAGTGTCCCCGTCGGTATCATCCGAGTTGGTATCGGTGGACTTTGCAAACGTGTAGGAAATGAGGGCCTGAAGGCCGCGCGCCATGCGACGCTGAAACTGCAGTTGCAGTGCGTTGTAATTAGACCAGTCGGAGTTGCGGGTCGTCAGGATTTCGTAGCCGACGGGCGATATGATCCTGTCCCCACGCAGAAGATTGTCTCCGTGCGCGCCTACATAGGTTGCCGAAATAGATTGATTTGCGCCCAGCCCGCGCTGAATAGCTGCGTTCCATTCGTAGGTGGACGGGACTTTCAAGTTGGGATCGACCGCAGTGGTATATGCGGTGGCGCTACTGGGTACGAGGGTCAATGGCGGGGCCTGAAATGCGGCGTTGCTAAAGTCGAACGGGATGGGTCCGAGGATCAGGCTCGCAGCCATGTAGGGGAAATAGACCATGGTTCCAGCGATGTTGCCGCCAAAACCGAGGTCGTAGTAACGGCCAAATCCGCCTCGCAGCACAGTTTGCGGAGCGAGCTGAAAGGTAGCGCCGAAGCGTGGGGCGAGGTTGTCAAAGCGTGTATGCCAGAGCGGTGTGCCGGCAGGTAAAAAACCAACTTGTGCGGAATCGAAGACTCCCCTCATCGCATAAAGCGGCTTCCCGGGAGTGATCGAGCGCAGCGGAGTGTTGATTTCCCAGCGCAGGCCATAGGTCAGCGTCAGACGCAAGGAGGCCTTCCAAATGTCCTGGGCGAAGAAAGAGTAATTGCTAATGGCCGTGGTGATCTGGCTGCCACGGGTAGCGAAGACGGAATCCACAGTTCCGGCCTGGAGTTCAGCATAGCTTTTCGCCTGAATCAGAAGACCGTACGTATAGGTGTCGGTGGAAGGATTCGAGATGCCTAAAATCTGCTCCGAATTTGAGCTGATGGGCTCGGGCTGTAAGGGAGAAGTTATCGATGAAGTTGAGTTGCTTCTGGGCATTCGCATACAATGGGCCGTTTCGGACTTCGGCATCGGTGTCGATAGGGAGAGCAGGGAGAAATACGAACTCGCCGCTTTGGCTGGCGTAGCCCGGCGGGTACATCGCCGTGTCGGGCGGCGGTACGGCGCCGTGGAAGTTATCCAGGATGGTGGTTTGGGCGGCGGCATTTCGGCTCCAGTTCGCCCTGAAATCGTTCGCCATGCCTGAGGTTAAAACGAAGGTCGCGCCGAGGGTGGCTGAGTCGGAACTCGCGGTAACGTTTTGCTCTTCTGACCACAGGCGAATCGATTGCGTCGAAGGCGCATGATTGTATCGAGCGAAGATGTTCAGATGCTGATTGATGGTGTGGTCGATGCGCAGGCTAGTGGCATTGAGAGAGGTCGGATCGGAATACCCCACCGTGAGAGGGGCAGTTACGCCGTCGGAGTTCACCGGGCCGTCGGGTAATGGCATCGCCGCCATCAAGGGCTGATAGGCAGGCGCGACGTTCTGCCGCGCTGCCGCGGTATAGAAGTTGCCGATGGCAGTCTGCGGAAGCAGCAGCCGCAGGCCCTCGTAGGAGAAGAAGAAGAAAGTACGGTTCCTGAGGATGGGGCCGCCGGCGGTTCCCCCAAAGTCGTTCTGGCGTAGTGGCGGCATGGGAAGCGGTGGCCGGTCGAAGTAGTTGCGCGCATCGAGGAAATTATTCCGCAGGTAGTCGTACACCGTGCCGTGAAACTGGTTGGTACCGGATCGGGTGACGATCGAGACCTGGGCGGGACTACGGCCATCTTCCGCCGCGAAAGTCGAGGTCTGGACACGAAACTCCTGCATGGCATCGACGGAAAGCAAGCCGTTGGTCCCTCCGCTGACGGTCAGTGCTGGAGTGGTACCGCCGAGGGTCTGGGCCGGAAAAAAACTGATTGCCGCTGCAAAGTTCGCGCTTACACCGTCTACGGTGAAGTAGTTCGCATTGGCGCGCTGGCCGTTGACGCTGAACTCGCCCGAGCCCGCATCGTTTAGGGGCATGAAGACCACGCCAGGCGTAAGGCCGATGAGCGATTGGAAGCTGCGGCCATTTAGCGGCAGATTCTGCACGAATTGCTGGTTGACCACGGTGCCGACGGCGGGAGAGATGTTCACTTTCTCCCCCGATGCGGTAAGGGTGATGGACTGAATGATTGAGCCGATCTGCATGGTGAAGTTGCGGCCCACCGCGTCTTGTGCGCTGAGGGTCAGACCGACGAGAACGATCTGCTGAAATCCCTCATCGTCGACGATCAGCCGGTACTGTCCGGGGCGAAGATCGCGGAGAACATACACTCCGTCCCGATTGGTGAGGGCGGTTGAGCTGGTGCCCGCCTCAATATTGATAGCTCGCACTTGCGCACCCACCAGCACGGCGCTTTTGCTATCGGTAACCAGGCCGGAAACCGTCGCTGTGTCACTCTGTGCCAGCAGGAGGGTAGGCACAAAGCACAGAGCGAGGACAACCGATGCTATGGGACGGACCATGGCTGTCATGCTCCCGGAGAGAAAGGAATCTTGGCCCGTCAGTCGAAATTATGGATGATTGGCATCGCCAAGATAAGCGTAAAGGAGTCGTTGACTGCTAGGCTTTTTTGCGCCCCCCTCCGACTCCACGGTGACAAATACCGAGTCGATCTCCTGGACGGCTGCTGGATCTTCTGTCTTCAGCGCCCAACGGCGTTGTGTCTTGTCGTCGACATATAAGAAGCCCAGGCTACGCAGCGAACTTGTCTTCCCTTCCTGTTGCCCCCACACTTGGAAGGTCTGTTTCGCGTTGATCTTTTTTGCGTCCGTCAGGTCGAACGCATAAAAGATAAGCGACTTTCCTTCCGTCAGAAAGACGCGGCCGAAAGCTTTACCGGCCTTTCCGTTGGGATCGGTGTCACGAACGTCCACGACGTGCAACTGCCGCGCGCCCATCAGGTCGCGGACGTCTTTGCCTGCGCTTGCGAGTTGACGTTCCATATCGATATCCGTGGTGGCCGTCTTTAGCTGCTGGGATAGCTCGTTAACCTGCACTTGCTGTGCCACCAGTTCCGCCTGATCGGAAGCCCGTGCCTGATTCAACCGGGCGAGTTCCGTTCCGGCATCGGCTAGCTGCTTTTCCAGTACTTTCTGTTGTGCTTCGGCCTGCTGGAGCGATTGGGCGTCGCGGGAGGCTGATTGCGCCGCGGCTGAAAGTGCCTGCTGGTTATCGTGCCGAGCGCTGGTTGCTGCCACATTTTGTGTTGCCAGTTCAGCACGCAGGCCTTCCGTTTCATGCTGCTGCTCAGCGAGGGTTTGCTCGAGCCGAGACACTGTCGTTTCGAGGACAGAATTCTGCCGTGTGAGCTGCTCCAGTTGCTGTTGTCCCTGCGTTGCAATTTGCTTATCACCCGGGATAGGACCACGACCGGGGAGGCGCCCAGCGAGGAACACAATCAGCAAGATGGCAAGCACACCAGCGGCCGCGGCGAAACTTAAATGGAATCTGAGGGAGGATTTCGGTTTTTGGACATCTGCCGAGAACTGGATGCCCTCGGCCGAGGCCCTTCGGAGAAACCGTTGTGTGGCACCGGGATTGGGGTGGCTGGCGATCATGCTGATGGACGGGCGACGGCGGCTTTGAACTAGCGGCAAACCGAAATGGACGAGTTCGCCGAACTCTGAGAGGGCGTTCCTGCATTGTGCGCAGGTCTCCGCATGCGTCTGGAAGCCCCGTAGTTCCTCATCGCCGAGGTACCCGCCGGCTGCCAGGGCAGCTAACTCCTCATACTGTGAATGGTCACTCATCAGCTAGTATTTTTGCTTGTCCCCGCGGTTGCGTGATAAAGGAACGCAGTTTCTGAAGTCCTCGATAATAGTGGTGCCGCACGTTGGATAGGGAATCTCCGGTCTTGTTTGCAATCTCCTTCATGGAAAGCCCTTCGTAATTGGCCAACTCAATCACCCGCTTTTGAGGCGCCCTCAGTGAGGCTAACCCCTGTTGCATCAATCTTTCCAATTCTCCGGGTGCGTATTTTGCTGCGGTGAGAAACTCGCCATGGGACACAGGATCCAGCTCCTCTATGTCCTCCTGGTTGTAAAAATTCCTCCTATTCAGGTAGCCCTTCCAATTGAAAGCGCGATGATACGCATACTGCAGCAACCACACTTTGAGTGTGCCTTTACCAGGGTCGAATTGTGCCACCGAGCTGTAAATTTCGAGAAAGACGTTCTGGGTAACGTCTTCGGCCTCGCCTCGGTCCCGGACGATTTTGAGCGCGATGCTGAAGACAAGACGGTGGTAGCGCTCAAACAGGACCGCAAGAGCGTCGTTGACGCCGGCCTGGAGTTGGACCATTAACTGGTCGTCTGTCAACAGTTTGAGCTCAGCAAGGTTAGGCTGGGGAGGGCCAAACCTCGAGCGAGATCCCGGATTCACCGATGAACCCTCCACAGCGGAAGTGATGCGAGACCTCTTGGAAAGCCGGCAGCTCTTAATCATGGGCAACTACTAGTTCCGCGAGGTCGAAACTCAGTTGAATATGCTGGTCGCGGGCTCAACCCTGCCGCCCATGGTTATGATTCCCCCGGGGTGTGAGCAAAACCCCACATTGGACGTTGTCTTAACTACTGTCCGCCCCGCCCTAGCTTAGCTCCGTGCGGAAGGCGCGGAAACTAGCAACATTGCTAGTTCTTACGCTTCGTCCCATTAAATAAAAGGCCAAGCCACGACGGCAAAGGAAGACCTCTGAATTGCCTCGCTGAGTGGGGTTCTCGATGGCGGGCGCGTCGCACCTCTGGCGCGCGGCGTTTCCATAACCAAGGCCAGTGGCACTCCTTCCATTGTTCTCGACAAAAACCAGCGCGGGCGAATGCCAACTCAACGTGCCTGACCCAAACTCCCGCAGTACCTGGTTTGGGGTCGGGAAGAGAAGACCGCCGCATTCTCGGTGCTGAAAATCTCTGCAAAGTCTGCTTATCTTGAAGTGCCCGAAAAAAGCTCCTTTATCTCACACTTTCCAAAGATCCTGTGCCCCTTCGGTGAACGAAGAACCTAAGCGAGACTTTAGATACGATGAATTGTGAGGACTTTTGTAGGGACTGCTCCGACAGCTTGGCACATCGATACAGATCTGAGTCTGGCCATTAAGAGCACATCTGATTGAAGAGGAATGGGTTGCAGGGTTTCCGCCTTAGAATAAGTTAGTTGCAAGACGCGCGGGCTTAGGTTTTCAAGACCGCTTTTTTCGACCACACAGCTTTCGTGCTGTTGGCGCGTTTGAGTCGTGTATCGATTGACTGCTCTCCCAATCAGAGCCATGTAACGCTCCACTTTCGGGCGCGCTTAATCCCGCAGCCGAGAC
Source organism: uncultured Acidobacteriaceae bacterium (assembly GCA_963790705.1). GTDB lineage: Bacteria > Acidobacteriota > Terriglobia > Terriglobales > Acidobacteriaceae > PALSA-350. Next base: position 715,593 of record CAWBQE010000018.1, read on the forward strand.
GCTGTACGGCATGAATAGTCTTATCCAAAATCGCGGGACACAGGGGCCCGTGAGTATCTCAAACGCGATACGCTTTGCGATACGTTGTTTCTCGGCGTTGTTCGTGCTTACACATGCGGTCCGAACAGATGCCAGTCCGGTCTGAGCGCGGTTAGGGTTTAAGGCTTGCCCTGGCACCTCTTCTCGACCTCTTCCCGGAGAAAGATAGATCGAAGACGAGGGCACAACTGGGGCACTTTTTCTTGAGCGCAGTGCTCTTTATGTGCCTTTTTGATCCCCTAAATTCCCCATTATGTCATTGGTTCAACAGGTGTTATCCCGAATGGCATGGAAGAGGTCATCGGTTGATCCCGATCAGGTCCACCAATCAAACCAACAACTTAGGGCGTTCGTTCCCGGAATTGGCCGAACCGTCGTCTAACCCTCCTCCAGCTGCCGGCCGGTCCCTCTCTTCCGTTATCTTAGGGCTTTAGGACAATCAAAACAAAATTGAGGGCAAAGATGCGTCGATTTGGCGGGAACTCTGTTTTTGGGAATCGTTAGCGCGGCAGTCGCGGTCACCAGCGTGAGAGCGGCGGAAGTAGCAACCGTAACCTACGTCCGGGCGGGCAAGCTGCTGGATGTTCGCTCCGGGAAGCTTCTCACCGATCAAGTGATTGTCATTCGCGGAGACCGCATCGAGCGCATTGCCGGCAGCCGTGAATTGCAGATTCCTGCAGGCGCAACGGCGGTCGATTTGACCCGCGCCACCGTGCTGCCTGGGCTGATCGATTGCCATACGCACATCATGCTCACGGACACCGACGACTCGCACTATGACGACATTCTGCTCAAGCAATCCTGGCAATACCGGACGATACTCGCCACCCTGAACGTGAAGCGCGATCTTGAAGCCGGCTTCACAGCCATGCGCGACGTCGAAACAGAAGGCGCCATGTATAGCGACGTCGATGTGCGCAACGCAATCAACCAGGGGCTGATTCCCGGCCCGCGCCTCAAAGTCGCCACGCGAGGAATCTCCACCACCGGCGGGTATGGCCTCGAAGGCTATTCGCCGGAAGTCACTGTTCCCGTCGGCGTGCAAACCATCGATAGTCCCTTCGAGGCGCGCAAAGCCGTCCGCGAACAATTCAATTATGGTGCGGACCTGATCAAGGTTTACGGAACGGATCGCTATAGCTTCCTGCCGGACGGAACAGAGGTCAGCGTCGCCGACTTCAGCCGCGAAGAGATGGAAGCCATTGTGGATGAGGCCCGCCTGAAGGGCATCAAGGTCGCATGCCACGCTTACGATGGGCCGGGACTTCACTACTGCATCGATGCGGGTGTGGCCTCGATCGAGCATGGAATCCAACTGGATGACGATGCGATTCGCAAGATGGTGGCTAAAGGAATCTATCTTGTGCCCACGCTCTACGTTTACTGTTGCGCGCTGGAGAAGGCGGACCTCGCCATGTCTGGAGGGAAAACCAGCCGCATGGCAATCCATGAGGTCAGTTTCAAGAAAGCCCTTGCGGCGGGAGTGAAAATTGCTTTTGGCACCGACGCTGGCCCCTTTCCACACGGCACCCAGGCGATCGAGTTCGAATGGATGACGCGCTACGGGATGTCCCCCTTGCAGGCAATTCAATCCGCAACCATCAATGCTGCTGATTTGATGGGGTGGGCGGATCAGATTGGCGCCATCGAGCCGGGCAAATTCGCGGACATGATTGCCGTGGACGGGAATGTGCTGGAAGATGTCAAGCAACTGGAGCACGTGCGATTCGTCATGAAGGGCGGCACCGTGGTGCGCAACGACTACTCCAAGTAGCGTTGGTTACGCTGCCAATGAGGATTGGGCCTCCATGCGCATCCCTATAATCGATACGTGAGCAGCGTAATAGGCAAGAAGATCCGCATTGGCGGCGCCGGAAACAAAACCAACCTGCATGGCCAGATCGCTGAGCATCTGGGTGTCAGCATCTTGAGCGGCAAGATCACCCCAGGCGAGGTGCTGCCGACAGAGGCTGGGTTAGGGGCGTCGCTTCATGTGAGCAGGACAGCCATTCGCGAGGCCATCAAGGTTCTGACTTCCAAGGGGCTGGTCGAGGTTCGAAGGAAGACTGGAACCCGCGTGCGCCCCAAAAAGGATTGGAATGCACTCGACCCCGATGTGGTGGCATGGCAGTTCTCCGGCGGAAGCCTGCCCGCTGCCATCATGGACCTGCTGGAACTGCGCGAGATTATCGAACCCATGTGCGCGCGTATGGCCGCGGAACGGGCGACGACTGAGGAGGTTGCCGAGATCGAGAAAGCACTCGTCGAGATGGAGAGGTCAGTTGGCAAGACGACAGCCTCTGTTGAAGCCGATCTGTTGTTCCACCTGGCAATTCTCGAAGCCACCCATAATTCGCTCATGCGGCCCTTTGGCGCCTTGATTCAGGCAGCATTGCGCGCCAGTTTCCGACAGACAAACAGAGACACCGCCGCTTACCAGCAGACACTCTTGAAGCATCGAATAGTGCTGACCGCAATTAAGGGCAAAAGTCCAGGTGCAGCGGAGGACGCTATGCGTGCCGTTATCCAAGGAGCTCGGCACGATATCCAGCAAGCTCTGGATGCCAAAGCTCAGAAGAAACGAATCCTCACCGAAGAGGCCAGGAGTACAAGAGTACGTCTTCGAAAGTAGATCTTCCGGATAGATTCAACTCCTCTGTCCGGGAGACGATCCCCGCTACAAGTACCTCAAACAGCTGAAAGGCTGCGAGCCGGCACGTGCGCCGAAAACGCTTCTACTTCAGAGCGCCCACCGATCACCAGCGGGGTTCTCTGATGTATGGCCTTTGGGATGATGTTGAGGATCGGCTGCTCGCCGCTGGTGGCGATTCCGCCGGCCTGTTCCGCGATCAACGCAAGTGGGTTCGCTTCGTAGAGCAAACGCAGCTTGCCGCTGGGGTGACTTTCCGTTGGAGGATACAAAAACACACCGCCCTTCAAGAGCGTTCGGTGGAAATCGGCGACCAAGGAACCAATGTAGCGCGAACTATATGCCGCTCCTGCTTCGGGCGCCCGCAGTGCGTGAATGTAAGCGCGATAATGCTCGGGAAAGAGGTCGATGTTCGCTTCGTTACATGAATAGTATTTGCCCTTGGCCGGCATCTTCATCTGTTCATGGCTCAAGACAAAGGCTCCGATCGTTGGATCAAGCGTGAACCCGAACACTCCGCGGCCAGCTGTGTAAACGAGAACAGTCGAGGGACCGTAGAGGACGTAGCCGGCTGCAAGTTGACAGCTCCCAGGCTGCAAGACGGATTCGACGCCGGCGGGAGAGAAGTCGCCTTTGCGTCGATAGATGGAGAAAATTGTACCGACGTTCACGTTCACATCGATATTGGACGATCCATCAAGCGGGTCGAAGACGATGACGTATTTCCCCGTGTCCGGCTCCCTGCCGAAAGTGACTGGCTCGTCGTTCTCTTCAGAGATCAGTGTCGCAACCGAGTCGCGGACGCCAAGACAGTGCAGCAGCGCTTCATTTGCATACACGTCAAGCTTCTGCTGTGTCTCGCCCTGCACATTGGTTTGCCCGGCTGTCCCCACGATATTGCACAGCCCCGCGCAGCGGATCTTGGCTTCAATCATTTTCGCGGCAAGAGTAATTCCCGAGAGAAGCCAGGAGAAGTCCCCCGAAGCATATGGGACTTCACGCTGCTGTTGCAGTATATGTTGCTGAAAGGTAGTTATCATCCCGTGTCCTCCCCATGTATCGATGCGAAGTTCGCAAGAATTTAGACAGCCGACATGCGCACCACGTTTTGCGCTGGTGCGCGAGCGATTTTTGCCTGGGCCACGGCGATCTGGGCTACAGGCAATCGCGCAGGAGAACAGGAGACGTAATCCACACCGGCTGATACGAAGAACTCGATGGAAGCGGGATCTCCCCCATGTTCGCCACAGACACCTATCTTGATTCCCGGCTTGACCGCTCTCATTTGCTTGATAGCCATCGCAATGAGTGCGCCGACACCTTCACGGTCAAGAGTGACGAAAGGATCTACCTTCAAGATTCCCTCTTCGATGTAACGGTCGATATATTTGCCGGCGTCGTCGCGTGAAAAGCCGAATGTCATCTGGGTGAGGTCGTTGGTCCCGAAGGAAGCAAAACTCGGCATATTGCGCAATCGCCCCGGCGCAAACTGCAGCCCGCGGCAACTCGATCATGGTGCCAACGCTATAGTCGATGCTGGCACGATGATTAGCGAAAACCTCGGCCGCGACTTCGTCGATCCGCCGGCGAAGCCATCGCATCTCTTCGGCGCTGGCAACGAGCGGCACCATGATCTCCGGAACTGGCACGAATCCTTCAGCCGCCACTTTCAGCGCAGCCTGCAGGATGGCCCTCACCTGCATCTCCAGGATCTCCGGGTAGCTGATACTGAGGCGGCAGCCGCGATGTCCCATCATGGGGTTGGTTTCGCTCAAACTCTGTATGCGCGTTGCCAGCTGTTCCAGCTGCTCAATGGCCGGCAAATCCCTGGCTTCTTTCGCCAGAAAAAGCTCAGTCTCTGTTTCCTTCAACGAAGGTAGAAATTCGTGCAATGGCGGATCGAGCAGACGGATCGTGACCGGCAGCGAGGACATCGCCCGGAAAAGCTCCTCAAAATCGTCTTGTTGCATAGGCAGCAGTTTCTCGAGAGCTTGTTTCCGATCTTCGGTGGAAGAAGCAAGGATCATCGCGCGCACATGCGGCAATCTCTGGGGCGAGAAAAACATGTGCTCGGTGCGGCAAAGCCCTATGCCAAGGGCTCCCGACGCTCGCGCGTTCGAAGCATCCTCCGGAGTATCGGCGTTGGCACGGATTGCGATCGGGCCTTGCTCCATGGCCCATCCGACGATCGTATCGAGAGCCTTGTGCTCTGCCTCAGAAACTTGCAGCGGCAGCTTTCCTGCGAAGACACGACCGGTGGAAGCGTCAAGAGAGAGCCAATCTCCTTCCCGGAAAACGAGGTCACGGATTCTCAGCACACCTGCGTCAGAATCCACGTGGATGTCTTTGGCCGCCGTGATGCAGCACTTGCCCATGCCGCGCGCCACCACGGCAGCGTGACTTGTAGCTCCTCCGCAAGCCGTGAGGAAACCGATGGCGGCGGCCATGCCGTGGATGTCGTCTGCGGTCGTCTCCTGACTCACCAGGATGACCGGATCGCTATCGCGCCCAGCGGCAGCGGCGACGGCCGCAGCTGCCGAAAGCGCAATCCTGCCGACTGCCGCTCCTGGAGAAGCCGATAAGCCATGTGCGATCACTTCGGGAACTCCGAGGCTGAAGTCGAGTTGCTGGGCGGTTATCTCCGTCACACTGGCCGGCTTGATCCGGGCAACTGCTTGCTTACGGGTAATAAGCCCTTCTGACACCATTTCGACGGCAATCCGGACCGCTGCCAACGCACTCCGCTTCGCGGTTCGCGTCTGCAGCAGGTATAGTCTCCCCTTTTCCACGGTGAACTCGAAATCCTGCACTTCGCGATAGTGTTGCTCAAGACGGCGCGTGATGAAACTTAGCTCTTCGTATATTTCGGGCATGCTGTTTGCCAGCTCCGAGATGGGAACCGGCGTGCGGGACCCCGCCACAATGTCCTCGCCTTGAGCGTTGGCCAGGAATTCCCCAAAAATCGCGTTTTCTCCAGTCGACGGATTTCGGGTGAAACCTACGCCGGTTCCACTTCGCGCGTCAGCGTTGCCAAAGACCATGGCCTGGACCGTAACCGCGGTACCCAAATCATCAGGGATTCCATTGAGCCGTCGGTAGTATTGGGCCCGTTCGTTCCCCCAGGATTCGAAGACTGCGTTAATCGCCATCGACAATTGCTGTTCGGCGGTCAATGGAAGATCCTTCATCGCATAACTTCTAATCGCCTGCTCAAATCCTTCCACCATGGCTTGCAGTTCAGCTTCCGAGAGGTCCTCGCACAGGTGGCCAGGCCTGATTGATTCCATGACCAGATCAAACTTCTTTTTGGGAACTTCCAGCACGACCGTCCCATACATCTGCAGAAGGCGGCGGTAGGAGTCGAGCGCAAATCGGAGCGAGCCACTCTGCGCCGCCAATCCCTGCAGGTTTTCTCGCGTGAGACCTACATTCAGAATGGTGTCCATCATTCCTGGCATGGAGACAACCGCACCCGAGCGCACGCTGGTCAGGAGCGGATTGGCAACGTCGCCGAATGCGCGCCCCACCGCACCCTCAAGCCAGGTCACTGCGGCTGCGAGTTCCTTCTCGAAGCCAGGCGGTAGGGACTTATGTTCAAGATAGTAGCGGCAGACGCTGGTTGAGATAGTGAATCCGGGCGGCACAGGAATATTCAGCAATGTCATCTCGGCCAGCCCCGCGCCTTTGCCTCCCAATTCCGAACGCATCGAACCGTCGCCATCAATGGCGCGATTGCCGAAGCGATAAATATATTTGCCGTTCCCAATCATCGGATTGACCTTTCTAAACGCTCACTCGAATCGATCTGAAGCCGTACCGTGGCGAGTTCAGAAGTTCTTCCTAGCCGATGCGGCCCTGCGCCGTGAACTTTCAAACGTCGCGCGGTGACTGACAGAATGAGGATTTCCCAAGGGAACACGCATTCTGTGGGCAGTGAGAGCCGGCAATGTCTCATCATCGATCGATTGGTTTCTCACGCGCGTCATCGATAAGCACCCACGCACCGGACGCCGGAGCATGGGGAAAGGTGGTTTGCCCAAACTGGGTTACAAAGTAGAAGTCGTATCCAATCTGGCGCAGTCGCGCACCGAAAGCCCGGTGGTCGAGCTCGTTCCAGCGGACTCCATCCGGCATCGGCATATGACCGAAGCCCAGCTTCTTGCCGGGAAACGAAGACTGCACCTCAGACGCGAAATGTGCCGCTTCTGCAAGATCGATACTGTGGCTGCGCAAGCAAACTACCTCGGCATACCGGGCAAACACCAGCGCACGAGAGATGGCCGCATCGAGACCTCCACAATAAACATAAGAGTTGTCCCCGGTCTTCATCCCGCTCAGGAATCTCCGGTCGCGCACGTCGTCATCGTCTTCTAAAGCCGCCGCGTCGCGTGCTTCTGTACAAGCGAGCACATGCAGAGGGTGCTCGAGCAGGTTTGCAGCTTCGCGTGCAGCGTTCAATCTTCGCACCGTCTCTGCAATGGAAAGCAATGTCCGCGGGGAGCGGTCGACGCTTTCGGCTGTCTGCAGTTGCCCGTAACAATTCGTAGCCAGCGCGCCGATTTCCATGAGACGCCGTGCAAGCACGATTGAGCTGTTGAGCGCGAACAGCGCTGAGGGGCCGGACGCCGCCGGAAGAGACGCATCGCCTGACAATGCTTCCATCACTGCTTTACCTCGCGAACTGGATTTGTATTGACTTGGGGAAGGAGGTCAACCGTGTCGTCCGCCGAGAGCATTTTCCGGTTGATCTGAAACCACAGTACCGGGTGGATTTGCACAAAACAAACAGGAGTAGTCCGATTCGGACGTGTCCTCTTTGGACGTGTTGACCGATGAGTAAAATTTGGAATTTTGTTGATAAAAGCGGACATTTGACACCTTTATGGGGCGCCAACGGACTATTCGTATGACTAAACATTGTATTTGCATGTCCAGAATGTCTCTGCTGAAATACGATGGAGCCATGACGCTTTCTCAGGGTTTGTTGGACAAACTGAACGCGGCGCTTGTCGACAGGCGTATCGCAGACGGCTTCCAGTTGCTGGCCCGGGCAGAGAAAGAGCTAGAGGCCCTGCAGCCGACGGATCCCCATGCCGCAGCCTATCTGCTCTGCATCGCACAGTGGGTCGATCTGGGATTTCGCAGTGTCGACTATCTCAACGGCATCGCCGCACGATTCATTGATGTGCGCCGAGGCCGGATGCCCATCTGCGATTACCTATACCTCAGGATGGTCGAGGGCCATCTGGCATTTCTCGCTGAAGACGCTGCAGGCAATATCGATCTTCAGCTTTGTACTGCAGACCGAAACCACGATTATGGAGCCGTATCTCGTGGTGGTGGCACACTTTTGGAAGTGCCGAGCACACCGCAGGCAAGGAGAATACGAGCCCGCTCTGCACCATATCCGGGAAGCGAAGAGGCTGGCCCGCGAAATGAAGGCTCCGAAGCTTGTTGCCGTTACCAACATTCACGAAAGCTGGCTGCTGTTTCAGCGCGGCGAACGGCGAGAGGCTATGCGCCTGCTGGATTTGGCAGAGAGTGAGCTGAAATCAACTGGGCACGCTCTGTCCCTGGGGAACATTGAGTCCGCCAGAGGGAGGTTTGTACGGCGGTCGGGCGAATACACGAAAGCTCTCGCTCACTTTGAGAAAGCAGTTGCCATTTACTCTGGCGCCGTCCCGGACCACCCCAACCTGGCCCGTGCACTCGTCAATGCTGCTTACGTCAAGCGATTGATCGCACTGGACCTACTGCATCGGTCGAAGTCCGGTAAGGCGAGAGGGGCCGATCATGCCCGATACCTGGAAATCTGTCAGGATGCTTTGGCTCTTCTTGGCCGGGCGGGTGAAATTTACTCTCGCCAGCATCATCACTCTGGAACCGGATCTGTCCTGGTGAATGCCGGTCATCTCCACCTGGATAGCGGGGATATCGATCGAGCAGAGGGTGAGGCGGCTAAAGCCTACCGTCTGGGGGAAGAACGGCAGGATCACATATTGATGGCCCGATCGCGCATTCTTCAAGCTACGGTTCAGAACGAGCGAGTGGAAGAGCAGGTCGGCGAATCGGCGGATCTATCCCTGCATGGTCACCTTGCCCGAACCTACTCTGAAGATGCGATTGCTCTGGCCAAGCTTACGCAAAATAATCGCTTGCTTGCGGGGGCCTACATCGCCCGGAGTTCGGTGGCGGCCAATGAATTCTTTCAGGATTGGGAAACGGCGAAGACTTTCGCAGCGCTGGCCGGCGAGCTGCTGGGAAAAGATGATCTCGACCATTTATCGAAAGAACTGATTGTGCTGAAGGCTAGAATTATCAGGGCAACGGGAGTCGATGAGATGTTGCGCGCCTGGTCTGAAGGGATTACGGGAGAAAAAACTTTCCAGGAAGTTACAGAGGAATTCGCAGAGCTGGTGATACCTAAAGTATGGATCAGAGAAGGCAGAAAGGTGTCTCGCGTCGCCGAGCGCCTCTCTATCTCGCCTAAAAAGGTGCGCAGGATACTTGCCAACGTGGATCTGCTGAAACGCCAGTGATAAATAAAGTAGAATGCATTCTATTAGCGAATAGGCGCGAGTTTCGCTTGATGGGATTCTGAACGTCACAGGCATGAATGCACTCTCGGCTCGCGAATTTCCGCAGGAATTGGAAAGGCCGCGATGGTACCTTCTGCGTTCAACTGGCAGAATTCTTTCAAGACAGGCGCGGCCATTCCGGCCCACCCACTGGCGCTCACCGGGAACCGCAAGCTGGACGAGCGGCGTCAACGTGCACTAACAAGGTACTATCTCGCGGCGGGTGCCGGGGGCGTCGCGGTGGGTGTGCACACAACCCAGTTTCAGATCCGCGACCCCAAGATCGGGTTATATGAGCCCGTGCTGACTTTGGCGGCTGAAGAGCTACTTCGGAGCGATGTGATTCGTATTGCCGGTGTCTGCGGGAAAACGGCGCAGGCAATACGGGAAGCCACGATCGCCCGCAATCTTCGCTACCATGCGGCACTACTAAGCCTCAGTGCTTTAGCCGGAGCATCGATGGAAGAATTGATCGCCCACGTGCGCGCGGTTGGAGAGATCATTCCCGTCATTGGCTTTTACCTTCAGCCGGCTGTTGGCGGCCAGTCTCTTCCATTTGAGTTTTGGCGAGCGTTCGCCGAGATCGAGAGCGTGATCGGGATCAAGATTGCTCCCTTCGATCGCTATGCAACCCAAGATGTTCTGCGTGGGGTAGCTGCATCCGGCCGCGCAGGCGAAATTGCTCTCTACACGGGCAATGACGACCACATTGTTCTGGACCTGCTCTCCAAGTTCCAATTTGGCGGGCAAACGCTTGGGTTCGCCGGCGGTTTGCTTGGACATTGGGCGGTTTGGACGGCTCGCGCAGTGGAGTTGCAGCGAGAACTCCATCGAGTTGTGGAGTCGGCGGAGCCGATCGATGCGAAGTGGTTCCTGCGAAACGCAGAGGTGACGGACATGAATGCGGCGCTCTTCGACGTTGCACATCACTTCCATGGATGCATCGCAGGCGTCAACGAGATTCTCCGGAGACAGGGACTTCTGGCTGGCCGGTGGTGCCTGGATCCAGCGGAAGATCTGTCGCCCGGCCAGGCCGAGGATCTCGATCGCGTGACAGCAGCGTATCCGCATTTGATCGACGACCAGTTCGTTCAAGAGAACCTGGATCGTTGGTTGTTATAAACGAGCACCTACTCGCTTCCCAGGCGAAGGTTGTCTAGCGGACGAAGCCAATGCTAGCCAGGTCAGCCGAAATTTGCTTGCCCGCATCGACCACCGAAGTAATCAGCAACTTCTTCCGCGCCGCCGAGCACCGGGCCGTGGGGATGTTGACGCTGACGGATCCACAGACGGCCGAATTAGAGTCGAAGATGGGAGCGCCAACGATAAAGGCGCCGACCACGGTCTCCTCATCGTTGAAGGAATACCCCGTCTTGTGCGTGCGTTCCAGGTCCGACTTCAGATCGCGCATTTTGGTATAGGTCTTTTCCGTGTACTGGGCGAGCTTCGACTCTTCCAGAAACCTCGCAAGATCCTCCGGCGAGAGGAATGCAGCCACCGCTTTACCGAGCGCCGTTGCGTGTACAGGGCAATCATCTCCGATATGGAAGGTCAGCCGGAGAGGATGCGAGGTCTCGATGACATCAATGAGAATGACGGCCTCGTCTTGACGTTCTGCCAGGGCCACCGATTCATCCAGTTTCTCGCGAAGCCGAGTGAGGTGGGGTCGCGCGACGGTCGCCAGTCCCAAGCGTTTCGCGTTACGCCGCGAGAGGGCTGCGGTTTTGAGCGTGAGCCGGTAGACTCCATTCGTCTCGGGTTGTTCCACATAGCCGGCCTGTTTCAGGGTGAACAGGATGCGAAAGGCAGAACTCTTCACTAGGCCAACTTCCTCGGCGATCTCTTTCAGTGGTTTGCCATATTCGCTATTGGCCAGCGCTTCAAGGACTGCCATAGTGTTGACGACCAGGTCGATATGGTTCTTCGCGGCCATTGGTTGGTTTCCTGTCCGATCGTCAAAGGTGTAACCGTATCCGTGACGAGAAGGGCGATGCGCGGCTCATTTTCACATGAGGAGATCAATGAAGCTGGTTTGCTCAGGTGTCAGTTTAGCAGTCGCCAACCCACCGCTCCACTCACCCGAATTCCGGCCCGGCGGCAGCCATCATTTGTGCTGGATTACCAGGCAGCGCCGCGAGGCCAAGGGCCATGCGTGTGAAGCGCCGCTGAAGTCGAAAGTCACGCGCGACGAGGGTCGGGATGAGCACGCTCCCAGAGTCCAGCACATCCACCACGACACGGCCTGAAGCTGCGCGGATTGCTTCCGTCGCCAGTGCATCGGCTTCCGAGGGTTGGGCAACGATGGGGCCTAGATGGCAGGCTGAGGAACCGTGGCGCAAGATCGCGAAACCGTGCGGAGAACGGAAGGCGAGACTGCCGGGACGGGACAGGAAATCCTGGAACAGGAAGCAACGGTCAGCCCCGAACGCCACTTGGTCGAGCACCAGGTTCGGGGAAACGGCCGCAGCCAGGCCTTCCCCGCCGCCGCGACCTTCCCACCGTTCCATCGTGCCGAGGGGCACGAAGCCGAGTGCTGCGTAGATGGCTGTCCCAGCCGGTGCTGCATCCAGAAGAGCCGCTCGGCCCGCATCACGCAGGAGTGACGTGCAGGCTGCGACCAGCCTGGTAGCAAGGCCTTGCCGGCGCCATTCGACGCTGACCACCACCATAGAAATCCATCCGAAGTGGTCGCCATAGGGGAGCGCGGCTGCAGTTGCCAGCAGCCGATCACCCATGGAGAATCCAAGCACCGTACCATGCTTCAAAAAAACTGCCCAGTCAGCCGCATTTTGGTTCCACCCGGCCTCCCCTGACAAGAGCAGAGCCCGAGAAATCCAGGTCGCGTCCAACGATATGGGACAGAGCTTGTCAGCTGACATCATTGCTAACCTCCTGAATCAGGGAAAGGCTCCGGCAGTGGAACGCAGCGCGTTATCTGAGTCCAGGCGGAAGTCAGCAAAGTCGCCGGTTTCGTCAAAGGAACCAACTCCAACTTGCCCACTAGTGAAGGTGTGGTCTATCACCGAAAATCGTGGCGTCGTTTGCTTGTCCAGAAAGACTTGAATGGAGCCTGAGCGGACATTGCGAACAATTCGTACGTCGTGCCAAGAGCGATCCGGCAACGCCGCAGAGGCATCCAATCCGGCGATCCGCCGGCGATCTCCCCCGTCAACAATGAATATGCCGTTATGGACGGCTATTTGAGTTCCAGGATCTTTAGAAAGGTGAACATAGTAGAAGTGAAGCGTATCCACGTAGTTGAAAACGATGATCATCGAACCACCTGCACGGCGCACCTTCGCGTTAAGAGTAAAGCTGCCGGCCTTTACGCCCTTCAAACGTGCAAACTGCAGTGGGCGGCGAGGAACCCCAGGCGGCCGTGAGCGTTTCATATGGAGATAATGAAGGCCTCCCTCGGTGAGAATCTCCCAGTCTTCGGAGAAAGGTGTCTCCCAGGCTTTCAAGCTGCCTGAGTTGAAGTCGTCTTCAATGGACAAGCTAGCTTTTCGCGCGTCGCCGTTCACAGCTGCCGGCCAGACGAAGGGAGCATAGGATGCGATCAAAGTGACGGCGGCAAGTAATGCGGTTGGGAACCTAGAAGTTGCCATCGCGTCTCTCAAACTTGGTTGGTTTTCCAAGTGTCACCCCGCCAGCGCCGAACCAATCGGCTGTCATTTCGATTAATCGCTCCTCGCTGATATCGGGCGCCCCCAGCAGTTCCGCGCATCGAGATGCATCGCTGAGCAGGGCGCTCTTTGATTCGGTTCCGGTGAAGTTTGGCGTCTTGCCGAAGCGATGACCGAATCTCTCCGCAATATCGCGAACGGAAAGGCTCTTCAGACCCGTGACATTCAGAATCCGCGCAGGCGAATCGCAGAGCGCAAACGAGCGAAGACAATAAGAGTTGGCATCACCTTGCCAGATGACATTCACGAAGCCCGTTGTTAAGTCGATTGGTTCTCCGGAAAAAACCTTCTCGCAGATGTCGAGCAGAACGCCATAGCGGAGATCAATTGCGTAGTTGAGCCGGAACAGCAGGACCGGGGTTCGATTAACGTTCGAGAAATACTCGAAGATACGCTCCCTGGCAAGAGCCGATTGAGCATACTCCCCTAGCGGAGCGACGGCTGTACGCTCATTCGCGCCCGAGCCATCCACGGAAACAAACGGGTAGACATTTCCAGTGGAAAACGCAACTATCCTTGAACGTTGAAACCGCTGGGCCGCCAATCCCGCGATCCACGCATTGGTGGCCCAGGTGAGAGGCTGATCCCCTACAGATCCAAATTTACGGCCGACCATGAAGACCACGTTCGGTGCATCCGGCAACGTCTCGAAGCCATTCGGATGGAGCAGGTCAGCTTCCACAACTTCGACGCGGTCGGAAAGTCTCCGGAAAGCACCGTACCTATCTTTGCGCACGACGGCGATAACCCTATGCTTCAGCCCAGCTCTTTGAATTGCCCGGCCCATCCGCACAGCCAGGCTCGGCCCCATCTTTCCGCCGGCACCCAGGATAATCACATCGCCTTCGAGCTGAGACGCAGCGGCAACATCCCGTTCGGAAGGCAGCGTCAGACATTCTTCCAGCTGGTTTTCATCGAGGATGGTGTCAATCATGGGAAAAGATCCACACCGCGCGAGAGAGTGTTATTAGCTTCGTGGCCAAGGTGAAGTTGCTCTTCACCATGAGGATCAAACCTGGCCTCGCTTCAACTCGTCCATAAGATAATCACAGGAACGAACACACAAGGCCATAATCGTCAACGTAGGATTTTGGCAGGGATTGGAAGTAAAACTCGACGCATCCATCACAAAGAGATTCTTAACATCGTGCGTCTGTTGAAATTGATTCAACACTGATTTTTTTGGATCGTTGCCCATGCGCGCCATACCTGCCTCATGCGCAGCCCAATAAGGCACAGCGGGCTCCTTACGCTTGCGAATATTCTTGGCTCCCGCCGCCTCCAGCATCTCGACTGCGGATTCCCCGATGTCTTTTAGCATCGCCGCTTCGTTTTCACCATTCGACAAATGAATCTTCAGTACCGGGATCCCGTAGACGTCGTTCAAGGTGCGATCGATCTCCACGAAGTTATCCCAGCGGGGCAGGAGTTCAGCATAGCCGGTAATGCTGAGCGTAACTTGCGGCTCATACAGCGCCTTCTTGTACGCTTCGCCGTACCCAGGGGCATGCCAGTTGAACTGCGTACTGGAGTACCCTTCATATCCGTAACCTCGAAGGAAATTCTTGGAGGCCGGCTGATTCTTCGTGTTACGAAAGCGAGCGATGTAAATGCCCACCGGTCTCACAGGCCCTCCCATACTCGGCGTCGAACCCAGCGCGGGAAATTCCCCGGCTCCGCCGGCCATCGCAGCATGGGAGGTGAAGTAGTGCCCGAGCACACCGCTGGAATTGGCAAGGCCGCCCGGATGTTGCGGCGTTTCCGAATTCAACAGGATGCGAACCGACTCTTGCGCCTGCGCACACAGAATGACCACACGTCCGTAGACCTCTCGCTCCTGCCTGGTGTTCCGGTCAATATACAAAACACCGCGTGCCCGGCCCCCATCCGGGTCCATCAAGACCTTGTGCACCATAGCATTCGTAACTAGCGTACAGTTCCCCGAATGCATAGCATCAGCAACCGTTGTAAAAGCGGAGTTGAAGTACGAATGGGTCATGCACCCGCGTTCGCAAGGGCCACAATAATGACAGGGACTACGGCCATTCTGCGGCTGGGTGAGGTTGGCTGAACGGGCGAGTGTGACCGTGCGACCGAGCTTTTGTTTTACGCGATTCCGAAAAATGGTTTCCTGGCAGGTAAGCGGCATCGGCGGCTGGAATTGCCCGTCCGGAAGCCCTTCCAGGCCTTCGGCCATGCCGGTGACACCAATGTATCTCTCCACCAAGTCGTAGTAGGGTGCCAGATCCTTATAGCTTAGCGGCCAGTCTTCACCATAGCCATCGTGAGACGCAGCTTTCAGATCCCAGTCACTAAAGCGCAGGCTTACGCGGCCCCACACGTTTGTGCGGCCCCCAACCATGCGCGTTCGGCCGAGCCAATTGTAAGGCTTGTCAGCAGGCGTGGTATAGGGTTCGTCTATGTCACTGCAGAACCAGTCATAGTTGTACTCGCTGACGGCGTAAAGCTTGGATTGAATCGGACGCGTCTTGCGCATGATTTCCGGCGCCATGTTGCGATACTTTAGCGCGAATTTGGGAGTGTGTTCGGAAAAATTGCTCGACGATTGCGGACGCCCGGCTTCCACCAATGCCACTTTTAGCCCTGCTTCGGCTAATCGTTTCGCGGCCCACCCGCCGGATGCGCCGGAACCCACGATGAGAACATCGTAGAGTCGCTTGGACTGATTTGCAGGGAGATTCATATTATGAGTGCTCTTCCGAATGCGTGCATCCGGGGAAGCTGGGAAAGAAGCGATTGGGGGTCCAACCAAGCTCTTTCATTCCCGTTTCAGAGGAATAGTACGCACCGACAATCCACTCTTTGAGATCTTCAAAGGATTCTCGAGTTGTGCTGTTTTCCGGGGAAGTGGAAACAACAGTCAGCAGGGAATTTCGCTGTGACATAGAAAGTCCCTGAAAAGAGTTACCGAATTGCCGATCTCCCTCCGCCTGCAGGGCAGAAAGAGACGCGAGAAATTTTTGCTGACGGGCAGCACTGTCCACGCTTAGCAACAAGTCAATGAAGCGATTCACAAGCGCAGTTGTGGATCCGGGAACGATTGCTTCCGAAACGGATTGCAGGGCCTCATTCTGTTCGGGTGCCAGAAACAGTGGCTTCCAATTCGCACTGGCCAGGTCGATATCACCGTGGCAAAGAAGAGGGTTCTCGTTCAAGAGATGACCCCAGACGGGATGCAATCCGCCCAATGACCATGCTCCAGTCGCTCCGAGAAGTCTTCGCGCCATCTCCCGCCTGGAGAGGACATCACGCTTGAAAGAACTTTCCTGGGGATTTGGTCCCACCAGTGACAACCCTCCATTTTCAGCCAACCGAAAGCACCTCGCTATCCGATCACGCTACTCGAAGTGTCGACCAGGTGGATTCGATATTCTTCCTGGTAGAACCTGTTCTACTTCTGTAGAAACGTAGTCTATTCGCGAGAAGCTTGTCAATTCGTTATTTCAGCTGGCTTCGACCGCGAATAATCCATACCCGGGCTCACAGGCCCCTTTCCGGATGGAACGGAAATTGCACGGATCGCGGCTGCGCCCAGTAAGCCTGCAACGCTCAGAATGGCCCATGCCAGGCTATAGCTGTGATAGGTATCAAAGACTCTTCCAGTGGCCCACGGCGCGATCCATTGTCCGATGGAATATCCCATGATGATCAAGGCCAATAGCTTGCCCAACGAGGCGACCCCAAAACAGTCCGCCGTTACCAATGGAATCAACATGTAATCGGCCCCCATGGCAAAGCCAAAAACCACGGTGAAAGCCAAGGCCGCCAAGGGCTGGCGCGCGATACACAGTAATGGGATCGCCGCGCCGAGCAGTAGATAGAACAGCGCCATGGTGTTCTTCTTTTTAAAGCGGTCAGCAAAATAGCCTACTACCACACGGCCACCGAGACTCGAGGCGAGCAGAATCGACAAGAAGCGGGTAGCGGTGGTTGTCGAATACCCTTGGTCTTTCATGAACAGGATGAAATGTTGAATCACGGCGTTGATCGCGCCTATAACGAGTGCGGCTCCAACTAAGATGAGCCAGAAGTTGGCGGTGCGAACCGCAGCCGAGATTCCGCTGGAGCCGGCCGAATCGCCATTCTCGCCGGATTCCGGTAAAGCCCCATCCGGCGTGAGACCCATTTCAGCGGGAATCGAGCGTGTAATCCAGAATCCGACTGGAAAGAGCACGATCAGAATGAGCGCTCCAGTAATTTCCAATGCGTGGCGCCATCCAAAATTGCGAATAAGAAGGTTGGCGAGTGGAGGGGAAACGACCCCGCCCAGGCCAAGCCCCAAATACGCGTAACCCATCGCCCGGCCGCGCCGCACTCGAAACCACCGCGAGATAAGAACCTGGTTGGCAATCGGTCCGGCCAGTGTGTAGCCCAATACTTCCGCGACGCAGAGCAATTCGTACTGCCAAAATCTGGTCATCCAATTCATCAAAATCAGCGGCAGCCCGATAAAACCTACCCCGGACAGAATCACCCAACGGGCGCCGATGCGATCGATCAACACGCCAGCCAGCAAACCGAAAGGTAGTCCAACCACGAGAAAGCCGAGCAGAAACCCTTGTGTGACCTGAGCTCGCGTGAAGCCTAGAGAGGCCACAAACGCGGGATAGAAAACCGGAAAACCGTAAAAGATGATTCCGACCGCGAAAAAAAGGTTGAGGAATGCAGCAACCACAATCCACCAGCCATAGAAGATGCGGGGAGAGGAGCCGCGATTTTGTCCGCTCTTTGTCTTCTGAAACAAGGTCGTCACGGATGCATAACTCCGGCAGGTCTACTCATTGTAGCTTTGCGCCCCAAGCTCGGGGCTGAATAGCGTCAGTGAATCACCGGTAACTCTGTCTTGACCACCGAAGGACGGGTGCCCCACATCTCGCTCGTTTTTCGCGAGATGTGGGATGCCACCGATGTTGACGGCTAAGTGCATCGGAAGAATCGAGAGTCAGAGGGAGAGAGCAGTAGTATCCCTGCAGGACACACGCCGTGTGTTGATCTCCCGCAGACATGATCGCAAGAAAATCGTCAAGCGAACGAGGTAAGAACTCGCCGCCGATATAGCTGCGGGCGGAGCGCATCACCGGCTCTCTTCGAAGTTCATACAACTTGAGAATCAGCTCTGCTTGTTTGATGGCGGTATCTGTGTCGCTCAAGCCTTTCTCCCTCGAAAAGCATTCGCCGGGCAAACCGCGCTTAGTAGATGTGGGGCCGATCCAGGGGGAGCCGCACTTGAAAACAAGTTGCACGCGGTATCGATTGCACTGACACTGAACCGAAATGCTTACTCACGATTCGGCGCACCGTGTCCAGGCCGAGACCAAGCCCTTGCCCCAGGGGCTTGGTGGTAAAGAACGGCTCAAAGATGCGTGTGGAAAGCGCAGCGTCGATTCCCACGCCGTCATCCCAGATCTCCACAAACGCCATTTCTCCTCTCGATCGAGTGGTCACCTTAAGAGTGCCCTTTCCATTGGTGGCATCGATGGCGTTTTCTATGATCGCCGTCCACACTTGGCTCAGTTCCCCTCCGTATCCGGTAACCCGAGGTATTGCCGGGTCGTAGTCGCGCACCACCACCATTTGCTGCAATTGAGGATGGAGCACCGCTAAAGTGTTCTCCAGCGATTGGGCCAGGTCGACTTCCTGGATGGGCGCCTGGTCCATGTAGGAGTAGTCCTTGATGGCGCTGACGATGCTGAAGATACGCGCAGATGACTCAGAGACAGCATCGACCATGTTACTGGCGTCCAAAGACGTGGAGAAGCTGGTCACGGCTGCTGGAAGGGCGCTAAAGCTGATCATAGAAGCCAACTCATCGAGCAATCGGAGCGGCAGATTCGCTCGCGCAAACGCCGGTGCCACGGCCCATGCGGAGGGAACCCGATGCGCCTCCAGCCAGCCGATGAACTCCTCCTCGCGGTCGCCCTCTGACAAGGAGCCCTGAGCAACGGTTTTCGCGGCGGCTTCCGTCTTGATCGCTAACAACGCTCTCTTGCTCCAAGCGACGTAATTGGAAAGCTCTTCATCGGAGCGGAACAAGCGGCCCAGGGTGCATAGTTCCTGGTCTCTGTCGATCATCGATGACAGCCTGAGGGCGGCTCGCTGGGCAGCAGACGCCGGATTGTTGAGTTCATGGGAGAGATTGGCCGCCAGCTTCCCTAGCGCGACCAGCTTCTCCGCCTGCTGATCGGCACGCGTGAAGTCCCGCGTTCGATCGAGCAGGATCCAGACGCAGCGTTGGGCCATGGAAGGTATCGCGAGAAGCATTTCCGGAAAGACATCTTCGTGAATATCGAGTACCCACAAGTAACCGGAGCTGCTACCTTCCGCGGCCCAGGCCGTCATGCGCGAAAAGGGTAGCTTGCCGGTGATCTGCCCCGTACGGCCGATGAACAACGATACCGAGCCCGAATTTCTTCGATGAACGTAGATTTCACCCTTGAGGATGATGTTGAGATCGTGAGCCGGTTCGTCTTCCCGGAACACGACCGCCCGGTCGGCCGCGATGCGTTCACTACCGTGGGTGGCGAGCCAGTAATATTCGTCCTGAGCAAGGTCTTGAAGGCCTTCGACATTGCGCAGCGCCGCCACGATCTCGGATATGGGTGTCGGATGCACCGGGGCGGTAGCACATACTTCGCAGCCACCCTTGGCAGGCGCTAGCGCGCCTCCTCCGTGGGGCTGGTTCGAATGTGTCGCAGTCATGTGCTCTCCTACTCTCTGCGGGAGTCTCCTTTGTACAACCCCCTCTTTTGGGGTGAACTTAGACCCTCCCCGTTCTCCGCCCAACACTCCTAAGGGCTCTCGGCGCTAGCTCGAACGATCACGCATCTCCCAAACGATAAGGTCCTTCGCATGAAGGATCGCCATGACGGTAAGACAACCCAGCACGCCACCGCTCCGACGCTCACCAGTAACAGCTCTGATCCTGAGGCCTCGACTGCATTTTCGATACCCCATTTAGGGTTAAAATCCATCCGCACAATTGAGGGAGACCATTAGCCGGCCAGAGCATCAAAGACAAACGGATCCAGCGGGCAAGTCAGGAGACAAGTTATGTCAGGGGATAGGTTCGAGAGGATTCTTAGTGTGCTCTACCAGCCATCCAGGGCGTGTTAATGTTGGGTATCCGCGAACAAAGTTTCTCGATGGCTTGCATGAAGCAGAAGACGCGAGGCATGATCGCTCGGTTGGAAGATTTGGCCCAATCAGCAAACCCACCAGCCCGTCAAATTCTCAACCAGATCAGGCCGGGGACCCGTTGGGGGCAGAGACGATCTCGTTCGTCACAGGATTTGTCTCAGTGGAATGGCGAGGAGGCTTGGTGAGCGACGAAACCTTCAAAATTGCGTTGTCTTCGAGGGGTTCTCAACGCGCCGGCTTCTGCCAGATCGCTGCCACAACGAGCAATTCCGTTTGGGCGGCAACTCTGGTGGTGTTCCTCGTCTCTCTATTCGGCGGTTGCCGTTCGCAGAAAACTCCAGCCGGCCCGGTCATTGCATTCACCAAAATTCCGCCGGCGGCACAAGGCGGGCGGGAGAGAGTGGATGTCATCTCGGGGCGCGTCCTGGGGGCGGCTCCCGGTCAGAGGATTGTGGTCTATGCGCGATCCGGACCGTGGTGGGTACAGCCGTGGCCTGACAAACCTTTTATTCCTATTCAACCAGACCATACCTGGAGCACACCCACGCACCTCGGGTTTGAGTATTCCGCCCTGTTGGTCGATCCTGGCTATGAGCCGCCACCGACCACCGACGTGGTCCCTACTCCGGGCGGTTCGGTAGCCGCCGTAGAGACGGTGAAGGGCGTTGGCGCCATCCAACTCGCTCCTACCAAGCCGATCAAATTCAGCGGATACGATTGGAACGTGCGCACGATCGCCGGCGATCGCGGCGGACTCAACAATTTGTACGCCGGGGATAACGCCTGGACCGATGACAGCGGAGCACTCCACCTGCGCATAAACAAACGGGGAGGCCGATGGGCATGCGCGGAAGTGGAGGCTGCGCGAAGCCTTGGTTACGGAACGTACATCGCCGTGGTGCGGGATACCACTCATTTAGAACCTGCCGCGATTCTAAGTATGGATACGTTTGATGATTGGGGAGCAGATCAACATTTCCGCGAACTGGATGTCGAGATGGGCCGATGGGGCGACGCCGCCAACCGGAACAACGCCCAGTTTGGCATTCAACCGTTCTACATCCCCGGCAATTTAGCTCCGTTTTCCGCGCCGGCCGGCACCCTGACGCATTCGGTCCACTGGGAGTCCGGCCGCGCGAGCTTTAAGACCGTCCGCGGATCCTCTATCCATGCTGGCGCTCCGGTCGTTTCCGAGCATGTATTTACCTCTGGAGTCCCTTCCCCAGGCACAGAAAAATTTATATTCATGCTATATGTCGTGGCCAGCGACAAATATCCCTTACAACACGAAAATGAAGTGGTCGTTGAAAAGTTCCAGTACCTTCCGTAATCGGAGAAATGCACGCCGACAGCTGGTGATAGGCGTTATTGCCGGGCTGGCTTCCACATGCTGTGCTTACAGGGCCTATGCGCTCGATCCCGACCGCACGATGTCGCAGTATGCGCGCGAGCAATGGGGGCGCGAGCGAGGATTTCCGGGCGGATCGGTGACCGCGATCACGCAGACCAGGGACGGCTACCTTTGGATTGGGACAGACCAGGGATTGATTCGTTTCGACGGCGTGAATTTCCGTGTTTTGGGGCAGGCTAGCCCTACGACCTTCTCCATCGGCGCGGTTCAGGAATTGATGGTAGACGGCACAGGTGATCTGTGGATACTTTTGCAGAGCACGAAGGTCCTACGCTACCACGACGGAAACTTTGAACTCGGCCGGGAGGAGGCCGAGTTCGGGATCACCTCGGTCACCAGGAGCAGAGACGGCAGTGCTCTCTTGTCATCGCTTGCCTATGGAGCTTTACATTATCGCGCCGGCAAATATGAAAGTCTCACTCCTTCGGCCTATCTTGCAAGCTCAGCCCTGAGCGGTACCGCTGAGCTCGGTGACAACCTTTCCACTCGTCTCAGCTGGGCCGAGGGGGTAGTGACCCACCGCCTCGCTGAGCCCAACTCCGCGGTCATCTCGATGACGGAAACAGCTGATGGCAAAATCTGGCTGGGTACGCGGGATAAGGGACTCTTTTACATTAGCCAGGCTCGGGTTCATGCGAGCGGGATGGAACTACCCGACACCAAGATCAATTGTTTACTTGGCGGGCAAAGAGAGGGGTTATGGATCGGGACCGACCAAGGCATGGCGCTGTGGGACGGCACAAAGATCTCCCCGGCACAAGTTCCGGCCTCTCTCCGCCACAGCAAGATCCTCACCATGGTCCGCGATCGCGATGGGAACCTATGGGTGGGCACGGTCCGCGGACTGGTTCGGATGAGCGGCGATGGCGCTTCCGCCGCAGAAGACAGTCCTCGACAGCAGAGCACAATCACAGCGCTTTTCGAAGATCGCGAAGGAAACCTATGGATCGGTACACCGCGTGGCATCGAGTGTCTTCACGACAGCGCATTTGTCACCTACGAGGTGACGAATCGGCCTTCGGAAAGCAGCGGACCGGTCTACATAGACGAGCAAGAGCGGGTATGGTTCGGGCCCACCGAGGGTGGCCTGACCTGGATGCGCGGGGAAACGCTCGTGAGCGTAAACAGCGATCGACTCAACCAGGATGTCGTCTATTCGATCGCGGGAAGCAAGGGCGAAGTATGGATCGGACGGCAACAGGGTGGACTCACCAGCCTTCGCTATGTCGCCGGCTCGCCGGTGGCCAGGACCTACACCGAAGCGGATGGACTGGCACAAAACAGTGTCTACACGGTTCACCAAAGTCGTGACGGATCCGTTTGGGCCGGAACGCTTAGTGGTGGTGTCAGCAGACTTAAAGACGGCAAGTTTACAACCTATACGGTGGCGAATGGGTTAGGGGGGAACTCCATCGCATCGATCGAAGATGCCGCGGACGGCACGATGTGGTTTGCCACCCCTGGCGGCTTAAGCGAACTGACAAAGGATCGATGGCGAACTTACACAACTAAAGATGGCTTGCCCGCAAATGATGTCCGTTGCGTCCTGCACGATTCCTCCGGTGTTTTATGGATCGGCACAACGGGTGGCCTCGCGTTTCTCAAAGCAAGTCATGTTTATGCCGGCGGCGAAGGCTACGGGCTATTGCGCGAAACCGTACTCGGCATGGCAGAGGATCACGGCGGCTTCTTATGGATCGTTACCTTGAATCATGTATTAAAAGTGAGCCGGGTTGCGCTTCTTACAGGCAATCTGCGCGACACAGATATTCGCGAATACACTCTTTCCGATGGCTTGCGCGGAACCGAAGGCGTGCGACGCGATCGGTCCGTTGCGGAAGATTTACGGGGGCGGATCTGGCTCTCCATGAATCGAGGGTTGTCTGTGGTTGTTCCCAGCCGCGCGAATGGAGAATCGGTGCCCGCTATCGCCCATGTCGAGACAGTCTCGGTCGATGGCAGTCCGGTTGCGCTACAAGGATTCCTTCGCATACCTGCATCCGCATCCCATCGACGAGTCTCCATCGATTATGCCGGGCTAAGTTTTGCTGTGCCCGACCGTGTCCGTTTCCGCTATCGCCTGGATGGTTTTGACCAAGGCTGGAGTGAGCCGGTCTCATCCCGCCGGGCCATCTACACCAATCTCGGACCCGGCTCCTACCGATTCCGGGTGGTAGCCTCCAACAGCGACGGTCTGTGGAACGGCTCTGAAGCGGCTGTGCCCTTCCGGGTTGAGCCGACTTTCTGGCAGGCACGGTGGTTTCAGTTGTCGTCTATACTTGCTCTCGCATGCGTCACATGGTTCTTGTATCGCTTGCGCCTTTACCAGATCTCAAGGCAGTTTGACATGCGAGTAGAAGAACGTATTGGCGAGCGCACCCGAATTGCTCGCGAACTCCATGACTCATTGTTGCAAGGCTTCCAGGGACTGCTCTTCCATCTCCAGGCTGCACAAAACATGCTGCCGGAGCGACCGCAGGAAGCGAAGCGAGCCCTCGACAGTGTTCTCGACCAGGGCGATCAGGCGCTCGCCGAGGCTCGGAATGCAGTGCAGGATCTGCGCGCCTCAACCGCCGTTCATGACGACCTGTCAGAAGCGCTGGCGGTTGCGGCGGAGGAACTTGCTGCGCAAAATAGCTCTGTAAAATTTCGTGTCCTGGTAGAGGGCAAGCCACGAAACCTTGATCCAATTCTGCGCGACGAAGTCTATCGCTTCGCCCGCGAGGCATTGCGCAACGCATACAGCCATGCTCACGCGCACAACATAGAAGTGGAGATCACGTACGCGGAACTACGCTTTGCGTTGCGCATTCGGGATGATGGCACCGGCATTGATCCAAAAGTACTCTTCTTAGGCAGCCGTGCAGGACATTGGGGACTACCCGGCATGCGCGAGCGGGCTAAGAACTTTGGCGGCAAAATGGAAGTATGGAGCGAAGGCGGAGCCGGTACTGAGGTAGAGTTGACGATACCGGCCTTGATTGCCTACGGTGGGCCTTCCACGCCAGGCAGATTTCGCTTCGCAGGTAGAAAGGAGACACCGCGTTCATGAGCATCGCTTCCGAGCCAATTCGTATTCTGTGCGTGGACGATCATCCGCTCCTCCGCGCAGGAGTCGTCATGCTCATCGAAACCCAGCCTGATATGACTATGGTGGGAGAGGCTACGTCGGGACGTGAGGCCATCGAAATCTTCCGGGCCACCCGCCCCAACATCACCCTGATGGACTTACAAATGCCGGATATGAGCGGCATCGATGCGATTATCGCGATTCGAGGTGAATACCCCGATGCGCGCATCATCGTGTTAACGACCTATGGCGGCGACGTACTCGCTCACCGCGCACTCAAGGCAGGAGCTCGCGCTTACATATTGAAGGGCATGGTGCGAAAGGATCTCCTGGAGACGATCCGGGCAGTGCACACCGGGCGCAAGCATGTTCAATCTGAGGTCGCTTATGACCTGGCAGACCATGCCGGAGACGACTCGTTAACCGCGCGGGAAGTCGAGGTACTGGCGTTGATTGGCGGCGGTAACTCGAACAAATTCATTGCGGATAAGCTGTCCATTGCGGAACATACGGTCAAAGGACATGTCAAAAGTATCCTTTCCAAACTGGGCGCGAGTGACCGAACCCACGCCGTCATGCTCGGACTGAAACGCGGAATCATTCAACTGTAAGCGGTCCCCCCAAAGGGTCGCTCTTTAATCCCTCTCTCTGGTCATTCTTCTTTCAGAAAGCGCAGATACCGTTTAAACAGAGGTCGTGTCTTGCAGCGTCTATTCTCCACTTTTCCCACCGGGAGGCCGGGAGCAGGTCTGCTCCTGCTGCGTCTCGCTGTTGGGGCTTCTCTCATTCTTGAGAGAATTCCAGAGATTTGGGTCATTCCCCAATCTCTCGGTTTCGAGGTGCGCATCGTCCTTGCCTGCTTAGGAATCTCCCTGCTCTGTGGCCTTTGGACACCGGTCATGGGAAGCGTCGCAGCCGTTATCGAGCTGCTGATTACTTTTTCGCCTGCAGGTGGCAGCGCGACGCATATCCTGGTGGCAATCCTCAGCATCAGCCTTGCACTGCTAGGCCCTGGCGCATGGTCCATCGACGCCCACATCTTCGGCAGGAAGCGCATAGATATCAAGGTTGTTTAAACTGAATGCATGACTCTCCAGTTCACCACTTCGTACATAGAGGATTCCCTGGCCTTATTCCGTCAATACAAGCGGCTTGCTGAAGGTGCGATGGGGCAGGTCAGCGACGAACAGCTCCTGGCCACGCTCGATACGGAAACAAATTCGATCGCGACGATCGTCAAGCACATGTCGGGCAATATGCGCTCCCGCTGGACCGATTTTCTTACCACGGATGGGGAGAAGCCGAGCCGTGACCGCGACCGCGAATTCGTTGATCCACCGGCGACTCGCAAGGCGCTCATGGATGCATGGGAAGATGGTTGGGCGCGGCTCTTTGAGGCCCTTGAGCCGCTCTCGGACGCCGACCTTGCACGCACAGTGACGATCCGCGGGGAAGCCCACTCGGTGATGCAGGCCATCAACCGCCAGGTCGCGCACTATTCGCTTCATGTGGGGCAGATCGTGATGCTGGCTAAGCATTTTGCGCAGGATCGTTGGCGACCCCTCAGCGTGGCAAAAAATCAGTCTGCGGAATTCAGTCGCCAGGTTGCTCTAGGAGAGCGAAGCCAAAGGTAGGATTACCAAAGTAAGAGCGGCAATTCTCCTTGTTCCACCGCATCGAGTCCCTCCCCCGAAAGAATCGATGAAATGTCCCGCGGAGAATCGCCGCTTGATGACGAGAATAGCTGGTCCAGAGAAATAAGCCATTGCTCTTGAGTAACAGAACGGTGAATTGTAGTAACTACACCTGGTACTGCTTCAATGGGTCATCGCGTAAACGACGTAATTCACGCCCAGCCGCATGCCGAGGTCGGAGAACTTCAGGGGATATTCCGGAGTGTCGGACCATTCCCAGGAATCGCCAATGTCCGAATTAAGGGAAATTGCCACCATGACACGGCCTTTGTCGTCATAAATGCCCTGCCATCGCGCGACGATTCCGTCCTTCTTGTATCCGGTGGCCAGGTGTTCCCAGCCCGTGATGCGGTAACGATCGTCCAGATCGAAAACGGTGTGGAAAATTGGGTCGTTGTTGGGGATATCAACAATGGGGCGGTCGGGAAAAACCATCTTCATGGTTTTTTCAAAATAGGCCTGCTCTTCGTGGCCGTGAAAATCGTCGGCCATGAAGAAGCCGCCACGCAGCAGATAATCGCGAAGCTTCTTTGCCTGGGCCTCCGTCAGGCCCCACTCCCCTACCTGAACGGCGTAAAGCCAAGGCCAGTTGTAGACCTCATCGCCATCGTCTAGATTCACCGCTTCTTCCACCGACCGGGCATCCACACGGGTCAGGCGCTTGACCGCCTGCGCGAACGACCGGTCCGCGCGCGGATAGTCCTGCGTCCAAAGAGAGAGACCCCTCCGCCAGTCGCCATCGAATCTGCCGCGATAGCCGTCCAACGGGCCAGGGGGATACATCAAGCGAGCAAAGGACCACTCGGCCTGCCGCTGCCAGTCCCGAGGCAATGGCATGGATTCGCCATATTCGACCGAAGGGTATTCACGAAATGGCCGCTGTGCATATAGCGCCCCCAACAGGGTTCCGGCGAAAACAAGCACGCAGCCTGATCGCCACAGAACCTGCTTCGAGGTCATTTAAGACCGCCAACGAAGGCTCCAAGGAAGAAGATTGAGGCAACCGCGACTGCAACTACACCCCACCAACCTACCAACAGCACGCCCTTAACCCAGGGCAGCAAGCCTGCATCGAGCTCCGAATCGTCGTCTTTGGGAGCGGTCCATATTTGCCATTGAAGCGTAATCCGCTCCCAGGCCCACGCCAGCCGGCTGCACTCTTGCTGTGCGAATTCTGGCTCAGCAAATTCCTCAGCCTTCGTGGATGCGAGTTTCTCTTCCTCCCGTGATCCGAGGATCCTCGCCGCCTCCCGCTTACCCAGCCGCCAAGCCAGCGCCACCTCGGCTGAGGGCGCGGCACGGCCGCGAAACTTTCTCTCGTACTCATCGATTGCCGACTGAATTTCCAGCATGTCCGTTGGTTTGAGAGTCATCGCATTACCGTCCTTCTCTTGTGCGACTCGTTCGAACGATCAAAGAGCCCACATCACAATGGTAATAGTCTCCGCGTATCGATGCGAGCGACGCGGAAGCCAATACGAATTAGACTTCTGTGATTTTTCGCGTAACTGCACTGAAGATGGGGCATTTTCTTCAGGCGCATCTTCCGGCTGCAAATCACGAGTGCTCCGGTCCTTTGTTAGAAGCGAATTCCGGCCTCTGGGCCGCCGGCGAAAGGGTGTTTCCACCTGCTTTTTCACGCCGCTCATTTCTCATGTACCCTTTTGTGGTCCAGGCGACTGATTCGTTACAGGAGAGAAAACCCGTGAGACATGGCATAAGTTTCGTTGCAGTCTTCGCAATCAGTCTTATCTTCAGCGTGAAAGATGCAGTCGCCCAGTTTCCGCCCAATCCGCAATCCGCCGCCTTCACCGGCGCCTGGTGCGCTCAGGGGGACCCCACGAAGCAGGCCTCCATCTCTGATAACGGCGCCTTTCTTACATTGACCAATGAGAGTGGTGACACCTCCCCCGGGCAATACCAAGGCCAGAACGCCATTGTTGCACCGGGATGGCAATTCATGACCGGAACGCTCAACCAGAACGGCAGCCAGATTAATTGGTCGAACGGTACGTTCTGGGCGCGGTGCAATACGGGGGGAGGAGGCGGGCATCAGCGATTAAACCTGACCGGGACCTGGTATGCCCAAGGGAGCCGCTCCCAGTCATGCTCCATCCGTCAGCGTGCCAGCAGTCTGCAGTTGAGCAACGAATCAGGTGACCATGCGAGCGGCCAGATCACCGGAAAACGGCAACTGACGACCACCTGGGATGGGAACAGCATCGTGGGGACCGTAACTCCCGACGGCAACCGCATCAACTGGGATAACGGAACCTTCTGGACGCGCATTCGCGTCTACTCAGCACCGAATTATTAACTCGCGTCCCGTGCAAGCTGCGAAAAAATGACATTTGCGTGCTGTGAAGCCGTGCCCTTCATCGCCCTAGTTCCCCTACCCTTCTTCCACATCTTTTTTTCCAGAACTCTGGACGGTAAACCCGAGCTGTAATACCGTTCAACCAAGACTCCGATAATTCTGCTCATCGAATGTGCCATATCGGGGCCTTGCCGGAATCGCTCCGTAGGGAAACCAGCAGCCGGCAAATACCGCTCTCCTAAATAGCTTATGGGGGCGGGAAAAATAAAATTTGAGCATCTTGGGAAAACAAAGGACTTAGCCGCCACCTCGACGGAAACCAAAGACGGGAACATTGCATTCCTGAAACCAAACCGCAACCCAGGGCCGCCACCCCTGGCACGCCCCAAGGGGCGGATCGATCGATCTTTCTCAACTCAATTCTTTCGCCGGATTCGTCTTGCCGACGGCCCGCCCGGCCATCGGCAAGACCACGCTGCACCCTGGCTCTGCCGTCCGACGAGATGATAAAGGGCGGCCACTAATGTCGATTGAGAACATGTTTGGTATCAGGGCCCGGCTAAACAGGCTGCGAAAAAGTTCGCAGCGAAAAGGACAGCAATACCTCAGGGGCTAAAGAGCCTGCGTGAGAACTACCGTCTCAAAATTCAGTCCCGAAGGGACGGCTGAGAATAGCCCAGGACGCTAGTCCTGGGTGTTCATTCCCATCGGGACCAGTCCCGTAGAGCCTGCCCTGAGCTTGTCGAAGGGGACGGCTGAGAATGCCCCAGGACGTTAGTCCTGGGTGAACCTGAGCCGCACGTGAATGCCGATTGGCAACATGGGCTGGCTGCCTCGAATCGCGAATAGTCCATTTCAGAGGTAAAGGTACCCCAGGATTGCATCCTGGGGCATTCTCAGTCGTCCCTGCGGGACTGATTCGTCTCTCGAATCTGTCCCCAGGACTGCGTCCCATAAGCGCTAACTTGTTTGGCAGACAATAGAAATCCGAGAACATGCTGGTTTTTAGCATCTCTAACTCGCCGCAAAATCGTCATCCTGAGCGGAGTGCCTCACAGATTTATTGCGTGACAGAGCGCTTGGTGGCGCGGAGTCGAAGGACCCCGAGGGTGCTCATCTTACCCATGCCGCTCGGAGCTTTTCAACCGCCGAAGCCCGCACCGGGCGGACCCGCCACGGTCTTTCCCTGGGGCCGGGAACCAAGAACTTGCTAGCATCTTGCTAGGTCCGGCCTTGCACAGACCTGGGGATGGAAGATGATTACAGTGCATGAAAAGATCTACCCGTAACCATCAAGTGCATACCGCAGCAGATCCTGTTCTCGGGGCTTCGGTGGTCGAAAAGCTCCGAGCAACATGGGTAAGATAAGCGCCGCCGGGGTCCTTCGACTCCGCGCCACCAAGCGCTCTGTCACGCGATAAATCCGTGAGGCGCTCCGCTCAGGATGACGACTTCGTGGGAGTTTTGACGAAAAACATCCTAAAGTTAGCGCTTATGGGACTGCGTCCTGGGCTACTCTCAGCCGTCCCTACGGGACTGAATTTGGAGACGGTAGTTCTCACGCAGACTCTTTAGCCCGTCCTATTCTCAATCGTTTACGGCCCGGCTTAAAGCCGTGCCCTGACACAAAGCATTAGTTTTTCGTCAGCATGTTCAGTCGGGCCGTAACCGGGCTAAAAGAGCATTGGGCTTCAGCGGACCTAGTTTTTCGCAGCCTGTGAAAGCCCGGACCTGCACAACAGGGAGTTTTTCCGAAGCCCGCTAGGCTTTTACCCGCTCCAGCTTGGTCACGCGCCCGGACTGGTTCCAATCGGAAACGTAGATGTTGGCATCCTTATCGATGAAACATCCGTGGGCCGCGCTGAAGTTGGCGAGTGCGATGTCGCCCGGAAGCAATTTGTAGTTGGCCCACTGGTCCTGGTGCGGGTTGTCTCCCAGGAAAGCAACAGGCACATTGTCTTTATCGAGAATGGTGACGCGCCCCTCCAACTCCGAGATCACGGCGTAGTCGCCCCAAAAACTTATCTGGCAAGGACGACGCATGTGCAGGGTCACATTGCTTACAAATTTGCCATCTAAGTCGTAATGGGTGAGCCGCCGGTTTTCGCGGTCGCACACCAACAGCAGGGGCTGCCCGTAACGCAAGTCGACGGCCATCCCGTGGCTACAGTTGCACAAGCCGTCCGCGCTTCCCTTCCCGGAATAAGCCGCTTTGTAGTTGCCGGCCTTGTCGAACTTGAAGATGCGTGAGTCTCCATATCCATTGGCAATGTAGATGGACCCATCAGGTCCCGGCACGGCTGCGGTCAGGCGCCATTCGTTCGGCGTGTGAAAGCCGGCCTCGGGAGGAGCCGTGATTTTCTGCACCACGGTTCCATCGGTCTTCATCTTGACAAAGAGCCAGTTCTCTTTGGGCGTACCCTTCTGCACCGTGGCGTAGAAATACTCCTCACCATTCTCGTCGGCGTACACCAGCGAGTGCACCTCTGGATACTCATTAGCTATGGTCTTCAGCAGCTTGCCGTCGCGGTCATACACCAGCACGCCGGTCGCGCTTTGCGTGCTGACATAGAGACGCCCGGCTTTGTCGGTGGCAATGCCGCCGTGGGTTCCGCCAAAGGCTTCTCCTTGGGGCAATTGTCCCCAGCTTGAAACCACGTGATAGGTCCATTCTCCGTTTCCGGTCTGAAGCTGTAATGAGTCCAAAGGACGCTCCTCTGATGTTGTATTCGCATTCGCTTGCGAGCCCAGCAGGCTGCCTAGCGCGGCTACGGATGTCATGGC
Source organism: uncultured Acidobacteriaceae bacterium (assembly GCA_963790705.1). Classification (GTDB taxonomy): domain Bacteria; phylum Acidobacteriota; class Terriglobia; order Terriglobales; family Acidobacteriaceae; genus PALSA-350. The sequence continues at coordinate 746,980 of CAWBQE010000018.1, forward strand.
ACAAAAATCACGACGTTTCATGGTTCTTTCCTCGCAGTGGACTGCCCATCTGCCACGGTTAACGCAGGCTGAGCCGGCGTGTTGTAGAGATAAAGATGACGAAGATTTTTCATCGAAGAGAGCGGAGCAACCGCCGCCTGCGTCACCTGGGTCCCACTCAGGTTGAGATAGCGCAGCTGCGGCAGTTGCGTCAGCTTCGCCAATCCCGCTCCGGTCACTGCGGTTCCCTCCAGGTGGATCGCGCGCAGTTGGCTAAACTTCGCGAGCGTAGCAAAGCAGGCATCGGTCACCGAAGTGCGTCCCAGTTCTACCTCTACGATATAAGGCGCAAATTTCTCCAGGCCGGCGAGTTGGGCATCGCCAAATTTCGTTCCTGCGTCGACGGTATTCAAAATAAGGCCATCTCTCAGGTTCTTTGACACCGGCACAAGTGTAACCCCGGCAGCCTTAGCTGCCTGGGAGATTTGCGGCATCATTCCACTGTAGTCAGCCACCGGCGGTGGAGGCGGTTCCTCCTCGCGCACTGAGATGCCGGCAAGCGTCTTTAGTTCAGGGGACGCTCCCTGAGCGATCCAGGCCTTGATCCACGCAATTTCCTCTGCTTTCAACGGGGGCTTGCCTTCTGAGGGCATGAACTTCTTATCGTCCGGCGGGAGCGTGATGCGCTTGAACAAAGTGCTTCTTGCCGGGTCTCCCGGGATGACGACGGCGCCATCCTCTCCACCCCTCATCAGGCGGTCGTAGGAATCAAGACGAAGATTTGCTTTGACCTTTCCCTCGCCGTGGCAGGCAACGCAGTTGGCATCGAATACCGGGTAGATGTGCTTGGCATAAAAGGAGTCGGGATACGCGAACGTCTTGGCCTGCACCGTGCCCAAACGCTTCAGCGGTCCAGGAAGATACTCGGTCAGATAGTTGTTTCCGTGGGTGAGCGAACCGCCCTGGTGAGCCGTCCAAGCCAACAGAAGCAGCACGCAAGCCAGCATCCACGGATAAACTCCACGCAAGCCTCCGGATGACTCGCGAAGCAACACGCAGGCCAGTACAGAGATAGTCAGCGCGATGCCGCCCCACATGTGGCGCGTAACGCCCGCACCGGCGTCCCCGCTGCCGTAAGCGAGCAGATAACCCAGGGTCAATGCCAGCAGGCAACTGAAAACGCTCAACGATAAAACGAAAGACGCTGCTTCCAGCAAGGCAGGGCGAACTCTTCCTGCAATCTCGAGCAAGGGAACAAGCAGGATCAAGCCGATGGGAAGATGCACGACCAGCGGATGGAATCGCCCCAGGAACTGCTGCCAGTCCGCGTGCGTCTTTCCATCCAGCCGGACGATCAAAGGCAGGAGCAACAATAAGACGCTGGCCAGCAGCGAGGCAACCCAGACCGGCTTGATCGCCCGGCCATTCGAAAGAACTTTACTAAGTCGCAATGCCGAGGCCTTTATTCATTAAGCGAGCAGACCGTTGACTACGGCGGCAGGAGTCGTGCCGGTCAACTTCTGATCTAGTCCCTGAAATTTATAAGTAAGCTTGTTGTGGTCAATGCCCAGGCAGTGGAGGATAGTGGCATTGAAGTCTCGGACGGGCACCGGATCTTTCACCACGTTGTAGCTATATTCATCAGTCTCACCATAGGTGATTCCCGGCCTCACGCCTCCGCCGGCCATCCAGGTGGTAAAGCAGCGAGGATGGTGGTCTCGGCCATAGTTATCCGGCGACAGCCCGCCCTGGCTATAAACAGTGCGCCCAAATTCCCCGCCCCAGATCACGAGCGTATCGTCCAACAGACCCCGTTGCTTGAGATCGGCGATCAGCGCGTAGGCCGGACGGTCGGTTTCCTGGCACAAAACGGGCAATATGCCGGTGACATTCGCGTGCACATCCCATCCGCGCTTATAGATCTGGGTATAGCGCACCCCACGCTCTGCCATGCGACGCGCCATGAGGCAATTGTAGGCAAAGGTTCCCGGCTCCTTGGCGTCAGGGCCGTAGAGATCCCAGGTGGACTGCGGCTCTTTACTCATATCGGTGAGCTCAGGCACGGAGGTCTGCATCCGGTACGCCATTTCATATTGGGAGATACGCGAATTGGTTTCCGGATCCCCCAGCTCCTGGTAGGTCTGGCGATTGATCTCGTTCACGGCATCGAGCATCTTGCGCCGCACATCGCTATTCACTCCCTTGGGGTCGCTCAAGTACAAAACGGGGTCGCCCGCGGAACGCAAGCCGACGCCCGCGTACTCGGACGAAAGGAATCCGCTGCTCCACAAGCGTGAAGATACCGGCTGATTATTTTCCTTTGGATTCAACTTGCTCAGCAGCACCATGAAGGTGGGCAAGTTGTCGTTCATGCTACCCAGACCGTAGGAAAGCCACGCTCCGAGACACGGTTTGCCCGCATTCATGTTTCCTGTGTTCAGAAGCATGATGGCCGGTTCGTGATTGATGGCATCGGTGTTGGTCGACTTGATGATGGTAAGGTCATCCACCATCCGAGCCGTATACGGCATCAGATCGCTCACCCACGCGCCTGACTTGCCGTACTGCTTGAATGCCCAGTGGGAAGGCGCTATAGGAAAGCGCGCCTGGCCCGCGGTCATGCCGGTGAGCTGCTGCGCCCCGCGGACGGAGTCGGGTATGTCTTTGTCGTAGAGCTGAGCCAGGTTTGGCTTGTAATCCAGCAGGTCCATCTGCGGTGGGCCGCCGGACATGAAGAGGTAAATCGCTCGCTTGGCCTTGGGAGCAAAATTGGGCAGCCTGAGGCTTTGCGGAGAAGGCGGCACAGCTACATTCGCAGCCCGTGCATCGCCGGTAAGAACCCGGTCGCCGAATAGGCTGGCTAGCGCCGCCCAACCAAGCACCTTCCCCGCCTTGCCTAAGAAGTGCCGGCGTGTCTCGAGTTCGGCCCACTCCGACTTCATACCTTCCGCGATGGGAAGGTCCATGATGGTTGGACCGTTATCAGGATCGGTGCACAGTGGATGTTGCTTCACCTTGTTTCTCCTATTTATTCAAAGTCTCGTCCAGGTTCAGTACCTCGCTTACCACCATGGTCCATGCTGCGAGCTCAGGCGGCGGAATTGCGGGATCGCGAGGCTTTTCCCCAACTGCGACTAGATCACGCGCTGCAGCGGGATCGGCCGTGTAGTGCTGCTCCATCTGTCTCAGAGATTGTTGCAATACAGATTCCATCTGCGGCGATGGGTCATGGGAAAGCACCAGGTCGCTGAGATACTTGATCCGCTGATCCGGCTGCTTACCACCCTGTTCAATGAGGCGTTGCGCAAGCGCACGCGACGCTTCCACCCATTGCGGATCATTCATGGTTACCAAGGCCTGCAACGGCGTGTCGGTCCGTTGTCTCCGGGTACAGGCCGTGTCGCGCGTGGGGGCGTCGAAGGCATCCATATCCGGCGGCATCGCCATGCGCTTCCAGTACGTGTAGAGGCTGCGGCGGTAAAGCGCGTCCCCATGGTCCTGTTTGTAATGTGTCGTGTCGCTCGTGGGATAGCCAACTGACTCCCACACATTCTCAGGCTGATATGGCTTCACGCTCGGGCCGCCGATCTTGTTCACCAGCAATCCGCTGGACTCGAGAGCGATGTCACGAAGCATCTCCGCATCCATGCGGAAGCGCGGCCCATGAGCCAGGAGAAGATTCTTGGGATCGCGGGCCAACTGGTCGGGGTATGATTTCGCACTCTGGCGGTAGGTGGCGGACATCACCATGAGCTTGTACATATGCTTCATGTCCCATCCGCTCTCGCGAAATTCCACTGCCAGCCAGTCGAGCAGCTGGGGGTGAGACGGGCGCTGGCCCATGATGCCGAAGTCCTCTGTGGTCTCGACCAGGCCTGCGCCGAAGAGCTCATTCCACATGCGATTGACCGTCACCCGCGCCGTCAAAGGATTCTCCGGGCTTACCGTCCAATCCGCGAGCGCCAGGCGATTGTGCGGCATCCCGGCGGGCAGAGGCGGGAGGAAATGCGGCGTATTGGCCTCGACTCTCTCTTTGCGCGCGGTGTAGATGCCGCGGGTCAGGACATCCGCATAGGCCAGCGAAGGCCGCTCCACGGCCACCAATGAAACATCGCCGCCCTGGGAAAGCTTATCCAGCTCGGCATCCATTTGTTGCAACTGGCTGCGGATGGCCTTGGACTGGTCATCGACGTTGGTGAAATAAAACTCGCTCACCGCATGCCATTGATCCGGATTCCACTGGCTTGCGGGCTTGCTGGTAATTTCCGCAACGTAGTCTTCAAAGGGAAGCCTCTTCGCTTCGTCTGCGTTCAATGCCCGCGCATAGACGCGGAAATCCTGATAACGCGTGTCGCGGGCCGGTTGCTCATCCGGTGATTCCCTCCCCAGTTGCAGGGGCGCCGTGGTGCGGATGCTATTGCGGGCTAGCGTGTCGGAGATGGTCTTCGTGGCAACAGGCGCTCCATTGACGTAGATCTTGACGCCCGCTGCCCTACCTGATCCGTCATAGGTAAAGAAGAGGTGATCCCAGTGACCATCCGTGGGTAGAGGCGTGACGGTCGCGACCTTGATGCCCCGCATCGGCGTTCGATCCTTGGGCACCTTTGGGGCTTCGGCCTTAGGCACTTCCTTCTTGGGGGCGCCCTTTTTAGGCTTATCAGGAACCGGTTCTTCCTTCGGCGCCTGGTCAGCCAATTCGACGCTGATGATGCCCTTCTCAGCGGTCAGGTCCCAGCCGCGATTATGCTGGGTCGCATCCATCTTCGAGACCAACACACCCGATACGCTCGACGAAGTAAAGTTGGGAGCCGAGCGCAGCATGAACCAGCCGCCGCTGGAAAACGGCTGGTTCCATTCAAAGTCTCCTGTCTGCCCCAGGACGACCCGCGTGCTGGTGTCCATGCGGAAATCCGGCCACAGCCAGGTCGTCTCTCCCCACTGCGGTTTGAATTTGCCGATGGGAAAACTCTTAGGATTGGCATTTGGCGCGCTGTTCTTCAGCACCTCGCCGCCGCCTTCATCCAGCCGCAAGCGAAGCCGCAACTCTTCCGTCGAGACCGCCTGCGCCGGGTTCTGTTTCGAAACCAGCCAATGCTCAACCAAATCACGTTCTTGTAAGCGCGAGGCATCCAACTGGCGGAGAAGTTCTGCCCGCTTCGCCATCAGCTGGTTGTACGCTGCCACATTCTGCGGCTTCGGAATGCGGACGACCGGCGCCCAATTCGGCTTATCGCCATTGAACGGCTGTTCATCGATATTGTTGAAGAAGGCGCTCAGCTGGTAGAAATCTTTCTGCGTCGTGGGATCGTACTTGTGATCGTGGCAAACTGCACAGCCCACAGTCAGGCCCATGAACGTTGCCCCGAAGGCCTCTGTCCGCTCCCTCGCGATATTGACTCGCAGCTCTTCGGGAATGGTGCCGCCTTCATTACTGCTTACTCCGGAGCGGACATATCCGCTGGCGATGACCTGGTCGAGGCTGCGCGGAGGCAGCAGGTCCCCGGCAATTTGCTCCTTGGCAAATTGATCGAAGGGCTTGTTGGTGTTAAACGCCTTGATCAGATAGTCGCGGTACGCCCAAATGTAACGGTTGTTGTCGTAATGCAGTCCATAGGTATCGGCATATCGCGCGTAGTCGAGCCAGTAACGCGCCCGCTGTTCGCCAAAAGCTGGACTGGCAAGGAGGCGATCGACTAGATGCTCATAGGCCTGCGGCGAATTGTCCGCGACAAAAGCATTGACTTCTTCCGGGGTAGGCAGCAACCCAGTGAGGTCGAGGGTCACGCGACGGATGAGGGTGTGTTTATCTGCCTCGTGAGAGGGATGCAAACCTTCCTTATTGAGGCGGCTCAGTACAAAAGCGTCGATCGGATTTTGTGCCCAGCCCGCTGCCTTCAGTTGAGGCACGGCGGCACGTACCGGCTTTTCAAACGCCCAGTGGGGCCGGTAGTGCGCACCTTCCGCCACCCATTGTTTGAGGATGGCAATTTCCTGGGGTTTCATCGGCTTTGCTTCGCCCAGCGAAGTCTGCGGCATAAGGTAGTGCGGATCCTTGGATTCTATTCGTCGGATCAATTCGCTTTTTTCGGGATGACCGGGCACGATGGCATCCGGCTTCCCTGGGCGCTTCTTGAAGGCGGACTCTTCCAGGTCGAGCCTCAGGTTGGCTTTCCGCATTTCCGGATCGGGACCGTGGCAGCTAAAACAGTTGCTGGCCAGGATCGGCTGAACGTCCTGGTTGAAGTCAAGATGTTGCTGCGAGGAAGCGGAGCCGGAGGGCTTGCCCTTGCAACCCGCGGTGGTGGCCAGCAAGGCCGTGCCCATTACCAATGAGCCAGCCCAACGAAAAAACGTCGGCTTTAACAAGGCTATGTTTCGGGCCAAGCGGCAGACACTCCCCAGCAAAAGGTCGGACCTTTACGCTAGTCTTCGCTGCTAACGACTGTCAACGCGGATTGTTCGCCGTATCCCAAGCCCAGCCGGCATCGAAGCCCCTCTGGATGGCCTTGTAAGCTATTGATATTGCATAGCTTCTAGGTCGCGTCGACACAAAACCCTCCATATGCGGCCCAGCCCGCCGAATCAACGTCTTTTGAAAGGGCGGGCGACGACCGCAAGGACGCGGGTATAAGATCAAAATCACTCTTTGTACGAGGGTTGAACAATGGTCAATCGACGTGAGTTTCTCGATGCACTTGCAGTAGGGGCTGCCGGGTTGGCTATCCGGGCCAACGCCAAGAGCTATGGTCAGATTCTCGGTTCCAACAGCCGCCTTAACTTCGCCGTCATTGGCCTCAACAGTCGCGGCTATGCACACCTGTCGGCGCTGAAGGCGAATGAGAAAGCCGCCTGCATCACGCATGTTTGCGATGTAGACAGCAATATCCTCAATAAATTTGCTGCCAGCACGCTGAAGGAGATGGGATCAGCGCCCACGGCGGAGAAGGATTTTCGCAAGGTTCTCGACCAGAAGGACGTGGACGCCATCAGCATTGCCTCCCCCGACCACTGGCATACTCCGATGGCCATCGACGGGTTGCAGGCGGGCAAGCATGTCTACGTAGAAAAGCCCTGCAGCCACAACCCCGCCGAAGGGGCTCTGCTGGTAGAAGCGCAAAAGAAATACGGCAAGTTGGTGCAAATGGGCACCCAACAGCGCTCATCGCCCCATACCATCGAGATTGTCGACAAGATTCACAACGGCCTGATTGGCCGGGCCTACTACGCCAAAGCCTGGTACAGCAACACGCGAAAGTCGATTGGCTATGGCAAGCCGGCGCCCATCCCGGCCCAGCTTGACTGGGATCTGTGGCAGGGCCCGGCACCGCGCCGGCCATACACAGACAACGTGCAGCCGTATAACTGGCACTGGTTCAGAATCTATGGCACCGGCGAGGCGCTCAACAATGGAACCCACGAAGTCGATGTGTGCCGCTGGGCGCTCGATGTCGACTACCCGCAGCGGGTTACCGCGACCGGAGGAAGATACCAGTTCAAGGATGATTGGCAGTTCTACGACACCCTGGTGACCAGCTTCGACTACAAGGACAAGATGCTCTCGTGGGAAGGCAAGAGCTGCCAGGGTATGAAGTTTTACAACCGCGATCGCGGCGCGGCGATTATGGGCACCACGGGCACGGTGGTAGTGGATCGCGATGGCTACGAGATTTACGATCTCAAAGGGAATAAGACCAGCGAGAAACAAGACCGGGAACAAGACATCGTCTTCTGATCTGATTGGCCGCGATTCAATGACCGATGCCCACTTCGCAAACTTCATCGCCGGCATCCGCACGGGAGAAAAACTGAACGCTCCGATTGCTGTTGGAAATGTCTCCGTGACCATACTGCAGCTCTCTAACATCGCCTGGGAAGTCAATCGCGAATTACTGCTCGATGAGAAAGACGGAAAGGTCCAGGGCGATTCAGAGGCCATGAAGCTGTGGGGCCGGGAGTACGAGAAGGGCTGGGCTCCGCACATTTAAGGCAGTTTCGCAATTACCGTGGCCTGATAAAGATCGCGAGGTGTGGTTTTCCTTGAGAGAAAACCACGACAAGGCCCATCGCTTCGGTCTATAACAATTGCGAAACTGCCATAGAGCCGATTCACTTATGAAAAACGTACTGTCTCGTCGTAATTTCGTTGGCTCCGGCGCACTCGCCGCGGCTGCGTATGCAACATCGAGCGTTATGCCGTTCGCGGCGCAGGCTGCACCAACCCCGGGGTCCAGTGAGCACGCATCGCCGGTCAATCTGGGGTTGTGCAGCTATACGTTTCGCAATTTTGATCGCGCGCAATTGATCGGCTTTATGAAGCAGCTCAATGTGCTTGCGCTGAATGCGAAGGACGTCAAAGACCATCTCCCGATGGATCCGGCGGAGGAGACGAAGGCGCTCGACGACTACCATGCCGCCGGTATTCAGCTGCATGCCGTCGGGACGGTTTACTTTCCCAAGGACGAAGATGACGACATCCGCAGTAAGTTCGAATATGCCAAGCGGGCGGGTGTCTCAGTGATTGTCGCTGGAGACCCGGCCCCGGCCACTCTTCCCCGTATTGAGAAATTTGTGAAGGAGTACGACATACGGTTCGCGATCCACAATCACGGGCCGGAGGATAAGTTGTGGCATTCGCCGTTAGACGTGCTGAAGGTCGTGAGCAATATGGATCCGCGCATGGGATGCTGCATCGATATAGGGCACACGGTGCGCGCCGGCACCGATGTGGTGGATGCGATCAAGCAGGTGGGCCCCCGGCTGTTCAACATGCACACCAAGGACCTTACTGATTTCACGGCCAAGGAAAGCCAGGTTGCTGTCGGCGACGGCTCAATGCCCATGCGGCGCATCTTTGAAACCCTGATCGCGACGAAGTACAAAGGCTTTGTCGACCTGGAGTATGAGGTTCACGGCGACGATCCAATGCCCGGCGTGATCGCCAGCTTCGCCTATATGCGTGGAGTGCTGGCGGGCATGGGTTATGCAAGATGAGTCTTGTCCAAATTGGCTTTTTCGACTCTGTCCATCCATCTCCACCCATACCAAGGTGGGCGAGAGATGGACCGCCAGAAACAACTCTCTTTAATGAGCGCCCGGACTTTCTCCCGAGTCTTTTATAGTTACCTCTGAAAGACACTTTTGCGCGCAAGAGAGGCTTGAAAATGGCCGAGCTCGCTCAGGACCTCCGCATCGCCCTTCGACAACTGGGTCGCGCTCCCGGTTTTACCGCGACCGCTATCTTGACCCTGGCGCTCGGAATCGGCGCCAACACCGCGATATTCAGCGCATTGAACGCCACGCTGCTGAAAATGCTTCCCCTCCGCGACCCGCAGCAGCTGTATACCGTTCTGCTGATAAACGGCGGCACGCAGCCCCCGAATACTCAGGGCACAGGCCATGGCAATACATCCTTTTCCTATCCCGTCTTCCAGGCACTGCGGCAAAACACGAATGTTTTAGCCGACTTGATTGCGCACATTCCCCTGGGTTACGGCAAGGTTCCGGTTCGCCTGGGCGACACGCCAACGGAGAAGGCCGGAGAGGAAGTCAGCGGAAACTACTTCTCTGGTTTGGGAGTTCCGATGGCGCTGGGGAGGGGCTTGACTGAAGCGGAGGAGCGCGAGCATAGCCCGGTAACTGTTATCAGCTACCGTTTCTGGCAGGAGGCGTTCGCACGCGACCCGGAAGCACTCGGCAAGACACTGTATGTCAAGGGCGTCGCCTTCACGATCGTTGGCGTAACAGCGCCATCCTTCCTCGGAGTCAGCTACAGCGGCGCCATGGATTTCTGGATTCCTCTGCAAACCCGTCCGGAGCTCAATGCCTGGGGAGAGCCTGCAACCGATACTGCGCGGCTTGGATCGCCGAAATGGTGGGATATACCAATGCTGGCGCGGCTACGTCCCGGTATTCCGCCGAGTCAGGCGCGACGTATCTTACAGCCCACCTTCTGGCAGGCGGCGAGCGAGGGTATCGGCAGGTTGGATCCCAAGCGCTGGCCCGCCCATCTCGGCTTTGACCCCGTCCGTGGAATCCTCGGCGCTGCTGACCATTATCGAACGTCACTCGAGATTATGATGGCCCTGGTCGGGCTAGTCCTGCTGATCGCATGCACCAACGTGGCGCTGCTGGTCGTAGCCAGGAACGCCGTTCGCCGGCGTGAGTTTGCAGTGCGCATGGCGGTAGGCGCGCGCGGTTCGCGCGTCTTCCGGCAACTGCTTACCGAAAGTGTGTTGCTGGTCAGCGCAGGGAGTGTGTTGGGTTGGGCGCTGGCCGTGGGAGCAACGCGGGTTTTGGCAGCATGGGCCCGAATCGATGCCGGCCTTTCACCGGACTGGCATGTGCTCTGCTTTACCGTCACCCTCGCGTCACTGTCGGCTCTCGCCTTCTCGCTTGTTCCCCTGCGCGGCACCATGCGCATCGCCATCGAACAAGAACTGAAGAGCAACAACCAGAGCATGAGCCAAAGCCGCGGCCGGGTCCGGGGTGGCAACGCGGCCATGGCGTTGCAAATCGCCATGTGCCTCGCACTGCTGGCGGCCTCGTCGCTCACCGTGCGCAGCCTCTTGAACTACGAGCGCCAGGACCTCGGGGTGCAGGCGCAAAGCCTATTGGTCTTCGACGTTACCCCGCAAAATATTTCCAGCGATGCGCAGGCCGTCCTCTTCTATCGCCGTCTTCTCGACCGCATTCAAGCGATCCCCGGCGTGCAGGCCGCATCGTTGGTCCGCAGCAGGCCTGGCTTGGGTTGGTCAAGCACAGAAGGTTTTACGCTGGACGGAGTCGAGCCGCGCGACACATCCGGCTCACGCATGGAGACCCACAACAACGATGTCGGCCCCGGATTCTTTCAGACCATGGGCATCCCCTTGCTGCAAGGCCGAGGCTTTACCGACGCAGATACAGCGGACAGACCTGGTGTTGTGGTGGTGAATGAGGAGTTCGTTAGGCGCTTCCTCAAGAACGGAGCTTTAGGACACCGGATCGATGATCATCCAGGCTCAGAGATCGTAGGCGTGGTAAAGGACAGTAAATACGCGCGACGTGGCCGAGGGCGCCGTGCCGATGGTCTTCTATGCACTCGCCCAACGCGGCATGACGGGAGAGCTCACAGTCGAGGTGCGCGCCTCAGGTTCCCCGACAGCATTATTGCCTGCAATGCAGCGCGCCGCACGCGAGCTGGACCCCAACATGCCGCTGCAAAAGCCCCTGACCCAGGCCGCCCAGTTCGAAGAGTCTTACCTCACGCCCCGGCTGTTTTCGCGTCTTACCGTGGGCTTTGGCCTGCTAGCCGCTTTCCTGGTAGCCACCGGCTTGTATGGAACGCTCGCCTATCGCGTGCAGCGCAGGAGAGGAGAGATCGGCGTGCGCATGGCGGTGGGAGCCACTCGAGCGACGGTACTGGGAATGGTTCTGCGCGAGAGTCTATGGATGGCGCTGGCTGGTTTTGCGGTGGGGTTGCCCCTATGCTTTGCTGTCTCTCGCCTGCTGCGCACGCAAGTCTATGGGCTTAACGCTCTCGACCCCGTTAGTTTCCTCGCGGCAACGGCGCTCACTCTTCTCATCGTTCTTGGTGCGGCGCTGCTCCCCGCAAGGAAAGCGGCTTCTGTGAACCCGACGGAGGCGCTACGGGCGGAGTGAGCAGTTTCATGTGGGCAGAGAGAATGCGCGGCATTGGACTGTAGGCACGAACGTGCGATAAAACTGCAAGCGATGCAGACACAGATCGCCAGAGACCGAACCAAGTGGCTGCTTCTGAGTTTTGCGTTTTTGGCGACTGTCATCAACTACCTCGACCGGCAGACCTTGTCGGTGATGGCGCCCGTGCTGCTGGAAGAATTTCACATCTCTGCGCAACGCTATTCCTACATCGTTTCTGCGTTCATGCTCGCATACACGGTGGCGAATGGCGTCTCCGGCCGGCTGCTGGACCGCCTGGGAACCAAGACCGGTTATGCCTGTACCCTTGCCTGGTGGTCGGCAGCGGAGATGCTCTGTGCACTCTCTGCCGGAGCTCTCAGCCTGGGCATCTTCCGCTTCCTGCTCGGTATGGGAGAGGCGGGCAACTATCCGGCCGGAGTAAAGCTGGTGGCCGAGTGGTTTCCTGCGGAAGAGCGATCGCTCGCGTCGGGCATCTTCAACAGCGGCTCATCTGTGGGCGCTATTCTTGCGCCTCCCTTGCTGGCATGGATCCTGCTAAGCGCCGGGTGGAGAACAGCGTTTCTTTCCGTGGGTTTGCTCGGGTTTATCTGGCTGGCGGCGTGGATCCGCTTTTATCCAGGCCTGAAGGCTGGGCGCCAACCCGATGCCACAGACCGTCTCCCGCTTAAGACTCTATTGCGATCGAAATTTCTTTGGCAGTTCACTCTATCCAAGGTCTTCAGCGATCCAGCCTGGTACTTTTATATTTTCTGGGTCCCGCAATACTTGAAGGTTGTCCACGGGTTCTCCATGAAGCGGATTGGCGAGACGGCCTGGATACCCTTCCTCACCGCCGCCATCGGCAACCTGGCGGGAGGAGTCGTGTTCACCGCGCTGCTGCGCTTAGGCCGCTCAACGGCCACCACACGCCGCGTTGCCATTCTTATCTTTTCTCTGTTGATGACCTCTGCTGTCTTCGTGGGCGAAAGCAAGAGTGCTGCCGGGTGCATCGCGCTGATATCGGTTGCAACCTTCGGTTACACTGGCGCACTTGCGAACCTGCTCGCCGTTCCCGGAGATGTATTTCCCAAAGGAGCGGTGGCCTCCATCTGGGGCTTCGCCAGCATGGGCGCAGGCTTCGGAGGCATGATCTTCAGCCTGGTGACCGGTTGGCTGGTGCAGCGATACTCCTTTCAGCCGACGTTCGTACTCTTCGGAATCATTCCATTGATCTCCGCATGGCTGGTTTGGACGCTGCCGAAAACCGAAGAACTCGCACCGGCATTGTCTTAGACAATGCGCATGGTCATTCCTCCGTCGATGACCATGTTTTCGCCGGTGATGAAGTCATTCTCAACCACGCTGGTGATCAGCTCCGCAACATCCTCTGGCTTGCCTTCTTTGTGTAATGGGATGCGATTCTCGATGTTGTTCCTCGCCTGTTCAGGGGAAAGAGCATCATGAAAAGGAGTGCGAATAACACCCGGAGAGACGCAGTTGACACGAATGCGCTGCTCAGCAAGTTCACGGGCGAGGACGCGGGCGAACTGCGGCAAAGCACCTTTCACCACGCCGTAGGCCGCCGCCCCCAGGCAACCCCGGAGCCCGGCGGCCGATCCCAGAAGAATGATCGCTCCTCCGCCCCGCTGCGCCATGTGCGGCGCGGCAGCCCGGGTTAGGTGAAAGATGGAGTGCACATGAACCGCGAAGGCGTTCATCCAGCTCTCATCCGTGACCGCATAAATGCTTCCCGGCACGGGCCCTCCGGCCGAGTGTACGAGCACATCGAGGCGGCCAAAGTCTCGGACTACCTGCTCAACACATTTACGGCAAGCCGCAGGGTCAGCGACATCTGCTTCGAATGAGCGTGCTGTCGTGCCGTGGCTCTCGACAGCAGAGAGGAGTTCCTCCGGCGTCTGTGCGGCCCTTCGGGCAACGATGGCGACATGCGCGCCCTTCCGTGCAAACACGAGCGCAGTGGCGGCCCCAATACCGCTGGTACCCCCGGTAACTAGACAAACCTTTCCTTGCAAATCCATGCGAGCCTTTTTCTAATGGAAGTTACTGAAAAGTCGGCAGCACCTGCATCTCTGGCACCGAAGCGTGGGCTGGTAATTTCGCGACAAATAAAATCACTTCGGCAACATCTTCCGCTTGCAAAGCCTTCGCCAGCACTTCGGGGGGCGGCTTCACCGGCCTCTTGTCCAGCAATTCGGTATTGATGAGACCAGGACAGATGGCGCACGTTCTGATGCCGTTCTGCTTCTCTTCCATGCGAATCGCATGGGCCAGCGCGACAACTCCGCGCTTGGATGCTTGATACGCGGCGCCGGATACGTCCGCCAATAATCCGCTGATCGACGAGATGTAGATCAGATGGCCGGAACCGGCCTTGCGCATGGAGGGCAAAATTGCGTGCGTAGCGTAGAAGGCTCCATTGAGATTTGTATCGATGAGCGAGTTCCATATTTCCGGGGTGAGCCGCTCCATCGCCCGATCCTTGGTATTGGTCCCGCTGGCGAAGACCAGGATATCGATCCTGCCGAATTTTTCCAGCGCTGCCTGCGCAAGTTGCTGCATATCTTCTACCTTGGAGGCATCAGCTCGCCGCACGGTAATATCGCGCTGTTCCTTCGCCAGTTCATCCTTGAGAGATTGCAACCGGTCTTCGCGGCGCGCAGCCGCCACGACTTTCGCCCCCTCGCGCGTGAAGAGCATCGCCGCCGCACGGCCCGTACCACTCGAAGCACCAACAATCACGACCACCTGGCCGCTTAAAGAAACAAGCATTCTTTACCCCGCCATTGCCATGTAATTTGGATAGTGATAATACTCCATATGTTTTATACACCTCGGCTGCTGGCGTATTGCTTCCATGAGGATCTAACAAGATGAGCGATTCCGAACCAACCAAGATGTCGCGCCGTACGTTGCTGGTGGGTGCTGCTATGTCCGGAGCTTTCCGTGCACTCGCCGAAGATACCGTCCAACCCACGGACAGCGCGCCGGCGAAGCTGAAGATTTGTGTCTTCTCCAAGCACTTGCAGTGGACCAGCGTTGCTGAGGCGGCTGCCATCGCCAGGGATATTGGATTCGATGGCGTTGACCTGACGGTTCGCGCCGGTGGTCACGTTTTGCCTGAACGCGTGGAGGCCGATCTTCCCGCCGCGGTCGAGGCGGTTCGCCGGGCCGGCCTTACGGTTCCGATGATCTCGACGGAGATTACCAGCGTGCAAACGCCCCATGCCGAAGCCATGTTGAAAACAGCCAGCCAGTTGGGCATCCGTCAATATCGCTGGGGAGGGCTAACCTATCCGGCAAACCAGGGCATCGGCGAAAGGCTCGATGAATTGAAGCCGCAGGCGAAAGCGCTGGCTGAGCTAAACCAGGAACACCAGATTTGCGGCATGTATCACACCCATTCCGGACCGGGACTCGTGGGCGCTCCGATTTGGGATCTTTGGACGCTCTTCCAGGGCCTCGATCCACGATGGATTGGAGTCAACTACGACATCGGTCACGCGACTGTCGAAGGTGGGTATGGTGGTTGGATCGCGAGTTCTCGCCTGGTCAAGAATCAAATGCATGGCATTGCTCTCAAGGACTTTACCTGGCAGCAAAACAAGGGAAAGAATACCCATCACGATCCGTTTGACAAGTCGCTGGGTATCGAAAATGCGTGGGTTCCGCACTGGTGCCCAATGGGCGAGGGCATGGTTAATTTTTCCGGTTTCTTTGCCATCGTCAAAGCAAACCGCTTCTCCGGGCCTGTGCAGCTCCACTTTGAGTACTCCGGGCTTGGCGGCGCTGAGAACGGCGACAAGACGCTTACGATTCCGAAGCAGGACTTGATTGCGGCTATGCGCAGAGACTTGACTTACACCAGGCGAGTCATGGGCGAACAGCAGTTGGTTTGAGGAAGAAGCTAAGGTGCGGCAGCCTCCTTGGCTAACTGCTCGATCCACGCGGCCTCATCCTGGAGCGCGCGGGCGGCCTGCGTAATCTGCTCATCTGCTTCCGCGTAGCGGCCCTCCTCGATGGCTTCTCTTACCCCGGGCAATGTCTTGGCGCTGTAGCCGGTGTACCAACCAGGGGCGTAGAGCACGTGCCGCATCCACGGCCGCCGTGGCAAACCTTGCGCGCTGATAAGCTTTCTCTCCGCAAGCGCGAGGTTCTGATTCAGCGTATTCAGCCGATCCTGCGGCAGAGGCTTGCCCTGGCTATTAGCGAGCGCCTTACTGTAATGCGAAGCCGCTTGCTGCAGCGCGGTGGCTGCATTATCAAGCGGCGCGAAGTTGAGGTACGGCGGAATCTCCTCCGCTGGCGGCGCGACGGTGGGGTTTCGCGGATCGTTCGCCGCCCGGTATACACCATCGTTCAGATTCTGCCTGATCTCTTCCGCCTCCTTGCGACGGCTCTCAAGCAGCGCTTTCACCTCGTCGATGTACTGCGTCACCGTATGGGAGAGGCCCTCAAATTCGTAGGGCATGATATCGGCGTCGGCCATGCGTAGGACGCTTAAGCCGGCGGCCTGCGCGAGCGCACGGCCATAGACGAAATCGTAGTCGGAGAAATGCGTGTACCAGTAGAAGTCGTCGTAGATCGAGTGATAGTTGCCAGACGGATCTTCTCCACCGAATCCAAGATTGATCGTGGCCACACCGACATGGTCGATAAAGGAGCTGAAGTCCGACCCCGAACCCAATGCGCCGATGCTCAGGTTGCCGCCAGCACGCGCTTCCGCACGCTGCGCGGGTGTCCCATGCAGCAGAAAATAAGCCTGCTGACGTTTGAAGACGGAAACCTTTGATTCAGGATCTTCTACATCCTTGGCGACGCCATTCATAAACGACTGCAGTGAATGCGATCCCTCCACATCAAGATATCCACGCTCATTGGCATCGCTGTTGATGTAAACGGCAGCATGCTGCCGTAGCTCGTCCGCGTGCTCTTCTACCCACTCGGTGGAACCGAGAAGCATAGGCTCTTCACCATCCCAGGAGGCATAGATAATGGTGCGCTTCGGTTTCCATCCCTGTTTAGCGAGTTCGCCAAGCGCGCGCGCCTCCTCCAGCAATACAACCTGACCGGAGACTGGATCATCCGCGCCGTTCACCCACGCATCGTGGTGGTTTCCACGTAACACCCAAAGGTCCGGCTCTTCCGCTCCGCGCATGGTAGCGATCACGTCGTAAACGGGCTTCAGGTCCCAGTTGAACGCGAGCTTCAAATGGACCTTGGCCGGACCGGGTCCTAAGCGATAGGTAATCGGCAGCGCTCCACGCCAATTCGCAGGCGCCACCGGACCCTCGAGGGCAGCAAGCAACGGTTGCGCATCGGCATAAGAGATAGGAAGCACGGGAACCTTGGCGATGGATTGGGCGTCTTCGAGCTTGAGCCGTTTGGCCTCTTTGGTTGCCCCCACCCCGGGAGTGAGCGGATCGCCCGGGTAGAGCGGAGCGTCCATCACACTGCCCCGCTGCACTCCCGCGGGCGGGCGCATGGGGCCATTGGGAAAGACAGCCTGTTCGCTGTAGCCGTCATCGGCCGGATCGGAATAAATGATGCAGCCAATGGCGCCGTGCTCCGCGGCAATCTTAGGCTTGATGCCTCGCCAGGATTCGCCATAGCGGGCAATGACGATAGCCCCCTTGACGGAGACACCGTGACGGGCGAGCTCCTCGTAGTCGGCAACCAGACCGTAGTTCACATAGACCAAGGGCGCGGTCACATCCCCATCGGGCGAGTACGCGTTATACGTGGGTAGCTGCTCGTCCTTTTGCTTCGAGGTTGGATCGACATCTACAGCAGGCTCTTCCAGCTTGGCGGTGAACTGGGTGGGTGCAACCATCTCCAGCAACCGCAATTTCGGCGTCGGAAAGAGAACTTCAAATTCCTCAATGTGAGCGTCCCATCCCCACTGCTTATATTGAGACAGGATCCACTCGGCGTTCTCTTTGTCGTACGGCGAACCGACATGATGGGGACGAGCGCTGAGCCGCTCCATGTTGGCCCGCATGCGCTGAGGATCCGGCAATGCCTTGAAGCGTTGTTCCAGGCTGGCTTCGCCCGGCTCACTCTGAGCTGTGAAGCCGGCCGGCGGGGAACCGGCCTGCTGTGCAGTCAGAGTACTGGGGAGCGCGAAGATCAGTAGCGCAGCAACCACTCGGCCCACGTTTCCCTCCGGCGAAAGGCTTTTGAAGTGCAGGTGCCCCTCTTAGAAGGATATCCGAAGGCTGAATTGCAGTTCACGCGGATTGTTCGATTGCGTTATGCTTCCAAAACTTCCTGTGTAGGTCGCGGGAAGCTGGCCGACTGTACTTGACGGAAATTCATTCGACTGGCTCGCGGGATTGAAGAAGTTGGGGTGATTCGCAAGGTTGAATGCTTCTGCGCGGAATTGGGCGCGAACCCTCTCCGTGATATTGAAGACACGAGCCAGGGTTATATCGATCTCGTCATAGCCAGGCCCGGTGATGGTATTGCGTCCTTCGTCCCCGAACTCACCGGGAGGTGCAATGCTAAAGGCGTGGATGTTGAACCACTCCGTTGGATTTTTCGTCTTCGTTCCACCGACTGCGTCGAAATGAGCATTCGGATTCTGCCCGGGAATCACATCGGGACGATCCACGTTTGCAAAGGAACCACTGTTGTTAGAAGCCGCACTGTTAAAGACAGAGAACGGCCTGCCTGTCTGGTAGGTGTAGATACCTGATATCTGCCAATCGCCGGCGAGACGAGCGCCCCAGCCGGAGTTAAGATACGGCTTGCCGGCACCGAAGGGCAGCTGCACCACCGGGCTAAAGACGATTCTGTGGCGAACATCAAAGTCTGACAAACCACGGTCTCCGGCTTGGTTCGCGGAGTTCTGCGGTAGACCCGACCCGCTGGAAGCGGCAGTGTAAGTGCCGATAACATCTCCTCCGTCGATCGACTTACCCCAGGTATACGCGAGGAGGAACGATATGCCGTTGCTGAAGTTCTGCTGCAGCTTGTTCTGCCAGGACTGATATTCCGAGTTCAGATTCGTAGTGTAGTAATAAACCGTTAGAAAGTCAGGGAAAGGACGTAGGGCCTGGGCGGCGCTGGTCGACAAAGTATTCGGAGGCGCCTGGTTTTCGTCGATGATAAAGGGCAGCTTGGTCCCCTTGGAGCCGAAGTAAGTAGTTTCAAAAAACATGTTCTTGGTAACTGCCTGCTGGACTCCTAGACTCCACTCCGTGAGGTATGGCGTCCTGTAGTTGGGATCGACCCCATTGGGGGAGAGGGTCGCGGAGCAGTCGGCGACCGGCTGCGTCCCGGTGCACTCCGCCGGCAACAGCGCGGAAGGAAAGGGATTGGCCAACGTGATGCCTCCGCCGATCGGCGAAGGGCCGGGTACAAAGGTCTGCGTGTTGTATTGCGGGAACTGAGTGCTAAACGTGTAGAAGTTGTTGTACAGCAGCGGTTGATCGTAGAAGACGCCGTAGCCCCCTTTCAGGACTGTAGTCTCCTTCCCGTAGGGCTGCCAGGCAAAGCCGATGCGCGGCGCAAAGTTGTTGTAGTCGTAGTGGTAGAGATGGGTGTAAGAACCGGGGCCGGGAAGAAGATAGGTCCCGGTTGCCAGGTTGAAGTTTGACAGGTCGCCGTGTGCATCGTGGACCGGAACATCGAGTTCGTAGCGAAGGCCAAGATTCAACGTGAGATGAGGCGTAACCTTCCAGTCGTCCAGAACAAAGAAGTGATAGCTCTCATAGCGATTGTGAGCCATAGGCGCAGTGGGACTATTCGAAGTTGTGGCGGGAATCCCCAGCAACAGATCGGCGATCTCATATCCCGTAGTGCCGAAGTTCAGCGTCGCCGTATCGTAATCGGCATTGATCGCCTGCAGCGTTGGAACGTCAAAGGTCAGCGCCCCGCGCCCTTCGTTGATGTATAGCGAGGTGTTCTTAACTGCAAACAAGTCTGCACCTACCTTAACGGTGTGCGCCCCATGGTTCCATGTCACCTCGTCCACAATCTGCCAGTGATCGTCAATCCGATCCTGCGGCAGGTTGGTTGCGCCGCCAAACTGCGAGTACCCAGTGATCGCTGTGGACGGTAGACCCAGGTTGTTGGCCGCATTGCCAGTAAAGGCGCCGGGAAGCCCCGGAAACGAGGTCCCGATGGCCGTATCATCCTGGGCGACGCGCGGTTGGTTGAGGCGTTCGAAGCCGAACCGCGTTTCGTTCAGCCAACTCGGATTAAAAATGTGTGTCCAGGTAATATTTGCCAGCTGCGAGATCTGGTTGGTGTAGCAGCCAAACTTTGGCAGCACCAGGGCCGAGCACAGCGCATTGGAAGGCTCAAACGCCGGGTCTCTGAAATAGTTGTAGGTTCCGAAGAGCGAGTTGGTGCTTGAGATCGTATGGTCGATTCGACCCGAATACTCGTTCATTGTCTCCGCGCGAGTCTCGCTAAAGTTATAGTTATTGCCGGGTATTGTCCCGGCCGGCGTTGCATAAGTCGGCGCCGGAAAACCAAGACCGGCGATCTGCTGACCAACGGAAGCAGCTTTAGAAGCCCACAACGTTGGCAGCTGCTGGGGCAAGTTATATGAGAATTGACCTGGCACCAGCGAGGGTAATTGCTGCCCGGTCACGGGGTTATAGAGCGGCACGCCCACGTTGATATTTCCCGCCAGCATATCGGTGGTCGGAACGGTCGCGAGCGAAGTGATCTGCTGGCGAATTCGCTGCCCCTCATAAGCGAAGAAGAAGAAGGTCTTGTCCTTGATGATCGGGCCGCCGATGGTGCCCCCGAAAGTATTTTGTTTGAAGGCAGGGTTTACGCCGCCCACCTGGGTAAAGTAGGGTTTCGCATCGGTCACCTGGTTGCGAATAAATTCGTAGGCCACACCGTGAAATTGGTTACTGCCCGATTTCGTGGCCACTACCACTTGGCCGCCTTCCATGCGCCCGTACTCAGCGGAATAAACACC
The DNA here is from genome assembly GCA_963790705.1 of uncultured Acidobacteriaceae bacterium. Classification (GTDB taxonomy): domain Bacteria; phylum Acidobacteriota; class Terriglobia; order Terriglobales; family Acidobacteriaceae; genus PALSA-350. The sequence goes on from CAWBQE010000018.1 coordinate 767,558, forward strand.
GGTCAGCAGTTTGAACTCCTGAATGTCTTCGATGGAGGGCCTGAAGGAGGGTTGGCCGGTTCCAATATCGTTGTCGTAGATGCCGTTGATGGTGAATTGATTGGTCGTTTCAGGCGCTCCGGCCACATTGATTCCACCCCGGAAGCCCAATACTGAGTCTTGTGCGGGCTGGTAGGCGGCGGGGGACAACAGGGCCAGCGAATAAAATTGCCGGTTGCTTAGAGGAAGCTCTACGACCTTCTTGTTATCAATCACTGTGCCATTCGACGATGTCTCTGTTTCCAGCAACGCTCCTGTTGCCTGGACCATGACAGTATTCACCACCTGCCCTACTACCAGTTGGATATCGACCCGGGCCTCCTGAGACACCTGCAGAACAATGCCCGTCAACACCTTCTTGCTGAAGCCTGTCGCCTCGACTGTGATTTGGTATGCGCCAGGGTTCAGCGCAGTGAACTCGTAGCGCCCAGCGGAATCGGTTTGGCCCGAACGCGAGATTCCAGTCGCAGTATTTTCGACCTTTACCGACGCGCCGGAGACAGCGGCGCCTCCTGCGTCGGAGACGATCCCTTGTACCGTAGCCGTAATGGCTTGGCCGTAACAAAGGCTCATACAACATGCAGACATCCAAAGACCACCAAGACGTAGCACGAGCTTCAGACTAAGACGAGTCATTCCCTCTCCCGATGAGACATGTCTACAGGTTCGCTCAAAAGCAAACAGAGCAATCGCTATTCCGTGATCACAGGTTCCGCAATGTCTTCGGCAAACAGACGTGGTAAGCCGCCAGACATTCAGGTATGGCCCAACGAAGGTCGTGGCTGTTTAGGGCGTTATCAGACAAAGTGGGGAGCGGCTCTCAATGCAGCCGAATAGCGACTGCAAAAAATCTCTATCACCGCGTCACAGTGACTCTGAGAATGCTCTAACGGGCCCAATGGGATGTTCTTCGACGAGGAAGTGGTCTTGATCAGGTAACATGCCTGCCCACCGGCCGGCCATTGCACCTGATTCGGTTGCGAACACAACCGATGTGCCATCTTGTGTCCGTTTTGGTTTTGCTGTCAAGCAATTTGCTACTTAACTCAGATCTCGCTCAGATATGAATGCCAGGTAACACAAGCTCTTGACATTGGACGAAAATGACCACACTATCGACGGACGGCCCTCACGCAGAGACTTTTCCGGGAGTGAAGGGGTCTGCACTCAGCGTTGTTCGTCGAAGTAAACTCTACGATTCTTCCCAGTCGAAGAACGTCCTAAGCCGCGGGCGCCCGGCTGGAACGCCTGGCGTCGTTCGCTTTGCTTCTTGGAACCAGGGAGGTCTGGGGGCATTTCCTCTTTGTTGACAGCCAGAAACGACACCTTCACCGGCAACTGGTGTGTCGCTGCCCCTCCTGCGCGCAGTGGCCTGGCAATCGGAGCGCTTCTGCTCGTCTGTTGCATTCTTATGGGCAGCCACAACGAGCCTAAGAGACCGGTTCGGCCTCTTGCCGACGTAGGTCTCTCGTACACTCGGCTTGCTGTGGCTCTCGGGGAACGAGATCCGGATTCGATTGACTACTACTACGGACCGGCGGATTGGGTGACAGATATTCGTGAGAATCCCCCCAGCCTGCTGCAGATCCGGCGAACTGCGTTGGCGCTGACAGATCAACTAGATAAGCTGGCGACGGTGGCCGGAGGCGAGGCGCAAAGACTGTTTCTCATCGGACAGTTGCGTGCCATCGCGAGCCGAGTAGACCTTCTGCTTGGGGCACATCTAACCTTTGACCAGGAAACCCAGGAGATGTTCGGAGTTCAAGTTCCGCCGCAATACGACCAGTCGCGCCTGGCACATATACGATCGGAGCTCAATTCGCTACTGCCCGGCCCCGGAGGGCTGGCAGAACGATACTCATCGTTTGACCAGAAATTCATTGTCCCACCCGATCGCCTCCCGGCGGTCATGGACCGTGCGCTTCAAGGCTGCCGGGAGCGGACTCTGGCTCATCTGAACCTTCCCCCTGGCGAGTCTGTAACCCTAGAGTACGTGCACGATAAGCCTTGGAGCGCCTTCAGCCGCTACCAGGGAAATTTTCATAGCCTCATCCAGATCAACACAGATTTTGGCCTGACTGTCGACCAGGTGCTCCAATTGGCCTGTCACGAAGGCTATCCGGGACACCACGCGTATAACTCGCTGCGTGAGCTACAACTCGTCCGAGAGCGGTACTTAACCGAGTTCATGGTGCAGCCAACCTTCAGTCCTCAGTCCCTGGCTTCTGAGGCGGCGGCGACTTTTGCCATCGAGTTAGCTTTTCCTGAACCGGAGCGAACGCGATTCGAGCAAGATGAGTTGTTTCCCCTTGCAGGTCTCGACACCGGCAAGGCGGAGTTCTATGGCCGTGTGGAGCGCCTGGTTGAGGCCCTTCATCCAGCGGAGCCGGCGATTGCTAGGGACTATCTGGATGGAAACCTCGAATTCGTGCGTGCCGCCTCAGCACTGGAAGCCGAGGTCTTGATGGTACATAGCGAGGCGACACTTAAATACATCAATGAATATCGTAGCTATCTGACTGCCTACACGCTGGGCCGGGACATGGTGGCCGGCGCGGTCGACGATCCGCCGGGCCTTCCAGCGGCGGCGCGTTGGCAGCGTTTTGAGCAGGAAATAGAAAGTACCGCGCCGCTGCCGGCTGCGCGTCATGAAGCCGAGGGGGCTTTATTTCTTAGTCAAGTCACGGGCCACTCAAAACAAGAATTACTCATCAGGAGATAGAAATGCAACTCAAGCGGATGATGGCGGCCACCTTTCTGGTTTTGCTCTTGGGCGTCGCAGGCTGTTCAAAGTCGGCGCCACCGTCGCAAGAGGTAGGCAGCGCACCGAAAGCAAAGCTGGGCATTCGCCCCCAAGGGGATGAGACCATCCATCCGGATGTGAGCAAGCTACCGCCGGACCTACAAAAGACGTTTGCTTACATCGATAGCCACATCGACGACCATGTCGAAGATCTGCAGAAGTGGATCCGCCAGCCCAGCATTTCCAACAGCGGTGAGGGAATCCCGGAAAGCGCAGAGATGGTGAAGGGTTTCTTCGACAAGCTCGGCTGCCAGCAGACTCGTGTTTACGACGTTGGCATAACGGAGTATGGCAGTCCCGGCAACCCTGTGGTCTACGCGCACTGCGACGAAGGCGCGCCGAAAACGCTGGTGATCTATTGGATGTATGACACCATGCCGGTAACTCAACCCGATGTCTGGACCTCGAGGCCCTTCGAAGCGAACCTGGTCGAACAAGCACCCTTCAAGAAAGTGCTGATTGGCCGCGGAGCAGAAAACTCTAAAGGTCCCGAGATGGCGCAGCTCGAGGCCCTGATGTCGATGAAAGCGGCCTTGGGCAAGCTACCCGTAAATCTCATCTTCGTGGCGGAAGGGGATGAGGAGCGCATGGATATCGGGCTGCGCAAATTTGTGAAGGATCATCCGGATCTCTTCAAGGGTGCGAACGCCATGCTAGTGGCGGGGGAGCAAAATCTCGGCGGCAGTGGTGGAATTATGGGCGGCTCCGAGGGCTGCGTGTATGTGGAGCTGACCACCAGCGGCAAGAGTTGGGGTCGCGGTCCCGTTCAATCCGACATACACGGCGCCTATAAGCGTTCCGTGGATAGCCCCGCTTGGCGCCACATCAAGATGCTCGCATCGCTGGTATCCGACGACGGCAACACGCCCCGCATCAAAGGCTTTCTCGACAATATCGAGCCGCTGAGCCCGTCGGAGATCGATAGCTTGAGGCAGGCTGCGGCCAAGATGCAGCTGAAAGTTGCGGAAGATAATGTAGGCGTCGCCCGCTTCATCTCCGACGATCCGTTCACCGTGCTGAAGATGTCGACCTACGGAACCTCTTTCAATTTGGATGGTATTTGGGGCGGCAACATGTATGCCGGCGGCGCGGGCGCCATCTTGCCCAATAAGATCACCTCCAAGCACAATATGCGCTATGTGCCGAACATGAACGGGCTCGACCTGGTGAAGAAGCTGCGCGCCCAGCTCGACCAGAATGGTTATAAAGATGTCCAGGTTAAGCTGATCGGGGACGTGCCGTGGTCGAAGATGAGCTACGACACCGACATCGCGCGCGCCATCAGCAAGACCTACGACGAGTTCGGGATCGCTCACAGCCAGCCGCCGCAGGGGGAAACCATCCTGGGTGGTTACTGGCCCGCGTATCTTTTCTCGAATAGCCAGGTGGGCGAGAAGGTGGCTCCGGTCTCCATGCCTATCGCCGGAGGCGGCGCAGGCTATGGCGGCCGGGCCCACGCCGCCAATGAGTATTATGTGATTGAGGGTGCAGGAAAAGTCTACGGAATGGCCGGGGCAGAAAAATCCCAGGCCACCATCGTCTACAACTACGCCACAGCCGGCCAGGGGCCAGCAAAATGAATCCTGTCATATCTGTCAGAAAGCTCACCAAGACCTACCAGATGGGCGAGGTCGCTGTGCAGGCGTTGCGTTCGGTCTCGCTCGACGTCGAGGGCGGCGAATTCGTAACCGTAGTTGGTCCTTCCGGTTCGGGTAAATCCACTTTGATGCACATACTGGGGTGCCTCGATCAGCCCACCAGCGGACAATATTTTCTCGAGGGCCGAGACGTCGCCAGGCTCAGCGACGACGAGATCTCCGGCATTCGCAACCGGCAGATCGGCTTCGTTTTTCAGGGCTTCAATCTGTTGGCGCGAACTTCGGCGCTGGAAAACGTAGAGTTGCCACTGCTCTATAGCAGCGATGGCACATCCAATGCAACGCGCAGGAAGCGTGCGCTCGAGGCGCTGGCGGCCGTAGGACTGGCCGACCGGGCGCAGCATCATACCAATCAACTCTCGGGCGGCCAGCAGCAACGCGTCGCCATTGCTCGAGCCCTGCTGAACGATCCCTCGATCCTGCTCGCGGATGAACCCACCGGCAACCTTGACAGCCGAACCAGCGTAGAAGTGATGGAGATCTTTCAGTCGTTGAAAGAGTCGCGCGGCATCACTATCGTCTTGATCACCCATGAGCCGGAGGTGGCGGCGTATGGCTCCCGCATTGTTGCCTTCAGAGACGGAGTTGTTGTCTCGGACCAGATCAACGACCGCCGGCGCACAGCCCGGGCTGAAATCGTGGAAATGCCATTGGCCATGGAGGGGAATGCATAGTGTCGCTCCGCAACAGCTTCCAAATCGCTATCAAGGCGCTGCGCAAGAATAAATTGCAAACCGCGCTGACCATGATCGGAATGACCATCGGCGTGGCCACCGTGCTCACCATGATCGCTCTCGGCAGCGGCGCCCAGGCTGCGATTCAGGACCAGGTTCGCGCCGCCGGAATGAACCTGATCGTCGTCACCGCCGGCAACTACCAGATCAAACAAGATGCAGTCGATGAAGATGCGATCGAGCCTGCCAGCTATAACCCTCGCCATGGAGCCCGATTACTGCGCGTCTTTCATCCTGAGGACGATCCGATGGCAAAGCACGATCATCCGTTAGCCAGGCAGCGGCTAGGCGATAGTGAGGCCGGGCTGGGCGCTGCGTCCACGTTGACCATCAGCGACGCCGACACGATCCGCAAGATCAAAGGCGTGCAGTATGTTTCCGAAGGGATCCACATGAACGCGCATATCGTGCGCGGAGGCAAACGGTGGTTTACCCGTCTGCACGGAGATGATGTGGCCCTTCCGGAAATTCGGCGCGCCTGGACCCTGCCTCAAGGCAGATACTTCAACCAGCGGGAGCAATCGAAGGCCGAACAGGTAGTGGTGCTGGGCGCGATTGCGAGCCGCGAGCTATTCGGAAACGAAAATCCCACCGGCCAGACGGTCACCATCTGGAACCAGCCTTTCAAGGTAGTGGGTGTAGTGGGGAGCAGCAGTTGGATGGTCGTGCCCGAAGCGGGTGACGATCAATTCGACGCCGTCTATATTCCGGTGACCACGCTGCAGCGCCTGCTCAATCTATCCAAGTTGAACGACATCACCATCACCACCCATTCCACCGGCGAAGTGACCCGCGTAGCCAAAGCGATCACCGATCTGCTGCGCACGCGGCACCACATCGGCGCCAGGACCCCGGATGATTTCACCGTAACCAACCAGGCGCGGCAGGCCCTGGCGAAGGGTGGAATGCGTCCTGAAGTGGCGCGGGCCGTGGTGGGCAATGTGGCCGGACTGGAAAAGGTCACCCTGGAGCAGCTAGGCAAGACGCTGGACCGGGCGAGCGCCACCATGACCGCTCTGCTAGCCAGCATCGCCACCGTATCCCTGGTTGTGGGCGGTATCGGCATCATGAACATCATGCTTCTGTCGGTGATCGAGCGGACCCGGGAGATAGGCATTCGCCGCGCGGTCGGAGCACGCTCCCACGATGTGCTGCTTCAGTTTCTTCTCGAGTCGGTCACCTTAAGTGTCGCCGGCGGCTTGCTTGGGATATTGATTGGCTGCCTGGTTTCCGTGCTCATCTCCAGGTCTTTGCAGTGGTCTGCCACCATCTCTCTTCTCTCGGTCGTGTTGTCATTCGGCGTTGCCGCGGCCATTGGAATTTTCTTCGGCTACTACCCCGCGCGGCAAGCATCGCGGGTGGCGCCGTTGACCTCCCTGAGGTATGAGTGATGCTGCTTACCAGCTGGCGCATCTCCTTAAGAGCGTTGAAGCGTAACAAACTACGCACTGGCCTGGCTGCTCTGGGCATGACGATCGGCGTGGCCGCCGTGCTCACCATGTTTGCTCTGGGCACCGGCGCCCAGCAATCTGTGTCGGAGGATGTGCGCTCTGCCGGCACGACGCTCATCTTCGTCAAGGCGGGCAACTTTACCCGCGGGGGAGAAGAGTCCAACATCCCCAGCGGCCTGGGTTCGGCCAACACGTTGACCCAGAGCGACGCTGACGCCATCAGTCAGATTCCTGGGGTTAAGTATGTAGCCGGGCAGGTAAAGCTGCGGGGCTGGGCGCAAACGTCCGATGAGCGATATTACTCTCAGATCATTGGCACCGGAGTCTCCTTCGCGCCCATGAACGACTGGTCGTTTCCCCATGGCGCTTTTTTCAAACCGGCGGATGTGTCGTCGGTTGCAGCGGTCGCCGTGATCGGACCTTCGGTACAGGACCATCTCTTCGCCGACGCCAATCCAGTTGGCCACGAGCTCACCATTCACGGGCAGAAGTTCCGCATCGTGGGCGTGTTTACGACCAACGATGAAGACCAGGCAGATATGGTTTTTGTCCCTTACACCACGTTGCAGAAGGCGCTTGACCTGCAGTCGCTGCACAGCATCACGGTGGAGGCTGAGCAGGCGGGCGAAGCGAGCCGCATCGCCGACGACATCAAGACGCTGCTCAGACAGCGTCATCATCTGAATAGCGCACCCGCTACGGGGCACTCGACAGCACTCATGGGCAATCAGATGCCGGGTATGGGTGCCGGTGGCGGCACGCCAGACGACTTTACGGTGAAGACGCAAGCTGCCGAGGCGCTGACCAAAGGGTTGTACACATCGGTCGCCGCATTTGTATTGGCCAACATGCCCAAGGTAGATCAAATCAATATGCAGGAGATGTCGGGTACGCTGAATCGCGCACGCAACACCATGACCGCGCTGCTGGCCGCCATCGCGACCATCTCGTTGATTGTTGGCGGCATCGGCGTTATGAATATCATGCTGATGTCAGTGACCGAGCGCACGCGAGAGATTGGCATTCGCAGGGCCGTGGGGGCACGGACGCGAGATGTACGTCAGCAGTTCCTGGTCGAGGCCGTTACGCTGAGCTTATGTGGCGGCGCGATCGGTATTGTCTTCGGCTTTGTGGCAGCTCTCATCATTGAACGCGTACTGGGGTGGCCGGCTTCGATATCGCTGCAGGCGGTTGCGTTGGGCTTTGGCATTGCCGCGGCAACAGGCATTTTCTTTGGATTCTACCCCGCACATCGTGCATCCAAACTGAATCCAATCGATGCTTTGCGTTATGAGTAGGAATCCAATCGCCGTCGTCTTCTGCATGTTGGCTGCAGTGGCAGGTTTTGCGGCTGCCTCCCCAACGCTCTCAGGAACCTTTGCTTTCCAGGGCGGCCAGGCGAAAACAGAGGGCCACTTGCGCCTGACCGCGGTAGGCAATAACCCCTTGAAGCAGCATATCGACATTTGGATGAGCTCTCCCACCTCTCCACAGCCGATACGGAGTTACGGGACCGAGATGACCAAAAAGCTGCACGTGGTCATCGTGAGTTCCGACTTCTCCACCTTCCTCCATGTGCATCCGGCGTTGGGCGCAGACGGGCACTTTACGCTCGATCAGCAATTCCCCGCCCCAGGCCTGTATTACCTATATGCCGACGGAGTGCCTAACAACGGAGATCACCAGGTCTTCCGTTTCAATGTCCTGTTGAGCAAGAACAACAGCCCGGCGCGTCCTGTGCTGGTGCCAACTGGAAAAGAGGTTTCTGTTGGACCCTATACAGTTGATCTGAGCAGGGCGCGGCTGCACGCGGGCGAAATGGACACAATAGAAGTCCAGATCCTCAAGGGCGACGCGCCAGCCACCGATTTGCATCCCTATTTAGGAGTGCCGGCGCACGCTGTGTTTCTGAATTCGCAGGACCTCACTTATGTGCACGTGCATCCCATGCCGCTGATGTCCGGTTCCGAGACGATGAACATGCCTAGGATGGACATGTCGAAGATGACTATGGATATGCCGGACAACGCCAGTTCTCCGCCTGACATGGCGCTGCACGTATCGGTAAAGGAGCCGGGAACCTACAAACTCTGGCTGCAATTCCGAGGCGGAAGCCAGTTATACATCGCGCCCTTCGTCCTGGTCGCTAACTAGGCATGGCCTGTAACAGCGTGAACAGAAGCCGGATGGTTCCAGGCTTCTGGTTTGATCCGCATGCCGAATCCGGGCTCTTCCGGAACCTGCACAGCACCGTCCTTCGGAACGATTGGATTTTCCAGCATCAAAGGCCAGTCGTGCTCATAGAACCTCTGGCAGCTCTCCTGGATCCACACATTGGGTGACGCAGTCGTGAGATGGGTGGACGCATAGAACAACAGCGGACCCCCTGCCGTGTGCGGAGCAATCGGCAGCTCCTGGGCATCGGCGAGCGCGGCGATCTTACGCGCCTCCGTCAAGCCGCCGCACCACGTGACATCGAACATCACATACTTCGGCGTCCGCGACTCCAGCATGCGCTCGAACTGCATCTTGCCTGCCATGCGTTCGCCAACAGTAAGCGGTAAAGAAGTTGCGATCGCGAGCTGGTGATATTGATCGAAGTTACCCGGCATCAGCATATCTTCCAGCCACATGGGCTTATAGGGTTCGAGGGCATGGGCGATGCGAATAGCGGAAGTCAGATTCCACTGCCCATGAAACTCAATCGCTATCTCGATCTCATCGCCGAAGCCATCACGCAGCTTCTTTACCGGGACCAGCGCGTCGTCGATATCCTTCCAGGTAATGTACTCGTTCCTGTTGCGCAGAGCGGCGCCATCGAAGGGCCATATCTTGATGCCTTTAATGCCGCGCGTATCGATCAGCTCGCGCATGATCTTCTCTGGCTCAACGTTGAAATCATACTTATAGGGGAAGCATGTGTTGTACAAGCGGATCTGGGGATTCGCTTTGCCGCCAATCAGCCGGTAGACCGGCGCGTTCAGCGACTTTCCCAGCAAATCCCAGAAGGCGAGATCCAGCGCACTGAGCACTCGCATCTCCGTGCCCCCGGCAATCTGGAAATCGAATGCCCGATACAAGTCGACCCAAATTCGTTCGATATCCCGAGGATCTCGGCCAATCAGTGAAGGGGCGATGGTGTGCACCATCGCAGCTTCTACCGCATTTCGTGGATAGGTCTCTCCTATGCCAGAGATCCCCGCATCGGTATCGATCTTTAACCAGGTCCAGTTCGGCCTAAAAGGAGCATCTTCCGGAGACTTCCAGTAAACCGTTTCAACCCGTGTGATCTTCATCGGAGCAGCAGTTGCGGCATTCGACGAGTACGCGGCTACGAGCGGAGTGGCAAGCAATCCGGATACAAAGGCTCTTCGGCTCAAAGGCATGGCGGGATTATAGTCACCCCGATATTGTCATGCCTTGCTAACCGCCTCAAATGAGACTATAAATAGTCTCATTTGAGACCACTGTGAGAATGATGCAGGCAACCGTCGACCAGGTCTTTGAACAGTTGGGTGGTAAAGACACAATTGGGGTGAAGGTCCGCTCGGAAAGCGAAATGGAGCGACTGCTTCGCGCAGGTCTTCCAGTTTCGGTCCTGGCGACCTTCCGCGACAAATGGAGCTTCACCGTCATGGAGTTGGCGGGCACCCTTGCGATCCCCAAAAGCACACTCATGCGTATGCTGGAACGCCGCAACCGGATGGCCCCGGGAGATTCCGATCGGGTTTATCGTCTGGCCGCAATTTTGGCCCTGGCGGAGGAAGCGATCGGTGACCGTAAGAAGGCACAGCGTTGGCTCAGACAAATCAATGAGGTTCTGGGCAACCAGACCCCGCTCCGAGCGCTGGAGACCGAGATTGGCATGCGTCGGGTAGAGCAGATTTTAGGGCGCATCGCCTACGGCGGCGTGAGCTAGGTGGAGGTCTACCGGCTTACTCGCCGGAAATTTGCCGGCAAGAACCCCTTTGATGGAGAAGGGTCTTTCCTCTTTGGGGGCCGCTGGTCAAGCATCGGCACGCGTCTCTGCTACGCGGCAACGCACCGTTCTCTCGCGATTCTTGAATATCGAGTGCACGTCGAATTAGCGCTTATGCCCGATGACCTCGTCATCGCAACGCTGGAATTTCCGGACGAGGTTGCGATTACACCGACCCCCGCGCTCCCCGAGAATTGGAAAGAATATCCCGCACCTGCCTCACTCAGGAGAATAGGTGATCGCTTCATTGCGGAAGCTCGGGCTGCGGTCATGCTTATCCCTTCAGTGCTGGTGCCGCAAGAGAACAACGTCATGCTAAATCCATTACACGCGGATGCCGCGAGAATGATCCGGCAGAGGCGGCTAGCGCCCTTCCTCTACGATCGCAGGCTCCTGTAACTACAACGTCACAGCGTATACAGATCGACATACTCCTGCACCGGCATGCGCTCGAGCGCCTGCTGGCCGAGCGAGGCCTCAAGGATCGCCTGCTGCCGCTGCGGCGCAAACCGGCGTCCGAGGTTGGTGCGGAACTTCGCTTCGAGTAGAGGGATACCCTCACTTCTGCGCCGCCGATGGCCCAGGGGATACTCGACCGTCTCTGTGAACGTGCTGCCGTCGCTAAGAGTAAGCGTGAGTGAATTCGCGATGGAGCGCTTCTCAGGATCGTGGTAGTCAGCCGTGAAGGCAGGCTCTTCGCTGCAGCGCATCTTCTCCCGCAACGAATCGATGCGCGGGTCGGCGGCAAAGGAGTCTTCATAATCCGAAGCCGTAAGATGCCCAAAGATAAGCGGAACGGCAACCATGTACTGGACGCAGTGATCACGGTCGGCAGGATTATTGAGCGGCCCCTTCTTATCGATAATCCGTAGGCAAGCCTCGTGGGTGCGCAGCTCGATGGACTTGATATCCTGGGCAGACTTGCCGGCGGCGAGCAGCTTAGCGCGCAGCGCCATAGCTGCCTCTACCGCGGTCTGCGCATGGAACTCGGCCGGGTAACTGATCTTGAAAAGAACATTCTCCATCACGTAAGAGCCGTAGGGCCGCTGAAACGTGAAGGGCCGGCCGCGAAAGAGCACATCGTAAAATCCCCAGCCCTTGGCAGTCAGCACCGAGGGATAGCCCATCTCTCCGGCCTGCACCATCAGGGCAAGACGAACGGCGCGGCTGGTGGCGTCGCCGGCTGCCCAGCTCTTGCGTGAGCCGGTGTTGGGCGCATGGCGATAAGTCCGCAGGCTCTGACCGTCGACCCAGGCCAAAGAGAGGGCGTCGAGGATCTGGCTGCGGGTTAGCTCCGAGCATATGTGCCACTACAGCGGTCGAAGCTACTTTGACCAGAACCACGTGGTCGAGGCCAACCTTGTTGAACGAGTTCTCAAGCGCGAGGCAGCCCTGGATCTCGTGTGCCTTGATCATCGCCGTCAACACCGCGCGCATCGTCAGGGGAGCCTTGCCGCCGGCAATGGCAGTGCGGGAGAGCCAGTCGGCGACGGCGAGGATGCCGCCCAGGTTGTCAGACGGATGGCCCCATTCAGCGGCCAGCCAGGTGTCGTTGAAATCCAGCCAGCGAATCATCGCCCCGATATTGAACGCGGCCTGCACCGGGTCCAGCTGAAAAGCCGTGCCCGGAACTTTGGCGCCGTTGGGCACGATGGTTCCCGGCACCACCGGCCCGAGCAGCTTGGTGCATGCAGGATACTCGAGCGCCTCAAGGCCGCAGCCCAGGGTGTCAATCAGGCAATTACGCGCGGTGACGTAAGCAAGTTCGCTGTCGATGGTGTAACTGCAGACGTAATCGGCAATATCGACCAGGACCTGGTCATAAGGGGGACGCTCCCCCGTGGCATGGACGGACATTCTTATCTCCGGGAGAAATCCCTAGGCTCGTTTTGCAATGGGAACAAATGGAAGATCTTCAGGGCCGGTGTAGTTGGCCGCGGGGCGGATGATCTTGCCGTCGGCACGCTGCTCGAGGATATGAGCGCTCCAACCGGAGGTACGGGCCAGCACAAAGAGCGGCGTGAACATCGCCGTGGGCACACCCATCAGGTGATACGAGACGGCGCTGAACCAATCCAGGTTAGGGAACATGCGCTTGGCCTCCCACATCACGGCTTCGAGCCGCTCGGCGATGCGGTACATGGCAAAGTCGCCAGTGGATTCGGCCAGCTCGAGCGCGATCTTCTTGATGATGGCATTGCGCGGATCGCTGACCGTGTAGACCGGATGACCGAAGCCGATAACGACTTCCTTCTTTTCCAGGCGGGCGCGTATATCGCGCTCAGCCTCATCGGGAGAGGCGTAGCGCTGCTGAATCTCCAGGGCGACTTCATTCGCACCGCCGTGCTTGGGCCCGCGAAGCGCGCCAATCGCGCCGGTGATGCAGGAGTAGATGTCCGAGCCGGTGCCGGCGATCACACGCGCGGTAAAAGTGGAGGCATTGAACTCATGCTCGGCATAAAGGACGAGCGAAACCTGCATGGCGCGAATCCACTGCTTGCTCGGGGCCTCCGCCATGAAGCAACTCGAGAAAGTGCCCGGCCAGCGTGTCCTGTCCCGACTCCACATCGATGCTCCGTCCGTTGCGGCTGAAGTGGTGCCAGTACAGCAGCATCGACCCAATGGTGGCGAGCAGAACATCGGCGCACTCGATAGCGCCGGCGGGGTTATGGTCATCTTTTTCCGGCAGCGTGCAGCCCAGGGCAGAGACACCAGTGCGCAGCACATCCATGGGGTGGGTCGCGGCGGGCAGCTGTTCCAGCACCATGCACACGTTGGCCGGCAGCCCTCGCAGCCGCTTCAGTTTTTGCTTGTACGCCGTCAGCTCGGTGGCGTTGGGCAGCTTACCCCGCAGCAATAAGTACGCCACCTCTTCAAACTCGCAGTGGGCGGCCAGGTCGGCGATGTCATAGCCGCGATAGTGCAGGTCATTGCCCGTTCGTCCCACGGTGCACAGGGCCGTATTGCCGGCCGGTGTTCCGGAGAGTGCAACAGATTTTTTCGGTTTGAAAGCTGTTTGCTGCTGGTCAACAGTGGTGGCCATGATTCGTCGCTTCTCCCAGGGTTCAACTGCGCTTGGTTGCCTCAAAGAGCTGGTCGAGCTTCTGCTCGTAGGCATAGTAGCCGAGAAACTCGTAGAGCTCGGCGCGGGTCTGCATCAGGCTGATCACACTGCTCTGCGTACCTTCCGTCCGGATGGCATGGTACACCTTGAGAGCCGCGGCATTCATCGCCCGGTAAGCGGAGCAGCAGAACAGGACAATGTCCACGCCGGCAGCACCCAACTGCTGCGTGGTATAGAGGGGTGTTTGACCGAACTCCGTGATGTTGGCCAGGATGGGCACGCCCACCCTCTCCTTAAAGCGCGCGTACATGGCCAGATCCGTGACCGCCTCGGCAAAGATCATGTCGGCGCCCGCGGCAACGTAGGCGGCGCAGCGATCGAGCGCAGCCGCGAGGCCCTCGCCAGCCAGCGCGTCGGTGCGAGCCATGACTACGAAGTCCTGGTCAGTGCGGGCGTCGACTGCGGCCTTGATGCGATCGACCATCTCCTCCGCAGGAACCACTTCCTTCCCAGGCCGATGGCCGCAGCGCTTGGTGCCTACCTGGTCTTCGATATGCACCGCGGCGACTCCAGCACGCTCCATGGAGCGGATGGTGCGGGCGATATTGAAGGCGCTTCCCCAACCCGTGTCAATGTCGACCAACAGAGGTAGGGTGGTGACGTCGGTAATCCGTCGAGCATCGATCAGCACATCTTCCATGCTGCTGATGCCGAGGTCGGGCATGCCAAGTGAGTTGGCCGCCACTCCTCCGCCTGAAAGGTAGAGCGCGCGAAAACCCGTCGCCTGCGCCATGCGCGCCGTGTAGGCGTTGATGGCGCCGATCACCTGTAAAGGATGTTCCTGCTTGACCGCGGACCGGAAGCGCTCTCCCGGCGAGGCTTGACGTTCAGTACCCACGTGGTTCCCTTCGTGACAAGCTAAATCCTACAGCGGTTTCGCAATTGGTGTAGACCGAAGCCAAAGAGCTCTTCGTGGTTTTCTCCCAAAGAAAACCACTCCTCGCGAACCTTAACAGACCACAGTAATTGCGAAACCGCTTAAATGGTTGAGGCCAGGCTTGGCTCAGCAAGACATTTTTGTGGTGGATTGGGTAGACTCACCGTGCGCAGCTATGAATAAAGTATTCGCCACTCCCGACGCAGCCGTTGCAGACATTCCCCCAGGCGCAACCGTAATGTTGGGGGGATTTGGCCTTTGCGGCATTCCAGAAAACGCCATCGCCGCCCTGGTGCGCCGCGGCGTGACCGGTCTCCACACCATTTCAAATAATATGGGTATCGACGGCTTCGGCCTCGGCCTGCTGCTGGAGGCGGGTATGATCGCCTCACACACCGGCAGCTACGTGGGCGAAAACATGCTGCTGGAAAAGCAGGTGATTGCCGGCACCCTCAAGGTCTCCTTGGTCCCGCAAGGCACACTGGCAGAGCGGATCCGCGCCGGCGGGGCAGGCATTCCGGCCTTCTACACCCCCACCGGCGTGGGCACGCTGGTCGCCGAGGGCAAAGAGCAGCGCACCTTCGATGGGCGCGAATACGTCCTGGAGAGGGCGCTCAAAGCAGACTTCGCGCTGGTGAAGGCCTGGAAGGGAGACCGCGCAGGGCAACCTGATCTACCGTCGGACAGCGCGCAATTTCAACCCCATGATGGCCACGGCCGCGCGCATAACCATCGCCGAGGTGGAAGAGCTGGTAGAGCCAGGAGAACTGGATCCCGATGCGATTGTGACCCCGGGCATCTACGTCAAACGCATTTTCCAGTGCACGTCCTGTGAAAAGCGCATCGAACGGCGGACGGTGAGGAGACCAAATGCAGGAGATTGAGAAGCGTAATCGCATCGTTAAGCGGGTCGCAAAAGAGCTCCGCGACGGCTACTACGTCAACCTCGGCATCGGCATGCCTACGCTGGTCGCCAACCATGTTCCGCCGGGTGTCGAAGTAGTCCTGCAATCGGAGAACGGCATGCTGGGAATCGGGCCCTATCCTCTGGAAGAAGAGGTGGACCCGGACCTGATCAACGCCGGCAAGGAGACGGTTTCGGTGCTGCCCGGAACGTCATTTTTTTCCAGTGCCGATGCCTTCGCCATGATCCGCGGCGGTCACATCGACCTCAGCATCCTGGGCGCTATGGAGGTCGATGTCCAAGGGAGCCTGGCCAACTGGATTATTCCCGGCAAAATGGTCAAAGGCATGGGTGGCGCGATGGACCTGGTGGCCAGCGCACAGCGTGTCATCGTGGCCATGGAGCACACCACGCGCGATGGCCGCCCTAAAATCCTCAACGCTTGCCGATTGCCGCTAACCGGCGTGGGTGTGGTCGATTCCATCGCCACCGAGTTGGCCTGGATCAGCGTCACGCCGGATGGGCTGGTGCTCGATGAGATTGCTCCCGGCGTTTCCGTCGCAGAGGTCCAGGCAGTAACCGAGGCTCCTTTGATCGTCAGCCCCACGCTCCACACCATGAGCTGAGGCTACTCGACGGTATTGCCGCCGTTCACCGAGATCTTCTGCCCGGTAATGAATCTGCCCGCATCGCTGGCCAGGAAAGCGACCGTATTGGCCACGTCTTCGGCGGTACCCATGTGCTTCATCGGAACCTTCTCGGTGTAGGAGTGGATCTCCGCCTGGGTAGAGCCCAAATGGCGTTCGGTGGGAATCCAGCCTGGAGCGACCAGGTTGACCGTGATGCCGTTTGGACCAAGTTCGCGGGCCCAGGAGCGCGTTTGTCCCAACTGCGCGGCCTTAGCGGCTACGTAATGGGCGAACATCGGATTGCCGATCTCGAAAACTTCGCTTCCGATTTGTATGATTCTTCCGAAGCCGCGGCTTTTCATGCCGGCTACGACCTGCTGCAGAACAAGCAGCGGCGACTTCACAAAAAACTCCAGTTGGTCCAGGTATCGTTCCCACGTCTGTTCTTCGATGGTCAGGAAGGGTTGCGGGCCAGTGGCATTGATCACGGCGATATCGACCTGTTGATAGCTTTCATTGATTGCCTGGATCATCCGCGCGACGTCTGCTTCCAGGCGCACATCGGCATAGTAGGCCGTGGCTTCCCCGCCCTGCTGCTTGATCTGCGCGCACAGTTGCTCGGCGCGGTCTCGCTTGGCGAAGTAATTGACCGCGACCTTCGCCCCTCTGGCGCCCAGTTCCAAAGCGATCGCCGCACCCAGCCCGCGTGAAGCCCCAGTAACCAGCGCAGTTCGTCCCTTGAGTGTTTCCATATCGACCTCAGTTCTATTCGTCCCGACCAATGCCAAACGCTAAGGGAGCCGCCAACTTCTGTCAAACCATATTGGGATTTCTCCGGCCACGGACCGATGGGTCCATCTCGCTCGTAGTCGCGGATGTGGTAGACGCGGATACCACTCTCCTTGCCAAAGGGTTCGGAAATGCTCGGTAGCGCCGTGGCATCCACATCTCGCATAAACGAGCGAGTGTGCGGCCCCATCGGTCCGTGGTACGGACAGATTCCTGTCCGGATGGTTTGTTCGTAGCGTCAGGATGGCAGTGCTCGGATACACTGCCCCTATCGAAGAAGGAGCCTCTCTTGCGATTCTTGCGCTATCTGGCCGTTCTGTCTTTGCTGTTTGCCCAATGCGTCTTCGCGCGCGCCGACAGCCTGAGCGAGCTGAGCGACAGCTTCTGGCAATGGAGAGCGCAGGAGCAGCCCTTCAGTGACGACGACATCCCGCGCATCGAGCGCCCCGCCGGCTTGGTTGTCGATTGGTCGCCGCAGACCATCACCAACCGACTGCAGCAGCTCGACGTTTTCGAGCAGCGATGGAAAGCCCTCGCCCCCTCGGCGCAAACCCCGATTCACGATCAGGTGGACTACCGGCTCCTCGGCTCTGCCGTGGCCCGCGTGCGCTGGGAGCTATCTATCGAACAGAGCTGGAAGCGGAACCCGCAGTTCTACGTGGACCAGACGCTGGGCTCCGTCGTCATTCTTCTCTTGCCGCCGCCACCGTTCTCCGAAGCGCGGCAGCAGGAAATCATCGCCCGCGTCAAGCAGATCCCAGCCACGCTTCAGGCTGCCCAGGAGAACCTGACCGATCTACGACAGCCTTTTGTGCAACTGGCTATCGACTCCCTGGACCAGGTCACCGACCGCTTACAACGCACGGAGAAGGCGCTGGCACCGCAACTCACGGCAGCCAATAACCAGGCGCTACAACAGGTCACCCCCGCCGCGGCAACAGCGCTCACGCAATACCGCGCGTGGCTCACGGCCAAATTGCCCACCGCGCGCAAAGACACGGCCATTGGACGCGACAACTACATATTTTTCCTGAGCAAGGTTGCGCTGCTTCCCTACACACCCGAGCAGTTGCTGGCGATGAGCCAACAGGAGTGGAGCAGAGCCGTCGCATTCGAAACCTACCAGCAGGCTCGTCTTGCCGGCCTCCCACCCGCGCCCTTCTTTCCCAGTGCGGCGGCACAGATGCAGGCCGAAAAAGTGGATGAAGAGAAGGTCCGCGCCTTCCTCGTCGATCAAAAAATCCTTAGCGTGCCTGCGTGGATGAAGCACTACCGCAACCTGCAGCTGCCGGCTTACCTGGAACCCTTTGAGGACATGGGAGAAAACGACGACCTCACCGGACCTTCGCGCCTCGATCAGGATGGGACCAGCTACATTCACGTGCCGGGGCCGAACCTGGGCTTCTTCAAGCTTTCCCAGGCACACGATCCGCGGCCCATCCTCGTTCATGAGGGCGTGCCCGGACACTACTTCCAGCTCTGTCTCGGCTGGCACAACCCCGATCCGATCCGTCGCCACTACTACGACTCCGGCGCCAATGAAGGCCTCGGCTTTTACGCTGAAGAGATGATGTTGCAGGCTGGGTTTTTCGACGACAATCCGCATACCCGCGCGACCATCTACAGCTTCATGCGGCTACGCGCACTGCGCGTGGAGGTTGACGTGAAGCTGGCGCTGGGCGAATTCACCCTGCAGCAGGGCGCTGATTACCTCGCGCGGACCGTCCCCATGGATCGGGCAACGGCTCTCAGCGAGGCAGCCGCTTTCGCCAGCACGCCAGGTCAGGGAATCTCGTACCAGATCGGCAAGCTCCAGATCACGCGGCTGCTTTCCGATGCCCGCCGCGCTCAAGGCAAAGATTTTTCCATGCTGCAGTTCAACAACTTTGTGTGGAACAACGGCAATGTTCCCATCGCCCTTCAGCGCTGGGAACTACTTCAGGACGCTAGCGACGTTCCCTGACCTGCCCCGGGCCAACCACCCTCCGGATCTGCCATAGGGTGGCTGCCAACGCGGCCAGTCCGGCACTCCACACCACGAACACAATATGCACTACCCACATGGGCGCCACGCCGACTCGCCGCAGGACGAAAGGCAGAAAATTCCACTCGGTGATGTGGGCGTAGTCCCACGGATCCTCGGTCATGGCGTGGTTGTTCAGGCCCCACGCGTCCATCTTTCCGAGCGCGAAAGCAGCAATATTCTTCATGCGCAGCAGAATCACAAAGGTCGGATGACCAAGCGTCTCCATCTGGTAAATCTCCAGCGGCAACCAGAAAGCCAGCGACATCACTTGAATCAGCGTGCTGACGGCCAGCAGCGCCAATCCTATGAACCACACCGGCTTTGCCAACTGGGGGCGATGACGCAGTAGTAGAGGAACCGCGAGCAGCGATGCCAACTCAACGGCAGTCGAGACGTAGCGATCGCCCCAGGCGAAGTCTCCACTCCACACCGTATAACGAGCGTAGAAACTCATATACGCCAATAACAGCGGACAACTCATGACAGCGTACGCCTTCACATCCGGGCTGAATCGTTTCCAGGCGACAACGCAAAGCAGAATCATCAGCACGATCAAAGGATCGAAGAGAAAGATCGATTTCTCCGGCGTAAAGAGCGCCCCGAAAAATCCAACATGCCAGGGGGTCTCGAAGGGATAATTGGGAGGCAGCGAAGGATTGCGCATCCTGGTTTCGCGGCCAATGATCGTGATGTAGGTAACAAAGACTGATTTAAATCCAAAGCGGTAGACTTGATAGAGGCGGTCGAGCAATCCAAAAAACAGATAAACCGGGCAGAGCCGTCGCGATGTAGCTACGAAAGCGCTCCCATAGAAGCCTCCCCCGCACCCCTTCGAACCAAAGCACCAGCAGCAGAAACAACCCTCCAGACAGTAGATCTAAGCCTGTCGGCAAGCGGGTCAGCAGATTAAGGCCAAACGCGCCAGAGCCGATCAACAGAACCCGCCAGGAGCCAGTGCGCAACCACTCGTACTGATAGGAGAATCCTGTCATCGTCAGCAGGAAGATGTAATTGTTCTCCATCATGTTCTGCGTGTAATGCAGATGTGTCGTCGCGAGCAGCAGAGCCAGAACTCCCACCACAGAGTGGGTAATCCCGAAATTGAACTGCCGCAGGAAGCGGAAGCAGACCAGAGCCGTCAACACCGTCACCAGGATGTTAATGCTGTAGCTGACGATGATGTCGCGCACGCTGGGGTCGGTATCGTCGTAGTTCGCAAAGATGGGAAGGCGTGCGACATAAGCGCCAGCCACATCCGCTGGCAACAAAAGCAGTGACTGGCCGATGCTATACCAGCTCTGCAGCTTTCCCCCGCGGCCGTGGACGCCGAATTCAGGAAATTCGTTGGGAAACACCTCCGGTTCGCCAGTCCAAAAGGAATGCGCAGTTTGCAGGCGATGGGTAGTGTCAGCACTGCCCAACTCTCCGGACTGCACCACGAAGGCAATCAGACCGGCGGCCAAGGCCAACAGGAAAAGTGGATCACGGAACCAGCGTCGAAGATTCAATACAGTCATTATGGCTTAATGCGGCTGCTTCCCCGCAAGATCGGTAATCAACACTACATCGGAACTACTCCGCGACTGCAATACGGCCAGCTTGCCGCCTGACGGTGACCAGGCAAAACCTGTTTGCGTCTCGTGCGTGGTGTCGGTGAGCAGATGCGTGGGCGAACCATCGATCGGCTGATACTGAAGAGCATTGCTGCCCTTGGAGACAACAGGCAGAACCACTGCTTTCCCATCAGGAGAAAAACCGGGGAAAGTACCCTCCAGGTTGCTCGTATCCCAGGGAAGCTGGCGCAGCATCTGGTGGGTCGAAACGTCCCAAATCTGAAGGAAGTAAAGTAGGTTTTTGTTAAAGAGCGACATGGCAGACTTGGTGTCACGGGTGAGCACGATCCAGCCGAAGCTTTCGACTTCGAGCTCCTTCTTGGGAGCCCCTCCCGATAACGGAACAGACCACAGGGAAACCTCGGGGATGTTCTCTTTGGGCCGGATGGTGAAATAAGCCGTCTGGCTGTCCGGGGCACAATAGGGGCCGCGCGCTATGCCCGACGTGGTCAGCTGAGTAATACCGCTGCCATCTCCATCCATGCGGAACAGACGCGACTCCCCTCCGCCCTTGGGGATGGCGATAAACAGAACATGCCCATCCGGGCAGGTATTAATGAACGAGCCGATATCCAGAGTGCCGGAATCGATCGGCTGCAGGCTTCCCGATGCGCGTTCCAATTTGCTAATGCCCGTACCCCGTGTGATCAGCCACAAATGGTCCTCGTCCGCCCAGGCCAATGAGGTTGGAGTGATGCGCAGTGGTGTACTCGAGATCATGGCCCCGCCGTCTCCTTTGTAGTAGGCGACACTTGAGTCCACGTTGGTGAGGACGGTTGCCATCGTCTTTCCATCGGCGGAGATGGCCAGCTGGCTATAGGCGTTCACATCGTTCGTCAGGGTATGGAAGGCGCCGTCAGGAACGCCAACAATGCCGATTTGCCCGCGGTCGGAATGAGCCTTGGAATACAAGACAAGCAAATGCCTGCCGTCCGGCAACCATGCCACGTTGGTATAGCCGCCAAAGTTAGCGTCATAGATCATGCCGCTCGGCTGAGCCAGGGTTACCGTCTTTTTCGAGGCGATGTCGAAGACCTTGATGGCCGTATCGCCAGGGCCGCTCGATTCGATCCACGCAATCTGGTTGCCAAGCGGTGACCACACCGGGCTCTGCACCTGGTTGCCGGAAGTGTAGAGTATCTGGTCGTCGCCGCCGTCCTTGTCGGCAGTGTGGACCTCGGAAAAGTGATCCTTGTGGTCCGGCGTCCAGCGTAGATAGACAAAGTGGCTGCCGTCCGGCGACAGGCTGGCGGCGCTGTCTACATCGTGGATGAGCTGGCGTGGCGTGCCGCCAAACACGGGCATCACATAAAGAGAGTGCAGAGCGACATTGTCGGCTGTTCCCCGGGTGAAGTAGAGGTAGTTCGCATCCGGCGAAAAATTCAACCCGACATACTCGTTGGGGAACGCAGTCAGAATCTGCGTATCCGTATTGGTCGCGATATTGCGCACCCACAATGTTCGCTGGCCGCTGTCGTTCTTGATCTCGGCGAGGAACTTGCCGTCGCCGGATAAGGCGATCCTCTCTAGCGTCCCGGTATTCGTAATCTGGCTGAGCGACACCGTGGTAAACGGCACCGGACGCGGCCACAGCCGCCAAGCCGCGAATCCCGCTGCGGCCAGCAGCGCGAGGACAACGACTGCTATCGGCAACGCACGCGATTTCTTCGCGGGAGCAGGGGCCACGGCGCCTGCGGAAACAAAGCCCGCCGGTGCATGCTGAGCCGATCCTGCAGGCACAGAACCGGAGCCTCCCGCACCGGCTGCGCTTGCGCTCGAAGGACCGGACGGTGGCGGAGCGCTGCCGCTCCCCGCCCCGCTCGGACTGGAACCCGGCCCACTCGCGCTTGCCGGGGAGCTAGCGCTCGCACCCCCCGCCGCAATAGGCCGTGCTGCAGAGCCGCCGCTGCTCTTGCGTTGCAAGCGTTTCAGTTCGGCGCGCAGCTCGGCTGCCGATTGCAGGCGCAGCTCACGGTCCTTTTCCAGCGTTTTGTTGAGCGTCTCCTCCAACTCCGGCGGCAGCTCAGGATTAAGGGTGACCGGGGCTGTAGGAGCGTAGTTGAGAATGCGATCGAAGGTCACAGCAGTCGTCGCACCGCTAAAGGGATGTTGCCCCGTCGACAGCTCATACAACACCACACCCAGCGAGAAAACGTCGCTGCGTGCATCCAGGGTTTCGCCCCGCGCCTGCTCGGGAGACATGTAGGCTATCGTGCCCACCGCCGACCCCGGACTGGTCAGCAAATCGTTCCCCGCCAGAGTGGCGTCTGTCCGCGCGCCTGGGGTGGCGTATCCGTCTTCCAGTTTGGCCAGGCCGAAGTCCAGAATCTTTACCTGCCCGGACGGCGACAGGAAGATGTTGCCGGGCTTGATGTCGCGGTGCAGAATGCCTTTCCGATGCGCCGCATCCAGCGCATCGGCCACCTGCGTTCCCAAGTCCAGCAGCTTGGGGTACGCCATCGGCCGCCGGTAGTAGAGTTTGTCCAGGCTCTGACCTTCCAGCAACTCCATCACGATGAAGGGCTGATCGCCGCTTTCGTTCAGTTCGTGAATGGTGCAGATACCAGGATGGTTTAGCGAGGAAGCGGTGCGCGCTTCCCGCCAAAAGCGTTCCAGCGCCGCCGGGTCCTGGCGGGTCGCTTCGGGCAGCAGCTTGATAGCGACGGACCGGCCCAGCTTCTGATCTTCAGCCTCATAGACCACGCCCATTCCGCCTTGGCCCAGGCGACGGACGATCTTGTAGTGGCCCCGCAGTGTACCGGCAGTCAGTTCTTGCACTCAACCATCATGCAGCGGCAGGCGAAACGCGGCAAGGACGAAACGCATGCCGCACGATGGCGTGGCCTGGGCCGTGATAGAGTTTGCGCATGACGCTGCAGACCTCCATCGAGCGCATCCACGCAGACGCGGCGGTCGTTACCTTAGTCGGCAGCCTGACCCTGGGCATGAATTTGAAAATGGCCGATGGTCAGATACAGGGCCTCATAGAAGAGGGCGTCTCCCGGATGGTGCTCGATTTGACTGAGGTCCCCTACATGGATAGCGCCGGGTTGGGAACGCTGGTGCATACCAACGGGCTGGTGCTGCGGGGCGGAGGAAAGTTGCGAGTATGCGGCGTCAGCGAGCGAGTGGCCGCGCTGCTGAAGCTAACCAAAATGGACGCGGTTCTAGCCGTGGACCCGGATGCCGGCGCGAGCCTTGCCGCCCTTGGCGTCTCCGCGAAGTAACACTCCACAGGCGCAGCCGGCCTTGGTCTTCGATTAGTGCGGCTGCTTCCCGGTGAGATCGTTAATCACCACCACATCGGAGCTCCGGCGCAGTTGCAACACTGCCAGCAGGTTTCCCGACGGCGACCAGGCAAAAGCAGTCAGATCCTCGGGCGTAGGACCCAGCAACAAGTGCGGCGGCGAACCGTCGATCGGCTGGTACTGCAGGGCATTGCCACCATTGGAAACGACCTTGCGAACAAGGGCCTTCCCATCCGGACTGAAACTGACCATGCCGAGCGCGCTCATATCCAGCGGAAGCTTATGCATCACCTGACCGGTATTCATATCGGCAATGAGCGCGGTGAAATCGTCGGCGGTCCCTATTGATTCGACCCCGGCGAGCTTTGCGTCGCGGGATACGATGAAAAAGCGGCCATCGGATAACCCTTTCAGTTCCTGATGGAGCGTTCCCCCCGAAACCGGCACAGACCAGAAGGTCGCAGCCGCGGCGGCCCCAGACTGCCGCAGCGTGAAGTAGGCAGTATGGCTATCCGGCGCGCAATAGGGCATACGCGCAATGCCGGCATTCGTGATCTGAGCGATTCCGCTTCCGTCCCCATTCATGCGGAATAGGCGCGTCTCCGCTCCACCCTTCGGAACTCCGGTAAAGAGCACCGTTCCATTGGGGCAGGTGGTTATGAAATAGCCGGCATCTATATCGCCGGTATCGATGGGCTGTAGGGTTGCGGTGGCGCGTTCTACTTTGCTGACGCCGGCGCTGTGCGTCATCAACAGCAGGTGGTCCTCGTCCACCCAGGCCACCGTACTCGGAGTGATCCGCAGGGGCGTACTCGACATCATCGCCCCTCCGTCTCCTTTGTAGTAAGCGAGACCTGAGTCCTGGTTCGTTAGCACGGTCGCCAGCGTCTTTCCATCGGCCGACACAGCAAGCTGACTATAGGCATTCACATCGTTGGTTACGGTATGGAAATCACCGGCCGGTCAAGCCCACAATGCCAATTTGTCCGCGGTCGGAATGGGCCTTGAAGTAAAGAACCAGAAGATGCTTCCCGTCGGGCAGCCACGCCAGGTTAGAACCCGACCGGCTGAGGCCGAACGTAATACCTTCCGGCTGGGCAATGGACGATTTCGTTTTCGAACTGAGATCGAAGACATGGATGACAGAAGCTCCCGGCCCCGTCTGCTCGATCCACGCAATCTGGTTCGGTTGCGGCGACCAGGCTGGAGCCTCGGCCATGTTGCCAGAGGTATAAACCATCTGATCGTTCGCGCCGTCCTTATCCGCGATGTGAATCTCGGAATAGTGGTCGCTTTGGCCTGGTGTCCAACGCAGGTAGGCGAATCGAGAACCATCGGGCGAAAGGCTTGGAGCGCTGTCGATATCGTGGATGAGCTGCCGCGGCGTCCCGCCAAAGGTCGGCATCAGGAAAAGAGAGCGTATGGCCGTGTTCTCGGCCGTGCCCCGCACGAAATAGAGGTAGTTTGCGTCAGGCGAGAAACTGAGCCCGACATAATCGCTGGGGAATGCAGCCAGAATCTGGGTGTCCGTATTGGTCGCGATGTTCCGTATCCAAAGCGTGCGCTGGCCGGCGCCGTTCTTTACCTCGGCCAGGAATTTGCCATCGCCGGAGAGAGCAACGTCTTCCAGAGTCCCCGTATTGGTGATCTGGCTCAAAGAAATCGAAGTAAACGGCACCGCACGGGGCCAGAAACGCCAGGCTGCAAAGCCGGCGGCCGCCAGCAGCACCAAAGCGCCAAATGCAATGGCCAGCACGGGCGATTTCTTTGCTGGCGCGGGAGCAATCCCAGAGGCACTCCCTGGGCTGGAGCCTGGAGACAGAACATCCGAAGCTCCGTTCACGCTGCCGCTGGGAGGAGCTTGTGGTGGGGGCACGCGGCCACTCCCCGAGCTACTCGGACTCGAGCCAACACTCGTGCCGCCCACCATGTTGGAGGGCCTCGCCGAAGACCCGCCACTGCTCTTGCGCTGCAGTCGCTTCAGGTCGGCGCGCAACTCTGCTGCCGACTGGCAGCGCAGCTCGCGGTCCTTCTCCAGTGTCTTGTTAAGGGTCTCTTCCAACTCCACCGGCAGCTCAGGATTGAGGGAAATCGGGGCCGTCGGAGCATAGTTGAGAATGCGATCGAAGGTCACCGCCGTGGTGGAGCCGCTAAAAGGATGTTGGCCCGTCGAGAGCTCATACAACACCACCCCGAGCGAAAAGACGTCACTGCGTGCATCCAGGGTTTCCCCGCGCGCCTGCTCCGGAGACATGTACGCAATGGTGCCCACCGCCGCTCCCGGACTGGTAAGCAGGTCTTGGGGCAGGGGCCCCCCCAAGGTAGCGTTTGTCTTGTCCCCGTTTGCGCCGTTGGGTGAAGTTTGTCCCGCTTCCAGCTTGGCCAAGCCGAAGTCCAGGATCTTCACCTGCCCGGACGGCGACAGAAAAATGTTGCCCGGCTTGATGTCTCGATGCAGAATGCCCTTGCGATGCGCCGCATCCAGCGCATCGGCCACCTGCACCCCAAAGTCCAGCAGTTTGGGGTACGGCATGGGGCGGCGGAAATGGGCCTTATCGAGGCTCTGGCCCTCCAACAGCTCCATGACGATAAAGGGCTGGTCGCCGCTTTCGTTCAGCTCGTAGATGGTGCAGATGCCCGCATGGTTGAGAGAAGAGGCAGTGCGTGCCTCACGCCAGAAACGCTCCAGCGCCGCGGGGTCCCGGCGAGTGGCCTCGGGCAGAAGTTTGATGGCGACAGACCGGCCTAGCTTCTGGTCCTCGGCCTCATAGACAACACCCATCCCACCCTGGCCCAGCGGACGGACGACCCTATAGTGGCCAAGAAGCGTACCTGCAATCAGTTCTTGCACGCAACTATCATGCAGCCCCGCGCAGAGCACGGCAAGGCAAAATCTACTCCCGCGTCAGCTCCACGCGCCGGTTGCGCGCACGGCCGGCCAGCGTGTCGTTGGTATCGACGGGCCGCGAGGCGCCAAAGCCATCGGTCGAAAGACGCTCGGGTGCAACGTGATATTGCGTAACCAACGCCTCCTTCACCGCCGCAGCGCGGCGTTTTGAGAGGTCAAGGTTGTAGGGGTCTCCACCCACGTTGTCCGTGTGGCCGCTCACCGTAAGCTTCCATTCCGGGTTGTCCTTGAGCACGCCGGCAATCTCTTCCAGTACCGGAGTCGATTCGGGCTTGAGCTGGTCACTGGCAAAATCAAAGTAGATGCCGTAGATGTCTACCTTCTTTTTCTCTTTCAGCTGCTGCTCAATCGCGCTCGGCGGCGCAGGCTGATTGGTCTTCTGCGATGGCGGCGCCGGTGGATAGGTGATCTTGATCACCTGTAGCTGCGAACCTTCTCCCAGCTTCCACGCAAGCATCAGCGGATAGTCAGGCTGATCGAGAATGTAGAAGTCCGCGCGGCCATCATCGGTCGTACAGGTGGCGCGCAGAGCAGGCAGCGTCACCGGTTGCGCATTCAAGAGAACCGGAAATGCGAACAAGCCATTCCCTTCTCTTTGCAGGCTGCACGCCTCCTTTCCCAACTTGTCGAGCGAGACGCCGCCCACGTTTTTAGTGTCCGTTCCGGTGAGGGCAGAAAATGTACCCACCAGCGAACCAAGCGCGCCTGCGAGCCCCTGCGGGCGAAAACTAAACGCGGTAGAGCCCTTCTGCTTGAGTTCCGTGAGCACCTCTCGGGAAGCGGTAATCGCCGTAGTACCCGGGAAAGATCGAGGGGCATTGCTATTAAAGACCTCGGCATAATCGTGGGCCGTATTCAGATCTCGCGCCAGCACCAAGCGCTCGACCGACACCGAATTACTCGCTCCCGCCGTCCCGGGCTTAGAAGCTTCCGCGCGGTAGGAGAGGGTGATTCCGCTGTCGTCCATGCTGACAATCTGCTTCATTGATTCGTAATCGCCGCGCGGGCTTGCGATGGCCGTGACCACCAACATACCTGCCTTCGCTGGAGCCGGGTTATTGCTATTCGGCGTCGAAGCAGAACTCGGGCTCCAGCCGGGAAACGAAGATGGCGCGGGCAGGGGTGGCGGGCCACCTGGGCGCGATGGAGCGCTGGCTGATGGCGGCACGCCCGCCAGTACCTGTGCCGTCACCGAATGGACCTTTTCTTTCACCTTTTGCGCCGCCCAGTAGAGTCCAGCAAGAGTAAGTCCGGCTCCGATAAAAAGAATGACCAATACTGCGATGATCACCTTGAGCAGTGTGTTTGATTTTTTGGGACCAAGAGGAGGACCAGGAGCCGGAGCATTGCCCGGTGCATAGGCCCCAGGAACGGGCGTATAGGCCGGCGGTGCCGGGGGCGTTGGCATCGCAGCATTTGGCTGAGGCAAAGGCTCGGTGGATGGATGGGCCGCGCCGCAGACCGTGCAAAAGTTACTTCCAGCCACACGAGGGGTACCACATTTCGTGCAAAAGCTCATCGCTCACTTCCCTGAGTGGACACATTTAGCTGGATGTGTTTCTCGGCGGAGAGTGTAGCAGAGTGCGAATCATGGAGTACCCCACACCCCCCAGATGTGGGGCTACTCTATGACTTGTGGCAGGGGGAGCACCACAATCCCTTACTTATGCTCCAGCGGAGAAGTGACCGCCTTGTATCCCGCTGGAATTTGAAAGCTGCTGGTATCAACCGGAGCCACCGAGAAGCCGGAGGTCTCTGTTTGACTTTCCATCATCACCCCCGCGGTGGCTGGGTCAGTACTCGCTGCCTGACTCGGCGCCGAGGTCGACGGAGCATGGTGCATCAGAGCACCCATGCTGGAACCGCCCAGCGCGCGGCCAAAAGTACCCAGGCGAGACACCTGGCTACCTGCTTCCTGTGTAGCTGTACCAGTCGCCACCTCTTTGCCCACGGCACCAGCCGTTGACCCTTGGTCCTGGCTTTGGCTTTGCGGCAAAGGTGCGACCGAAGGAGCGGCCAGTGGCTGTCCATCGACCGTCATACCCACCCGAGTCACCTGTAACACTGGGAGTCCGCTCACCTTGCCGGATTCCTTCCTCAGTTCCTCCAATGCCTGGGCGCCTCCCGGTTCAGCGGCTATCAGAGAAGTCATCGCCGAGGCAGCCATATCAACCTTGAGCTCTTTGGCCATGCGTTCATTAAAGCTGCGGATCTCGGGCATGCCCGGTGCGTCCTTGATCAGCCACATTTCGCTCGTCGCTGCCATGCCTCCTTGAGCGTTGGCGTCGCCTGAGTTTGGCGTCATGGTGATGGTGAGCAATACCTCGCTGGCAGTCTGCCCGTCCAGCTGACGAGTTGCTCCGCTATTTGAGATGTGAGCGTTGAAGCTCATTTGGGAGCCACTTGTAGGAGTGGGCTTTGCTCCTTTCGCCTTGGCAGCGGCGTCGGCCATTGCCTTCTCCATTTCCTGGAATGTCATCATCGAGTAGGTGCGCTTATCGTGATCGATCATCGTGATCGTCTGGTCATCAAGATCAATGATCTCTGTCGTATGCGGATTGGACCGCACCATGCGGCTGCCATGGATCATGACCGTCGAGGTGGTGGGCGCGAGCGCCTGCTTGGCTTGTGAGCTGAAAGCGCCCGCCATCTTGACCATCCCCATCATGGAGCCGCCTGTCACTCGGGTGGTCTCCTGGTAGCTGACATCAGCGAAGGCGAGAGGTTGTAGCAGCAAGCTGCCAGCGAGAAGGGTTAACCACGGTGTCTTCATTTGCGATCTCCTTAAGTAACCGTTACTGTATCTGTTGCACATGCGTTCAGACGCGCGGCCACTCAATCCTGGCCGGAGTAATTCCGGCGAGGCGAAGAGACTCGCAAAGTCTGGATAGAAGTCCGGCCTAAACGCCCGCCTGCTTTGCCGCCAACGCGCCGATGATAGGCAGTTTCGTCATCTTGCCCTGATACGCGCTGTACATAAGAAACGCCCACAACGCAAACCCACCGACCATGAGCAACAGGTCGATCGGCAATTGAATGAAAAAGAAAAGACCCTTGGTGATCGCGCTTAGCACCAGTCCGGCGATCATCCACGCGATCCAGAGCGCAGTCCAAGCGACGTTGAAAAAGATCGACTGGAAGGCATGGAAGCGGACAAAGCGATCGCTTTTATATGGATCAATCACCAGAAAAATAATGCCTGTGATGATGCCGGCAAGATAAGCCAGCGCACCGGCAGTATTGGCCTGAAGGCCGGAATTCGTAACCGGCGGCGAGGCCATCGCTTGTGCCCTCCCGGAACAAGTGGGACAAAAGGTTGCACCGTCGGCCAAGGCGGCTCCGCACGACTGACAGAAGCTCATAGCTAAATCCTTTCTGTAACTGAGATCAGAACATTCACATCCGGCTTGCCACCAGCTTGGCCAGCGGCTTGATATTGTCTGTGTTGCACGGGCAGCTGATATACGTGAAGTGAGCCACCGAATTGCCTTTGCGAAAGATGAGCATGCTTCCACCCGCGAGATACGCCTCATCGCCGATGCCATCCAAATCGCCGCTCCCGCTGCTGGATGCTGTCCCCGAGCCGCCGGTAACGTAATTGAACGCGCCGCGGTTCATCTTCATTTCCGCCTGTGCGTTGCCCGAGGTGAAACTGACACCAAGCACAGGAACTTCCCCAGTAGCAGCCGCCGCTCGAAAGCGACTTGTCATTTGCTTCCTGTTGCGCAAAGAAAGCGCCTGCCATCTTCTGAATAGTCTTCTGCGTCTTGGCATCGGCTCCTGACAGCCCACCAACCATGGAGGCCATGTGCTTCGAGGTCACGTCGGCCGGATCACCCTTGGCAATGTAGCTACAGCCCCCGTCCTTCGCCTCGGCGCGAATTACCCGTATTCCCACGGCCTTGCTGACTTCCTCTTTGCTCAGGAAGCGGCAAGGATCTCCTTTAAAACCTCCTGCACTGCCATCACTGCCGGAATCTCCCTTGAGGTCTGCAACGCCCTTCAACAACTCGTTCATTCCGGCATTCCCCGGCCCATTGCCAGCCAACGCCTTTGCCGCGGCGGAGCGAGCCTTTGCGTTGATCTTTTGTGCCGCATACCAAAGTCCGCCCAGTGCAAGCGCGCCTCCGACAAAAAGGAGCAACACCAACGCGACAATAACCTTCAGCAGAGTGTTTGATTTTTTCGCGCCGGCGGCCGGGTAAGCGGCGCCCGCCGTGGAAGCCCCCGGCGTTGGTGTGTAACTTGCCGGTATGGGCGCATAGGCCGGTTGTGCCGGTGCATAGGTTTGCGCCGGAGCGGGTGTAGGAGGCACGGGAGCAAAGCCCCCTTGCACTGGCGTAAACGCCCCCACCTCCGGTATAGGCGTCGACGCTGCCGCTGGAAACGTCGACCCTACTGGCGTAAAGCCACCCGGCACTGGGGCTAAAGGCAGCAGTATCTGGTGTTGATGTCGCCGGCGCCGAGTCAAAGGACGACGGTACCGGCGCGTAGCCCGTTTGCACCGGTGTATAGGTTTGCGCCGGAGCGGGTGTTGGAGGCACGGGAGCAAAACCCCCTTGCACTGGCGTAAACGCCCCCGCCTCCGGTGTAGGCGTCGACGCTGCCGCTGGAAACGTCGACCCTACCGGCGTAAAGCTAGCCGGCACGGGACTAAAGGCCGCAGTATCTGGCGTTGGTGTCGCCCGCGCCGGGTCAGAGGACGAGGGTACCGGCGCCCAGCCCGTTTGCACCGGTGTAAATGCCGCGGGAGATGCAGCGGGAACTTTCGCTCCACACCCTCCGCAGAAGACCGCCGTATCATTCAATGCCGAACCGCACTTACCGCAGAACTTAGCCATTGTCTTTCTCCTTCACGCAGTGGATCTATCTCTCTCGTTCATTTGCCGGCGATACGACTCGCCCGCCTACTCACGCGTCAACTCTACACGCCGGTTGCGCGCACGCCCTTCCAGCGTGTCATTGGTTTCTATGGGGTGCGAAGCACCAAATCCATTCGTGGATAGCCGATCAGGCGCGATATGGTACTGCGTCACGAGCGCTTGTTTGACTGCCGCTGCGCGGCGTTTCGACAGATCGAGGTTATAGGCGTCACCGCCAATGTTGTCTGTGTTCCCTTCCACCGTAAGCTTCCAATCCGGATTGTCTGTCATCGCCTGCACAATCTGCTTCAGCACTGGCGCGGATTCCGGCTTGATCGTGTCTTTGTTGAAGTCGAAGTAGATGCCCCAGGTCACAGCTCGCTTCTGTTCGGCGAGTTGCTTCTCAACCAGATTTACCGGGTGCGGCACACGGTATTCGATCTTCGTGACTTCAATTCTGAACTTACCGTCATGCAGTACAGGGTCCTTCAGCTTAAGCATCAGAACCAGTGGGTCCACAGGATCGTCGATCACATACACATCGGCGGCGGTATGAAATGGACGCTCCTTCTTCGGCCTGGGATCTTTTCCTACCGACTCCATAACGCCCGCAAGATGGATGGTGGGCAGGTTGACACGCTGATCGTTTACGATCATGGGATAAGGAACATCCTGCGCCTCGACCCGGGTGAGCAAACCGCCTTCGTGGTCAGGTTGTACGCTGTCCTGACTACTGTCGCGAGTGTCGAAATAGATAAGGTTGGTCTTACCAGTGGACTTGATTTCCTGGAAGGACTTGTCCGACAACCTGAGCCGGGTTAGGCCATGAATCACAGGAGGTTGCTTGGCGCCGGTGACGGTAACGTAGGTGTTGGAAGTTGCAAAATCCTCATTGCAAACGGTGTGCGAGGAGCTGGAAGATTTCCATTCATGGCCGTCGTCGTCTTTGAAAGCGTCGGCGGTGGCTATGAGAGCAACGGACGTCGGGTCTGTGGAGCCGACCGTCATGCGGGTTTCCACATCGCCGTTTTTCATTCCCCAGGCAGTCGTGACCGCCGTGGCTGCCTGCATGGGAATTCGTGCCGTGCCCTGCGCAGGAAAAGGAGCTGCGGTACAGGGGATCACAGGATCTTTGGCCGAGATGCTTTCGACTGGGTCGCCGTCATCGTCTCCGCCTCCAAGCATGCTGCCGAGGTTGCCCAAAATCGCTGACACGTCTTTGTTGCCGTCGTCGTTGTTATTTGCCCCGGGCGATGCAGCTTTGTTTTCCCCGGGGCCGGGAGTGGGATGCGCGACGGATTGTGCGACGCTGGTCACCTTTTCCTTGACCTTGTAGCCGACGTACACCACCCCGCCAATGCCGATCACGGCTAACAGCGCGAGCACGCCGAGAAAGATGAGCAGCAACGCCAGGCCGCTGCGCTTCTTAACCGGCGCGAACGCCTGCGGAGACGGGGCCGGCGCGGGCTGCCACGAAGGCGCGCCCGGTGCCTGCGCATTCACCGGCGCCGCAGCCTGGGCAGCCACTGCAACCGGCGTGCCGCAACTCGTGCAGAACTGGGAACCTGATTCGATCTTCTGGCCGCATTTGGTGCAAAAACTCATGCCTTCCCCTTACTCACGAGTCAACTCCACGCGCCGGTTGCGCGCCCGCCCTTCGAGCGTGTCATTAGTTTCTATGGGGTGCGAAGCGCCAAATCCATCCGTGGCTAGACGGTCCGCCGCAATGTGGTACTGCGTCACCAGCGCTTCTTTGACTGCGGAGGCGCGGCGTTTCGAGAGGTCGAGATTATAGGTATCACCGCCAATGTTGTCGGTATTCCCTTCCACCGTAAGCTTCCAGTCCGGGTTGTCTGTCATCGCCTGCACAATTTGCTTCAGCACTGGCGCTGATTCCGGCTTGATCGTGTCTTTGTTGAAGTCGAAGTAGATACCCCAGGTTACGGCGCGTTTCTGCTCGGCAAGCTGCTTCTCGACCAGATTTACCGGGTTCGGAACACGGTAGTCGATCTTGGTGACTTCGATCCTGAACTTGCCGTCGTACCATTTGGGGTCTTTGATTCTGAGCAATAGAACCATGGGATCCAGAGGATCGTCGATCACGTAGATCTCGGCTTCACTGTGCGCGGGGCGTAAGCTTTTCGGGAAGGGGTATTTCCCCACCGGCTCCACGATTCCCGCCAGATGAATCGTGGGTAGATTGAGCCGTTGATCATTCACGATCATGGGATAAGGAACGTCCTGCGACTCGACCCGGGTGAACAAACCACCCACATAGGCGGGCTTGATCGCTTGGTCGCCGTCGAAGTCATGGAAGTAGCGAATCGAAGTCTTGCCCTGGGACTTGATCTCGTCGAAGCTGTTGCTGGAGAGCCTCACTCTGGTTACCCCATGGAGTATGCGAGGTATGATGGTTCCCTCCACCGTGGCATACGCATCAGCCGACAAAAGATCCTCGTTGCACGTGCTGTGGGTGGAGCTGGGCGAGTGGTGGTCGTGACCCTGGTCATCTTTCCATTTGACGTCGTTGTCTTGCATGTCGAAGGAAGCCGGGCTCGTAGACAAGATGGAATTGCGGGTTTCTACATCGCCATTGGTGATGCCCCAGGCAGTCGTGATGACTGTGCCTTCCTGTAAAGGAATTCGCGCCGCGGTCTGCGAAGGAAAGGAAGCGGGTGCGCAGGGCGTCACCGGGTCATGCACGGAAATACTTTCGACCGGGTCGCCGTCATCGTCGCCCTTCCCGAGCATGCTGCCCAGGTTGCCCAACATTGCGGATAGGTCGCTGTTGTCGTTCTTCCCGGGATCTTTATTCTCGCCTGCACTCGGAGCGGGATTCGTAACCGCCTTGGCAACGCTAGTCACCTTTTCCTTGACCTTGTAGCCGACATACACGACCCCGCCTATGCCAATCACAGCGATCAACCCGAGAATGCCAAGAAAGATGAGCAGTAACGCCAAGCCACTGCGCTTCTTAACCGGCGCGAACGCTTGCGGTTGCGGAGCCGGTGCCGGCTGCCACGGATTGCGTGCCCGGTGTCTGCGCGGTCACAGTCGTCGCAGGCTGGGCAGTCGCTGCAACCGGCGCGCCACAACTCGTGCAGAACTGGGAACCCGCTTCCATCTTCTGGCCGCACTTGGTGCAAAAGGTCACTGCTTCGTCTCCCCATAAGACCTGGACCACGCGGATCGAGAACGCTTTCTACCCGATTGCACTCGGCAACACGCATCGATGATCATGATCGGCCTACTTTCCTGAACAGCCATCGGGTATCTCATCCCTGTGATCGATCAAAGTCTTCCTATGCGGAAGCGCAACAATACTTCCCCATGGGGGAACAGGCTTTACCCCAAACCAGCCGAGCACAGTGTTGAGTACACTTGCCACGATCCTTGGCATGCTATAGCCGATTCCGGCGCCAAGACTCATGTTGAAGGTTCCCTGGGCGCAAATAGGTGTCCGGCTTAACAGCGTGGTGCCAATCGATGACCCCTTAAGCGATGTGACCGAGGAAATCAGGTCTACGTAGGGCCCCGTGGCAAAACTCAAAGCGCCCACGCCCACCATGAGTCGCTGGCTGATGGCGAATACCAGCGAGTTGATTCCTACCGAAATCCCCGTGACCATGCCGGCGAGGTTTTGCTTTATCTGGCCTTGATGGCGGGGTAATTTCCCAGGCTCCCTTGTGGTAGTCGGCCGCTATTTCACCGGTGAGGTCGATGCCCCCTTCGCCGTGCAGGCGTGACGTCTTGGCGCTGAAGGCGCTCTCCAGATCGATCGACTGGCTCAGGTCGATTTGCAGCGGAAGAAAAATGCCGCCAATCGGAACAGTGATATCCAGGGGGATGAGCCCGACCTCCTTGATGTTGCCCCCTGTGAATTCCTGACTGGACGCGGCATCGAGCGTTGCCGTGACTCCCGCGCCTCCCGCCAGCTGAAGATTGGCCTCAATGCTGCCATTGTCGATCGAGGCACAAAAGACGACATGCGGATGGATGAGATGGAAGACGACCGTAACCCAGACACGGAGGCCGTCTTTTTCCTGGTACATCTTCAGTCCCAGGCCTCCGCAATCAGCGCAGGGCGTTGCCTGCAGACCATTGAGCGGAATCATGGGAATCTGCGGAGTCGGAATCGGGCCAGGGTTGAAGTTGTTGAGGTTGCCCAGGTTCGGCCCAGCCTGCATCGGCCTTAGCCGGTTTGAAGGATGAAAACCACTCCGCAGCAAGGTTGGTTTGCTCACACCCTCGCCCGAGCCCGCGACCGTCCTCATCGGCGTCCATTGGCCGGTATCCGAGACCACGTAGTACTGCGCGACATGCCACGTACCGGAACCGCCCTGAATGGAGGACTGGGGTCCCGGGGTGCGGTTCTGCATGGCCGTTGAATTGACCGCCCCCGGATAGTCGGGAGCGGCAATCGCAATCGCCGAGTTCAGATCCAGCGGCTGGTCGTACATGAACTTGCCTTGCTTCACCAGGTCGGTGAGCTGCACCGGCCCCAGGATGGCGGAAACCTGGTCACCATTGCGCTGGACTGCGAGCACCCTGCCGACCGCGCGCCCCGTGGCAAAGACAATCTTGCCGGGTTGGATTTCATTTACCTGCGGAGCATTCGCATCGAAGTTCCACGACAAGCCATTCGACGGCGAAGGAGCGAATCGCCTGGTCGCCGTGCTCCATGAGGATGATGTCATCCTGGTAGACAATGCCGGCGCCGCGCTTGGGCGCCATCCCCCATCGCCGCTCACTCTCGGTCATCTCACTGAGCTTGAGAGGGTGCCCGACCAGGACCGGTCCCGGAACCGAAGCGAAGCCAGCCCACGCCCGGGGATTCGCCAGGCCGCTGGTCTCGTCGCCGCCGCGCTTTTGCTGGCATCCGCTGATCACCAGCAGGCAAGCCACGATGACTGCCGTCCGCAGTAAAAGGTCCTTACGCATTCCGCTTCCTTGCCAGGAATGCAATCACAAACCTTCTTCCTTGCGGTTGTGGCTGCATTTCCTCGCGACTCTGCGGGAAAATAGTGGGTTGGTCAACAGAACTCGCGTTTAAGTCTGCATTAACCCAAAAGTCATTTACCTGGAGTCACTTGTACCCTTTCATTAACTGACTACAATGGCCCTTAGCCGTGCTAAGGGGTTTGCCGCTGGAGAGGGTATGCCGGAGTCGTCGTCTAAATTGACCCGCTATCGCTTTGGTCCCTTCGATCTGGACCCCGGAGAAGGCACGCTTGCGCGCCACGGGATACGCGTGCGGCTCCAGGATCTTCCCTACCGGCTTTTGGTCATGTTGGTGGAAAGGCCGGGTGAAGTCGTCACCCGCGAGGAACTGCGGCAACATCTTTGGCCGCAAAATACCTTCGTCGAATTTGACAACAGCCTTGGGGTCGCCATCCGCAAGGTGCGTGAGTCGCTCAACGACAACGCCGACGCGCCCCAATACGTAGAGACGATCCCGCGCCGTGGATATCGATTCGTGGCGCCGGTGACCGTTGAGACCCGGGCGGAGCCCGTAGAGGTTGGGTTGCCACCGCAGCCACTCAGACCCAACACCAGTGCCGATTCCGGCAAACAGTTCACCGGTTGCGGCAAAACCCGCTTTTGCCCGGCGCAAGATTTACTGGCTGGCGGCAGGATTGGCATTGCTTCTGCTGACTGCGGGATTGTTTTTCCGGTTCTATCCCAAGCCTCACGTTACGTCCCCAGCGCCTCAAGCCAGCGCAGCTGCGCCAGTAAGGCTGCGCCGCTCGGTAGCGGTGCTGGGATTCCGTAATTTGCCCGGCCGCCATGAGGACG
This sequence comes from uncultured Acidobacteriaceae bacterium, assembly GCA_963790705.1. Taxonomy (GTDB): domain Bacteria; phylum Acidobacteriota; class Terriglobia; order Terriglobales; family Acidobacteriaceae; genus PALSA-350. The sequence goes on from CAWBQE010000018.1 coordinate 804,998, forward strand.
ATTGGCTCTCCCCTGTCTTCTCCGAGATGTTGGACACGGAATTGGGCACGCGTGGCGATTTGCGTATGGTTTCCGCGGAAGATGTTGCCAGGGTCAAGCATGACTTGCCGCCCACCGGCGAAGGCACCCTGGCCAAGGGTACCCTTGAGCGACTGCGGCAGAACCCGGGAGCGGATGTGGTCGTCCTCGGCTCCTACACCCCATTGCCGGGCAAGGAGGAAACGCGCATCCGGCTCGATCTGCGCGTGCAGGATACGGCTGACGGAGAAACCATCGCCGAGGAGGCAATTACCGGCGACCGGAACGATCTCTTCGCTCTGGCTGCCCAGGCAGGCGCCCGGCTTCGCCATCGGCTGGGCCTCACCGCCAATTCCTTGGGAGACGCCAACCAGGCACGGGTGGCGCTTCCTTCTGATGAACGAAGCGCACGGTTGTATGTCGAGGGCCGTGCCAAACTTTGGGCCTTCGATTTTCTTGGCGCTCGCGACCTGCTGCTCAAGGCGGTAGCCGCTGACAGCGAGTTCCCTCTGGCGCACTCTGCCTTGTCCGAAGCCTGGTGGCATCTGGGTTATCAAACCAAAGCGCGTGCGGAGGCACAGCGGGCACGGGAACTCTCACAGGATCTACCGGAAGAGGACCGATTTCTGATCGAAGGTCAGTACTGGCGCGCGATGGGCGACTCGGCCAAGACGGTGCAAGCCTATCGCACACTTTTCCAGCTATTCCCTGACAGTCTTGACTACGGCCTCCTCTTGGCTACCGCGCAAATCGGCTTTCAACCGGCGGCCGCCCTGCAGACGCTTGCCACCCTTCGCCGCCTGCCCGCGCCGGCGGGCGAGGATGCGCGCATCGATATGACGGAGGCCTCCGCGTGGATTGGTCAGGATCTGGTCAAGGCGCGCGCTGCTGCCAAATCGGCGATCGAAAAAGGCCGCGCCCAGGGACGCCCCGTCCTCGTAGCCCGAACCTACGGGTTTCTTTGCGAACAGGGTGTCGGTATTGGTGTCTCCATGGATGAAGCCATCAGCGACTGCGAGCTCGCCCGGCAGAGCGCCGAGGCGGCCGGAGATCGCAATGCCGAGGCGATGATGTCGACCGACCTCGCAGCCCTCTACTACCAACAGGGTGAAGTTGCGCGTTCAGGAGAAATGTTTCGCGCGGCCATCAAAGAGTTCCAGGAAGTCGGGAATTTGGATGGTGTTGGAGCCGCTATGAGCAACCTTGGTGCCGCCCTTCTGACGTCAGGAAATCTCAACGAAGCCAGAAAGCTGCTGCAAGACTCCGTTCCCAACTATCACGCAGTTGAAGACAAAGAGGGGGTGGCGCTCAGTCTCAATACTCTGGGGGATTTGTCCCGCCAGAACGGAAAGCTGCAGGTCGCGGAGACTACCTACCAGCAAGCCATGGCCACAGCCCAGGAGGCCGGCGATAAATCCGCGGTCGCCTATGTCTTCTGCAGCCTCGGGGATGTTCTTGTTGACCAAGGGAAACTGGCAGCGGCTCGCGCGTCGTACGAGAAATCATTGGCGCTGCGCAACCAGGTAGGCGAAAAGCAGCTGGCGATGGAGACCCAGGTTGGGCTGGCGCAGCTTTCGATAGAAGAAGGACACGCGGCCGAGGTGGAGAAACCCCTGCGGCAGTGGAAGCAACAGTTCCATCAGGAGCGGCAAGCCGACGATGAACTAGCGGCCTCCACCGCTTTAACCCGGGCTTTGCTGGCCCAGGGCAAGCAAGGGGAAGCGCGGGCCGAAATCGAATCATCGCAGGATCTTGCGGCAAAGAGCCAGAATTGCTGGTTCGCCTTGAGTATGAGCTGGAGTTCGCGCGCGTTTTGCTCGCATCGGATCATCCCGACATGGCCAAACCACGGTTGGAACAGGTTGCCAGAGAAGCTCGCGCGCACGGACTCCAGGGTGTCGAATTAGAAGCCATGGTGGCTGCGGCTGATTTAGAAATTCGAGCTGGGCGCAAGGCCACTGCACAGCAGCAGCTGGCCTCGCTGGAACACATGGCACGCGACAAGGGCTTCGGTCTCATCGCCCGCAAGGCAGCAGCTGCCGCGGCTCAGGCTTAGCGCATTTTTCTAATGGTGCATAGACGAGGAAACTGGACTCAACGCGGCCATTCCGCCAAAAACCGGGGCCCCCGGGGCACGCGGTCTTTGCGTGGCTGGGGTGGAAAGAATAGCCGCACAGCTGATCCCACCGGAGCAGAGTAGTAGTAAAAATGCGTTAGCGCATGCCGCCCGCGGCCTGAAGCAACGACCCGGTGATCCAACGCGCATCGTCAGAGGCAAGGAAGGCCACTACGGTGGCGATGTCTTCAGGAGTGCCGACCCGGCCCAGCGGTGTGCTTTGCACCATCTGCTTTTCGAAATCGCTTCCTTCGACACCCGAAGACTTAAAGCCCTCGGTAGCGACGGGGCCAGGGTTCACCGCGTTCACGCGGATATTCTTTGGGCCTAGCTCCTTGGCCAGCACCCGTGTAATCACATCGACCGCACCCTTGGTGCTGCTGTACACCACCGACATGGGCGGCGTCTGTTCGCTGGCAACTGAGCCGATGTTGATCACGCTGCCACCCTCTTTCGGGAAGAGCGCGACGCCGGCCTTGGTAGCTAGAAGCAGCCCCTTTACGTTGGTGTCGTACATGCGTGCGATCTCTTCTTCTGTAATTTGTTCCAGCGGGGCAAACGCATAGACCCCGGCATTGTTCACCAGGATGTCTACCTTGCCGAAGGCCTTCTTCGTTTCCGCAAAAAGCTTATCGATCTCCTCGGCTTTGGCTACGCTGCCACCCACGGCGATCGCCTTGCCGCCGGCCTTGGTAATGCCGGCGACCACCTTGTCGGCCCCCTCTTTGCTCGAAGCGTAGTTCACCACAACCGACGCGCCCTGCGCCGCAAGTTCCTGTGCGATGCCCGCGCCAATACCCTTCGATGCGCCCGTAACCACCGCCACCTTACCAGTCAGCTTTCCCATCTCTTCACCTCAATATGATCCCTGTCGAATAGTTCGACAGACATCGAATAGATGTCTGCTGCTTTTGATTGGATTCAGAGCTTTGTGAAGCCTTACAGGGAGGAGAGGCGCTTCAGGTAGGCGTCGAAGACGGGCCGGCAGAGAAAAAGATTAGAGCCCCGGCCCTCGCGCTTCATGTCCACCAGTCCGGCCTCGTGCAGCTCTTTGAGATGATGGGAGATCGTCGCCGGGCTGATAACCTCGTGTTCCTGCAATGAGCTGCAGGCTAATCCATCCGCAGCCGCCACCTGTTGCAGAATGGCGAAGCGGCGAGGATCAGCGAGCGCGCGGCAAATCGCGTGAAACTGCTCTTCGGGAAGATCCAGGTCTTTGCGGGCCCGCTTCATCGTCTTATCAGATGTCTGGCTTTACTCTTTCGATGCAAGGCGAATCTTACCGCGTCGGAATAAGTGATTCGGCTGCAAACCTGGTTAAAGACTCGATCCAGGACCGCGCCCGTTGTTATCTTGGTGACTGTGATCGCCACCCTCCAAACCAAGAGGCTCTTGCTCCAACCGCTCCAGCTCGCCGATGCCGAGCAGACACAACGCCTCTTTCCCCATTGGGAGATAGTCAAGTTCCTGAACAAACAGATCCCCTGGCCCTATCCCGCGGATGGGGCATTCACCTACTATCGCGATGTCGCGCTGCCCGCAGTCGAGCGCGGGGAGCAATGGCACTGGACCTTGAGATTGCGGCAATCGCCGGAAGAACATATCGGATCCATCGGCCTGATCTCCAAAGATGGGCACGCGACTCGCGGGTTCTGGTTGGGACTCCCATGGCACGGCCAGGGCCTGATGACGGAGGCGGCGATCGCTGTGAATGACTATTGCTTTGACGTTCTCGGTTTCAGCGTGTTGCGGGTTCCCAAGGCCGTGGTGAATATCGCGTCGCGGCGCATATCAGAGAAGACCGGGATGCGCGTGATTGCCACCGAGGAGCGTGAGTATGTCTCCGGCAGATTGCTCACCGAGATATGGGAGATTACCGCGGACGAGTGGCGAGAGAAGAGGCAGCTTATTCGAGCTAACGAGGAACGGTCTTGAACCGCAGGGAATTTCAACTTTCTCTTATTAAGTTCGCAGTGCTTCGCTCCGCGCATGCTTGCGCGGCCCGCACGCGAGTGCTTCCCCGGATAACGCGACCCTCTACCAACGCGCGATCGTTATCGATTCGCTCTGTTCGCCGTTTCTCGACCAGGAGACCGCTCCCAGCCCGGCGTTAGTTGCCGTGGTTCAGCAATCGGGAATCACCGCCGTCAATTACACGGTCTCGGATACTACCTTCGAGGGCACGATCAACATGCTTGCCTGGCTGGACGCGTTAGTGGAGAAATATCCCGACGCCTTCACCATCATTCGCAGATACTCGGATATCGCACGTGCCAAGCGCGAGAACAAGCTCGGCATCATTCCCGGCTTCCAGTACACCGCGTTTCTTGAAGAGAAGCCCGAGCGCATCGAGGTCTTCCGCAATCTCGGCGTGCGCATCATGCAGCTCACCTACAACGTGCGCACGGCTTTTGGCGATGGCTGCCTGGAGCCGGGCAATGCCGGGTTGAGCAGAGCCGGGGTCGCGGCGGTGAAGAAGATGAATGAGATCGGAGTGGCCGTCGACTTGAGCCATAGCGGCTATCGGACCACTTCCGAAGCCATCGCCGCGTCCGCCAAGCCGGTGCTGATCTCACACTCCGGATGCGCCGCCGTGTATGCGCATCCCCGCAACAAGCCCGACGAGATTCTCAAGGCGCTGGCTGATCGCGGAGGGTATTTCGGCGTCTATCTCATGCCCTACCTGGTTGCCTCTCCTACAGTGCCCACTCGCCAGCACGTCCTCGATCACCTGGTGCATGCCATCGATGTATGCGGCACCGATCACGTCGGCATCGGCTCCGACGGCTCGATTCAGGAGACGGTCCTGACCGCCGCGCAGAAGGCCGACTTCGAGGCTGATATGGCTCAGCGCAAGAAGCTCGGCATCGGGGCGCCGGGCGAGGACCGTTTTCCCTATGTGCCCGATTTGAATGGGCCGAATCACATGGAGATCATCGCCACAGAACTGGCCCGTCGAGGCCAGCCCTCATCCGTGATTGAAAAAGTGCTGGGCGCGAATTTCCAACGCGTGTGCGGCGAAATCTGGGGAACCGCCTAAATAAAAGAACGGAGATTACTCATGCGGGGCAATCATTTTTTGGCGCGCACTCTTACCCGGCTCACCCTGGTGAACCTCTTGCTGCTGCTAAGCTGCCGGGCGCAAACACCGAGCGCGGTGCCAGCGCTGCCGGCGGAGGTTCCCGCCACGGCAGATCGCTATCACGTGCTGATCATGGGAAATCGTGCCGGGCAGCAGGCGGTTTGGACTGCGCCGGACGGACAGCTGCACATTTTCTTTCAATTCAACGACCGCGGCCGCGGACCGCAAACCACCAGTATTCTCAAGCTGAATGCAAAGGTCTTCCGATCGAAGAGAGCGTTCGCGGCAATGATTACTTGAAGTCGGGAGTTAACGAAAGCTACGTGCTTGCGTCTGGTACGGCTCGCTGGAAGAGCAGCGTCGAGGAGGGAGAGAAGAAACTCACCTCGCCCGCTTTATATTTTTCCATCAACGGCGCGCCTGCGGAGCTGGGTATCCTGGCACAAGCAGCGCTGGGGAACGCGGGGAAAATAGCTTTGCTCCCGGACGGTGAGGCAACAGTCGACCGTGTTGCCGGGCTGGACTTGGAAATACCCGGCCGCAAAAAGAGCGTCACTCTCTACGCCATCACCGGCCTGGACTTTGCCCCAACCTACGTGTGGCTCGATGACCGCCGCGGCTTCTTCGCCTACGTGGACCCCTGGCAGACCGTTATCCCGGAAGGCTGGGAAGAGACAATAAAGCCGTTGCAGGCTGCACAGGATAAGGCCGTCCACGCCCGCAGTGCGGCGCTGGTAAGCAAGCTGAGCCACCCGGCGCCCGGCGGCATCGTGTTCACCCATGTCAGTCTCTTCGATGCCCAGTCCGCAGAGATTCTCAAGGACCGTGCCGTCGTGATCTCCGGCAATCACATTCTCAGCGTCGGCCCTTCCGATCAAGTCTCCGCGCCTCCTGGAGCGCAGGTGATCGACGGCACAGGAAAGACATTGCTGCCCGGCCTGTGGGACATGCACGCCCACGTTGGGGATAACGATGGTCTGCTGAATCTGGCGGCCGGCGTCACCACGGTCCGCGACCTGGCAAACGATATCGACACCCTGCTGGCCCGCCGCAAGCGCATCGAAGACGGCCAGGAGATCGGGACCCGCATTGTTCTCGCCGGAGTCATTGATGGGCCCGGGCCGTACCAGGGGCCGACCAAAGTGCTGGTCTCCACCGAAGACGAGGCGCGGGCCGCGGTCGATAATTACGCGCGCCTGGGCTATGTCCAGATCAAGATTTACAGCTCAGTGAAGCCTGATCTGGTGCCGGTCATCATCCACGAGGCGCACAAGCTGGGCCTGCGCGTCAGCGGACATATTCCGGCAGAGATGACCGCTGCGCAATGTGTCGAGCTGGGCTATGACGAAATTCAGCATGCCAATTTCCTGATGCTGAACTTCATGCCCGACGTAAAGAATACCAACACCACCGCTCGCCTCACCGAGGTGGCCAAGCGTGGCGCCGATCTGGATCTCACTTCGCCGCAAGTGCAGTCCTTCATCAAACTGCTGCAGGACCATCACACCGTGCTTGACCCCACACTCAGCATCTTCGAAGAGATGATGACAACGCCGGCCGGAAAGATACCGCTCGGGTACCAGCCTATCGCCGAGCGCCTTCCACCCCAGGTGCGGCGCGGCTTGCTCTCCAGTGGACTCACGCCGCCTCCGGGCATGGAGCAGCGATACCAGCAGTCGTTTACCAGAATGATGGAGCTGATCGGCATGATGTATCGAGCCGGAATCCCCATGGAAGACGGCACCGACACGATGGCTGGTTTCGCTCTCCACCGTGAGCTCGAGCTGGACGTGCAGGCCGGCATCCCCGCCAACAAAGTCTTGCAGGATGCCACGCTCAACGCCGCCCGCATCATGAAGCTGGACCACGACCTGGGGTCGATTGAACCCGGCAAACTCGCCGACCTCACGCTGGTAAGTGGTGATCCCGTGCAGAACATAAGCGATATAAGAAAGACGGCGTTGGTGGTGAAGAACGGCGTCGTCTATAAACCGCAAGAGCTCTACTCCGCCCTTGGCGTGGCGCCCTAACCAATCGCGCGCGCAACAGAATATACTGGAGTGGGAATCGCAGGAGTATTCGTGAAACGGGATGCAAACGCTCTGATTAAGGCTGTGGTCTGCGGAATGTTTTTATGCTGCGCTGGAATGCCGTCGTACGCGCAACAAGCGGCTCCCCCGCAATCGGCGGAACACCCGCAGTATCCCGAATTGCCTGCGGGCCCAGGAAAAGACACCCTGGTTCGCGTATGCAGCAAATGTCACTCCCCGGACAACGTGATCGCGAACGGGCAAGACCGCGCCGGCTGGGAAGATACCATCACCAAGATGGCGGGATACGGCGCAGTCGCCACCGATGACGAATTCACCCAGATCCTTGACTACCTGGAAAAGAACTTTCCCGCGGTAACCACCATCCATGTGAACCAGGCCACAGCGGCCGCAGCTGGAGAGTGGACTCGGACTCTCTACGACTGAGGCAGAAGCCATCATTGACTATCGGAAGAAGAACGGCGACTTCAAATCCCTCGACGACCTCAAGAAGGTTCCCAATGTGGATGCCAAAAAGCTGGACGCCAAGAAGGATCGCCTGGCTTTCTAACCTGCATCTGCAGGATGCGCTACCGGCAGAGAAACCGCAGGTCCCTCCGCTACGCTCCCGCGGATTTCCTGTCGAGACTAGTGGCGTTGGCGAACTTCATGCGGCTTTCTCTACGGAAAGCCGCATACGTGACCTCGTGCGGTACCGCGATGTAGGAAATCCGGGTCCGCTCCGGTCGGGATGACAATTCTGTCGGACCACCGGCAGTCATTCGTCTGACAAATATTGAGGCCACTCCGGCATCAGAATGGTCATCCCGAACGAAGCGAAGCGGCGTAGGGGGACCTGCGATTTCTTTTCTGTCCATCCGATCTAACCGGCGCTTAATAAAGGTCACCGCCCCACCCTTTGTCATCCCGCCTGCCCCGGCGTGCCGTGGGAGCGCAGCCGAGGGACCTGCGGTTCTCTCTCGGTTCCCACGCGGTCTCTGAAGTTCGATTCTCTGAAATTTGGCCGCCTCCACGGTTTCCAACGGTTCAATCCGGCCACACGATTGATTCCGGAATCTGGTCAGCACTTTGCGTGAGGGCCCAGTACTCCGCTTCCAATCGTCCCTTGGCAGGAATCCAGCGATAAGCAGGGACATCGAACAACCGGCCGCGCTCTACCATTTCACGGCGTGATTCGGGCACGGGAGAAACCCCAAACTCCAGGCCCAGGGTGATGGTCCGGCCGTTCCAGGGCGGGGTGTCGCGGCTACAGTTTTCCTGCCACATCCCTAACCACGGGAAAGTCCTCACGCTTCCAGATGTATGCGAGCGCCAGGCGAAACTTGGGTGAAAAGGCAACAAAGAATTCGTCCTCGCGTCGTCTGATCGCCGAGATGCGAGGTGTACTCGCTCGAAGCCGGCGCAGCGCTCAGGGTGCGCAGGTCGGCGACACCTCCCGCGGAAAGAGGGGCCATTGGCCAATCGAACTCCGCAGCCTGCTTCAGATGCATATTGGCTCCGAAATCAACCTCAGAGACCTTGGACCGAGTTACAGAAGCCCGCAGCTGCGTTGTTCCCTCTTCGATAAACGGCGGACCCAGGGTTACATGCTCCGTCCATCCGATAGGGCGATCCCACGCAGCAAGATTCTCCACCGATTCCCGAATCCTCAAAGAGCGATCGCGCAATTCGATGGAGCGCTCGAAATTAATTTGGGCGAGCGGGAGGTGAGCCTTTGCTACGAGGATTCCGTCGCGTTCAGTGATCTCATACGGGACCACGGAACCTTCTCCGTGCACGGTCAACCCGGCGGCAGCTTCTTCCTTGGACGGTCCGCCGAAAAAATCGAGGCACAGGTTGTGGCCCATGATGCCGGCCAGAAGCTTGGCCTCGGAGTCCGATCCATACTCCGGATGCTTGCTGAGTTCATAGCTGGATGGCTCAATCGAAGGCCACGGGGGGATCCAGAGAGGACTTACACCAGCGACCTTGTCAAAAATCTCGGCGATGTGGCCACCCTCTCGCAAGACGGTGACGCGCAGATGGTCATTTTCAATCGCCACCGCTTGGCGGCCTTTAAAGATCGTCGCAGACACAGGAGACACCTCTAACATGCTGTTGAAAAACTCATGAACGAGGCACGGCTTAAGCCAGATTGCACGGATACTAAGCTGCCCTACGGGACTGTCCGGGTGTCAATAGGACTACCCCACTTGGCGCTCTGGAGACCGCGTAGCCTTTCCGGAGCCGCACGAGATTTCGGTGAGAAATTCAGGAAACGGGTCCGTCCTGGGCTACTCTCACCGTCCCTGCCGGCTCATGGAAGGTATCTTTCCGCACCCCTGCTAAGGCAATGTTTTCAACCACACGTTGCGGTGCAAGATCTTCACCACTCCAGGGCCCTCGATCTCAAAGCCGATCAGCCCTTTGGACTGGCTGAACGTCGGGTCATTGTCGACCAGAATAGCCATCACATGTCCGTTGACCATATGGATCAACGTGTTTCCATCGGCGATCACCTCGAACTGATTCCAATCGCCTATCTTGATGAAGGCTTTGAGATCATCGGAACTCCCCAGAGTGGCCAGCAGACGCGGCTTCTTGCCCTGATCGGTCTCGACCATCTGGCCTCGCCATGCGACAATCCCGCGCGGGCTACTCTGCTCGTAGAGCTGGCCAGTGTACTTATTGCCATAATCGAAATCGGCCTGGTAGCCCTTCATATTCCACTTGGCAAATTTCTGCGCCAGCGGGTTCCGCAGCTGCTGCGGTGTCGGCGGAACGTTGAGGCTGCGGTATTGGATCCCGCCATTGGCGCCCGTGCCCTCAAGCTTCATCTCCACTCTCAGGTCGAAGTTGGCCGGCTGGCCTCCGCGCCAGATAATGTTCGTCGTACCCGAAGGATGCTCGGGGCTCGATTCGGCCACCAGGGCGCCATCCTCCACATGCCATATTTCCGAGGATCCATCCCACCCGTTCAAAGTCTTGCCATCGAAAATCTGCGTAAATCCATCGTGATCGTTGAAGTCGATCGGTTCCGGTTGCGAGAAGCCGGGAAAAGCACGATGGGCCGGAGCTTGCTGGGCAGCGACCTGGTATCCGGGAAGTGGATACATCAGTAACAAACAGATCAAAACCATGACGGGCGGTCTCACAGATCCGGGTACCATACTTCCTCCTCACACTCCAACAACCTTCTCCCATTGCCTGGTTTTTGCCGATTTCAACACTGCGTCGGTTACGTAATCCGTGGCCGTGCCGTCAGCGAAGGTAGGTGCGACTTTTTCCCCTTTGCCGGTCCCCTGAAGAAAGTCCGCTACCTGGTGAATGAACGTATGCTCCCAGCCGATTTGCACCCCAGGTATCCACCAATTCTTTATGTAGGGATGATCGCCGTCGCTGATGTGCACGCTCTTCCATCCCCGCAGCCGTCCTTCATCGCGATGATCGAAATACTCCAGCCGGTGCAGGTCATGGAGATTCCAACCGGCAGAGGCCTTCTCACCATTCACTTCCAGGCTAAACAGCGCCTTGTGACCGCGAGCATACCGCGTGGCCTCAAAGATTGCCATCGAGCCGTTGGCAAAGCGGCATAGGAATGCGGACGCATCATCAATCCCCACCGGCTCAACTTTGCCGGTGAGGTTGTGCTTGCGTTCTTTGATGAACGTTTCCGTCATGGCCGTTACTTCCACGATGGGCCCGTTCAGCCACAAGGCCATGTCGATGTTATGGGCCAACAAGTCACCGGTGACACCGCTGCCTGCGACAGAAACGTCCAGGCGCCACAGTCCCTCACCGCCCTGCGGCAGGTCGCTCGAGATGGTCCAATCCTGCAGGAAATTCGAGCGATAGTGGAAGATACGCCCGAAGCGTCCTTCCTCGAGCAGCTGCTTCAGCAGGCCGACCGCCGGCACGCGGCGATAGTTGTACCAAACCATGTTGGGAACGTTGGCCGCCTCAACTGCCTCCGTCATGGCTTTCGCTTCCGCCCCGGTGCGTCCCAGCGGCTTTTCGCACATCACCATCTTGCCCGCCTTAGCGGCGGCAATGGCAATCTCCGCGTGGGTATTGTTAGGGCTGGCGATATCGATCAGGTCGATATCTTTCCGCTCTATCAGGGCGCGCCAATCCGTCTCCACGGATTGGTAGCCCCAATTTTCCGCAAAGCCTTTCACGCGCTCCGCGTTGCGCGCGCAAACGGCCTTGAGTACAGGCTGGTAGGGCACATCGAAAAAGCGTGGCGCCTGCAGGAACGCGTTGGAGTGCGCGCGCCCCATCAAGCCATATCCGATCAGGCCAACATTCAGATTCTTCCGTGCCATAGTAGGCCCTTCAAAACTTTCCCGAAGATTCGTGTATCCCACTCGCAAAAACGGCTGAATGGGGCACCACATTTTGCACTCCGACAGAAAAACGGAGCTAGTCCCAGCCGTGGGCGTTGCGCACGGCGATCAGCGTTCCCAGATGTCTTTCCAGGTCTTCGGCGCCATCATGGTTGCATTGGGAAACATGCAACCATCCCAGCAGATGTGCTCATAGGCTCGGGTCGGTTTTCCCGTCTCATCGCGCATCCATAGACCAGCGACGGCAATGATATCCATCTTGCCCTTCGGATCGCCGACCACACAGTGGCGTCCGGTCTTATCATGCGAACCCGAACCGCTCACCGTGCCGTCGTTCTGGGCCACGTGAAAGTCGATCGTCCAGGGCCGCAGGGCATGCGTCACTTTGCGCAGGGCCTCCATCAGCACGTCCTGCTGCGACCAATCGAAGTTCGCCGGCAGCAGACGGTCTTCCTCAGCGTTGTACCCCAGTGTGTACAGGAGCGAATGCGCCATGTCCGCCTGAAAGCCTAAGGTCTTGGGCCGGTTCACCATCTCCAGCAACTCGACCATCCGCTTCCAGCTATGCATGCCGCCCCAGCAGATCTCTCCCTCGGCGGCGAGCCGCTCCCCGTAGCCTTCAGCGATGATGCTGGCCTCACGAAACGTCTGCGCGATGAGCTTGGTGTTGCCCGCGGGATCCTTGTCCCACTCCGCCGGCGAGGCAGCGGAATCAATGCGAATCACCCCGTAGCGGCGAATGCCAAGTTCGCGCAGCTTCCTGGCAATGCCGCAGGCCTTCTTCACCTGGGTGAGAAATGCTTTCCGCTCCTGCTCGGAACCCATGGCAGAGCCGCCGCCTGTCGGTGGCCACACGGGGGCAACCACCGAGCCGACCACAAGATTGCGCTTCGCAATACTGTCGGCAAGCTGCTTCAGCTCGTCATCGGTGGAGTCAATGCTGGTGTGCGGCAACGACAAGAACAGATCGACTCCATCGAAGCGGATGCCATCGACCTCGGCTTGCGCAGTCAGGTCCAGCATGGTTTCAAGGTCGATGAACGGCTCCGAGTCCGGTCCCTTGCCTACCAGGCCTGGCCACATGGCGTTGTGAATTGCCGGGTGTTTGTGCTGACTGGGTGTGCTCATGATTCCTTAGCCTTTTCCTCAGCTATTTCTTGATCAGCGGTTTTGCATCCGGATTGCCGGGCCCGAAATGCTTGAGCATAACCAGCGGGTCGGATGCGCTGGGGTTCTCGATGCGTACCCCTGCCTTAGCAACATCCGCAGTGACGAATACCTCGTCCTCCGTCATCTCTCCGAAACGAATCATGGAGGGAGTCGACAGCGCCTGGCCGCTCATCGTCCCGTAGCCCTGGGTCACAATCACCCCGTAGGCCGCGCTATCCACGACGGTCGCGCTGCGCTTGGGCAGGATGGTCAATTCCTTGGCCGAGTAGTAAGGTGTGCCGTAGGTAATCCACTTCTCGACGTAGCCCTCCGCATTCATGGATTCGACCGCGTTCACCGGGCGCGGGAAGGTCTTGTTGCTCTCCGCGAACCGGGGATTCACATTAGCCTCCCAATCGAGCATGCTGATCAGGAAGTCGAGGTCCTTCTTATGCTCCTCGGGGACGTCCTTGGTAAGCAAGTCCCAACCCACGATGCGGCCTTCCACCTCGGACTGGAACATGGCAAACACATCGCTGTTCACCTGCGGCTCATAGGTCACCAGCGATCCCGGAGCGTGCAAGATGCCGGGGTTGACTTGCCACCCTGCGCCGGGCTCCAGACGATAGGCGCGGGCGTGAAAAATAATTCCGTTGTCGCCCTGATTCCATTTTTCCAGGCAGCGCCGGATGTCTTCCTTGGTCGTGCCCGGCTCCAGGCCCATATACGTGTGGGGAAAATTGTTCTGTATCTGGTTGTATTGCGGAGGGAAGTAATAGGCTTCCGGCTTTCCCTTGTGCCCCACGAGCTTGGCGAAGGCGTCGCTCTGGTGCATGTGGTGCGGAATGGGGCCCATGTTGTCAAAAAACTTGCACAGCAGGTTCCATCCGCCTTCGCGCTCCATCACGTCGGCGCCCAGCAACAGGTCTCCGGCAACCTCAACCGCCTCTTTTAACAGGAATTTGCCACCGCTTTTGGGCCGGACGTAACTCAGCCCCTCGTCGGGCAGAGTGTCCGGTCCATTCGATGCCTTGGTGGTTGAGGAAAACCAGCGCTCGTTGATGCCGCCGCGGTGGCCGCCGAAGGCGTAGAGATCGTCCGGGTGCAGCTTCAACCTGCGTCCGGGAATCATGAACGATCGCGGCACCCAGCAGGGTTCCAATCGCAATATGCCTGCGCCGGCGTCGATGGCTTCTTTTATCTGGGCTCTGGTCCGCATTGACTCCCCTTATCGCGCCTACTAGTGCTCCAGCGGAATGCCGAAGGAGTAGAGCGTGTTGTCGTGGGTGGTGAAGAATACGTGACCGTCGCCAACAGACATGCCGGCCAGGTGCGTATAGGTTCCGATTGCGTCTCCGCTCGAGTACAGTTCCTTGCCGGTAGCGGCATCGAGAGCGTAGAGCGTGGCATGGCTGGAGTTACTGCCCCCATCGAGAGCAAAGACTACTCCATTGGCGATCGCCGGGGGCGCCGGATTCTTGAGATCGCGCGAAATCCAACTGGGAGTCAGCACCGGATGCCCGTCTTTGTCTTCCACCTTGAAGGCCACGATGCTGCCATGCGGCGCACTTCCATTGGTGGTGGCAAATTTCGCATCGGGCGACACCGGGCCGACGATCGACGCGAACACCCAGGTAACGCCCGCTTTATCCTGCCAGGTGGCCAAGCTCTCCCAGGCGCCGCGCTTGGCCGGCTTAGCCACCTGATCCGTCTGCGCCAGGGCAGTGTGGTGATCGGGTCCGCCTAACGATGCGCTGTCCAGTAAAACCAGAGTGCCGTCTTTGCCGGGAGCGACAATCAGCTCCTTATCCTTCAGAGTAAGGACTACCGGAGTGGCACTGAGGGTTTTGCTTTTCGCGGCGTCTGCAGGGGTATACCAGTCCTTCACCTTCAGGTCTTTCTGGTTGAGCGCCACCACGCTATTGGCATAGAGGCCCGCAGCCGGATCATCCACCCCGCTCCCGGTGGTGATATACGCGGTGCCGTCGCGGCCGATAGCCGGCCCGGCCAAACCAGCCAGGCTCAGTTTCTGGGTCTTATAGCTGCTCACGGTGTAGTCCGGCGTGTTCATGTCGATGGACCAAATGGCATCGGCAACATTCTTGCAACCGGAGCCCGCGGCGGTATAGACGAACTTGTCGTTGATGTTCAGCCCGAAGGAGCTGCCACCCGGCGCGGGGAAAAACTTCACCGGCGGCGCATAGTCCAGACCGGTGGCCATGATCTGTTCATGCAGGTAGCCATCGCCGGTCAAGAACATAGACTCCCCTCAAGCCGAAATATCCGCCTCCCGCGGCACCGCCCAGGCGACGCTCAGAAGGAGCGAGCGGTTCAGCAGGTGGAGGAGGCGTTGCCGGACGAGGAGTAGCCGGCCTTGGCCCGCCAAAATGAATGGGCTGTGGCGCCTCGGCGACGACCTGGATGTTCGCGCCCGCGCAAGCCTGGTGCGCAATCTTGAAGTCCTTCTGCCAAACCAGTTCTCCCAGTTCGGAATCCACACCATACAAGGTGTTTGCGTCGGCCCAGAGCGCGAGGTCTTTGAAGCCCTTACCGGTAATCAGGCCGGGAAAGAGAATGGGCTCGCTGAAAGAGGATGCTTTCGTGGACCCACTTCCCAGCTTGAGCTTCCACAGAAACTTGAAATCTTTTTGGACGGTCTCGGTGGTGATTTCCGTCTCGGCTTTCTGCCAACCGTTGTGCGCCGGGATGGCATCGGGCACGGTCCAGAACCCACGCGGGGTGCCTTGCGCGTGAGCCACACCTGACACCAACATGGCGCCTGCAAAACCAAGGGTCATGGGCATGGCGAGCAATCTACGCATCAGTCTCTCTTCCCCGAGTTCTCATGGAGTTTTTACTCCAGGCCAAAGCAGTAAATGGTCCCGTCGAAGGTGCCAAAGATCACCCGGCCCCCAGCGACGGCGATGCCGGCTTGATGCAAGAACGAAGTCGACCTGGTCTCCGCTCGAGTAGAGCTCCTTCCCGGTCATCGCATCGAGGGCGTAGAGCTTGGCTGGAATGGAATGCTTGATCCGCGATTCGTAGCTGAACAGCCCGCCCAGCACATCATCCGCCTGGGCGGTGAACTCACCCGCCGCGAGCACAAAGACGACGCCATTCGCGACTACCGGAGGCTCGGCGGTCATCATGTCGCGTGAAAGCCAGGCCGGGGTCAGTTCCATTTTTCCCGCCGTGTCTTTCAACTTGAGCGCGATCACGCCGCCATTGGGAGTTGGCCCGTAGGAAATGGGAAAGTCCACGGCCACCGGGCCACCGATCGGCGCCAGCACCCAGCGCGTGCCGTCGGGGCTCTCCCAACTGGCAAAACTACCCCAGGTGCCTTCGGTCTGAAAATTCACGTTCTTATTGGAAACCAGCGGGCTGCGATAAAGCGGAGTCTCGTGGTCCGCTCCGCCCAGCGATTTGCTGTCCATCAGGAAGTAGCGGCCTTCCTTGCCCGAGCCAACCAGAAGATCCCGTCCCTGGTAGGGAAAGACGACGGGCGTGGTGTTCATGTCCAGGTCCCGCTTGGTGAGCCACTCGTGGTTGCTGGGGGTGTAGTAGTCCTTCAGCGTCAAGTTATCGTTGGAAGAGGTGTAGGCCTGCACCGTGGTCGATAGCTTTCCGGCGGCGACGTCGTAAGCGCCATCTCCGGTCTCGAAATAGATGGTTCCGTCGTTGCCGATCGCGGGACCGGCGGTGCCGAAGATTCCGCCCTGTGGTGGCGTGGAATTAAAGGCCTTTTTGGTAGCCAGGTCGACGGCATACAGCTCATTGGGAACGCCGTGGCAACCTTGCCCGCTTACCGTGTAGACAACATTGTTCATCAGGTTCAGGCCATAGGCTTTGCCATAAGGCGCAGGCAGCATCTTGATGGGCGCGTCCGGTTCGTCGCCGGTTGCCAGATCCAGGGTGTGCAGGTAGCCATCGTTGGTGAGCACATAGACGAAAGCGCTGCGCCGCCCCAGCCGGGGTAACCACCGGCGTCGCGGTCAACGCGTTGTTGCAAATAAAGCCCGCGCCCTGCCCCGGCTCTTCTGGCTTGTCTGACGACCACTTCAGATGCTTCTGCCAGACCAGCGCCCCGCTCGCGGCATCAACCGCATAGACATCATCGGAGGAGCCCGCAAGAATGGCAAGGGTTTTGGCGCCGCCGGCCGCATTCACGCCGGCCACAATGAGCGGCTCGCGAAACGACTGCATGCCCATCGCCTTGTTATCGGTCTTCAGCTTCCAAAGCAGGCGGATGTTCTTGGCGTTGTCGACGGTAATTTTGCTTTCGTTTCTTTGCCACCCGTCGCGCTGCTGGTCGAAACTGCCAGTCGGCCATTCCGCAGCGCCGGTGGATTGGGCGTGGGCTTGAAACTCGACCGCGGTCAGCCCGGAAGCTGCCAAACCGAGGCAAATGTGTGCCACAAGAGAAAGCACCTTCACGCTGGGAACAATATCAATAAGGAAACAATGTGTCAAAACGCCAAGGGAACCCGGCCATGTGGGGCGTCGTATCATGAGCCTTGTGCACTTCTGAATCGGAGGAAGCATGTCCACAGCCGCCAATCACCCGGCCGATCTTGCGCTGCCCCCTCCGCCATTCCCTGGTACATCTGGGCGGGTGTGCTGGCGATTACCTCCTCCTCCATTGGCGGCGCCTGGGACGTTTCCTGGCACCGGTCCATCGGCCGCGATACTTTTTGGACCCCGGCGCACATAGCTATCCAAGCCTGCGGTGTGGTCGCCGCCATCATCTGCGCGTGGCTGGTGGTAAAGTGCACTTTTTTCCGCGACCCTGAGCTCACGCCCGCGTCGGTCAGTGTTTTCGGACTGCGCGCCCCGCTGGGCGTTTTCCTCGCCGGCTGGGGAGGCATCGCCATGCTCACCTCGGCTCCTTTCGATAACTGGTGGCATAACGCTTATGGCCTGGACGTCAAGATTGTCAGCCCGCCTCATGCGTTGCTCATCCTCGGTCTGCGCGGCATTTCTACTGGCGTCATGTTCCTCATCCTGGCGGCGATGAATCGTGCCGCCGATGCAGATGCAGTCGGTTTCAAGCGACTCCAACGGCTTTTTCTTTATGTTGGGGGCCTCGCGATCCTGGGCCAGATGTTCTTTCTGCAGGAGTACACCTGGGACGTGGAATTGCACCAGGCGGCTGCCTACATAGCCGTGGGGATCGGTCTGCCCTTCTTCTTTGCCTTTCTCTCGCAGGCATCGAGATCACCCTGGGCTGCGACTTCGACGGCTGCCGTTTATACCGTATTCGTCATTGCCGAGATCCTCATCCTTCCCCTTTTCCCCGCTCAGCCCAAGCTCGGGCCGGTGTTCTATCCAGTGACGCATCTCGTTCCAGCAAAGTTCCCGGTCCTCATCGTGGTCCCGGCGCTGGCGCTCGATCTGCTGTGGCAGCGGACGAAGAACTGGAAACCGTGGCAGATTGCCCTGGTCTCGGGCGTACTCTTTATCGCCGTCCTCACGGCTGTCGAATGGAACTTTGCCAAGTTCCTGCTTTCCGACGCCAGCAAGAACCGCTTCTTCGGCACCATGTATTTCCAGTACAACTCGCGCGCCGATGGCTTCGACCGCTTGCGTCGGTGGTTTCATCCCGACCACGGGTTGGTTCTCTACGCCGGGCTCTTGCGCGCCGCTGTCTACGCTTCCATCTCCGCCTGGCTGGGTCTGCTCTTCGGCCGCTGGATGCGTGGTGTGCAGCGATGAAGTTGTGGCGCCCCTTTTTTACCTTGCTTCTTTCTCTTGCGCTGGCCCTGCCTGCGCACGCGCACATTGGGAGCAAGGATGTGTACGAGCAGGTGAACGCGGGACCGTACAAGCTCTTCGTTACCATTCGGACGCCCAACGTAATTCCGGGCGTGGCCACCATTGAAGTCCGAAGCTCCGGCGCGGCGGTTAGCTCCATCCGCATCACCCCCACCCCGCTCACCGGCGAAGCCTCAAAACACCCGCCCAGCTCCGACGCCATGAAGCCATCGGCGGACGATCCGGCCTTCTTTACCGGCTCGCTTTGGCTGATGGCTCCCGGCTCGTGGGAGGTGCACTTTGATATCGATGGGGCGTCGGGTAAGACCAACGCCAGCGTTCCCGTGCCCGCGATGCCGCTTTCCATTCTGCCCATGCAGCGCCCGCTGGGCATCATGCTCGCGCTGCTCGGCGTCCTGCTGATAATCGGAATCGTAGGCATCGTTGCCGCCGCTGTTGGTCAATCGCGTCTCAGCCCTGGCGTGGTGGGCGGCCCATCCGCGCGCCGCCGGGCGCTTGTCGCCGGCCTGATCACGCTGGCGGTTACAGCCTTGATCGTCTACGGCGGTTACAAGTGGTGGAACGTCGAAGCGGCCGCCTATGCCGCGGACATTTACCATCCGCTGAGCCTGAGCCCGGTGCTCCAGGGCAACACTCTTGACCTGAAGATGGGCAGCTACGACAGCGGCGACCGGCACACCTTCCGCGCGCGCTCCAACAACGACCTGCTGCCCGATCACGGCCACCTGATGCACTTGTATGCCATTCGACAGCCGGAGATGGACGCCGTCTTCCACCTGCACCCGGCGATGGTCTCGCCCGGCGATCTGCGGATGACCCTGCCCTCCATGCCTGCGGGCACCTACCGGCTCTACGCAGACATTGTTCATGCCAACGGCTTCCCGGAAACCCTTACCGCGGAGCTGATCGTGCCGCCGAACCTGCCGCCCGCTCCGCTGGCGGCGGAAGACGCCTCGGGCGCGCCCCCGGCGCTATCGCAAGGTGAGCTGGGAACAACCTACAAGCTGCCCGACGGCTACACCATGGTTTGGGACCGCCCCGCCGACCTCAGCGCTAATACCGGCTACAGCTTTCGCTTCCGCCTGCTCGACGCGGCGGGCCAGCCTGCCGCCGATGCGCGGCCCTACCTGGGGATGGCTGGGCACGCCGCTTTCGTTAAAACGGACGGCACAGTGTTTGCCCACACGCATCCGGAGGGCTCTGCTGCCATGCAAGCCATGACGCTCGCCAATGGCGGCTCCGATGAGATGGCAGATAGCGGCTCGATGGCCGGCATGGACATGGCTGGGCATGCCACAGCAGAAAACATCCCACCGGTAGTCGAGTTCCCTTACGGTTTCCCCTCGCCGGGCCGCTATCGCATCTTCATTCAGATGAAGCACGCGAACACGGTGGAGACGGGCGTCTTCGACGCAGACGTGCACTGAGCCGATCCGCAAACCAGAATTGGAGATGCACCTAAGTCCTTGTTTCACGAAGGTGCGCAAGGGCGCCAGATTTGTCCAAATTAGCTTTGTTCGGATCGGCCGATTTGAAAAGCACTCACTGAAGAAAAATCAGCCATCAGGGGGTATCGCGATCAGTCCCGCAGAGCCTGCCCCGAGCTTGTCGAAGGGGACGACTGAGAATACCCCAGGACGCAAGTCCTGGGTGAACCTGGTCCGGACGCAAATGCTGATTGGCAATCATCCAGCTTATCGCTAAGCTCCTCCGGCCCTCGGAGGGCAAGGTGCCGGCAACCCCGTTTCCCGAGAAAGGTCAGAGAGCAAAAACCTGCACTCCCGATTCTCCGTCGGGTAGCCGACCGGTAAATCCAGCTTTCGATAGACACCTTAGTTCTGGATCGTCCGCAACAACTCCACGAGCTTGGGTGCTGCGATGTGCTGGTAGTCAGGCGACAGCAACCCGTAGTCTTCACTTGAATCGTACTTGCGGCTGGCCCCGCTCGATTGTGTGCCGTTGAGCGCCCAATAACTCCAGGCAAGATCATTCTCTTTCATGTAGCGGATATACATCACGAACCAATCCGAGTTGGCTCCGCAGTCTAATGTTTGGCAGGTGCCAAACTCACCTACCCAGAGGGGAACGCCGGGCTCGGTATGCAGCAAGAAATCCGGCGCGTGCGTCATAGAGCTGCTTCAACTCGTCGTAGCTGCCAAATGGATGATTGGCGATGTTGTATGCGTGAGGCGAATAGACCAGCCGGTCAGCGATTTTGAGTCGCACCGGAAGTTTGTCGAATCCGAGGAAGTTGGTCGAGTACTCCGGGCCCTCCACCATGATCAGCAGGAGGGGATTAGCCGCAAGCACCACGTCGCCTCCGCGTTCCGCCGCGGCATGCCAGTCAAGCTTGGGATCCGTTCCTCCCCACGTCGCGTGGTTACGGAGTTCGTTGCGCAGGTCTGCGCCGACAACCCACCGCTCGCTCTTGTAGCGGCGGACAATCGTCTGCCAATCCGTAAGCCACTGGGACTCTGGATATTCAGCGTTGTACCAAAGGCCATTGCCATCGGTATCATTGCAACACCAGTCCGCTCTGCTTACATGGTTATCGAGGATCACCATGATATGGGCGTCAGCCAGCGCGCGGACGACCGCGTCCATAACCTCCATAGCGTGTTTGCCTCTGAACTGTGGGTTTGCTTTCACCGCATAATCCGGCACCAGAGGATTGCGCTCCAGCGTCTCATTGGCCCAAGGCAGGCGCACGGAGTTCACGCCCAGGTCGGCAATCTCTTTCACAATGGTGGCCAGCGGAGCATGGTCGAGGCCTCCAGCAACAAAGTCCTGCTGATCGAAGCCGTACCAATTGACCGAAGTCAGCCGCACTCGATGACCTGCCGTATCGAGAATGTCATGGCCGCTGGTGTGAAGAGGCGGCTCAGCATGGCGCACTTGCGCAGTAGCCACAATAGACGTGCAAGCAAGACAGACAGAGGCGATTGCGCGAACAAGCCCCGTTTGATTCCCCGTTTGATTCATGGATCGAAGCATAACCTACAAACGCGACACTCGTAGCGATGGCTTTCCTTACCGATCCACATATCGCCGACGCTTTATCAAGCCAAACCTATGTTGATTTGTAAAAAGGCTTGCCAGGTAAAGCCTTTGGGGGCAAGATTGCCTCCTGGGCCTGTGGTTGGCGGAGTGTGCTCGGTGCCAGCAAGCATTCGCATGGTTCTAATTCTTGCAGCGACCTTTATCCCTTCGATCGCCGCATTTGCCCAGAACGCGCCTCTCTTCCATTTCACCGAGAAGCCCGGACCCAATCGAGCGGGGTTGAAGGTCGTGGAGCAGTACGACTACTCGCGAATCTACCGCCCTTTGACCAACGACCTGGGCAAGCCCTTTCAAGGCGAGCGTGCGCGCCCATTGCAGACGCTGGTCTGGTATCCGGCGGAAAAGAGCAACGCCCGCCCCATGACTGTTGGCGATTATGCCAAGCTTGCAGCTACCGAGACCAGCTTTGGCAAGCCACGGATGGCGGCCGCCGACAAGAAGTATATCGCCGGTATGACGCCCACTCTGGCGACGCCTCTGTGGGCGGTGCGCGACGCGCCGGTGGCTCCCGGACGGTTTCCCGTGGTCATCTACGCCCCAAGCTTTTCCGACTGGTCATGGCAGAACGCTGACCTCTGCGAGTACCTCACGAGCCACGGCTATGTTGTCATCGCGAGTCAGAGTGCGGGAGAGACAAGCCGCGAGATGACCCACGACGTCGCTGGAATCAACGCTCAGGCTCGCGATATCTCCTTTCTCATCGGCTACGCCCAAATGCTGCCTGATACGGATATGTCCGCGATAGCGGTGGCCGGATTTAGCTGGGGTGGGATCTCCAACCTATTTGCTGCGGCGCGAGATAATCGCATTGATGCACTGGTGGGTCTGGATGGCAGCATGCGCTACTTCCCGGCACTGGTCAAGCAGGCAGGGGACGTGCACCCCGAGCAGATGACGATTCCTCTGCTCTTTTTTACACAAGGTGAGATATCGCTCGAAGCCAGTGTAGTGTCAAGGCTTGCAACCAAGGACCAACTTCCGAGTGTCTTAAACGCATGGACGCATGGAGACCTCATCACCGTACACATGCTGGGATTGGTTCACGACGAGTTCAGTTCCATATACCTGCGCAATGAGGAAATGTGGAAACGTTTTCCTCAACATCAGAAGGCTGATTACGGTCCCGAGGATGGCATCACCGGATACGCCTGGGTTGCACGATACACGCTCGAATTTCTTGATGCCTACCTCAAGCACGACCCGGCGGCAATGGCCTACCTTAAACGGACGCCCGCCGAGAACGGCGTACCCGTACACTTCATGGCGGTGGACTATCGTGCTGCAAAAGGTGCGCCTGCATCGCTCGATGCCTTCCGCGCTGAGTTAGGCCGCCAGGGCTTTGATCATGCCGCCGATGTGTACGCGGCGATGCAGAAGGAAGTGCCCGGCTTCAAGCTCGACGAGGCAGCCGTTAATTCCTGGGCCTACGATTTGATGGGCAACAACCATCTACCCGAGGCGACCGAGCTGTTCAAACTGAACGTAACTCTCTATCCCGAGTCCAGCAACGCGTACGACAGCCTGGGCGAGGCTTACCTGAATTCCGGTCAGAAGCAATTAGCCATCGAGAGCTATAAAAAGTCGTTAGAAAAGAATCCGCAAAATAATGACGCAAGGGAGAAACTGAAAGATCTCCAAGCCAGTCCTCCAGCAGCAAAGTAACCTCGCAGCCTAGCACCGACTTAAGGGAGTCCGGGCCCGGGCAGGAGTCGAAAGAGGAGAATTCGTATGATTTCAGAAATGCCTCTGGTCTCCAAACGATTTCCGCGCGCTGCGAAGTACAATCCCGACTGGGTTCTTGCCAGTCTCAGCGGTGCGGCTAATCCGCTGTGGCTGAGCGAGTGGCTCGCCGCGGCGATGGACTTGCGGCCCGGCATGCGTGTGCTGGACCTCGGCTGCGGACGAGCTGCGTCGTCGATCTTCCTGCGGCAGGAATTCGGCGCGCAAGTTTGGGCAACGGACCTCTGGTTTAGCGCTTCGGAAAACCTGCGGCGCATCCGCGATGCAGGCGTTGAAGACGGCGTGTTTCCGATCCATGCCAATGCCAGGTCGATGCCGTTCGCAGCCGATTTCTTCGATGCCATCTTGTGCATCGATTCCTTTCCTTATTTCGGGACGGATGATCTCTACCTGAACTATCTCGCGCAGTTTGTGAAGCCGGGCGGCCGGGTGGGAATTGCAGGCGCTGGGCTGATGCGAGAAGTCGAGGCGCCACCTCCCGAGCATCTTCGCGCGTGGTGGACTCAGGATCTCTGGTGCCTACACTCCGCGAACTGGTGGCGCCGGCACTGGGATCGTACAGGCATCATGGACGTCGAGGTGGGTGACACTATGCCCGACGGTTGGCAGTTTTGGCTGGACTGGCACAAGGTGGTAGCTCCCAACAACCACTGTGAAATCGAGGCGCTTGAGGCTGATCAAGGCAAATACTTGGGTTACGTTCGCCTCGTCGGTCGCCGACAAGGCAGTGTTAAGCTGGCGGACCACATTGAAACTATAGCAACACAGTACACGAAAATGCCCTTGCTCCGCAGTCGTCAGTGACTACGAGAATAGTGGGAAATCTATCATCCGTAACTCAGGACCGGCCCCCTCCTCCAAAGGTTACTCTTAGCTTGTTCAATTACATGCCGCTTAAACCCGGCGAGAAGCCCGGGGCGTACCCGTTTTCAACTTCAACCTATCCGCAACCGACACGCTCGTCCTCATGACCGGCGGCATAGCTGAAGCGCAGAAATGCCCGTCTCCCGATTCCTCCCGTATGACAGGCAAACCAAAAGTGATCCTGCGAGGTGCACAACAGAAGTCGTGCCCCATTGCAAAACCATCGCGCCGAACAGTCTTTCCTCAAGCTGTCTAGTCCACCCTTTCCGGTGCTACGATCCGGTGTTGGTTCTCCCACGAAGGCTGTGCCGCCAACGAGAGGTACGCCATGAGTCAAAACCTGAGCAAACGCTGGCCGCTGCTGGTGTTGTGCAGCTTGTTTTATGCGACGTTCTCCTTCATGATCTTGTTCATTTGGAGCCCGGATGGGTTTCTGCCGCTACGTACATTTGCGCATAGCAGAAGCTCCATCGAAGAGCTGGGCCTCGTGGCGCTGGGGGCCGGCGTTTGCACCGTTGCGACCGGCATCTGGAATGCACGAGCGGCCAACTCCTGGCTTCTGGTGTTGAACGGCCTGGCGTGCTGCGCGCTGGGAATCATGGTTGCTCTCGGAGCGAGCAGACCAATCAGCTTTCGATCCATAGCGCTTGTGATCGTCGTGATGGCGGTGAGCATCGGCCTATATGAATTCGTAGCCGCACAAACGTTGCGTGGACATCGAGTTGACGAATGGCTGCTGGCTGCGGCAGGAGTGCTCTCGGTTGGTTTCGCCGGAGTGTTCCTTGGCTTCGTGTTTGGGTGGATCAGACTCGAACCGAGTCCATCCGCTCAGACCTTCCACTGGCTGGGCTCTTACTTTGGTTTCAGCGCGATCTGCATGCTGGGGTTAGCCCTGGGCCACTTTAGGCCGCCGTCGGCCATTCCTAGCGTCGGTAACAACGCTTTTGCGCATCATCTAAGTCCCGGCCGCATTCAGAACTAGCGTAGTTCGCAACCGTGATGCTGTATAAGCTGCATCCGACCCGGGACCAGTTGCGCGTGTCGCCGCTCGGCGTGTCAAGAAAATGGAGCGGCGGAGGTGCCTCTGGCGGACCCGCCGGGGCAAGGTCGCGCAGCGCCAGCCGCATGCCCCGCGCAATTTTGCGAAGGCTGATTGCAAATTGCATCGGTAGATATCTGGTTCCCAAGACACCGGTCTTAAGAAGAGGAATTCTGAAATCCCGCATAGTATTTTGTCTCGTTCCCCAGGCTGAAGATGAAGACTGCCATGATCCTGGTGTCTTGTCTCATCTGCTCGACGAAGCGGTGACAATTTGTACAGAGCGTTGGCATTGGTCTGATACGTTTGCCAGTTTGCCGAGGCTGATTCCGTTCAGAGGAAGCCAGTTCCCTTCTGCCACCGCAACCCCGGCACCGAGGGCCAGGGCCATTGGAAGGCTCAAGAGAACGACGTCGGCGCTTAAAGACATATCCGCTCGTATAAAAGGACGCTAGCGAGCTGCAGAAAAACTCTATGAAGGCACGGTAGAACCTTCCAGAACGTAGCGAACGAGGAAGAATCGATACGCCATCCGGCAGGGAGCCTTCTTTCTTGCCCGGAACCCCGGAAAGGCGTGCCTCAGGGCCCAAGGGCCTCGTGATACCAGGCGATGGCTGCGCAGCCTGAGGGCCGTACTCTTCCAGCATGTTGTTCTTCCGCAATAGCATCAGGTCCAAGAGAGATCTCCTCACACAAATGGCTCACTCTCAATGAGAAGACCTTGCTTCTCAATCTACCCTGCGATCCGGCAAATTTCTCTCCTCAGGATCCACGCCGGGCGGGAGATACTAGTGAAGCTTGCGACCAGAAAGCGGGAGACCGGTGTCCAGGGAAGACCTTGGGCGGTGACGTTGGTGCAGGACAAAATTCCTGCAGGGCCAGGGTAGATTAGGCGGAGAATCTGCTCTTTAGGGGTGAATGGAACAACGCAATCTAAAATGGCGTCCGCCGGCCGAGACAGTCGAGGCTGACCAGCTTCTGGCTACCCACTACGCGCGCCTGCTGCAGTGGGCAATCGGACTGGTCCGTGGGGATAGAGGCAAAGCCGAAGAGATCGTGCAGGAGTTCTGCCTTTACGTCACCGCCGTGAAACCGGATCTGAGCGGGGTCGGCAACCTGGACGGGTACCTGTATACCTGCCTTCGCCACATCTATCTTTCGAGCCTGGCACGTGCGTCACGCGAAGCGCTCCGTCTGGTCCGCGTTGAGGATTTCGATTCGTTTGCTTTGGCAATTTCGAGCCAACCGGCAGGGGATCCGGTGCAAAGACAGAACGATCTTCGCCGCATCTGCACCTACGCAGTGTGGCGCAAGGAATCGTCAAAGAGCGCCAGCTATTTTATTCTTCACTTTTTTCATGGGTACGGCAGGCAAGAAATAGCTAGCTTGGCGCGGCTGCCGATTTCTGCAATCTACAACAAGCTGAAAGTTGCGCGCAGCGAGGTAGTCTCTTATCTCGCGGACCCTGGAAAGCTACGAGCAGTGGACCGCAACGCTCCTCCAGCGCCTGCTCTGTCCTGGACGCTGCTGCCTACAGCGGATCTTTTCAGGGAACTACGGCAGACGATTCTGCAGGCGCGTCATTCCGAATGCCTCCTTCTCGAAGAGCTCCTCGCACATTACCGTTCCTCCACACCCACCCCGATTTCCTGCCCGTTGCTGGCGCACATTGTGAGCTGCGAGCGCTGTCTGTTGGTGATCGATCACGATTCAAAGCGGCCGACCCTAAAGGATCGTGAGCCCCTGGATGTGTTTGGGTTTTCTTCCGAGACCGGCGGCGAAGCACCGAGTGTGGCTGCTGGGAGCTTCGAGCGCATGATGCAATCGGTGCATAGAAAGTGGGCTCGGATCCACGAACACCGGCCGGGGAACTTATCGATCGCTCTGAATGGCGTCGTGATCGCGAACCATGATGTCCGATCGGAGCACAATAGGCTGTCGGCGCGGATAGAGCACCCAGAGAAGGCTCAATTCGTTGAAGTGTTCAGCGAACAGCACTTGCGCTTAGCGCTTCTCGCCGTTGGCGAACCTCCGCCAGAGGGTTTAGCAGTGCGCACCCAACGGGTGGCGCTCAGCGACGGACGATGGCTTGAGTTGAGCATCAGCTTCGACGGCCTTGGACTGTACAGCGAAGTCACCTACCTCGACCCTGCCTTGGCGAGTGTAGGCCTGGAGGAAGATGCAGAAGAGCTTCCATTAGAGAAGCGAGAGCGGCAACGCTGGTCTGATTTCCTCAGTGCGCCACGGGCGAACTTTGCACGATTCGTTCGCCCTCTGCGTGCGATGATTCCTCACCCTTCGGTTGCTTGGGGACTGGCAATTGCCATCTTGATCGGCAGTGCAAGCTACCTGGCTTATCACCCCGCGTCCGCGCCAATCGATGCGGCAGGGATATTGAATAAGGCCATCACAACGCAAAGTACGATGCTGCGGGGAGAAACAGAGCACCAGGTAGTACACATTGAGGAGAGTGCTACCGACGGGGTGGTTCTTCAGCAGGGAACGGTGGATCTGTGGAAAGACGGTGACGGTGGCAGATACGTCCGGCGGCTCTATGATGCGCAACACCATTTGATCGCAGCCGAGTGGAAGAATGGAGAGGGCAAACCCAGCTCCCGCAGGGAGGGCCGCGGGGAGCCTGATACAGAGCAGTCTTCGATCGATCTTCTCTGGGATCAGGATCTTTCTGCGAAGTCGTTTGCAGCCTTGGAAGATGGCGCACCGCGGGTTCGCGTCATCGACGGCGGGTATGAGCTGACCAGGATCGGCCCAAGTGCCGCGTACCCGCAATTGATTTCTGCAACGCTGATACTCGATCGCCACTTCGAACCGGTCCGCCAGATCATGCGTGTGCGAAGTGGCGAGGACATCCACGAGGTTCGTTTTGTTCAGGCAACGTATGAACGTAAACCTGCGAGGTCGGTACCGGATTCGGTCTTCAACCCGGAGAGCGAACTGCTGCCGCTGCATGGGAGAGATCGGCGATCGCTCTCAGGCCGGCCGCACAACCTTATCGGTGAGAGCGACGCTCGGCTAGCCGAGCTTGAGATTGCGGTGTTGTACCAGCTTCACTCCTTAGGCGCCGATACCGGTATACCGATTGAGGTGCTCAGGACCCCGGATGGCCGTATCCGCGTTTCAGGTACGGTTGCAGCCGAGGGGCTCAAGCAGGCAATCGATAATCGCCTGCGCGATCTAGCAGGCCACCAACTGCTTGATTTGAGACTTGTATCCTCGCGCGAGATCAAGGTTCCTCTTTCCAGGGTCGAACCGGTCCACCCCGGTGGATGCATATGACGTGACGCAGCCAGGATTTGCGGGAGACCTGCGGATCCGGGGCTATTTTCAGGCGAGAGGCCTCTCTGGTCAACCGTTGGACGCTGCAGTTGCTCAATTTTCAAAAGACGCGCTGCAGCACGCTCAGCTTGCGCTGCAACATGCATATGCCGTGGACAGACTGGGAAGTTCGCTCTCTGCCAGGGAGATGCGCGCGGTAAGCCTGAACACCCGGAAGGAATGGGCGGAGATGGTGAACCGCCATGCGACGGAACTGGCTGCCGAACTCCGCACGCTGCATGATCAACTGGCTGAGATATCGTCTATGTCCGCGGGGTCCAGCGCTCCGAAAACGGAAGAAATGGGTATAGATGACCCCACACAATTTGCCAAAAGATCGGGTCTGCTCCTGCGCCAAGTTCGCGAACTGAATGGGCAGGTGGGGGAGTTCTTTACATCGAGCGGAAGAGCCGCGAGCCAGGAAAACCTCAATGCATCGTTAAGAACAATTATGGATACGATTCCCTTACGGCAAGCCGAGGAAGTTGCAGAGTTCGCCGCAAGACTGGGCAGCTCGGCAGGTGGCAAGAAAATCGCGACTCAAACCCGGTGAATATTAGAAACATGGTTATTTCTCGCCGTATCTACAGGGTCAAGGTTTTCGTGCTGCTTCTTTCATGCATGGCCCTCCGTGCTCGGGGCCAGTTCAGTGCAGCCACGGTCGTGGGCGTTGTTCAGGACTCCTCGAAGGCCGGAATCACCGATGCGAAGCTGAAGCTCATCAACACACAAACGGGAACAGAAAATGACTCGGCAACCAACCAGGCGGGTGGGTTCCTGTTGCCTGGCGTCATCCCCGGTGCTTATACCCTGCAGATAGAGCGCGACGGCTTTGCCACCACACAGGTGAATGGAATCAAGCTTGACGCCGGCGACACCAGGAATCTACTGATTCGTATGAAGGTTGGCGCGGTAACAGAAACCGTGAATGTCGACGCCAGCGAGCTTACTCTAAATAGGTCGGATGCGTCGGTCAGTACTCTCATAAATCGCAAGTTGATTTCTACCATCCCCTTGAACGGAAGAACACTTCAGGACCTTGTCCTGGCAACGCCCGGCATTGTCACGCAGAGCCCCCAGGCTGCGACCCAAGGCGGCTCGCAAACGCAAGGAGATTTCAGCGTCAATGGAGAGCGAACAGAATCCAACTCGTTTTTCGTCGATGGTGTCTCCGCGAACATTCAGCCGGGATTTACCTCCGGCGCGCCGCACACCGGGTCAAGTGGATCGATCGCGGGTTCAACAGCGCTGGGCACAACGCAAAGCCTGATATCCGTAGACGCCCTGCAGGAGTTCCGCGTTCTCAGTTCAACCTACTCGGCCGAGTATGGCCGAACACCCGGGGGGCAATTTACTTTTTTGACCCGCTCGGGAGAGAACCAGGTCCATGGCAGCCTCTACGACTACTTTCGCAGCAATCTTCTCGATGCTTCTGATTGGTTTTCGACTACCAGGGTTAACGTCAACGGGGGTAAGGCATATAGCGAATATACCCCGGCGTTATACAAACAGGACGATGTCGGAGCGACCCTGGGAGCGCCGATCGTCCTGCCCAAGATATATGACGGCCGCGACCGGAGTTTTCTCTTCCTCTCGTTTGAAGGTCTCTACGTGGATCAACAAACGCCACAGACCTATCCATTTGGCCCTACGTTTTGTTACGGCAACGATGCTTCGGTTTGTCCCGGGGTTCCAGCCGGGATTGCGGCTGTACTTGCCACCTTTCCGTTGGGCAACCCCGGTGCAACCGACAATCCGCCAGGGCTGGGCTATGCCACGGTCAACGGCGTTGCGTTCCCAGCGCATGTGAATTCATCGAGTATTCGCGTGGACCACAGCTTCTCCCCCAAATTCTCCACGTTCTTTCGTTATGGAAATACCCCAAGCGATGGCCTGGCCAACCAACTCTATTCGGTGACAACTTACAGAGCCGGTACTCAGACATTCACCTACGGAACAACCAACCAGTTCGCCGCGAATCGCGCTAATGAATTCAGGATGGGCTATGCCAGAAATGACACAAGTGCAAGCACGAACCCGGAAAATATTTTCTCCAATAACGGGGGCCACACTTACCTTCTGCCCGTAGGCGACTTAAATACCGCGCTCGGTATCCCTGCCTCCTATGGCTCGGCCAGCGCGGACGCCTACATCCACATCACTGGCATTGGCGATAGTGACAGCAACACTAATCAAACCGCCAGCTTACTCAACCAGTGGAATTTCCGGGATACATACAGCGTTCAGATGGGGAACCATCTGCTTAAATTCGGCATCGATGAGCAACACATAGCCGCCCGTATAACCCCTCCGGCGTTGTCGGTTCTGGCCGACTTCTTTACCCGGGATTCGATGGTTGAGAATTCGGCCTCTGACCTCGTGATTACCAAAAGTACTCCTGCAAAGCCAGTGTTCAATGAGTTTTCAGCTTTCGCAGAAGACGAATGGAAGATCTCGCAAACGCTAAGTTTATCGGTGGGCGTGCGATGGGATCTGAGCCCCGCCCCGAGAGGGCAGCATGGACAGGATGCGTATACGGTTCTAGGAGATGTGGCTGCTCCTGCCACCTTGCGACTGGCGCCCCGAGGTACGGCTCTCTGGCACACGAGTTGGCTTAATCTCGCTCCTCGCCTTGGAGCAGCCTGGGCCGCTAGGGATGAGCCTGGCAGAGAACTCATCGTTCGTGCTGGGGGTGGAGTGTTCTTCGACACAGGAACGCAGCCGGCACTCAGAGCCTTCAACGGGATCGGCTTCTCAACATCTAATTATTTCCTGGGTGCGCCCGTACCGGCGAGCCCATCTCAAATTGACTTCTCGACTGCGGTAATGGCGCCCTATACGAACCAGCAGGCGTTTGCATTTTCTCCGCACCTGCAACTGCCGTACAGCTGGCAATGGAATGTTGGCGTAGAACAAGCCTTGGGCAGGAATCAAGCCATCACCGTTTCGTATGTCGGTGCCGCTGGGCGCCGGCTACTACAAGAACAGCGGAGAAACGTCAGCGCGCTGAATCCAAATTTTGGAGACGTGTTTTACTACCCTTCCGGCGTTACCTCGAGCTTTGAATCGCTGCAGGCGAAGTTCCAGCGATCGTTGTCTCCTGGGATTGAGGTGCTGGCATCCTACACGTGGGCTCACGCGTTAGACTACGGTTCGACGGACCCTGCATACCCGCTGATACGCGGAAATTCCGATCTTGATGTGCGCCAGAATCTGGAGGCAGCGGCTTCGTGGGGGTCAGCGCCCGCGCAACACCGCTTTCTAAGCTTTAGAAGAATATTGGAAGGCTGGGAAGCGGATGGACGGCTTATTGCACGAACGGGCTTTCCAGTCGATCTATTGGGTAATTTCTTTTTTGACCCTGTTACCGGAAGGCCTTACTACAGCGGTGTAGATCTGGTTCCCGGCATTCCCCTTTACTTGCATGACCCGCAGCTACCCGGAGGCCGGATGTTCAATGGTGGCCAGAATATCGCTGATCCTGCCTTCGTGTTGCCGGTGGGCGCCGCACAGGGAAATGCGCCGCGGAATTTTGTTCGAGGTTTCCCCGCGGTGCAGGGAAACTTCGCAGTGCAGCAAAGCGTCCGGCTGCCTGAACGATTGAATATGCAGATCAAGGCGGAGACGTTCAACGTGTTCAATCATCCCAATTTCGGGTATATCGACCCGTCGTTATCTGACCTGCTCTTCGGTCAGTCCACCAAGATGCTCGACCAGAGTTTCGGCAACTCTGGTGCTCTTTACAACCAGGGTGGCCCGCGGGCGATTCAACTTTCACTCAAGCTGGTGTTTTAGGGTTCCAGTACCTAGAAGTCAGAATTGGACGGCTCGATGACCGGCCGGCACTGCTGCATTAGGAATTGTGCGGGCTATACACCAGTGCGATGATTACCGTATGCATTGGCAAGGTGAGTTGCTGAACATCCACGTCGCACCGAAAGCGTCGGCACCGATGGTTGCGCTCTCCGAGGTACGCTTGGTCGCCGGCATCGGTCTGGAGGGCGACCGTTACGCGATGAGGCTTGGGACCTACTCGAAGAACCACCACATCGATCGTCAGGCGACGCTGATTGAAGCCGAGGTGCTGGAAGCGCTTGCTCGCGACCGCGACGTCGAGCTTGCGCCCCACGAACATAGGCGAAACTTGACGACGCGCGGTGTGCCGCTCAGCCATCTCGTGGGGCAATACTTTCGTATCGGCGACTGCGTGTTGTATGGCGGGCGGCTCAACGTGCCGTGCCTTTATCTCGAAAATCTGATCGGCAAAAAGGTGTTCAAGGCGCTGCTGAACCGTTCGGGGCTCAACTGTAGAATCGTCGTTGGAGGAATCATCCGCGCTCACGATCGCATCGACTGGTGCGATCCGGGCTCGCTCGATGTCTCTGTTCGTCTGGCGAACGAAGCAATTCTTCTCCAACGCCCGCCAGAAGCGTGATCGAGAATTTGCGACGCTCCGGCCCAAAGTTGCAACACCGAGGAGGTAATCTCCATGCAGCGATTCTATAATTCTATCTGTCCGATGACCGGCAATCCCCGGTATCTCCGGGGCCGATATGAAGAAACGCATCGTCTACATCATGACGCAGCGCCTGGGGTACAAGCTCAGTTTAAGCAGGAAACTGCTGCTGGCTAGTGCCGGCCTAGCAGTGGTTGGGGGACCTTTGTTGCTTGGTCTAGTGAACACCATGCAGGTTCGCGCGCAGTCATCCGCGCCCGATTGGGAGGAGGCAGCCGGGGGCAGGATGACCTTCGACTCTGATTCCATCACGCAAAGCAAGGCCGGCGTGCCTTGGCCGTGGGGCACCGGTCCCATGGGCCCTTTGGATAACGATGGGAGCGGCTTCGGGGAAATCGGTTACCTGGTGTCCGATTATATTGAGTTCGCGTACAAGCTTTGGCTTACGCCTAGCCAACGACAGTCTCTGCGCGCCCAGTTGCCGAAGTGGGCCACCGCTGAGCGGTTCGATATTGAGACGCGCCGAGCGGGCCATGCGACCAAAGACCAGAAGCGATTGATGATGCAGTCTCTGCTTGCGGATCGCTTTAAGCTGGCCGTTCATTTTGAGACCCAGCAAGTCCCTGTGTTCGCACTCGTTCTGTTGAACTCCGGAAAGAGCGGGCCACAGCTCCAGCCGCATCCGGAGAATGCATCATGCCCTGCCCCGCCTGTGCCCTCGGACCAGCTTGCCGACGGGTTCCCCGCCATTTGCGGCGGGATCTTTGGGCTACAAGCAAGAACAGATGGCCACGTACGCATGGGCGCACGGAATGTAGCGATGGCCCAGATTGCGAACGCGCTGACTCAAGAGAATTCCGGCGTGGATCGTCCAATACTGGATCGGACGGGACTCACCGGAGAGTATGATTTCGCCATCGAGTTCACGCCGCAAACGGAGCCGGACTATACCGTTGATAACTCCGGATACCTAACCGAGACCGGATCAAACCACACCAGCGACTTTATCCGGCGATACGGTGGTCCGCCGTTTGTGGAGGCCCTGAGGGACCAGCTCGGCCTGGAGCTGGAACCGACAACCGGGCCCGTTGGCGTCCTCGTAATCGATCATATCGAAGAGCCCTCGCCAAATTAGCAGCGAGGTCGATAACGAGGTCGTCTTTACAGAGTTATCCGGCAGCTCCAGGGAGAAGGTAGCCAATCGATCTGAGACATGAAATCAGAATGTCTCCTGTAGGCTGCGCGATGCATCTCCGCCAACGTCTCCTCTCATTGAGCACTTACGAGAAGCAATTCACGGTTTCGGCTGTATCACGGCCGATTGAAAACACCTTCCGTGAACTGCCTGCAAAGTCTTACAGGTAACTTTCTCTGGCCCTGAGGGGATTCTAGAGCCCAGGCGAGATCCAACGTTTTTCCGGAACTACAGGATCCCACGATTCGCTAAGGCACCCGTGCAGGGCGATTCCTACTCCATCCGAAGTGCTTGCATGGGAACGATGGAGGCGGCGCGACGAGCGGGAATAATGGCCGCGATCAAGCCCGAGACCGCGAGCAAAGCACAGACGGACAGGATTGTAATTGGGTCATGCCGGCCGATACCAAAGAGAAATGCCTGAATGACGCGCGTGGCGAACCACGAGACAACGAGTCCGGAGATGAGACCCAGCGCAAGCAGGAGCGCGGCCTTCTTTAGCACAAGCAGCATCACGTCCGTCCGCTGCGCGCCGAGGGCCATGCGGATACCCACTTCGCGGGTGCGGCGGCTGACGGAGTAAGCCATGAGGCCATAAAGACCGACCAGCGCGAGGAACAATGCGATGGCAGCGAAGACAGTGAGCAGCGAGGTCTGAAAGCGCCGCCGCGCACTGGCCTGAGACTCCAGTTCGCCCATGCTTTGAATGTCGCCGGCGGCGAGATTGGGGTCGAGGGAATGAAGAATGGTGCGAATGGTGGCTGCGAGAGCTCTTGCCGGAAGCGTGGAGCGGACGGCGATGTATCCACCTCCGAACTCCATGTCGGGATGATAGATTTGCGGCGCGGCGGGTTCTTCCAGGCTGGTGAGGCGCACGTCGCCAATGACACCGATAACGGTGCTCCATCGAGTGTGATCATCCTGTCTGCTGACGCGGCCACCGATGGGGTTGCGACCGGCAAAGTACTTTCTGGCGAAACTCTCATTGATGATGATGGTATGCGACCCGGGTTTCTCGTCGGCGGTGAATAGCCGCCCGGCGATAAGTGGAATCCTCATCGCTGAAAAATAATTGGGCGTCGCCCAGCTCGCTTCAGCCAATTGACTTTTTTGGTTTGGATAGCCATCCACCGCGAACATTCTTAGGTCTTCGGAGTTACTGAGGGGCAGGCTGCTGACGGCTCCAACTGTTTCTACGCCGGGCAACGCTTGCAGCCTCGCGAAGAGACTTCGGAAGAATTCAACGGCCTGCGGGGGGCTATACCGCGGATCGAGCCCGATGTTCAGAGTGACGGTGGATTGCGAGAATCCAGTGTCGACCGATTCGACGTTGATGTAACTGCGAAGGAAGAGGCCTGCCGAGGCCAGCAGGACGACGACCAGCGCGGATTCGACGACGATGAGACCGCTTTGCAGGCGTGTATGCGCGCCGGCCACGCTGCGGCTGCCGGTTGTGGCGAGAAAGTCCGTCAGATTGCTTCGCGACGCAGCCAGTGCGGGCAGAATGCCGGTGAGTACGCTGGTCAGCAGAGACACGGCGACGGTGAAGAGCAGGACGCGCGTATCCAGAGAGGCTTCGCGGAGGCGCGGAATATTGCCGGGATCGAGGAGCGGCAGCAGGCGCAGAAAGGCGAACGCCAGACCGACGCCGATCGCTCCCCCAGCAACGCCGATAAGGAGCGCCTCGGTGAGCAGTTGGCGGGCAATACGGCTGCGTCCTGCCCCGAGCGCGACGCGTACGCCCAACTCGCGCATGCGGCTCGCGGCACGGGCCAGCAGAAGATTGGCGGCATTTCCGCAGGCGATCAATAGCACAATGGATACGGCGCAAAGCAGCAGCCACAAGAGAGAACGCACGTGGCCAACGGTGCTGTCAACGAAGTTCTTCACAGAAGCACTCCAGCCGTGCGCCTCGGGGTGGAGCTTGTCGAGCCGCGTCATGATACCGGCCATCTCCGCCTGCGCCTGGGCGATGGAGACGCCGGGCTTGAGGCGGGCAACGGCATTTCCGCGCGAATTGTCTCTATCGGCCATTTGCTGTGGAGTAAGGGCCAGCGGGATCCAGACCTGCGTTGTCTTGTATTGAGATTCTCCGTAGGCTAAATCGGTACTATGCGGATATTCGAAGCCCTGCGGCATGACGCCGACGATTTGGTAATTCTTGCCGTCGAGCAACAGCGAGCGATGGAGAACATCAGCGGCCGAGCCGAACATGGACTGCCAGAGCGCATGGCTGATGACGGCGACTTTTTCGTGGCCCATCTGGTTGTCATCGGGAGTTATCTCCCTGCCGAGTTCGGGAGCGGATTGGAAAGTTCGAAAGAAATCGCCATCAACACGCGCCGCGCTGACGCGTTCCGACGCGCCCTGCGAAGCCAGACTGAAGACGGACTGACTGAAGGCAGTCATGTCCTGAAAGGAATGACTGTCGCGCTTGAGGTCGTAGAAATCGGCGTATGCGGGGCCGAAGACTTCGTCCGGAAGTCTGAACTGCGAAATGGGCGTGTAAAGATAGACGAGCCGGCTCGGATCCCCGTAAGGCAAGGAGCGGATGAGCACCGCATTCACCAGGCTGAAGATGGCAGTGCACGCGCCGATGCCGAGGGCGAGCGTGAGCACTGCGGTTATGGTGAAGCCGGGGCTCTTGCTCAACGTGCGCAGGCCATAGCGCAGGTCCTGCACGGTCTGTTCGATCCACAACAGGGAGCGCTCGTCGCGATGTGCCTGTTTTGCCTGCTCCACGCCGCCGTAAGCGCGTCGCGCGGCCAGCTGTGCTTCTTCCCGCGACATGCCGCGGCGTTCGAAGTCGTCGGCGAGGAGGGTGAGGTGCGATTCGACTTCGCGCGCAAGGTCCTCTTCGGCACGCTTGTTGGCGAGGAGATTGCGGAGCTTGGCGATGATTCTTCTCAAATGCGCCATGGTTACTGTTCCTCCGCGAGAAGCTTTTCAACCACGCCGGCCATCTGGCGCCAGCGTTCGGTTTCTTCGTTGAGCGCCTTCAGCCCCGCCCTGGTGATGGTGTAATACTTCGCTTCGCGACTGTTTTCCGTCTTGCCCCGCGAGCCGCGGGATGACCCGCGGGTCCAGCCGCGCTGCTCAATCCGGACAAGAGCCGGATAGATGGTGCCCTGGTTAAGAATCAAGGCGTCCTCCGAGACCTGCTGGAGCCTGTTGGCGATGCCATAGGCATGCTGCGGACCCATGGCAGCAAGGGTGCGGAGGATCATGAGGTCGAGACTGCCTTGCAGGATCTGGATGGGCATTCTCCTCACTTGGCATTCAAGTGAACATAGTCTTCACTTTGATGTCAAGTGGAAACCGTAGGACGAGCTTCGAGGCGCGGCTAACACGGTCGAGGGAGGAGCGGAGGATCGCTCACGGCTGCTCACTCCCGACGCCAATCGCCGATGCGCTCAACAAATCAAAGCCGAATCGCTTTCCGGGTTTCCGGTTGCGGTTGGATGACCCGCCAGCCGGAAGTGATCCCGCACAGTGCCTGAAAGTCTGGTTTCCGATAAGTTGCGGTGACCCCAGTCGGGTGGGCCGAAGTTACCGGAAATCCCGCTTTCGGGAGACGCAGATTTCCATGCTGAGCGATTGTGCCTGCAAAGTCTCGTTTTCGGTATGTAACTTCCCTACCGGCGGGGACGACGCTGGCAATTTACCTATAATCCCGTTTCACAGGCACTTCGCTGGTTCGTCCTTGCGCTCCATCCGAGAGCTCACGTTACTCTTGGCCCTGTAGAGAGTTCGCCCGATTAGCGATTGGCTTATCCTCCACGATCAACTGTGGTAATGTTGTCGGCATGAGTGCCAAGACGTGGGCCCTCTTCCTCGCCGCCTCCGTTCTCAGTGGTCTTTTCCACGTTCTCGCATCCACGCCAACTTCTGTCGAGTCCCGAATCGCCGCGCAGAACGCGCTCTTTGAAGAGCAGTATCAGTCCGACCTGAAGGCCCACCCTCAGCTTGCCACCGCCTTTGGAGACTATCGCTACAACGACCAGCTGGACGACCGCTCCCTCGCGGCAATCGAGAACCAGCAGACCAGAGACGAGGCCTTTCTCGCGCGTCTGAATGCCATTCCGACGACCGGATTTCCAGAGCAGGATGCACTCTCCCACGACGTCATGATGCGCACGCTCCAGCAGCGCATCGACAACTACGGCTTCAAGGAATACGAGATGCCTGTAAGCCAGATGAGCGGCCCTCACGTCAGCCTCGCCGACTTACCTCTCGCTGTTCCCTTCGACTCGGTGAAACGGTATCAGGACTACATCGCTCGTCTTCATCAGATCCCACGCGTCTTCACCCAGACCGAAGAGGTTCTCCGCGCCGGTATGAAGGACAACCTCATGCCTGTCCGGTTCCTGCTTGAAAAGGTTCCCGCGCAGTGCGATGGCGTCATCGCGGCCGATCCCTTTCTTACGCCAACCAAGAAGTTCCCCAGCAGCATCTCCGCCGCAGACCAGCAACGCCTCACCCAACAGATTACCGACGCCGCCAATAATGAGGTGCTGCCTGCCTACAAGGCATTCGCCGGCTTTATTGCCACCGAGTATGCTCCCCACGGTCGCACCATCCTCGCCGTGACGTCCCTTCCTGGCGGCGAACGCCGTTATCTGAACGACATCCACGGAAGCACCACTGTGAGCAATCTCACTCCCGACGAAATTCACCAGCTTGGACTGCGCGAGATGGACCGTATCGGAGCCGAAATGCTCGCCATCGCTCACCAGGAAGGATTCTCCGATCTTGCTTCTTTCAACGCGTCCCTGGAGAAGAATCCTAAGTACATTCCTACCTCAGCCGAGCAGATCCTCGATGACTATCGTAAGTACCTCGGGCAGATGCAGGCCAAACTGCCACAGCTCTTTACCTATATTCCCGGCTCACCCGTTACAGTAGAGGGGATTCCAGCCTTCCAGTCGGCAAACGCGACGCACTATCAAATCGGGACTCCTGACGGCAAACGGCCCGGCCGGGTCGTCGTCGCCACCTACGACTTTCCGCATCGCAGCCTCATTGATGACGAAGCGACCGCCTATCACGAGGGCATCCCCGGCCATCACATGCAGCACTCCGTTGCGCAGCAGATGACAGACCTGCCCAAATTCCGTCAACACAGTTTTAATTCCGGCTATGGTGAGGGTTGGGCGCTATATGCCGAGCAACTGGGCAAAGAGGTTGGCTTCTACCAGGATCCAGTCTCGGACTGGGGCCGCCTCAAGAGCGAGCGCTTTCGCGCGGTGCGCCTGGTCGTCGATACGGGCATCCACTCCGAGGGCTGGACTCGCGATCAGGTGGTCGACTTCTTCCGCAAATCCGGCACCCTCGACGAGCCCGAGATCCAGACCGAAACAGACCGCTACATTGCCTGGCCGGCACAGGCCCTTAGTTACAAGATCGGGCAGCTCAAGTTCGTCGAACTCCGCGAACGCGCTCGGAAGGAACTGGGTCCAAAGTTCGACATCCGCACCTTCCACGACGAGATGCTGAACGGGGGCGTTCTCCCGCTCGACTTGCTCGACGCCCGCACGAATCGCTGGATTCAAGCGCAGAAGCTCTTGCCGAAATCCGTTGCTAGCAATTGAGCTAGCATGACCGCCTAGAGATTGCTCATTGGTCCGGCATTAGAGTTTTCGTCACCAAAGCCGAAAGCTGGTCCCCTGCGTCGCTTCTAAGTGATGGCAAGGTCACGGGGTGGGTGGATCTTACACCATAACGGGAGGGATCTTGGCGAATACGATCGATCCACAGAATCGAGTCGTACGGTATTGTGTCGAGGGCATGGAGAGAGAGCTAGAGGGCCGGCACGAGGAGGCATTGCGGCTCTTCATGCTTGCATGGGATCAGACTAAGGATGCATTTGAGAGAACGATTGCTGCTCACTATGTCGCGAGGCACCAGACCACGCCTGAAAGGGCACTTCACTGGAATCAGGAATCGCTAACAAATGCTGACGCAGTCGGGGACGACCGCGTTCAGGAATTTTACCCCTCACTGTATTTGAATATGGGAAAGTCTCATGAGGACCTCGGCAACCTGAAAGATGCCAGAAGATTCTATGCTTTGGCCGCCGATCGAATCGGCTGTCTCCCCGAAAGTCGTTATGCCGATATTGTTCGCCGCGGTGTTATGAATGGCATGCAACGAACAGCGAACTGCTCAGAAAATGAATCGTAGGCTAGCCACAGCATGCTCTTCCGCCGACTTCTACTACGACCACCAATGCGAGCGGCTCGCCGCCCGTGTCCTGCTCCAGGGTGAACTTTTGCGGAATGCCGTCATCGGTGAGCGCGAAGTCAGAGGCATTGAGGTTAAAGACCGGCTGTCCTGATTTGCTGCGCACGAGCGCGGGAACGATGACCAAAGAGGTTTGTGCGGTGAGATCGGAGCCGGTCGGGCTCTGTGAGTTTGGAGTCTGGCCAACTGCCGTTGGGAGCGGGACGAATGGCAGTGAAACCAGCGCCAAAAGGATTTTGCCTGCGACCAAATCGGTGCTCCCTTACGTCGGTTACTGCTTAATAAACCTTTGACGATTCGGGTCGTGAAGGGATAATGGGAAAACAATAAATCATTGCGGTAATCATTGCTAGATTGGACCTTCCCGATGCTTAGGTAGAATCGAATCCAGGCTGAACGGAAAAACCCGCCTGCGCTCAGTGCAGGATGTAATCCCACATAGGCTCAAAGAGAAAGCGAAGCGTATGTGCCGCACCTTTCGAAGATTTGCGTGCCGAACGGCGTTGTTCGCGTACCTATTGCTTTTTCTTGTTAGCGCTTCTCCGGCCCAGCCACCAGCCTCCCTTTGTCATCCCGAGCGAAGCCGAGAGCCTGCCCTGAGCGAAGTCGAACGGGGACCTGCGGTGCGCCCTTCCCTCAAACAACCGCCGGTGTGCCAAAGCCGCTTAGCTGGACAGGAAATCCTGTGGCCTTAACTTAAATAGTCCGGAATACCCGTGCGGTAGTACACGGACGAATTGTGTGTTTGCTGCTATTTCCTTTTGCAGCCACAGAGCTTAACGTTCGAGCCATGGGGATCTCTCGGCGATGAAGGTCCTATTGGTTGAACAGAATAGCGCCGTACGTGGCTTCATCCGGCAGTTGGTGGCGTCGCCCGGGACCTGGATCCAAGAGTGCGCCGGTAGCTCTGACGCAATCGTAGCTTATGCGGCCAGCCGGCCAGATCTCGTGATTATGGACATCGGGAGGAAAGACCAGGACGGAATTGCAGCATGCAGGCAGATCAAGGGAATGGATCCGGGGGCGAGGATTGTTCTTGTTTCCGACTATGACGACGCCGCTATCCGTGAAAGCGCCCGGCATGCAGGCGCATGTGGGTATGTGCTCAAAGACAACCTACTCGAGGTGACGAGTTTGCTAAGCGTATTTTCCGCAGGGACTGACAAATCCGAAGGGACGATTGATCGCACATGAGCGCAACGCGGTAGACCAATGGAGAATCTATGATTCTGAAACAGTACTACCTGGGATGCCTGGCCCACGCGTCTTATCTGCTTGGAGACGAGGCCAGTTCGACCGCTATCATCGTCGACCCTCAGCGCGACATTCAGCAGTACCTGGCCGACGCCGAGCAATTCGGCCTTCAGGTCCGCCACGTATTCCTGACCCATTTCCACGCCGACTTCGTCGCCGGCCATCTGGAACTGCGCGACCGTTGCGGCGCGACCATCCATCTGGGTTCCCGCGCACAGGCGGAATACGCCTTCGTAGCCATGCGGGACGGCGATACGCTCGACTTCCCGGGTCTGCGCCTACAGGTCCTCGAGACCCCGGGCCACACCATCGAGTCCATCTCGATCCTGGTGTTCGATCTCCGGAAAGACCGGGCAAAACCTTACGCCGTCCTTACGGGCGACACGCTTGTTCATCGGTGATGTTGGCCGCCCCGACCTGCGCGCTTCGCTCGGGTGGACGGCGAGCGACCTCGGCGCACACCTTTACGACTCACTCCACAGCAAACTCCTGGCGCTTCCCGACGAGACCCTGGTCTACCCTGCGCACGGTGCCGGCTCTCTTTGCGGCAAGCAGCTTTCCAAGGACACCGTCTCTTCCCTTGGAGATCAGCGGCGCTTGAATTATGCCCTGCAGCCGATGTCAAAGGACGAATTCATTCGCCTGGTCACGGCCGACCAACCCGACGCTCCACCGTACTTCACCTACGATGCCATCCTCAATACTCGTGAGCACGCAACCCTGGACAAGAATCTCGAGCAGGTTCTCCATCCCGTCGATCTCGCCGAGCTGCTTCGGATGGGGGATGCGGGCGCTCAGATCATCGACGTCCGTGACGCCGCCGAATATGCCAACGGACACCTCGCCGGCAGCATCAACATCGGACTCGGCGGGCAGTTTGCCACCTGGGCCGGCACGCTCCTTGATCGCGCCAAGCCCATCGCGATCATCGCAGAGCCCGGACGCGAGCATGAAGCTACCGTGCGTCTGGGCCGGATCGGCTTCGATCACGTCAAAGGCTATCTGCAAGGGGGCATGCAAGCGCTCGCCGGCAGACCGGACCTGGTGTGGCAGACTGAGCGGATAACCGCCGCAATGGTGGCAGAAGAGATGGCGAGCACCGATCCGCCTCTGTTGCTGGATGTCAGGAATCTGCGCGAGTGGACGGCCAGGCACATTGACGGCAGCGTCAATGTGCCGCTCAACCAGTTGCAGGAGCGCATCGCGGAAATCCCACGCAACCGCCAGATTATCGTCCATTGCGCGGGCGGCTACCGGTCTTCGATTGCCGCCAGCATCCTGCATCAATATGGAATCACCCATTTGATCGAGATGGCAGGTGGCCTCGCGGCCTGGGATGCCGCTCCCCCCAACCTCCCTCCTGCTGCCCACTGATATTTGGCATTACCAACCTTCCATCACCAAAGGGGACAAAAAATGAGCTTACGAATTAACGACGAAGCCCCTGATTTTTCCGCTGAGACCACGCAGGGCGCGATCAACTTCCACGAATGGATTGGCAATGGCTGGGCCATTCTGTTTTCCCACCCAAAGGACTTTACTCCCGTTTGCACCACCGAACTTGGCTACATGGCCGGGTTGCAGCCCGAATTCGCCAAGCGAAACTGCAAGATCGTCGGGCTGAGTGTCGACCCGGTGAGCAGTCACGGAAAATGGGCAACAGACATCGAAGAGACGCAAGGCCACCG
This sequence comes from uncultured Acidobacteriaceae bacterium, assembly GCA_963790705.1. GTDB lineage: Bacteria > Acidobacteriota > Terriglobia > Terriglobales > Acidobacteriaceae > PALSA-350. The sequence continues at coordinate 848,386 of CAWBQE010000018.1, forward strand.
GGTGAATTTCCCCATGATCGGCGACCCGGAACTCAAACTCGCAAAACTCTATGACATGCTGCCGGCGGATGCGGGAACCACGTCCGACGGCCGCACGGCGGCGAACAATGCCACCGTGCGCACCGTGTTTCTGATCGGCCCCGACAAGAAGATCAAGCTGATGCTCGTTTACCCGATGAGCACAGGACGCAACTTTGACGAAGTCTTGCGGGTCCTCGATTCGATTCAGCTCACGGCCACACACAAGGTGGCAACACCGGTGAACTGGAAGCACGGCGAAGATGTGATCATCGTGCCGGCGGTATCGGACGAGGAAGCGAAACAGAAATATCCCGGCGGCTGGAAGGCGCCCAAGCCTTATCTTCGGTTCGTTGCCCAGCCGAGCTAAAGCGCTTTCACTCATGGTGTAATGCGCAGGCGTTCCAACAAAGAACGCCTGCACATAGCTACTCTCAACGGAGGGAAAATACGATGCCAACGATCGAACCTCAGATATGGAAGAGCGCGAGACTCACCATCGAACGCGGCAAAAGCGAAACGCACGGCACGGTCTTTCGATTCTCCGGGCCGTTGACCACGCGGGACATGTACAGCTCCCTATCTCCTGATGCCTTTCGCAACATCTTCGAATCCGCGCCGGGCGATGAGCCCCCACCGGCACACACCTTTGACCTGAATGGAGTTCCATATATGGATTCGACCGGCCTCGGCATGTTGGCCAGCCATTACCTCCGTTGTCAGACCAAAGGGATTCGACTGAACATTACCGGCGTGAACCCTCGAGTTCAGGAATTGTTCAGGCTCACCGGAATGGAAAAAGTGCTTCCAATCGCCTCGCCCGGATCTCCTGCAAGAGACGCCAAATAGGTTCGCGTGTGCGGCTTTCAGTAGCGCTAGTTGTTTGCTGGGTGAGCCCGTGTGACGTGATTGCTCGAGAGACTGCCGGACGCGATGGATGGAGGCGCGGGATGGAATTTAACCACCAGGTAGGGTTCTGCAGATCCCTTCCCGCTTCGTTTCGGGTACCGCGCCATCTCTCACAAAACTAATTGCCAGCGGAATAGAGGAAATGTGAGCCGCGATCCTTCGTGTTCCATTTCATAAAGTCCCTCCCCCGAAAGAATCGATGAAAGAGTTCCTGGAGAATCGCGGCTTGAAGAGAGCATACTGGCTTCGGCGGGCGCCGCTACAGATCTTGAGTAATCGAGGGGGGACTTGTGGTAACTGAAGATAGTAATGCCAGATGAATGCTGCTCGCCGCCGGTGGGTGAAGTTGGCTGTGAGGCCTCGGTTTCGATAAACCCGGAGCGGTCAGGTCAGGCAACGTAAGAGATCCGTTGCTTACGATTGATAGAGAAATTGATGAACGATACCATTCACTTCTTCAGCCCGACCAAAGGATTTGCCTCTGCCCTCGGCTTGATGGCGCGTCAGGCGTTCTCCGACGCTTTTGCGCACCTGTATGATCCGGTTCCATTCCTGCAATTCCTGGATGAAGCCTATGGACCGGCTGGCAAGATGGAACGCGATTTCGCCGATCCTTCCATTCGCTGGCGAGTCGCAGCCATCGACAACCAACCGATCGGCTACGCCAAACTCTCTCCCTTGGTAGCCCCGGCCCCGGCGCCGCAACCAGGCGCGTTGGAGTTGCAACAGATCTACGTCCTTAGGCCGTGGCACGGACGAGGAGTGGCAGAGGAACTTATGTGCTGGGCGTTTGATGCAGCACGCGCTGAAGGGGCACCTGAAATCTATTTGACCGTGTTCGATCACAATGAACGTGCAAAGCGTTTCTACACCCGCCATGGTTTCTCCGAAGTGGGACATTGCACCTTCACGCTAGGAGACCGCATCGATGACGACCGCGTCTGGCGAAAGCCCTTGCATGTGTCGAGGAGCTTATGAACCTACGGTGACCTTTTGACATCTTCCGCGGCCAGAGATATTCGTCTTTCCGCTCCTTTTTGGCGGAAAACTCCCGTATGCTTGTCGGGCACCGAATTCCGGAGGTTGCCCGATGGATATGCAAGACGAATTGATAGCCGAATACGATCGTGAACTTGTCTCGACGCGAAAGATGCTGGATTCGATCCCAGCCGATGCCGATCTGGACTGGAAGGCCAACCCGAAATCCATGACATTGGGCCGTCTTGCTGCTCATGTCGCAGAAACGGCGGGAGCATGGGGCATTGACACTCTATCCAAAAACGGCTTCAACTTCGATATGGCCAGCTACAAGCCCTGGCAACCGGCAAGCAAGGCGGAAGTCCTTGAGAAGTTCGATAAAGACACGTCGAAGGCAAAGCAGATTCTCGCGAGCCTCGATCCGGCCAAATGGAACGACAACTGGAAGATGATAGCGGGCGACCAGGTATGGATCGACGATTCGCGCTATGTCGTCTTTCGCACCTGGGTGCTTAACCACCTCATCCATCACCGCGCCCAGTTGGGCCGTGACCTACGTACGCTCGGCGCGCCGATCCCGGGCATGTACGGCCCCTCAGCCGACGAGGGCTGACAGAAAGCGTCTCATCCTGTAACGGGGCTGCAGACCTCAATACAATTTTGGCCGTCATCGTCTTTGCGGTCGCGGGAGCGGCTTTTCCTTAATGAAGGGGAATGTATGGTTCGGAGGGAAGAGGCCGCCAGGGGTTCTCACGATGGAAGACTTCAGCGCGGCGGACGGCAGGAGAGCGATCTGGAAGGGCAATCCAACCGAAGGTCGCCACGTCGAGGCCTAAAAACAAGATTCGCTTCATGGAAGATCTCCATCATCTCAAGGTGTGTTTCGATAGCGGCTCCATTGCCAATCAGTGAGATGCGGAAACTCGGCTTCGAGTACACACAGGCGACAACCGAATCTACTCACAACAAACTCGCCTCTTCGCGGGAGGGTCAGGCCAGAAAGCCCTCTCGATAACTGGTACACTTTTTGGCCATGAGCATATCTCGAAAATTTGCCTACAATCATGTGAGACCGGGTTTGCCATGCGTTACATTTCCTAGGGCTCTTTCGCGAACGTGCCGGTTATGAAGAGGAGAAACCGCTCTCCGAGTTAAGGGAGCGGCTCAGCGTGGCCGGATCCACGGCTTCAGTGCCTACTGGGTGCGTTCCTTACGCTGTCGATAGCTTCTTGGCCGACGTCCCTGGCATCACCGACTGCCTCGTGTACGGCTGCTCTTACCCGATCAACCTTGCCTTCGGTTTCAAGCTTCCTGTTGCCTTTGACGCGCCCAGAAACTTCTTTCGCCTTGCCGGCCACGTTACCTGTTGCACTCTTCATGTGTTCCTCGTTCATGTTCCACCTCTGTGCTACTGAGATGCTTGCCGAAAAGCAAAGGGCTGGGGTTATCCCTGGGTTGAAAGAACTGCAGTCCCCTCGGCTACGCTTCCACGGCACGCCGGACCAGGCGAGATGGCAAAGTGGAGAGCAGATGCTTTGAGAGCCGTGGTATCCCTCTCTTAAACTCGCCAACGCGAGTCAGCTGCTCGGGATGACAAGAAGACCGCTACCGGCGAGCGGCCACCAGTAGAAACATCGGCCGCTCGCGTTCCTCGGCCAAGTCCGGCCTGATCTCGATTTGGTTGGCCGTCGGCCCCCATTCCTCGACATGGCAGATCGTGAAGCCGAGTTGGATAAGCATATTCAGGGTGGTCCCGATCTTTCGATGCTGCTTGATGACTCCTTTAATAAGCCACTCCGTCGTGCGGGGGCCTTCCACGCTGTAGCTATCGACAGGCCACGTTTTGCGACCGCTTGCGTCGACCAGCCAGCCCGGATTCGTGGGCGCCGTATAAATCGGGTGCTCGATAGAAAAGACCAGTTGGCCACCGGGAACGAGCGCCTGGTGTACCGTCGCCAGCAGCCGGTCCAAATTCTCGATGTAATGCAGTGCAAGGGAGCTGTAGGCCAGATCAATGGACGCTTCCGGCAGTTCGAGGACTTCCAGATCTGACCCGGTGTAGGTTATTCCGGCATCCGACGTGGCGGCCTTGGCCTGCGCCAACATCTTTTCCGATACATCGAGCCCGAGTACCCACGCAGCCCCTTGCTCGCGGGCCCAGCGGCAGAACCAGCCGAAACCGCAGCCCAGGTCCACGACCCGCAGGCCACGCAGGTCAGGAAGTAATGCCCGCAGCGCCGGCCACTCCACCGCCCCAGCCAGACCTTGAACCGACCGGCTGAGCTGGCTATAACCTTCGAAGAACTCCTGGACATCGTAGATATTCTGGGTCATCGTACCGCTCTGTTGCTTCCCGGCTCACTCACGGTGCTGGTGGCAGGTGACACGAGGCTTGCCCGAAGACATATTTCCATCCCGCAGGAGTCTTCACATAGGTATCGCTAAACCACAAGGTCACGTCAAAGGGCTTCTCTCCGTCTGTGCCTTTCGCCCAAAGTTTCGCGGTAACGACTGCGGTATCGCCCCACAGCCGTACGGTCTGGTTCGTGTCTTCCTGACGTTCATAGGTCGTCTTGCGTTCTCTTGCTTCGTTGAGAAGGTCTGCCTTTGTTTGCGTCTTTCCCGAACTCGTAACCAGAATGTAGTCGTCGGCCAGAATGCGGCTCATGCCTTCTACGTCATTGTTCTTAACGGCTGCCTGAAACTCCGTATCCATCGCAGAGACAGCTCTTCGATCCTCATCCGAGCCGCTGTTGCCCTGGCCGGCGAGAGGGGAGCGCTTACGAAACGACAGATCGAACCACGGCGTCCACGTCTTGCCGTCATCCGATGATGTCTCTGCGGTTTCCCGCACTCCCGCGCTTTCTGGTTTCCACACGCCGCGCACAAGCCGGTGGTCTCCTCCACTATCGTCCGTGCCACTCAGAATCATGGCTTCTCCCTGCAGGGTTCCATGGATGAAGACAACCTGGCCACGATTGCTTAACCAAGTCTGCTGCCATTCAGCCGGGGACGGATCGTACATGCTCAAGCTTTCTCCGCTGGAACCGTTTGCGCCCTCATACTGTTCTCGCAGGCCACAGCCGCTTTGGATGCTAGTTATGGTTGCCCGGGCCTCTGCTTTCGAGCCGCCTTCTTCAAAGACGTCCCACTCGCCGAGCCAGAAGTCGAACTGCCGGTAGGCCGGCGCTGAACAAGGAAGGGGTTTCGATCCCGCCGCGTCAAGGGCAAGACAGCAGCATGAGTGAAGTGTTCCGACGAGTACTAATATTGTCGCCGCTTGCCTGGCCCAACGCGCTCCTGGTTGCACACCATGATTTTTCACATCGACCTCCAAGCTTGCCCCGCAAAGGAGCTTATCGTACTGCGTTCGTTACCCGGCAGACAATGCGTTTGGCAATGCCGGACAACCATCGAGAACCTAGGGCACTCCGGACAGCGGCACCCGGTGCTATCCTTTTGCCCATGAATTGCGCCGTGATCGATTTGCTTCGTTCCCTCTTTCGCCACCAGGTGTGGGCAGATGAGGCCCTGCTGGAAGCGGTACAAGCCCATCCGGAATCTCTGGGTGACCAAGGTCTGTACAAAGTCCTGCACCATATCGTCATGGTGCAAAGAGTCTTCTTGTGCTTCTTCCACGAGCGGCCATTCGACCGCGCGAAAGAGTCCCAACTCCCCGAATCGTTCGATCAATTAGTTCAGCTCTTCCGAGACACACACAGAGAGGAACTCGCCTTCGTCGACGGGTTGACGGAAAGTGAACTCGACCGGCGATTCGATTTACCCTTCTTGGGCTCACGTCCGACTGTTGCCGAGGGCCTCACGCAGGTCGTTATGCACAGCCAGAACCATCGCGGACAGTGCCTTACCAAAATTCGCGAGAACGGCGGAAAGCCGCCCACACTCGATTACATCAAATGGGCCAAAAATCAGCATATGGATCGGGGCCGTTCGACGCCGCCAAAACCCGACGCATAAATGCTCTCCTTGACCGGAAAGGAGACGCGGGTGTACTCTCCTTTCTCAACTAGGAGAGAAGCCGAGATGGCCGGCGTCGTGGCAAATATCCTCAAGCTGTTTGCGGGGGAATCATGAACCTTGTGGCGCAGATCCGGGCCTGGTGGTTCGCCATCACCCACAGGACCCAAGTCCACCAGCAGGTGGAGACAGAACTCCAGTTCCACGTGGACGCATATACCGAAGATCTAATCCGGAGCGGAGTAACGAGAGAAGACGCACAACGCAGAGCACGCCTGGAACTCGGCAAGATAGATACGCAAAACGAGAGATACCGGGAGGCCATCGGGCTTCGTCTCTTCGACGAAATTGGAGGTGATCTGCGCTTTGGCCTGCGCTCCATCTGGAAACAACCAGCGTTCTCGGCTGTCGCCATCCTATCGCTCGCGCTCGGCATTGGCGCTACGACAGCCATGTTCAGCCTGATCTATGCGGTGCTCCTCCATCCCTTTCCGTATGCGGACTCCGATCGGATCATGAATCCCGTCGTCATCAATGAGCTGAACCCGCAACAGCTGCGATGGTTCGCCATGACCAAGCCGCAGTTTGAGACACTCCGTCAAGCCAAATCGATCGAGAGCTTGCTCGGCTTCCGGAACGTCAACCTGGAAGTCACCGGGAACGAGCTTCCGGAGGATGTCGCAGCCATTTACCTTACCGAGAACGCAGGCAGTTTCTTTGGTGTTCCCGCTCTTCTCGGGCGCGGGATTCAGCTCAGCGATGCGCAAGGCGGCGGCCAGCCGATTGTGGTGCTGAATTTTCGCTTCTGGCAGCGTCATTTTCATGGCGATCCCGAGGTGATTGGCCGCACTCTTCAACTCGACCACGCGAACTACACCATCGTTGGCGTGATGCCGCGCAGTTTCGCGTTCAATGACACGTTTGGAGTCGGCGATATTTATCTTCCGCGCAGCCTGCTACACGACAGCGCGAACCCTCCCATTCAATGGCCCTACACCCCATGGATCAAACTGAAAGCAGACGTCAGCACCGCCTCAGCCGATGCTGAACTCGGCGCTATTGTTCACCAGTTCGCGAAGGAATTTCCTGAGCGTTACCCGAAGCAGTTTCACTTGCAGTTGCAGCCAATTATCGTCCCGTTTGAGCAAAACACAGGGCGCACGTTGGCCTTGCTCCTGGCGGGCGTCTCCCTTCTACTCGTCATAGGCTGCGTTAATTGCTCAATCCTTCTGCTGGCCCGCGGGGCAGCGCGCCAGAACGAGCTAGCCGTGCGCAGCGCCCTCGGCGCCAGCCGCTCAAGAATCATCCGTCAACTCCTGATCGAATCGCTCGTCATTTCCTTCACTGGGGCCGTGCTCGGTGTTGCCGCCTCCTGGTGGCTCGCGAAATTGCCCTTCGAGCTATCTCCCGGATCCTTCCCTTCCGAATCTTTCATCCGCATCAACTTCCCGATCCTCGGGTTTTCCGTGGGGCTGGCTCTGGTATCGGGGATCCTCTGCGGCCTGGCTCCTGCGTTGCGCTTATCCCGTCCTGACCTGGCTCACCGCATGCAATCGAGCCCGCGCCAGATCGCGAGCCGAGGCAACAATCGGAGAATTAATGCTCTCATCGCGGGACAGATTGCCTTAACGCTGCTCCTGATGGCCACGGCCGGAACAGCAATGGGCGCATTTCTCCATCTGATGAGAGCGCCTCTGGGCTACGATCCCAAGAACGTAATGCAGGTGGGCATCGTAATGCATTGGGACAATCCAGCAGATTGGAACCGCATTCGATCCCGGGAAGACCGTGCAGCGTTCATCGAGCAGGTCCGGCAGAAGATTGCCGACGTTCCCGGCGTCCTCTCAGTCGCCGTGGCCACCGATGCAACTCCGCCCAATTTGGGCCGCGATGAGATTTTTGAAGTCCTGGGAGAACCATCGGGGCAACAGCAACAAGCTCGGATTTATGGCATAGGCCAGCAATACTTTTCTACGCTGCGGATTGGGCTGCTTAGGGGCAGAATTTGGGATCAGCCGGAAAATATGCGCGGCGACTCCGTGGCTGTCATCAATGAGAGTTTCGCGCAACTCTATTGGCCACATGGAAACGCCATTGGCCACCAGATTCGTATTCCCGGGCTGAAGCCAGTGGGGTCGCTCGTCGCTACGTCTTCCGACAGCACCGGCTGGCGGGAAATTATCGGCGTGGTCAGCGATGCGCGCAACAACGGCGTGGATATGCCAGTGCTGCCCGCGATCTACGTGCCTTATACGACTTTGATGGCGCCCTACGCCCAGTTTGACATTCGCACCCAAGGCGAGCCCCTGTCGCTTCTGCATTCTATCCGTGCAGCCGTTGCGTCGGTTTCGTCGGATCAGCAGGTTGCCAATGACGCCTACGACCTCCAGGAGGCTATTGACCGCGATGCCCAATGGAGCAAGCAACGGTTATTTTCTGTTCTGTTCGGCGTCTTTTCCACGATGGCGTTACTGCTTGCCCTGGCCGGATTATTCAGTGTCGTCTCCTACAGCGTGGCGCAGAGAACCATGGAATTCGGCGTCCGATTGGCATTGGGTGCGTCCCGCGGTCACATCCTCTGGATTGCCGCGCGGGCCGCGGTTCTTAGTGTTGTGGTCGGTCTAACGGTTGGCAGTGTTGCAGACATCCTGGCTGGCCACCTGCTGAGAGCCTGGATGGACAGCCGTGGGTCTGGGGCCCTTTATCTTCCTGAAGCAGGTGTATTGTTGGCCGTTTGCGCTCTGGTAGCCTGCGTGCTGGCTGCGCGTCGCACGGCTTCCGCCAAACCAACAGAAGCGTTGCGGTACGAGTAGGCGCCAGTAAATGACGATCACTGTACGTCCAAACTCGAGGTCGGGTGAGCGTTCGATTCTGTGGCTGCAACATGCCGGCCGGAGCTTGCGTTTCGGGCTGCGCATGCTGCTCAAGAATCCCGCCCTGAGCCTCACGGTACTGCTGACGCTGGCATTGGGCATCGGCGCGAATACAGCCATGTTCACCATCGACTACGCTGTCTTTCTGGCTCCTCTGCCATATCCCCACCCGGAACAACTGGTGACGATCCAGTCGACATTTCAAGGCCACCGTGACTGGGTTACGGCCGGAGACTTTCTTGACTGGAAAGAGCAAAGCACTGTCTTCCAGGACATGAATGCATGGACAGGAGGCGGCTTCAACATCGCTACTCAGGGGGAGCCTGAAAATGTCGCCGCCAGCCACGTTACCACTGGCTTCTATCGCATGATGGGAGACCGCTTTTACCTCGGCCGCAATTTCCTTCCTGAAGAAGGCGTGGCGGGCAAAGACCACGTCGTGATCCTGACTTACAAGATGTGGAAGCGGCTGGGCGCTGACCCGAAGATACTCAACACGGCGATCGATCTCGATGGAGAGCCTTATACAGTGGTGGGCGTACTCTCGCCGGGTCCGCGCGATCAAGATGCGCGCGATCAAGGCGCGCTCCTCTCCGTGCCGCTTGTCTTCAACTCCGACCAACTCAACCATGACTACCACTGGATCAACGTCATGGGGCGCCTCAAGCCCGGTATCAACATTACCCAGGCACAGACGGAGACAAATGTAATCGCAAAGCGTATTGCACAGGCCTATCCCAAATCCAGCCAGGGATGGAGCGTGACGGTGGAACCACTCAAAAGCGCCTCCGTTCCCGATGACCGCAAGTCGACGCTCTGGCTGCTGCTGGGCGCGGTTGCCCTTGTCCTTCTGATTGCTTGCGTGAATGTGGCCAACCTGCTGTTGGCGAATGGCACCACGCGGCGGAAGGAGGTTGCGGTCCGCAGCGCACTGGGTGGCTCGCGGGCAGCGATCTTTGCTCAGTTTCTGACGGAAAGCCTGCTGCTGGCGTTTGCGGGAGCTTTGCTCGGAGTCGCGACCGGCTATGTCATGCTGAAAGGCCTGATCGCCGTGATGCCCGCGCACACTCTTCCGCCTCAAGTGGATTTGCGGTTGAACCTGCCTGTCCTCGTCTTTACCTTGGCCATCGCTACGACTGCGGGAATCCTGTCCGGCTGCGCTCCGGCATGGTTTGCCTCGCGGATCGATCCCTGCGAAGCGATGAAAGAAGGAGGCCGGTCTGGAACCGGGGTGGATCGCCATCGATTACGGCGGCTCCTGGTCCTCAGCGAGTTCGCTCTTGCGCTGACGTTACTGGCCGGAGCGGGATTGGTGATCCACAGCTTTTGGAATCTGGTTCAGGTCGATCTCGGCCTCCAGACCGATCACATTCTGACCTTCGTAATGGTCGCTCCGGAGACGCGCTCGAAGGAACCGGAGCGGATCGTCAGTTATTACCACCGGATTCTCGAAAGCATCAGATCTGTTCCAGGGGTTTCTCACGCCACCGTCATGTCAGGAATGCCATTGGATGTTCCGGGCTTCAGCATGCCGTTCACGATCGCGGGCCAAGCTTCAGACCCTGCGCAGCGGCCGGGCGCGGTTGTGCAGCAGATTACTCCCGATTATTTCCGGACGTTTGGAGTACGGCTGGTGAAAGGGCGCGCATTCACTGAACAGGACAACGCCACAAGCATGAAGGTGGCGATGGTGAATGAGGACTTCGTCCGCCACTTTCTGAGAGGCGCCGATCCGTTGCGGCAACGGCTGGTGATGCAGCAGTTTATCCCCGGTGTCACTAAGCTTGGCCCCGCCGTCGAGTGGCAGATTGTCGGCGTCTACCACACCGTGCGCAGCTTTGGACCGCGCCGGGATGATGCGGAAATCGATATCCCTTTCTGGCAGACCCCCTGGGACAGCGCGAGCATCGGCGTCCGCACTGCGGAAGATCCCGCATCGATGACGAGGAGCATTGCGGCGGCAGTGCATGCCGTGGACCCGCAGATGGCGCTGACGGAAGTGCGCACCATGGATGAGGTGCGGGACGAGATGTTCGCCAACGATCGGTTTACGATGCTCCTCTTCATTTGCTTCGCCATGGTCGCTCTTCTGCTGGCGTCGGTTGGAATCTATGGCGTGATGGCATTCTCCGTCGCTCAACGTTCGCAGGAAATGGCCATTCGTGTGGCGCTGGGTGCTACACGTTCTCGCGTGGTTACGCTGATCGTAAAAGAAGGACTGATCCTGTGCATGCTCGGATCAGCCCTCGGCCTGATCGGCGCATATCTGATGGGCCGCGCTATGCAGAGCATGCTGTATGGTGTTGGCGCGATGGACTTCTCTGTTTTCACCGCGGCGGCTTTTCTTCTGCTGATCGCAGCCCTGCTGGCCTGTTTCGTTCCCGCTCGCCGCGCCGCGTCTGCGGACCCAATGCAGGCCCTGAGGGCCGAGTAACTCCGGTTGTGGGCTTAGCCAGCGACGGGGCTTCCAGAGGTTACGTGAGAACCTGTCGGTCCAGAGTTCAGTCCCGAAGAGCCTGCCCTGAGCTTCGTCGAAGGGGACGGCTGAGAGTAGCCCAGGACGCTGTAGTCCCGACAGGGGACGGCTGAGAATATCCCAGGACACGGTCCTGGGCATCTTCACCAATTCTGCGAGATCCAGCAAACCCTGTGGTTCTCACGCAAACACTTCCAGCCCTTTGCGGAATTACGGGACATGGCTCGCGAGTTGATTACTCGTTCCGCAGTGCCACCATCGGCTCCACGCCGGCCGCACGCCTGGCCGGGATGACCGATGCCAGCAGCGCTGCCAGGGCTAGCAGCAACGTCGCCACGGACAGCATTACCGGGTCCCATGGCTTAACCTGAAAAAGTTGCCTGCTCATAAGCATTCCGGCCCCAACCGCCGCCGGAATGCCAAGCGCCAGCCCTGTCCCTACCTGAGAGAAAGCACCACGCAGCACCATCTTTACTACACTCCCACGATCCGCACCCAGCGCCATGCGCACGCCAATCTCGCTCGTCCGCTGTTCCACCGTATAGGCCATCACACCATACAGGCCGACCGCCGCCAGCAACAATCCAAGCACACCGAATAGCGTCGTCAGCGTGGCAATCATGTTTTGCTGCTGGAAGTCCGCGCTCAGGACCTTGGTGTACGGATCAACCCCGTAGAGCACCAGGTTGGGATCGACACTGGCCAGCGCCTTGCGCACCCGATCCTCCATGCCCGGCGGGTTGCCCGGCGCCCAGATCACGATGTTGTATAGGTAGTGCGACCAGATCTCGCCACTCACAAAGGCCGGATCGTCGTACTGTACGGTCTGCGCCTCCGGCAGCCAAAACATGGGCCGCACCGGATCCTTATAGTCGTAGGTCAGATAACGCATATCTTTCGTGACTCCGACTATTTCGAAGGTTGCCGAATACTTGATCTTGTCGATGCCGAAATGCTGCCCAATCGGATTTTGGCCTTTGAAGAACCTCTTGGCAAACGCTTCGTTGATCACCGCTACCTTCCGCGTCGCCGCAGTGTCTTCGTCCACGATCGGGCGGCCGAGGACCATCTTTGCACCTAAGGTTTCGAAGAAATTGGGCATCACTCGCGCCCACGACGCACCGGTGTCTTCCTTAGCCCCGGGCTCCGGCCTGCCCTGCACGCGAATACCCTCGTTCCAACTGTCGCCCGTCATGGGCGCATAAAGCGCTGGAGCCACGCTCCGCACGCCGGGAATCTGGAGCAAGCGTTCGTCGATTTGCCGGAACAAGGGCTCCAGTTGCTCCGGCTTGTAGTTGCCCAGCATGGGATTGATCTCGGCGATATACCGGCCTTCGGTCTCGAATCCGAAATTCTGGTGCTCCAAATTGCGCAGGCTCTGGCCGAGCAAAGCCGCTGCTGACAGCAGTACCAGAGACATCGCCGCCTGCCCGATGACCAGAGACTTTTGCGCCCATGAGCGCCCTCCGCTGACAGAACGACCTGCCCCACGCAACGCCTCGACCGGATCGGCATGTGAAGTTACCCAAGCCGGCGCGATGCCAAAAATTATCCCGGTCAACAGCGACATTCCCAGAGTGAACAGCAGTACAGGCAAGGATGGCGTGGCGTCGACCGGGACGTAGTTATTGGGACCGCCGGCCTCAAAAGCCAGATACAGAATCAGCCTTGTTCCGGCATAGGCCACGGCGATACCTACAGCCCCTCCAATGACGGACAACAGCACGGACTCCACCAGCGCCTTGCGCACCAGTCGCTGCCGCGAAGCACCCAGCGCCATGCGAACGGATGTCTGCGCGCGGTCTTTCAACCCACGCGCCAGCATCAGATTCGCCAGATTTCCGCAGGCCACGAGCAGCACACATCCTGCCGCCACCAGCAGCAACTTTAGGCCATCCTGATATTGATCTCGCATGGCCGCAACCCCGGCGCCGCCGGGAGTCAGATGCAGGTTTGCTGCTGCCAGAGCTGCTTCTCGCCTGGCTCCATATCCGGCACATGGCTGGCCAGCCAGTTGTGGAGTTCTACCTTCAGCTCCGCTTCGAGCAACTTTGGATTCACTCCCGGACGCACCCTCCCGATGATGTCCAGGAAGCTGCCATTCGGCCTCTTCAGCCGTGCGGTGGCTCCGTCGATTATCAGCTCCGTCGGTCAGTGGAAGCCAAAAATCCGGCATCCCTCCGCCCGCCAGCTTCGCTCCATAGAATCCCGGCGCAGCAACGCCGATCACGGTAAACGGATGCCCGTTGATCTGATAGCTGGCGCCGACTACCGAGGGGTCGGAACCGTACTTCCCTTTCCAGATGCGGTAGCTCATCACCGCCACTGGCGGCGCGCCTTCCTGATCGTCGGCGTCGGTCATGAGCCGGCCGATCCACGGCTGCACGCCAAGGGTCCTGAAGAAATTTCCGGAGACATACTCTCCATTGCGAGTATCCGCGGCAGCCTGTGATCCCGCTCTACGGACGCCAAGCGGCGCATTGCCGGCCTGCAGCGCCGCCAGGTCGGTGAACTCCGGCGTGCGGGCTCGAAAGTACTTGTATGTCTCCCACGAGAACAGGGAAAAATTCCCGTCATCGCCCTGGACGTACCCGCCCCAGTTGCAGCAGCGGATTTTATCTCCGACCCTCCATAGCTCCTCCGGCTTCGCCACCGGCAGGGATTTCAGCATTACCTGGTGGATCAGGGTAAAGATCGCGGTAGTCGCTCCGATCCCCAGTGCCAGCGTGATCACCGCCGTAGCGGTAAACCCCGGCGCGTTCCGCAGTTGTCGAAGCGCATCGCGCAAATCCGTCAGCATTCGTCCCTCCTATCGCATCAGACCTACTTTGCAGTACGAGAAGAGCCGGCCGCTGGTTCCCGGCATACGTCCGCCTGGCAATAAAGAATTGGAACTGAGCAGGCAGACTTTAGCACAGGCGACGGGGCTGGTGTGGCTGGCTGGATGGTGTGCTAGCGCTATGTGCCGATGGCGAGCGCTCTGAGACATAAGTTCGTGACGAGACTCGCACTTACGGCTCGGACCCTTAGCATGGCGTATTGCTTCTGCTATCCTGCGGCCTGACAGACCAGGACGCAGTTTGCCACCACCATCTCGCTTGTGATTCAGTGAGATGTGGCGAAGCCGGTGCATGCTTTCCCTACAGTGATTCTCGACTTCCTCCGATGCACTTAGCGGTCAACCTCGGTGCGAATCCGACATCTCGCGAAGACATCAAGCGATCGATGTACGCGGCTACTCCGTCGCCTACGCGGTCAGGTGAAAGAGGGAGTTGTCCTATATCCTTTTGGGTTCGCCCTAGGGCCCACCAGTCACGTTTAGAGGGAGCTCCTTCTGAACTGGCAGGTCTGCAAGCGCAGACTCTGACGTCCCTTCGCGTCTTTTGCATCTCCCCAGTGCTTAGAATTGTCCTCAGCGAGACAAACGTGGCGTATTCGCCTGGGGACTGGCTAAGACGGGCAACAATATGCCGGCACCTGGCGAAGTACAACAAGATGACGGAATGACCAAGGTCAAGAAAGGACCTGAAAGGTGTGGACTTTAACCTGGCTTGAGCAGCTCCTGCAGGACGTGCGCTTTGGCGCTCGGACGCTGAGGAAAAATCCTGGCTTTGCGATGGTCGCCGTAGCAACCCTGGGCCTCGGCATCGGCGCCAACACAGCCATCTTCAGTGTGGTGGAAGGTGTTGTTCTGGCTCCGCTGCCTTACCCCCACCCAGATCGGCTCGTAATGGTGAGCGAGAGCCGTCCGAATGTTAAACAGTTGTCGATCACATACCCTGACTTTCAGGATTGGCAGCGCAATGCCCGCTCCTTCGAACAAATGGCCGCGTTCAACTGGCGCGATTATGACTTGACTAGCCCCGGAACATCAGAGCACTTGAATGGCACGGAAGTCTCCTCCGGCTTCTTCGCCACCCTGGGCGTAAAGCCGATCCTGGGACGTGATTTCTCTCCATCGGAAGACCAGCCGCACGGAGCGCCCGCCGCCATTATCAGCGATCGATTGTGGAAGGATCGATTTGCATCGAGTCCGCAGGCGCTCGGCAAGTCCGTGATCCTGGACGGGGTCGATTTCACGATCATAGGCGTTCTCCCGCCGCGATTTCGTTTCTGGGTCGACGCAGATGTGTATACGTCGCTGGGGCAGGGCGAGCCTCTGTTCTACAACGATCGCACAATCCATGGGATCACCGGCATTGCCCGCCTCAAACCAGATGTGAGCATGGGGCAGGCTCAAGGTGAGATGAGCGCCGTCCAGGAAAATCTGGACCGCCTCTATCCCGTCGCGGATCGAAACCTGGGGATCGATATCGTACCGCTGAAGCAGATGATTGTGGGCGATACCGGTGGGACCCTTCTTTTGCTATTGGGAGCGGTGGGGATTGTTCTGCTGATCGCCTGTACGAATGTCGCCAACCTCTTGCTTGCTCGCTCGGCCGCGAGGACACGGGAGTTTGCCGTTCGCGCGGCGCTGGGGGCGAGCCGTGCGCGCATGGTGCGGCAGTTAATGACGGAAAGCGTGCTTTTGTCACTAGCGGGTGGAGTGCTCGGCTTGGGCCTGGCAAAGTTGGGAATCAGCCTGGCGCTTGCGACAATGCCGGAGAGCCTGCCGCGTGCCGAGAGCATCGGCGTGCATCTTCCTGTCCTGTTGTTCGCGTTCAGCATTTCGCTGGCGGTTGGGATTATTTTCGGTCTCGCACCCGCACTCAAGAGCTCGCGCACCGACTTGCAAGGTTCGCTCAAAACAGGCGATCGCGGTTCTACGCGAGCCCATGGCCGCGGTCAAAGCGCTCTGGTGATCGCTCAGATGGCCTTGACGCTAGTATTGCTGGTGGGCGCCGGCCTGCTGGTGCGCACGATCCGGCATTTGTGGAGCGTCAATCCGGGCTTTAATTCGCAGCATGTCATTACCTTCAAGGTAGGGCTTTCGCCTTCGCTGACGAGGACGGCATCGAGCACGCGCATTGCCTATCGCCAGTTACTCGAGCGCATTCGAGAGATTCCCGGGGTACAGGCGGCGGATTTCACCAATATCGTGCCGCTGAGTGAGCAGGACAACGGCGGCCCCTTCTGGATCGGTGCGCAGCAGTCCACCTCCATGCAGGATGCTCCACATGCACTCTATTTTGAAACGGGTCCGGAATACCTTCAGACGATGGAAATTCCACTCCTTCGCGGCCGCTTTTTCACCTCGGCAGACACCGTCGAATCAGAGCCGGTTGTTGTCATCGACAGTGTTCTTGCGCGTACCTATTTCCCAGACAAAGATCCGGTAGGTCAAACCATAACTGTTGCGCATTGGCGTACCGCACGAATTGTTGGGGTAGTCGGCCACGTGAGGCACTGGGGGCTCGACGACCCCGGGACCTATAACCCAAGTCAAATCTACATTTCCTTTTATCAACTTTCCGATCAATGGGTGCCGTCGTTTGCCAGGTATTTGTCAGTAGCTGTCCGCACGCAGCTCGATGTCGCGACCATGATGCCGGCGATCAGGAAAGTGATATACGGAACCGCTAAGGACCAGCCGGTCTATGACGTTCAAACCATGCAACAGATTGCTTCGGGCTCCATGGCCTCGCAGCGGCTTCCCATGATTCTGCTGGGGGCGTTTGCCGTATTGGCGCTACTGCTGTCGTCGGTCGGAATCTATGGCGTGATTTCATATTCGGTGACTTTGCGTGTACAGGAGATTGGGATTCGCATGGCGCTCGGCGCAGCACGGCAGGATGTGTTGAGGATGGTCATCGGACAGGGTCTCCGGCTGGCGCTTGCCGGCCTCCTGATTGGGGCGGCGGGCGCACTCCTGCTTGCCCGGCTGCTGTCGAGCTTTGCGCGGTTGCTCTACGGGGTGCGGACGAGCGATCCGTTGACCTTCATGACTGTGTCGCTGGTGTTGGTTGGCGTGTCTGTTTTGGCGTGCTATCTTCCAGCCCGCCGCGCCTCGCGCACCGATCCCATGATCGCGTTGAAATACGAATAGTCTTCCTTGGAAGTGCCCGTTCTATTGGACGTGCACATGAGGCAGATTCCAATGATGCCGCACACTCATGATCCGCAGCGTGAAACAGACAATCGCTCCTGACACCGCAGCGAGAGGTTTTGGGAGCTTCATCCGAATGGCAATCACCATGACAGCCGCACCCGCCAAAGCCGCGGATGCGTATACGTCTGAGCGCAGAACAGTAGGAACCTGTGCCAGCAGCACATCTCTTACCGTACCGCCTCCTACACCGGTAATGCCGCCCATGAGGACCGCGATAAAAGGGTGGATGTCATAGGCCAGTGCCTTGCCGGCCCCGGAAACGGCGAATAGGGCCAGACCGGCAGCGTCCAGGCTGAGAATCAGGGGGTTCGGAATCTGCCGGACGAAATGATGGAAAAGGAAGACGATGCCTCCCCCGAGGAATGCAACCGACCCCAAACGCCAGTCGCGAATCGAACCTGGAGGAATAGCGCCGATGAGGACATCGCGGATAATTCCGCCGCCGAGCGCGGTGGCAAACGATAACACCATCAGGCCGAGCAAATCGAGATCGCCCTCGACCGCCGCTAAAGCGCCCTCAAGGGCGAAGACAAAGGTACCCATCAGGTCGAGTGTCAAAAGCAGCCTGCTGGGGTGTGGTTTCTCGGCGTGCGTCTTCTCGCGAACCATTGATCGCCCTCTAGAGCATTTTTGCTAATGGTGTAGACCAGGAAACTGAACCCGACGCGGCCATTCAGCCAAAGAATGGCCGCACATAACTGATCCCACCGGGATCACAGTATTAGCAAAAATGCGTTACGATGTGCTCTGGTAGATTAGCAGGCTCTTTTCTTCCCTTCATTTGCGGTCACGACGCGATAGACCGAACCGGAATCCTTTCGCATGGACACTCTATTCCGCGCGCAGTGTCCGCATGGGATCGATGGACGCGGCACGTTGCGCCGGGATCGAGGCCGCCAGTACGGAACAGCACAATAGAACGAGTACTGCGGCGGCTATCGTCGCACCGTCCAGCGGCTTGACGCCATACAGCAGACTCTTAAGGAAGTGCATAAGCCCAATGGAGGCGATCAGCCCACAGGCCACCCCCGTGGCGGCAACCGTTAAGGCATATCGCAACGTTCGCAGGAGCACAATCTTCGGCGATGCTCCTAATGCCATGCGGATTGCGATCTCGCGTGTGCGCTGCGCGACAGTATAGGCGAGCACCCCATAAATCCCAAGCAGAGACAGCACGAGTGCGATTGCCGCAAATGCCGCCAGAATCGTTGTATTGAATCGGCGCGATGACTCTGTCGCCGCCACGATCTCATCCATCGTATGCGCCTGCGACAATACGAGCAGCGGGTTAAATTGATGGACGATCTTCGCCAGGCTCGCCGCCAGCTGCATTGGATCGTCTACCGTGCGTATGACCACATTCATATTGCCCGCCACTCCCAACATCTCTGCCATCGGCCCCAATGCGGCCGCAGCTTGCGCGATCGGCTCATACATCTGCTCCACTGTCGGCTGATCGAGTGCACCTTGTTTCACATCCCCGACGACGCCCACGATCGTAATGGCAGGCATCGGGCTGTCAAATCGATCGCCTATTTTCATGCGCAAACCGATTGGATCTTTGCCATGGAAGTAAGTCTCGGCAAAAGACTGGCTGATCATGGCCACCAGCGGTGCGCCCGCCTGCTGATCCTGATCTTCAAGATAACGGCCGCGGATCAGCGGGATATGCAGCGTCTGGAAATAGTTCCCTTGCACGAGATAGGTTGATGCAATCAGGAAGCCCTCCCCGGCAGACCGCACATGGCCTTCCGGCGTAATCAGGCGTCCACCATTCTGGCCGACGATCGGAATGTTGGAAGAGAAGCCTACGGTCCTCACTCCAGGCAGAGCTTCTATTCTCCGCTGCAATTCTGCGTAGAATTCATCCACTTTCTGCTGTGTCGGGTAATCGTGCCTCGGCAGCGACAGAGAGGCGGTCAAAACGTGTTGTGGTTGGAATCCAGGATCGGTCTCGAGCATCTTTCGAAAGCTGCGAAGCAGCAGGCCGGATGCAACCAGCAGCAGGAGCGCCAAGGCTATCTCAAGTATTACCAGCACCTTCTGCAGGTTGAACTGGGAGCGTCCGTGTCCTGCTGCCTGACTTCCATCGCGCAATGAATCAAGAACATCTGTGCGCGTACAGGCCAGCGCCGGAGCGATTCCGCAGAGCAGGCCAGTCATGCCGGCAAGTCCAGAAGCCGCAGCGAATAGCGGCCATCGAACCGCAATTTCACCCAAGCGTGGCAGCGAGTCGGGCAAGCAAACCGCGGCCGCATGCACCAACACCACCGCAAGCGCAACGCCGAATGCGCCGCCGATGGCGCTCAGCAAAAGACTCTCTGTCAGAAGTTGCCTTAACACAATGCGGCGTGCAGCACCTAATGCGAGACGCACTCCGAATTCGCGTCTTCGTGATGCCGCGCGTACCAGCAACAGGTTTGCGATATTCACAGAGGCGATCAGCATGATCAGACCGACTGCTCCCAGCAGGACGTTCAGGAGCGGGCGTGCCTTATGCACCGTTTCTTCTTTCAGCGTCCTGAAATACCCTTGGACGTGTAGACCGGCTTTCGCTGCGTATCCTGGTTCAATGCCCGCAATCACCCGGTCCACGTCGGTCTGTGCCTGCGCCGTGCTTAAACCCGGCCTTAAGCGGGCCACGAGACCGTAGTCGTAATTCTCCCCTTCGGAATTCTTTTCAACCGGAGTAAAACTCATGGGAACCCAAAGATCGCGATGGCTCAATCGGCCGGCGTCCAGGGGGAACTCGAAATCTCGCGGCATGACTCCGATGATGGTGTACGGGCGCCGATCCAGATCGATCGTCCTGCCCAAAACGTCCGGATCACTCTGGAATCGTTCGCGCCAAAGCGAATAGCTGATAACGGTCACGGGCGCCGAGTTCTCGTCCTCTTCGTGGGTGAATGTGCGGCCCAGCAATGGGTCGATACCAAGGACTGGAAACAACGATGCGGTGACTCGTTCTGCCGCCGCGTGAAAGGGCGCGCCCGCGCCCGTGACATCATACCCGGCACTGATATATCCACCCTCACCAGAAAAGGCCTCGCTTTCGCGTTGGAAGATGAGAACATCGGGAGCAGTCACATTGAACTCATGAGGGTCTTCTCGAACAAATTCATGCAAACTGAGGAGTTGCCCGGAATCTTTAAACGGCAGAGGCCGCAATAGCACGGCTTCCACGACTGAAAAGACCGCCGTCATGCCGCCGATGCCCAGCGCTAATGTCAATATCGCAGTAGTGGCAAAGGCCGGAGCCTTAAGCAACTGCCGCACCCCGTAACGCACATCGACGCAGACCGCCTCTAGAAACGGAAGTCCCCGCTGCACACGGTACGCTTCCCTGGTCTGGCTGATGCCGCCGAACTCGCGCAGCGCCCTGGTCCGCGCTTCCTGCACAGACATGCCGCGTTGCATGTTCTCTTCGACGGCAAATTCGATATGTGAACTCAACTCAGCGTCCAGGTCTTCATCCAGCCTGCGCCTGCGGAAAAGTGCGGCGCAGCGGTTGAGCAAAACGCGTATCGGCTCCATAGTCGACCTCCTGACAGGAAGGAGAGCCCCTGTTGTCTTTCTACATATACAGTGGCTCCTGTATAGGTAGAATGTCAACATGTTATCGCAATTCGGAATCGAGGCCACCTTTCTTCCCCTTGCTCTTCTACACATGATGCTGGTATTTTCTCTTGTAGAAGTAGAAGGGGACACATAGCGGCTCTACGAATCAGCGGGTGTCCTGAAGAGAAGGATGACTCGGAGAAGCTGACGGCCGCTGTCGTCCAGATGCCGGGGACGGCCTAGGAGGCACGCCATGCTCAGCGATCTGCTTTTTCGTTTTCGTTCGCTCCTTCGGCGCAAAACCGTCGAGAAAGAACTCGACGAAGAACTTCGGTTCCATCTTGAGCAGCAGGTGGAAAAGCACGTTCGGTCAGGTCTGACGCGCGAGGAAGCCATGCGGCGCTCCCGCCTGGAATTCGGCGGCCTTGATCAGGTCAGCGAGAATTGCCGGGAAGCGCGCGGGGTGACCTTCGTCGAGATTCTGGTGCAGGACGTTCGCTACGGATTGCGCATGTTTCGCCGAAACCCGGGTTTCACAGCGGTTGTGGTGGGAACTCTCGCTCTCGGCATCGGCGCCAACACCGCCATCTTCAGCCTGATCAATGCGGCCCTGCTAAAGATGCTTCCCGTGCGAAACGCCGAGCAACTGGTGCAATTCACAACCAACAGCCCGACCACGGAAATTAACGACGCCTTTTCCTACCCGACTTTCAAGGAGCTGCGGGAACAAAACCAGGCACTCTCAGGCGTACTCGCATTCCGGAGATTGCACGACGTGGATGTCGAGGTGAGCGGCAAAGGTGGACTCGCCAATGGGCAGGCGGTCTCAGGCGATTATTTTCTTGTACTCGGCGTCCATGCGGTTCTTGGGCGTACCTTCACGCGGGAAGACGAGAGGGCAGCTGGCCAGAACCCAGTAGCTGTGATCAGCTACAGCTATTGGCGCGAACGATTCGCGCTTGATCCAACGATCATCGGGACGAGAATTGCCGTGAACAATTCACCGTTTACGATTATAGGAGTCACTCCGCCGGAGTTCTTCGGGGTGCAACCAGGCGAGCAAGTCGATGTCTCGGTGCCGGTCAGCATGATGGCGCAGGTGAGGCCGGACTTTACCGACGCCGGCTCACCTTACGATGTCCTGACCGCTCCCTTTCGCAACTGGTTATATGTGATGGGCCGTTTGCGGCCGGGAGTTTCGCGCGATCAGGCGGAGGTTCGTCTGCAACCGGTCTTTCGGCAATGCACGCGTGAAGCTGCCGCGGGTCTGAGCGGATTACCTTTCGATTCGCCGTCCATCCGAAGAGCTTTTCTTGAGACCACGCTTCATCTGGATGCCGGCGGACAAGGACTCGCGGCGTTGCGCCAACAGTTCTCGAAGCCGCTCCGCATCCTCATGGCGATTGTGGCTCTGCTGCTGCTCGTGACCTGCGCCAACGTCGCAAATCTACTGCTCGCCCGCGCCAATGCCCGTGAGAGGGAGATCGCAGTGAGGCTTGCAGTGGGAGCGGGCAGGCGGCGTCTGATCCGGCAGTTAATTACCGAAAGCGTAATGCTGGCAATGGCGGGTGGCATGCTCGGTTTGGCCCTGGCCTTCTGCGTTAGCAGATCGCTAATGCTGCTCCTCGCTCACGCGCGTTCTCCCATTTCGCTCACCGTGCGACCCGACGGCAAGGTACTGTGTTTCACTCTCCTGGTTTCAGTGCTTACGGCACTGTTGTTTGGCCTGATCCCCGCCTGGCGAACTGCGCGACTCGAAGTGAGCCCAACCCTGATGCAAAGCAAGCGAGGCCCGAGCGGCGATGGCGGCCGCTCCAGACTCGGAAAATCCCTGGTTGTCTTGCAGGTAGCGGTCTCGGTTGTCCTGATGATCGGGGCGGGCTTGCTGGTGCGCAGTTTGGAAAACCTGAGGGACTTCTATCCCGGCTTCGACAAGGATAACGTTCTGCTGTTTTCCATTAATCCAGGAATGGTTGGATATAAAGAGGCTCAACTGGTCCCCCTTTACGAACGTCTGCTTGACCGTCTGGGAGCGATTCCCGGGGTTCGTTCCACGACCTTCTCCGTGCATAGCCCCCTGAGCCAGAGCTTCAGTTTCACCTCCGTGACCGTTCAGGGGTATGAGCCGCGAGCCGGACAGGAATTGGCGCCGGTCGGCATGGAGCCGGTAGGTCCTGGATACTTCACGACCATGGGGACAGCGATCCTGCTGGGAAGGGATTTCACCGCAGCCGACCGCGCTGGCGCCACCAAAGTTGCGGTGATCAACGAAACGATGGCGCGCTATTACTTCGGCACGGCGAACCCGATTGGAAGACTGTTCAGCATGCCTGGGTACAGAGGAGATCCAAGTTGGCTGGAAATTGTCGCGGTGGTGAAGGATGCGAAATACCATGACCTGCGCGAACAAGGCATCACCCATGGCGTATATACCGCTCTTCCAGGCTCCGGAATCGGGCCTCACGTTTGAAGTCCGCACTGCCATGAATCCTGACAACCTGATGACCGCCGCGCTGCAGGCGGTCAGGGCGACCGATAGCCGCTTGCCGGTCTTTGCTGTCAGAACGCTCAACGAGCAATTGGACGATTCACTGGTCGAGGAACGCCTGGTCGCTTCGCTCTCCGGCATGTTCGGAGCGCTGGCAGTCGTTTTGGCCTGCGTCGGCTTGTATGGCCTTATGGCCTATGCGGTCAATCGGAGGACAAACGAGATTGGTATTCGCATCGCCTTGGGCGCCAGACGGATACAGATCGCTGCTATGGTACTGCGGGAAACTCTTCTCCTGGTGGTCATTGGCCTTGCACTAGGAATACCGTCGGCAATGGGTGCTTCGCATCTCATTCGCAGCGAGATGTACGGGCTGAAACCGGACGACCCGGTCACAATACTTCTGGCAAGCTCCGTGATGGCCGGTATCGCCGTATTGGCCGGCTTTCTACCCGCCAGGCGAGCGATGCATACCGACCCTATGATCGCTCTCAGATCCGAATAGAAAACCCACTGACAAAACTCCCCTGACTCTACCGGCAAGGCAGAAATCGAGCGACTATGGCTTGGCCGCCGTCTGCGTAGGGGAGGTCCACTCGCGCACTTCGACCCTGGCGCCATAGTGCAGCCCTGGGTGGGTCTTGGCGACGCGCATGGCCTGCTCTTCGCTTGCCGAGTCGAAAAATACAATGTTGCTAAACGCGGAGTCCCTCTCCCTCGTTCCCGGAGACAACCTCACCGTTCGAAAGGGACAGCCGGGCTACCGGTGCAGCAAAGCTCCGCGGATCGAGATGGATTCCCATGGCCGTGACGTCTTTGGCCCATTTCAAAATTTCAACCTGACGTTGTTTCAGCTCTTCGGGAGCGAGCGCGCGGGAGGGATAGAAGATCATGGCATAGTGCTTCATGGATTTTTCCTGGGTGGTTGTTTGAGCATAGGTGGGTTGACAAGCAACGGTGGCGCAGACGAGCAGCATCATCATGAACACCACGGCGTGGGGAGAAATGTTGCACCGAGGTGGGATGAGGGTGCTGCGAAGTGAATCTGCTCATGCGCCAAATGTAGCAACAGCGGAAGACCTGCTACTTGTAAAAAGTCGGCAGATTTCGCGGGGAGCCGCTCAAGAAAAACTGTTCAGGAGATGTGCCTGTGAAGAGCTTAAAATCGCGGACCATGTGCGGCTGATCGCTGTAGCCAGCTTCAAAGGCGATCTCCGTGAGGCTCTTACCGGTATCCCAAAGCGCACACACATACTGCAATCGGGCCAAGCGGGAGAAGCTCTTGGGCGACGTACCTACCGCGGCGCGGAACTGCCTTTCCAGCGCGCTTACACTCATCGCGACGTGGCGCGCAATGGCCGCGATCGAATTCCGGCCGTGGGCGACGCGGATCATCCGCGCGGCTGCCTCGATCTGCGGCGAAATAGTCCGCCGAGAGGCGCCCTCTTGGGCGTAAATCCGGGTAGCAAGAAAATGTTCCACGGCTGCGACCTGCTGTTGCATCTCGCGGGTATCGGCAAGCCTATTCTGCACTTCCTCGATTGCCTGCTTTGGGCAACACGGCATCGAGCGGGACTGTCCGGTTGTAGAGAAGGTCCACCCGATCGTGGAGTATGGCCGGGCCGCCAATCTCAGTGAACCGAACGATTACGAGCGAGGAGTGCGCCGCGTGCTCAACCGTTCGGCTTCGCTGCTGCAATCCGGAGACGATTGCGGCAGGAAGCGTCTGCTTGAGCAACGATGCCGAGCCGGACTGCCGCAACACCAACGTAAGCGCGGTCTCTGGCAGCAGAACCTGCGTCCTCGGACGTTCCGAGCGCACCCACAGAATCTCGCGCACGTGGCGACGAAGGGCCCTCGCTGGCTGGTAAACGAAATGGTGCACCTCGCTCATCGAAACCTTTGATGAGCGGACGCAAAGGAAGATTCACTTCAGTGCCGGTGCTTTCTTGACTCGTACCCGCGCGGACGCCTATCATCCAGCATCCATGGCACATAAGTTACTAGCGGCATGATCGGGACCACGGTTTCGCACTATCGCATTCTGGACAAGCTGGGCAGTGGAGGAATGGGGGTAGTGTACAAGGCCGAGGACCTCAACCTCGGCCGTATGGTCGCGCTCAAGTTCTTACCTCAGGAACTGGCTGAAGATCCTCAGGCTTTTGAGCGTTTCCGGCGCGAGGCCCGCGCCGCCTCAGCGCTCAACCATCCCAACATCTGCACCATTCATGAGGTGGGAGAATTCGGCCAGCAGCCGTTTATTGCGATGGAGTACCTGGAAGGAGAGACCCTTCGGCAACGCCTTCTGGCCGGCCCGATGGAAACGGACGATCTCCTGGAATTGGCTATCCATATAGCAGATGCTCTGGATGCGGCGCATCAGAGGGGCATTATCCACCGGGATATTAAACCGGCGAACATCTTCATCACGTCGCGCGGGCAGGCGAAAGTTCTGGATTTTGGCCTGGCGAAATCGATCGGGGCGACGCAGGAAACGCAACCTGCCTCCGCTGCCGGAGAGTCCGCCAGTATTGGAGCGGTGCACGTTCAGGACAAGCCCACCCTGCCGATCGATACCCATCGGCTTACCAGCCCCGGCATTGCGTTGGGTACGGCAGAATACATGTCGCCCGAGCAGGCTTGTGGAAGACGTATCGATGCGCGAAGCGACCTATTCAGCCTTGGCGTTGTGCTCTACGAAATGACGACAGGCCGAGTGCCTTTCGATGGCAACTCCCCGGCACAGATTTTTGCCGCGCTTCTGCACGACAGTCCCGAACCCATCACCAGTCTGAATCCGTCCGCGCCACTCGCGTTGGAAGGAATGATCAACAAGGCACTGGAGAAGGATCGCGATCTGCGGGCCCAGAGTGCGGCTGAGTTGAGGAGCGATCTGAAGCGATTGAAGCGGGACCTCCACTCGGAACGTTTGACTGCCGCGACCGGGGCCTTTGCGAGCGCAACTGCCCCGCCAACCGGCGCCATGCGACAGACGGCAGCGCGCTCCACAGTGGCAAGCGGGCGAAGCATCCCATCTGCCCAGCGCTGGCGATGGCTTGGCTTCGGCGTCTGCGCCCTCGTGGGCTTGAGCTGCGCTTGCGTTTGTCATGAGGCCGGTGCTGCCTCCGCCCAGAGTGGTCAGCTCGATACAAGTCACCACGGACGGACAGGAAAAATCGGGAGCGGCCACGGATGGCGCCAGGCTCTACTTTTCTGAGGGTGGACAGCTCTTTCAGGTTTCTACAGCCGGAGGGGAGATCGTCCCCATACACCAATCCGTGGACGATATATTTCCCGTCGACATCTCACGCGATCGTTCCCGGCTGCTGGTATTGAATAAGAGCTTCGTCCCGGAGGGAAACGCTGCCTGGACTCTGCCAGTTCTGGGTGGCGCCGCGCGCCGATTGGGCAATGTGGTGGCAACCGATGCATCGTGGTCTTCAGACGGAGATAGGTTGGCGTATACGTCGGGTGAAGATCTCTACATCGCCAAAGGCGACGGATCTGAACCTCGCCGGCTGGTAACCTCGGCCGGAACGGCCTCGTGGCCGCGCTGGTCTCCCGATGGAACGCCGGTTACGCTTCACGCGTAAACGGCGCCAATGGCTCCGCCATTTGGGAAATCGCGCCGGATGGAAGCGGCCTCCATCCACTGCTGACCGGCTGGAATACGTCCGCCGGCGGAGTGTTGCGGCAGTTGGACGCCGGATGGAAGATATTTCGTCTTCCAATCGTCGCGTGGAGGGGTAGCCGATATCTGGGCCATGCGCGAAGCAGGCAGCCTGTTCCAGCGAGTGAACCACTCGCCGGTCCAGTTGACGTCTGGGCCCACGAGCACGTTTGCTCCGTTGCCCAGTCCAGATGGAAATCAGATCTTTGTCCGGACGATCCAACCGCGCGGGCAGTTGGTGCGCTTCGACGCGAAATCCGGCGAGTTTCGCCCGCTCTTTCCGGGTGCGCCACCTGGCATCCAAGGAACGGGCGTGGACTTTTCCCGGGACGGAAAATGGATCGCCTATATGAGCTACCCCGATGGGAGTTTATGGCGGAGCCGGCCCGATGGCAGCGAACGATCGCAACTGACCTATCCTCCGCTACTGGCCTACATGCCACGCTGGTCGCCCGACGGAAGCCAGATAGCGTTTATGGGCCAGTTGCCGGGCAAACCGTGGCAACTCTATATGGTGAGCGCGCAGGGCGGCTCCGCACAGCAACTCATACCGGACCAACGCGACCAAGCCGATCCCTCCTGGTCGCCGGACGGAAGTTCGCTGGCGTTTGGAGGCCAGGCGGTATCGGAAAAAGACGCAGCCAGCGTGAATGCCATTCGATTGCTTGATTTGCGCACTCGCAAAGTCACCGTTATACCCGGATCAGAAGGCCTGTGGTCACCACGCTGGTCACCGGCGGGAGATCGTCTTGCGGCCATGTCCAACGACGGAACCGATCTATTCGTTTACAACTTCAGCACCCGCGCGTGGACCAAGCTAGCGAAGGCCTCCATTGGTTACCCGACCTGGTCGCATAAGGGAGACTCCATTTTTTTCCTAAACCACTTGCCGGGAGGAGACCAGGTCTTTCGCGTCTCGGTCACCAGTCACAAGGCCGAAGAAGTGGTGGACCTGAAGAACTTTCACGCCGCTCCATTTCTGATCGGCTACTGGTTTGGCCTTGCTCCCGATGATTCGCCTTTGTTGATACAAGACGCCGGCATCTGGGACTTTCACGCACTCAATCTGACGCTTCCATAGCACAGAGCGATTTTTCAGCTCGGCGTCACGATCGCTTTTTGACCCTTATCTCGACGCTTCACAACAACTACCTCAGCGACATTCCGCTTCGACTTGACGCTGTTTTGATCCAGCCATCCTCGACGTCTTCGAGCATCGAAGCACCCCAATGTTCGACGGTCTTTAGCCGGTACAGCTTTTGCCCATTCACGATTTTGCATTCCACTTCGTTGGGAACCATTCGCCGCAGAGTTGTGTGAATGGAAGCCATAGGATTGGCTTTATATTTGTCAAAATTAAACCCGATGCTACCCAAGTAAGCCCTGATCTGAGTGGGGTAAGCCAGTCCTTGCCAGAACCGAAAGCGCCCCGAAAGGTTGGTCAATCCGGGTGAGTAAACGTGATCAAAGTGTTCGATAAGGTCGCCAACACATTGATCACGCTCTTCCGGCGAAAGCATTTTGACCGTTGATCGGATCAAGTCAGAAAGCCGTGAGAATTCACGGTCTGCGTCATCCCGCTTACGAGCCCAACTCTCGCGCTCCTTCATCAGCTCGCGCAGCAGCTGCACGTAGTCGATTGGCATGTTGATGGTAAGACATTTGTCTTACGAAAACCAAATATTTTACAGGCAATCGTCTTCCCATGCGCTCGCCCGTGAACCCCCAGGCGCCTTGACATTCCCGTGAGTTGCGTAGGTTCTTACCCTAAGATGCTTATGGAAGATAGAAGCGAAACCGGAGAACTGATCCAGGGCACGTTGGAGATGCTGATTTTGAAGGCATTGATACGTGGGCCTATGCACGGGTACGGGGTGGCGGAGTGGATCCATCAGACCTCGCAGCAAGTGTTGAAGGTGGAGGAAGGGGCGCTTTACCCGGCACTGCACCGGTTGGAACTGCGTGGGGTGCTCAAGGCCGAGTGGGGGCTTTCCGATAACAATCGGCGTGCGAAGTTTTATCGACTGACAGCTGAGGGCAAAAAGCGGCTGAGTACCGAATCGCGGCGCTGGACGCGGCTTTCGGCGGCGGTTGCTTTCGTGATGCAAGCCTCCTGAGGAGAATCTATGATTCCCAGTCTTCATGAGTTTGTGAAACGGTTGTGGGCACTGTTCCATAAACGGCGTATGGATCGCGAGATGGCCGACGAGCTGGAGTTTCACCAGGGGCTGTTGCGCGAGAAGCTGTTGCGGCAGGGGGTTCCACAAGGCGAAGTCGATTTGGCGACACGACGGAGCTTCGGCAGCGCAAGCCGGTGGCAGGAGAGGCTCAGCGAGCTGTGGCAGTTTAAGACTTTGGAAAATTTTCTTCGTGATCTTGGATTTTCGGCGCGGCTGCTGGCCAAGTCGCCGGGTTTTACCGCGGTAGCAATTCTGACGCTGGCTGTTGGTGTGGGAGCGAACACGGCGGTCTTCTCGTTGATTAACGGGTTGCTGCTCAGGCCGCTCCCTGTGCCTCACGCCGAAAAACTGGTTGTCCTGCGCATCGATGAGAACGGCCCTGAGCCCAACTACGCGTTTTGCACCCCGTTTTTCCGCGGCCTGGAGGAGAGGCACGACCTGTTCGCGAATGTCTTTGCTTACAACGGCGATACGTTTCAGGTTCGGGGCCGTTCCGGCAACGAAAAGGGCAACGAAAATATCGAGGGAATGCTGGTGAGCGGACAATTCTTCCAGGCGCTGGAAACACCGCCATTGTTGGGGCGCTACCTGACCCCGCAGGACGACCAGCCGGGAGGCAGTCCGGCAGGGCTCGCGGTTGTGATCAGCGAAGATTTTTGGAACAACTGGTTCAACCGCGCAGCAGACGTTGTCGGGCGCAAGATGGTTATCGCCAACACGCCATTCACGGTGGTTGGGGTAATGCCTAAGCGGTTTATTGGAGCCGATCCGACGCAAAGGCCCATGATATTTGCTCCGCTGTCGGCCGACTCGATCATGGATGCGCCGAGAGATCACATCTCCGCGGGGATTCACGCGTGGTGGATCACGGTTGTTGCACGGCTGCAACCGGGTGTAACCCTCGACCAAACAAATGCGGCTTTGCTTACAGTATCCGGCCCTATTCTGCGCCAGACTGCTGACGATGCGAGTTACATTGCGGAGGCAGAAAAGGCCCATTTGCATTTTGTGGCCGAGCCCGGATCGCATGGATATGCGTATGTCCGTTCCGTGTTCCGTAAGCCGCTCATAGCCATGTTCGCCATGTGCGGAGGAATCCTGCTGCTGGGATGCCTGAATCTGGCAAGCCTGCTGATGGCGCGCGGCGCAGCACGGCAACGGGAGTTGGCAACGCGCTTGGCGATGGGCGCCACACGGCGGCGGCTGATTCAGCAACTGCTGACAGACAGCCTCTTGATTGCGTTCCTGGGAACGATCTGCGGAATAATAGCGGCCTCGCTCGTAAGCCGCTCCCTGTCTGCGTTTATGATGCGCAGCGATAGCTTTATACAAAATGGCGGGATCGATACCTCGATCGATTTCCGGGTATTTGGGTTCGCTGCGATCATTGCTATTGTTTCGACGCTGCTGATTGGACTGATCCCTGCTCTGCAAGCCACGTCGGGCAACCTGAGCGACCACATCAAAGACGGTCGGCACGCAAGGCAGAGGTTTCATAAAATTCTGACCCCAGCGCTGCTGGCATCGGAGGTTGCCGTAGCAATGACGCTGGTGGTTGGCGCGGGACTGCTGGCGACGAGCCTGGTGCGACTCTTCAAGTCAGGAATAGGTTTCGATCCCAAGGGACTTTTCAATATCAGGTTCAGTATGGACAAGCAGCAACTGACAGGCGATGCGCTGATGCGTGTTTATCAGCAATTGGGCGAAGGACTGAGCCATCAACCGGGTGTCGAGAGTGTGAGCTTTCAATTTGTCGTGCCGCTTTCTCACCGCCACTGGACAGGGCTATACTCTGCGCCGGGTAAAAGCCCCCACAGGCTCAACATGAATAGCGTGGCGCCAAAGTACTTCGGGACGATGCGCATTCCACTTTTTCAAGGCCGTGAATTCGACTGGAACGATACCAAGGCTTCAGGGCCGAAGATGATCCTGAACCAGTCGGCGGCGAAGCTACTCTTTCCTGGCCGCGAAGCGTTAGGACAGCAGGTGATGAACGCTTGGGACAAAACCTCCTATCAGGTAGTGGCTATCGTGGGCGATACGAAGTATCAGGATCTGCGTGAATCCGCGCCGCCAAACGCCTATGTGCCAATCATGCAAGACCCACAGGAGAAGCCATCGTTGAGTGCGGTGGTTAGGATGGGCGGCGGGCAAGCACCGCTGGCAGGGGCTGCGCGCGAGTTGGCATCACGGCTGGCCCCGACCATCCCCGCGCCGGTAGTAACGACGATGAACGATGTGCTCAACGGATCGATCACTGCTGAGGGGATGATGGCTGTTCTGTCTGTGTTCTTCGCCGGGTGTGCGCTGCTCGTAACCGGCATTGGACTCTATGGGACTCTGGCCTATTCAACGGCGCGGCGAACAAGCGAAATCGGCATCCGCATGGCCCTGGGAGCACAGCGCGCAGGAGTGATGGCGATGGTGTTCCGGGAAAACGCAGTGATCGCGGCCATCGGCTCGGCGGCAGGACTGGTCGTGGCCCTCCTCGCATCACGAACGCTGGCGAGCTTCCTCTACGACACGTCGCCACGCGAGCCGTGGGTGCTGGTGGCTTCCTTAGGTGCACTGGCTGCAATTGCTGTGGCAGCTACTCTTCTGCCGGCATTGCGGGCGGCGCGGATTGAACCAATGACGGCTATCCGATGCGAGTAGCGTTGCGAAGCATTGCGAAGCAACCGGCTGCACTAAGCAACCCACGCCGTCTCGAGATCGAAACTGAGTGGAAGGCCAGACTCCCAGTCAAACCAAAGTAACCTCCGAAACGATAACCGTCGACTCAAGAAAAGAGATTCGGCGGCCTGGTCCGATTCCGCAGTGCGCTATATGCTGTGAGCAGATGATTTCGGCACAACGGGCGGCCTCTCGTCACCCTCCCGCTGGTCGGCAGTTGCCGGTAGTTTCGGCCTAAGGCGAGCGAAGGACAGTTTTTACTGCTGTCCGGTGGCACACTCGATCCCTGTCACAAATTAAGCAATGCAAGCATCCCGCCGCGTGGCGGGATTTTTTATGCACTCCACCGCGCTTCCAAGCGCAGTGCAAAACCTTTGTCCCTAACTTCTCTTAAAGGAGCCAATCATGCCAAAAAATAAAGTCACCGACCCCATCACCGATCAGGAAATAACCTTTGCCCGCTTGGTCCTCTCTGGCGCCATGACCGACCGTCAAGCCGCCGAAGCTGCCGGCCTCAACCCCGACTCTGCCGCTTACATCAAAGCCAAACCGCAAGTCCGCGCCTACATGCTCGAACACCGCGCCGCCGTGCAGCAACATCTGGTCCAGCAGGATGTGGAGGGACTGCACCGCCTGAACCTGGACCGCGAACAAGTACTGAACCGCCTCTGGGAACTTGCCAACCTCAGCTCCGAAATGACCCGAGGCAGCATTACCGGCCAAGTCAAGGCTGTCTCCATGATCGTGGCCATACTGAACCTCATCCCCGGCCGCCACGCCATCTCTTCGGAAAACAAATCCCCCGCTGCGCCCACCCCGCAAATCCATACCGGCGCATGGCTTCGCAGGCATAAGGCCGCAACTACCGATCCCCAGCCAAGCCCTGCT
Organism: uncultured Acidobacteriaceae bacterium; assembly: GCA_963790705.1. Taxonomy (GTDB): domain Bacteria; phylum Acidobacteriota; class Terriglobia; order Terriglobales; family Acidobacteriaceae; genus PALSA-350. Next base: position 881,124 of record CAWBQE010000018.1, read on the forward strand.
CCGCCTGTCCCCCCTGCCCCGGCGTGCCGTGGAGCCCAACAAAAAGATTCGCCTGCCCGCCCCGAGCTCGCTAACGGCCCGGCGGCACAAGCGCCTCCGAAACCCAACCCCAGCCAATTCACCGCCGAGGGAGCCACCCCACCTTATCCTCCCCTATACAACTCTGTGCCAGACCTGGGAATCCCTTTGCCGATAAAGAACCCCTTTCTCGACCCCCGCTAAGCTGCCAATCCGCAAAAAGGACCCAAAAATATCGAATTTTAAAAATCCCTGAAGAAGCTGCGGGCAAAACTCTCTGGACGAAAGGCACGCCTTCAGCCGCCGTAAACCGCTACGCTGTTGGGGACTCTAGCGCCTGCTTTGTGAGCCTTGGGATATGATCCCTCGAGCCTCGGCCTGGGCTTTGCTTTGTATCAGGGCACGACCTTAGTTGGGGCCGTACACGAATGAGAACAGTCGGGCTTTAGAGGCTGAGTGAGAACCTGTTGGTCCAGAGCTCGGTCCCGTCAGAGCCTGCCCTGAGCTTGTCGAAGGGGACGCTGAGTGTAGCCCAGGACGTGAGTCCTGGGTAGATTTTGGCATCGCGGACCAGTCCCGTAGGGACGGCTGAGAATATCCCAGGACGTGAGTCCTGGGTAGATTTTGGCATCGCGGACCAGTCCCGTAGGGACGGCTGAGAATATCCCAGGACACGGTCCTGGGCATTTTTACCTAGTCTGCGAGATAACCCTGCGGTTCTCACGCAGACTCTTTAGAAGCCCCTGGGGTACGCTCTGGACGCAGGAACCTGTCCCCGCTTCACCTCTGTTCCAGACCTGATAGTTCCCCGCTGAGCTGCCAATCCGCAAAAAGGACCCAAAAATATCGAATTTTAAAACCGGTCGATCGCTGCGGCATCAACCATTTATTCGCTGCGCAGAGCGACGATTGGATCGATCTTCGCGGCGCGACGAGCTGGCAGCCAGCAGGCCAGCAGAAGGACGAGAACCATTACGCAGGGAACGACCGACAGGATGAGAGGGTCGTTAGCGCTCAGCCCGTATAAGAGACTGGCCATGATCTTCCGCAGCAGGAAAGCGCCGGCAACGCCAATGAGCGATCCGGCAATCGCAAGCCCAGCACCCTGCCGGAGGATGAGGCGCAGAACATCGCGGGAATGCGCTCCGAGCGCGATGCGAATGCCGATTTCTCTGGTGCGCTGCGAGACGGAATAAGCCATGACTGCGTAGACTCCGACCGCGGCCAGCGACAGCGCTAGTAGGGAAAATGCTCCCAGGAGCGAGAGATCGAAATTGCGCAAAGACCCGGAATCAGCCAACATCGAGTCCATGGTCTTAACGTCATATACAGGGACATTCCGATCGACGGCTGCCGTTGCGGCGTTGATGGAGCGGAGTAGATCGCTTTGCGCCAGGCTACTGCGGAGCGCAATTCCCATGTCCGCCTCGATCAGCGACCGCATGCTGTCGGGAATCTGGGTATAGGGATAGTAGGCGGTCGGCTCGATGGCGACGTCAGTGCCCCAGTGACGGACATCGGCAACCACTCCGACCACGACGCACCATGAGCTACCGGCGAAACTTGGGCTTGAGCCGTTTGCCGACCGGGCTCTCTCCGGGCCAGTATTTGCGTGCAAGGCTCTCACTCACGATGGCCACAGCGGGGGAGCTGGCCGTATCGCGATCCTCAAAGGCGCGGCCCTGGAGCAGAGGGATTTCGAGGGTACGAAAATAATCGTCGCCAACCACTCGGAATCGGGTGACGATCTCTCCCTGGACCGGAGCCGGTGTTTTGCCTTCGGTGAGGATGGGCATCGAAGGGTCGGTGCCGGAGAGAGGAAAATTACGAGCGACTGCTGCCGACTGCACTCCTGGCACGGCGCGAATCACGCTCAACCATCTGGTGGTAGAACTCTGAAATCCGCGGCCCTGTGAGTTGGCGGGGCGCAGCGATGCGGAAGGTGAGCACGTTCTTCGGAACAAATCCGAGTTCCACGTTTCTCAGGGACCATAGGCTCCTCAGCGCCAGCCCAGTACAAATCAGCAGCATGCACGCCAGTGCGGTTTCGCCGATCACGAGCATGGAACGATGACGGCCAAATCCGCGGCTGGTGAAGCCGCCATGCTCGCGCAGACCGTCATTGATGTCGAGGCGTGCTGCCTCGATAGCAGGGGCGAGCCCGAAGAGAATACCCACCACGACGGAAGCCAGAAGAGAATACGCGAGGACCGTTCCATCGATGCCGGTTTGCTCGATGCGAGGAACCTGTGGCGGATGGATGGCGAGCATTGCGCGCAAAAGAAGAAAGGAGATTGCGGCGCCGGCCACTCCGCCCGCGGCTGCCAGGATCATGCTCTCGGTAAGCAACTGGCGAATCACCCGCAAGGGTGAAGCGCCAAGTGCGGTGCGGACGGCCATTTCCCGAGCCCGTGCAGCCCCGCGGGCAAGCAACAAATTCGCCACGTTGGCGCAGGCAATCAGCAATACAAGGCCGACGCAACCCATCAGCATGAGCAGCGCGGGCCGTACGTCGCTGGTGAAGGCGTCGTTGAGGGTTTGCAGATCAACACCAAAACCAACGTCACTGCTCGGATCTTCCCGGTGTAGACGAGTTGCGACCGCATTCAGTTCGCTGCGCGCTTGCTTCAGGCTTACTCCATCCGGCAGGCGGATAAAGCCGCCAAGCCAATGGAGGTTCGGGGACGCACCGATTCCGCTGTCGCGGCGAAGTTGTAGCGGTGTCCATAGCAGTTCCTTGCCGTCAAAGCCATGAAAGCCAGCCGGCATGACGCCGACCACGGTGTAAGGCGCTCCGTCAAGCTGAATGGACTTACCGACAATGTGCGGATCTGCGCCGTAGCGGCCTTTCCATAACACGGAACTGAGCATGACAAAGTTGCCGGATCCTGCCACGTCTTCCTGGGCAGAAAAAGTCCGGCCCAGTATCGGTTGAATGCCCAGGACAGGCAGCAAGTCGTAAGACACCTCGCCACCGGGGACGCGCTCCGGCTGAGCTCCGATACTGCTCAGGTTGAACTGCCAGGAGACATCGGCGCCCATTCTGGCCAGCAGGCCCCCTTGCTGTTTCCAGTCCAGAAAATCTCGCGTGGAAAAGAGATTGCCGTTCCCGTCTGCCTGGCGTTGCGACACATAGAGGAGGCGCCCGGGCTGCTGGAAAGGCCAGGGTTTCAGCAGGACGGATTGAATGACGCTGAACATGGCGGTGTTCGCGCCCATTCCCAACGCCAGCGTGAGCACGGCCGCAACCGTAAAGCGTGGAGCGTTGACCAGCGATCGGGTGCCGTAGCGAATATCCTGCAGCAGTTTCTCCATCGCGTTTACCTCATGCAGAATGAGACGGCCCAGCGCATCGATTGTTACACCAGGAGCAGTGTTGTCCAAATTAGGTAGATTCTTTGGCCGATTTGGGCAGCACTGAAAAACAAATCCTGCCATGTCATCTCGACTGGAGCAGCGTCAGTGGGGATCACTCAGGGATGACAAATTTGACGCTCGCAGCTCCACCTTGCCATTGGTGGAGATGGATGGACGGAGTTGTAGAAAGCTAAGGATCCCGGTTCGTCCTGGCATGAACTTGGACCGCACAGCGAATGTAAGAAGCGCTCCATCGAATTTCTGCTCTCCTTGACAACTTAGGAGAGGCCACGCTACTCTCCTAATTATCTTAGGAGGATAGGTGAAAGATCAGGCTCAGCTTCTTCCAGGAACTCTCGACCTGCTTATTTTGAAGGCGGTTTCGCTCGGCGCGCTCCACGGCTACGGCATCCTTCTGCGCATCGAGCAAATCTCCGGCCGCGCGTTGCTGATTGAACAGGGAGCACTCTACCCGGCATTGTTCCGCCTGGTGCGCGGCGGATTTCTGAAGTCGAGTTGGGGCACATCGGAAAACAACCGCCGCGCCAAGTTCTACGAACTCACTGCTTCGGGCCGTAAGCGATTCGGCGAAGAAACAGCAGGCTGGAATCGTCTAACCACGGCCATGGCCACCGCTCTCGCAGCGCAACCGGAGGAAGTATGAGACTGCTCGCTTTTCTTCGCTCTCTTGCTGCTTCCCGCTTCGATCGCTCTGAGGTTAACAGCGATGTGGAGGAGGAACTTCGCTCTCACATCCAGCACCGGGCAGATGATCTTGAGCGTTCGGGCGTCGTCCGCGCAGAGGCCGAACGCCGCGCCCGGATCGAATTCGGCGGCTATGTGCGGTACAAGGAGGAGAGCCACGAAGCATCCGGCGGCCAATTCTTCGAGACCCTCTTGCAGGACCTGCGCTTCGCCGTCCGCATGCTGCGCAAGTCACCCAACTTTACCGCGGTAGCGGTGTCGACGCTGGCCCTTGGCATCGGGGCCAACGCGGTGGTCTTTGGGGTGATGAATGCGCTCGTTCTGCGGCCGCTCGATCTGCCCCAGGCGCAGAAGCTCTACATGATTGAACGCGGACAACGCACTGGGGATCAGGACAGTTCCCCGATGCAATCGTATCCCGACTATCGCGATCTGCGTGACCGGAACCGGAGCTTTGACGGGTTGATCGCATACGACATCAATACGGCCGGCCTGGACACGGGTGGCAGTCCTTCTCCCGTCTGGCTTTACGAGGCGAGCGGAAACTACTTCGATGTATTGGGTGTGCAGCCCTATCTTGGGCGCTTCTTTCACAGTTCCGATGAGCACGGCCCGAACAGCGCTCCCTACATTGTGCTGGGTTATGCCTACTGGCAGACTCACTTCAAGGGCGATCGCGGTGTGGTTGGACGGTCGGTTCAGGTCAACAAACATCCCTACACGATCCTCGGAGTGGCGCCACCACAGTTTCGCGGCACCGAGTTGTACTTCAATCCAGATTTCTGGGTGCCGATCGTAAACACGGAACAGGTGGCAGGGGAAAGCGATCTGGAGGCTCGCGATGCCCGCGGTACCTGGCTGGTGGGGCGGTTGAAGGCGGGAGTAACTCCTGCGCAGGCTGTTTCCGATCTGAACTCTATCGCTGCTTACTTGGGGAAGAGTTATCCCAAGGTAGATGGGCAAGCGACCTTTTCCCTGGTACGGCCGGGGCTCCTCGGCAACATGCTGGGCCGTCCCGTACGCGCATTCGTTACCGGGCTGATGTTGCTGGCGGGTTTGATTCTACTGGCCGCCTGCGCCAACCTGGGCAGTTTGTTTGCCGCCCGCGCCGCGGACCGATCCAAGGAGATTGCTCTTCGCCTCGCCCTTGGGTCGAGCCGCAAACGCATTCTTCGGCAACTGCTGACAGAGGCAGTACTGGTTTCGCTGATCGGAGGCACAGTCGGAGTGCTGGGCGGGGTGGCGTTGTTGCGCTGGCTGAGCGCCTGGCAGCCACTCACCGATTGGCCGATCAATATACCCGTGCATCCGGATGCGAGAGTGTATTGCGTGAGTCTGTTTCTCGCCTTGGCCAGTGGATTCCTCTTCGGCATCGTTCCGGTGCGACAGGTGCTGCGAGCCGATCCGTATCAAATCGTCAAATCTGGCTCGACGAGCGCCATTGGTCAGCGGTTTACGACACGCGACTTCCTGCTCGTTTTGCAGATTGCGGTCTGCGCGGTGCTGGTGACTTCTTCGCTGGTCGCGGTACGAGGCATGGTGCGCTCACTGCACAGCAATTTCGGTTTCGAGCCGCGGAACGCGGTGCTGGCAAATACTGACCTGGTCATGGCCGGATATAGCCGCGAGCGCGTACCCGCAATGCAGCGACGCATGCTCGATACCCTGGAGACGATTCCCGGAGTAACGGCCGTGGGACTGGTCGACCGGCTGCCCCTGAGCCTGGACTGGAACGATGCCGCTGTCTTCAAAGACAGCACCGTCGACCGGACTGTCTCGAATGAGGCTGCAGAAGCCGGAATGCAAAATATATCTCCCGGATATTTTCATGCAGCGGGCTCAGCCCTACTGGCAGGAAGAGCCTTCACTTGGCATGACGACAAAAGTGCTCCCCGCGTAGCCATCGTGAACCGGGAGTTTGCACGCAAGGTCTTAGGCTCGGAAACGGGCGCAGTAGGCGCATATTTCAAGCTAATGGACGGGACACGCATACAGGTGGTGGGAATGGTGGAAGACGGCAAATACAAAACCATCACGGAAGATCCGGAACCGGCGGTCTTTATGCCTATCCTGCAGTCGCCGTCCAGCTCGACCTGGCTGGTCGTGCGCTCGAATGGCGACCCGCAACAACTATCCGCCGCCGTGCGGCACGCGCTACGAAACCTCGACGAGGGATTGCCGTTTACCGTCAAGACGTGGAACAGACAACTGGACAGCGCTTTGTTTGCCTCGCGCGTGGCGATGATATCGCTCGGGGTGCTGGGCGTGCTGGGCGCGATGCTGGCGGCTACAGGCATCTTCGGTATGGCTTCGTACTCGGTGAGCAAACGGCTGCGGGAATTTGGGATTCGCATAGCCCTGGGGGCGCAGCGCAAGGAAGTGTTGCGGGCGGCGCTGGGGAGGGCTTCGCGATTGCTGGCGATCGGTTCTGCCGCAGGTCTTCTTCTGGGGATTATGGCGACGAGAGTGCTCTCATTGATCGTGTATCAGGCGACTCCCCGCGATCCATTGGTGCTTGCCGGTGTCGTTCTCGCCATGCTGATGCTGGGTCTGGCCGCCACGTGGATTCCGGCGCAGCGCGCACTGTCTGCCGATCCTTTGATACTGCTGCGAGATCAATAAAATCGAATGCGAAGAGCAAGGGAAACAGACCTGCTCTGCCGTTGTTATTCATTCCTGGCACGACGATTTGCGCTTCAAGAAACGATGAGCTATGCTCCGGCTCATGCAATTGACACTGCATCCCGCATTGCTTTTACTGGGCGCTGCTTTGGCCTCGATCCCGACGGCTCCTTCAGCGGTGCTGCTCGATAATAATGAAGTGAAGGTTGCCCGTGCGCTCGAGAAAAACCAAGTGGTGGGAAAGTTCCACCAGCACGATATGAACCGGGTGATGATCTACCTCCAGCCGGGCCGGCAACGATTCGAATATCAGGACGGGAGGAAACCGGCGGTGTTCGATTGGAAGGCGGGTCAAGTGGTGTGGAGCCCGCCCAGCGGGATGCACTCGCCGCAAGTCCTCGATCACGATTTCGATATCATCGAGATCGAATTGAAGACCTCAGGGACAGACAAGGCGATCACCAGCAACCTCGATCCGCTCAAAGTAGATCCCGGCCACTACAAGCTGGAATTTGAGAACCCCCAGGTGCGCGTTCTGAGGGTCAAGATCCCGCCACACGGAGTTGCTCCCATGCACGCGCATGCGACCGATCGCGTAACCGTCTTCCTCACCGACCAGAATTTTCGCACCAAAGACTCTGCAGGCAAGGTAGCGACGGTAGAACACAAAGCCGGTGACATCGCTTGGGGGACGCCCATCGAGCATACGGAACAGAACCTCAGCGACCAGCCTTTTGAAGCGGTCGCCGTCGAAATCAAGAAATAACCGCCTGGCAAGAACTCGTTCCCTCGCGAAGGACCCCCGGATTTAACCAATCATTGAATTTCCGTAGAGCCTGCCTTGAGCTTGTCGAAGGGGACGGCTGACCAAATTGGCGAGCAGATCGGGTTTGGTATGCAGGTAATCCGTTGATTTATGGAACCGTGTTAATCGCGAAGTGAATCGGGTTGGTTTGGATGACTGCCCATCGCATCGCGTGCGTTCAGGTTCACCCAGGACTAACGTCCTGGGACATTCTCAGTCGTCCCTGCGGGACTCGTCTCAGTGAGTTTGTATACCCAGGACTGACGTCCTGGGCTACTCTCAGCCGTCCCTTCGGGACTGATCGTGATCTGGTGATAGCTGATTTGTTTTCAGAGAGTGCTGTACAAATCAGCAGATCGAAAAAGGGCTAATTTGGACAAGACTGACTCTCAGCCGTCCCCTTCGACAAGCTCAGGGCAGGCTCTGCGGGACTTCAATGATCTCTCAAATCCGGGGATGTGGGGCACCTGTCCTTCGTGAGGGAACAACGGGCTAAGCTGAAATAAAGCTAAAAATCTTATCCTTTCCTTATGCGCTTCAACCTGTAATAGAGGGAGAAGCGAGCACCTGGTCCTGCTTGAACAGAGTGGGAACACGCGATCCAATTCGCGGGACGGCGATTTCGGGTCCAGGCCAAAAGGGAGTTGAAAGTGGGAGCGACCACTCGGGTAAACGACACCGCCACCGTGTCGGAGTCACTCTATGGTCGCCTGTATCTGTGGAGTAAATGTCTCCTCGGTCGCTCTGCACGCGTCGCTCGGATTTCAGCAGGTCGGCTTGTTGCCTGAAGCAGGCATCTAAATTTGGCGAATGGCTGCGGCTGTTGATCATGCAACGTCCCTTGCAATGAGATTCAGAATGCGAATGCTGACTCATCGGCCATAGAGAAATGTGCCGCACAGATCCGTTGAGTTGGCGATCACCTCGGGCTTAAACACCGGCATTTTTTGTCCAGAGAAGAAGGCAAGGTGCAAATTGCGCCCCGCTACGAATGCAGCGACCCACTGAGTATCCTCGGACCCACAAATGGAATTTCGGTGCATGAATTTTTTTGAGGCTGGTATGCTCAGCCGGTAAAGACTGCCGCGCCCACCGGCGCTGCTGTCTACATCGAAGACTGCGCTTACCTCGCCCGGCTCGAGATCACGTATGCGAGCAATGGGAAAGCTGGAAAAGTTGATCGCTATCTTGGCATCAGAAAATGCCACGTCGCCGGTGATGGACTCGGCCGGCGAGTTCGCTGCGCGCCAAGGTCCTAATTCCTGCGCTGCAGCCGACACACAGCAGGCCAGCACGAATCCCAAAATCACACCCAATGATCTTTCTCGCTTCATCTCTTGAGGATGACATTCATAGAATCTTTGAGCAACCCCGGCCGTTTTCACGTTGTTCCAGCCTATTTGCGGAGTCGGCTTTGCAAAGACAACGGTTCACTCAGCTGGCTCGTTGTGTTGCATCCGGCGAACTCATCGCCGCAGCCCTTATCGCGTTCCTTCGCCGCTCCAGGATCATCTCCGCGTTTGGCGCGGCGAGTACAACAGTTTCCATGTCTTTGCAGAAGTTTGGTTCGCCACTGGCGGCACGTAGCTCGGTGAGAAGCGGGTGGATTTTGCTGAACGTTGCGAAAATCTCGTCGTGTGCGGCACAGAAGGCATCCGCGTCGATCGCCCCTGTCGTCATTTTAATGACAAGCATACTTGACATCACGCAGAAAACAGATGTAAAGTTTGCTTGTCACGCGAGGGAGCCTTCTTTATGTCACTTTGCTCGAAGAATATGACCCCACTGCAACGGCGCTCGACGCAGCTGATGGGAAGCGCCATCCTGCTTACGGTAATCACCAACCTTGCGACTCCGAACCTTCCCAACCCGCTGGTCGATATATTTCCCGCGCTTTCACAGCTCGCTGCCCACAATGCGCACCCCTCGCCTTTGTTGGTCGGGTTGCTTTCGGCGCTGTCTGTGCTGCCGGTGCTGCTTGCCGTGTGGGTAGCCGCCCGTTATCTGAAAGCCGAGCCGGACGAGTTCATTCGCGCGCTCGTAGTACGCTCACTGCTCTGGGGATTTGCTGTGACTATGGCTGGGGATGCTATTGCTGGCGTCTTGATGAGCGTTTATGCGCGCCCGTTTCCCCTTACCTTGTTGAATGCTGACCTCTTCTTCGTTTCGACTGCACTAGCGTTTCGGGTGCTTCAGCGGAGCTACAGGTGAAGAACTCCCTACGCATGCTCCGCGCCCAAAGGAATTGGAGCCAGGCCGATCTTGCCGAGAAGCTCGGAGTTTCCCGGCAGTCGGTCAATGCGATTGAGACCGGCAGGTTTGATCCCAGTCTTCCGCTGGCTTTCAAATTGTCCAAGCTTTTTGCGCTGCCCATCGAGACCATCTTCTCTGAGTGAGGCGGCGGCGGACCCAGGCGACCGCTCCTGCATTCAACTCAGCCTTAGTGTCGTAATGCCGGCAGGGTACTCCTCTTCAAACAACAGGTCTTCAGTCGACGCTGCACGAGACTTGCTGAGGTACCACATACCGAGCGCCGCAGGAGCAATGGCCAACACCAGCATAAGGGGACCAAACGGGCGATTCAGCAGTCGGCCCTCAAGCTCGGCTACTTTACTTAAGAAGCGTAGGAAGAACATCAGGCCACCAAAGAAGACAAAATGAATTTGTGCTTTACCGGGTAGATAAGAGCAGGTGAAGGGTATTTTGGGAAACGTGTACAGGCACAGTTCGACCAGAAGGATTCCCAGCCCTAACATCACAGCGAAATGCCCCATGGCTGGGCGCGAGGGATACACAAGAAGGCAGGTGGCAATGACAAGCAAGACCGGAGCAACAGCCAATGCCAGCCACGAAAAGCGAATACCTTGCTGGTAATCCCGAACGGAACGAACTCGGGTGATGCGAATTATCCAGTTCGCCTGCAGCGAGATGGGAATCGAAGCCACCACGCGTAATGCCAGGACGACGAGGATCATCATCAGAATGCTGGCAAACAGGAACGAGCTGCTGATGGTTGCTCCTGCGGATAAAATTCCTGCGCGGGTGATGTTCACATAACCGATGACGATGGTGATACCAAGCCCTAAATAGAAACTGAAAATCATGCGATGCTGGCGGCTCCTCAGCAGGGTTCGCATGCTGAAGAGAGTGAGGGCTTCGGTGAGCGGGCTGGCGAAGTGCGGTGGCCAGGGGAACCATCGCGACTGGGGGAGGATGTCGGGTTGCTCGACTATCTTTGGCATCAAACGGAAATAGCACAAAAGCAATGCAGCGCACGTTCCGAGCGCGGAGACGCCTAAGCCGATCCATGCGCGTATAGCCAGGTGAGCCAGCGCGGGATGCGTCGATCCATTGAGCTGGTTGAAGAGCGCAAGGAACCAGTAGGAGGGGAGCCACTCCAGCAGGCGTTGATTCTGCGGAGCGCTAAGCGCCGCCGGCGATTCCAGCGATGGCTCAAGGAGGTACACGCTTAGCAAGGTGCACATGGCCGCTGCCGGCAAGACTGCGGACACACCAAGGAAAAGCTGACGTGGAAGAAGATTCGCGGCCAGACCTTGAAGGGTAAGAATGGTGAAGACAAAGAAGGCGCCCGCCGCGGAGATAGTAATCCAATAGGCAGGCAACGCTCTCAGCATACCGAGCACCCCGCTGTCGGTGGCTCTAAAGAGCAAAGGCCATATGAGGCCGGTGAAGATGTTCAGCGCAACCACCGCGAGAGCAGGCGCGGCGAAGAGAGCGGCAAGCTTAGCCAGAAACAACGTGGTCTTCTTTACTGGTAAAGGTGAAAGCACCAGGAGATCCCGTCGATCGGGAAAGGCCGCGTCCCAGTTGAGTATGGCGATGAGCCCGGCCACGGTCATCGACGTCTCAATAAAAAAGTGTTCAAACATCCATGCGGTTGTTAATGGCAGGGCGTCGCCATTCATCAGCAGAATCGGAATCGTGAGCAGGAAACTGAAGGTGCAGAAGATAACAGCAAACTGCCCGATCAATTTGGCTGGGTCAGCGTCGGAGGACAGGAGATCAAGGTCGACGACGCGGAGAAGGAAGACGCGATAGAGAGTGCGAAACTGAAGTTTTCTTTGGGCCCATTCGCTATGCATGGATCAAGTCCGCGATCTCCCTTGAAATAGCATCCGAATCGGTTTCAACGGCGAGTTGGGAAAAGATTTCTTCCAGGGTGGGTACGGCCATCAAGACTCTCAACCGCTCAATCGAGTCGTCTGCAACCACTTTGCCGCGATGCAAAATGACGACGTGAGAACACACCCGTTCCACTGTTTCCAGTTCGTGCGAACTGAAGAGAACGATCTTGCCGCGAGCTGCCAATTCTTTAATCAGGCTGCGCAAGATGAGCGATGAACCGACATCGAGGCCGGAGAAGGGTTCGTCCAGCAGGATCAGATCGGGATTGTGCATGAGGGCTGCGATTAGAAGGATCTTTTGCCGCATGCCTTTTGAGTACGACGAGATCGCTACGTCGCGATCACCGTGCATTCCGAAGAGGCGCAAAAGCTCATGGATGCGGTGGTTCGCGGAATTCCGGTCCATGTCTCTAAGCTGGGCGACCATCACCAGGTACTCCAGGCCGCTCAGGTGCGTGTAGAGGTGAGGCTCTTCCGGAACATAGCCAATCCGTTGCCGATAGGCCATGGGATTTTCCTTGATGGGCCGCCCGGCAAAAAGAATCTCTCCCGAAGTCGGCTCAATCAATCCCGTGGCCAGTTTCATGGTGGTTGATTTTCCGGAACCATTTGCACCAAGGTAGCCCGTTACTTCTCCCGGACGAGCGATGAAGCTTACATGGTCCAGAGCCGGAATGCCGAGGTAACGTTTATAGAGATTGCGAACCTCAAACATGGATACTTTCAGGCTTCAGAGTCCCTACGGCGTGGGCTTAAGGACAACCTCAGCGTGCGATGGCGCCTGAAACGTGAGGGTATAGCAAGGCACCCGGTCGGACCATTGCACGGAGACAGTGAGCAGATTGGGGTGACTTAAGCACTGAATCAGACTGAAGAAAATCAGTGAAAATGTGATTCCCGCTTGAAGGAGACGAACCGGGCCGATTCCAGGACCAGTAATAATCGTTCCGGAAGTAATGGATACCTGGCCGGGATCGTTCTGTATCCGGCATCGCTGGCGTACCAGCGAAACTGCGCCATCGATCAGCAAGGGGACGACTGCGCCCTGTTGATGTTCCTCATCGAAGATCCACAACATCTCGGCGCCAAATTCGTCTTGAAAAGGGGCGGGATGAAGGCGGAGCAGAAAACGATAAGCAAAACGAGAAACCATGCTGTTCATGCTCTTCCTACCCTCGCTTCCCGAAGACGCAATCTGGCCTGGCTAACGACGGTTTGTAACCGGTCCACCTCTGCGGCCAAGGCGTCCTTTCCTTCTTTCGTGAGCGTATAGAAACGCCGATCATCTTCTTTCGTAGAAGCAGACTTGCGTTTCGATGATGGAGAGGGCGGGGCATCCGAGACCAAACCGGCGTCCATTAACTTCTTGAGGTTGTCGTATAGAGTACCCGGCCCCAACTTGTAGTGACCATCCGAATTGCGTGCGACTTCCTTAATAATTCCGTAGCCGTGCAAATTACCACCAGCCAGCGCTAAAAGAATCTGCAGGGTTGCGGAGGAAAGCGGAGCGTTCTTGGTCGTCTCGGATTTCATATCGAAATCCGACTATATCGGAGTCCGACTAGATTCGTCAACATGATTTGCCGGAATGAGGTCTGTCGGATCACGGCTTAGGAGGCTGCCGAAAAACTCATGTTTTGTATCAGGGCACGACTTTAGTGGCTGCGGAAAAAGTGCTGCTTCAATGGGGAATCGTCCCTCAGCGGCTAAAGCCGGATTCATTGCAAAGCATTTACGTACGGCCTGAAGGCCGTACCCTTCAGAAAAATGAGTTTTTCCGCAGCCTCTTAGACTCGCCCAAGCTAAACGCCATTTTTTCTATAGGTTGCGCATGGCAGGAGGCGGTCTAGGTGGTTCGCAGAAGAAGAAGGAATCGGTCGCCTTTACAAATCCCTCACAACCCCAAACCACCCTCTTTATGCCAAGAGTCCTCTAATAAAGCTGTTGGCCTCGAAGGAGGCAACGCTCATGCCTAATACATCGTTGCTAGCTCACGAACTGTTCTGCCTGCATCTCAAATCCTTCTACGGGGAGCAGCCTTGCTCACCTTCTCCAGAAGCTTCCACTGCGAGCGCGTCAAAGAAGAAAGGGGGCAAGAGATCTCCCGTTACCAGCTCTTTGCGCCTTCGGAAATGGCGCTAACAGCGATGCGGGCGCCAGGCTCATGCTTCTCTCAGGTCAGCTTGCGGAGTGAGACCTTTTCGGGGCCGGGAAAGTTTGACGGTATGGGAATCGTCACAGTGGATGTTGCGGCCCATTGGACACCGCGTGCCAGCAACGTTTGAAAGCCCACGCAGTCTAGATTCGGATTTGGCTCACCGGCCCAGGTATGGCCAAGCATCGTAGTGTAGACACGGCCTTTTCCGTAGCTTCGGACCCAATCCATCGGCTCGTTCTGATTCGACACCGGCGAGTGAGCATAGGTAAGAATCGTCAAGCCTTCCGCGGGCCCATGCTGGCCGTGGGTGAGCTGTTCGGAAGGATGCATCCACACCCGTGGCATCCCCGCCGTGATTGGATGGTGAGTATCGCGCACGTGAATTTGAAAGTCCAACCGTGGAGGATGACCGGGCTCCAACCCTGTTCCTTTTGGAATAACTATGATTTCATCGTTGTCGGCTATAGCCAGTCCGGGCCCAAACGACGGCGACCGCCAACCCAGCCCAATCATCTCGTTGTAGGCCTTCCAATGCAGAAAGGCGTTGTTGGCTGCGTGGTAAACCACCAGGCCGCCCCCTCCTGAGACAAACTTCTCCAAGGATTCCTGAACGCTGGGAGGCCATTCAATTCCATCTGCCAGGTGACCACCATTAAAGTTGTTGATGACCACGTCGTAACGAGAGAAATCTGGCTTCCAGGAGTTCCAGGCATCCTGGGAAGCCCCGCGCGGCGGGGTGGTGGATACCTCGACTGAAAATAGGGTAGTCGCGGTCAAGATCTCTGTGATGGCGTGCGTCGCCGTTGCCCAGTCATGATTGTTGATGCCGTCCACGATGAGAGCCCGCACCGGCGGGGTACGGCGGTGCGCACCTCGAGACGATACTGCCATTAGGGCGAGGGAGCCTAGCGTGAATTGCCTTCGGGAACTGGTCATGAGCTTTAATTGGGCCTGCTCCTTTATATCCCAATGCCACCGCACTCGCGCAGTGGCCTCATGCCCGAATCAAGGGCCATCTGATCGAAGCGGCAGTGGATGGAGGAGGGAGAGGTTTACGCGAACAGCCGCAAGCACCGCTTTTTGAAGCGGTGGTGCGCGGTTGGTTGGCGACTCGAGCGGTGCTGCCAGTATTCCCTAGAGCGACTGTACGGCACTCACCTTCGTCAGTGTCCCAATCATGCCTTCTTCAGCCTCGGTGAGCTGAACGACCAGGCCGTCCTGACACCGGAAGCGAGCGTAGTAGTTGTCTCCCAGAGTCCAAATCTCTTCAACCACGGCAGCGCCAGAGCCAGCCAGGCGGACAATCTGGCCTCGCTTCAAGTCGGACAATTTACGAATACCGTTCACATAGGCAGATTTCAAAAGGGAACCCCCAAAGCGGCTAAACATGCAGCCGAATACGGTGATTATCGTTGACATTAAATAGCACAGTCAATGTGACGTGTTGCAACCCAACGTTACCTTTTCGCGAGAGCCTCAACGCTGCGGTACCCAAAATCGTGGCGTTGACGCCGATTGTCCCAATATCGGTCGCCGATCTGACACTGACGGGGGATTGCCTCTTCATGATTAGTACTCATTAACGACCGCTCAGAAGCGAGAGCTGGGCCGCACCCGTGTGTCCCGGTTGCCGCCCGATTTTTGCCTACCACGGGGCAAGCCTGAAACGATTCTGCATCCAAAGGCTGAGGAGAAGTTCCTGAAAATGAAGAGCCATACGGAATACCTTGTTTTCGAAACCCAAAAGCGGAAAGAGATGGTTCACATCACCGACCGGGTAGAACAAGTGGTGCGGAGGAGCGGGGTGAAGGATGGACTGTGCTTTGTGTCGCCGATGCACATTACCGCCGCCATCTACGTGAACGATCTGGAGGACGGGCTGATCGAGGACATCAGCAAGTGGTTGGAGGAGCTTGCTCCGGCGCGGCCGGACTACAAGCATCACCGCACCGGTGAGGATAATGGCGACGCCCACTTGAAGGCCCTCCTGTTACACCATGAAAGCACGCTGCCCGTAACCAGAGGCAAGCTCGACCTCGGAACCTGGCAAAGGGTGTTCTATGCGGAGTTTGATGGGCAGCGGCCCAAACGAGTGATCGTGAAGGTCCTCGGAGTTGAGTGAGGGCCGGGGCCAAGAGCTTTTTGAAGTTTTTGGCGCGGTGAGCGCATCTGTTCGTTGGAGGCACTTTGCCGGAAGCCAAGACACCAACAAGCACATCCTTCGCGAGCAACGCGGTAACAGCAGTTGGCCGTGCACCCGGTTCGAACCATATTAAACCGACTCACCCCAATCTGATCCTGGGCATATGCTGCATGAGCCTGTTGATCGTGGGCATGGACGTCACCATCGTGAACGTGGCCTTGCCCGCGATTCAACAAGATCTCCACGCCACGCTGTCAGGACTGCAATGGATCCTGGACGCGTATACGCTTGTGGTTGCCACCCTGCTCATGCTGTCAGGCTCCCTATCAGACCGTTTTGGGCGGAGGCGTGTTTTTCAAATTGGCCTGGTTCTGTTCACCGCGGGATCGCTGCTGTGCAGTATGGCGCACACCATCGGCCAGCTTATCGGTTTCCGTGCACTTCAGGGTTTGGGCGCGTCCATGCTCAACCCGGTAGCCCTCTCCATCATCGCCAACGCTTTCCCGGAGCCAAAGGCCCGGGCACACGCGGTCGGTGTTTGGGGAGCTGTTGCCGGCGTATCGCTGGCGATTGGCCCGCTGATTGGCGGCGCGTTGACGCAGACCGTCGGCTGGCGGTCTATCTTCTGGATCAACCTGCCCATTGGCCTTACAGCCGTGGCGCTGGCTGCCAGATTCGTACCAGAATCCAAAGCGCCGCGTGCACGGGCGTTTGATCCTGTCGGGCAACTGCTGGTGTTTGTCGGCCTGGCGTCGTTGACGTCGGCGGTGATTGAGGGACCGCACACCGGCTGGACATCCTGGACGATCGTCGGCTTGTTTGTTACGGCAGGCGCCGCCCTGGCGCTTTTCGTCTTCTATGAGCCACGGCGTAAAGACCCCCTGCTGGACTTACGTTTCTTTCGCAGCATACCGTTCAGTAGTGCGACGCTGCTGGCACTTTGCGCCTTCGCCTCATTCGCCGGCTTTCTTTTTCTGAATGCGCTGTACCTGCAACAGGCACGCGGATTTTCAGCCTTTCATACGGGTCTTTGCACGCTGCCCCTGGCCGTCATGATGATGGTGAGTGCCCCGCTCTCCGGCCGGCTGGTCGGCCGTTACGGCACACGTCCTTCGTTGCTGGCCGCGGGCGCGGCCTTCCTGCTGAGCACGTTGATGCTCACCCGGCTAAGTAGCGACACTCCCCTTGCCCTATTGCTGTTGGCCTACGCGTTGTTTGGGCTTGCCCTTGGCATGGTCAACCCGGCGATCACCAACAACGCTGTTGCCGGCATGCCCTTGTCACAAGCCGGGGTGGCGGCAGCGATCGCATCCACCGGCCGGCAAGTGGGAGCAGCGCTGGGCGTGGCGGTGGCCGGCACCGTCGTCGCCGCCAGTCACGCAAAGGGTTTGGATTTTACCCAGGCTACGCACCCCATCTGGTGGATCATGACCGGATGCGGTGCTCTTGTTCTGCTGCTCGGTTGGGCTTCTAACACACCGTGGGCGCACGCCAGCACCGGCCGGGTCGCTCATTTATTCGACTGAAAACGGGGTGCGCTTCCCAAAGCACAGCTTACAGGCGCGGCCCGCGCGGCTTGCGCTCGCCCCCAATTTCATCTTGAGAGGTGTGCGCGCCCTTGTCCAGCGCAGGCTGTAGATCGGGCGGCAACATGCCGTGACGAGGGGTTCCGCAAACAGGACACGCTTCGGCTTTCAATTTGATCTCTGCTCCACAGCATGCGCAAAAAGCCGCCATGTCATCTACTCCAGAGTTGTTATTTGTTCTTTTGATGAAGCCAGGAACTGCGAGGATTCAAGAGGCGAAAAACGGGCTAACGGTTTGGAAGATTGGTGAGCAATGCATCGATGGCGTCGTAGCCGGTCGGCACCTTAATGTTCAGCGGAGATGCACCCGCGCGAAGCAATGCTTCAACTGAATCGGGCGAACGACGGTCTTTCCAGTAGGAGTCGACACACGCCTTAACTGCGAGCGCCAATGGCGTGCGTCCCTCTGCGTCTAAAGCATCCACCGGCGCTCCGCGGGCAATTAGTTCCTCTACGGCAGCCGGCCAGGCGCGCCAGGAGGCCACGTGCAGGGCGGTGCTATTCTTCGCGATATCGAAATAGAGATCGCCCTCCGTGATAGAGCGAGGCCACGTCTACTCCGAGACCGAGCAGGTTGCGGAGCCCGGCAACGTTGCCCACTCCGGCGAACTCGGCCAGCAGCGTTCCTCCCTGCGCGATGAGCTCGGTCACAAGGGTCGGTTCGCCGGCGGAGAGCGCGAGGATGGCTTCGCGGTCGTCCCTGGCACACGCTGCGATCAAGCGGTCGACTCCATGAAGGTCAAGCGCCAGTCCCCGCTGTTCGAATAAGGCAAGCACGTCGCCGCGTCCACGACGTGCCCCCATGACCGTGGCAGATCTGCCATCGCGTGTGTTTTTGAGCGCCGGGTCAGCGCCGCGATCAAGCAGCAGTTCGATGATGTGGATGTGATTGTCACGACGGAGAGCGTGGTGCAGTGCATTGTCACCCCACCTCGTTATCGCGTTAGGATTGGCGCCGTACTCGAGCACGAGCTTGAGCCCGTTGGCATCATGCCAATCGGTCTTGCGCTGCAACATGGTGGTAAGACTCTCCTGGTTCAGCGTGCCGCTTTCCAGCAGAGCCTTCATCACTGCGTTGTCATATCCCTCCGGGACATGGTACGGAGTCTCCTCATCATTCGGGTCGGCTCCATATTCGAGTAGCAGACGTGTCAGCTCCAGATGCCGTGCGATGCCGGCTGCCCCATAGATTGCGCTTTCAAACGCGGGACGAGGGTTGGGGTGGTCAATCATTTCGTACCAGCCCGTCCTGGCGCTTGCTCCGGCTTCCAGGAGAGCGCGGGCGGTGCGCACGAACGCCTCCGAGCGCTGATTGTCCAACCGCAAATAGCGTGAAAAACACAGATGGGTCAGTGCGTCCCAACCGTGCGGACCTCCGGTTGCGGTCGCGGCCTTCGGGTCGCGGGCAAGGAAGCCCCGCACGGCAGCATCGTCCGCCAGGATGGCGGCAGTAAAGACATTGGCCGTGGCTACCTGCGGGAACCGCGCAAGGATGCGCTCGGCGTGCTCGAGTCTGCCCGACCCGTGATCAGAGCTCCGGGGCACGCAAGCCACTTCGATGAATGCCGCTATCGGATCGGTAAGGGAGGTCACGACAGCTTCCGCGGCGCTACGGCTGCTTTGGCTTCACGGTGAAGAGCTTCAGGTCGATGGCGTCGCCCATCACCTTGTACCCTGCGTCGTTGGGATGGAGGTGGTCGCCAGGGTCGTCGGCAGGCAGGTAGGTATCTGGATGATTTGGATCCCGAACCGCGGCCTCGAAGTCTACGACGCCATCAAAAGCGCCGCTGGTGCGAATCCAGTCATTCACAGCCTTGCGAATCGCTTCGCCGTTCTCGGTGTAGTAGCCGGCGCCGTGATACGGCGTCAGCGTGCAGCCGATGACCGCGATGCCATGGGCATGCGCACGCAGGATCATCTGATCGAGAGCGAAGATAAGATCGGCGGCCGTGGCGCCGTCGGGAACGGTGTGCAGGCGTCCGATGTCATTGATGCCTTCGAGGATGAGGAGGTATTTCGCTCCGCTCTGGGCAATCACATCGCGATCGAAGCGCGCCAGAGCATTGGGGCCGGCTCCATCCAGCAGTATTTTGTTGCCGCTGATGCCTTCATTCAATACCGCAAGGTGGCGATACTTGGGGTCGGCTTGCAGGCGCCGCGCCAACTCGTCAGGCCATCGCTGGTTGGTATCGACGGTCGATTTGGCGCCATCGGTAATCGAATCACCGATGGTGATCACAGCTCCCGCATCGGCGGAAGCCAAGGTATCGATTCCGTTGAGGTATTCCCAGCTGGTCAGCGTGGAGGGTGTCTCCAGCGTGTCGTTGGCGACTACATTGCCGGGCGCATGATAGCTGGTTGCATTGCCAAGTTGATGCTCGGTAATCGGTCCCGATGGACTGGGCAGATAGAAGCTGACAGTCAAGTCGGCAAGGGGCGCAAACTTGAATGGGACGCCATCGCTGACAACCAGGGCGCCGGGGGGTATAGAAACCGAAGGCTGCCCGTGAAAGGTGAGCGGCTTGCCAGAACCCGGAGCGACCGCGGCGCCCTTGAGGGTCTGTGCGATCTGCGCCGCGCCAATCACCAGCGGATCGGTGCCGTACAGATTGGAAAAGCGCACCCGCACCATCTCTCCACCGATACTCACGTGGACCACTTCGCGCAGGGTGACGCCGGTTGTACCTGGCGCTACGAGTTGGTCTGCAGGCTTGGCATGCGCATCCAGCAGAGGAGCGGAGGCCCACGTGCCGACCCACTGCTTTGCATCCGATTTTGCCAACAACGGCTGCACGCACAAAGCGGAGATCAACGCCACGAACAGCGTCCTGGCGGGCAACGTGGTTCGACTCATCATCATTCCTTCTCCTGCTGGAGTTCAGAACCGGAGGTAGGCGCCCACACTCGGTTCAGAGGTTATCCGCCTGGTGCCTGTAGTCAGCAGCGTCGCATTGAAATCCGGCGTCTTGTAGCTCAGACCCCGATACTGCAGTCGCAACCCGAGGTGCGAGGTAAGGATCGGGTAGTTGACACCGAACTCAAACAACACGGGTACGCGCGTCTGCTTGCCGTATTTTTGCCCGCCTACGGTCGTCGGTAGAAAGATGAGACCGGCCACGCCTACGGCGCCGAAGGGCTGAAGGCCAAGAATCGGAATCGTCGGTCCTTGCACCAGATAAGCGCCGGAAACCTCGTGCACGTTGTTCTGCACTCCGAAAGGAATCGTGGAGTACCTCTCGGTAAAGCGGGTATAGCTGTAATTGACCTCGTAGCCCAACCAGGGATGGAAAGACTGGCGGACAGTTGCTAATCCGCCTAGCGAGTCGGTTGGGCTGTCCTTGATGCCGTTGCCATTCGTTGTCCCGGTGAATTGCCCGAAGATACTGGCCGCGGCTTCAAAGTTCTTCAATGTTTGGGCTGTCGCCCGATTGCCGAGACCTGCGATAAGAAGGAAAAGAAGAAAACAAAGGGACCTGCGGATGCACATCAAGTTGCCCACGCTCCTGCGCCTGAAAGAAATGAAAAGGACTGAGACTTCAGCTTTCAACCCAAAGAGATAGCATACGCCAGCCGGCCGTCATGCTCCCTTCTGGCCGGGGGGCGCGTTACGCTCATCGAGATATTCCTCGATGCACTGATCGAGTATCCCGTGCGCCTGAAGAACGAAATCGATCGCATCCCGTCCGGCTCCCTGACCACCGGCATTTGGGGTGACGTAGTGAGCCGCGGCCTTGACCTGGTCGCGGGCGTTGGCCACCGCAATGGCCAGTCCGCAAACGCGCATTACGGGCAGGTCGATCACGTCATCACCCACGTAGGCGATCTGGTCGATCGTAAGCGATCCTTTCTGCATGATCTCGCGTACGGCTCGAATCTTGTAGTCCTGTCCCATATAGACGTATTCCATGCGCAAGGCGCGAGCACGCTGGGCAACCGCTTCCGAGGTGCGCTTGGTGATTACGCCGCAGTGGATGCCACCGATGCGGGCGAGCGAAATGCCTATGCCGTCATGAGCATGGAACCCTTTTGGTTCGACGGTCTTTTCCGTGGACCCAAGGGGCAGCGTCCATATCTTGCCATCGGTGAGAACGCCGTCCACGTCAAAAAGAATCAGGCGGACCCGGCGGGCGCGTTCAGCAGCAGTGAAATCCATAGCACTATTCATACAACTTTCGTTTTCTCACTGCATCTTGCCTTCACCTCAACCTAGCGCAATGATGAGAACGTTATGAGAACCATCAGACTTTCCTACTTGCATCGTGTGGTAGCCGGCGCCGCGATTGTACTGGCGCTGGTTGCAGCTCCCGCATTTGCCTCCTCAAAATATGCCGGCATCTACAGTTCGGAAGCGCCTGACTCCGGCGAGCCGAACGGGCCTGCCGGGCCCGCGTTCAGCATAAGTCTCGGTCCGGATGGATCGGCTACGGTGACACAGGATCTGGGCAAAGGCGCGGTCACTACCTTCGGCCACTGGAGCGATGCGGGAGGCCAGGTCACCATCAAATTTGACGAGGTAGAGGGCAAACCCACCGAATCCACCGATGGTCCTTCAGCCCAGCCACGATGGACTGCAGGCGGTTACCTGGAACCACACCTTTTGGGGAAAAACGACTCCTCCTCCGCTCAAGAAGGAAGAGTCGAACTGGCACGCCAACAAGAAGCACGGCTTCCTCTGAGTTGCTGCGCCGGCTCGCGGCGACGCTCAAACCAGCTGGCGCATCCAGATAGTAACTACTTCGCGCTGCCCTCCGGACTGGTCCCCTCTTCTCAAACTGGTCCCAGGACGTCCTGGGATATTTTCAGCCAGAGCTGTCCAAGATAGTGGAATGGTCGGTCTTGGCCTAAAGGCAACCCCGTTGATTGTATGGAGCCGCATTGGTCTTAAAGACAATCGGATTGGGTTTGATGGTTGCCAATCAGCATTCACGTGCTGTCTAGGTTCACCCAGGACTGACGTCCTGCGGCATTCTCAGTCGTCCCTGCGGGACTGGTTCATGCTGTCAACCCCTACCCAGGACTCACGTCCTGGGCTGCTCTCAGCCGTCCCTCTGCGGGACTGATCGCGATATGCCCCCTGATAACTGATTTGTTTTCAGCGAGTGTGGTCCGAATCAGCTGATCGAGAAAAGCTAATTTGGAAAAGACCGATTTTCAGCCGTCTCCTGCGGGACTCATTGGCGGCAGATCAGGCATTCCTTTTTCCTGGTCCGCTCTGTGCAGGCCGACACAAATGCTGGGCCTAAAATGGACGCATGCCTCCCCTCCAAGCCACGCTTCTTGACGTCGACAACGCCCTTGCATTGGCCTGGGCGCATCCCGTGGTGCGGGAGTGGTTCACGGCCAAGTTTGGTACCCCCACTTCTCCCCAGGAGCTGGGCTGGCCACCCATCCTCGCCGGCAGACCGACGCTGATCTCCGCTCCGACCGGCTCGGGCAAGACACTGGCCGCCTTTCTCATCTGTATCGACAAACTGATCCGCCAGGCGATGGACGGCTCGCTCGCACCATCCACCGCGGTGGTCTACGTTTCCCCTCTCAAAGCGCTCAGCAACGATGTGCAGAAGAACCTGGAGCAGCCGCTGCGGGAGATTCAACAACTCGCCCTGGAACGTGGATACTTGTGCGCACCCATCCGCACCGCGGTGCGCACGGGCGATACCCTGCCCGCGGAGCGCCGGGCCATGCTGAAGCGGCCCGCCGCATATTCTCGTTACCACCCCAGAGTCGCTTTATATCCTGCTGACCGCGGAGAAGAGCCGCAACAATCTTTGCGCGGTCGAGACGGTGATCGTCGACGAGATCCATGCCGTTGCCGATGACAAGCGTGGAGCCCATCTCACGCTTACCCTGGAGCGACTGGATGCGCTGGTCTGCGGAGAAAACCGGCTGAGCCCGGGAGCCCTGATCAGCGGGCGATCGCAGCCTCCGCTACGCATTGGGCTCTCCGCGACCCAGAACCCGATCGAGCTGGTGGCCAGCTTCTTGGGGGGACGGCGCGGGCCGGAAGTGGAGATCGTGCAGGTGGGCCAACACCGCACACTCGACCTGGGCATTGAGGTTCCAGGAGACGAACTGGGATCGGTCGCCACCAATGCGATCTGGGACGACATCTACGAGCGCATGACGGAGTTGGCCTTGCAGCATCGGTCGACGCTGGTCTTTGTCAACACGCGGGCCATGGCAGAGCGGCTGGCGTTTTGCCTGGGTGAACGGTTAGGTCCGGAAAATGTAGCCGCGCACCACGGCAGTCTCTCCAGGAAGCTTCGATTGGAAGCGGAGCGCAAACTCAAGAACGGTGAGATTCGGCTACTGGTGGCTACCGCTTCCTTAGAGCTGGGCATCGATATCGGCAGCATCGACCTGGTGTGCCAGGTAAGCTCCCCACGAGCCATCGCCGCCGCGATGCAGCGCGTGGGCCGCGCCGGGCATTGGCGCGGAGCCATTCCCAAGGGACGCTTCTTCGTGACCACACGCGACGACCTGGTGGAGTCCGCGGCGCTGATCCGTGCCATGCGCGCAGGCGTGCTGGACCGGCTGGAGATTCCGCATTGCCCCATCGATGTGCTGATGCAGCAGATTGTCGCGGCCTGTGCGGCTGAGCCATGGGAGGAGGACGCGCTCTTTGAGGTCATGCGCCGCGCCCATCCCTACAGCCAGCTCACGCGCAAGGAATATGACGAGATCCTCTGCCTGCTGGCGGAAGGGATCGAAGCCAGCCGCGGACGTTACGGATCGTACCTGCTGCGCGACCGGGTGAATGGGCGCATGCAGTCCCGGCGGGGCGCGCGCACGATCGCGGTTTCCAATGGCGGCACCATTCCCGACACCGCGCTCTACTCCGTCATCGTGCAGCCGGAGGGCGTGCAGATCGCCACCCTGGACGAGGACTTCGCCATCGATTCATCCGCCGGAGACGTGATTCTGCTCGGCAATACCAGCTGGAGGATCCTGCGCGTGGAGAGTGCCGGGCGGGTGCTGGTGGAGGATGCGCACGGCCAGCCGCCCAATGTGCCGTTCTGGCGTGGCGAAGCTCCGCAGCGGACGCTTGAGCTCTCGCGCTTCGTCTCCACCTTGCGCCAGGAGATCAGCGCGCGGACGGGCGATGTGCTCCCGGGATACATCAGCCAATCGAACCCCCAGGTGGCAGAGACGGTTGCCTGGCTCAAGCAGGAATGCTGCGTCGATGATGCGGGCGCGGAACAGATGATCGGCTATATGGTCGCCGGCCGCGCGGTGCTGGGAGCCGTGCCCGCACTCGACACCATCATTGCCGAGCGCTTCTTCGATGAGGGCGGCGGGATGCAATTGATTCTGCATGCGCCCTTCGGCGGCCGCATCAATAAGGCATGGGGACTGGCGCTGAGGAAGCGCTTCTGCCGGGGATTCAACTTTGAGTTGCAGGCAGCGGCCACCGATAACGGGCTCAACATTTCGCTGGCCGAGCAGCACAGCTTCCCGCTGAGCGACGTCTTCGATTTTCTTACCGAGCAGACGGTGACCGGCCTGCTGGAGCAGGCCTCGCTCGACTCACCCATCTTCCGCGCGCGCTGGCGCTGGGACGCGGGCCGCAGTCTGCAACTGTTACGGTTTTATAACGGCAAACGCATCGCGCCCCAGGTGCAGCGGACCCGCTCCGATGACCTGCTGGCCAGCGTCTTTCCCCAGGTGGCTGCCTGCCAGGAGAACATCGAAGGCGATATCCAAATACCGGAGCACCCGCTCATCCAGGAAGTGATGAAAGACGTGCTGACCGAGGCTATGGATCTGGAGGGCTTGATCGGGCTGCTGGCAGGGATAAGAACCGGTGCGATTCGCTGTCTTGCGGTGGACAGCGCAACCCCCTCCGCCTTTGCCCATGAACTGCTCAACGCCAATCCCTACGCCTTCCTCGACGATGCGCCGCTGGAAGAGCGCCGTGCCCGCGCCGTAAGCATGCGTGGAATGGTTCCGGATAAGCTGCTGGGCGAGGCCGGCCGGCTCGACCCCGCGGCGATTGCCGAGCTGCGCGAAGAATGCTGGCCCGATGTGCGCGATGAGCACGAGCTGCATGACCTGCTCTGTTCCCTGATCGTGGTGCCGGCGGAGATTCAATCCTGCGCAGGCGCGCTCCACTGGCCTGTGTTCTTTGAGCGGCTTGCGGTCCAGGGCAGGGCTACGGTGGCCGAGCACGCCGGACAGCAATATCTGGTGGCGGCGGAAAGAGCGCAACACTTGCGGCTTTTGTGGCCGGAGGTCACCTTCGAGCGCTCACTTCCCTGCCCCCCGGAAGCCAAAGAATTGGTTTTCGGCGATGTGGTTCGCAAAACCGTGCAGGGATGGATGGCGCTTGCTGGGTCCGGTCACTTCGCGGACCCTGGGCGTTCGGCTGGGGATAGAACCGGCGGCCATTTGGGCCGCCATGCTGGTGATGGAGATGCAGGGCACCATCCTGCGCGGGGTCTTCGAGGGAAGCAGTCAGGCCGCTCAGGACGAGGATGTGGAATGGTGCGAGCGCAGGCTGCTGCAGCGCATCCATAAGAGGACGCTGGCCGGGCTGCGCAAGCAGATCGAGCCGGTTACGCCGGCGGTCTATTTGCAGTGGTTGATGCGCTGGCAGAAGGTCGTGCCGCGGGCGCAGCTGAGCGGGGAGGCGGGGGTACTGGAAGCGCTGCGCCTGCTCGAGGGCTTCGAGGCGCCGGCCATCGAATGGGAGCGGACGCTCCTGCCCCAGCGCGTTGCCGGCTACGATCCGCGATGGCTCGATACCCTGTGCCTGGAGGGCGTGGTGGGGTGGGGACGCATCTCCCCCCATCCGGCGTTCTCGACTCTTGGCGACTTCGCCGCCCCCAAGCGAGTAGTGCCCACCAGCATGGCTCCGGTCACCTTCTTCCTGCGCGAGGAGGCGCTGTGGATGGATCGCTGCCTGGCTGAGCGCGCGATTCCCGAGCCCGCTCTTCAGGCCTGCCTGAGCGAACTGGCCTGGCAGACGCGGGCCCATCTGTCGCAATACGGAGCAGTCTTTGCCGGCGACCTGGTGCGCGGGCTGGCTGCCCCGGCCGAGCAGGTGAACCGCGCCCTCTGGGAGCTGGTAGCGGCCGGCCTGGTGACCGCCGACGGCTTCGATAGCCTGCGGGTGCTGATCGACCCCCGGCGCAAGGCGATCCAGAGTGTGCGGCGGACGCGCAACACGGTGGGGCGATGGAGTCTGCTCAACCCGGCGGCTGGAGCGGTTGAAACTGCCGGCGCCCAGGCGGAGCGGCGTGAGGCCGAGATCGAGTCCGCCTGCTGGATGCTTCTGCGGCGTTATGGAGTGGTCTTCCGCGACCTGCTGGAGCGCGAGACCACCATACCCCGCTGGCGCGAGCTGGTGGGCATGTTCCGCCGGCTGGAGGCCCGGGGCAGCGTGCGCGGAGGGCGATTCGTCAATGGCTTTGGCGGCGAGCAATTCGCTGTGCCGGAGGCGGTGGCTTCCCTGCGCGAATCCCGCCTTAAGGGGAACGCGGAGGAGGCCGTCACCGTGGCTGCCACCGATCCGCTAAATCTGGCAGGGATTGTGGTTCCGGGCGAACGGCCGGCCGCTGTTCCCGGTAAAACAGTCACTTTCCTTGGCGGCGCGGTAAGGGTGGAAGAACCCGGCCTGGCGGCAACGGCGTTTTGAACCCTGGTAACAGTCTCGAATCATTTGCCCCGCTTGCTAATCTAAACAGCACTAACCTTTATGCAAGAGGGGGCCGATAGATGAACCTCATCCTAACCATCATTGCAATCGCCATCTGGGGTCTGTTGGCGGTGATATGGATCCGAAGAATCAAGGCGCGACGTGCGTTCGAGCGGCTGAGCATCACGCCCGAAGCGCTCCACGACCTCATCACTGCGAACCATAACGTCTTGATTCTGGACGTTCGCCAGCCGCTGGACTTGTTGGCGGACTCGGAGATCATCGCAGGAGCGCAGAGGATTTCTCCCCAGGATGCGGAAGCGAATCCGTCCCTGATCCCGTCGGATAAAGAGCTGGTCGTCTACTGCACCTGCCCCAGCGATAAGACGAGTCGCGCCATCGCCGCAAAGGCCCAGACCCTGGCGCCGAACATAGATGTAACGAAGGTCAAGTTCCTCAAAGGCGGCCTCGCCGCATGGAAGGCGAAGGGCTACCCTGTGGTGCCTTACGATAAGACCTTTCACCTCGACACCGGGACTTAAAAGCCCGCGTAAGAACCCGACGCTCGAGAAGATCGCTTGCCGGCATTTGCAAGCGGTCCAGGTTCAAACAGACGGGTCTGTGTGAGAACCACAATCGCTAGTCCCACAGTCTGAAGCCCAGGACTAACGTCCTGGGTTCTCCTCAGCCGTCCCTCACGGGACTGGGATCTCACGAGGGCAAGGACTACCCAGCGACTTGAGCGTTCTGGGACTACACGTCAGTCGAGACTCCCTTCGCACAGAGCGCTCAGGGCAGCGCTCTTCGGGGCTGATCACGCAAGCTCCGCGGTAGCTGACCTGTTTTCCAGCGAGTGCGCACAAATCGGCGAATCGAAAAAACTAGTTTGGACAAGACTGGCTGAAAGTAGCCTAGGACGCCCTAAGGATTCCGCCTCAGACACGCCCGGCTGTGAGAACCTTCGTTATGCGCTCGCTTCTCCGCTCGCTCCCGGGTACGCTTTTTTTCGCCGCTATCTGTTGCTTCTTCAGTCGGCGCCAGCCAACGCCCAGACGACTCTGGAAACACGGGTCGCCGGACTCAAGAAGATGGACGGGTTCTTCCCTCTGTATTGGGAGGCCAAGACAGGGAAGCTGCTGCTCGAAATCCCTTCGTTCGACAAGGATTTTCTCTACCTCGATCAACTACCCTACGGGATCGGATCGAATGATCTCTTCCTCGACCGCGGGCAACTGGGCAACGGACATGTTGTGCATTTCATGCGCAGCGGAAACAAGGTGCTGCTGGTTGAGCCCAACCTTGCTTTCCGGTCATCGTCATCCGACGACTCCGAACGCGCTGCGGTAAAACAATCCTTTGCCGAGTCAGTGCTCTTCGGGTTCAAGGTGGAAGCGGAGCAGACCGAGGCCCAGGGTGGCCACGTGCTGGTGGATGCCACGGACTTCTTCCTTCTGGATGCCCACGGAGTAGCGGAGCGCCTGGCCCAGGCCAAGCAGGGCAAATACACGCTAGACCCCACGCGCTCGGCGATATTGCCCGAGAGCACGAAGAATTTTCCGCGCAATACTGAAGTCGAAGCCATCCTCACCTTTACCAACGATGCCCCGGCGGAGAAATCTTACGTCGCCGATGTGACCCCGGATCCCCACGCCCTCACGGTGCGCGAGCACTATTCGTTTATCGAACTGCCCGGCCCGGGCTATATTCCGCGGGCCTACAACCCGAATGCAGGCTACTTCCCGACCGTGTATCGGGATTACTCCGCGCCGCTCGGGGCTCCACTTGACCAGCTCTTCATTACCCGGCACCGGCTGCAGAAGAAGGATCCGACCGCGGCTATAAGCGATCCGGTAGAGCCGATCACCTACTATGTCGATCGCGGCGCTCCGGAGCCAATTCGCACCGCGCTGGTCGAAGGCGCTCGCTGGTGGAACCAGGCCTTCGAGGCCGCTGGCTATCGCAATGCATTCCGCGTCGAGGTGCTGCCTGAGGGCGCGGACCCGATGGACATTCGCTACAACATGATCCAGTGGGTGCATCGCTATACCCGGGGATGGTCCTATGGCGAAGGCGTGATCGATCCGCGGACGGGGGAGATCATCAAAGGCCAGGTGACACTGGGATCGCTGCGCGCGCGCCAGGACTTTATGATTGCGCAATCGCTGCTCGATCCCTATCTCGATGGAGCACCGCTGCCCGCAGACAATGCGTTGCAGGCCATGGTCCTCGCCAGGGTGCGACAACTGGCAGCGCACGAGGTGGGACATACGCTAGGGCTGGCGCATAACTTTGCCGCCAGTTCGCTTGGCCAGGGCACTTCGGTGATGGACTATCCCCATCCGCTCATTACCCTGGACAGCAACGGCAAGCCCGACCTTTCCCACGCCTACGCGGTGGGCATCGGAGCGTGGGATAAGGTTGCGATCACCTATGGGTATGCTGAGTTTCCCGCGGATAAAGAAGCGGCTGACCTGGCGGACGTGCTGCTGCAAGCTCAGAAGCAGGGCCTATACTTCATCACTGATGACGATGCACGGCCGCTGGGAAGCGCGCATCCCCACGCTCACCTTTGGGACAACGGACCTGATCCCGCGGCGGAACTGGACCGCGTGCTCGCGCGTGCGGGCTGCCGCGTTGCAGCGCTTCGGTCCAAACGCGATTCCCGTAGGAACGCCGATGTCGCAACTCGCGGATGTGCTGGTGCCGCTCTACCTGATGCATCGCTACCAGACAGAGGCGGCCGCCAAGGAAATAGGTGGGTTGGATTATCGCTATGCGCTGCGCGGCGATGGGCAGGAAGTAACAGCCATTGTTTCGCCGGCTGATCAGCGCAAGGCGATTACCGCAGTGCTGCGCACGCTCTCGCCTGAGACGCTCACGCTCCCGGAACCACTGCTGCGGTTGCTGCCTCCGGTGGCTCCGGGGTATCCACGCACGCGGGAGAGCTTCGCCGCCTTCACCGGGCTGGCCTTCGATCCAGTAGCTGCTGCCGCAGTCGGCAGCCGATCTTACCCTTGCCCTGCTGTTCAATCCTCAGCGCGCGTCACGCCTGGTGGAGTACCACGCGCGCGATGCCGGCAATCCTGGCCTAGATGAAGTCCTGAGCGGTGTGCTGAAAGCCACCTGGCAGGCGCCGCGTGCCAGCGGCTTGGCGGCGGAAACCCAGTCGGCGGTGGAATCGGCAACGCTGGAAAGCCTGCTTGGCCTGGCGGCGTCGAATCAGGCATCGCCTGAGGCCCGTGCGATCGCACGCTTGCAGGTGGCCACGTTAAAAACGCAACTCACCGCCGCGAGCACTGTTCCCCGCGAACGGCAGGCGCATCGTGCGGCAGCGCTGGCGCGGATTGCAGAATTCGAGCGGGATCCAGCAAAGTTCGTGCCCGCGCCGCCGGTCGAGGCGCCTCCTGGCATGCCAATCGGCGAGGATTACTAGAAGCCCTCAAAAGTCACGATTGCCCGGTGGCGATAAAAGAACATCGCGAAATGGCTTGAGTCCTTTTGACATCACTCTACGTCTGATTATTTCTTTTCCATTTGGCGTGACAGACCTATCCACCTCGACGGTGGAAAGTGAGGGTACCTATTGAAGCGAGCCGCTCGATTGCTCATCTTTGCGTCCGCATTTCTCAGCCTCCTGTCAGGATGCGGAGGGTCTTCTGTACTCAAGCTGACCACGCCCACAAAGTCGATTCTTCTCTATCCAGACAATACTTCGAAGCAGGCCATCGTGGTATCGGCGGCTCTCCCGGCAGACCCCTTTCGGCCGATTTCGATTAGCCTCCAGGGACTTCCAGACGGCGTCACGGCATCGTCCCCCACCTTGTCGATGATCAGCTACGGCCAGGAGGCGTTCGTGCTGACGGCGGCCACAACGGCTGGATCCGCCTCGTTTGCGCAGGGCGCAACCCAACTCAGTTTCCCGATTACCATCCTAGCCACGGCCGGCGCTCAACAGTCGACTGCGAGCGTCCAACTCACGCTCGCTTCGCCGAACCCGAATTTTGTCCCCGCTAAAATGGACCTGCCAGTACTCGAACTGACCACCAATAATGCAGCTCCTATCGCGTCCCTCATCACTTACGTGAGCGGCAGCGTAAGCATCACTCCGGCCCCATCCGGCACGGATGTCGCGTACTCAGGCACGATGCAGATCAGGGGCCATGGAAATACGACTTGGCTCCTGCCCAAGAAGCCTTATAAATTGAAGCTCGACTCAAAAGCCGGCCTGTTAGGTATGCCGGCCGGCAAGGACTGGGTCCTGCTGGCAAACTACGACGACAAGTCCCTTCTCCGTGACCAGGTCGCCTTTGAGGTTGGGCGTCGGGTGGGCATGGCGTGGACGCCCAATTCCCGATTTGTAGAGCTTTTCCTCAACGGTCAGTACGAAGGCAATTACCAGCTCACAGAAGAGATCAAGATCGACAAGAACCGCGTGAACATTCCCGAGATGGACGATACCGACAACTCAGGCAAGTCGCTAACCGGCGGCTATTTGCTTGAGGTCGACACCAGGGGCGACCCGGACGATATCCTCTTCAAGACGTCGCGGGGAGTAATTTTCGACCTTCACGACCCCGATCCCGCCACGCCGCAACAGCTTACCTATATAGAGAACTACATCCAGAAGACAGAGGATGTGCTGTACTCTGCTGACTTCACCGACCCAACGACCGGTTATACCCAATATCTCGATACCGACAGCTTTATCAACTGGTACCTGGTCAACGAGCTTTTCAAGAACAACGATGCGGTTTTCTGGTCAAGTTGTTGGCTCTACAAGGACCGCAGCGGCATTATCTTCATGGGCCCGGTTTGGGATTTCGATATCGGCGCAGGAAACGTCAACTACAACGGGAATGATGACCCAACGGGGTGGTGGCTTCGATCGAATCCCCTGACGTACACGCAGTGGACAAAGCGGCTCTTTGACGATCCAGCTTTTGCAACCGCCGTGGCAGAGCGCTGGAAGCAGTTGAAGGCGACACAATTCGACACCTTGTCCGCCTATATTGACGAGAACGCCGCGGCGCTCAATCAGTCGCAACTAAACAACTATCAGCGCTGGCCCATTCTGGGACAGTACGTCCCCCCGAACGCCGAAGTCGCCGGATCCTATCAGGGCGAGGTGGCTTACCTCAAGAGCTGGCTGACCGCGCGAATCGCCTGGATGGATTCGCAGCTTGATCCGCAGGCGGAAGGCAGTTCCACAGCAAAATAATTAGGGCTTCGATATCTCTCAACGGGCAACGAATGCACAACGCTTATGATTCATACTTGAGCAGGGTGCCCCGATTGCCAGCACTGCGATGAACCCGCCCATCGCAGTACGGCAAATCAAAGTGAAGAGCGTGACCCACGAGATCGTGATCGCTACGACGCTTCAAGGCGCTGTTGGCATCGCCGCACTATTTGGCCAACGCTGGTTCCTGCGCTAGTCGTGTTCCACTTCGGTCGCCTGGCCGGCTGGAAGAAGACGCAGCACTACGGGAAAGACAAAAGCTACCACGAAGTAGGCTACGGTCACAGCGAGTGCGAGCAGAAGAAGGCCGGCGCCGCAGGCCATTCCTACGGCAGTAACCAGCCAGACGGTCGCAGCGGTGGTAAGTCCCTTGACCCGATCCCCCTGGACAAAGATCAGCCCGGCGCCAATAAAGCCGATGCCGGTGACAATCTGAGCCGCGACACGCGAGGGGTCGAGCACGACCAGCTCTTTCGCCAGGACATCCATAAAGCCATACTTGGAAACGAGGAGAAAGAGAGCGGCTGTGGTTCCAACCAGCGTATAGGTGCGAAGGCCCGCGCTCTTGTGCCGAACTTCACGTTCAAGTCCTATCGCGGCAGATAGCAGGAATGCAGTACCCAGTTCAAGGAACTGCTTGAACCCCTGGCCGTCCGTTGCAAAGATTCCCATGAGGACATTCTAGTGTCAGGAGATAAGATGCTGGGGCGAGGCAATCCGAGGGGCAGATTATTCCAGGAATAAATTTGCCGGCCACCAGTTCTCATATTTGGAGAGAAGAAAGAAGAGTGGGCACCAGATGACGCTGTTGCCATGGAAGCGAGCGGCTCGCGAAAGGGGCCCCCAAACCAGTGTGTTTGAGGACCTTGCGCTGCCTCTGCTTCCCTCGCTCTACAACGTTGCCTTCTGGCTTTCCCGCAACCCTACGGACGCAGAGGATCTAGTGCAGGAGACATTTCTAAAGGCCCTTCGCGGATTCACCACCTTCGAGCCGGGCAGCAACTTCAGGGCATGGATCTTTCGCATTCTTAGAAACACATATCTCACCTCGCGCACCGGCCTCGCCGCCAGGCGAACGGTCGCACTCGAAGACGAATTAGACGACCACCGCAATGAATCGGGAACAGCTCTTTATCCTGAGGGAGCGATCGACCGGGAAACTCCGGAGAGGAATTTGATCCGTTTGAGCGACCGCGCTGCGCTCCACGCTGCCATGGAAAAGCTGCCGCCGCCATTGTTGGAAGTAATTCTCCTCTGTGATGTAGAAGAGATGAAGTACCGGGAGATCGCCACCGTCCTCGAGATCCCGATTGGCACGGTCATGTCACGCATCGCACGTGCCCGTACCGCGCTGCGCGGAGAGCTGCAGGTGAACGTGACACCGAGGGAGTTCCGCGCATGACCGACCATCTATCTCCCTCCATGCTCAATGGGCTTGCCGACGGCGAGCTCTCCGTGGACCAGCTTGCCGTGGCCAACGAGCATCTCGCCGGTTGCCCCGCATGCACCTCAAATGCCCTTTACCAAAGCTTGCTTAAGTCCGCTACGGCAAAGGCTGGGCAACGATATACGCCACCGCCGCAATTGCAGGAGCGCTTGTTGACGCAGTTGGCATCATCCCGATTGGAGGCCCCAGGGACAGGTACCGGCCATAGGTACCCGCAGCAGTGGCGATTTGCATGGGGGTGGGCCGCTGCGGCCGTCCTTTTGCTTGTCTCCGCGAGCACAATGATGGTTCAACGCGCAGCGCGCAAGGCGGAGATCTCGTCTGCCGAGCATGCCGCGCTAGTGACCGAGGTCTTCGATCAGCACGTCGCCACGCTTGCCGGCAGCTTACCGCCACAGGTGGTTTCCACTGATAGACACACGGTCAAGCCATGGTTTCAGGGCAAACTGCCGTTCAGTTTCAATCTGCCGGAGAGCCTGCCGCGTGATACCGCGCTCGATGGCGCAAACCTGACCTACCTTCACAACCAGCCCGTGGCACAGCTGCTCTACAGCATAGGCAAGCATCACGTTTCCGTTTTCCTCCTGGAGAAAGCAGGCCCAACGAGAGCTCAGCTGGCTGCCGAACACGCGGGATTTCATGTGATGGACTTCAGTACGGATGAGCTCGAAGGGGTCGCGGTCAGCGATGTGGATCCAGCTCGCCTGGCCGAACTGGTCAGCGCGATCAGGCAGGCGCAGACGACCCGCTAAGACGTACGTGGGGCTTGGTTCTGTCCATCCACCTCAACCCATGCCATGGTGGGCCACCGTCCTCAAATTTGTCATCCCGACCGGAGCGACGCGTAGTGGAGGGACCTGCGGTTTGCGTTGATGGGAAAACGGAGCCCGGAGGCGATTCGCCCAGGGCACATTCGCTTGTCCCCGAAAGTGGAACAGCAGGTCCCTTGTCGAAAAGATTTCCAAGAGGGGTCGTAGGTGGAGAAAGAGAACCGCAGGTCCCTCGGCTTCGCTCGGGATGACAAAGGGGAGGGTAGCGCTCACCTCAGCAGCCGTTACCGGGGATGGACAGAGCTGCAGGTGATCCGCGATGTTCATCCCCTTGGGTGGTCTAAAGGCCATGACCACTCCGGTCCCACGGCAAGCCGGGGCAGGCGGAATGACAAATTGAAGGGCATCGGCACACCTTGGCATGGGTGGAGATGGATGGATAGAACCCAGCACTACAGCAACAACCCGGTTTCGCTTTTTTCTTCGAGGAGACAAAAGCTGCGAGAATAAGCTATGCAGGATGAATCCTCAGCAGCCAAGCCGCGCCTCGATCCGGCGGCCCAAGAACTCCAGCCAGAGGATTACTACTACGACGGTCCCTATCTCGTGTTTACCGCGCAATATCACTTGAAGCGAGGGACCTGCTGCAACTCGGGATGCCGGCATTGCCCATACCGGAGCTCATCCGACGGAGGCTCAACAAGCGATTAGGCCGCGCTTCATGGCGTCAGCAAGACCTTCCCTGCCACTCCTTTTTCCGCCGACTCATGGGCCTTACGAATCTCCGCAAGCGTAAATCGCTTGGCGATCGGAATGACAAATTCACCGCTTGCTATCTCCTTGGCAAGCTGTTCCAGGCGAGGCGCATCGGTGGTTGCCCACACCTCTTGGACCTGAACGTCGCGCCCATCTGCCGACTTCGGTTTGCCGACGACCGTGGCCAGCACTCCGTTTTTTCTGATGTGAGGGATCAGCCGATCGATCACGTCGCGCCCGACGGTATCCG
Organism: uncultured Acidobacteriaceae bacterium; assembly: GCA_963790705.1. GTDB lineage: Bacteria > Acidobacteriota > Terriglobia > Terriglobales > Acidobacteriaceae > PALSA-350. The sequence goes on from CAWBQE010000018.1 coordinate 916,762, forward strand.
CGACCGCGTCCAAATCCTTCAGGCCACCGAGATCCTCGTCCACGGCGACGACCTCGTCTACGCCCAGCTTTTCCGCTTCGGCCCGCTGGCTAGCGCGAACCCCGGCAATTACGTAGGCTCCATGCTTTTTGGCTATGTGGACCGCAGTGCGCCCCACACCGCCCAGGGCGCCGGTAATCAGCACCCTATCACCAGAGCGCGGACGTACTCCCAACTCAATCAATTGCGTGCCAGTCTCCAGCACCAGGGGCAGAACACCGGCCTCGACGGGGTTGAGCCCATCCGGTATATGCGCCAGGTCATTTGCCTTGCAAGTGACATACTCCGCGTATGTATGGTCGGCCACCGCCATCACAAGGGCATTCACTTCTACGCTCGGTAACACCCTCGCCCAGAGCTACCACCTGGCCTGCCAAGTCATAGCCGAGAATGGCAGGGAGCTGAAGGGGAATGATTTCCTTCATGTCTCCGCGCCGTATCTTGTAATCGATGGGATTGATGCTGGCGGAAGAGAGTTTCACCAGCACTTCGCCGGCGCCAGCGATTGGGATTGGGACTTCCTCGTAAACGAGCTGGTCAACGCCCCCATAGCCACTGCAGCAGTACTGCCTTCATCGCCCACCTCCGCGGATAAGATGCGCCGCCGATGGAAACGATTTGAGTTTACATGGACGGCGCGCGAGCGCCACCGGAGGTAGCGCCGCCGGAAGAGGGAGCGGGCGCCGGCGGAGTTGGAACGGCACGCGGTGCGGCCGCGGCGGCGCGGACCAGCAGCGCCTGGCGGGGGAAGCTGAAGCTGCCGCCGGTATCGTCGATGACATTGACCTGGCAGATGTACAGTCCGGCGGTCAGCTTGTCCAAAGGAATATCGAAGGCAAACGCCACCGCGCCACGCCCGGGCACATTCAGACTGTTGGCCTCCACCAGCGGCGTCTCGAAGACCTTGGTGGTGCCCTGAAGGAACTCGATACTGGTCAGCACCTGCATGCCGGCCTTGCCTGGCGCAGGTTTGGCGGAATCCGCGCCGGTTTTGGCTGCACTCGCGGCGGCCTGCGCCGACGCAGGGTCGTAGACCTCATAGAGCATGTAGAGGTGCTGATCCGTGCGGAAGACATGGACCACATTCGGTACCCAGGTGAAGCCGCCGTTGGAGAGCGGATTGTTGTCGTCCTTCTTGGAAGCAGCAACACGCTGGCTGGAAAGTACGACGGAGCTGAGCTTGAGGGGAAACTTCTTCAGGTCAGGCAGATTGATATCGGTCTCGAACGAGCCCATGCGGCCGGTTTGATTTTCGCGGACCACAAACTTGAGATGATACTTGCCCAAGGGCAGGCTGAAATTGGTCGTGTACTGGATGTTCTTGCGCGAAACCTGCTGCGAATCATCGATCGCCAGCTTGACCGTCTGGCGAATTTCCGCCATATCCTGCCCGGCCGTGTTCTTAAGTTCGCCAATGATATCGAGCGTGGCCTTGCTGCGGTCCCCTCCCTTGACAAAGGGAATCTGCGAGCCGGGCACAATCAAAGATACAGGCACGTCAAAGCGAGGCGCTGCGGTGCCGGTGTCGCTGCGGAAGTAATAAGCCTGCAGATAGAGCTCGACGTCGGTGGCAGGCAGGTCGCTGTTTAGCTGCTCCTGCAATTGACGCTCGCGCTCATCCTTGTTGGCATGACGATAGTCGGCCGGAGCGTAATAGCCGGGCCGGTATTCGAGCTTGACGTTGGGGCGGTTGATCTTGATGGTGAGCCGGCGGTAGCGGCCGTCTTTCACCGTGTCCGTGGAACGGAAGCCGATCACGTAGTATGCGGAGGTGTCCTGCTGAATGCGCTGAAAGGCAGGAGAGAAGTCGTTGGAATCGAAGAAGGCCTTGCCCCCGGTATCGGAGGAGAGCGTGGCCATCACTTCCTGGGTATTGAAGTTGGAATCGAGGTTGTTTTGTAGCGCCGCGCCGTTGTAGCCGCTGGTGCCGCGCAGGCTGCCGGTGGAGGCGTCGCCCAGCGGCGAGATCGCCTCCAGTCCACGCGCATCCACGGAATAGATGGACATATTCGCGCGCACCGAAGCATTGATGGCCGCGTGAAGCGAAGCCTGGTTCTCAATACCGTCGCGCTGAATGCCTCCGGAGAAATAGAGCAGAGATTTCTTTTCGTTAATGTAGGCCAGCGAGTGGGCAATGTCTTCGAAGGCGAAGAGCTCGCGGTCGGTATTTACGTCGTTGTACTCCGCCTCGTCGGGAGTGAAGGCGGTGGTGTCTTCCACCTGGTTGGTAGTGCTGGTAGCTCCCGATTGAAATCCTGAGCCCTGGGTTCCGGAGTAGGCGTTGACAGCGTTCAACAGCTGTTGCTTATTGGCGGTGAAATCCTGATCGAGGGACAACGACTGATCAAGGGAGACGACGGAACCAGGTCCGCCGGATGCATTTGTTTATTGATGTAGTTGCGGGCTGCGTCCTGCGCCCGCTCCAGGTCTTCCGGTTGCATCGAGGTGATGTCAAAGAACATCACGATCAGGCGATGGTTGCGCAATTGGGTGGAAGTAGCGGCGCGGTTCATGCTGCCCATGATGGTGTTGGGGGCCTTGCCGTTTATCGTGGCCTCATTGAGAGGCGTGGCTTGATCGACACTCTGGAAATCGAAGCTGATGATCTTTTGCGGCTTGCCATTCTCCTGAACTTGAAAATCGTTGGCGGTGAGACCGCGCACAACCTCTCCCGTCTTCTTATCGCGCACCACGACGTTGGTGAGCACCAGGTCGCTGTTGACCTTGAGCGTGTAGGCGGTTTGCGTATCCGATTGCGATGCGTCGGGCGAGACATTCTGCTGCGCAGTGATCGGCGCAGCAGCCAAAACCGCCGAGCCCAGCAGGGCAATGAAACTGCGCAATCGACCTTTCACGTTCATCAGAATCCTCTCTTCCCTCCTAGAACCGGTACCGGCCCAGGAAGGTGAATTGACGCATGCCTGCGGCGGCAGTCACCTGGCCGTAGGTTCCCGATCCCAGGGTGGAGTCGACGCCTGAGTATTGGACGGTGTTGAAGATGTTGCTGGCAGTGGCGCGCATCTCGAAGGTACGAGTTTCCGAGAAGCGCACCGTCTTGGAGAGCGATCCATTGACCGAGACCGTGCCCGGTCCGGGAATCGAGTACCGGGAAGCGGTGCCGTAGGTGTTTGCGGGAGTGGTAAAGGCGTTCTTGTTGAACCAGTTTTGAAGCGAGCCACCGCCGGCAGTGAGGGAGACGCCAGGAACGCGGTCAGGACGAAGCGATCCAGTGCTGCCGCGCGCCACATCGGCTACGGCGGCTTCATAGTGCGGTGTCAGCGCTTCTCCGTTGGCTAAAGTGAAGGTGCCGGAGATGGAGATTCCGCTGAGCGAATGGGCTAGCCAGCCGGTATTGACCCAATGTTCGTCCGGTCCGAAGGGCAACTCGTAGAGGAAGTTGCCGGTCAGGTTGTTGCGTACATCGAAGCTCGAATTCGATTCTTCGGCCAGCAGGTTCTGCCAGTTTTGCGCCACCGTCGTCCCTGTCCCACCGCTGCCTCCAATGGAGCTGGCGTTGTCGATGGAATGGCTATAGGTGTAGGTCGCTCCCATGGCGATTCCCCGCTGCAAGCGCTTGCGCGCGCTAAACGTCAGCGCGTTGTAATTGGAGAAAGCGACCGAGTCCTCGTAGTCGTAGAGAACTCCACTGAGGGATTCGGTGGCCGTGCGGCCGGGCGCATCGACAATGTCCAGCCGGGTGCCCTTGGAGCCGTTGTAGCCGATGTTGAGCACTATGCCCAAGGGAAGGGTGCGCTGCACATTGATGTTCCATACCTGGACGTAGGGGAGCCGATAGTACTTATTGACTGCGTAGTTGCCCTCCTGCTCTTCCTCGGGCGTGGGAAAGCCATTGGCCAGGCTTATGTTCGCTCCGGTGGTGGCCTCATTGGTCTGAACGTTGGCATAGGGCGGCTGGAAGGCGAAGTCCTGGATGAATTTCCCGTATTGTCCGACGGCGTAGTTGATGCCATATCCGGCGCGCACCACGGTGTCTTTCGCGGCCCGCACGGCGATGCCGATGCGAGGAGAGAAGTTGTTGCGCTCGGGATAGACCAGGTCGCGCGGATATTTGCCGGTGTAAGCTCCGATGCCTCCGGAGAGAACCGTCTGCACGGAAGCAAAATTGTTGCCGGTATCCAGGGTTGAGAGGCGATCGTACTTCTCCGAATAAGGAGAGAAATACTCGTAGCGCAGGCCGAAGAGCAGGGTCAGGTTGGCCAAGGCTCGCCAGCTGTCCTGGGCATAGGCATCCCATGCGTTCTGCCGTAAATAGGACTCCTGGTTGGGCGCCTGCAGCGAAGTTTGCTGCGGCATACCGAGCAGCAGGTCAGCTAGCGAAGAGCCGGTGGTAGCGGTGCCTCCGGGTGTGGTGGTGCTGGTGCCGGGCTTCTCTGTGTAAAGGCCGGTGAAGGTAAAGGTTCCGGTGACATTGCCGGTATTGCCGAAGAGGTCGTTATGAACGCGGCGAAAGTCCCCACCAAAACGGATGTTGTGCTTCTTGTGAATCCAGGAGGTGGAGTCGGAGGCGGCGATGGTCTGGTTGGTCTGAAAGTTTGGCTGTTGTTCGGTGAAGCTGGTGAACTGGTTCAGGGTGACGTTCGGCAGACCGTAGAGACGAGCGTTCTCCGGCAGCCCGTTGATGCCTATCTGGCTGGCGATATCCGTGTTGTCAGTGAAATAGTTCGAAAGCTGGGTATGGCTACGGTTCCAGTTGAGACCGAGATTCGTGGTCAACCTGCCTTTGCCAATGGAATAGCCGAGCGCCAGCGAATATTGATGGGACTGCTGCTTGCCGCCGAGCTCGGGGAAGATATCCAGTTCATCCGCCGCCGCGTGGCTATAGTTGAAATTGGCGTTCATGCTCTGGCGTAAGGCGGAGCCGCCCTGGCCCATATATTGCCGAATCAGCCCGCCGATGGGTGAACCTCCGGTGGTAGGGCCGAAGCTGTGGAGGAAACGCACGCCGACGCGGGTGGTGTTTGATTGAGAAGAAGTAAGCCGCTGGTAATTCTGGAACTGGCCCGGCAGGTTGGGATTGGGAAGCGGAATGTAGCTGAGCAGCGCAGTTGCCTGGCTCACAATACGCTCTGACGGGATGGTGTTGTTAGGGAAGGGCAGGCCCGTCAACGGGTCATAGATCGTAATCGGGACGCCTTCCTGGGTGGTGAGGCCAGACAAATTGCCCTCGCGCTCAGCAGCCGAGGGCACGCTGGCGTATTGGCTGAACGGGGAGGACGAGCGTGATCCGGTGACGTTGAAGAAGATCACGTCTTTGGTGTCGTGCTCGATCACCTTGGGAATATAGGGCTGGCCCATGAACGTGAGGCCAAACTGATTTTGCGCGTAGCTGGGCTGTAGCTCCTGTTCCCCCCTGACAGGGAACGGAGTGGCGTTCAACGCGCTGTTTCCGCCGGTCCAGAAGAAAGCGCCATGGGGCTGATTGGGCTTGAAGTTGCGGAAATTGCCGAATCCGCCGCCGCCGAAACCGCGGCCACCACCTCCACCTCCGCGGCCTCCGCCACCTCCACGGCCACCTCCGCCGCCGCCAAAACCGCCTCCACCACCTCCAAAACCACCGGCTCCGCCACCTCCGGGTCCACCTCCGCCAGGGCCACCGCCAGGACCACCCTGGCCACCCTGGCCACCGGGGCCACCTTGGCCGCCAAGAGACGGATCCATTTCCGCGTTTTGGCGAAGTTGTTCCATGTCCACCCCGGCGAAGGGATTGGTGGTTCCCGCCTGGCCGGTGACGGCGACCGATTCGGAGGAGAAATCCGTGTTGTTGGCCATCGAAGGCAGAGCTGCCCCGGTGGCGCCGCTGTTCACTCCTGCATCCTCCGTGCCCGCGAGTTGGGCAAGCAAAGCCAGACTTTGGGCGCCGGCGGCATTATTGCGCCGAACCGTGCCCGCTTGCCGGCTGCCGCCACCCTGACCGCCTGTTTGACCGCCAGTACCCCCTTGGCCGGGATTCCGCGCCACGTTCTCCTGCGGGCTCTCCGGTGGGACTCGCGAAGCCAGGGTCAGAGCGAAATCGGCCTGTTGGTTAAGCGGAGTCGTTCCTGTGGGCTTGAGAAGGACGGCCTTGGTCTCCGGGGCGAAGGCGGCGAGTTCGGTCTTGAGCACATAACGGCCACTCGTGGGAATGGTCATCGAGTAGTTGCCATTGATGTCGGTGATGGTGGCGTAGCGCTGGCCGGTGAGGGTATTGGTGGCAACGATGCTCACGCCGGGCAGGGGGATGTTGCCGGCTTTTACCGTTCCGTGCACCTGCCCGCCCGCGATTGTGGCCGATGCAGGCGACGACGGGGCAGATGGGCTGCTGGGAGGCGGACTCACCGCCGGCGCTGCTGCAGGGGGAGATTGCGCCCCCGCGGGCGTGATGAGAAAGCCGCTCAATAGGCAGAAGAGGAGGGAGACGCGCCGCATCAGACTTTATTTCCTGTTCTTATCCACACAGCTTAGACCTTCCTCGGGCTCGGACGTATTCTGCGACGGTCTTGTCCAAAATCGCCTATCAGCATTTTCCTAGGGTCCAGTTCACCCAGGACTGACGAATCTGTGCGAACAACGCGCAATCCCTGCCCCCGAAGTGAGTGCTGAAGCCCAGGACTGTGTCCTGGGATATTCTCAGCCGTCCCTGGCGGGACTGGTCTCGTTGCGGGATGTAGACCCAGCACTGCGTGCTGGGCTACTCTCAGCCGTCCCTTCGGGACTGTCCCGATACACATTGATCGCTGACTTGCCAGGGTCCATCCTCAAAAACCAAATCATTGCACGGGCGCCGCGGAACCCGGCTGCGGTTGGCCGGCCCCATGCGGATGCCCCGCCTCTGGACTCATGATCCGCAGGTTGGTCGCCAGAAAGGTGTCCGCGTGTATCGCCCCCTCGGCGCTGATGATGTCTCCCACCTTTACATCCGCCAGGGTCACGTCTTCCCTGCGCTTGCGAAACGATGTGTTTTCGTCCACCGCCACTATCTGGGCCTGCTTGTCGCCGGCCCGCTCGATGGTGATCCTGAGCTCATGAATCGCGGTCACTTTTCCCATCACCCAGGTCTTGCCGAAACCCGCGCGGGCATTGCGTACTTCCTGGGCATCGATGTCGTAGAGCAAAACCGCGCCCACGGTTTTGGCCTTGGCGTCCACCAGGCCGCCGGCCATCAACATATCCCCCACATGGATGTCGGCGGCCTCAATCGGCTGCCGATCCTTCATCAGGCGCGTATTGGGGCTGTAGAAAACCTTGTAGGTGTCCCCCTCGTCGGTGCGGATGGTGAAGCTGCCGGATGCGGCAGCGGTAACCGTGCCGCGAACCCCGTTTCCCTTGCCAAAGACCTGGCCCATGCCGTCGCCACCGTCCGGCGGACCCATTCCGCTGTCTTCCTGGGCATGGCCAACGGCTGATGCCGCCATCGCTGCCCCTAAAGCCAAAACCATGAGTCTTGCCGCACGTTTCATCCATTGGCCCAAAACCTGCCTGGCCATCGCTCCATTTGACGGCAGCGGTATATCTAAGGACGCAGACAGTCGCCCATCCGTTGTCGTCCGGCCGCACTGAGGTAAACTGCCGTGATGCCGACCGAGTCCCTGCCTACCCCCACTCCGCACGCTCCGCCGGCGCACGTGGAAGGACATTTCGAGTCGACTGCGCTGGTGCGCGACGTAGTAATCGGGATGTCGGACGGCTTGACGGTTCCCTTTGCCTTGGCGGCGGGGCTCTCCGGGGCGGTGAACTCCTCCCATGTGGTGGTGCTGGCCGGATTGGCCGAGATTGCCGCCGGATCGATTGCCATGGGCCTGGGCGGATTTCTTGCCGCCCAAGGCGATGCCGAGCACTATGCCAGCGAGCGGCTGCGCGAGGAGCGCGAAATTGTCGAGCGGACTCGCGACGAAGAAGAAGAGATCTACGAGATCTTTGAGCAGTATGGCGTGGAACGAAGCGAGAGCAAGCCGGTTCTGGAAGCATTAAAGCGCAGGCCACAGGCATGGGTGGACTTCATGATGCGCTTTGAGCTGGGGCTGGAAGAGCCGCAGCGGAACCGGGCCAGCCGCAGCGCGATCACCATCGCTCTCTCTTATGTTGTCGGGGGGCTGGTGCCGCTGGCTCCCTATATGGTGGGGTATAGTTTGTCCGACGGCGCTCAGCGCCTCGGTAGCCATCACCCTGGTGGCGCTGCTGGTTTTTGGTGGGGTCAAAGGGAGGCTTACCGGGGCCGGCACCCTGCGCAGCGCGGTGCAGACCGTGTTGATCGGCGGATTGGCGGCCGGCGGCGGCCTATCTTCTGGCCCGGCTGCTGAGCGCCCATTGAAGCTTCAGCAAAAGATAAACGGGCCGTTTACACCCAAGCGGAAAAAATTTAGGCAACATCAAGCCGCTTTCGGTCTCTAAGTAGAGGGAGAAACGGTTATCTATGACGCCATCCAGTGCAACGACGGAGAAGACACCCCGTCTCTTCGAGGAGTTTTCAAGAGTTCGGCGCCAGAGCGAGCAGCTTTGTATTCCCCTGTCGCCAGAGGACATGATGGTGCAGTCCTGCGCCGAGGCCAGCCCAGTCAAGTGGCACCTGGCGCACACCACCTGGTTTTTCGAGACATTTCTGCTGCGCGAGTTCCTCCCGGGCTACCGGGAGTTCAATCCAGACTTCCGCTGGCTTTTCAACAGCTACTACAACTCGGTTTCCGACCAGCCTGAGAAAAAGCTGCGCGCCTCCTTCTCACGACCACCGGTGGAGACGATCTTCGACTACCGCCGGCATGTGCAGGATGGGATCCAGCGCCTGTTAGCCTCCAATCCCCCCGAGGAAGTGACGCGGAGGGTGGTGCTCGGGCTGCACCACGAGCAGCAGCATCAGGAACTGCTGGCTTACGACATAAAGCACGCTTTGTGGACTAACCCTCTTCGCCCGGCTTACAGCAATGAACCAGCCGCCTTCAGCGCGCCTCCGCTTAGCAAACCGGAATGGATTCCCTACCGGGGTGGCGTATTGGATATTGGATTCGCCGGGGATGGCTTCGCTTTTGATAATGAGTTACCCCAACATCCTGAATACCTGCGTCCTTTTGAGCTGGCCTCGAGGTTGGTTTCCTGCAGGGAGTATCTGGATTTCATTGAGGATGGGGGCTACCAGAGATCTGAGCTTTGGCTCTCGGCGGGTTGGGACACTGTCAAAGCCGAGGGCTGGAAAGCCCCTCTCTATTGGCGCCAGCAAGACGGCGCCTGGCAGGTGTACACCATGTACGGCGAACTGCCGCTCACGGAATTAATGCAAACCCCGGTGTGCCACGTGAGCTACTTTGAAGCCGATGCATTTGCCAACTGGCTGGGCAAGCGGCTCCCCACGGAAGCCGAGTGGGAGGTCGCGGCGCAAGCATTGCCGATCACGGGGAACTTGCTGGAAGACGGAATGCTGCACCCGATAGCGCTGGGCGAGGGCCCTGCGAAGGGTCCGGCGCAGATGTTTGGCGATGTGTGGGAGTGGACCGCAGAGCGCTTACCTCGGGTACCCAGGTTTCCGCGCTGTGCCCGGTGCGCTGGGCGAGTACAACGGGAAATTCATGTCCAGCCAGATGGTGCTGCGCGGTGGATCAGCGGTCACGCCAGCCTCCCATATCCGTGCCACCTACCGTAATTTCTTTTCTCCTGCGACGCGCTGGCAGTTTTCCGGCATTCGTTTGGCGAACATCTAACTAGAAGCGCGCGGAGATCACATGTCTGCTATTTCGTTACCCAAGTTGCCGGCGATTGCTTCCAGTCCAATTGCCATGGAAGTTTTGAACGGGCTTACCGAGTGCCCCAAGACACTGTCACCGTGGTTGTTCTATGACCAGGCAGGATCTCGCCTGTTCGAAGCAATCACCGAGCTGCCGGAGTATTACGTTACCCGGACGGAGAGGCAAATCCTGGCCAAGCACGCGGCGGAGATTGTTGCGGCAGCCGCCGGAGGACGCGATCTATCGATCATCGAGCTGGGCGCGGGGACGGCTACCAAGACAGGTTTGCTGCTCGATGCGGCCGTTGCTCATCAGGGAACCGTGATCTACTACCCCATCGACGTGTCGGAGACGGCTCTAGAGGAAGCGCGGACGCGGCTGGAATCGGAGATGCCGGAGGTGACGGTCGAACCCATCGTCGCCGATTACACAGAAGGCATGCGGCAGAACAACGCAGATGGAATAGCCGGCGCCGGAAGACGGTTGGTCTTGTACATCGGCTCGAGCATTGGAAATTTTTCGCCTGCGGATGCCCTCGAAGTGCTGCGCGGCGTGCGCGCCCAGTTGTCGCCCGGGGACAGCCTGCTGCTGGGCACCGACATGGTGAAGGACACGGAGATGCTGCTCGCCGCCTATGACGATGCCGCCGGAGTTACCGCCAAGTTCAACAAGAATGTGCTGGTTCGCATCAATCGCGAGCTGGACGCAAACTTCAATCCTTACCTGTTTCGTCACCAGGCGCGGTGGAATGAGCAACACTCACGGATCGAGATGCACCTGGAGAGCGTGCTGGCGCAGAAGGTCGCGGTGCGGCCGTTGGACCTGGAGGTGCGCTTTAGCCGGGGTGAGACGATCCACACCGAGAACAGCTACAAATTTACCGACCAGCGCGTATTGGCTTTGCTGACGCGTGCGGGATTCAAGTTGCGGCAGCAATGGAGCGACGACAAGCAGTGGTTCACGGTTTACCTGGCGGCCGCCGCCTGATCCGGGTTGGGGGCTGCGGCCAACGTAAAAGTGCGCAATGGTGAGGAAGCCCAGTTGCTGTAGTGGTGTGTCTGTCCATCCACCACCACCCATGCCAAGGTTGGACCACCACCCTCAACTTTGTCATCCCGACCGTAGCGTAGCGCAGTGGAGGGACCTGCGGTTTGTGTTGATGGAAAAACGGATCCGGAGGCGATTCACCCGCGGCACATTCGCGTGCCCGAAAGTAGACTGCAGGTCCCTCCCTGCGCTACGCTACGGTCGGGATGACAAAGTTGAAGGCGGTGGCCAACCTTGGCACGAGTGGAGGTGGATGGACAGAGTCGAAAAAAAGCTAATTTGGACAACACCGACTTTCAGCCGTCCCCTTCGACAAGCTCAGGGCAGCTTTGCGGGACTGAGTTTGTCAGTGGAGTTGAGAGTCTGTGTGAGTACGCAACTTACGGAGCTATTCCCGCCAGGACGCATGCGCCCTTACTTGTTAGACGCAGCAGAACCACTCCGTGGCGGGGTACGCTTACGGTGTAGCTGCCTTGGATTTTTCCCAGATCCTTTGCTGCCCAGATGTCGCGCGCCTTTGCACTGGAAAAACCTACATCGCTTAACTTCAACGTCACGGGCAGCGGAGTGTCGTCGCGGTTGAAGAGCCCGATAGCCTTATCTCCACCCTTGAGCGGCTTAGCCCAAATCTCCACCGGTCCCACCGCGGAGACACGATCACCCTGCTTGCCTAACGGATCCTGATCGATGGCGATCACTTCTTTATTGGTTAGGATCGCGGCCGTCTCAGGCGGCATTTTGGAGAGATCGTTGCCGGCCAGCAGCGGCGCGGCAAGCAGGACCCAAAGGCTCATGTGGGTGCGGTTTTCATCCAGCGTAAGCTTGCCGTTGCCCACCTCCAACATGTCGGGATCATTCCAGTGGCCGGGACCGGCATACTTAGCCAGGCCAGCCTGAGAGAAGCCAATCAACGTCATGCGATCCCAGGTGGGATTGATATCTCCGGTGGTCCGCCACAGGTTCGCTCCCAGACCAGGTCCCCATTCCCACACTGCGTCCCATCCGTACTGGCAGAAGCTGTAGACGATGGGACGTCCTGTTGCCAGCAGAGCCTGGTGCATTTTTTCGTAGGCGTCCTTCATCATCTGCGTGGCTTTCGCGGGATCGTTCGGAGCCTCCTGGGTCATGATCTTGCGATAACCGCAAAGATCGTACTTGAGATAGTCGATGCCCCAGGCCGCATACGTCTTCGCATCCTGCGCCTCGTGCTGATAGCTGCCTTCGTACTTGGCGCAGGTGGTGGGACCGGGGGAAGAGTAGATGCCGATCTTCAGTCCCTTGGAGTGAACGTAATCGGCAAGCGCCTTCATGTCGGGGAATTTGCTGTTAGCCCGGATGTTTCCCTGGGCATCCCGATCGCCCTGCCAGGTGTCGTCAATGTTCACGTAGATGTACCCGGCGTCCTTCATGCCGGAGGAGACCATGGCGTCCGCTGCGGCGCGGACATCCTTATCCGTAACCTTGCCTGCGAAGAGGTTCCAACTATTCCAGCCCATGGGCGGAGTGGCGGCCAATGTACTGGATTGCGCGAGGAGCGCAGAGGGTATGAGGAAGGCAGCAAGCAGCAGGGCGCGGAACGCGTTGAGCATAGTCTCTCCGATACGACGATTTACTATAGGCCACTTCCCTTGCCCGGAGCCAGTGGCTTGAGAATCTTGTCCAGCAGGTCCGGGATGTGGGGCGCCCGCGATTAGGTCTGGCGCCAATGCCCCGGAAAATGGATGATGGATTGTTCTCGAAGGAGGCTTTTCGATGGCAAACGCCAAGCCGCAGTCCTATGCAAATCACGCCAGGTTGGACCCGCCTTTCCACTTTTTTCTTGCGCCGTTATTGATCATTGCGGTCATTTTGAGCATCATTTCTTTGGTGCGGCATCCTGGACTCGACTCGATACTGTGGCTCCTGCTGGCCATCGGATTGTTTTTGACCGCCGGAAAAGCCAGGAGTTACGCACTGAAAGCCCAGGACCGGGTGATCCGGCTGGAGGAGCGGCTGCGCCTTTCCATGCTGCTGCCCGAAGCGGCCAGACCGCGCATCGCAGAGCTGACAGAGCCGCAACTGATCGCGCTGCGTTTTGCGCCGGATGCGGAGCTACCGGCGCTTGCCATGCGCGCGCTGAACGAAGGCCTGACCAACAAGCAGATAAAAGCCTCTATCCAATCCTGGCGCGCTGACACCTTCCGCGTTTGAGGGACTGCGGAAAAAGTCCGCAGCCGAGCAAGGAAAGCAATACCTCAGGGGCTAAAGCTCGTCTGTCTGAATCGATTGCTCGACTCAGTCTTGCGGACCGGGAGGCGATCCTTCTGCAAACGGATTCGTCGGACGCGTTGACATACAGGAAGGCACGTCGAGTATTTTCCCGCAAGCTGTAAAGTCGTGCCCTGATACAAAGCATGAGTTTTTCCGCAGCCTGTTGAGTAGTGCCCTGATACAAAGCATGGGTTTTACCGCAACCTGTAAAGCCCGTGCTTATGCGCCGAGACGGCCGAGGCCCAGGCCAATCACATACGTCACGACGCCTTCCACCGCACCGACAAACGTCATCTCGAAGCCGCTGCTCCACCAGGAACGCACGGTGACCAGTGATTTGGCGGCGCCCACGGCGAAATGGGCTACCAGCGACACCACAGCCGAGACGATGACGGCGCTGTAACCGCTGAGGAAGAAAAACGGCACGATGGGGATGAACGCTCCGGCCGCCGTCGAAAGCGCGCCCGAAACCGCCGAGGTGAGTGGGTTGCTGAGCGCTTCTTCGGTCGAATTGAGCCGTTCGGCAGCGAGCGCGCGCAGCATCTGGTCGGGATTACTGGCGATGTGCTCGACCATGTGATCGGCGTCCGGTTGGGGAAGGCCCTTGACTTGGTAGTAGAGCGAGAGCAGCTCGCGGGCCTCCGCGCCGTTCATGGCAATGGCCTCGCGCTCGCGAGCGAGCTCGGCCTGGTAGATCTCGCGCTCGCTCTTGGACGCGAGGTAAGCGCCCGACCCCATGGAGAGCGCGCTTGCGATCATGCCGGCGAGGCCGGAGAGCAGGACCCACTTGCTGTTACCCAACGTCGCCCCTGAGACCCCGGAGACGATGCCAAAGATGGAGCCCAGTCCGTCGTTGACCCCGTAAATGGCATCGCCAATCCAGCCCGCCGCATGCTGGCGGCCCTTGTTCCGCTTGGCCAGCATCTGGTCCAGAAGCGCTTGTGGATTGGACGGCGCGCGGACTCCGCTCAGGGGCTTCTGCTTGCGGATCAGACCGCTGAGCTCGCGATAGTGATCCTGCTCGTCTTCGATGACCCGTTTCAGGATGGCCAGGCTGGGCGCATCGCCGAGCGCCTTGAGCTGCTGGCTGTACTTGGCAATATCGCGGCTCTCATCGATTTCCAGGCGGCGCAAGGCCAGATCGTCGCCGCCGACGCGAGTCTTGAGGCTGTCGGCGTCGCCGGCCGTGCTTCCCCGGTAGACCGGCTCCGGCTCCCCTAGTTCACGCAATCGGCCCGCCCACAGTGCGGCATGCTCCTTCTCCGCAAGGGCCATATTTTCGAGGGTCTGCTTGCGACCCGCCTCCGGCTCCCGCTCGGCAAGGGCTCGATAGGTGTAATAGCCGACCATCTCGGCCTGCCAATTCTTTTCCAGAATCTGGCTCAGCCGCGGGTGACGAGGCAATTCTGGCGTGGCTGTCGAGTCGGAATCCAAAGCCTTTTCTCTTTCATGTTGGCTTAGGGCACAGCGTAACATCCCTCGAGTTAGACTCAGATTCAAAAGGATCTACAATGGTTGGTAATCATGAAGTTTGAGCATTTGTTAACAGAAGCGCGCCATCCGGATACGGCCCGCATTGACCAGCTTCCTACGCTCGAGATGCTGGAGGTGATCAACGCCGCGGATCGCTCCGTAGCCGACGCGGTCCACGCAGAGCTGCCCCGGATTGCGCAGGCGGTCGATGGCATCGCGGAGCGGCTGGAGAAAGGCGGGCGTCTTTTCTATACGGGAGCGGGCACCTCCGGCCGGCTCGGCGTGCTGGATGCCTCGGAGTGCCCGCCGACCTTCAACGTAGATCCCGGTCTGGTGGTGGGCCTGATTGCCGGTGGCGACCATGCCCTGCGCAATTCAATCGAGGGCGCGGAAGACGATGCCCGGCAGGGCGCGGAAGACCTGAAGGCCCATGACTTGCGGGCTGGGGATGCGCTGGTCGGGATCGCCGCCAGCGGACGCACACCCTATGTGTTGGGCGGCATGCTTTACGCCAACCAACTGGGCGCACTCACCATAGGGTTGAGCTGCGTTCCGGGCTCCGAAGTGGAGTGCCGGGCGAAGATCGCCATTACTCCGGCAGTAGGGCCTGAGGTGATTACCGGTTCCACCCGCATGCGCGCCGGCACGGCCACCAAGCTGGTGCTGAATATGTTGAGCACCGGTGCGATGATCCGCACGGGCATGGTCTACGGCAACCTGATGGTGAACGTCCAGCCGACCAATGAAAAGCTGAGGAACCGGGCTATACGGATCATCGCGGCGGCGACCGGAGTGGACGAGGTTCAGGCTGAGACCTGCTGGACGAGGCAGGCACGGTGCGGGTGGCGATCGTCATGCAGCAGCTGGGAATCAAGCGCAAACAGGCCGAGGCAACGGCTGGATAAAGCGCATGGACGGCTCCGTGTGGCGCTGGGCGAGGGCCCCGAATAGCCGCCTGGGGGCCTGGCTTGCGTCTATTAGAGAGAATGCGAACCCGGATTTCCCGTACGCTGCACCGGAAATGACCGCGTGTGCGGCTTTCATTAAGGAAAGCCGCATTGAAGTCAGTCGAAGTCACAAAGTGCGCGGGAAATCCGGGGCCGGCGAGGCGCATAATACACTTATGTCCGGTCGATGGGACGGGAGGCGAGCCGTGGGTAAAGGTTTGGTTAAGTTGCTGATTTTATTGGCACTTGTGCCCATTCCGGCGCTGCTGGCCCAGTCCAAAGACCAGCCCGACTCGGGCTTTGGGCCGGTCGACACCAGTGCACCATCCACGCCGCCGGACCAGATTGTGAAGCAGTTTGCGGCCAAGGAAAGCGAGTTCCGCCACGCCCTGGACAACTACACCTACCAGCGGGATGTGCGCATACAAACCATCAACGATGACGGCAAGGTGGATGGCGAATACCGGCAAGTGGTGCAGATCACCTTCGACAGCCAGGGGCGCAAATCGGAGCACGTGACCTTCGCGCCACAAAATACGCTGGAACGCATTCAGATGAGCCCGGCCGATGTGTCGGATATCGAGCAGCGCCTGCCCTTCGTTTTAACCACTGAGGATGTGGGGCAATACAACCTGACCTACGTGGGGCGGCAGAAGGTGGACGAGGTAGACTGCTACGTTTTTGATGTAGCGCCGAAGGTGATGGAGAAGGGCAAGCGCTACTTAAAGGGACGCATCTGGGTGGACCAGAAGGATCTGCAGATTGTGATCACCAGCGCGAAGAATGTTCCCGATGACATGCGCAAGGGACACGAGGATCTTTCACCTCCCTTTACCACCTACCGCGAGCAGGTGGATGGCAAGTATTGGTTCCCGGTGTACACCAAGGCTGATGCCGAGCTCCATTTCTCGGGCGGAAGTGGGTACATGAGCCAGGATGTCCGCATTCGGCAGATTGTGCGATACACCGACTACAAGCAATTCCGTTCGACGGTCAAGCTGATCTTCCAGGGGCAGGACGTAACCAACAAACTGGACAGCCCCAACCGAACGGCCAAGCCGGCCAACGGTCAACAGTCGCAGCAGGCCCCGCCTGCCGCGACTGCGCCCCACTAAACTTACGCGTTATAGGTTGAGGAGGACACACGTCCTCCTCGGCCGGTCCAGTTGGTATGGAAGAATTCGCCGCGCGGCTTATCGACACGCTCATAGGTGTGCGCGCCAAAGAAATCGCGTTGCGCCTGCAATAGATTCGCCGGCAGCCGCGCTGTGCGATAGCCGTCGTAAAACGCCAACGCCGTTGAGAATGCCGGCATAGGCACGCCGATCCTGGTGCCGTAGATGATCGCCCTCCGCCACGACGGATGGTACTTGTTCATCGCTGTCGAGAAAAACTTGTCCAGCAGCAAATTCTGCAGCTTCGGGTCGCGGTCAAAAGCCGCCTTGATGTCGCCCAGAAAAATGCTGCGGATGATGCAACCGCCGCGCCACATCAACGCCACCCCGCCCATGTTCAGGTTCCAGCCCTGATCCTTCTCGGCCGCCCGCAGCAACATGTAACCCTGCGCATAGCTCACGATCTTGGAGCAGTAGAGAGCCAGCCGCACTTCCTCGATGAATTCCTTCTTTCCAGTCACTACCTTGCGCTTGCGCGGTCCCTTGAGCACCTTGGCTGCCGCGACACGCTCACTCTTCAAGGCGGACAGGCAGCGGGCAAAGACGCTCTCGCCGATCAAGGTCACTGGCTGTCCCAGGTCGAGGGCTGAGATCGCGGTCCATTTGCCGGTGCCCTTCTGTCCCGCGGCATCGAGAATCTTGTCCACCATCGGCTGTCCATCGTCGTCCTTCTTGGCGAAGATGGTGGCCGAGATATCGATCAGGAAGCTGTCCAGCTCGCCCTTATTCCACTCGGCAAAGACTTCGGCGAGCTCATCAGCTGTGAGCCCCAGCCCATCCTTCAACAACTGGTAGGCCTCGCCAATCAATTGCATGTCGCCGTACTCGATGCCGTTGTGCACCATCTTGACGTAATGACCAGCGCCGTCTTCTCCAACCCAGTCGCAGCACGGAGTCCCGTCTTCGACCTTGGCCGCAATGGCCTGGAAAATTTCCTTCACGTGCGGCCATGCTTCTTTATTTCCTCCCGGCATAATCGACGGGCCGAAGCGCGCACCCTCTTCGCCACCCGAGACGCCGGTCCCGATAAACAGGATCCCTTTGGCCGCCAGGTCTTTGGTGCGCCGGGTGGAGTCGGTGTACAACGAGTTGCCGCCATCGATGACGATGTCGCCTTTTTCCAGATAAGGAAGCACCTGCTCGATAGTCTGATCGACTACCTCGCCGGCCTTCACCATGATCATCACGCGCCGGGGCTTCTTCAGCAGCCCACACATCTCCTCGATCGAGTGTGCCCCCACCACCTGCGTCCCGTTGGCCTCATTCTCGATAAAATCGTCCACCTTGGAGACGGTACGGTTGAAGACGGCGACCTTATATCCATGGTCGTTCATGTTCAACACCAGGTTTTGGCCCATCACCGCCAGTCCGATCAATCCGATATCGCAATTCGCTTCTGCCATGTTGGTCTTCCCCTTTTGTGTTCGTCCGACTGCCCTCGCAAATCCTTGCGGGAGCAGGCGTTCCCGCTCACGATGGACGCTGTTTCGGCGTCGCATCGAGGAGCGGGTAGACCGCGCGATGATACCTGATCATGGCGATGGGAGCAAAGCGACAATAAGAAGAGACCGCTGGTGACTGGAACCTCGTTTCCTCTGGTTCCCTCACGAAGGACGGGTGCCCCATATCTTCGTGAGGAAACGAAAGAACATGACGCTAGAAGTCGTAACGCAGAGAGAACTGCATCACGCGCGGCTTGGTGTAGGTTGCCGAATAGTTGCCCAGGGTCCCCTCCGTTAACGTTGTGGTAAGAGAGTTATTGGGGTTGACATCGAACCGGGCGGAGTTGGTGACATTAAATACCTCCCAGGCGAACTTGACACCCTGACTTTCGGTGATCTTGAACGTCTTGGCCAAACCCGAGTCGATATCGAAGTAGCCGTCTCCGCGAAAATTATTGCGTTCTCCCGCCTCACCCGGGTACGGCAGCCGAATGGGGGAACCATTGGTGACTCCGTTATTCAGAGCCGCCTGATTGTCAAACACCTGAGGTGCTCCGTTCTGGTCCAGGTGCTTGCGAATCTTCACCGGCGCGGTCTCGACGCTAAAACTTTCAATCTGCCAGTCCGTCGCCCAGCCCGGTGCGTTGAGGCTGAATGGGAGCCCGCTGGTCCAGCGGTTTACGCCCGACCACTGCCAACCCCCGATCACTTCGTTGATTAGCCGATTGGATGTGTTGGCAAGCATCTGCCCGGTACCGAATGGCAACTGATAGACCCAGTCAAACGTGATCAGATGTTTGGTATCGAAATCGGAGGGGCCACGATTCAACGAAGGATTCCAGGTATTGATGATGTTACTGAAGGAGTCATTCGAACCTATTTCGGTGGCACGTTCCGTGTCGGAACCCAAGTCGATAGACTTTGACAAGGTGTAACTGAAGTCGGCCTGCAGCCCATGGCTGAAGGGGTGGCGGAGCGTGATCTGGCCGGCATTGTAGTAGCTCATGCCGATGGAATCCCAGGCATACAGCGAGGAAAATTGCGGCTGCCAGAACCTTGTTCCCTGGGGGCACGTGTAAGAGCAGAAGAAGTCGAGGTCGGCGAGCGCGGTGGTTTCTCCGTAACTATCGCGGGAAGGGGCCCATTCGTTCGTATAGATAGCCTGGGTAGCACTCTCTCCGAGATAATCGTAATTCGCAAGTTGGGGAAAGAGATCTTCGAAGTAAGCGATAGCCGGCACCGATGCCTGCGGATTGTCTCCGTTAGCATCCGCCAGCGCGGAAAGCTTGGCCCCATTGGTAAAGTAATCGCCCCCGCCCTGGGGATCAGCAAAGTCGACCGGCTCCGCCAAGTCAATCGCTTGAAGCAAATGCTTGCCCAGCCGCCCGACGTAGGCAAACTCGAGGGTCAGCCCGCCGCGTACTTCACGCTGAACGGAAAAATCCATGGCTTCCGCGTAAGGCGTTTTCAGTTTGTTATCGGCACCCCAGGTGATGGCAAAACCGCAGAAGGAGTCGCTGGGCGCAGTATAGGGATAAGCAACCGACGCTGGTTGTGCGCAGCCGCTGGGAGTGACATCGTGGACGCCAGTAAAGCGGGGTGCATTTTCTGTTGTATACACACCTGCCGGGTTGGAGATGCTGGTGCTCAAACCGAAGGATCCGAACTGGTCGAAGGAATTGATGATGCCTTCACCGTAGTGGTCGAAATACATGCCAAAGCCGGCCCGGATGGAAGTCTTTTCGTTGGGCGCATAGGCGATGGCCAGACGGGGCGCGAAGTTAGCTTTTTGCTTGGACCAAAGCCCAGGAGCGTGGTTGGCAGGGCCGCTCGGAGCAAATTGGAGAAGCGGTTCGTAGACCTCTCCCTGGAGCGCGGCTGTGTTTCGCTGCTTGTACCATGCATCCGTATCGATGGTCGGCGAGATCTGTTGCCCATTCTCCTCGTAGGGAGTCTGGAGGATGGTGTGACGAAGGCCGAATGTGATGGTCAGGTTCGGCCGCGCTCTCCACGAATCCTGAACATACCATTCAAATTCGTTCGCCTTGAAGTGCCGGTTAATGAAGGTGCCATCAGGAAACAGGCTCCCGCCCGCCCCGCCCTTATTCACTTGGTAGTTGGAGACGCTGGTTGCTTCGGGGATGCCGCCTATCAGGTTTCCATAGGCGATCTCGTAGGAGTTCTCGAAGCCACTCGACACAGGCTGAACCCCTAGAGTCGATGGATCGGGAGGCCCTCCGAGATACCAGTAGGGATTGGTGGTCGCCGAGTTGTAGGAGTTTTCATCGGATCCGCGGTTATTGTGGATCAGCCGCCAGTTACCGCCAAATCCCAGGGTATGGCTGCCCTTCGTCCAGGTGAGGTTATCGACGACGTTGTTGACCGGCACGGTGACCACGGAGCTGCGGGTTGCGTAAGCGGGGTCGGTAGCGGTGTCGTTGATGAAGCGAAAGACCGTATAGTCTCCCTGGCCGGTACCGCGATTGGTGTATCCCTGGCGTATGTAACCATAGCGAATGTCGTTCACAATATTAGGAGTGACGGACCAGGTCTCTCCCGCTGCGATTCCCTTGCTGTTGTCTTCAAGGCGCGAGGACGCCGGATCGCCAGGGAAATCTTCGACGCCGGACTGCGTATCCTTTTGCAGGTTTCCACGCACGAACAGGTGGTGTTTTTCGTTGATAGCGTAGTCGAGTTGAGAATGCTGGTGTTCAGGGAGCCGGGAAAGGGCGAAGCGAAGGTATAAGACAGAAGGTTATAACCGTCGCCCTCGGTGGCTCCGTTGGGCAGCGGGTACTGTTGAAAAAATGCCATTACGGCGGCGTTCGGCCCGGGTGTTGTACAAACTCCATTGGCCACGCAAGGAGTATCGAGCGTCGTGATCTGCGCTGCGCTCAGGGTGTTGGTCGAGGTCTGCGCGCAAGTGGGGTCGTTTGGGTTGACACAGTATTGATAAGTAATATTTCCTGACCGATATCCCGCGCTGGGTACAACCCGGGTCTGCTGCGAATTTTCCGCGGTACGCTGCCCTTCATAGTTGAAGAAGAAGAAGAGCTTGTCTTTCTTAACCGGGCCGCCGAGGGACCCGCCAAAGGTGTTGCGGATGAGCTTGCCTGGCTTGTTGGGCTCGCCAGATTGCAACTCCCCCTGCTTATTGAACCAGTCATTAGCGTATCCGAGGCTGTTGCGGTTGTACTCGTACGCTGCCCCGTGGAATTTGTTGGTTCCGGTCTTGGTCACCAGCGTGACCTGAGCTCCCGAGCTGCGTCCGGCATCCGCGTTTGAACTGGTCGTGGTGACGCGGAATTCCTCCGTGGAATCCAGGGTGGACCTTAAAACCCCCGTGAAGGCATAGCCGTTTTGCTGGTCGTTATCATCCAGGCCGTCCAGGGTTACGTTGGTCTGGTCCGAACGTGCGCCGGCGACGGAGCCGCTCCGGCTGTCCTGGTCCTGCTGCGCTGTGGTTTGCCGGCCGAGGTACAAAACCCCGGGTTGCAGGCTCAGCAAATCGGTAACATTGCGCCCTTCCATGGGCAGCGCCTGAATGGTCGCGTTATTGACAGCATTCCCGATGGACGCATCTGTGGTATTCAGGGTTTCCGCTTCGCTACTCACGTCGACCGTAACGGCTGTGGACTGGACGGTCAATTTGAAGTTAATCGTAGCCGGCTGGTTGACCAGAAGGTCGGCCTGCTTCGATTGCGAGCCGAAACCCGAGCCGTTGGCAGTGACGACGTAAGTGCCCGGCACAACCTGCTGGAACTGGTATTCGCCGCTACCGTTCGCGGTCTGGGCGGAGGTCAAGCTGGTGGCCTTGTTGACGATAGTCACCGTGGCGCCAGGAATCACTGCACCAGAGGGGTCGGTAATCGTACCCCGCAAAGAAGAGAAAGAGGCCTGCGACCAGGATACGTTGCAACAACCGATCACGAGACACACGAATGCCAGCAGCGGGCGGAAGGGGCGCATGCGTAGTACCTCCAAAGAATTAAACTGTACCGTGGGCTTCCGCTCTGTTAGCGGCGGAATGCTTTGTAGTTGGTGAGGACCGAATGCAGGAATTCAGTTCGAGCAATCGACCAGCATTTCTGTTTCGTCGGTCACAACCAGATCATCCATTAATAAATGAGTCTTTAATGGAGAGCAAGAGAAGATGATGTAGAAATAATTCTCCAGCAGGCTTCGGCAATTCATCGGACATAGCAAAACATCCGTGGACCGCAAGCGCTCTCAACGAGCGCCGCTCCACTGGACAAGACGCTGGTGAGAAATTGGTATTGCACAGAAGCTTGTTTTTCCCTCTAAGTGGTTACTACATCGCGACGTGGCTGTTAGAGGGAAGGGCGCATTGCAGATCCCTCGGCTACCTTCGGATTTCCTGTCAGGCTTACCCGTCCAGGGGCCAAGGATGAGACATCCGAAGATTCGTTACAATTTCCGCCTAGAGACGGTGTTGTTTTGAATTTCATGAAGCGATGGCGTGCGTACTTCGTTCTTCTGGCTCTCGCGCTTGCACCCTGGGCGGTTGCTCAGCAGGTAAGCGAGGGCACGCCTGCCGACCTGGTGCTCACCGGCGACGTAAAGGGCGAGCAGAACCAGACCTATTTCGAAGTGCCCTTCGCGGTGCCTGCGGGCGTCCACCGGATCAGCGTCGACTTTCAATACACTGGCAAAGATCAGCGGGCTGTTCTTGACCTCGGCATCGCCGACCCGGAGCGATTTCGTGGTGCAAGCGGCGGGAACAAGAGCCACTTCACCATCAGCGAGACGGACGCCACGCCGTCGTATCTCCCTGGAGCGATCCCTGCCGGGCAGTGGCGGCTGTTGGTCTCCGTGCCCAACATGCGTGCGAAGGTTGTCTCACACTACCGGGCGGAGATACGCTTCAACTCACGCGCAGAAGATGCCAGCTTCACAGCGCAGCCGCTCGCCGTTGGAAGACGGTGGTATCGTGGCGATCTCCACATGCACACTGCACATAGCGATGGCAGCTGCAAGAGCCAAAGCGGCCGTCAAGTGCCATGCCCCCTCTTTCTCACAGTGCAGGCGGCGGCTGCGCGCAGTTTGGACTTTATCGCCATCACCGACCACAACACAGACTCGCAGTATGATCAAATGCGCGAGCTGCAGCCATTCTTTGATCATCTGCTACTGATTCCAGGGCGCGAGATGACGACGTTTCATGGGCACTTCAATGTTTTCGGCGTCACGCAATTCATGGATTGGCGCATAGGCAAAGGTAGCCTCGATCTGAACACTGTGCTGCGCGACGCACGCTCAAAGGGCGGCATCGCTTCGGTGAACCACGCGGAGGCGCCCGGAGGGGAGGTCTGCATGGGCTGCCGCTGGACGCCGCCGTCCGACCCGGACATGAACCTCTTTAGCGCCGTGGAAGTGATCAACGGCAGTGAGATCATGCTCTCCAGTGCGAAGTACTGGGACTCCCAACTGCGCGCAGGGCACCGCCTGGCGGCGGTCGGCGGCAGCGACAATCACAATGCGACCATTCGCCCCGGAGACGTGGGGGCCATCGGTTGGCCGGCGACTGCCGTCGAAGCCGATGAGCTGTCAGTGGCGGCGATCCTCGATGGCATTCGCGCCGGTCGCACGTTTATCGATTTGACCGGCTCTCGGGACAAGATGCTGGACTTCGCGGCCGACGCCGGTGGTGCTTCTGCAAAGATGGGCGGAACGCTCCATGCCGCGGCTGGAGACACCGTGTCCGTGCACATTCAGACGACTGCGGCCAAGGGATCGATGGTTCACCTGCTACTGGACGGCGAGGAATCCACGCCACCCTTGCCTGTAGAGGGGGCCAACTCCACGGTCACCGCCACGTTCCCTGCAACCGCCGGACGGCATTGGCTGCGCCTGGAGGTGCGTGACTCGAGTGGCGCCAACGAGTTGATTAGCAGCCCGCTCTACATTAATTTTCCCCAGGAATGAAAAGGATCACGATGCACAATTTTGACCTTTCGCGGATGATCAAGGTGCTGCTGGTGCTTGCGATTTGCTCGCCTTCGTTAGGCGCACAGCAGCCGGTTCCTGGATCGCGCACAGTGATGGATGCGCATAACTGCTATCCGTACTTTGAATGGTGGGGCGATCGCATCGACCGCGCGCTTTCTGCAGGGACTCCACTCGCCATTGAGCAGGATCTCGCCTGGCATACCGATCCCAAGACTGGGCGCAGCTGGTCTGTTGTGACCCATGGGGAGCCGACCTCCGGCGAAGAGCCAACCATGGATGAGTATTTCTTCAAGCGGGTTCGCCCCATTGTGGAGAAGGCGCTGCGGGAGGGCAACCATGGCGATTGGCCGATCATTACCCTCAACCTGGATTTCAAAGACAACAAGCCGGAGCATCTGGCCGCTGTTTTGGCGCTGCTGCGGAAATATCAGCCCTGGCTGACTACGTCAGTGAAAGCTCGCGCGGGAGGAGGATGTGCAGCCATTGGACGTGAAGCCGATTCTGGTATTGACGGGCGAAGCCGATGCGCAGCAAACCGTGTTCTACGATCAGCTGCAGGCCGGTGATCGTGTGCTGCTCTTCGGCGCCATTCATACCGAAGGAAAGGAAGCTTCCGCGGCGCCCGAGGTAATGGACCCGATGAAAGCCACGAACTACCGGCGCTGGTGGAACAATCCGTGGAAAGTGGTTGAGGCCGGCGGTCAGCCTAACGCTGGCGAGTGGACACCGGCGAAGATGAACCGGTTGCGCGCGCTGGTAGAGCGAGCCCACACGAACGGTCTTTGGATACGGTTCTATACCCTCGACGGGGCAACCAAAGCACAACTCAGTTGCAACGGCTGGTTTCATGATTACAACTTCGGATCGCTGGCTGCGGCGCGTGTGCGCTGGCGCGCGGCCATCGCCGCTCACGTCGATTACCTCGCGTCGGACCAGTACGAACTCGTAGGGCGGGAGATTCACCAGGCAGGGCCAGCTAGCGCGAAGAAGTGACATGGAAGAAGCATTACAGTAGTGCAAACCCGCAGTTCACCTTAAGCCGCAACATTTCTTTATGGACGGTTTGCTTTGAAGGCCACGAAAGATCGCTCGCCCTTTATCTCCTGCTATAGCTCCTCGCACACCAATCCACAATGATGATCTATCGCCGCTTTGGCAGTCTCGCTGTACTCGCGCTTGCTTTGCTCGCCGTCGAAGTTGCCGCTCAGGTTGATCGCGCAGACCTCAGCGGGACGGTTGTCGATCCTGCGGGCAAAGCAATCCCCGAGGTTCGTGTGACGGTCTTGATGCCCGACAACGGCACGAGCCGGGAGACCGTCACCTCACGCACCGGAACCTATGAGGTTCCCGGCCTTCCTGTAGGGACTTACTCGGTCACCTTTGCAGCGAACGGCTTTGCGAAGCTCACCATCAACGAGGTGATCCAGACGGAGGGCCGTACCCGCACGCTGGATGCGAGGCTACAGCTAGCCGGCACGAGTCAGCAAATCAATGTCTCCAGCCAGACTACGCAACTGGATGAGACGACGAATGCGCTCGGCGGCCGGGCGGAATCCAAACAGATTCGGGATCTCCCGCTGAACGGAAGAAACTGGTCTACTCTGACTGCGCTTGTGCCGGGAGCTGTTGACACCGGCGGCAGCAACCAGCGCAGCATACGCTTCGCGGGCCGCGGTCTCGACGACAACAACTTTGTTTTTGACGGCATCGACGCGACGAACATCGTGAACCAGGCACAGCAGCCCTTTGTCCGCATTGCCATCCCCACGGACGCTATTGAAGAATTCCATATCGAGACCATGCTCTTTACCGCGGACAACGGAAGCACACCCGGGGCGCAGATCGCCGTGGCTTCGAAGTCGGGGTCGAATACTCTGCATGGCGGTCTCTTCGAGTTCCTACGCAACGACGTGCTCGACGCGCGTGAGCCCATTCTCGCAACCAGGCTACCTTTTCGTCTCAACCAGTTTGGCGGCGATCTGGGCGGCCCGATGGTTCACAACCGCACTTTCTATTACTTCAACTATGAGGGATTGCGCCAGACCTACGGGCAGCCCCTATTGGGTTATGTACCAAGCCCGGCTTTCAGCGCACAGGCGGCAGCGGCAAATCCCGTGCTCGCACCGATCCTCAATGCCTATCCGACGACTGGTCTTTCGCCGATTGCGGGGAATCCAGATGAAGATGAGTTTTCCGGCTCCGGACGGCAACTGGATCACGAGGATTCCGCGATGTTGCGGCTGGATCACCATTTCTCTGCTGCCGACTCAGCCTACCTTCGCTTTAACTTCGACGCCGCCTATAGCGACGCGCCGGTCGCTGAAGGTGGAGACTATCTATTGGACCGGCAGCTGGTCACCAGCCGGCCGGTAAACGGCGAACTCGAGGAGATGCACATCTTCTCGCCAACACTGATGAACGAGCTGAAGTTCGGCTTTAACCGCGGGAATGTGTACACCACCAACCAGGGACTGAGCCATATTCCCTATACGGTCGCGGTCTCCGGTTTCACCACCCTCGAGAACAACCAGTTCAAACCGGGCGTGGGCAATTCGTTCTCGTACATCGACAATCTCACCATGGTCCGCGGAGCTCAGACGCTCAAGTTCGGCGTGGAGGTACGCCGCATTCAGCTGAACCAGGGCAACACACCATCGGGAACAATTACCTATTCTTCACTTAGCAGCTTCCTCGAGAATTCGATGAGTGCTGCCACTTATGCCGAGGCGCTCCCTATCAATGGCTTGCGCAAAACCTCGGTGTACTCCTTTGCGGAAGACGAGTGGAAGTATCGCCCCAATTTCACGCTCAATCTGGGCGTGCGCTATATCTTCTTCAACCTCTTCCATGAGGTAAACGGCAAAGCCATACCGTTCGATTTCGCGACCTGCGGGCCGGTGGGCTTCTGCGGCGCAGGAGCCAGCTTCGGCAGACCAAATACGCTGGACATCGACCCACGGCTGTCGATCACCTGGGCGCCGGCCGCGCTAAAGGGTAAGACCATTCTGCGCAGTGGGTTTGGCATTTATCACGGGGATGGCCAACTCGACGACCAGAATCTGCCCATTAACAACGAGGTCGGCCAATACTCGCTCAGCTCGAAGTCAACACCTGGGCTTTCTTATCCGGTCACACCGTTTCTGAATGGTCCGGGCACGGTTTCGGCAAGGGACGATGACCGTCGCCGCAAAGACATGTATGTCACGCAATGGGGAGCGTCTGTACAGCGGGCACTGCCGCACGACTTTGTAGGGACTCTCTCCTATGTTGGAAGTAAAGGCACGTACCTGCTGACCACGTCCTACGTCAACCTCATCGATCCGGCCACCGGCCTGCGTCCTTATCCAGCGTTTGGCCAGGTGCAATGGAGGGGAAACATCAACAACAGCTCCTATGAGGCCCTTGTGACCAGCCTGCAGCGCAGCTTTTCGCATGGGCTTTTGTTCTCTGCGAACTACACATACTCGCACGAGATCGACCAGGATTCCGCGGGCGGAGGAGACTCGGACTATCCCCAAGATCCCGCCTGCCTGCCCTGCGAGCGCTCCTCGGGAGACTTTGATGTCCGCCACGTGCTGACGGCCAACACTGTTTACGAACTGCCATTTGGTCCGGGGAGAGCCTGGGTATCGCAGCCCGGTCTCGCGAGCGCACTCTTAGGCGGCTGGAGCATCACGAACATCGTCGCGGCGCGTTCGGGGCTGCCGATCAACGTAACGGAAGACCGGTCCAGCAATTCCGTTGCCACCGGCTACACGACAAATCAACGCCCGAACCTGGTTCCTGGAGTGCCACTCGCCCCGCCGGGCGGAAGGACAATCGCCAAGTGGATCAACCCCGCAGCATTCGTGCCCGTCGCCGGATCGGGCTACGGCAATGCGCCACGCAATATCGCACGCGGCCCAAACCTGTGGCAGACAGATCTTGGACTCGCCAAGCGCATTCGCCTTACAGAGAGCGCAGAGCTTGAGTTCAGGAGCGAGTTCTTCAACCTCTTCAATCGGGCACAGTACGGCCTGCCGCAAGCTGACTCTTCTTCATCCAGCTTCGGGCAAATCATCACCACGGTGAACACAAGCCCGGTTGGGACCGGTACTCCTCGCCAGATCCAGTTTGGGCTGCGCCTGGAGTTCTAACTCATTGGTGGCTTGCATGCGGGGGATTGTGGAGCGGATGATGCAGGCGTTGAGCTAGCTGGAAGCTGTCTTCAGTTCTGTCACCAACGATCCTACTGGATTGGTCACGGCTTGCGCCGCAATCGTACCCAGCGATTCTCCGCGACGATACATCAAATATGCAGCCGTAGCGCCAGCAATCAGCGTTCCCCAAAACAAGAATCTCTTCATCATCGTGTCTCCTTCCCATGCCTTATCTCCTGCGCGCATGTGCTTTCGGTGTATAGGATGCAGAAGTCCGAATCGTGGGCGTAAAGGCTCGCATAAAGTTCAAATGCAGCGCAACGTAATCGGCCTCCGCGCCCTCCTATGGTAAGGGTGGTCACTAACCCCCTCCGAGGATTCCATGGGAACTGCTGAGTAGTATTTCGGAGCCGACGAATAGCACTGCCGTAGCGGCATAAGACTGGTCAAAGACGATGCAAATGCTCAAAGGGGTGGCTACAGAGCCGCCCCCTTTGTCTTTCCCTGGCATGACAACCAGAAGTGCGGCCACTGGTGACGTCGTTTTTTTGCCAAACTGAAGCGTTCCGCTGCGGTGCTAGCTGATGGCCTTGTCTTTGATGTACCGCCAGCCAGTGATCTTAGGTTTTAGCATGTGACGGGCGTCAGAGATCAACTTCAGAAAATCTCCTTCGGACCTTTCGCCAATGGCGTCCCTAACCTGAATAGGTGAATTCACCTTCGGGTATGTGCTTCGATCTGCGGGATTGAAATCGTGCCACTCGCCGATGTGTGCCATGCGCCATATTACGCCAAGCACGTGTGGACGGATTGGGGAAAATTGGCAGGTGTGACTCAAGCTGAGACACGAGGCTATTTCCAGAGATCCTAGGGTAACTCCCTCTATGTCTGCATTAATAAGAGGGCATTAATCGCTTAAAGTGGTGGCTGAAGCGCTACCGTAGCGTAAAGCGTTCTGGGGGGTCCACCCTGGCAATTCGGCGTGCCGGTGCCCTCGGGCTACGTGATCCCATCCGAATTGACAAAGCACGCGAGAAGGCGCAGTCTTCCATAGACAGCTATAGGAAATTCTGGATGGTCAGGACAAAGAGCGACAATCTCCAGGGCGCCCTCGACCTGCTGGTGCTGAAAGCGCTGGAGGACGGCCCCATGCACGGCTGGGGAATCACTCTGCACATAGAGCGTGTCTCCGATGAAGTTCTACGTGTCGAGGAGGGCTCCCTCTATCCAGCCCTCCATCGCATGGAGCAGGAGCGCTGGATCGCAGCTGAATGGGGCCGCAGCGAAAACAACCGCCGCGCCCGCTTCTACCGCCTCACAAGCTCAGGACGGAAGCGGTTAGGTGCCGAACGAGAACACTGGCGGAACATTAGCAACGCGATTGCCCTTGTGTTGGAGTTCGGCAAGGCAACGGTCTAAAGGGTTTGCTATGGCATGGATCCGCCGCTTGCGTGCGCTCTTTCGGAAAGAAGAACTGGATCGTGATTTCGAGGAAGAGCTGCGGTTTCACCTTTCGATGCGCGAGCGGCGGAATGTTGAACAGGGTATGTCTCATGGCGAAGCGCGGCGCTCCGCGCGGGTCCGGTTTGGCAATCCGGCAGTATGGCTGGAGCAAATGCGCGAGATCGACTTGATGACCTTTCCGCAAACCGTGATGCAGGATCTGCGCTTCGCCTGCCGGATGTTGCTCCGCAATGCCGGATTCACGGCGGTCGCAGTGTTTGCTCTCGCGGTTGGTATTGGCCTCGACACCGCGGCCTTCACCGCGTACCAGGCTTTCTTCGAGCGAAAGCTCGACGCCCACGATCCGGCCTCGATGGTCAATTTAGCGCTCATCGAACATACGGGCGAGACCGCATCTATGTTCAGCTACCCCGACTACGAGACATACCGTGACCACGTTCGTTCGTTTAGCGGGGTTATTGCTGCAAGTATGCCCCAGTACCTTACTCTCTCAGTGCCCGGCGGCGTCGTTCAGCAGCACAATGAAGGCGGCAGCTCGCTGATCGGGAAGCTTCTACTACCTTTGAGTGGCAACAGCGAGACCGCAATGACAATGCTGGTCTCCGATAATTATTTCTCGGTCCTGGGAGTGGAGGCTTTGCGGGGGCGAACATTCGGTTCAACAGACAAGGCGGAACTGGCTGCCTCGCCCTCGGTCCTCATCAGCGAGAACTACTGGCAAAAGCGATTTGTGGGCGATCCCGCAATTCTGGGCAAAACGGTCCGGCTCAATGGGGCAGCGTTCACGATTATCGGCGTGGCGCCTCATAACTTTGTCGGGACGTTCGTTGCAGCGCCCGACTTCTGGCTTCCGCTCAGCCTTGAGCCTCTTATTCATCCTGGCGATAACTGGCTGTGGGCGCGCGAAAGCGGCCGCTGCCATCTTTTCGCCCGTCTCGCTCCCGGCGCCGGCATGCGCGAAGCGCAGGCAGAAATGTCGCTGGTCGCCGATCACCTCCGCACTCTTCACACTCCTGGTTCCGATCTCGCCCAACCAGTGAGCGCAATGGTCTGGCCGGGCTCGCCCTTCCCCATTCCCATTAAGCAGAATCATGGATTGAGGATAAGCATCCTGTTCGTCATGGCTGCCGTCGGAATGGTGCTGGTGGTGGCCTGCGCCAATGTTGCCAGCCTGCAGCTGGCCCGCGCTGCTTCGCGCCAGAATGAACTTTCCATGCGCCTCTCGCTTGGCGCCAGCCGGACGCGCCTCGTTCGCCAATTGCTCACGGAGAGCGCTCTGCTCGGCCTGATCGCAGGTGTCTTCGCGTTCTTATTCAGTTGGGCGTTCCTCCAGGCGGCGGTGGTACTGATCGCGAATGCCTTCCCCGATCAGTACGGCACGTTTATTTTTCACGTCACTCCCGACCTCAAAATATTTTCGTTCGTATTCCTTATTTCCGTCTTCGCCGGTGTTCTTTTCGGGCTCGCGCCCGCACTGGAAAGTTCTCGCTGGGCCGTTTCCTCTGCGCTCAAAGGGAATGCCGCCACATCGCCTATCCGCAGCCGCCATTTGCGTAACTTCCTCATCGCCACCCAAGTCGCCGTTTCGGCCGTGCTGGTGATTGCGGGCAGCACACTCATCCACAGCGCCATTCGTGCGCTATCGATGGACACCGGCTATGACGATGCACATGTCATGGATCTTGGGCTGCAATTTCCCGAGAGCGCAGAGTATACGCCGGACCACAAGGATGCTCTCATTCGCGATCTCCGCACCCGCCTTGCCGCGTTGCCGGGCGTGATGGATGTAACTACGGCGCGCGCGCCAGACGACCCCGATTTTCGTGAGGCCACGGTCTCGCTTAACGGCGAGGCACCCTCATCCCGGAACATGAAGGCGTATCTCTACTACACATGGATCCAGCCAAACTATTTTCAGGCTCTTGGGGTTCCGCTGCTTCTCGGCCACGGCTTCACGGCTCAGGCCGGCCAGGCGGAACCCTCCATCGTCGTAAGTGAGTCGGCAGCCAATGAATTATGGCCCGGAGAAAATCCCGTTGGCCACACTCTTCGGCTTGGTACCGACCGCCTCTTTCATAGAGACGGCGAACCCCTGCCGGACGGCCCGGTCTGGCGCGTCATCGGCGTCGCTCGGGATACGCGGGGCGTCCTGCTCGATGGCAGCGACTCGGCGCAGATTTATCTTCCCCTCTCCGATCGTTATCTACAGAATTATCCGCTCCTGGTGCGCACCCGTTCCGACCCGGCGCAGTTGGTTAGCGCTTTTGGCCCGGTGATGGCCTCTGTGGATCCCAACCTCGCCGCGCGGTTCTCCACCTTGGAACAGATGCTGCGCGGAACGGAACCTTTTCTCGCCTCTACGTTGGCGGCGGCCATCGCCACCACCACCGGCATCCTCGGGCTGTTGCTGGCCGCGATCGGCATCTACGGCACGGTCAGTTACATTGTTGTCCTGCGCACGCGCGAAGTCGGCATCCGCGTGGCCCTGGGCGCAAAGAAGCGCGACATCCTGGCTCTCATCCTTAGTGAAAGCACCCGTCCGGTATTTGCAGGCCTGTCCGCTGGGGTGGTGCTCGCCGGCGGTGTAGCGTACCTGCTCCGCCACGTCCTGTACGGGATCCACACCATCGACGGTATCTCGTTCGGCGGAGTCTCGCTCCTATTCGTAGCAGTCGCTCTCCTGGCTGCCCTTATCCCTTCACAGCGGGCTCTGCGCGTCGAACCGACTGCAGCTCTCCGATGCGAATGAGCATCGATGCAGCTCGGACCTACCGCGTCAGCTAGCGCTTTCTGCGGTCAGGCAGAGGTGACACAATTTGGAGGAAAGATCGGTGAAACTGTAGACTCAGGCTGTGATTGATCTGTTCTGAACAGACCAAGTTATCGAAGGGCCTATAGCTCAATTGGTTAGAGCAGCGGACTCATAATCCGTTGGTTCCAGGTTCAAGTCCTGGTGGGCCCACCACAGTTGCCCCTGCAACTAGAACGTCGATTATTTGTCACGAGCCTCCCGTCCGGCACCAGTCAGAGTGCAGAACAATCGTTTTCGGGTGTTCCTTCATATGACGTTCCGGATGGAAAATCGGGGTCGCTTCGGTGACAGAACTCCGACACGGCTGGCTCATGCAGTCTTGCTCCATGTCTGCCCCAATTGCCCATAGCGATGGCCGCCAGCACAGTTGGAAACAAAGAATTTAAACCCATCGCCCTCTCGTCTGCTTTTGCTCTGCCCCTGACAGTCGATAACACTAACGGAGATTGCCGGACCTCCTGGTCCCGACCGCCCTGAGGTTCCCTATGAATATCGCAGACTCGGCAGTACCCCCTCATATGGCAATGGCAAATAGGTTCTTCATTGCCGTGTTTTGCTGGCTGCTGTTGTTTTCGATCGGCTTGGCGCCCTGGTATGGAACATTGACGCTTGCTTTACTGGTGGGGGTACCCGCTGCCGTCCTGCCCATTCTATTCATCTTGAACGCGCCGGGGGCGCTATTCAGCCGGATGATGGTGGCCGCCGCATTGATGG
Organism: uncultured Acidobacteriaceae bacterium; assembly: GCA_963790705.1. Classification (GTDB taxonomy): domain Bacteria; phylum Acidobacteriota; class Terriglobia; order Terriglobales; family Acidobacteriaceae; genus PALSA-350. Next base: position 949,944 of record CAWBQE010000018.1, read on the forward strand.
TCTTTTGCGGTTTGAACATCGATCAGGCCCACGGCATGACCGAACTGCACTTTGGGGTATTCGTCCTGCTGTCGTTGCTGCTCGTTTACCAGGACTGGCGCGTCATCGTCGGTGGAGCGGTGATCATCGCCGGGCACCACCTCTTGTTCAATTATCTGCAGGCGGCCCATTATCGGGTATGGGTCTTTACGGCGCCTAATTTCCCAATGGTCCTGGTCCATGCGGCCTATGTGGTCGCTGAATCTGCGGCTCTCTGCTATCTCGCCATCACGTTGAACAAGAAGACGTCGGAGAGCGCAAGCAATCGAGCCGAGCTGCAGGAAAACTTTAGCTCAATGCGTTCCTTCATCACGCAAGCCGAATCAGGCATCGGGGGAATGAACGCCGCGTCCGGAGAACTGGCCACATCGTCTCGAGCGATAGCCGACGGAGCCGTGAACCAGGCCTCGAGTCTGGAGCAAACCGCGGCGAGCCTGGAGCAGATCACCGCCACCGTACGGCAGAGCGCAGATATGGCCGGCGGAGCCAGGCGGCTGGCATTGTCGAGCGAAGAGGCAGCCGAACAGGCCGGGCAGGTGGTTTCCCAGGCGATCACTGCCATGGGCGAGATCAATGTCGCTTCGGCAAAGATTTCCGAAATCATCTCGACGATCAATGAAATCGCTTTTCAAACCAATCTGCTGGCCGTCAATGCCGCCGTGGAAGCTGCGCGCGCCGGAGAAGATGGCCGTGGGTTCGCCGTGGTGGCCAGCGAGGTCCGCACGCTGGCGCAGCGAACCAGCGAAGCCTCCAAGGAAATTAAGAGTCTTATTCAGGACTCGATGATGAAGCTGGAGAATGGAACCCAACTGGTCGATCGTTCCGGCCAGGCTCTTGCCAACATCGTGAGGTCGGTCAAAGAAATGGGGCAAATGGTGGGTCAAATCGCTATAGCATCTGCGGAGCAGAGCGTCGGCGTAGAACAGGTAAACATCGCCATGGCGCAGATAGACCGAGTCACGCAGACCAACTCCGCGCAGACTGCAAGGCTTGCCGAGACATTGCAGAGGCTCTCGCAGCAGTCAGGCGGCCTAATGGTTCTGGTCAGAGACTTCAACACCAGCGCCGCAGGCGCCTAGGGTCTGTTTGTCTTGTCTGTGCACGCCCGAGGGGCGTTAAGGCAGTCACCGTTGGAAGCACGGTTCGCATTGTGTGTTGGGAAGTAGAGCAGGAATCTCGTCTAGTTCGCTGTCGTGCCATTACGATGTTTCAAAATGCGACTGGTTGCGCGCCATGGGCTATGCCAACGCCAGCGCGGAGTCCAGGTGTGATGTTCTGCGGCGTGTGCAATTCTGCTCCGCCCGGAAAGACCAGCTGCTGTAACCACCAGGCGTAACCGTCATCTGCCGGAAAGTGAACTTCCGGAAGCCCCGCGTGTAATCTGGCCGCACTCACTTCCTATCGGTACTATCGGCAAAGTGCTAAAGAAGTTTAGCCCGCAGCACAAGATATTCCGAAACCACAATGACTATGCCGAAGCTCAATAGCGAACCCTACGAGATCAGTGTCCGTTTCTACCGCGCGTTGCGCGCGAAAGTCTTGAGTCTCGAGGCCGATGCCGAGAAGGACGAACTCTTCGCGAGCTCGCTCGAACACCCCGGCCATCTTCTGCGGCAAAAGTTTCTCATTCAGGCGCAGCGCGATGAAGCCGGGCGTCTCCGCAATTTCCTCGCCGAAACCCGAATCCGCATCAAGTAAGCGGACCGTTCCCTAATATCCCGCCGTGAATATTTGAGGAGTGTCGCCGATAAACTCGGCAGCGCTGTGATCTGACTCTTAGAAAAGTCATCGCCTGACCTTCGGGCGGACTGGATTGGCGCTGGAAACGGCGCTGGTTTCGGCGGGAATGCGGAGAATGAGCTTGAAGCGAGAGCGCACGGCAACTAAGAAACGAACCACTACTGTAACAGAAACAGTCATCAATGTTACTCGCGGGGGAGACTGGCTGCCGTCCGAGGAGTTCCGCACCATCGCGCTCTCGGCTGCGGGCGCGGAGAGCGACCTGACGGTCAATCTGCAGGCTGTCGACCACCTGGACGCGAGCGCACTCCAGATACTGTTGGCGCTGGCTGCGGAGCGGAAGAAGCGCGGCCGAGGATTGCGCCTGGCAAACACCTCCGCGGCCTTATCCCGATGGTTCGAGTACGCGGGGGGGCGGGAGAACCTCGCTCCTCAACCTGAGGCATGAATGACGATGCCTGAGACCCTTCATGGAAGCCTGAGCGGAAGCGTGGGGGAGAGCGCGTCCAATGGAACTTCCGTGACTGCAGGGCATCCGGACATCGAAGCGGAGCTGGCCCGATACTTGCCCCAACTGGGCAGGATGGGCGAGCAATTGAAACAGACATCGAGACAAATCGAGGAATCGGTGGTCGGGGTCTGCGATAGCTTTCAGGGAATCGCAGCGCGGGCGCGGGCCACGGTGGCGCGAGCGACCGGCTTTCTGGGAAACGATGGGCAATCGACCCAAGGGAAACAGTCCTTCGAGGGCATGATCGAGACTTGTAGCGGCACCCTGGTCAAGATCATGAACACGACGGTCGAGGCGGGCGATATCTCTCGCCGCGCTATCGAGCGCATCGAGGATATGGACGCGGCTTCGCAACAGATCAGCGACGCTCTAAGCCAGTTGGACCAGATTACCAACAGCAATCGAATGTTGGCCTTCAATGCGCGCATCGAAGCAGCGCATGCGGGAACCGCAGGGATGGGCTTCGCCGTGGTGGCGGTGGAGCTGGCCGCCGCGACCGTGAAGTCACGGTCGGTTACGGCCCAGGTAGGTGAACTTGCGCTCAACTTGCGCGCCCTCGCCGAATCGACACTGCAGGACCTGCGGCGCATGAACGAGAAGGACAGCGAACGGGTAGAGCAATGCCGCCAGGAAGTGGACGCGTCGCTGCGCGATCTGCAGGCCGCGCATAGCGAGATGGGCGAAATGCTGAACGATATGACGGCGGAGGGGGCGCTGCTGGCGACCGATATCGGTTCAGCAGTACGCGGCCTTCAATTCCAGGATCGCATCAGCCAGCGGATCGGCCATGTGATCGCGGATCTGGACACACTCTCGGAGCGCCTGCAAGCGCAAGTTGTTAACGCGGTCCACGGCAGAGTGGCAACCGATGAGGGTTTCAGCGCCTACAGCATGCAGGAAGAGCGCCAAGTCGCCGGCGTGGGCGAAGCGGAAGCTTCTGGCGGAGATGTGGAGTTGTTTTGATCGCGGGCAGCTGCGAAGGCCATGCGGTGAGAGGGGTTGAGGGTTGAAAAGAGTGATGGTTGTCGACGATTCCGTCTCCATGCGGCAGATGGTTGGTTTCACCCTGCGCGAAGGAGGCTTTGAAGTGATCGAGGCCGAGCACGGCCAGGATGCGCTCGACAAGCTGCAAGGCACCACCGTCGATCTGGTGATCACCGACCTGAATATGCCGGTCATGGACGGCATTACCCTGATTCAGAATCTGCGTCAGCAGCCGGCAATGAAATCCAAGCCCATTCTTATGCTAACCACCGAGGGCCTGGCGGGAAAGAAGGAGCAGGGCAAAGCAGCTGGAGCCACGGGCTGGCTGGTCAAGCCTTTCGATCCGGAAAAGCTGCTCCAGACCGTGGCCAAGGTGTTGCCGTGAGGCGTTTTCACAAATGGTGTGATCCCGGATTTCCTGTTCGGCTTGGTCGCGTTGGCGAACTTCGTGCGGCTCTCTTTACGGAGAGCCGCATGCGTGGGCGCTTATGAACGCCGTGTGGCATGAATCCGGGTTCGCGAAGCAGGCGCAGTCTACGCGGGCGTTCCGTAAGAAAGCGCCGGCACTCAACGACCCTCAAAACCGCACAGTATTTGTGAAAACGCAATCACCATGAAAATCGATCTCAGCCAATTTCGCCAGACGTTTCTGCAAGAAAGCGCCGAACATGTGGAATCCATGGAAGCAGGATTGCTCGCTCTCCGCTCGGCCCCGGACGATGTTGAAATCCTGAACGCCATCTTTCGCTCGGCGCATTCCATCAAAGGAGGCGCGGGTTCGTTTGGACTGACCCACCTGGTCCGCTTCACCCACGGTTTGGAAAATCTCCTTGACCGGTTGCGATCGTTAGAGATGCCGGCCACGGCCGAAGTTATCAGCCTGCTCTTGCGATGTGTAGACGTCCTGCGGGCCATGCTCGAGGGCGGCGAGGACGGCGGGATGCCCGAGGGCGCTCCCGAGCTGGTAGCGCAGATCGAGGGCTTGACCGCCCGCGAGGCCCGGTCCGCGGAAGAGTTCACCACGCCGGCGGCGAGCAACAGGGAGGTTTCTCCGGAAGAGCCTTTGAACGACGGCCGCGCCCCCGGCAGGGAACTGAATTTTTATCGAGTGGAATTCCGGCCCCATCGGGAAATGTTCTCCAGTGGAACCAATCCTATTATGTTGCTGCGCAATCTGGCCGCTTTGGGGACAGTGAGCATTTGCCAGCTGCACGCTGAGGAACTGCCCTCGTTGGAGCAGCTTGACCCCGCGCAGTGTTATCTCAGCTGGACCGTCGAGCTGGCCAGCTCGTCTTGCGCAGAAGAATTGCGCGAGGTCTTCGAATTCGTAGAGCATCTGGCAGAGATTACGGTCCAGCACGTCGATGAGCCACGGCAGACGGAGAAGGGTTTGGCGCTTCATCGGTCTGCGGTGCAGGGGCGCACCCTCGAGGTCGTTCCCGCTGCGGTTCCCGAACAGGTGGGACCTGTCGAGCGCAGATCCGCGGACGAGCGCAGAAAACTGGAAGAACGGAGGAAAGCAGAAGAGCGGAGAGCGGCGAAAAAACCCGCTGCCACGTGCAGAGTCCAGTTCCATCCGGGTGCGCGACGGAAAAAGTCGACCGGCTGATCGATCTGGTCGGCGAGCTGGTGATTGCCCAGGTGATGACGGCGCAGATGGTCGAGGACTTCGAACCGTCCTGTCTTCCCAAACTGCGCGAGGCGGTCGCCGCCATGGAGCGCAGCACCCGGGAGCTGCACGAACGCGTCATGGCGGTCCGCATGATGCCAGTGGGCACACTGTTTCAGAGATATGGGCGCGTGGTCTACGACATCGCGCAGGCCACCGGCAAGCAAATCCGGCTGGAGACCGACGGCGAGGAAACCGAGATCGACAAGAGCATGCTGGAGTTGCTGGGGGATCCGCTGACCCACTTGATCCGCAACGCCGCCGACCATGGGATCGAATCGGCCGAGGTGCGCCTGGCGGCTAACAAGCCGGCCGAGGGTTTGATCCATATGCGCGCCTTTCATCGTTCGGGAAGGATCGTCATCGAGATAACGGACGATGGCGCCGGGATCGACACCGTCCGCGTGCGGGCTAAAGCCGTGGAGCGAGGCTTGATAGCGGAGGAGGCCGAACTGAGCGACGATCAGCTAAGAATGCTGATCTTCGCGCCCGGGTTTTCTACCCGGGAAGAAGTCAGCGATCTCTCCGGGCGCGGCGTGGGGATGGATGTAGTCAAGCGCAATGTGCAGCAGCTCAACGGCACGGTGTCCCTGGCGAGCGAACTGGGCAGTGGATCGACGGTCTCGATCGAACTCCCCCTGACCCTGGCGATCCTCGAGGGTCTGCTGGTCCGGGTTGCCGACCGCACCCTGGTGCTTCCCTTGCTTGCGGTGGTGGAAGCGGTGCCGAGCATGGGTAGGATCGTACGCGTCGCCGAACAGGGCGAGGTCATCGTCATCCGCGGGGAATCGATTCCCGTGCTGCGCCTGTGCCGGTTCCTCGGGGTGCAGCTGGACCCGCTCGACCCGTGCGCGCTCAAAAGCGCCGACCCGTGCGCGGAACCAGCCGAGGACCAACGCCTGGTGGTGGTGGCCGAAGCGGGCCGCAAGAAGATCGGCCTGGTGGTCGATGAGCTGCTCGGACAGCAACAGGTGGTGGTCAAGAGCCTGGAGAAAAATCTGCACAAGGTCGAGGGGTTGATGGGCGCAACCATCCTTGGCGACGGCCGCGTCGCGCCCATCATCGATGTGACCGCTCTCTCCGAATTGAACTTGTTTTCGATCGGACATAAGGCAAAGAAGACACCGCGCAGCGGATCTTCAGCCCTCTCCGTCCCGGCCTTATCCGCACCTTTGGCAAGAGGACTATCCGCACACGAGCCGGTTTAAAAGCTTCAACACCGCACATGGACTGGTGATGATCTTACCGTCCTCGGCGCGGCGATTCCGGCTTACGTGGCTTGAAAAGCGTACCTCAGCCTTACCCCTCCCGCCAATTTTCATCATCTTGGGTGGACCATTGGCCGAACCCCTCACTCCGCGGAGTGAGAGATCTGGGGTTTTCCTTTCCGGTCTGTTGTTCAAGCTGCCGCTACTACCAGAGCGATCCAGGGCTTGCGTCTCATTGTTCTCCGCGGACAGCCGATAGGCATCGAGAGAGACTTTCTTCGAAAGCAGCGCAGCGCGTCGTTTACCTCCGCTTGCGATTCGATTCGGGGCTTCACCGACGGCCTCCGCTTGCGATTCGATTCGGGGCTTCACCAATGGCCGCCTCTTGCGTATGCGTGCCCGCAGACTCCTTGACGGGAAAAAGGAAATCTAAATGCAGAAGATTCTTGTCGGAGCGATCGCATTGGCGCTGGGGGCCAGTGCTCACGGGTTTGCCCAAAGCCTCGAAGAGCTGAATATTCAAATCCACGGTTACGCGACCCAGGGTTTCCTCTACACCACCAACAACAACATCCTCACCACTCATTCCAGCGATGGCAGCCCGGCATGGACGGAAGCGGTGCTCAACGTTGGAGCGCAGCCGATCCCCAAGCTGCGTATCGGCGTTCAGGGCCGCTATCTTCCTGCTCGGGAACTTCGGCAACTCGATCACTTTGGATTGGGCGGCGGCGGACTATAAGCCGGACGAGCGCCTCGGCGTACGCTTCGGCAAGGTCAAGACCCCCTCGGGTCTCTTCAATGACATCCAGGACATCGATCCCTCCTACATATGGTCGCTGCTGCCGCAGAGCATCTATCCCATCAACAGCCGCAATAGCATTCTGGCGCATTATGGCGGGGTCGCCTACGGCACCTTCAAACTGGGCGCGAAAGCGGGAAAGCTGGAGTATCGGGGCTGGGGCGGCGAACGGCAGATCGGCAGCGGCGATGGCTATCTCCTGGCGCAAGCGGAAGTCGGGGCTGCTGCTACCGAATGGCCTTGGTGGGGCGACCTATGGCGCAGCCGTTCATTGGAGAAGTCCGTTGTCGGGATTGATGATTGGCGCATCCGACGGCAAAGACCCTGAGTGGACCGCCAAGCTCACGACCGGCAATGGCGCCCTTACCGGAACCGAGTCGACCGCCCCCTTGAATATTCCGAGCTACTTTGCCCTCTACGAGAAGAATAAGGTTATGGTGGCCACCGAATATTCAAGGCTCCCGGTGAGCATTACATTGCAGTTCACCGGGCTTCCGCCCAGCTACGAACGCATTGACTACAGGAGTTGGTATGCGATGGCCAGTTACAAGCTGACGGCCAAACTAACGGCCGGCGTTTACGACAGCCAGCAGGTTAACCATCAAGGCGGCGCTGGGGCCGGCACGCTACTCGAAGGACTGGACGTTCTCCGGGCGGTACGACTTCGGCCAGTACCTGTATGCCAAGGCGGAAGAGCACATCATCGACGGCACCGCAATCGGCTACGACACCGACCTCAATCCCAACGGGCTCAAGCCCAACACCAAACTCACCATCCTCAAGGTCGGCGTTAGCTTCTAGGCCAGGAGAGCCACTCATGAAAAGGCTAATTCTCTCTTCCCTCTTCGCGTTCGCCGCGTTGAACCTGGCGGCCGGTGCCGGGGCGCAGGCGATCGTCATTGCCAATGCCAGCGTAAAAGCCAGCGGAGTCAGCAAAGACGATCTGAAAGACGTCTTCACCGGCAACGCGACCTCGCTCAAAGACGGAAGCAAGGTGGTGCCCGTCCTGCTCAAAGACGGGCCGGCGAACGAGGAGTTTCTCAAGGCGTACGTCGGCAAGGGGAACACCGCCTACCGGGCGGGATGGCGCAGCCTGGTCTTTTCCGGTCAGGCCAGCATGCCCAAGAGCCTGGACGACGACGCGGCGGCGGTGGCCTTTGTCGCCCATACCCCGGGCACTATCGGCTACATCGACAAGGCATCGCCCCACGAGGGCGTCAAGGTGCTCGAGGTCCACTGACGGTTTCGGCTGTGCCTTTAAGCGATGGGAGATTACCCAGGGCAGGAGAGCGTGGCCCCATGCTCCCTGAAAGATCGAAGTGACAAGCAGTCGGAAGGTAGAGCATGAGAAATCTTGGAATCGGCACCAAATTGCTGTTCAGCACCGGAGTCCTGGCGTTTGGCTACCTCCTCTTCCTGGGTCTTGTCCAGTGGACGGGCGGCACCATCCAGCATCACTTGCGGATTGCTTCCGACGTCCTTTTTCCCGCTGCGCTCGCGGGCCAGGAGGCCCAGGCCGGATTCCAGAAGTTGACCAAGGATTACAAGGACGCTGTCCTGCTGCAGGACGCAAAAACCCTAGCCATTGCGGACCAGGACGCGCAGAAGGTCACGTCGGCGTTGCAGATTGTGCTGGCCAAGATCGCATACAACCCGGAACTGGAGCAACAGGTCTCCGGCTTGCAAGCCCAGTTCAGCAGCGTCTACTCCCGGTCAAAGGCGATCTACACCGTCATGGTCGAAAAGCCGGACGCGGTCGACCCCCAGGCCCAGACCACCCTTAAAAATCTGGCGGACGAAAGCGCCAAACTGACCCAATCGCTCGATGACCTGAATAATGCCCTCAGCGACAAAGATCTGCCCGCGGAGCTGGCCGCGGTAGGGAGCGCGACCGATCGGCAGCGCCTGCTAACGATGATTCTCTTTGCCGTGGCGGTCGCGTTCGCCACGTTCACCACGCGCGTGCTGAGGAGTCAGATCGCGGTGCCGCTTGGGCTTGCGGTCAGCGGCTCTACTCCAGGTAGCCGATGGAGACCTGACGGCTTCGCTGGAGGTCGCGATCGACCGACGAGGTGGGACGCATGGCCCAGGCCCTGAACGAGGCCCTGGAGAAGCTGCGCGCCACGTTAGGGGAGGTGGCGGAGACGGCCGCCACGGCTACTGCTTCGTCGCAGCAGCTGGCCGCCTCGGCGGCGGCGATTGCCAACGGCGCGCAGAGGCAGGCTTCCAGCCTGGAAGAGACCTCGGCCAGCCTGGAGCAGATCACCACCGCAGTCAGGCAAAGTGCGGACAATGCGAGACAGGCCAGCCAGTTGGCGACCGGCTCGCGGGAGTCGGCGGAAAAGGGCCAGGACGTCGTCTCCGGTGCGATCGCCGCCATGGCGGAGATCAATACTGCCTCGGCGAAGATCTCCGACATTATCTCCACCATCAACGAAATCGCCTTCCAGACCAATCTGCTCGCCGTCAATGCCGCTGTGGAGGCGGCCCGGGCAGGTGAAGAGGGTCGCGGCTTCGCGGTCGTCGCCTCCGAAGTGCGCAGCTTGGCGCAGCGCAGCGCGGGCGCGGCGAAGGAGATCAAAGGATTGATCCAGGACACGCTCGAGAAAGTCGAGAAAGGATCCGAGCTGGTCAACCGCTCGGGAGCGACGCTGCAAGGTATTGTTGGATCGGTGAAGCGAGTGACTGACATTGTGGGCGAGATTGCCGCCGCCTCTGGAGAGCAGAGCACCGGCATCGAGCACGTTAACACCGCCATGACCCAGATGGACCAAGTGACGCAATCCAACTCTGCGGAAACTGAGGAGCTGTCCTCGACTGCGCAGTTGCTTTCCGTGCAGTCGGCGCGGCTGCTGGAGCTGCTCGGCACCTTCACCTTGGACAATCGCAGCGAGGCATCCCAGGGTAGGCCCAGTCATCGGCCCCCACTCCAGAGCAGCCGTGAGGTGAACGGTACGACGCGTCGCCCTGCCTCCTCGGCGACGGGCCTCGCCGCAGGTAAGCCGGCATATCCAGTTGCAAACGGGCGCAAGCAGCTCACTCCCAGGCCTGCGCTGGTTGGCAGCCCTTCAGGCAGGTCCGATGATGCGAGCTTCGAAGAATTCTAGGAATCGATCCGGGCCGGCGCTTGGTCGGGCCGGGAAAGGAAGCATTCATGAAAGCCATCGTGAAACACCAGGTGCCGACGTCCAGCCAGTTCCTCACCTTTCTCCTCGATGAGCAGGAGTATGGACTTGAACTCTTCAAGATCCAGGAGATTCGCGGATATGCGCCAGTCACGCCGATTCCTAATGTTCCCGCCCATGTCAGAGGTGTGATGAACCTACGAGGAACGGTGCTGCCGGTGGTCGATCTGCGGATGAAGTTTCGCCTGCCGCCGATTGAGTACAACAAGTTCACGGTGATTGTGATCGCCATGGTCGGAGACAAAATGGTTGGACTACTGGTCGATGCTGTCTCCGATGTCTTGCAGGTCACGCAGGAGGCGATGCGGGCCGCCCCGGATTTCGGGTCGGCGGTCGATACACGTTTCATCGATGGCGTGTTTCAGACCCGCGAGCATCTCGCGGTCGCGCTCAACCTGGAAAAGCTGCTCAGCGATATTGAGTTGACCGTGCCGGGAGTCGATTAAACCGGCGGCGTGACTAGGGTACGCCCTTAGTGGAGAAAAGCATTGACCGTGCATGTGCTCGACGCCTCCCCCCTAGCGATGGATATGCGCGAGTTCAAAACATTTCGCGAGTTGATTCATCGTAAGACCGGGATCTGGCTGCGCGACGGCAAGCAGGCCATGTTGGCTGCCCGCCTATCCAAACGACTTCGTCACCACGGGATGAATGACTTCGCTGCCTACGCCGCCTATGTTGAGAACGTCCAAGACGGGGGCCAGGAGCTGGCCGAGATTATCAACTGCGTTACCACCAACAAGACTTCCTTCTTTCGCGAGATGCACCACTTCGATTTTCTATCCCAGACGCTTGTGCCGGCGCTGCTGGCCGGGGCTCTGCTGGGGCGCAAGCGCAGCATTCGGGTATGGAGCGCGGCTTGCTCCACTGGCGAAGAGCCGTACTCCATCGCAATCTCGTTGCTTGATGCGTTGAAGACCGGCCATGCATTGGTTGTTCCGAGCCTGGGCCAGCCGCAGTCTCCGCCCGGCGGCTGGCAGATTGAGGTGGTTGCCTCCGACATCGACACCTTCGTGCTGGCGACGGCGGCCCAGGGTATCTATGACCAGGAATCTCTGAAAGACGTTCCACTGGCCATGCAGACCAGGTACTTTCTTCGCGGCAAAGGAGACATGAGCGGACAGGTGCGGGTGAAAAAAGTAGTTGCCCAGTTGGTGAAATTTGAACGCCTTAATCTCATGGATGACCAGTGGATGATCGATGGCCTGTTCGACGTGATCTTCTTTCGCAACGCGCTGATCTACTTCAATCGCGAGACGCAGGAGACCTTTCTGCGCAAGATGTTGCGCTACTTGAAGCCGCGAGGCTATCTCATCCTTGGCCACTCCGAGCATGTGCCCTGGCTGAATGACTCGGTGGAGGCGCTGAGCAACACTATCCACCAGTTGCGAGCTGAGAGGCGGCCGCCCTACACCGGCGTCGAGCGGCGCCGCCGCCCACGGGTATGAGGAGTCGGACGGAAGAGCAGCGGCCGGCGGGAACCAGCCCAGCACTCCACCCTCGTCTGTCCCCCGAGCAGAGAAGGCGCATTTATATTGGCGAGGTGGTGGCCAGCGCGACGCCTCTGCTACTGCAAACCCTTCTCGGTTCGTGCGTGGCGGTGTGTCTTCGTGACCCGGCCACGGCCATCGGCGGAATGAACCACATACTGCTTCCAGGCAGATGCGACGGCGACGGCCAACCCTCGCGCTGCGGAGTGCATGCCATGGAGTTGCTCATCAACGCCATCATGAAAGAAGGTGGAGATCGGCGAAGACTGGTGGCCAAGGTATTCGGGGCGGGAAATGTAGTCGCCGGGCTGCAATCGCCGACGGTGGGGGAACTGAATGCGGCCTTCATCCGCGACTTTCTGGCCACGGAGAAGATTTCCCTGGTCGCCCAGCGTCTGGGTGGCACGCAGCCAGTGCAAGTCAATTTCCGGACGGATACCGGCAAGGCCACTGTCCATACCGTTGACGGCTCGCGGCTGCCCACCATCCTGAACGCTGAGGATATTTACCGCTGCAGCTTCGCCAAAGCAGGTTCGGGCGGAGAGGTAACCCTTTTCTGATGGCGACTAGAGGCTGTGCAGATGCATTCACCATATAAAGTGCTCATCGTCGATGACTCGTCGCTCATGCGGCAATTGCTGACAGAGATCCTCAGCTCGGATCCGGAACTGGCGGTTATTGGCACCGCCGGCGATCCATTTGTCGCGCGGGAAAAAATCAAGGCCCTCCATCCCGACGTGCTGACTCTGGACATCGAGATGCCGCGCATGGATGGCCTGACATTTCTCGAGAAGCTGATGCGTGGCCATCCGATGCCGGTGGTCATGATCTCCTCGCTCACCGAACGCGGCGCGGAGACCACCCTGCGTGCGCTGAGCCTGGGGGCAGTTGATTACATAGCGAAACCGAAGCTCGATGTCTCCACCGGAACCATCGAGCAGGCAAGCGACATTATCGCCAAGGTCAAGGCTGCGGCCAGGGTCAAGGTGCGCGGAGTGAACGCGCCCGAGGCAACTGTGGCCGCATTACCCGCCAGCTATCATTTCTCAGCGACCCACAAGGTGGTTGCCATCGGAGCCTCTACTGGCGGCACCGAGGCACTCAAGGATCTGCTCAGCCCGCTGCCGGCCGACTTTCCCGGCGTGGTCATGGTGCAGCATATGCCGGAGGCGTTCACCCGGCCATTTGCGGAGCGCTTAAACTCGCTCTGCCGAATTTGCGTGCAGGAGGCCCGGGATGGCGATCGCATCCTTCCCGGCCACGCGTTGCTGGCGCCCGGCGGCCACCAGATGGAGGTCGTGCACCGGGGTATGGAATATGCTGTGCGGGTCTATCGCGGCGAGCGCGTCAATCGCCATCTGCCTTCCGTTGATGTGCTGTTTTCTTCCTGCGCGCGACAATTGGGCAAGAATGCCGTTGGCGTGCTGCTCACCGGGATGGGCGCGGATGGGGCGAAAGGCTTGCTGGAGATGAAAGAGGCGCACGCCTTTACTATCGCCCAGGATGAAGCGACCTGCGTAGTTTTCGGGATGCCCCGTGAAGCCATCCTACTCGGCGCTGCCGATCAGGTGCTGGCATTGGGTCGTATTCCAAAGGCGCTGCTGCACCGACTCGGCGGAACAAGCGCTATGTAGGCGGGCCGGATTTCCCCGCCCCCAGTCCCGCCCGTGAAGGCGAGTGCGGCGTGGGGAAACGAAACCACGGCAGAACCCTCTCGGCTGCCATCGGTTTGTATGTCTCTTCGCCGCCGTCCTCCGCATGGACAAGCCACCGTTACGTTTACTGAAAATAACCCACCTCTGCAAAGCCACCCAAACCTCGTCCTGCAAACGCCGATAACCAAACGCGGCGATTGAAAAGGGATGCAACAGCAATGTGGCTAATCAGAGTCTCTGTTTTCTTCTTTGTTCTGATGTTGGTCGGTTTGGAATCGGCGGGCGCGCAGCAGACCCCAGTGCCGGCCCCCCCAGGAGGCTCCGGTAACTCAGGCGGCGGACGTCGACAATGGGCGGCCACAGCATGTCGACTCCTGGCGGGCCGGTGATCAAGTTCAGAGGATTTCTTCGACTTCAACTTCGGCGTCGGATTGATTGTCGCCCTAGCAGAAGGCGGAGGTGGTACCGGCCGCGGCGGTTCTCCATGGTTCTGGCGCGAAATTGAACACAGCTCAACTCCCTTATTCGGGGGCCGATGCAACAGACAGAGCTTGCCGGGCCCAGCAGAGGTGCTGGATCGATCGGAATCGATCTGCTTTCCGAGCACTGCGATTAACTGAACAAATCGAAAAATATCGGATGATATCCGCTCTGCGACGAACTCAGCTTGTGGAATCGGTATTTTTTGCGTCCGCGACTAAGCTGAATAGCTTTAAACGACCTTAGCGAAGCCGAGGGTGCGCCTCAAGGCGACATCGCTTCGCCTCCTAAACGGCAGTCACCGGAGTAACAAGATCGACACTAAGCGGCCATAACTTCCGCCCACGTGGCTGAGAGCGATGCGGCCCCCGCGGAGTTGGAAGGAATTATGGATAACACGAGCACGGAAGATCAGGAAACGATTCATGAGTTTTTGGTCGAGAGTCACGAAAACCTCTCACGCCTGGATCAGGATCTCGTCGAACTCGAGAAACACCCGCATGATAAAGATCTACTGGGGAGCATTTTTCGCACCATTCACACCATCAAGGGGGCGTGCGGCTTCCTGACATTTTCAATTCTGGAAGCGATCACGCACCAGGCCGAAACCCTCTTAAGTCAATTGCGAGATGGCCAACGTGAGCTCACCCCGGCCCTGGTGTCTCTGATTCTGGAGACGGTAGACGCAACGCGAAAAGTCCTGGCTGCGATTGAAACCAGCGGAAAGGAAGGTGCGGAGCGCTTTGAGGACCTGACGGAACGCCTGCGCATCGCGGCGCAATTGACAGCCGACCAGGAGACACAATCTGCGCCCGATCCGTCGGGCGCCGGTACACCGCCCGGGTTGATAACGGAACCCGCGGTCGAAAAAACCTCTTCTTACTTGCAGGAGGACGGATCACCCGAGAAAGAGGAGGAGCGAGGGAGAAAGAAGGAAGGCGGCAAAGAAGAAGATGTCACGCGGTCCTCGGCCGCAGTGGATGCAAACATCCGGGTCGGAGTCGGACTGCTGGACAAACTCATGGATCTGGTGGGAGAGCTGGTGCTCACCCGCAACCAGATTCTGCAATTCAACATCGAGCGCGAGGATCCCGCCCTTAACGCGACCTCACAGCGTTTGAACCTGATCACTACCGAGTTGCAAGAAGGCGTCATGAAGACGCGCATGCAGCCGATCGGGATGGTGTGGAACAAGCTACCACGGGTGGTGCGCGATATGGCCACAACCCTGGGCAAGCAAATCCGCTTACAAATGGACGGAGCGGAGACGGAACTCGACCGGACAATCATCGAAGCCATCAAGGACCCGCTGATGCACCTGGTCCGCAATTCATGCGACCACGGCATCGAATCGCCGGAAGTCAGGCTTCGCGCGGGCAAATCACCCCAAGGCACACTGACCCTTCGTGCCTATCACGAAGGCGGCCAGGTAAACATCGAAATCGGGGATGACGGCGCGGGGATTGATGTCGCGCGGGTCAAACAGAAGGCGCTCGAGAATGGGCTGTTGAGGCCTGAACAAGCGGAGAAGCTGAGCGATCGCGAGGCGCTTAGCCTCATCTTCTATCCCGGATTCTCGACCGCGCAAACGGTGACCAACTTCTCCGGCCGTGGGGTGGGCATGGATGTGGTGAAATCCCACATCGAGAAGATCGGCGGTGTGGTCGATATCTTCAGCCGCCCGGGGGAGGGCGCCACGGTCAAAATCCGGATCCCTCTCACCCTGGCCATCATTCCCGGCCTAGTCATCACGAGCGGGGGCGAACGATTTGTCATTCCTCAAGTCAGTCTGCTGGAGCTGATCCGGTTGGAGGGTGATGCGTCTGGCAAGCACATTGAGTATGTGCATGGAACGCCGGTATATCGCCGCCGCGGGAGCCTTTTGCCCATTGCCTATTTGAACCTGGTGCTGGGTCTGAAATCAGCTGGCCACGACGAGGCCGTCAGCATGGTAGTGCTGCAGGCGGAAGACCGGCAGTTCGGACTAGTGGTCGATGGCATCAACGACACCCAGGAGATCGTAGTTAAACCGTTGGGCAAGCAATTAAAGGGGCTCACGCTCTATGCCGGCGCCACGATCATGGGGGATGGCCGGGTAGCTCTCATCCTCGATGTGCTGGGCATTGGCCAGCGTTCCGGAGTGTTAGCCGAATTCCTTGAACAGGCGCACGGCGCCGGGCAACAGAAGGTGCAGGCCGACGTCACGCAACAGTGTTTGTTACTTTTTCGAGCTGGTTCCTTTGCCCGGCTGGCGGTCCCGCTTTCCCTCGTCGCCCGGCTGGAGGAATTCCCGCAGTCGGCCATCGAACATGCCAGCGGCGGACAAGTGGTGCAGTATCGCGACCGGATTCTTCCGTTGGTGTCTTTGCGGACAGTGCTGGAGCCAAACGCTACTGACGAGGGCGAGCTGACCGATCCTGTGCAGGTGGTGGTTTTCAACGACGACAACAGCAGCGTTGGCATGATCGTCGACGAGATCCTGGATGTGACCGAAGATGCGGTGACGGTGCGACAGGGATCGGAGCGCAACGGCCTTCTCGGCTCGGCGGTGGTGGGCAAGCAGGTCACGGATTTTCTTGATCTCCACGAGGTCATTCGGGCGGCTGGGAGAAATTGGTTTGAGGGCATCAACGGGCATGCGGGTGGACAAACGATCCTGCTCGCCGATGCCTCGGCATTCTCGCGCGCCATGGTTCGTGGCGGTCTGGACATGGCGGCCTATGTGGTGCTCGAGGCAGCGAATCTGGAGCAGGCGATAGCGCACTTGGAGCAGCACGTGGTGAAGCTGGTATTGGCGGCGCTCGAGCTACCGCCCGGGGGCAGTTCCGCTCTGCTCGCCGCCATGCGCCTGCGGGCAGAGTGGGACAAGATTCCAGTTGTAGTATTGGCTGGCTCGGCGGAGCAGGTGCAGGCCTCAGCCGCACGGGCCGCGGGCTTTGAAGATTGTCAGCCGAAGTACGATCGGGTGCTGGTGCTTGAATCTGTAGCCAGGCTGGTCTCACCCGTGGCTTCCTTTGCCGCACCGCTGCTGGTGGGAGCAGAGAGATGAACCATGTCTACTGACCCGGCGATCCTGAAATCGGACCCGTCCGAAGCGAGCGGGCAATTCTCGACCTTTTTCGTCGGCGACCTATTCTTTGGCGTGGATGTGCTCAACGTGCAGGAAGTGTTGCGCTTCCAGCAAATGACTCCGGTGCCGCAAGCGCCGGGAGTGATCGAAGGCCTGATCAACTTACGCGGTCAAATCGTAACCGCCATTGATATGCGGCGGCGGCTTCGATTACCGCCACGCGCCGAGGACAAGTCGCCGATGAACATCGTGGTCCGCACCACCGATGGCGCTGTCAGTCTACTGGTCGACGAAATCGGAGATGTGTTGGATATGGACCCTGCCACCTACGAACGGCCGCCGGAGAACCTCGACCCCGCAGCAAGAGAGCTCATCCGAGGCATTTACAAGCTGAAGGGCCGGTTGCTGTTGGTACTCGATGCAGAACGCACCGCTGAAATAACCGTGGCGGGGAACTCCAACGCGACGGATAATCCATCGCCAAAAGAGAAGTGAGCGCGTGTTTGGAAGCGAAGAACCTGGAAGGAGACGAGGATATGGCACAGCCCAAACTGGGCGCGCAACCGCGACAAGAAGGCGATAGAAAATACGGAGTCGCCTCCGTCGAGCCCCCGGTACGGTTTCCTTCGCACGGAGCGACGACGGGTGGAGCGGGAAATCGCCGGGAATCCTCCAGAGTGTTGCTCAGCAGCGCGCAAAACTTCGGCATCGACGAATCGAACCTGGAGACACGGCGGAAATTCATCCGCCTTGGCGAGGAGGATCGGAGCGTACTGGCCGGGTTGCTTTCCTGGACGCGGTCGATGGCGCCCCAGATCGCCAAGGAGTTTTACGACTGGCAATTTGAATTCGGCCCCACGCGGCGATTCTTCGAAACGTACGCCCAAGGCGCTGGCATGTCCATCCGCCAATTGCGTCAGGCCCTGGAACGCGCCCAGACCCGCTACTTCGCGCAGATCTTTGAAGGCGTCGGGAAAACCGGGGCGTGGACTATTTTGTGCGGCGGCTCAAGGTTGGCGCAATCCACGACAAGATCAACCTTCCCTTCTGGTGGTACATCGGCTCCTACGTCGAGTGCCAGCGATTGACGAGTATGCACCTGCGAGAAGCCTTTCAAGATGCCCAGGAGATCGCGTCCGCGGAGCAGGCTAGAAAGCCAAGGTGGGGGGCCAAAGTGGGAACGGCGCAGCAACGCGGAAGAAACGCAAAGGAGCACGAGAAATGACGAGACGGGCCCGCCCAGCATCTGCTGGCCATAACGGTAAGTCATTGGCGGCCGCCGCCGTTCTGGATCTTCCAACAGCGGTCGCATCGGCGACGCATGGGGGTGATCAACTTAAGCAAGAGATCCTTCGTTTGGTGGAAGCATCGCGCGACGGCCGCCTCAGCGAGCGCGGGAGGACAAAGCGCTTTGAGGGGGATAACCGAAAAGTGATTGCAGGCGTCAACGAAATACTGGACGCCATACTGCTGCCTATCGGCGAAGGCAACCGCATCCTGGCACAGATCGGCGCAGGCAAGATCGACGAGCTGATTACGCAGACCTACAAAGGCGATCAAGAGAGGATGAAGCAGGCTGTCAACAACGTGGCCATCGCAGTACAAGGGCTGCAAAAAGAGCTGATGCGGCTCACCGAGGCGTCCATAGATGGCCGCCTCTCTGAACGCGGTAAGCCGGAGCAGTTCCAGGGCGCTTACGGCGGAATTGTAAAGGGGGTAAACGAAATGCTGGACGCGATCCTGCTGCCGATCGGAGAGGGCAATCGAATCCTCACGCTGATTCGCGGGGGAAACTTGCGGGAGAGAGTCGAGATTGCCTGCAAAGGTGACCACGAGCAGATGAAGAACTCGGTGAACGGTGTGCAGGGGTGGCTTACCGATCTGGTGTCATTTGTAACTAAGATTGCCCACGGCGACATGACGGCGTCTATGAGCAAGGCTTCTGAGCAGGACCAGATTCATGAATGGCTGGCCCTGTTGAAGACCAACATCGAAGCCCTGGTGACGGATGGCCAGTCGATCAGCCACGCTGCGCGAGAAGGCCAGCTGGGGGTACGCCCCGACCCGGGCAGGCACCAGGGAGCCTACCGCAAGATCATAGAGGGCTTCAACCACACGCTGGACATTATCGTTGAGCCGCTTAAGACAACGGCGGAAAATGCCAGCACGCTGGCCTCTTCTTCAGAAGAACTTACCGCCGTGAGCCAGCAGATGGCGGGCAACGCGGAGGAGACTGCGGTGCAGGCCAACGTGGTCTCAGCGGCCAGTGAAGAGGTCTCAAAGAATGTCGCATTGGTCGCTTCCGCCTCGGAACAGATGCAGGCTTCGATTCGCGAGATCTCGAAAAATGCCAACGACTCTGCCCGAGTAGCCAGAAATGCTGTCAGCGTGGCATCGACCACCAACGAAACGATGAAGAACCTGGGCGAATCCAGCCGCGAAATCGGCAACGTGATCAAAGTCATTACTTCGATCGCGCAGCAGACCAACCTGCTGGCACTGAACGCCACCATCGAGGCGGCGCGCGCCGGAGAAGCTGGCAAAGGCTTTGCCGTGGTGGCCAATGAAGTCAAGGAACTGGCTAAGCAGACGGCCAAGGCGACAGAAGAGATCAGCCAGAAGATCGAGGCCATCCAGGGTGTCACTAAGGGCGCGGTGACGGCGATCGAGGAGATCACCGCCATCATTAACCAGATCAATGACATTTCCAACAGCATTGCTTCGGCAGTAGAAGAACAGACGGCAACTACCAATGAGATCGGTCGCAGTGTGAATGAAGCTGCCCAGGGGGTCAACGATATCGCCAAGAACATCGGCGCCGTAGCGACGGCGGCGAGGAATACCACCCAGGGAGCCAACGATACCAAGAAGGCCTCTCTGCAACTAAGTGAAATGGCGGCCAGGCTGCAAGCAGCCGTTGCCAGGTTCACCTTCTGACGCCGTTAACGGGTCGGCCCCAGACAAGAACGGTCCATGCATGATGAGCAAAGCACTCATTGTCGACGATTCCAAATCAATTCGAATGATCCTGGGCAGGATCTTGCGGGAACTGGGGTACGAGATCTGCGAGGCGGTTAACGGAAAAGACGCACTCAAAGTGATCGAATCCGAGAAGGCGGCTGTCAGTTTAGTCCTGGCGGATTGGAACATGCCAGAGATGAATGGCCTGGATCTGGTCAAGCACTTGCGCCAGAACCCCGAACTTGCTTCGGTGAAAGTAATTATGGTGACCACCGAAACCGAGGTGGACCACATCGTATCCGCCCTGGAGGCGGGCGCTAATGAATATGTCATGAAGCCGTTTACAAAAGACATCATCAGAGAAAAGCTGGAGCTGGTCGGGATTCTTCCCGCGGCAAGCGCTTGACATGGCCGTAGTGAACCGGCGTTTGCTCCAATCAGGTGACCGAATCCGTGTGATGGTGGTGGACGACTCAGTGGTCATCCGCCGCCTGGTCACGCAAGCGTTGGAGCAGGATCCAATGATTGAGGTGGTGGGAACTGCCTCGAACGGCGCCATCGGACTACAACGAATTCCGCAGCTTACTCCTGACGTGATCACGTTGGACATCGAGATGCCCGACATGAACGGCCTGGAGATGTTGCGGCGTATTCGACGCGAGTATCCGCAATTGCGCGTCATTATGTTCAGTACGCTCACCGAGCATGGCGCAGCCATAACCTTGGAAGCCTTGACTCTGGGGGCCGACGACTACGTGGCCAAGGTTTCGAACGAAGGATCGCTCGATCGCTCGATGGCCCGCCTCCGGGACGAGATGATCCCGAAAATCAAGCAGTTTTTCCGCGTGGCCGGACAAAGCGCGGCCGCAGCTCCGCCAGTGCAGGCATATGTATCTGCCGCGCGAGTCGCAGAGGGCAGGCCAATCGCGCAAAGTTTGAAGTTGCGGCCCAAAGTGGTCGTGATCGGAGTGTCCACCGGAGGGCCCACCGCGCTGGGCGCAATCCTGCCCTCGTTCCCCACCAGCTTCCCGTTGCCGATTCTACTAGTGCAGCATATGCCACCTCTCTTTACCCGTTTGCTCGCCGAGCGCCTTAATGCCACCTGCCAGTTAAAGGTCGAGGAAGCAAGCGAAGGTGATCTGGTTGAAGCGGGAAAGATTTTGATTGCGCCGGGAGATTTTCACATGAAGGTGGCCTCCGGCGGAGGCGCTATACGTGTGTGTCTGGATCAGTCGCCGCGACAGAACTCCTGTCGTCCCGCGGTCGACGCGCTGTTCGCTTCGGCCGCGGAGTTATATGGCGGCGCGGTGCTGGCTGTCGTTCTGACTGGTATGGGACAGGATGGTTTGCATGGTACGAGGCTTCTGAAGGCGCGCGGGGCCAGGGTCCTGGTACAGGATGAGGCATCGAGTGTTGTTTGGGGCATGCCTGGTGCGGTGGCGAATGCCGGCCTTGCCGACCGGGTGCTTCCACTGGATGAAGTTGTGCCTGAGATTCTTAGCGTTACGGGCAGGAACTAAGAGAGACCGCATGGCGAGCCGGACATTAAGCGCGGAGATCCTCCCGGAGAACTATCGCTTCCTCCAGGAGCACGTCCATTCCCAGGTGGGCATCGTGCTCGAGGATAACAAGCATTACCTGTTTGAAAGCCGCCTCGCGCCCATCGTCAAGCAACACGGTCTCGGCTCAATCAACGACTTGTGCGTGCTGCTGCGCGCTAAGCGTGATATCGAGCTCGCCCACCAGGTGGTAGAGGCCATGACTACCAACGAGACCTACTTCTTCCGCGATCCTTCCCAGTACGAGGCGATACGGACGGTTTTGTTGCCCAGACTGAAGGAGGAGAGACGGGATACCCGGACCTTGCGTTTCTGGTCGGCTGCGTCATCCACCGGGCAGGAAGCTTACAGCCTGGCCATGCTGCTGCTGGAGAACGGATTGCAGGGATGGAACATGCAAATTCTCGGTACCGACTTCTCCGACAAGGTGGTGGAACGTGCCCGGTCTGGCATTTATCAGCAGATCGAGGTGAATCGTGGACTGCCGGCGGCGCTGTTAGTGAAATATTTTCGCCGGTGCGGCCTGGAATGGCAGTTAAGTGACGCAGTGCGCCGAATGGTTCGATTTGAGACGATTGACTTGCGCAAAAGCATGCGCACCCTCGGGCCTTTTGATTTGGTGTTCTGCCGTAACGTCATGATCTATTTTGACAACGAAACGAAGCGAAACATCATGAAAGAAATCCACAGCACGTTATTTCGAGGCGGGTGGCTGTTGCTAGGCGGTGCCGAAACGGCCTTCAGCCTTGAGGAGCGGTTTGAACGACAGGCAGTGGGAAACGTAACCGTCTATGCCGCCCAATGAAAGGAAATGCCATGCTTACTCAAGTAACTGCAGAGATGGTGGCGCAGATTGTGGAGTCAGTATTCACCACTATGCTGAACCTTGAGGTGTTCCCAGGCCGGATACCGTGGTCCCCTGCCCATGATCAGTTGACATCTGCAGTTCACTTGTCGGGCAAGTGGAACGGGGCGGTGTTACTTGAGTGCAACCGATGGCAGGCTTGTCGATTCGCCGGCCGGTTTCTTTCCATGGATCCGCCCGACACGGTGAACGACGACGTGCGCGACGTACTGGGCGAATTGGCCAACATGATCGGTGGAAATATGAAGTCTGCGGTGGCGACGGGTCTGAGCCTGTCGATACCCTCGGTTACCGATGGGAGCGACTACGGACTGCGGGTCTGTAGGTCCGAAATCCAGAATAGGCTTGGGTTTGAGTGCGCCGAGGGACCCTTCTGGGTCACTCTTCTGGCCGTCGCGCCCGGAAGACTCACAGCAAGCCGATTACGCGATTGACCTCGACTCTCTCTCGCCCCGCACTGAACCGGCTTCATTTTAATTTGAGCCTTAACCCTGACAGATTGGCGGCAACATGCCGATAGAGACCTAGACAACAAGTTATTCAGATGGACGAGGCGGCGCCATGGATATTCTTCTAGTGGACGATAGCAAGACGATGCGCGGGATCGTCCAGCGAGCGATTCGCCAGGCTGGTTTTCGTGGGCTAACCGTGGGGGAAGCGGAAAATGGGGCCCAAGCTCTGGAAAAGTTGCGTGAGGAACAACCAAGGCTCATTCTTTCCGACTGGAACATGCCTGAAATGTCAGGCATCGACTTCCTGGTACAGGTGAGGGCATCGGCAAACAAGGTGCCGTTCGGCTTCATCACCTCAGAGGCATCGGCTGGGATCAAAGATTTGGCGATGAAATCGGGAGCAAGCTTTCTGATCACCAAGCCGTTTAGTCCGGAAACCATGCAAGAGGCCTTGACCCCAATTCTGGGCAAGTGCTAAGCCATGTCAGAGCCGACGCCCTTTGCGTTGTCAAAGCTTTTTAGCGAATTGATCGGTCGCAAAGTGACCTTCGTCCAGACAACCGCCGCTGCGGAAACGAAGATCAAGCAGATGTATGGCATTTACGCGGTTCTTCCCCATGAGACCGCGATCGTCATCAAGTTCGACCTGCCGCTGCTCGGCTCGATCGCGGGAGTACTGGTGGGCCTGCCGGATTCCGTGGTAAAGGAGCATCTAGCGGTAAGCCCCGTTGAAGAACTCCTGCGCGATGCGATGTACGAGGTTCTGAACATTGCCTCGGCCGTGATTTCCACCGAAGGCCGGGCGGTTTTCGGCAAGATGGTAGCAGATCCGCTCCTCATCGATGGCACTGCGGGAAAGGTCTTTAAAAAGCCAGACCACAGGAGCTATTTCAATGTCCTGGTCGATGGTTACCAGGGTGGTAAGTTCACTATATTTGCCCAGTCCGCGCCGGTTTAGAGCAAACGTGTTTGCGGGAAACCTCTTCTTTTCATGCCAGCGATTGATTGAATGTTTATGTCTGTAGCAATTTCCAATAAACAAAGGTTTATCGGTAGACAAGCTATCTTCGACGAGAAGATGGACCTCTATGGATACGAATTGCTGTTTCGTTCTGGAACGGAAAACGCCTTCAGCGGAGATGTTGAAGATGCCACAAATCAGATCATCGACAGCTGCCTATCGATGATTGCCTGCTCTTCCTGCCAAAATCTTTTTATCAACTGTACGCGCGACGCGCTAGTCAACATGAGCGTAATGTTGCTGCCAAGCCGAACAGTGGTTCTCGAGATTTTGGAAACTGTCCCTGCTGACGCAGAACTTGTCAAGGCATGCAAACAGCTTAAGCAGGCTGGTTTTCGCCTGGCTCTGGATGACTTTTCTCCGTACGAAGACAAAGGTGAGTTAGTCGAGATCGTAGATTACGTTAAGGTGGACTTTCGTGCTTCTGATGCTGCCGAGAGGCAGAAGATATACAAGATGTTTGGCAAGAAGACTATCTTCCTGGCAGAGAAAGTCGAAACGCTGGTTGAGGTGCAAGCCGCACAAGCGGAAGGTAACAGGCTCTTTCAAGGTTATTTCCATGCGCGACCGGAGATTATTGCAGAGGCGCAAATATCTGCCGCCAAGACCGTTTATCTACAGCTTTTTGCGGCATTAGCTGATACCCCCATGGATACGAAGAAGATCGAACGTCTCTTACTGATGGAGCCATCCCTCTGCTACCGGCTGCTTCGGCTTGCCAATTCCGCCGTCTATGGGCTTCGCCATCGAATATCAACCATTCAGGCGGCGCTGAACACGGTCGGTGAAGATGCATTTCGGAAGTTGGTCACTGTCGTTCTCGCCGGCAACTTGTCTCCCTCGACAGGGGACAGGGACGCGGAACAGGCACTGGAGAGAGCCTTCCTTTGCGAGTCTCTAGCCCCGGTACTCCATGAGAACGCGGCAGAGCTGTATATGCTCGGCATGCTCTCCATGATGGATCGGATGTTGAATATCCCCATGAAGCAACTGGTGGACCTCATCTCTATTGACTCTCGAATCCAGGAAGCACTGCTCGGGTCTGCGAAAGGGATGGGCAGGGCGTTAGCGCTCTGCGAATACGAAGAGCACGGAGGGGATTCCCAGAGGCTGCCGCACCCCGATGAGTTGGTAGCTGACAGCTCCACATACTACTTTAAGGCCTTGATAGCAGCGGGAAATACCTTGCAAGGGCTCCAGGGCTAAGGTGCACTCGCGGCTACGGCAGTGGGCATAGATGTAGAGACAAGGTTATAGATTTTCATGCTTCCGCCAACACCCTACAAACACCGGTTCCTCGGCAGACAGGCCATCCTCGACCAGAAGATGGACCTTTATGGATACGAATTGCTGTTTCGCGCAGGCAGGGTAAACGCATTCTCCGGAGATGACGAGGACGCCACAAACCAGACGATCGACAGCTGCTTATCGATGATCGCCTGCTCCTCATCCAAGACGCTTTTCGTCAACTGCACCCGTAATGCTCTGGTTAGCATGAGCGTGAAGTTGCTGCCCAGCCGAACCGTGGTTCTCGAGATTTTGGAGAACGTTACTGCCGACGCTGAGGTTGTGAGGGCATGCAACGAGCTCAAACGTTCCGGATTTCGCTTCGCTCTGGATGACTTTTCTCCAGACGATAACAAAGGGGAACTGGTCGAGATAGCAGACTACGTCAAGGTGGACTTTCGCGCTTCCAGTCCTACCACGAGACAAGAAATATACAAGATGTTTCGCAACAAGAAGACAACTTTTCTGGCCGAAAAGGTCGAGACCCTGGCAGATGTGCGGACAGCGCAAGCCGAAGGAAACACGCTATTTCAAGGCTATTTCCATTCTCGGCCGGAGATTATCGCCGAGGCGCAAATCTCTGCCACTCAGTCCGTCTATCTGCAATTGTTGGCCATACTGGCTAAGTCCCCGATGGATGATAGGAAAGTTGAACGCCTCCTCTTGATGGAGCCGTCCCTGTGCTACCGGCTGCTTCGGGTTGTCAATTCCGCCGCGTATGGATTTCGACGCCGCATATCAACGATTCAGGCAGCCTTGCACGCGGTGGGCGAAGATGCCTTTCGCAGGCTGGTGACCGTAGTACTCGCCAGTAAACTGGCCCGCTCGGCGGCCGACGGGGATACGCAACAAGCCATCGAACGAGCCTGTTTTTGTGAGTCTCTCGCACCCATGTTGCGGGAGGACCCTGCCGAACTGTATATGCTGGGCATGCTCTCCATGATGGATCGGATGTTGAATATTCCGATGAAACAGCTGGTGGGCCTCATTTCAGTTGACACCCAAATACAGGAGGCATTGCTCGGATCAACGAAAGGCCTGGGAAGGGCATTGGAACTCTGCAGGTATCATGAGCACGGAGGCGACTCACAGGGGTTGATCCATCCTGACGCATTTGTACAGGACAGCACCTCGTACTACTTCGAGGCCCTGTTAAAGGCAGGAAGCACTTTGCATCAGGCCTAACGCGGATCCACAGCGGAAGAGCTTGACGATTTTATGGATGTTTCATGGTTGCCTTCGCAATCTGCCTTGCTGCGCCGGAAGGTCCATGCCGAACGAACCAGACGTGGACAGGGTTATCTTGGTTGGCTTGCAGGTTGAGGTCCTTCAGCGGGGAGGCCAGGGGCTTTCGTTGCAGCGAGAGTGGACGTCGAGACAACTACGATGTCCACTCGACGGTTCGCTCTGCGACCCTCCGCGGTGTCGTTGCTGGCGGCGGGATGGTACTGCGCGTAGCCTGCAATCGATATGCGCCGGGGATCGACACCGGATTCTTTGAGCAACATCATCGCCACCGCCATCGCACGCGCGGTGGACAGGTCCCAGTTGGAAGCGAACTGAGCATTGTGGATCGGCACATCATCGGTATGCCCTTCTACCCGCATATCGAGACCGTATTGCATCAGCACTTCCGCGATCCGCTTGATTTTATCTGCCGCTCCGGGCATGAGCTTGGCTTCCCCGCTGTCGAAGAATCCCAGTTCGTGCAGGCTGATTACGAAACCCTCCGGGGTCATGCGTAAGACAATTTCCTGCCGCGCGATCTCTTTTCCCAGAGCCTTGTGGAGCTTCCTTTGCAATTCGATCATATCGATGCCCGCGTTAGCTGGTACCGTGCTCGGTCGAGCCTCGCCGGTGCTGGTTGGGCCCACTATGCGCGAATTATCAGCCGCGCTATCGCTGCTGGAAAAGGCTCCCATCTGCTGAAATCCGTTTTTGACCGCTTTTGATACACTCTGAATCGACTTTTTGTCATGATGAGAGGAAGCGAACAGGACCACAAAAAGAGCGAAAAGCAGGGTCATGAAATCCGCATAGGAGACCAGCCAGCGCTCGTGATTCGCATGTTCCTCACGTCTTCTGCGGGTTCTCATTTGGCTACCAGTTGCGCTACTCTTGGCGCTGCAGCCGCGCCACCCAGGTAGGTGGCAAACTTCGCTTCGAAAACCCTCGGGTTGACCTTGTCTACGATGGAGATCACCCCGTCAAGCATCAATTCGCGCAGTACTTGCTTTCTGCGCATCAGGATCTTGATCCTCCCTGCGCAAGGAAGAAAGAAAATGTTCGCCGATCCCACTCCATAGACGGTTGCCACAAAAGCGACTGCGATTCCCTTCCCGACTTCATTAATGTTCTCTAACCGTTGCATTACCTGAATGAGACCGATAACGGCTCCGATAATGCCGATGGTCGGGGCAAAGCCGCCGGCAGCTTCGTAGACCTGGGGTATCAGATCGTCCCTGTCGGCCTCACTGTCCATCTCGAACTCCATTCTGTGCCGTAGCTCGGGGGAATGGGTGCCGTCCACAGCAAGGGTCATGGCCTTTCTCAGGAAAGGATCGTGGATCAACTCCAGTTCTCCATCAAGAGACATCAGACCGTTCCGGCGGGCTCTTACGGAGTAGCGCGTCAGGTCTTCGATCAGCTGCGCGGCGGGATCTTTTCTACCGATAAAGACCGCCTTCAACTGCCCAACGGCCTGCTTCACAACCGAAAATGGGAACTGCACCATCACGGCGCCAAGCGTGCCGCCAAAGACAATCAAAGCTGCGGTTGGCTGCAACAGTTGTCCCAACTTACCGCCGTCCAGGTATAAACCAACAGTGATTCCAGCAACCGCAAGACCAATTCCACCCAATGTGCTCTTATCCACGATGAGGCCCCCTCATGAAATGCCCGGAGATGCAAGAGATCCATGACCCAGTGCGGGCATTTGGGGGGCCGAAGTTATCTTCGGAAAACAGGCACACTTTGCGGGCGATCATTGGTACACTCCTGCTGCAATAGCCTGCCGGCGCCTTGAGCGGAAGCTAACTTCGGCTCGGAGCCAACATCTACCACATTCTTATAGACTTACTATCGGCAAGAGCGTGTCTTCTATCAACTAATGATATGGCTCACATAGGGGAGTGACAAACCCACGATGGTAGTAGTTATCAAGAAGACTTGGGACTAAAGCAGTTTCGCAATTACTGTGGCCTAAAAAAGATTCGCGAGGTGTGGTTTTCGTTGGAAGAAAACCACGAAAAAGCCTATGGCAATCAGCCTACACCAATTGCGAAACTGCTCCAGGGAAACTGGGAGCGGACACGGGCTCGCCAGCGGCCGACACGGCGGGAGGCGATGCCGTCGATTACAGGCAACATACGAGGAGCAATCATAATCGCCAGGTGAGGCCAACCTGTGCCAGCTTCGCATCGATTTGCAGGCCGGTAAAAGGTTTTACGAGATAACCATCGGCACCAGCCATGAGCGCTCCGTGCAGCTCCCGCATACCTGGCTCCGTCGCCACCAGCATAACGACCCTGGTGTCTTCGACAGACTCATGGCGCAAACGAGTGACGAACTCCAGACTGTCTATCTGGTGCGGAACCCAATCTACCAGTACAAGATCGGCTGTACCCATGCCGCGTAGAACATCCATAGCCTGTTGACAGTTGTCTGCTTCGGCTACTGCGAACCCTCGCATGGAAAGGATACGATGCAGGACCGATCTCATCGTGTTCGAACCGTCCACCACGAGTGCCTTCATCAATTCCTCGCTTACGCACCTGAGGACCGCGGGGGAGCCCCAGACGCGCTTTCAAAGCGCCCTGGCGGGGGCCAGTTTTTAAACCGAGCGTCAGGCGGTTAGAACGGAGGGCACGCCGACAATCTGTTCTTACTTCCCTGCTGATCCTGAGATCAGCCGGACTGCGAAAATGGAATTCTTTCGACCTTTGCGTCGGGTGCCGGCAGAGAAGGCGCACTTAGTTGCTGGGCCGGGTTTTCGGCTGGCTTTGCCGGCGTCTCCATCGGTCCAGCATCAAGCTTCTGCCAGGCGCTTCTTACATGCAAGATCATGTCTATTTGCGTTTCGAGCAGATGGGCTGATTGAGTTACCGCAGCCTCCATCATCTTTGCTCGCAGATATGCATAAAATCTCGATAGGGTCCGGGCGGACTCTCCGCCGTTCTCCGGATCGATCCATTCGTTCAGCTGGCCGAGCACCAGCGTAGCGTGGTTCAACTCTCTGCACCGCCTCTCGATGTCGTTCTTGCGCAGGGCGAAGGCGGCCCGACGCAGATCGCCAACCAATGTGTCAAAAAGAGCGATCATCAGACCGATGGTGCTCGCGCCCTCTATGGCCGATTTGCGATAAGACAGTTCTGTTTCACTTAGCTTCATGAACTCTTGCTCCCGGTATTACCCAGTTCCGCCTGTATATTCGCCATCTCCGCGGGCAGTTGCTGCAGCGCGACCTCAGCAGAGCTGTATTCGGCAGTGAGCACCGTTTGCTGGTTGGCGATGTAATTTGTCTCAAAGCTGTTGATTTGCGAGGTAAGATTGGCATTCGAGGCGCTGATGCCGGCCAGGTCTACGGTAAAGGCGCCATCGGCGGGATCCGTATAAGTAGTCAACGCGTTGGTCATCGAATTGGCAAAGCCGTCTAATGAGACGCCCTGGAAAAAGTTCTGCACGTCGGTGGGGTCATTGGTGAGCGCGTTATCCAGAGTAGATGAATCGACGCTGAGCGTGCCGTCAGTGCCCATGGTGATGCCCAGGTCGTTGAGGGTTGACACTGTGGTCGTGTTTCCCGTTGCGGGCGTAGCCACGTAGTTGAGCGCCTGCTCGATCGTGCTCTGCAGGTTGGAAACGGTGCTATCGGAGCCGAGCACCCCCTCTGTCCCCGTGGAGCCGATGGTGAACTGTGCATTCACCAGGCCTATGGCCGTATTGTAGTCGGTGACAAACTGGTTAATCGCGGTTGAGACCTGTGTAGCATCGGAGGCTACCGTTAGATCTACCGGGACGGCGGGGGCTGCGCCCAACAGGGTCAAGGTAACTCCACTGATCGCTCCGGTGACCGTGTTGCTCGCACTACTGATGGGGACGCCGTCGACCGTTAGGCTGGCATTGGCTCCCGCGGTGGCCTGGGTAAAGGAAAAGGTCGAGCCGCTCGTACTCGGCTCATTGATGGTGAAGGGAGTTGTGCCGTCGTTGCTGGTGATCGCCAGGGATTGGTTGCCGCTCGCATCGGTGCTTGCTGTTGCGGTAACGCCAAGACTGGGTGTGACGCCGTTGATTGCGGCAGCCAGTTGGGTATAGTTCTCGCCGGAGGTAGTGGCGATGGTTGCGGTAGTTGCGGGAGTAGTCGCGCTGGTCATTGTGATGCTGTTGGCACCGAGCGTTTCGCCTGCGGGTATCACGGGAGCGGTCCAAGACGTGTAGGGCTCGGATATCGAGAAATCGGCCGCACTACCGGAGGCGTTGGAGATAATCGCAAGCCTGGAGCCCGTCGAGTCGCTGACCACAGATGCGGTAACACCGAGATCATCTCCGTTTATGGCATTGGAGAGATCGTTCAGAGTATCCCCCACCGCCCCACTCCCGGTCGCGATGGTTGCCGAAAGCCCAGCCGCGGTGGTGAGAGTGACGGAGGACGCCGGCAGGGTCGCCGTCGGACTGCTTGCAAGGCTTGAATACCACGCTCCGGTACTGGCTAAGCTATTGACCACAACCACGTGGTCGCCGGCGACGGTTCCGGTAGCGGCGGTTGCGGTGACGTCATTGCTGGAGGATGTCACCGTCCGTGCCGCCAGGGGCCCGGTCAGGGTATTCAGCGTTGCCAGATCAGTGGTAACCGCTGTGGTTGCTGTCTGGATCGCGGTCAGAGCGGCTGTCTGGCCAGTGAGTGTGGTCTGATCAGCCTCCCATACCCGCTCCGGTGCGCGGTCCGCATAAATACCCGCCGCGACCGCAGCGGTGACGTCGAGGGCGGCCGTGTTGCCGCTGGTTGCGGCAAGGATGGAGCTGATATTGATCGTCGGAGTGTTGGTGGTGGTTCCATTTATCAGCGAATTGACTGCGGAAACTGAACTCATGACTTTTACCTAGCTTTTCCGGGGAAGGTTATCGCGCAAACGCCGGCCCCTGGATCCACGCCATCGCCGGGGAACCTGTAAATTTGCTGAAGAAACCAATTAACGGACAAATCAAAGGATCGGCTTATGCAGGATGAAGCAGAGGTGGAACCTTGCGGCGCCACCTCCCGTGTTGCGTTGCTTGCCGAGTTACCTTACTGAACCAGTTTCAACACTGCCTGCTGGGCCTGGTTAGCCTGCTGCAGAGCCGCCATACCGGTGGACTCCAGGACGTTGTACTGGGTCATGTTGGCCACCGTGGTGCCGATGTCAGCATTCTGCAGGCTGTTGACTGCGCTTTGCAGGTTCGTGACTTGGTCGCTCATAACGGTGGATGCCGCGTTGAGCCGGTTGACGGAAGCCCCGATCGTGCCGCGCTGTGCGGAGATGCTGGTGATGGCGGCATTGACTGCCGTCAGCGCTGTCTGGGAATCGGTTGAGCTGTCGAGGGCAACGCCGGCAGCACCTAGGCCCAATGCAGCTGAAGAAAGGGCTGCGATACTGGTGGTGATCTGGGTATTTGCAGCTCCCGTGGTGGTGCCGTCGCCGATGTAAACCGTGCTGGTATCGCCCGAGGTGGCAGCAACCATTGGTCCCAACTCCGTAGCGTTGGTGGTTACCGTAAGGCCATTGGTGGTAGCGCCTTCGGAGATTACTTCATTGCCGGTTGAGACATTGCCGGTGACGTTGGCAGAGAGAGTACCGGCCGTGACCGCGCTGGCGATCGCCGTGTTCAATGCAGTGATCGTGCTGCCAGCACCCGTATTGAAGACGAAAGTACCGCCGCTTTTTGCATCAGCGATGGTTACGGTTTCATTGGCTGCCAATGTAGTGGCGCCGGTTAAGGTTCCTTGTGTCGAGGTGAAGCTTGTCG
Organism: uncultured Acidobacteriaceae bacterium; assembly: GCA_963790705.1. Taxonomy (GTDB): domain Bacteria; phylum Acidobacteriota; class Terriglobia; order Terriglobales; family Acidobacteriaceae; genus PALSA-350. The sequence goes on from CAWBQE010000018.1 coordinate 981,918, forward strand.
GCGCATTGCTGGCAAACACGTTTTGCCCGTTAAAGTTGGTGGACTGGCCGATCTGATCGATTTCCGACTTGATCGACGAAAATTCCGTGTTAAGCGCCGTATACTGACTGGCCGTGATGCCGGTGGTCGAGCCCTCCGTGGCGATCGTGACGGCGCGGTTAAGGAGCGTGGTGACCTGCGACAGGGCGCCATCGGCGGTCTGCAGCAGACCAACGCCGTTGCTGGCGTTCTGCTGGGACTGCGTCAGGGCGGCAATGTTCGCCGTCATTCCGTTTGCAATCGACAAACCTGCAGCGTCGTCCGAGCCAGAGTTGATCTTCAGGCCGGTCGAGAGCTGTGTCAGGGTCTTTTGCAGACTCATCTGCGTGTTGCCCAATGCTTGCTCCGCAGTTAGATCGGAGATATTGTTCAGGACGGTAATTGCCATGGTGTGAAGCTCCTTTGGATTGCCAATTGGCGCCTGTGCTCGGCATTTTTGCGGGCCTGGTTTTGGGGCTCGGTTCCGTCGAGGGGGAGGTCGTCTTGGACAAACACTCTATCGACCATCGCAGAGGATCATTTCAATGCCCAGGCCGTCCCAAGTCGTTTTTTTAAATAGATTTCGATTTTGTGTTGGCTGGAGCGGATTCTCAGTCGTCAATACAGAGCAACTTTGAGTGGGGTCGAGTGTTCATCGGCGGAAAGTGTAACGAATCGGGGCTAACTCAGTACGAACCGCAGACGGCCGCTGCGGACCTGTTCGTCGCACCTCGGCTGGACGCAGCGGTGGCCCGAACTTCATAGATTATCCCTGTGAGAGATAATTGAGCAGGGTTTGAGGCAGAACTTTCGCGGCAGCAGCGAGGACGGCGCTGTTCGCGGTCTCCGCCTGGGCGAGATTGGTCGCTGACGTCGCCAGGTTGACCCCGACCAGCGCAGTCTGCTGGGTGGTGAGGGTCAGAGTTTCCTGATTCAGGAAGCTCTCCTGAGAGCTCAACTGGCTGATGCTGTTGTCCAGGGGAACGCGTTGCTGGGAAACACTGTTCAACGACGTGGAAACGGCGGTGGTCGCGGTTTGGATTTGCGCGCTCGTCCCGCTCTGCAGGGCGGTGATGAGGCCGTTCAGTGAGCCGATGATGTTGGCCCCGGAAGTAAACAACTGATTGCCAGGCACGTTGGTCGCGACACCCAGCGATTCGCCCACCGGTACTATGTTTACGGTGCTGTTGCCTACGTAAGCGTAGGAATTCGCGACTTCTGTACCCGGAAGGGCATTCATTGCGCCGAGGGCAGGATCATTTGTGGAGACCACGATGCCGTTGGTGTTCGAATTCGAGCCGATCGCCAGCTGGCCGGTGGCATTGATGGTTGCGGTCGTGCCGGCGGAAAGCGTGCCGGCAGCCGCGGCATTGGCAACAGCAGTGGAAAGTTGGGCGATGGTCGCGCCTGCGGGTGCAGTAAAGACAAACGTCTTACCGGTGGAGGCGTCACTGATGCTCGTGACCGAACCAGCGGTCAGCGGATAAGCGGCGGTCAGTGGAGCAGCAACCGTCCCTGCCTCCGAGGTGTAAGTCGTGGAGGCGGGCACCAGGGGCAGGGCGCTGCTCGCCGAACCGGCGAAGAGATAGACGCCCTGGTAAGAGGCGTTGGCCTGAGCAACCACGCTACTCAAGACACCCTGTAGCTCGGTGGCAAGGGCTTGCTTGTTGGCGGTAGAAACGATGTCGCCGGCGCCCGATGTGCCTAGCGTTACCGCGGCATTCAGCGAAGTCACTATCGAACTAAAGGATGAGTCCGCTGTCTGCATCTGAGAGGTCACCGAGCTGATATTTTGTGTGTACTGGTCTACGTTTGCCGAAGAGGCGAGCGAGATCGTCATTGTAGCCGCGGCTCCGGGGTCATCGGAGGGCTGGTTGACCCGCAAGCCGGTTGTCACCTGCTGCAGCGCGGTCGCAAGAGACTGCTGGCTCAGCTGCAGGTTGTATTGCATATCGGGAACCATGTTCGCAACTCGCATCGTAACCATCCTTTGCTCGATCATCCGCCGCGCCCTACATTGTTTACTCCGCCGCAGCTGTGCCCATGGCCACGGTCACAGCGAACATCGCTTGAATGGTCGTGACCACTCGAGCCGCAGCCTCATAGGCCGTTTGAAAAGTGATCAGGTTAGTGGATTCCTCATCGATCGACACCCCGGAAACCGAGCTAAGCTGGTCGTTGAGCTGCAGCAGACTAGCAGCGGTGGCAGTCGATTCAGCCGTGGCGTTGGAGGCAAGGCTACCCACCTGGAAGACCAGGCCCGCATACGCGTCACCGGGAGTCTGGCCGGCGGGAAGCGCGGTCGTCTGCACGGCGCTCAGATTGGCCAGGTTCCCGTTGCTTCCGGCGGTGCCGTCCGAACTGGAGGCGATTTCGGTAGGATCCGTGATCGCCACGCTGATGGCAGCCGCCGACCCTGCGATCGTCGAGGGAACGGTGAAGAAGTTACCGCCCGCTTTACCGTTTTGATCGAAGCCCTTTGCCTGCGCCGCATTAAAGGCAGTGCCAAACTGGTTGGCCAGCGTGTCCAGCGAAGTCAGCAGGCCAGAGATCGTCTGATCTCTGGTCTGAATGCTTCCGCCCAGATCCCCGCTGGTCACCGAGGCTGTGATGTTGGTGCCGTTCTGATCCAGCACCTGCTGCATACCATTGCTGCCGGCGGCGGTGTGCAATGCAAAGCTCTGCGAACCCTCAACGAGGGGAGTCCCATTTCCAGTGGACAGCGTCTCGCCGTTCGGGGTCTGGGTTACGGAGACATTGGTCAGTGCCGATAGTTTCAGCACCAATTGGTTCTGCTGGTCCTGAAGTGTTCCACCATCCTGCCCGGTCGCCGTAAGCTGGGCAATCTGCGGGTTCAACGCCGCAATCTGCTGCGTGATTTGGTTGATCTGGCTGACATCCTGGGTGACCTGGGTGTTGAGGCCGGCCTGCTGCGTGGTCAACGCGGTGGAAGTTTGATTGAAAGCCTGGGCCAGATTCTGCCCGGCAGCGAGGACTCCCTCGCGTGAAGCAGAGCTGGTGGGATCCGTCGAAAGACTGGAAATACTCGCGAACAGGGCCGACATCTGGGTCCCGATGTCTTGGGTTGAGGTGGTAAAGGTGGGCTGTATCTGCTGCAATGAAGCTAGTTGGGCATTGGCACTACCCTGGGCCTGGGTCTCCTGCTGAATCTGCGACGTTACCAGCTGATCGCGGACGCTCTGAAAGCCCTCGAGGACAACGCCATTGCCCACGCTGAGGTTGCCTTCCTCGGTCGGCGCCGCCTCTTGAAAAACAGGCACCTGCCGGCTGTAGCCGGGCGTGTTCGCGTTAGCGATGTTGTTATTCGTTACCTGCAGAGCGCTGGTATCAGCGCCCAGGGATTGTACGGCTGAGGAGAGTGTGGAACTCAGAGACGCCATCGATCACATCTCGCAAGACCAGGTCTGACGCTTCGACCTGGGCCCACGAGCCTCCTGGAATTGACCTGTGTGGGTTCTGCACAGCGATGCAAGAATAGCAATGGACCGGCCGGAGTGCCGGAGCAGCGCGGCATACTGCAAATTCAGCTCGCGGATCGCTTCGCTGGTAGCCCGAATCCTTGGTTCGACTGAACTGTCGCTCAAAAGCAGCAGCGGTTGCTCGGACGACCTGACTGTTTTACTGATGGTATTCGCCATGTTTGCCAGTACGCCGCAAAGCATTTCCTGCTTGGCGACACTTTCTTGAAAGCTGGTTAACGCATTAGCGGCAATAGCATCCATGGCCACAGAAATCTCGAACGCCAGCGTCTGCAACTGCAGCAGGTACGCGGCGGCGAGCTGGTCGTGCGTCTGGATTGCTTTTTCATTCATTCATAAGGCTTTCTGCGAGAAACTCTTGCCTCCGGCCGAAGCACGCTTTAGTGACATTCCTGCCTTACTAGCCACCGCTGTTGCTGATGGCGGCAACAGTCTTGGCGGCATCCACCTGATATTGACCACTGTTGACCGATTGGCGGAGAGCATCCACCGTGCCCTGGCGAACCTCCGGAGAACTTAAAGCCTGGCTGGTCAACGACAGAACAGAGTTACTGTCTGAATGAAACGAAGTCCAGTCTTGCGCCGCACCCTGGGTACTGACTTGCCCACTGCTTGCAACCCTTGCTGCAACGGTGTCAAGCGGCAATTGGGCGTCTACCGGACTGATGCCATCTATCTTCATCGCAACTTCTCCTGTCTCAACGTTACTGCTATCGGCGTTTCCAGATAAAGTTTTCAATCTGTTCGTCGAAGCTTTGAAAACAGTAGAGTTGCGGGTGCCCAGGATTTCCTGTACGCTGCACTGGACGCGACCGCGTATGCGGCGGAGCCACCAAGCTGCACAGGAAATCCGCGTGCCTGCGGTTGCTATTCGGTGTGCGCCGGGAGCGTCATGGGGGGAACCGCTGCCTGCGAGTCTGCCGCCTTATGAAGTTCCTTTGAAATCATCTTAGCGATGCCAATGCCACCTGCTGCTGTCATCGAACTGCCCAACGACTGCATGGCCATTCCCTGAAACTGCTCCTTGCCGGCGTCTGCGTCGCCGTCGTCGTCTCCGCCGGGCAGGCTGCCAAAACTCTGCTCCGCCTGCTGCAGCCAGCTTCCCAGGAGAATGGACTCAAAATCCTTCGCCGACTTCTCGATTTTGCTGTTCTCGGTAGGCGCCGAGCCGGGATGCCGCAGGAGCTTGTCTGCCTCAGTGGTGAGCGGTGAGATGGTGGGAGCGGGTATGCTTGCGAACGTCGCGATATCAGACACTAGATCACCTCCAGATCGGCCTGTAGTCCACCGGCCGCCTTAATGGCCTGGAGGATCGCAATGATGTCGTGTGAGGTGGCGCCAATGGCGTGCAATCCTTTGATTAACTCATCCACGTTCGCCCCTTCTTGCAGTTGGATCGATTGCGCCGGAGCATCATTCACCGATAGTCTGGTTTCCGTAACCGTCTTTGTCTCTCCGCCAGAGAATGGAGGCGGCTGGGAAACGACGGTTGCGGTTTGAATATCGATGGTCAAACTGCCGTGGATCACGGAAACCGGTGAGAGCCTCACGTCCCCCCCCATGACGATGGTGCCGGTGCGTTCATTAACCACCACCTTGGCCGGCGAATGAGCATTGATAGAGAGGTTCTGCACCCGCGAGATAAGGATGGGCACAGAAGGTTCGCCACTGTCGGCAACATTGACATCGATACGGTTGCTGTCGAGCGCAGTGGCGATGGTCTTGCCAAACTCCTTGTTAATCACGTCGGCAACGTCACGTGCAGCGGTAAAGTCGGAGTTGAGCAACAGCAGCGAGACGATTCGAAAGCGGCTCAGATCGACGGCGGCTTCACGTTCGATGATTCCACCGTTGGCAATCCTGCCGACGGTCGGATGGTTAACGGATCTTATATTGCCGGCTGCACCCTCAGAGTAGCCGCCTATGACTAACGGCCCTTGCGCCTCAGCAAAAACCTGACCGTTGGCGGCACGGAGGGCGGTGAGCAACAGAACCCCGCCAACGATGCTTTTGGCATCGCCTACCGACGAAACGGTAACATCGAGCTTCATTCCGGGGCGCGCAAAAGGCGGCAGGTTCGCGGTGACAAAGACGGCGGCTACATTTTTTACCACCACAACGCCGGGGGCGATCTGTACTCCCATCCGCGTGAGCGCATTGGCCAGGGTCTGCACGGTAAAAAACGTCTGCTGGGTGTCGCCAGTACGGTTTAGACCAGCCACCAGGCCATATCCAACCAGTTGATTGTCGCGCACGCCTTCAATCTGCGTTATGTCACGAAGCAATACCTTGTGCATGTTTTCGGCGGCAAAAAGGGAAAGCGAAGACAGGACCCACACAGCCGCGAACAAAGAGAGTAGCTTTTGCCTTTTCAGTTTGCGCAACATGCGATTCAAAAATTTAACAGCCATAGGACTGCCCTCGTGATGGCATTCGGCGGACGAACTCCGTCTGCGATGATTCCCTTGCCCTTCATCTCAATCTCGAGGTTCGTGAGAGCTGCCGAGGGCACCATGTTGCCGGGGCCGATGTCGCCCGGCCGGACCATGCCGCGCAGGATTATATTTTCGTGCTGATTGTTCATGAAAATCTGGCGCTCCGCCTGGACCACGAGATTGCCATTGGGAAATACCGCGATCACTTGCCCTGTAAGGTTGGTGGAGAAAGTGGTATTGGACGCCGTCGATCCCTGACCCTTGAGCACCGATGAGGAGTTCCCCGACAGCAGAGGATTGGTCGCCGCGGGGACCCTGCCCATGATGCCGGTGATGGCGGAGCTACTGGTGAAGCTTCGCTCGCTGTCGACGCTGCCTGACTGCGCTGCCGTTGTTTGGACGGCGACTTGAATGGTGATGGTGTCGTTCAGGTTGCGGGCCTTGTAATCGGAAGAGAAGTCGCCTAGCACGCTACGGGCGGTCCAGAGACTACCAACGCTGCCCACCTCGATTGCCGGGACATACTGCTGCTGCAATCGTGCGATGTATTCTGCACGCAGTTGCTCCGGAGTCTTGGCGGGATGTTGCTTCAGCCGGCTCAAGGGGGAGGCGAAGAGCGAGGAGGCGCCGAGCAAGGCCAGGGCGGCGGTTCGTCTCATGAGTATCAAGGTCGGCTGCATATTAGAAGCTCCCTGTCAGTAGATGTGCGTTGACCACTTCTCCGACATAGACCTGCTTGTGGTCAGGGCTGGCGACGTGAATCCTGTGGCCGGCGATGCCATTTTCAAGACTTATGACAGCTACCTGGATATGGGAGCGGTTATCGTCCATTACCAGCGTGGCATGCGTGCCGGCCCGCATGGTGATGTCCATGTTGGCCTTCGACACCGGGTTGTTAATGCCGGCGAAGGTGCGAGAGGCGGTGGCCGCGAGCCCGACCAGAGGCTCTAACGAGCTCACGATGGCGTAGAAGGGTAAACACTTGCCCGGCAGATGGCAGCCCAGCCTGACTCGCAAGCGGGCTGGGGAGTGGTCTGCCATGAGCTGTTTGTTGAGCAGCTCCACTGACAGGACATCCAGCGCGGGAGAGCTCTCGGTGGCAACCACCCGGGTAAGAAGAGACACCTGCGCGTCGGTGGTCGGCATTCCTCCATTGGAGAGGGCGCGGGCGACTTGCCCCGCTGTCAGCGCAAAGCGTTCCTGCAACTGAGATTGCCCCCACCCCGGCACGCTCATAGCCGCCATCAACGAAATCGATAACCATCTGGCCGTCATATATCCTCTCTGCCCGCGCCTTCCTTCTATGTGGAAAGTTGGTTAAGCTGCTGCAACATTTCATCCGCCGCTTTCACTACGCGGGAGTTTGATTCGTAGGAACGCTGGGCCAGAATCATGGCCACGAACTGGTTGACGACGCTGACGTTCGACTGCTCCAGCATGCCCTGTTGCAGGCTTCCCAAGCCTTCCGCGCCGCCCGGCGTTCCAACCACCGGTTGACCGGAAGCAGTCGTGGGCAGGTAAATATTGGTTCCGACGCTATTGAGGCCGCCTGGATTGACAAAAAGCGCCGTCTGAATGACGCCCACCTGGGTGGCTGCGGTCTGGCCCGGCTGGGTGACACTGACCGTGCCGTCGCTACCGACAGTCACGCTTACCGCGTCCGCCGGGATGGTCACGGCGGGTTGCAGCGGGTTGCCATCGGCGGTGACCATCGCTCCCTCCGCATCGGGATGGAAGGAGCCGTCACGGGTATAGCCTATTTGTCCGTTGGGCAAGAGGATCTGAAAAAATCCCTGGCCTTGAATGGCCAGATCGAGCGGGTTGCCGGTGGTGGCGAAGTCGCCTTGAGTCTGGATGATTTCGGTTTCCGAGGGCCGGGTACCGAGACCGATCTGCAGACCCGCCGCTACCGTAGTCTGCTGCGTAGCGGCAGCGCCGGGCATGATTTCATTCTGGTACAGAAGGTCGGTGAAATTTACCTGACGCTGCTGGAACCCGGTGGTGCTGGAGTTGGCGAGATTGTTGGCGATGTTGTCCAAATTCAATTGCTGAGCGGTCATCCCGCTGGCGGCCGTGTAGAGGGCACGAAACATGTAAGGTTCCTTTCACAACTAATTCAGACGGCGTATTTCGACAGATGCGTTAGCTAAGGCGTGGTAATTCCTCGGCTGCCGTCTTATCGAGTTCGCTGTTAAACATGGTGAGCACGTGGCGCATCGTTTCGACCTCGCGCTGCGCAGTGATTAACTCGACAACGCTGGTAATCGGATTAACGTTTGAGTTCTCGAGCATTCCCTGGCGCACCTGAGATTTCTGGGTAGGAACCGCGGTGCCCGCGGGCGCCGTGTAGTAAGCGCCGCCGTCGCTCTTTATCTTCACCCTGGGCGCAAATTCGACCATCTTCAGCCGTCCAAAGATGGCGCCGTTGGTCGAGATCGTGCCATCCGCGCTAATCGACACGGGCGCTCCGATCACTGTGATGGGGCGGTTGTTGTCACCCATGACGGGATCGCCCGCAGCCGTGATCAATTGCCCAACTGGCGAGACACGGAAGTTTCCTCCTCGGGAATAAACAGGGCCGGCTGCGGTCTGTACCGCGAAGTAACCAGGTCCTTCTATAGCCAGATCGAGATCGTTGCCCGTCTTAACCAAAGCGCCTTGCGAAGTATCCAGCTGCGTACCGCTCAACACACCATAGTCATTGGCGTCCTGGTTGAGAACAGAGAGAGGAGAGTTGCCGGTAGTGGCCAGAAGTGAGCTGAAAACGTTATGGCTGGCACGAAATCCAACAGTACTCACGTTGGCCAGGTTATTGGCTATGGTCTCGAGCGCTTCGGTTCGGGCCATCAGCCCAGTACAGGCTGCATAGTATCCGCTGTTCATCGCGTTCCTCTGGCTGGCAATGTGCACGCGAAAGGCCATCGCACCTTATAGCGGCTTATCTCCTTTGTTTCAGCAGGGCGGACGAATGGCGCACCGGGCAGCTATGGCTGCCGATGGGGAGTCAATGAGAAATGGGTGAGACGGAAGGTGGCATCAAGAGCGGGCCATCATACAATTCGGGACAATAGGAACGCATTCCCCCCAACGTGGGCTGATGACTAAGGAGTCGAAGTCCTGGCGCGTAGTTGGATTGAAATCCGGTCTGGCTCCAGCCAGTTCGTGGGCTGAGGTCAGGACGATTTTCCAGGTAGAGGAGGAGCAGGAATCATTCATGCTTTCAATAGCAGAAAGCACGAACAGTGGCAGCGGGCCCTCCATGGCCAACAAGCAGGCCGATTCCCCGTCGTCCAGGCCATCGTTGGGCCAACGCAGTACCTTCGGAATCGCACCGATCTCATGCAGCAACCCAACCAGGTAGGCTTCTTCCGGTGAAATGCCCTCGAGCGATTCAGCAACCAGTTGGGCATACTGGGCTACCAGGCGGCAGTGATTCCAGAGCGCACTAGTTGCCGCGTGTTCGCGGTCGCAGGCGAACGTTCGCGCGGAAACTGCATCGAACCAGGTACCAGCGTCCAGACTGGCCAGGCAGTCACCCATGCGGCAGGGGTGCTCCGTGGCAAATTCATATTCTCTTCCAATCAGCCTTAGGATCTGGATGGTCGCGCCGACATCGCTCAGAACCAGCTCGGAAGCCATCCGCAAATCGATGCAAGGCTCATGCAGCAGTATTTCCAAGCCGAGAACCGTCGCGGACATGACCGGTATGTCATCCAGGAGATCTGACTTCCTGCGCGCGAACTTCTTCTGCGGCGGTAAGCCGAGACGACGCCACGCAGATGAGGGAATCCAACTATGATCTGTTAGCCTGTCGATCGCCTGATAGAGCATTCTTTCCTACCTGCTGTGGCTCTATCGGCAGGTGGAGAAAATCTTTCCAACGAAAGTTGCACTTTTTCGACGAAACACCCCGCGGGCGAGTCATCCGGCCCTGAATAGAAGGTCGACGGCCTGCAGTTCACCCGTCAGCCGCACCCACAGGTATTCCTTACACTTTCCGATGAAAGCTTCATCGGCCTCGATCTCGAGGCCAGAAGTGCACAGAGTACGGGCTATCTCCTCTGCAGTCTGAATGCTTTCGAACTTTAGCTCCCTAGCCGGGGTAAACTCGCACCGTTCCAGCTCTTTTTGTTGTTGCTGCATCTGTGTTTGAAAGTCGCTGGGAGTTACGAAACAGGGTTTTGTCTCACATCCGGTAATCTGCTCGATGGCATATAGCAGCCCATACTCAACGTTATGAACGAAGCCGACCAACAGTAAATTAGTCCTGACTACGTAATGGACTGGAATCATGGAATAGATCCGCATAAGAGTGGACGGAAGGCTAATCCCAATACGGATCGCTTGTTTTGGTACGGCAAATACCGGACACCCCCATTCCGCGGCACGAACGGCAGTTACCTGTTTCTCGCTGACCGAGCCCTGACGCACGAGGAGTTCGCCGATCTCACCACCAGCCTCTTTTTGCTCGTCGGTTGCTTTCTTCAATTGCACAATTGTCAGCAAACCGTGGCTGATTAGATTCAGGCCGAGCGGCATGCGCGAGAGATGAGCCGGCTGCTCCGTTGCTGGCTTTAAAAGTTGCAAGACCTCCCGCTCAGCAGCCCATCGGAAACACCGTGAACTGCAATACCAGGAGCCGTGCATTCTGATGCCGGCCTTGGGCGCAGACAGATGGCGCAGCGCCAAAGATCTGTTACACCTTCCACATCTGGAGGTGACGACCCTTACCGCGGTAATCCAGGCTGGCATCGCGATCGAGGAGATCAGCTTCATAGGTTTCTCTGCTCCGCTAGCACGCTCATCGGATTGCCTGAGCAGAGATCGGTTGCGGTACCTCAGTCACGCGAAGACCATAGTTGCCATCGATTACTACCGCTTCGCCCCTGGCAATTACCTTGCCTTCCAGAAGGAGCTCGACTGGTTCCTCCACCTGGCGATCGAGTTCGATGACGGATCCGCTGGTCAATTCCAGCACTTCGCGCAGTGCGAGCTGGCGCTGCCCGAAACGAAGGGTCACATTTAGTTCAACGTCCATAACCAGCTGCAGGTTTAACTGCTCCGGGTCTGCTTGTCCTTCCTCTTCCCTAACGGCGTTTTTCGAGCTCCCATTAGTTTCGTCCGCGCTTGCCTTCTTTGCGCGGGAAGATAACGCTTCGGCCAGCGCCGGGTTCAGGTACATCAAGAACGAAACGCGATTGCCGCCATCGTCGGCAGCCGTAACTTCAGCAACGTTCGCGGTGTCGGAGGCAGGTTTGGAAGCGATGGAGGCCACGCTCGTGAATGTGCCGTAGTCCTCCGCAACTGCGGAACAGAACTTAATCATTCCCGCTTCGACACATTTCAGCACGGCTTCGGACTGTTCTGTTCCGAACTCTCCGGGGGGTTGCTGCAGGCACTTCGCTGCCAACATGGCGGCGTCGGCGCGGCGGAACTCGAGCAGGAATTCCCCTTGTAAATCTCCATCGAGCGTCAGGTTCATGCGGACCCGCTCGGATTCATCCGCGATCGATTGCGCGTCGGGCACGGCAGTGACTAGCCAGGACGATCCGCTAGCCTCGCTGATGGCTGCCACCAAAGCACTAGAGAAGGCTTGCGCAAAAGGCCGGTAAGTTTTCTCGGCTAAATCCTTGGTTGTCATACTATTCCTTCTTCGCTACCGGTTCCTGTGATCGGCATGAGAGTTGCGCCGCTTTCATCTTGCCGTTGCGAACTGGCAATGCCTCAAAGATGTCGACCCCTTCCACGGTAAGCCGGCCAGGATTCTTCACTGGTGCCTTCATCTTCAAGATCATTCCCGGTTTCAGATCGATCAAGTCTTTCACCAGCACACGCATCTGAGTAATATCAGCGGCCACGTTAAAATCACAATCGAGCATCCGTTCGCGAAGACTGGGGTTGGGGAGATGGCGAAGACTCGATATCTTCTTGGACTGCGCCGCTTTCAGGTGCCTCAGAAGAAAGCCCACAAAGGAAGTTGGCAGCACGATTTTGAAAGATCCGGTGGAGGCCCCAACGGTCATCTCGAACATCAAGAGCACCAACTTCTCGTTGGCCGGATAGATCTGCGTGACCAGAGCCGGCTTGATGCAATGCCCTGGCGTCAGCGACAGGTTCAGGGCGCGCCAGGCGCGGTCCACCTCCTTTATGATGAGGGCGGTTATACTCTCCATAATTTCTTCGTCGATCTCAGTAAGGTCGCGTACTTCATCCGATGCTGTAGTGCCGGCGCCACCCAGGAGCAGGTCGATAATAGGAAAGATCAGCCTGATGTCCATCTCGATAAGGAAATTGCTCTCCATCACGTTAAGCGCGCAGGGCAGCAGGTAGGTGTTTGGGGCTACGGCGCTGATGTAGTCCTGGAGAGCCAGCTGTTCCAGCGACAGCATTTTCAACCGAATCGAGGTACCCAGATAGACTTCCAGCGAATTGGTGACGTTAAGAGCAAATTTCTCGTGCAGGGAAGTCAATGCACGGGCATTTTCATTCGACAAGCGGCCCGCATAACGAAAGTTGCAGGAATGAATGCTACGCGCCTTGGTCTCTACGCTGCTGTTCGTTGTCATTATTTCCTCCGATCCGGGCGCCGTGGTCATGACTGCGTCTTGTGTGGTGGAGCAATGGTACGCTGAGAAACTGGCGGCACACCGCCTGTGGGCGCCGGTGTTGCTTGGCTGAGATGGGCCAGTGAGACTCGCAATTTCAGCATAGCGGCGGCGTGGATTTGCGAAACCCGTGATACCGCGATACCTACAACTTCCGAGACCTCCTTCATGGTCAGCTCTTCGTAGTAATACAACGAGAGAATCAGTTGTTCTCTCTCTGACATTCGCGATACGGCTGCGGCCAGATGGGCTTTCATTTCGCCTTCCAGGCAAAGCTCAAAGGGATTGTCTCGACCCGCACTCGGCGCTGATTCGATCAGATCGAACGACTCCTCACTGTCGCCGGCTACATTGGACAGTTGCCCCACCAGGAATAGGCCGTCCAGCTGCGTCAGTGCGCTTTGCAATTCGTCAATACGCATCTTCAGGTCGGCTGCGATCTCTTCTTCGAGGGGGTGCCTTCCCAGCTGGGATTCAAGCTTGGCGGCGGACGTGGCGATCTCGCGTCCCTTCCGGCGCAAGGTGCGAGATCCCCAATCCAGTTTACGCAAACTGTCCAGGATCGCGCCGCGGATGCGGTGTTTTGCGAAAGTGGAGAATTGGGCATCCTGTTCGTTATCGTAATTACGGCAGGCATCGAGCAGCCCGATCACACCGGCCTGGACAAGATCTTCCATGTCTACATGTTTAGGCAATCGCTCGTGAATTCTCGCTGCCACGTAATAGACCTGCGGTAGTTCGCGCAACACCAGTTCGTTCCGTTCCTCGATCCCTTTGCTGCTGGCACGGTAAGCTACTTCTGCATTTGTCATTTTGCTACCCTCTTGATGAGGCACTTACTCACTTCTGCTGTGGAGTTCGGAAGCTTACATCCTGCTTCAGACTTCCTCTTATCTGTCCGTAGGTCGCAACCTGCTCGTCTCAATGCAGCACCCCTACGGACTGCACTGGCGTCAAAGGTGGAATCTCCCCGGGAGAGATGACAACGACCCTAGGAATGAACGGTTCCAGCAGCCGGCGAAGATAGTACCGGCCGGGAGAGGAGCAGAGGAGGACAGGAGGCGCGGCGCTGACCTCTTTACCGAAATTCGTTCTTAGTCCGTCGAGTATCCGGCGGGCGAGAGTTAGTTGTTGTGGAGTGGAGCTGGCCTGGGTTGGTTGCAGGTTCGACCCGCGTATGCACTCTTCTTCGATCGCCGAGTCGAGAGTGACGACCTTGAGTTCGCCTTGCTCATTCAGTAAGGGCCGGATCAGCGCCCGTCCGAGCGTGTGGCGCACGGCTTCGACCAATGCAATGGGGTTCTTGTTGAACGACGCCGCGTCGACCAGTGTTTCGAGGATGGTTCCCATGTCACGGATGGACACTTGCTCGCGGAGCAACTGCTGTAATACCTTCTGCACTTCGCCCAGGCTCATGAGCTTAGGAATCAGTTCATCGGCCAGCTTGGGGTGAGAGTCACTCAGCCGGTCGATTAGTCTCCTGGTTTCGTGCCGTGACAAGAGGTCATGAGCATTCTGCCTGATCACTTCGGCCAGATGAGCGGCAAGCACGGATGTCGGGTCGACGACCGCATATCCAGCGGCAATCGCCTGGCCCTGGGTTTGCGGAGAGATCCATTTTGCGGCCACGTCGAAGGCAGGCTCGCGGGTATCCTGGCCGGGCAGGTCGGGAGCATCAACATTGGAGCTGATGGCCAGCAAGCAGTCGCGGCGCAGCTCCCAGCGCGCGATCTCGACCCCTCGCAGGTAGATCACATATTCCCGATCTTTCAGCGAGAGGTTGTCGGTAATGTGGATGGAAGGAACCAGGAAACCGAGCTGCTGGGCGAGGTTCTTGCGCATCGACTTAACCCGGGCCAGGAGTTGACCTCCCTGCTTGGCATCGACCAGAGGCACCAAGCCCATTCCCACTTCGAGCATGAGTTCATCGAGCTTGAGCACTGCATCCATGGGATCTGCCGTGGGAGCTGCTGTACCACTTGGCAAGGCAGACTTAGAGATCACATCCAGCTCTTCCAGTTCGTCTTTTATGACTTGCGGCTTCATCTTCCATGCCGAATACATGAGGATTGCGGCCAGGCTGAAAAATGAGATTTTCGGCAAGCCCGGAATCAGCCCAAGGGCCGTCAACGCGCCGCCCGCGATCCACAGCAGGCGCGGACTATTGAAGAGCTGCTTGCCTACATTCACGCCCAGGGTTTCCTTTGACGCGGCCCGGGTGACGACAATGCCGCCTGCGACCGAGACCAGCAGGGAGGGTAGGATGGTCACCAATCCATCGCCCACAGTAAGAATGGTGTAGGTTTTAAGCGCTTCCTGGAAGGGAACGCCTTGTTGAAACACACCGATCAGGAAACCGGCGACGATGTTGATGACCATGATCAGAATCGTGGCTAAGGAATCGCGTTGACTGAAGCGCGCCGCGCCATCCATCGCGCCGCAGAATTCCGCCTCGCGGGCCACCCGTTCCCGGCGTGCTTTGGCCTGCGCTTCATTGATGATGCCTGCGTTCAGATCGGCATCGATCGCCATCTGCTTGCCTGGCATGGCATCGAGAGTAAAGCGGGCCGTGACCTCCGCCGTACGCACGGCGCCATGGCGTAATGACCAGGAACTGAATGGCTATCAGCGCCAGGAAGAGGACGAAGCCAACGATGTAATTACCGCCAACCACGAACTGGCCAAAGGCTTCGATCACCTTGCCTGCAGCCGCGGTGCCCTCGTTGCCATGCAGCAGAATGCGGCGTGTGCTGGCCAGGTCGAGCGACAGGCGAAGCAGAGTGAGTAACAACAGCAGACTAGGAAAAACCGAGAATTGTACCGGACGCAGAATCTGGATCGCGGTGAGCAGCACGAGCATCGACGCGGTGATACTGATGGTCAGCAGCAGATCGAGGATGAAGCTGGGCAGCGGCACCAGCATCACAAAGACCATAGAGACAGCAGCGATGGGCGCTATCCAATCGCCGGACTTACGGAGCAAGGCCACCAGGCGTGCGATCATCGCGTCGCCCCCGCGGTCGGAATCGATGGACCATTTTCAGTCTTCTGACCAGAAGCGTTCCTTGAGCCCCGCGCCGCTTCTGCCTTGCGGAGTTCGGCCTCTGCGCGGAATACGAGGGCGAGAATCTCGGCTACTGCCTGGTACAACTTTGCCGGTATCGAATCACCGACTTCCACGCTCTTATAAAGCGCCTGCGCCAGCGACTTGTTTTCCACCAGCATGATGCCGCTGTCGCGTGCCAGCTGCTTGATTTTTTCTGCCAGCAGGTTCATTCCTTTGGCGACAACGATCGGAGCGGGCATCTCGGTTTCATAGCGGAGCGCGATTGCATA
Organism: uncultured Acidobacteriaceae bacterium; assembly: GCA_963790705.1. GTDB lineage: Bacteria > Acidobacteriota > Terriglobia > Terriglobales > Acidobacteriaceae > PALSA-350. The sequence goes on from CAWBQE010000018.1 coordinate 997,812, forward strand.
GTGAGTTGGATTGGTCACAACTACGGTGGCCGTGGCAGCGGCCTTCAACGACTGTCTCCTGCGCATTGCCCTTCGTAGCCGGTGGATACGAGATTTGATGACTGGGTTGCCATCCGATTCCTTGTGTTCCTCGCGCACCTCCTGCTTGGTCATCTTCATGTCACTGCTCATCTTCATCAGAGTGAATACGTAATCCACTGCGGACCAAAGCAGCAGGACAAGCCCGGCCTTCCAGGTCAAGGCAAACACCATGGAGCCCACAAAGCCTGCGAACACCCTCAACCCAAGGCTGGAGGCGTGTACCATCGTTTCCCAGTTGGCGCGAATTGAATTGATGGCGATCCAAAGAATGGCTGTGAACGGCAGCAGCGACTTCAACATATTGCTGAGGCCAACGGGAGAGAAGATCTGGCCCAGCTTGCTGACAGGGTTGAATCGGTCGAACTTCCAAGCCAGCGCCTCCGGGGCAAAGTTGATCCCGCCCTGAGCCACTCCGGAGAACGCCGAGAGCATCAGCGCCGCCAGCAAGATGGGAACGATCCAGCGCATCACTTCAACCGAGCTCCAGAAGAACAGGGGCCCATTGCTATCGAAATTGCCGGTGTAGGCGACATAAAGTGCGTTACGGTAGAAGGTCGTCCAGTGAGTGATTGAAGTGGACGCCATCATCGTCGCCGCCCCAGCTACGCCAGCAAGAGCAAAGACACCGGGGAGTTCGCGCGAACGGGCTACCTGGCCCTTTTCTCGCGCCTTACTCTTTCGCTTCGGTGTCGCCTCTTCTGTCTTGCTGCTATCAGCCATATATTCCTATCGGGTGAACTGCTACCGAGCCAGGTGGAGAAGGTGGTCGGCCGTGACCATGGAGCGGAGAAAGAAGGTTTCAAACAGATTTGGCCAGTATTTGAGCGCCGAAATTAAGACTAGTAGTCCGAGAACGCCCTTTACCGCCGGACCCAGTAACATGAGCGGCAGTTGCGGAGACGCCTTACCCAGCAAACCGAGCGCGATGTCGGCAAACAGGGTGGCAGAGAGCACCGGTGCGGCAATCTGGACGCCGATGGTAAAAACGCCTGCCCCTGCCTGCAGAGCAGCAGTAGCGAACGCCCCTCCGAAATGGCCTGAGGCGGGAGGAAGATAATCGAAGCTGCGTGCCAGTGCGCGCAGAATCCAGAAGTGGACGTTGAGACGCAAAAAGATAAGCATGGCAATGGTCTGATGAAACGTGGCCACTACGGTCGATTCCGCCAGTGTTTGCGGGTCGAGGATACTAACCAGCGAATAGCCCATCTGCACGCTCAACACCTGTCCGGCCATCTGCACGCCGTCGAAGACAATGTTGGTCGCGACCCCCATGGCTATCCCGATCAGCAACTCACTGAACACCATCATTGGCCACTGGCTGATACTCATCTGCGGTATTTTGGCAGAAATCATCGGATAGAGCAGCGCGGTCAAAGTAATCACCAGCATGGCCTTCACGCGGGCCGGAATCGCGGCACTGCCAAAGAATGGGGCAAAGAGCATAATGCCGGTAAGCCGGACGCCGATGGTTAGCAATGCGCCGAAGATCTGAACCAGAGATATGTTCACTACTGCAGAACCTGGTGAAAGTCGGTTAACAGATTGATGGTGTAGTGCGCGAGGTGGCGCCACATCCAGGGCATCAGCAGGAAAAGCGCCGCTCCCGTGACCAGCAACCGGGGCACCTGTGACAGGGTCTGGTCCTGCAGGGATGTCAGCACCTGCAGAATGTTGACCACCAGGCTGACGAGAATGGCAACAGCCAGAACGGGCCCAACCAGAATCACCACCTCCTGCAGCATCAGACGGGCCAACAGAACTACTTGATCGACGCCCATTAACTAAAACTCCTCATCAAAGCGCCGATAAGCAGGTGCCAGCCGTCGACCATGAGAAACAGCAGCAGCTTCAGTGGAGTAGAAATGACCACAGGCGGTAACTGCATCATGCCGACAGAGGTTGTAATCGACGCCACAACCATGTCCACTACGAGGAAAGGCAAAAAGAGTACGGCGCCAATCTGAAAGCCTGCTTTTAATTCGGACAGGATGTACGCCGGCAGCAGGACGCGGAACGAGACATCGCCGATGTTTTCTGGACGGGGCTCTTTTGCCATCTCGAGAAACAATGCGACATCTTTTTCCCTAACAAAATGCGACATGAACTGGCGCATGGGTATGGCCCCGCGGGCGACTGCGTCGATGGCGGTGATTTTGCCCTGTTGCAAAGGAATGATTGAGTCGCGATAAATAACATTACCCACCGGCTGCATGAGGAAGAAGGTCATGATCACCGACAAGCCAATGAGGGTTTGGTTCGACGGCGTAGTTTGCAGGCCGAGCGCCTGCCTGAGAAAATGAAAGACAATCAGCAGCCTTGCGAATGGCGTCATGCAGATAAGCATGGAAGGAATGAGGGTCAGGAAAGTCATGAGGATGACAATGGTCCACTGCGTCGACCGTCCGCCTAACCCTGTAATTCGCAATTCGTTCGGATTCGAAGGCCCGGTGCCCAGTTGGATGGGTGCGGCGGCTAAGATCATCGGCAGCGACGGCGAAAGTATTACGCCAAGGCTCTCTCCGGCGCCTGTACGGCGTGGCCTTGCCATGGCCTGTGCCGAAGCCGCCCCCAGGCAAAGCATGATGCAAAGCATCGCTCGCGCGATCACGGCGTTCCTCACGCGTAGTACCCCGTCTGTTCTGCTGTCGCTTGGAAATTCTGTTTCCTGGGCTGATTTCCAGGCTGCCTGCCGGCAGACATTGTCTGCTGCAGCACATCGCCGAAGTTTTCCGTTCCATTCAAGTGCATGATCGGAGGGGCGCTTGCTGGCCCTTGCCTGGAGGCGTTCTGCTTGCTCGTCCGTTTCGCCGGCTGCTGGCTGCGAGCGGTGGTCGTCTTCTGGGGAAGATCTGCCAGGCTTTTGGTTCTATTCATCTGCGCTTGCATGGAAGAGTTTGCCGGCCGCATACGTCTTGCCACCTGCTTCCTCCCGGGATCGGTCAGGGTGTTCTTGAGTACGTCTTCAAAGGCATCCTTTGCATCCAATTGCGCCAGCAGAACGATGCTTGTGGGGCCGCCTGCTAACAGGAAATGACGTCCATCGACCTGAACCACGGCGACGAAGCGCTTTTCACCAAGCGAAACTGTCTCCGCCACGCGCAATCGCCTGGAACTGGATCGCGCCACATTCCGTGCTTGTAACCATCCCCATGCGCGGGAGAGTAGGCCTGTATGGGCGCGAAGAGTGCTCAATGAGGCCTCAGCGGCGAGGGCGGGAAACGGCGAGGCGCCGCCTGTTATGGGATTAGATTTGCTCGAACGAGGCGTCTTCATGAGAGGTCTGTGAGTCGCACGGCGAGGCGTTCGCCAACCACCTCGAATTCTGTCCATCCGACCAGCTGTCCATTTACGCGGAGAGGCAGGTCGCTGCTTTGGTGGTACGCGGTCTCGACAATTGAGCCTTTGGTGAGGCTCAGCAGATCGCCAACCGTAAAGTTCACAACCGGAAGGTCTAACGCCAGGGTGCAGGGGAGCCACGGCAGAAATTCGCCGGGATCCCGGTCTTGAGGCTGGTCCGCCGAATGTGGAGGCATTGCTGACTTCGCCTCGATCATAGGTACCGCGCTCTTGGATGATGTTTTCATTGGTCTCTCTTCCCTGTGGGTCCCGTTTCCCTGCATAACCCTCGGCGCGACAATCTCAGTACACGGTGTGCACATGGATTGCTGTCTGCAGAGACATGCGCATCCGCTCTTTGCTAGGGGTTTAGCAATCGGGGGACCGTTGGTGCAGGGAGAGAGGGTGGATGTAGTTTTACGGCACAGAATGAGAGAGAAAGTTGCTGTGCGACAAGGAAAACATCTTTCCCACGCCGGCCATTCATTTACCGGCGGCCAGTGACAAAGCCGGGACTGCAGTGACTTCGTGAGGCAGATATGAGAAATGCTCTAGAAAAAGGAGCCCCGCCGCTCCGCGGAGACGCAGAGCGGCCGGTCCCTAATGCAACGCTAAGAAAGCGGAAACACTTGCTTACTGCAGCATTGCGATGGTCGCTTGGGAGACCTGATTAAATGTAGTAATCGTCTTAGCATTTGCCGAGTAAGCCTGCTGCGCCACAATCAGCTTTGCGAACTCCGTGGCGATATTTACGTTTGACTCTTCCACAGAGCCGCCAATCACTGTACCCCGGCCACCAGTCCCAGCGACTCCAACGACGGCCGCCCCAGAGGCAGCGCTCGCGTTGTAATTGTTGTCGCCGATAGCGACGAGTCCCTGGTTGTTGGCAAAGGAAGCAACGGCGACCTGTCCCAAAGCAAGTGTCTGCCCGCTTGAGAAAGTGCCCTCGATAGTGCCGTCTGTTTGCACGGCGTAGGTTTGGAGTGTGCCACTCGCAAAGCCATCGGTGCTGGTCGCACTGGTAGTGCTAGCCGTCGCGGTCTGGGAGATAGTCGGGCCTCCGTTCGTCTCCAGGTTCCAAGTGAGCGCCATCGGCGCGGCGCCATCGGAAAGGGTCGGTGCTACCGCGGGAGGCACGGCGACAGGCGGAATGGCGAAGGAGATTCCGGTCGATGCCGGCACAGGAGCCGTGCCGCCGGTAGGCTCACTTGAGACCAACACGCCGGAACTGCTAAAGTTCAGCGTACCCGTGGCGACTGTTGTCGCAGCCCCTGCTGGGGCGGGTGTTAAATCGGCTGACGGAATGGTGACGGCATAAGTCCATGTATTGGGACCTGTCATGGTGTAAGTGACAGACAGGCTGTGGGCGCTACCCGTCGAGTCGTAGACCGGAAGTGTACTGCTCGCCGTGTCACCGACCGCCGAGCTGGCATTAAGATTGGCTGATATGTTGAACGTGGTGCTCGCCACTGCCGGGCTGGTTACACCGGTGCCGACCTCTAACGGCCCCACAGGCGCCGCGCTATTCACCACCCCGTTGATCGCAGGATATCCCAGCAGCAATTCCCCGTCGGGTGTGACGATCTGTCCCTCCTTGTTTGTGGTAAAGTCGCCGGCGCGTGTGTAATCGGGCAAACCACTCGAACTCTGAGTGACAAAGAACCCATTCCCAGACAAGGCCATGTTCGAGGCAGTGCCCGTCACATTTAAACTTCCCTCGGTGAAGTCGGAGTTGGTATCGGAAATCTTAACGCCAGATCCCGTTTGCAAGGGGTCGCCACTACCATTGGTGACGCCGGTCTGTGAAAATACGTCGGCGAAGCTCAGAGTCTGGTCCTTGTAGCCATCAGTATTAATATTGGCCAGGTTATTGGATACAGATTGTAGCTGGCCTTGAGCAGCCGTGAGCCCGGACAGTGGTGTTGAGAAAGAACCCATTACTTACCTCCTGAGGTTATTGTTGTTGGTAGTGGAAGAGCCGCTAGACGCCGGGTTAATGGCAGAGTTGATGGACGCCCCGAGCGCGCCGGCATTACCGGAGGAGGGTAGGGGCATCATTGTATTGGGATCGAACGGCAGTTGGTTGGCCACTGCACCAGCTACCGAGGGTGGAAGCATGTTGGCAAGGCCGCCATTGGCTGAGGAGAGCGCAGCATCGCTGGCCGTTTTCGCCGTTGGCTGCGCCAACCCTGTCGTTCCTGTGCCTGTGGAGCCGGTGACCGTCTGATTGATGCTGATGAGCTGGTCCAATTGGTTGAGTGAGATCATCTGGCCGACCATCGCTGTTGAATCCACCGGAGCCGTTGGGTCCTGATTTTGCAATTCCGTCGCCAAAAGGTTCAGGAAGGTGCTGTCCAAACCACTGGCTGTGTTGCTGCTGGAAGTCGTTCCCGTGGTCGCGGTGGGGCTCGCTTTGCTGCTGATAGGGTTTCTAAGTCCATTTGTAGCGGCCGACTGAAGTGTGTTCAAAACCGCCGGCAAAGTGTAGTTCGCTGAAACCGTGTGCATGGTCGTTTCTCCAAAGGTGCGTATGTACCGAAACTTTACCTAGATCCTGATGTCGAGGCGGGCGTCGATTCTGCCCTCGCCTGACGGCAACCCCGCCACGGGGATTAAACTCCCCCGCCCGGCAAAACCGTCGGCCGACTGGCTCGACGTCGCGCCGCCCTTTTGCTGCCGGTCGCCGCGTGATTGGTCCGGCGATCCGTTTGACATAGCGGGCGAGTTTCCCGCGCCCTGCCCCATTGCCTGCCCATTCATGTCAATGCGCACATCCATCGCTTGATTGCCGCCCCATCTTGCCTGCATCTCCGGCAGGTGTGCGGCAAGCGTTCTCGCTAGTTCGCCATGATCGAGCGAAATCTGCGCTGAGATCAGGTCCCGGGTCGCAGAAGTGCTGATCGAGATGTTGCCAAAGTCGTTTGACCGCATACCAACTCGCATCTCGGACTGACCCATACTCTGGATTAGCTTCGCTGTGTTGATAACGGGCACAGCCTGCGGCAAAGCGATCGTAGCCGGGGCGGCTATGTCCGCCGTCTTCGCGATGTGACCAGTAACGCCGGACGGCGTGGGAGCAGTTTGCAATGGGGCGGCAACGCCCGCGTTCTGACCGTGGTCAACGGCGGCGATGGTGTGGTTTGGGAAGTTGACCTGGGCCGGATCAGCGCTTTGCCCCTGCTGGGAGGCGCCGCCCTGGCTCTGATCGCCAGATTGCGCAGTACCTTGAGAGCCTGTAGGCGATGCGGTCAGCCCCGGCGCGGCCTGTGCATGCTGGTTTGATCCCGTGGCATCGTTGATAGCGTTGTTGGCGCCGTCCTTGCCATTGGCGACGGCTATGACCGAAGGTTTCGCCTCCGCTGCCAGGCTCAAGCTCGATGCACTGGCCTGAGCAGCGACAAGCAATCCGCCTTCCGGCTGGATCAGTGCAACGAGCTGATCGGCTGTAACGCCCGGAACGCTGAGACCTGTTGCCAACCCGCTTGGATCCGGTGTTACCGCCGGAGGATTAGTCTGACTGGTTGATACGGAGCTCGATTTCGGAGCAGCGTCTCCCTTTGCAGATGGGTTCATGGCGTCATGCAAGACTGGCCCCGGGGCCGCGTTGGAAGAGGCGTCCGGGATTGCGTTCAGGACGACAGGTGAAGCTAAGTTCTGGACCGCGATCGGAGCCGCGCTCAGAACAGCACTCGGAAGAGCGGTCGGTGCGACACTTGGGACAGCACTCGGAGCGGCGCTCGAAACTGCGCTGGGAACCGATTTTTGGATAGCCGACGGGAGTACGCCTGGAAGAGCGTTAGTAAAGACGTTGGCGTTTGTGTTCGGGGGGTCCGGGAGCGTACTCGAAACCGCGTTCATGACTCCATCCCCTAATGCGTTCGATGGATTAGACGCGGTCTGTAATACATGTGGGACTTCCGGCAATAGCGATGCAGCCTGTTTGGAATCGTTCTCCTTCTGCGCGTGACTCGATGGGACGCTGTCCGACTTAGTGGGAACTGGCTGAGCAGGCTTCGATTCCATCGGCAAAAACGTTACCGCTAAAACATCGCGCATTGGCTGTCCCCCCGCAACCGTCGAAACGCTCGCAGAACGACCAGGCTCACCGAGGGGTAGCCGCATCGGGATCATTGCCGGATTGATCGACGACAGTTGCGGAGCCACCCGGACTCGCTCCTGCAGGATCTTCTGAGGAGGAGCCGCCGACTTGAAAGCACGGACAGACGGCGGCAGTTTCGGATCCTGCAAAACAGGTTTCTGGCGGCCCCCGGTACCTGTACCCACCTGGCTTGCAGCGCCCATACTCGAAGATGCTTTGGAAGCCGCAAGCAATGATTCGTTGAATGTCTGCTGGGAACGATCGGAGACTTGCGCAAGCGAAGCAGCTTGAGTCGCCACGGGAGACACATCGAGCATTTTGACGATGGGTACGACGTTCACGCCGATACAGTAGCATTTGTCGGGCCAAACAAATCTTCGTCAAAGCCGATCCTTCGGGATCGTTTTCCTCATTAGAGTCAACGGCCTGGACGTGAACCAGCTTTGCGACGTGCGTCCCGTTAAGCCGACCCGGCAAAGTTTGCCGGTAACGCATAGGCAAAGGCTGCCGAGTTGAACCAAATTGCGGGATTTGATGAGGAATGGGACGGGCGCCCACACTTGCTCGCCAGCAAGCTTTGATACTTATTCACAAGGGGCAATCGAGAGGGCGCCAAGTCAGCAGCGGCCGCGCCGGGCAATGTAGTTGTCATCCAGGACCTTCTGCTCACGTTTACTTATATCGGTGTCATACGCAGCGCGTTTCTTTTCGCGCATATCGGTGAGCATTTCGCGATCTCGGCGAGCCGCCTCGTAAACGATGAGTTGGCTATCTCGCGCCTGTTCGAGTTCCTGAATTTGCACTGCGAGATCTATCCTGCGCTGCTTGAGCTCTTGCACTTCCCCGTATGATGCATAAACCTGAAGCCCGATACAGGGTTTGAGGACGTCTGCCTGACGCGAGGCGTCTGTTTCCGCAAGCTGGGCATCGGTGCGTTCAAGTTCATCGAATACTTTCGAGATGTCGAAAAGGATTTTTTGCAGTTTGCCTTCTTCGCGCTCTTCAATAATTCCGCGCACGCGAAGTACGGTAGCCAGTGCAAACTGAAACGCCATATCAGCTCGGGAGCTCAAGAAGAGATTTGACAACTGTCGCAAAGGGGATAATCTGCTCCGGACGCTGCTGCAGGAAGGCGTTGAGCTGGGGCAGTATTTCTACGGCCCGGTCAAGCGTCGGATCGGCGCCTTTCTGATAAGCGCCGATGCGAATCAAGTCTTCAGAACGATTGTAGGAAGCCAACAAGAGGCGCAACGCCTTGGCCTTTTGCATGTGCTCTTCGGAAGTAATACTGGGCATCAAACGGCTCAGGCTCTCAAGCATGGAGATGGGAGGGTAATGATTCCGCATGGCCAAGTTTCGGTCGAGGATCACGTGCCCGTCGAGCAACGACCGCACGGTATCGGCGACCGGATCCTGCTGATCGTCGCCTTCCATCAGAACCGTATAAAACGCAGTGATGCTGCCACACTTGAAGCAGCCTGCCCGCTCTACCAATCGAGCCAGCATATTAAGTACTGAGGGGGTATAACCTTTTGCCGTTGGCGGCTCGCCGGCTGACAAACCGATCTCGCGTTGCGCCATGGCGAATCGGGTCAACGAGTCGACCACCAGCAGCACGTTCTTTCCCGAAGCGGCGAAATACTCGGCGATGGCGGTTGCCGATAGGGCTGCACGTAGTCGCAACAGAGGAGACTGATCGGAAGTAGAAACGACCACCACGCATCGCCTTCGACCCTCTTCGCCGATCACCTCAAGGAACTCTCCGACCTCACGTCCGCGTTCGCCCACCAGTGCCAACACCGTCAAGTCGGCGCCGGTGCCGCGGGCCATCATACCCAGCAACGTGCTTTTGCCCACACCACTGCCGCCAAAGATTCCGATGCGCTGGCCACGCCCGCAGGTGACAAAAGCGTCGAGAGCACGGATGCCGCAGCCGAGCGGCTCGCGGATAGGTACACGATCAAGGGGCAACGGCGCCGACCCATCCACCCACACCGATCGTTGTGCCCGGTATTCGCCTTTCGAATCGAGGGGGCCGCCAGTAGCGTCAATCACCCGGCCCAGCATGTCACTGCCAACCCGAATCGATGACCGAGTTCCCCAGGCGACGATCCGGTCTCCAAAGCGGATGCCCTGCGGATTCTCAACCGCCATGGAAAGCATGGTCGATCCGCGAAATCCAATCACTTCGCCAGAGTACTTTTTGCCAATGGCGCTGGTAATCTCGCAAGACTCCCCGATAGAACAGAAAGGCCCTTCGGACTCGATCAGGTTGCCAACCACCTGCAATACTCGTCCTCGCCAACGAAGGGTCGACCCTCGATCCAGGCGGTCGAAATAGGGAGCAAGTAGCCGCAAAGGACTCACTTGATCACCGGCCTCTGCGCCAGCAGATCGAAGAATCCCTGCTCAACTTCTTTCATCTGGGCATCGATGCTGAAGTTTGCCGATCCCAATTCCGTTTCGAGAATGCAATCCGCGGCGCCCAGATGAGCATCCTCTACAATTTCAATGGTGGACCCGTTGAGAGGATTGGCCAGGAACGCGCGCCACTTCCCTGCTTCGGCCGGCGAAACGCGCACCGATACGCTCGATCCGTCGTGTAACTTATCGATCGCCACACGGACTAACGCCGCAACCAACATGGGGTCAACCTGGGATTCGCGATGCAGAATCTTGGCCGCGATGGCCAGGGCGAGTTGAACCACGTCGGACTCAACTCGGGAAAAATAATCCCTCTGTTCCACCTGAAAGAGTTCGAGCGCCTGCCGGACCTTATCTAACTCCGCCGCTGACCTCGCTTCATATTCCATTTTGAGACGCGTCTCAGTCTCGGCCACGGCCTCAAGCCGGGCAACATTCTGCAGAGCCTTCACTTCTTTTTCCGACACGCCTGCCGCCACAGCCGGCGACCGTTCCGGTTCTGCGCCTGCCGGCCTTGCTTCGCTCACCTGAAAGGACGCGGGAGCACCCATATCCCGGTATGAGAACGATTTAACCGGAACTAAGAATTCCTGGTTACCTAATACATCAGACGACATACTCATCATTGGCCTCGCCCTTCAGTACAATCTTTCCCTCGGTCTCGAGTTGTCGGGCAATCGCAACAATTTCAGACTGCGCTTTCAGTACGTCTTTATTACGCACAGGGCCAAGCGACTCGATATCTTCTTTGAGCATTTCGATGGCCCTTGACGACATCGTGCGAAAAAAGTGATTTTTTAATTCTTCGTTGGTCCCCTTGAGTGCGGTCGCCAAAACTCTCTTGTCAATCGCTCCCGTAAGCTCACGAACTTGCGATTCGCCCACCTGAATAAAATCGTCAAAAGTGAACATAAGATCGCGAATGCTGATGGCCAGGGTCGGTTCCTCGTTTTCAATATCTACGAGAATCTCCTGTGCTACGGTCGAATCGATGCAGTTCATGATGTCGGCCACGCTCTGGAAGCCTGAATACGCCCGCTTGCCCTGCTCTCCGACCGTCTTGAGTCGTTGGGCGAGTACGGTTGAAACTTTCGCCGCCATCTCGGGCGAGAAGCGCCGTAGGTTCGCCAATCTCTTCACTGCCTCGGCACGAATATCGTTGGGAAGGCTCATGAGCAGGGCCGATGCCTGTCGATCGCCAAGCTGGCCAAGGATAAGTGCAATGGTTTGAGGATGTTCGGCTTCGAGAAATCTTGCGAGTTTCTGAGGATCGGCGCGCTGTAACGACTCCAGGGGATTGAGTTCGCGGGCCTTGGTCAGACGCTGCATGATGCCCTCAGCGTCGCTTTCCCCGAAAGCCTTGACCAATAGACGCCGAGCCAGATCATGTCCGCCTTGGATGATGAAATCCTGCGCCTCAGTGAGCCTCTGATACTCCTCAAACACCTGCAGCGACAATTCCACCGGCACTGTTCCCAGGCTTGCGACTTCGTCGGCAACTCGCTGCAAGTCATTCTCGTTCAGATTGCGGAAGACGGTCGCGGCAGAATCCTCTCCCAGAACCGTCAACAGGATTGCCGCCTTTCGTGCGCCGCTGATGGTAAGCTTTTCGAGCGGCGGTGTCATGGAGCCTCTTCCCGCAGCCACGCACGCACGGCGTTGGTGCTGCTTTCAGGTTCGGCCTTAACAAATTCCGCAAGTTGCTTTCTGAGAACCTGGGAACGCAGCGCAAGATTGGCCGCGGTTTCACCTATCGCCAGAGCCTCGCCTTCACCATGGACTGGGGTTCGACTTGCGGCCAGCAGTGGATTCGGAGCTGCGAGCGCGCGCTTCTGGATGGGCCGAAGCATCAGCAGGTAGACGAGGAGGAAGAGGACCAACAGCCCGGCGTAACGAATGATCGAGGAATAGTCATTGATTTCCTTTCGGGCCTTATCGACAAGAGTGATGGGAGGAATCTCGGCGGCCACGGGGTGGTCAAAACTAAGGTTCTGGACGCTGATCACGTCGCCACGAGCGCTGTTGAATCCGATAGCGGCCTGGGCGAGTTCGCTAATGGTCTTCAGCTCCTCAGAATTTCTCTTGCGGTGAGTCTCGACCCACTTGCCCTTTTCCTGTTTGCGCTCGATGGCGTCATCGAGCAGCACTGCGGCGGTGAGGCGGCGGATGCTCCCGGCCGGTTCAATCACATGGCGAGTCGTTCGATTGACACCGTAGGTGGCGCTCTCTGTCTTTGATGATTGGCTTGGCTCTGTGGCGACGTTTGCGGGCGGAATGGTTGTGGGTGCGCCAGCCGCCGGGGGAGGAACCGGCTTGGCCGCAGCTACGTTGCTCGAGGTTCCAGGCACTCCACCAACGCCCGCACCCGGGCCTGTAACATCTTCGGAACGCTGCATATTCAGGGTAACGCTCACCGCAGGATCGTACTTCTCCTGGCTCTCTTCACTGCTGCCGGTTTCGTATTCCACGTTGACCGATGCGCGCATGCGGTCGGTTCCGACGACGGGTGCAAGGGTCGATATCAGCCGTCGTGTTAATTCCTGCTCGATGCCGTCGCCTGGATCGGCGGGGCCACCACTCAACCCAAGCGACTGATTCGAATCCGCGTCTATGATCACAACATCCGCCGGCTTCAGGTCATCAACCGAGCCGGCGACCAACCGTGAAATTTCCGAGATCTCTGCTCGCGACAGACTTCCACCTCGAAGCCGGAGTGTGACCGAAGCCTTTGCACCGCGCTCCCGGTCCATGAAGACAGAGTCGGTCGCCATCACCAGGTGGACCCGAGCGCTTTTGACATTGCTCATGGTTTGAATGGTTCGCTCAAGTTCGCCTTCGAGCGCCCGCTGATAGTTGACCTTCTCATCGAACTCAGTCTGTCCCCAGGAAACCTTGTCAAAAATCTCAAAGCCGATGCGGCCGCTGTGGGGCGAATCATGGGAGGCCACTTCGAGCCGTGCGGCATCGACCTGGTCCGCCGGGACAGTTATGGATGTGCCGTCAGGACTTACAAGATAGGGTATCTTTTTCGCTGCCAATTGGGCTGTGATCGCTTGTGCGTCGGCTGGTTCGAGGCCCGACATCAGTGGCTTGTACTCGGGCGTCGAAATCATCTTCACAAAAAACGCCGCGACACCCAATGTCATGGCGAGACCCAAACCAAGATAAACGCGCTGCTGTGTGCTGCGGCCTGCCCAGAACTGCTTCACACGATCCATCGCCTGGCCCGCGCCCGCTGCTTGTTTGGTAACCGTTACTTGGTTCTTGGCCGCCATAGATCCTTAAGCTCGCCCGCGTTCCTGAATCTGAGAAGGGAATTTGCTAGAACTGCATTTTCTCGATGTCCTGGTAAGCGCTCACAATCTTATTGCGAACCTGCATCATCATCTGGAAGGCTACATCCGCCTTCTCGACCGCGATCATTACGGAGCTCACGTCGCCGCCGACGCCTTTCAGCAAGTTACCGACCTGTTGTTCAGCGCCGCCGCTCAGCTGATTCAGATGGTGCAGCGCACTTGATAAGACTGCGCCGAACCCACCCTGCCCCTCCGCCGGTTGCAGCGACGGCAATTTAGGGAGTGGACTGATGGTGCCGATGCTGCCAAGACCTGCAACTACATTGCTCATTTTTTGGCTCTCCTTGCCTAGCTCTTAAGGATGCCGATCGCTTGCTGGATCATCTGCTTGGTCGCAGCTACTGCGGAGGCGTTCAGTTGGTAGGCGCGCACAGAATCCATCAGGTCCACCATCTCCGCGGTCGGATTGATGGCCGGATAGGCAACATAGCCCTCCTTGTTGGCGTCTGGATGGCCCGGCTCATAACGCATCAGCGCAGGAGATGGATCGTCGACGACGTCAGAGATTCGCACGCTGCCGGGGGTCGGGCCTTTAAACTCACTGTTGCTGGCAAGGGCTAGCCGAAAAGAGGAAGCACCACGCGTCTCGAAGACGACTTCTCTGCGCCGATATGGGCCGCCGGCCTCGGTGTGTGTGGTCTGCGCGTTGGCCATGTTGGCGGCGATGACCTCAGAACGTTGCCTCTCAGCCAACAATGCGGAACCGCTGATCGATAATGAGTCGAAGAGATTCATAATTAACTTCCTCCGTTGATGGCGCTCAGTGTTTGGTGAAAGTGATTCTGTATCAGCTGGATGGCAAGCTGATACTGCAATTGTGTCTTGGCCAGCATGAGCGCCTCGTGGTCAAGGCTGACGTTATTGCCATCCGGCCGCTCCATCTGACCTTGAACCAGGTGATAGACGGGGATCAGTTGCACGGGCTCCGCCCCTTCCTCCGACGTACGCAGGGCTCCACTCATAACCTTGTTGAACTCGCTCTCGAGGTTAATGTCACGCGTGCGGTAACCGGGTGTGTCGATGTTGGCCATGTTGGCCGAAATCGCCTGTTCGCGGCTAGCACTCAGCTTCAGGTAGCTCTCCAACATCGCCATCATCGGTAGGCCGGTTGTCATGCGTATCTCCTCGGGGGTAAGCCGTATTCCTTGATTCTGTTTCGCATCGTGCGCAAGCTGATTCCCAACATTTCCGCGGCGTGGGTCCGGTTGCCGTGCGCCAGGGCGAGGGTGTTCTCGAGGTGCATTTTCTCGAGTACGGATATGGGCGTTCCCGGGACCGGCATGAGTGGTGAAACGGGCCCGCTATTTCCCAATGGCCGAAACTCCTTGGAGAAACATGCTGCGTCGATGCTGGCACCCGGGTTGAGGGAGAGCACGCGGCGGATGAAATTGGCCAGCTCGCGTATATTGCCGGGCCAGCTATGAGCCTGCAACCTATCAATGAAGCTCGGCTCAAGCACCGGCACCGCGCTGTCTGTTTCCTTAGCGAATTTTTCGGTAAAGTACCTGGCCAGCGGCGGAATGTCTTCGATGCGCTCGCGAAGGCCGGGTAGGGAAAGAGGAATGACGTTCAACCGATAGTACAGATCACTACGAAAGCGGCCCTGTTCCACCATTGCGCCAAGGGAGGCGTTGGTGGTGGCAATGACCCGGATGTCGACACGGATCGACCGAGTTTCGCCAAGTCGCTCGAACTCGCGCTCCTGAAGAACCCGCAAGAGCTTGGGCTGCAGGTTGAGCGGCATTTCCCCAATTTCGTCGAGCAGCAGCGTGCCCCCATCCGCCAGTTCGAATTTTCCGGCTTTGGCCATATTGGCGCCGGTGAAGGCGCCCTTGGTGTGCCCGAATAGTTCGCTTTCCAGCAGGTGTTCCGGTAAAGCCGCGCAGTTCACAGCGACGAAGGGGTTGCGGCTCCGGTCGCTGCTTTCATGGATAAACTTCGCCAGCAGCTCCTTGCCGGTACCACTCTCGGCCTCGATCAGCACATCGGCGCCGGTGCTGGCGGCAGCACGGGCGCGCTGCAAGGCCTGGAGCAACAAGGGGGAACGGCCGACTATACCCGCCCCAGCGACTGCGATGGTTGCGTTTCTCCTGGACCCTCTGTCAGCGGTTATTTTCTCGCTTACGCGCTGCATGACGCGAGCGGCCGCGGCCTGGAGCTGTTCAAACGAGATTGGTTTGGTCAGATAATCAAATGCACCGCTGCGCATCGACTCTACCGCTTCAGGAACACTGCCAAACGCGGTGAGCAGAATCACCGCAGTGGCAGGCGAGTTCTTGAGCACGGAGCACATCACTTCAAACCCATCGCCATCCTGCATGCGGATGTCGCTCACTACCAGATCGAAGCTTGAGTGCTCTAACACGCGCGTGGCGTCGCCAACGCCGGTTGCAGTTTCTACAAGCCATCCGTGGCGCTGGAAATTGGCCTCGAGCGCAGTACGCATACCGGGCTCGTCGTCAACCACCAGCACGGAGGAGTTTCTGCTGTGCAAAGAAATACTGTTCATGCTGATCCGGCTTCTGGTTCGAGTAGGGGGAGAGAAAGCATGAATCGCGCGCCGCAATGGATTTGGTTGGAGACGCAAATCTGACCACCGTGCTGCTTCATGATCCGGGCGCAAACCGCCAGGCCCAGCCCGGAGGTATCGCCACTCCCGCTAAAGCCCGGCTCGAAGATATGTTCAATGTGGTCAGGCCGGATGCCGCATCCAGTGTCGGAGAATTCGACGATTACGCGACGCTCATCATTTTCGGTAATGGGTTCGATCCAGAGTGAAACAGTGACGCTGCCGCCCGCAGGCGTATGACGAATGGCATTCGAAATCAGATTGAGAACAACCTGCTGGAGCGCGCTCTCATTGCCCAGTACCTGATTTTGGTGGTGATCATCCAGCCATTCCAATGAGACGGCGGCCTGATTTGCAAGAGGTTGAATGAATCGGACTGCGTTCCCAATCAAAGCCGATAACGAAACAGGGGCAAGCTTGATTGTGCCGGAACCATGGAAGCTCAAGACATTGTTCACCGTTCCAGACAGGGTGCGTATGCCAACGCGCAAATTAGAAATCCACTGCTGGCGACGATCTCCGTCGTTCTCAATCAGTTCGGCAAACAGTTCCAGGCTGGCTAATGGATTTCTAATTTCGTGGGCGAGAATGGTCGTAATCCCGGCCATGGCCATGGCCTCGCGAGCGGCCCCGCGCTCCTGTTCAGCGCGTCTCTGAGCGGTTATGTCGCGCAGAATTAAGATCGTCCGGTTGGGCTTGCCGCCCCGGCCTGACTGGTGGAAAAGTGGTCGATTACGAACTTCGAGCCAACGTTTCCCTGAAGGCTCGTTGACGCAGAACTCCAGTCCGGTGTCGTTGCAGGACGCATCCTCATAAGAGGATTCGAGATTCACGCCGCTAAACGCCGAAATCTGCCGCAAAGTCGCTTTCGATCCATTGGGGAAATGCGCCCCATCAAGTCCCAGTAGTCGTCCGCTTTCCGGATTGATCATAGATATTTCGCCCTTACGATCGAGGACTAATACCCCGCAGGGCATCGAGTCCACGATCTGCTGCAGATCCAGCCGCATACGTTCGTTTTCCGCAAGGCTGGTGTTCAGGGCCGCATTCCGCGCCGACAACTCTACACGAAGCTCGGACACCTCCTCTTGCAGCTGGCGGTAGGAATTCTCCAGTCGCGACGACGCCGAGATGAATTCGGTGAACGCAGAGGTGAGGAGCACAGCACTTCTCGCCTGCGTCTCTGATTCGTCCTTCGCGACGTGCTCACGGACTTGCCCCCCCGGGTTATCCGCGAGCAGGGCATTCATTGGTTCAAGATGAGAACTCGGCAGCATCTGCCTATTCATTAGCACGGCGATGGCCAATTCGATGTTAAAGAAGAATGTGCTGGGGCAAGATCTCGCGTTCACCACCGACAAATATACTGGCCCGCTCGACCACGTTTCGCAGTTCGCGGACGTTTCCTGGCCAGTCATGACGGCACAAAGCCTCCACCGCTCCAGCGCTCAGGGTTGCACCCGGACAGAACTTGACCAGAAATGCCTCGGCGAGCTTCTCCACGTCTCCCAGACGCTCGCGCAAAGGCGGTAGTTTGATCGGAAAAATCGCCAGGCGATAATACAAATCCTCGCGGAACAGGTGCCGCTTGACCAACTCATGGAGGTCGGCGTTGGTAGCAGCCACGACCCTAACATCCACCTTCAGATTGTCGTTGCCGCCAATCCTCTGCACTTCGCCCTGCTCCAGAAAACGCAGTATCTTACTCTGCAGAGATAATGGCATGTCGCCAATCTCGTCCAGGAAGAGAGTTCCCCCGTGCGCCGCGTGGATGCGACCTATGCGCGATTGCACAGCACCGGTGAATGAACCTTTCACGTAGCCGAATAATTCAGCTTCGAGCAGCGGCTCAGGGATGGCAGCACAATTAATCACTACCAGGGGCTGTTTCTGGCGCGGACTGATGAGATGGATCGCCTGTGCGATGAGATCTTTGCCGGTGCCGCTCTCCCCGGTCACCAGAACCGTCGTATCCCGTCGAGCAACCATGTTCGTCAGCTCATAAACGCGCTGCATCGGTTCTGTGTCTCCGACCATACCGCGAATGCCCCGGCTTGCGCTGTCATTGCCTGCCAGCGCGCGACGTAACTGAACCGGCGAAATCGAATTGGGCTGCGCATTTCCACCGCAATAGAGCACTTCGGTCAGCTGAGCGGAGAGTGTCGTGGGCGAGGATGCGCCCAGAATAAGCTGGCCGGTATGCGAATTCACGGTGAGAATCTGCACACTGGGGAACTGTTCCCGAACCATGGCGCTGAATTCGCTTGACTCAAGGTCCGGGAGCAGCGGATCCAGCAGGAGAATCTCGCTGAAAAGTTCGTGCAAGCATTCCAGTGCCTCAGCGCCGCTGGCAGCTTCCGTCAAATTCCAGCGGGGTTGACGAAGCTTTTCTCGCAGCTGGAGGCGAAGCCTGCTGTTGGGACTGACGAGTAACACGCTAATGGTGTTGCTCTCGTCCACACGAGACTTCGGCAGGGGGGGCGCGCTCATAAGTTACTTTCGGCTGCGAACGATTCTCACAACGATACAACTCGAGTACTACTAGGCGAACGGCGCCACCGGCAGATCGATGCGCACAGTGAATGGCTGCAGGCTCAGAGAAAGGCCGGCTTGCTGGCTCCGCATGTTGGCTTCGGCGACGGCTACATTGAGGCTCGCTTCCGCGTCGATGACGGCAACGGACAGACGCAAATTTCGCACTATGATTTGAACCGCATTGGCAGACGAGGAGGCAATCAGTTCGACCATGTCTTGGGCGCTCGATAGCCTATGGACAACCAGCAGCACCCTGGATAGAGCCTGCAGGGTTCGGGCGCGATTGATGAGCGCTAGCGGACAGGTATCGGGCAAAACTGAGTTAAGAGCGATACCGTCTTGTTGGAACAAGAGGTTGACCCCGTCAGCGGCGTATGCGAGCAGAGGGAGGATCGGGGTTGGGGATACTTCAGGCTTGATGCTCTCGGTGATGACCAGCTGCTGCAGGCAGCTGAACGACGCACACACCCGCTGCACCTCCACCGCTGAGCTTGCGGCAAGCTCCCGCAACTCGTCGCAGTTCATCTGGTCTGTATGGTCTGTGCTTAGGCTGGCCAGCAGCACGGCCAGCGGCTGGGCGGCGGTATGGATGCCCTGGGCCAAGTTCGAGCAAAATTTTTCCGACGCGGACGACGATTCGCGGGATGTGGTGTGGCTAATCATTTCTTAAGGTGTACCCCACGCCACGAATGGTGCGGAGCAATTTCATTTCCCCCTCGATGTCGATCTTGTCGCGTAGATACTTCATGTACACGTCGACGATGTTGGTAGTGGGATCGAACGGAATGTTCCATACATCGCGCATGAGTGTCATGCGTGATACCGTTTTGCCAGCGTTGTCCATCAGGCACTCCAGAATGGCAAACTCACGCGGTGTCAGATTGATGGTGCGCTCGCCACGCACCACACGGCGTTGTTCCCGGTCGATACGCAAATCGCCAACCTTTGATGAACTCGTTGCGGGGGAGGGACCGCGGCGCAGTAGACCGCGGATGCGCGCCAGCAATTCAAGGAACGAGAATGGTTTGATCAGGCAATCGTCGGCTCCCTGCTCCAGCGCCAATACCAGGTCCTCGGTACGATTCCGCGCAGTCAACACCAGCACGCGGAGCCCTGGCTGGATCTGGCGCAGCCGCCTCAGCAGCTCCATTCCGTCAATTCTGGGCAGGTTCAAGTCAAGTATCACCAGGTCGTAGTTGGAGTTCTGCAGGGCTTCCCAGGCGGCCTCGCCATCGAGCGCGACTTCGACAGAAAAGAGCTTGAGCTTCAGCGCACGACTGAGAAATTTGCCCAGAGAGACATCATCTTCGACGATCAGGATCTTCTCACCCGGCGGCGCCTTGGCTGGATCACAGGGCGCGTTGCCGGCGGTTGCGAAAGCGCCTGCAGAACCCGCATCGCCAACCGGCATCTTCGGGGGTACGAGCTCCGCCGTCATTCACTGCACCTGGTTTCATTCGCACTTGTAGCGCTCCATCGATACGGCCTGAAGACTGCGAATCGCCTCAACGAGGAGGGCCGGTCGGGTACCGGGCTTACTGCTGACATCGATTCCCTGAAGAGATGAGGGCTCCGCGCCGATACATACGACGGGTCGATTGGATTTGTATGTCGGTACCGCGCCACTCGCACGGGACCGGCGGGAATGAGAGCCTTGCACGGTATCCGCAGATTTGTATATCGCGAACCCCGTATGGCGGTCGGCTTCCACGTGGATTTCGTTACCGAAGGCTCGCCCTTCCGTGGGTTATGCCGGGATGTCAGCGATGCAGGGATCCGTGCCGAGTTTGATGATCCCCTCACCGTCGGTGGCAGCGGGCTACTCATCCTTCGCCCTGCAAACGGAGTGCTCGAGTTGCGTGCCCAGGTCGCTTATATCGAGAAGCAGCAGGTCGGGCTTTTGTTCCTCTTTGAAACACCCTGGCAACGTCGGATGACTAGGGAGTTTATCGCGGCTATTGGCAACGACAAAGGTAGGTCCGCAATCGTTCGATTTTGATCGTTTCACGGGCTATTTCTCCGGTTTTGCTTCCTTGGCAGTGGCCGCCGGTACGTTGGCTGGCGGCGGTGCGGGAGCGCCATTTAGCGCTTTAGCCGGCGGTAAGGAGCCATTGCTGGTGAACGCGGCCGGCTGTTCCGTTTTGACATATTGAATGATCAACGTGACCCTCCGGTTCGAAGCATCCTCCGGCTGAAGAGGCTTGCGCAGGTCCTGATCGGCGTAACCGCGGACCTGGACAACTTGATTTGACCGTAAACCGCTGTTCTCCATAAGACGCCTGGCGGCATTTGCGCGGTCTGTCGATAGCTCCCAATTACCGTAGGTCTGGGAATCGGAAAAAGGCTTGGAATCCGTGTGGCCCTCAATCGAAACCGGGTTGGGTAACTTGCCCACTTCGACAGACAGTACTTTCAGCAGTTCCTGCAGCTTTGGAGTGGGCTGTGCCTTGCCGTTTTCAAAAAAGGTTCCGTTGGGATCCTCCATCAACTCGATCTTTAAACCTTCCGGGGTGACGGTCAGCTCAATCTGCTTCTTGAGCTTCTCGAAATCCGGCAGCTGCTCCATGGCCTTCAGCAGGTCTTCCTTCAACTTTGCCATGTCTTCTTTCTTGACCACGGGAGCGGTTTCGCCGGCCCCGCCTAAGGCGGTTCCCTTTTTCTGTGCGACGCCATTCGGGTCGCGAAAGTATCCACCCACGGCCTCTTGCACGGGCTTGCTGCTGTTCATCAGCCAGAGCACGATGAAGAGTGCCATCATGGCAGTGACAAAGTCGGCGTAGGCCACCTTCCAGGCGCCCCCGTGGTGGCCGCCGTGCCCGGTTACCTTTTTGATAATGATGGGCTGTTCGTCTGCCATGGATTGATCGACCTATGCGGCCCCGGGCACGGCCGCGACCTCACCCGCTTTCTCTCTGCATGCTTTCTCGACTTCGGCGAAGCTGGGGCGAGCATGCCCGGGAATTGCGCGGCGGCCTATTTCAACCGCCATGATGGGCGATGTACCCTTGATAAAGGCAAGCATCACCACGCGGAGGACAGAATAAAAGCTGTGCTCCTCTTCCACGATCTTCGACATATTCGCGGCCAGCGGCCCGAATACTCCGTAGCAGAGCAAAATTCCCAGGAAGGTTCCAACCAGGGCGGCAGCCACCTTATGTCCTATCTCCTCTGGCGGTCCACCGAGCGAACCCATAGTCACCACCACCCCAAGCACTGCGGCAACGATTCCCAGCCCGGGCAACGCATCGGCCACGCTGCTCAACGACTGGTTTGGCTGATTGGCCGAATGATGATGGACTTCCATATCAAGATCCATCATCTGGTCCACATCAAACGGGTTGACTCCTCCGGTGATCGCCATGCGCATGGTGTCGCACACGAAGTCCCGCGCGTGATGATCCCCAAGGAACACTGGGTAGCGGGAAAATATGGGACTCTTTTCCGGGTCTTCCACATCGCTTTCGATGGCGATCGCACCTTCTTTTCGCGACTTTGCAAACAGGTCGAACATCATCTTGAGAGTGTCCACATACCGCTGCTTGGAAAACGGGGATCCTTTGATTACACCCATGAGGCCGCCGGCCAATTTCTTCAGGATGTACATTGGGTTGGCCGCCAATACCGTTCCAATCGCCGCGCCGCCTATAGTGACCAACTCCGCCGGCTGGACAAGAACCGCAAGTTTGCCCTTCTCCATAAGGAAGCCACCGATGACGCAGGCAAATACAATTAAGATCCCAACAATCGAAAACATTCTCTATTCCATCCCATCCGAACCATATCTCCTGCCAGGTTCCGTCGACCGAGAAGCAGCGGATCGGCCTGCGATGAACAGGACCCTTCCTTCCCTTGTATCGGCAGCGTAAAAGTTCTCATTGAGTGTCGCGCGAAGAAAACCGCCCGTGGAACGGATCGGGGTAGCGAAGATCAACTACAGAGAAGCGGCTGTGGAGCTCGAGAGAACGCCAGGTGGGAAGGAGGCAGCAGCTGAGAATCGAGAAGCGAGCACACTTTTCTGAGCAACTGATCCCGGGTAAAGGGTTTCTCAAAGAAACCGCCGTCCTGTCCGCTCACCGTGGAACCAAGGCCCATGAATCTCATCCCGATCAGGAACAACTACGCCCAAGATTTGCTTCAGCTATGTCGATAAATGGTCAAAGGAGGCGTACTGGCGGCATCGCGATAAGGCGAAAAGCTGTGTTGCATAAAATCGGACACCCACCGCTGGCCATCGGTGTCAGGGATAGTGGAGGGAGTATCGGGCATCGGCTCGACCTGCGCTGTCCTGTTTTGAGACGTCGATCGACGCATGCTGCTGCTGTAACCGGGCGACTCCAGTTCGTTATCCTGGTCGTTGAACTGGCGCTCGCGCGCGCCCGATCCCAAAGCGATGAGATTCTTGTAATCGAGGAGCAGACTCTGCCACGTCTGTTCGCCGCCTGCGTCTGTCTGGCCCGGGGTGAGTTTGGATGCGGCGTGGGGCCCGCCGTAGTCGTCGGTGGCCAGCAACCCAGACCCGTTGTCAATAGTCGCTCTGATCCAAGGGTACTGGTTATCTCCAGAAGAAATGTTGGCAAGGCCCAGGGCCTCTGTATAGAGGGGCGCGAATGCGGCCTCGGAGTCCTCTGTAAGGGCAAGATTGCCTCGCCCTAAGAGCTGGCTCGCAAATTCGGATGAGTCGGTGCGGTTCAATTGTCCGGTGAACATGGTTCTCTAGTCACACTGGTTGATTGCTTGCTAGTTGCGTGATCCACTCGCGTTGGTCCATGGACAACGGCATTTAGAGCCTGCTTACATCCCTTCAGACAAGTCGTTTATCGGCAGCTCTTCCTTCCCCCTTGAGTTCTCATTTTGGCATCGCATGACTCGAATGCGAACTCTATCGGAAGCCCCTGTGCAAGATGGCATTCCAATTGCTGGTAGAGCAGAGGGAGACCCCTCTGAGAGAAAACGAAGACAGCGAAAGAGTGAGCGACCCCGGCGCGGCAGACCAGCATACGCTCGTACTGGCGGCAAGCGCCTCGCTCGACCCGGAGGATTGGACCGGCCTTCGTGAGCAGGCCCACCAGATGCTCGACGACATGCTCGGGTACATGGAAACCATACGCGAATTTCCCGTGTGGCAAGTGATCCCGGACGAGGTTCGCGCGCGCTTTCGGGAAGATCTTCCCGCCCAGCCCACGCCACTGGCGCAGGTCCACGCAGAGTTTATGGCCTCGATTTTGCCCTTCACGGCGCGCAATGCCCACCCGGGTTTTCTGGGCTGGGTACAGGGAGGCGGAACTGCGGTAGGCATGCTGGCGGAGATGCTGGCCGCGGGGCTGAACGCTAACACCGGCGGCCGCGACCAGATTCCGCTGGAGATCGAAAACCAGGTGACCCACTGGATGCGCGCCCTGTTCCACTTTCCTCCCGCGGCGAGCGGACTCTTCGTCACCGGTACGTCGATGGCTAACCTGCTCGCGGTATTGATAGCGCGGGATGCGCGTCTGGGCCCCGATGTTCGCCGGCGCGGCATCGCATCCTGCGCTCAGAAGCTGACTGCCTATGCTTCGGTCGCCGTGCACGGAAGTGTTGGTCGAGCGCTTGATTTCGCCGGGCTGGGAAGCGAGGCGCTACGGCTGATAGCAGTTGACCGCCGGCAGCGAATCGACCTGGCAGCACTGGAGCGGGCCATCTGCGCGGATCGCAGTCAAGGTTTCACCCCGTTTCTAATCGTCGGCACCGCGGGAACCGTGGATACTGGCGCCATCGACGACCTCGACGGCATGGCCGCGCTTGGTGTGCGCTATCAGCTGTGGTTTCACGTGGACGGCGCTTACGGTGCGCTGGCCATGCTAGCCCCGGAGCTGGCGCCTCGACTCAAAGGGATCGAGCGAGCCGATTCGCTGGCCTTCGACTTCCACAAGTGGGCCCAGGTACCCTACGACGCCGGTTTCGTCCTGGTGCGCGACGGCGAGCGGCAGCAGCAGGCGTTCGCTTCTTCCTGCGCCTACCTGATGCGGGAACAACGAGGGATGTCTGCCGGTTCGCCATGGCCATGCGACCTGGGCCCTGATCTCTCGCGCGGCTTTCGAGCGTTAAAAACCTGGGCCACACTCAAGGTTTACGGCATGAACGCAATCGGCGCGGTCATCCAGCGCAGCTGTGAACTGGCGCGATATTTGGAGCGCCGCATCCTGGGCTCGACCGAGCTCGAGCTGATGGCGGCGGTCGAGCTGAACATCGTCTGCTTCCGATACCGCTTCGATCAGGACGAACTTGCTGACCAACTCAATCGGCAGATCGTTATCCAGCTGCAGGAGTCAGGCGCGGTCGCACCCTCGGCAACGACCATCGGAGGCCGGTTGTCGATCCGGGCCGCCATAGTGAACCATCGCACCAGCCAAGCAGAGATGGACACCCTGATCACGGCAACACTGGCCGCTGGCCGTGCTTTGCGCTGGGCACAACAACCCAAGTGGCAACCATGGCGCGAGCGGGACAACAGGATACAAAGGCTCGATGTTCTACTGGAGCCAGCCAGCGATTTGCAGGAGGGCGTTGCCGTGGCGCTGCGTTTTGAGCGGGCGACGCTGCTGGCCGAGATGGGACGCAACTTGGAGGCCAGAAGCGACTATCTGAAAGTGCTCGAATTCCAACCGGCACACCGGCTCAACCTGTTCGGGTTGGGCCGGCTGCTGGTCAGCATGGGGCATCGCAAGGCCGCGCAAATGGTTTATGCGGAGGCGGTGAAGTACTATCCCGACGATGTTGCTTTGCGGGTGAACCTGGGCAGCGTGCTGCTCGAAACGGACCATCCCGCGGAGGCCCGATCACATTACGAAAGAGCGCTCGCCATCGACCCCGAATTCCCCCAGGCACATGGGGGCATGTACTACGCGCTCACCCGGCTGGGCGAAGCGGACCGGGCCCGGCTGCACCAGGAGAAAGCTTTTGCTGCGAACGCCCTCTTTCCCTCTTCGTACCGGGGCGACGGTGAACCCATTCCCGTGCTGCTGCTGGTCTCCTCCACCGGCGGCAACACACCCATAGAGAAGCTCGTCGACGAGCGTATTTTTCAGACCTATGTGTTAGTCACCGACTTCTACGATACCAACAAGCCGCTGCCGCTGCATCGCCTGGTCATCAACGGTATTGGCGACTGCGACATGGCCGGGCGGGCCTTGCGGGCGGCCGAGTCGCTGCTAGCCTTCACTTCGGCCCCGGTACTGAACCACCCCACGGCGGTACGCGCTACCGGCCGTTGCGAGAATGCCAACCGATTGCAAACGCTGCCGGGAATAAAAGTTCCTGTTATGGTTACGTTTCCGTATGCATTGCTTGCCGGGCAGGATGGAGCCGCAGCACTGGCTGGGCGTGGCTTCACTTTTCCCTTGCTTTTGCGCACTCCCGGCTTCCACGGGGGAGAGCGTTTTGTGCGCGTCGATTCGGTGGAGGCACTGGGCGATGGAGTGGCAGAACTGGGTAGATCCGGAAGTGCCGCAGCCGAAGTGACGGCGATTGAGTATCTCGACACCCGGGGGGCCGACGGATGGGTACGTAAGTACAGAGTGATGATGGTCGGCGGGCGGCTTTATCCGCTGCACCTGGCGATCTCGAAGCGATGGAAGGTTCACTATTTCAGCGCCGACATGCGAGACCGCGCCGAGCATCGTGAGGAGGAAGCGAAGTTCCTGGGCGATATGCCGCGGGTACTGGGGGCGAAAGCAATGGCCGCGCTGGTGCGACTGCTGGCCGTGATGAGACTCGACTATGGGGGCATCGACTTCGCCCTCAATCAGAGTGGCGGGATTCTGCTCTTTGAAGCCAACGCGACCATGGTAGTCGAGCAGCCGGATGGAGACCCGCGATGGGATTACCGGCGTGCGGCAGTGGAGCGAATCCATGCCGCGGTTCGCGACCTGCTGCTGACCAGCGCCGGCGCCCTCCCACGCCCTAACGTCGGCCTGGATCTGCCATAGCCGGAAGCCCCGGCACTGCCGTTTCGGCACCGGGTGAGATTACGTGCGTTGTAGAACAGCATCACGCTGCCCAACAACCGGAATGTTGTCGTTCTCGCCGCAACCCTGAGCAGTGCGACTACATCGATCCGGTAGAAGCGGTAGCAACAGCGAAGAGGATTCGCCCCTGCCCCCGCCCGGTGCAAAACCAAAGCAAAATGTGGCTGCCCGACGAGCCGATGAGGAAGACTGCGCGCTAATCAAGCTTTCTCCGCACTTGAGTCCTCAACCACGGACCCGCTGAGATAAGAGCCAATGGGGAGCTGGAAAACAGGAGAGGATCCAAGCCGCGCTGCATGCGCTCGATGAGCTTGTCTGCGACATCAGCAGCACTCACGTAATAAATGTCGTCCGTTGACGCTTTTTGGGTACTCGTGATCTTTTTCATGCCGGAGCCTTTCAGCCTTTCCCCGATGCTCTCCCGTACTCCAGTTCGGAGCTGGGGGGAACTTCTGTTTAGCTTTTCGGCGTTCCCGGGGGTTCACTTCATAGCCGTATAGTTGCAACCGAGCAACTTAAGGTGTGAATGAGGCTGCGCTTTACTGTAGTTCACCGGAGAACGATTTCGCTCCGGGCGAGTCAAACGGCAAAAGAGATACCTGCGAAGGTGACTACGCTGTTTTCATCGATATTCCATTGCTCGTAACGCTGCAGTGTTCCCCGCGCCTGCGGCACAGCCTTCATAAAGGTATAAATTGGCGAAGATCCGCACCACCTCAGGTCGTCTTGATTCCTCCTGATCAGGTCCCAAAAACCCCGTGCATCCGATGCATTCACTCGCTCGATCCGAAGGTTATCTTGTTCCTTCACCGCGTTCATATCGTCCTGGTTCGCACGGGCCGCACACTTATCCCCGAATCGCATACCCATATGGGCCATATCGACACCCAGCACCCAGAACAGACGATCTTTCTCTCGCTCAGCAATCTCGCCCAGCGCCCCAAGAAAGCGCTTGACATGCTCGTCATCTTCGGGAAATCCGCCTGCATGCATACTTCTTCCAAATGATCCGCACAGAAGCGGAAGTATGCGCACGTCCGCTCCGTAAATGGTCTGCAGAAAGATCACCTGAAATTCGATCGAATGCTCGACCGCATAGCAATAGTCCTCCGGCACCGCCGCTGGTTGAGCTTCTAACTCAGCCACAAGGGCCTGATCGATTCTCGTTCTTCCAAATGGGGTTTCGAAGGGCTTTCGCGTTAAGCCAAACTTGTCGGGTTGTCCATAATGAGAAGTTCCCAGAACCACGAACGTGCGGTCCTGTAAATCAGGGGTTAATTCTTTATAGGCAGCCCGGTAGCTTTGCCAACCGCATTGCGGACTGACATGCGGCGCTGCTATCCCCATCACGCCCTGCTGAGCAGGAGCCGCTCCCTCGAGATACTGCTGCATCAGCCTCTGCAGAGGCCCGATTTCTCCCGGATATGCAGATCCCGCATGAGCCGCCTGCCGCACCGGGCTTTCGGCGAAGGCCGAAATGCGTCCTTGCTTAAGCTTGGCGTAAGTCTCGTCTTGAAGGAAGCCCGCTTGACTCAGCTCCTTGAGCAATTGTCCAACCGCATTGCCGATTTCAGGGCTCCCCAGTGAGCGGGCAAGAGCCGCCTGCAAATCTAGGTTTGTTTGCCTCCCATCGAAGAACAGAAGACCCGGTATCAAGGATGGAGGAATGATCAGCGTAGCGTCCGAATATCGAAAGCGGTCGCGAATCAACAGCCCTGGCCGGTCTGTTATCGGGGAGGGCATCATATCCAGGTCCGTTCGTAGCGTAGGCAGGATCATCTCTAGACAAACAGCATCATATCCGATTACCATTCTGAAAACATCATCGTCATCCGAGCCAAAAGCACTAACCTACCCCTCAGATGTACGCCATTCGGACTAACGCCAACAAGCAGAACCGATCTGTTTCGCAGCAGGACCTTTCCTCAAGGTCTTGAGTTTCGTACCGATATAAAGGAGAGGGAGGGCTCTGGGTGAATTTCAGCGCCTTATCGTCGTGGTCACTCGCCGTCATGTGCGTTTTTGAGATGGTTGAGCGGGGAGCGCAACATATTGGTCTCGGCTCCGGTTCCGATGGCCGCCGTTCCAAGGACTACTCGCCTAGACAGGCGAATGATCATTACAGTAGCGGTGACGAATGAATCGCACACCTTTGGTAGCACTTATCGTCGGGATCGCCGTACTGACAGCCGCACTCGATTTCCGCACCTCCGCGGAGCTTGCCGGATCAGTTTTGTTCGCTTTCGCACTCGTCCTATGCATGACCCAGCGTTCCAGAGTGGCTGCTCTGGAGTATAGCGACCATAGCGGTGCTGTTAAATGTCGCCGCTGGATTCTGGCCTTTCCATCGCGTCGCGCTTCGGCAGCTGTGGGTTCCTTTGGCACACCGTGGACTTGTCACCGCGAGTCTTCTTGCCCTGGCGACATTCGTCCATCTGCGGATTCGTAAGAGCAGAAACGCGATGGTTGCTGTGGCGGCAATAGAGCTCCAGAACAACGAATTGATCGCCCGAAATGAGCAACTCGGACGCGAATTGGGTAAGGTCAAAGCCGTCAGCAAGGGGAAGCAAAAGCCTCTCGTGCTGACAATCAAGCAATATCAAGCGTTCATCGGACATCTTTCCGATATGCACAGGACCATGGTCGTGACGGCCATGTGTTCCGGACTGCGGGTTTCCGAAGTGCTCGCACTCAAGTGGGATCAGTTGGACTTTGCGAATGGCGGGACCATCAAGACCGCAGGGTTCTATGGACAGATCTCCATGGACCCTGTTTTGGTGGAAAGCTTATTGGAATGGCGCAACAAAACTAACGGAACCGGCCTGATATTTCCGTCGCACGTCACTGGCCGCTGCTATAGCTCTGGACCAATCCAGCAAACCTACTTCAGGCCCGCGGCAGAAAAACTCGGATTGGTGGGAGTTTGTTGGCAGACGTTTCCCCATTCCTACAGGAGTTGGATGGACGCAGAAGGAACGCCCACGGCGGTGCAGCAGAAGCTCATGCGGCACGCGCCCGCGGCAACCATCATGCATAACCACGGCAACGCCTCATCGAAGCCCAAAGCAAAGACCAACGGTAAGGTCGTCCGGCAGGTTCCGGCTGCTTCGGAATTCGCTGACGACGCTTCCCCCGGCGCTTCGTTCCTATTCAAGCCATAGTTGCACGGTTTGACCTTACAAGGAGGCTCTTACTCTCTCCACCACGGATTGCCAGTTGCCGAGTTCCGTTTGCCGGAAGAGGCGCATGGTGGGATACCAGAGGCAATCCTCGCGATCCAGGAGCCAGCGCCAGTCGGGCGCAAATGGCAGCAGGACCCAAACCGGAATGCCAAGCGCGCCAGCCAGGTGCGCAGTCGAGTTATCGATCGTAATCACCAGGTCCATGGCCATAATCTGCGCGGCGAAGATATCGAGGTCTGACAGCTGATCTACAGTACGATCGATGAGGATAGGCAGCCCTGCCGCCGCTATCTGGTTCGCCAACATTTCGGGATCCCCATATTGCAGGCTAACCCATCGGGTATCCGGTCGTGTGAACAGTAGAGCGAGCAACGACAAATCGATTGAGCGACCACGACCCGTCTTGCTGTTCTTTGTATACCAAGCTAGCCCTACCAGTCGCCGGCCGTCGGTATAGCGAGCGCGCAACCGCTTCGTTGCGGCGGGATTGGCAATGAGGTACGGCGACGTGGTCCCCGCGAAAGCCGAACTGGTCGTTCGGAACAGCCGTGGCAGGCTGCCGATCGGCAGTTGCGAAGCGATCTCCAGTTCTGGATGATTATCCGGACCGCAACCGGGGACCACGTCGACTTCGGGAAACGAGCGCGTAAATAGAGCTTTGAGTCGAGCGTCGCAATCCAGGATGCAGTGGTTGCCAGTGCGGATCACGTCCGGAATGAGTCCAGCGAACATGATTTCGTCACCGATTCCCTGTTCGCCCCAAAGCAGCAGAGCTCCGGATGACACCTTTTCGCCCGACCAGGCCGGTTGCTGATAGGCTCGCTTCGGCGTGTCGTGATCCGTAGATTGCCAGCGCCGTTCAAAGTTATGCCAGCCAGTCGCGAAGTCGCCTCGAAGCAATTG
Source organism: uncultured Acidobacteriaceae bacterium (assembly GCA_963790705.1). GTDB lineage: Bacteria > Acidobacteriota > Terriglobia > Terriglobales > Acidobacteriaceae > PALSA-350. Next base: position 1,028,300 of record CAWBQE010000018.1, read on the forward strand.
GGCCAGAGCCTCAGCAAAACCCGCGTTTTCATAATGTGGCCGGAGCCTCAGAGCGCTTTCGTACTTTGCTGACGCGTCTTCCAGCTTGCCCTGTTCGCGGAGAACGTTGCCCAGATTGTAGTAGGCCTCAGCATATTCAGGATTGATGGTCAGCGCTTCTTGATAACGTGTGACGGCTTCGTCCAACTTGTCTTGGTCTCGGCAGGCGCTGCCCAGGTTGTAATAGACCTCGGCGTAATCCGGCTTAATCGCCAGGGCGCGCTCATAGCAGGCTATGGCCGCATCGATCTGGCCCTGCCTTTGATGTGCATTGCCCAGGTTGTTGTAGGTTTCGGCAGACGTTGGCTTGAGAGTCAGCGCCCGTTCGTAGCACGCGACGCTGCCATCAAGCTTTCCGCGAGCTAGTAGAACGTTGCCAAGGTTCACGTGGACCTCAGCCAGGTCTGGCTTGAGGCTCAATGCGTGCCGGTACAGTAATTCAGCCTCTTCCAATTTACCTTGAGCCTGGCGAACGGTCCCAAGGTTGGCATAGTAGGATGTCCCCCTGCTATTGATTGCGATGGCCTCCCGAATCAGATCGGCAGCGCTCTCAAGATTTCCTTCCTGGTATGCGATCATCCCCAGTAAATGCAGGCAGTCCGGATGGCGAGGATTGATTGCTAAAATACGCTGATAGAGTTGCCCGGCTTCGGAGAACCTCCCTTTCTGATGAAGCTGAAGAGCATCGTCCAGCATTGGTTGATGGGTCTGGTTCTCCGGTGCCAAGGCGGGATCCTTCACGGGACCGTAGGTCTCAAGCCAGCTCTACGGCGTTGATCTTGCTGGAAACCTCAAAGGCAAGGATTTCCCTGTCGGTAGATAGCATCTTGCGCTCCTGCTCCGGGAGTTCGCCTAGCAGATCCGCATAGGGGGTAACCTCACACCCCGGAAATACGGCAAAGCCTATGGTATCGGCCATTCTGCAACTAATGTTGACCAAGGCGGACAAATTCCAGGTGTCGTGCTTTTGCCCCTGGCAATGATGATCGGAGACTATGGCTTCGAAGTCCGCCGGCAATTTCCAGTCCGCAATGAGATGCTTTCCTGCCTCACAATGATCAAATCCGAACAGGCCGCGTTCGAGTCGGAGAATGCTACCGGGAGATCCTCTATGGTTCATCAATAAAGCGTCATATGTCTCGGGGCGGATAACCACCATGGCCAATCGGCCGATATCATGCAGGACGCCGGCGGTGTACGCAGTGTTTCTGTTCATCGAACCCCCCTGGGCCAGTTGTTCCGCTATCTAATCGGACGGACTTAGGGTATCCCGCGGGACGGACGATCTGGACGAGGTTGTCGATTCTGCGCCCCTGAGGATCGATATCGGCTGGCGCATCTATCGTCTTCAGGGTGCTCAGTCACTGCGAGCTCTTGGGCCTGTTCCTTTCCGGTCCTAAAAAGAATGCCCTCGCCCTTCCTCACTGCCTCTCCTGGTTCTCATTTCTTTGCATTCCGCTCAATTCCTGGCGCCGCTAGATACCCCCGCGCAGGGCTCTGAGGGGGGTGTGGACCAGAATGGCTATATCCATAAAGAAGGTGCGGTTCTGGATATAGTTCAGGTCGTGCTGGATGTTCTCGTGGATCGGAAAGGCCCGGTCGGCGCTCAGTTGCCATAGGCCGGTGATTCCGGGAATCACCTGAAGCCGTTGCCGTTGCCGGGAGTTATAGCGGTGCACAATGAAGGGCATCTCCGGACGCGGGCCGACCAGTGACATATTCCCCAGGAAGACGTTGATCAGCTGTGGCAGTTCGTCCAGACTGGTCCGCCTGAGGAACCTTCCGATCGGGGTAATTCGGGTATCGCACGATTGGGTGGGAGAAAAATCATATCTCGGCGCAGTCGTATGCATGGAGCGGAATTTGTACATGTCGAAGAACTCTCCATTGCGGCCTACCCTCTTCTGAACGAAAAATATGGGTCCGGGCGAGTCCAGCCATATCAGTACCGCAATTAGAAAACATAGAGGAGCCAACAGCAGGAGAAGAAGAGACGACACGATCACGTCTGAAGTTCGCTTAGCAACTGCGTAGAGCAAGGGTGCGATCGGGTCGACCGTGGAAGCAAGCGGCAGGCCGCCCCTGCCGATCGATTCCGTTCGCGGCCGTTCTTCCAGCGCGGGATCGATAAGAAGCGCGATCTCCGATCCAGCCTGCTTCGCGGTCTGGGCGGCAGCGGTCAGCTTTTCCGGGGAGAGGTTGGAGACGGCTAGAACCAGCTTGCACCGGCAGGACTTCAGCAGCGCTGCGGTCAGCGGCCCACTTTGCACCGTAACCGAAAGAGAGCGGCCATAGCCCATCTCGAAGAGGCACTCTCCACTCCGCGTGGGATCATCATCGATCACAGCCACGGGACGCAGTCCCAAGCGGGGCGAATTAAGGAGGGTCGACACCATACGTTTTGCAGCGTCACCTGCTCCATAAACGACTACGCGGTCGACTCCGTACTCTCTTGCGTACAGTATCCGCATGATCGCGAAGATTATCTGCTTCTCAAAGATCAGCAGCAGCGGAAGCAGGATAAATGCGACAAGGAATGCGGCGTGGGGAACGTTCAGAGGTAAAAGGAAGCTGCATAGCAGCAGGAGCAGCAGCGCCTCAGTGGGAATCCGAAGTGCACGTTCCGTCATTCGAATCTGGAGCAGGCTGCCGCCTCCGCGATAGGCGCCATCTCTTTCAAGCAGAAGCACGATCATCAGACCAGCCACGATGCTGACGGAATATTGCGCCTGTCGGCCCAGGTGCAGCGATGGGTAAAGGAAACCGACCGCAATTATTCCACCAGCGCAGGTGAGAAAATCTGCCAACATCTCGGAGACGGTCATCACTTTCTGGAACAGAGCTCTGGAGATGATCTGCCTTTCCCCATGGGAGGCGGCGAGAATCTCTGTGCAGACGCCCGAGGCGAAAGATCCTGATGCGAAGGATTCAGGTGCAGCCATGTTCACCCCTCTGCGCGGGAGCCCTGTGCGGTGCTCAGTGCTCTCATAGTGATTGTCTTTCTGTTGTTGCCGCGTGGAGAGAAGCGGAGAACCTGGCGTTGTGAGGCAGCATGGCGGACGCGATGAGCCCGCGATAGAGGCCCAGGTACTGGTTGGCCAGAAGCGAAGACGAAAACTGCGGCAGAGAGATCGGCGGCTTCGCCGGTTGCTGAAGCGTGGTGACAATCGCTTCCGCGAGCGCCTCCTCTGCGTCTTCCCGCAAGGCTACGAAGCGGCAGTGATCGCCACCCACTTCCCGAAAGGCCGGTATGTCCGAGCAGACAACCCGGCAGCCCGCGAGTAGCGCCTCAGCAACCGGCAGACCAAAGCCCTCGGTTATAGAGGGAGTGACCAGCGCTTCGCATCGCCCATAGCACCACTGCAACTCGGGCTCCGATAGTCCTTCAAGAAAATGAATCCTCCCATCAAGGCGGAGATCCGACACCAGGCGATGGATACGGCGGCTCTCCGGCCCGGCAATGCCGATGATCAGGAGTTTCGTCTTACTATCGATCTGTTTGCGCTGCAACAAGCGATCGAAAGTCCGCAGTAGCAGAGGAATGTTCTTGTTGCAGCGGTGCTGCGCAACACAGAGCAGGAATGGCTCGCCCTGCCAGCCAGGGATCGGCGACTCTATGGCACAGAGCGGCTCCGCCTCGACGCAGTTGTAGATGCGGGTAGTTTTTCTCCAGGTGGCGGCCGGTGCATAGCGCCTTAAGAGAACGTCCGTAATTTCCGAGACGCAGGCAATCGCATCGACATTGCGGAGGCATTGCTGCAGAACCAACCGATTGAAGATGCATTTGGGGAAGCCAAAGTTTTGCGGAATCTCATAGGGGTATAAGTCATGCAGCGTCACTACCGTTGGACACTCAAACGACGCGCCATCTACGGGCATGGGAAAGGTTAGATGGACAACGTCAGCGCGCACGCGAGCAGCCAGCGCGGGCAGTTCCCGGTAGTACCACAGATTCCGGCTGAGCGAGCTTGGCTCCATCTCGGCGATATGAACAGTTAGCCGCGCATCCGGATCAAAGCCCGCCTCCTCGACCAGCGTGCGCTGCCATGGCGCCACCACAAGATGTACTTCGGAAAGCTCCTGCAATTGCAAGAGGCATCGCACGACATTAAAGGCGTGGCGCTGCAACCCGGAGATTTGCGCGGCGTAAGAAGCGGCCGCGATGAGAATCTTCATAATTTCGATACCTCCTGAATCTGGTAAAGGGTGGCAACGGCGTAGACAGAGCGCTCGGGCGGATATACCAAGGGCCCAGCCGCACAGGGGTTCGTGAGGTGCTTTCTCATGCGACACCCCGGCGCACGACGATCGAGCGCGTTCGCTTGCGCACTGCCAGGAGGACTTCGGCCGCAAACATTTTTCCTGGATTGTCCTTATCGATCTTCGACCAGTAATCCCGTATGAGGATCAGGGCCGCCGTAGCGGCAAAGACGAAGAACGTCAACGCCAGAGTAAGTAACAATCGAGGAGGAAATGACTTCTTCTCGGGTATTCCGGGAGAGTCGATCACACTGACCACCGGGACATCCTTGGCCTCGTCGATCCGGGCCATCTCGTACTGCTGCGTGAGCAGCTCATAGACCGTCTCCTGCACACGCACCCGGCGGTAAAGATCGGCATACGGCACCGCAAGCCGGGGAAGTTGCCTTAAGGGCGGATAGAGCTCGCCTTTATCCTCGGCGTCTGATTTCGTGCCACTGCCGCCAACGGCGCCCGGAACCAGAGCCGCAGACGAACCCGTCATTTTTTCGAGGTCGTGCTGCAGACTCGCAATGCGCGCTTCTGACTCGCGGACGCGGACATTTCCGTCACCATATATTTGGCGCAAGGATTCAAGCCCGGACTGTGCGACCAGCATCTCTGCCTGCAAGCGTGCGCCCGCATCGACCATGGCATGGGTCTGTTCCTTGATATCGATGGTGCTGTTCTTACTGGAGAATTCGCTTAGCTCAAGCTGTGCGCGTTCCAGGTCCGCCGCGACTGAATGCAGGCGTCCCTCGATGAAGACGCGCTCCCGGTGAGCGGAGGAGGCGCTGGTCTGCGTAACCAGCTTGTTCAGTTCGTCAAGGTATGCCTGGGCCATATCACGAGCCCGCACAGGATCTTCATCCTCTACCTCAACCGTGATGACGCCGCTCTTCTTGTCTTCCGTGACGGTCGTAAGGCGGGCAAGGTGCTTGGCCGTATCGACGCGATAGCGGTTGCGATACAGGTGTTGCAGTTGGAAGCGGTCGATGAGATGGCCGCTTACCGTCCCACTGTGCAGCAGGCTGATGAAGAGTGCGGTCGAGGTGTGTGTGCCCAGCAAACCGCTGGCAAGGCTGCCCAAGCCACCCAGCGATGAGGAATGGGCCAGCGCGGCGAGCATCATCGCTCCCGAACTCTGTTGATCGGGCGGCATAATGCTCCCGCTGGACTTGTAGCGTTTTGGAATCAGGAACGCGAGGCTGAGGCTCACCAGGAACGCGATCATGGTTACACGCGCCAGCAGGCGGCGATGTTTCCAAAGCAGCGTGGCACGGACAGCCCAGTGCTCCGGCGTTTGCTCATCATGCTCGAGGGCAGTGACGATAGATGCCGGGATCATGGTAGTGAAACTGCGTGGATTCGACATGTTGCCTACAGGGCTGCCACCGAGGCAGTAATGGCGATGGACGAGGCTAGCTGTGCAGTGGTTAACAGATTTCTCCACAGCAGCGAGGCGCCAATGATTTTCTGAGGAACCACGACCACATCGCCCGGATTGAGTTTGGTGGAAAGCACGTTGGCGTCGAACCACTCTCCGGATCGACGGCCGATCACCGAGCCATTGGCGCGAATGATAAAGATCTCTTTGCGATTTGCCGTTGAGTTTGTTCCTCCAGCGTGACTCAGGTACCAGCCCGCGCTCTGGCCTGGTGCAAAGGTGAGGGCGGTCGCGTTGTAGACCTGCCCGGTCACGAGGACAAATCCAGGCTGTTTGGGAATCGTGAGCACGTCGCCCCGGCGCAGCTCGATATCCGCTGGTGTGTTGGCCCAGCTGTCGATATCCGCGGTTATGTGGATCACCATGCGGCCGGTTGGCGGATGACTCTTCAGGTCTTGCAACACCTCCTGCTGTTGGGCTTTGATCAGCTGCAACGTTCCAGCACCGTCACCGCTGGCCAGGTTGGGCGAAAGGCGCGCAGCCGCCGAGTTGGTCTCGATCTGGCGAATGAGTTCTTCCCGGCTCTTCTGTTCGAGCTCACGCACTTGTTCCCGAACCAGCACAGCGCCCATGGGATAAGCCGCGGGAAGAAAACCTCCGGCCCTGCGCAAAACCGAGCTGAGGCGTTCGCCATCATGAAAGCCGTAGTTCCCAGGAAATTTGACCTGGCCGTCGATGTTTATCGACTCGCCTATATCGTTCCATCCCGTGATCTGATGAATGGTCAGGATGTCGCCCGGTTTGAGCAGAAGGTCGGCATTCGAATCCCTTCCGGCGACAGCCTCGCCGATAGGCACCATGGCAACACTCTCAACGATCCGATTGCCGTTGGTCACGTCATAGCTCGTCAGGTCGGCTTTTTCGAGCAGTGCATCGCGTTTGAATCCTCCCGCCATGCGCACCAGCTGCGCGGCAGTCATGCCTTTCGAAAGAGGGTAAGCGCCGGCATGCACTACCTCGCCGAGAACGGTGACTTTGGGCGCATCCACTTCGTAGCGCCCGAAAATGCGAATGGTATCGAATGGCTGAAGGGCGAGGTTCCCATTCCCGATCAACACGTCGGGTACGTCAAAGTCGATGGTCTCGGCGTGAAGATCCGGGGGTACCAGACGGATAATTTCTCCGTGCGCAGCGGGCTCGGGTAGTATGTCCCGATAGCTGTGGAGCACATCGCCGAGGTGCATGCCATCCGAGTAGGGCAAGCGGCCCGGACGCGCGACATGGCCCTCCAGATAGACGACCCGCTCGCTATAGGGCAGGATTGGTTCAACGCGGACGCGATCCCCATCCTGTACCTGAAGCGCATCGATGGCCTGGCGATCAGCCTGTGGGCCTTGACTGCCGGAAAGATTCAGGGTGACCGTCTCGCGCTGACGGTTGGAATCGATGCGCTCGATGGTGATGTGGCCAAGCGAAGCTGCAACCGTATAACCCCCAGCGTCGTTGAGGAGTGCAGCCAACGAGGTCTCGCCGGCTTTCACCTCATAGATCGCCGGACGCTTGACCGCACCGTACACCGCGACCTCAGGACCGGCAGGTGGGACCAGCAGCGTGTCTCCGCTTTCAAAATGGGAACTTCCGTTGCGAACTCCGTGCAATAGGAAGTCGTAAAGATCGACCTCCTCTACCAGCTGCTGCCCGCGAAAGTGACGCAATGTGCGCAGCGAACCTGCCGCAGTGGGACCACCGGCGGCGTAAAGCGCGCTCAGCGGAGTTGCCAGCGAACTGATGTCGTAGCCGCCGGGACGCTGCACGTCCCCAACTACGTAGACACGCACCGATCGCAGGTGCGAGACGGTAACGACTGCCTGAGCATTGCGATATTGCTGTTTGAGCGCGCTCAGGATCAGGCTCTGTGCCCGCTCCAGAGTAAGGCCCGCAACCTGGACGGAACCCGCTTCGGGCAACAGGATACGGCCGTTGCGGTCGACCATGCGGGTGACACCCACGGTCACGCTGCCCCACATGTCGATGGTGAGGGTGTCCCCTGGACCGACCACATAGTCCGGCCCGAGAGGTACGTCCAGCGGGGTATCGCGCGGCGATACGCCGCGCCCGGTAACCAGATCGCGGCTCAAGAATACTTCCGAGCCAAAGCGTTTGAGGCGTGCAGTCTGGTCGGGAATTTGCGTATAAAGATCACGCATCGATCGCAGGTTGTAGGGTGCGGGCAGGCGGAGCACCTTCGGCGGATCGGTCGATGAGTTTACCTCTTCGTGGTCTCTTCTCTCTGCAAGGTTCTGGCGCTGGCCGGCGGAACTCATCGACCGGGTTGTTGTTCCCGGCAGACCGCTCGACTCCAGGCGCGATTGCCCTGTCTCGAGGCCCTGATTCAGGCCTGATTCCGCCGGAAGCCTGGGCGTATTCATGGCGCCAGTTTGCTGGAGAGCGCGCTGCGCTGCGCCAGTCTCGTCGCTCGCACCACTGACGCCGGATGCCGCAGTCTGGAGATCGTCGTCGGAGACATACCCACGCGCACGGAGAAAGCTGGTGATGTTTGCACGCAGGCCGGCGTTGCCGGCGATCTGGTCATAAAGCATCTCGTCAGAGATATCGTTGGCATCGATCTGCATGCCCTGCTCCTGCATGCGATCGGCCACCTGGGATTTAAGCTCCAGCACCAGGTCAGGGTTCTGCTGCAGAATGTCGATGATCTGGCTGGAGGAGAGACTGAACGACGGCGTCAAATTGCCGGCATTCGAAGAGCTGTTGGAGTCGGCATATTTGTCGCTGCCGGCGGTCGGTGTGGTCACTCCGCTGCTGTCCGCGCTTGCATGTGGGCTGCGCCGTGTTCTGCGCCGGGAAAGGCGAAAGCGGCGTTTGCCCGTTTGCGCTGATCCCGCCGGCGAAGAAGAACGTCAACACCGATGCCGCTACGAAGACCGCAATTTGTGATACGCGGGCTCCGCGGGCGCCCAGCCGCGAAGGGCGGCTTGGGGTCACGTTGACTGCATCGGCGACAGTGGAAAATTGAGGCATGCGCTATTTCTTTCTACAACTTGACCCTAAGGAACCTGGCCCGCAGGCATGTCATGGGTTCGTCAGTGAATTGTCATTCCTTTGTTGTTCGCCTAAAAGCCGGGCGATCAGGAATGGTTGGTTGAAGAGCGGGGAGTGCCGAGCGGTGCGACGCTCCGGCCACGAGAGTTCATGTGCTGCCGCCAACGAAATAACTCCCACATATAGCGACTCCCCTCCACTACATGAAAGCGCAGGCGGAAACAAACGAAACGCAACTGTGCCCGGTATCGGCGAAGGCGCACGGGGAAAGTATCGTTCGCAGTTGAGGGCGAGATAGGCGGCGGCAAGCGCAGAGGCAAGAGCGCCCGCCGTAGCGTACGCTTCGCCGGAATGCCTACGGGTACAAGCTCCCTTTGCAGCAGCAGGTATAGCTTGCTGCCGGGAAAGCTGGCGAAAACGCAGCGGGAGCCATACAGTTCTATCCAAAGCCTCACGGAATCGGGAAGACGGTCGACGGTCCAACGGGTAAGAGACGCCGGAGCAAAATCCCCCATCACGTGAGTGATCAACAGCGTTACCACACCAAGGGCCATGCTCGCCCTCGGATTGTTTTCGCCAAGGCACTCAAGTTCGCGCCAAAAAGCATCATCTTCGCGGTGAGCGAGTACATGGCGGCGAAACTCCAGCAAATGCGCGGCGCGTGAAAAGTCGCTGCACACATGCTTAAACAGGTGCAGTCCCTGTCCCAGAAGAAGGTCGGCCGGTGAAAGCGCCGGCATACAGATGCCGTGGAAACGGCGCTTCACTGTACGAGCCAGCAATGAAGAGTCGTCGCTGGTGTTGGTCTCCACGTGCAACTCGACGCAGCGGTGAGGCACGTTCTTGTACAAATCGTTGAGGAAAGCTTGAGGGATGTGGTCCGTTTTGAACTCCCAACTTCTGCCGCTGACCAGGTGCAGGCGATAGCCTCTACGCTCAAGCATCTGCCGGGCTTGGGAAAAGCTGCTCTCCGCTACCAGAAAATCGAGGTCTAGCTGCGATCGCAACTGCAGCTTTGGTACCGAATGCGGCCAGAACGAGAATCCTTTCAGAATGGCATAAGAAAGGTTGGCGCTTTGAAACTCACGCTGGATCTCGATCGATTCGTCTATCATGCCGCGGAGCCGCTCAGTATTGTTAATCAAATTCTGCTGCAGGCGGGCCATCACCGCTCGGGGCAATAGGTCGTTTAGTTGCAACTCAAGCACTCTATCGAGGAAATACAACGCCAGACCGCTGGTATCCAGCCAGTGCAATAGTTGTTGCCACTCATGGTCCGACAGGTGCCACAGCCGCGCGTACTGCTCAGGCAAAGGGTCGCAGAAGATCAGCAGCACGGCCTCGCGCGCTTGCAATTTCTTAGCCAGGGGTTTGGACGACGTGCTCGTATGCAGTGTGGACATAGAAACGGACCTGGTTGGACCTCGGGATCGCCAACCCTGCAAGCGGATAGCAAATGCCCTGGAGGAGAACAACTGTCCTGACTTTAGCTGCTTGTCGATTGAGGATTGTCATGTCACCGTAAGGCGATTGTCATTGCCTTGTCGCGGAAGGGCTCCGTTCCGCAAGTGACAATCAATTGACAAAATGCAGACCATCGCGAGACACATGGCGGAGCGGGTATCGCTACTGTGGCTGTTATGCCGCGTCCGATCCCGAAGTATCCTCTCTCGAAAATGGCACGGTCAGCAAGGCCCATCGCCTTTGCCTTGGCCTTGCTCTGCTCTGCGCTTTCGGGAGCCGCACAGAACACGCCGCTTTTGTCCGGCGGTGTAGGCTTCTTTACCAACACTAACGCCGGTAACACGAGTTACATGCCGATCATCGAGCCTTTGCTGGCGGCGCCCATTGGCCAGCATATTCTCGTGGAGTCGCGGGCGGCCCTGCTCGAGACCTGGGCTCCGAGTGGCAACAGCGCCCAACCCGGCTACGATCACACCCACTTCATCGGTCTCACGTATCTCCAGGGAGACTACATCGCTTCGCCGCACCTCACCGTCGTGGGTGGCAGCTTTCTGCTTCCCTGGCAAACCTATAATGAGCGGCTATCACCCATCTGGATCGGCAACTTCCAGGACGGCCCGATCAGCTCCAACATCGGTCTCATGTCCCGCGGCCTCGGCGTCGGTGGCCAGGTTCGCGGCTCCGCTATCTCCCGGCGTAAGTACTCCCTCGCCTATGCGGCCTACTTCTCCGCCCTCTCGACGAATTCACAGTTCACCTCCGAGCGCTCCGCTGGAGGCCGCACTAGCCTCTACCTCCCAGAGAAGCGCCTGGAGGTGGGCTTCTCTTACAACCGCCTGCTTCAGGGAACGCACGAGAACTTTTTCGGCACTTACGCTTGGTGGGAGCCGAAGAATACTGCCTTCCGCTTGCGCTCGGAGTTCAACCGTGGCCAGCACGCGCAGGGCTATTGGGTCGAGTTCGATTACCGTACACAGGCCTTCGGAGGCCTCAACAGCTTTATTGGCCGGTTTGAACCGCTCTTCCGCATGCAGCAAACCTTCCGCCTCGACAACTCCACGATCAGCGATGGCGTGCCGCTGGTGAACACGCAACGCGCGGACTTCGGTCTCGACTACAATCTGCCGCACAACACCAGAATTCTTACCAGCTACGCGCGCCAGTTCTCCTCCACCGGCAACCACAATGTTTGGGAGACAGGAATCGTCTACCGGTTCCTCTTCCCGGCCTGGAAAGGCAAATGACCATGAGTGCAAAGCATCTTCTCGTTGCCCTTACCATCCTGGCCGCGACGCCCGCGGTTCCCCAGGCTGCTCAGACGGAGAAAAAGCCGGCTGCAGTCACCCTTGCATCGCAACAGCGTGCAGAAGAAGATAAACAACTCCTCGGCTTGATTGCCCTGACTGCGGCGCCTTTGCTACCGCCGGTTATGGCGCAGGATCATCCGCCTGCTACGCCCGCATCTAAGAAGCCGACTGTTGCCCAGGCATCCCCGCAACATGAGGATGACGGGCAACGCATCTTCGAACAGAACTGCTCTCGATGCCACAACGCGCCGGAAGGCTTCTCACCTAGCATCACGGGCACCATTGTGCGCCACATGCGCGTGCGCGCTTCGCTCAGCAAGCATGACGAGGAAGAGCTGCTCCACTTTTTCAACCCGTAAAGTGCGAGGAAATGCTTCGTTCCCTGACGAAGGACGGGTGCCCCATATCTCGCTCGTTTTTCGCGAGATATGGGATGCCACAACTCTTTCCCTCTGACTCTTGATTCATCCGATAGACTTAACGGTCAACATCGGTGGTATCCCACATCTCGCGAAAGACGAGCGAGATATGGGGCACCCGTCATTTGTGAGAGGTCCGAGGCCGCCAAGTCGGTTCTCACGCGGACACTGAAGCCCGTGCCTTCAAATACCAGACCCACGAGACTCGACAGGAAATCCGGCGGAACCCGCACCAAAGTTCTTACGATTTCTACCAACGTTATCTAGCGTTGGATGAAGGCTTTGGATCTTTTCTATGGCCCAGGCGGCGAGCGCGGCATCCGCCGTGTCTGTTTTCTGGATCGCTTGCAGCGTGGCGAGCGATTCCGTGTCTCCCTGCCAGGCCACGATGCGCATCGCGCGTTGGCGGACCCCTTGGTTCTCGCTATCGAGCGCCTTGCGCACCTCCGGCAGAACTGCCGGGTTGGCCTTCACCAGTATCCACTCTGCCCGATCCGCTACTTGTCGATCACTTGACCCCAGAGCCTGCACCGCGGGCGCGGCGTCGGCTCCGATTCGATCCCACAATTGGAACCCGGCCACGATGCCATCGTAAGACGACAGACCTTTGTCCGGCCGGAAGGCCAGCGCCGCCAGTTCCCGAGTGGCATCATTCCCCTGCAGCATATCGAGGGCCCGCATCATTTCCATCTGGCACTTGAAAGATTTCATGATCGCGTCGATCTCCGGTTGGGTGAATTTTGGCCTGCCTCGACTTTCATGATCTTTGTGAATCGCCTGCTCGAGAACCACCTCTCTTTGCAACTGCGCTGGAATAGCCTTGATGGCAACCTCCGGCTGGTGTCGCGCAAGCGCCACGGCAGCCGCACCGCGCACGGCGGCATCGTCACATGACAGCAGCGGCAGCAAGGTGGCGGCGCTCACGTCGCCCGGTGCGCGTGCCAGCGCCAGTAGAGCCGATTGCAGTACCTGAGGGTCCCGGTCTCGTAGCAACGGCAGCAAGTTACTTGCTGGAGCGCGCAGCATGCCCAGAGCCCACGCCGCATTGGCGCGCGCATCTGCATTGTCGGAGTGCAGCGCTTCGGTGAAGGCGGATACAGGCGTTCGTGGACGTGCTGTCACCAGCGCCAGTGCAGCGGCCCGCGAAACATGGTCGTCCGCATCCAGTAACCAATGGGCAAAATTTCCTTGCAGCGGAAATCCGCTATACCGGGACAGCTCCAGGATGGCCGCGACGCGGGCGCCGCTATCGCCAGAATCGGCCTTGAGCATCAGCTCGTGCAGCCTGCGCTCCACCGGCCTGCCCACTGCGTCCGCGCCCAGCCGCGGATAGTCCACGTTGATGCCATCCACTCCCGCAGCGACCGCGGCTTTCATCCCGGCCAAGTCCATCTCATGATCGTTGGCGGAAAAGTTCGCCACCACGGCTTTGCCCTGACGGTGATACTGCCTTACCTGATCCTCGGTCACTCCCGGCTGCACCCATACGGTTCCGTCGCCGACATCGGTCGCTGCCGGATATAACTTCTTCACGTCTTCCCATTCACCATTGAACTGCACGCGCTGCAGCATGCCTTCGCGTTCGAGGATCTGCAGCACATCCGCCCCCAGGCCCTTGTCCTTCATATCCAGGACCAGGCGAATGTCCCGCTCACGCGCCAACCGCAGTGCGTCCTGGAAAAGGGTCATATGCATATTCTCGAATCGCTGGCCCATCCAGGAGCCTGCGTCGCGCAATTGCAGGTCGCCGTAGTAGGTGGTCTCGGCCTCTCCCACGCCGTCGGTCAGGCGCTCCATGATGCCGTCATGGTTGAGCACGATTTTTCCGTCCAGCGTGCGGCGAAGATCGATCTCCACCACGTTGCACCCGAGCAGCGCAGCTTGATCGAGCGACTCCAATGTGTTTTCGGGCACGTCCTCGTTCGCCGTCCGATGGCAAAGCAACTGCACGCCTCCCGGCAGCAACACTCCCGCGGTCGCACATCGTGCGGCGAATAATGCCAGCAGCACGACCGATCGTGGCCCTCATCTTGTTTCTCCTCGAGTTTGTTGGGGCGCCGAAAGCAGGAACCGGAAGAGCAGCGCGACTGACCAGAGCCAGCGGCCGCAAGCGAAAATATCACGGGAGGATATCCGAACCTGGTCAAGAGGATGCCGGCGCCCGCAGTGGCAATGGATGCGACCAGCGCATTGCAGAACAGCGTCATGGCCGCGGCTGTGCTGCGCTCTGCGTCCGGGGTCTCATTCATCAGCAGGTTGTAGACTCCTGGAGAACTCATCCACTGGGCCGCGGAAAAGGTTAGATAAAACGGCACGGCCAATTGTCCATTTTTTGCTCCCGCCATCAAGCCGAGCGCAACGGCGGCAAGGATCTGCGTAGCAACGATGCCTCTTACTAACCCAAGTGCGCGGAGAACAAATGGGGTCAGAAGTCCCGTGACGAGCTGCAGCACCTGCACGGTGGAGAAGATCAGTCCGATCCGCGTCATCTGAACATGCAGTTCCCGCGACAGATAAACGTTGGCGAACGGGTTGAACGCAGCCAGTACCGCGGACCACAGAGCCATCAGCGGCAGAAATCGCCACAGGAATGGACTGAGCTTCCAGGCGCGCAACCAACTCCAGCGATTGGACTGGAGATCGAGTGCGGTCTCTTCCTTGGGCTGCGATGGTATGCGGAGACGCAGCACAGGAATCAGCCCTAAGAAGGCGATAGCGCAGGAGACAAGGAGGATGAAACGCTTGACCTCGGCGGGCTGCATTGCGAACCCGGCCATTCCGAGCCACTGACGCAGATAGCCGCACACAATGCCACCCAGCATGCTGGTGCCCACACTCGCCGAGAAGATCAGGCTGAACCCGGCGGCGCGGTTCTTCTCCGCTGTAAGCCGGGCCACCCCGGGAAGAAAGCAGATTCCCCAACTGCTCATCGCTAAACCTGCCAGGAACGCCAGCCCGATCTGGGCAGGCTCCCAAACCCACACCGCGCGCATCGCGTTCACCAGGGGAGCGGTCACGAACAGTACGATCAACAGCGGCCGCAGACCGATCCTTTGCGCGAGCGCGCCGGCCGGTAAAGTTCCCACTACCGAGCCCAGCGTCATCGCGCCGCCTATCCATCCCATGGCCCGCTCATTGAACCGGTAATCCAGCAAGTACAGGTTGAACAGAAAAAAGTAGATCGAGAATCCGGCGTCGAAGAAAAAAGCAGCAGAGAAAAACACCCAATAACTACGGCCGAGATTCTTCTCCTGCAACCACGCGGCAGGATGCTTCCAGAAGGAGACTGCTGCCGCGTCCGGCACCGGATCGAGCAGCAGTTCCATCAGCGCCCCTCCCTCACCAGTGTCCGCAGCCGATCGACGGCCCAATCCAGGTCGCTGTATCGCAGCTCGAAAACCTCCGCGGTCAAGAGCCGCTCGATCGCCCTGTACTGCACGGCAAGCAACTCTGCCGGTCCGTAAAGCAGCTGGCGCATGAAGTGACGAGCCACATCTCTGCGATAAGACACAAGCTTGGGTGCGGAACTGGTACGCCGGTTCAGGAAGACGATGAAGTCCACCCGGGTTGTCTGCGCGCTAGAGATATGCGTCATGTGTGCCGTCGGCAGTTCGATCGATGGTTTGCCCGCCACACGCGGTGTGTTCTCGAGCCCTGCAATCTCTGGAAACAGCTCCGCAGCAGAGGGCCGAAAGCGCACCTTATGGCAGTCTCCCGTCACTAGCCGCTTGGTTCCACCATTCAGCAGAAAGCTTCCGTCGTCGTTCAGATAGGTCCATCCAGTGCGGGCGCAGGCATACGCTAGCGTCGACTTACCCGCTCCCGAGTCGCCGCACAACAGCACGCCTCGTCCATCCAGGGCAACACACCCGGCATGCACCGGCGTTGTATATCGGGTCGCAATGCAGCAAACGGGCGTTCCCAGGAGGGAATACTGCGCGTAGAGCCGATGCCGCAGCGCGGCGCGCGACACGACAATCTTAGTCTGGCAACATTCCAGATCGACCACGCTGTAGTTGTCCGCATCGGCAACACACATCAGGAGCGGCTGCATATAGCGGTGCGTCGGCTCCGGAGGACACGCAGTCGTATTGCTCTCCACCACTTGCACTTCCACCCGGAGTGGCTCGATGTCGTGCTGCTTAGTGAACTTTCCCCACATCTCCTCGTACTGCTTGAGCACGCCCTCCGAGTTGGTCCTTATCACGGCCGGGAAGCCAAGCGGATAAAACGTCGCGTAGAAAGGGAGTTCTGGTGGTTCCACGAGGTGCCTGGCAGGCTCTACCCGCTGAGCGGCATTGCACGCGGATTCGAGGTCTTCAATCGATAACATCATCCGTCTCCATGGATCTAGATATTTGGCGCGGTCCTATTTGGCGGGTCCTTCTCTCAGAACACATACTTCGCTGCGAGTTGAATAATGCGTGGGTTAGTCACGGTTCCGGTAATTTTGCCGAAGGTGGGGCGGACCGACGGGACGGGTTCAGCAGTGTCGGATCGGACATGAGGCGAGGCTACCAGCCAGTGGGGGCTGAAGTTGTCAGAGATGGGTCCCCGAAATGTCAGCGAATTGTCATCTCCATGTGGGGACGTCTCCCCTCCTTTGCTTTCAATATCCCGGTAAACGCTTGTATGTGGCGGCTTCCGCAGTGCGAATGCAATGAAACCGCCGCGTTGGCGGATGTCTACATAGCTTGCCAGGTCGTGCGGCCTGGTCTGCGCGACAAGGTGATGACAATTGACTAACCAACGCACGACAACTCATCTCATCTAACTCGTTAAGGTGAGATTGAAAGACTGCCGCTAAAAAGCTTTGAGGGAGAGAAGCCTAATGAAGAAGAAGTTCATACTGATGATCCTGCTGGGTGGAGTGCTACTAATGGAAACCTTCTCCGCGTCTACGTTCGGGGGGCAGGCCGCGCCCAAGACGATCAACCTTACCGCCCATCGCTTTACCTATGATCCGGATGAAATCACTTTGAAGAAAGGTGAGCCGGTGGTGCTGGTGGTTAAGAGCCAAGATGTGCCGCATGGGCTGCGCATTAAGGAACTGAACGTTGACCTGAAGATACCCGCGCACGGCACGGCTCAAGCGCAGTTCACTCCGGACAAGACCGGTGATTTTATCGGCCAGTGCTCCGTGTTCTGTGGTTCCGGCCACGGTTCGATGAAAATCACGTTTCATGTCGTGGAGTAGAGATGCGCTACGTGATCGTAACTTTAGCCGTGTCCATGGGACTGGCGGGTTGTAAGGCCGATCCCCCGGGAAAGCTGGAGACAAAAATCATAACCTCTGCTGAGCACGATATTTTCATTGGCAACAAGGACCAGAAAAATCCCTTGCCGGACACGCCGCAAACCCGGGCCGACGGCAAGGAGGCTTTCTCGCACTATTGCGTTGCCTGCCACGGCAACGATGGCCAGAACACGGGTGTTCCTTTCATAGAGCACGTCTCGCCGCCGATTCCCTCGTTGGCGTCTCCTGACGTGCAGCGATATACGGATGGTCAACTGAAGTGGGTCCTCGATTATGGGATCAGGCCGTCTGGAATGCCCGGCTCAAAGGGAGTTCTGAATGACGACGAGCTCTGGTCGATCGTGGTCTTCCTGCGCCATCTTCCTCCGGCTGAGAGCCAGGGTATTCCGGACATGTATACCCATTGAGTTGACCAGCGAGAGATTATGAACGCAATCGAAATGAGTGGCGGAGAGGCGCAACCAACCGGGCTCGCGTTTGCCCTTGGTTTTTTCTTTTCCTTCCGTCTCATCATTATTCTTTTTTCTGTGCGGGTGCTTGGTACCGCTCCGCGCGCAGGCGCTGAGTTGAGTCTTCTCGTAGACCTGCTCATGCTGCTTGTAGTTTGCTTTCGCTCGCTCGGATATGCTCAACGCACCTTCGGTTCCATGGTGCGGCTGTCAAGTATCCGCTGGGTTCTGGCCTTCCTGGCATTTTCATTTTGCAGCCTGGCATGGAGCGCCACGGTCTCGCTGCCAACGTCGGTTGCTTACTGGTCTGGGCTGGCTGTCGATGTGGCCATCGTGGTCGTACTGCTTCGCTCCGGATCAGTGACGGAGATATCTCATTCCGTGATGAAAGGCTTTGTGGTGAGCACCTGCTGCCTGGCGGTGATCGCGTGGATCATGCCTGCTCAGGCGGATCTCCGGCTTGGGGATGAAGAGTTTTTCAATACCAACCAGATCGGCAACCTTTGTGCCACCGCAATTTTCCTGGCGCAATATCTCAGCCGGCGTAAAGCGGGGCGGTGGGGTTTTGCTATTTTTCTGCTGGCACTTACGCTTCTGCGCAGTTTGAGCAAGACCACTATTGTTGCCTTCTTGATCAGTGAGAGTTTCCTGATCATTGCGGACAGGTCGATCAGCCGGAAGACGAAGATACTGCTTACGGTCGCTGTCGTCCTGGTCATCCTGGTCTTTTGGGGGCTCTTCGAGGCGTACTACGACATCTACACCAATGCCGGCAACCAGGCAGAAACGCTGACCGGCCGTACAGCCATCTGGGCCTACTCTCTAGACGCCGCGCTGGAACAACCGTTGATCGGACACGGCTTTGATTCCATGTGGAAGGTGGTTCCTCCTTTTGGCCCCGAGAAGTTCGAGGCGCGGCATGCAGAAAACGAACTGCTCACGCAGTTCTATGCTTTCGGGATAGTCGGCGTGTGCCTGCTGATCGGCATATACGGCAGTCTCTATCGGCAGATGCGCAGACTTCCGCGAGGTCCTCTCAGGATCGTCTTGCTCAGTCTCTTGCTGTTTGTGGTTGTGCGCGGCCTGGCCGAGGCGGAGCCCTTTGATCTGTTGCTCCCCCTATGGTCGATTGTCCTGATCAGCTTGCTGGTAGAGCGGACGAGTACGGTGGGCGACCCTGCGAGCGCCCATTGGTTCGCCGGGCGGAGCGATGCGCCCAGCACTCTGCAGCCTTTTTCCATCATGAGCCTGCAGGACCGGCAGACAGAACTCTAAGGTGATCGAGAATGATTAAGAGGGCCTTTTGCCTCGCCCTATTCGGCCTGCTGTTGCCTGCTGCGCTCGCTGAGCCATTTACGGCTTGCGGAAATCTCCTCTCCGGCGGTGGCCAATACGACCAAGCCAGGGGCTCAACCTACGTTCCCATGGATAGCTGGATTTACCCAGCCATGGATCGTCTGCATGCGCTGGGAGAGGTCGATATCGCCTATATTGGGATGCGGCCCTGGACAAGACTGAGCATCGTTCACATGCTCGAAGCGGGGGAGCTAAAAATGAGTAACACCGCCGACGATAGTGAGGCCTGTGGTATCTATCACTCCCTTCAGCAAGAGCTGCGACCAGATATCGACAGCCTGAAAGATCCAGCGCGGCCGCAGGCAAAGATCGCGAGCATCTATACCCGTCTGGGCGGTATCTCGGGCACGCCGTTACGCGACAGCTATCATCTCGGCCAGAGCATCGTCAATGACTATGGCCGCCCTTATCAGCAGGGGTTCAACACCATCAATGGCTTCAGTACCCGCATGGACGCAGGCCGTTTCGCCTTCTATCTGCGCGGCGAGTATCAGCACGCTCCGGCTGCCGCGGGCTATTCGCCCTCCCTCGCTGAGTTGCTTTCAGAGATTGACCTCATACCCTTCGCGACGAATCCAAACCAGGACACGATTCCTTTGGGTCCCATTTCGGCGACAAATCAGGTGAGGGTGATCGAGGCGAATTTGTCTTATCTGGTCCGCAACAACGAAATCTCCTTCGGGAAAAATGACCACTGGCTTGGGCCAGGCAAGGGAGGAAGCTTCGCCTGGAGCAACAACGCCGACAATATTTATGCCTTTCAAATCGACCGGGTTGAGCCTTTGCGCATTCCTCTCCTGTCACGGCTTACCGGGCCATTCCGCTATCAGTTCTTTGTCGGCAGCCTGCAGGGCCATACCGATCCAAACGCCCCCTGGGTGCATGCGGAGAAGGTAAGTTTCAAGCCAACCGAGAACCTCGAATTTGGCTTCGAGCGCACCGTTATCTGGGGTGGAAAGGGTCATGTTCCGATTACGATTGGTAGCTTTCTAAAAAGCTTCTTCAGTGTCCAGAATGTTTCTGCAGCGGAGAAGCTTTCGCGGGGCGATCCCGGGGCCCGCTTTGGCACTTTTGATTTTTCTTATCGTTTGCCTTACATGCGCCAGTGGCTAACGCTCTATACGGACTCCTTGGTACACGACGACACCAGTCCGATCAGTGCTCCGCGCCGAGCGGGAATTCGCCCCGGCCTGTACCTGTCGCAGTTTCCTAAGCTTCATCAGCTTGATCTCCGGGTGGAGGCGGTAAGCACGGACCCTCCAACAAGCCGGAGTAATGGCGGCCAGTTTCTTTATTGGGAACAGATTCAGAAACAGGGTTACACCAATAAAGGCTTCATCATGGGAGATTGGATTGGCCGGGAATCGAAAGGTGGCCAGGCGTGGCTGACGTATCACCTCTCCCCCAGAGAACAGATACAGTTTTCGTACAGAAACGCAAAGGCGGCCAAAGACTTCATTCCTGGCGGCACCACCCAGAATGACTTCCAAATTTCCGCCACTAAGCGTATCCACAATAACTTTGAAGTGCAGGGAGCGATTCAGTATGAAGGCTGGAAAGCTCCGGTTTTCGAACCACACAAACAGAGCGACGTCAGTGCGGGTGTACAAATCACCTGGTACCCCTGACGTGCTTTGGCAGAATGACCGTAGTTTCTTGAGAAAGAATCACCTGCGTTTTCACAGACGTGGCGCCCCACAAGGGGTAGGATTCATACCGCAGAATGGAGTAGCTCATGAAAGCTGCGGTCTGGTACGGCAGGCAGGATGTTCGGGTTGAGGATGTGGCCAATCCGCCAGAACCACCGCCTGGACAGCTTCAGGTCGAAGTCGCATGGTGCGGCATCTGCGGCACCGATCTTCACGAGTACATCGCCGGTCCTGTCTACATCCCGCAGACAGCGCCGCATCCCCTCACATCGGTACGCGCACCGGTCCTCATCGGACACGAGATGTCGGGACGGGTGGTCGCTGTGGGCGACGGCGTGCGGAACTTTGCTGTGGGCGATCGGGTGGTCGCTTGCCCCATCATCGGTTGTCAACAATGCCGTTGGTGCCGATCCGGCTCCATGGCGCAATGCGATAAAGTTGCGTTTTTGGGATCGAGTTGGTGGGGAGGAGCGCTGTCAGAACGTTTGAACTTGTATGCGTACCAGTGCTATCACTTGCCGGATTCCATCAGTGACGAGGTGGGGGCGCTGGTTGAGCCGTTTTCAGCTACCGTGCGCGCCGTCACAGCGGGCCACATTGGACCTGATGACAATGTCGCAATTGTGGGTGCAGGGCCGATCGGTTTGATGGCGCTGCTGGCCGCAACTCTCCGCGGGGCAAAGCAGGTTGTCGCTGTGGAAGTTGCCCAGCGCCGTAAGGAAACCGCAAAAAAGCTGGGAGCGACCGACGTTATTGATCCGGCAAAGGAAGATGCGGAGAAACGCGCGCTCGAGATCACCGGCGGACAGGGATTCGATGTGGTCCTTGAGTGCGCCGGGCAGCACACGACTGCACAGCTCGCTGGAAAGCTGACCAGGACACGTGGCCGGTTGATCGTCATGGGAGTGTTCGAGAAACCAGCGCCGCTTGATTTTACCGACCTGGTCTTTCGCGAGAAGACCGTGAGTGGGAGCATGAGCGGCTATGGACTCTATGACGAAACGATTGGCCTAATGACCGACCCGAGATTCAAGGGCGAGGAGCTGATTACCGCCCGCATCCCCTTAGACGACTTAGTCGGAAAGGGCTATCAAGGCCTGCTGTACGAAAAAGAAACGAACGTAAAGACGCTGGTATCGCCGCACTAGGCGCTGAGGAACACTTCATTGAGCGCTACACGCCTGGGATGGTGTGTCTGAGCGGATCATGCCTGGGCCGGGTTGCATTTACTATTGAAGACCAGTTCGTTGGGCAACGATATCAATG
This sequence comes from uncultured Acidobacteriaceae bacterium, assembly GCA_963790705.1. GTDB lineage: Bacteria > Acidobacteriota > Terriglobia > Terriglobales > Acidobacteriaceae > PALSA-350. The sequence continues at coordinate 1,050,192 of CAWBQE010000018.1, forward strand.
CGCAACCGCATGGTCAATCTTTGGACGCTCGGGGGCCTGTCGCTACCCGACCTGCTTCGTCGAACAGCTCGCGAATCCTGGCATGATGAAGTCTTTGGCCAGGGTGGTCGAATGGCGTTCTATCACTTCCTGGCAATCTTTCCGTCTCTGCTGGTCTTCTTTCTCGTCAGTGGGCGAGTTCCTCATCTCGGCGATCACATGAAGACTGCACTCCAAGAGCTGTCTAGCCGAGTGTTGCCCGAGCAAGTCTCGCAGCTTTTACAGAACGTGATGGACGAGGTCAACCAGCGAGCTCGTTCGGGCGCGGAACTTATTTCCGTTTGTGCGGGAGGACTATGGGCTGCTCTGAATGGTACCTGGGCGATGATTTACGGACTCAATAAGGCCTACGAGGTGGAAGAGCATCGCTCCTGGTTGGAATTGGCGACCACCATTGTTGGCTTGACGCTTTCTCTGGCTGTCACCGGTTCCATTGCCGTACTGCTGATTTTCTGCAGTGGGTACTTTCAGGCATACTTTCATAGCGGTGCGATCGTCCTACGCTGCCTGGAATGGTTAATCCTGATTGCGTCGCTTTCCGTTTCGTTTGCGCTGCTCTATCGCTTTGGGCCCAATCTCGGCGATTGTGCATGGCGCTGGAGCACGCCGGGCGCATTCTGTGCGCTGGTTCTCTGGATAGGCTCCACGTTCGGGGCCCGGGTCTATTTCGATCACGTGAACTACGCCCGCAGTTATGGTCACCTGAGCGGCGTGGTCATGCTCCTGCTGTGGCTCTATGTCACCAACGGAGCCATCCTGATTGGCGGCGAAATGAACTCTGAGATTGAAAAAACGGTGACAGGCCGCCCTAACCCGGCCCGGGGCGGTAGTCATCTGCAGGATTTATCAGACCCCACAAAGAGCACCTTCTCCGCCGTTAAGAGGTGACATCTTTGCTTCCGGCTGCAAGAACGGCTTGAAGCCGGATCTGGCTACAACTATGGAACGAAGGGCACGGGTTCAGCCGTGCCGCAAAGGGGCTGAAGCCCTCATCAGGGCTAGCTAGCCGAGCGCGGCACGGCTGAAACAGGCTGCGGAAAAAGTCCGCACCGAACAGGAAAGCAATACCTCAGGGGCTAAAGCCCGTCATATTCTCAATCGTTTACGGCCCCGACTAAAGTCGTGCCCTGACACAAAACATGAGTTTTTCCGCAAGCTGTGAAAGCCGTGCCCTGATACAAAAAATGTTCTCAACCGACATTAGCGGCCTGCCCTTTGTCATCTCGTCGGACGGCAAAGCCAGCGCGCAGCGTGGTCTTGCCGATGGCCGGGCCGGCCACCGGCAAGACGAATCCGGCGAAAGAATTGAATTGAGTTGAGAAAGATCGATCGATCCGCCCCTTGGGGCGTGCCAGGGGCGGCGGCCCTGGGTTGCGGTTTGGTTTCAGGAATGCAATGTTCCCGTCTTTGGTTTCCGTCGAGGTGGCGGCTAAGTCCTTTGTTTTCCCAAGATGCTCAAATTTTATTTTTCCCGCCCCCATAAGATGTTTAGGAGAGCGGTATTTCCTGGCTGCTGGTTTCTCTACGGAGCGATTTCGGCAAGGCCCCGACGGGATATCCCGCGGCTCATTCGATGAGCAGAAATATCGGAGTCTTGGATAGGACGGTATTACAGCTCGGGTTTACCGTCCAGAGTTCTGGAAAAAAAGATGTGGAAGAAGGGTAGGGGAACTACTGCGACGAAGGGCACGCTTTCACAGCTTGCGGAGAGATGCATGCTTTGTATCAGGGCCCGACTTTAGAGGCTGCGGAAAAATCGGGAGGGGGGAATGAGATGAGTTCCCTCAGAGGCTAAACCTCAATTTCCTGTACGGGATGCTGGATAGGTCCGCGTGTGCGGTTTTCTCTCAAGGAAAACCGCATGAAATGCCCTGGCTCATTAGGCCTCTACAGGAAATTGAGGGCAGCCCTCATCGGTCGTCGCCCAGGTGGCACGGCTCAAACAGGCTGCGGAAAAAGTCGGGAGGGGATGAAATGAGCCCCCTCAGCGGCTAAAGCCGGATTCATTGCAAAGCATTTACGTACGAGCTGAAGCTCGTACCCTTCAAAAACCGGGGTTTTTCCGCAGGCTGTGAAGCCGTGCCCTTCGTGCTGACAATCTTTTACGCAGCCGGGGCCTGGCTACATCAACTCTTCTATAAACCCTCGCGCCACATCGGCGGGTATGCGCGAACTCTGCTTGACCAGAGGTTCCGTGGCCAGTACAGGCTCTGACTCGTTCAGGGTAGGCACGTCCGTACGCTCGAAGAATTTGCCTATAGGAATTTCATCGCCCCATAGCAGCGACTTCTCCATCGCGGCCATCCAGTTAGTCGAGTCGTACTCGGGATTATCTTCGAGCTTCTTCACCCGCGGCCGGAACCACTGGAAGGTGTTGTCGTGGTTATAGGTCACACAGGGGCTGAAGACATCGATGAAAGAGAAACCCTTGTGCTGAATTCCCTGTTTGATCAATTCGGTTAGGTGCTTCTGCTCCGCGCTGAAACCACGGGCGATGAAGGTAGCTCCCGCAGACAGCGCCAGAGAAATGGGGTTGATCGGCCCTTCGACGTTGCCAAAGGGCATGCTCTTGGTCTTCATGCCTTTGCGGCTGGTAGGTGAGGTTTGCCCGGTGGTCAGGCCATAGATCTGGTTGTCCATGACAATGTAAAGCAGATCGACGTTGCGCCGCATGGTGTGCATGAAATGATTGCCGCCGATGCCGAAGCCGTCCCCATCGCCCCCGGTGACCAGCACCGTCATGCCATGGTTCGCCATCTTGAAGCCGGTGGCCACGGCCAGGGAGCGCCCATGCAGGGTGTGCATTCCATAGGTGTTGATGAACCCGGGAAAGTTCGAGGAGCAGCCGATACCGCTGATGGTGGCGACCTCGTGATTCGGGATCTGCAGCTCAACCAACGCCTTCTGCACGGCGGCGAGCACGCCAAAATCCCCACACCCGGGGCACCAGTCTGGATCGACCTTGCCCTTCAGGTCTGCCATGGTGGTCAGTTTTGGAGCTACTGTATCTGTTGCCATCGTTGAGTCTCCTTGAAACCGGTTTAGACCATGATCTCGTGGGTTGGGACGGAAAGGGTGGTGCTTCCGTTCAGCTGTTCTTTGACTGCTTCCACAATGTGGTGCGGCATAAAGGGTTCGCCATCATATTTGCGGATATGGCCATTAGCCACAAAGCTGGTTTCGCTGCGCAGGTAGCGGGCGAACTGGCCACTGAAATTGTTTTCGATGATGATGGTGTGGCTTGAGTGCTTCAGTATGTCGACTATGGCGTCGCCGTGCAGCGGTACCAACCAGCGGATCTGCAACTGATTGGCAGTAATCCCCTGCTCGGCAAGCAGCTCGCGCGCTTCCTCGATCACGCCCTGGGTCGATCCCCAACCAATCAGGGTTACGTCGGCATCCGCCGGCCCTTGGATAGTGGGCGGCGGAACTGAGGCTTCAATCCCCGCGACCTTGCGCATCCGCTTCTCCATCATGGCGCGGCGCTTCACCGTGTTGGTGTATTCGTCGCTGATGAGCACGCCGTCTTCATCGTGCTCGTCGCTGGAGACCACATGGGTGTGGCCGGGGACGCCAGGAATGGCGCGGGGAGAGACTCCGCTCTCGGTAATCAGGTAGCGTTTATAGGATCCGTGGCCGTTGCCGTTGGCGGAAGTAATCATCTCGCCGCGATCGACTTTCGGGTTGAAGTCCAGAATCGCGGGATCGACGCTAAGCCGGCCCTCGGCCAACAGCAGATCACAAAGAACGATGCCGGGACACTGGAAGCGCTCCGCGATGTTGAAAATTTCAGGGATAAGCGTAAAGCAGTCGCCAATATCGAGCGGAGCGGCAATTACCCGGGGATAATCTCCAAACGATGCGCCCAACATCTGCCACAGGTCGCCCTGCTCCGTCTTGGTGGGAACCCCGGTGGACGGACCCGCGCGCTGGCAGTCAATCACCACGACTGGAATCTCGGCTTGGGCAGACAGCCCCAGCGCTTCGCTCATCAGAGCAAAGCCGCCTCCGGAGGTGGCGCACATGGCGCGAACGCCGGCGTGCGCAGCGCCGATGGCCATATTGATCACGCCGATCTCGTCTTCCACCTGGCGAACCATGATGTTGGCTTTGCGGGCGTGGTCGGCCATCCAGTGCAACACGCCGGTCGATGGGCTCATGGGATAGGCGCAGTAGAACTTGACCCCCGCCGCCGCTCCGCCCATGGCCATGGCGGCGTTGCCGCCCAGCACGGCGTAGCGGGTGTCGGTCATAGGCAGCGGATTGGGGAAGGCTTTGAAGTTTTGCGTGGCATAGTCATAACCGACGCGCGCCAGGCTGACGTTCTCGTCGATGACGGCCTGTTCCTTCTTGCGGAATTGCTCGGTGAGCACGCTTTCCAGCGCTTGAAAGCCGACGCCGGTCATGCTGAGGGCGGCGCCGATCGCGAGGGTATTCTGGGCGATCTTGTTGCGGCTGATATCAGCCAGCTTGGAGACCGGAAGCGGACACAACTGCACCCCTTCGGCTGCCTGGCCCGGCTTGATGGTGTCGGAGTTGTAGATACAGGCGCCTCCGCTGGTCAGCAGGCTCAGGTGCCGGTTCATTGTGTCCTGGTTCAGGGGGATCAGCAAATCGATGCGATCACCCATGTTGGTGATCTTTTCCGGACCTGTGCGGATAGTGAGGAAAGTATGGCCGCCGCGAATGATGGATTGGTAGGCGTTGTAGACGTTCAGGTGCAGCCCACGCCGGCTGAAGATTTTCGCGAAAATGTCACCGGGGGTTGCAACACCCTGACCGGCGGCGCCGCCGATACCGATAGCGAAGGACTGCCTCATAGATTCATCTCCAGGCTACGGGAGGCGCCCGCCCAAAAACTTTGTGCGCTTCCGTCTGCGCTGGACATTCTTCGGGGGGCCTCCGGATCTCATTTCATCCAACAAAATCAGGACGCGTTTAATGGCGCCATCTTTCGAATGCGGATAAGAATACACCTAGCCGTTGTGGTCTGGCATCTGCCATGTTTTTCGCCGATGTAGTCTTCCGGGACGGGCCTCACCCAAAAGCGGTAGGTGGCTCCAATCTCATGATTCCAAGCAGGATCCGCGCCCGGGCGCGGTGGAGAAGATGGTTCGTCCGCGGTTCGGCCCCCGGATCGGATCATGCATCCCGGCTAAGAAGGCGTAGTCTGGAATGTCTAGTAAATATCGCCAAGTAAGGCGATATCTCACAACCACCCAGGCGCCAGACCGGGGAAAATTTGCGAGAATAATTCTTCCTGGGAAACGTCGAAACGTTAGCGGTAAACCACGGAGGAGATTTGGCTTACTGCGGATTTCAACCAACAACCACGGTGAGGAATGGGTAAGAGTCTTCCGATAGCTCCGGTCGAGCACCCCTGGGCCACTATTGTCGCGCTGCTGGCCGCAGCGGTTGTTTTTGGAGCAATCCCGCTTTCGCTGGCCTGGTTGTGGGCGAAGTTCGTGTCCCCGGCCAAGCCGGGTCTACAGAAAAATGCAACCTATGAATGCGGACTCGAAGCCAAGGGCGACGCGTGGATGCGGTTGGACGTCTCCTATTATTTGTACGCCATCGTTTTTCTAATCTTCGATGTGGAGGCCGTCTTTCTGCTGCCGTTTGCCGCGGCCTTCTCCGGACTTTCGCTGGCGGCTTGCCTGGCTATGCTGGTTTTCCTGCTCTTGCTGGTGGAGGGTCTGGTCTGGGCCTGCCAAAAAGGGGTGTTGACGTGGAGCTAGTGAGGTTTCTATGGACCAGGATCTAAAGACCGAATTAAGCAAGCACGGAATCTTCGCCACCTCTTTCGAAGAGCTGTATAACTGGGGCCGCAAGAACTCTGTTTGGCCGCTCACCTTCGGCCTGGCATGCTGCGCCATCGAGATGATCGCGACCACCATGGCGCGCTACGATCTGGCTCGTTTCGGCGCTGAAGTCTTCCGGCCCTCGCCGCGGCAGGCTGACCTGATGATCGTCTCCGGAACGGTGACCAAAAAGATGGCTCCCCAGGTGGTTCGTCTCTACAACCAGATGCCGGAGCCGAAATACGTGATCGCCATGGGGGCATGCGCCATTTCCGGTGGGCCCTTTCGCGATGGCTACAACGTGCTCAAGGGGATCGACCGCTACATCCCGGTCGATGTGCACATTCCCGGTTGTCCCCCGCGGCCTGAGGCCCTGATTCACGCTTTCATGACTTTGCAAGAGAAGATCAGCGGCCAACACCTTACGGGGGAGTCGAGACCAAGGCATCTGCAGCAAGACCTGCCCAGCGAGTTTCCCGTGCCGGAGTTTGGCGAGCACGGACTCGAGCCACCGCAGAACGACGAGATATTTCGTAATCCACTGAAGGTGCTGCAGGGATGACATTGGAAGCAATCAGCAGCCGGTTGCAGGCGGCCATTCCGGCTTGCCAGGTGGAGATTGTCATCAATGGCAGCCCCTCCGCCCAGAACTCGCTGCTCATCGATCGCCAACACGGACTGGAAGCGGCCAGGCTGCTGCGCGACGATCTTCAACTCGATTTTTGCTCCAACGTAACTGCGGTGGATTGGCCGGATCGCGAGAAGACGGAGAAAGGTCAAGGCTAAGCAAGTGGTCGACGGAGTCGAAAAGGAGATAGAGGAGACAAGAAAGACCACCATTCCGGGCTACCTGGAAGTGGTCTACCACCTCTTTTCCATGGCCAGGAAAGAAGGGCCGGTGGTGTTGCGGATGCGCACCACGAACCGGACCGACGACGTTACCCTGCCGTCTTTAACTCCGATTTGGAGGAGCGCCGAATTCCAGGAGCGAGAGGCTTTCGACCTGTACGGCATTGTTTTTGACGGGCATCCGGATCTGCGGCGCATCCTCATGTGGGAGGGCTTTACGGACCACCCCATGCGTAAAGACTATGTTCCTCCGCCCGACGACGATGACTTGGAAATACTGAGGGAGCGATGACCCAGGTAGTGCCCTCCGAGGCCGAACAGAGCGAGCTAATGGAGATTTCGATGGGGCCGCAGCACCCATCGACCCACGGCGTCTTCCGCATGGATGTTCGCCTGGATGGCGAGCGCGTCGTGCGCCTGAAGCCGGTCTTCGGCTACCTGCACCGGAACCACGAAAAGATCGCCGAGGCAGCCAGCTACCTTGCCGCCATTCCCTACACCGATCGGTTGGACTATCTCTGCTCCATGACCAATAACTGGGGATATGCCCTGGCGGTGGAGACGCTGGCCGGCATCACGGTGCCGGAGCGCGCCGAGTATATCCGGGTGATCGTCGCCGAGCTGACCCGGCTGCAGAATCACGCCGGCATGGCGGGTTTTCTGCTGCAGGATATGGGAGCCAGCGGCACCCCGTTGATGTATGCCTTTCGCGAACGTGAAAAGGTGTTGGATCTATTCGAATCCTTAAGCGGCGCGCGCATGATGTGCAACTACATGCGCTTCGGCGGAGTGCGCGTGGATTGCTCCGCCGAGTGGCTTAACCAGGCGGCGAAGCTGGTGGCCGGGTTTAACGGATTCCTGGACGAGTTCGAAGCGCTGCTGACGGGAAATGAAATCCTCATGGCGCGCACCCAGGGAGTGGGCGTGCTGCCCCGCGAGCTGGCAATCAATGCGGGCGTTACCGGCCCGGGCCTGCGCGCCAGCGGGGTGAATTATGACATACGCAAAGTCGACCACTACGGCATTTACGACCGCTTCGCATTTCGCGTGCCGCTGGGCGAGCATGGAGACGTCTTCGACCGCTACATGATGCGGGTGCTGGAAATTCGGGAGTCGCTCAAGATTCTGGAGCAGGCTCTCCGTGACATCCCTGCGGGGCTGATTATGGATCCTAAGACCAGGGTGCGTGGTTTACGGCCCAAGGTAGGCGAAGCCTACGCGCGGATTGAATCGCCTAAGGGAGAGCTCGGTTTCTATTTAATCAGCGACGGCACGCCCAATCCGTATCGTTACCGGGTGCGGCCGCCGAGTCTGATCAACCTTACGGTGCTCGAGGATATGTGCCTGGGTCACAACATCGCTGATGTGGTGGTGATCCTGGGGAGCATTGACATCGTTATGGGAGAAGTCGACCGGTGAGCAAACTTCAGATGCTGGGGAGACGAAGGGCACGGCTTTACAGGCGTGCGGAAAGACTCATGCTTTGTATCAGGGCACGACTTTAATCGGGCCGTAAACGATTGAGAATACGACGGGCTTTAGCCCCTGCGGCATTGCTTTCCAGCTCTGGGGACTTTTTCCGCAAACTGTTCAGCCGTGCCGTAGATCTCAGCTGTAAAGGCGCCTTAAGTATGCAGAGCGAGGGCACAAGGTTATGTTTGGCGTAGGGATTGTCAAAGGGTTAGCGGAAACCGCGCGGAACTTTCTCGGCAGCTTTGTCGATAAAGAGCGGCTGGTAACGGTGCAGTTTCCTGAAGAGCGGCTGCCGGTAGCGGAGGCAGCGCGCAACTTCCCTTTTCTCATTTACGATGGCACGGACGCGGAAGAAGGGCTGCGCTGCGTGGCCTGCCAGATTTGCGAGAAAGAGTGCCCGCCAAGATGCATCACCATCGAAAAGAGCAAAGACAAAAAGCCTGACTTTGTCGGTAAGCAGCAGTTTTATCCCGCGGTCTTCGATATCGACGTATCGGTTTGCATGAGCTGCCAGATCTGCGTAGAGGTATGCCCCTTCGACGCCATCCGCATGGACAACGAATTCGAGCTAAGCACAGACGACCGCTTTGGCGGCCTCTTATGGACCAAGGAAAAACTGGCGCGGCCCAATGAGCACTACCTGGCTATCCACCCGACAGAAGCGGCTGAGGTTGAGGCCAGGCGAGAAGAAGAGAAGGCGCAGGCCGAGGCCAAGAAGCAGCAACCCGCGGTGACCAAATAATGCTGGACCAGGTCTTTGTCCTGCTAAAGCAATGGCTCCTCGGCTACTCCCCGGCAGTGATTCGGCCGGGGGTCTCGATTCTGCTCACCATTATTCCCATCCTGCTCGTCTTTCCCGTCCTGTTTGCGTTGACTACGGTTCTGGAACGCAAGGGCCTGGGCAGAATTCAGAACCGTTACGGCCCCAACCGGGTGGGATTTTACGGCATCCTGCAACCCATGGCCGATGCCCTGAAGTCACTGACCAAGGAAGACATTGTTCCCGCTTCGGCTGACCACACGGTTCATTTTCTTGCACCCCTGGTCTTGTTAGCGGTCGCTTTTCTGCCCTACGCGGTTCTGCCTATCGGCCGGAACATGATCGCTGCCAACCTGGACTCAGGAGTCCTGTTCTTCTTCGCCATTGGGGCCATTTCCGAGCTATCCGTCTTTATGGCGGGGTGGTCGAGCCGCAACAAGTATTCCCTGCTCGGCGCCATGCGGGCAGTGGCCCAGATGATCAGCTACGAGGTGCCGCTGCTGCTCTCCTCCATTGCCGTCATCATGGCGGCCGGTTCGCTGTCGACGGTGGAGATCGTGGAGAAGCAAGCGGGCTTTTCAGGAATCTTCCCCCACTGGTATGTGCTTACGCCGTGGGGCTTCGCCGGATTCATACTCTTTATGATCGCGGCTACGGCGGAGACCAATCGTTCTCCCTTTGACCTGCCGGAGGGAGAGTCCGAGATCATTGCCGGATACTACATTGAGTACTCCGGCTTCAAGTTCGCCCTCTTCTTCCTGGGGGAATACCTGGGCATGTTTGCCATCAGCGGTCTGGGCATCACCCTGTTTCTGGGTGGATGGTCGGCGCCCCTGCCTTTTCTGACCTGGGTGCCCTCCTGGATATGGTTCTTCGCCAAGCTGCTGGGCCTCATCGTCGGTTTCATCTGGGTGCGCGGCACCTTGCCCCGCCTGCGCATGGATCAGTTGATGAACTTTGCCTGGAAGTTTATGTTGCCCATGGCGCTGGTGGTCGTGGTGTCGGCCGGGGCGTGGCGTTTTCTTCCCCAGGGCGTGATCCGTTGGCTGGTTAGCATCGTGTTTATCGCAGTTGCTTATATATTGTTGGCCCGTGGCGTCGAGACCAGAAACAAGATCGCGAAACGGACCTATCGTTTTGCCGAATGAGGGAAATGACCGTACCGTTCCTTATTCTTGCCGCAGTGACCTTGGTGGGGGCGTCCGCCGCGATGCTGTTCCGCGGCCTGGTGCATTGCGCACTGGCGCTGGCGGTTGCATTTGCCGGCATCGGCGCTCTCTACCTTTGCTTGGGAGCTCAGTTCCTCGGTCTGGCCCAATTACTGGTCTACGTGGGCGCAATCGCGGTGCTGATCGTCTTTGTCATCCTCCTCACCCGCGGCGGGGATAGCGAGTCCCCGCCATTGTCCGCAGCGCGGTGGCCGATTACCGGCCTGATCGTAGCAATAGCCCTGTTTGCCATCCTTGCCTGGGCAGTCTTGCATAGCTCTGCAATCCATTCGAGCGGGGCGCCCGCACCCCAAGCCACCATTCGGCAGTTGGGAACGGCTCTCATGGAAAGCTATGTGCTGCCCCTGGAAGTGATCGGGCTGATGCTTACGGCAGCGCTTATAGGAGCAGTGATTGTTGCCATGAAGGAGAACCAGCGATGACGGGTTTGGCTGCGTGTTTGCTGGTTTCCTCCATGTTGTTCGCGGTGGGTCTTGCGGGGGCGTTGACGCGTAGGAACACCATCCTGGTGCTGGTTGGCATTGAGCTGATGCTGAACGCGGCCAACATCAACTTCGTTGCCTTTTGGCGCTTCGGTCCTCACGCTGGAGCGATGACGGGCATGATCTTCGTGCTCTTCTCGATCGGCGTCGCGGCAGCGGAAGCAGCGGTTGGCCTGGCTCTCATTCTCGCCGTCTACCGGCATGCGAAAACTACGGATCTAAGCCAGCTCACTGGGGGCGGCCGGTGACGATTTCCACGCGCCAGCAGACCCTGGGTGCAGGAAAGAGCGGAAAGCGATCGTCGGGCTTCGCCCAGTCGTTTACGGCCCAGGTACGCTCCCACGGCAAGCCGGGGCAGGTTGGCGAACGTGGGGCACCCAGTCCATCTCCTTTGGCTGTGGTTTAACTGGAAGAGCCCAGAGTGGAGGGCGCAGTAAGTCTGCCTATGGCCTCCTCCGTCTGGATCGTTCGCTATCTTTGGTTGATTCCAGTGCTACCCCTGCTGGCCGCCGGCATCGGTGCGCTCCTCAAACGGGAGCAGCGCAGATTCGCCGCCGGCATCGCGATCACGTCCATCAGTCTTTCGTTTGTGCTTGCGATGGTTGCCTTTGTTCATCTGTTGGGGCAGCCGGAGCGGATATTCATCAATTTCCCCTGGATGCAATTTGGATCGGAATGGGTGAAGCTGGGATGGATGTTGGACCCGCTGGCAGCGGTCATGCTGGTGATGGTGACCTTCGTCAGCCTGCTGATTTTCATTTACAGCGTGGCGTATATGCACCACGACGAAAACTTCACCCGGTTTTTTTGCTTCCTCTCTCTTTTTGCCGGGGCCATGCTGGGTCTGCTGATCGCTAATAGCCTACTGCTGCTGTTTATGTGTTGGGAGGTGGTGGGGCTCACATCGTACCTGCTGATCGGTTTCTGGTATGAGAGGCCCGCAGCGGCTGCAGCAGCCAAGAAGGCCTTCATCACCACCCGGATCGGGGACCTGGGCCTGCTGCTGGGCATGGTTTGGCTCTACGGCCAAACGGGGACGCTGCTCTTTTACGACCACGGCGCAGGATGCATGGAGCACCCTGCACTGTCGTTACTGGCGACGCAGGCAACCGGCATTGCGCTCTTGATCTTCTGCGGAGCGGTGGGTAAATCGGGCCAGTTGCCGCTGCATGTCTGGCTACCGGACGCGATGGAAGGCCCGACGCCGGTGAGCGCGCTGATTCACGCTGCGACCATGGTCGCGGCGGGCGTCTACCTGGTGGCGCGCGTGTATCCCCTGATGAGCGTGCCAGGAAGCGCGGCGTTGCAGGTGATTGCCTGGGTGGGCGCCCTGACCGCCATCTTCGCCGCAGTGGTGGCCGTAGCCCAGGACGATATCAAACGCATTCTGGCCTACTCAACCGTCTCGCAGCTCGGCTACATGATGATCGGGCTCGGCGTCGGTGGGGTCGCGGTCGGCGTCTTCCACCTGATCGCCCATGCATTTTTCAAAGCACTCCTCTTTCTTGGCGCCGGATCGGTGATCCACGGTTGCATGGGAGAGCAGGACATTCGCGAAATGGGCGGCCTGCGCAAGTGGATGCCGGTAACCTTTGCCACCTACGCGGTGGGCACCCTGGCATTGTGCGGCTTTCCTTTATTCTTCTCCGGGTTTTGGAGCAAAGACGCGATCCTGCATGCCGCTTACGGGTGGAACAGCTCACGTGTGCCCTTTTATCTTGGCTCAATCGGTGCATTGCTCACGGCGTTCTACATGACCCGCCAGGTCTGCTACGTTTTTTTCGGCAAGCGGCGCAAGGATCCAACGCCGGATCCCATTGCCCCATCGGAGGCTGCGGTGTCGGATCCCCATGATGCCGCTCACGAAAGCCCGGCGGCCATGACGATACCTCTGGTGCTGCTGGCGCTCTTTGCGGTCCTGCTGGGCTTCATCGGAACTCCGGCATGGCCATGGTTGCAAGCCTTTCTGAACTTGAAGTCTGCCGGCCTGGACTTCCGGCAACTGATGGAGGACGGATTGCCGCAGCTGATGCTGGCCTCGTCCTTGCTTGTCTTCGCCGGCTTAGGGCTGGGCTGGTGGATGTATGGGCACAGGCCGATCAAGCGAGCTGCCGATGCGGATGCTTTGGAGCGGCTGCAGCCGGCGCTCTTTCACGCGCTGCGGAAGGGCCTGTACATCGACCAGCTTTACGCGCTGACGATCCAACGGCTAGCCTGGTGGATCGCGAAGATCGCGAACTGGCTCGATCGATGGGTTTGGAGCGGCATCCCGGTCGCTGTGGCGGGCTTGACCAAGGGGCTCGGCTGGATCGATTTCTCCCTCGATCGATGGATCGTGAACAAGGGCTTTGATGAGGGATGCAACGGCGTGGCCGATGGCGGCCGGCTGCTGGCGCGCTTGCAGGATGGACGCATCCAAAACTATCTGCGCTTGTTAGGGGCCGCGGTGGCAGCACTGGCTCTCTTTCTACTGCTGGGACACAGGGGATGAATAGCTTCCACCCCATCGGCTTCCCTTTTATCAGCCTGCTGACCCTGCTTCCCTTGGCAGGAGCGCTCGCCGTGCTCCTGCTGGGACGAGTCAGCCGTTCGGCTGCGCGCCTGGCAGCAGCGACCTTCGCCACCGCAGCGGTTGCATATACCTGTGTGCTGTGGCGACTCTTCCAGCCCGCAGTGCAAGGGATGCAGCTTCAGGAATGGCATGGGTGGGAGCCCTCGATTGGGCTTCAGTACCACGTCGGCCTCGACGGTCTTAGCCTGGTGATGCTGGCTGTCTCCTCGATCGTCGTGCTCATGTCGATCGCGGCCTCGTGGAGCAACCCAAAACAGGGACCCGTTTACTTTTCTCTGCTGCTCTTCCTGGAGACGGGTCTATTCGGCACTTATACTGCGCTTAATTTTCTTCACTGGTTCCTCTACTGGGAGCTGAGCCTGATTCCGGCGTTCTTCCTGATCCGTCTCTGGGGCGGCTCAGGACGCGCGCGCGCGGCGACCCAGTTCTTTGTGTACACCATGGTAGGCAGCATCACTTTGCTGCTGGCGTTCCTGGCCATATTTCTCGCTAGTGGCAGCTTCGACTTTATCGAGCTGACCCAGATGGCGCAAACCGGCCAGCTCGCAGCCGACATAGCGCAAAACCTGCATTGGTATCAGTGGGACAGCGGCCACATCACCATGTTCCTGTTTTGTGGAGCCTTCCTGGGCTTCGCGGTCAAGACGCCGATAGTTCCCTTTCACGGTTGGCTGCCTTCGGCCTATGCGGAAGCGCCGCCAGAGACGACCATGGTGCTGACCGGCGCGCTGTCGAAGATGGGCGTATACGGCTTCCTCCGAATCCTGCTTCCCATCTTCCCCGAACAGATGTGGCGCGCCCGCACGATTCTTCTGTGGTTGGCGATCGCCACCGTCGTATTGCCCGCGTTTACCGCATGGGCGCAAACGGACTTGAGGAGGATGTTTGCCCACTCCTCGATCAACCACCTGGGATACTGCATCCTTGGCATCGTGGCCGTAGCCGGCTCTACCGGCGCGGAGCCGAGCCTGGTGAGCGCGAAGGCTGCAGCGCTCACCGGGGTGATGCTGCAGCTGTTCAGCCACGGCCTTACGGCAGCGGCGCTCTTCTGGTTCCTGGCGCTGCTCGAAAGGCGCAGTGGCGGCCTGCTCGGCCTGAACGATTTTGGCGGCCTGCGCCGCGTCATGCCGGTATTCAGCGGGCTGATGGGGATCGCTCTCTTCGCCTCGCTGGGTTTACCCGGGCTGATTGGCTTCCCGGGAGAATTTCTCATCTTTAAAGGTGTGTTCCCACTGACCTGGTGGGCGGCAGCGCTGGCGTTGCTCGGCCTACTGATGACGGCCGTTTTCCTGCTCACCCTTCTGCAGCGTGTTTTCTCCGGCCCACTGGGTGAGCGTTGGGCGGGTATGCCGGACCTGACACTGGCCGAACGGTGCATGCTCGCTCCCGCCATTGTGCTGATGTTCGTGGTTGGACTCTACCCGCAACTGATCAGCGGCATGCTGCAAGGCACGGTGTTGCAGTTTGTCGCGCAGGTGAGGTACTGACCATGCTTGCCTGGACGATTTACCTCTCCTTTCTTGGCGCAGTTGCGGTTACACTCACGCCGGCGAAAAACCCGGCCGTTACCCGCTTCACCGCCCTGCTCACGGGGCTGGCCGGGCTAGGGATTGCGATCGTGGCTGTGCTGCAGAATCGATCCGGCCAACTGATCACCATTGTGAAAACGCCGTGGATCCCGCAACTGGGCATTGAATATCACCTGGCCGCCGATGGCATCAGTCTGACGCTGGTTCTGCTGACCGGGATTGCAGCGGTCGCGGGCATACTTTTTTCCTGGAATATCGAACGCCGGGTGAAGGATTTTTTCGCGCTCTACCTGGTGCTGATTGGCGCCGTGTATGGAGTCTTTCTCAGCTTCGATCTTTTTCAGCTCTTTGTCTTTTACGAGATTGCGATTATTCCCAAGTATTTTCTCATCGCCATCTGGGGATCGACGCGCAAGGAATATGCCGCCATGAAGCTGGTGCTCTACTCGTTTGCCGGCAGCGCCCTGGTGCTTGGCGGAATGGCTGCTGCATACGTGGTCGCCGGCCAGCGAACGCTGAACCTGGAGGTGCTGGCGCACTTCGCGTTCCCGGTACATTTTCAGATGTGGGCCTTCCCCCTGGTCTTCGTGGGCTTCGCCGTGCTTGCGGGCATGTGGCCCTTCCATACCTGGGCGCCCACCGGTCACGCAGCCGCCCCAACCGCCGCTTCGATGTTGTTGGCCGGCGTGGTGATGAAGCTCGGCGCCTACGGATGCCTGCGGGTAGCGATGATGCTTTTTCCGCGCGGCCTTGATCCGTGGGGCTTTCATGTGCTCGGCTTCGGGTCGTGGCAGCAGGTCTTCGCAGTGCTCGCGCTGATCGGCATCGTCTACGGCGCAACCATCGCCCTGGTACAGAAGGATCTCAAGTTTGTTGTCGGCTACTCCAGTGTTAGCCACATGGGGTTTGTCCTGCTGGGCCTGATGACGCTGAACCAGATTGGCCTTTCGGGCGCCGTTTACCAGATGTTCTCCCACGGCATCATCGCCGGACTGCTGTTTGCGGTGGTGGGGCGCATGGTCTATGACCGCACTCACACGCGTGACTTGGCGGAGCTGTCGCGTATTCCGCTCGCTCGCCTGATTCCCTTTGCGGCAGTGACGTTTGTCCTTGCCTTCATGGCCTCCGTCGGCCTCCCCGGATTCAGCGGCTTTATTGCTGAGTTGCAGGTGCTGATCGGCAGCTGGCGGGCGTTTCCGTGGATGTGCTGCGTTGCAGGGTTGGGCATCCTGATCGGTATCGCCTTTTCGTGGCGCGCGCTGCAGGCTACTTTCTTTGGCGGCAGCGAGGAGACTACGGAGCAAGCGCTGCCTCCGATCACCATGCCCGAACGGCTTGGAGCATGCCTGCTGCTGGCCAGCACGATTGCGCTGGGTCTCTATCCCAGGTTGCTGATGGACCTGATTCTGCCCAGCCTCAATGGGCCACTCTTTGAGCAGCTTCGCCAGGGTGCGTGGAGATGACAGAACTTCTGCGCTTGACGGCGCCCGAGATCGTGGTCGCGCTGGCGGGGCTCCTGGTCCTGATACTGGATCTCGGCTTCCTGCGCCGGGCGGCGCTTGCGATCCGCTTCCGTTTCGCGTCGGTCGCGTCCGGCATCGGATGCGCGATCGCGCTGGGAGTGCTGGTGAAATTCCCTGCCCAAGGCAGCTTGCCGGCGGGAATGCTGGTGGTCAATCCGCTTACGCAGCTGGTCCAGATAGCCCTCCTCGTACTGGCAATTCTTGTTCTTCTCCTGGTCGCCTCTGCGCGCTTCACCACCCACGTGGGTGAATATTGTGCGCTGATCTTGTTTGCCACCACCGCGATGATGTTGCTGGTGAGCACGCAGAACCTGTTGGTCATCTTCATCACCATTGAGTTTCTGAGTCTTTCGCTTTACATCCTTACCGCGTTTGATAAGGAGAGCCGGCCATCCGCGGAGGCCGGGCTCAAGTATTTTCTTTTTGGCGGAATGTCGGCGGGGATCCTGCTCTTCGGCTTCAGCCTGCTCTACGGCCTCTCTGGCTCGCTCGCGCTGCAAGGCATCGCCGCCGCAGTCAACGCTTCGCCGGGCGATCCGCTGTTGACGATTGCCATCGTCATGGTGGTGGCTGGATTGGGCTTCAAGATTGCAGCCGCGCCCTTCCACATGTGGGCTCCGGAGGTTTACCAGGGAGCGCCGACCTGGAGCGCCGCACTGGTCGCATCGAGTTCAAAGGTTGCCAGTTTCTTCGCCTTGTTTGTGTTCTTCCATCTGGGGCTGATGGGGGCGGCGGGCAATGCCGCGTGGCGAGGTTACACCGCGGGATGGGCGCCTGTGATCGCGTTGGTCGCCGTGGTATCGATGCTCTGGGGCAACCTGGCGGCGATTGCACAAACCAGTGTAAGGCGGCTGCTGGCCTATTCGGCGATCGGTCATGCGGGGTATATGTTGATTGCGCTGGTGGTACACAGCCGGCAAAGTTTGGTGGCGATGGTGTATTACGTCATCACGTACGCCTTGGCGACCGTGGGCGCGTTTGGCGTGCTCGCTGCGTTGGAGAGTGAAAAGGTGGACACCATCGCGGACTTCGCCGGCCTGGGTAAGCGTGCTCCTGATGTGGCGTTTTGCCTGCTGATCTTCTTGCTCTCTCTGGCAGGCATCCCTCCGCTTGCAGGTTTCTTTGGCAAGTTCTATCTCTTCATTTCGGCTCTGAACATAGCGGACCATTTTGCTTTGTTGTGGCTGGTACTGTTGGCGCTAGCTATGAGCGTGGTTTCGTTTTACTACTATCTGAGGGTTCTCAAACAGGCCTACGTCGCTGAACCGATGGCGGGCGCAGCAGTCATCCGCGTGCCGGTGACCACTCGCATCGCTTTATGGGCAACTGCCGCGCTGGTGGTGGTCCTGGGCTGTTTACCGGATTTGCTGATGAACCGGATTGCGGGCGCGCTCCCCTCGGCTTTTCACTGAGACCACCTGGCGTTCTTACAATTGTGTCAACATCCATATCGAGGGACAAATGCCGACACCGAGGAAGAAAAAGCCGGCCATCGCCAGCCAGACCGCCGGAACCGAATACCGAGGGAAGCAAACCAAGACGGGCAAATCATCTGGATTTCGTTTCGAAGGTGCCCTCTTCAAGAATCATCTGGAGTTCAACGGTGAAGTGAGAGCTCATATCATTGCTCCCGGACGGATGTTGGTTTTGGCGGAAACTGAAGGGCATGAGACAACGGATCCCGTGATGACGTCGTTTCTCGCTTTTCTCGCACAAGACATCGCGCGCGCCCTCAGGACATCCGGCCGCTGGATACAAAGCTGGCCAAACGCGCGGACAAATTGCATTAACGCGTGGGTGAATGACGAACGTACTTTGCGTAAGTCGGGTTCCAGGACCGATCCCTATCGCGTTTTCCGCGCCATGCTGGAGGCGGGTGACCCTCCCCACACGATGGAGCAGTTGCTTGCTGCGTGCCAAGGAAATGAAAGACGGATAAGGGGGCTCCCGCGCATGAAGCGTGCCAATGAACAGGCCGAAGATTACCTGGCGCGAGGTTTCCGCAACGTGGACGCCGCCGCCGTGGGCAAGATGGCGCGCTGCCTGGCGTACATGGATGGGCTACCCGATTTTCAGCAATACAAGACCACAATCCTGGAGATGATGAAGCCGCAGCGCGGCTCCCTCGTCGCCGACCTTGGTTGCGGACTGGGCTTTGATGTTCGGCGCCTGTCTAAGTTGGTGGCGCCGGAGGGGCGGGCAATCGGTGTAGACGCGAGCCTGACGCTGCTTGAATCCGCCCGCACAGCGAGCGAGGGCTTTCCGGCCGTCGAATTCATTCAAGCGGATATCCAGAAGCTGCCTTTTGCGGGCGGCTCTCTCCACGCCTTCAAGGTAGACCGGACACTACAGCATGTGGAGCGGCCGCAAGCGGTCCTGAGCGAGATCTTCCGCGCGATGAGGCCGGGCGGCAGGTTGGTCTGTGCCGATCCCGACTGGGGGACGTTCGCCATCGAGGCCTCCTCGTTGGGTGACACCGAGCACCCCGTCGCCCGGCAAGTCGCTCAACTCTGGAGTCACGATATCCGCAACCCCCGCATCGGGCGCGATCTTAGAAACCTCTTAGAAGAGACAGGCTTCGTCGATCTCGAGATCAACGAGACGGTATTATCAACACCGGCCTTTGAGAGCTCCGACATCGTGTTCGATATCACGCAGAGTGCCTTACGCCTGGCGGCGAGCTGCGGAAGCGTTGAACCCCTTGCGTGGCTGGAAAAATTGCGCGAAGGCGTTAGCCCTGTTTGCTGCTCCGTCACGCTTGTGATTAACTTCGCCAGGAAGCCCTGATTTTCCTGCGTACACCGCTCACCTAAGGAGAAACCGGTGAAGACGAAAGATGTCGGTCTGGCCGCGGCATTCGGAATCGCCTTGCTGGCAGCGGGGGCCCAAGACACGAAGTATCCAACCCAAAGGCCAACAGATCCCGTCTCCGGAATGTCTTACGATGCGGGGCGCTTGGGTGGGTGGATACACGCCGTGCACTGAGACCACGCACCAGGAATGGTTGAACGATGTTACCCACTGGCGTGCGGAGCGCCGTATCCGCATCGGCTACGACGATGCGCGCTACCAGATGCCGCAACTGCTGTGGACGCAATCGAGTTTCATGCAACCGCAGATGATGGTGCAGGACCGCTATTTCTACGATCCCGTAGCGGGCAAATACACGGTGGATCGCTATCTCGACGACCTGGAGAAGCGCTATGGAGGCATCGATGCCGTCCTCATCTGGCCAACCTACCCTAACATGGGCATCGATGACCGCAACCAGCACGACATGATCCGCTCCATGCCGGGGGGCCTGGAAGGCGTGCGCAAGATGGTGGGCGACTTTCATCGCCGCGGCGTGCGCGTCCTATTCCCTATGATGATGTGGGATCAAGGCACCCGTGATCCCGGCGAGCCCTGGCCGCAGGCCATTGCGGAAACCATGAAAGCAATCGATGCTGACGGCGTCAACGGCGATACGCAGGATGGCGTGCCGCTGGCGTTCTCGCTGGCCTCAGACCGCGTGGGCCATACCCTGGCCTTCGAGCCCGAGGGGGGACCCGCCGACGAGGCTCTGGCCTGGAACGTGATGACGTGGGGGCAGTATCAATTCCCCTTTGTGCCCGAGGTCGATAAATATAAGTGGCTGGAGACCCGCCACATGGTGAACATCTCCCATCGCTGGGCGCGGAACAAAACCGATGACCTGCAGTTCGCTTTCTTCAACGGAGTGGGCTGGGAAAGCTGGGAGAACATCTGGGGCATCTGGAACGGCATCACGGAGCGTGACGGGGAAGCGACACGCCGCATGGCCACGCTGGAGCGCGGCGTAGCTCCCTTTCTTACCAGCCCTGGCTGGGAACCCTATTACCCAACCCATCGCTACGGCGTCTTTGCCAGCCGCTGGCCGCTGAGCGGTCAGACGGTCTGGACCATGGTGAACCGTAACGAGTATGACGTGAGCGGACGCGAGATCTCTGTTCCCGCGGAAGACGGCGTTCGCTACTTCGACCTCTACCACGGCGTTGAGCTCACGCCGGAGCGGGAGGGGAGCGAGGCGGTCCTGGCCTTCGCCATCGAAGCACATGGCTTCGCGGCGGTCCTCGCTACCCATGCTGCTCCAGATGCAAAGATGCAGGATCTGATGGCGCATATGAAGACGATGACGGCGACGCCGCTGTCGTCGTATGCCGACCAGTGGAAGACTCTGGGGCAGCAAATGGTTGCGATTGCGCCGGCCAAGGCGGCGGGGCCTGCCCCGGAGGGCATGGTTGCGATTCCAGGTGGCGACTATATTTTCAAAGTGCAGGGAATCGAAATCGAAGGCTTCAACGACATTGGCGTCGATGTGCAATATCCGTGGGAGGATATGCCGCGCCGCTTTCATGAGCACCGCATGACGATCCCGCGCTTCTACATGGACAAGTATCCGGTAACAAATGCGGAGTTCAAAAAATTTATAGACGCGACCCATTACCAACCAGCCGACGCTCTGAACTTTCTACGCGATTGGAAGGATGGCGCGTATCCCCAGGGGTGGGCCAACAAGCCCGTGACCTGGGTCTCGCTCGAAGACGCGCGCGCATATGCCAAGTGGGCCGGCAAACGGCTGCCACACGAATGGGAATGGCAGTATGCGGCCCAAGGCGGCAATCCATCGCGCATCTATCCCTGGGGCGACGCCTGGGAGGCGAACGCTGTGCCGGTTCCGGTGAAGGGCCGGGCGCTGACGCAGCCGGATAACATTGATGCGCACCCTGCTGGCGCGAGTGCTTTCGGGGTGATGGACATGGTGGGAAACGTTTGGCAATGGACAGACGAATTTGTCGATGAACATACGCGGGCCGGCATTCTGAGAGGCGGAAGCTACTACCAGCCGCAGGGCTCAATCTGGTATTTCCCCCAGGCGTACCGTAATGATCAGCACGGCAAGCTGTTGCTGATGGCGCCCAGTTATGATCGCTCCGGGACGGTGGGCTTTCGCTGCGTTAGCGATGCTGAATAAGGCGAAAACACGAAACTAACGTAGTTACCAAAGGAGACAGCATGCCTCTCGTTCGAATCGATCTTGCTGAAGGCAAATCACTGGAGTTCGGCAAACAGGTGGGCCAGATCATCTACCGCGCGTTGACGGATGTGATGAACGCCCCCAAGGACGATCTCTTCCAGATCATCACCGAACATCCCCAATTCGGCTTGCAGTTTGACCGGGAATTTCTTGGTGTTCACCGATCCGACGAATGCATCTTTGTACAGATCACGCTGAATAGCGGTCGAACCGTGGAGATGAAGCAGCGTTTTTATAAAGCCGTGGCCGACGGTCTGCACGAAAGCCTGAAGCTGCGCCGGGAAGATATCTTCATCAGCCTGGTGGAAGTGACAAAGGAAAACTGGTCCTTCGGCAACGGAGAAGCCCAATACGCACCTGCTACTCCATAACGCGATGCAGGCGATTGGCTGGTCGAAAAACCGCAAATGGTAAGCCGATGCAGCCTCGGAGTCTTCTGTAGTTCCCCTTTTTCGGTGTAACGAATTGACGGGTGAAACCGCTCCTATGGTATTGGCAAGTAAGCTGTGAATGTGACACATTCAGTTCCACGCTATCGCCACAGTCAGGCACGCAGAACGAAGCGGAAGCGCATATCTTCGCCGAACCACATGATGTAGTTTGTTCCCCAGGCGTTGTTGAAGAGATTGCAATGAACGCCACCGGAAAGATCGGGTTGTGCCCGGGAAAAATTTAGCGGCGATTTTTCCCCAAACGCAATGAGCGGCGAATCCAGCGTCTCCACAAAGAAGGACTGCTGCTCATCCCTGTAGCCGAATCCCGTGGAAACGGCGTGCATATGCCGATTGCCGGAGGACACCACGTCAAAGGGCGACACCTGCTCGCCCGATTTATCCATCATCCAGCCCTGTTGGCTGGGGACGATCGGATGAAAGCTCAGCCAGAGCGCTTCGGGCAGACGCGTGGCGGGCTTCTGAAACCAGTAGAAATTCAGGTGGATCACGGGTTCTGCTTTGGGGAGCAACAGTTCCAAATACATCGTCTCGGGGAAGGCAGCTCGTCCTGATTTCAGTGCTTCACGATCCCGGATCTCCAGACGGGCAAGCACATGATGGGCTTCCGCATCTTCCTCCACCTGGAGCTCCGCCAAAGATGGCAACCAGTCGCGGCTTTCCGCCCCAAAACGCTCAATGTTGGGCTTTCCAAAATCCTTCTTCGCCCAATCGGCGTTGCTGATCACATAATTGGAAAAGAATCGCGCGTAATCCTGCTGGGAAAGCGTTTGGTAGGAAAAGAGTGCCAGAGGATGATCGGCAGAAGCCCATTCCCGCCCCGATTTTTTGTTGCGCAGACGACTGATCGCTCCCGTTCCCGGATCCAGCGCGAGTACGAAGTGCGCCGTCTCCACTTCCTTGCCGCCGGGGTGACTGGAGGGATGCGACAACTGCGGCGGCTTGGCTTCGAGCTGGCGCAATGAGGCCAGCGCCTGATCACGTAGGGGCGCAGGCAGCGTGGCTATTCCATCAAAAAGATCCTGGCGCTTTTCCACCCAGCTGTGCTGCACCACCTCGTAGTTCTTGGTGTGCAGCATCTCGGCCAGATCGTGCGGGGTGTAGTGGTCGAAATCGAGCCAGGTTTTGGTGTCGGTGCCCCAGGTGTGCTCGGGCTCAAGAAGAACGTGGCGAAGCAGAGCCAGATCCGTCGCGTCGCCGATGTGGAAGCTCTGTTGCGCGAGCCAGGTCTGACGAAGCCGGGCGACCTCACGATACCTTGCGACCTTAAGAGGGTCACTGGCAATACCGTAGATCCAGGTATCCCCAATCTCCTGCTTCACCACGGGCAAGTTAGCCCGATACGCGTCGACGGCGTTCGCAATCTCAGTGAGGTTGGTGGGGATCACCTGCGCATTGGGGAATTGACGCTTCAAATCGGCGCAGATCTGCACGATCTCTTCAGGTTTGTGCGGGCCGCTGTTGTCATCTCGCACGACGATCGCAATTGCCAGATCCGAACCTGGCACTCGCCTGACGGCGCCGTACTCGTGGTGGTACATAACCACCAGCGACGCCCCTCGCAGATCGGTCCACACAAACAAGGGGGGCACCTCGGCGGGTGTGCTCGCTCCATTCACGCCGATGTCAAGAAACTTCACGCCTTGAGCGGCCAACGGACCGATGAGCCCCCGCGTGTGACCAGGCACATCGGTCATCTTGGCTCCGGTCGTGGTTCGGCCAAATCGACGGTCCAGGGACTTTGATAAAGCGATGCTTCCGGAGATCATCGACTCATCCATCAGCTCGGTTTGCCAATTAAAGGGAAGAGCATGCCAGGCAATGTCGCCGCTGGAGATGGCATGCTCCATTCGCCGCCGATCGTCGGGGGTAGCCTGCTCGAGATACTCGTAGAGCAGCCATGAACCGGTCGTCCAGACGTAGCGGCACGAACCAGATTGGCGCATTTCCTCGGCCACCTGGATCGCCTGGGGAAAGAACTCCGTGAAGTACCGGTGAACTACCGCCGCCTGCGTGTCAATGAAGCCGGCATCGAAGTGACACTTGAACATGACCAGGACGCGCTTGACCTCCCCATCGGGCGCCGGCGCCTGCTGGGAGAAGGATCGCTTGTCCGGCAGCGAGCCCGCCGCCCAGCGCAATCACAGATTTGATAAATTCACGACGCTGCATAGTAGGTTGGGGCTCCAGGTCGCATGGTCACGGCACACCGCTTGCCGGATACTGCGACTGGCAAGAATCTTACACGGATGAATCGCGATGGCGGGTCGCCGGCAAGGCAGCTTCAGGAATGCTTTCTGTAGACCCGGGTCGCCACCACGCTGGCTTGGGGCGAATCCGAACCAAAGCTCCTGGTCTCAATCAATATCTCGAACGGGTTAAGAGAACCGTCTGCATTGCTGAACTGCCCCAGAAGCGGCCGCATCACGACCTGGTCGAAGAGCGTGTCTATCGCCGCCTCGGTTCCGGCCATCGTCAGCCCTTCCGCCAGAAGGACCCATCCCGTGTTGTCGAGATTAGGAACGAATCCGATGACCGCATAGGTACGATGCGAGGGCCCGTTCGCATCATTCTCGTAGACCGGGAGCTCTCCGGCCTGAGGGTGCCTGTTCACGATATGCGAGGCATTCGGATGGGGCTGATATTCGAATTGGAAATTAAGCGTTTTCTCGAACAGCTCTGCCCAAGGATTGGAGAAACTGGACCCCAGAAGAATGACGTTCGCATCCTTAAGGTCGTCCATGTGAAGATCGCGCGAGTAGCGCACCGTGAGCTGACCTTGATTTGCCTCCGGCAAACGCGAGAATCTCATCACCGCGTTCAGATCTGTAACATTGGTGTAACGCTGCGCGTCCAGGTCTCTCATGTTCTGCTCATCGATGTTGTAGGGGCTCTTGAGAGACAGATAGTCGCGATCGATGTATTCCGACAACGGAACCAGATGACCCGTCAGGTTCTGAATCATGACGATTCCATCGTCGGACGGAACAATGAGCGTCGGGCGGCTCTTGTCGAAGAGGCCTGCCCACAAGCGGTGCGACGGATCCGCCGAATTTGTGGACACGCGATGCGCGACTGCCCAGGCAATTGCCAGACAGGCGAGCAGCACCAAGACCCCCAAGCCAGGGACAAGCCAGCGACGACGCCCGGGCTGTACAGACACCATGGCAGGCGCGGCAGGCGCCACGGTTTCCAAAACGCTGCCCGTATCCGTTTCGCGCTCCGTTACTACCAGCAATGGGCGCTCCTGAAAGTGATTAGCGGGAATAGACCGGAACGTATTTTCCCCGGGGAATGCTGAGGCGAAGCTCCTCCTCCCGGCCTTCTTCCAGGAAATATTGGTCCAGACGATTGCGCAGCTGCCGCGCATAGTTTCTTACGATATTGTCTTCGCCGGGATGGTAGCCCGGACGCCGCCCGAAGACGTGAACACCAATCTGATGTTCGCTGATCTCGGCGGTCTTACCAGTAATCTCGCGTTCACACACATAGAGAAGGAAGCGGGACAGTAGAGCCGACTTGGCAAAGCTG
The DNA here is from genome assembly GCA_963790705.1 of uncultured Acidobacteriaceae bacterium. Lineage (GTDB taxonomy): Bacteria > Acidobacteriota > Terriglobia > Terriglobales > Acidobacteriaceae > PALSA-350. The sequence continues at coordinate 1,075,488 of CAWBQE010000018.1, forward strand.
CGGCTGGCGACGATGCGCTGAGCCAACTGCCAGCGCGGCTCAGTGGCCAGATTAGAAACAGATTTCCATGCCGAGGCGGCTGGCAAATCACCGTTGACGGCGGCATCTTTTGAAGCTGACTCGAAATCTGGTAGTGAGACGTCGCTCTGGTTCATAGCGTCCACGCACGGAAGGGTAACAGATCCACGAGAAGAAACGGTAAAACTTGCTAAGTTATTGTCCTGGCAAAATTTATTGAAAGTCTACGGAATTTTCCAACTGTGCTACACATTCCGGAAGAAGTAGAAACCGCATCGGTGCCACCCGTCAACTCTCGGTGTAAACACAGGGTAGACCCCTTCCAAATCGCCTAGTGGAAGCGCCAACATTGGGCCACTGAAGTCTTTCTTGAGAGGCCTGTCATGTCTAACGATTGGAATTCTTCCAGCTATTGATGCGCGTCCTTCCGCCGTGTCACAGTTTATTCATCCAGTAACAGACACAGGTATCCACACCAAGTTGGACTAAAGCGTCCGCACAAGGTTGGATGTTCAGCAGGTCGTCCGCGGCGAAATCTCGGGGTGGCATCGGCGCGCGCATTTCCTATTCTCTTGCCGCGCTAACGATTGTCTTCTGGATATTCTGTTCTGCAACCGCGTTGGCGCAAAATGACGTGGGTTCCATCGTCGGATTCGTGACGGACTCCTCCGGGGCGGTCGTGCCCAATGCAAAAGTAACCATCAAGAACGAGGGAACCGGCGAAAGCCGTACGGTTTCCACGGATGGGTCAGGCCATTACGCGGTCCCGAACCTGCCGCCCGACTGTCGTACACCATGACGGCTGAGGCCACAGGCTTTCAAAAGTTCGAGAGTACACACAATGTGCTGGCATCCAATAGCACCATCTCGATCGACGCAGTGCTTACGCTCGGAGCAGCTACCCAGACGGTCGAAGTGACGGCCACCGCCGCGCTCTTACAGACTCAGTCTGCAGCGGTACAGAGCGAGATCAACGGAGAGCAGATCCAAAAGATGGAGTTGAACGGCCGCAATCCCATCTACATGACACAATTTCTGCCTGGCGTCTCCAGTACGGCAACCCTCGGCGACTTTAACTTCGCCTTCAATAGCGGGGACAGTTTCAACATCAATGGGGCTCGCACGCAGGATACGTTGTACACCATCGATGGCGCTCCCGCGGTTCGCACCCGAGACGACGGAGAGATCATCGCCGGCGTGAATGTCGACGCGGTGCAGGAAATGCAAGTGATCACAGCCGCTTACTCGGCGGAGTATGGCGGTGCATCCGGCGCCCAGGTGCGCATCGTGAGCAAGAGTGGAACCACCAATTTTCACGGTGGTGCGTACGAATACCTGCGCAATTCGGCGATGAACGCCAACACCTGGTCGCGCAACCTGAACCCCGCAACCCGTTTTCCTTCGCCCTTTGTTTACAACAATTTTGGATTTCTGGTGGGCGGCCCTATCTGGGCCCCAAAGGTGCCCTTCTTAGATAAATTGCGGGACAAGGCCTTCTTCTTCGTCAACGAGGATTGGGTTCGCTACCGCTTTGCAGCCACGCAAAACATGACGGTGCCTACCGCGTTGATGCGCCAAGGCAACTTTAGTGAACTGCTGAATCCGAGTAATCCGTACTATGCGGGTGGCAAACAGCTCTACGTGCCGGGTACATGCCCAGTGTACGGTGCAGCAACCTGTGTGCCTTACCCTGGTAACGTCATTCCGGCGGCACAATTGAGTCCAAACGGCGTCGGGATCATGAACTCCTATCCTCTGCCCACTCCCGGGTTCCAACAGGGATCGCAAAACTATGCCGGCTCGCTCCCCAACCCGGAAAATCAGCGTAAAGGCCAAATCAACGGCGACTTTCTCATCACGCAAAACAACCACCTCTTGTTTCGGCGCTCCGACAACTCGTTCTACCAGCTCTCCCCTTACAACCAGAGCAACCCCCAGGTTCCGATCATTTTCGAGCGCCCGAACCAAACAATCTCTGTGGGTTGGGTCTGGACGATCAGCCCCACCATGATCAACGAGGCCCACACCAGCGTCAGCGTCGACGACGTCTATATCCAGGCCGCGCCGGGAGGAGCTGGCTATGATCGGGGAGCATTCGGAATCGATTTTGCCTATATCGTGCCTGGCTCGAAAGCATCTGAGCAGAAAATTCCCACCGCCACCCTGCCCACTTTCTCCAGCATTGCCGGTGGGCCATATCCGTCCCACTCATCCGGGATCATTTATACGGCATCCGACAGCTTGACCAAGGTATGGGCGAACCACACCGTCAAGGGAGGCTTTTTCTTCGACCGTATGGGCGAAAACGACAACGATCAGATCAATGTCTCGACGGTTCCCGGGGGGGCCAGCAACCAGAACGGCACGTTCCTTTTCACCGACACACGGACCGGCCTGGGCGGTACCTCTGGCGTAGGCTTGGCCAACCTGGCACTTGGCTTGGCAGACGTCTATACCGAGATTGGCACCAAGGCATTCACTACCTGGCGCGGAAGGATGTTTGAGGAGTTTATCCAGGACAACTGGCAAGTCACTCACAAACTCAATCTGGATTATGGTCTTCGCATCACGACCATCATTGCTCCGAACGCGCAGGATGGCAATGCGGACTACTTCGATCCTGCCGCATTCAATCCGGCGAGTGTTCCAGTGCAAAGTCCAACCACGGGCCTTATCACCCTGGGTACCGGCAATCCTTATAACGGCATCGTGATTCCCGGGCTTAGTAAATTCCCCAGCTCTGCACTTGCAGGCAATCGAGTCCCTGCCGCGAATCCGGCCAATAACGCCTGTGCCGGCCAACCCTGCAACGGCCTGTTTGCCCCCAACCTGCCAAAAGGGTACGTGCACACCAAGACCGCGGTTCTGCCACGTCTCGGCATCGCTTATCAGCTATTTCCAACTACCGTGGTCCGCATGGGGGGTGGGAGATTTGTAGAGAATAAGGGGATCATCGACAACATTTTCCCCGGCGGCAATTCTCCGTTCCAGCCCACGGTGTCGGTCAATAACATTTCCGTCGACGACCCGGGTGCGGGGTTAACTCCCACAGTAGAACCTCCCATCCAGCTCACTACGATGAACGCCAACCTGGTGCCCCCGACAAGGTGGAATTGGAACGTGACCGTCCAGCAGCAGCTTCCAGGGCGCCACTCGTCACTGTCGATCGCCTATGTGGGCGCCCGCGGTCTGCATAATTGGGATGTGTTTGACATCAACCAACCCACGGTTGGTTCGCTGACCAGGAACCCGGGCATCAACCCGAACTATCTCCGGCCCTATAGGGGTTTCGCCGCCATTCAGCAAGCGCAAAGCGGGGTGAGCGAGACTTACCATTCGTTACAAGCCGCATGGAATTGGCAATTCGGCGACGGTTCTATGTTCGGAGTTGCCTACACCTGGTCCAAGGACATGGATAACGGTTCCAACTACCATACGATCGTTCCCGATACCTACGACACATCCAATCTTTGGGGGCCTTCGGAGTACGATATAAGCAAGGTTTTCATCGCGAACTACCTCTATGTGCTGCCTTTCTTTAAGGGACAGCACACCCTGTTAGGCAAGGTAGCGGGTGGCTGGCAGATCAGCGGCAGCACGCAATTCCAAACCGGCCTCCCCTGTTCCGTTGGGGTTGCCAACGACTATGCCGGAGTTGGAGAGTCAGGCAGCTTCAACTGCCAACCGCCCAACATTCCAACAGGGTCTGTGGGCCAGTTCTGGGTGCAGCACGGCGGGGTGAGGCATATAGGCAAATTTGCCGGTTCTACTGGTGGCGCCAGCAGCCCGAAGTGGTTTGCTACGACAGCGCAAGACGGAACTCCTCTCTGGACTGCGCCCCCCGCCGGGACATTTAATCTGCAGAAAGGCATTCGCGACAATATTTTTGCGCCTGGCCTGGTGAACTGGAATATCGCGATGATCAAGGCCTTCCCTATTTTCAGGGAGAATGGCTTCGAGTTCCGTGCGGAGGCGTACAACTTCCCGAATCATCCCAACTGGTCTTCGCCGAACTATACTCCCACTTCAGCCCAGTTCGGGGAAGTGACCGCCAAGACCACCAGCAATCCGCGGACTCTGCAAGTCGGCTTGCGTTATCGCTTCTAGCTGCGTAGCGAACCTAAGGGAACTCCCGCACACGAAGCACTGTACGGGGGTTCCCTTTTACTTTTTGTGCAAGCGGCAGCTAGTGCCGGGGGAGTGAAACTCAGGGAGGCCAGAGAAATGACTTCCCACGCAACGACTTTGTAGAATCGTCCAGCCTCGGTAGGTCTCATTTCCGGGCTGGTGAAATCGTGTTGGCCAAAACCCCGGGGGCGCCAAATGTTAAAAACCATCACTGAATTGGGCAAGCGAATCGGAGCTACGCGCTATCGCAATTTACTCGTAACCATGAGAGGGTCCGTTCGGCTGCGAACCATGACTGGATGCCTTTTGCCCGTTCTCGCCGCCTACCCGTTGCTGCCCTCGCTCGAGGGCCAAACGATGAAGGCCCCGGATATCACCAAAGACCCGACCCTGTTTGTCGTGCCATACGCTCACCTCGATACGCAATGGCGCTGGGAAATGCCGCAGACCATCAGCGAATATCTGCTGAAGACAATGCGGGTGAACTTCGACTACATCGATAAGTACCCCCACTACGTCTTCAACTGGACCGGCTCAAACCGTTACCGCCTGATGAAGGAGTACTTCCCCGACGATTACGCCAGGCTGACGCAATATGTCGCCGCAGGCCGCTGGTTCCCAGCCGGCTCATCGGTGGAAGAAGGCGACGTAAATCTCCCCAGCGCCGAAGGAATTTTTCGCCAGATCCTGTACGGCAACGATTACTACCGCAAAGATTTTGGCAAGGCGAGCACGGAGTTCATGCTGCCGGACTGCTTTGGATTCCCCGCCTCGTTGCCCAGCATCCTCGCGCACGCCGGTCTGAAGGGATTCTCCACCCAGAAGCTCAGTGCAGCCTGGCAGCCGGCGCCGAAAATTGGCGGGCCCTGATTCGCCCGAACACACGCCCGAAGGGATCCCATTCAACGTTGGCCTATGGATTGGCCCGGACGGAAAGAGTGTGATCGCGGCCTTGAACCCCGGAGGATATGGCAGCAGCGTCTACACCGATCTCAGCCAGGAACCCGGGCCACCGCCGCCACGGCCGCAATTGACCAGCGAGGAAAAGGCGAAGCTCACGCCGGCGCAGCTGCGTTCCCTGGAACGGCCGCGAGAGTGGGAACAGGATTGGGTGAAGCGTATCGATCTGGATGGCAAAGTTACCGGCGTCTTCGCCGACTACCACTATATCGGCACCGGAGACGTTGGCGGCGCCGCCCGCGAATCAACGGTCAAACTGTTGGAAGCTATCGTTGATAAGAGCGAGACAGTATTGCCTCCTCCGCCTGGCGGATTCGGTCAGCAGGAT
>CAWBQE010000019.1:0-16672 GCA_963790705.1 uncultured Acidobacteriaceae bacterium
TGTCCAACCGCCATCGATGATCAGGTCGCTGCCGGTCATGAAGCCTGCGAAGTCCGAGCAGAGATAGCATGCCAGGGCGCCGATCTCTTCCACCTTGCCCCAACGTCCCACCGGCATGTTGGCCAGGAAGGTCGCATTTATCTCCGGATTGTTAAAGAGAACCGCGTTCATGTCCGTGGCAAACGGGCCCGGGCTAATGGTGTTGACGGTAATCCCTTCTGCAGCCAGTTCCAGCGCAAGGGATCGCGTAAGCCCGAGCAGCGCTGCTTTGCCGGAGGAATAGGGTGTGCGTCCCGGCAGCGAGACATGACCCATGATGGAGGCCATATTCAGAACCCGGCCGTACCCGGTGCCCTTCATTCCCGGAACGAAGGCGCGGCACATGAGAAAAGTGGAAATCAAACTCGAGTCCACGACGCCGCGAAACTCCTCCAGAGAAAAATCGACCAGATCTTTGCGGAGATTTGTTCCTGCGTTGTTGATCAGGATTTGCGGATGCCCAAAGCGCTCCTGTACGGCTTTCGCCACACCTGCAACATCCTCTTCCCGTGTCACGTCGCCGGTAAAGAAGGCTGCTGTCCCACCCCGCTCTGCGATCGCATCGCGGACTGCCTCCAGCCGCTTGACATCACGCGCCACCAGGGCGACTTGTGCGCCCGCCTCCGATAGCGCCTTGGCCATCGCCTCGCCGAGCCCACGGCTCGCTCCGGTGACCACCGCCGTCCTGCCAGAAAGATCAATTTTTATAGCCACATCCAAGATCATACCTCTCGCACTGCATGGCTCCTTGCTGGTACCCTGACCGGGCGGATTCCGCCGCGAACCGGGGGCCTGGAGATGAAAGCGAGCCGAACACGGTACAGCATTGTTGCGCTGGCAATCGGGCTGGCCATCCTCTCCTACGTCCAACGGGTTGCTATTTCGCAAGCCGCCGGGCCCATCTCCCACGATCTCCACCTCAATAAGGCACAAATGGGTCTGGTCTTCGGCGCCTTTGGCCTTTCTTATGCCTTGTTCGAGATTCCGATTGGCCTGCTGGGCGATAGGATCGGGGTGCGGCGGGTCTTGCTACAGATCGTCCTGGGCTGGTCGTTTTTTACCGCTGTCACTGGAGCAGCCTGGAGCTTCATCTCGCTCTGGGTCATTCGTTTCCTCTTCGGAGCCGGCGAGGCAGGTTGTTTTCCCATCCTCACCCGCATGCTCAGCATGTGGCTGCCGGCGCGCGAACGCGTCACTGCCCAGGGCATGCTGTGGGCTTTCGCGCGCTGGGGCGGAGCCTTCACCCCGCCGCTGGTTCTGGCCGCGATCGGGCTCATCGGCTGGAGATATTCGTTCGTTGCCTTCGCCGGGCTGGGTTTAGTGTGGTGCGTCATCTTCTGGTTCTGGTTCAAGGACAATCCCAGGCAGCACACATCCGTGAATGATGCCGAAAGGGAGCTGCTCGAAACCTCGCGCGTCCTGATGACTCACCATGCTGGGCAGAAGAAATGGTTATCTTTACTGCTTACGCCCGAAGTGATGATTCTTTGCCTGCAGTACTTTTGTGTTTCCTTTACCTGGTACTTCTACATCACCTGGCTACCGACGTATCTGCGTGAGGGGCGAGGCCAGACAGCAGGGCATGCGGCGGCTTTGTCGGTGCTTCCCTTGCTCTTCGGCGGCTTCGGGTCGATGCTCACCGGCATCGCTCCGGTGCGGTTGCCGCGCCGCCGAATCGCTTTCTTCGGCCTTCTTTGCGCTGCGCTCCTGCTGTTCGTCTTTCTCCACACGCAGACGGTGTTGATCGCCATGCTGTGTATGGGCGGGGCCAGCCTGTGCAGCGACCTCACCATGCCGATCTCGTGGGACGCTTGCGTTGAGATCGGGGGCTCTTACACGGCGACGGTCGCGGCAACGATGAACATGTTGGGCAACCTGGCCGGCTTTGTCATGCCGGTGGTTGGCGGATTGATCCTGCAAAAGACCGCCGGTAATTGGACGGCTTTGATTCATCTGATGATCGGCTCCGACGTGATTGCCGCCCTATGCTGGCTTTATCTCAACCCCGAGCGGGCAGGCCGCCAGCGGGAACGGGAGCGGGGAATCGAGAGACTGAATGCCCAGCTCAACACAGAAGGTGCGTCGCTTTGAACAAGAAACCCAACCTGGCTATTGTCTGCGGTTTCCTTGGTCTTCTGTTGCTGCTGCCGCTTCTTACCTTCGCCCTTGCCGACTCTCCAGGAGCAGGGAACTGGCCCATGCCCGGCCGCGACCCTGGGGGCACGCGCTACTCTACTCTGACGGAAATCACTCCAGCCAATGTAAGCCAACTGAAGGTGGCGTGGGTCTACCACATGAAGCCACCTGGAAGCAGTACGTCCTTTCACCCGTCGGAGGACCAACCGCTGGTGATTGGTCCAACCATGTACGTGGTCACTCCTTACAGCCGGGTGGTTGCCCTGGACTCTTCCACCGGCCGCGAACAATGGATGTTTCAAATTCCCGATGGCGATCAGGCTTCCATGCGTGGCGCCGCATACTGGCCGGGGGGAGAGGGCGCGAGGCCGGCCATCATCTTCGGCACCCGCCGCGGCCGCATGTATTCCATCAGCGCCGCGACCGGCCAGCTGAACCAGGAGTTTGGCGACCACGGCATGGTCGACCTTAAGACGCCGGAAGTGATGACCACCGGCAAAGATAAGAGCTATATCCTGCCTACCCCGCCCACGATCTACAAGAACCTGGTGATCACCGGCTCGGGTCCGGGTGAGGGGCCGGGCGGCTTGAACGGCGGTGTTGGCCCCGCCGGCGATACCCGCGCCTGGGATGCGCGCACCGGCAAGCTGGTGTGGACCTTTCACTCCGTGCCGCGCCCGGGCGAAGTAGGCCACGAGACTTGGGCCGGCGACAGCTGGAAGGACCGTTCGGGAGTGAATGTATGGGGTTACATGACTGTCGACGTTGCCCGGGGCATTCTCTATATGCCCTTCGGAGCTCCCAATAACGACCGCGTCGGCGTCGACCGTCCGGGCAATAACCTCTTCGCTAATTCTCTGGTCGCGGTCAACGCAGACACCGGCAAACTGTTGTGGTATTTCCAGGTGGTTCACCACGACATCTGGGATCTTGACCTGGAAACGCCACCAATACTGTTCGACGTGAAACATGAGGGCAAGACCATTCCGGCTGTGGCTACGGTGAACAAGAATGCGCTGATGTTCATTCTCAATCGCGTCACTGGAAAGCCGATCTACGGAGTTGAGGAGCGGCCTGTTCCTCAGAGCAATGTTCCTGGAGAGAAAACCTCACCCACCCAGCCCTTCCCGGTCGTGACTGAGCCACTTTCGCAAAACACGCTCAGCCGCGACAACCTCTACCAGGACACGCCTGAGCACAAGGCCTGGTGCGAGCAGTACGTCGACAGCAACAACATGCTGCTCGGTGAAGGCCCGTATACGCCCACTGCGCTCGACCGCTACACGGTTTCATTGCCGGGCACCCAGGGCGGTGTTAATTACTACGGCGGCGCCTTCGATCCGAGGCTGGGATTGTTTGTCGTGAATGTGAACAACCTTGGCCAGCCGATGCGCATAGTTCGTAACCCAGACGGTAGCTATTCCAACTCCGGGCCGCTGGCCGGTATTGTGCGCTTCTGGAATCCCAATGACCACCTGCCCTGCACGCCAACGCCATGGGGTCAGTTGGTGGCCGTCAATGTGAATACCGGCAAGGTCGCCTGGCGATCGACATTGGGCGTGACCGATAGTCTGCCTATGGGCAAGCAGAATACCGGCCGGCCGGGTCTCGGTGGGGCCATCGTCACCGCCAGCGGCTTGACGTTTGTCGGCGCTACCGACGATGCTCGCTTCCGCGCCTTCGACACCAAGACCGGTAAGGAGCTTTGGACGGTGAAACTTCCGGCCTCGGCCGAGTCCACTCCCATCACTTATGCGAACGCGAAGGGCCAGCAGTTTATCGCCGTGGTGGCTACCGGCGGTTTGGGCATCGGTGCAGCGCTGGCCGGCGACTCTCTGGTGGTCTTCAGCTTATCGGGTGAGAGCACCAGCACGTTAACCGAGTCGCTGCCGAAGCCACAGAGCGCTACGCCTGCGGTGAACGCCGCTGCCACTGTACCTTCCACGCAAACTGGTTTGCCGCCAGGGCCGGGGCATGATCTTACCGTGAGAGTTTGTTCCGGTTGCCACTCACCAGACTTAGCCGCCAGCCAACACTTGAGCGCGCAGGAATGGAACAGCCTGGTGCAATCGATGTCGGCACGCGGAGCCGTGGCTACCGACGACGAATTCAATGAGATCACGGACTACTTAGCCAAGTCGTTCCCGCGCAGCGCAGCACCTCCCCAGATAAGTTAATCAGTCACTCCAGGAATGCCGGCGCCCGCGAGTTTCCCGGGCGCTTTGCGCTGCATTTCACATGACCTTTGTTTTTGGGAAGACTTTTCTGAAGCAGGTCACTTGATGGTTAACAAATATTAAAAATCACCAATAAAAACAGTATGTTTAAAAAATATGTTGACAGTGGTCTTATAGCGGAGATAGATTGGTGACGGGCACCTCTAACTAGGAGATCTCTTTATATGCGTAAACTAATAGTGGCCATACTCTCCCTGTCCTCTTTTATGCTTCACGCTCAGGCAAACACGCCTGCCCAAACCCAGGTCGCCTCCAACGGATCTGCGCCGCAAGTCAAGCGTATTTCGACCGGAGTAATCGCTCCCAAGTTGATCTATAAAGTTGATGTCACCGCCGATTCAACCGGAACGGCTCGTCTGATCAATGATGACACCAAGGTTGTTGTGGGAATGATTGTCGACAAGAATGGCAAGCCATCTGACCTCAAGATCCTCAAGTCGGCTGGTGCGGGAGTGGACGCGAGCGTCCTCGCTGCCGTGAGCCAATACCGCTTTACGCCTGGCATGGTAAGCAACGAGCCCATTGCCACCCCTCTCAATCTGGAAGTAGTGATACAGACCTCGTACCGGTAAACCGCTCCGCGAGGCCAACGGCAAACGAAACGGGCGGATCAAAAAATCTCCGCCCGTTTGCTTTTTGTTCCACCCGCAATTTCTTCCGGCCTCAACACGACGCCACCTGGTCTGTCCCTCGCTCGCCCCGGCGCAACCCGGATGCTATCATCCGGTTGCTCAGGCCAAATTTCCTATGGATGTGCACGACCGTCTCTTACGGTATACATCTATAAGAAATCCCGTCTGACTGCGGGCGCGTCGCGAATGAACCGATCTCTTAGAAAATCGGCCACCATGCTCATGGCATTGCTGGGAGGAATCGCCTGCGCCCAGCGAGCGCCGATTTCTCCGCAGCAGCCCTGGCAAGGCACGACGAATCTGCAGTCGCCTCCGCCGCGATCTGCTCCCGCCTTCGTTCCGGATCCAGCCAAGATTTATACTCTGCCCGAATTGGTAAACCTGGCCGAGCAGAACAATCCCGAAACCCGCGTGGCGTGGGAAAATGCCAAGGCGCGCGCCGCCGACCTGGGAATCAGCAAATCAACTCTGTATCCGACCATGGCTGCGGCAGTGCTTGCGCAGACCGATCGCTTTAATCTTCTGTTCGCCCCCGCCTACATCCGGCAAACCTTATTCACGTTCTCTCCCACGCTGGAGTTGGATTACACCATCTTCGATTTCGGCAGGCGGCTGGATGAGATTGCCATCAGCCGGAACAATCTCCTCGCCGCCAACCTTCTCTTCAATGACACGCATCGCAAGGTTATCTTCCAGGTGATGGCGGCGTACTACCACGTGCTTGATACGCAAAGGGCAGGAGGATGCGGCGGAAGCCAACCTCAAGAATGCGCAGACCGTACAGCAGGCCGCGGAAGCACGTCTCGATCTCGGCCTGGCAACGCTGCCCGACGTGCTTGAGGCCCGCAGTGCTGCTGCGCAGGCGGACTACGATTTGCAGGCGGCTCTTGGGGCGTCGGAGATTGCCCACGGCGATCTTGCCACGGCGCTCGGCGTTTCACCTGTCAACCCATTGCAGGTGGAGAGTATTCAGTCGTTGAACATTCCCCAGGAGATCACGGGCACCGTTGAGGCATCGATCGACAAGGCCCTTGCGCAGCGGCCCGACCTGATGGAGCGTGTCGCGGAGCTGCGCGCTGCTGGTTCCGCAGTGAAATCAGCCAAGACAGCTTATTTGCCGACCCTTAGTTTCGAAGGGATAGGCGGTATCGCCAAGAGCTATGGGTTGCAGGATCAGGCGCCCGGGGTCTACTCCCCCAACCAGGAGCTCTGGAATGCGCACTTTAGCCTGACCTGGGATTTGTTTGACGGCTTTGCACGTGAACAGCGGCTGGCGCGCGCGAAGGCTGAGCAAAAGCAAGCCGCCGCTGAGGTGGATGCGACACGCGATCAGGTGGAAAACCAGGTGTGGTCGGCGTACTCCACTGCGCGCACTGCGCTCCGCCAACAGAAGGCGGCCGCCGCATTACTGGAAGCGGCGTCTTCTTCTTACAACGCGGCTCTGCAGTCCTACACATACGGAGTGCGCAGCCAGATCGATGTGGTGTCGGCGCAGCGTACTCTTGCTGCCGCGCGCACGGCGGATGTGACTGCGCGCACACAATTGTTGACTGGGATAGCTGCGTTAGCGTTTCAGACGGGCGACCTGTTACATACGAAAGGGCCATAAACCAATGTCCCCAAAACTCACCGCGAGAGGGATGGAAAAATTGATGGGAAATTCGCGAACGCCGCTTGGCCGAGGCATGAAGCGGACCGCTGCTGCCGGAGCATCATTCGCTTCGGCACTATTGGCTGCCGGATGTTCGCGTGCGCCCTCGTTCAATATCCTGGGATCGTTTTTCCCCGCCTGGATCGGCTGCGGAATCGCCGGCATCCTGCTTGCCGTAGCCGTCCGCTTGTTTTTTCTGCACATCAAGCTCGAGGAGAAGCTGCTGCTGCCGCTCGTCCTGGTGTATCCATGCTTAACGTTGTTTTTCACCTTCACCCTTTGGCTTTTGTTCTTCAGTTAATCCGGAAGGAGATGCGATGCCCGAAAACGACACAGATGTGCAGAGCCAGCGTCTCGGCAGGATTGTCAGCATTGTCATCATTGCGGCCGCCGTGATTACGGGTGCGGCGGTGATCATCCGCACCAACGACCACCCGCGCACCGATGATGCGGAGGTATTTGCCAACTTCATCGGCATCGCTCCGCAGGTAGACGGCCCCATCACCGAGCTTGCGGTCGAAGACAACCAATTCCGCAAACAAGGGGAGTTGCTCTTCCAGATCGATCCACGGCCGTATGAATACGCGCTGGAAAAGGCGAGGTCTGATCAGAGCACGCTGGAGGGCCAGATTGTCGACCAGCGAAGGACGATCGCCTCCCAGGTGAGCGCAGTAGGTGCGGCCCGGGCGAATACGGATAGCGCCGCCGCGAACGTCGATCGCGCCGCAGCTTCGGTCAACGAAGCCAAAGCAAATGTTGCGGCTGCGCAAGCGGCCCTTGACAGCGCCAACGCCGAACTTGCTTACCAGACCAACAATTTTCATCGCATTGAGCCGCTGCTGGCCAAGCAATTCGTCACCGTCGACCAGGTGGACCAGGTGAGAACCGCGGTAACTGCAAGACAGCAGGCCGTGCAACAACTCCGTTCGCAATTGCTTTTGGCCGAGGCGCAAGTGGTATCCGCGCAAGCCGTATACACGCAGACAAAGGCCGCGATGGAGCAAAGCCACGCGCAATTCGATCAATCGCAGCACAGTGTTCTTACGCTGGATCCGCTCACGGCTCAGCGCGAAGGGCGAGCCTCGGCGATTCGCACCGCAGAGTACAACCTGAACAACTGCAGGGTGTATGCGCCCTTTGATGCGCGCGTGACCAACATGACCATCTCCCGCGGCGCTTACGCCCATACCGGGCAGCAGGTTTTTACCCTCATCGACACTCGCGTGTGGTGGGCGGTGGCAAACTTCCGCGAGACGCAATTGCACCACATCCATCCGGGGATGCATGCCGACGTTTATGTGCTCTCCCGGCCTTCGGTGCGCTATGACGGCATAGTCGACAGTGTTGGCTTCGGTGTGCGGCCGGACTCCACGTTGGTGGGGACGTTTACGCAGACCGGGTTGCCGGATGTGCAGCGTTCGTTGAATTGGGTGCATCTGGCGACACGGTATCCGGTCCGGGTTCGCATTGTTGCCCCGGAGACCGAACCCTTCCGCCTGAGCGAGTCTGCAGTGGTCGTGATCCGTGGAGAGAAATAGCCATGGCGGCCCAGGGCAAAGCGCTGCCCAATGCTATCGATGACGCATGGAATTGGTTTTGGGATTTCCTGAAGAGCGAGCTCACGCCTTATCCGGGAAGGGCTTGGGTCGTAGCCCGGGTCACCATCGCCGGGACACTCGTGATGTGGATCATCATGACGTTTCAGATTCCCAACGGTTTTCTGGGCGCAATTTTCGTTTTATTCCTAAGCCGGGAAAATCCCACGGCGACGCTGGTTGCCGGGTTGAAGGGAATCGCAGCTTTCGGGTTGGCCACGATCTACACCTTGATTGGCGCCGCCATGCTGGTCGACGATCCGCTGACCCACTTCCTGGGGGTTGGCATCAGCCTCTTTGTGTCCTTTTTCCTGATCAGTATCATGAACGATTACGGGACGGCGGTAGCCTTTGGCTTCACCGTCGCCGGCGCTATTCCGCTTTGGGATCGAACCACTATTCCCGTAGAGGCCCGGGTCGAGAACACACTATGGCTGGGCGGAGTGGTCGCGATAGGGATCGTAGTGGCGATTGTGGTTGAGTATGTTTTCCGCAGCGTTCATCCCACCACTGACCTCACCGAGGGAATCGAGACCCGGCTCCAGACCGTGGAGAATGTCTTGCGCAGCGCAGCGGCAGAGCAGCCTCTTGATAGTGTGTCGGAGAAAAGACTTTCGCTTTTCGGAACGGTCGGCACTTCGAGGCTGCGACGGCTCATCATTCGATCGCAATACAGCGCCCATTTCAAGGCGCAGTTGGGCACGGCGGTTGCCCTGGTGGGGCAATTAGTAGACGTGGCTGCGAGTTTTCGGCTCGCTGTTACCGAACACGCGCAACCGGCGCAAGGGGATGCGCGGCACATCGACGCGGCCGACAAGGCCCGTTGCCTGCGTCTGGCAGACGAAATTGAAGTGCTTTGCCAAGATCTAGTGCAGAGGCGGTCTCCGGCAAAGATCGAGCGTCCGCAGGAGGAGCCGTCGAAGCTGCCTTTTTTGTCGTCGATGGAAAGAACTGTCGCGCTCATTCCGGAAGCATTTTCGGGGTCTGCCGTTGTCGGAGAGTTCGTTCTAGCGCCCCTGGACGAAGAGCAACCCACGCACTTTTTTGCCCGTGACGCCTTTTCCAACCCAACTCACGTGCAATTTGCCTTGCGTGGCACGCTCGCGTCCATGGCTAGTTACATCATCTACACGGCGGTTGACTGGCCAGGGCTCAGCACTTCGATGGCGACTTGTATCATCACCGCGCTTTCTACCATCGGCTCATCCCGGCAAAAGCAATTTCTGCGGTTTGTAGGGGCATTTATTGGCGGCATTATCTTTGGCTTCGGGGCCCAGATCTTTGTGCTGCCATACCTTGACTCGATTACCGGCTTTACACTCCTGTTCATGGCCGTGACCGCCATCTCCTCCTGGATTGCGACCTCTTCGGCAAGGCTTTCCTATCTCGGCGTGCAGCTTGCCCTGGCCTTTTACCTCATTAATCTGCAGGAGTTCACCATCCAGACTTCGCTCTCTATTGCGCGCGACCGTGTCTTCGGTGTCCTGCTAGGTTTGATGTGCATGTGGCTCATCTACGATCGCCTTTGGGTGAAGGATGCGCTTGAGGAAATGCAAACCGTCTTTGCCCGCAATCTGGAGATGTTTGCCGAGTTGGCCGAGCAGCTGCTGGAGAAGGACCAGGTGAAGGCAATCCAGCGAATTCGCCAGTTACGTGATCAGCTCAATGCCGGTTTCCAGGCAGTAAGTGCGCAAGCCGACGCGGTCTTGTTCGAGTTTGGCCCTTCGCGTCAGCGAAAGCTGCAGATCCGCGAAGACCTCCGGCGGTGGCAACCTTCGATACGCGCATTGCTGCAGGTACAAATCACTTCTGCGCAGTATCTCTCGCAGAAGCCGCTCAGTAGTTTGCCTGAGCCCATCGCCCAGGCTGGAGTCGTGTTTGAAAAAGACATTGCCATGGTAATGCGAGCGATGGCGAGTGAGGTCGTCGGGAAGCCTATCGAGGGTGTCCCGGATATCCGGCAATCTGCAGCCCGCATGCGGCAGGAAACCGAGCAATACTACGGCGGCCTCCGCGTTCCGGTTCCTGACACAGCTTCCGACATAATGGGGCTGGCCGATCGCCTGGCAACGATCCTTGCTCCTTTGTATGAAGATATTCGCGCGACCTTCGCTGTTCAGCCCGATGGACTGGGAGGCCAAGCTCAGCTTCAGCCCGGCGAGGCTTGATGCTACGTCTTGGGCGTAAAGGGATTGAAAACCTCTACTGCCAAATCTTTGAAGTCACGAACATTGCGCGTGGCGACGATGAAGCCGCGGACCCGTGCTGTGGCTGCAATCATTGCGGCATACTGAGCTCTAACACGATATTCGTGTCCAACAAGTAGATCTACGCGGACCCACGAGGTTGGCGGCGTCGTAGTTCACCACGCGCAGGAACCGGAATATCGAACCGGGCCTCAGGAGCTAGCAAGAGTTGCTTGAGCGTAGGACGAGCCGCATGCGTCAGGCGGCGCCACTCGGTGATTGCTACCAGTACGGCAGCTTCGACGCCGTCTCGGGTCACCACCTGCGGCCCATCCCGGAGGCTTGCTTCGAGAAACTCACTGAATCGCGCTTTCGCGTCCTGCATCTGCCAAGCCATGGAAAGAATTCTCTGACTAGCCATATCACAGGTCAGATAATAATCCAGTCCAGGGCCTCATGGGCTCAGAGGGCGGCCGGTTCTGAACTCATCCTCGGCTGGTCCCCTAACGAAGGACGGGGGCCCCACTTCGCTCGTGTACGCGAGCTGAATAACCGGGCGACCCTCATGCATCGTGAATCGAGAGTCAAAGGGAAGACTAGTGTATCTATCCGCGATAACGAGCGAACATGGGGCACCCGTCCTTCGTCAGGGACCAGGACATAAAGTGAGCTGTCACGCAGACTCTTTAGCCCCGAGGTATTGCTTTCCTTCCCGGTAGAGTTTCCCCAGCCTGCTACGAAATCGTTGCTACGCCCCCGCGGATTCTCATCGACGATTACCGATGGTAGAACCGCTCGACAAGGATGCCGCGGTTGGCGGCTCTGTGCGATTCAGCGTGTCGTAGAGCGGTTGTGCCTGGCTTAGCTGCGGGCTTTCTTCTGCGACCGAGACAGCGAGAATACGGATTTTGTCGTTGTCGGGCAAAGTGAGCGTCCGTGCGCCTTCTGGCATCTGGATCGAGTACGCGAAGAGGTAAGAGTATTGGTACGGCTGGTTGAGGCCGTCGGCTGTGTGACGATGGGACGCGTACCAGGCCAGACTGGCGGGCTTAACGTAGCCCGGCTCGAGACCCACGTAATCCTCGGGATAGCGAGGGGAGGGGACTCGTTGCTCCCGCTGTTGCTCATCGGGGGGAGGCCACGGCGCGTGATGAGCTGAGATATCCCAATTGCGGTCGTCCTGGTTCTTAAAGATGCGGGTGTCCCACTGGCCGATGAATCCGCCCCAATCCTCGATGGTAAGATTCGCCGTCTTGGCGCCGACCCGGAATGCCGCCGTCTGGTCTCCATCCGCGGAAGCAGCCAGAATATAAACCTGGTTGTAGTGCCCGGAAGGCAGAGGCAATCTCTTGACCTTTGGCAACCACTGCATCGGGCACTCCGGTTTTTGCGGGTGCCAACTTGAACTCGACGTCGTGATAAGCGATTGCAGCAGGCAGCATTTCGGCCGCTATCGCGTGGCCTTTGCCATCGAAGCCACCACCTGGAGTCCTGGTGTCGTCATTGGTGGCTGCGGCAAGGTCGTACTTGAGGGCAACAGGCTGCGAACGGATAGCGGTCAGCTTTGCAGCCGGTGGACCGATGCGCAAGGCATAAGTGCGGGGCTGATAGGCCGTGAAGGACGTGACCAGCGCCCCGCCGCTAAGGTTCGCCGGCTCTTGTTGTTCCTTTAGTTCTTGAGCGTTGACTTCGCGAGCGGCGACGATAGGCCCGGCGAACGAGACGCGCACATCTTGCGCTGGATGACCGTCGAGCTCGACCATGCGGAGAATGATTTCGTCATCCGCTTCCGCTTTCTTGAGAGCCAGCACGCGGATTCTGGAGTTGTTGAGCTGAAGCAGGGAAAAGCTCTTGCCCAGAGATCCGGGATGCTCTGTCGCTTGAAAGGCGATGAGCGGATCGCTGAGACGATAGGCCTGCCAATCCGTTTGCGCTTGTTGCCAACTGCCGGCGTGTCCCGCCAGGCCGAATAAGAATTCGTGATGACCCCAGTCCTGGTTTGCCTGGTCGGTGTAGCCTTGCGGACGTCCATTGGTGGGCGGTTGCATTCCGGGCGAGCGTAGAAGCGTCAACCGGATGGTATGGTCATTCGGCTTGTCGGAACCGTTCTTGAATTCAGTCAGGATCGTCGCCCCGAAGCTGCCGCTCTTGTCCGTAAGATCGATCCAGCGATGGGAGGCGACCTCGAACTGGCGCTCTTGCGCGTTGGGGCGCTCAATGGTGCCCACGTCCCAGTTGTAAGTGGCATCTTCATTCGCCGGGCTGAGTGGAAAAGCTACTTTGAGATTGGCGGCCAGGGTTCGCCAATCGATGGCGTTGCCGAACTCTACCCGGTTGCCCGCATCGCCGGCTGAAAGACGAATCGTCTGCACGTATTTGGAGTTTTCCGTCTGGCGCGTTACTTCCAGCGCTACTCGAACGGGACCACGCTCAACAATGCGGATCTGCGCCGGGCCGCTTACGTAGGCGCGGGGCGCTGCCTGCTCCTGATCGAAATCCATATTCCAGGCCGGATATTGTTTTGGCACATCGGTGGAGATGGCCAGCCGGATGGGCGCCGAGAGCAACTCCTTGTTCAGGCTTTTGTCGTAGATGCTGGAGACATCTCCATCCTGATTGACCTGCACGCGATAGCGCGCATTTTCGAGCGATGATTCCGTCACTTTAACGGTTTCATTCGCCGTGGCGTTCTGCGCCGGCAACACGCGATACACCGTATATCCCACAGACGGCGCCTTGGCCAGGAAAAGTACTTTTCCGTCTTCCAGTTGGGCCGGCGTCTCCGTGCCATCGGGAGCATAGACGCGGACAGCTTTTGGAACCCCGCCAGGAAACTCGATCTTGGCTTCGACCACGTCTTCGCGAGCAATGTTGAGCGGGTTATACACCACGATGGGCGTTCCCTTGCCCTGCGTGTCCATGCCTGAGGCGATCGATTCGGTGGCGCTGGTCAGCACGCCGGCGAACTGGTTGGCGGCAATATTGTCGTCATTCCAGGAATACTGATAGGCGCGCGGAGTCGCGGTGCCGGCGGCCAGGTCGTGAAAATGTCCAGCGAGTTCCAGCGTCCAGGCATCGTTCAACCATTGCTGGGGATAAGGCCGTCCGTCCATCCATGCGGCCGCCACCGAGGCTTTCTCTGCAGCGTCGGCGAGCAGCTCATTCTTGAGGATCATGCGCTTGTGGTAAGCCTCTGATGTCAGCGATCCGGCGGAGTGATTGATCAACTCCAGATCGCCTTTGTATTGAGGCATGCGCGTGGTCATGTCGGGCTTGATGTCGTTGAACATCTGATCGGCTGTTGACTCGATCACATGGACAGGGCCCTCGCCTACTCGCACTTCCGGTCCCTGCGGTGCGATGCCCGGCTGATCCTGCTGACCGAATCCGCCAGGCGGAGGAGGCAATACTGTCTCGCTCTTATCAACGATGGCTTCCAACAGTTTGACCGTTGATTCCCGGGCGGCGCCGCCAACGTCTCCGGTGCCGATATAGTGGTAGTCGGCGAAGACGCCGGTAACTTTGCCATCCAGATCGATACGCTTCACCCAATCCTGTTCCCACTCTCGCGGCCGTTCCAGGGCACGCAGCTGCGCTGGCGTGAGCTTCGCCTTTTCCTCGCTGGTCAATTGCGGCCGTGGCGGCGGTGGCCCGGGTTCCTGGCTGAGATCGGTGTAGACGCTGCTGCCATATCCGCCGGGGTTCAAGGCCGCGATCACACTCTTTCCGTCCGGGCCAATCCATAGGCCAACGTTGAATGGGATCCCTTCCGGGGTGTGTTCGGGCGAATCAGGGCCGCCAATTTTCGGCGCCGGCTGCCAGGCTGCACTAAGCTTCTGGGTGGAGAATCCCTTCAGACCGGCGTGCGCGAGGATGCTGGGCAACGAGGCGGGGAATCCAAAGCAGTCTGGCAGCATGAACTCCGTGCTCGCCTTGCCAAAATCTTTGCGGTAGTAATCGTTGCCGTACAGGATCTGGCGAAAAATTCCTTCGGCGCTGGGGAGATTCACATCGCCTTCTTCCACCGATGAGCCGGCTGGGAACCAGCGGCCTGCAGCGACATATTGCGTCAGCCTGGCGTAATCGTCGGGGAAATACTCCTTCATCAGGCGGTAACGGTTTGAGCCGGTCCAGTTGAAGACGTAATGCGGGTACTTATCGATGTAGTCGAAGTTCACCCGCATTGTTTTCAGCAGATATTCGCTGATGGTCTGCGGCATTTCCCAGCGCCATTGGGTATCGAGGTGAGCGTATGGCACGACAAACAGGGTGGGGTCTTTGGTGATATCGGGGGCCTTCATCGTTTGGCCCTCGAGCGAGGGCAGCAACGGGTAGGCGGCGAGAACGGGCAAAAGGCATCCGGCCATGGTTCGCAGCCGAACGGACCCTCTCATGGTTACGAGTAAATTGCGATAGCGCGTAGCTCCGATCCGCTTGCCCAGTTCAGTTATGGTTTGTAACATTTGGCGCCCCCGGGGTTTTGGCCAACACGAATTTCACCAGCCCGGAAATGAGACCAACCGAGGCTGGACGATTCTACAAAGTTGTTGCGTGGGAAGTCATTTCACTGGTCTCCCAGAGTTTGACTCCCCGGCACTAGCTGCCGCTTGCACAAAAAGTAAAAGGGAACCCCCGTACAGTGCTTCCTGTGCGGGAGTTCCCTTAGGTTCCTACGTAGCTAGAAGCGATAACGCAAGCCGACTTGCAGAGTCCGCGGATTGCTGGTGGTCTTGGCGGTCACTTCCCCGAACTGGGCTGAAGTGGGAGTATAGTTCGGCGAAGCCCAGTTGGGATGATTCGGGAAGTTGTACGCCTCGGCACGGAACTCGAAGCCATTCTCCCTGAAGACGGGGAAGGCCTTGATCATCGCGATATTCCAGTTCACCAGGCCAGGCGCGAAAATATTGTCGCGAATGCCATGCTGCAGATTAAACGTCCCGGCGGGGGGCGCAGTCCAGAGAGGAGTTCCGTCTTGAGCTGTCGTAGCAAACCACTTCGGGCTGCCGGCGCTACCAGTAGAACCGGCAAATCTGCCTACATGCCTCACCCCGCCGTGCTGCACCCAGAATTGGCCCACAGATCCTGTTGGAATGCTGGGCGGTTGGCAGTTGAAGCTGCCTGACTCTCCAACTCCAGCATAGTCGTTGGCAACCCCAACGGAACAGGGGAGGCCGGTTTGGAATTGCGTGCTGCCGCTGATCTGCCAGCCACCCGCTACCTTGCCTAACAGGGTGTGCTGTCCCTTAAAGAAAGGCAGCACATAGAGGTAGTTCGCGATGAAAACCTTGCTTATATCGTACTCCGAAGGCCCCCAAAGATTGGATGTGTCGTAGGTATCGGGGACGATCGTGTGGTAGTTGGAACCGTTATCCATGTCCTTGGACCAGGTGTAGGCAACTCCGAACATAGAACCGTCGCCGAATTGCCAATTCCATGCGGCTTGTAACGAATGGTAAGTCTCGCTCACCCCGCTTTGCGCTTGCTGAATGGCGGCGAAACCCCTATAGGGCCGGAGATAGTTCGGGTTGATGCCCGGATTTCTGGTCAGCGAACCAACCGTGGGTTGGTTGATGTCAAAGACATCCCAATTATGCAGACCGCGGGCGCCAACATAGGCGATCGACAGTGACGAGTGACGCCCTGGAAGCTGCTGCTGGAGGGTCACGTTCCAATTCCACCTTGTCGGGGGCACCAGGTTGGCGTTCATCGTAGTGATCTGGATGGGAGGTTCTACTGCAGGAGTTAACCCCGCACCCGGGTCGTCGACGGAAATGTTATTGACCGACACCGTGGGCTGGAACGGAGAATTGCCGCCGGGGAAAATGTTGTCGATGATCCCCTTATTCTCTACAAATCTCCCACCCCCCATGCGGACCACGGTAGTTGGATATAGCTGATAAGCGATGCCGATACGTGGCAGAACCGCGGTCTTGGTGTGCACGTACCCTTTTGGCAGGTTGGGGGCAAACAGGCCGTTGCAGGGTTGGCCGGCACAGGCGTTATTGGCCGGATTCGCGGCAGGGACTCGATTGCCTGCAAGTGCAGAGCTGGGGAATTTACTAAGCCCGGGAATCACGATGCCGTTATAAGGATTGCCGGTACCCAGGGTGATAAGGCCCGTGGTTGGACTTTGCACTGGAACACTGGCCGGATTGAATGCGGCAGGATCGAAGTAGTCCGCATTGCCATCCTGCGC
>CAWBQE010000020.1:0-46149 GCA_963790705.1 uncultured Acidobacteriaceae bacterium
CAAAAGCCCCACCGGATACGCAGCAAAGACAGTACTCAATGCCAAACCATCGTCCGCCACAGTCACGGTTTCATCTGTAAACACATTGCGATACTTCGTTCCGGCAGCAACCGGCAGCAGGAGCTGATCCTTCCCCCAAGCCTCGCCCAGCGGCAATTGCACCTTGCCGCGCATGAGCGTGCAGGCGAAGCGCGGCAACACCACCACCACGCTTCGGCCCGTCGTCTGGTCGCGGCGTAGAAACGCAATCACATGCTCCCGGCGCTCCCCTGATACCTCCAGCGGTACGTACTCGCCTCTACGGAAGAGCGCGTGTTCCTCGCGCCGCAACGCAAGCGCGCGATGCATGGTCCACAGCTTCACTCGTCCGTCCGCGAGCGAGTCGAGGACTTCGCGGCAAACAGCACGGGCCTTGCTTGCGCCGCGAGTGCATGCAGCGCATCCGAGATATCGCGCGCGCACGTCGTAGTCCACCGGCCGGCGGTTATCCGGGTCAACCAGGCTCAGGTCCCAGAGTTCGCTGCCCTGGTAAAAGTCGGGGACCCCGGGAGAAGCAATCTTGAGCACCACCTGGGCCAACGAATTCACCGCGCCAAACAAGCGCAGCTGGGGCATCAGGGCGTCCAGCGAGGCAACAAATGGGTTTTCCTTACCCTTCGCGGAGGGCATAAGAATGCTTTCGAGGAAGGCGTGCACCGCGGCGACGTACTCGGGATCAGGATTGATCCAGCTAAGGTTGACTTTGGCTTCGCTCAAAGCCTTGGATGCGTACTGTTTTAGCCGTTCCAGGTAGTGTTCGCGATCCTGGCGGCTCTCCATCTGCCATGGCCACGCGCCCAAAATTGTTTGATAGATCAGGTATTCCTCGTTGTGATCGGGTGCCGTGCGCCCATCCTCCAGGGTGCGCTTGAATTTGGCATTCATGCGTTGCCAGCGGCGCACCGCCGCCGACCAGGGCTGGGGAAGTTCAGAGAGCACGTAAGCCGATTGCGTACATCTTCGCTGCGCTTGGTGTCGTGGGTGGACGTCGTCAGCATGGAATCCGGTGAGTGCTTCAGGCGCCCCTGGTTGCTCTGGTGCAATGCATCGAGGGAGATGCCAAAAGACTTTGCCGATCCCCCTACCTCATTTGAGGAAAGAAACCGGGTATAGACATAAAACGCGGTGTCTTCCACGCCCTTAGCCATCACCGGTCCGGTGAGTTGCTGGAACTTGAGCGCGAAATAAAGCATCTCCGGATTTGGTTTATGTTGCCTGGCGCTGGCCTGAGAGCCGCTCTTGATCAGCAGCGTCTCGCGTAGAAAATCGAAGGCCGAGGCGTTGATATCCGGGTTCAGACGCTTGGCGCGGGCGATGGCATTACGCAGGAAGGCCACATCGCGCTCACCGTACTCACCACGATCGTCAATGTCGGTGCGGTAGACGGGGAAGCTGGCGATGGTTTCGCGGATGACCGTCTCCAGAATGTTGTCGGTGAAATCGCGGGCCCGGCGATTCGAAGCGGCGATGCGGCTGAGCAGGTTGGTAAGCACGTAGACTTCTGGCTGGAAAGCGCGGTCTGCATCACCTGCAGCTTGGATCAATAAATAATCTCATCGGCCTCGACGGTATGCCCCAGCACCTGCGCATAAATCGCGTTGAACCGTTTTTCGTTGGCGCTTTGGAT
Source organism: uncultured Acidobacteriaceae bacterium (assembly GCA_963790705.1). Taxonomy (GTDB): domain Bacteria; phylum Acidobacteriota; class Terriglobia; order Terriglobales; family Acidobacteriaceae; genus PALSA-350. The sequence goes on from CAWBQE010000020.1 coordinate 1,667, forward strand.
AAAGATGCCGTTGGCCAGGTAAACGAAATCGTAGCCGGAAGTGCCGCGCACCGGCCACTCCGGCGGCAGGTATTCGCGCGGCTCGAGAATCTTCTCCACCACCGTGTAGCACGGCCCCTGGCTCTGCGACCAGTCGTAGCCGCGCACGGGATCGAGAATGCTGCGCTCGATGCCGTTGGCGGCGGTCTCCTGTTTGGGCGACGGGCCGCCGCATTGGCTGGCGAGGTACAAAAGCTGCTGAGTATGAGGTACTGGCGTGGGTTGAACATGCCATCGCAGTGGTCGATACGCAGCCCGGTCACCTGGTGCGACGCGATCAGCGAGCGGATCAGGCAATGGGTCTCGGCGAAGACCGCCGGGTTTTCCATACGCAGTCCGACCAGGTCGTTCACATCGAAGAAGCGCCGGTAGTTGATTTCTTCCGCGGAAGTACGCCAGGACGCCAGCCGATAGGGCTGGGCGTCCAACGGCAAATGCAAGCGGTCGAAACTGCGCGGGTCCCCTTCGATGCCATTGATGGCAGCCAGCGCATCCCGGATAATGGGCTGCATTTCCGGGGAGCGCAGCGCCTCCTGCAACCGCGGCAGCAGTTCCGCCAGCTGTGCCCGGCGTTTTTCCGCAGATTCTCGTCGCTGGTCTCATGCGGTGGATGTCGCGCAATTGTGCCAGCAGTTCGCGCGTCAGCTCCGGCAACGGCTCGGCAGGGTTTAGCTGGTCGAAGATGATCGGCAGTGTACGCGGCGCGGCGGGCAGGTGTGGTCGTAATAGTGGATTAGCGCTTGCCCGTCCTCCATCGATACCTGAATATGCTTGGCCTCTAACTCGGCGCCATATTGGTCGCCCCAGGATCGGCAGGAGAAGCTTGTTGCGCATCGCGGCCTTGAGCGGCTTCCAGTCGATGTCGAAGTATTCGGAGTACTGCGAGGCGTGCCCATTCTCCAGCACGTCCTGCCACCAGATGGAGTCGTTGCCCACGCCCATATGGTTGGGGACGATATCGAGCAGTAGACCCAAACCCTGCCGTTCCAGCTCCGCTGAGAAATTGGCAAAGCCTTCCGCTCCGCCGAGCTCAGGATTGAGACGATCGTGGCGCGTGACGTCATAGCCGTGCGCGCTGTTCGGCCGGGCTTCAAAGATGGGCGAGGGTCGAAGTCCCCGATGCCCAGATTCTGAGGTACCCGGCAAGGCCTGGGCGTGGGCAAACATGAAGTCTTTATGCATTGCTCGCGATAGGTCGAAACCGGAACCCGGGCGTCGGTGTGCAGCACCCGGTCGACGCATTCCTTCATGTCGTTGGAGGCTTCCTGGCGCGGGTTAGCCTTTACCGGGGCCTGCTCAGGCACGGTTATGCTCATTAACGGCGAGTCGCTGGCGGCGGACATTGTGCATTGGATGCGCTCTCCGGCAGTCCTGTCTCGGTCAAGCGTTCTCACAAATGGTGTAAAGCGAGAAACCGGCACTCAACGCAGGCGTTCCGCTAAAGAACGCCTGCACATAGCAGCCCTCAGACATCACGGATTTGTGAAAACGCTTTGCTCGGCCCAGCCAATTCCACCCGGCCGCTTTACGAATTCGCGCCCAGCACGGAAAATGGAGTAGAGACTCTATTGTAACGAGGAAGAAACATGCCCCTTTCCGGCGAAGCCATCCGAATGATGAACTACATCGACGACATTTCGACCACGCTGCGGCGCATCCTGGCCCTAACCCCCACGCTTTCAGCCGAAGAGCGCAAGCGGGTGGGCGAGTACCTGAAGGCCAGCTCACCCAGCGCCGACGAGGCCATGACCGCCCTGAACCTCAAATAACCCTTCTCTGGACCCGGATATCGAGATGCGTCACCGGTATGCTTCGGCGATGCTTACGCCGGTGATGGCAATTGCGTGTTCGGATGGTTCTCGAAGAAGATGCGGTGGTCGCCGCAACGAAGACGAAATCCACTTTGAGGTGGTTTGAGCTTCTTCACGTCTCCGTTGCGCGTGCTGAGATAGCGGCCAATACAGTGAAGGATGGCGAGAGCGGTCCGTCGATTATTGCGCGGAGGTCAGCGCGGGCTTCCGGCGACCACAGAATGGACAGGGAACCGGGGTTGTCGCCCTCATTCACGCACCGAACTCACGGAGAACATCTTCGTGGGAGATGCCCTCGCCTCGGGCGAGGGAGGCGCGAGATCGGTCCAGCCCGGCAGAAGTCTCCGGTGTGAGCTCTTCTTCTTCGACGGCAGCTGTGGCGAGGGAGTGGGAAAGCGGTTCAACCAGCAACTCGAGAAGGTTGCGCACAGCGCCAAGTTTCTCCTCCGGCAGCGCATCGATGAGATCGTGGGCCTGTTGACGTTGTTGTAGGAGATCCCGTTCCATCTTGTTCACCCCCCCACTGTTACAGTGGGTTCCCTATAGGTGTACACCGGATCACCGGCTTCGCGCACCTATTCAAGTCAAACTGCGACCGACGTGCCTGGCCCGAGAGACGCCACCTAATCCGTATCCGGCCGCTTATAAGGCTGTTGCAAATACTTGCGCGCCTCGTTGACCGCTCCCTGGGTGTTGTCGTTCGTCTGCACCGCCTGCCGGTATTCGTTCACCGCCCGATCCCGCTGCCCGGTGACATCAAATATCTTCCCCAGCGCGATGTGGCTCCAAACCTCGGTCCACTTAGGCTCGTCGTCTCCGCGGAGCGCATCCCGATACGCATTTGCCGCCGCCTGGTAGTTCTTCTGGTTGAACAAAACTTCGCCGACGCGGTAACTGGCCAGGGAGCTGTTGGGATTAGCGGTGAGAGCCTTCTGGTACTCCGCCAGCGCACCCGGAGTGTCGCCCTCCGCCACCAACTGCTGGCCGCGTAAAATCGCAACCCGCACCTGCATATCCGGAGTATTTTTGAGTACCCAGTTATCCGGGTCGATCGAAATGTGACGCGGACGGCCAAAGGTGTCCACGACATACTGCGAGTTGGTGCCCACCACATCCACTCGTTTGACTTCCGTCTTGCCTTCCGTCTCGACCCGCAACTCGACCGGCATATTGAAGAGGTCGAGGTCCTGGCCAATCTCCCCGATCGTGCGAAAGCCCTTGTTGTTGCCCAGCCGGTACACGGTGTACTTATCCAAAAACGCCGGTGCTCCGGTTCCATCCAGCCATTGCGCAAAGAAGGCCGTGAGCTGCTGTTGCGATTGCTCCTCGGCAACTTTCTCTACATCTCTCGTGCGCGTGGGTTTGTCGCCGTATTGCGTGATCAGGGCCCGCAGGGTCTTGGAGAAGTTATCGTCGCCGATCTCCCAGCGAAGCATGTGGAAGACCATAGCCCCCTTCTCCAGCGTCATGGACTGGAATTGCGTCGAAAAGGGATCCAGGCGTCCTGCCGAGGTCAGCGGGATGGTGTCGTAGGCCAGCGCGCCTGCGGAGATATCGATGACCGCCGCCTGCAACGCCGTCTGCCCCGCCACATGCTCCACGTACATCAGCTCCCCATAACGGGCCATGCCATTGGTGATCCAGGCGTCATTCAGCGTGGCTGGGCTGACCATGCAGCCCCACCATTGGTGCGCCATGGTGTTGGCCAGCAGGCGATAGTTGTTGCGGTCCGCGATCCGGGCGCCGGCAATGGCCGCGATCTCCGGAGCCCAGTAGGCAGGCACGGTGTCGTCCGGTAGTTCGACTACGTTCAGCAGACGGGTAGAAGATTCCCCAAACGTCTCACTAAAGAATTGAAATTCCTTCTCGACGGTTTGCGCGTACTCCGGGCCGCTCTGCTTGTGCGCCTCGGTCAGGTACACGCGCAAATTAGGGGAGCCGGCGACCACCATGGGCTCAAGGAACTTGCCCGCGATGATGGTGCCGGGAAAGCTCGGCCGCGTCCAGTTGAAGGTGTATTCCGTGCCGCCGGAAACCTGCCGTGGACTACCCGTGTTGCCGCTGCCCACCACCCGGTAACCGGTGGGCATCTGCACGTGGATCTCCGCCGTAAACCGGTCCGTCAGATACCCAACCATGGGGAACCAGCGGCCGGCATACAGCAGGTAAGTGATGGGATCGCCGATCGATGCCACCTTGAGTCCTTCCACCGGACTCTCTTCGCTGCCGCTGAGCGTCCCCTCGTAGACAAAAGTGAAGGTGGCGCTCGCTCCCTTCCTCATGGGACTCGGTAAGGCGATGCTGATGGTTGCGTTGGGGCCCCGCTCTCCGTTGAGCGGATGGTTCTGGCCGTCCGTCACACTATCCACCTTGAGCGCGTTGTGCAATTCGAAGACTGCGGCGCTAATGGTGTCGGTAGCGGTGAAAGTCACCTTCGCGGTGGCTTTCAGGCTGTGGTCGGAAGGATCGAGCTGGGCATTGATCACGTAGCCCGTGATGTTGATCGTGGGCCGCTCAGCCGCGAAGAGATGCGGCGTCACCACGAGCAGCGACAGGATCAGGACTTTGGTGCGGAAACAAAGCTTCATCGGAGTCATTCAACGGGCCATGGTGAAAGCAAAGCAGATTGCAGCCGCGGCTGCTGCGCTGCGGGCATCAGTTGCAACGCAATCCGGGCGGCACGCTCAATCGCAGTCTGTTTTGTCCCCCCGTCGTTGCTCACTTCGTCGTTGCCTAATTTAAGTGCTGCCCCAACCGTGCGCAAGTCTGACTGCATTGTTGCACGAGCCTCCTCGTTTTCGAGCAGGGGGCGCAGCTGCTCCACCACTTTCGATGCGGTGAAATCATGTTGGATCAGCTCTGGCACAATACGGCGTCCGGCGATCAGGTTGACCATGGCCACATGGGCTACGCGGATGACCCTCTGCGCCACGGCATAGGTGATGCGAGAGACCCGGTAGACCACCACGAAGGGATTGCCGATCAGAGCCGCCTCCACGGTGGCCGTGCCGCTGGCTACGATGCTGGCGCGCGCGTGCAGCAGCACTGCACGCGCATCGTGAACCACCCGTATGGTCGCCCCTTTGGCCTGGCCGGCCAAGGCCTGCACTTGCGCATCCTTAAGCGTGGGAGCCACGGGCAGGAGGTATTCGTATTGCGGGCCCAGCAATCGAGCGGCTTCGAACATTGGCGGTAAGTTGGCGAGCAACTCTCTGGTGCGGCTTCCAGGCAGCAAGCCAACCCAGAATTTTGACGCATCCAGGCCATTTTCGCTAGCAAACGCCTCCCGGGTCACTGTGGGCCGGTCAAGATCCGCCAGCGGATGGCCAACAAAATCCGCCGCGATGCCGTGGCTGCGGTAGAAGGCCTCTTCGAAAGGAAAGATCACCAGCATCCGGGTGACATTGCGCTTTACCCCTCGTATCCTCCACTTCTTCCACGCCCAAATCTGCGGGCTCACGAAATAGACCACAGGAATCTGCAAACGGCGAAGCTCGGCCGCCAGGCTCAGGTTTACGTCAGGGAAGTCAATCAGGATGGCGATATCGGGCCGTTCCGCCCGCAGGCTGGCCTTCAGCTTCCGGTATTCGCCATAGATATGGGGCATGTGCAGGATCACTTCTGTGATGCCCATCACCGCCACATCTTCGGCGCGAACCACCCGGCGCAGTCCCAGGCTTGCCATCCGCGTGCCGCCCAGTCCAAAAAACTCCGCCTCCGGCGCCAGCCGGCGGATCTCCGTCATCAGCAGCGCGCCATACTGTTCGCCACTGGCCTCGCCGGCAGACAGAAAAATCTTCGGGCTTGCCATCCACTTAAGTCCTTTTCCTGCCCCGGCGAGCCGTGGGCGAGCGACCTGCGACTCTTTCAGCCACTAGCCAATTCCCCATGGAAGCCCCACCCTACCCTTTGTCATCCCGCCTGCCCCGGCGTGCCGTGGGAGCGAAGCCGGAGGGACCTGCGGTTCTCTTCACCAGCAACTGCGCTGCCTAAGGACTGCCCCACATCTCGACCCGTTTTTCGCGAGATGTCGAGGATAGCCAACGGACTCTCCTGAACGTGCTTTTCCCTAATCCGTCCCCACAGCCAATTTCGCGTCCAGCAATCCATCCGCTGCCCGCAAACTCTGCACTTCCTGATCCTTGTACTGCAGCTGATAAAGCTTCCAGTAAATCCCGCGCTGCCCCAGCAGCTCCTGGTGCGTCCCCAACTCCCTCAACTGGCCCTTGTGCATCACCAAAATCCTGTCCGCCTGCTGCACCGTGGAGAGGCGATGGGCAACGATGACCGAAGTGCGCCCCTGGACCATGCGTTCCAGAGCCGATCGCACCCGCATTTCCGTATCGGTATCCACGCTCGAGGTAGCTTCATCCAGCACCAGGATGCGCGGATCGTGCGCCAGCGCCCGGGCGAAATTGATCAACTGCTTCTGCCCCGTGGAAAGACTATTCCCGCGCTCGCGCAGAGGCTCATCGAAACCCTGTGGCAGTGCGCGGATAAAATCCCCCACGTTCACCTCGTCCGCCGCCGCCTTCATCCGCTCGTCGGTGATCCACTCCGAACCCAGGCGAATGTTCTCCGCGATGGTCCCGGTGAACAGGAACGGATCCTGCAGCACCACCCCAAAATGGCGCCGCAGCTCCGTCACATCCTGTTCGCGCACGTCCACGCCATTGATCAGCACACTGCCGCTCTGGATCTCGTAGAAGCGCATCATCAGGCCGATGATGGTGGTCTTGCCGGCGCCGGTGTGGCCCACGATCGCCGCCGTCTGATCGGGCTCGATCACGAACGATACATCTTTAAGAATCCACTCCACATCCTGGGAGACCGCAGCGATCTGGTCCGCCCCTTCCGCTTGCTGAATGCGGGCCAGTTGCTGCGCATCCAGTTTTTGATACGTGAACCAGACATGGCGGAACTCGATCCGGCCGGAACCGTCGCAGGCACGCGGCGTAGCCGGGCTTTGCAACTCCGCCGGCGTGTCCAGCAGCTTGAAAACACGTTCGCTGGCTGCCATCGCCGCTTGCAGGATGTTGTATTTCTCGCTCAAGTCCTGAATGGGGCGGAAGAAGCGCTGGGAGTACTGGATGAACGCCACCAGCACGCCGATAGAAACCGCATTCCGCAGCACCCCGAACCCGCCCAGCCAGATCACCAGCGCAATCGCCACCGAACTCAGCAACTCCACCGCCGGGTAATACAGGGCATAGGCCAGGATGGCGTCTTTGAAGGCCACCATGTGCTGCCGGTTCACCTCTTCGAACTCCTCGTAGGAGCGCTGCTCGCGGTTGAACAGCTGCACCACGCTCATCCCGCTCACATGCTCCTGGGTGGAGGCGTTGATGCGCGCAATCGCAGAACGGATACGCCGGTAGGAGTCGCGCACATGCTTGCGAAAGACTCGGGTCACTACCAGGATCAGCGGCAGCACGGCAAAGGCGATCAGCGCCAGCCACCAGTTCATGCGCAGCATGATGGCGACAATCAGAGCCAGAACAAAAACGTCCTCGAAGATGGCAAATACGCCCGAGGTAAACATCTCGTTCAGCGCGTCCACATCGCTGGTCAGCCGGGTCACCAGGCGCCCCACCGGATTGCGATCAAAAAAGCTGACGTGCATCCTCTGGATGTGGCGGAAGATCTGGCTGCGCATGTCGAACATGACCTTCTGTCCGGTCCACTGCATCAGGTAGGTCTGTACGAACTCCAGCAGGTAGCTGAACACCAGGGTGGCCAGGTAGATGCTCGCAATCTGGGTAACGCCCACCACGGCATTGGAGCTCAGCCACCGGGTCAGCAACGCCGGATGGGGCGCCGGCCGCGCCGTCATGTAGCGATCCACAGCGACTTTGGTCAGATAGGGGCCGAGCACATCCGAGCCGGCCTTGAGCAGGATCGCCACCAGCGAAATAATCGCCTGCAGCTTGTATGGCCGAAGGTAGGTCAGCAATCTCCCCATCAGCCGGCTGTCATAAGCCTTGCCCACAACGTCGTCGTCGTGCTGCTGGGGTTTCCGATCCTTCTCCGTGTTTTGCTCGGCCATGGGCAGTTTCATTTTACGTGGATACGCAGAATGCGGTCGTCAAAGGAGGATGTCAGAATAGATAGCAGGACGGTGCTGGCGGCGGATGAATTCTCTCGGTATTTACATCTCGGTCCCTTTTTGCCGCGCCAAATGCACCTACTGCAACTTTGCCTCCGGCGTTTCGTCGGTCAGCGCTCATGAGCAATATGTCGCCCGCGTTTGCGGCGAAATCCGCAGCGTACGTCAACGCCTGGGCGAAGCCCTCATTCCCCAGCAGGTCGACAGCATCTACCTGGGAGGAGGCACCCCCAGCGTGCTTTCCCCGGCCCTGCTAGGGGAGCTTGCCCATACCCTGCGCCAGGAGTTCGCGGTTGCACCCGGAGCCGAGATCACCCTCGAATGCGCTCCCGGCCAGCTGGACGACCCCACGCTCGCCGCCATGCTCGAACATGGGCGTAAACCGCCTTAGCTTCGGCGTGCAATCCCTCGTGGATCGCGAGGCGGCTGCCACGGGACGGTTTCATACTCGCGCGGTAGTGCTCAAAGACCTCGAGCGGGTCCGCTCCGCTGGGCTGCGCAATTTGAGTATCGATCTGATCGCCGGCATGCCCCACCAGACCGCGGCCAGTTGGCAGGAGTCGCTCGATGCCCTGGTTGCCACCGGCGTAGAGCACGCCAGCATTTACATGCTGGAGATTGATGAGGATTCCCGCCTGGGCCGCGAGCTGTTGGCCGGCGGTTCCCGCTATCACGCGGGCACTGTGCCCAGCGAAGAGCTGACCGCGGATCTCTACCAGAGCGCCATCGCTTTTCTTGAACAGAATGGACTCCGGCAATATGAGATCTCAAATTTTGCTCGCACCGGATTGCCAGTCTCGCCACAACTTGAAGTACTGGCGCCGCCACCCGTATCTCGGTTTCGGGCTGGACGCGCACTCCATGCTCCGCACCCCGCAGGGCCCCGCCTTGCGCTTCAGCAACACCGCGGTGCTGTCCGAATACCTCCGCGGCCCCGAAGCCGCGGAGGAGGTGCGCCGGCTCAGCCCGTCGGAGGAACTGGAAGAGGCCTGGTTCCTGGGCCTGCGCTTGAATGAAGGCGTCGCCTGGCAGGCTCTGGCAGCGGAGTTTGGCCGTGATCCAGGTGGAGATCTTCCTTCCCGTGGTCCGCGAGCTGGGCGATCTCGATCTGCTCACCGATGAAGCAGGCGTGGTGCGTCTTACCCCCCGCGGAGTGCTCTTTTCCAACGAAGTCTTTGCCCGTTTTCTCGGAGTAAAAGAAGAATTTCAAATCCAATGACCACCGAATTGCCGACCATTGATCTGCGCAGCGACACCGTCACTCGCCCCACCCCTGCCATGCGCGCCGCCATGGCTGAAGCCGAAGTGGGAGATGACGTCTACGGAGAAGACCCCACCGTCAACCGCCTGGAAGCGCGCGCCGCGGAGATCTTCGGCCGTGAGGCGGCGTTGTTTGTTCCTACCGGCACCATGGGGAACCAGATTGCCGTCCGCATGCACACCGAGCACGGCCAGGAGGTCATCTGCGAATCCCGCGGCCACCTGGTGGACTGGGAAATGTCCATGGTCTCCGCCTTCTCCGGGTGCCAGTTGCGTACTGTCTATGCCGATCGAGGGATCCTTACCTGGCCGCTCATCCGGAAAGTTATCTCGCCCGGCCTTCATTTCCGTTCGCGGACCGGCCTGATATCGCTCGAGAACACGCACAATCTGGCCGGCGGAACGGTGATGCCGCTCGAGGTAGCGCAGGAAATCTGGGCCGGCGCCGCCGATGCCGGCTTGCCCGTGCATCTCGATGGCGCACGCATCTTCAATGCCGCGATAGCCCTGGATACTCCAGTCGATCGTCTGACCAGCGGTTGTGCCTCGGTCATGTTTTGTCTCTCCAAGGGCCTGTGCGCCCCGGTCGGCTCCATGCTGGTGAGCAGCCGCGCCCACATCGAGCGGGCGCGTAATTTTCGTAAGGCGCTTGGTGGGGGGATGCGCCAGGCAGGTGTTCTCGCTGCCGCGGGATTGATCGCCCTCAACGAGATGACTGGGCGGCTGCAGGAGGACCATCACAACGCCAGGCTTCTGGCCGATGCCTTGGCAGAACTCCCGCAGGTGGTGATTGATCCATTGCTGGTCCAGACCAACATCCTGATCTTCTCTCTGCGCGGCGACGGGGACGCCAAGGCGTTAGTGAGCGCTCTTGCCCGGCGCGGCGTTCTCGCCTCAACCGTGGGTCCCAATTCGGTACGCCTGGTGACCCACCACGACGTGGATCGTGCCGCCTGCGAGCGCGCTGCCACGATCCTTGCCGAGGAGATACACAAGAGCAGCTAAAAAGACGTAAATCGCGTCCAAAGATCGCTTTTTGCGGATTTATACTATTTAAATGCCGAAGTATTCGATAGTCGTGCCCTTCCACAACGAGGAAGAGAACGTTACGGCTCTGTACGATCGCCTGAAGGCGGTGATGGAGCAAATTGGCGACAGTTTTGAACTCGTGCTGGTAGACGACGGATCGAGTGACCGCACCTACAAGCTCCTGGAAGAGATTGCAGCCGTCGACAGCCGCGTGCTGGTGGTCAAGCTGAGGCGCAATTTTGGCCAGACCTCCGCGCTGGCCGCCGGCTTCGACCATTCCCAAGGGGACTACATCCTCGCCATGGACGGCGACCTGCAGCACGACCCCTCCGAGATCCCCGAGTTTGTTGCCAAGCTGGAAGAGGGTTACGACGTGGTCAGCGGATGGCGCAAGGAGCGCATCGACAACTTCGTCATGCGCCGGATTCCTTCGCGTTGTGCCAACTGGCTCATGGCCAAGCTTTCCGGCGTCGACATTCACGATTTCGGCACCACCTTCAAGGCCTATCGTCGTGAGGTCATCCACAACATCCCGCTGTATGGCGAGATGCATCGTTTTATCCCCGCGCTAGCCTCCTGGTATGGCGCCAGCATTTGCGAGATCCCCATCCGAAATGTGAACCGCGAGCGAGGCAAATCCCACTACGGAATTTCGCGCACCGTCCGTGTCTTCTTCGATCTGCTGACCATTCGCTTCCTGTTGAAGTACATGACGCGTCCCCTGCATTTCTTCGGCACCTTTGGCGCGCTCGGCATCTTCTTCGGCTCCGGGATTTCGTTATTTTTAGCCGGTCTAAAGGTCTTTACCCGCCAAGACGTAATGGACACCCACGGACCACTCTTTGTAGTTGCGGGCGTCTTGATCCTGGCCGGCATTCAGATGCTCGCCATCGGCCTACTGGGAGAACTGCAGGTGCGGCATTATCACACCGCCTCGCATCGCGCGCCCTACGCCATCGATCGCCTGGTCCGTCTCCGCGCCCCCGAAGAGCCCAGCATGCTGCAAGAAGGCTAAGCACCGGTAGGACACACAGTCTCGAATCGAAAACCCCAAGGCACAGCTCCAACCGTGTCCTGGGGTTTACGCATTTCCGGGCAGAAAGCTGCGTGCGGCGACCCTAGCCCAGTCTTCTCCAAATTTGTCTTTTCGATGACGCTCCGTAAAGCACGCTGGAGACAAATCGGCTGTCAGGGTGTATCGGAACCAGTCCCGAAGGGACGGCTGAGAGTAGCCCAGGACGTCAGTCCTGGGTCCACATTCCCACCGAGACAGCTAGTCCCGAAGGGACGGCTGAGATGCCCCAGGACGTCAGTCCTGGGTGAACCTGGGCCGCGCGCGAATGCTGACGGGTATCACCAAGACCCAGCCTTATTCTCAGGGCTTTAGTCCCTGCGGGAACGAGGCCCCGCCAAGGTGGCTGTGTTCTGGAAAAGACATGTTTCCAATAAGCAATTGATTCTAAAAGGATTACAACTCTGGCCTATTTTGGCTGCCCCCCTTATGGCGCTTATAGCGCTTTTAGCGCTCATTTATTTGGCCAAACCGAAATCCAGGGAAAACCGGCCTACCGTCCCCCGGATGGATCCGGAGACGATGAGACATTCAAGTCCAGGAAGCTCTGCGGACTGTGCGGCGTGCCGGGCGCGTAGCAGTTGTTATCGGCGGCATAGGTCGCCGCACATCGGTGGGCAAATGGCCTCCGGGGCGATTGCGCAAACTGCCAAACCAGCGCATCCTTAACTCCGCTCGAAGCAGCCGCCAGGGGCTCCTTGGGGAGCACGCAACCTGGTGCCGGAGGGCACGCGTCGTTAGCCACCCACAGGGCCAGTGGCCGCTTGCCCTCATGGCTCAAAATATCGCGCGCAGTGCTGATCGTGCTCGATCCGTCCGGAACCAGAATGCCGGAGCAATAAACACCCGGCTTATACTGCGACGCGCGTATCGCCTCTACCCACGCGAACAGGTAAGCGCTCTGCTCCGGCAGCAGCCGCCCTCCTTCCTCCTGATCGAGAAATAGGATCGCCCCGGGGGCAAAGCCCTCCCTCTTAGCGGCGGAGATGGCGTCCGCGGCGTCGGACCGGCCGAGCGCCGCCGCATCCTTGCCGGTAAGCTGGGCATCCAGCCGCCCGTTGAACAGGATCATGAAGCCGAAGCCCTTGGCCTTGAGGATGGCGCGTTTGCCTATCCAGCCATTGCTCTTGGCGCCGGGCGGGTTGTTCAGCCAATAGCCGGCATAGGAAAAGCTGCGGTGCAGCGCCGGCAGCAGGTTGTCGCCGGGATACTCATTCCTGTCGAAGCCGAAGTAGGTCCTGCCGGCCTGTGAGGTCTGCCCCAAAGCCGGCATCCAGCACAGCATCGCCAGGCACAGCAGGGCAGCTCCGCGAAAAGGTGGTCTTAGTCTGCGCCGCCGCCCGTGACTGCGGGCGGCGGTGTGGATGTCGACGCAGCTGCGGGCGTGGGTGTGGATGGGGTACTCGCTAGTTGCCGCTGGGCGGCATGCAGATACTTGGACGGGTTTACGGGGGTATCGTGAATCCGGACCTCGTAGTGCAAGTGAGGGCCGGTGCTATGTCCCGAAGAACCGACGTAGCCAAGAATATCCCCGCGGCTGACATTCTGTCCTTCAGTGACCGCGAATCCGGAGAGGTGAGCGTAAATGGTTTGGACACCGTGGCCGTGGTCGATCACCACCTCGCGTCCATACCCGTTGCCCATCCCAGCCTTCAGGACGGTGCCGTCCGCCGGCGCACGAACCGCCTCGCCCTTGTTGGTGGCGATATCAATTCCGGTGTGGAATGCGCCTTCGCCATTAAAAGGATCCAGCCGCGAGCCGAAGGAGCTGGTTACGATCCCTTGCACCGGCCATTCGGATGGCGCGTCCGCCACATTGACGATGCCGCTGAAAGCTGCCGGAAAACGGTGCGGGAAGTCGAGCCCATGCGTAATCTCGCCCGACATAGCCGAGGAACGCAGCTGGAGAAGCTGATCCAGTGATTGACCGTATTGCTGCTCGCTCATGCCATCGCCTGCGGGACCAGTCGTCGCCGACGCGCGCCGCATAGAGGACTTGATCAACCTGTTTTGCCGCAGCCCGTAAAGCGCACTCACTTCGCTGGCCAGAGAGCCCAGCGACGCCGCCTGAACATCCTTCTCGTGGGCTACCTGCTCCATTTGCAGGTAGTCGTGCCGTATCGTCTCCCGCTCCGTCCGAACCTGGTTAAAGCGCGCCGTCTTCAGCAGCATGCGGCTGTAAGAACCGGCCATTCCGGTAATGGTGAAGAGGCCGATAACCGCAGCCGCGACAAAGATATAGGCGTAGTGGAGTGGAATTGGGATCTTGCGCAAATCGCCGTTTTCTTGGCGGGCTACGAAAATGATGTAGTAGCGTTTGCGCAAAGTACACACTCTAAAGGAGGATTTGGCCTGGGCCGCACTATCCCTGCCGCATGTTCCGACGGGGTGTAGCAGATTTATACAGGGCCGAACCTTGACCCTAACAGAGTGAATCTATAGGGTCAAACGCGGAAGTGGTATTACTAACTCGCCATACGGCGCTATTCAGCAGACCTGCAGGGTATGCTGGCGCCATGCCTGCCGAGCACAAGATAACTCGATCAAAGACATCCGGCGAACGTGAACTGATCGAAACCATCCGCAAACGCGCCGGACAGCTGCAGGCGGGCGGGATACTGCATCTCGGCATCGGCGACGATTGTGCCGTGATAAGGCCGCGGCGCGGAGAAGAGCTGGTCGTCACTACGGACCTCTCGCTCGAAAATGTTCATTTTCGACGCGATTGGCACCCGCCGCAGAGCGTTGGCCATCGCTGCCTGGCGCGCGGCTTGAGCGACCTGGCAGCGATGGGAGCTCGCCCGGAGGCGGCCTTTCTTTCGCTTGCTCTACCTGCGGAACTGACCGCATACCAAAAAGGCTCCTCTCAATCTTGGATGCAGGCCTTTTTCGATGGGTTGATGGCTTTGGCTGAGCGTTACCGGGTCCCTTTGGCGGGCGGGGATCTGGCCAAGTCGCCGCCAGGATTCCGACATGCCGGCGGCTTGGTAGTTGCCGACATCGTTCTGCTGGGCAGCGTGCCTAAAGACAGGTCACTGCTGCGCTCCGGTGCCCGTCCCGGGGACGTGATTTATGTCACCGGAGCCCTTGGGGGATCCGCCGCTGAGCTGCTCGCTCTTGAGCGCCGCCCGGCCGCTTTTCGCGGAAAGGACCAGGGAAGCCAAGGGCATCCGCACTTGTATCCGGAACCTCGCTTGGCCGCCGGTCGCAAGCTCATGCGCGACCGCCTGGCCACCGCCGCCATAGACCTCAGCGATGGACTCTCGACCGACCTTGCTCACCTATGTGAGGAGAGCGGGTTGGCCGCAGAGATCGACGCCGAATCCCTGCCCGTCGACGCCCGTGCCACCTTGGAGCAGGCACTCCACGGCGGAGAAGATTACGAGCTTCTCTTCACCGCTGCCCCAAGGACAGTGGTGCCCAGCTCGTTGGGGGGAGTGATGGTGCATGCCATCGGTTGCATGAAGAAACGCGGACGAGGGCCGCTGGTGCAGATAAGCCTGGCCGGAAAGAAGCGTACAGCGCTGGTGGCCGGCGGCTGGGAGCACTTTCGTTGATAGCATCAGACGTAGACCTATGCCGAACCCAAACCCAAGGGTGCGCTTTGCGCCCTCCCCCACCGGAATGCTGCACGTGGGCAATGCCCGCACCGCTCTCTACAACTGGCTTTTTGCCCGCCACACCGGCGGAGACTTCGTGCTGCGCATCGAAGACACCGATGTGGAGCGGAGCGAGGCCCGTTACGAAACCCAGCTGATCGAAGATATGCGCTGGCTGGGGCTGGACTGGAGCGAAGGGCCGCTGGTCGGCGGTCCCTACGCGCCCTACCGGCAAAGCGAGCGCATGGAGATCTATCAGCAGCACACAGATCGGCTTCTGCGGGAAGGCAAAGCCTACCGCTGTTTCTGCACCGCAGAGGAGCTCGAAGAGGAGCGCCAGCTGGCTCTGCAGGAGCACCGCATCCCGATGTATTCAGGCAAATGCCGGGCTCTGCAGGCTAGAGAAGCCGAAACCCGGGCTGCTGCGGGGGAGAGCTTTGCCGTACGTTTGGCGGTGCCCGATGCCCCCCTGCGCTTCCACGACATCGTGCGCGGCGACGTGGAGTTTGCCAGCGATACGGTGAGTGACTTCATCCTCGTCCGCTCTACCGGCGTGCCGGTCTACAACTACGTCGTCACCATCGACGATGCGCTCATGCAGATCACCCACGTCATTCGCGGCGACGACCACATCTCGAACACTCCCCGGCAAGTCGCCATTTATCAGGCCTTCGGTTGGCAGCTGCCGCAGTTCGCCCACCTTTCGACCATCCTGGGTAGCGATCGTGAGCGGCTATCGAAGCGTCATGGCGCCACCTCGGTGGCCAGCTTCAGGGAAATGGGAATCCTGCCCCAGGCGCTGGCCAACTATCTCGCCCTGCTCGGCTGGGGTGCCGAGGGTGGAACGCGCGAGACCTTCACCCGCGAAGAGCTGATAGCGGAGTTCAAGCTGGAGCGAGTCACGCCCTCACCCGCGGTCTTCGACTGGGACAAGCTGCACTGGCTCAACCGGCATGTCATCAAGCAAACTCCTCTGCCGGAGCTGAGGGTACTCTCATGGCCCTATTTCGTAGCCCGGGATTGGCTGCCGCCGCTTCCTGCTGCGGGTATCGAAGATTGGTTCGACCGAGTGCTGGAGCTGTTTCTCCCCGCCGTGGACCAGCTACAACAGCTGCCGGAAAAGGCAGCGGCGCTTTGGAATCCTGCACCGGTGAACCAGGATGATGCAGCCCTGCTGGCCTCGGAAGCAGGAGAGCGCGTAGTACGTGCCTTTACGGCAAAGATCCTCGCCGAGCCAGGCGCTTTGGCGCCCCAGCGCTTCAAAGAGCTGATGAACGAGGTGAAGGCCGAGACCGGGGTCAAGGGCAAAGACCTCTTCCACCCGGTACGAATCCTCCTCACCGGAGCCCACTCCGGCCCGGAGTTCGACAAACTGATCCCTCTCCTCGAAGACGGCAGCCGGCTCGACCTGCCGACTCACGTGGCGAGCGTACGGGAGCGGGTCGAAGCCTTTATCGCATCCAGCGTCGGTAGATGATCGACTCCACCTTTGCTCACGCGTGGCAGGCGGAGGTCCTCGCCTCCCGGCCATTGATCCTGCCCGGCCGGCAATTCGTCTACCCGGCGCAAGTGGAAGAAGTGGAGCGAGGAGCCCTCGAAGTCATGATCCGCCCGCCCAATCATGCGGGACAGTTCCTCGCCACCTGTGCCCTGGGTTTCGCCGGCTCCGGCGTGCCCACCGGTGTCTGGGCCTGCCCTGACCCGGCGTGGATTTGCACTGCAGCGGGCGGCTATGCGTACCTCATTGACACCCGTAATCCGGCGCGCTGGGAACAGGTGGAGTACCGGCCGGTCACCGAAATCCGCGCTCTCGCAGAGCAAGACCTCCTGCTGTTTTCGAGCTTTCATTCGCTGCTCGCCTGGGGCCGGGAAGGGAAGGCATGGCAAACAGGCAGGCTCAGTTGGGACGGGGTGCGCATTACCGCTGTCCGTGGCGCGACGCTCTTCGGGCTGGGTTGGGAGATGAGAACGGATAAGGAACTGGAGTTCGAGGTCAATCTCAAGACCGGAGAGCACAAGGGCGGGGGCTACCTGCCATAGAAGCTCAAGCCTGCGTCGCCCTGCTCGAGCACGCGGTAACGCTGCAGTGGGCCATAGCTCTCCGCTAGTGGCGGTCGCATTTTGTGCCCATGCTCCGCGATCACGATTCCGTTGGGCGTCAGCAGGGAATCCGCGTGCTGGCCGATGCTGGTGAGGGTGCGGGCGTAATCGTCCGCGGCCGCGTACGGCGGATCCAGAAACACAATCGTGCAGCGCTCTTCCAGCCCCGGCTCAGAAAACCTGCGCAGCGCGGCAGAGACGCTGCGAGACTCAATCTTGAAGCCGGAGCGAATCTCAAGGCCGGCGAGGTTTTCGCGGATTGCGGCCACTGCCGGCGCGGCGTTGTCCACGAAGTAAACGAGGCGATGCACCGCGGCTCAGAGCTTCGATGCCAACTGCTCCCGAGCCGGCGTAAAGGTCGGCAAAGACAGCGCCCTCGATGCGTGTGGCCAGGATATTGAAAAGCGTCTCGCGCAGGCGATCGCTGGTTGGCCGGGTGGTTAGCCCGCGGGGCGCGATCAGGCGTCGCGAACGGTATGTGCCGCCAATGACACGCATAAAAGCCGACCCGCATCGGGTTTGATGGTAAATGAATCCTTTGCCGCGGAATGAATCCGCAGCCTCGCCCGCCGGGGAAGGCTCTACAATGCAGGTAGTAACAAACGGGCAGCGTTAAGGACGGATGCAATGCGTGGATGGTCGTTCCCTTTAGGGCGATGGATGGGTGTGGAGTTGCGCATTCACACCTTCTTCATCCTGCTGCTCGGCATCTGCATGGCCTACACCGAAAGCGCACACCTCTCCATGTTTCGCGGCATTGGCCTATGGCTGGTCTTGCTGGGCGCGGTGGCCGTGCGCGAAGTGGCGCGCATGATCGTAGCGGCCTACCACGGCTTGCAATTGAGAAATATCCTGCTTCTGCCCATCGGCGGCCTGGTGGCCTACGCCAACGCGGAGAGCGCGGAGAACGCCGGCGCCCCCACAGTGCAATGGCGCATGGCGCTCACTGGGCCGCTGGCAAACCTGAGTTTTGCTCTCGTAGTCGCCATGCTGGTGCTCGGCATGTCGCCCACGGTCAATTTATTAGAACGGCCCTGGATCACGCCCACGCACCTGATCCGCAGCATCGTATGGCTTAATGTGTTTCTCGGCGTGCTGAATCTGCTGCCCGCCTATCCCCTGGATGGCGGCAGGGTAGTGCGTGGAGGAGTAGCCCGGGCGCAGGGCAGGGCGCAAGGTTCGCGCGTGGCAACTGGACTAGGTCAGATTCTTGCCATGACGGCCATCATCGCCGGCCTGGTGCTGATGAACCCTTGGTTGCTGATGGCGGGCTTTTTTATTCTCATCGGTGCTCAGCTGGAAGATCAGGGAGTTCTCTTCCAGAGCGTTGTCGATACCGTCAACATGCAGGACATTATGCTGACCGAGTTCTCCATGCTGGCTCCGTCGGACACGCTGGAAGATGCGCTGCACAAATCGATTCACAGCTTGCAGGACGATTTTCCGGTGGTGCGCGGCGACAGCCTGGTGGGTATTATCTCCCGCCAGAGCATTCTTTCCGCGCTGCGCAGTGAGGGCAACGGCTATGTGCAGGCGGTGATGTCGCGCAGCTTCCACGTGGCCCAGCCGGAGGACTCGCTGGGGACCACCATCAGCCGCTTTGCCGGGCGCGGGCTGTCGCTGGTCCCGGTGACTGAAGGGGAGCGCATCGTCGGCATTGTGACCCTGCAGAACCTTATGCACTCCATGAGCCTGCTGGCGGAGAGCCGGAAGCTTCGTCGCCAGAGCCAGGAATAATCGTTGTCCCTCGAGCCCGGCCTTTATCTGGTCGCCACACCGATTGGCAATCTCGAAGACATCACACTCCGCGCGCTACGGGTGCTGAAGGAAGTCGACCGCATTGCGTGCGAGGACACACGCCAGACGCAAAAGCTGCTGAATCACTTTGACATCTCCACCTCGACCATCAGTTACCACGAGCACAACGAGCAATCGCGAACGCTCGAGCTGATAGCCCTCTTGCAGCAGGGTGGCCGGGTCGCAGTGGTCAGCGATGCGGGTACGCCGGCCTTCTCTGATCCGGGGCTCGACTTGGTGCGCGCAGCGGTCGCAGCAGGCATCCCCGTCATTCCTATCCCTGGAGCCAATGCTGCACTCGCCGCGCTGATCGCCTCCGGCCTGGATACGGATCGTTTCCTCTATGTGGGATTTCTAGCGGCGAAGCCAGGCACGCGGCGGACGGAGCTGGAAGCGTTGGCCGCTCGCATGCCGGGCCTTACCTTGGTCGTCTATGAAGCTCCGCATCGCATTCTGGAGACGTTGGCCGATGTGGAGGCGGTGTGGGGAGAGTCCGTGCGCGTGGTGGTAGCCCGCGAGCTGACAAAACTGCACGAGGAGTTTCTGCGTGGCACCGCGCGGGAAGTCCGGTCGGAGCTGGCGGCCCGCGAGCGTATACGGGGCGAGATCGTGCTCCTGATCGACGCCGCTCCCGTGGCCCAGCCAGCCAATGCCGGCGGCAGTGTTGTGCAGCAGCTGTCGAAACTGATGGAGGCCGAGGGTTTGGAGGAGAAAGACGCCCTCAAGCGGGTCGCGCGTGAGCGAGGTGTCTCCAAGAGCGAGGTCTACCGTGAACTACAGCGAGAGCGATCCAAAAAATAGCGCCTAATTGGGATTTCTCCTGATCGCGAAGGACCGAGTTCCTCTAGCTTGTTTTCGGGGGTAATTCCCAAGCCGGCGTGGGGCGCTCGGCAAGGGGCAAATCGCGGCCCTTGACGCGGTCGTACAGATAACTGTCGCTGGTTGTGCCCAGGGACTCGTTGTAGAGGCTAGGCTCGCCGACGACCTGTCGCAACTCCTCGGCAAAGCGGTGCACCGCCTGAAGGGAATCCGCGGTTGCCGGAACCTCAAGGCGGCTAGATTTCCAAAATTTCTGATATCCGCGATCAAGCAGAGTGGCCACTTCTCCGCCCAGCAGGTGGCCCGGTCGCTCCCTCCATCTCACGCCAACGTGCGGAAGCTTCTTTTCCGCGCCCGTGGGCTCCCCTGAGGGGGCAAGGATCGCTCCGGCGCCATATTTGCGCACGAGAAACTGGTTTGCGACCCCGGGCACGAGTTCAACATCAAAACCTAATGTGCGCAGGGTGCTCAGGACTTCGTCGAAACTCAGGAAGTGCACTTTGGTTCGCATGGCTTGCGATTGACTGCGGATTGCCTCAATTTTCCAGTGGACGCTACACTAAGTGTGCTCCCCTGTAACTTTCGCACACTCGCGCTCCTGGCCGCAACGAGCAGAGCCGGGTGAAAGCAAGGACTTTGAACGGGAAAAATGCCAATTGAAGCACAAACCGACGTGAGGTCGACCACGCCCGCCCTGGGCAGTAGCATCCTGGAACGGATTGGGAATACTCCACTCCTGCGTCTAGACCGTTTGACGGCGGATCTGCCTGGCGTGCTCCTGCTGGGCAAGGCCGAGTGGGCCAACCCCGGCGGCTCGGTCAAGGATCGCGCAGCCTCCTCGATTGTGGCCGCAGCCCAAGCCAAGGGACTGCTGGCGGGTAGAGCACTTGCTGGACGCGACCAGCGGAAACACCGGCATTGCGTATGCCATGTTGGGCGCGGCTAGCGGTTTTGGGGTTACGCTGTGCATGCCGTCGAATGTCTCTCCCGAGCGCAAGCGCATTCTCGCCGCGTACGGGGCGAACATAGTCTGGACCGATCCGGCGGATGGGTCTGATGGCGCGATCTTGAAGGCGCGCGAGCTGGCGCAGGACAAGAGCCGCTACTATTACGCTGACCAGTATGGCAACGAAGCCAACTGGCAAGCGCATTATCACGGTACGGCAAACGAGATTTGGCAGCAGACTGAGGGTCGGATTACGCACTTTCTGGCCGGGCTGGGCACCAGCGGAACGTTCATGGGGGTCACCCGCCGTCTGAAGGAGCTGAATCCAGCGATTGAGTGCATTGCCATGCAGCCCGATTCACCGTTTCATGGGCTGGAAGGCTTGAAGTATATGGCCACTGCGATCGTGCCTCCTATCTATGATGCCCGCCTGGCGGACCGCCACGTGGAGCAGTCAACCGAAGGGGCCTACGAGATGGCCAAACATCTTGGCCGGACGGAGGGTTTGCTGTTGGGCATCTCCGCGGCGGCAGCGGTGGCGGCAAGTCTCAGAATCGGGGAAGAAGTAGCGCGCGCCGGCAAAAACGCTATCATTGTCACCATCCTGTGTGATTCGGCCGACAAGTACCTGAGTGAGCGCTTTTGGGAGCAATGATGGCCAATTCGACTGAGAGTGTCGAGCAGAAGAAGCTGATGCTCCGTATCAGTGATACGGTCTACCGCCAGCTGCGTCAACATGGCGAAGAGACCTATCCCCATGAGTGTTGCGGAGTGCTCCTTGGCCAAGCGCTCGATGGCATCAATGAGGTGGAGGCGGCCATACGCGCGGGTAATACGCGGACCGATTCCGCCCACAATCGCTATCACATCGCTCCCCAGGAACTGGTCAGCATTCAACGCCAGGCGCGGGAGCGCAGCCTCGACATCGTGGGTTTTTACCACTCGCATCCCGACCACCCCGCGCGCTGGTCGTCGACTGATTTCAACGAAGCCCACTGGCTGGGGTGTTCCTACGTCATCACCAGCGTCGAAAAGGGTGTAGCGGCACAGACCAACTCCTTCTTCCTGGCCGGAACGGGCGAGGACGACAAGCGGTTTGAAGACGAAGCGATCCAGGTATGCCCTGAACGCTGTTGACCGCCGGCCCCCGTATCACTCTGCGTCACCCACGAAAGAAGAAGGAGAGTGCGACGAATGAAGATTCATATTCCTACCCCCCTGCGTCAGTTCGCCGCTAAGCAGGCCACGGTAACGGTTTCGGCGGAGACGGTAGGCCAGGCGCTGGATGAACTGACCGTCACGCATCCGGAATTGAAGAAGCATCTGTATTCCGAGGAAGGCAAGCTGCGGGCCTTCGTGAACGTTTATCTCAACGACGAAGACATTCGCTACCTGAGCGACAAGGAAAACACGGCGGTCAAAGATAGCGACAGCCTGTCGATTATTCCTTCCATTGCAGGCGGCATATAGAAAATCGAAAGAGGTTCAAGAATGGCGACAATTACCGAAACACCTACGACGGCGGTGCCGTCGCTTAGCAACGAAGAAATCGCGCGCTACTCCCGCCACCTGCTCTTGCCTGAGGTCGGCATGGAGGGGCAGCAGAAACTCAAGGCGGCCAAGGTGCTCTGTGTAGGCACCGGCGGTTTGGGTTCGCCCTTGGCCTTCTACCTGGCCGCGGCAGGCGTTGGGACGCTGGGACTGGTCGACTTCGATGTAGTGGACTCGAGCAATCTGCAACGGCAGATCATTCACAGCACCAAAGACGTAGGCCGGTCGAAGCTGGACTCGGCCGAAGAGAAGCTGAAGGCCCTGAACCCATTCATGAAGATCGTGAAGTTCAACACCATGCTGTTAAGCGAAAACGCCATGGAGATCTTCAAGGACTTCGACATCGTGGCCGATGGCACCGATAACTTTCCCACCCGCTACCTGGTGAACGATGCCTGCGTGTTGAGCGGAAAGCCCAACGTCTACGGCTCGATTTTCCGCTTCGAAGGCCAGGCCAGCGTCTTTGCCACCGAGCAGGGGCCCTGCTACCGGTGCCTCTATCCGGAACCGCCGCCGCCCGGTTTGGTCCCTTCCTGTGCGGAAGGCGGGGTGCTCGGGATCCTGCCCGGGCTGGTAGGTGTGATCCAGGCGACCGAGGTCATCAAGCTGATCCTGGGCCAAGGCGAGCCGTTGATCGGGCGTCTGCTGCTGGTGGATTCGCTAAGCATGCGCTTCCGCGAGCTAAAGCTGCGCAAGAATCCGGATTGCCCGGTATGCGGCACGAATCCCACCGTAACCAAGTTGATCGACTATGAGCAGTTTTGCGGTATCCAGCCGGCGGCGGCGCCTGACGCGCCGCTGGTCAATGGCATCGAGCAGATTCCAGTGACCACCTTCAAGCAACAGCGCGATGCCGGCAAGGATTACTTTCTCCTTGATGTGCGGGAACCGCACGAATACAAAATCGCGCAGATCGGCGGGTATCTCATTCCGCTGGGCGACTTGCCCAAGCGCGTAGGTGAACTGGATCGCAGTCGCGAGATCGTGGCCCACTGCAAGATGGGGGGACGTAGCCAGAAAGCGGCGGAGTTCCTGCAGCAAGCCGGGTTCAAGGTCAAGAACCTGGCCGGTGGCATTCAAGCCTGGAGCGAGCAGATCGATCCCCGGGTACCCAAATACTAGTAGGATTCTTACCCGAAACGAATGATCCCGGAGCCGCTTTAGGGGCTTCGGGATTTCTTTTTGCCCGATGACCTGCAGCGTCGGTATACTCCGGGGGTTTGCATTTTGCACTTTTTTCTGTCGTGCTATGCCGCCTCTTGGCATCAGGCAGGGAGCCCGCATGGACCTGGTTATTATCCGAGTACTATTCATCCTTGTTCTGACCGCGGCCTGTTTTTTTCTCCGCCCCTTTGCGCTGCAGCCCTGGGCTGCGGCGGTTTTGGGCGCCGTCGCCGCCGCCGCTGTAATCGTCTTTGAGCTACGGGTTCGCGCATTGAGCATAAAGCGGCTCCTGGGCGCGGTGTTGGGCAGCGTGCTGGGCATCGCAGGCGCCGCGCTTTTCGGTATGGTGCTGAGTGGAAGCTTGCCGCCGGGGGGAACCCGAGCCCTGCTGCAGCTCTTTGTGCTCATGCTGATGTCTTACATCGGGTTGATGGTGGGCGCCAGCAAGGGAGACCTGCTGAACTTTACCGGAGGCTTGGCTGAGCTCTTTGCCGGCGAGCGGGCTACGGCCGGCAAGCGCAACCTTAAGATCCTTGACACCAGCGCTATTATCGACGGCCGCATCGCCGATGTGGTGGAGACCGGCTTCCTGGAAGGAACGCTGGTGGTTCCCGAGTTCGTGTTGCGCGAGCTGCAGATCGTAGCCGACTCCTCCGACAGCTCCCGGCGGCAGCGTGGCCGGCGCGGGCTGGATATTCTGCAAAAGATGCAGGCCCATCCATTGCTTGCCGTACAAATTGTCGAGGATGACTTTCCCCAGCTGCGCGAGGTCGACCTGAAGCTGATTGAGCTGGGCAAAAAGATGGGTGCTCCCATCCTGACCAACGATTTCAACCTCAGCAAGGTGGCCCAACTGCACCATGTGCGGGTGCTCAATCTCAACGATCTCGCCAACTCATTGAAGCCACTGGTGTTGCCCGGCGAAAAAATGAACATCGTGGTGCTGAAAGAGGGCAAGGAATACAACCAGGGAGTGGGTTACCTGGATGACGGAACCATGGTGGTGGTGGACCACGCCCGGCGCATGATCGGCCGCGCTGTCGAAATCACGGTCACCAGCGTTTTGCAGACCGCATCGGGCAAGATGATTTTCGGCAAGCTGGAGGATGTCGCCCTCAAACCGGAGCAGGTGCGTACCATTAGCGAACTCTCCAGCTAAGACTGTCAACCTGAAGTGCGCTCAACCGCATCTTTTAAGAGAGCCGTCAAGCCGTGCCCCGGTTCCTCGGGAGGCTTAATTTGGATTAAATTCTCAGAACCGGCACGGAAAGCACAGAAACAGATTTGACAGGCTGAATCCGGCGGGTACAATCTTGCCCAGAAGAATAGGTTACACACTCAAATCTCCCAGATGGACACCACCTGCAAACACCCAAAAGTCCGCGTGGTAGCGCGTGAAGAAGACGTTGAATACGTCGAATGTCTGGATTGTGGTCAGGTATTCGACTCCAACGAGTTCCGAGACATGGAAATCGAGGAAGAAGTGCTGCAGGAGCCGGACGAAGATTAACTAGCGGCCACGGAGCGATTGTGCGACGCTGGCCACTCTTCTACGGGGTGACGATCCCGCGCCATTTCTTGCGCCGAGAAGATGACCTTTGTCACCGTAACCGTCCCTCAGCGGCTAAAGCCGCGTCTCGCATATGGATTTTACGGCACGGCTGAAGCCGTGCCCTTCGTTCAAAGAGTTTTTCCGCAGCGGTAAAGCCGCAATTGAAACAGTTCCGGCTTTTTAGCCGCCCGTCGGCCCAAGGAGTTGGGCGGCTCCGCTTCGACCACCCGCCCCTGTCAAGCTCCATAAATATTGGTGTCTATGAAGCGATTGCGGAATTTACCCTGCGGGTCGTAGTGCGCCAAAAGTCCCTGGTAGCTCGACAATTGTGGGTAGAGAGGCTTTATCCGCGAGGGCGACATGGTAAACAGCTTGCCCCAGTGGGGACGGGCATGGAAGGGCGCCAATTTCTCTTCGATCATCGGCAGCACATTCCTGACCGCCGGCCACTCCGGTTTCCAAGTGAAGTGAATAGCCATCGTAGGCCGTTGGTAGGCCGTGCTCATCCAAAGATCGTCCTGCTCGACGGTCCGTACTTCCGAGATAAACAGATGGGGGGTTATATGGTCTCGAAGCTGTTCGACCGCCAGAATGGCTTCGTATCCCCGCTCCCGGGGGATCAAATACTCAGACTGCAATTCAGCTCCGCTGCTGGGAGTGAAGTTTATGCGGAAGTGAGGCAGCCGCTCGTACCAAGGACCGGGAACACCTAGTTGTTCGGTACAACTTTCGGCCGAATGTCCGGGAATCGGGTGGAGCTTCCTGGTTGCCAGCGTTGCCCCAAATAATTCCGGGGCGAACTGAGGTGCGTTTCCCACGGCCACGCGCCGCTTGACCCAAACCTGGCCAATCCTGTGATTCTGCCAGTCGGTGAACAGGCTAACGCTGTAGCCGCCGGCGAAGACTTCCTGCAGGTGGTGCTCCAGTTGGTCCATGGACAGGTTCTCGTAAACCACCTGACTGACCTGAAAGGCCGGTTGCACCGCCAGTGTGACCTTGGTGACAATGCCGATCGCGCCCAGGTTCACTGCTGCCCCCTGGAATCGCTCGCCATCCCGATCCCGGGAAAGAGCCAGCACCTTGCCATCCGCCGTGACCATTTCCAGCCCAGTGACGGCCGTGGCCAGGTTGCCGTTCTTGTTGCCCGATCCGTGGGTGGCCGTGGCGATGGCGCCAGCTACCGAAATCTGGGGTAGGGAGGCGAGGTTGTGCAGCGCGTAACCCTGACCGTCAAGATACGGAGCCAACCGGCTATAGGTGACGCCTGCGCCTACGGTAACGGTGCTCGCCTCGCGATTCAGGACCATCTGATCAAGATGGGTCAGTGATATCTGATTTTCCGTGCTGTCGGCGATCCCGTTAAAGGAGTGGCGAGCCCCCAGAGCCCTGAGTTTGCTGCAGCTCTTTACCACCTGCTGCACTTGCTCGATGGTTTGCGGCTGGTGCAGCCGGTCAGTGCTGTAGGTGTAATTTCCTGACCAATTGGTGCGCCCGGCGGTCTGCTCGCCGGAGGCCAAGGGTGACAGCATGGCCCCGGCAAGGAAGGCGCCAGAGGTTTTCAAAAACTCTCTCTTATCCATATCTACGTCCCGTTTGAGCTATCTCACGCAGCCAAACACGCCCTGGGAAGAGCCGCACTTGACCTCCTGGCAAGAATACAGCAGGGGGAGAAATGCTCCCCGCGTTTCTCTGTAATCCATGCATCTACATATCCCTGGACTTGAACCGGCATAAGAAATCAGTTACTGCGACGGGGTTATCTCGAGTCTGGAGCCGGAAACGCACTTGACTTCGATAGCTTCCGAGAAGCGGCCTTTCTCTTATTGAAAAGGCTGAGTGCGGTAGCTACCCGGGGTAGCACAATCCCATCTCTGCTGTGGTCCGCTGAGGAGGCGCTGCGCAGTACCCAGGCGACCCCACCTAAGTAATTAGTCTGAAGGATCTTTTGGGTCGCGCGGATCCCCGAACCTGATCCCTAACTCCCCCGTACGAGTAATAACAATGTGCCATCGCGAACGATATCCTCCAGCAGTTGATGGAATCTGATACATCCATTACCGCAGGTGCGCCAGTAAAGCAATCGCGGTGAATTACTGCCTTGTTGTCGGGCGCTTGTTTCTCAAGGTCACGCTTGCGAACTAGACCGTACGAATTGGAGTTTTGAACCCATGAGCCAGTCCACCATTGTTGCACTTAGGCGACGTGTGCCTTCCACGAAGGTTTTCCGTGGCCGATGGATGCCAGTGCTGTTGAGCGCTATCGCGTTGGCGGCTGGTGGGCCCGCCGCATGGGCGACCGCGGCAACTACTACCTCCCTATTTACCACCCCCGATAACCCGTCGAGCGGCGCGGTTATCACGATGACAGCCCAGGTCTCGGCCACGGAGTTTACTGTGGCCGGCGGTACTGTGACGTTCACTGATACTTACAACAGCGTCACCGAAGTGCTGGGTACGGTGCAGGTTCAATCGACCAACGGCAATCCTGGCACGGCGATACTGGAGGTTGCGGTCGGCGGAGTAGGGGTTCATCAATTCGTCGCTAACTATGGCGGTACCTCAGTCTTCGCTACCAGTTTATCTTCTCCACAATCAGTGACCTTCTCGGGGCCCTATTTGACCTCGACCGCGCTGTCAAGCACTGGTACAGCGGGGAATTACACGCTTACCGGAACGGTGTCGGCGTTCGGTCCGGTCACTCCGACCGGTAGCGTCACCTTTACGGATACAACTTCAAGTTTGACCCTGGGCACGGCCACACTGAACACCTCGACGTTGCAGACCGGCTTTACTCCCTACACTCTCTATCCCATCGCTAATATGAACAACGGCCAAACCGGAAGCACGATCGGACCAGCGATTGGCGACTTCAATGGTGATGGGCGGCCCGACTATGCAGTTCCCACCAATTCCGGTCCGGTAGTCATACTGCTGGGCGCCGGCAACGGCACCTTTACCAACGGCACCCCAATTAACACCACGTCTCCTTTCGAGCCAACATCCGTCGTTGTGGGAGATTTCAACGGCGATGGCAAGCAGGATCTGGCCGTGCTTAGCGCCGCAGGCACCGGCTCAGTCAATATCTACTTGGGCAATGGAAACGGAACCTTCCAGACAGCCAAGAACTACCCGGTAGCGGGCTCTACTTCCGCATCGAGGCTTCTCGCCGTCGGCGACTTCAACCGCGACGGCATTCAGGATTTGGTAGCCACCAATTCGGGTCTGAATAACGTAGCTGTCATCTTGGGCAATGGCGATGGCTCATTTCAAGCGCCGTCCTATTACGCAGTCGGTAATGATCCATGGAATGTGGTTGTAGGTGATCTGAACCAGGATGGCTTCCTGGACCTGGTCGTGGCTGCGGACGGCAGCAGCTCGGCCAGCATCCTTCAGGGCAACGGCGACGGTACGTTCAAGGCGTTTACCACGGCCAACACCGGAGCCAGCCAGGTAGGTTCGGTCGCCATCGGCGACTTCAACGGGGATGGATACCCGGACGTGGCTACCACCAGTGCGCCTGACAATTCGATCTATATTCTGCTCAACAAGGCGACGGCGACCCCCAGCTTCCAGGCGCCGGTGCAGTACGTCCAGACCGACGGCACGCCGAACCCCGCCCCCTACTACCTGACGATTGGAGATTTCAATCGTGATGGCAAGCTCGACATCATTTCGGCCAATAACGGCAACGCCACGGTAGGCATTCTGTTGGGCACGGGCACCGGTACTTTTGGCGCGGCGACTTATTATCCAGTGGGTAGTGGCGATATCTTCGCCAACGTGGGAGATATCAACGGCGATGATCGAGTGGATATAACGGCCGTAACCGGCACCGGCCTCGCCGTGCTGCTATCAGGCCAGTCGGAGTCGGCTTCCATCACCAACGTCGCGTTTTATGGATGCAGTACGCAATCCGTCACCGCCACCTACGGCGGCGATGGGAACTACGGGTCCAGCACTTCATCGGCTTCGACCTTCACCGCCGCGAAGGAAACAACCGCCCTGGCTCTCAGCGCCAACCCAGCGAATGGCGCTACAGGCCAACAGGTCACGCTGGTGGCCACGCTCGCACCCTACAACTACGGGACGACGACAACGAACGGAGAGACAGTCACCTTTACGAATAATGGGGTGATCATCGGCACCGCGCCGCTGGCCAGCGGTGTCGCAACGCTGGTGTACACACCGCCCGGCGGCACCGACAGCTACCAGGCGTCTTATCCAGGCGACTGCGGCTTCAAAGCCAGCACCAGCAACACCGTGGGCGGTTCGACCTTGTTAGCATCAAATCTCCAGTGGGCGACGCCTGCACCAATCACCTACGGCACTCCGCTGAGCGCCACACAGCTGGATGCGACGGATAATAAGAACGGAACCTTCGTCTACACTCCGGCCGCCGGGACGGTTCTTAACGCTGGAACAAGCACTCTCTCAGTTACCTTTACTCCGAACAACTCGAACTACGCGGTGGAGACGACGACGGTACAGCTCACCGTGACCCAGGATCCGACGGTTATTACCTGGCCGACACCCACGCCGATCACCTATGGAACGGCGCTGAGCGGCTTCCAGCTCAATGCCACCTCGTCATCCGGCACCGTCTCGGTTCCGCTCTCCAGCTACTACAATGTCTCGGGTATCTACTCGCCTGGCTCCAAGTACAGCTCGGGCGGCTTCGATAACGATGGGTACTCCTACTCCACCGCCAAGATCGGCGCGACTATCGTTTGGAACGGTTTGACCTTCAACATGGGTCCGGCTAATGCGCAAGACGCCGTCGCCAACGAGACGATTAACCTGCCTGCGGGACAATATACAAACCTGTATATGCTGGGGGCGATGGTTAATAACATCGCAGCAAGTCAGACTTTCACCGTGACTTACACCGATAACACGACTACCCAGGTTACCCAGAATATGAGCGATTGGGTCTATGCGGCGGGGTGGCCAGGTGAGTCCGTTGTCAACTGCAACTACGATCGGAACTTCGACGACGGCACCACCCAGGCAGATTCAGTGTGTGTCTACGGATATCAAATACCCCTTAACTCTTCCAAAACGGTGAAGAGCGTCACCCTGCCGAATACCCGGAATATTGTGATGCTGTCCATGGATCTCACAACTCCTGCGATTCCGGGAACATTTGTTTACAATCCTCCCGCGGGCACGATCGAACCGGTCGGGACGGATACGCTGTCGGTCACTTTCACTCCAACCGACAGTACGGACTACACGACGTCCACAGCCACTGTGCAATTGGTGGTCGATACTCCCGACAATCCGATCGAAACACCCACGATCCAGTGGCCGACGCCAGCGGCCATCACCTACGGCACGCCTTTGAGCTCCGTGCAACTGGATGCGGTAGCTACGGCACTCTCGCGACCCACGCCGGTAATTCCCCAGAGTCAATTACAGGTGCTCTCCACTTCTACCGACGGTACCGGCTATTTGTTGTCGGGCTTCGACGGCGCCGGCAATACGTATTCTTATAACCAGCTGAACAATGGGTCGGTCATTTATCAGGGAACGACGTTTACCCTAGGGCAGCCGACGGTTCCCAATGCCATCACCAACGGAGCAGTCTACACGCTACCGGCGCCGGGCAACTATTCCAATGTCTATTTGATTGGAGCCGCGACCACGACCGGGCAGACAAACGAGCCCTTCGTCCTCACCTATAACGATGCCAATGGTACTGTGAGCGAGACGGTGAACATGAGCTCGTGGAGCGCGTCGGCGGGCTATGCGGGTGAAACGATCGTCGCTTCCACCACCCACGCGAACACCCAGGGTGGCGGCAAGACCTCGGGAACCTATGATCTCTACGGATACCAAATTCCCGCCGATCCGACCAGAACGCTGTTGAGCGTCACGCTGCCGAGTACGCGGAATGTAGTGATCATGGCGCTCGGCTTCGGCACCAATACGCAGGCGGTCGTGCCCGGCACTTATGTCTACACGCCTCCTTCCGGCACCGTTCTGCCGGTCGGAACTGACCCGCTGTCGGTAACATTCACGCCAAGCAACACAGCGGCTTATACGACCGTGTCCGCGAACAACTCGATTGTTGTGACGCAGGCGAAGCCGATCATCAACTGGCCAACCCCGGCAGCGATCGCACAAGGTACAGCGCTGAGCGGCACGCAACTCGATGCCACGGTCACGTTCCAGGGCGCGAGCCTCCCCGGGAGCTACAATTACACTGTTTTACCCGCCAACACTCCGGCGCAAGGTGCGGTACTCGCTGCCGGCACATGGACCTTGCAGGTGGTCTTCACACCCACCAATACCACCGACTTCACCACCGCTATGGCAACGGTACAAATCGTGGTCGGGACTACCGGCTCCAGCGGTATCAGCGGATCGCCCTTGTTCCCCAGCGGTGACTGCTGCTTCTTTAGCCAACCAACTCCTTATGCCATAACGGTGTCAGGATCCACCGCCGCTCCCACTGGAACCGTGAACGTGGTCTTCAATGGTCAGACGCTCGCGAGCGGTACACTCACACCCGGGTCGGGTGCGACTTCGACCGCGACCCTGAACCTGATCAGCAGCTACTTCACGCCGGGAAACAACACCGTGACGCTGAATTACCTTGGAGACGACAACTACGTCCCCAACAGCAGCTCGGCAGTGATTCCGTTGCGCAATCCGGCGATTGGGGCAAACCCGGCAACGGTGAACGGTGGCAGCAGCACGATTCAAGTGCCCTACGCTTTCCCAGTGGCAGGAGCTATTACCTTCAACTTCAACCCGGCAGGCGGAGCAATCACTGACTTCAGCAACACAGGCGCGACCACCTGCGCGTCTGGAGTGCAGGAAACCGCCGGCACGGTTTGCATCTTCAGCATTGCGTTCAAGCCAGGCTTGCCTGGGATCCGCAAGGGAGTGGTGCAGGTCAACTTCACCGCCTCCGGAGGGCAGGCCGAACCTATCCTCTACCTGTTCCTGTCGGGCTTGGGTTCCGCGGCGCAGATTTCGCTGAGCAGCGCCACGCAGCAGATACTGAACTCCAGCCTCAACCAACCACAGAGCGTGACTTTTAACCCCACGGATCTCACCAACTCCACGCTGTATGTGGCCAACAGCAACGCGGCGCAGATTGATACGCTCCCCTCGTCGGGTGGCGCGTTGACGCAATGGAACGCCGCTAACACCAAGAGCCTGGTTTATCCCAGCGACCTGGTCTTTGACGCTTTCGGTGACCTCGTAATGCCGGACGCCTACGCCGCGATGGTGGTCAGTTTCAACCCTGCATTAGCCGAATCGACGGTGGGTACGGGGACATACACACTCGGACTTCCTACCGCAACCAGGATTGACCTTGGTGGCAACCTCTACATCGCCGATGCAGGCAGCACCCCGCGCATCATTGAGGTTCCCGGGGAGACCTATGCGCTGTACACCCCCAGCCTAGTGAGCCTGGGCAGCCAGAGCGTAAGCTTCCCACAAGCGCTCGCTGTCGATAATGCCGGCGCCAATCTTTATGTCGGCGACGGAAATCTCAACCAGATCCTGCAGGTCAATCTGAGCGGCACTGGCGCTTCGCCAGTGGCCATTGCGCCCTGCGACGCCACCGTTACCACTTGCGCGCTCAACGCGCCTGCAGGCATCGCCTTTGACCCTAACGGAGATATGTTCATCACCGATAGCGGTCTACGCGTCCTCATGGTGCCGGCCGCTCATTCGGCCAGCGCCCCCACCACCCAGGTACCGCTGACGGGGCTTATCAACCCCACCGGCATCACCCTGGACGGTTCGGGCAACATCTATGTAACCGACCTCAACACCAACGTCGTTAAGTTGCTGGTCAATAGCGGAGCGCTCAAGTTGACCACTCTTGGCTCGTCGGCCACCACCACGATCACCAACACTGGCAACTTGAATTTGACTATCTCTTCGCTGACGTTCGCCAATGGATCGAGCAGCGCCTTCTCACAAACCAACACCTGCTCCGGATCCATTGCGCCGGGCGGTGCTTGCACTATAACGGTTACATACTCGCAAGCCGGGGCAGCAACCGACACACTTACCATAAACAGCAACGCGTTCTCATCAACCGGGGTCACAATTAAGCTCAGCCACAACTAACCGCACCACGCAACCGGCTTCATTAGCCTAACGAGCCGTGCTCGAACCGAGCACGGCTCGTTTTCTTTTTTGTATGTATGTGCAGAGGTGTCCAATTATCGGAATGGTCGACTCTATGGCGTTGATTTTATTGGACAAGCTAGCGCCGCGGCCGGTTGAGGCGAAATCAGGTTTGGGTAAGGGTTAGTTGATTGCTTGTCGGCATTTGCGTAGGGTCCAAGTGAAACTGCAGGTCCCCGTTCGACTTCGCTCAGGGCAGGCTCTCCCCTACGCTCCCCCGGATTTCCTGTTCAGCTTAGTGGCGTTGGCGAACTTCGCGCGGCTTTCTGAGAAAGCCGCATACGTCGCCTTGGGCGGTACCGCGATGTAGGAAACCCGGATCCGCTCCAGTCCCACGGCATGCTCCACGGCATGCCGGGACGGGCGGGGCAGGCGGGATGACAAAGTTGAGGGCAGTGGTCCACCTTGACGGATGAAGCGAAGCTGAAAAAGAGCTGATTGATGTCTGTGCGTATGCCACCGTGGGAAGGGTCGTGGAGAGAACGCTGTTGTGGAGGTTCGCTCTAAATAAGTGTTTACCAAATCGGTTACTGCTGCCGGGTTACCGCTAAGTACATACCTATGAAAACTTAAGTCTCACTTGCACTTGGTAAGTCGGACAACAAACTCTTCTTTCTTACGGAGTCTGAGCCCATCTTTGAATCCCCCATAAGGGTAATAACAATGTGTCAAAACGGGGGTTATTCTCCAGGCGCTGATGGAAATTGATGCGATCCATTACCCTAGTGCGTCGCCAGTACGACTGCGATGAATTGCTGCCTTGCTAGTCAAGCGTTTGTTTCCAAGAGATCACGCTTGCGAACCCAAATTGCTAATAACCGGAGCCTTGAAAAACCATGAGCCAGTCCCCCCTCACCCCATTTAGACGCCATATCACTTCCAGACAGGTATCTCGTGGTCGATGGATGCCAGTGCTGTTGAGCGCTCTCGCGTTGGTGGCTGGTGGGCCCGCGGCATGGGCAGCGGCGGCGACCACGACTTCGCTGTTTACCACCCCCGATAACCCGTCGAGCGGGACGGTGATCACCATGACAGCCCAGGTCTCGGCCACGGAATTTACTGTGGCCGGCGGTACTGTGACGTTCACTGATACTTACAACGGCGTCACCGAATCGCTAGGCACGGTGCAGGTTCAATCGACCAACGGCAATCCTGGCACGGCGATACTGGAGGTTGAGGTCGGCGGAGTCGGGGCTCATCAATTCGTCGCTAACTATGGCGGCACCTCAGTCTTCGCTACCAGTTCATCTTCTCCGCAAGCAGTGACTTTTTCGGGGCCCTATTTAACCTCGACCGCACTGTCAAGTTCTGGTGCGGCGGGGAATTACACGCTTACGGGGACCGTGTCGGCGTTCGGTCCGGTAACACCGACCGGTAGCGTCACCTTTACGGATACAACCTCGAATTTCACTCTGGGCACAGCCACACTGAACGCCTCGACGTTGCAAACTGGTTTCACCCCCTACACCCTCTATCCCATTGCCAATACGAACAACGGCCAAACCGGAAACACGATCGGACCAGCGATTGGCGACTTCAATGGTGATGGGCGGCCCGACTATGCAGTTCCCACCAACGCGGGTCCGGTAGTTATTCTGCTGGGCACCGGTACCGGCACCTTTACCAACGGCACCCCCATTAACACCACATCTCCTTTCACGCCAACTTCTGTCGTTGTAGGGGATTTCAACGGCGATGGCAAGCAGGATCTTGCCGTGCTCAGCGCCGCAGGGACGGGCTCAGTCAATATCTACTTGGGCAATGGAAACGGAACCTTCCAGGCAGCCAAGAACTACCCGGTAGCGGCCTCGACTTCAGCATCGAGGCTTCTCGCCATCGGCGACTTCAACCGGGATGGCATTCAGGATCTGGTAGCCACCAATTGGGGTCTGAATAACGTAGCTGTGATCTTGGGCAATGGCGATGGCTCATTTCAAGCTCCGTCTTATTATGCAGTTGGTAATGATCCATGGAATGTGGTTGTAGGTGATCTCAACCAGGATGGCTTCCTGGATTTGGTCGTGGCCTCGGACGGTAGCAGCTCGGCCAGCATCCTTCAGGGCAACGGCGACGGTACGTTCAAGCCGTATACCACCGCCAACACCGGAGCCAGCCAGGTAGGTTCGGTAGCGATCGGCGACTTCAACGGGGATGGATACCCGGACATTGCCACTACCAGTGCGCCTGACAGTTCTATCTATATTCTGCTTAACAAGGCGACGGCGACCCCCAGCTTCCAAGCGCCGGTGCAGTACGTGCAGACCGACGGCACGCCGGCCCCGGGCCCCTACTACCTGACGATTGGAGATTTCAATCGTGATGGCAAACTCGACATCATTTCGGCCAACAACGGCAACGCCACGGTAGGTATTCTGCTGGGCACGGGCACCGGTACTTTTGGCGCCGCGACTTATTATCCAGTGGGCAGTGGGGACATCTTCGCCAACGTGGGAGATATCAACGGCGATGATCGAGTGGATATAACGGCCGTAACCGGCACCGGCCTCGCCGTGCTGCTGTCGGGCCAATCGGAGTCGGCTTCCATCACCAACGTCGCGTTTTATGGATGCAGTACGCAATCCGTCACCGCCACCTACGGCGGCGATGGGAACTATGGGTCCAGCACTTCATCGGCTTCGACCTTTACTGCCGGGAAGGACACTACCGCCCTGGCTCTCAGCGCTAACCCGGCTAATGGTGCTGT
Source organism: uncultured Acidobacteriaceae bacterium (assembly GCA_963790705.1). Taxonomy (GTDB): domain Bacteria; phylum Acidobacteriota; class Terriglobia; order Terriglobales; family Acidobacteriaceae; genus PALSA-350. The sequence goes on from CAWBQE010000020.1 coordinate 37,369, forward strand.
TGGCCAACAGGTCATGCTGGTGGCCACGCTCGCTCCCTACAATTACGGGACGACCACGACGAATGGCGAGACCGTCACCTTTACGAATAATGGGACGATCATCGGCACCGCACCGCTGGCTAGCGGTGTGGCAACCCTGGTGTACACACCGCCCGGCGGCGTCGACAGCTACCAGGCGGCCTATGCAGGCGATTGCAGCTTCACTGCCAGCTCCAGCAACAAGGTGGCCGGTACGACCTTGTTAGCATCGAATCTTACCTGGGCGACGCCCGCGCCAATCGCGTACGGCACTGCGTTGAGCGCCACGCAGCTGGATGCGAAGGATAATAAGACCGGAACCTTTGTCTATAGTCCAGCCGCCGGCACGGTTCTCGCCGCGGGGGTACATACTCTCTCTGTAACCTTTACTCCGAAGAGTGCTTTATACGCAGTGGAGACGGCGACGGTACAGCTCACCGTGACCCAGGATGCAACGGTCATTACCTGGCCGACACCCACACCGATCACCTACGGTACACCGTTGAGCGGCTTCCAGCTGGACGCAACGGCTTCGACCGGCGTCGTGTCGGTTCCGCTCTCCACCCACTACAACGTATGGGGTATCTATACTCCAGGCTCGACATACGGCACCGGCGGGTTCGATAACGATGGCTACTCCTATTCGACTGCTACGCTCGGTTCAACCGTAGTGTGGAACGGCATGACCTTCGACATAGGTGCCCCCAACGTAAAAGACGCTGTCTGGGGTGGCACGATTACGCTTCCGACTGGTAAGTACACGGACCTGTTTATGCTTGGCGCGATGGTCAATAACATCCCGCCGGCTGAGACCTTTACTGTGACTTACACCGACGGCACGACGACGGTTCTGAATCAGAATATGAGCGACTGGTTCAACGCCGCGGGGTGGCCGGGCGAGTCGGTTGTTAACTGCAGTGAGAAGCGCAACTATGAGGACGGCACGTCACAACCAGACTCAGTGTGCGTTTATGGATACGATATTCCCCTTGACGATACCAAGACGGTGAAGAGCGTCACGCTGCCGAATAACCGGAACATTGTGATGCTGTCCATGGACCTCGCCACGCCGCAGGTACCGGGAACATTCGTCTATAATCCTCCGGCCGGTACGATCGAGCCGGTCGGTACGGATACTCTGTCTGTAACCTTCACTCCGACCGACACCACGGATTACAAAACCGCCACAGCACCGTGCAGCTGGTGGTGACAAACCCGGTCACGCCCATCGTCACACCGACGATCTCATGGCCGACTCCGGCGCCTATCACCTACGGCACGCCTTTGAGCTCCGTCCAACTCAATGCCGTAGCTATGGGCGCGCCCAGGCCCACGCCGGTTATCCCCACCAGTCAGTTGCAGGTGATTGCCACCTCTACCGACGGTACTCCCTATAACCAGCCTGGCTTTGACGATCAAGGCGGAACCTACTCGTACAATCAGCTGAACAACGGTTCGGTTGTCTTCGCGGGCACGACCTTCACCCTCGGGCAGCCAACTGTTCCCGACGCTATCACCAATGGAGCGGTGTACACCCTACCGGTGCCGGGCAACTATTCCGGTCTTTACCTGCTTGGCGCTGCGACTACCACCGGGCAGATAAACCAGCCCTTCGTTCTCAATTATTCCACCGGGAACCCGGTGACCCAGACGATCAGCATGAGCTCATGGGCTCAGTCCGCGGGCTACGCAGGTGAGACGATCGTGGCCACCACTCCATACAAGAACACCCAGGCCGGCGGAGAGGTAGCGGGGACGTTTGATCTCTACGGATATCAAATCCCTGTTGATCCCACCCGCACGCTGGTGAGCATAAGCGTTCCCAATAACCGGGCTGTAGTCATTCTGGCGCTCGGCTTTGGCACCAATACTCAGGTGGTTGTGCCGGGTACGTATGTCTACACTCCGCCTGCAGGCACGGTGCTGCCGGTGGGGACGGATCCGCTGTCGGTAGTATTCACGCCAAGCAATCCACAGGGTTATACCGGCGCGTCCGCGAACAACACGATTGTCGTCACCAAGGCAAAGCCGGTTATCACTTGGCCAACGCCGGCGGCAATTCCGGTTGGGACCGCGCTGAGCAGCACCCAACTCGATGCCACGGCAACGTTCCAGGGTGGGCCTATTGCCGGGACATATACTTACACCGTGTTGCCCGCCAACACGCCGGCGCCGGGTGCAGTACTGGCTGCCGGCACGTGGACCTTGCAGGTGGTCTTCGCGCCTACCGATACCACTGACTTCATCAATGCGACGGCAACGGTGCAGATCGTGGTTGGCAACACAGGCTCTACCGGTGTCGGCGGATCGCCCTTGTTCCCCAGCGGCGACTGCTGCTTCTTTAGCCAGCCAACCCCGTACACAGTTACGGTGTCAGGATCAACAGCACCTCCGACCGGCACCGTGAACGTGACCTTCAGTGGTCAGACTCTCGCGACCGGTACGCTCGTACCTGGATCGGGTGCGAGTTCGTCCGTGACTCTGTACCTGAACAGCATCTACTTCATTCCCGGTAACAACACCGTTACCATCAACTATCTTGGGGATACGAACTACGTTCCGGGCAGTAACTCGGCTGTGGTTCCGTTGCGCAATCCGGCGATTGGGGCAGACCCTGCAACGGTGAACGGTGGCACCAGTACGATTCAAGTGCCCTACGCCTACCCTGTGGCAGGAGCCATGACCTTCAACTTCAACCCGGCAGGCGGAGCAATCACTGACTTCAGCAACACCGGCGCGACCACCTGCGTTTCTGGAGCGCAGGAACCCGCCGGCACCGTTTGCATCTTGAGCATTGCGTTCAAACCAGGCTTGCCCGGTATTCGCAAAGGAGTGGTGCAGGTCAACTTCACCGCCTCCGGAGGGCAGGCCGAACCTATCCTCTACCTGTTCCTGTCGGGCTTGGGTTCCGCGGCGCAGATTTCGCTGAGCAGCGCCACGCAGCAGATACTGAACTCCAGCCTCAACCAACCACAGAGCCTGACCTTTAACCCCACGGATCTCACCAACTCCACGCTGTATGTGGCCAACAGCAACGCGGCGCAGATTGATACGCTCCCCTCGTCGGGTGGCGCGTTGACGCAATGGAACGCCGCTAACACCAAGAACCTGGTTTATCCCAGCGACCTGGTCTTTGACGCTTTCGGTGACCTCGTAATGCCGGACGCCTACGCCGCGATGGTGGTCAGTTTCAACCCTGCATTAGCCGAATCGACGGTGGGTACGGGGACATACACACTCGGACTTCCTACCGCAACCAGGATTGACCTTGGTGGCAACCTCTACATCGCCGATGCAGGCAGCACCCCGCGCATCATTGAGGTTCCCGGGGAGACGTATGCGTCGTATACCCCCAGCCTGCTGGGCCTAGGCAGCCAGAGCGTAAGCTTCCCGCAAGCACTCGCTGTCGATAACGCCGGCGCCAATCTTTATGTCGGCGACGGAAATCTCAACCAGATCCTGCAGGTCGCGCTCAACGGCACCGGTGCCGCGCCAGTGGCCATTGCGCCCTGCGACGCCACCGTTACCACTTGCGCGCTCAACTCGCCTGCAGGCATCGCCTTTGATCCCTACGGGGATATGTTTGTCACCGATAGCAGTCTACGCGTCCTCATGGTGCCGGCCGCTCATTCGGCCAGCGCCCCCACAACCCAGGTACCGCTGACGGGGCTTATGAACCCCACCGGCATCACCCTGGACGGTTCGGGCAACATCTATGTAACCGACCTCAACACCAACGTCGTTAAGTTGCTGGTCAACAAGGGAGCGCTCAAGTTGACCACTCTTAGCTCGTCGCAAACCACCAAGATCACCAACACTGGCAACTTGAATCTGACCATCTCCGCGCTGACGTTCGCCAATGGATCGAGCAGCGCCTTCTCACAAACCAACACCTGCTCCGGACCCATTGCGCCGGGCGGTAGTTGCACTATCACCGTCACATACTCCCAAGCGGGACCTGCAACTGACACGCTTACGATAACGAGCAACGCGTTCTCTGCCAGCGGTGTCACGATTGCACTTACCCACAACTAGCAAGTGTCACAACCCAGGGTGCCCATCCTTGCCGTGCTTCTTCGGCAAGGATGGGATACCACAAACCTTGAGTCGCACCGCGGCCTCGAGGAAAAGCGTGGATCTCCACTAAGCTGTTGGGTCAGGGTAGCTGAAACTTATTTTCAGCTATGCCGGTCACGTTGGTTTCCAGGGCGAAGAGGCAACCTCCAAATCGCTCCCAGTGTCCGGCTTCCGGCGAGGCCGAGGTTATGTAAAGTACATTGCCGTGTGGACCTCCGAACGTGCAGTTCGTCGGCCTGCTCACTGGCAACTCAATCACGCGATCGATCTTTCCGTCTGGCGCAACCCGGACGATACAGCTCCCACCGTAACGGCAATTCCAAAGATAGCCATCTGTATCCATGGCGGAGCCATCGGGACTACCGCGCTCGAAACCCTGGAAGAAGGGTTGCTCCCCGCGAATGGATCGGCCGGCAAGGTCATATTCATAAGACCAGATGCAATTCTTCAGAGTATCGCCGAAGTAGAACCTGGACTTATCCGGACTCCACAGCAGGGTATTTGAAATACCCAGGTCGCGTCGCCATTCCGTGGACGTGCCGGTTCCGTCGACGCGGTAAAGCACTCCGTCCGTCCCGCCCGCCGGCTCGGCGTCGCCATTCGCTTTCACATTGTTGCGCATCGAGCCCACCCACAGCGCCCCACCTGGATCTACGGCCGCATCATTGCAACGGACAAAAGGCCAGCCGGGAAGAGCGAATAACGGTGCGGCCGCCGCATCGCTGCCCGGTTTCCACAGTGCGATTCCGGAGCCGAGGGATAAGGCCAGCGTATCCTCGCGGTTGGTTTCCATCACGCAGGTTACGGGTTCAGAAAAGAACCAGGTCCTAAGCGCGCTGTCCTTCAACGCGTAACGATGGACAAGAAATCGATTGATGTCCGTCCAGTAAACGCTTTGGGTGTCTCGCTCCCACAGCACGCCTTCGCCACACACATCTCCGGTGGCAGCGATACATATCGGCTCTTCGATCTTCAGCGGCATAGTCATCGTTTGCTGCGCGCCCATAATAACAGGGCTCAAGCGGATGACATTAGCATTCAGATCATTACGTTAGCCGCCTGTAGCTACGTGCGAACTCCACTTACGAACTCAGTCCCCGCGGGGGCACCGTCCTTCGTTAGGAAACGAGATTTCCGGGCGTGTTTTACAAGTGGACACGCTACAACTACCGGGGCCTACCCCGGGCCAAGCGTAACCTGCCAGAATGGGCCATGGTAACCAACCCGGCAGCTTCCCAGACGCAGGAGCATACGGCCCTGCAACGCTTGCTTGGCCGGGGTAGGTTTTTGTCTCTTCTCGTCCTATTCGGAGTGCTGGTCCTGTGTATCGCGTTTTCCTGGACGACGCGCGACGCGATGGCCCACCTGCCCTTCCTCAAAGGCCAAAAAGCACAGCGGGATCCAGGAGCCTCCAGCCAGACCACCATCGTCGACTTGCATCCATGGCAAATTGCGCAGGCATTGGCCCCCCTTGCTGTCAGCAAGGAGGAGGAGGAGTTTGCGCACGAGGCTGAGCGACTGGCCGATCACGAAGTGAACCAGGCCTTTGCCGCATCGTTGCGCCAAGCTAGCGAACAGCACCTCGCCCCCACGGGCGAAGCCCTCGAGCTTTCCCAAAAGGTGGCGCAGCTGCAGGAGACGGCCAAAGAGGATCAGGCGCAGGTGCGGAGTTTGACCCCGGCGCTTGGGAGCGCTGCAAATGCTGGTAGCGAAGACGACCTGAAAATTGCCCAGGCACAGCTGGACCTCGATCAGGATGAGCTGAAGGATGCCCAGCAAGACCTGGCCCGAGCATCGGGCGATGAGCGCACACAGATCCAGCAGGAGCTTGCCGCGCACGAGGCAGCTGTTAGCAAGACCAATGCCCAGTCTGGGAGCGCCAGCCAGCTGGCCGTGCTCTCTACCCGGCAATATGGCACGCTTGCCGGCCGCCTCGAGGCGTGGAGCAGTCAACGCAGCCGGCATGAATTGATCGAGCAGGCCAGGCAGCAGGCGCAAGCGGACGCAGCCAGCTCTGACCCAGCAGCACAATGCCCTCGAAGCTAAGGCCAATGCCAGCTCGGCTGCCGCGGTCGCCAGTCAGTCGAAGGCGGGAGCAGGGAGTGCTCCCGATGCGGCCAAGCTTGCCAACTTGCAGCATAGAAGAGAGCAGCGTCAGCTTCTCAGCCTCTACGATGACCGCATTCAGACGCAGCAGCAACTCGCAGGGGTTTACGGCAAGTGGGTGGCCCAGGTGCAGCTGCAGCATCGCATCGTAACCCACATGACCCTGCGGTCGCTGGCCACGGTGGCTTTCATTCTGATTTGCGCCATTCTTTTTGAAGCAGTAGGAACAAACCTGCTGGAGCGCCGCAAGCTCGATCGGCGACGCATGCAAACGCTGCGCACCATTCTGCGGCTCAGCGTGCAGCTGGTGGGTATCCTGTGTGTCTTGCTGGTCACGTTCGGTGTACCCAGTCAGATCTCCACCATCCTCGGTCTCGCCACCGCCGGGCTCACGGTCGCTCTGCAAAGTTTCATCCTCGCCTTCTTCGGCTGGTTCATTCTGATGAGCAAGAACGGCATCCGGGTGGGGGACTGGGTACAGATCAATGGTGTGGCAGGCGAGGTGGTTGAAATTAACCTTTTTCGCACCACTATCCTTGAAAACAGCGACTGGGCTGACAAAGGACATCCGACCGGACGCCGCGCAACCTTTATCAACAACTTCGCTGTCACCGGCCAGTTCTTCAACTTTTCAACGATAGGCCAATGGATGTGGGATGAGATGTCGATCAGCATTCCTGCGTCGGCAGACACCTATGCCAAGGTGGCACTCATCAACCAGGCGGTCCTGGAAGAGACGCAACAGGATGCCAGGCTTGCCGAGGAGGAGTGGAGGCGCGTTCCCCGGAAGAATGGCCTCAGCCATGTCAGTGCAAGCGCATCCGTCAATCTGCGCCCCGCGGGTTCGGGGGTTGACATCCTGGTACGTTATGTCACGCGGGCGTCAGACCGCCTTGAGGTGCGCAATCGGTTGTATGAGCGCGTGATCGATGCGCTCCACAAGCCCCATGTCGTAATCTCCACTTCCCAGCCGTCGAAGCTGACGGCCGCGGTATTGGCGGCAAACGACACCTCGGACCACGATCCTAGAGACAAGCGCGCCAGCATGTATACCTAGGCCGCCCGAAGATTTGCGCCGGGTGTGAAAAATCTCTACCCCCCTGCCCCCGCAGGGACCACAAACCTCGTATCCTCGCTTGTGCATCTCAATGAACGATAGTTGAGATCTGAAACGAGGGAATAGTATGGCGAAGAATCGCGGAGTAATATACGAGGGTCCGGGCAAAGTAGAAATTCACAACATCGACTATCCAACCTTTAAGGATCCCCAAGGCAAGGCGATCGAGCACGGTGTAATCCTGAAGGTCGTGTCCACCAACATCTGCGGATCGGACCAACACATGGTCCGGGGGCGTACCACTGCTCCGAAGGGTTTGGTTCTTGGGCACGAGATCCTGGGAGAGGTGATCGAGAAGGGTAAGGATGTTCTCTATCTCGATATCGGGGACTTGGTTTCGGTGCCATTTAACGTAGCTTGCGGGCGCTGTCGCGCTTGCCGTGAACGCAATACAGGCGTTTGCCTGAATGTGAATAAGCAACAGCCCGGTGGGGCATACGGTTACGTCGACATGGGTGGCTGGGTGGGTGGCCAGGCAGACTACGTGCTGGTACCGTTTGCCGACTTCAACCTGCTCAAGTTTCCTGACAAGGACCAGGCCATGGAGAAGATTCGCGATCTCACCATGCTGTCCGACATCCTGCCTACAGGATTCCACGGCGCAAAGTCCGCCGGCGTTGGCGTTGGTTCGACGGTGTATGTAGCGGGCGCGGGACCGGTGGGTATGGCGGCCGCGGCATCCTCATCCATCCTTGGCGCGGCGGTGGTCATCGTAGGCGACCGAAACAAAGAACGTCTGGCGCACGCTAAGAAGATGGGCTTCGAGACCATTGACATCTCGCAGAGTGAAAGCCTCGCTGACCAAATCGCGGCCATTGTGGGTGAGCCGACGGTGGACGCGGGAATCGATGCCGTTGGCTTCGAGGCCAGTGGGCACGGATCATCTGACGAACCCGCTCCTGCAAGCGTCTTGAATTCGCTCATGGAAGTCGTGTTTGTTGGCGGCGGCCTGGGCATTCCGGGATTGTATGTCGTACATGATCCCGGTGCGCCGAGTGAGGATTCCAAGCATGGCATCTTAAAGGTGCGGTTTGGAAAAGGCTGGTCGAAGTCGCTGCACTTCCACACCGGGCAAGCGCCCGTGCTGCAATACAATCGGCAGCTGATGCAGGCGATTCTCCACGGCCGGTTGCCTATTGCGAAAATCGTGAACGCAACCGTCATCTCCCTCGAGGAGGCGCCCAAAGGCTATCAAGACTTCGACAAGGGTGCAGCCAAGAAGTACGTCATCGATCCTCACGGGATGCTTGGCAAGAAAGCAGCCTGATGCCTCGGTGCAAAAAAGAGGAGCGCAATTGCGCTCCTCTTTTTTTGCTTATGTATCAGAATCTGTTTCATATCGTGAGATGCTCACGCCTATTATCTTCAGAAGCAGCGAGGAGGATTGCCAGCAGCATGTCTGAAGCTCGCACTGGAACCAGATGTCCTGGTGCCGGTGAAGCTGGATCGCTGATTATTTTGCT
>CAWBQE010000021.1:0-84424 GCA_963790705.1 uncultured Acidobacteriaceae bacterium
TGGCCAGATTTTGCAGATGAGAAGGAAATTATTCCCGGCTCATCGGCAAGTGGGAATTTTGCGCCGAATCATCGATCAGATGATTGACCCACGCCGGCATCCCGCTCAAATGTCGAGAATCGACTATGCCAGAACTGTACTTTTTGGATCGTGTGGTGATAGAGTTTCTCGCGTAACGGCTTTGAAGTATTCTCACAAGCGATAGCTGCCCTGCGCAGGGTGGCGGGATTTCACCGGCCAGGTCGTAGACTCGTTCGATCAGCGCGGTCCGCATGGCAGAGATTCAGTTTTTGTGGCATTGTTCGGGAGGCTTGCCTGGAATACGTTCCAGGCACCCCGATTGGCCGCTACGTTCCGGTGCCCTAGCACTCGGCTGGATCGACGAAGCCAAGGCAAGCGTACATACCAGGCGCTGAAAGATCCGGATCGACTCACCGAACTGGAGTCGCCGGCCAACGAGGAAGTTGGATCCGAGGAGAACCGACGATGAAATATCTCGACGAGTACCGCGATGGAAACATTGCTCGGAAGATCGTGGATGAGATCCACCGTATTCAGACGAAGCCCTGGGTGATTATGGAAGTTTGCGGTGGGCAGACCCATTCCATCGTCAAACATGGAATCGACTATCTGCTCCCGGAAGACGTGGAGTTGGTGCATGGGCCGGGCTGCCCGGTCTGCGTTACGCCGCTAGAGATGATCGACAAGGCACACGCGATTGCTCGCCGGCCTGAGGTGATCTTCTGCTCGTTTGGCGACATGTTGCGGGTGCCTGGATCGGATGGTGATCTATTCACGATCAAGGCCGGCGGCGGCGACGTTCGCGTAGTCTACTCTCCGCTCGATTGTCTTAAGATCGCGCGCGCCAATCCCGACAAGAAGGTGGTCTTCTTTGCCATCGGGTTCGAAACGACCGCACCCGCCAATGCAATGCTGGTTTGGCGCGCCCAGAAGGAGGGCTTAAAGAATGTCTCGATTCTGGTTTCACATGTTCTGGTTCCTCCGTCAATCGCGGCGATTCTGCAATCTCCACAGAATCGCGTCCAGGGCTTTTTAGGGCCCGGACACGTCTGCGCCATCATGGGTTATCGCGAATACGAGCCGATGAGCGCGCGTTTCAAGGTCCCTATCGTAATTACAGGCTTTGAGCCGCTGGACATCCTGCAAGGAACGCTGATGACGATTCGACAGCTGGAAACGGGACGTGCTGAAGTGGAAAACGAATACTCGCGCATTTTAGACCGGGAAGGAAACCGCCCGGCACAGAAGCTGGTGTCGAGTGTTTTTGAGATCGCCGACCGAAAGTGGCGCGGAGTGGGCTCCATCCCGAAGAGTGGATACAAATTGCGGTGGGAGTTCCGCGAGCATGATGCGGAAAAACTATTTGACGTGAAAGAGATCGACACGCACGAACCGGATATTTGTATCAGCGGACGGATTTTAAGAGGAATAAAAAAACCGCACGACTGCCCGGCCTTTGGCACTCTCTGTACTCCGCAGCGACCGCTGGGAGCGACCATGGTGTCGTCGGAAGGTGCGTGTGCCGCCTACTACGCGTACGGCAGGCATCTAGAGGCTGAGAAGAAAGAGCGGGCGGCGGCAAGATCCCTTGGAGGTGTTGCATGACGCAATCTACCGGTTCAGCGAGCAGCTCCACTGCCAATCTAACGCATGCGGTGGGCCCGCCAAATGATTGGCGCGAGAAAGTCATGCACAAATGCCGCGAATCTGTGGAGGTCAAGCAGAAGTTCTTTGACCACTATGCCGATACAATCGGCGAGTTGGCTCAGAAAATGGCGGACCATTTTCGCGACGGCCACAAGCTCTGGGTGTTGGGCAACGGTGGCAGTGCATGCGACGCCCAACATATTGCCGTCGAGTTCGTGCATCCTATCATCGAAAAGAGGCGCGCGCTGCCTGCCTTCGATCTAGTCAGCCAGGTACCGGTGCTCACAGCCATATCCAATGACAAAGACTATGCCCGGATATTTGTGGACCAGATTGAATTGTGGGGCCAGCCTGGCGACATGGTGATAGCCATTTCCACCAGCGGCAATTCTCCCAACCTGATCTACGCACTGGAGGAGGCACGGCCCAGGGGCCTGTTGACAATTGCGTTCTCCGGCAAGGATGGCGGACGCCTAACAGACGCTGCCGAGTACTGTTTCACGGTTCCCAGTTATAGCATTCACCGCATCCAGGAATCGCATGTCGCGCTGCTGCACATCCTGTGGGATCTGACGCATGTCGCGCTGGGCGAGGAAGACGTCATCTGATGGACTCGGCGCGATCGTGGCAGGCTCAATCGAAGCTCTTCAGATTCAATTGCGCTGACAAATCGCAGCCGACTAACTGAGTGTCGTCCATAGCTTCCGGGTCGTCGTCGCTGGGGAGCATCGAGGCCTGCAAGCGCACGGGCACAAAGCTAGTCTTGTTCGCCAAAACGTTACAAGCTTCACCGCAGTCAGGCACCCAAACAGCAGTACGCTGGAGGGTCCGTAATTCTGCTCCTCTTCCTCGCATTCTCCAGACCGTCCTCGGCGGCAGGAGCCCCAGAGGTGCAGGAGTTCACCTATCGCGTCAACTCTTCGACCCCGGTCTTTACTTTTCCCGTTCTGCAAGGAAATCAAGTGCGTCGCACAAAGCAGCGTCATATGTTTCCTTCTCAGCACGCGGGAAATCCGTGAAGATTTCCATTCGTTGCTTCAATGAGTCTTCGTCGCGATCAACCGAAAGAAATATCGTCGCCACATATCGGTTGATGGCCAAGTAGTGTCTTAACTCAATACGGTAGTGCACATGTTTCCCAAAGAAGTCATAGGTATCGATTACTTTGGAAACAGTAGGGAACCCTGCCCGTTTGAATTCTTCAACAACGTTCATGCGTAACCTCCAACGGCAATCATAGAGCGCCCAAAACTCTAGAACAAATGTCAGGACTGCTCTATCGAGAGCCGTATCACTCCCGAGCGGCAATCGGCAACTGATGCCCGAAGACACACGGTTCGCTGAGCTAACCATAGTTCCTGCAAATGCGTTTTCCGTAAGTTGCCCTAGGCGTCCTTCCGATCAAGACCTCTACGGCATCCTTACGCTTGCACTATGTTTGCCGGTCCTCGTCTTAAAAGGGACCTTGAATCAATGCTGCCCAAGCAATGGAAGCATTTGGCGCTGGTGAACCTAGGGCTCAGCCCACTCGAGTAGAATCCTTCCTAGCAAATTGGAAGCGTTGCGCTTCGAGTGCGTCAGTTTGAGGGAAGAGGTCTGAAACCAAAGCTTCGGGTTGACGCGACCAATACACGACCACCGTAGAGTCGAAAACAGCCCAAACTGTCCCAAACCATCCTAAATCGATGGGGGTATAACGCTAATGGCTTCAAACACATCCGCTGATTCCAGACCACTTAGTTCGCTTGCTAGGCGGCCCTGAAAAGGCCGGCGTCGGCGGTTCGATCCCGTCTCTGGCCACCACATTCAAAGAGATTCGGTTGTGCGGCGAAGGCTGGTCATCTCTGTGATGCGAGAACTCGCTTCATGTTATCGCGATAAGGACCTCAGCAGAACATCCGAGCGAAACCGCAGATGGGCGGCGATTGCTTGTAGATGAATTTCTTTCATGGCCGCATCGGCAACCCCTCAGGTCTGCCGGACTGAGCTCTTGCGCATTCGATGATGGGCATCAAAGCCCCCCAGAAAAACGTGATCAGAAAGGTTTTCATGGATGATTTTCATCCTAGGAATTCAGTCGCGGGCATCTTACACCCTGCACACATGCTGGGCGATTACCGCGGCTCGATGCCTTTCTCCAGGATGGTCCGGAAGGGACTGGCGAGAGGCCTTCTACTGAGGTCGCTTGACATTCGACACTGTACGTTCCAGTGCGACTCTCGGAATGAACTTACCTTCGTAAAAACGGCTGTGATTCCCTATTCGTATTTGCCCTTGAAGCTTTCCGAATGGATTCATCCAGGAAAAGACAGAAGTCGGCTATTTTGACGATCGACTCGGAGCTTTAGTTCTATAAGATCATCTTCTCCATCGCGTTGCTGTGGCGAAGATGCACCACGTGATTGCACTCTGTACTCGCCGTCGACCGGAACCGAAATACCGTCTGCATCAGCCGCTTGCAGATGGAGTTGTTGATCTGATGGAGCGAGATTATTTGCCATGGATACGCCGGATGCGGCAATCCCTGCCTGCTGCATTAGCAATTTCTGTTGAGTTGGATGTGGAGTTTCACACCCGTCGCTAGCAAAGTTCACCAGCGCCAAGGTGCATCATTCTTGCAATCCATCTCCGATCAAAGGCTTCGGTCCTACCGTGGGCCATAGATCCAAATAGTTTCCGCGCGTCTCCTGACGATCTGCCATGGAAACAGCATGCCGTCCGGATCACCGTCAGGTCGCTTTGCGACACCTCATCAGGTCGAAGAACAGCGCTTGGTAACGGCCTTGACAAAATCTCGGAATCGGGCGTCCTTCGCTCCAGGGTCACGTATACAAGTACATGGGGTCACACTCAGTATCTTGTGCATCCAGAAAGCCGGAGTATTCGACCCGCCGGTGGCTGACCCACATCCAAGAGATTTTCGAACTCGGGAGCGTCCGAAAATATGCTCGACTGTGCTGGCAGACTCGGTGCCACTGATCTAGATACCGACCCAGAGTATGCGACCGCGGCGGTCACCAGCCCTCCCGCATGCAGATCACGTTAGTGAGGGTTTAACTGAGCGTGAATGATTCCCTGCGCGGGCCAGGCGATCTCATACCTTCGATTTGTGCGTTGGGATTGCGACATCCGGGAATGTGTAAGTCCGTCATCAGTACCAGGCGCTGAGAGCCGTTGCTTTTCAACGTAACTCTGGAGGATCGAATACCTCCCGGACCAGGCTCGCCCGGCTCTGGATTGCTGAAATGCTTCTCGTCATCTTAGATCTCAAGCAATGTTTTTTGCGCTGCCCTCGATGCAGACGTCGAGACTGGCCTGATTGGGCGGTCCCGCGGAGGTGCAGATCGCGACAGAACGGGTTCCAGCGCACGGAGAAATAGGATGCCCGCTATTTTCTGAGTAGAGTCTGCTCTCCCAGCGGAGGAGTCAATGCCAGCAGTGCTGGCTTAAGGAGTAGGAAGTGGATACGCGTGAAGCGACCTCACCACAGAAGAGATGGGCGCAATGGCAAATAACTGTGATCGATTGCGGGCCGGGCGCGTCCTTGAAGCTCTCCGAAGTTATCCAGGAAACGCCAGAAGTCGCTTGACGACATTGATGAGAGCCACAGGATTCTCCCAAATCCTTGCTGGAAGATACCAGAGTCTGTACCGCCTCGATGGACAAATACCGCGTCAGCCTACAGAGGGTTTTTATCTGATGAGCGAGATTATTTACCATGGCAGCCGCTGCGGCAATCCCTGCCTACCGCAATAGCAATTTCTGTTGTTATTGGAGAATCACACCTGTAGCTGGACAAGGTTCGCCAGCGCCTGCATCATTCCGCAATCCTCGCCATAGAAGACTTCGAGGCCTACCGTGGGCCATAATCCAAGTAGTTCCGCGCGTCTCCCCGAAGAGCCATGGAGAAGGATGCCGTCCGTCACCGTCGATGATTAGACGGCCATCATGGTCGAAGATCTAGCACGGTAGCACGCAAAATCTGTGGGCGCCTTCGCGCAAGAGTCACGCAAAAAGCAGTGGGATAGAGAGGTAGCTTTGCATCCACAAAGCCGGAGTATAGACAATCGCGGTGGCGAACCCAATGCCTGAGTTTTCGTCGGGAACGTCCGGTTACTCGACGCTGATACCGGCATATCAGCTCCGCAGAGATCGACCGCGGCGGTAACCAGCTCCTGCAGGATTTTAGTAGGGATTTCTACAAATACGCGGGCCAGGCGGTTCATACCTTCGATGTGCGAGACGACATCCCGAAAGTGTAAATGCCTTCGCGCGAAGGCAACGTCACTCTGGAGGTCGATTACCTCCAGACCGGTGCCGGCCAATTGTGAAATGACTCCGTCAGCTACCAGGTTTTCGTCGGTCTCAGGTTGACTCCTCGGCAGACGGGCAAACTCCGATTGGGTCGATTGAGGTTGGAGTTTTAAACCGGAGAAATTCTGTGCCGTCCTGTGAATTGGCGTAATATGGCGTATGAGACAAGCTGCTCTGCTTGTCCTGAAGCTTTTCGAGACGCCGGTTACCACACCTCTCGGTTCCTAGCGCTTCCGCACGTCACGGAAAACGTATCCGAAAACAGGAAAATCGACGATGAGGCAAGCGGTCAACCGGAGGGCGGGTCTACGCCGAGTCTGCGCCTAGTACGATGAGCACGAGCCAAACAAATCACCCTGTTATAGGTGCTTTAAACGACCGAGAGGTCGCATCCGTCCTGACATGCTGGAAAGATATCGCACATTACGTTGGCAAAGGCGTTCGCACTCTGCAGAGATGGGAACGAGAATTGGGGTTCCCTGTGCGGAGAACGAAGCCCGGGGAAAAGGGCGGCGTGCTCGCGATTCCCAGAGAAATTGACTCCTGGGTGAAATCGCGGCAATGTACAGATGGACAGCTAGATTCCGCTGGATCAGATCGAGCGACGTTGCTCCAGTCTCTAGATGTGTTGCGGGCAGAAAATCGAGAGCTTCGATCCGAGAATCTGGAGATTAGATCAGAAAATCGAGAGCTGCTACGCCAACTCGCAAATCGAACAGTCAGCCGCCGGTGAGGATTAGCAACGATGCGAGGCGATACCACTCACTGGAGATTCAATAAGTGATACCGTCACTCTCCCTTTTAAAGGTTTTGATTGCTTCGAGGGCCCGATCGAAAAATCAGTTATGGCCTCCTTCTTCCGGCGGCACGTAGTCGAAAAGTCTCAAACGTTCGCTCTCGCGTTCCACTGATCGGGTACGACCACGTACGAGTTCATTCAAGGAGATTGTCCCGCAGACTTGCAGGCTGGTGCGGTCGACTACTGGCAATGTACCCAAACCTTCTGTCGCCATTACCTCCGCCGCTCCCCGAGCGGTACCATCCGAATACACATAGTGCGCCGGTAGCGCTTGCTTTGGCCCTGGAGCCACAATGGGCGACATGAGTTCTCGCACGATAACCAGTTCCAGCGGATCGACTCCGTATTCACGGCTGAGATGGTACCCTCGACGGCTTAGCTTTTCAGTAAGGATTGACCGCGGCATCAACAGCGATGTGATCAGATAAGACGAAATGCACGCTATGGTGAGGGGCAGTAGAGCTGGTAAGCAATGCGTCACTTCCAGGCTGAAGAGGATGGCAGTCAATGGAACACCCAGCGCACCGGCGAGCATGGATCCCATGCCGATGAGCGCCCAGAAGGCCTGGCCCTCTAATGGTGCATGCAAGACGTGCCCTACGGTTGCACCAACGGCTCCGCCGATCATCAGCAATGGGGCCAGCACGCCGCCTGAAGTTCCCGACCCCAGCGACGATGCCCACATAAGTGACTTGGCAAGAATGATTCCAACAATCAAACCTACTGTGGCATTGCCGCGCAGCAGTTCTGCGATGTTGTCGTAACCAACACCGAGTCCACGTGGGAAGAAGAGGCCTCCAACTCCTACTCCTATACCTCCCAGTGCCGGCCACCACATCCAGTGAATGTGAAGATGTTCGAAAAGATCTTCAAAGGCGTACATCATGCGGCTCATCCCAGCAGATACCAGCCCCACAAACGCACCTAGAAAGAGTGAGCCTATCGCGAAGGCAATGCGAGGAGTTCCAGCGATGGTTGGCATTTTGAATAAGGGTCCAGCACCGAGCCAGTAGACCCGGAGGAGGCCTGCCGTGGCGCTCGCGATCGCCACTGGCACCAGGCTCCTTGGCCGCCATTCGAAGAGCAGTAGCTCGACGGCGAGGAGAATCGCGGCAACCGGCGTCGCGAATGTGGCAGACATGCCCGCAGCCGCACCAGCTACCAGCAGCGTTGTCCTCTCTGCGTCGGTGACATGCATCCGCTGCGCGATGAGCGAACCGACGGCGCCACCCGACATGATGATTGGGCCTTCCGCCCCGAAGGGGCCACCTGATCCGATCGCAATCGCGGCTGATATGGGTTTCAATACAGCGACTTTGGGATCCACCTTCGCGCGGTGAAGCAAAATTGCCTCGATGGCCTCGGGGATCCCATGTCCACGAATCTTGTCTGAACCGAACCGGGCCATCAGCCCTACGAGAAGGCCGCCGATTACTGGCACTACCACCATCCAATAACCCAGCGGGCTGCCGGCCGGAGAAACGGGCGCAATGCTGAAGCGATGGTAGTAGAACAAGTTGGTTGAAAGTGCGATACACCGTAACAGCAGGACTGCCAGAGCAGTCGCACAGGCCCCAATGCCGATCGAGACGCCTGAAAGGAGCCAGACTCTGCGATCAACCGTGAAATCGCGTAAGGCAGATGGTTCCGACTTCATCTGTAATCTTCCCGAGCTGGAACCGCTGGTCCTGCGATCGCTCGTGGTTTGCTGCGTCAGGGCGGCAGATCATCGACAAGGCCCCAATCAGCCTGGGGGCGAGTTCATTCAGCTCCCGCGCATGGTTTTCCGACAGAATTCGCAGCACCCGGTGGCCCTTCGCTGTAACTCGCAGCTGGATGCGCCGGCGATCATTCGTATCCTGATCGCGATGGATCAATCCCGCTTCCTCGCAGCGCTTGCTCAGTTCGACAACGGTGTGGTGCCGCAGCCCTAACCGCTCTGCGGCATAGGACACCGTTGTCTCCACTTCATCCGGAGCTCCTGCAAGCTGCAACAGCAATTGGTGCTGCTGTGGGTGGAGGCCCGCCTCCGCGGCACAGCCTTCGCTAAATTGGAGGAATCGTCGTAACTCATAGCGGAACTCCGCCAGGTTCCGTAGTCTCAGCCGATCTTCAAGCTGCAGATTTTTCGACATACGCTAATTATATCGTATAACGATATGATTAGTGTAGGAGCATCCCTAGTGCGCAGACCCGCTTTGATCGATGTGTCTTGCTAAAAGAGCACTTGTATTTGCTGCGGTGTGGCCGTGTTCACAAAATGCAAGAGAAGTGTACGTCCGCTTTGGCGATACTGACTGTTAGCGAGAGGCTTGCCGTCTACGGTTATCTTCCGGGGAGGCTTGGTTGACAGGATGCGAATGACGGCGTTGGTTTGATCGATCCCTTCCGCCTCAAAGGCGAGGCTGCCGGCCGACGCGTGCTCTGCCGTGATCTTCGCGGAGGCTGCGAGGATGCGCGGCGTGGAGGTTTTGAAGTAGTTCACGTCGAGCAGGAGCGCCCGGGTGCCTGGTTGAACCGCCAATTCGTGAACTTTCCGAAAGGTCAGCGTCAAAAAGGTTGATCAGGTCGCCGGTCACGGTTGCCGGGTGTGCGAATGCCTGCTGGCTGGCGCCCGGATCTTTATCCAGCCCCGCCGCAACCACATAGGGACCGCGACGCAGCACCAGCGCGTTCGTCTCTTGCAAAGATAGGTGGGCCGACTTGGCAGCGCGTTGCACAAGGTCGTAGACCCGGTTTCCGCCATCGGGCAAGTAGGTCAACGCCGCGGGACTTTGCGAGTCATACAACACGTATCCCTTGCCGACGGCGTGAAGGCCGGTTGCGGTGGGCGGTAGTCCTAGGACCTGAAAGAGATGGTCGCGGGGTGTGGCGAAGTGATTTCCGTTGGAGTTCCACCAGTCTGTGGCTTGGTTGTAGGGATCCTTATCATCATCGAGAACAATGAGGACGCCACCGGCCTTTACCCAAGCGGCGAGCGCGGTATCGAATTCCGGCGAGGGTGGCTTTTGGCCGTCGTAGGTGAGGAGAAGGAGTTTGTAGGGGTCGAGGAATCCGGCGGCGGATTTGGAATAGGCGCTTTCGATCTGCACCGGCTCCACTGGCATGCCGCGCATCAGCAGCGGTAGAGCAAGGCCATAGAACTGTCCGAGATTTTCGTCAGAAGGTTCGGGCGCTGCACGTTGAAACATGAGCGTGTCAGAAACCAACACGCCTATCCCCTGTGTCCCGGCTGACTCCCAGCGAATGGCCGAAGCGGGTTGCTGCATTTCATTGAGGGCATGGAAAACGGTTTGCAGCTCTGTCTCGTACTGTTTGGGGATAAAGCTTTTTTCGGGATTGGGATTGGATTCAGTCTGCTCGCTGGTAGGGTACATCGATTTGGGCCCGAAGATACGTTCAGGCCAAGGCAGGACTTCATAGCGAGCCACACCGGGTTGAAGCAGAGAGGCGGTAAGAGTACTTTCCCAGTTGGTGCGATAGTCGATCCAAGAGTGGTTGGGATTGTCTTCAATGGGATCGTTGAGATACCAGATGCGCTTACCGGAAGAGCGAGCGATATTCTGCAGCGCACCATATTCAAGGAAAGCTGTCTCGAAGGTGCGCTGCTTTTTGACTCCGTTGTAGACATTCGGCGTACGCGATGTTCCTGTCCAAACCTGAGCGATGTAGCCGTCGGCACCGACATCGAGCAGAGACGATTCCGGGCTGACGATCTTCCATTGCGCGTAATTGATGAGGGAGTGGGTTGCTACGTAGCAGGGGACGGTGAGTCCCTTGCTTGCGGCGTAGGTTCTCACCGCATCGAAGACCTGCGCCAGGGCGCGGCGATAAAGGAAGTACTTGAGTTTCGAAGCGCGATATTGTGCGTCGGGGGAGCTGTCCGGAGCCTGCCAAGGCTCATGGTAGTACTCCTGCCATTCATGTTTGAAGCTGTCGCTCCAACCGGCGCGGGCCCAGAACTCCGGCTCTTCCAGATAGATAGCCTCAGCTCCAGCATCGATCGCCGCTTCTACTCCCTTCGCAAGATAGCGGCCATAAGAAAGGCTAGGAGCAATATAGGGGACCTCGCGCCCGCTGTGGAGGATAAGCTTGCCGCTCTTTTCCTGCTGCGTCTCGTTCCAATGCTCCTTACCGTCGAAGTCTCCGCGCAGGTAAGGAGCGTACCGTCCCCACGCCACCCCTGTCATGACCGTGACCCGGTACCCATGATCGCGCCAGGAGCGAATGCGATCAGCGGTGGTCTCGTCGATGCCATACACCATGACAGTGCCGGCGTTGATGTTGGTGCGTGGCGACCAGGCATGCCCGGTTTGAAAGATAAGGCGGTCTTGCGGCGTTTGTGGCGAAGGAGCTTGTGACCAGGCAGAGTGACAAGTAAAGAGCAAAGCGCTGGTTAACGAGAGGCACGGCAAACATTTGCGGATTCTCATCATCCTCTTTTCTGAACTTAGGAGATAGGCGACATTAGGGCTACGTTTTGCCTAAAGCAGGCAAAGTTCCCAGGCGAACTTGACACTGCAGAAGAAGCTTGAGAGCGGGATTTTCCTTAAGGGCCCGAGCCGCGAAGGGAGTAGCACACGATACCAATACTATCTAAACTCGTCTTATGGTGTTACGGGGCAATCCTTCCAGTGGTTTCGGTCTGTCCACTGTCTCGCTGGTGTTACTGTCGCTATCGCTCGGCGCCTGCCTTATGCCTGCTGCTGCTGGTCAATCAAGATCAACTAACCCCCAATCGGCCAGCTCGCCAGTAGACCAGCTGATGCAAGAGGGACAGGATCTCGCGGCACAAGGCAGATTTGCGGAGGCGGAAGTCCCGCTGAAGCAAGCCGCGCAACTTGCCCCCGAGAACTACGCTCTGCTGACTTTGCTCGGCAAAATCGAGGGCCGAGTCGGCAAACATGCCGATGCCATCGCCCTGTTTCGGCGCGTGGTCAGTGCCCAGCCGAAAACGGCGGATGCGCATGTGAATCTGGCTATTGCGCTTGCGGACGCCGGTCAACTCGAAGAAGCGTTGAGCGAAACATCGACGGCGATATCGCTTTCTCCAAAGCTGGCTTCAGCGTATGTGAACCGAGCACGACTACTTGCGGATCTTCACCGTGCAGAGGAAGCAGAAAAAGAGTTTTCCATTGCCAACCAGTTAGCCCCTAACAATCCAGAATGTCTCTATTACTGGGGCCTGCTGGAAAAAGATCGCGGCAACTTAGCCAAGGAGACCTCGTTGTTTCAACAGCTCGTACGCTTGCAGCCGGATAACCTGAACGCGCAGCTTTTGCTGGCCCAAAGCTTGCAACACGAGGACAAAAGCGCTGAGGAAATTTTGGTTCTTCACCACATATTGCAATCGAAGCCCGACTCAGAAAATGCGCTCTATATGCTGTCAATGGCACTTCGACGAACCAACCCGGATGAGTCGAAGGAGCTTCAGCAGAAGTATGAAGCTGAGAAGCGTAAGGACGCGGATTTAACCCAGGTGAAAGCGCTGGGCAATGAAGCGTATCTGGCTGCCAATAAGCAGGATTGGCCGGAGGCGATCAGGCTACTGAAGAAAGCCCTCGCGTCTTGCCAAGATTGCGCGTTGGCTGCATCGTTGCACAAAAACCTCGGCCTGGCTTTGTGCAACAGCGGAAATCTCGACGAGTGCAAGCAGGAACTGCAGGAAGCGCTCAAGCTTAACCCGAACGATTCAGACGTCGTGAAGGCTCTAAACGTTGTTGCTCAGCAACATTGATGCTTTGTGGTGAGGCTGGAGTCGGCGCTCTAGGAGGGCGGCTCGTCCACTTGCACTTCCTGGTCGACTCGTACGTGTGTCAAGGTCTGCACAATCCCACTCGGCCAGCGGATCTCAATCGCAGCATCGGTATCAACTTTCCCCAAGCCAAAGTGAACGCGTCGATCGCTGGCCGACAGATATGAGCTCGAGGTCGTAACCGTTGCCCATTGCGAGCCACAAGCAGTTGTCAACTTTACGACGGCTCCAATGCCGTCTCGATTGCTCTTGTGGCCCGTGAGACGAAGTGACAGCCAGTGATTGCCGGTAGCTGTCTCGTTGTGAAGGATATGAGCGAGGCCGCCGTTGGTGCTCACGACTGCATCGACCCGGCCGTCGTTGTCAAGATCGCCGGTGGCCATACCACGCCCCACCCAACCTTCCTTGAACACTTCTCCGGAGATCGAAGAAACATCGACGAAGCTCTCGCCCGTATTCCGCGCCAAAAGCATGGGCTGACGGTAATGGACGTTGCTGCGCAGTTTTTCAATGTTGTCCGTGTCATGACCCTGCGCGATAAGAAGATCCTTCCATCCGTCGTTGTCATAATCAAGGAATCGCATTCCCCAACCCGAGTAAGGTTGGGTCATGGCGCCGATGCCGGTCGAATCGCTCACATAGTCGAACGTTCCGTCGTGCCGGTTGCGATAGATCGCGTATCTCTGGCCCGACAAGTCAGTCACAGCGAGATCGGGCCATCCATCGTTGTCGTAGTCGGCGAAGTCGACGCCCATACCGGCGAACGGATCACCCCCGGTGTCTACAGCCGCCCCGGATGGAATGCCTACTTCCTCAAACGTTCCATCTGGTTTCTGGTGGAACAGAAATTCCGGGGAACTGTCATTGGCGACAAAGAGATCGATGCGCCCATCGCGATCGTAATCGCCGATGGCAATGCCCAACGCTTTCGCAGGCTTGTCGAGGCCCAGCTTGTGCGAGACCTCGGTGAAGTGCCCTTGGCCATCATTGTGGTAAACCAGCATGGGTATAGGTGGAAAATGATCCGGGTGGCAGTAGCCTCGATACCCCTCACGATGCTCGCCGCACCATATGTCTTCCCAGTCCCACTGGATGTAGCGCTCCACGACAAGATCGAGTAGTCCGTCATTGTCCAGGTCTACCCAGGTGGCGGAGGTGTACCAGGTGTTGCCGGCAGCCTGCGGCTGCGCCAGCCCCGCCTCTTCGGTCACGTCGCGAAAAGTACAGTTGCCGGTTCCGCGGTAAAGCCGATTGCCGCCATACGCAGTTACGAATACATCCTCAAAGCCGTCGTTGTCGTAATCAGCGATGGCCACGCCCATCCCCAGCCCCACCCCTTTCAACCCGGATTTTTCCGTGACGTCTTCGAAGGTGCCATCGGGTTTCTGGTGAAACATCCGGTTCCAGTCACCGGGACCGCTTTTCTGTGGGATCGAACCTCGGGGTTCGGGGTCTCGATAGGAAGCGCCATTCAGAAGGTAAAGATCGAGCCGTCCATCATTGTCGCAGTCGAAAAGGGCTACACCAGAGCCCATGGTTTCAATTTGATATTTGCGTCGCCGTGTGATTCGCGTTGTGCAGGAAATGAACGCCGGCTTTCTCGCTGATATCGACGAACTTTCCCGGAACAACCCGCGACGAAGCAATGCAGCCCGATTGGGAGGAGCTTGTTGCCGCCACGGCAGCAAAACATAAGGAAAGAGTCACCACACCAACCGCTGTGTACAGGCGTTTTTCGATCGCCCAATGGACGCTCAACCAGCGGCTGTTCTTTCCCAATAGAGACCTCGTTCCCAGTTCGTCTTAATCCTCCTTACGATAGAATACGCGGCCGACCCATAAAGGCTTCGGCCGTGCGGTCCGTTTGCGTTTCTTAGAAAACAATCTTGCCGCTAACTTGCAGTTCTCGATTGGTGTTTGCCTGGGCACCGTCGACCGATCCGAAGGTGTTCGGGCTATTGATATCGGTGCTGTTGTACTCATTTAGACCGAAGACCGTATGGTTGAAAAGGTTGAAAGCTTCAGCGCGAAATTCGAACTTAGTCTCGCGCCAGAGGGGGAACGATCGAATCACCGATGTATCGAAATTGATCAATCGCTGACCTCGGATAAGACCACGGTACGAATTCCCGAAGGTGTACTGTGCGGGAATCGCGAATGCTGCGGTATTGAACCACTCGTTTTTCGACCTGGTGAACCCGGAAAAGGGGTTACCTACCATATTCGCGCGTTCGTAGACGTTGGGATTACCGATATTGGCAACGTCCGCGCTGTCGACCACGGTCTGGTTCTGCCCGCTGCGGGCGTTGAAGATATTGTTGAGCTGCCAGTTGCCCAGGATGTAGTCGCCGAAGCGGTTGCCGGTGGAAAATCTCCTGCCCTGGCCGACCGGGACATCATAAATAGTGTTGATAGCGAGCGCCTGAGGCACGTTAGTTCCAGCGTAACCTCTGGACGCGCCGGGGTGGTACGCATCCTGCACGGTGAGACCTTCCGAGTTGAACCAACCGTCGTCTGCCGTGTAGCTTTCGGCCCAGGTGTAGGCTACCTGGAACGAGAGGCCACTGGTATATCGCTTATCCAATGACACCTGAAGGGCGTTGTAGGTGGAACTTCCGACGCCGTGGTCGTAAAGCGTGTGAGTGGCATAGGGATAAGGCGCCCTGGTTTGCGGGTCCCCGGGACCCGGGGTGAGCGCGGTGTTGTAATAGCCGCCGATGTTGGTGCGGTGCGAGCCAGAGCCGACATAGTCCACTTTCAAAGACAATGAATTGCTGAGCTGCCGCTGCACGCCGAAGTTCCACTGCTCAGAATAGGCATTCTTATAGTTGGGGTCGAAGAACCAATCGTTGTCGTTATATGGGGTGGCAGGCGGGAACAGCCCGCCCCCCGGGGTGCCGCCAAAGGGGTTCTGGGAGGTAACGGTCGGCGTCGGCGACGCGGTGGAGGGTACGTTGACTTGCGGGAGGTCCGGATTACCGATATCAGGCCACGAACCCTCGGCGTTCTGCACCATCTGGGTAACCGCCGCCCAGTTGTCGTAGACGATGCCGAAGGCGCCGTGAACCGCTGTTTTGTCGTCAACCTTATATGCAAAGCCGACACGCGGCCCGTAGTTGGTATGCACGTTGTGGCTTATCCTGCCGTTGGGACTCACCACAACATGGGGGGGCAGAGTTCCATTTCCCGGAATGCAGGGAGCGAAGCCGCGGACTGAGCACGGAGGCGGCAACAACTGCACGATGTAGGTGCCGTTGTCCCAATCCCAATCGCCGGTTTCAGGCCCGCCATTCTTGCCGATGGTCTTACTGGCCCCGTACCCCGGTATGAACGTGTAGTCGTAGCGCAAACCATAATTCAAGGTCAGTCTGGGGGTTGCCTTCCAGGAATCCTGCAGGTAGGCGCTTAAGACACCGCCAGGCCTTTCCAGTTCGTCGACGTTGCGGCGTTGTGCGGACTGGGGAACGTTAAGGAGGAAGGATGCCAAGCCGTTGCCTGTCGCCTGACTGGGAAATTGGGGCGCAGACGTTTGCGGATCGTTAAAGCCGAGTTGGGTGTAGTTGATGGTACTGGCAAAACCGGTAGAGACCCACCCCAGCCCGAACTTCACAGTGTGGTTACCGATAATTTGCGTAATGCTGCCTTGGTAGGCGGTGTTGTCCGTAGCGAAGGGTGTGAGGTTGATTTCCTCGCCGTTTGCGCTGATCCCCTGAATGCCCAACTCTGGAACGAAGTCGCGCCCCGAGGAGAAATTGCCGACGAAAGAGGCGTCCCAGCCAACGGCACTGATGAGATCGGCCGTGGGAGCTCTAAATTCGTTGACGCCGTTGTCGAGCACTTCGGTGTGCGAGCCTTGGAACTGCGCGATGCGCGTGGGGCCGAAGACATGGACCCAGCTGCCGCCAAAATTGCGCGAATTGATGATCAGGCTGCTAGGTAACGACGGAAGACCGGCGGACTGAGTGAGCGTCGAGTCGCTGAAGCTATAGCGGAACCATGCAGAATCTTTGGACCCGAAGGTCTGGTCGAGGCGGACACTGAATTCGTTGAACTTTTGCACCTGGGGAGTGGTGTCGATCGCGTTCGCCGAGAACGAGCCGTTGCCCGTAGGATTGAAGAAGGGGCCGGCCGTAGGGTAAATAAATTTTGCCCAGGTGACCATTCGCTGATCGATACGATCCGCGGGAATCTGATTGTTTGGAAACGCAGTACGAGTGTAACCCGTAGGGGTCGCTACGGTACTGAAAGGATCGTAAATCGGGTTTTGCCCGTTGTCCGCCTCATCGCCGGCCAGTTCCGCGGCGGTGGGCACCAGGAGGTCGTTATCCGACGCCCTGGAATAGCGCCACCCTTGATAAGCCCCAAAGAAAAAGGTTTTGTTTCTGCCGTTGTACAGCTTGGGGATGACGACTGGACCGCCGACGGCTCCACCGAATTGGTTCTGATGGAAGAAGGGCTTGGACTGGCTTGTCGGAAGAAAATAGTTGCGCGCATCGAAGGCCGTGTTGCGCAGGTAATCCCACGCGGCGCCATGCAACTCATTGGTGCCGCTCTTGGTGACCACGTTCACGACGCCGCCCAGCACGGAGCCAAATTCCGCGTCGTCCGTGTGAGATACCACCTTGAATTCCTGAATGGCATCAATGATCGGCGCAACCGCATACGTGCTGTTGATGGCAGCATAGTTGGGGAGGCCATCAGTGAGAAAGTAATCGCTGCGATTGCTCTGCCCGTTGATGGCAGGAAAGGTATAGTCCGAACCGATCGCAATGGCGGAGCCGAAGCCGCCGCCAGCGATATTGGTGCCATTTTGGGCGGTCGATATAGCAACGACACCCGGAGTGAGCGCCAGCAGGGCGGTGAAATTTCGACCGTTCAGAGGGAGGTCGTTGACCTGCTTGGTCGCAATCACGGTGCCCAAGTTGGCGTTCGTCACGTCCAGCTGGGCGGCCGCCGCCTGAACGTTAACCACCTGTGTTTCCGTTCCCACGGTGAGAGCAAAGTCGAATGTGGCGGCCTGGCCCACCGCCAGCAGGAACGGCGCTAACTTTTGCGAGCTGAATCCCTTAGCAGTGGACTCCAGAGTATAGTTCCCAGGCGCTATGCTGACAAAGCCATACGCACCCGCTTCGTTGGTGGTCGATGTACGCTCGACCGAGGTATCGACATTCGTTAACACGATGGAGGCACCGGGGATTACGGCCCCGGCGGGGTCTCGGATCACACCGTTGATCGACGCGGTTGATACTTGAGCGACCGCGGAACCCGCAAGAAGCAGAAGTAGAAAACTGAGGATGCCCACCATTTGCATACCGGGGAGCAACCTGCTGCTTTGTTTGACGAAACTCTGCGCGCAACGTTCCATATACCACCTCTCCAAAAGTGACATTCCTCTTAAAGCGACGTGCCGTGACCTTTTTCGAATCTGGCCCAGCAACCCCGTAAATCTGTAACGTTCCTTGTGGTTCTTCGTGGTTCTTCAAATCCTGGATGAGAGCTTACTTACGGATAAGCCTTTCCAGGGTATGGACGTGGAGTGATGTCGGCATCCACTAACCCCAAAGCCCAACGAATCCCGCCGGTGTAAATCTCTTGTAGGTGGGGATCGTCAAGACTGGTGTCGATATGCCCGAAGGTCGAGTACCACACGCGGCCTTTGCCGTATTTTTTCGCCCAGACGATCGGGTAGTCGCCATCGGTACGAACTCCGATCAATTTGGCGACCCGGGCACGATATGCCTCGTCAGACATTTTGCTTCCCTCTTTTTCCGCGTTCAGCGAAGCCAGCTTCTCAGCGAACTTGCTTGAATCCAGGCGGAGGATCACGCGATCGATATCCCGCGAAAAGTTCGGCCCCAGGATGGTGTATTGATCGCGGAAGGAAAATTCGCGAGGAACATTCTTCAGCCCTGGAAAGGCCGGATCCTCGACCACGATAGGCAGCGTAATCGATGGGAACTCGGCGACCAGATCGCCGCCGACCATTTCCGCATACTCCCGCCACACGATGCAGCCCCCGCCGTTCGACGCGTGACCGCCGATAAAACCTTTGCCGTCGTCGTGCACAAACGAGAGCAGATCGTCCTTTTGCTCGTCGGTGATCTCCCAGGAGCCGCCGCCCATAAAGAAGACGGCGTCAAAGTCATCAAGGGTCCGGGCATTGCGACCGTAATTGATATCTTTGGTGAGCAGCTTGAAATCGGTTCGGATCACCGTGATCCAGTCGCCGGACTCACGGCCAAGCCGTTCGATCGTAGCCAGGGTATGGCTACTCGCATCGTGATGATAGGAGTTACGCTGGCGGTTATACCACACGTCAGCGTCAGCAATGGCAAGGAGCT
Source organism: uncultured Acidobacteriaceae bacterium (assembly GCA_963790705.1). Taxonomy (GTDB): domain Bacteria; phylum Acidobacteriota; class Terriglobia; order Terriglobales; family Acidobacteriaceae; genus PALSA-350. The sequence continues at coordinate 18,878 of CAWBQE010000021.1, forward strand.
TTTTCTTGCCCGGCCAGGTATCTTCGACAAATCGCGGGCGCGCAGGGTCCGGTGTAGGTGGGTGCGTACGTTCTGGCGGAGGCGGAGTCGTTGCGTTTGTCGCCTGCACGCCCGTCAGGGCGTCCGCGGCCCGCGGAGTGAACGACGTGACGGCTAATCCTTTGAGAAGTTCACGCCGGTCCATGGTTCAAATACTCCTTCTGCTCGGAATAAGATCTTCGTCACTATTCCCAGCTCTTCTGTGCAAGCTTGATTCCCGGCCCTAACCTTTTTTCCATCGCGCAAAATCACACTACAAATCACAATACGGCGCCGGTTACATTAATGTTCCCGCCGCCCACGCCGTGCCCCTGCGAATCAGCTCCCCCACCTGTGGTACCTGCAGAGCCTTCACATCGTGCCCCAAAGGAGTGTTGAAAACCCGGCCCTTCTTGTAGTGAACCGTCAAAGCCATCGGGAAGTCAGCGTCTTTTACGTTCGAGTGGGCAGTGGCCAGGATTTGAACCGGGATGGAGCCGTCTTTGTTGTCGTAGTACAGTTCATCGTCGGTCTGAAAGTCGGCCATTCCCTTGGTGATGGGACTGTCGTGGTCGACGATTTTGACGGTGAAGGGCCCACGCTTGTCGTGGTGGAGCTGCTGCGAACGGCCCACGATGTTGTTATATTCCGGCCAATACGGAAAGGCGTCGTTAGCCCAATGAGTCGTGACCAGACCCTTGCCTTTGCCCAGGAACTTTAGAAGGTTAGCTTTGTCTTTTTCATCCTGTGCCAGCGGTTCAGCGTTTCTGAAATCAAAAATCAGCACATCGTATTTAAAAATCTCAGGGGTTGCGAGAAAATTGGGATCGGCTTCGATCGTGACTTCGAAATCAAAGTCCGGTTTACCGGCCTCCAGAATCGTTTTCAATTCTGCGGATGTATCTTTCCACAGATGACCGGGATGAGTATCTTCACCGGTGACAATCGCGACGCGCGTGGTTCGCTTGGTGTGCTGCGCATGGCCGGAATGGCCGAAGGCAAGCGCAACGACCGCGCCGGCGATGAGAAGCATTCTCACAGCTGCGTTCACGCCGGCTCCAGCTTTCTGCGTTGCTCGGCTTGGTGATGCTTGCTGGCTACCAAATGTCACAGTCTCTTCACCTTCAAACGTCAGGTCTTAGTTCAGAACAAACGCATACACCATGTCACCCGCGCCCACGAGGATGTACTGGTGCCCGTCGAGCATGTAGGTCTCTGCTGCGCTGGTGGGATGGATTTTTGCGTACCACAGTGGTTTGCCGTTCAGGGGATCACGCGCGACCAGGTCCCCATTCGGATCAGTGGCGAAGAGCAACTTGCCCGCCGTCGTCAGCAGACCAGGAAAGTCGCCTCGAACATCAATACCGCCAACGCCGGCATAGCGGTGACTCCAGACGATCTTGCCCGTCTTGTAGTCGACGGCAACCAACCGGTTGCCACGTGAGCCCATATCGGCGCCGGGAACGCCGGTAAGGCCCATGGCTCCCTTTGGATCGAGTGTGCCGAGGTAACGCATGCTATAAGTCTCAGCGACATGAGCATAGAAGAGCTTGGTCACCGGATCATAGCTTTGTGGGGTCCAGTTGGTGACGCCGAGGCCATTTGGAGAAACAATCGCTCCGCCGATATCGTAGTCTTTCGCTGGATTGCGGACAGGTTCGCCGCGCTTGTCGATGCCCATATCCCAGTTCACAGTGTCGGTGATTTTGCTGGTGACGAGGTGTTCGCCGTTTACCCGATCGAGGGTGAAGAAAAAGCCATTGCGAGCCAGCGTAGCTACCAACTTACGGGGCTTGCCGTTGAACTCTCCGTCGAACAGCACAGGAGTCTGTGCCGAGTCGTAGTCATGCGTGTCGTGCGGAGAGGTCTGGAACCACCATGCCAGCTTTCCTGTGTCCACATTGACTGCGAGCAGAGAACAGGTGTAGAGATTGTCACCGGGACCGCGGGTTTGCGATGTGTAAGCGGGCGAGGGGTTGCCGGTTCCGAAGATATAGAGGTGGGTCTCTGGATCATAGGAACCCGGAGCCCAGACATTGCCCCCGCCGTGAGCCGCGGCATCGATGTTGGCCCAGGTTTCTGCGCCGGGGTCGCCCTTTTTCATGGGAACGGTATAGAACCGCCACTGCAGATCACCGGTGTCAGGATCGTAAGACTCCAGCATGCCGGGCTCGTCCATGTCGTCCCCGGTGCCGACCAGAAGATGATTGCCGACCACAATGGGCGACATCGACGAGAAGTATTGCAGGTCAAAGCTGGCGATCTCTTTGCGCCACCGCTCGTTGCCCGTCTTGGCATCAAGACACAGAAGGTAGTTGTCGGGGGTTTCAAGATAGACCCAGTTGTGCCACATGCCCACGCCACGGTTGCCCGTGTGCGTACCACCCTTGGTTTTCCAGTAGTAGTGCCAGATCTCATGGCCATCCCGCGCATCCAGTGCCCACGCATTGTCGGGTGAGGCTACATAGAGGATGCCCCCTACCTGCAGGATGGAGCCCTTCACGGTTACCGGGTAGCGTGCATCCACACCCTGCTCTGTTCCGCCAACAATCACTGGAGGCGTGCCGGCCGGGCCCTCCGGTCCGACAACCACGTGGGTCGCCCAGGCGAGCGAAAGATTCTTCACATTGCTTTGGTTCAGTTGCGTAAGGGGGCTGTAGCGGCGGCCGGAGTAATCACCGGAATAAGTCAGCCACGCATCCTGAGGAGGATTGAAGATCTGCTGGGGATCAAGACCCTTGGCTGGGTCGAACCACTGGGCCATCGCTAGCCTGGGCGCGACCAGCATGCCAAGAATAAAAATGAGATTCCTGATTCCTGTGATCATTTCACGGTCACCAGATATGCGGTCACGTCGTGAACATCTTTGTCGGCGATCTTCTGCACCAGCTCGCGATGGGGCGCAAGCGGATCATGAATTTCAACTTTGGGTATGTCGCCGTCACGTCGGAACCCTTGCGGGCCGTCCGTTTCATTCGTAAGACCCACGTAAAAGTCGCTGATGCTGACAAGATTGCCTTCGATCTTCTTGCCGTTGGGTAACGTCACGGTCACAGTGATAGGAGGAAGATGCAGTCCAAGAGCCTTCGCGGAGTATCTGCCAGAGCCGCCTCCCTCGCCCCCGGGTAGCAACCAGGTCTGTTGCAGGGTTTTGGGCTCTGTAATGCGCGAGCCTATCCCGGCCAGGTCCCCGGTGGCCGAATGGCAGGAGGCACAGGACTTTTGAAAATAGGCCGCGCCGGCCTCGGCGTTCCCGGTGAGAATGCTGATCTCAGCCGAGTTGTACATAACCGTCTTGCCAGTGGCATTAAAGTGGTGTAGCCATGCTGCTACCTCTTTTATTTGCTCGTCGGTGATGTCGACTCGAGGCATGCCCTGCTGGGCTCGCCCACCATGAACGATCGGCGCTATCAGTTCGCCGTTTTGATCCTGAAGAACCACCGCCGACCGCAACAAATTCGGTCCCACCTCGCCGCCTCTGGCATCGGAGCCATGGCAGAAAGAACAACTCACACCGTAGGTCGTCTTACCCCCATCGATTACTTCCTGGGGATATTTCGGCCGGTCCGGAAAATCCAGCGTCTGTCCTTTGATCGCAATGGTTCCTGGATCCTTGCGGCCGTTTTGATTCTGAGCCTTCACCTGAAACTGCACCAGGAACAGCGAGCCCAAAAGAGCTGCCAGGCCGATCGCTCCGGCTGGTTTTTTCCCACGCTTCAACTTAAAGCAGGCTCGGGGTCTCATCGGTTCTACTCACCCTTTCCCTGCTCGTCGGTAAATGGGTCCTTTTTCATTCCCCGCCATTCGACTGACAGCTTTTGCAGCAGGTCGGTGGGCGTGACTCCATCGTGAACGACAACCCGGTAACGGAGGATCAAAGGTTTACTCGGATGGATGGTCAGCGGGCCGAACGAGGTGATACAGGGATTTATCATCCAGAGCACGTTGTGCCAGCGGGTGGGTGGATTCATAGGATGGTCCAGAACGGCCACTCCAACCAGCTTTCCGTCGCTCTTCAGTTTGATGGAGTAGTCATACCAGGGCTCAGAGGGCCAATCCGAATTAGGCAACGAGTAATGCGGGCCTGGAAGGTCCACCTTGCCGGAGGCATTGGAGTAGTAGGAATCCCCATACTTCTGAGCCTGGAATGCGAAGCCGCCAAAGGCTGTCTGGTCGATCACGAAATCCACGACTGGAGCGATGCGGTAGGTGATGTCGATAACGTAGACGCCATCGCGCTCAGCGACGGCGACATTGTCGGTCTCTTCGACCATCTTCTGGTCATCGACAAACCAGTCATTGTCGATTTCCAGCTCAGCGTGCTTGTCGTCGGCGTCGAGCACACGTATATCGCGGTTCCTGATACTGCGGCCATCGCGAGGAGCATAAAGGCCCCAGGCCCAGAAGTCGGCCCGCTTTACGTTGAAGGCGCCTTCGAGGTGGTTGGGAGGAAGCTTGGAAGTATCGACCGGAGTGCGGAATTCAGAATCCAAAATGCCCAGAAAAATACCGCGATGCCACGGATGATCGTCGGGTGCGGCATTTGAGACCCTCTCTCCAGAAGGAGTATTTACCGGGTCAAAGTATGCCGCGCTAGGCGACTGAAGATTGGCTGGAATCTTTGTCTTGTATTCAAAGACGATCTGACCCTGCGGCGTTTTCAGCTGCATACCTTCGCTGGTAGGCGTGAGCGTGTAAGACGCCGAGGCTGCGCGGGCGTGCATGGTGCAGACAAGCGTGCTCAGGACGAACGTTGAACGGGCTGCTGTCGCAAGAGCTTCGCTCAAATTCCTCGGATACGATGCCACTTAAATCTCCCCGTACCTGCAGAGGTTTTCTATCTCGTGGCCGATCCCTGTTCGATCGGCTTCAACCTTTACGTTCGTTGAAACCGCTCTTCACCCGCACCAAACTGCCAAGTGAACGAAGCCCGGCAATCTGGGCTCGCATCGTTGGGCTGGCCTTCCACCGGAGAGCACGATATGCCTCAATTGACATCGTTGTCAATTTCATTCTTTGAAAGGGGAGTTCCGTAATGAACTGCCGCAACCATGTCCAGGAATGGACAGAAAGCGCCTGCCAAGTCGTACAGCCGTATTGAACAGGTGAGATCTGCGCCGCCCGCCCGAATTCAGCTCTCTCATAGTGGCGATTGCCGAAGAAGTCGGCTGCCTCTGGTTCCAGAGACGCCCAGTAGGGCTGGGTATCGATATAAGGATGATCCCCGAGCGCCGCAGGTGCGGCACTAGCCGGCCTTATGCCTGACACCCGCAGGACTGTCGAACGATCAAGCTCGTGGGTAAAACGACAGCGCGGGAGTGCCCTCCACGGCCCCGGAGGCGTTCGAACAGCAATTTTGCGGCTTCGCGTCCCAGCATCTCGGCAGGCTGTTGAACAACCGATAGACCGGGGGTTAACATGTCCGCGAGTTCAAAATCGTCGAAGGAGAACATTGGTATATCGCAGCCCGCCTTTTTCCCGAGTTGCCGCAAAGCGCGCAAAGTGAGCATGGTGCAAACCCAATTCAAGCTAAAAATCGCGTCCGCCTTCTGAACGCCAAAGACTTCCTTTGCGAGCCATTCGGCAACTAACGCACTCTCGTGCTCCACAAGACACACTCTCGGCTCAAGGGACGCTCCTTTCATCCCAGCGCGGTAGCCGGCTGCCCGTTCTCTGCAGGTATAAAGGTACGGGCGTGCGCCAATGGCGACAATCCTGCGCAAGCCATGACCCACCATGTGCTCGGTTGCCTCTCGTGCGCTGCTACGATTGGTCACGGTCACGGAATCGAGGTCGGCATTTCGCAGCAACTGGTCGAAGGTCACGGCATGAACGCCCGCGGGGATGATGTCGCTGAAAGAATCGGTTCGACTATCAATTGGAGCGATAATCAAACCATCTATTTGCCGGCCGACTAAGCCTTCGATTTCAGATCGTTCCAGACCAACTTCCCCACCCGAACTAGCAAGAATCACCACATAACCATTGGTCCGTGCAACTTCCTGAACAGCGTGCACCGCATTGGCGAAGAATGGGTCAGAAAGATTAGGCACAATCATTCCGATAGCTGCGGATCTCTTTGCCTTGAGTCCTCGAGCCAGCTCGTTCGGCCGATAGCCGAGCCGTTCCATGACGGTCCGGATTTTTGCGGCCTTTTCCTGGCTGACGTTTTTGGATCGATTCAGAACTCGGGATGCTGTTTTGAGCGAGACGCCGGCTTCTCGAGCGACGTCCACCAATGTGGGAACTTGCGTTCTTTTTACAGCCATTTCTCAGCCAATCCGGTCAATAAGCTTAGTGAAGCCAATTCCCACCTGCTCTTTCTGGTGCGGCGACAGAGCCAAGGGCTGTTCCCCGGGTTTCCGGATACCAAAGCAACACAACGCCGATCTGCAGGACCATGGCCAAGGAGAAAAAGAAAAAGGCGCGAACAGGTGAGGCATGTTGCATGATCGGAAAGATCGAAACCAGAATAGCATTCGCAATCCAATTCACCGACGAACCATATCCCTGGCCTGCGCCACGCGTTCCCGGCGAAAACAACTCGCTGAGATATACCCAGACAACCGTTCCTTGAGAAAACGCAAAGAACACATTGTAGGCAACGAGAATTGACAAATAGAATAGCGGACCGAGGTGATGTGGGATCGCAAGGCCCAGGCAAAGCAGGCAGACAGCCATTCCGGCAGAGCCCCAAAGCAGAAGAGGCTTCCGTCCCAACTTATCTACAAACGCCATTCCGAGCACAGTCGTAGCCAGACTGATAAAGGAAATCAGAACTGTGTAAGTGTGCCCTAACAAGACGCCAAGACCAGCGCTGGACAGGATATCCAACAGGTACAACAACAAGATGTTCACGCCAGAGAGTTGATTGAAAATCGCGATGCTCGTCGCCAGCAGAATGGGACGTGTGTTCTTGCGGCAAAATAGTTTTTCACTGCTGAAAGCTCTATCGAGGTCGGACGAGTTCATGTCCTGGCTGTCGCCAGGGCTGATTCTGGAGTTCCCCTGGGAAATAAACTGCAGCAGGAAAACTAAAATTACTGCGGGGATGACTCCTAATCCCAGGCACCATCTCCATTCGGTTCCTGTTGCTGCCGAATGTGTCACTACTAATCCGAGGGAGAACGCTACCAGTACACCTGCGCCCACCTGAACCTGGAACAGGCTGACCAGGCGACCGCGAAGAGCGATTGGAGCTATTTCAGAAAGATAAAGCGGACAGGCGACGGTAAAGCCCCCAATAGACATGCCGGCCAGGAATCTCATGACCGGAACAAGAATCCACGCCGGCGAAATTGGCAGTGCGATCCCGACAGCCGCAAGCGCGTACAGGACTGAACATCTCGCAATCAAATCTCGCCGGCCGACGCGGTCTGCTATCCGCCCCGAGAGAAGAGATCCGCAGACAGTTCCCCACAAAGAAGACGACACGGTCAAACCGAAGACCATAGGGGAAAGGTGTAATTGACCTCTGAGGCTTTGGGTTGAAGCAGAAAGCGCTCCAAGATCGTACCCGAAAACGAATCCCCCGAACGAGCCAACTAATGCGGCCCTAACCAGGCGCTTGTTCAACTGATATATATCAATCCCAGCTCGTCGCAACTTCGAACAAAAGCCAGCGATTGCTCCTCGGACATTCTAGCTGGGAACCAGGAAGCAGATTCAGCTAGGGAATGAGAGCCGCCTCAGCCAATGAGCGTATCCAACTCCGCAAAGCTCGCAGTACCCTCCATGGGACCTTTGCGCGTCACGGCAATCGCACCACTGGCGCAGGCATAGCGCAGCGAGTGGTCGACCGATTTGCCTTCTTCGCGGCATGCCGCGTAGGTGGCGCAGAAGCAGTCGCCGGCGCCAGTGGGGTCGACCTCGCGGACCGCGAACGCCGGTACGTCCAGTCGGCACGACCGGTCGTAATAGGTGCAGCCCGCGCTGCCGTGCTTCACGACGATCTCTCGAATTCCGAGGGCGAGTAGCTGCTCGATGGCCTCGGCCTCCGTTTGCGCATCCACGAGCAGGGCCACCTCGTCGCCGCTCGGCAGGAACACGTCGGTCTGTTCGAGGACTGATCGCAACGCTTCCCGAATGCCCGCGCTTCTGAGTATCTCCGGCCGGATGTTCGGGTCGAAGGAGATTACCCCACCTCGGCGCTTCACCATGCCGATCGCCTTACGGACGGCTGCGGTGATTCCCGGAGAGAACAGTGATGAACCCATGACGTGAAACCACGTGCAATCGGCGACCACCGACTCGGTGATCGCCGACGCTGAGAGGCGGCCGGAAGCGCTATTGGCAATGTTGAAGATGAAGTGGCGCTCGCCCGTCTCCGCGTAGGTGACAAACGCGCTTCCGGTGACCGCGTCGGCGAGCAAGGCGACGGCACTCGTGTCGACACCGTCCCGGCGCAGGCGGTCGATGTTCAGCCACCCGAAATCATCGTCGCCTACGCAGCCGATAATCCCGGCCGGACGTCCGAGACGGCCCACCTGGTCGATGAAGATGGCGGGAGCGCCGCTCGCGAAAGGTCCCACCAGGGTGCCCGGCGAGCGGAAGCTCTGGCCGCGCTCGGTCGCCATGATCTCTACCAGGATCTCCCCGATTGTCATGATCCGGGCCATGCGCAGGCTCCTTTCAGGGGCGACCCTTGGTCTGCACGTCGATCGCAAGCGCGCACAGAATAACGCATTTCCGAGTTGTAGAGTTACTCGAGGCCGGAAAGCGGACGGTTGACTGAATCACAAAGTATTTGCTTGCAGCGTTGGTAAGGTGGGTATATTTGAAGGACACATTATGCATCGCCGAAGATTTTTGCAGACTGCTGCCGCTTTGACTGTTATGTCTACTGTTCGTGCCCGCGCTAATACTCGTTTACCAATCGCGATGGCGGTTGAGTACAACATGCTGCCCCCAAAGATGTCCATCATGGAGCGGTTTGAGCTTGCCAAGGATTGCGGGTTCGAACGGATAGAGTGCCCCACCACCCGCGATCAGGGGGATGCGGAGAAAATCAAGGCCGCCTCAGAGAAAACCCGGCTGCCAATCCATTCCGTCATGAATATGGACCACTGGGAATATCCGTTTTCCTCGGCCGACCCGGCGGTGGTGGAACGGAGCCTGGACGGTGCGCGCGTCTCCATTCGAAACGCGCATTTGTGGGGAGCTACGACGGTGCTTCTGGTGCCAGCCGTGGTGAATGCCCAGACGACGTACAAAGAAGCCTATGAGCGGTCTCAACCGGTCATCCGCAAACTGATTCCTTTGGCGGAGGAATTGAATGTAACCCTGGCTCTGGAGGAAGTGTGGAATAAGTTTCTGCTAAGCCCGCTGGAGTTTGCCCGCTATATCGACGAGTACAATTCGCCGCGCGTGAAGGCTTATTTTGATGTGGGAAATGTAGTGCTGTACGGCTACCCGCAGGATTGGATTCGGACGCTGGGCAAGCGGATCGCCAAGCTACACATCAAGGACTTTTACTTCAGGCACGATAAGGGCACCGACAAATCAGTGGCTGCCTGGGTGCCCTTGGGTGAGGGTGACATCGACTGGACAGCCGTATATGAGGCGCTTCACGACATCGGTTATCAAGGTACAGCGACCCTGGAGCTGGACCCGGGAGATGCAGCCTATCTGAAAGAGATGCACCGGCGATTTGGACTGATACTCACGGGGGAAATGCCTAAGAAGGCTTGAACGTTGAGGTAGCTGGGCTCCCTTGAAGACACGGGCTCATCGACTGCATCTACGGGCGCCCGACCGATTCTTTCAGCCACTGGCCAATTCCTCATGGAAGCACCACCCCCGAGCCGATTTTCGATTCATTTCTTATAGCCCTTGAAGTCCTCGCCGACCTTGATGTTGGGGTATTCTTTAAGACTGCGTTCATATTCGATGATGGTCCTGAAATTCGGCGCGAAGATCCAGCCCTGGGTCAGGTCGGTGTACCACAGGTTGGAATCCTCGTGTGGATCGCTGCTCAGGTCGTATTGCATCGGAAGCTGCGGCTTGAGGTAGGCACTCTGGATTGCGGGACTATCAACCGTGTAGCGGAAGATTGTTTTGTAGTACTTCCATTTGATCGACATCAACTCGCCGTCGGCACCAAAAAACATGTAGCTATCGCGGCCGGTCGTGTTGCTCTTGCCCAGCATGAAAGCCGAGGCGTCGACGCCGTCGATCGGCCGATCCTTGGGCACGAGATTCGACGCACCCGCTATCCCGGCCAACGTTGGCAGCCAGTCCACGGCAGCGAGCATTTGTTCCGTGACGACACCGCCCGGGACCTTGCCGGGCCAACGGACGATGGCAGGCACCCGCATACTTCCCTCGAACGGCGTGTTGAAGAAATCGCCGCGCCAGGGTCCATTCGAACCTGGCCCGGTTTGTGGGATCGTCCCGCCGCCCGCGTTGTCGCTGCTCAAAATGAACAACGTGTTGTCCTCGATGCCCGCTTCCTTAACCGCATCCAGAACCTGACCGACGCGGTAGTCCATCTCGGCGATCACGTCGGCGAACAGTCCGCTGCGCTCGGTGGACTTGTTGACGAAATTTGGATTGCCCATGATGGGCGGGTGCACCTCGGAGTAACCCACGTAGACGAAGAAGGGTTTCTTCGCCGCAGCGTTGTGCTTGATGTAATCGATTGTCTTCGGGATGATGTACTTCTCGTCCACGATCGGACGCACCATCAGGTCAAGCGGCATGACCGGCGTGGACGGCGCGCCCTTCTTTCCTTCCCAGATCATCGGCGCCGGCATGCCGGTCTCCTTGAACAGCGGCCACGCCGTATAGCCCGCCTCGTCCCAGCTGTTCATGATGCCCCACCACTCGTCGAAGCCTTGATCCGTCGGCAGCCTTCCCGGCGTGTCACCGCAGTGCCACTTGCCGTACAACGCGGTGGCATAGCCGGCTTGGGAGAGGAGTTCGGCGATGGTGTACTCCCACGGGGCTAGCCCGGATTGCCCCTGCCCGGGAAAAGGGACCGTGAAGGTCCCCGAGCGAACCGGATGGCGCCCGGTAAGGATGGCCGAGCGCGTCGGCGTGCACTGGACCTCGACGTTGTAATTATTGAAGCGGATGCCCTCGCCGGCAAATTTGTCGAAGCGCGGCGTGGGTATGGTTCCGCCGTAGGCCCCAAAATTTCCCCAGCCTACGTTGTCCACCAGGATAAAGACGATGTTGGGTGCCACTTTTCTGCCCCCTATAATAAAACTCAATCGATTTGCCCAAAGTTGAGTGCACACTCCGCAAACCAGGAAAGCGCCGACAACACACCCCACTGAGTGAGTCGGCCTGTGGCTGTTGAAATAGTCGTCATCTTCATCTTCGGCGAGTTCTGCTTCTGTGCGGAGGATGAAGCTAACGCGCAGGGCAGCACTGCCACTACGAAACACACCGTCAACATTTTCACGTTTGAGCACCTCTTAGATAATTGAAGCTCAATCGATCTTCCCAAGTTGACAGCACACACCGCACACCAGAAAAGCGTGCAGACGAAGCCAGCGTAAAAGCGACGCGATAGCCTCAGCCACTGGCAAAAGTGACAGTTTGCAGAGGAAAATCGCCTATGCGCCAGATTGCGCCAAATCACGGGCGCAAGACGGAGACCGCGCATATATCCTCACGCCGCTCTGGTTACAACTTCCGGTTAGAACTCCTAAATATCGGAGACAGACAGACGTCGTCTTGATCGTTGCTCACGAGCAACCCGGCAGCGCCGAAATTCTGCGAGGACCAGAAATTTGATGAGACCTGTCACAAGTGACAGTTGTGTGGTCCGCATCGTGGTTCATAGACTGCTCGAAATTGTCTTCCTTTTCCAGGCTGACTAAACAGCGGAAGAGCGAGGCTTAAGTAAAGCAGAGATGACGCAAGGAGATGACGCAGATGGATAGCACACGGCCCGCAGCCCCACCTCCGGAAACCCCGGCAGCGCCGGGTTCACCGAGTGCCACCGTGACGATTGACGGTAGACAGCTCCCGCCGCCGCCCATGAAATTTGGCGGCGTGATCGAGGAGGACGCTAAGAATTCGAAGGCGTACTGGCCGGCTCGCGTGGTGCCGCCCAAGGGCGCGCCCAACGTGCTACTCATCATGACCGACGATCAGGGCTACGGCGTAACGAGTACCTTCGGCGGTGTGGTCCCGACCCCGGCCATGGACCGTGTCGCCGAGGCTGGACTGCGCTACACGCAGTTCCACTCCACGGCTCTCTGCTCACCGACGCGCGCTGCGCTCATCACCGGTCGAAATCATCACTCTGTGGGCTTCGGTGTCATCGGCGAATTGTCCACCGGCTTCCCTGGCTATGACTCCATCATCGGTGCGGAAAATGCCACCGTCGGTAGGGTTTTGCAACAAAACGGATTTGCCACCTCGTGGTTCGGCAAGGAGCACAATACTCCCGCCTTTCAATACAGTTTGGCCGGGCCTTTCGATCAATGGCCGAGCGGCATGGGCTTCGACTATTTTTACGGATTCATGGGAGGCGAGACCGATCAGTGGACACCTTATCTCTTTCGCGATCACACTCAAGTCTTTCCCTGGATCGGCAAGCCCGGTTATAACCTGACTACGGACCTGGCGGACGATGCCATCAAGTACATGAGCGGCCTGAACGCGGCGGCGCCTGACCAGCCGTTCTTTCTTTACTACGTGCCCGGCGGCACGCACTCGCCCCACCAGCCCAAGCAGGAATGGATCGACAGGTTCCACGGCAAATTCGACATGGGCTGGGAGAAGCTGCGCGAGGAGATTTTCGCCAACCAGAAGCGACTCGGCGTAATTCCCCCGAACACCCAGCTCACGCCGTGGCCGGATGTGTTGCCGAAGTGGGATTCGCTTTCGGTAATCCAGAAGAAGCTCTACGCGCGTGAAGCGGAAGTGTTTGCGGCTTACGCTGCGTACACCGACTATGAAATTGGCCGCGTGATCCAGGCGGTTGAGGACATGGGCAAACTCGAGAACACGCTGATCATTTATATCAGCGGCGACAATGGCAACAGCGCCGAGGGCACTCTGGAGGGAACACCAAACCAGATGACTGCGTACAACGGCATTCTCAAGCTCCCGGAAATTGAACTGATGCGATATTACGAATCCTGGGGTTCGGATAAGACCTACCCGCATATGTCGGTTGCTTGGTCGTGGGCATTCGATACACCGTTCAAGTGGACCAAGCAGGTGGCATCGCATTTTGGCGGGACTCGGCAAGGCGTGGCCATTTCGTGGCCGGGGCACATCGATGATGTAGGCGGCATTCGTTCCCAGTTTCATCACATCATCGACATCGTGCCCACCATCCTTGAAGCTACGGGCGTCAAGGAGCCCACCACGGTCGATGGAATCGAGCAGAGGCCGATTGAAGGCGTGAGCATGGCTTATACCTTTGATAAAGCCAACGCCAACGCACCCTCGAAGCGCGAGACGCAGTATTTCGAAATGTTTGCCAACCGCGCCATCTATCACCAAGGTTGGGTCGCGGCCACAACGCCGCCGGCCCCGCCCTGGGAGCTGGGAACTACCAAGCTACCTGAGATCAACGACTACAAGTGGGAGCTCTATAACATCACCGAGGACTTCTCTCAATACAATGATCTTGCAGCGACGAATCCCGGCAAGCTGAAAGAGTTGCAGGCGTTGTTCCTCGCCGAGGCAGCGAAATATAACGTGCTGCCAATCGATAACTCGATCCTACCTCGCATCATCACGCCACGGCCGAGCGCAACCGCTGGACGCACGGAATTTACCTATCAAGGTGAGAACGCCGGCATTCCTGTAGGCAATGCGCCGAGCCTCTTGAACAAGGACTACACAATTACTGCGGAAGTGACTATTCCGAAAGGCGGTGCGGAAGGGATGATCGTAACCATGGGCGGCGTCTTCGGCGGATATGGTCTGTACCTGCTCAAAGGCAAGCCGGTCTTTGTTTACAACCTCCTCAATCTGAAACGAATCCGCTGGGAGGGCGGGGTGGGTGGTGCGGACCTTCTGGGTAAGGAACTGGCGGCTGGTAAACACACGATCTCGTTCGATTTCAAGTACGATGGTCCCGGTCCAGGCAAGGGTGGTACCGGCGTGCTCTCGGTGGACGGTAAGGAGTTGTCTCGGAAGACCATGGAGCACTCGATCCCGTTTCTGATGGCCATTGATGAGACCTTTGACATCGGCTGCGATACCCGCACACCGGTGGACGATAGCTACGAGCTGCCGTTCCACTTCACCGGCAAAATCGACCGGCTGACGTTCAAGCTCGGGCCGGAGCAGTTGATGGCGGCGGACCATGCCGCGAAGGCCGAGGCACTGGCGAGCGTGCACAGCTAACGCAGTCATCCGATTGCAAAGAACGCGTGGGGCTTCCTCCGGCGGCGGCATCAACGACACATCCACTCGTCGATGCTGCCTGCCTGGAGGAAAAAACCGGCGATGATTTACTTACGCCCCAGGTGCGAGATGGACCCACCTGCAGAAGTGGCTTGTCCTCAGGGCAAGTCGCTGCTAAGGTCGAGACACGATGGCAGCCAAGATCACATCCAGTGGGATCGTCGCGATCAAAGGCGGCGAGTTTCTTATGGGATCGGATGACTTCTACCCCGAGGAACGTCCGCGCCGGCGCGTCCGCGTAGAGTCGTTCGCCATCGATTGCTGTCCGGTCACGAATGCGGAGTTTTCAAGATTCGTGGAAGCGACTGGCTACGTAACAGTGGCTGAGCGTCCTATCGATCCGGCGCAGTATCCCGGCGCCAGTCCCCAACTCTGTGTTCCTGGTTCAGCCGTTTTTCGTCGCGCGCGCGGCCCGGCGAATCTTGCCGACTGGGCGCAATGGTGGGCGTGGACGCCTGGTGCCTTTTGGAACCGCCCGCTCGGGCCCCATTCCTCCATCAAAGCGTTGATGGATCATCCTGTCGTGCACGTCGCCTACGAGGATGCCGAAGCCTACGCGCGTTGGGCAGGCAAACAGCTTCCCACCGAGGCCGAGTGGGAGTACGCCGCGCGCGGTGGACTCGACGGCGCGATTTTTACTTGGGGCAACGAAATGATGCCCGGCGGCAAGGCTATGGCCAATACGTGGCAGGGTGAGTTTCCCTGGCAGAATCTCTTGCTCGACGGCTATGAACGAACATCGCCGGTCGGTTCCTTCCCGCCCAACGGGTACGGCCTCTACGACATGGCGGGGAACGTTTGGGAGTGGACCAGCGATTGGTATTCGGCCAACCCATCGCCGGAGAAAACGAAGTCATGTTGTGGGGTGCCACTGGCACGCGGGGCGACCATGGAAGACAGCCTTGATCCGACCCAACCCCAGATCAAAATACCGCGCAAAGTGATTAAGGGAGGGTCGCATCTCTGCGCCCCCAACTACTGCTTGCGGTTCCGCCCGGCGGCGCGCTCACCACAGATGCTCGATACTTCGATGAGTCATCTTGGCTTTCGCTGTGTCGTCCGCCCGCCTGAAGAGCACAAACAAAGTTAACGCTGCTTGAGCGTGCACAACTAAGTGGTAGGGAGACACTCCAGGCCGGAGCCGCGTACAACGGCAGAAAAGGTTCCACCTTCCATGACTGTCTTAACTGACAGTATCCTTCCTTGCCGGCCAAGCTCATGTTGTTGGTGTCGCTTTTGGGGGTACGAGCGGCCATCCGCAGCATCAATTCCCCAAAAATCATGCCCTTTACCGCGGCCTTCGGGGCAGGGGTGGCAGTTGCCTCGTGGGAGCCGAATTATCCAAGTGTGTTGACGAAGGGCTACCAGAGTGTGGTGACGCAAACATCGGTTGGATCGTCATCGATGCACTCGCGGAGTTTGCGCCCGACACTAAACGTATGCTCCACAAAGACAAGAACAAGTAAAGTGCTTCATCAGAGGCCGATTAGCCAGTCGCACAAGCGCACTTCTGCTTTTTCATCGCTACTCGGCTGGACCTCAATCACCCCGCATTCCCAGATCCGATACCTCAACATCCTCTGCACGATTGTCTTGATTTGACGCTATGATTGCTCACGTAGGACTATCCCATTGTCTGCTCATGGTTTGCGATGCCCGATTCCATCTCCCATTACCGTGGATTGGAGAAGATCGGCGGGGGCGGCATGGGCGTGGTCTACAGGGCAGAAGACACGCTCCTGGGCCGCTATGTCGCCCTCAAGTTCCTGCCGGATAATTTCGCGGATGACAGCACCGCGTTGCAGCGTTTCCGGCGGGAGGCGCGTGCTGCTTCCGCTCTGAACCATCCCAACATCTGCACCATCTATGAGATCGGCGAAGACGGCGGCCGTACGTTCATCGCCATGGAGTTCCTGGATGGCAAAACACTGAAGCATGTGATTCAGGAAGACCCGCTTCCTATCAATCGGGTGATCGAAATCGCGATCGACGTTGCCGACGCGCTCGAGGCAGCGCACGAGAAAGGCATCATCCACCGCGACATCAAGCCGGCGAACGTCCTCGTAACCAAACGAGGCGCCGCCAAAATTCTCGACTTCGGTCTGGCGAAGATGGTACCCGCTAAGGAACTCGCAGGAGGCGGGGAATCCTCTCGGGCGTCGCAGCAGCTGACTGACGGCCTTGGAGCCGCACTGGGCACGGCGGCGTATATGTCCCCCGAACAGGCGCTCGGCAGACCCGTCGATACCCGTACGGATCTCTTTTCTTTCGGCGTCCTTCTCTACGAGATGTGCACCGGCCGCTCGCCCTTCCTGGGAGATACAACCGGAGAGCTTCTGATCGCCGTCGTGCAACAAGTCCCGGTCACTCCAGCACGGCTGAATCCCGATGTTCCGCTTAGGCTAGCGCGCATCATCGATCGATGCCTGGAAAAGGACCGGGAGCTCCGGTACCAGCATGCGGGGGAGATCCGCACGGAACTGAAGAGACTGCAGCGCACCTCGGCGGACTTCGTAGATGCCGCTTTACCGGAATGGAACGTAGAGCCATTGGCACCCGCATCTTCGCGGGCCCGGACGTTCGAGGGCGCTGCCCACGGCGGCGAGCAATCTATTCCCGGAACCATACCGACCCAACCAGACAAGCCGGACTTGCCTCGGCGATGGCTCCTCGTCCTCTCGTTGCTGTTAGTTGCCGCTGCGCTGCTAGCCTTTCTACTAACGCGGCCCCAACGCGCGCCGAAGGCCGCAAATTACGTCCAGCTTACTCACGATGGTCATCCGAAGAGCCTGGTGGGTACCGATGGTTCGCGGCTCTATCTGAGTGTTGCGGGAGGCTTCAACAACGCCTCCCTCGGAATCATGCAGATGTCGGCCTCGGGGGGCGAGCCGGAGCAGCTTCCGGTAGCGTCTAATACCATTCTCCCTCTGGACGTCTCGCAGGATGGAGCCAAACTTCTCGCCGAAGACGTGCCCCGCGCCGGGGAAAGCGGCCAGCTTTTGAGTCTCCCAATCCTCGGAGGTACACCCCGCCGACTGGGCGATCTGGCGGGACAGGACGCAGCTTGGTCTCCCGATGGCAGTATGCTGGTTTACGCAGACGGGAGCGAATTGTTTCTGGCCAAGAGCGACGGGACGGAGCCGCGAAAGTTGGTTTCTCTGACGGGGCGCGGCTCTTATCCGGCATGGTCACCTGCAGGAGATACGCTGAGGTTTACCGTCACCGATTACAAGACCGGAGCGAAGTCACTCTGGGAGGTTTCCGCTCACGGGACCAATTTGCATCCGTTGTTTCCCGGATGGCACAGTCCTGCAGACGAATGCTGCGGGAAATGGACGGCGGATGGGAAATACTTCGTTTTCCAATCTCAAGGGCAGATCTGGACACTTTTCCGACAAGAGATCGTTCTTTCACCAGTCCGCGGACAAACCCGTCCAATTGACCGCCAGCCCGCTCGGTTTGTTCACGCCCCTTCCCAGCAAAGACGGCAAGAGACTATTTGTAGTAGGCCGGACCTACCGCGGCGAACTGGAGCGGGAATCCGAGTCCGCGGGGGTGACGCCTTTTTTCTCGGGCATCTCTGCCGAAGACGTTGAGTTTTCCAAGGATGGGCAGTGGGTGGCCTACGTCTCCTACCCCGAAAGCGTTCTCTGGCGAAGCAAGCCGGATGGTAGCGACAAAATACAGCTCAGCTATCCTCCGCTGTTGGCTGCGTTGCCGCGCTGGTCGCCCGACGGCAAACAGATTGCATTCTTTGACTACTCGTTCGGCAAACCAGTAAAAACCTACCTGGTTTCAGCCGATGGCGGCAGCCCGCAGGAACCACTGCCCAAAGATCCCGAGCCTCAGCGGGATCCGAACTGGTCTCCGGATGGGGACAAGATTACTTTCAGCAGCGAACCGGCTGACAAAAATTCAGCTATCCGTGTGCTCGACTTGAAGACCCGCCAGGTTTCCACGCTGCCCGGTTCCCGAGGTTTGTTCGCCCCCCGCTGGTCGCCGGACGGCAGGTACATCGTGGCCATGCCGGCGGATGAGCTGAGCTTAGTGCTCTTCAACTTCCAGACTCAAAAGTGGTCGCAGCTCGCGAAGGAACGAGCTGCATTCCCGAACTGGTCAAGAGATGGGCAGTATGTCTACTTCCTACGCTTCCTGGACCATCCAGCCGTACTGAGAGTTCGGATCGCCGACGGCAAGGTGGAGCAGGTTTTGGATCTGACGAACCTTCCGACTACGGGCAACATCGGCCCTTGGCTGGGTCTCGATTCGAACGATTCCCCACTTCTACTTAAAGATATGGGGACCCAGGACATCTACGCCCTCGATTGGGAAACGCCTTAGAGAGCACTGACCAAGGAGAAGAGACAAGTTGAAAAGGAAAAGTACCCGCGCGGGAAATTCTCCTGTAAGGCAGCATCTCAGCTTAAGAGTTTGAAACAAGCGAGTTCTGACCGGAGAGGGGAAGTGATCTGAAGTGCCTGAAAATGTCTCGCTTTCGCTATGCTCTAGACGGTCCTTCCCGATCCAGATCATCCCGAGCGAAGCCGAGAGCCTGCCCTGAGCGAAGTCGAACGGGGACCTGCGGTGCGCCTTTCCCGAACGCAACTGCTCAAGGAGCCCACCTCGATAGGCAACGGGCCTGCAATTTCCCCATCCTGGCGCGTCTAACGGACAGTTTTCCGCCCCGCGAACCTATACAGGAACCGACAAGCCATCCTCGTGGCTTGGCCGCTCTCGTGCTCGCCACACAAAATCCGAACCCGGCGGCGATGAACTATAGTCTCTTCATGCGATTCACACGTATCTGTGTCCTGCTGCTGGCCGGCGTCGCACCCTTGTCCGGCTTCGGACAAGAGCCGGTTTCGCAGTTACCCGATGGGCCGAACCGCGAAACCGTGCAACGCATCTGCTCGGGGTGTCATTCGGTCCAGATGTTTACGGGGCGGGGGATGACGCGGGAACAATGGGGCGGCGTTGTCTCCAACATGATCGGCCGGGGAGCAAAGATCTCGGACGAAGAGTTCGACGAAGTCGTCAACTATCTTGGCAAAGCTTTGCCGCCTGCCCAGCAAGGCGGTGAGGCGCCGCGGTTGCAAAGGCCGCCCCAGTGCATAAGAAAAGCCTGATTGACCAGGTAGGCGCAGATGACAAGCAGATCGTCGACGAAGATGCCGCGGCACGGGGTAGGACCGTGTATATCGCGCAATGCATCACCTGCCATGGAACACGGGCGCGGGGAGGCGAGCGCGGCGCCGACCTGGTGCGATCGTTAGTGGTTCTTCATGACCGCTACGGAAGCACCATCGGTCCTTATCTTGCGCAGGGGCACCCGGCGGGAAAACCAGTCGCGTTGACGCAGGAGCAGATTGTGGATTTGTCCCATTTCCTGCACCAGCAGGTGGGTGACACTTTGCGAACCGGACCTTACAACAACGTGCTGAACATCCTGGTGGGCGATCCCAACGAAGGAAAGGCCTTCTTCTATGGAGCAGGAGGGTGCAGCCATTGTCACTCACCGACGGGTGACCTGGCGCACATCGCCAGCAAATACGATCCGCCCGGTTTGCAGTTGAAGGTGGTGTTTCCGCAGAACCGTGCAGTCGCGCGCGAGGGAAGTGAGAGCCCGCGCAAGCCACTGACGGTTACGGTGACCACGGCGTCCGGCGAAAGCGTGACCGGGGTGCCGACGGAGCTTGACGATTTCAACGTTTCGCTCCACGACGCCTCCGGCCGATATCACAGCTTCGCACGCGGACCCGGGGTCAAAGTGGAGAAGCACGATCCTTATGCCGCGCACGTGGCGCTACTCGACAAATACACCGACAAAGAAATACACGATGTAGTGGCCTACCTGGAGACCTTGAAATGAAGTTCCTTTTGACGATTCTCTTGGCTCTGTTTGCACTGGCGCCCTTGCCTGCCTGGAGCCTGGGTCATGATGGTAGTTCGGATGGTGGGCTGGACCCTTCCGTGTTGTCGCGTCCGCCAGTGGATTCATGGCCGACGTACAACGGCGATTACTCCGGCCGGCGTTTCAGCACCCTGACCAAGATCAACGATCGGAATGTGAAATCGCTGAGCCTGGCGTGGATGTATCAGTTGCCCAGGAACGGTGCTGCTCCAGGCGGCCGCCTTGCAGGCACTCCGATTTTGCTGAATGGCGTGATGTATATCACATCCCCGGATAAAGTGTGGGCGCTTGACGCACGCACCAGCCGCGAGCTGTGGGCTTATACCTGGGCCTCCAAAGGCGGCATTCATCTGGGAAACCGAGGGGTTGGCATTTCTGGGAACGCGCTGTATTTCGAGACGCCGGATTGCAATCTGGTCTCGCTGAATCTTGCCGATGGCAAGAAGCGCTGGAGTCAGCCGATCTGCGATCTGGATCAGATGTATTACGCCTCAGTGGCGCCTCTGGTGGTCAAGAATCACATCATTACCGGGGTCAGCGGAGACGACCTGGACCGGCCCGGTTTTCTCGAGGCGCACGATCCGGAAACCGGCGCACTGCAGTGGCACTGGTCGGTGGTGCCGAAGCCGGGCGAACCCGGTTCGGAAACGTGGCCCAATGCCGAGGCGATGGCGCATGGAGGCGGCATGACGTGGATATCGCCTACGTATGATCCGGATTTGAACTTGCTGTATGTGGGCACGGGGAATCCGCAGCCAGTGATGGCGGCCAAGAGGCGAGAGGGCGCGAACCTGTTCACGACATCGATTGTGGCGTTGAATGCGGATACCGGCAAACTGGTTTGGTATTTTCAGCCTTCACCGCACGACACGCACGACTGGGATGCGGTGGAAACGCCGGTTTTGTTTGACGGTGAGATGGACGGGAAACCACGAAAGTTGTTGGCACAGGCGAGCCGCAATGGCTGGTTTTTTGTGCTGGACCGCGAAACCGGAAAGAATTACGTCAGCGCGCCCTTTGTGAAAACGAATTGGACAAAAGGTCTGGATGCGAAGGGGCAACCAATTCCCGATCCAGCGAAGGAGCCGCAGATTGCCGGCACGCTGGTTGCGCCGAATGCGGAAGGTGGGGTGAATTGGCCTCCGCCGACGTACAGCCCAGCCACAGGATTGTTTTATGTCAACGCCACTAGCTCGTATGCCATTTACTACATTTTTGACGATAGCGACAAGCCGGAAGGATGGGGTGGCCACGATCTGGGCACTTGGGACCAATCGATGCTGCAGGCGCTGGATTACCGCACCGGCAAAGTGAAGTGGAGCCACAAGTGGGAGACGCCAGGAATTGAGGGCGGCCTGCTGAGCACCGCGGGTAACCTGGTGTTTGCGGGCGATCCGAGCGACAATCTGGTGGCGCTCAACGCCACCACCGGCCAGCCGCTGTGGCATGCCAACCTCGGCAGCCCTGTATCGAATGGCGCCATCACTTACGAACTGGACGGGCACCAGTATTTAGTGGTCGGCGCGGGCGACAAGTTGTATGCGTTCGTCATGAACTAACGCAACACGCAGCCTCTATAGTCGATCTCTAGAGGCTCTGGCTTTGTATCAGGGCACGACTTTACAGCTTGCGGAAAAAGTCGCTGAACCTAGAAGAAATCATCCTTCAGTGGCTAAAGCTGGACCTGTTTGCAAACACTTACGTACGAGCTGAAGCTCGTACCCTTCAAAGACCGGGGTTTTTCCGCAAGCTGTTTAGTCGGGCCGTACACAGCGCACCTAATGAGGGCTTTAGAGTCTGCGTGAGAACTACCGTCTCCAAATTCAGTCCCGTAGGGACGGCTGAGAGTAGCCCAGGACGAACCTGGATTTCCTGTGCAGGTTGGTGGAACCAAGGAGCCTCATGCGGCTTTCCGTAAAGAAAGCCGCATACGCAGATCCATCTGGAGCAGCGTACAGGAAATCCGGGGTAGTCCTGGGGACAGATTCGAGAGACGAACCAGTCCCGCAGGGACGACTGAGAATGCCCCAGGATGCAATCCTGGGGTACCTCTACCTCTGAAATGGACTATTCGCGATTCGAGGCAGCCAGCCCATGTTGCCAATCAGCATTCACGTGCGGCTCAGGTTCACCCAGGACTAACGTCCTGGGGCATTCTCAGCCGTCCCTGCGGGACTGGTCCCGATGGGAATGAACACCCAGGACTAGCGTCCTGGGCTATTCTCAACCGTCCCTTCGGGACTGAGTTTCGTCGGTGCAGTTCTCACGCAGGCTCTAACTAAAGCCCTTGAGGTGTTCCTTTCTTGCCCGGTGCTAATGAGGGCTTTAGAGTCTGCGTGAGAACTACCATCTCCAAATTCAGTCCCGTAGGGACGGCTGAGTAGCCCAGGACGAACCTGGATTTCCTGTGCAGGTTGGTGGAACCAAGGAGCCTCATGCGGCTTTCCGTAAAGAAAGCCGCATACGCAGATCCATCTGGAGCAGCGTACAGGAAATCCGGGGTAGTCCTGGGGACAGATTCGAGAGACGAACCAGTCCCGCAGGGACGAGTGAGATGCCCAGGATGCAATCCTGGGGTACCTCTACTTCTGAAATGGACTATTCGCGATTCGAGGCAGCCAGCCCATGTTGCCAATCGGCATTCACGTGCGGCTCAGGTTCACCCAGGACTAACGTCCTGGGGCATCTGCAGCCGTCCCCTTCGACAAGCTCAGGGCAGGCTCTACGGGACTGGTCCCGATGGGAATGAACACCCAGGACTAGCGTCCTGGGCTATTCTCAGCCGTCCCTTCGGGACTGAGTTTCGTCGGTGCAGTTCTCACGCAGGCTCTAACTAAAGCCCCTGAGGTGTTCCTTTCTTGCCCGGTGCAGAGTTTTTCCGCAGCCTCTTCAGAAAAGAAGTTTGCCTTTCATTTCCTCGGGCACGGGAACATCAACCGGAATTTTTGTTGCTCCAGCGTAGAGATGTCGCAGTTTCGGCAGGCTCTCCACAACCTTCAGGCACGCGGGTGTAACCTCGGTGCCATAAAGATCCAGGGACTCCAATCGATCCAGACCGCCCAATGCCAACACGGTAGCATCCGTAATTTTGGTATTGGTAAGGCGCAAGACTCGCGCGTGTTTCATGGCAGCCAGCAACGGGGCCGAGCGGTCAGTAATTGCCGTGCCTGAAAGGTCGGCGGTTACAATTTGCTCGCTTAGGGGTTTTATCGCAGCTAAATCATCGTCCCCGAACTTGGCGCCCAAAGCTGACGCATCGATCACAAGGTTGGCGGAGCCGCGGGATTCGTAATCCACGAGGTCCGGGTAGCGCTGTTTGAGTTGCGCAACCTGTGGAGCGAGTGGGGCGCGCGACTGCGTCACCGAGGCGGGGTCGATCTCCGGGAAGGTTACCTCGGCAACAACCGGCACGTCGTTCGTAGGCGCGTCCTTGATCCCATTGGCAGCCAGCGTGGACGAAGCTCCGGCGGCAATCCATAGCTCCAACAGCTTGATCTCATTCGGTGCCAAAGGGCGTTTGCCCTGAGGAGGCATGGCATCATCGTCAGACGGCGAGAGCGTGACGCGATGAAAAAGCTCGCTGCCTTTGACGTTTCCAGCCTTCACCACGGGGCCGTCTTCGCCTCCGCGCATCAGCAGGTCATAACTATCCAGCCGCAGGCGTCCCTTTTGCTTATCTGGACCATGGCACGAGTAGCAGTGCCCCACGAAAATGGGTTCGACGTGGGCGCCGTAGAAAAAAGCAGGATTCGATCGAGGTAAAGCTGCGGGGCGGGCCGAAAGTCCAATTAACTTTCGCAGCACTCCCGGCATATGTTCGGTGAGGTGATTTTCGCCTTGCGATAGTTGACCGCCGCGATATCCCGTCCACGAAACAATCCCAACGGTGGCAAGCAACGCCAAGGTGTAGACGAGATCGAAACGCGGACCGCGGAAGTATCCACGCAGCATCCAGCACAGCCAGCAGGCCGCCGCTACAGATACTCCACCCCACATGTGCTGCGTGACCAGCCGTCCCGAATACCCGCCACTCCGCGCCAGGCACCATCCCAGAGTTGCGGCGGCCAAACTGCTCAGCATCGCCAGAGCCAATACGAAATCGACGGAGGAGCGCAGGTAGGGGAAGCGGGGGTTTCTTCCAGCCCATTCCAAAACAGGCACGATGAGGATGAGCGCAATCGGAAAGTGCACGGTCAACAGATGAAAGCGCCCGATAAATTGTGCCCAGGTGGCGCGCTCGAGTCCGTCCGGAGGAAGAAAGGCGAACAGAGCGCAGAGCAGCAATATTGACGCAAGCGCGAGCAGACCAAGGCGCAGCCGCAACGGCGCCCGGCGAACCGAAAATGTCATGCGGCCATGTGGCCTCGAAAATGGAGACGACAATAGCCGGAAAGCTGAATCACGCCAAAACCTCTGCAACGACTCGCGCCGGCTTCACACTGGTGAGCTTTTGCTCCAGTCCCTGGAAGGAATAATTGAGTTTGTGATGATCAAAGCCCATGGCGTAGAGGATGGTCGCATGAAGATCGCGAATCTCTACCGGGTCCTTCACGATCTCGTAGCCCATCGCGTCGGTCTCGCCGTGGCTCATGCCTGGTTTAATTCCGCCTCCGGCCATCCAAATGGTGAACGCGCCCGGATTGTGGTCCCTGCCGATAAATTGCATAACCTGACCATTGCGGTTTTCGCGCATGGACGTGCGCCCGAATTCGCCGCCCCAGACCACCAGCGTGTCCTCCAGCATGCCGCGTTGCTTGAGGTCAGTGAGAAGCGCCGCAATGGGCTGATCGGTTTCGCGGCAGCGGTCCGCAAAGCCGATATTCAGGGAATCTTTGGCGGAAGTTCCATGATCGTCCCAGCCCCAATGGTAAAGCTGAATGAAGCGCACACCACGCTCCGCCAGGCGGCGCGCCACCACGCAATTGTTGGCAAAACTGGAATCGGCAGGATTCGCGCCATAAGCTGCAAGCACCGCCGCGGGCTCCTTGTGAATATCCATAGCGTCGGTGGCGTCCATTTGCATGCGGAACGCCATCTCGTATTGCGCAATGCGCGTGACGGTTTCGGGATTGCCGAACTCGGCATAGGTTTGCCGGTTGATTTCGTCTACGGCATCCAGCATGCGGCGCCGCAAAGGCCGGCTTACGTCTGGAGGATTTTCCAGGTAGAGCACTGGCTCGCCGTGGGAGCGGCATTGCACGCCCTGATAAACACTGGGCAGGAATCCAGATCCCCACAATTGTTTGCCGCCGTCCGGCTGGTTGCCGCCTGATACCAGCACGATGAAACCAGGGAGGTTCTGGTTCTCCGTGCCCAGCCCATAGATCACCCAGGAACCCATCGACGGATAGCCGAGGCGAGCATTGCCAGTTTGTACCAGTAACTGAGCCGGGGCATGGTTGAACTGATCGGTGCGCATCGACTTGATCAGGCACAGATCGTCGATGTGATTTTCCAGATGGGGCAGGCGGTCCGACATCCATTGGCCGCTTTTTCCCGCCTGGTGGAAGGGATATTGCGCGCCCAACAGCTTGGGCACACCGCTGATGAACGCAAACCGCTTGCCCACCAAAAAGGACGCAGGACATTCCTGGCCGTTAAGCTTGTTCAAATCAGGTTTGTAATCAAAAAGCTCCAATTGGCTTGGCGCCCCCGCCATATGCAAATAAATGATCCGCTTGGCGCGGGGGGCAAACTCCGGCGGCAGAACCGACAGCGGCCGCGAAGGATCGCGTGTGAAATCGAGGCGGAGGCTTCCATCGACATTGCGTTCCGCGGCTTTGACTGGAGGAGCAAATTGCGACGCCAATGTGCCCAGAAACATGGAGCCTACGCCGGCAGTGAAACTGCGCAGAAAGTGACGGCGGGTTTGCGCTTGCAGTAATGCGAAGCGCGCTTCCGGATGCAATGCTCCAGGGAACCCAGGCAGCGGATTGTTCTTTGCATCGGTTTCGGGATCTGACATAACCATCACCTCACGAGTGCGGCATCGAGATTAAAGAGGACACTGCCGACAGCCGTTAGCGCCTCGAGTTGCCCTGCAGGAACTCGCTTGCCCAACGATGTTTCCGATAGATTCAGGTTTGCTTTCACGACGGCGGGCCGCTCGCGCATGGCAACAGCGTCTTTGTAGAACTTGCGCAGCACAGCCAACTCGCCTCGGAGTAGGATCGCGCGACAGGACCAACCGCGTTTCATAAGTAAGCTGGGTGTTCAGAATAGAGTCCGCACTGGAAGCGCCGGATGTTTTTCCGGCGGTGTCTTTTATCACCCGCCGGGCCAAGGCTTCGGCGGCTTCCTCATACACCGGATCGTTCAGAGTCACCAACGCTTGCAACGGAGTGTTCGTCGCTATGCGCCGGGGAAGACTGGTATCGCGATCGGATGCGTCGAACACGAGCGAACTGGGATAACCGGCTGTTCGCTTGATGAAGGTATAAATGGCCCGGCGATAGCGGTTGGGACCGGTCGCGTCGACCCACTTCGAGTCGTTGTAAACCGAATTCCAAATCCCGGCGGGCTGGGGAGGCATAACCGGCGGTCCTCCCATGGTTGTGCTCAAGAGGCCGCTGGCCAACAGGGCTTGATCGCGTACCATCTCTGCCGTAAGCCGCTGCTGCGGCCCATGGGCCAGCAGGCGATTGCGAGGGTCTTTCGCCAGAAGAGAAGGGGTTGTGACCGCGCTCTGGCGGTAAGTCGCGCTGGTCACCAGTTCGCGCAGCAGTGCCTTCCTATCCCAATGAAGATCGTTTTGATAATGGAGCGCCAGCCAATCCAGAAGCTCGGGGTGGCTCGGCTCCTCGCCTACGCTGCCGAAGTTTTCCAGGGTTTCGACAATGCCCGTTCCGAAGAGCTCTTCCCAATAACGGTTGACCGCAACCCGCGCAGTGAGTGGTTGACCAGGCAGAAAGAACCACTTTGCCAGGGTGAGCCGGTTGCGTGGCGCGCCGGCAGGAAGTTTGGGAAAAATTCCGGGGACATCGGGCGGAAGGTCCGGACCTATCTTAGTTAGGAAATTACCGCGCTCGAATTCCAGCGTAGCCCTTCGCTCATAAGGTTGCTGCTCCACCATCACTGGAAGCGGGACGGTGGGGATTTTGTCCAGCTGCTGATTGAGCTCCTGGAGACGCGCAATATTCTGCGCGCGGATAGGATCACGGCTTAAAGACGTCCAGCTTGGATCACCACTCGCGGCAAGCCGTATGCGCTGGATGAGAGCGGGCTTAGAGTCAATGCCCTTTACCTGCTTCAGATCCATCTGGATGCGGCTCCCATTCGCCAACTGCAATGGCTCGGAGAGAACGCCCACGATCCAGCGTGTCCGGAAAAGCTTGGGAAGGGCCGCGAATGCGCTGGGGTCCGGTTCCGCGTTTTTTGATCCTTTCTTCGCGTCGCCCGCGGAGAATAATGCGTCTCGCAGATTCCTCTCCGAATCCTGGACAAAATAACGAAACGCAATTTTGCTCTTTTGGCCGCCCGGCGCAATCACCCAACCCTCCACTTTGTCGACAATGAAGCCGTTTTCCGGTGTGTGGCGTGCCATTTCCGCGTTGAGCGGGGGCACCTCGACGCGAATCGCCGTCAGCACAGGGAGGCCGGCGTTCGCTGTCAGCTCATAAAAAGATTGTGGCGGGGTGTCCGCGTTCGCCAGCGCCTCTCCGTCGCGGATGGTAAACGTTTTGGCCGCTGCGCCCGCAGCTTTGGCATGAGCGAGTCGTACTCTGGTGTCACTGATTGTCTTGCGTAGAGCTTTCAACTCCTCCTCTTTTTTGTCTGGGGCGAGCTTCTGGTTTTTTTCGAGTTCAGCCAGTTGGCTCTCCAGTTCCGGAAGCATCGGTTCCAGTGCCAACACCTCATTGGCCGCGGCGCTCTCGATGGGCAGTGGTTTCCATTGCGCCTTATCTTCCATCTGGCGGTCTGAGGCTTCTATCGGGTGCAGCAGGCTGGCAATTTGTTGCTGTAATTGCGACGCTTCGGAATAGTTGGCTTTGTCTTTTGGAACCCTCAGAACTGGTGAATCATCCATAAGATCCGCATCGCGCTGCGTATTGAAGAAAGCCATCGACTTGTAATAATCAGTGTGGCGAATAGGATCATACGGATGCGAATGGCATTGCACGCAATTCATGGTGAGGCCATTCAACACAGACCATGTTGTGGCCACGCGATCCATCACCGCGACCATGCGAAATTCCTCATCGTCGGTACCCCCCTCGTCGTTGTTGGGAGTCTGCCGGTGGAAGGAAGTGGCAATCTGGTCTTCAAAGGTGGGATTGGGAAGCAGATCCCCCGCCAGTTGTTTGATCACGAACTGGTCGTAGGGCAGGTTACGATTGAAAGCATCAATCACCCAGTCACGGTAAGGCCAGACGCCCGGGCGATCAAAGTCGGCTTCGTAACCCTTGGTATCAGCATATCGCGCCAGGTCGAGCCACATAGAAGCCCAGCGTTCGCCATAGCGCGGTGACGCCAGCAGGCGATCCACCTGTTTTTCGTAGGCGCCGGGCGATGAGTCTGCCAAGAATGCCGCTTCTTCCTCGGGGGTGGGCGGCAGACCGGTAAGGTCCAGAGATACCCGCCGCAACAGGGCAGCCTTATCGGCTTCGGGAGAGGGCTCCAGCCCTTCCTTCTCCAGCCGCGCCAGAATGAACCGATCCATGGGTTGGCGCACCCAATCCGCACGCTTCACCTTCGGCAGTGGTCGCGGGGCCGGCGGTACAAAGGCCCAATAATCCTCCCACTTCGCACCCTCCTTGATCCAGCGACGGAGCAAGGCGATTTGCTGGGCCGGGAGCGGCGGACCGTGATAAGGCATGCGCGCCTCGGGATCGGTAGAAGTCAGGCGTCTCATGAACTCAGAGGCATCGGGATCGCCAGGGACAATCGTGCGCCGTCCGGACTTGCCCGTTCCCAATGCATCTTCACGGAATATGAAGGAAACGCCGTTTTTCTGCCGCACCCCTCCGTGGCAGGCAACGCAATTTTGATTCAGTATGGGCCGGATGTCCCGGCTGAACTCCACATGGTCCGGCGGGGTCCGATGGAAGAGCGAACTTGCAAATGGCCAAACTGACAGCGCAGCTACCGCGAGAATACAGAGGGCAGCGATTTTCAATTTGGAAATACGAAGAGCAGGCGGCTGTGCCACGGCTATCTAACCAGTGTAAAGGATGATCGACATACAACCCATTCCTTTGTGCGCCACTCGCAATCGGCGCAGACGACCCGGTTAGCCAGTCAGGTCATCGGACACACCCGCCCCACCACGCATAAGCCGTTCATGCTAAACGAGATAGTGGTAACGCTCTGCAAGCGACGCCCTCTCCATGTGTGGGTTTCGTTGTGCCTATTTACCGATGCTTTCCTATTGAGGTTTTGCGGCTTGCATAAGTTGGTAGAAGCGATCCGGATGACTAGCTAGAGAGGCTGAATACGCCGTCGCTCGCTTCCACTGATAGAGCAACTGATCCTGCGGATCCAGGTCCACGACAGGCTCCCGCTTTGCTGCGGCATCCGGGAAACGGCCTCTGTCCCAGTCCCTTGTCAGGGCCTCGGCAATATCCCGATCTCGCTCAGCGATGCTCTGAATGAGCAAGTCAGTGGCTTCCCGTTGCAGCGGTTTCTTCTGAGCCTGCTCGATGACAACCGTCTCACGCCAGAACATCTTCTCCAGATACTCCACGCAGAGTTCGAACGCTTGAAAATCAGAAAAATTCCTGACTACCAGCGGTTCCAACTGAACGAGGAGGCTACGGATTCGCGTGAAGGGATTTGGTTGCGGCGACCCATCCTTCAGCAAAGCAGCCAACTGTTCATCATCACTCCAGGGAACCGGCAAAAGGAGACCCATCCAGGACGACGTTTCTTGATCTTTCCTGTAGGGCGCCTGGTCATAGATCGTTTGGAATACCTCGTCCCATAGCACGTTCCAATCCGCTTGATAGTGCTTCTCGACAAAACGGCGGAAGCCCGAGGTTTGCGCTGTTGCCGTCCCCTTCTTGAGGGCGACGGCAGCGTACGCGAATCCATCCCAGATCGAAGCCTGAATGTAACGGCTTGGTACCCAATTGGTCACGATAACGCCCAGCGAGTTGGGGTCGTTCGTGGCGGAGTAGGCATCGACGCAGGCGTCGAT
This sequence comes from uncultured Acidobacteriaceae bacterium, assembly GCA_963790705.1. Classification (GTDB taxonomy): domain Bacteria; phylum Acidobacteriota; class Terriglobia; order Terriglobales; family Acidobacteriaceae; genus PALSA-350. The sequence goes on from CAWBQE010000021.1 coordinate 49,321, forward strand.
GTTTCTTAGCTGTTCGGTGCCAACCCGCGCGCCCCACTTGTAGCATGTCAATGCGGGCGCCCCGATTCCGCGGGAACCGTTGGCACTGACTTTCTGGAAGGCCTCAAGAAATTTAGCTGAACTGTTGTCGGAGTAGTTCCAGTCCATGATGATGATCTTTTTGTTTAACTGACCGAGAACTTCCGGCTCCTTGTGGACAACGAAGTCGCCCCAAACGATCAGCTGTTTACCCAGCCCTGCAGAGATTTCGTTGAGTGAATTAAGGTACTCTGCCCACACTCGCGCGCGCCCCTTCACCTGAAGCGCTTTGCGGGAGAGCAATGAGCCTCCCCAGTTCACTTCATCGCAGCCACCGTGAAGGTAGTTCGATGGGAAGATCGCAGCGACTTCGCCATATAGCTTGCGGAATAAAGTTAGCGTTTCAGGATTCACCGGAATGATCCCGTTGAATTCAGAATCGCCGGTCGCGTCGCGGTCCGATAGATGAGCATACGCGGGGGAACGCGTGATGTACCCTGTGTGCCCGAATGACTCCACCTCGGGGATTAGTTCGACGCCGCGGCTTTGGCCATATTCCACCAGGCTTTTTAATTCTTCGGGGGTAAATGCATTTCCATGGGTCACAAGATCGGGGACGGATGTGAAATGCATCGCACTCCCCTGGTCATCCGTCAACCGGAACTGGAGTGTGTTGAGCTCCCAGTCCGAGCAGAACTCGATCACCCGCTTATAGTAGGCCATGGTTTCGGGCACGCGCGCCGCGTCCACCATAAGACCGCACATTGCATTTTTTCGTGAGCTTGATTGCGCTGTTGCCGCCAGAGACATGTTCGCGTTTGAGTTACCCAAAGGCGCGATAAAAGCCGGATCGATTTTGGACTTTCCCGCTAATGCAAGTGGTGTCGCGGCTACCTCGGCTACAAGAACGCCCGCTCCGACAAGAAATTCCCGTCTGCTCCTGATTTCCCTGCGCAAGATCTCTATCCTCTGCAAAGATCCTAACCCCCTCTTCCAGGTCTGGGGAGCAACTTTGAGCTGTTGACGGGTGGGAGCAGAGACCCCAAAGGGCTCTGCAGATTACCCAGGCCCACGAGACGAAACACCCCGCCATGTTAGTTTTTAATGTCATGCCAAGGCAAAATGGAAAGCGCGAGGGAGCGACCAAGGCTCGAACCGCCGAAGGGACTGTGCGGGGGCCGGCTGCCGCGGCAAGCTCCTCGTATGTGAGGATTATCGAGGCGCTGCTCGAGAACGGATCTATGTCTCGTTCCGAGCTGGCAGACTCCGTTGGGCTAAGCCGCTCGGCTTTGACGGAGATCAGCCGGGGTCTGATTCAAGATCGATTTCTCCTGGAATCGCCATCCGTTAGTGAAAAGCTGCGCAAGGGCCGGCCCTCCATCATGCTTTCCTTGAACGCAAAATACGGATACTTTGTGGGCGTCGGCCTCACCGAAGATCCTCCCCTGATGGCGCTGACGGATTGCCATGGAAACGTGCTGGCGGAACACCAGATCAGCATGGTGATGTCGCCGGAAGAGGTGGCCGCAGCGATCAGCCGGGGCATTCCGCATCTCACGCGCGACGCAAACATTTCGCGCAACCAGGTACTGGGCATCGGGATCGCGCTCTCCGGGCTTGTCAACCATGCACTGGGGATCTGTGTGCATTCGAACCTGCTCGGTTGGCATGATGTGCCCGTCGCTAGAATTGTCGAGCGAGCGACAGAAATACCCACCTACATCGATAACGATGCCCATGCCGTGACGTTAGGAGAAAAACTCTTCGGTGTTGCCCGGGAACTCAAGAGCTTCACGGTAATCATGTTGGGCAAGAGTATTGGCGGCGGCAGCTACATGCAGGGGAGCCTGTATCGCGGGCATACCGGAGCCGCGGGTGAGATTGGCCATTGCATCATGGGCCCCGGAGGACCTCGCTGCGAATGTGGGAAAGAAGGCTGCGTGGACGCATTTGCCTCCAGCTCAGCCCTGCTGAGAAGAGCCGCGGAACTCGGACTGCAAGTGGGCGAAATCGGTGAGCTCGAGGCGCTTGCCGCCAAGGGCGTGGTGAAGGCCAGGGAACTGCTTCACCACGCCGGGTTCGCTGTCGGGATCGCGGTAGCGAACTCCATACAGCTGAACAATCCCGAGCTGGTCCTATTTGCGGATCTGGTGGGCTTCGGCAATGGGGTTTTTATGAACAGCGCCAGAGAGGCGATCGAGCACAACATCATGCCGCACCTGCTGGCGACCACGCGCCTCGAATTCCAGTCGGTAGAAAAGGACTTTATGGTGCGCGGCGCGGCCAGCATCGCCGCACATCAGTTCCTGATCGAGCGAGCGGGGCCCAGGGCTCCACAACCACCGGCGCTATTGGATGCGTGATCAGCCTGCTCTGGAGAACAGCTGAATGGTCTCTTCCACGATAAGTGACCTTTCCTATGCGTTGCGCCAGATGCGTCTCGCCCCGGTGATGACGATCACGATCGTACTCACCCTGGGACTTGGAATCGGCGCCACCACCGCTATCTTTTCCTTGATCCATGCGGTGATGTTGCAGTCATTGCCGGTCTCGGATCCTGAGGGCCTGTTTCGCATCGGCACCGGCAAGACCTGCTGCTACTCGAACACTCCGCAAGGCGAATGGGGGATTTTCTCCTATGATTTCTATCAGCGCCTTCGCAGATCGACGCCCCAGTTCGACCAGATAGCCGCTTTTCAGGCAGAGCCAAATATTCTTAGTGTTCGCTATGGCAATGACACTGCGCAGGCACGGGCGCTGCTGGGGGAGTACGTCAGCGGCAACTACTTTCAGACGTTGGGGATCAATCCGTTTGCGGGGCGCATGTTCACATTTGCAGATGATGTGAAGGGCGCTATGCCCGTCGCAGTCATGAGTTATCAAACCTGGCAGCAACACTATGGCAGCGATCCTTCGGTGGTCGGCGCGACATTCGCGATTGAAGGTTTCTCCTTTACCATCGTTGGGATTGCGCCGCCGGGTTTTTATGGCGAAACGCTAAAGAGCACTCCTCCTGCTCTGTGGATTCCACTGCAGACTGAATACCTGACAGACGCCAACGCTTCCTTCAACCTTGTGCCGTCGAGCGCCTGGCTGCGACTCATCGGCCGCGTCCATCGCGGGACGCCGTTAGGGGCGGTTTCCTCGCAACTCACGGCGTTTCTGCAGCATTGGCTCATGAGCGACGCCGCCATGATGGCCGATAATCGGTCGGAGCTGGAAAGAGAGTTGCCGCGCCAGCGAATCGAGATTGCCTCGGCCGCAACCGGCATCGGCGCCATGCGGGACACTTACGGCAACAGTCTCGGTATCCTGTTCGCGATCTGCACACTGGTGCTTCTTATCGCCTGCGCGAATGTCGCCAACCTGCTGCTAGCGCGCGGGATGTCGCGGCGAGGGCAGATCGCCATCATGAGCGCCCTCGGAGCAACCCGGCGGCGCCTCTTCCGTCAAGCCCTCACCGAGAGCCTGCTGTTTGGATTATTGGGCGGGATAGTGGGAGTCGGCATCGCGTGGATCGGATCGCGGGTGGTGGTGACTCTGGCCTTCGGCGCCAGCAACGCGATCAGCAGGCACGTCGGCATTTCCTGGGCCATGCTCGGCTTTTGTATGTCGCTGGCGCTGGTGAGCGGCGTGGTGTTCGGCACGATCCCGGCGTGGTTGCTCGCGCGCGCCAACCCGGTCGAAACGGTGCGTGGGGTTAACCGGGGCACGCGAGACGGGTCGGCAAACATGCGCAACGTGCTTGTCGTGGCGCAGACAGCAGTATCGATCGGCTTGCTCGCGGGGGCCAGTCTGCTGACAAGGAGCCTGCTAAATATTGAGCGGCAGGATTTCGGCTTTTCCACCGAAAACCGTATCAGCCTGACGATGGAAGAGCCGCTGGCGGTCTACAGCTTCGATCATCTCGATGACCTTTATCGCAAGCTCAGGCAGGGGCTGGAGCGCCTGCCCGGAGTGCGCAGCGCGAGTGTCGCTCTCTACAGTCCCCTGACTCACCAGTTCAAGCAGACAATCGTAAAGCCCGGAGAGGGTATGCCGCGTGTCGATGGATCGCAGACGGCGCTGTGGAACCGTGTGAGCCCCGGATACTTCAAGACGATTGGCCAGCGTATCGTCGAGGGGCGAGACTTCACCGATGGAGACAACTCCACCACGCGCGGGGTAGCGATCGTCAACCAGGCATTTGTCCGCCGGTACTTTCCGGGCGAGGACGCGATGGGTAAGGTATTCGGGTTTGCCAACCCCGCGAACAGTACAAGTCTCCAGATCATCGCAGTGGTGCAGGACGCCAAGTACGCCGATCCTGACCAGCCGGCAGGTCCCATGGTTTTCGGTACTCTCGCCCAGCGCATCCGCTACACAGATCCGGCGATGCAGGATGATGAGAAGTGGAGTCACTTCATCACAGGCGCACAGGTCTGGAGCGCCGGTGATGCGGGCCAGATGGAGGCTCCTATCCGCGAAGTGTTCAAGCAGGTCGACCCGAATTTTGCCATCACCAGTATTCAGCCAATGCGGCAGCAGGTGGCTGTCAACTTCGACCAGCAACGCCTTCTCGCGCGATTGAGCGGATTATTCGGTAGCCTGGCGTTGCTGCTCACAGCCATAGGCCTCTACGGCGTAACTGCATACAACGTCGCAAGACGGAGGAACGAGATTGGCATTCGCATGGCCATCGGCGCCAATCGCCTGCAAATCGCGCTTTACTTTCTGCGCGGCGCCTGCGCGCAGGTCCTTCTTGGTCTGCTCCTGGGACTCCCGATCGCCGTCCTCATCGGCAAGCTAGTGAGCGCCAGGCTATACAAGGTCGGGACGATCGACCCCATATCCCTGGGAGTGCCTGCGGCGGCGTTGCTGCTATCCGCCCTGGTAGCGAGTGGTCTGCCGGCGCGGCGCGCGGCTTCCGTCGAGCCGCTGGAAGCATTACGAACGGATTAAGTCGAATGGAAAGTTCCTAACCAGATAATTTGGAGGCAATTTGAAGCTGCAAATGAAATCACGCCTTGGCCTGATGATGTTTCTGGAGTACTTCGTTTGGGGCTCCTGGTACGTCACTATCAGCACGTGGCTCTCCTCCTCATTGCACTTCACGGGAGAGCAGGTGGGAATCGTTGGCGGCGCGACGGGGGTAGGGGCGATCGTGGCGCCCTTTTTTGTCGGCCTGGTCGCGGATAGATATGCAGCGACTGAGAAGATCCTCGGCTGCTTACACCTGGCCGGTGCGGTATTGCTGTTAGCCGCCTCGCGCCAGACCGGTTTTCCCGCGCTGTACACCATTATGCTTTTGTATTGTCTCTGCTTCATGCCGACGATCGCGCTGACCAACTCGCTTTCATTTCGCCAGATGCAGGATCCGAAGCAGGAGTTCGGGCCGATCCGCGTGCTGGGCACCGCGGGCTGGATCGTTGCCGGGCTCTTCATTGGCTCGCTCGGCCTGGAAGCAACGCATCACCCAGTCGAAATAGCGGCCGCCTGTTCGGTCCTGATGGGTCTTTACTGCTTTACGCTCCCCCACACTCCGCCGCTGGCCCGGGGGGAGAAGTTTTCCATCGGCAGGCTCTTCCCCAGGGAAGCGCTCACGCTGCTGAAAGAGCGTTCGATGGCCGTCTTTGCGATCGCATCGCTCCTCATATGCATTCCGCTGCAGTTCTACTATGCCTTTACCAACCTCTATCTCAACCAGAGCGGAGTGCGTGACGCAGCCGGCAAGATGACCGGCGGCCAGATTTCCGAACTTTTTTGTATGCTGCTGATCCCCTGGTTCTTTCGTCGCCTGGGCGCCAAGTACATGCTGGTTACCGGCATGTTTGCGTGGGCCGCGCGATACGCGTTGTTCGCCTACGGAAACGCTGGTCCCAGGGTCTGGATGCTGTGGCTCGGAATACTGGTGCATGGAGTCTGCTTCGACTTTTTCTTCGTCACCGGGCAGATCTATATCGACCGTAAGGCGTCGCCTGACCTGCGCGCGGCGGCCCAGGGATTGATGTCGCTCATCACCTACGGCCTCGGTATGTTCGTCGGCTCATGGGTTTCGGGCGCGGTGGTCGAGCATTATGGCCATGTTGCGAAGGATGGCGCCCTCCTTTACGATTGGCGCCCAATCTGGATATGGGCCGGCGCTCTGTCGGCAGTCGTGCTGCTGGGCTTTCTCTTCACCTTCTCCGACAAGGAAGGCGCAACTGAGCCGATCGTCAGACCAGCTGCCGAGGAAGAGCTACCCGGCGCGCTGATCTAACCTCTGTGCCCGTAACAAATGAAGGGTGCCCCATATCTGCAGTAGAGATCGGGTTAGTAGAGCATGAAGGACCAGATCCTGTCGCCAGTCGCGCAGATAACATACTGATGTCCGTCCAGCATGTATGTCTGCGGCGGATTAGAAACCAGCCCGATGCGAGTGTTCCATAGAATGTCTCCGCTGGCTGCGTCATGCGCCACCAAGCTCTCGGCACCGTCCCCTGCAAAGACCAAGCCGCCGGCGGTCGCAAGCACGCCCCCACCGCCGCCGCCGCCGTTATAGTAGCGGTGCCTCCAAACGGCTTTGCCGGTCTTATAACTAATCGCCGTCAGGTAGCTCCCTGCCGAGCCAACTTGTGTTTCTTCCCTTCCGCCCAAGCCCATTGAGCCGCGCGGGTCCGTTTCTGTCAGATAGTAAATCGCATACGTATCATTCTCGGGTACATATAGGAGCCCGGTTTGCGGTGAGAAAGCGGGGGGTTCCCAGTTCACGGTTCCAGATGAATTCGGTGATACGAGAGAACCGGCGATCGAAGCATCTTTCGATGGATCGCGCCGGGGACCACCCGCAGGGTTCGAGCCGTTAGCCCAATTGGTCGTCAGCCCGTATCTGCTGGTGAGCAGATGCTCTCCGGTCACTCGATCCAAAACGAAGAAGTAGCCGTTGCGCGCCGCGGTCACGACCATCTTCCGCTTCTTGCCGTTAAACTCGCCATCCACCAGAACCGGAGTTTGCGCTGAATCGTAATCATGCATGTCGTGTGGTGAGGTCTGGAAATACCACGCCATCTTGCCGGTGTCTACGTTCACAGCGAGCAGCGAGCAGGTGAAGAGATTGTCTTTGTCGCCCCGGGTGCCGGTGGTAAAAGCAGGCGTCGGATTGCCGGTACCGAAAATATAGAGCCTGGTCTCGGGATCGTAAGCTCCCGTGATCCACGGTTGCGCACCGCCATGCCGCGCCGCGTCCAGACTCGCCCAGGTGTCCTCGCCCGGGTCGCCTTTCTGCATCGGGACCGTATAGTGTTTCCACTGCAGTTCGCCTGTCTCAGGATCGAAGGATTGCAGGAAGCCCGGCGAATCGATGTCGTTGCCCACACCCACCAGGACATGATTTTCGATCACGATGGGAGCCGGGGTTGAGAAATAGCCCTCATCCACGAGTGCGATGAGCTTGTGCCAGCGTTCCTTGCCGGTCCTGGCATCCAGCGAAACCAGGTAATCGTCCGGGGTCTCCATGTAGAGATAGTTATTCCACATGCCGACACCGCGATTCCCGATGTGCGTTCCGCCTTTCGTCTTCCAGAAGTAATGCCATCGTACGTGCCCATCGCGAGCGTCTACTGCCCAGGCATTGTCCGGCATCGTGAGATAGAGAGTGCCATCCACCTCGAGCATCGAACACTTGATAGAGCCACCCTCGATCGAGATATTCCCCGGACCTTCGCCGCCGACGATCAGATCCGGAGTCTCAAGGCTATTGCCCTTTCGCTCTTCACTGGCGGGCTCTGGATTATCAGTACCCTCAGTCACTTGCGAGGTCCACGCGAGGGTCAATTGCTTGACGTTCGCACGGTTCACCTGGGTGAGCGCGCTGAAACGCTTTCCGGTGTAGTCGCCGTTGTAGGTCGGCCAGGAGTCCTTAAGTGGCTTGAGCAGATCCTCAGGCGTGACCCCGCTGACCTGTGCCATGGAAGGCATTGAAGCAAGCAGAAGCGAGGCGGGAAGTAGGATTTTGGGGAAGATCATTTCAAGGTCACCAGGTAGGCAGTCACATCGTGGATGTCTTTATCCGTATATTTCGGAAGCAGGTCCTTATGAGCCTTCAGCGGGTCCTGGATCACGACCTTGGGCGAGCCGTCTTTCCGCGTGAACGTGCGGAATGCGCCATCGCTTAATTTCAAGGTGACAAGGAAATCGTCGATGCGAACCAATTGCCCTTGCAGGCTTTCACCGGAAGGCAGAGTCACCGTAACCGTGGCAGCCGTCTTGTCGTTCTTCTGACCTTTTGCCCCGCCCATCACCCACAGGTTTTGCAAGCGCTTTCGGGCTGGTGACCCTGGACGCGATCCCGCGCAGGTCACCTTCCGGGGAGTGGCAGCCTGCACAGGTCCTGGCAAAATATGCGGCACCGTCGCTCGCATTGCCGACCACGATATTGACAGGTTGTTGCTCACTCGGGGGAACTCCTGCTCGTCCTATCGTAGCCACTACACTGCGCACATACGCGGCCACGGCCTTTGCGTCCTCGGGGCTCAGTGGAATTCTAGGCATTCCCATAGATTGGCGCGCGCCTTGAATAATGGGAACAATCGATTCGCCATCGACGTCGGTTAACGCAACCTGGGAGCGCAACAAATTTGGACCGCCCATGTCGCCGCCCCGCAGATCGGGTCCGTGACAACCCTGGCAGCTAACGGCGTAAAGTGCTTTTCCGTGGGCCACGACCGCAGGATCGATGGGTGGCCGCTGCTGTCCAGGAACGAATCCCCCGACAGGCTCTTGCGGACCCTCTCCCGCAGCGGGCGTTTGACCCCAACACCAGTACACAGAACAGATCATCGCCGCCAAAAACGTCGCAGCGAACAAACGATACGTGACGCGCATCTCTCTCCCTTGTCACAACACTTGCTTTAATATGACTCCAACTGTTCCCGATCGTTATTCGGGAAGCACTGGATCAACCGTACAACGTCGAGAGACCAGAACGGAAGGAAATGATGGTGAGAGAAACAGAACCGATGGAGATCGGCCTGATGTTCTGGGCAACCCAGGACGCCCAAACGGCGCTTCGAACCGTCCACGAACTTGGTCTTCATGTTGGACAACTTGGCGTGCCTCCGGAACTGGATTGCGACCGGGCCCTGAACGCGTGGAAGAATGGCCTGAAGGAATTCCAGGTAGTAATCACCAGTGCTGTTTGCTCCTACATGGGCGAACAATATACAGACTTCGAAACTGTTCATAGGACTGTGGGCTTCACGACGGAAGGATTAAGAGCCGAGCGGATTGCAAGAACGAAACGCGTATCCGACTTCGCTCATGATCTGGGTATTCCAGGGGTGTCCTGCCACATAGGCTTCATTCCGAGTGATCGGGGCGAGATTCTTTACAAGGATCTCCGCGACCTGACCAGATCGCTCTGTGACCATTGCGGGAAAAATGATCAGAACTTCGTGCTCGAGACAGGCCAGGAATCTGCTGCAGTCTTGCTCTCGTTTATCGCGGACGTAGACAGAAAGAATCTTAAGGTTAACTTCGATCCGGCGAACATGATCATGTATCAGTCGGGCGATCCGCTGAGTGCCCTCAAGGTGTTAAGCCCTCATGTGATCTCGGTTCACTGCAAGGACGCACATTTCCCCGCTAAGGGCAGCGGTCTTCTCGGCTCTGAATGTGTGCTCGGCGATGGAGAGGTCAATCTTCCCGCTTTTCTGAAAGAACTAAGGGAGCTCGGTTATAAGGGTGCGCTCAGCATTGAACGTGAAGAGCCGGATGAAGTAAAGAGACTCGCGGATATCAAGACCGGGATCTCTCGCTTGAAAAAGTGGAAGGTTGACCTTGGACTTTGACGCCAGTGTTTGACGTGATCGCTGCGTTGTCGGGAACAAATGGCGAGAAAGCGGTCAAGGCGAACCTCCAGTCCCGCAGGGGTCTGCCTCCGTCCTGACGGGGTTCTCACAGTTCAGAGAGATTTTTCGTAGACTGTAAAATTTTGGACTGGAGTTCATTTCGTGCAAAGAAGAACTTTTCTTAAGAGCGCATCCGCTGCCACCCTCGGCGCTTCACTCTGCTCGATACAGCTCCGCCGGCACTTTTGCGGATGCCCAGCAACCACGCATTGCCTACGGCGGCATCGGGATCGAATGCAGTACCTATGGCCGCATCCGCGCCCGCATGGAAGACTTCACCATTCTCAGAGACAAGGAGCTCACGGATTCCAAGCGCTTCGCATTCCTGAAGCAATATCCCGTGCCGTTCCTGCCGACCGTAGTCGCACAAGCTGTGCCTGGAGGCCCAGTCGAGAAGGCTACCTACGACGCAATCAAGGCAGACTTTTTGCATCGACTCCAGTCGCTGCTTCCTCTGGACGGTCTATTTCTTCCCATGCATGGCGCCATGTTTGTGGATGGCATGCAGGACGCAGAGGGCGATTGGATGGAGTCGGCGCGCAAGGTGGTGGGCGCAAACTGTCTCATGTCTGCTTCCTACGATCTTCACGGCAATGTGAGCCAGCGGGTGATCGATAACATCGACGCGTTTTCCGCCTTTCGCACGGCACCGCATATCGATTACGAACAGACCATGCAGCGTGCCTGCAATATGCTTCTTCACTGTATCGATCAGAAGATTCGCCCCACCCTGGTATGGGCTCCCATACCCGTGCTGATGCCGGGTGAACGCAGCAGCACGCTGTGGCAGCCAGGGAAACGGCTTTGGGCACAATTGCCGAAGTTGAACGAGGAGCCGGGCATTCTGGACGTTTCCTTGCTTGTCGGCTATGTGTGGGCCGATGAACCGCGCTCGAGTGCAGCGGCGGTGGTGACGGGCACTGCTCCAGCCACAGAAAAGAAGATCGCTGTCGACCTGGCACAACAGTACTGGGACGCGCGCAAGGAGTTTCAGTTCGGCACCGAGACCGGGACCATCGACGAGTGCATTCAACGCGCGATGAAAGCAACCACCCAACCGGCGATTCTGGCTGATTCGGGAGACAATCCTACCGCAGGCGGCGCCGGCGATCGCGCTGAAGTGCTGGAGCGGCTGCTCTACTACAAGGCGAAAAATGTTGTCTTCGCTGGAATCACCGACAGACCGGCTACGGATGCGTGCTACAAGGCTGGAGTAGGCGCCACCATCCCACTCTCCATAGGCGCAACACTCGATCCGCTGGGCAGTAAGCCAGTCAAAGCGACGGCCAAAGTAATTTTTCTGCTGCCGGCGGAGACGCCTCGCTTGCGCGAGGCAGTGGTGCAGATTGAAGGGATCACGCTTGTTCTCTCCGCTCAGCGGCGACCGTACCACGACATTGTCGACTTCACGCGGCTGGGCCTGCAGCCAACCTCGTACAAAATCATCGTGGTGAAATCGGGCTATCTTTCTCCTGAACTGTCGCCCCTGGCCAATCCCAGTCTCATGGCTCTTTCTCAAGGAGCGGTCGATCAGGACATCATCCATCTACCGCAGAACAAATTCCGCAAACCGTCTTATCCCTTTGTCGATGATCTAACTTTCACTCCGCAGGCAATTACCTCGGCGCGGGCGCCGGCTTAGCTTATGCCTGCCACGAAGGATCCAAAGTTGCTCTACGGCGTTCAGATTGCGGGTGTGGGCCAGGAAGGTGTGCGGGATCTTCCCCGGCTTCTGCGCTCGCTGCAGCACATCGGCTTCACCGAGGTGGAGCTGCATTCGATGGTCTACGATCACCCGGCGGCGACGCTGCGCCGGATGATCGAGGATGCCGGCCTCCGCTCCCCTGCCGGGCACTTTTCTTTACTCGACATAGAAAAAAGCATCGACTTCGCCCGGGAACTTGGCCTTGCCTACATGGTCGCCATGCTGCCCCGGCCCAGGCCTGAGAGCCTCCACCAGTACCGCGCTATCGCGGCCCGCTTAAACGAGGCAGGCGCCAGCGTCCGTAGCCACGGTATGGAGTTTGCTTTGCTCTTCCACAACCACGAATTGATGCCGCAGCAGGGGAGCTCCGGTTTTGCGGAGCTGATGGAGCACACCGACGCCGCGCTGGTTCATCTCGAGGTGGATGTCTACTGGATCGCGCAGGCAGGGCTGGACCCAGCCTCCTTCCTCGGAAGATACAAGGAGCGGGTAAAGCTTCTTCACCTCAAGGACCGCCTTGCAGGCTTCCCCACCAGCTATACGACCGACGCCGGCTCCGATCATTCGATTGAATTGGGCAAAGGAACGATCCCTTGGCCCGCATTGTTGAGGCAAGCCCGGGAGCAGGGCATCCGTTACGCCTTTCTGGACTATGACAAGTCGGCCAGTCCGATCCTCGACAGTTTTGGCCAGAGCCTGGCGTATCTGGATACGCTCAAACCCTGACTTGGGGACGCCTCCTCCGCGTCCAAGGGCCGGAACGGGATGTTTTTTTTGAAAAACAATGACCCTCTTGACAATTCTGCTTGCAATTGGGGTCTGTGCGTGCATATAGTACGGTCACTAAAGTAAATCAGCCGGTCCGCTGAAGAGCAGCCAAAGTTGCCTGCAAGCCGGGTCCGGTAGACACTGTTTGGTTTTTGGAGGCGAGTATGATGCGAATTACCTTATGGGGCGTAGCCCTCGTAATGGCCCTTGGGCCCCCTGTCCGTTAGCCAGTCCGCGTGGGGTCTAGAGATCACCGCGGCGATTTCGGCGCGGTTAAAGATGCGGCGGGAGCGGTGCTGAATGGTGCGACACCCATTCTTCTTTTGTAATTGACTGGCATTTAACCACTCACTAAGATCAGGGTACTTCAGCAAAATTAGGGTCCTTCAGCCAGTCCTGGTACGAAGTTTTTCGAAGTAACCGGCCATCTCTAAATCTCTTTCCTAAGACCTTGATCGCAGCGTTGCGTGTGCACGCATAAGTTCGCGCTACGGTCGGCTTTTCGTACTACCTGAATCACTACATAGAGGAGTTGGCGGTGAACAAACTCAAGGCGCAGATACTCTCGAATCCCCGTCTTTCGTCTGTCGTGCTAGTCCTGCTGATGGGCTGCCTGGCAGCGCTTCCCTGTAGCGCGCAAAGCGCCGCGAATCTCTATGGCACGGTGACCGATGCGGGGGGAGCCGCCATTCCAGGCGCCAGCGTCACGGTGACCGACGTTGGCACGGCCGTGGCTACGAAAACCACGACCGATGGTTCGGGGAACTACAGCTTTCCCAGCTTGGCGCCGGCCGGATATTCCATCACCGTAGAATCGCCCGGCTTTCAGACAGAGGACATTAAGGGGATCACCTTGCTGGTGAACCAGAAGGCGCGCGAAGACGTCAAGCTGCAGGTGGGCTCGGTCGACACCAAGGTGGAGGTAACCGGGGAAGCGCCTCTGGTTGACACCAGCAGCGCCAGCGTGGGCACGGTGATCGACCAGCGCGAGGTGGTTGACCTTCCGCTGAATGTGCGCCGTTTCGGCGCGCTCGCCATCCTGGTGCCTGGAACCGTACCCGACGCCGGCGCGGGTGGTGTCAGCGGCGGCTTCGCAAATTCTAGCTTCGGATCACCCTTTAGTGAATCCACCTACGCCGCGAACGGGGCTCGCTCGTCGAGCAACAACACCCTGATCGACGGGGTCGACTCCCGGAATCTGACCTTCGGCGGATTCGCCGTTGAGCCGTCGCCCGACGCGGTGCAGGAATTCAAGATCCAGACCAATATTTACGACGCAGCCTTCGGCAAAACGGCCGGCTCAACCATCAACCTGATCACCAAATCCGGTACCAATTCGTTCCACGGATCGATCTACGAGTTTCTCCGTAACGACGTGTTGGACGCCTCGAACTACTTCAACCCGGTTAAGCCAGAGCTTCGCCGGAACCAGTACGGCGCAGCTCTTGGCGGCCCGATCTGGAGATCGAAACATCTCTTCTTCTTTGGCAATTATGAGGGCCTGCGCCTGGTGCAAGGGTCATCCGCAACCTCCCTGGTGCCCACTGCTAGCCCAACGAGCCGGAGACCTCAGCGGCCTGCTGACAGGGACCAACGCGAACGTGTGCGGCGTTGGCGGCCCCGCGCAATACAGCTACGATACCGGCCAGCTCTTTAACCCCGCGAGTGAGACGCTGATCACCTGCGCCACCGGCACCGACGCCGGCCAGACCATACTGGTCGGCACACCTATCCCGGGCAACCAAATCACGACCATCGACGGCGTCGCCGCCCATGTGCTTTCGCTGAATGCCTGGCCTTCGCCCAACCTGTCGGGGAGCGCCGGCGTTAACTACATCAACTCGGAGCCGGAGACCCGCAACGATGACCAGTACGACGCGCGTGTTGACTACGACATCAGCGAGAAAGACCAGGTGTTTGGCCGGTATATCCTCGGCCAGGCTAATATCGTTAGCCCCACCAGCGGCTACAGCACACTGCCGAGCTTCGGCGACAAGCTCTATTTCCGGGGACAGAATGTGGCCATTGGCTGGACCCACACCTTCGGCCCTCGTCTTCTCAACGAGGCACTCTTCGGCTTCCAGCGCGACTGGGATACAACAATTGCGCATCGTGTCCCCGGCCCGCCGGCTTCATGGAAGCCTTTGGTATCCAGGGTTTAACCGCCCTGTCGCCATCGCTCGAAGGCTTTCCACCGTTCGAGTTCAGCAATTTCTCTGCCATCGGCGACTCCAACTATCGCCCGGTCATCAGCCCGGATATGGTGGAGAAATATCAGGACACTGTCACTATCACGCAAGGGCAGACAGACGATCATTGCCGGGGCGGATATTCAACCCTGGCAGGTGTTGGTGAGCAGGCGGCTTACTCCCCGCACGGCGAGTTAGACTTCAACGGACAGTATGCCGCGCTGGCCGGCGAACTCAATGGTGGTGTCTCCAGCCGCCTCCGACTTCGCCGACTTCCTGCTCGGCGCTCCACACGGGGCCAACCGCAGTCTGCACTTTGCAGATACCAACCAGGTGGGCGGCAACTTCATCAGCTTGTTCGCTCAAGATAACGTCAAGTTCACCCCCAACGTCTCGGTCAACGCCGGCATGCGTTGGGAGTACCGGCGGCCGGCGGTCGACAAGCACGACAATTACGTGACCCTTGTGCCTACCGGGCCCAAGTTCAGCGGGCCGGGCAACGCCACCCTGGTGACGGCGGCGCCCAACGCGCAGAACGACTCGTTCTGCACCGATCCAGCCTACTCGTATCTGACCACTACCGATGGGCGCTGTTTGATCGCTACGTCGGCGCAACGGGCGCAACTAGGATTTACCGGCCGCACACAGCAATCACTGATCTTTCCCGTGCATCACGATTTCGCCCCGCGCCTAGGGGTCGTTTGGCGTCCTACGGCATCGGACAAACTTGTGCTGCGCAGCGGCTACGGCATCTTCTACGACTTGCCTAACTTCAACAACCAGCACTTCGTCGATAACAACCCGGTATTTTCTCCGTCACAGACTGTTTATTACGCACCAAGGGACAGACGCCGACTGTGACGAGCGAGACCGTATTTTCCGGAGCAGGCATCCCCAAGCTGTCGGACCAATTCATCTCTCTGTATGTCGAGCCCCACTACCTGGCGCCTTATTTCCAGCAGTGGAGCTTCGGCATTCAAAGCCAACTTTCCAACGACTGGGCAATGGACATTGCCTATATCGGAACCAAGGGGACCAAGATCGGGAACCTGCACCTCTCCGGCAACCAGGCGGAGCCGGGCACAACCCCTCTGCAGTCGCGCCGTCCGTATGTCGACCTGGGGACCTCGCTGTACACGACCTCGGATGGGAGCTCCAGCTATAACGCCTTTCAGTTCAAACTAACCAAGCGGTTGAGCCATGGGCTCAACTTGCTCACCGCCTATACATTTGCCAAATCCCTCGACAACTCGGAGGGCGACGAAGGCTTTGGCGCGGGCGCCAACGATAGTAACCTCCCGCAGGACGACAACAACCTGGCGTTCGAGTGGTCGCGGTCTTATACCGATGCGCGCCACAGGATCGTGGTCAACGCCATCTACGATCTTCCCTTTGGCAAGGGAAGACAATTTCTCAACGACAAAAGCGTGGTGAGCGCCATTGTGGGTGGATGGGAGGTATCCGATATCACCTCCTATCAGACCGGCTATCCGTTCGCCGTGCTTGGTCCGGATTTCTCCAACACCAACTCCAGCTCTCCTCGTCCCAACCGCACTTGCAGCGGCGTCGGCTCGAAGAGCGTTACCAACTGGTTCAATCAAAACTGCTTCTCCGTTGCCGGATCGGCCTCTGATCCGACCTTCGGCAATTCACAGGCGCAACATCCTCGATGCACCTGGCCAGTCGAATTCAGATATTGCTGTACTGCGTCATTTCAATCTGTTCGATAAGGCCGATATGGAGTTCCGGGGCGAATTCTTCGATGCCTGGAATACCCCCTACTTTGCGCCTCCTGCCAATAACATTGGCTCGCCGACGCTTGTGGGAAGGATTTCAAGCGCTAATGATGGACGTGAGATCCAGGTCGCACTGAAGATCGTTTTCTGATCAGCGGGGCAAACATGGACGGCGAAGCGCCCGGCAAATCGGGCGCTTCGCTATCTGTAGGCAAAACGGAAGTTGGAACCAGCAGCAGGCTCTCAGGTACGATTAAAGGACGGGCCCGCATTTCGGAGTTCTTTTCATGATGGTCAAAGTCTCGAGAACACTCGCTATTTCGTTGCTCCTCACCACATCTTTGCTGTTTGCCCAGACTCCCAGCGGCGCGAAGCCGAAGCCACGAGTGGTGGTGATTGGCGTGAATGGCATGGAGATGGATGTCCTTCGGCCTCTGATTCTCCAGGGCAAGATGCCTAACCTCGCCAGCGTGATCAAGCGTGGCGCATACGGCAAGCTGCGCACTGTTTCTGCGCCCAACTGCCCGCGGGTTTACAGCACTCTTTTCACCAGCACCTCCCCGGAAGAGCATGGCGTCACCGGTTTTATTGTCGGCGGAGTCACGGCTAACACGAACATGCTGAAAGAGGAGCCGATCTGGTCGATTCTTTCCAAGAATCACGTGACCGTTGGCATGGCGAATGTACCGGCGACCTTCCCGGTGATGCCGGTGAATGGATATATGGTCAGCGGTATGCTCACCCGCGGCAAAAACTGCGAGGACGGCGTGCTGTGTGCTCCGAAGCTATCCGAAGTGGAAGGCGGGAGCGCTGTATATCCAGCGTCGCTCAAGCCTGAGTTGATCAAGAACGTGGGTGACTACTACGTCGATTGCGAGCGGATGCCCTCGGCCGAGGAGTTGCAGGGTCATGAATCGGAAGTCATCAATGCATGGCTGAAGAAGGTAGACTTGATTCGCGAACAGCAGACACGGCTGTTCGACTATCTTTTGCAGAACCATCCCACCGAGTTCACCTGGCTTGGTCAGTCTTGCGAAGACCGCACCGGCCACTGGCTCTATCCTATTGCGCCTTACAACGCAGGGTATAACCCGAAGATCAACGCAGTCCGGGTAAACGCCTTTCCTGACCAGTACGTTGCCTTCGATAAAGTGCTGGGAAGTATCCTGAAGCATATCGACGAGAATACGTATCTCTTCATCGTATCGGACCATGGCATCAAGCCATTGAGTGAGTTCGAACAGACCGACCCCCACATGCACATGGACCACGAAAAGACTACCCCGGTTATCGCCAAGCACGATTTTGCCGATGGAGATGAAGTTCCAGGAACGTTCTTCGCCATGGGGCCAAATATCAAGCACGATCTGCGGCTGATGGGGCTTGAAGCAAGCGTCTACGACATAGCGCCTACCATCCTCTCCCTGTATGGGATTGAAGAGCCAAAACAAATGCATGGACATGTGCTGACTCAGATCTTCGAAGGGTCCGGGGACGTCGTGGCGCAGAAATAGCCGGCAGGCCCACGGCGAGGCGGGGCGGCCGGAATCATCATCCATAGATACCCCAGCCCTTCCGGGCTGGGCTCCCCACGGGCAGGCACGTTTGGCCGTCGGCCATCGAGGCGCCCCAGGACTGCGTCCTGTGCTACTTTCAGCCAGAGCTGTCCAAATTAGCTTTTTCGATCGACCGATTGGACAGCAAGCTGAAGTCGAATGAGCTACCAGGTGTATCGCGATCAGTCCCGAAGGGACGGCTGAGAGTAGCCCAGGACGTAGTCCCATAAGCGCTAACTTGTTTAGGATGTTTTTCGTCAAAACTCCTACAAAATCGTCATCCTGAGCGGAGCGCCTCACAGATTTAACGCTTGACACAGCGCTTGTAGCGCGGAGTCGAAGGACCCCGGCAGCGCTTATCTTACCCATGCTGCTCGGAGCTTTTCAACCACCGAAGCCCGAGAACAGGATCTGCTGCGGTACGCACTCGATGGTCACGGGTACATCTTTCCATGCGCTCTAATCATCTTCCATCCCCAGGTCTGTGCAAGGCCGGCCCTAGCTAGCAAGATGCTAGCAAGTTCTTGGTTCCCGCCCCCAGGTAAAGACCGTGGTGGATCCGCCCAGAGCGGGCTTCGGTGGTTGAAAAGCTCCAGAGCGGCATGGGTAAGATAAGCACTGCCGGGGTCCTTCGACTCCGCGCTACCAAGCGCTGTGTCACGCAATAAATCTGTGAGGCACTCCGCTCAGGATGACGATTTTGCGGCGAGTTGGAGATGCTAAAAACCAGCGTCTTCTCAGATTTCTTTTGTCTGCCGAACAAGTTAGCGCTTATGGGACGTAGTCCTGGGTTTGTATGCGAGATGGACCAGTCCCGAAGGGACGGCTGAGAATGTCCCAGGACGGACCCGAATTTCCTGTGCAGCTTGGTGGAGAACCAAGGAGCCTCGTGCGGCTTTCCGTGAAGAAAGCCGCATACGCAGACCTGTCTAGAGTAGCGTGCAGGAAATCCGGGGTCAGTCCTGGGTGAATCTGGGGCGCACGCGAATGCGGACATGCGATCACCAGAACCCAACCCTGTTCTCTTTGAACCCAATGCCGTTTCATGCAATCAACGGATTACCCGCACGCGCAACCCGATTTATTCGCTAATTTGGACAACGATGCCTGAGAATATCCCAGGACCCGCGTCCCTGGGTACACTCGGATGGGAATACAAGTCGCTGAGGACGTCTCTTTGGACCATAGGATTGTTGATTGTCGCGCGGACTCGTCAGCCCATCAGAGTAAGCCCAGGACTACATCCTGGGATATTCTCAACCGTCCCTGGCGGGACTGTTCCTGGCTCTCATTTCTACCCAGGACTGACCCCGGATTTCCTGCTCGCTGCTTTAAACAGGCCTGCGTATGCGGCTTTCTTCACGGAAAGCCGCACGAGGCTCCTTGGCCCCACCAGGCTGCACAGGAAATCCGGGTCCGTCCTGGGCTACTCTCAGCCGTCCCTTCGGGACTGATCGCGATAGGCCTTGATAACTGATTTCTTTTCAGCAAGTGCTGTCCATATCGGCGGACCGAAGAGCTAATTTGGATAAGTCTGGATCGCATTTGTCTACGGTGCGCCTTGGACAGGCAAGGCGATAAATCCCAGCCGCGCTAGCGGCGATGTTGCAGGGTCTCCACTTGGGCACGCACTTTTTCTGCATCGGCAGTGCGGCCCAAGCCCACGTAAGCCTGAACAAGCAATTGAAGCTCGTCCACGGTTACCGATGCATCCTTGACGTGTGGTTCCAGTAACTCAACGACATCGGCGAATCGCTTGTCTTCGAGATGCTCTTCGGCAAGCGAGAGCAATGCGTCCCGGTTGGCAGGGTTCAGAAGAAGAACCGCTTCGAATTGATCTTCCGCTGCCGCCCGATCGCCGGATTTCAAGTCGATGTGGGCGAGCAAAAGGCGAGCGTCGAGTTTCTCCGGCGATTGAGTGACTGCAGCTTCGAGCGCCTTTCGCGCGCCTTGCAAATCGCCCAGCTTCTCCAGTGCCTGCCCCTCGTAGAGGGCCGCCAATGCATCGTCGGGATGCGCCTTTCGTGCGCGTTCAAGATGGTCGGCCGCTTTTCGATACTCCCCGGAATTGAATTCCAACTCTCCCAGTTGCCGCAAAGCGGGAGGGAAATCGGGATCTAGCTGCAGGACTTTCTGCAGCGACAACCGTGCATCCGGGGAACGGCCCTGGTCGACCAACATCATCGCGGAATGGAGCAGGTTCTGCTCCTCGATTTTGTCTTTGGGATCCGGCAGTGATGAAAATTCGGGAACGTTGGTCGAGGTCTTCTTATCGCCTGGTCCGAGGTAGCCCAGAGCGCGAAGTTCGCTGAGCGTGGCGCTCCCCGCTGTACCTGTTGATGGCGAGACATGTGGAGGCCGCATCGGGGACGAGGCCAATTCGGTGCGGAGGTGTTTCACGGTTTCGTTCCAGGGCTCGTATTCATTCGTGAGCTCGGCAGGGTCTTTGACCAGGTCATAGAGCTCCGGCCGCGGTGCCTCGATGAACTTGAAGCCGCCTTCGCGGACCGCGCGCAGCGGCGCCCATCCGAAGCTCAGGGGATAATCCGTCTCAGCAAAAACCACTCTGTCGCTTTCTTTTGCCTCTTTGAAGTATCCACTGAGCGAGCGTCCGCTCAAATGCGGACGGAGGAGGAATGCTGAGCAGATCAAGGACAGTGGGGAGGATGTCGGTTGTTTCTACTTGCGCCTGCACCACCTTTCCTTCCTGCGCCATGGCGGGCTCTTTAGGTTCCCCGCTTATGGGCAATTTGATGAGCAGGGGCACATGGGTCGTTGAATCGTAGAGGAAGATACCGTGAGTTTGCTCGCCGTGTTCTCCGAGTCCTTCGCCATGATCACCGACCACGATGATCAACGCGTTGCGATACCTTTTTTCACGCTTTAGATAGCTCAGCAACTTTCCCAGCGCGGAATCCGCGTAAGCGATCTCGCCGTCGTACAAACGGTCTTTGTAAATCTGCGAGTAAGGTGGCGGCGGTTCGTATGGGTCATGAGGATCGTAGAGGTGGACCCAGACAAACCGCGGCTTCTGGGGATGAGCTCCCATCCATGCTTCGGCGCGATGCACTACATCGTCGCCGCGGCGCTCCACCTGTCCCCAATGCTTTCCTTCGCCCGAGTCTGACGGGAAGTTGTCGTAATAATCGAAGCCTCTGTCGAGCCCGGGAGCAAGCGTGCGAGAGTCGAGCACCACGGCACCAATAAAGGCCGCCGTTTGATATCCGTTTTGCTTCAGCAACTCGGCCCAGGTCGGATACGTCTTGGCCAGTGGGATCGCGAAGTCGGTGACGCCGTGTACGCTGGGCAGCAGGCCAGTCAGGATGCTGGTGTGCGAAGTATTCGTGATCGGGCTAGGCGTGAAAGCCTGAGCAAAGCGAATGCCATCGCGGGCTAAAGAATCCAACGCGGGGGTTTGGATTCGATCGTCACCGTAGCAGTGAACATGGTCGGCGCGAAGCGTATCGATGGTCACCAGATAAACATCGGGCGAAGGCAAAGAGCCAGTAACCACCTGGGCCGGAGAGAGGGTCGCTGCAACCGCGATAGTTCCTATCCACCCTCGGAAAGTCCTCATTGGAACCTGGCGTAGCATGGCGACAACCGCTTCATGAGTCGCACCGAGCTACCTTGGAAAGCATGGCGTGGCCTTTATTTGCTTAATGCGTTCCATCCGGAGAGGCAGGGGTATCCTTTTTGGGGGAGAGACCCAGTTGCTGGGTTGCGTCGCCCCTGTTGCCCGCGGCTGCCAGGACGCTTTCTTCTTTGCTCCGCTTTTCCGCCAGCAGATTCTTCGTGCTTTCAAGTTCCTGCTCAGCCTTGGCCGGTTGGTTGAGTTGCCGGTAGATCTGAGCGAGTTGATAGTGCGCCTCAGCATTACTTGGATCGAAATGGAGCGACTCCTCCAGTTCGCGCTCCGCCTCCTGCGGGCGACCGGTCTGGGTAAGAGCCTTGCCCAAGTCTCGCATGGCGCGAGCGTTTCCTGGATCCTGGGCAACCACGGATTGCAGGAGCGGAATAGATTGCTGTGGCTTCTGATCAGAGAGATACGTATGGCCAAGATAGAACTTGGCTTCGGGGAAATTGGGATCGAGTTCAAGGGCCTTTGTCAGCTCCGCCTCGGCGTCGGCAAAGCGGCCCACCTTCCAATACATAAACCCGAGCGAGAAACGGACCGTGGGATCGCTGGGCTGTTGTTGCCGTGCAGCCTCAAACTCATCGATCGACTTGCCATAGTCCGCCAGGCCGTCGTAAGCCTGCCCCCTTAGGATGTGGACCCAGGGCGAGTTTGGATCGGCGGCTGCGAGTTTGTCGAAGGCCACGAGCGCCTTGTTAAGGCGCTTCGTCTGGAGATAGGCGCGGCTTAACAGGTAGAGGTTTCCAGCGTCTCCTGGACTTAGCTTGGCTACCCGCTCCAACACCGGGATTGCGTGCTCGTAGTCTTCTTGCCCAACGTAGGCGAGCGCCAGCAATTGGCAGGCTTGCATGCTCGTCGGATTTGCCTGCACAGCTTGCTGCAAGGGCGCAGCCGCCCGTTTGTAATCCTGAGCTTTGAGATAGGCGATGCCGAGATTGAGGTTGGTGCCAAAGTCCAGAGGGCTTATCTGGAGCGCCCTCTGATAGAACTGAATGCCTTCCCGGATTCGGCCTTGGCGAACATAGAGTGCGCCGAGGTGGTTCAGAGCGGCGATCGACTTGGGATCCAGCGCCAGAATGCGCTGGTATGCTTCGGCGGCTTCAGCCGACCGGCCCTCGCGCTCCAGTTGCTCGCCCTGGGCGCCAATGGCCTGAATCGACTCCTGCGCGCGCATCGGGTGGCCGCACAGCGAGGCGGCAAGCACCAGCGCACCAGGAAGATATCTGCGTCTCAACATAATTTTCGAGAGAATCCCCAGCCGGCGCCCCATCTAGTGTAGTGCGTCATGCAGATGGATGTTCACCCACCCGGGGTCTGCCCCTTGTTCCCTCACAAGAGTCCAATTAACCCAAAGTAACCTCCGAAACGATAACCGTCGATTCAAGAAAAGACTCTCGGCGGCTAGATCCGATTCCGCAGCGCATCAGATCCTGTTAGAAGACGATTTCGGCACCGGTTGGCTCTCGCGGACCGCTGGCTGGCCGGCAGTTGCCGGTAGTTCTGGCCTAAGCGCGAGCGAAGGACAGTCTCATCGCTGTCCGGTGTCACACCCGATCCCTGTCCCAAATTAAGCAATCCAAGCATCCCGCCGCGGCGGGATTTTTTTATGCACCCCATCGCGCTTCCAAGCGCAGTGGAAAACCTCTGTCCCTAATTCTCTCAATTCAGGAGCCACTATGCCAAAAAATAAAGTAAGCGACCCCATCACCGATCAGGAAATCAGCCTTTGCCCGCCTGGTCCTCTCTGGCGCCATGACCGACCGTCAAGCCGCCGAAGCTGCCGGCCTCAACCCCGACTCCGCCGCCTACACCAAATCCAAACCCCATGTCCGCGCCTACATGCTCCAGCACCGCGCCGCCGTGCAGCAACAGCTCGTCCAGCAGGAGGCCGAGGAACTGCACCGGCTGAACCTGGGCCGCGAACAAGTACTAAACCGCCTCTGGGAACTCGCCGCCCTCAGCCCCGAGATGACCCGAAACAGCATTACCGGCCAGGTAAAGGCCATTTCGATAATCGTGGCCATGCAAAACTTCATCCCCGACCGTCGCGCCGTCTCTGCGGAAAAGAAATCAGTCCCTGCGCCAGTCAACGCGCAAATCTATGAATCCGAGTGGCTTCGCAAGCAGAAGGCCACAACCATCGACCCGCAGCCACCCCCCCGCCCAGCAAGAAGATTCACCTGCCGTCCCCGAACCCGTTCCCGCCCGCCCCGGCGTGCCGTGGGGCCCAGTGGCAGAGGCGCCTCCGGCCCCCGTCCCCAGTCAGCCCGCCTTCGCCCATCGCGTTCCCCTCGCGGACGGCGTGGCGCCTTATGTCCCCCAGTCCACTTTTGTTCCAGACACCAGAGTTCCTTTCTCTATCAAAGTGAATCCCTTTAAGCACCGCCGCTGAACTGCAAATCGCAAAAACGACCCAAAAATATCGAATTTTACAAATACTGAAGAGGCTGCGGAAAAACCCGGTACCGCCCAAGGCCACGTATGCGGCTTTCCGTAAAGCCGCACGACGTTCGCCGACGCCACGAAGCTGGACAGGAAATCCGGGGTAGCGCAGGGGAGGGACCTGCAGTTTCACTTTCGGGCACAGCAAAATGTGCCGTGGGCATCACCTCAGAGGATGATCTTGATCTATCGGGAGGCAGTACCTATGGTGACTGATTCAATCGCGCTAATGCTTCCTGAGCCGGACGATAGGCCGGATCGGCGCTCAATGCCTTTTGAAACTCGCTTCGCGCGGGATCAAGTTCCTTAAGCGCCACAAAAACCACACCCAGATTGTAGTGCGCCGCGGCATAGTCCGGCTTGAGACGGAGCGCCTCCTCAAACTGGCTGCGAGCAGAGTCTATCTCGCCTTTCCGCAAATAGACACCGCCCAGAGTATTGTGAGTCTGCGCCGCAGCAGGTTCGATGGAGAGGGCAGCCTGCAGTTGCCTTTCGCTTTCGTCCCAGTTGCCTCGCATCGCCGCCAGCGTGCCGAGACCATCGTGGGCGTCGTAACTATCGGGTGTTTGCTGCAATACCTGCTGAAACTCCGCAGCTGCCTGATCTAACTCGCCCTTCTGGGCGAGCGTCCTGGCGAGGAATACTCTGCTTTGGCATACCCAGGCGAGATGGCCAAGGCAGCGTTGAACTCTTTGTCCGCTGCGTCGAATTGGTGCAGGTTGAAATCGCTAATACCGGCGTCAAGGTGGGCAATGGCACTGGTCGGATCGGCCGCGAGCACGGCGCGAAATTGCTCCACAGCCTCCGCGTCTTTGCCCATGCGTTGCTCGTTCAGCCCAAGGGTCAGGCGAACATCCGATAGGTCGGGATCTCGCGCCAGAATTGCCTTCAAGGCCGCGTTGGATTCATCCAGATGCCCAAGCGAAGCTAGATAAATGGCCTGTCCGTACTTTTCGTAATCGACGATTCTGTCTTTCGGATCCACTGCGCTCGATGCAGGGGTTGGCGCGGAATTCCTCCCGGTAAGGTATCCGAGTGCGTGAAGACGCTCGACCGCTTCAGGGCTCAGCGCGTTCTGCGTCGCCTGAGCGCGCGGTTTATAAAGCAGCCGTAGTTGATTCAGCCGCTCGCGATAGGCCGAGGCGACGGAGGCTTTGCTGGCATAAAGATTCGTCAACTCCCCGGGATCCTGAGCCAGATCGTAGAACTCCGGCCTCGGCGCTTCAATGTACTTGTAGTGCCCGCTCCGCAAGCTAGCAAGGGCGGCTGGTCCCGAAGTGCTTCTGCGGGTAAATGCTTTCGCTGAATATGTCCCTTGGAGAGGCTGCGGCGGCGAGCAGGCTCTTGCCTTCCATTGCTTGCGGCACGGGAAGCCGCACCGCATCAAGAATCGTGGGCGAGACATCCAGCAGGCTGGCCGGTGCGTCGACTCGCGCCGGCATCGGGGCTCCGCCTGCAGGCCAGTGAATGATCAGTGGGACATGCAGGGTACTTTGATAGATGAAGTAGCCGTGCGTGCTCTCGCCGTGGTCTCCCAGTCCCTCTCCGTGGTCGGAGGTAAAGACAATGAGCGATTTATTCACCAGGTCATGAGAAACGAGGTAGTCCCAGAAATCGCCGATAACGTGGTCGATATAACCCAATTCCCCGTTATAGCCTTCACCGTACTTGGTTTTTTCCGCTGCGGACAGGTTGTACGGCGTGTGCAGGTCGTAGATGTGAAGGAAGAGAAAAAAGGGCCGATCCGCATTCGCGTTCAAGCCACGGCTTTCCAGCCTCGGCGACTGCTTCTCCCTTTCGTTTGATATCTCCCGGATCGCTGCTGCCGCTGTTCAGCGATGCCGAGGGGCTGTCATACGTATCGAATCCCTGGTCCAATCCAAAGCGCTTGTCGAGCACGAAACCGCCAAGGAATGCGGCTGTCCGATAGCCATGAGATCGAAGCGTCGCCGCCAGCGTAACGGTCCCCGGCGCGAGACGGTCGCCATTGTCTTCGACGCCACTCACGAACGGGTACGTCGAAGTCAGCATCGAAACATGGGAAGGTAGCGTCAGCGGGACCATGGAAGTGGCCTGCGAGAACGATGTGCCTCCGTGGCAGAGTTTATCGATATTCGGGGTGGGTGGCGCGGTGGGGGCATTACAACTGAGTCGATCGGATCGTAGGGTGTCGACCGAGATCAGAATGATATTTGGCTTCGCCTCGCCCGCGGGATGCTGATGATTCAACGCCGTAGATCGCTGGCCAAGAACAGCAGCGAGAAGGAGCCAAAGACCAATCATCGCCGTTTTAGGAACGCGCAACCGAAACACTCGTGGTGGATTCTCGCTTATCGTTCGGATCAGGGCAGCATGGCCCTGTCTCCCGGAAGAGGCTGGCCGTTTGTCCTTCTCTTTATTCTAAGTCCTGCGCCGGAACATCGGGCGTCGGATTCTGAGCTATTCTCGTGGTTGGGACGCCCATCGAGGAGCACAGCGGTTTGGGAGTGGTCTATGGTTGAATCGATTGCGACCGATCTGAAACAAGCATTCCGGCGACTAAGACGATCGCCAGGATTCACCGCAACCGTTCTCCTGATCCTGGCAATAGGAATTGGCGCGAACACGGCGATCTTCAGCGTAATCGAAGGCGTGCTTCTGCGGCCCTTACCGTACGGCAACCCGGAACGTCTTTGCGTCTTGTGGAAGTCCATCCCGCAAAAAAACATCGATTGGGATTGGACCTCAGCGCCTACGATTCGCGACTGGCGCGAGCAAAGTGACGTATTCCAGGACGTGGCCATGGTATTACGTCCAGAAGGCTCAAAGGTCACGCTGCGGAGCGACGCTGGAGCTGAAGAGATTCAAGGATCGATCGTTTCGGGAAACTTCTTTGATGTTCTTCAGGTCCGGCCTCTGCTTGGCCGCACATTCTCGCCCGCTGAAGCACAACGTGGCGAGAACGTGGCGGTGCTTAGCTACGGAATGTGGAAAGGACGTTTTGGCGCGACGAACGCGATTCTGGGTAGATCGATTCAACTGAACAACCGCAGCGTCTCCATCATCGGCGTGATGCCTCCTGATTTTCAATATCCGAACAAGCAAGCGGAGCTGTGGATGTTGATAACGGCCGATCCACGATGGCCCGCGTTCCAGAAATTTCGCATCGCCGACGCATTCAGCGGCCTGGGAAGACTAAAGCCCGGCCGGTCCATCGAGGAAGCCAGAGCGGAGATGAAGGTGGTTTCCGCCAAACTGGCGCAGCAGGATCCGGCGACAGATACAGGACTCGAGATCAGTGTTGTGCCGTTGGTCGATCAAATTGCGGAGCGGCCTGTGCGTCGCGGGCTCTGGGTTCTGGGAGGAGCAGCTCTTTGCGTATTGCTGGTTGCTTGCTCAAATATCGCGAGTCTTCTAGTCGCAAGAGGTGCGAAGCTCGGAAACGAAATAGCAATTCGTACCGCGCTGGGCGCTGGACGATGGCGGCTCGTCTGGCAGTTGGCCACTGAAAGCGTCCTGCTGTCGCTGGCAGGAGGAGTCGGCGGAGTCGTGCTCGCCTTCGTTGGGCTGCATTCCCTCCTGGCGCTGGCGCCGACGGATCTTCCACGGTCAGATGGAATCGGAATCAATGGGCTTGTCCTTGGCTTCAGCTGCAGTTTGTGTCTGCTTACCGGATTGCTCTTCGGGCTGCTTCCCGCCTCCAGGATCGCTCGTGCTCAGGAAGGCTCCGGCTCACGGGATCAAGGGCGAGGCATGTCGGCAGGACCCGGAGCGCGGCGCATCCGTGGCGTGTTAGTTGCAACCCAGTTTGCCGCTGCGATTGTGCTGCTGACGGGGGCGGGGCTTCTTGTTCGCAGTTTCCTGCTTCTCAACTCAGTGGATACGGGATTTGATTCGACTGATCTGTTAACGGTCACCGTCCCGCTTCCCGACGAGAAATACTCATACCGGGAACCTGCACGTGGGCAGGCATTCTTTGACGAGGCCATGCAAAAGTTGGATTCGTTACCGGGGGTTGTGGGTGCAGCCACCGGCTCTGCGGTCTTCGATACCTTTCAGGGAAATAATCCGGATGAAAGTATCGTGGTAGAGGGCAAGCCCCTTAGCCAGGATCCGACCCATCATGGACGTAACGTCGTGAGCACGAACTATTTCCGTCTCCTGGGTATACCCCTGCAGGAAGGAAGGTTATTTTCCGACGAGGACGGCAGCGGCAAACCGGCTGTCGCCGTCATCAATCGGAGCATGGCTCGTCACTTCTGGCCGTCGGAGAGTGCGATCGGGAAGCGGTTCAAGCAGGTTCTTCCAGGCATGGACAGGAATTGGACCACGGTGGTTGGCATTGTCGGAGATGTCATTTACAACCGCGACGGGGTCAGCGTGCCCGTGTTCTATTGCCCGGAACGGCAATGGTATTTCACGGAGAGGCAAGTGATCGTCCGTACCAAAGACGATCCAAGAGCCCTGATTGCCGCGGTGCGCGAGAAAATGCAGTCTATTGATCAAACCCTGCCCCGATTCGAGATTGCAACTGTGGCTGACCGGCTGGCTGCGCAGGACACGCCGAGACGCTTTTTAACAGAACTAATCGGTATCTTTGCCGGGATTGCCCTCGCGCTCGCTGCCGTTGGCCTTTATGCGTTAATGGCTTACTCGGTTGAACAGCGAACCAAGGAGATCGGTATCCGGCTGGCCCTTGGAGCGAACCGGACGACGATCGCACGCATGGTGCTGGGTGAAGGTTTGCTATGGGGAGCGGGCGGGATCGTGGTGGGAGTCGCCGGCGCCGTTGCCTTTGGCCGGGCGCTTTCCGCATCGCTCTATCGTGTAACAGCTACTGATCCAATAACGTTAGCGGCCGTCATTGCTTTGTTGGCCATCGTGATGCTCGCGGCTTTGTTGCTTCCTATCCATCGCGCAAGCAAGATCGACCCCATCGGGGCGCTTCGTCATGAATAAATTGTATGCCCGCAAAGGCTACTTGTAGCATTGGCACACTACGCAGTTTTGCCGATGGGCCTGCATGAGGTAGGCGGCTCGGGCTTGACCCGCCCGCAGCTGCCATCCAGAATGCGCGCTCCGTCTCTCACGCTTTGGGGTGACTGTTATGCGCCGTCGTTCGGCGTATCGGCGGGAAGTAAATTCGAGTTCCTTCATTTCTGTACAAGGCACAAAGCACTCCAGGAGAACAGTTCGTGTCTGGAATACTGCGAAAGCCACGACACCGGTTTTCTCTTAATACTGCTTTATTAAACCGCGGTAACACAAAGGGTGTGACTGCCGAGTGATGGAAGAGGTGTCCGGCTATAATAATGCCGCTATTACCCGGGTGTAAACCGGTTGGGACCGTAGCTATGACGCGTGAGTGAGGGAGCTTGCCCCATGCGAGCAACTGCAAAGTTATGGTGTCCGACTTAAACTGCAAAACAGTCATGAGACACAGCCGCTTTTTCCTACTGCACCTTCCATTGGCCTGCTTACTCTTGTGGGCGTTGCCGAATTCTGCATTGGCAGACAATTCTACTGCGCATTCAAAGTTTACGGGCGTCTACCTGTCGCACGAGGCAGGCCCATCCATGAATCTAAGCCTGGGTGCGGATGGTAGCGCCACGGTTACAGAAGATGCCGGCAGCGGCGCTACGACCTTGTTTGGCCATTGGGTAGATAATGGCGGCCAGGTGGCAGTCACCTTTGATGCCTTGGATGGCAGGCCGGCTGAGCCTCCAATGGTTTTCCAACCCGCCCACGATGGATTGCAAGCGGTCACCTGGAATCACGCCTCATGGGGAAAAGTGACTCCACCGCCGATGAAGAAGGGCTCCAAGGTAAAGCAATTGTATTGGTTCACAGAGGGTCCTTAGTTTACTTGGGAAGGTTCCTCAGTCCTGCAAAGGTCTGACTCCGGTTCCCACCCGTCCTTCGCGAGGGAATCAGAGTCAGCCGTACTGCTGCTTTATGGCCCCTGCGCTTTTTTCTTGCCTCGATATGAAACGGAGCGGGTTATCACGGTAGCTTGAGCTCCACAATGCGCACCAGCGCCGATGTGGATGCACTACTACTGCAATGTAGAGAAGCTTCAGCTCGAGAAGAGCAAGGTGAAAAGCCGGTACGTAGGAAGAGCTCAACACTCAATCACGTTCAGCGCAAGACCGGCCAGCGAAGTCTCCTTGTAGCGTGCCTGCATATCGAGGCCTGTCTGGTACATCGTCTTGATGACCTGATCGAGAGAGACCTTGTGGCCTTCTGACTCATTCATGGCCATGCGGCTGGCGTTGACCGCCTTGATGGCTCCGACTGCGTTGCGCTCAATGCATGGAACCTGCACCAGGCCACCAATCGGATCACAAGTCATGCCAAGATGATGTTCCATGCCTATCTCCGCGGCATGTTCGATACGGTCATTGATCTCTGCAGCGGTGAGCGATGTTTCTCCCGGCGCGTTGATGGCCGAAACCAGGCCGCCTGCGGCCATGGAGCACGCCACACCCACTTCACCCTGGCAGCCAACTTCCGCTCCAGAGATGGAGGCATTTTCCTTGTACAGGATGCCAATCGCCGCCGCGGTGAGGAAATATCGAAGAATCCCTTCTTCGTTCGCCCCGTCGACAAACTCCAGGTAGTAGTGGGCAACCGCGGGAACCACTCCAGCGGCCCCATTGGTAGGAGCGGTGACCACACGCCCGCCTGCCGCGTTCTCTTCATTGACGGCCATGGCATACACCGTAATCCAATCCAGCTGTGAGAGCGGATCCTTCACCCCGGCACGCAACCGGGCCGCAAGCTTGGCAGCGCGCCGCCGCACTTTGAGACCGCCAGGAAGAATGCCCTCGGATTCGATGCCGTGCTGCGTGCACTCCCGCATCACTTGCCAGATGTGCAGAATGCCGCGACGCACCTCTTGCTCCGCGGTCTCAGGCCGCTCGCTCTCTGCCAGCGCACACTCGTTGGCCAACATGAGCTGCGAGATGGTGATGTTGGCGGCCGCCGCTCTCTCCAGAAGTTCTTGCGCACTGTGGAAAGGGTAGGGAACGCTTCTCGCTTCGTTATTCACTGCGGTCTGGGTACCCTGCGCGGCAGCAAACTCGGCGGCAGAGACAATGAAGCCACCGCCAATGGAAAAGAAAATCCGCTCCAAGAGCAAAGCTCCGTCGCTGTCGAATGCGGAGAAACGCATGCCGTTGGGGTGCGAAGCAATACCGGCAACGGGATACATTTGATCGCGATGAAAGAGCAGGTGCTTCGCCTCTTCGAAGGGAATGGTGCGGTGACCAGGCAATTCCAATGTTCCCGCGGTGCGAATCGCGGATAGTTTCGCTTCAATCTCAGCCGGATCGATCCCTTCAGGCGTCTGCCCGGAGAGCCCAAGCAGGATGGCGCGGTCGGTGCCATGGCCATGACCGGTGAGCGCCAGTGAGCCATAAAGGTCGACGCGGATGGATGCGGTCTGAGAAGTCAGTCCGGTCGACTCCAACTCCCTGGCGAAACGAAGCGCTGCCCGCATCGGTCCCATGGTGTGGGAGCTCGACGGCCCTATGCCGATCTTGAATAGTTCAAAGAGACTATGCTTCACCGCATTGACCTGGTTCCGGGTAGATCGACATTGTTATGTAGAAGTCTAAGCTCTTGAGATGGTAACGTATGTGTTACTATAATAAATGATTGATGTACGGGAATCGCGCCGCCCTTGTCCACGGCAGGACTACAAACGGAGAAAGTAGGGAAAGGAACTATGGCGCTGACACGCGATTTCAAAGAGACGATTCGTGCGCGCGTCGCGAGAGATCCCAAGTTTCGCAAAGAACTTCTGCGCGAAGGGATCGAAGCTATGCTTACAGGGGATATCGCCACGGCGAAGACCATTCTTCGTGACTATATCAATGCGACCATCGGTTTTACGGAGCTTTCCGAAGCGACCCACATTCCTTCGAAGAGCCTCATGCGAATGCTGGGGCCCGCGGGCAACCCGCGCGCAGACAATCTGTTTGATGTTGTCAGCTTTCTTCAGCAGCGCGAGGGCGTCCGCTTCCAACTCAAGGCAGGCCCCCCTCCCGGGCAATCGAGATCGCGCCGTCTAGCTTAGCTGAATGTACGGCTGGCACAGGAGTAAAAGCGAATTGCCCTCTCTTTTATCGAACCGCTTCCGCTGTTATCGTAAGCGCACAGGCCTGTTGTGGCTTGGACTTGTATTTTCAGCGACCACCGGCCTGGCCCAGGCAACGTCATCCACCATCGTCCTGGACGTGGACGCGACCACCATTTCCAGAAAGATCCTTTCCGCGCATGAATCGTTTCCCGTAGCTTCGCCGTCAGCGCACACCATCGATCTCGTGTACCCCAAATGGATTCCCGGAGACCATGCGCCCACCGGGCCCATCGCCGACCTGGTGAACCTGCGTTTTAGCGCGGACGGCAAGACATTACCCTGGGTTCGTGACCCCGTGGACATGTATCGCTTCCATATTCCGGTGCCTGCGGGAACCAATCTCCTGATCGCTGATTTCAGCCTGGTGGGGGAGTATGTGGCGGGAAACGATTTTGCCCCGGGTAACACGTCGACTCCGGTTCAAGGCGATGTGAACTGGGACCAGGTGGTCCTATATCCCGCGGACACCAGCGCCGACCAAGTCACGATTGCCGCCTCGATCAAGCTTCCTGAACGATGGTCTTACGCGACCGCGTTGCCGAATCCCTCGCTGCAAGGCTCCGCGATTCACTTCGACCCTGTATCGCTCACCACGCTGATCGATTCTCCGCTGATGTGCGGATCGATCATGCGCGAGTTTGACATCACGCCGAAGGGAGTTTCGCAGCGCCATCTGCTGGATCTCTTTGAGAAGTCGCCGGA
Source organism: uncultured Acidobacteriaceae bacterium (assembly GCA_963790705.1). Lineage (GTDB taxonomy): Bacteria > Acidobacteriota > Terriglobia > Terriglobales > Acidobacteriaceae > PALSA-350. The sequence goes on from CAWBQE010000021.1 coordinate 82,062, forward strand.
AGGCCTCAATGTGCCGCCGGAGCGAATCGCCGCTTACCGCAATCTCGTATCCGAAGCCGGCGCCATGTTCCACTCCCACCACTATGCGAGCTATCACTTTCTGGTGGAAGCGCAGACGCGATAGCAGCGATGGACTGGAGCATCACCAGTCCAGCGATGACCAGATGCCGGAACTCGGCATGGTGAGCCCGTCCTTCTCAGCCGAAGCAGGTAATTTGTTGGCCCACGAGATGATCCACTCCTGGAATGGAAAATTCAGGCGCCCTGCCGGCCTGGCGACGCCTGATTACCAACAACCGATGGTTGGCGACCTGCTGTGGGTCTATGAGGGCCTTACCAGCTACTGGGCGGAGATTCTGGCCACGCGTGCCGGCCTGGAAACGAGTGCCCAGATGAAAGACCGGATGGCGGTTTACCAGGCAGAGATGGACGCGCGCAGCGGGCGCGGCTGGCGAAACCTGCAAGAGGTCTCGAGATCGGCACAGTTGCTCTACTCCTCCGGGGCAGCAGTGGACTAACCTTCGCCGTTCCACGGACTATTACCGGGAAGGGCCCCTGCTGTGGTTACAAGTGGATAGCCTGCTTAGGGAAAAAAGCCACGGAGCGCGCAGCCTGGATACCTTTGCCGCCGAGTTCTTTGGACCACCCGATGGGGTGGTGGCAGTTAAGCCGTACACCTACGAGGAGCTGGTCGCCGCGTTGAATCACGTGGTCGCCTTTGATTGGAACGGTCTGCTTCAGGGCGATCTGCTGGCCACGCGGCCCACTCCAGTTTCACCCGGTCTGGAAGCGGCAGGATGGACCGTGGTCTATAACGACGAGCCCAACGGGGCCGCCGTCGATACGGAAACCGTATCCCAGCAGGCTGACTTATCCACCTCGATCGGTCTGGTCATCGATCAGGATGGCACCATCATCGATATCGTTCCCGACTCGGCCGCGGGCCGCGCCGGGCTGGCTCCAGCAACGAAATTGATGGGGGTAAACCATCGCGTCTATTCAGTTGACTTACTCCGGCAGGCGATTGTGAATGCGGAAACAAGCCAGCAACCCATCGATCTTCTTACTCTGACGGGTGGTTACTACACCGACTACTCCGTCGATTACCACCAGGGTTTGCGCTCGCCGCATCTGGCCCGAATTGCGGGAAAACCGGATCTGCTGACGCCTATCCTGCAACCGCGCCGAATCGAGTAGCCATGGGTCCGGATGCTAGAATTCGTTGATCCTTCCGCTGGCTGGATCGGGGAAAAAGAGGCATGGTCGATTCACCACGTGGTTCACGGGCTTCAAGGCGCAAGACACCAACCATTTACGATGTAGCCCGCGAAGCTCGGGTTTCCGTCTTCACGGTGTCCGCGGTCATCAACAATAAGAGCCACGTCGGCGCCCCGCTTAAAAAGCGCGTGGATGCAGCCATCCTCAAGCTCAATTACCGGCCCAATTCGCTGGCCCAAAGCCTGGCCAACGAACGTACACGTACGCTCGGTGTGATCGTTCCCGATATCTCCAACCCTTTTTTCCCTATGTTGGTTCGCGGGGCCGAGGATACGGCGCAGAAGCGCGGCTACAGTATATTGCTTTGTAACAGCGACGGGCTTCTGGAGAAAGAAGAGCTTTACCTGGACCTGCTGGTGGCCAAGCGAGTGGACGGCATTCTGCTTACCAAATCGCCAGGCGACCTGAGCCCGCAAACCATCAGTCTGCTGTCCAGCATGAATGTCCCCACCGTGCTGATGATGCGTACCTACCCCGGACTGACAGGCGACGCGGTGATTACCGACGATCTTCAGGGCAGCTTTGAAGCGGTTTCGCACCTGGCCAGGATAGGACATCAAACCATCGCCATGGTGGGCGGTCCGCTCAGCGTGAGCAACGGAAGAGCCCGGCTTCAAGGGTTCAAGAAGGCGCTCAAAGCCAACGGGCTGCGCTTCAACCCAAAGCTGGTGTACGAGGGCGACTACCGTATCGACTCCGGCCACCGGGCCGGTCTGTCGTTGTTACCGCATCGTCCTGACGCTGTTTTTGTGGCGAATTTCTTGATGACTGTTGGCTTTCTGCAGGCGGCCCAGGAGATGGGCATGCGGTGCCCAGAGGATTTCGGCCTCGTCACCCTGGATGATTATCCCTGGCTCCGCTTGTTCGATCCGCCTCTTACGGCCATGGAACTGCCCAAGTATGAAGTTGGCTGCCTCGCGACCGAACTCCTTCTCGACCGCATCGAGGGCAAGAGCACGCCGGCCGTGATTCACCGGATTGCGCCGCATCTCTGTGTGCGGGAGTCATGCGGCTTTGGATTGCGGAACGGTTCGTCCAGTGTCAATGCCGCTCCCGGTCTTCCGGCGCTGGTGAGCAGGACTCGC
>CAWBQE010000022.1:0-90033 GCA_963790705.1 uncultured Acidobacteriaceae bacterium
CTGTGTGAGAACTTGTAATCCACAGGTGATTTGGGAGACAAGGAAGAATGTCTCGATTCGTGGAATACAACCCTGACCAAGCGTACTTGCTACCGCCGGATGTGAAGCAGGTATTAGGGGCGATCACCTGTGTTTTTTTGTGCACGAGGTGGTGGAGCGGTTGGACTTAAAGCGATTTTTGGAGGTATACAGCGAGGAAGGCGGTCGTCTGTATCACCCGTCGATGATGCTGAAGGTGTGGCTGTATGGCGATGCGCTCGGGATGACGAGTTCGCGGCGATTGGAGCAGCGCATCCGTGAGGATTTGGCGTTGCGCTACCTTGCCGGCGGGTTAGGACCTGATTATTGGGCATTAAATGAGTTTCGGCGAAGCACGCCCGGGGCATCAACGATGTGTTTCTGCAGGTTCTGGAAATGGCGCAAAGACTGGGTCTGGCGCGCATGGGGACGGTGGCGATCGACTCCACCCGAGTGAAGGCCAATGCGTCGGCGGACCGGGTGGAGCGTGTGGAGCAGGCGCGCCAGCAGCGAGCGCGAAAACGGCGCCGGGTGCGTCGCTGGCAGAAGGCCTGTGATGCCGATGAGGGCAATGAAGGAGCGGGCACGTCGGTAGGGACGGCCTGCGAAGAACTGCGGAAAGGGACGGATGTAGCGGCGGAGTTGGAATCGCTCCCAAACTGGAGAAGCGTTCGCGGACGGATCCGGATAGTCGTTTCCTGCACCAGCGCGGGGATTGTCCTCGGTTACACCGGGGAAATAGCTGTGAGCCAGGACACTTCATGTGGGAGCCGGTAACGCAAAACACCACGATACGCCGGCCTTGGTGCCGATGGTCGAGCAGGTACAGACAATGCCAACAAAGGCCGCATCGGGTGTTGGCCGACAGCGGCTTTTACTCTAACCAGAACGTAGCCGATTTGACCGAACGGGGCATCGACGCTTACATCCCGGACCCGAATCTAGCGCTGGAGTTAAACGGAGGACCGCCGGCGACCACAATAGGCCGCATGCAGCCTAGCGATCCGCACTTGCTGGCCATGCGACAGAAGTTGCGAACCGAAGAGGGCAAACAACGATATCGAAAACGCATGACGATGGTCGAACCAGTGTTCGGGATCCTGAAAGAGCAACGAGGTATGAGGCAGTTCCGGCTCCGCGGCCTAGGAAGGTAAACATCGAGTGGTTACTATCCGCTATCGCACACAACATCGGTCGCGTGCGGGCGACGCGATAAGACCAACTCTCATCGCCCCCGGAAAAAAGCCCAGCATCCAGGCTCTCACACAGACTCGGAAGGCTGGACACTATGGTGTGATCGCCGAGCACCGTAGGTGCCGCACCCTCCTCATCCCTCAGTCCCGCAGGGACGGCTGAGAGTAGCCCAGGACGCTAGTCCTGGGTAGACATGAGAGCCAAGAACAATCCGGGTAGGGCCGGCTGAGAATATCCGAGGACGTAGTCCTGGGCATCCTTGCAAGGGCGAACAAGAAGACCCCCGACCCTGGATGCGACAATAGGCACAGCATGCGCGGTTCCTTACTTCTGCTGGTTGCTCTTGCTTTGCCTGGCGTTTCCGGCTGCGGATACCACACCCTCGGATCTGCCGCTCATCTGCCGGACACGGTCCATACGCTGGCTGTCCCCATCTTCAAGAACAAGACGCAGTTCTATCACACGGAAGTTCCCATGACCCAGGCGGTCGTCCGGGAGTTTACGGATCGCACCCGCCTCGCCGTCGCGCCGGACGCAGGCGATGACGCCGACGCCACCGTCGCTGGGACCATCATCTCCGAATCGGTGCAGCCGCTGACCTATCGCACCCAGACCACTGCCGCGACAACAGGGCAGACAACCAGCGTCACCTCCAGCTTCCTGATCACCATCGACGTGAATGTGCTGGTGACCGATCGCGACCACCGCGTTCTCTACCAGCACACCAACTATGTATTTCATGAGCAGTTCGAAACCACCACGGATCTGGCCAGTTTTATCGAAGAAGATTCTCCCGCCGTGCAACGGCTCTCGCGGGACTTTGCCCAAGCTCTGGTGAGCGATATTCTGGAATCCTTTAAGCATTTTTAAGGCAGGAAACGACCCACGCGGCCATTCCGCCAAGAATGGCCGCACGGATGCACGGGGGAACATGCCACGGATGACCCCACAAGCTCCGCAGCTTCTCCTCTTCCGATCGCTTCGTGGCGGAGGTGAAAGCCGCTGCTGCCTCGAGAGCGCCGTTGCGCGCCGGATATGTCTTCGCCGGCGACGAGGTCTTCCTCTACGAACGCTGCCGCCGCGCCGTCGTGGACTCGCTCATCGATCCCACGCTTCGTGAGTTCTCGCTCAGCGAACTCGATCTGGCCGAGACCAGCATTTTTCATGTGCTCGACCTGGCCCGCACCCCATCCCTGATGGCGCCCTTTCAGGTCATCTTTCGTCAGGAACCTGAAAACCCTCTATACCCGCGGTGCGAAGAAGGAAGAGTTCGCGGCGCTCAAAGACTACTTCCGCTCGCCCAATCCCCAGGCGGTGGTCATCTTTGTCGCCGACCACCTGCGTCTTCCCGCCGACCTGAGACGAATGGATCTGCAGGACAAAGACCGCTATGAGCGAATCCGCGAGACGCTGGGCGATGATTGTGGCTTGGTGGAGCTGGCCCGGGTGGACGAAGCGGATGCGGTGCGCTGGCTGATCGCGACCGCCGACAGCCGTGGGATGAAGTTCGATGCAGACGCGGCACGCGAGCTCGCCGATGCCCTGGGCGCGGATATGATGCTCATTTCGAGTGAGCTGGAAAAGCTTATGCTGTACGCGTTTGACCGTAAGCGCATCACGCTGGGTGACGTGGAGACCATGGTGCTGGCGGCCAAGCAGCGCTCGCTATACGAGCTGACCGACGCGATCACCGCGCGGGACAAACCACGGGCCCTCGCCCTGCTGCATGGCCTGCTGAATGCCTCCGACGGCGGTGAGGACTCAGCCATCGGGCATCTCTACATGCTGGCGCGGACCTTCCGCCAGATGGTCGTCATCCTGGAGAAAAACGTGCGCGACTCGCGCGCCATCTGGCAGGCGCTATGGCAGGGTTTCCGCATGCCTCCCTTTGCCGCCGAGGACCTCATTCGCCAGGCCCGCCGCTACGGCTCGCGGCGGGAGCTCACCCAAATGCTTCGCATGATTGCCCACGCCGACCTCGAATTGCGCTCCTCCCCGCCCGACAAGCGCCTGGTCCTGGAGCGCCTGGTGATGGAGCTGGCCAGCGAACCGCGTCCCCGGGCTTCTGCCATAGCTGGAGCCCAATACGGCCAATACGTGATGGACCTGTAAATCTGTCACGTTTTTCTTGAGCCGCAAAGAGCATTGGCGCGGTTCTAAGCGACTTGCCGAATTTCTTCTACACTCAAAGCAAGCGTGTATCGAATGCCCAAACACCTCTTTTCGCCCGCCGTGATCGTGCTGGTCTTCTGGCTGGGCGGGGCGCCTCTCTCCGGGTCATCCCATCGCAAGGACCGCCACCACCCGCCGGGCAGCCCGAGGAACGCATCCCGGTTGGCCCCTTGGGGTATCGTCCACCGGGGTCGCTCTACATGCTGTCGGGAAGGGCGTTCAGCTCCCTGGACTTTATCGATGCCCATCACCTGCTGTTCACCTTCCATCAGCCGCGGCTGATGCGGCGCGAGCCAAATCCAGACCGGTTCGATGACGACCAGATCATCCAGGCTGTAGTTCTCAGCCTGCCCGGCGGGACCGTTCAGGCTTCCTCGGAATGGCGAATGCATGACCGGTGGAGGTATTTGTGGGCACTCGGCGGCGGCAAGTTTCTGGTACGCCAGAAGAATTCTTACTCGCTCACCGACGCATCGTTGAAGCTGCATCCCTACATCGATGTCCCTACGCCAGTCCTCTCCACGGAAGTGTCGCCGGATGGCCGCGTCCTGGTGATCGAGCACCAATACGAACGGCATACTGCCGAGCAGCACCGCAAGCTGGAGGCCCAGGCGCAGCAATACGGGGAACCGCCTCCCCCTGAGGACACCCAGATTACGGTGGTAAATATAGCTTCACGAGAGGTACTGGCTGCGTTGCGAACAGAGTCGCCGATCAACGTGCCCATCACCTCAACCGGATACGTGGGCGTGGCCAGAGATAAGGACGAAGCCCAAGGCGTGGCAGGTGTGACCGGAGATAAGGGCGAAGCCCAAGGCGTGGCCGGCGAAGCCCAAGGCGTGGCCAAAGGTAAGGGACCGAGGCGGGTTCGATGACCAGTTCCTGGTCCGTTTCGTTCCCTTTGTGGGCGATTCGTTGATATTGGGCAGGGTGGCATCTCGTGTGCACTCCCCACGAGAATTTCCTGAACCAGAAAGCCCTGGTCATTGAGAGCTGCGGCCCCAAGTCGGGGGATATCTTTCTCGACGCGTGGACCACGGATGGAAAAAAGCTATGGACCGGCCGCCGCGACGGCCATCTGGTGTGGCCTACCTTCGCTTATTCGCGAAAGGGTGACCGTTTTGCCCTGAGCATGCTGCACGTCTCCCACCTCATTGACCTGCTGGACTCACTCAACGACGAGGATGTGCGCGAGCAGGTGATACAAGTCTTCGATTCGGCAACGGGTGCTCTGCTGATGGCGACCAATGCGTCGCCCATCCTGACCGCGGGCCAGAACTTCGCCCTCTCGGATGATGGGGAGCGCCTGGCAGTGCTGCGGGAGGGCGCGATCGAGATCTACAATGTGCCTTCCCCCGCGGCAGCGGGAAAAACCGAAACTCCGGCGCCGCCGCAAGAAGAAGTGATCTCTTATTAAGCAGTTTTGTGGGTGAGCGCCTTCACGCGCGCATGCAAGCGGGCTTTGTAGCGGGAGGCGGTATTCTTGTGGAGCACACCCTTTTGCACACTCTTGTCGAGCGCGGAAACGGTCTTGCCATACTGTTCGGCTACCGCCGGGGAATCGCCTTTGGTAATGGCCTCGCGGAGGGCGCGAAGTGACCTGCGAACGTGACTCTTGTTGGCGCGGTTAACCGCGGTGCGCTTGACTGTCTGACGGGCGCGCTTCAGCGCCGACACATGATTTGCCATGGTAAACCCTTAACTTTCTTGAAACTGGAAGCAGGCAGCAGAGAAGAGTCAAGGCGCCTGCAAACCTCAATTTTACGGTCTTTGCCGCCCCTGGTCAATCTAACGCCCAATCTCCTGCACCGGGAGAAGGCGTCCCGACGGCACCGTCGTGCATCCAATGGGAAAAGAATTCACGGATTAGGCGTTGACGCCATGACCGGCAAACGCTACTCTGTGCCCATCCACGGGAAATATCTGGTGATTATCGCCAACCCGGCTAACCATCCGACGCATGTGCAGTTTCCTGTGCCTCTGCCTTTCTACCGATTTTGTTCTGAAACCACCCCACCAATCATGTCAGTCCTCAGGGATCTGATAGGAGGTCATTTCTCCGCTTGATGAAAAAAGCGCTGGAAATCACGCCCAACCTGGAGCCCCTCTTTGGGACTCGCGATGAGAATCTCAGACTACTCGAGCAAAACCTGCACGTCCGCATCGACTTGCGTTCCGATGCCCTGCATGTGGAGGGCTCTCCGGAGGCGATCGCCCGTTTTGAAAGGGTTTTTGCCGATTATGAGTATTTGCGGCGCAACGGTACTTTGCTATGCAACGGCGAGCTGCATGGCATGCTCAAGTTGGTGACCTCCGATCCGGCGGTGACCCTGCGGGGTTTGGTGGAGAGCGGCAAGCAACGCTCGGCCGGCATCAAGCGCATGGTTCAGCCCCGTTCCATCAACCAGAGGCGCTACTTCGAAGCCATCGAGGAGTGCGATATGGTCTTCGGCGTTGGCCCGGCGGGCACCGGAAAGACCTACCTGGCAGTCGCCATGGCAGCTTCCGCGCTGCTGGCCAAGAAGGTGAGTCGCATCATCCTGGTAAGACCCGCTGTCGAGGCGGGCGAACGCCTGGGCTTTCTGCCCGGAACGCTGCAGGAAAAGGTAGATCCCTATCTCCGTCCGCTCTATGACGCACTCTATGATCTGCTGGAGCAGGATCGCGTGGACAAGATGTTGGAGCGCAATGTGATCGAGGTGGCCCCGCTGGCGTTTATGCGTGGGCGAACGCTCAACGATGCTTTCATCATCATGGACGAGGCACAGAACACGACCAGCGAGCAGATGAAGATGTTCCTCACCCGGTTGGGCAGCAATTCCAAAGCCGTCATCACCGGCGATGTAACCCAGATCGATCTGCCCAATCCCAAGAAGAGCGGGCTGGTGGAGGCCATTGAGATTCTGCGCGGTGTGGATGGCATCCGTTTCTGCCATTTCGAAGACGGCGATGTGGTTCGTCATCACCTCGTACAACGGGTCATCCGGGCGTACGATAGCTTTGGCCGGGCGCAGAGGGAACTGCCGCTCAACCTGCGAGAAAGCGCTCCAGCCAAATCGGCGCCCAAACCGCAGTAGGCTTCCGGCTTTTGGGAAAATAGCCGGCCTGATGCCTGATATTTATCCTCAAAGCCACGCGGCAACGTAGTCTCATGGCAAGATGATCGTTATCGAAGCTGCCCGAGCGAAGAGGTTGCCGGCAGCCTCTGCTCTCGGTAAGCGTGACCTAAACCGGTTTCTGGTCAAAGCTACAGAAGCACTTGGTCTGGCCGGTGATTTCTCCGTCCTTCTGACCGGAGATGAACAACTACGCGCGATGAATCTTCAGTTTCGGGGCGTGGACAAGCCTACCGATGTGCTCTCGTTCCCGGCATTACCAGAGGCCGCGAACTGCGGTCAGGGTGGTGACCTGGCTATCTCTCTAGACACCGCCGCCATCCAGGCGGCGGACCATGGGCACACTTTACAGATGGAAGTTAAGATATTGATCCTGCATGGTCTACTGCATCTGGCCGGTTATGATCATGAGCGCGATCAAGGGCAGATGCGGCGCCGCGAAAGCCTGCTGCGCAAGCAGTTCGCCTTACCCGCCGGTCTGGTCGAGCGCACTTTAGACGAGCGCCGCCGGCCCGCAAGGCAGCGTGTGCCAAGGGGCGGCAAGCCATGAGCCTCATCTCTGGACTAGCAATCGTCCTTCTGCTCTTCATCCTGACGATCTCCTCTTACATCGCCCGGCTGTACGCGGAGACAGGCAAGTTTCTTTCCGGCGAATTCCAGGAGAACATCGATGTTTGGGAGCTGAAGGTTGAGCCCCAGCTAGGTCTCAGCCGCGAGCGGATCGCGCTTTCCGCGGCCGTGCTGGCCCAATTCACCTTGGCCTCGCTGGCTCTCTTCTTTGGTGTGCTGCTCTTTGCCGGGAACGGGGGTGTTCGTCCCAGCGTGGCCGAGGCGGCGCAGGCCGTGCTGGGCGCAGTCCTGGTCATCGTGCTCTTCAATCAATTCCTGCCCTTTGTCTTTTTCACCCGCACCACCGGCCTTTGGGTGGTTCGCCTGACGCCCCTCATCCGTGTGCTCTTATACCTCGTTCTGCCAGTCACCCTGTTGCTGGCATTTCTACTGTCGATCGCAGCTCTGGCGGAGCCCCTTCCCGGTAACACTGAAGAGGATCCAAGCGAGGCGGCGGTGGAGGCGCTGATCGAAGCGGGAGAGGAAGAGGGAATCATCGAGGAGGGCGATCGCGACCTGGTCCGCTCCGCGGTTGAATTTGGCGACAAGGTGGTGCGGGAAGTCATGACACCGCGCCCGCATGTCTTTGCGGTTCCTGCCGACATGACCCTGGAAGACTTCATCTCCGGGTTAAAGCAGCATCCCTATTCGCGTGTTCCGGTCTTTCGCGGATCGCTCGATCACGTTACCGGGATTGCTTTCGCCCACGATCTGCTTCATATCGCCGATGCTGCCGCCAGCACGCAGACAGTGGCCAGCATCCAGCGGCCTGCCACCCTCGTCCCGGAAACCAAGCGGGTGAATGAACTTTTACGCGAGATGCAGCGTGAGAAGCAGCATATGCGCATAGTGATTGACGAGTATGGAGGCGTGGCTGGCCTGGTCACCATCGAAGATCTGCTGGAGGAGATCGTCGGCCGCATCAGCGATGAGCACGAATACGACAGTGAGCAGGATGTACCGGTGCACGAAGCCGGTGGCACGTGGGTGGTTCCCGGCGACCTGGAGGTAGCCAGGCTTGAAGACCTGCTCAGTGGCGGCTACCAGGTCGCGCAGGAATATCAGGCCGCGACGGTCGCAGGCCTGGTAAGCGAGATTGCCGGACGGATCCCTCTGCCGGGCGAAGTGATCGTTGCCGACTCACTACGCTTTGAAGTGGTGGCATCGACCGACCGCCGCGTTGAGCGGGTTCGTGTATCGGCCATCGAGGGCGACGACCGTGAGCGGGGTCTACACTAAGGTGTGCGATCTGGTTTCGTTTCCATCCTCGGCCGTCCCAATGCAGGCAAGTCGACGCTGCTGAATGCGCTTATCGGCGAGAAGATCGCGATTGTTTCCGACAAGCCGCAGACCACACGGAACCGAATTCAAGGAATCGTGGAAGTGCCGGCGCGCAAGGGCAAGAGTGCGGCACAGATTGTTTTTGTCGACACTCCCGGTGTTCACCGGCCCGGCTCCCAGCTCGACCGGCGCATGATGCAGGAAGTGTACGAGGCCCTGGAGAGCAGGGACATCGTCATCCTGCTGGTCGATGCGGCCCGCCACAGCGAAGTGCCCGAAGAGGGCAAGAAACAATCGCGCCGGGCGGAACGCGAAAGCAGTGAAGACGCGTTCGTCATGCAGCTTATCCAGAAGCTCGACTGCCCGGTCTTCCTGGTGATCAACAAGATCGATCTGGTGTTGCGCTCTAAGCTTCTGCCGCTTATCGAGCGATTCAGTGCCCTATATCCGTTTGCCGAAGTGATCCCAATTTCCGCGCGCAAGAAAGATGGCCTGGACGTCCTGTTGACGAAACTGGTCGAGTATCTGCCTCAGGGCCAACGATACTTCCCCAAGGATCAGTTTACCGATCAGCCCGAGCGCTTCCTGGTCGCTGAGCTCATCCGCGAGCGGATACTGCTGGAGACCGGAGAGGAAGTTCCCTATGCCTCTGCGGTAGTGGTGGAGCGCTTTGAAGAGCCTGAGGCGGTAACCGGGCCAAAGCTGCCCCTGACACGCATCGCGGCGGTGATCTATTGCGAGCGCGCGGGGCAGAAGGCGATCCTGATCGGCAAAGGCGGCAGCAAACTCAAGAGCATAGGTGCGGCTGCCCGCAAGGAAATAGAGTCGCTGTTGGGCACGAGGGTCTATCTTGAGCTGCACGTGATCGTCGAAGAGAACTGGCGGGAGTCAAGATACTTTGTCGACTCTCTCGATTGGCGCAAACAACTGGAAGACCTTGCGCAACCCAAGCCTGACGAGACGAGTCCCTCAGAAGCTACGAAGAAGCCTGTTAAAACAGGACGGGTGCCCCAGGTTCGCGCACCTGCCCCGGCTGGCCGTGGGAGCGTACCTGGGTTGAAGAAGAAGGGCGAAGCCCCACCATTGCTTTGATAACTTTGTCCTGACCACGAACGTCGTTCATTGGTAAGGAGAAATCCCGATAACTATTCGCGGACGCTGATGCCCAGGCTCTTCATCTTCCGATACAAATGACTGCGTTCCAATCCCAACGCTTCCGCGGCGCGGCTTACATTCCCGTGGCATTCATCGATCTTTTTCAGGATGTAATCCCGTTCGTAAGCTTCCCGGGCCTGGTGCAGGGTGCTGAATTCTTCTCCCTTGCGGCTATTTCCGCGGAAGACCAGCATGGGCAGGTGCTTACGTTCGATGCGTACCGTAAGCGGGTTCAGGATCATCACCCGCTCGATCACGTTTCGCAGCTCGCGGACATTACCCGGCCAATGGTATTGCTTCAGCACCGCGACCGCCTCATCACTCATCTCAATCCGCGGACGGCCATACTGGCGCCCAAACTCCAGCAGAAACTCGCGCACTAGTAGGGGAATATCCTCTTTCCTGTCGCGCAAGGGCGGCACATAAAAAGGAATGACATTCAAGCGGTAGAAAAAATCCTCGCGAAAGTTTCCCTTGGCGATCTCCTCTTCGAGGTCCTTGTTGGTGGCCGCAATCACCCGGACATCCACCTGGATAGCCTGCGTGGCGCCAACCGGGGTGAATCGCTGCTCATCGAGCGCGCGCAAAACCTTGGCCTGCATCTTGAGGCTCATGTCGCCCACTTCATCGAGAAAGAGAGTGCCGTTATCGGCTCGTTCAAACGTGCCGCGCTTTTCGACCGGGCCATTGGGAATTGCGCTGTGGCGATAGCCGAAGATTTCGCTTTCGATGTAATCCTCAGGAATGGCGGCGCAGTTCAGCTCCACAAATACCCGGTCGCTGCGCAGGCTCTCGCTGTGGATGGCGCGAGCGATCAGCTCCTTGCCGGAGCCGGATTCGCCATAGATGAGCACCCGTCCATTGGTGGGCGCCATCAGCTTGATCTGCTGGCGCAGCGCCTTGATGGAGACGCTCTCGCCGGTAATCGGCACATGCATCAGCAGCTGGCGCTTGAACTCCTGGTTTTCGCTGCGCAGCCGCCGCGCTTCCACCGCATTCTTGAGCAGAATCAGAGTGCGATCGATGGAGAGCGGCTTCTCCAGAAAATCGAATGCACCCAGCTTGGTCGCTCGGACCGCGGTTTCGATGGTGCCGTGACCGGAGATGATGATCACTTCGGGCAGGCTCTCGATCTCCAGCGAACGGATCTCCGTCAGCACTTCCAGGCCATCTCGGTCGGGCAGCCAGATATCGAGCAGCAACACGTCATAGGACGCGTCCCGCAGCAGCACCATGGCCTCGGAAGCACTGGCCGTGCTGGTGACCGCATACCCATCTTCCTTGAGGATCTCGCCCAGGGATTCGCGGATCTCCGCTTCGTCGTCGACGATGAGGATGTGGTTCATGCCTGCGCCCTGCCGTTAACCCCTACCAGAGCTGCTTCATGCGCGCTCTTGGCGTCGGCCAGCGGCAGTTCGATGATGAATCGCGCGCCGGTAGGGCTGTTCTGTTCCGCGCGAATGGCCCCACTATGTTCCTGAATGATTTTTGAGGCGATCGCCAACCCCAGGCCGGTGCCGCGCTGTTTGGTCGAAAAGTAGGGCAGGAAAAGACGCTCGCGCATCTCGTCGTTCAGACCATGGCCGGTATCGGCGACCACGATCTCGGCTGTGGTGTGCCCCTCGATCAGCCCGGTTTCTATGGTCAGTTCGCGCAGAAGGCTGCTTTGCATCGCTTCAGCCGCATTGTCGATGAGATTGGCTAAGGCACGCTTCAAAGCCTCCGGATCCGCCAGCACCGGGGGAATGCCGCCGCCCAGGCGCTGCACAATGCGAATGTGATGCAGCCTGCCGGCGAACAGCGCAAGAGCGCTTTCTACGATCGAATTGAGGTCACAGACCTTGGGCCGCGAGGTAGGGAACTGCGCCAACGAGGCAAATTGATCGACCAGCCTGCGCATGGTTTGAACGGATCCCAGAATCACTTCACTGCACTTGCGAATCACGGAGTCGGAGTCCGGCAAGGGACGGTCGACATGCTTGCGGATGCGCTCCGCGGAAAGCGCAATCGGCGTCAATGGATTTTTTATTTCGTGGGCCACCCGTTGGGCTACTTCCTTCCAGGCGACCTGACGCTGGGCGTGCAGGAAGTCGGTGACGTCCTCCAGCACCAGGATGCATCCCTCGCGATCTTTGCCCAGCTCCAGCCGGGCGATGGTGGCGGTTACGTTCAGGGCGCCGCGCGGCCCGGGCAACTCGATTTCCGTGGCCGCCAGGCCCATGCGTTTGCTGCGGCGCAAGAGCACGATCAGCTCATCGGCGATCTCGCGCGGCAAAATCGACTCCAACGGCTTGCCTGCAAGATCGTGATGCTCACGCGGGCTGAGCAGGTTGCGCGAGGCGCGATTCGCCTGCAAGACGCACATCTCGGGGTCGAGCGTGACCACCGCACTGGGGATGGTCTCCAGGACCGTTTCCAACTCACTGCGGCGCTCCTCGAGTGCCCGATTCGCAGCCGACAGCTGGGTGGTGGAGGTCTCCGCCAAGGCGCGGCTTTCTTCCAGGTCCTCCGCCATGCGGTTGAATGATCGCACCAGTTCGCCCAGCTCCTCTGTCGCCGCCACCCTGACCCGGTGAGCATAATGGCCGGCGGCTACCGCGTCCATGGCATCGGCCAGAGCCTCCACCGGACGGGTCACCTGCTTGGAAAGAAAGAGTGCCAGCCAGCTACTGGCGAAGAAGACCAGCGTCGTCAACAGGAACATCAAAAGCAGGTAGGTGGTGCGGATCCGACGGCGTGCGCGATAAAGGATTTCGTAGTCCCTGGCCCCGGAGCGGATGTCCTGCACGGTCGCGCTCAGCCCTGCAGGGAGGGGTAGACCCGCAACCACGATGCACCCATCTACAGTGCTTGCCGCTCCCAGCACATATTCATTGGTTCCGCTTACCAGCATCGGCACATCGCTGCGCTGGGCGGCATGCAAAACGGTTGTGATGAGTGAGTCTTGCCCCTGAGGGATATCACTTTCCGTCTCATTGATCCAGGAACGAATGATCGCCCGGCCATTGTCCTGGGGCAGCTGATATTTGCCGACAGCGGCACCGTTGCGGTAGACGACGGCAAAGCCGCCCTCGAGGGTGATGCGGTGGGTTGCGATCTCCCGCAGCAGGGCTTCGGAGTTCCCGGTTTGCAGGGAGTGAGTCAAGCTGGGGGAGCTGGCCAGCGACTCCGCCTCAGCCCTGGCGTTGGCGGCTGCATATTGAGAGAGTTCCAGGGCAACCAGGGTCGAATCCTGGCGCATTTGCGACGAGGGCTGCGAAAACCAGCGCTCCATAGCCCGATTAAGCAGCCCGAAGCTAAACAGGAACATGAACACCGCGGGAGCGAAGGAGAGCAGCAGAGCACCCACCAACATGCGGCTGCGAATTCTCGAGCCCAGCACCCGGCTGCGCTGGTCGGCCAGCAGCTTCACAATGTTACGGAAGAGCAGGATGAGCAAGGTGAGCAGCAGCAAAAACGCAATCACCGAAAGCGCAGTGAACAGGAGAATCTGGCCGGTCCCGTGGGGGCGCAGAAATGGGGGAAGGGGGTTGAAGGCATTCAGCGCAGCCAGCGCGAGCAACAGCAGGAACATGCCTCCTCCGAGCGCTGCCACTGCATTGCGGCGGTGCTGGGATTCTGTTCCCATGCGATTCCCCCTGTTATCTACAGATTACAACTCCGGGCACAGTGCCGCATACGGTTCATCGAACCGGCATCGATCGCGGAGGGAAACTCCTGCGTCCCCTTGCCAACCCGCTGGGGCTCGTTTGTGATGGAAATCCGGACGGGAGGATGTCTACAGGGAGTTCATCTTGAGCAGAAATTCGGCGTTGTTGCGGGTTTTGCCTAGACGGTCGACGAGCAACTCCATGGCTTCGACCGGCGAAAGCGGATTGAGGACCTTGCGCAGGACCCAAATACGCTGCAGATCTTCCTTGGGGATGAGCAACTCTTCCTTACGCGTGCCGGAGCGCTGGATGTCGATGGCGGGAAAGACCCGCTTGTCGACCAGCTTGCGGTCCAGGATGACTTCCATATTGCCGGTGCCTTTGAACTCTTCGAAAATAACCTCATCCATGCGCGAGCCGGTGTCCACCAGGGCTGTGGCGATGATGGTGAGCGAACCGCCTTCTTCGATGTTGCGCGCGGCCCCAAAAAACCGCTTCGGGCGTTGCAAGGCATTGGAGTCGACGCCGCCCGAAAGCACCTTCCCCGAGGGCGGAACGATGGTGTTGTAGGCGCGCGCCAGGCGGGTAATGGAATCCAGAAGGATGACGACATCGCGCTTGTGTTCGACCAGCCGCTTGGCCTTTTCGATAACCATCTCGGCTACCTGCACATGGCGCGCTGCAGGCTCGTCAAAGGTGGAACTGATGACTTCCCCTTTGACCGACCGCTGCATGTCGGTTACTTCCTCCGGGCGCTCGTCGATCAGCAGAACGATCAGGGCGACCTCAGGATGATTGGTGGTCACGGAGTTGGCAATCGACTGCAACAGCATCGTTTTGCCGGTCCGCGGAGGAGCGACGATCAGCCCGCGCTGCCCTTTACCCACTGGAGTCAGGAGATCGGTGACCCGCCCACTGGTATTTTCGTGGACCGTCTCCATCTTGATCCGTTCCTGGGGATAAAGAGGGGTCAGATTGTCGAAAAGGATCTTGTTCCGCGTCTCTTCGGGCGACTCAAAGTTGATAGCCTCGATTTTCACCAGGGCAAAATATTTCTCCCCTTCGTGGGGAGGACGCACATTGCCACTAATGGTGTCACCGGTTTTCAGGTCGAATTTCCGGATCTGCGAGGGGGAGACGTAGATGTCGTCGGGGCCGGGGAGGTAGTTGTAATCAGGGGAACGAAGAAAGCCGTAGCCGTCGGGGAGTATTTCCAGCACCCCTTCGGCAAAGATGTGGCCTTCTTTTTCACTCTGGGCCTGAAGAATCTTAAAGATAAGATCCTGTTTACGGAGGCCGCTGGCCCCTGGGATTTCCAGGGTACGGGCGATGCGGCTGAGCTCCGTTATATTTTTTTCTTTCAACTCGGAAATGGTCATTTTCACCTACGGGGGGAAGTTGTGGAGGGGTTTACCGGGCAGGAATCTTGCTAGCGTCAAGCGGGTTCGAATGTCTGGGGAAAGGGGTGGAGAAGGCCCAGAACAGGGCCGCGCTTACGCTGCGCGGCGCTGCTGGAGCTGGGTTGCTTCCGGTGTAACGGCGGAGGATGCCGCCGGGCTTTCATGGTGGAAGCGGACTAGAACCTCATTGGTGGTGTCCTGAAGACGGGTATTGGGCTTGTGCAGCTTACGCGTGGCTTTTGAAGCCAGCTGACACAGTGTATAGCGATTCGTAACGTGGGCAAGTGCCCCAAAGATAAGATCAGAGCGCATCTTTATTCTCCTTCATCCTTTGACCGTCCATGTGCGCATTTAAGACGGCAAAGAATTTGCCTCGCGCGGCCGTCGGTCGATTTTCTATTTGTTAGACGCGAATGCTCTCTTGCGGGAACAATTTTTTCGTCTGGGTTTCTAGTTGTCCAACCGGAGTTACTGGAATGATTCCCTGGCCCCAAAAACGGGCGCTTCCGGCGGAATTCCCTCGCGCGGAACCTTTATGCGGAGGCGCTCTTGAAAGGCGTGGCCCTCCGTCTCAGGTTGCGCATGCTCTCAACTAGCCTGCATGTCGCGCTGCTGTGACCTCTGTGCCTAAGGAGTTCTGTTTTTCGGGCGCTCGATGCACTTCACTGAAGCTGGATAACTACAGGAACGTGCCAGATAGCTCTGATTCATGCCCGAAAGGCGCGTTCTCATCAAGCCATGTAGAAGTTAACTCGATCGAAAGGGAGGGTCAACACTTTTTTTCATAGAAATTACTCGGTTGATTCCCAAAAATGGAATATCTGGCTCCCTAGGCAAGTTTTGGGCAACTGCGTACCATGAGCGAAGGCAGCGCCGCTACCCTGCCGATCCTCCATGACGAAAAATCGCACGCCGGACGATTCCGTCGCTGAACCCACCCTACCCCCACTCTCGCTGGAAAAGGCGGAGAAAGGCTCGCACCGCTCTATGTGGGAACTTCTACTTCAATTGCGCGTATTGCTGCCTTATCTGGCTCGGATCGTGCCCCTGCTCGATCGAGGCCTGCTAAAGGGATCTTCGGAAATTACCGAGCTTTCTAAGGGAATTGCCGAGATGCGGGACGGCAGCCGGGATTTAGAGGTCCAGGCCAGGAACCAGGCGCTCCAGCTGGAACGGATCGAGCAGCAGATGGCCCGTCTGCGTGTGGTTCAAGAGAACAACATGGAGGAGAGCCGCAGGCTGTTCTCCGAGATCCGATCGCTCCGAAGCTGGCTGTTCGCCATGGCGATCCTGTTAGTCGTGCTTCTGCTGGTTTCGGTCGGGCTGCTTACGTTCCTGGTGGTTCATTCGTAGTGCAGTCAGCTCGCTGTCCCCACCAATCCCCAGTTGTTGACGGCATGAACACTTTTTACTGTTATACAAATCCGACTTCGCGACGACGCTAATTTCCGGCGTAACCCTTACGCCTTCCTGTTGCCAGTTGTTCTAACGCGGGACTAGGATACGCGATAGTTCGGTGCAGTCCTCTTCTTGGACGTGCCAGATCTCCCCTACGAAGTCGTTCCAGGCCTCACGATAGCAAAGAAAAGCTGGCGACTTTTACTCGTCAGCGTGTGTGGAGTGACTCTCTATGGCATGGTATGCCTATTGTATTAGTGAAAAGCAGGCGTTTCCTGAACTCAGCCGCCATCGAAAACCCATTCCAATGGAATCGGTGATGGGAATCTCAGGAAATCAGATCTTCCTCTATCCAGCCAGCGACTTAGCAGTTATCGTCAGCGAACACCACCCTTTAGAAAATTTAGACCAAAAGGCAGCCGTCGAACACGCACGTGTGATCAGCGACTGTTTCAAACTATCCACGGTTCTTCCTTTCCGCTTTGGTACGGTGTTTGCGGATGACGAGGCCCTGAGGAAATCGATTCGCTCCAATCAAAGGCAGTTTCTTGCCAATGTCGACCGTTTGCGCGGCAAAGCCGAGATGCATCTTAAAGTGCTTCTCGATGATTGCTGCCGCGAACAGGGTGCTCCAGTTCCCATGGACAGGGTAGGCAAAGAGTACCTGTCAAGCCTGCGGGAGAGTGCTACTCGGCAACGCGAACGACAGACCAAGGCGCGGGCAGTGTCGGTGCAGATGCACCGTATGTTCAGCCCGCTCGATGAAGAGATCAGCTGCCGCAGGATGGATTCCGGCAAGATGCTGCTCGACATCGCTCACCTGATCGATCACAAGTGTATCGAGCGCTATCAGAACAAGTATTCAAGCGCCAGCCAGCAGCTGAAGGATTGCCATATGCAACTCTCCGGACCCTGGCCTCCCTATCACTTCGTGCAGCGGCTGACTCGTCCGGTGCATGTACATGCGGTACCTGCATAAGACGATTGTTATTTGGAAAGCAAAGACCCCGGCTATTTAGCCGGGGTCTTTTGCTGCCTGGGAGCGAGGGTTGAAATGAGTCCCCTCAGCGGCTAAAGCCGAACCTGGTTTACAACGAGTTACCCACGGGCTGAAGCTCGTACCTTCAAGAGCACCGGGCAGGAAAGCAAAACCTCAGGGGCTAAAGCCCTCATCAGTGGCGCTGGGTACGGCCCGACTAAAGTCGTGCCCTGATACAAAACATGAGTTTTGCTGCAGCCTGTAGAGTCGTGCCCTGATACAAAACATGAGTTTTGCTGCAGCCTGTAGAGTCGTGCCCCGATACAAAACATGAGTTTTGCTGCAGCCTGTAAAGTCGTGCCCTGATACAAAACATGAGTTTTGCTGCAGCCTGTAAAGTCGTGCCCGATACAAAACATGAGTTTTGCTGCAAGCTGCCTAGTCGGCTCGTAAACGGATGAGATAGGTCGGGCTTTAGTGTCTGCGTAAGAACCGCGGTTTGGGCCATCAGGGCCGTGCCGCACACGGCCGGATTAACAAGGGGTTTTACAGGCGGCGGAAAAACTCATGTTTTGTATCAGGGCACGACTTTAGTCGGGCCGTAAATGGTGGGCTGATGAGGGCTTTAGCCCCTGTGGTTTTGCTTTCCTGTCCTGTGCAGAGTTTTTCCGCAACCTGCAAAAGCCGTGTCCTTGGTTCGAAGTTCTCTGCACGTACGCTGCTTAACTAACCTTGTTTGCAGCCGGCATATTTTTTCTGCGGCTGAGCACGAAACTGGCCTGGGAGCGCCGGTCTGCGGAGGCGTGATCGATCTTGCGCCAAAAGGCGACGAAATAATCGACCGCGGAAATGATCGATACCAGCACCATGAAATAGATAGCAGCGATTGCAATCCACTCGACCGGCAAAATAAACCAGCCAAAATGCCAGGCATACCAGCCGTGAGCCAGAATGACTGCCACCACCGAGACGATCTGGATCACCGTCTTGAGCTTAGCCAGATCGCTGGCTTCAATCGTGAAGCCTTCCGAACTGGCTATCGAACGCAGGCCACTGACCAGAAACTCGCGCCCAATCACCAGTACCGCCACCCAGGCCTTCATGAGATGGGGGTTGAACTGCACCAGGCAAACATAGGCGGCCGTGATCATCAGCTTGTCGGCCAACGGATCGAGCAGCATGCCCATCGTCGTGATTTGACCGCGCTTGCGCGCCAGGTATCCGTCGACCCCGTCGGTGATGGAGGCCAGGATGAATAGCAGGGATGCAGCAATCTCCTGCTCCCCGTGAACGCTACGAAAAGGGTAGTAACTGGAGAGCATCCAGATGAGCAAGGGAATGCAACAGATGCGGCTCATCGTGATGGAGTTTGGCAGGTTCACGATAGACTCGGCTGGTTGAGGAAAGGCCCGTTTGCCCTTCTCATCATTATGCACCAGTCAGGGCGTGTTACTTCCGTACTGGTAGCGGGGGCCCCCGCAGCCTGGAGCCCCCATTGGCCAAGAACTCAGGCGTAAATACCGCGTTGCTTAATGGTGAAGGCAACCCGGTCGATGGCCAGCATATAGGCGGCGATGCGATTGTTCACCGCGTGCGCTTCCGCGTAGCGAACGACATCGCCGAAGCTCTCCGCCAGGATGCTTTCCAACTGCTCATTCACCACCGCTTCCTTCCAGAAATAGCCTTGACGGTCTTGCACCCACTCGAAGTAGGAAGCTGTGACCCCGCCGGCATTGGCCAGGATGTCAGGAATGATGAAGATCTTCTTGTCGGCCAGGATCTCGTCGGCAACGGCAGTGGTGGGGCCGTTGGCGCCTTCGCAAACGATGCGTGCCTTGATGCGGTCTGCGTTGCGGCTGGTGATGACGTTTTCCGTGGCGGCAGGGATGAGGATCTCACAATCGGAAACCAGCAGGCCAGAGGTATCCACGGCTTCCGCACCCTTGAAGCCCAATACCGTGCCGTTGCGCTGGCGATACTCAAGCAGCAAGTGGATGTCGATGCCGTTGCTGTTGTAGAGCCCGCCGTCGTATTCGGCGATGCCAATGATCTTGTAACCCTTTTCCATCATCAGCTTGGCGGCGTTCGAGCCCACGTTGCCGAAGCCCTGAATGATCACCCGGCAGCCTTCGCGCTGCATATTCAAATAGCGCAGGGCCTCGTCACAGACCACGGCGATGCCGCGGCCGGTAGCTTCGCGCCGTCCCCGCGACCCGCCAATATTGAGCGGCTTTCCTGTAACCACGGCGGTCACCGTCTGCCGCATATGCATGGAGTAGGTGTCCATGATCCAGGCCATGGTCTGCTCGTTGGTGTTGATGTCCGGGGCGGGAACGTCCTTTTCCGGCCCGATAAACTCGATCAGCTCCGAGGTGTAGCGGCGTGTCATGCGTTCCAGTTCGCCGATGGACATCTTCTTGGGGTCGCAGATCACGCCCCCCTTGGCGCCCCCAAATGGGATGTTGACCACGGCGCACTTCCACGTCATCCAACTGGCCAGCGCACGCACCTCATCCAGGGTTACGTCGGGGGAATAACGGATTCCGCCCTTGCCCGGTCCACGGGCGATCGAGTGTTGCACCCGGAAGCCGGTGAATACGTCAATGCTTCCGTTGTCCATCATTACCGGGATGTGCACGATCACCTCGCGTGCAGGGTAGCGCAGTACCTTCCACAGGCCCTCGTCCAGGTTGAGTCTTCGTGCGGCAAAGTCAAATCGGGCAGCCTGGGCTTCCCAGGGATTAATCTCCTGCTCGAGCGATACGGTTTGCATAACCAATCTCCAGATATGGACTGCATTTGGCAGCCCTCCATGTCCCACCGCGGTTGAGCCGTTCGCGCCCGGGCGGGACGGCGCAGGCACATCGACGGGGTGAAATCGAGCGTCGAATTCAGCAAGATTTTCCCCGGCGAGCCCTACGCGCGTTTCGCGCCCACTTGGCCGGGACCTATTTCTCGCACTACCCCAAACCTACCGAGTATAGGCGTCCCGAAGAGGCTCGGGCAAGCCGCCTACCGGCTTCAAATGCTTGAGATGCTTTGCTTGAGACCCCCATGTTCAGGAGAAATCCTCTACTCTTGAGGTGCTCGCGGCTATGGCCATTTAGTATGAGCAGGAATGCCGGCAGACACTACCATTTCACCCTCGCGTGCAGAATTCCTTCAACTGGCGGCTACGCATAGCCTGGTTCCGGTCTACCGCACGCTGACGGCCGACCTCGAAACCCCGGTATCCGCCTTTTTGCGCCTCGCCTCCGATGAACCCCAATCCTTTCTCCTCGAATCCGTGGAAGGCGGCGAAAAAGTGGGTCGCTATACCTTTATCGGCATCCGGCCCTATCGCACCATCCTGTCCCGCGGGAGGTCGATTTCCATCAGCGAGCGGGGCAAGACCCGATCCCTGCAGGGAGATGTCTTCGCGCTGTTCAAGGACATGCTGGCCGGGCAGAAGCCGGCGCATATTGCTGGGCTGCCGCCGTTTACCTCGGGGGCGGTCGGATTCTTTGCCTATGACGTAGTGCGCCAGATCGAACGTTTGCCGGAGCTGGCGGAGGATGATCTGGGCATCCCGGATGCCTGCCTGATGTTCTTCGATGAGGTTTTGGCGTTCGACCATGTGCGCAAGCAAATCCAGCTCATCGTGACGGCGGACCTTTCCCGCCAGAAGCCCGCAGCCGCATACGCGGACGCCAAGCAGCGGTTGGGCCGCCTGGAAAAGCGCCTGGCCCGGCCCCTCCCCAAGAGCCGGCACGCTCCGCCCAAAGGCAAACTCTCGGTTACCAGCCACACCCTCAAGAAGGATTTTCTGGCCTCCGTCGCCAGGATCAAGGAGTACATCGCGGCCGGCGATATCTTTCAGGCCGTGCTTTCGCAGCGCTTTGAACTGAAGCCGGGCGTCGATCCCTTCTCCATCTACCGCGCGCTGCGCATCGTCAATCCTTCTCCCTACCTGTATTTCCTTCGCTTTGGTTTAGAAAATCGGGGCAAGCCGGACAAGTCGCCCACCTGCCTGGTGGGCTCGTCTCCTGAATTGTTGGTGCGCGTGCAGCAGCGCCACGTCGAGTACCGTCCCATCGCGGGCACGCGCCCGCGCTCGGCGAACGAAGAAGAAGATCTCCGCATCGAGCAGGAGTTGCTGGCCAATGAGAAGGAACGGGCCGAGCACGTAATGCTGGTCGATCTGGGACGCAACGATATTGGCAGGGTATGCGAGTTCGGCACTGTCCGGGTGAAGAGCCTGATGCATGTGGAGCGTTACTCCCACGTGATGCACCTGGTCAGCGCGCTTGAGGGACAACTGAAAAAGGGCCTCTCCGCGGTGGATGCCTTCTGCGCCTGTTTCCCTGCCGGCACCCTGAGTGGGGCGCCCAAGATACGCGCGATGGAGATTATCGAAGAACTCGAGCCGACGCGGCGCGGCATTTACGGCGGCAGCGTCTTCTACGCCGATTTCTCAGGAAATTTCGACTCCTGTATCGCCATCCGCAGCATGCTCCTCAAAGGAGAGCAGGGCTACATTCAAGCGGGCGGCGGCATCGTCGCCGATTCGGTGCCGGAAGAAGAGTATGAGGAGTCAGTAAACAAGGCGAAAGCAGTGGTCCGGGCGGTGGAAAGAGCGCGGGCCGTGGCTGGCCGGGGCAACAAGTAGATTCGTTGCCGGTGTAGTGGAACTGCAGGTCCCTCGCCTACCTCCGGATTTCCTCTCGAGCTTAGTGGCGTCGGTAAACCCCGTGCGGCTTTCCTTTAGGAAAGCCGCATACGCGGCCTTGGGTTGGTGCAGCGTGTAGGAAATCCGGAGTGCGCTCGGGATGACAAAGTTGAGGGCGGTCGCCACCCTTGGGTTCCTGTGAATTGGATGGGGAGTTCCCAAACCAACCGCAACCGAAGGATCTCCACATCCGACTCGCGGGTGATGAGGTGAGCAAAGATCCTTCACTTTGTCATCCCGAGCGCAGCCGAGGGACCTGCAGTTCCACTCCACCGGCAACAAAATTACCGCTGGGGCTACACTGGAAGCAGTGGCCCGTATGGTCTTCGTTCTCGACAACTACGACTCGTTCACCTACAACCTGGTGCAGTATATGGGTGAGTTGGGGGCCGAGATGGTCATCCGCCGGAACGACGAATTGACCGTGGAACAGATCGAGGAGCTCAAGCCGGAGCGCATCGTCCTTTCTCCCGGACCTTGCACCCCGCAGGAAGCCGGCATCAGCATTCCTCTCATTCAACACTTTGCCGGCAAGGTGCCGATACTAGGTGTTTGCCTGGGCCACCAGGCGATCGGAGCCGCCTTCGGCGCAAACGTAGTGCGCGCACCGCAGTTGATGCATGGCAAAACCAGCCCGGTGGAGCACGATGGCCGCAATCTCTTCGCCGGCCTTTCCAGTCCCATGACCTGCACTCGCTATCACTCTCTGATCGTTGCTGACGAAGATCTACCGGAAGAACTTGAAGTCACCGCGCGCGTGCAAAACGGCCACAGCAATGGGACCATCATGGGTTTGCGGCATCGCCGCTTTCCCATCGAGGGCGTCCAGTTTCACCCCGAGAGCGTGCTCACCATAGACGGGAAGAGCCTGATCCGGAATTTCCTCACTCTCTGACAATGCTGCTTGAAAAGCTAAAGCCACTCGCGCCAGGCCGGTTCCTCCTAGCCGGCTGTTTGCTCGGCTTTCTCATCGCCGGCGCCCGGCTGTTCGCCCAACAGCCTATCGGCCGAACGTCGGCCACGGAAGTGCAAGTCTCCGGCGCGGTTGACATCGCTCACGGCGAGATGCAGCTGGGCAATGGCAGCCAGATCACCGCAGGAGAGCAGGCGGTGAAGATTACGCTCGAGCGGGGCGGCTCGCTACGACTGTGCTCCACCAGCAGCGTTCACCTGTCGAAGGACCGCTCCATCGCCGATCCGGCGAGCAGCGCGCTCATGATGGCGCTGGACCGCGGGGCCATCGAGGCAAACTACGCGGTGGGCACGTATTCTGATGTGCTGCTCACTCCCGACCTGCGCATCCTCATTTCCGGCCCGGGAGAGGCTGACTTGCGCATCCGGGTTAATCCCAAGGGAGATACCTGTGTGGACAATCACGGCGCCAATGCGCCGTACGTCACGGTCACCAGTCAACTCGAGGGCGGAGCCTACCGCGTGCTGCCGGAGCAGCGCGTCAACTTCCAGCACGGCAGCCTGCGCGAAGTGGTGGACCACGAACCGGAGCCTTGCGGTTGCCCGGCGGTTCCCGTCACGTCTGTGGCCAGTACTGGGACTACGACAGCCAACCCCGCATCGCCAGGGCGGCCGGTCGGCGGCCCCTCCTCTACGGCCGCGGATACGGCTTTTCCCATCGCAGAAAGCGAGGGATTGGCTGCGCCTCCCGCTCCAAGCTCGACGCCAGTGGTCCCTGCGGGAGAAACGCATGCCCAAGTGACCGTTCCCCTTGCCTACAACGGAGAGAATCCGGCTCCAGCGCCCCCTGCACCTCCCGCTCCCGCCCCGGCAGCTTCCTCCGTCCAGGCAGCCCCATCGGCTGCCAGCTCGTCTGCAGCGCAACCGGAGGTCGCCTCTACACCCGCGCCCCCACCCGACAAGCAAGGCGGCCTCTTCCATCGCATCGGCCATTTCTTTTCCAAAATCTTCGGCCAATAGGGTAGAGGTGGCCAGGCCGCCGTTCCTTCCAGGCAGGAGCTACAATCGACTATTGAGGCGATCCCCGGATTCCTGTTGGTATTGGTGGCGCTGGCGAGCTCCATGCGGTCCCGGCCAGCCGGGACCGCACACGCGGCGGCGTCCAGTGTAACGAAGCAGGAATCCGGGTTCACGCCCATTTCAGCAAGAGATGAAGGAGTTTTTCTTTTATGGCGATTCCCGCCACACAGATGCGTCCGGGCATGATCATCAAGCACAATAACGAGCTGCACACGGTCTTTAGCGTTGAGCATCGAACCCCCGGAAACCTGCGCGCATTCATCCAGGCCAAGCTTCGCAACCTGCGGACCGGCGCCATGTTCGAGCACCGCTTCCGCTCCCCGGACCCTATCGAACGGGTCATCGTCGATGAAGTTCCCATGGATTTTCTCTACTCGGACGGTGACGACTACTACTTCATGAACACCGAGAATTACGAGCAGACCAACCTGAAGGGCGCGACCCTGGGTGATGCCATCGAGTACCTCATCCCTAATCTCCAGATCAAGGTCTCGTTTTTCGATGGCGTGCCCGTGGGCATTGAGCTGCCAGGGACGGTGGAGATGACTGTCGTGGAGACCGAGCCCGGTCTGAAATCCGCAACTGCATCTTCGGTCACCAAACCGGCCAAGCTCGAGACCGGCCTGGTGGTGCAAGTGCCCCCGTTCATCAACGAAGGGGAGAAGATTCGTGTCGACACCGCCGAAGGCGCCTATCTTTCCCGAGCATGACGCCGCAGGCGCTCTTCTCATCACACTCAATCACAGGCTCAAATCTATGGTCCGCTATTACGTTGTCAAAGGCCGTGTGCAAGGAGTTGGCTTTCGCTGGCTCGTCCATCAGGAAGCGGGAGCTCGCGGATTGAAGGGATGGGTTCGCAATACTGAAAGCGGCGAGGTAGAGATCATGGTGGCGGGCAGTGAGGAGAAGCTGGCCGAGCTTCGCTCCGTGCTGCAACGCGGCTCCCGCGGCAGCCGCGTGGATGCGGTGCAGGAGCGTGACATGGACGAAGCCTTGGCCGAAGGACTCGAATCGTTCCGAATTGAAGGAGCCTGGTAAGTACGCATGCCTCATCCCCCAATCAACTGTGAGCCTCTCAAATCTCTCATCCGGACCATCCCGGATTTCCCCAAACCAGGAATTCTTTTCTACGACATCACCACCCTGCTCAAGGACAAGAAGGGTTACGCGACCCTGGTGGACGCACTGGCAGCGCACTACATCGGCGTAGAGGATGTGGATTTAGTTCTGGGCATCGAGGCGCGGGGATTTATCTTCGGACCCGCCCTCGCCTATCGTCTGAATGCCGGCTTCGTGCCCGTGCGCAAGCCGAACAAGCTGCCCGCGGAAACAGCGCGCGTGACTTATGACCTGGAGTATGGAACCGATGCGCTGGAAATTCATCTCGACGCCATCGAGCCGGGGCAGAACGTACTGATCGTCGATGACCTGCTGGCTACCGGAGGAACGATGGAAGCAACGGTAAAGCTGGTCCGTCAATTGGGGGCCAGGATTGTGGGACTAGCCTTCGCCATCGAGCTTGATTTTCTCAATGGACGTGACCGGTTCAAGGAGTATGACGTCTTTAGCTTGTTGCATTACAGCGAGTAGCTAAACCACTCGGCGGCCGCCGCTCACGAGATGAACGATCAGCGCCACGGCTGCGACAATGAGCAGGATATGCAGGGCAAAGGCAGCGAGGTGGAAGAGCAGGAAGCCGCCTACCCAGAGCAGGATGAGAATGATCGCCAGCGCGAGCCACATTTCCGGTGCACCTTGCGGAGAGTATCTCATTCTACCGAGCCAGTGCCTAGGGATAAGCGTCTGCCGCGGAACATACGCTGATTTCGGCACGTAGATGTCAAGAGGAGCGATCGCAGCCATGCTTCTGCACGCCTCATTCACTATGTTTTAGGCGCCATGTTGTCAGGAGCCATGTTATTCGCGTTGGGGCCGATGGCAGCGCTCGCCGCGGCCCCAGACCAGTCCTTGGGCGTAACCGCTCTGACCCACGTGCGGGTGATCGATGGCACCGGCCACCCGCCGCTGGAAGATGCGACGGTCGTGATCCAGGGTGATCACATCCTGGCCATTCACGCGGGGGCTGGCGCGCTCCCTTCGGGTGCGCGGGTACTCGATTTACACGGCGACACGGTGATGCCGGGGCTGATTAACGCTCACGGTCATCTGGCTTTGGTCCAGGATGGCCAGAACTCGGCTACGGCTTACACCGCGGAAAACGTGCTCGCAGAATTACGGCAGTACGAGAGCTACGGTGTGACCTCGATGTTATCGCTGGGGGTGAACCGCGATCTGCTCTACTCCATCCGCCAGCAGCAACGGCAAGGCAAGCTGGATGGCGCCACGGTCTTTACGGCAGACCGCGGTATAGGCGTTCCGGACGCCGCTCCCCCCTTGCCCGCTGCCCCTGATCAGATCTACCGCCCGGCGACAGCGGAAGAAGCCCGCGCCGCGGTGGACGCGATGGCCAATCGGCATGCAGACATAGTCAAGATCTGGGTCGACAGCCTGGGGGGAACCAAACCCGCTATGTCACCTGAGATCTACCGTGCGGCGATCGAGGAAGCGCACAAACACCATCTGCGGGTGGCGGCGCATGTCTACTACCTGGCGGACGCCAAGTCGCTGGTCAACGATGGTGTGGACGTGCTGGCCCACAGCGTGCGCGACAAACCGGTCGACCAGGAGCTTATTTCCGCGATCAAACGACGGGGTGTCTGGTACATTCCCACCTTTACGGTCGATGAATCGTTTTACATCTACGCCGAGCATCCTGGATTCATGCAGCTTAATTTTTTCAAGGAAGCGATCTCGCCGCTGCTGCTGACCATGCTGACCAGCGACGCGTACAGCAAGAAGGTGAACGAGGATCCGAAGACCGCACAGCACAAAGCGGACTTTGCCATGGATCAGCAGAACCTGAAGACTCTCTACGACGCTGGGGTTCTTGTCGGTTTTGGAACAGACTCAGGCGCCATGCCCACCCGCATTCCAGGATTCTCTGAGCATCGGGAACTGGAAGACATGGTGCAGGCGGGACTCACGCCCATGCAGGCCATTGTCTGCGCGACCAGCAGCAACGCTACGTTACTGGGCATTGAGGCAACGCGCGGAACGCTGCGACCGGGCAAGCGCGCCGATCTGATCGTACTGGCTGCCAATCCTCTCGACGACATCACCAACACGCGATCGATTGTGACCATCTTCCATGATGGGCGCACCGTTGCGCCGCGGGTTCCCGTGGTGATGGCTAAGTAGAACACCTCGGATCTTTCCTCAAAAAGAAGGACGGTTGCCCCATATCTCGCTCGTTTTTCGCGAGATATGGGATACCACTGCTCTCTCCTTCTGACTCTCAATTCATCCGATACGCTCAGCGGTCAACATTGGTGGTATCCCATATCTCGCGAAAAACGAGCGAGATACCCGGATTTCCTGTACGCGGCGCCAAGCAACGGCCACCTGTGCGGCTTTCGTTGAGGAAAGCCGCATGAAATTCATCAACGCCAACGAACTTCACAGGAAATCCGGGGATGCTCGGGGCAACCGTTCTCCGTCGCAGGGAAAGAGCTCACTGGC
This sequence comes from uncultured Acidobacteriaceae bacterium, assembly GCA_963790705.1. Taxonomy (GTDB): domain Bacteria; phylum Acidobacteriota; class Terriglobia; order Terriglobales; family Acidobacteriaceae; genus PALSA-350. The sequence continues at coordinate 27,252 of CAWBQE010000022.1, forward strand.
TGAGGCTTTCTAGTTCTTTGGTTTTCTGGCGGCAGGACCCGCTTCGCGCACTCCCGCGGGCGCTTCGAATTTAGCGAAATTCTTCTCGAATTTCTCCGCCAGCATGACCGCCTGCTGATCATAAGCGTGCGGGTCTTTCCAGGCGTTGCGCGGATTCAACAACTCCGCCGGCACGTCAGGGCAACTGAGGGGGATGCTTAAGCCGAACGCTGGCTCGGTGACGAACTCGACGTTGTCCAGGCGGCCCTCCAATGCAGCGTTTACCATGGCGCGGGTGTACTTCAAGCTCATGCGCTCACCGGTGCCGAAGGCGCCGCCGGTCCAGCCGGTATTCACCAGCCAGCACTGCGCATTGTGCTGTTGTAGCCGTTCCCCCAGCATCTTCGCGTATACCGCTGGGAGCCAGGGGAATAAAGGGCGAGGCAAAGCAGGTGGAGAACTCCGGCACCGGTTCGCTGCCCAGTCCTGCTTCGGTTCCCGCCAGCTTGGCGGTGTATCCCGAAAGAAAGTGATACATGGCCTGCGCCGGGTTGAGCCGGGCGATCGGCGGCAGCACACCGAACGCATCGGCAGTGAGGAAGAGAACATGATTGGGATGACCACCCACACCAGGGATGACCGCATTGGCGATGAACTCTACCGGATAGGCCGCCCGGGTATTTTCCGTGTAGCGGATATCGCTGTAGTCCGGAGCCCCGGTTTTGCTATCGATCACTACATTCTCGAGCACTGCGCCAAAGCGGATCGCATGGTAGATCTGTGGTTCGTTTTCCGGGGATAGATCGACACACTTGGCGTAGCAGCCACCTTCAATGTTGAAGATGCCGGCTTCACTCCAGCCGTGCTCATCATCTCCGATAAGCCGCCGTTGCGGATCCGCGGATAGCGTGGTTTTTCCTGTTCCGGAAAGTCCGAAGAACAGCGCGGTGTCTCCGGCTACCCCGAGGTTGGCGGAGCAGTGCATAGGGAAGACCCCGCGTGCGGGCAAAAGAAAATTCATCACACCGAAGATCGACTTTTTCATCTCTCCGGCATACTTCGTGCCGCCGATGAGAATGATATGGCGGGTGAAATCTGTAATGATGAAGGTGCTCGAATGGGTACCGTCGCGCTCCGGCACGGCCTCGAACTCGGGAGCGGCAATCACGGTAAATTCAGGCTTATGGCCGGCCAGTTCCTCTGCCGGCACGCGCACGAACAACTGCTTCACGAACAGGGCGTGCCAGGCATACTCGGCAATCACCTGCACGGGAAGTCGGTAGCGCTTGTCAGCACCGGCATACAAATCGAGAACGTAAAGGTCGCGTTCCCGCATGTGAGCTGCGACCCGCGCCAGCAAGGCTTCGAATCTTGTCGAATCGAAGGGCTGGTTCACCTTGCCCCAATCCACTGTGTCGCTGGTGATGGCATCCCGCACGATGAACTTGTCTCGCGGGGAACGCCCCGTTCGCGCGCCGGTCAGCGCCACCAGTGCGCCATTATCCGCCAGACTGGCCTCGCCCCGGGCAATCGCCGCCTCAACCAGTTGCGGGGTCGATAGGTTCCTGTGGACATGGGCGCCTTCCACCAGCTTTGCTGTCAATGTGGTTGCCTTGACCGAATCCACTCGAGGTGTACCCCCGGATTTCCTGTGAAGTTTGTTGGCGTTGATGAACTTCATGCGGCTTTCCTCAATGAAAGCCGCACACGTGGACGTTGCTTGGTGCCGCGTACAGGAAATCCGGGTACCTCTCCTGGCAACTACTCAGGTAAGTGAGTTTACCCGTGTGCAACCATTGCGGCAACGATTTTGAGCGTCCTACCCAATGCGTGTTGTCTTGGTTGCAATGACCCGGAGGGGGCCTTGACAAGCCACCGACAGCGACTGGCCGCACGATTAAGAGGAAGGCATTACCGGCAATTCGGGCAGCAGGGTGGAGTGCCCAACTTCCTCCATGACGGCTGTAACCTGCTCCAGGACTTCAGCCACGCTCATGGTGTACATCTCGCGCCCGTTGTCGTACCCGCTCTCCGCGGCCTGCTTCAAGTAGCGGCCAGCTACCTGGGCCGCCAGCCGGTCGGTGATGACATGGCCAGAGCGCTCTTTCTGCACCACCCAGGCCTCCGCCGGCATCGCGATCCAGACCGGGCGGCCATTTACCTCGAACCGGATGTCGACCGCATCCGCGTGGCGGGTGGCGATGGCGACCACGTTCGCCGTCCACCGGCAGTGCAGGTCTTCTCGGGTCCAGTGATCGGTTACATGGAAGTCTTCATACATGGCTAATAGCCTAGCATTTCAGGGCTTATCCTATGTCCTTATCCGTCCGCGGCGGGTGCCAGGGGCAGGTTCTTCGCTTGGTACAGCAAACAAACGAGAAAAATTTAAAAAAGAAAGAGAATTTACCCTGAAATCTGCGTCCAATTAGGCGACACTAGTACGAACTTTTGACGGTGTTGAGGAGCAACTAAAAAAGTGGTGCATAATCCCGAAATCATACAGCGATTCGAACAGACGCTTCGTCGGCAGGAAAAGCAGTTGGAGCACTCCATGATCTCAGCGGTGGAGCAGGGCCGCGAAGTTGCAGCAGACAGCGCGCTGGATGCTGCCGACCAAGCCGTGCAGTCCTACCAGAAAGAGATGCTTTTCAGCCAGAGCACCAGCGGACACGAGCAATTGGCCCTTGTACGCCTGGCCCTCAAGAGAATCGACGAGGGTAGCTACGGAGAATGCATTCACTGCGGCAAGACCATCGGTCTGAAACGGCTGGAAGCGCTTCCCTGGACCCCTTACTGCATCGATTGCCGGGAGAAGATCGAAAACGGCGAGATCGAAGATCCGGTTGCCGCTGCTTAAGCCGGCCGGCCGCTTCTGAGCACGCGCCGGGGTTTGCCGGTTTGACCCGCAAACTTCGGCGCTGCTAAACTTTAGAAGCCCTCGCAGACGGCAAAAAGTCACCGCTGCTGAACTGCGACCCCGCCTAAGACCGGCTTCTGAAGGAAATTAGTGGACACCCAGACACGTCACGCGCTCAAACAAGACCGTTTAGTCGAAGCCACCAAGACCAGTGTTGACTGGTTTCAAGAGAATCGATCCAGGGTAATTACCGCCAGCATTGCCGCGGTTATCTGCCTGGCCATCGTGGTGGCTGGATTGGTGCTTTATGGTAAGCGCTCGGCAGCGGCCGAGCTGGCTTTTGGCGAGGCGATGGACACCTACAACGCCCCTCTGGCCCAACCGGGACAGCCTCCGACCCCCGGGCAAAAGACCTTTGCCACCGCCGCGGAGCGGGCGAAGTTGGCTAACCAGCAGTTTGCACAGATCGCCGACCAGTACGGCTTATTTGAAGCGGGCAAGACCGCCCGGTACTTCGCGGGAATCACGGCGATAGACCTGGGCCAGACCGGCCCTGCGGAAACCTCCCTGCAGAAGGTCGCCGATGGGCACGATGCCGCGTTAGCGTCGCTGGCCAAACTGGCCTTGGCCAACCTGTACCAACAGACCAACCGCAGTAGCCAAGCCGTGGTCCTTCTGCAACAGCTCATCGCGAAACCCACCAACACTGTGCCCGCCGATGCTGCCAAGTTGCAATTGGCGGCGCTTTACGAAAAGACCAATCCCGCCGAAGCCAATAAACTTTACGCCCAGCTTAAGAGTTCGAAATCGGCCGCCGGCCAGATCGCCGCGCAAAAGCTACAGCAGAAGTAGCAAAAGCCCATCAGTGCGCCGGAGGCGCAGTGACCGTAGCTCCCGGCTGCTGTTCGGCGTCGGTTTGAAACTTTTTATATTGGTCGAAGCGAATGTCGACGTCGGCCCGGATGCCCGCTACCAGCAAGGCCCTCGCCTGTAGATGCAACCTGATCGCCGTAGGCAGCCACGCCTCGTTGCGGATCAGCGCCTGATCGAAAACCAGGTTGCTGCCCTTGGCGACTGACGCCAGCAGGCCGAAGCCGACATGGTAATTCTCGTCGAGCGTCGCGCTCATGCGCGAGACCTCGCGGTCCGCTTCATCGATCCACACCGTACCGCTCACTTTCTTGAGTGCATCTTCGTCCCGGCCGTGCGTTTTGGCATGTTCATCGCCGGCGAAGTCAAAGGCGATGGTGTCTCGCCCATTTAGGCTCACGCGGCGCGGCCTGGAAAAGGAAACGATCTGCAGCAGCCGCGCGACCGTGATGTCATCTTTTTCCGTGTTGTCCCGATAGCCCGGTTGCGAGATCTTTACCACTTCCTTATTGACCCGGTCCTGTTCTTTGCGCGCCTGGTCCGGGGTGAGATCCTTGCCATCCTTGCGCACCAGCTTCTCCACCCGGTGTCCGTTTACAAAGAAGACCTCGTGCTCTTCGGTTTCGACCTTTTTCGTGTTCCCGCTGCTGTCCAGTTGCCGGGTCGTCTGCACCGCTCGGAATGTATAGTTCTCCCGAATTTTGTCCAGCTGCTTCTGATGAGCCTCCACCTCTCGCAGCATAGTCGCGGCATCGGGTATCGCCGTCTGTTCGCTTGCGGCCGAGGCTCGCGGAGGCAGCACAACCCCCCGCCCGCCGAACACTGCCAACGCGGCTACCAAAGCACTCGTTGCGAGCCATGGGCTCGAGCGCATATCTTGCCCCTTACTGCTCATCTTAGCGTAGGCTGTTACAACGAAAAGCTTCCCTGAATCCTTCGTTTCCACTCGACAGGATCACGGGTTTCTGGTGCGAAAGGAAATCAACACGATGGTGAATTTGCTTTTGAAGTGGGTTCTAGGCGCCTTGGCCCTGTTAGCGGTAACGTATATCGTTCCCGGCTTCCGGGTAGTGAGCCTGCCCTCAGCTCTGGTAGCAGTCCTGGTGATCGGCTTTCTGAATATGACGCTGGGTCTGCTGTTGAAGGTGATCACCTTTCCCTTCGCCATTCTCACGCTGGGTTTGCTGTTTTTAGTGATCAATGCGTTCATGCTCATCCTGGCGAGCAAGATCACTCCGGGACTGCAGATCGCGAGCTTCGGCGCCGCCTTCATTGGAGCCGTGGTGCTGGCAGTGGTTCACGTTGTGATCGAGGCAGTGCTTTAGCCCGCTTACGATCGCGTTGATGAGGGCGCGCGAATTAGTGAGCCGAGTCGGGAGCTGAAGCAGCGCCGGCAGTGGGGACGGGAGCGTGGGGCGCCGCAACGCCTCGCGGCAGCGGCGTCGGGGTCCCATTTGGGAGCACTGCCCGGCCCGACCTGGACCGCCCGCGTCCCTGGTTAACGGGCGTGGGTTGTACCGGAACCGGCTCCACGGGCACGTGCACCGCCGAAGCAGTCCCGAATCCTCCGGCCGCTGGGGCCACCACGCGGGGCGCGCCGGCCACCGGCCCGCTTTGTTGGGTGGCATGGTGGTGAAGCACCAGGTTGCGCAGAGCAGGGTTCAGCGCTACAGCGGATAGGGCAACGCCCGCCGCCACGGCGCAGGCGGAGATGGCCTGGATCATCGAAACGGAAAAGCCCTTGCGTGGAGTTCGTAGCCGGAGGTTGACGCGCCGCTCCAAACCCGGGGGAGGCTCAACACTACCCAGCCGACGCAGCGTCTCGTCGATTTCTGAATGCATGCTCATTGCAATGTCCCTTCCTGCTCCAGCAAGGCCGCGAGCGCGTGTCGCGCACGGTAGAGCCGGGAGCGGATGGTCGATTCGGTTGTCTTAAGTACCAGGGCTATCTCTACGGTCGAAAGTTCCTTCACCGCGGAAAGCAGCAATACTTCGCGCTCTCTTGCCGGCAAAGTATCGATGAGACGAAGAATCCGCGCATGACGCTGGGCGGTGATCACCATCTTTTCCGCACTCAGCTCGCCCGCCGGCAGAACCCGCGCCAGGTCTTCAAAATCGTCCGCCTGCGGCCGTGTTTTGGCGCGCCGTTTGCGGTCGAGGACAAGGTTCCATGCGATGCGAACCAGCCAGACGCGATAGTCGCGCACCTCAGCCAGCTTATTGCGGTGGCGCAGAACGCGCAGGAAAGTCTCCTGCACCACATCTTCCGCATCGGCCGCGTTGCGCGTGACCGAATAGGCCACGCGGTAAAGGGTGGTGGAATACTCTTCTACCAGGGCGGTCACCTGGGCGTGCGTATCCTGCTCTGGTTTGGCCACTGCCTCGGCCTCCAGCCATCCGACGAATTGTCCTTCAACGGTTCCCATAGCGGTTGTTGGCGCCGTGTGTTGAACGGAGAGACTGTCGCATATAGAGACGCATCATACGCCCTTTCCGCTCGCCACCCGTTTCCGCCCACCCGATTGACATCTACTGTCGATTTCTTGCTGACCGGGTATGCAGACGGCATCTATGATCATTCGTCATGCACGCCGCTGCTTCAAGACTTCTTCGCGTCCATCCCCAGCTTTCGGGTACCCTGGTGGCGCTTTGCTGGCTCATTATGTCCCCTTGCGCCGGAGCACAACTGCCGAACGCGGCGGCCGGGAAGGCTACCGTCGGCTTTGTCTGGCGGCAGGGAGCTGATCTTGCTGGTACTTACCAGGGTCACGCCCCGGCGGCAGATGCGGCCAAACGGGTCTTCACCCTCAACCTGGCTTCGGACGGCACCGCCGTTTTCGACACGCTTTACATTGGCAAAGACAGCGTGACCCAGCATGGCCGCTGGATGCAGAGCGGTAGCCAGATCGTCCTTACGTTTGACCCAATGGGGCCCCACCAACCGCCGCGCCCGATAACCTTTCGCCATCGCGACCACGAGCTCAGCCCGATTCGATGGGATCCCAGTGAGTGGGGCCGGGGTGGGCCGCCTGTTCTGCACCGTGCGCGGCCGAAGACAACCGTGCAAGGCGGACTCTGACCATGGATGTGTTTTACAACATCATGCTGGGGTATTTCTTCGGCTTTGCCCTGGGGGTTGGGTGCGCGCTTGCGGTCTTTTATGCGATCTATTCCGGCGGATACAGGAAGGCCATCGAGCACTCGCTGTTGCCGCAAAAGCCGAAACGCTACCAGGAGGCGGTGGCTGCGGCTGTGCGGCGCCTCGAAAAGGAAAAGGTGCCCGAACCACCGGGTGGCGTGAGCTAACCCGGCTGCGGAGAAGCCCTATGAACGAAGGGGCACGGCTTTACAGCTTGCGGAAAACTCATGCTTTGTATCGGGGCACGACGTCGGGCCGTAAACGATTGAGAATACGTCGGGATTTAGAGTCTGCGTGATAACCGCCGTTTAGAGGAGCCCCCGCTAGAGTCTTTCCCTATAGCCAAAGCAAGCGGTCAAAGCTCTCTCCAGACCACCCGTCACTGGTTAGGGAACGAGAGGCAGACCCCTGCGGGACTGAGGTCTTAGGGATTGCTTTCCTGCCCGGTGTAGACTTTTTCCGCAGCCTGTTTAGCTGCGCGCTTCGTTGATGGAGTTCGGCGTCAGTGAAATGCCTCAGGAATAATTGATTTTCAATTCCTTCAGCGAAGGCAAAAAGGCTGGGTGCACCTCCACCCTCAATCGTCCTGCCTGTACTCCAGGATCGGCGGTGGCGATCGCCAACGCCTCTGCGGCGGTGCCGGCGGCGATGATCGAAATCCCTACCAGCGGCCCGTCATCGGTAATCGGACCAGCCAGCAAATAGCGCCCGGCTTGCACCTGTTCGCGTATGAACGCCAGCTGGCGCGGCACCAGGTCGGCCACGTCTGCGCCCAGGGTATCGTTCCAGCGCTCGCCCTTGAGTAGAAACGCAATGAAGTAGGGCTCCACATCACGAGGGATATTTTTCATCCGCGGCTTTTCTGTAGGGGATGCTTCTTCCGTCATTACTGCCTATTTCGCCGCCTCTTCCAGCAACTGGTGCGCCGCCTCAGTCTTGCCTTCCTTCTGCAATAGGGCGGCATGCTGGCGCAGAATGGCGCGCCGCTTCTTCTCCGCCGATGGTTCCCCCGAGTTAAAGGACGCCTTGCGGAAGTTCGCTTCCGCTGCTCGATAGTCGCGGTCGGCTTTATCCATTTCGCCCAGCTGGGTGTAGATCATCGCTCGATGCCAGTAAGCAGTGCTCCACTCCGGCGACCCCGGCTTTACGGCTTTGGGCACCAGCGCGACCACCTGGTCGAACTCCTCCAGCGCCTCCTTCTTATGGTCGAAGGCCGCCAGGGCGATCCCATATTCGTCGTGCGCCAACATTTTATCCACCATGCGCTGCCGGGGAGGATATTGGTCGGCCAGATCGCGTTGCTGCTTGCAGTAATCCAGTGAGAGAGGATCCTGGGCGGTGAGCAGATTCACGCACTTCACCATCAATTTGCCCACCTGGTCACTCAACTCATTGGCCTTGTCGTCGCTGCTCAGTGGAGAGGGGGGCGGGGCGTTTGGTTCTCCCGCCTTTTGTTGGCCTGACGCATGTGCACGGAGCAGGAATTGCGGTTGGCTTCCAATCATGAGCAGGGCCACGCAACAGCAGATGCGAACGCGCATAATAGCCTTCATCCCGGGCATAAACCTACAGATTGATTATGCCGGATGGGCAAACCGGAGTGGTATTTACGTAGCCCCCGGTTAATAGCACTATTGTGTAGCACGTAGGCTTTGTGCCTCACTGTGCTTACCCAGGCGGTCCAGGACATCCGCGCGCTGTCCCCGGACGCGCTGGCGCAGTTGCGTGAGATGCTGTGCCAGCCCCGCATTCCCGACGGCCCCTGCGATCCCCTTGCTCAGGGTATCCTCTGCCGTCCCCAGATCGCTGGCCGCTTGCTCCCACTGGCCCAGTTGCTGATAGGCAGTGGCGCGGTGCCAGAAGGCTACTGCCCACTGCAAACTGTCAGGTTTGACGGTGCTTTCCGGCAGGAGCGCGATCCCGCGGTCGAAAACGTCCAGCGCCTGTTTTGGCTGGTGCGCAATGGCCAGCAGGGCAACGCCATATTCGTCGTCGGCCACGATGCGCGCCATATGCTCGGTGGCGGGGCCGCTTTCGGCCTCATCGAGCTGCGCTTTGCATGCCGCGACGGCTTTTGCGTCCTGTCTCTCCAGTAGATCGGTGCACATAGAGCTGGGTAGCTGCGCGGACGCAGCCCCGAGGCCAAACAGAAGCGCGACGCTCGAGAAAAATGCTCCCGCTTTGCTAAAAGACAACGTGAATCTCCCCCTTGTAGCGCCCGCTGCGGGACCCGGATTTCCTGTACGCTGCGCTGGCCACGACCGCATGTGCGGCTTTCATTAAGGAAAGCCGCATGAAGTGCATCAACGCCAACCGGCTCCACAGGAAATCCGGGGGCACGCGGTGCTCCCAGATAGAATAACGTGCAGCATGTCTGACCGGCTCTACTACGCTGACCCATCACTGTCCTCCTTCGAGGCGCGGGTTTCCGACATTCGCGAGGTTTCCCGGAACCAGGGGCGGTCGCTGTGGCAAATCGCCCTGGACCGTAGCGCGTTTTACCCCACCAGCGGCGGTCAACCCCATGACACCGGCATGCTCACGGCGACATCTTCGGGCGGCGCTCTGCTGGAAGCGCCCATCCTCGCAGTAGAGGAGGACGAGCAGGGTGAGGTATGGCATACCACGCCGAAGCCCCTGCTGGCCGGAACCGCGGTGCGTGGTTATGTCGACTGGAGCCGTCGCCGCGACCACATGCAGCAGCACTCGGGTCAGCATTTGCTATCCGCGGTGGTCTATCGCCAGCTGGGCGCAGCGACCGTTTCTTTCCACCTGGGCGAGATAACCTCGACCATCGATCTCGCCCGCGAAGCCATTTCGCCGGAGGAATTAGAGCGGATCGAGGATGCGGCCAACGAGATCATCGCCGAAGATCGCGCGGTCACCATGCGCACCATCCCGCGGGCCGAAGCGGAGATGCTGCTGGCCGCCGGCACTCTCCATAAATTGCCAGGAAGGGAAGGAGACATCCGGTTGATTGAGATCGACGAAATCGATCTCAACGCCTGCGGTGGAACCCACGTGCGCGCTACGGGCCAGATAGGTGGCCTGCTGATCCGCGGAACCGAACGCATGCGGCAGGGAATTCGAGTCGAATTTGTCTGCGGCATGCGCGCAGCGGTGACCGCCCGGCGTGATCTGGCAACGCTTACGCGAGCTGCTGCCGCGCTGTCAGTGGGTCGTCTCGAGGTTGCGGAGGCGGTGGAGCGGCTATTGGCGGAGGGCAAGGCGGCCCACAAGGCGCGCCAGAAACTCACCGAAGAGATGGCCGGCTACCATGCCTCGATGCTGTTGCTGGAGTATCCCCCCGGGCAGGGCCGAAGAGTGCTGCGCAGGACCTTTACCGACCATGATGCCAACTATCTCAAGTTGCTGGCGTCGCGGCTGGTGGCCTCGGCCGGAGATACCTGTGCGCTGCTGGCCTCCACCCAGGAGGAACCGGCCCGGGTGGTAATGGCGGCCAGCGCCGATGCAAAGGTCGATTGCGGCAGCCTGCTGCGCGAGGCGCTTGCGGCTTATGGTCTGCGGGGAGGCGGGTCGCCTGGAATGGCGCAAGGCCAGATTCCCAATGCCCATGTGGACGCGCTCTTCAGCGGCCTCGAAGGCCGTCTCGCATCACATTAATCGGCAAAATGCTTTAAACTGATGCTGGTTGTTCCCATCATTGTGGGGCTATAGCTCAGCTGGGAGAGCGCCTCGTTCGCAACGAGGAGGTCAGCGGTTCGATCCCGCTTAGCTCCACCACAAATTAACAATTTGCGCAGCGTTCGACGACGTCAGACTTCCTTTCGGCGTGAACTCCGGTTGCATGCAGTGCAGTGACAAAGGCGATCTCTCGATCAGGCTGCAGAACCCGTTCTTCGAGGACTCACAGCACCGTTGGATACAAAATAATTAGGTCTCAAGAACTCTCGGAAAAGCGCAGCCACGAATTATCCTGCGGGGTGCAATAATCGCAAAATGAATTTTCCTTCCCGTCACGCCAAAATAAAGTCGATTGCCGCTGCCGCCGTGTTCGCGGCTGCCATCGTTGTTATGCCTGGGGGAATGGCGCAGTCCAGCCCGTTGCCAGCGCGAGTTCGTCAACCGACTCCAGCCAAAGTCGTGGCCGAGCATATGGCGGCGTTCAGTTCCTGCGACTGGAAGCGTCTTATGGCTCAATTTCCCGACGATGTGGAGTTCTTTGCTCCCAACGGAGTGACGGTGCGCGGCCGCCAGGCAGTGGGCGAGATGTTTGCCAAGATTGTGAAGCCGCCAGCTCAGGGGGGAACCTGCGGATTGAAGATCACCACGGAGCACACGTTCGTGGTCGGCGACGTGATCAACGTTCAGTGGCGGGCCGATGCTCCGTTTCTTGCAGAACCCTATCGCGGAGCCGATGCCTATGAGACCAAGGATGGCCTGATGGCCGCTCAGGTCACGACCTTCGATGCCGCCGCCTTGAAAATGAAACACTAGTTCGATCGTCACCGCACCGCCGGTCCCCGCTTCATTGACATCCCTCGGCAAGCGGGGCACCATTATCCGCAAGAGAATTGCCACTGCAAGGAGCTGTCCCATGCCTACAACCGATGAAGCGATGACGTCCGCGATACACAAGCCTGCGCTCGGTGCAGCCGCGGCCGCATTCATGGCCAAGAAACATCAAATGCTGATCGACGGCAAATGGGTTGACGCGCGCAGCGGCCAAACCTTTGCGGTGGAGGATCCCGCGACCGAGGAAATCATCGCCCACGTCCCGGCAGGAGATAAGGCGGATATCGATCTCGCGGTCGCAGCCGCGCGCCGGGCCTTCGAGACAGGCCCGTGGTCCAAGATCTCGCCTGCCGCAAGACAAAAGCTCGTCTGGTCGATGGGCGACCTGCTCGAGCGTCACGCCGACGAGCTCGCCGAACTGGAAGCGCTCGACAATGGCAAGCCCGTTACCAACGCGCGCCGCGACGATGTCGGCGGCTCGATCGAGATGTTCCGCTACATGGCGGGATGGGCAACGCGGCTCAACGGCGAGCAGATTCCCGTCTCTTCGCCAGGCAATTGGCACGTCTACACGATGCGCGAACCGGTCGGGGTCGTGGGCCAGATCATCCCCTGGAACTTTCCCCTGATGATGGCGGCATGGAAGCTGGCGCCGGCGCTGGCCGCGGGATGCACCATCGTGCTCAAGCCCGCGGAGCAGACTCCGCTCTCCGCTATTCGCCTGGGCGAACTGATTACTGAAGCCGGTTTTCCCGACGGCGTAGTGAACATCGTCACTGGGTTTGGGGAGACGGCCGGGGCGGCCCTCGCCGAACATCCCGATGTCGACAAGGTCGCCTTCACCGGCTCGACCGAGGTCGGCAAGCTGATCGTTAAGGCAGCGGCCGGCAACCTGAAGCGCGTCTCGCTCGAACTGGGCGGCAAATCGCCCGCCATCGTCTTCCCCGACGCGGATCTCGAACTCGCCATCGCCGGCACAGCCAGCGCCATCTTCTACAACCAGGGCCAGTGCTGCACAGCGGGCTCGCGCTTGTTCGCCCACAAGTCGATCTTCGACAAGATCGTCGAAGGCGTCACCAGGGAGGCGGGCAAGCTCAAGATCGGGCATGGTCTTGATCCGTCGGTCAATCTTGGACCGCTGGTCTCGAAGGAGCAGCACAACCGCGTTACCGGCTTCCTTGATTCGGGACGGAAGGAAGGCGCCGAAGTCGTTACCGGCGGCAAGGCCAAGGGCAACCAGGGTTACTTTGTGGAGCCGACGGTGCTGGCCCGGACAGATCGCAACATGAAGGTGGTGCGCGAAGAGATTTTTGGTCCGGTGGTATGCGTTCAATCCTTCGACGATGCCGACCTGGACGCAGTCGCGAAATTCGCCAATGACACTGAATATGGCCTGTCCTCAAGCGTCTGGACGCAGAACCTGAAGGCAGCCCACATGATGGCCCGCAAGATCAGGGCGGGCACGGTCTGCATCAATGCCCATAATTACGGCGATCCCGCGTGGCCGTTCGGCGGTTACAAGCAATCCGGCTGGGGCCGCGAAATGGGCAAGGAAGTCATGGAGCATTACACCGAAACCAAGGCTGTCGCCGCCCGGCTCTGACGACAGCTACGGTTGTTGTCCGGCGGCGGAAAAGGTATTGCAGGCACTCACCTGGCCGCTGTTTAGGCCGCGATTGAACCATCCCACGCGCTGCTGCGACGAGCCGTGGGTAAATGAGTCGGGGGTCACGTACCCCCGGGCCATCTTCTGCATCCGGTCATCGCCTACTGCGGCTGCGGCTTGTAAGGCGGCCGGCACGTCCCCTTGTTCGAGGATTTGCCGTTCGGCCGTGGAGCGCGCCCACACTCCGGCAAAGCAGTCCGCTTGCAACTCCATCGCGACGGATAGCTGATTGCGTGCCCGCGGGTTCTGCTGCTGCATAGCACGCACCTTGCTCTCGATGCCCAGCACATTCTGTACGTGATGCCCAATTTCATGTGCAATTACGTAAGCCTGGGCAAACTCCCCGGATGCACCGTACTGCTTCAGCTGATCCCAGAATCCGAGGTCGAGATACACCTTCTGGTCTGCCGGGCAGTAGAAGGGGCCGGTCGCCGATTGTGCGGCACCGCATCCCGACTGCGTGTAGTCACGGAAAAGGACCAGCTTCGCCCGCGGATAGCGGATATTCTCTCGGGCAAGAATCCGCGTCCATGTGTCCTGGGTATCACCCAGCACAAAAGAGGCCAGTTGTGCGGAACGGTCTTCTTGCGGAGACGCAGCGCGCGGCGCGCTCTGCTGCACGTGGGTCGCACCACCGCCCGAAAAATAAGCGCCAATGTAGTTTCGGCCGGTAACCAGGCTGACGACCAGCAGGATGAGAAAGCCCACGATCCCAAGCCCGCCCCCGCCGAAGCCGCCGCCCGACTGGCCTCGCCGATCCTCAACGTCGCTGCTAAGACCACCAGGAGTCCAACGCATAGAGTGCTACGAGTGTAGAACGAGCCTGCCGGGCTGGAAGGAAAATATGCGCAATTTTCATTTTCCTGCACGCTGTTCCTGGACGTTAAGGTTTTGTTCCCCCGCAAACATTCGAGGCGGCATCTGCGTCCATTCTTATAGTTCCAGTCTTTGGTTGGGCACGCGGCAATGACGGCTCGATAAGGAGGCGAACGTGAAAGCATCGATCTTGATCGTGGGAGACGACCCGGTTCTTTTGCATACACGCGCCGAGCTGCTGCGGGATTGGTACATAGTGGCCGCGAGTTCACGGGCAGCAGAAGAAGCCATCCTGGCGCGACCCTACGACCTATTGATCTTCTGTCAAACCGTGCAGGAGAAGGTGGGAAGAAGCCTGATCGACCAGGCTCTGCATTTGCATCCTGAATGCAGGATATTGACCATCCGCTCAGCAGAAGAGCGGCACCTGGGATCACCGACGTACCAGGTGGAGCTGAACAACCCGGGCGGGTTGCGGTCCACAGTCGTCAAAATCCTGGACGCTTGCCCGACACCCGCTGGCGTGTGAATCTTATGTATTTCCTACATAAAGGCCAGCGCTATACCCAGGAGCACGGCAAGCACATGAAAACCGAAGGTGCGCAGGAAACTGCTAGTGGCTTTGACGCCGCCGAGTAGATCCGCTGGCGATTTTTTGGAATGCTCGATTTGCGGATTGGCAGGGGCGGGGGGGACCAAGCAAAACCTCTTTCCGTTCCTCAGATTATCGACGGATTCAGCGGAAATCCGCTCCCCTTCCGTCTACAACCTTTAGTGGAGGTACCGTCCTTGCGCCGGGGAGAGAATACCGATCACTTGTTCTCGGCCATATCCGGTAGTGGGTCGCCCTGCTTCGGCAGGCCGGCGACCGGATAGGCGCTGATGCGTGCCGGCATCGCTGCTGCGCCGGGCCCCCCACTGGGTGCGGCATCGGGTTCGATTAGCCAAACCCTTCGGTCCGGATAATGTCGCAGCAGCTGCACATTCCAAGCCGGCTTCAGTTCGCGCGCCCAGATCACTTTCTGTTGGTCTATGTCGGCCAGATTCCACACCCATTCGTAGAGCACATCATGGTCGGGTCCATAGCGGACGATCGCCAGTTGGTTGCCAGGCTGTTGTTCCAGAAATCTCTGCGCGGCAGCCCGCGCCTCAAGCCGATTCTCGTAGGAGGACCAGTTGAAAGGTGACTCCCCGTCCACGTGGAAGTGAAAAACAGCCAACAGCGTGTACACCAGGAAGAGTAAGCCGCACCCCAGTGACAGGTTCACCACGATCGCTCTGCCCGTCCCTGCTCGTCGGCGCCACGTTGCCAAAGAGCGCATTCCCACGCCTACCAGAACAAAGGCTGGCGCTACAAATGGGGCCTCGTAGGTTGGCATGTGGAAGGTGGTGAGCAGGGAGCAGAACGCTCCGCAAAGGAGCATAACCATAAGCAGACGCAAACCTGGTTTTAAGCGCGCGTGGGCGAGCAGCCATGCTGCCCACGCATACCAGATCAACGTCACTGGAAAGGAGTGGCCGAGCAGAATAGCAAGCAGACCAATAGCCACAAAAAGCCCGTCGGTCACCATGCGCCGCTTTGAGGCAGGGTCTCTCTTAATGAGCAGCGGGACGAGGAACGGCAATAGCAGCAGTGGCCGGAGGAAGATCTGCAGAAATTGAATCGGCCGCTCAGCCACGTGCAGGATTCCAAGGGCAACATTCTGGTGCAGGTGGCTCCAGTAGGACATTTCCCAGACGGTATTGAACTGCTGGGTTTGCAGAGAGTAATAGGTGGGCACCGTCTTGCGGAGCGGTTGCCACAAGAAGGAAGGGACTACCGACTGCTGTTGCCGCCACAATTGGTATGCGGAGACGGCCGCGTGCCCTGTACTGGCAAAATTGTCGTAAGCGAGCCAGGCAAAGAAGGCAAACAGCATGCCGCTGATGGGCAGCAGGGTGCGTACCAGGCGGAAGCGGCGTTCCCTCCAGTCCTCTGACCTTATCCACCACGCCAGCAGCACGATCGCCGCCGGCAATACCAGCGCAAGGCCTTCAAACGGCCGGGTGGAAGCAAGCAGGCAGCACCCCGCGCCAAACCACCATGCGTCGCGCATTCTCTGCCTGCTCAGCAAGCGAGGAAGAGCACCCACTACCAACGCGCTGCCCAGCGCGATCACCGACCCGCCCCAATAGGAGTTGGTCCAGTAGGTAGAGACGCCGAATCGAATGGCGAAAATAACGGCGGTCAGCAGAGCCCAGGCAGGCCGGGTCCACGCGCGCAGCATCCAGTAGAACGCCCCGCACATCAGCCCCACACTCAAACAGACGCCCAGCCAGGGCATCCCGAAAAGCACCTGGCCCAGGCACAGGAAGACAGCCTGACCCGGCGGCCGCGCGGAGGCGTAGTGAGGAGTCTGTATCAACTGAATGTTGTCGAAAAAGACCGCCATGGGATGCGTGGGGTTGGCCAAACGGCCGTGGGCAAAGGTATCTGCACCCAACAGGTAGCTGAACTCCTCTTGGATCTGCGGTTGGGGAACCGGGATCCAGGGCAGCAGGGCGAAGCGCAGCAGCAAAGGAAGCGCTGCCACCAGCAGAGCAGAGAGATAAGGGTGTCTGGATATGCGCCGCAAGTGGCGAACGGTAACCGAATAGACCCGCAGACTGACGCGAGGCGCTCGGAAAGCCAGAAGCAGGCTAAGCAGCGCAACGACGAACTCGAGCACATAGAGCGAATGTGCACTTATCTGCAATGGGTTCAGCCTTCGTCGTGCAGATGGTCTCTCCGGGTCCGGCTCTCCGTCTCGCCCAGGCGAAGGATGCTTAGAAAGCAGCTGGCAAAGGCGACCTCGACGCCGAGCAGCATGGCGCAGGCGGCGGGCAGAGTGATGCGCAACATCCCGCTGGTGTTCAACTCACCAAAGCCGGTGAGACGCCACAACTGCACGCCGTAGAGCGTCGCGGCAAGGCCGGTCAGGGTCAGCAACGCTCCCAGGACCAAGCCTCGCTCCAGGGTTACGTGGCGCAGCCATTTTTCAATCCAGGGGCGCCGCGGGAGCAAACCGGCCATGACGCCATACAACTTGGCGAAACAGGCAAAGACGATCGCCTGAAAGCCGATCAAAATTGCGCCCAGGGCATAGACCAGGCTGTCCACGTCGAAAGAGACTTCGCCGATGTAACGCCGGTGCGGCAGCAGCCACAAAGTGCCGCCCAACCCCAACGCCATCAACAGCAGGCCAGGGTAGAAAAGCAGCCAGCGCGGGCTGTAGAGGAAGAGAAAGCGGAGGCCGCGCCAGCCGTCACGCCAAGTGCGGAGATGCGGGGCACGGCTGCGGCCATCGGGCGAGAGAGTAGTGGGCACCTCCTCCACGCGCATACCCGCCAGGGTGGCCTTGACGACCATCTCGCTGGCGAACTCCATGCCCGTGGTACACAGGTGCATACGCTCAAAGGCCTCTTTGCTCAAGCCGCGCATGCCGCAATAGAAGTCGCCGCATTTGGCGCCAAAGATGAGCCGGCCTAGAAAGCTCAGGGTCGGATTGCCCAAATAGCGGTGCAGAAAGGGCATCGCGCCGGGAGCGATGCCGCCCTTGAAGCGGTTTCCCATGACCAGGTCGGCGCCGTGGCGCAGCGGCCCAACAAATCTGGGCACATGCGCAAAATCGTAGCTGGCGTCGGCATCGGCCATGACGAGGTAGCGGCCATAGGCCTGGGAGAATCCCCCCATGAGCGCCGCCCCGTATCCGCGGCGGCGTATGGAGAGCAGGCGGGCCCCGAAAGCGATCGCAATCTCTGGTGAGCGGTCGGTGCTGCCGTTATCGGCAACCACCACTTCTCCATCGATACCGGCTTCGCGCATGGCGGTGTGCGCCTTCTCGATACAGCTGGCGAGCGTTTCCGCCTCGTTGAGGCAGGGGATCACGACGCTGACTTCACAACGGCGATGCGATGATTCAAGCAAGACGGATATTTCCCAGGCTCTAGGATAAAAGAGCAGTTGGTAAGAGCATAAGGCATCTCTGAGCATGTACTACATCATTGGTTCCGGGCCTAGCGGGGTATCGTGTGCATACGCGTTGCTGCGCCAGGGGCGGAAGGTCACGCTGCTCGATGCGGGGTTGGAGCTGGAGGCTGGGCGGAGCCGGCAGCTGATAGCCTTGCAGTCCATTCCGCCGCAGCAATGGGGGCCGGGCGAGCGCGCATTCCTGAAGGAAGGAATGGGAGCTGATACCGGGGGCATCCCCGCCAAACTGGTCTACGGTTCCGACTTCCCCTATCGCGGCGTTCCCGGTGCAACAGAAATCAAACTGGAGAAGGCAAGCGTCGCCACCTCCTATGCCCAGGGTGGCTTCAGCAATGTATGGGGATCTGTTGTGCTGCCGTATCGACAGAGCGACATGGAAGACTGGCCCATCGATGGAAATCGGCTGGCCAGGCACTACCGCTCAGTCTTTGAATTTATGCCCTTAGCCGCTCGCCGGGACGGGCTCGAGCAGCAGTTTCCCCTCTATGCCCAGAGCTACGAGCCACTCGAAATGAGCCGACAGGCCGCTGCCATGCTTCACGACATGGAGTGCCATGCGAGCAGCCTGGCTGCGAAGGGAGTCCAGTACGGAGCGGCTCGTATCGCCGTGCACGCGCGGCAGAATGGTCACGATTGCGCCCACTGCGGGCTCTGCATGTACGGCTGCCCCTACCAATTGATCTATTCCACGCGCACCACGCTGGGGCAACTACAACAGAATCCGGACTTTCGCTATGTCTCCGGCTTTCACGCGAGGCGAGTCGAGGAAATCGGGGACCAGGTGAAAATAAGCGGCAAGAGCTTGCCCGGACAAACAGCCCAAAGCTTTACGGGCGAGCGCGTTTACCTGGCATGCGGCTTTCTCGAGACCACGGCACTGCTCTTGCGCTCGCTTGACATGTACGACTGCGCCACCCCGGCGTCGGACTCGCAGTACTTCCTGTTGCCCTTGCTGCGGCTTCGGGGCGTGGCCGGGGTGCGCACCGAGTCTCTGCATACGCTGGCCCAACTATTTCTCGAAATCGATGATCGAGCGGTAAGCCCCTACACGGTCCACCTGCAGACTTACACCTACAACGATCTTTTCGAGGTCGCTTTGCGTTCCGCATTGTGGGGGGCGGGTAGAGTCCTGGCCACGACCGCGTTGCTTTCACGCCTGCTCTTGTTTCAGGGCTATTTGCACTCGTCGCAGTCAGGCCGCCTTTCGATCGAGCTCCGCCGGCAAAGCTCGGGAGAGGATCTGCTTCACGTCTCGGCCACGGAGCAACCGGAAACCAGGCGGCAGATCAGCGCGCTCATCCGCAAACTCTTCACCATGGTGGGTGACCTCCGCGCTGTACCGCTGCCGTCGCAGCTGCGGGTTGGCGCTCCCGGACGGGGTTTTCACGGCGGCGGCAGCCTGCCCATGCGGCAATATCCCCAAGGATTGGAGACGGATGTTTTTGGGCGGCCGGCGGGCCTGCGCCGCATTCATGCGGTGGATTCGTCGATCTTCCCTTCGATCCCCGCAACTACCATCACGCTGACCGCGATGGCCAATGCGCACCGTATCGGTGACGAATGGGAGCTTTACGCATGAGCAGCAACGGGAAGGTCTGTGCATTGACCGGCGCCCATGGGTATGTGGGTTCGGCTTTGCGTCGCGGCCTGACCGCCGCGGGCTGGACCGTAATCTCTTTGTCGCGAAGGGAGAAGCTGGCCGCGGACGAGATTCGCTGGTCACTTGACGAAGCGTCTGGTTCGGGGCCGAATGCTCTCTGCGAGGAACTGCGACGGCGCGAGGTATCGGCGGTCGTGCATGCCGCCTGGGATCTGCGCCTGGTGCGCCCGCGTGACCTGGAGCGGGTGAATGTGCAGGGTTCCCTTCGCCTCCTCGACGCAGGCCCGGGCAGCGGATGTGCCGCGATTTGTCTTCATCTCCACCATCAGCGCCTTTGATGAGGCCGAGTCATATTATGGAAAGTCCAAGCTGGCCGTAGAGCGTGCGGTGGCTCGCCAGGGCGGGGTCGTGATTCGGCCGGGTCTGGTCTATGGGGAACGTCCTGGTGGAATGTTCGGCGCACTCAAAGCGCAGGCGGGTAGAGGAGCCATCATCCCGCTGCTCGGCAACGGCCGCTATGCGCAGTACCTGGTGCACGAAGATGACCTGGCTGCGGCCATAGTTGCTGCCGTGTCTGCGGAGAAGGTGCCGCAGAAGCCGGTAACGGTCGCTCATCCTGATGCCTGGCCGCTACGCTCCCTCATGCAGCAGCTGGCTCAATCCGCGGGCAGCAAGCCGCGTTTTGTTCATGTACCGTGGCCGCTGGTTTATCAGGGACTAAAACTCACCGAGGCAGTCGGGCTGAAGCTCGGCTTTCGCAGTGACAGTGTGATCGGGTTGGTGCGCCACAACCGGCATCCTGACCTGAACGCGTCTCTGCTTGGGGTTGCGCCCCGGCCGTTTACTTTCCAGGGGTGGGAGCAAACACAACGTAGTTCCGGTTGATGTAGAGCCGGTAGTGGCCGGGCGTGGTATCGGCGAGAACCTGCAAGGGCGTGGGCCGCCTCAATGCGGCATCGCGATTTCCACCCACGGTAAAGAGCTCGTGCGCGCCGACGTCCATCACAATGAACTTTGTGCCCTCGATGAAGCCCACCCCATAGGCACCCGGCTTAAGCGTCTGCCCGTTGATGTCGAGAGTCACCTCGGTGATGAAATAGGCCTGATATTTCTGCTGCACCGCGGTCGAGTAGCCCGAAGTATCCACCAGGGCGCAGAGCACCAACATGCCATCGGGCAGCTTCACTCCGCCGGAGTTGCGTGCTTGTACGCTTGCTGCCTGGCCGCGAAAGAAGACCGTGGCCGGAAGCACCTTGCCCGCGTCCGCCGCACTCATTATGCCCGCGCCAGACGAAGAGTCAGCGGCGCTCGCTTTCGTCGCAAAGGAAAGGGATAAAGCTACCAAGGCGCAAAGCATCCAAATTACGGGCATCGGGGGCACGATGTGAAGGCGCGTGAAGTTGACAGCGTGAGACGTTCTGGACAGCAAGGACCCTCCTGATAGGTCGTTTTTGCGGCTGAATCCGGCAAAGATGAATGTACCATCGAGCCGGCCTCGGTTTCATTGGCTGGAAACTCGTCGTGCGGCGCCTCGCACGTGGCCGCATCAAACCGCGTAGTGGAGGGACCCTGCGGTTTCGCTAGTTCTAAACGCAGCCCCCCAGCGGCCCTGGATCGAGTCGCGTTCAGGAAATCCGGGCCGATGATTCCCTGCAGTGGAGTTTTAGATTGGAGCGTTCGTGCCCCTGCGCAAGTTAAGAAAAAATCCGCACCCCGAACCGCCCGCCGCCGCGGGTGGATCTCAAGCCCAAACCGATCTGGACCGGCCAACCGCGGATGAGATCTACGAGCAGGTTTCCCGCAACGCGCGCCACGAGCTGAATCGTTCAGCGGTCGGCCTTTTCATTTCCGGTTTGGCCGGTGGAATCACCATGGGCCTGACCGCCCTTAGCACATCGATTGTGATCGCCAAGTTGGGGCAAAGCCCAACCGCCAGGTTTGTTGCCGACCTTTTGTATCCGATCGGATTCATCGCCGTCATTCTCGGCCGGGCGCAACTGTTTACAGAAAATACCCTTTACCCTGTAGCGTTGATGCTCGCAGAGCGCCGTCATGGTTGGAGAACTCTTCGCTTATGGGCCATTGTGTTTCCCAGCAACGTCGTGGGAGCGTTTCTCTTCGCGCTGCTCGCCGTGCGGACCGGCGCCCTTCGTCCGGAATTTGTGGCTGCGATGACGCGTATTGGGGTGGAGGCTGCCGGCGTGACGGCGAGCCATGTCTTCTGGAGCGGGGTCATCGGCGGCTGGATCATCGCGCTGGTTGCCTGGCTGGTGAGTGGCAGCCACTCCATCACCGGATCTGTGATGCTGATCTGGCTATTGACGTTTGTGGTGGGTCTGGGAGGCTTTGCACACTGCATTGCCACCAGCGGCGAAATTTTAGCGGCAATCCTTGACCATCAGCTTGCAGTGTCAAGGTACTTCGCCTGGCTCGCCCCAGCAACGCTGGGTAACATCTGTGGCGGCGTGCTGCTGGTTACTCTGCTCGAATATGGCCAGGTGAAGGGCGGAGAAGAACAGGGCTATTACCAGTTAGAGTTGGGCCTGCTAGAGTTGGGCCTGCACGAGGATGGCAAGAGCCGTGATAGATACCAAAAAGAAGACCTTTTCTCCCATTGAAAGCTATGCCGTGATCGGCGACTGCGAGACAGCCGCTCTTGTCGGGCTGGATGGTTCGATCGATTGGCTTTGCTGGCCGGAGTTCTCCTCCGACGCGTGTTTCGCCCGTATGTTGGGATCGGAGGAAAACGGACGCTGGTTGCTGGCGCCCGCGGCTGAAGTTGTTAAGACGACGCGCAAGTACCGCGATCACACGCTCATTCTGGAGACCACTTTCGAAACCGCTGAATTCACGGTAATGCTGATCGACTTCATGCCGATTCGCGGCATCAACTCCGACATCGTACGCATCGTGAAGGGAATTCGCGGGAGCGCGCCGATGCAGATGGAGCTGTCCATTCGCTTCAACTACGGAACAACCGTGCCCTGGGTGACGCGCGATGAAGGCGGTATCCGCGCCATCGCCGGGCCTGACCTTGTGGTCCTTCGCACCAAGGCTCCGCTCGCTGGGGAAGATCTCACGACGGTGAGTGAATTCACGGTGAGCGAGGGCGAGAGCGTCGAGTTCGTGATGACCTATGGTCGTTCGCACCTGCATGCGCCGCGCGCTATCGATGTAAGTAAAGCGATGGCGGAGACGCAGAAATTCTGGGAGGAATGGGCCGCCATCAGCAGCTATCAAGGACCGTACCAGAACATAGTGGAGCGTTCGCTGATAACACTGAAAGCGCTCACCTACCGGCCGACGGGTGGGATCGTCGCCGCCGTAACCACGTCGCTACCAGAGCAGATAGGCGGTCCCCGCAATTGGGATTATCGCTATTGCTGGCTGCGCGACGCAACGTTCACTTTGGATGCCTTCATGCATGGCGGCTACTACCAGGAGGCCAAGGCCTGGCAGCAATGGTTGCTGCGCGCCATCGCCGGCAGTCCAGACCAGGTTCAGATCATGTATGGCATTGCCGGTGAGCGCTATCTGCCGGAACGCGAATTGACCTGGCTTTCTGGATATGAAGACTCCAAACCCGTGCGCATCGGGAATGCAGCTTCAGAACAGCTGCAGCTCGACATCTATGGCGAAGTGCTAGGGGCTTTTCATCAGGCGCTGGGCCGGCTGGGCAAGGATGGAGAGCTTTCGTTTTCCATGCTACGCCACTTGGTAGAGCATCTCGAAACCATCTGGCAGCAGCCCGACGAGGGCATTTGGGAGACGCGTGGCGGAAGGCAACACTTTACCTATTCCAAGATGATGGCCTGGGTTGCCTTCGATCGGGCCATCAAGGCAGCTGGGATGTTGCATGCCGGTGCCCCCGTGGAACGCTGGCAGAAGGTGCGTACGAAAATTCACGATGAAATCTGCAGCCAGGCGTACAACGAGAAGCTGGGTAGCTTTGTGCAGAGTTACGGCTCCGACCAGCTGGATGCGTCTCTGCTGCTTATGCCCATGACCGGCTTTCTTCCTGCCTCGGACCCGCGGGTCAGCGGCACCCTGAAGGCGATCGAACAACAGTTGATGTCCGGCGGCTTGGTGCTGCGCTACAACACCGTCAAGTCTTCCGATGGGCTTCCTCCAGGGGAGGGGGTCTTTCTCGCCTGCAGTTTCTGGATGGTGCGTGCTCTCCAGCTGCAAGGGCGTGACGCTGATGCAAGAAAGCTCTTTGAGCGGGTGTTGTCCCTGGCCAACGACGTGGGTTTGCTGGCTGAAGAGTACGATCCCGGGGCCAGGCGACTGGTAGGAAACTTCCCCCAGGCGCTTTCGCATATTGCGCTCGTGAATGCCGCCTTCAGCCTGGGCGGCCCCAGCTCAGGCGGGGTATCTCCATCGAAGTAGGCTTCTTCCTGCATCCAACTGGAAATATCGCATTCTTACTCTTACCAGGGTGTGGGCCAACACTGTTTCTCGCCTACACACCAAAAAGAAAAGATCTGACCGCCGGAGGAATGGCATGCACGTATTTGAAGTCTGGGCTCCTTATGCCCGAACCATGGAAGTCAAAATTGGAAACGAAAGATTTGCCATGGCCGGCAAGGGAAGGGGTTGGTGGTCCGCAGAGGTGGCCAGTGCGGGGCCCGGCACCGACTATGGGTTCGTGATCGATGGTCTGGAGCCGGCACTTCCCGATCCTCGCACGCGGTGGCAGCCGAACGGCGTGCATGGTGAATCGCGAGTGATCGATGATGCCGCATTTGCCTGGAGCGACGGCGGCTGGCAGGCTCCGCCTCTCTCCAGCGCGCTCATATATGAGCTGCATCTGGGCACCTTTACCCCGGAGGGAACGTTGAAGGCGGCTGAGTCCCGCCTGGACTATTTGAAAGACCTGGGCGTTACCCACGTGGAGCTGATGCCGATTGCAAATTTCCCCGGTAAGCGTGGATGGGGTTACGACGGGGTGGATTTGTATGCGCCGTTCAATGCCTACGGGGAGCCCGACGACCTCAAGCGGTTCGTGAACGCATGCCATGGCAAAGGGCTGGCCGTGGTGTTGGATGTGGTCTATAACCACCTCGGTCCGGTGGGCAATTACCTGAGCAAGTTTGGGCCGTACTTCACCGATCACCATTCCACACCCTGGGGTGACGCGATCAACTTCGAAGAAGCCGGCTCGACCGAGGTGCGCCGCTTCCTGATCGACAACGCGTTGATGTGGCTGGCCCAGTACCACATGGATGGATTGCGCCTGGACGCGGTACACGCATTCAATGATCGCTCTGCGATCCACTTTCTGGAGCAGCTCGCGGGTGAAACACGAAGACTGGAAGCAGCCATGGGAAAGCATTTCGTTCTGATCGCCGAAAGCGATTTAAACGATCCCAGAATCGTAAAAGCAGAGGAGGCGGGCGGATACGGTCTCGATGCTCAATGGAGTGACGACTTCCACCATGCCTTGTTCTCTGTCATCTCCGGGGAACGTGAAGGATATTATGCGGACTTCGGCTCGCTGGCGGCTTTGGCCAAGTCTCTGCGCTGCGTCTTCGTCTACGACGGCACCTATTCCGAGTATCGCGGGCGACACCACGGACGCCAGGTGGTAGGGCTCTCCGGGCATCGTTTCGTCGGATTCGTGCAGAACCACGACCAGGTAGGCAATCGTGCCCAGGGCGAACGCGTCAGCCATGAAGCAGGCGTAGGGCGCGCGAAGATAGCCGCCGCGCTCGTGCTCACCGCGCCCTTCGTGCCCATGCTCTTTCAAGGAGAAGAGTTCGGAGCCTCTGCGCCTTTTCTATACTTCACCGATTACGATGATCCTGAGCTGGGGCGGGCGATTTCCGAGGGACGCAAGAAGGAATTCGTCGCTTTCGGCTGGAGCCCGGATGAGATTCCAGATCCCCAGGCGGAGCAGACCTTCACCGACTCCAAGTTGCAGTGGTCCGAGCTAGGTGAGCAGCCCCATGCCTCTCTGCTGCAGTGGCACAAAGACCTGATCGCCTTGCGCCGAAACAGCAGCGAATTATCGGATGGAAACCTCAACGCCGTCCAGGTACGGTTCGACGAAGCAGCGCAGTGGTTAGTGCTGGAACGCGGCGGTTTCCGCATTGCCTGCAATCTGGGCAAAGCGCCAGTGGAGGTGGAAATCGGCAGTGGCGGCCAGTTGCTGCTGGCTTCCGACGACTCCATCGCCTTAAGCGGCGCGAAGGTCAAGCTGGGGCCCGACAGCGTGGCGGTGGTGTCCGGACTGAAGTGAAAATGCAATAATCTTAGCGAAGCACTGAGGGAAGTTGCCTGTGAGTCGATGCATTTTGCTCGTATACCTGGCTGCGAGCTTGCCGCTCATGGCGCTGGGTCAAAGCGCGCCCTGGCAACCGAATCTTACCCGCCAACAAACCTACACTGCGCATCGCGCTTCGAGCGCCGATCCCACGGGAGCCAATGCCGACCGGCGCAAGGTTGCACCCGGTGAAACGCTCACCTTGCTGGACACGGATGGCCCGGGCCTGGTCTCGCACCTGTGGTTTACGATAGCCAGCTCGGAATCCTACCATCTGAAACGGATCGTGCTGCGCATCTATTGGGATGGCGAGCAGACCCCAAGCGTGGAAGCCCCGATCGGAGATTTCTTCGGCCTCGGTCTCGGCTACTACAACCCCTGGCAGTCTGAAATGCTGTCGGTGGGCAGCGTAAAAGATTTGAACTGCTTTTTCCCTATGCCCTTTCAGCGGCATGCGCGGATTACCGTGACCAACGAAGGCAAGCTCCTCATCAAGGCCCTGTACTACAACATCGATTACCGCACCGACACAACGCCCCTGGCGCCGGGCACCTTGTATTTCCACGCGCAGTATCGCCAGGCGCAACCCAATCGTGGGTGGACAAATAAGTGGACATCGAACGCCGAGCCGCTGGTGAATAAGAAGGCCAACCTCACCGGTCAGGATAACTACGTGTGGTTAGATGCCAAGGGAAGCGGCCAATACGCCGGCGTGACCATGTCCATCTTGCAGAACCAGAACGACTGGTGGGGCGAGGGCGACGACATGTTTTTTGTGGATGGGGCAAAGACGCCGACCATCGCCGGCACCGGCGCGGAGGATTATTTTCTCGGCGCCTGGGGTTTCAAAGACCATCCGTTTTCATACCAGCTGTACGGCGCACCGATCGTAGGTAAAGGAAGGGCGGGTTCGAGATCGAGCGTCTATCGCTTTCATCTCGATTCTCCTATCGTCTTCAATACATCTTTCAAGGCGACCATCGAACACGGCAACGCCAACCACCGCTCAGACAACTACTATTCGGTAGCCTATTGGTACCAGACCGAGCCGCACGCGCCCTTTCCCCCGTTGCCGTCTGTAGAGCAGAGGCTGCCCATGCTGGAGCCGGTCGGCGGACCTGGAAGCGCTATGCCGCCCGCTGCAGCAAAGCCCACGGGAGCAAAGCCACCGGGAGCAAAGCGTTGAGGGATCCGCAGATCTAGCAGGCTGCAGAAAAATCCTGTTTTGGGGCACGGCTTTACAGGCTCGAAAAACTTAATACGAAGGGCACGGCTTCTAGTCGTGCCGGTAAAAGCCATTGCGCGAAAGACGGCTTTAGCCGCTGAGGTGTTGCTCTACCTCCGCTGCACAGTTTTCCGCAAGCTGTTTAGTCGGGCGGAATCTGTGCCTAGCAGAGCCCAAGGGAACTGCGCAACCAAACCCGGCGGGTGTCGTGATCCCATCAAATTGGCAGGGTCCGGAAATATTTTTTCCGAGGCTGAACAGCAGGACGGTGCCGATCAACGGCATGAAAAGCGACGGATGAGAAAGACGGGTGCATAGGAGTGATGGTCAATGACAATTCCAGTCAACAAAGGAAAGAGCAATCCGCTCGATCCGCTCCGCTATCCAGTGAGGCCCGTGGCTCGCCCGACGCTCTGGTCAGGGAACAGATCAGTAACCGCCCCAAACATATTTGCAGAAAGAAAATTATCCGCCATCATCGCGATTCCGATCAAGAGAAACGCGGCGGAAACACTGGCCAGATAAGGCACAGCCAAACTGACCATGCACACCAGGCTGCTGCTATACATGGTGATTTGGCGAACATGGTCAGCGTCTTATCTCTTCGCTTTCTGCAGCCATCCCGCTGCAGCCGAGCCTCCCAAAATCCCACCCGAGTGTCTCCGAGAGAAAAATGGGAATCCACCCCACGATCCGATCTGGGTCAGCGACAGATGGCGGACGCTGAACAGATAGCTCGGTATCCAGTACCAGTAGAACTGCATCACGGGACCGATGAAGAAGCGGCACAGCATCACGGCCCAGCTGGAAGATTGGCTCAAAAGGTAGCGCACCTTTAGCGTGACAGCTCTCGCGGCCACTTAAGCGTTGGCGCCGTGTGGCGGATCGCGGATACAACAGAACACCATAGACGGCGCCCAGACTGCTGGCCAAGCAAGCGCAGGAACATGAAAAGCTGCGCGATAGCTGTAGCGTTCGTGCGAGAAACACGATGAGCGGAGGCGCCAGCGTTGAGCCGATCATGCTTCCGCTGTTGAAGATGCCAATAGCCAGGGTTCGCTCGTCCCGGAGCAAATGCTCCGAAGATCGCTTTCATGCCACCGGAATAGTTCCCGCATTCGCCCGTGCCCATCCAGAAGCGTGTCGATGCCGAGCTGCAGTCCCGTACAGTCAAAGATCTGGGTACCGGTCGCGGCCGACCACCACAAAACGGCTACGCTAGCAATCCGAAGCGCACGCCCCATCCGATCCATGAGCCAGCCCATCGGAAATTCCTCTGTCATCATGCCGAACTGGAAGGCGGCGACGATTCTCCCGTAGCTGCGCATTGGACAAGATGACAGCGAAGCGCGCAACACGGGCGCCAGCACCGATAACCGTCTGGCGATCGATGAAGTTGATGACTGGTGATGAGCAGGAGCAGCCAAAGCACCAGCCAGCGCCGATTGGATCCATGCAAGATCGAAGACGGCGCGGTCACTTCGCGCCCTTCTGGTTCGATCGATGGTGTGCCCGGATTTCCTGTGCGCGGCACCAAGCAACGGCCGCCTGTGCGGCTTTCATCAAGCCGCATGACAGTTTATCAACGCCATAGAACTTCACAGAAATTCCGGGATGTCACGCCAGTTGCTCGAAACATGCGATGGTCGACTCACCCACACGAACGAATCTATTTGATGGGACGGAACTCATTGCCTACGAAATTTTCTGCCGCAGGTACACGGCCATCTTTGGCGCCGGCATCGGCCGGAGAAAGAGGCAATAGAGGAAACAGCAGTTCCGCTACACGATACGCCTCTTCAAGATGCGGATATCCGGAAAATCCGTAGGTATCGATGCCCAGGTCAGCGTACTCCAGCATGCGTTGGGCAACGGTCGATGGATCGCCGACCAATGCGGTTCCAGCGCCGCTGCGCACCAGCCCGATACCGGCCCATAAGTTTGGGCTTATCTCGAGGTTGGAGAGATTGCCGCCAACCAACGATGCCATACGCTTCTGGCCCTCTGAATCGAACTTCGACAAACCTTGCTGTGCCCGTTCCACGACGTCGCGGTCGATGTAGCGGATAAGTCATCGGCAGCTTTCCACGCCTCCTCTTATTTGTCTCGCGCACGATCACGTGGAGCCGGATACCGAAGCGCATATTTCTGCCGGTCTTCTCTGCCAGCGTCCGCATGCGAGCGATTTTCCGCCACCAAGGCGGGCGGCTCGCCCCAGGTGAGATAAACATCCACATGATCAGCAGCGATCTGCATCGCGGCATCCGAAGAGCCGCCGAGATAGAGCGGAGGATGAGGGCGCGTGCGTGGCCGGATAATAAACGCGCGCGTTTTCTACCGCGGATGTTTTCCTTGAAAGGAGCGAGTCTCTCCGGCCAGAATGCTGCGCCATATAGTCAAAAATTCGCCCGTCACTTCATAGCGCTCATCGTGAGAGAGAAAGACTCCATCGGCAGCCGCCTCGTGCGGATCGCCTCCGGTTACGACATTGAGGAGAACTCTGCCTTGTGAGAGCCGATCGAAGGTCGCGGTCATGCGCGCTGCCAGGGTCGGGGACATCACACCGGGCCGCACCGCAACCAGAAACTTGAGCCGTTTGGTGCTCGGCATCAGCGCCGACGCGACCACCCACGCATCTTCGCAGGAGTTGCCGGTCGGCAACAGCACGGCGCCGTAGCCGAGTTCGTCCACTGCCTGCGCTATCTGCCGCAGGTAAGCATAGTCCGTAGGGCGCGATCCATGGCTGGACCCGAGATAACGGCCATCTCCCGTGGTGGGAATGAACCAGAACATTTCCATAGGATCTTCTCCTCTTTTACGACAACTGCGATTGAGAGACCGTCATTCGCAGCACTCGCTGAAAACAAATCAGCGATCAGGGTGTATCGGAACCAGTCCCGCAGAGCCTGCCCTGAGCTTGTCGAAGGGGACCGGCTTAGAGAATGCCCCAGGACGCGTAGTCCTTGGGTGAAACTGGACCGTACGTGAATGCCGATTGGAGATCGTCCTCGCCCAATGCGATTTCTCTTTGAGACCCTTGCGCTTCCATACCATCAATGGATCACCTGCACACCAAGCCCGATTCATTCGCTGATTCAGACAGCATCGCAATCAAATAACCGCGGCCAATCCTAATGTGAACAGCAATCCAATGATCGAGAGCAGGGTCTCCATGGTCGACCAGGTCTTCATCGTATCGCCCACGCTCATGTTGAAGTACTCCTTAACCAGCCAAAAGCCGCCATCGTTGACATGGGAGAAGATGAGCGCACCCGTGCCCGTGGCGATGGCCAGCAATTCCGGGCGGACCCCGGGGCTATGCAAAAGGATGGGAGCGACGATGCCGGCTGCCGTAGTCATGGCCACCGTGGCGGATCCGGTGGCCAGACGAATGAGTGCGGCGATCAGCCATCCCAACAAGAGGAGCGATACGTGGGCGTGCAGGGCAACCCCGACAATCGCCTGCGAGACGCCGCTATCCTGAAGAATACGTCCGAATCCGCCGCCCGCCCCGATCACCAGAGTGGCATTGGCCGTCGGCGCCAGGCATTCATTAGTGAATTTCAAAATCGTCTCCCGGCTGTACCCGCGCATTTTGCCCAGCGTGACAAAACTAACCAGGACCGCAACCAGCAGCGCGATATCGGCACTGCCTAACAGGTGCAGCGTGCGGTTGGCCATGGTGCCGGGCGCTGCCACCAGGCCGGCCCAGCTTCCGGTTAACATCAGCCCTACCGGCAACAGTATGGTGGTCACGGCTATACCGAAGCCAGGCAAACTGCGATTGGTCTCGTGCCTGAGAAATTCTTCCGCCATGGGATTGTGCTCGCTAAGGACAATCCTGGGCGCGATCCAGCGCGCATAAATGGGGCCCGCGATCACCGCTGTGGGAATGCCGATCAGCAGGGCAAACAAGATCGTGCGCCCCACGTCGGCGTGGAAGATGGTAACCGCCAGCATGGCTGCAGGATGCGGTGGCACCAGCGCGTGGTCCACGGAAAGGCCGGCAAGCATGGGCAGCCCGACCAGCACCAGCGAAGTGCGAGTGCGGCGGGCCACGGTAAACGCAATCGGCACCAGCAGAACGAAGGCCACCTCAAAGAAGACGGGCAAACCCACGATCAGCGCTGCGCACAGCATGGACCAGGGAACATGCCGCTCACCGAAAAGCTGGATCAACGTCTCCGCAATACGCTCCGAGGCTCCGGACTCCGCCATCATCTTGCCCAGCATGGTGCCCAGGCCAACCACGATCGCGATATGCCCCAGCGTATTGCCTGTTCCTGTTTCAAAGGAGCCAACGATGGTTTCGAGCCGCATCCCAGTGGCGGCTGCCAGTGCCAGCGAAACGGACAGCAGAGAGAGGAAGGGGTTCAGCTTGACCACCGCGATGAGCAGAATCAGCACCACTACAGAAGAGGCGGCTGCGATCAGCAGGTAGAGGCCGTGGCTGTCAATCATGAGTGGAAGGGATCCGGATTAGCTGGGTTCATTGTCTCCTGCGCGGGCGGGGCAGAAAGCGTCCGCCTCGCTGACCGGTGCGTATCCCCGTCCTGATAGGACAGCACGCCGTTGACCCATACCGCGGCGATCCCCTCCGCGCAGCAGATTGGGTTGCTGAAAGTCGCCGTATCTTTGATGGTCTCCGGATCGAAGAGCACCAGGTCGGCGTGCGCGCCTTCGCGGATACTTCCCCGGCCAACCAGCCCGAAGCGCTGGGCGGGCATACCAGTCATCTTGTGCACAGCATTTGCCAGCGGGAAAAGGCCTTGTTCCCGGCAGTAATAGCCCAGCACGCGGGGAAACGTCCCCCACAGGCGGGGATGGGGGAGTGGGTCGTGCGGTAATCCATCCGACCCGATCATGGTTGCCGGATGTTGCAAAATGCGGCGCACATCCTCTTCCGACATACAGTGGTAAATGGCTCCGGCGGGTTGCAAACGCTCCGCCGCCTGGCGTTGTGGAACTCCCCAGGCAAGGGCAATCTGCTCCAGCGTCTGGCCGGCAATTTCCGGATGAGGTTTCGACCAGGTGATGACGATACGAACGCGCTCGTCTACCTGGCGAATGTCGAGCGTGCTCGACGAGGCTGCGTAGGGATAGCAGTCGCACTGCACCGGCTGTTCCGCCCGCGCTGTATCCAGTGTGTTGAGCACTTCTACGCTCCTGCCCCAGTTTGCGACGCCTGCGCACTTCAGATGGGAGATGACAACCGGCACCTGGCATTGGCGGCCGACCTGGAATACTTCGCGCATGGCCTCGACGATTGCTTCAGCTTCCGTGCGCATGTGCGAGACATAGACCGCGCCTGCGGCTGCGAGCGGTTCGGCCAGCGATAAGACCTCCTGTGGGGGAGCGGCATTGGCTGACAAATAGGCGAGGCCTGTGCTTAACCCCAACGCGCCGGCGTCAAGGGCCTCGATGAGCTGCCCGCGCATGGCCTGGATCTCGGTTGCGGTGGCGGCGCGGTCCAGGCGATCCATATGGTTGTTGCGCAGGGCTGTATGGCCGGCCAGCGCAGCAACATTGACCGCCGGCTTGGCCGCATCGACCGCCGCGACATACTCCGCGAAGGTCGGATAACGGAAGGCGTCTGCGTCCCCCAGTAAATTCATGGGATCGGGTGGTTCCCCCGCCAACTTCACCGGCGCTGCGCTGATGCCGCAGTTGCCGACGATCACCGTGGTGACACCCTGTGACAGCTTAGCCAGCATCTGCGGATTGCGTATGACACTGGTATCGTCATGCGTGTGTACATCGATGAAGCCGGGAGAAAGCGCCCGCCCGTCTCCCTCTATAACCTGCCGGGCGCTGGACTGAGATAGTTCCCCGACGGCTCGGATGAGGCCCGCGTCGATCGCAACATCGGCATGGTAAGGGTCGCCGCCGCTGCCGTCCAGGACGCGCACATTTCGGATAAGGGTGTCAAAATCAGGCATAGTGCACCATTCCTATTCCGGTATACACCATCCTTCTCAGCAGGAGAGAAATCAGTCTAGACTGATCCAGACGTGTTTCACTTCAGGAGGTTGCACGATGTCCGACGAAGATCTGAGGGCAGAGATTGAGAAGCTGCGCGCGGAAAACGATCAGCTCAAAACCAAGAGTGTCCGTGGACTGAGTTTGAAAGTGAGTGAAAAGGGAGCAGTATCGCTTTACGGCGTCGGCCGTTTCCCTGTGACCCTCTACAAAGAACAGTGGACGAAAATCCTGGGGATGAAGGATGAAATCGAAACCTTCCTGCAAAACAACGCCCACTTGCTAAAAACCAAGGAATAGGTCCGTTCAAATTTTAGCGTCGCCCTGGAGCTTCACTGCCTGAGGGATCCCGGCTTGGGCGGCGCCGTAGATAGCGTCAATAATCGCCATGTCGATATAACCATCCCTCCCGCAGGATGGCGGACGAGGTCCGCCCCGAACCGCTTGGGAAAACGCATCGATCTGCGGGCCGAATTCATCCACCACCGGGAATTCTCTGTGTATCAGTTCATTTCCGAAGCGGGCGTTGAGCACGCGTACATGCTCGTAAGGGAACGCTGGAGTGAGCGAGACTGAGCCGAGCGTTCCTTCCAGATAGAGCATGGAGGTGAGGGCAGCGCTGTAGCAGGTGCTCGCCTGCGCGACCAGCCCGCTGGGAAAATACATGGAGAAAGCAATGCCCTCTTCCACCTCGCGGAAGAGCGACGGGTCGTGGGTCCACTGAAAAGCCGAGACACTCGAGGGAATTTCTCCAGCCAGCCAGCGCGCGGCGTGAATGCAATAGATTCCCAAGTCCATGAGAGGCCCTCCGCCGGCAAGCTGCCGGTTGAGAATCCACGGGGGCGAGGTCTGGGGCCCGACGTGACGCTCGCTGAAAGAGGCGTGCAGTATCTTGAGCGCGCCCAGGCGGCCGGAGACAATCAGGTCGCGAATGAAGAGCGTCGAGGGCTCAAAACACTTGCGATAGGCAGTCATCAACAAGACGGACTGCCGGGCGCATGTAGCCACCATCTCTGCCGCCTCCGGCGCCGTCACCGCCAGCGGCTTTTCACAGAGCACGTGCCGCCCCGCCCGTGCCACGGTTTTCACTTCCTGCAGGTGGGTGCCTGGAGGAGTGGCGATGTACACCGCCTCCACCTGCGGATTGTCAAGGCATTCATCCAGGCTGTCGTAGGCAAAAGCTATGTCATGTGCTTCGCCCAGGCGCCGGGCCTTTTCAAGATCGCGGCTGACCAAGGCCACGAGTTTGGCTGTTTGCATATTGCGGAAGGCGGGCAGTATTGCTGTCTGTGCGAGGGTGCCCAGGCCGAGCACGGCAAACCCTACGGGAGGCAAAGCGCTAACTCTCGCGGTCTGCGCGCGACAACCGCTGGTTGCGGATTGCTTTGTGATCCAGGTCGCGCAGGCTCTCGATATTTTTGAGCACCTTGTGTATCGCCTCCACGATGGCGTCGATGTCAGCCCGTGGGCCGAGGAAGATCTGGTGCGGAAACCAGATGGCCTCACGGTACGCTGCCTTTTCCGATTCCGGGCAGGAATACATGGTTTTCAGGTTAAGCGGCTCCGGCCGCCCCCAACTCAACGCGGGGAAGTCGGCAGGATCGAGCGGGAACAGGGAGCTGCGATACACCGGCTCATAGAACAGGCCATCGCAAGGTATACCTTCCAGTTGCAGAGCTGCGACAAATGCAGCGCGGGGAATATCGTTCACCTGCTCAGAAAAATACTTCAACACGAAGCCATAGGGAGCTAAGGTCGTAATTCTGGGTTCCTTCTTTAAGAACCCGATGCCGGCAGTCTTCGCCAACTGCTCTTCGAAGTAAGCCATATTCACCATGCGGATCACGGCCTGATCGGGAAGGCTCTCCAGTTGCGCGCTCAGCACTGCTGCCTGAAACTCGCCCAGCCGATAGTTGAAACCAATTGTCCGGTGGTGGAACTTATCGGTCACGCTTGCGCGGCCGGCATTGATGTAGGTTTGCACGCGCTCGTGGTATTCGAGGTTGTTGGTCAGCACCACTCCACCTTCACCGGAGGTGATGAGCTTGCTGGATTGGAAGCTGAAGGCGCCGAGATCACCGATTGAGCCCGCGCCCTTGCCGCGCCACTTGCCTCCATGCGCGTGCGCGCAGTCTTCGACAATTTTCAGCGAATGTTTGCGCGCGATTTCGGGCAGAGCATCCATATCGGCGAAACGCATGCCCAGGTGCACCGGCAGAATGGCACGGGTTTTGGGCGTGATGGCCGCTTCGGCGGCCCTGGCATCCATGCAGTAGGTGTCCGGATCGACATCGACGAACACCGGCACTGCGTTTACCAGGAGCACTGGCCCCACCGTGCCTTCCCAGGTATATGCGGGGACCAGCACCTCGTCACCGGGGCGGATGTCGATGGCCTTGAGCGCGGCCTGAATGGCCACCGTGCCAGTGTTGACGCACTGACCATAGGTCGTATCGTGCAGCTTGGCAAAACCGGCGGCGAACTGGGTAGAGTACTTGCCGGGAAAGGGCTGCCCTCCCCAGGCGCGGCTGCGCAACACGTCGAGAATCCGCGTCTCTTCTCTATCTGAGAATAGCGGCCAGGGTGTGAATGGGGTGGTCCGCACTGCGTTACCGCCGAGGATTGCCAGACTTTCCATTGCTGCTCCGCCTATCAAGAAGCAGCCCAACGATAACCCATCGTCCTCGCCGCTTGCAAGCCGGCCGCAAGCCGAATTCAAAGCGATTAGATGGCAGCCCGGGCTGCGTCGCGGTATCGATTTTTTGGAAAAAGCATAATGGTGGGAGCCCCCGCATTCATGCGGGGGAGCTCGGCTTTCAAGCCGAGCGGCTTGCGTAAGACTATTCTCCTACGGCTTTAGCCGCGGGGTTTTGGATTCCACCGCTAAGCGGTTTTACGGCGTTAGCTCTCGCGGCCTGCGCGTTTCCATCGTGATCCTTGTTAATTCTCGGCGCCGGCGAGCCAGTGCACAAGATTCAACCAGAGTGTGGAATAGCAAGCCCAGGAAGTGAACGCCGGCGGCCCCCAATGTGCGCTGCAATCGGAGGAAAAGACCGCCGTCCTGCCCGCCTTTACAGTTCGGACCGCAATCAAGGGATCGCCGCCGATGCTGGCGACGAGATGTGCGTCGGGGCGCAAGGCAGCGCGATTGTAGCCCAACATGGCCGGCCAGTCTGTCAGACCTTGAGCGATCGGGTGGCTGGCATCGACAGTTTCCGGCACCACCCCTTGCGGATTCTCGCGGCGGTCGTCGTGCGCCGACAAGATGACAGGCAGCACATCTTCCACCGGCGTGCCGTGATACGCGGCTTTGCCCTCGATCCCCTGGAACGTGAGATACCCGCCGATCATCAGCAAAGCGCCACCTTCCTCGACATAGGTGCGTAGCAACTCGAGGCGGTTAGTTGTGATTTCCGAGCGCACGAAGGTGCTGTCACGCAGCAACAGCGTATTAGCGCCAATATCGCTGAGAACGATCACGTCGAAAGCGGCCAACGCTTCCAGGCTGTCGGGAAAGGCATTGGCCGCGACGTGGCAAGGCTGGTAGGTCACGTCTACTCCTCCGGAACGCAGCGCGGCGATCAGCGCGTTGCCGCCCTCCATATAAGTTGAAGTGGTGAACGAATCGAAGCCCTTCACGTGAAGGCTGTGGGTCATCCACGACTCGCCTGCCATCAGCACGCGCGGAGACCGAGAGGCGGTCGTATTCATCAGTGTCTTTCCTCAGAGGTAGTTGTCGCCTCGCCGGCAACGAGTGACCGCTTTGCTCACACGGCGTCGAACGTAAACGAGTCTAGCACTTCGTTTCACTAGGTCAGCTGTGCAGGAAAGATCACTTCGACGGCGAGGATCTTTCCGGCTACTTGCGCCCTTAGGAGTTTTCTAGGGGGAAGGGCGCACAGCAGGTCCCTCGGCTCCGCTTACGCTCCGCTCGGGATGACAAGTTTAAATGGTTGGTGAACCTTGGGGTTGGTTATTTGGATGGAGAGCTCTGAGATTGGTTGCGTCCGAGAGCACAGCAGGTCCCTCGGCTCCGCTTACGCTCCGCTCGGAGGTTGTGACTTTATTCAGCTTTATTTTGAGACGAAGAGGATAGGGCATGTTTTTCCGTGGTTGGACGCCAAGCGGCCATCAGGCCAAGGTGGAGTAACAGACTCCGATGTGCTTGCCATGCT
This sequence comes from uncultured Acidobacteriaceae bacterium, assembly GCA_963790705.1. Taxonomy (GTDB): domain Bacteria; phylum Acidobacteriota; class Terriglobia; order Terriglobales; family Acidobacteriaceae; genus PALSA-350. The sequence continues at coordinate 64,308 of CAWBQE010000022.1, forward strand.
GTGCCAGGCGGTGTCAAAACGTCGGCTTTTGGTTTGACTTTTCTGTTTTGCGGTGCAGCCGGAATTTAGCTGAGAAGAGCTTTGCTGAAGTGCATCACGTTGTAAGCCAACGCGCACCACAGGGTCACGCATGTGATCTTGTTGAGGCCGCGGACGGTCAACGGCGTCAGCCCGCGATAAGTTCGTAAGTCAGCATTCACGGTTTCGCTGGTGGCGGCCCTTTGTTGGTAGATGTTCTGCCCTTCTTGACTAGCCATGCGCTGTTTCCATGCCCGTATCGCTTCCGAGTCGCTTGGCTTGGGTTCCAACTCGTACCCCCGGTTCTCAGGTTTCCTGGCCGGTTTGGGCGGTACGAACAGCTCCACCTCTTGCTGGTGGGCCTCTACGATGTCCTCCATCCGCAAGTAGCCTCCATCCACTAGGTGCTGCTCCACCTTACCCCCAGTCCGTTGTTGCACTTGCTGACGCATCGGTTCACTCAACCCAGCCGAATCGGAAGACTCATTACTGACTTCCACTCCCAAAATGGCACGGCTTTCGGTGTCGGTGGCCAACTGCACGTTCACCGCAGGGTTGTATCCACCGTTGGCCATCTTCATCACCCGCGTGGCCGCATCCGTGCTGCTCACTCGCGGCTGCTTGGCCCGGATCTGATCCCCGCACTTGCCTTGACCTGCCCGCTGGGCCGCCTCCGCCTGCTTCTGCTTCAGCTCAGGTAACTGCGCAATCGCCTGCTCCAAGCGCTGCTGCCGCGACTCCGCCGCTCGTTGGCGCGCCGCCTTCTGACGCGCCGTCAACACCCCCGATTGCGCTGGCGATTCCAGCTGCCTACGTAACTCCAACACTTGCTGCCGGGCCTGCTCCAACAGAAGCTGCAGTCGCTCTTCGCGACGAAAACTGTTGCTTCCGGCGCTGACTCGCACTCGTACCCCATCCTGACTGATGCGGCTCACCCGCACCAGCTTCTTGTCCACCAACGTCACCAGCACCTGCGTAAACAGCGCGTCCAAGGCATCGGCGTGGTCGGTGCGAAAATCAGACAGCAGGCGATGATTCACCGTCACTCCGCCGCACAACCAGCGGAACGGCGCACTCTCTTCGCAACGACGCGCCAGCTCTCGCGCTGAACCTATACCGCGTACACACCCATAGAGCCATAAACCCACCAGCAGATGCGGGTCGGTCGCATCACGCCCAGCTACCCCCTCACGGGCTCGGATCGGTTCGCAAAAACCGCTCACATCCAGCTGCTCCACTACCGCATGCACCGTGCGCACTGGATGAAGCGCTCGCACCAGATCATCGGCGCACTGCACTACCATCGCCAGCTGACGACGTTCTGGCTTACGCAGTCGCACCGCACCCTTCGCTGAAAACCTCCCGGCCTCGCTGTTGCTCATATCTCTTCTTACCGCTTCTTCCTGCCAACTGCTCTACTTATTCAGCATCGTGCACCAAAAAAGTCACAACCTCTCGGGATGACAAGTTTGAATGGTTGGTGAACCTTAGGGTTGGTTATTTGGATGGAGAGCTCTGAGATTGGTTGCGTCCGAGAGCACAGCAGGTCCCTCGGCTCCGCTTACGCTCCGCTCGGGATGACAAGTTTAAATGGTTGGTGAACCTTGGGGTTGGTTATTTGGATGGAGAGCTCTGAGATTGGTTGCGTCCGAGAGCACAGCAGGTCCCTCGGCTCCGTTTACGCTACGCTCGGGATGCAATTCATTTTTAGAGCGCACTTTGGTTTTTCTCCTATGCTGCAAAGCGATTAGTCAAATCCATCACTCGCACAGTGAACCAGACAACGCTTCGCTGCGTTGAAGTTGACCAAACGCGCCAAGGTCCAGGCAAAATTTTCTTTACTTTGGATGGTTACGATGTTATTCAACGGTCAACACTAACCGCTTTGCCATTTTCACCGGCCCCCTTACAAGCTGAGCATATTGGTCCCCACCAGGAGGCAAGGATGAAGTCTACTCTCAGGCGTCTGCTCCACTTCTGTTTGATCGCCGGTCTCTCTTCCGCAAGCTTTTCATTCGCCCAGATTGACAAGGGCACGATCGCCGGCACGGTGAGAGATGCACAGGGTGCCGTAGTTCCGGATGCCAAGATAACCGTCACCCGCACGGACACGCAGCAGCAACGCTCGCTGGTGACGGATAAGTCGGGCGCGTACAGCGCCGAATTGCTTACGGCAGGCACATATTCAGTCGCCGCGGAAGCCTCGGGCTTTAACAGGACGGAATTGGGCGGGGTTCAGGTCGGGGTTAACCAGGTTGTAAGACTGGATATCGAGCTCAAGGTTGGCAGCGCAAGCCAGACTGTAGAGGTCACTGCCGCACCGCCGATACTCTCGACCGAAACCTCATCGCTCAGCACCATTGAGACCGGCCAGCGAATTGTGAACCTGCCCCTCAATGGGCGCAACTTCACCCAGTTAGCGTGGCTTGGTCCAGGCGCAACGCCTGGTTCCTCGGCCGGCATTGGTTTGACCACGTCGACCGACGACCCCCGCCAGGGTGTTCAGCTGGCGGTAAACGGCTTATACGGGTTTGATAACAACTTCCTGCTCGACGGAGTGGATAACAACGAATTTGGAGAAGGCACGATCGCGGTGCAGCCTTCGCCTGATGCGCTGCAGACATTCAGTATCGAAGAGAGCTCCATGAAAGCTGAGTTCGGGCGCGGCGGCGCGGCGGTCAACGCCGTTCTCAAGTCAGGGACCAACGCTTTCCATGGAGGAGCGTTTGAGTATTTCCGCAACAGCGCGCTCGATGCCGCAAACTATTTCGCCACCACCGGCAAGCCGCCGTTCAAACGGAACCAGTTCGGGGGTTTTGTCGGCGGCCCCATCATCAAGGATCGCACCTTCTTGTTTGGCGACTATCAAGGCACGCGCTACAACGAGGGCGTGACGTATGTCAGCACAGTTCCCACGCAAGCGGAACACAACGGAGATTTCTCCGCACTCGGCGTAAACCTCTACGATCCATATACGACTACCGGCACCGGATCGCGCGCATTGATTAATCCCGCCAACCCGGGAGTGATTCCGACGACCCGGATCGATCCTGTTGGACAGGCGGTAGTGAATCTGCTTCCCCTGCCGACGGTGAGCGGCGCCCAGACCAATAACTATGTGATCAGCCCGAGCCAGACATATTCTGACGACCAATTCGACGTAAGAGTCGATCACACTCTTCGTCCCTCCGACCATCTGTTCGCTCATGCAGGTTACGAGCGCATCGTCTTTTCCAAGCCTCCGCCCCTGGGCGAGGCCGGCGGTTGTTGCAATGGCATTGGAAGCCACATCAAGACTCGTTACCAGAATTATGCGGTGGGTGAAACCCACACTTTCAGCAACAACCTATTGAACGACGCGCGATTCGCCTACATCCGCTTCGGCGTGGGTACCCTCGGTTACAATTCCGGCAAAAACATCTCGGAAGAGGCAGGTATACCCAACGCCAATCGAGGCGACGCCAACACCTCCGGGCTCTCTCTCTTCAACCTCTCCGGATACGGCTTTGGAAACACCATGGGCGGCCCAACCTATGTTCCGGAACTGGTCGCCGACAACACCTACCAGGTGGCCGATTCCGTAATCCTGATCCACGGAAAGCACTCCATCAAATTCGGTGTCGACTTCCGTCGCATGCAACGTAACTTCTACCAGTCGCAGGCGCCCGCCGGCCAATTTACGTTTACTGGCCAGTTCACCCAGAACCAGGCCACGGGTGACGGGGGAAACACAATCGCAGATCTGTTGCTGGGTCTTCCGATCTATCGGGAACAGGACGGCCTTGCCGGCAAGGACCCCACACGATACTGGGAGCTCGGTGAGTTCGTGCAGGACGACTACCGGGTCACAGAGAAGCTGACCTTGAACCTGGGATTCCGCTACGATATCTTTTCGCCGGTCGGCGGCAAGGTAGGCAATTTTGATCTTGCCCGCGGTGTGCTCGTGAATAACTACGGCCCCAATGCGGTTTCCAATGCGGGTGTGAAATTCGATCTGAGCGATGTTGGACCGCGTTTCGGTTTCGCTTATAACGCGATGGGCAACGGCAGGACGGTGGTGAGCGGCGCCTTCGGTGAGTTCTACTCGCCTGAAGGAAATCAGTTCAACGACATTGGCGAAAACCCGCCCCTGTTGCAGTATTACTCGCAGCAATTGACGGCAACCACGATACCCACCGCAGCCACCCTGTTGTCGGCCGGCTTTCCCACGGTGCTGCCGTCCATTGATCCCGCCAATCCAACTGGACAGGTGAAGACCAACGGGCCAAAGCGCAGGGCTCCCAGGGTCCTGGAGTGGAACGTGGCCGCTGCACAGCAACTGGCCAGCACAGTCTCTCTGCGCATTGCCTACGTTGCAACCCGGGCGACAGGAATCTGGAACAACGAGGTTTCGAATCTTGACCAGCCTTACCAGCCGCTGGATTCAAACTTCTCCGATTCCACAGGCAATTTTGGGCGACCCTATTTCAATCAGTTGCCAGGGCTCTCTTCTATCTACCCAATTGACTATCCGAATTTCAGCCTCTTCTATAACGCGCTACAAACCAAACTCGAAAAACGGTTGGGCAATGGTGCGACATTCCTGGCGGCCTACACTTGGTCGAAGAACCTGGGCACGTCCAACGGGCAGGTCGGCGGTCAGATTCAGAATGCTCATGATGCCAAGGCACAGTATGGATACGTCGACCCGGATTACCGGCACCGCTTTGTTGTCAGCTACACCTATGAGCTCCCCTTCGGACGCGGGCGTAAGTTTGGCAGTAACCTCAACCGGAGTGTGGACTTTATCGCGGGAGGATGGCAAACCAGCGGCATCATCACCGCACGCACGGGCGAAGCCTACACCGCCTTCCTTTCCTATGACCCGACCAATACCGGTACAGGAGGACCCTGGCCGAATCGCATTCACAATCCCAAGGACTTCTCCTATAACCTGGCTGGCCAGGCGGCGTTGGGCTGCCCGGCCACCGGTAAGCAGACGCTCACTTGCTTCTACAATCCCGCTGCGTTTGTCATCCCGGATCTCGCTCCAGGACAGACCTTTGCCCATCAATTTGGAAATTCAGGAAATGGAGCGCTGCGTGGACCCGACCAGGTCAATGTGGATTTCAGCGCGATCAAGAACTTTCATATCGCCGAGGGACAGGTTGTCCAGTTTCGCGCTGAGTTGTTCAACATGTTCAACCATCCCCAATTTCAAATACCTGGCGCCAATCCCAATGTCCCTGGCGGTCAGGCCATCACTAGCACACTCACCGACAACCAGCGCGAGATTCAGTTCGCCTTGCGGTATACCTTCTAAGCTTCGCCTAGCACCTTGCTTGCGGAAAGAGAGATCATGGCGCCGGCCACAACGACCAGCGTCAAGGCTATCCGCAAGCCGACAACGCCGGCGAGTGATCCTACTACCGGCGGTCCAACCAGGAATCCCAGGTATCCGACGCTGGAGGCGGCAGCGATCGCTGCCCCTGCGCCTCCGGGGCTTCTCCGCGCCGCAGCACCAAATATGAGGGCAATCATATTGGAGGTACCAAAGCCTGCAATCAGCAAGCCGATCTCTGCGCGCGGATGCTGTCGACGGTTGTTTCAAAAGGAATGGCTCAGAGATGAGCTGTCTCTCTTTTTATGTAAGACCAGACTGCCTGTCAACCTATCGCGACAGAACCTCCCTCGGCATCTTTCCCGATCCACTCCTAGGCTGTACCATTCGAGTCATTCCGTGTACGGCAGTGGCCGCCGAGGAAGAGATGATGCGAACCGCAGACCGGAGATTGGTTCTCAAGAGCATATTGGTCAGCTCGCTCACTCTGCTCCTCCTCTTGTCCTCTTGCAGGAAGCAAGGAACTCGCAGCGAGCCCCCTGCGGCGAGCCCAGCGGGACCCCAGGATCCCGAATTGAACGTGAGCGCGGCCGGATATCACGGCAAGCATTTCATCGGGCCGGTATACATTCCCCGATCTTCTCCGATGGAAGATGGCACCACCGTCTATAACGTAACGTATCAGGATGGCGTGACCGTGGTCAGCAAAGACGACACGATGCGTCACCTGGTCAACATCGATCGAGGTGGGAACTACGTCTTTGACTCCTCAGCCAGCCAGATTGCCAAGCTAAGCAGCGGGAGCGTGCTGTTGCTCTCTGGCCTGGCGCTACGCACTGTGGTCGATGTACAGAAGACCGCCGGTGGCTACTTCCTTAAGACAGCACCGGCCATGATCACCGATGCCATCAAAGACGGCCGGCTGGAGGGTAGGTATAAGATCGACTTCAGCAGGATGCAGTCCAGGAAATCCTCCTCCGTGCAGGAGTGGCTTCCATCCAGGTTTTCTCCTTTTGGTACTGTGTATGCCGCCGGTCCTGAGACAACGGTTGCGTCCGGTGTGGCTGAGTTTGATGTGGACTTCTCCGGGTACAACTACCACGTCAAATTCACGCCCGGGAATAATCGCATCGACGTGCAGGCGACCATCAAATTTGGGGGGAGCCAGGGCAAGCTGGCTTATGAAGGCGTCGGTTACCTTAGCAACTTTGTTTCCACCATCAAGATGCAGATCAAAGATGGCCAGCTAACCAGCCTGAACTTCACCAACTCCAACCTTACCGGCCAGGTCGAGCTGAAGTGGTACGCGGTCGCGACCGACGACATGAAGTCGGGGGCCATGGCCAAAATTACCTCCTGGCCGGCGGAGCTCTTGAAGAGCGTCTTACTCTCCAAAGCGGCTTATCATGTTCCCATCCTCGTGGGCGCGGTGCCCTTCGACCTGAGGATATCGCTTGGCTTTAGCTTTATCCCCGCTTTCACCTCGAAGAATAGCGTGGTGGAGGGTAGCAAGCTCATCAAGTACAGTCGGTAGCGGCGGCTTTAGTCTTGCCAATGGTAAGACAAGCTCCATCCGGCTCTTTAGATGTTCAGGGAAGCGTCACCACGCACGATAACCGGGTGCTAGCCGTGGGGCCGGTGGGCTTTACCGCAGCTACGGAGGCGCCGCGGTTGGAACTGACCTTGGGCTGGCCACCGGCGACCGCGCCTGTCGCAGGCTATCTCAACTTTGTCGCTTCCTACGGCATTGTCACCAATGGCATGGTCAGCCCCATTCCTTGTCAAACCAACATCATGGCCTTCAGCGTAAATGCTGGCGCTGCCTATACCTCACCCAACACCTTCGCCACTTGGCTGGGAATGGCTACGGGAGCATCTCCGTCTGTCTCTCTCTGGTCGAAGACCATCAAATCCGCGGGCGCCGGTGGAATCATGTGTCCCAGCTGACCTAGTCATAAAACATACGCCTTGCACGACACCCGATCTGTCTTAGGTGCACAAACCAAGGCATATGTTGTCTCGGGTCACGCCCATTCGAACCTGCAACAGCAACGCTCGGGAAAGCATCATATCGCCTGCTCGGCCGAAAGCCTGCACAAGCGGTAGAAAGGAATTTCCATGACAAGAAATAATCAGTACAGGGTGGCATTCATCTGCGGTGTTACGCTTTTGTTCGCGGGTTGTAACAAGCAGGACAACTCCAAGGCGAACTATCAAGCGGCGATCAACAATTACTACAAGGCTCATCCCCTCTGCCTCTGGCAGGACACAAAGAAGTTTCCTGTGCAAGCCGCGACTTCGGATGACGCCAAGACAGAAGGCTTTGACGCCCTGACCGATGCCGGCCTCCTTGCCCGCACCACTGCTGAAAAGAAGGTCTTCATCGTCGCTTCCAAGCAGGTGAACAATTACGATTTGTCAGCGCAAGGGCGTTCCGCCTGGACGCCCGATACGGCCCAACCGGGATACGGTAATTTCTGTTATGGCCACCGCGCTGTGGATTCGATTGATAGCTTCACCGCCGGCGTCAACGGTTCTGGCTTGAAGACGGCAGAGGTAAACTACCACTACAGCTTGGCCGATGTTCCAACATGGGCACAGTCAGAGGAGGTCAAAACAGCATTCCCCTCTCTGGGTGCTGCACTTGCGCAAAGCCAGCCAGCACAGGATTCGCTGGTGATGAACGGTAGCGATTGGCAAGTGTCTAAGTAAACCAGGCGCCGCATCCTTGAACCCGCTGGTTGGGTTCAAGGATGGGCCCCGTCGAGCTTAAGACGGCTATGGTTTCTCCGCCTTCAAGACAAAGACCAGCAAAGAACGTGACGTAACGCCATAAGCTTCGCCGACCTTGAAGCTTCCTCGCTCGCTATTGTCGGTGATATTGGTGTCGATCAGCAGCCACCATGTATCGCCGCCTGGGCACTCAGGCAAAGTAAATTCGACCAGATCGTGATGGTCGTTGATCACGATCAAAATTGTCGCTTCCCGTCCCCGTTGCTTTATTCCAGTTACCTGTGCGCGCCCATCCAGCAGCATGCCAAAGCAGCGCATGCCGGTATCACCCCAGTTCTCCTGCTGCATCTCCGATCCGTTGGCATTGATCCAGGTCAGATCCTTGACCCCCAACTCCTCGTCGTATTTGCCGGTGAGAAAGAGGTTGCGGCGCAAAATGGGATATCTGTGGCGAAGGTTCGTCAGTCGACGGGTAAAAGCAATCAACGACTCACCCTTCTCCTGCAGATCCCAATCGAGCCAGCTGATCTCGTCATCCTGGCAATAAGCGTTGTTATTGCCACTCTGCGTGCGGCCGAACTCGTCGCCTGCCAGCATCATGGGAGTTCCCTGTGCCAGGAGCAGGGTGGCCAGCGCATTGCGTATCATGCGCTTCCGCAGGGCAACGATATCCGGATCGTCAGTAGGTCCCTCTACGCCGCAGTTCCAGGAGTTATTGTTGGAACTGCCGTCCTTATTATCTTCGCCGTTCGCCTCGTTGTGCTTTTCGTTGTAGCTATAGACGTCATTCAGGGTGAACCCATCGTGAGCGGTAACGAAGTTGATCGATGCCCAGGGTCTGCGTCCCTGGTGATTGAAGATGGAAGCAGAAGCACACAGGATCTCAGTCAGCGCCGCTGCCGGCGCATTGCCAGTCCAGAACTTGCGCGTCGTATCGCGGAATTTGTCATTCCACTCTGCCCAGCCAGGAGGGAAAGCGCCCACCTGGTATCCGCCCGGACCGCAATCCCAGGGTTCGGCGATGAGCTTGATCCTTGACAGGCACGGATCCTGGCTGCAGGCCTTGAGAAATCCGCTCTGGTTGTCAAATCCGTTTGGCTCCCGCGCCAGGATGGTTCCCAGGTCGAACCGGAAGCCATCGACACGAGTCAGCTCTGCCCAGTAGCGCAGACTATCGGTCACCATTTGGATGACTCGTGCGTGACTCAGGTTCAGCGTGTTCCCGGTGCCCGTGTCGTTGATGTAATAACGCGGCTTGTCGGGGAGTAGGCGATAGTAGCTTGCGTTATCGATTCCCTTGAAGGATAAAGTGGGGCCGCGTTCGTTTCCTTCCGCGGTATGGTTGTAAACCACGTCCATAATGACTTCAATCCCAGCATCGTGGAAGCGGGCCACCATCTCCTTGAACTCGCGCAATGCATGGCGGCGGTCGTTGGCATAGCGCGCATCGGGCGAAAAAAACCCGATCGTGTTATAGCCCCAGTAATTGGTCAGGCCCTTCTCCAGCAGGTTGCTGTCGTTGATGAAGAAATGGACCGGCAACAGCTCCACTGAAGTAACGCCCAGCTCCTTGATGTACTTGACGACCGATTCTGCGCCCAGGCCCGCATAAGTGCCGCGCAGCTGCTCCTCCAGCCCTGGAAATCGCTTGGTGAAGCCTTTGACGTGGAGCTCATAAATAATCGTGTCGTCAAACGGTACGCGGACCTCGCTCAGCACACTCTGACCATGCCAATCGAAGTTGGGATCGACCACTACGCACTTGGGCATGAAGGGAGCGCTGTCCCGCTCGTCGAAGGTAGTGTCGTCCTCCGACTCCATCTTGTATCCAAATACGGCCGGGTCCCATTTGAGCTCACCGATGTGAGCCACCGCATAGGGATCGAGTAGTAGCTTGTTGGGGTTGAAACGGTGTCCGGCCTCAGGCTCATAGGGTCCGTGAACCCGGTAACCGTAGACCGCTCGGGGCTTCACGCCCGGCAGATAGCCGTGCCAAATCTGGTTGGTGTACTCGGGCAGCTCAATCCGCTCCAGCTCCTTTTCGCCGTTTTCGTCGAACAGGCACACCTCTACCTTGGTTGCATGGGCGGAGAAGATCGCAAAGTTGGTGCCCTTTCCATCCCAGCAGGCGCCGCGTGGGTGGGGAAGGCCTTCTGTCAGGGGGCCGGTGAGCGCTTCCGGCACGATCGTTGCAGCCATGATGATGTGAGTCCTCTGATGTTTACTGGTGTCGGTTCGATAGATGCAGATTTAGAAGTTTTAGCTGGTTGGGTTTACCCTCGTCCCTCAGCCGGCGAAGTGTTTCAACCCATCAAAGTTGCAGAATGCTACGTTTTGGGAACCGGGGTAAGCAGACCCTGATCCCGCAGCCATTGCGCGAGCAGGGCCGGCCATTGATCCAGCGCCGCGCTTCCCGCTCCCATACCGCTGCCGTGTTCTCCGTGGCGGAAAATATGCATCTCGGCCGGCACTCCGGCGGCAATCAGGGCGTTATAGAAGTTCACACTGGCGCTGATCGGTACGGTGCGATCGTCCGAAGTGCTGTAGATGAAGGTGGTTGGCGTCTGGGGAGTCACGTGCAGGCTCGGAGTGTATTTCTGCTCATCCAGCTTGCAGGTTTCAGGTGGAACGGTCTTGATCAGCGAGCAGTAGCTGATGTAATCACCGCTCGGCTGCATAGCGTTCAGCCATGGATAGCCGAGCACCAGAAAATCAGGCCGGCTGCTGAGCCGCTCCAGCGGGTCGCCGGCATCCGGATTGCCTGCGTCGAAGAGCGTGCCGGTGGCCGCTGCCAAATGGCCTCCGGCGGAGAAACCGACGAAGCCAATACGATCGGGAAGAAAGCCGTAGGTCGCGGCCAAAGATCGCACCAGCCGGACCGCGCGCTGCGCATCCTGCAACGGAATCGGATAAAGGTACTTCGCCCCCAGCCGGTACTTGAGCACAAAAGCAGTCATGCCCTGGGAGGTGAACCAATCGGCAACCTGGCGGCCTTCGAGGTTGCTGGCAAGGCCGAGGTACGCTCCGCCAGGGGCCACGATCACTGCTGATCCCGTTCCCTTTCCTTTCTGGGGAAGGAAGACGGTGAGTGTGGGCAAATCGGCCGGAGGGGTGCCCTCTACCTGGGGTGCTCCACTCGGCCACAGTTGTAGCGTGGAGATGTCGAGAGCGGGATCGAGCGCCTGGTCAGCCTGACTCGAGGAGCCGGCAGCCTGCGCATTTACCAGCCTGGCCGCAAGCAGGCAGAGAAGCACTGCAAATAGAGTCTTGTTCATCTTTCCTCGCGTGATCTTCATCATGTTCCGTGCCCTCGGACCAGGCCGGATGAGCCCAATCTTAACAATCAGGTCGGTCCTCAACACACTTCTTCGAAGGGGTGCCGACCCCCTCGAAAGGATCAGTCTCTGGCACTTAATTGTTGCCTCTTTTGGCGGACCCTTGGCGCCAGGGCGATCGTTTCACTCATGTTCATGCGTTTTTTTGCGGCTAGAACCGGCCTCATGATCAAGTTCTGTAGGTAAGTTGCTCGATCCCAAATGGTTGGTTGAGATCGGCCCGAATGAGGGTTTCGGTGAGACGCATAGATCTTTAACTTGGGATCATCGTTGCACGCTTCCTTCATAGTTTGCTCGAAAGGTGGTCCGCCGATGCTGAATGCTAACCTGGCAGTCGATTCCGTCAGCCTATTCCCGGGGGTCGTTTCACGGAAAATGCCCCTCGGCAAAGCTGTTCCTTGCCCGCCCCCGACACTTAGTCTGGTCGACGCCGGAACCTACGGAAACCGCATGGCGAAGCACTTGCACATGGCGACCGCCCCCATGATCAGCGTGAGAACCCGGCGCAAGGCGAACCTTGCCGTCACCAGGCTACGCTCGGAAACGGGCCTCGTAGACAGGACCACACCATTCGCCTGCGAGAGGGCGTTCGCGGTCCAATTGCATCTGCGGCCTGTGTCGCCCGTCAAGTTCTGGTTGCATGGCCGGCCGGTCTCGGTCGAACCTCCGCAGGAAGGCAGCGTCAGCATCATGCATCTGGAGCATGAGCCCTCCATGTACCTGGGCAGTGCCTTTGATATGGTGCAGTTTTATGTGCCTCGCGTGGCCCTGGACGAGTTCGCGGATGAGAACGCCGGCAGCCGGTGCGAGACGCTCAGCTGGCCGTCCGGCAAGGTAGATCCCAGACTGAAGAGTCTGGCATTGTGCCTCTTGCCCGTGCTGGAGAGACCGGAACTCTCGAGCGAGCTGTACGTCGACCACCTGGTCTTTGCCGCTCATGCGTACATAGCTCGCACCTACGGTGGAATCAAAATGACCCCCTCGATCGTGCGTGGAGGGCTGGCGCCATGGCAGATGAACCGCGCCACCGAGATGCTGAAGGCCAACCTGGATGGACAGATCGCGCTCTCGCAGGTCGCGCGCGAATGCAAGCTATCTGTCAGTCACTTCGTCCGCGCCTTTAAGCAGACGATAGGGGAGCCGCCGTATCGCTGGCTGCTGCAGCAGCGTATCGACGCCGCCAAAGAGCTTCTTCTGCATTCCGGGCTGCCTATGGTAGAGATCGCGCTCAAGTGTGGCTTTGCGGATCAGGCATGTTTCATCCGCGCATTCCGCAAATTGCTGGACACCACGCCTGGGGAGTGGCGCAGGATACACATGCAATAGCGCGCCTGCATTTTGGAGCGGGTGGAGAGATCCAAATCTGCGGAGCGAGCTAGTTTTGGTCACCGCTCTGATGCTTTGTATCCGGGCAAGAAACCGCAGGTCTCCACTGCGCTACGCTCCGGTCGGATGACAGTTCTATTGTGCCCGCAACAGCTTCAGCGAGAAATACTCACCCTGCAACAAAATTGTCATCCCGACCGGAGCGTAGCGCAGTGGAGGGACCTGCGGTTTCGCCAGTGCTCACGCAGACTCTACCCCTGCGCTTTTCTTTGCCAGCAAGAAACGCCAGGGATACGCATCCAATGGCACGCTTATCCCGTCACGATCGCTCGAAGGCTGCAGACCAATCAGTCGACGCTGTCGATAATCTCACCCAGGAACCAAGACCGGCGTTCTGTCTCGTCGATCCAGACTTCAATTAGGCTGGCAGTCGCCACGTCATTGTGGCGATCGCACACTTCGTGGGTGGAACGCAGCGATGCTGTGAGCTGCCGGTTGTCGGCGTACAGCTCGCTGAGCATAGCCTTAGGTAGAAGGTGGTGGCTGTTATTGTCCTTAAGCCGTTGATGGCTCGCGACCTCGCTGATGGAGTGGAGGGTGATCCCCCCCAGTTTCCGAGCCCGTTCTGCCACCGGGTCGGTCATGGCAAAAATTTGATCCGCCTGCTCATCCAGCAGCAAATGGTAGTCGCGGAAGTGCTTGCCGGTCATATGCCAATGGAAGTTTTTTGTCTTGAGGTAGAGAGCGAAGAGATCCGCCAGCAGGTGACGGAGCTCGCCTGATATTTCCTCGACCGCCGTGTGATCCAGCAGTCCAACGCTCTTGATCGTCGTCGCTTTCTCGTTTTTTGTTTCAACCTTTTCTGCAGTTGCCATCATCTTCTCCTACGTTTTAGGATGCGCGCCGCGCATAAAAGCGTTCTTTAATTTTTGCTTCTGCGGATCCTCGCCACGCCTGTCAGGGGGCACATCCAAGGCAGCAATAAGAGCAAATTATGAGCAAGCAGGAACAAGATGTCAAAAGTCTGGCCTGGCTACTCTTAGGGTGAACGAGATCGTTTCGAGCGAGGAAATCTTTCTGGCCGCGGTACCGCGCAACAGGCAATCACTGTGGTAAGAAAATGCGCCAATCACCGCGCGCGAGGAATAGGAACTGTATGCCTGAGATTGAGCGTTACGATGCCATTGTGCTGGGCAGTGGAGAAGCGGGAAAGTACATGGCCTGGCATTTGGGTTCAAGCGGGAAACGTACTGCGGTCATTGAGCGCAAGTACATCGGGGGTTCCTGCCCCAACATCGCCTGCCTTCCCAGCAAAAACGTGATTCAGTCAGCCAAGGTGGCCTCTTACTTCCAGAGAGGCGAAGAGTTCGGCATGTTGACGGACAAGTGGACCGTTTCCATGCCGGGCGTACGGGCGCGTAAGCGGCAGATGGTAGATGGTCTTCATCAGATGCACCTGGAGAACTTTGCCCGGAGCAAGGCGGAGATCGTGATGGGGGAAGGCCGCTTCATCGGTGACAGAACCCTGAAGGTCTCACTTCACGCGGGAGGAGAACGCATTCTGCATGGCGACCAGGTCTTCATCAACACTGGGACCAGGGCAGCGATTGCCAACATACCCGGCCTCGCCGAGGCCTCTCCCCTCACTCATATCGAGGCGCTGGAACTCGAGATCGTCCCCGAACATTTGCTGGTTCTCGGTGGGGGCTATGTCGGTCTGGAATTCGCCCAGGCTATGCGTCGTCTAGGTAGCCGCGTAACTATCATGGAGCGGAATGATCGGCTGCTCCATCGTGAAGATCAGGATGTTTCCGAGGCCATCACCCGACTCTTCCAGGATGAAGGCATTGTCACTGTGGCAAATACCAGCCTGGGGCACGTAGAAGGAAAATCGGGCCAAGGGGTGCGGCTTTACGGTTCCAGGCGTCAGTCTCAGATCATCGTCGAAGGATCCCACCTGCTGGTAGCGACGGGACGCCTACCCAACACAGGCGGCATCGGGCTCGACCTGGCCGGCGTGAAGACCACGAAACAAGGTTATGTCGCCGTGAATGAACGGCTGGAGACAAGCGCTCCTGGTGTCTGGGCGCTCGGCGACTGCGCCGGTAGTCCGTTCTTCACCCACATATCGTTCGACGACTTCCGCATCGTCCGCGACAATTTGCAGGGCGCCCACCGCACAACGACAGGAAGGCAGGTACCATCCTGCCTTTATACCGACCCTGAACTTGCCCACGTAGGGCTTGACGAATCGCAGGCCAAGGAGCAAGGCATTCGCTACCGCCTGGCCAAGATCCCCATGACAGCCGTGCTGAGAACCCGGGCGATGTCTGAAACGAGAGGATTTCTAAAAGTGCTGGTCGCTGCGACGGATGACCAGATCCTGGGCTTCACAGGCTTTGGTGAGGGTGCCGGTGAAACCATGGCTACCGTTCAGCTGGCGATGAGAGCGGGTATTCCATACACCGTCTTGCGCGACATGACCATTACCCATCCCACTCTAGCCGAAGGAATCGTAGCGCTCTTATCCAGGGTGCCTGCGATCAAATAAGGCAGGATCGCTGTTACATCGCTAATCCGCCAAGTGCCATCAGTAGAAGCAGCCCACCGATAAAGAAGTCTGCGAATTCTTTGTTCGCTTGTGCCGGTTGGGTGACGCCGAGCTTGACGACGAATTCATTTGCCACTTTGTCTCGCCCATCCATTACGTCACCCTTCCTGAGAACTACCTTTTAGCCCTGTGAGAACGCCACGCACAAACCCAGTCCCGCAGAGCCTGCCCTGAGCTTGTCGAAGGGGACCTATATCATCGACTTGCGCAGAGCCACTTTGGCGCGCGCCAGCCGGGACTTGGTCGCCGGGACAGAAATCCCCATATTGCGGGCGATCTGTTTCATCGAATGACCTTCCATCTGTCCCAACTCGACAACCGATCGCAGAGTGCTTGGCAGGCGGCAGATGGCCCGCTTCAGGCGCACGGACTTCTCATGTCCCACGTAATGTTGCTCGGGGTTTGCGGAGTAGTCGGCAATTTGCCACGCCTGCCACGTCTCCCCGTCAGCGGTCGCATCCATGGAAGTCTCCAGGCGAATACGCCGCTTACGTAAAATCATGAGAGCCGAATTGATGCCGATGCGAGTAAACCAGGTGGCGAAGCTGGATCTCCCGTCAAACTGTTTCAAATGCAGGAAGGCTCTCATCATAGAATCCTGGAGCGCATCTTCCGCATCCTCGCGATTCTTTGTCACACCGTAAATAGTGTTAAAGACACGTTTGGAGTTACGTGTGCACAGTTCGACAAAAGCCCACTCCTGGCCGGCTTGCGCCGCCTCAACCAACAGATCGTCTCCCATCGCCTTGGGTTCAAGACGATGGGCAATGTTGCTACTTACCACGCTGCATGCACTCATAGAAGCAACCTCGGGGGAAGATTTTGAATTAGCTATTCGGGGCCTAGACAAAAGTAGCTTAGAGGGTGGGAGATAGCTTGATTGAAATTGCTTTGAGTTTGCTTATCTTGCGGAGAGGAGGGACGACATTGTGCGCGACTCTGCAGGAAATACTGCGAAAGGGCGGGTATTTGTAACAGGACAGAGTTCCGATGCGAACTGCTGTAAGGTCTACCGCAGCGTGCCCCAGGAAGAGGCGTGAGTTTGCGCTCGTGGGCTAGGGTTGCGGCGTTTGATCAGTCGCCATAGTGCGGCTTGCGCCGCTGCTGCTGAGCAAAATCTTCCAGCGCGCCGGCAATCTCTCCGACAATCACCGGATCGCTGGTCAGGCAAGGGAAGAACTTCACTACGTAAGGCGGGATGGCGGAAACACTGTGGCATAGAACATTGCGCTGGAAGAGCTCGCGCTTGATCACTTCCGCGGCCTGATCTTGCACGCCAAGGGTAGCGATACCCCCTAGCACCGAGCCTGGAAAATAGACCTCTGGATACATGGAACAGAGAGCAGCGAAGCTGTCTGCGATTGCCGACTGCAGCCTGGAGACATTCTCGAGCAGGCTGCTTCGTTGCGCTATCTCCAGTACCTTGCCGGCGACCAGCGCGCCGATGGGGCTGATGGCCATGCTGCTCATATAACCCCACTTGGTGGAGTTCATGCAAAAGTCGTAAATGGCTTCACTGGTCAGCACGGCGCTCGCAGGATAAATTCCACCACCCAGCCCTTTTCCCAGGATCAGCATGTCGGGTGTGAAATCGTAATGCGAGGTCATCCAGAGCTTGCCCGAGCGGCTAAGCCCGGTCCGCGTCTCGTCGACAATGAGCAGCGTGCCATATTTCCGGCAAAGGTCAGCCAATTCCGGAAGGTAGCTGGGCGGCGCTGGAGCGAAGGTCTCGTAGTTGAAAGGCTCGAGGATGACTGAGGCGCACTCCCTCTTCTTGAGATGGTCTTCGACTGATTCCAGCGAGCCGTAGGTCTCGAAGAACTCACTATGCTGCTCCGGGACGGGATAATGTCCGAAAATCCCTTCAATTTCCGAGCCCGTGACCAGGGCTGCGAAGCCGCCGTGTCCGTGGTATCCGTAACGATAGGCCAGAGCCTTGCGCCGCCCGGTCACACGAAAGGAAAACAACAGGGCCAGGTCGATCGAACAGGTAGAACTAAGGGTTGCCACACTCCGGGATATCGAGGGGACAGGCGCGCTTGCGGCAAAGGCGTCCTGCAGGGACAAATGCTCCGCTGTCGGCATGGTCCACAGGCCGGCATCGAGGTAGCCGAGAGCATCCTGCATAGCCCGAATGATCTCTGGATTGCGATGGCCCAGGGAATGGACACCTCCGGAATTGCCGCACTCCAGAATCCTCCGATCTCCCTCCAGATTCCAAATGTAAGACCCTTCCCGTTTGCCCATCACAAATTCGGTGCCCGCTTCCCGCTGCTTGTCGATGAGAAAGCGCCAGTACCGTTCGTCGTACCCGTCCACAACCTCGCGCGATTCTGTTGTTGTCTTATGCAGTTCCAAACCGTAGACCTCACGCCGCCGAGACCAAGCGCCCGCGTCATTAATGGTAGGATAGCTGCCACCGCGCAGCCATCAACTGAGTAATCTGTGAGTTCTGCAGGTTGTGGATGCTGTCAATGTCCTGGTCCCCGTCGTTTCCTAGACCAGGGCGAGGCAAGGCTCAACCAGGATCCGCTGGATAGCCGGTGCCTGGCATCGCTGCGGATGGAGTAAGCGCCGCAGCTGCCAGTTTTGCATCTTTTTCAAGTCGCGACCTGCGTCCGAAGCCTAAGTAGAGCGGAATTCCCAGCAGCGCCAAGGCCAACCCCGTCAGCGATTGCCCGGGCCGTGACAACAAAGTGGAAACAGCAAGTCCGAGAGCAACCAACAGGTAGGCGGCAGGCAACCAGGGGAACCACGGACATCGATAGGGGCGCGGCCGTTCCGGCTGGGTGCGGCGCAAGACAAAAACGGCGCCCACCGTGGCAACGTAGGTGAGCGTGATGATGAATGCAAAACGGGCAAGGAGCGCTTCATAACTCCCACTAGCGATCAACACCACCACCCACGCACATTGCGCGAGCAGGCTAACCGCCGGAGTATTCCAGCGGGGATGCAGCCGGCCCATGGAGCGGAAAAAGACTCCATCGCGCGACATGCAGTAATAAATGCGCGCTCCAGCCAGCACCACCACCGAAGCGGCTCCGAAAGAGACCAGGGCGATAAAGATCGAAACCCACTTTCCCGCGGTGGCCGAGAACATGGCCGTCACCGCTCCCTCCGCCACCGTGGTTTGCTGCACCATATGTTCCGGGGTGAGGGCGTACATGAAAAGCACATTGACCAGCAGGTAGGTTCCTACGACCAGCAGGATGCCGATGATCAGCGCCAGGGGTAGATTGCGGCGTGCGTTTTCGATCTCTCCGGCCGCCCAAGTCACATATTCCCAACCGTCATAGGTAAAAATCAACGCGATGAGCGCCAGCCCGATCCCGTGCAGCGAGAATGACGATGCATGAGCTCCCGGATGGACCAGGAAATGGGACCAGGATCCCCGCCCCAGCGCGAACCCGAGTACCGCGATGATCACCACCATGCCCACGCAAACGGTAGCGGTCAGGTTCTGTAACCTGGCCGCCAGCTTGACGCTGCGCACATTCACCGCGGTGAGCGAGATGATGCCAAGAATCGCCACCAGGGAACCACGCGTGAACTCGAAGTGAATACCAAAGATGGTTTTGGCATACAACACATGTTCGGCCGATAGGGAGGGAATCGCGCGCCCCAGAAAGAGTGCGAAGACAATCGCCATGGCCGCCAGCGCGGCACTGTTGGCGACACTGAAAAATACCCAACCAAAGAGAAAGGCGGAGAACCCGCCGAAGGCTTCGCGGATGAAGACGTACTGTCCTCCCGCCTCGGGAAACATGCCGCCCAGTTCCGCGCAGACCAGGCCGACGATCAGCGTCACTGCACCTGCAATCAACCAGAGCAGCAAAGCCATCAGGGGACTGCCCACTCCGTGAAGCACGTCAGCGGGAACAATGAAGATCGAAAAACCGACGATCCCGCTCACCACCAACACCACGGCGTCGAACAGCGAGAGCGAGCGGGTGAGCTTGGCTGAGGCTGGAGCGTCGATTCTCATCTCGGTGAGCCAATCTCTCGCAAGAATAGGTAGAAGATCTGAAGCCCCTCGTCGATTATTGCTTGCTCATCTCATGCAAAGCCACACGATCAGAGGAACTCAGATAAAACTCATCCGGCGAAGCCGCTTATGATGCAAGAAGGAGAATGAACATTGGACCAGAAAGATTGGGCTGGAGTCTTTCCAGCCATCACAACCCCATTCCAGGCTGATTTATCGGTCGACTACGAAACATTTGGAGCCCAGGCTCGGTGGCTGGTCGAGTGTGGCTGCAGCGGAATTGTCGCTCTGGGCTCTCTCGGCGAAGCGCCGGCGCTGACCGGGGAAGAGAAACTTGAGCTTCTGAAACAGGCCAGGCGGTCCTTGGACGGCAAAGCGCCAGTGATAGCAGGCATCTCCGCGCTCAATACCGCCGAAGCGGTTTCGCTTGCCAAGGAGGCACATCGGGCCGGTGTGGATGGCCTGATGGTTTTACCCCCTCTGGTGTACCGGGGTGACTGGCGCGAAACGCGAGCGCATCTAACCGCGGTCTTTCAAGCGACGCCGCTCTCCGCCATGCTCTACAACAACCCCGTCGCCTACGGAACAGACGTCCTTCCGGAGCAGATCATCGAACTGCGCGCGGAACACCCGAACTTCCACGCGGTGAAGGAATCGAGCGGCGAGATCCGGCGAATTACTTCGCTCAAGCTTCTGGCCGGGGACTCGTTGGAGATCCTCGTGGGCATGGACGATGTGGTGGTTGAGAGTGTCGCCGCAGGCGCGACTGGCTGGATTGCCGGATTGGTAAATGCCTTTCCCGAAGAAACCGTGCGTCTGTTCAAGCTGGCGCAACGCGGTCCATCGCCGGCGCTGGCATCACTTTACGCCTGGTTCCTGCCTCTGTTGCGTCTGGATACCGTCCCCAAGTTTGTGCAACTGATCAAGCAGGTTCAGGAAGATTGCGGCGGCCCATCTGCGCGTGTGAGGCCTCCCAGGCTAGAACTAACAGGAGCTGAGCGCGAGGACTTAGCCGCGCTCACTCACAAGAGCCTTGCCAGCTGCCCGCGGTAGCCTCCACGGAAGATTTGGCGCAACCTCTGTTCTGACCACTGAGGAAGGGGGCTCCATCCTTAGCGCTTTTTCAGGCTGCGGAAAAACTCCTGTTCTTGAGGGTACGGGCTTGAGTGTCTGCGTGAGAACTCCACCGACAAACTGAGTCCCGAAGGGACGGCTGAAAGTCAGAGCTGTCCAAATTAGTTTTTTGGACAGGAGTCATGTACTGCAGCAACCAACCTGATTTCGCTTGCTGGCATTTTCTTCAACGCACTCAGCAAGTTGCCCCATCCAGAAGGCCGTTGCTCCGCTAATTTGGACAGCTCTGGCTGAAAGTAGCCCAGGACGTACCCGGATTTCCTGTGCAGCTTGGTGGAACCAATGAGCCTCGTGCGGCTTTCCGTGAAGAAAGGCGCATACGCAGGCCTTTCTAGAGCAGCGTGCAGGAAATCCGGGGTAGTCCTGGGCATCCTCACCAATTCCGCGAGATCCCGGCTTTTTCCGCAGCCTGTTTGGTCGGCCACTAGAGGCTCTGGCTTTGTGTCAGGGCACGACTTTAGTCGGGCCGTTCCCACCCGCCTGATGAGGGCTTTAGCCCCTGAGGTGTTGCTCTCCTGCCCGGCGCAGACTTTTTCCGCAGCCTGTTCTGCCAGGGGCGGCACAAATATGCCAATCGTTGCTACCGGGATCAAGTCTTTCCACTGCTTGTTGGCTGAAGAATGGATTCCGGTTGAGTATCTGTCGTTTGCCCTTCCTGATTGGTTCGGCGCCAGGTGATCAGGGCCATCATCAGCAGGGCAGCGGCGCCGGGCACCATCAGGCCGATGCGCAGTGAGCCGGTAGCGCTGGAAACGGTCCCCGTCAACCAGGAGAGGACAGCTCCTCCCAGGCCGGCGGTGGCAAACACCCATCCTGCATTGCGCGATCCTCCTATTTCCCCGAGAAACAGCGAGAGGATAAGCGGGAATAACGGCGCCAGGGCAAGGCCGGTAAGAGCCGATCCTGCCAGCAGTACCTGTGGGCTATGCGCCGCCAGCAGTAATGAGATTCCCGCTATGGTCGCGATGACGCAGGCTCGATAAAGACGGCGTTCCGTCAGGAAGCGCAATATTGCCGGCGTCGTTGCCCGCCCCAGCAACAATGCCGCCCAGAAGACGGCCACTGCCAGGCTCCCGCCGGCGAAGCTCCAGGCAGTGGCCCGAGTTGCGTACGTGCTCATCCAGTTCCCGACTGAGGCTTCCATCCCCACATAGAGAAAAGCCAGCAGCGCAAAGTAAACGATGGTTGCCGCCTCTTTGATTCCGGCCGGCGCCGGACCGAATGCCGTCGACGCAGCAAAATCACGCCGATCGGCAAGGAAAGGTAAAAAGGCGAACGGGATGACCAGGAGTCCGATCAGGCCGAAGGCGGAGCCGCTCGCGGCATGGCGCAGAAACTGTGCGGCCAGGATTGGGCAAGCCACCGCGCCCGCGCTCCATGCAAAATTCTGTATGGCGAGCGCTGAGCCCATGCGGTTTGGATGACGTCGTCCGGCGAGCATGTTATTTGACGTCATGGCCAATCCGAGGCCCAGTCCATAGACGGCAAACACTGGCAGGGATCTTTGTTGCAGCAGAAAAATACTGATCCCACCTGCGCCAATAAGCCCGAAGCCCCAGGCCAGTGTCTTCCAGAGATTGCGGCGGACCAACAGGGCTCCTGAGGCGGAGGCGGTAAACTGCACCAGCAGCAGTAGGGCCGCGTCCTTATCCCGCAGATGCCATTGCGCGGAAAGCTGCGGCAGAATCGAGCCCAGCAGCACCGTACCGACGCCAGTGAGAGCCACTCCAAGATGGAGCAGGGGCTCCAGCAAACGATTGCGAAGGGTCAAGGCCGCACTGTGATCTGCGTGGGGCATCCGGAGTGGGCGTTCGTCGAGTGCCACCGCGCGGCACTCGCCCTATCCACTGTACGCGCTGCGCCGCCGAATCACGACCCACGCGCTCCGCAGGAAAATGCCTTGCGGTTCCGTTCACCGGATGGGAGCCCCAGGCCCCTGCGCGTGGTTTGACCCTGTGCTCTGCGGTTGTTACTATCAAGGTGCGGGGTGGAGCAGTCCGGTAGCTCGTTGGGCTCATAACCCAAAGGTCGCTGGTTCAAATCCAGCCCCCGCAACCAATAACGATCTAAAGGACTTAAGATCGATTTTGGGCCTTAAAAAACACCCCTAAAATCCCCACAGATCCCCACAATAAGAGAAAACATCTTCTAAACCGCTTCTCGTCTCCGCGGGAAGAACCATCTGCACAACCGCACCGTGCGCCTTTCGCTTCTCCGTCATGTAAGCATTCCCATATCGCATGGTCGTGCTCACCTGGGCGTGACGCATGAGTTTCTGTTGCACACCGATCGGTGCTCCGCAGACGTCCAGCATCGATCGATAGCTGTGCCGGAAGGTATGCCAGCCCAGACGGTCAAGACCGATCTTCCTCCCCATCGGGACGAGAATATCCCCGTGGAGTACAGAAGAGTGCCAGACACCGCCGGTGTTGGGGTTCGGAAACACCCAGCCCCCCTCACTGGCCGGGCATTGCGTCTGCCAGGCAAGTAGGATTTCAGCGAAAGCCGGATCCAGAGGCATCTCGTCCTCGCTGTATTCCGTCTTCACCCGTCCGATTCTTCCGTGGACTGTCCCGCGCGTAATCATCAGTGTGCCGTCTTCAAAGTCAAAGTCGGCCCACTTAAGCGCCAGAATCTCGCTCACTCGCAGACCCAGGCACATGGCAATGACCACCATCGTGCGAAATGGCTCTTCGAGACCGTTGCAGATCAGCTGGAACTGCTCCGGGGTGATAATCACTTTCTTTCGCCGCGGACGAGTGGAACCGCCCTTGATTTCGACAAGACTCAGGGGGTTTCGTTGCGCAGACAATCAGTCCCCAAAGCATCGCGAGCTCCATCATCCGGTGAAAGACCCCTTTGACGTTCTGTTTTGTCTTGCGGGAAAGATTGAGTTGCTTCAGCCACTCTTGCACCTCAAGCGGCTTGATGTCGGACAATGGCACCTTGCCCCAGGCAGGCCGCAGATGCAGCTTGATTACGGACAAGTATCCCGTGGTAGTGCTGAATTTCAGGCCCTCATCGACGATTTCACCGGGACGGTACGCCTTGATTTCTTTCAGACGCTCGTCAGCAATGAATTTGTCGAGAACAGTCCCGAAGGTTGGCGACCGCTGTGCGATGTAAGCCTCGCTACCATTGAACTTCAGCAGCAAAGCCTGTAAGGCGCGGCGGGCGGCTGTTTCGGTTTGGTATTCGACCGTGCTTAGTTTTATTTGTCGCATCGGCAAACCCGATTTCGAGTGATCACGGAACCGGAACTCCCAAACATCGGGGCCGGTTTTCCGTGAGACTCGTCGTAATGATCCATTTTGAAAACGCTCGCGTGAAAACTTCATTTCTATTCTCCCGACTCACGCAGAGCGGCTGGCTATGTCCATTGGAAATCACCTCTCGGTCGAGGGACAAGCCTTTTCTCCAGCCATGCGTGCGATTAACAACTCACGAAAGGGGCAACGCCCTATGGGCAGCTGATGCGGAAGGTTTCCGTCTGCGCCATACCCATAGAGGCGCTTCATGGTTCGAAGCTACAGTTGGTGCAGGCAGCCTGAATGCCGAGTGGCGCGGCATCTCATAGGCTTCTCATATTGGGATGATTATTTAGCTGAAAGCCTGGTCCGGCGCGGAAGCGAACGATGGTCAATCCAAGGGGATTCACCGCCAGTTCGTAATTCTTGACGTCCTCGCGGAAAATATAGGTAACGCTGGCCGTCCAGCGCTCACGCTTAACCTCACTATGATCCGCTGGATTCGTGAACACTTTCTCGAACTCAATCCGTGCCGAATATGGTGACTGTCGAGATCGTCGAGAATGACATTCTTGATCTCGACATCGACGTACGGCAGCGTACTTGTCCTTTGATATACGCCTGAATGATGTTGTTTTTCCGCTCCTGTTCGATGACGGCGCGCTGAACGTCGCCATTAAGAAAGTAAAGCGAGTTCATCTGATCTCGCTCCATCGTGAAGCGGTTCCGGTTGAAGTAGAGCTCTGCCCAACGCGAGAGGTAATATTTGTTCTCGGCTTCTTGCGGCCGATACTGGAAGTTGCGATAGTCGATAGCCTCTGCGCGACCGACATCGTTGATGCGCACAATCATCGGATGCATAACTAAGGAGAGCGTTCTGGCTTTTGTATGCGAGAACTGCGAGCGTAATACAAATCGCCGCCAGCACCAGGATCGTGATTTTTAAGTAGGTGTTCATCACGAGTGGATCGCCGTACTGCTCCAGATATCTTTCCGCCGCGCGTGTGATTTCGGGTTGTAGAGTTTCCCCTGATCGACATAGTTACCTCCAATTGAGCTACAGTGTCCTGGAGAGCACGGCTGTGACCATACCGCCAATTCCGCTCCCGTGACCGCCCGTTTGTGGTCCGGAGAACAGGCTGGCTGTCATTGTTGGAATTTTGAAAAAGAATGAAGCAAGCGATAAA
This sequence comes from uncultured Acidobacteriaceae bacterium, assembly GCA_963790705.1. GTDB lineage: Bacteria > Acidobacteriota > Terriglobia > Terriglobales > Acidobacteriaceae > PALSA-350. The sequence goes on from CAWBQE010000022.1 coordinate 89,205, forward strand.
ACAAAGCATGAGCAAAGCCCGGGCATTAGAGTTATCAATGACTGCCGGGCTTGCAACCGTTCATCGCTCCGCTCGTCAGATACGTGATAAGCAGATGGCTAAATGACGCTCATGGTTGCGGCCGCAACGACCTTGTAAAATTCAAAGCCAAGAAATGCTTTCAGCCAGCCCCAAAAGAGAAAATCAGTCTCTATCGAAAACCATCCATGGGATGAAAAACAGGACCGAGGATCCCAACCACGTGTTGCGGCCAATCCCGCCGTAGGCAATGATCACCGAGATTAATCCCAGTGAAGGATGCTGAGTACGATCTAAACGGTGAACTAGTAAAAGAAGTGTGTACGGCTCTGTAAAAGACGGCGATAGGCTTCCCGATATTGCCTAAATGCATGTATGGATGGTGTCCTGGACCTCCTGGCTTGAATCGTTGCCGATGTAGTCCACCAGACTGCTCGTGCCTCCGCTAATGAACCCCTTGAGCGAATAGCCGATACCCGGGAATTGAGCCGTCATAAAATTTCACAAAACAGTAGGCGAACGTAATGAGTAGGGAAGAAGCTGAGGAACTTGGCGAGGCTGAATCCTGGGTCTCCTCGTGCCGATGCCAAAGCCTCTTGCACGCCAAACCATACGAGCATGATGGTCTGCCATACGCGACCACCATATGTGGATGCCTAGTGCATCGATGGAAGGCGCAGCGGTCGCCGTAAGAGTTCTCGCACCCCGTTCTTGATCAAAGAGGGAGGAAGTCCATTTCTAGGCCTCCAGGCCCTTTAATAGTGAAACGCCCACTGAATTCCAGCGCTCGTCTGCTGGGGCGTAACGTAGC
>CAWBQE010000023.1:0-408579 GCA_963790705.1 uncultured Acidobacteriaceae bacterium
AAAAGAGGAATTCCTTGGTCCGTAGGTCCTTGATGGTATCGCGCAGCTTGGCCGCCTTTTCAAACTCGAACTTCTTGGCCGCTTCGCGCATGTCCGACTCCAGCTTGCCGATGTACGTATCCAGCTCCTGCTGGGTTTCGAACTCCGGCAACGAATCATCCTGGCTGGTGAGGTCTGCGTACTCCGCCTTGAGAATGTGAACCAGCGACATATCCAGCGAGCGGCTGATGGAAGTAGGCGTAATGCCGTGTTCTTCGTTGTGAGCCCGCTGCACCGTGCGCCGGCGCTCGGTTTCATCCAGGGCACGGCGGATGGAATCGGTCATGACATCGGCGTAAAGAATGGCGCGGCCACTCAGGTGCCGGGCGGCGCGTCCAATGGTCTGGATGAGCGAGCCGGCGGAGCGCAGGAATCCCTCCTTATCGGCATCCAGGATCGCCACCAGAGAAACCTCCGGCAAATCAAGCCCTTCGCGCAACAGGTTGATGCCGATCAGCACGTCATATTCTCCCCGGCGCAGATCGCGCAGCAGGCGCACCCGCTCCAGGGTTTCGATCTCGGAGTGCATGTAGCGGCATTTCACTCCAACCTCTGAGTAGTATCCAGACAGGTCTTCCGCCATTCGCTTGGTCAACACGGTCACCAGAACCCGCTCGTTTTTCTCTACACGAGCGCGGATCTCCGCCAGCAAATCGTCGATCTGACCGCGAATGGGCCGGATCTCCACCTCCGGATCCACCAGCCCCGTAGGCCGGATAATCTGCTCCACCACCACCCCGGCCGACTTGGTCAGCTCATAGGGACCGGGCGTCGCGGAAACATAAATCGTCTGGTGGGCCCGGGTCTCGAACTCCTCGAACCTGAGCGGACGATTGTCCATGGCAGAGGGCAGGCGGAAGCCATAATCGACCAGGTTCTGCTTGCGCGAGCGGTCCCCATGCCACATGCCATGGAGTTGGGGGACGGTCACGTGCGACTCGTCGATAAAAACCAGGTAATCACGCGGGAAATAGTCCAGCAGCGTAGGCGGTGGTTCGCCCGGCAGCCGGCCGGAGAAGTGACGCGAGTAGTTCTCAATGCCATGGCAGTAGCCCATGGACTTGATCATCTCCAGATCGAAGCGAGTGCGCTGATGGATACGCTGCGACTCGACCAGCCGCCCCTCGGACTCCAGCTGCTTCTCCCATATGGCAAGTTCTTCCAGGATGGAGGCGACGGCCGTCTTCTTGCGCTCCGGCTGAACGACGTAATGCGATTTGGGATAGATCGGCAGGCGGGCGTATTTCTGGCGCACAGTGCCGAAAAGCGGGTCGATCTGCGAGAGTTCTTCGATCTCGTTGCCGAAGAGCTCGATGCGATAGGCCATTTCATCGTAGGTGGGATAGACCTCGATCACGTCGCCCCGCACGCGAAAGGTTCCACGCCGGAAATCGCTGTCGTTGCGCTCGTAGAGAATCTCCACCAGGCGCCGGGTAATGTCTTCGCGGCGGATTTTCTGCCCCTTTTCCAGCAGCAGCAGCATGCCGTAGTACGCTTCCGGCGAACCCAGGCCATAGATGCAGCTGACCGAGGAGACAATAATGGCGTCGCGCCGCTCGAACAGGGAACGGGTGGCCGAGAGGCGGAGCTTGTCCAGCTCCTCGTTGATGGTCGCTTCCTTCTCGATATAAAGGTCGCCGGAAGGGATGTAGGCCTCGGGCTGGTAGTAGTCGTAGTAGGAGACGAAGTACTCGACCGCATTGCCCGGGAAAAACTGCTTGAACTCGTGAAAGAGCTGGGCCGCCAAAGTCTTGTTGTGGGCCAGGATCAGAGCCGGGCGGTTGGATTGCTCGATGATCTTGGCCATGGTGAAGGTCTTGCCCGAGCCGGTAACGCCGAGCAGGGTCTGATGTTGCTCGCCGGCGGCTAATCCGGAGACAAGCTCCTGGATGGCGCGGCCTTGGTCGCCACGGGGACGGTAATCGCTAACCAGCTGGAAATCCATGAGTACCTGTATTGAGAGCGGTATCAGAATAAGTGCACCCGGTGGGCTTCGGCGAGGGTGGATTTTTATTGATAAAAAATCCAGCCTGGCGCTGTGGCCGCTGGGTTCAGCTTTTCTGATACTGCTCTGCGGGTGCGGCGCGGGGACCAGCCGTGAGCACCACAGGGTCCCAGGAAGCGCAGGATATCCCCTGATTATAAACGCCGGCAGCTTCGGTTCTAAAGGCGTGGCAGGGGAGGGAAGGCCACTGGGCCGCGCACCATACGGCGCGCGAGCACAATCAGGGCGCCGATGATGACGCAAATGCCAAGAATAATGGGTAGAAAAATGATCGGAGGAAATAAAGTGCGGGTGTTGCTGACCGCGGCGGGATCCTGATGCAGATGTCCGCCGAAGACAACCACGCGGCCGTCGACTTTGGCGTTGCTGGTGAGTGTAACGTTGCCACCGAACACCATAACGTTGCCGGCAACCGAACCATTGAGAAACACATTCCCGGCGAAAACGCGCACGCTGCCGGCGGCCCGGCCCTCCACGTCGGCGGAGCACAGAATACAGGTGGCATTACGGAACTCTTTGTCAGGCGCGAGCAGAATGTTCCGGCCGACGTGGAGTAGGTTCGGTAAAGACTGCGCAAAACCCGCCAACGACGGCGCCAGGAGCAGAGCGCAAACGACAAAGCACCGTGGAAGCATGCGTGCGGTTTCCTCGGGGGAGCTGATGCTATTCGATCATTAAAGGTTCGTGTATGAGAAGTGACAAGGCAGCTTCCGTAGCCAAATGTGACAACCCTAGCGAAGGTGAAGGGCGGTGGGATGCTTGGCCTGGTACAAACCCACTTCGCCGCCTCCGGGTAGCCTGATCTTGGTGATCGATCCCCACCTGGCTTCCTGAACGGCCGAACACCTCACGTTCTTCTTCGCCAAGGCCATCATCTCCGCTTCGAGATCTTCACACATGAAATACAGTTCACTGCGTTCGTTGTCTTCGACCGGATGGAATGCCGCTTCTGCCGGCGGCAAAGCAAAGATCAACCATCCGTGACCGGCATCGACGGACGCAAACCCAAGCACATCGCGAAAGAAGACGCGGTCCGCTTCTGCATCCTTGCTGTAGACGATGACATGTGCTCCAGAAATCACGATGCACTCCAGTGTAAAGCGGCCGCTCAGTCGATCGATGCGGTAATGTGAAATACGATGCCCTCTGTCACCCTCTTCGCAAGGCGTTTCGCTGCGACCCTTGCGCTGGCCGCGTGTCTCCTTTGCGCCGATCGCGCCGGCGCCGCTGCCCCGACCTTGAAATATAAGGTCGTGGCGGAGTACCCACACTCCACCGACAGTTACACCGAGGGATTCCTGTATCTCGACGGCCTGTTTTACGAGGGAACAGGGATTGCGGGTCACTCAGCTCTACTTGCCATCCAGCCGGAAACCGGGAAACCGCTGCAGAAGCTCGCGCTGGCGCCGCAGTATTTTGGAGAGGGGATCGTCGATTGGGGGCCGAACATCTACCAATGGACGTGGAAGTCGCAAATCTGCTTTGTTTATGACCGCTTCAGCCTTCGGACGGTTAAGCAGCTCAATTACAGCGGTGAGGGCTGGGGCATGACGCGCACCGCCAAAGAGCTCATCACCAGCGATGGCACGGCGACGCTTCGCTTTCGCGACCCGAATAGCTTCAAAGAAACCCACCACATCCTGGTGAAGGATGGGAACACGGTCATCGACGAGCTGAACGAGCTGGAGTTTATTAAGGGTGAGATTTACGCCAATGTCTGGCACACGGACCGGATCGCACGCATCAATCCGCACGACGGACACGTGATTGCCTGGATCGATCTCACCGGCTTGCTGCCGGACGATGAGAAGATCAACGCAGGAGTCCGTGCTAAACGGCATCGCGTACGACGCCAAACGCGACCGTCTCTTCGTCACCGGGAAGCAGTGGCCCAAGGTCTTCGAAATCAAAGTAGTCTCCCACACTGCTGCGAAGCCGGGTCGCACCAACTAGCACTGCGCTGTGAGACAGCTTTCAATCGCTTGCTGCCAATGGGGACCACTCTCGCGGTCACTCTTTCCCATCGTTTGCACATCGTCATTTGCTCCCACGTCCAGAGCAGTGCGCACGTAGGTCACTTCCACGCCAGTGCTGGACGTATCGAGTGCGGTCAGTTGAACGTCAACCGTGGATACGACGGTGCCGGGGACGAAAGACACATACTGCATACGGCCTCCTTCCGGATCGAAGAGCGTGTTGACCCACACGCTGGTGTGTGGGCCTCGCTGAACGGTGAAGACCGCTCCTTGAACGTCCTTCCCCGGTTGGGGATACAGAAATTCGGGGTTCCAGTGCTGCCCGGCCCAGCATCGTTCCCCTTCCGGGCCAAAGAGAGGAGCAGCGCGATGCAAAGGCGCGCGGATAACAAACTGAAAGCTATTGCAGACATGGGCCGGGGCCGGGTTTACGCTGCTGTTCATTTGCGCTCCTTCAATCGATGGCTATCCGAGGCATGCAGAGTCAGGCCGTAGATACTTCTGAACTGCTCGATCTCCTTCAGCGTCTGTGCAGAGAACGCCGACTTGCCTTCAAAGGCATGGAGCACAATCCCCTCGAGCAGATCTCCCAGCGTCATGTCCTTCAGTTCAGCGACCGCCTTCAACACCTTGAGCAACCGCTTTTCCATTCGGACGCCAGTCTGGATCCGTTCCACCTCCACCGTTCCCTTTGTCTCTGGCATATGTACCAATGTACCACGGTAGACGAATTGCCCCGCACCACGACGGGTGACGGCTTAAAGAGTCGGCGTGAGACCTACACTTACGAACTCAGATCCGCAAGGGTCTGCCTCTCGTTCCCTCACGGAGGACGGGTGCCCCATATCTCGCTCGTTTTTCGCGAGATGTGGGATTCCACTGCTCTTTCCCTCTGACTCTTGATTCACCCGATGCAATGAGCGGTCAACATCGGTGGTATCCCATATCTCGCGAAAAACGAGCGAGATATAGGGCACCCGTCCAATCTTTTGGTTCTCCTGGGGCACAGAATCGATCGGGACCTCTTCTGAACCGGCGGTTCTCAAGCAGACACCTTTAGCCCCTGAGGGCGCCGATTTTCGCAGAGTAGGCATAGGGATCCGAGGCCCCTCCGCCACCATCGGATCCCGACCGCATTCCCTGTGAAATACTTTGCGAGGGCTCGGCGATGCTATTCAGCCCCCCGAGCATCTGAGTCAGAAGAAGGAGATCCATTGCGGATGAGTTATGTACCCAACGAGAAGCGGTATGACGGAGCGCAATTTCGCCGGTGTGGACGATCAGGGATCGTGCTGCCGCCCGTCTCGCTTGGTTTATGGCAGAACTTCGGCGGCGCCGATGTTTTCGAAACCGGCCGTGCAGTCGTTCGCCGAGCTTTCGATCGAGGGGTGACCCACTTTGACCTGGCCAATAACTATGGACCACCCTATGGCTCAGCCGAGGAAAACTTCGGCGAGATTCTGCGCAAGGACTTCCGCGGTCTTCGCAACGAGCTGCTGATTTCCTCTAAGGCCGGGTGGGATATGTGGCCGGGTCCCTACGGCCTGGGCGGCTCGCGCAAGTATATGCTGGCCTCGCTCGACGAAAGCTTGCAGCGCATGGGCCTGGAGTATGTCGACATTTTCTACTCTCACCGCCCCACACTGGATGTGCCCCTGGAAGAAACCATGGGAGCGCTGGTGCAGGCAGTACGCCAGGGCAAGGCATTGTATGTAGGCATCTCGTCCTACAGTCCGGAGCGCACGCGCCAGGCGGCAAAGATCCTGCAGAGCGAAGGAGTGCCGCTACTGATTCATCAGCCCTCGTACTCGATGTTGAACCGCTGGGTGGAGAAGGAGTTGCTCGGCACTCTGGAGGAGTTGGGCGTAGGTTGCATTGGCTTCTCTCCGCTGGCCCAGGGACTGCTGACCAGCAAGTATCTAAAGGGTGTGCCGGAGAACTCGCGCGCCAAGGCCGCGGGTTCGCTGCAGAAGGAACAGCTGAGTGAAGAAAACCTCAAACGTGTACGGGCGTTGAACGAAATCGCGCACGGGCGCGGGCAGACGCTGGCACAGATGGCCATCGCCTGGGTGCTTCGTGACCTGCGAGTTACCTCGGCGCTGATCGGGGCGCGTAATGTGGAGCAGCTCGACGACTCCCTCGACGCCGTCAAGAAGCTTCACTTCACCGCTGCTGAATTGAAGGAAATTGATGGCTACGCGCAAGAAGGAGAGATTGACATTTGGAAAGATGCCCGCGAAGGGGTGGGTTAGCAGGCTTGCTCACTTGTGTCTGGAGCCAGTCACTGCGGTCGCCATACCCAGGCCTAGATATACCGTCCCGGAGACGTAGCGCTCGTTGCGAATAAAGGTCCGGTTGCGTCGCAGCCATCCCGCGGCCGACCCCGCGGTGAGCGCCCACGCGCTGTCGGTCGTGAATCCCATAAGTGTAAATATCATCCCCAGGGAAAAGAACTGCAAGCTCACGTGTCCGCGCGCCGGGTTGACGAACTGCGGCAGGAAGGCAAAAAAGAAAATTGCTACCTTCGGATTGAGAGCCTCGACCAGAACACCTTGCGCATAGACCCTGCGCAGCGGTAGCGGGGGCACGTGCCTCGCTTCGATATCCATGGCGGGGCGTTCACGCAGTTTTTTGACTCCTAAATAAATCAGGTAAGCTGCGCCCGCATACTTCACCACAGAGTAGGCCACTGCCGAAGACAGGAGCAAGGCCGAGAGCCCGAGCGTTGCCGCAAGGACGTGTACCAGCGAGCCCGTAGCGATCCCGGAACACGAGGCCAGTCCTGCTTTACGCCCTTGCTCAACGCTGCGCGTTAAGACGTAAAGCACCGCCGGTCCTGGAATGAGCAGCAAGATCACTGCCGCTGAGACGAAAAGAAGTAGATCGTTCGAGGAAGGTAGAAAACTCACTAAAGTCTCCATGCAAGGGGATGGCGCAAAAGGAGCAAATGGTAGCAATGATTCTACCGCGACTCCGAGGCCGCACTTGGCGACTTAGTTCTTTGCTGTATATAATCCCCTGCCATCGGCGGGAAGGGGCTCCAACTGATCCTCTGCCGTGGAGGGAAGATGGCAGCTCCCGATGTCGTCTGGAAAGACGGCAGGTTCGGCCAGACGTCTCGGCGGGATCCCTGGTGGCTCTCGCCGTCAGCGGTTTTTCTGGGATTGAGCACGTTTCTGGTTTACTCCACCTGGGCCGCATGGCAGAACAGCCACTACACCTTCGGCCCCTACATCTCACCTTTCTATTCTCCGGAACTCTTCGGCTCCTCGCCCCACGCCCTCTTCGGCGCCAAGCCGTCGTGGTATCCGAATTTTGTGCACTTCTCTCCGGCGCTTCTTATCTTGTGGATACCGGGCCTCTTTCGCCTCACCTGTTACTACTACCGCGGCGCCTACTACAAGTCGTTCTGGGCCGACCCTCCGGCGTGCGCGGTAAGCGAGCCGCGCAAGACCTATCTCGGCGAACGAAGCTTTCCCCTGATCATGCAGAATTTCCATCGCTACTTTCTGCGTCTCTCCTACCTGGTGTGGGCATTTCTGGTCTATGACGCAATCGTCTCCTTTCATTTCCCGAACGGCTTCGGCATCGGCGTCGGCAGCCTCGTCCTGGTCCTGAATGTTGTCCTTCTCGGCGGATATATATTCGGCTGCCATGCCTTCCGGCATCTGATCGGAGGGACCTTCGACCGCATCTCGGAATACCCGGTACGGCACAAGCTCTACGATTGCGTGAGTTGTCTAAACCGGGGACACCAGAAATGGGCATGGGCCAGTCTCTTCTGGGTGGGATTCTCCGATATCTACGTCCGCCTCTGCTCCATGGGCATCTGGCACGACTGGAGAATCCTGTAGATGCCGGAGTTCCAGCGGTTCTCCTACGACGTTCTAGTCATCGGTGCAGGCGGGGCAGGACTGCGCGCTGCGATCGAAGCTGCCGCGAGCGGCGCCAAAGTGGGCGTGGTCTGCAAATCGCTGCTGGGCAAAGCCCACACCGTCATGGCCGAGGGCGGCATTGCCGCTGCGCTGGCCAACGTCGACGATCGCGACAGCTGGCGCGTTCATTTCGCAGATACCATGCGCGGTGGCCAGTACCTCAACAACTGGCGCATGGCCGAGCTGCACGCTAAGGAAGCGCCGGATTGCGTGCGCGAGTTGGAAGCCTGGGGCGCGCTCTTCGACCGCACCAAGGACGGGCGGATTCTGCAGCGGAACTTCGGCGGCCATCAGTATCCGCGCCTGGCCCACGTCGGTGATCGCACCGGCCTGGAGATGATCCGCACTCTCCAGGATCACGGCATTCATTGCGGCATGCAGGTCCACATGGAGTGCACCGTGCTCAGCCTCCTGATGGACTCGGGCCGCGTCGCCGGCGCCTGCGGATACGACCGCGAGAAGGGCCTCTTCCAACTATGGCAGGCGAAGGCGGTGGTGCTGGCCACGGGCGGAATCGGGCGCGCCTTCAAGGTCACCAGCAACAGTTGGGAATACACCGGCGACGGCCTTGCCCTGGCGTATAACGTCGGCGCCGAACTGCAGGAAATGGAGTTCGTTCAGTTCCATCCCACGGGCATGGTCTGGCCCATCAGTGTGCGCGGCATCCTGGTGACCGAAGGCGTGCGCGGGGAAGGCGGCGTCCTGCGCAACAGCGAAGGCCGCAGGTTCATGTTCGACGAAATCCCCGATCTCTACAAGAACCAGACCGCCGACACAGAAGAGGAAGGATGGCGCTACACCCAGGGCGACAGAAATGCCCGCCGGCCCCCCGAGCTCCTCACCCGCGACCACGTGGCTCGCTGCATCAATCGCGAAGTCAAAGCCGGGCGAGGTACTCCACACGGTGGCGTCTTTCTCGATATTGCCTGGATCAAGCAGCACCTTCCCAAAGCGGAGGAGCACATCAAGCGCAAGCTGCCCAGCATGTATCACCAGTTCAAGCAGCTCGCAGATCTGGATATCACCAAAGAGCCGATGGAAGTCGGACCGACCACGCACTACATGATGGGCGGCATCCGCGTGGATGGCGATTCCCAGATGTCCAGCGTGCCGGGTTTATTTGCTGCGGGAGAAGCCGCGGCCGGACTGCACGGCGCCAACCGGTTGGGTGGCAATTCGCTTTCGGATCTGGTGGTATTCGGACGCCGTGCCGGCCATTATGCGGCGGAATTCGCCAAAAGCAATGGGGCTGGCACGATTGATGACGAGCAGCTTCAGGCAACGGCAACCGAAGCCCTCAAGCCCTTCGAACGCGGTGCTTCCGGTGAGAATCCCTATCAGATTCAATACGACCTGCAGGAATCGATGCAGGACCTGGTCGGCATCGTGCGCACAGAAAATGAAATGCAACAGGCACTGGAGAAAATCGCGCAACTTCAGGTGCGGGCAGACCGTGTGGGTATCGCGGGCCATCGCCAGTACAACAACGGATGGCACACCGCTCTCGATCTTTCCAGCATGCTGGTTGTGTCGGAGGGGATCACTCGTGCCGCGCTGCTCAGAAAAGAGAGCCGGGGCGCGCAGTTTCGCGAAGACTTTCCCAACAAAGACGCTGAGTGGGGTAAGCACAACATCATCGTCAAGCGCGGAGCGGATGGCGAAATGCTGGTGGAGAAGCGCGCTCTCCCGCCCATGCCGGATGAGTTGAAAGCCGTGATTCAGGAAATGAAATAGGGAGACGAAATCAATGGCCAAGCAGGCAATGTTTCGCATCTGGCGCGGGGACTCGGCAGGCGGCCAGTTCCAGGATTACCTCACGCCGGTGGAGGAGGGCATGGTGGTGTTGGACGCCGTGCACCGCATCCAGGCTCAGCAGGCGCCCGATCTTGCCCTGCGATGGAATTGCAAGGCCGGCAAGTGCGGCTCCTGTTCCGCTGAAATTAACGGCATGCCGAAGCTCATGTGCATGACCCGGCTCAGCAATCTCAACCTGGAATTGCCCGTCATCCTCGAGCCGATGCACACCTTTCCCGTGATTCGCGACCTGGTCACCGACGTCTCCTGGAACTTCCGCGCCAAGATGACGGTCAAGCCATTCCGGCCCCGCTCCCCGGACCTGCCGGATGGAACCTGGCGCATGCAGCAGGCTGACGTCGAACGGGTGCAGGAGTTTCGCAAGTGCATCGAGTGTTTTCTTTGCCAGGATGTATGTCACGTCCTCCGCGAACACCATAAGGAGGACGAGTTCATCGGTCCCCGCTTGTTCGTCTACGCCGCGGCGCTCGAAATGCATCCTCTCGATAGCGAAGATCGCGTCAGCGACTTAAGAAAAAAGCACAGTATCGGTTACTGTAATATCACCACCTGCTGCCGAAAGGTATGCCCGGAGTCGATCACGATTACTGAAAACGCAATTATTCCGCTCAAGGAGCGGGTAGTCGATCGTTTTTTCGATCCTTTAAAGCAGTTGTTCAACATCCTCTAAGCGAAGGGGGTAACATGTTCACACTCAAACCTATTTCTCGTGACAGCGTAAGCGGCGCACTCGCCAAGGCCGAACGTTACCGCTTGCTGAACGAACCCAACGAAGCGGTAAGCATTTGCCGCGACATCCTGGAAGTTGACCCCGCGAACCGGGAGGCGCGCATAAGCATGATCTTGGCCTTGACCGATGAGATGGCTCATGATCAAGGGGCGTTTTCGAGCGCGATGGAGGCGATAGCCGGCCTCGAAGCGGCGTACGATCGCGCTTACTATTCCGGGATCGCATGGGAGCGGCGCGCGAAGGCATATCACGACGCCGGCAAGCCGGGCTCCAGTGGCTACGTTTACGATTGGCTCGTCAAGGCCCTGGAGCTGTTCGAGGAAGCGGAGCGCGTGCGCCCCGCAGGCAACGATGACGCAATACTGCGCTGGAACGCCTGCGTCCGTTTTCTCGAGCGCCACAAAAAGCTGGGGCCAAAAACCGACGACGTTCGAGAGCCAATTCTTTCCGAGTAAATCTGGGACGAGGTGATTAGAAGTGTGCCCCTGATACCCGTCATTAGTGAGGGGACCAGGGTACTCGTCATTGCTTTGTTTAATACATCCAGCTGCAATCGCTAGTGAAATCGGTCGTCGCGGATCGCTGCCATGTGTCGTCTCTCTTCTCGACCGCGAAAATTCCGCCGCTCCCGCAAAGGTGACCGCAGCTCTTGATTACCGACACCAATGCCCGGTTGTGTGCGTGATCAAATCCCGGTACTCCCAGCAACCGCACATATCTGAGTTGCTTGTAGCTCTCGCATTGCGCAACATCGCGCCCGTGTGTCGCCGCGCATGTTTGCGCCTGGGCAAGCTCGCTGTGCGGCAGAAGCCGGTAGCCCTGTGGGATGGAAAACTTCTGTTCCCAACGATGGCTCTGCTGGTTGGCTGCAACGAAGGCGTCGGTCATCTCGTGCTCCTGCGGCCCGGCGGGCCTCAAGCAGCTGCCGTTCACCTGCGGAATATCGGTCAGCGAATCCTCAGAGAAGACCAGGGGCTCCTGCATCGGAGCCTGGTAGAGCGCGGAGTAGACCTCGTACGCCTCCATCGGAGCAACGCCGCCGCCCGGTTGGTTCAACGGCATCGTTGTTCCCAGATCAGCTATCGGCGTGCTGACGGGCGTCTTTGCGTGCCGCAGCCCAGCGATCCACACCCATAGCAGCGTCGCTGCAACCACCAGCAGAAGCAACCATGACCCTGGCCGCCACCAGTTGCTCATTTTCAGGATGATAGATCTACTGCGCCGTTACTGCTGCTCCAATTTGGCCAAGTACCGTATGCTTGCGCGCCGCGGCATGAACCCGGTGAACCATGTCCACGACCAGTTGGGGCTCGTCTATCTCGATCATATGATTGCTATTCCTGGCTACGATCAGTTGGCTGTTGTTCGACAACGCAGCCAGACGCGTTTGTCCCTGGCTCCAATTTTTCTCGAGAATCGCAAAGGGCCCAGGAAACGGCTGGCCATGGGTGATGACTCCGACTGGAAGCGCTCCAAGGTTCCCGGGTTTTTCCGAGCCTCTCATCGACATGGGTACCAGCTCGAGTGAGGCCAAGTCGTCACACAGAGCCGCGTACTCCGCAGGGCGCTCCAGCCAAAACCCAAACCGGTCGAGAGGGATCCAATGCCGCAACAGACGCAGTACGCCGAATCGAGATCCAATCGCCACTACGCGGTTCATCAGCCTGGACTTGGCGTACAAGTCGAGAACGTCTGGTTGGAAGATTGTGGCTTCTTCCGGGGTGTCGACAAGGACTAGACCTGCAACCTCACCGGGATGATTTTGAGCGAAGCTGCGGACCACCAGGCCGCCATAGGAATGAGCCACCAAGACGTATGGTCCCGGTATGCCGGCATTGGCCAGCAGCGTGTGTAATTCTTCCCCGCGATCGTCGATGGTCCGTCCGGCATGGGTTGCTTCACTCCATCCATAACCGGCACGATCATACGTGCAGACGGTGGCGAATTCTGCTATCTGGTCTTGAACCGGCCACCAGAAATGCGAAGCTTCGCCCGCGCCCGTTTCAATCACCACGGTGGGAACTGCACTTCCCTTACAAAGCAGATGGAGTTTGTGATCGCCAACGGAGACGAAGCGACCAGGGGCTGGGTGACGGTTTGCATCCCTCCGTTCGCCGATCAGTTCATAGAAGAACCCGGCGAGCAGCACAAAAAGGACAACGACGAACGCGAAGCCAACATTCCACTGCCAACTCGCCATAGTAACGTTAAAATAATACATGGATGAATAAAATACAACAGTGTATTTTATGGGTGCATAGATGTCGGAGAGGGCAAACCTGGATACGCTTCAGGATGGCGCGGGAGGCAAGCGCGCCCGAACCAGGGCGACACTGATTGAGGCCGCGGCAGCGGTGATTGGTGAAAAAGGCTTCGATCGGGCCTCGCTGGAGGAAATTGCCGCCCGCGCTGGAATGACGCGAGGCGCGGTCTATGGCAATTTCAAAGACAAAGAAGAGCTTTTCCTGGCTGTCGTCGAGACTCGCTGGAAGCCGATCGTTCCGCCGTTGAAGCCGGGCGCGAGCTTCCGGGAGCAGATGCGCATTCTTGGTAAGACCGTGGCCAAGGAAGCGCATGCACGGAGGAGCCAGGCTGCCGCCGCGAGCGCATTTCAACTTTATACGTTGACGCACGAAGGCATGAGGTTGCGGATGACCCGGCAGAATGCGGCTATCTACAAGAGCATGGCGAAGGAGCTGGTCAAGATAGTGCCACCCGACCAGCTACCAATGCCGGCCGAGAAATTTGTCTGTGTCCTCGATGCCATCATTACCGGCTTGCTCTTCACGTTTTTCCAAACGCCGGAATTGATCACCGACGATGTTTTTGTTGCGGCCTTTGAGGCTCTGGCCTGAGCCACGGCAAATCGCGCCGCGTTTCCATTGACCAGCCCTCACGGAACAACCTTGACCTGAGCCTGCCAAAAGGCAGCCTTCTGCCCGGTCGGATTCAGTACGGATATCTGGCAGTCATACTCGCCTGGTGGAAGCTGGCTAAGAGGAATGCTGAAGCTGAAAGGCATCGTTTCGAGCCGATTATTCAACCCGCTCGTCATTTCCATCGGCTGGGTTTCGAACGCTTTTGTTTGCTCATGATAGAAACTCACAAACGCCACCAACGGCTGGGCAGCCGTAACTCCCTGCTCATACGCCTGCAAATAGACATACATGTTCTGGCTCTGGCGAAAGACGCGAGTTACGCTGGGAATCAGTTTCTGGCCATTCTGAACCAGTGGGTTTACATCCTCCTCTTTCACCCTGTCCTTGTTTTTCTCCGCGTTGAACAGGGCATCTTTAAGGTCTACCCGCTGGCTGCTAAGCACGACGGAGCTGATCGGGACATGCGCGGCCTCCTTGTTCAAATTCGGGATGACGAAGTTCGTTTGATAAGTGCCGATTCTGCCCGTTTCATCGTCGCGCGCCAGGAACTTGATCATGTACTTGCCGGGCAGGAGAGTGAACCCGGTGTCGTACTCGATGGGCCGCCGGGCCAGCTCGGCAGCGGTTGCGTCGGTGAGCTTGATATTGACGTTGTCGCGGACATTACTGACTGTGGTGCCGCCGACCAGGTCTTTGATTTCGCCGACAAAGTCGATCAGCGTGTGCTCGGCGCCTCCGCGTTTGGCCAGCGCGAGCTCGCGGCCGGGGATCTTGATAATGATGGGCACGAAATATTCAGCCCGGTTGAGCTGGAAGTGATCGATCTCCATGGCGATCGAAAGGTCGGTGATCGGATCCTCAAGCATGAGCGCGTCTTCCAACTGACGCTCTTTGTCGACCGTGGTAAAGCGGCTGAACTCCTTGTCAGCGTAGTAGCCCTGGCGGTAATCGAGCTTGGCGGTCTCGTTCTGGTTGAGGGAGATTTTTACCCGGCGGAAGTGGCCGTTCCTGGCCGTGTTGCTGGTGTAGTAGCCAATCACATAGTAGTCGGAGACGGATTCCTGAGCCTGCACGATGCCGCGCGTCAAGTCGTTGTTATCGAAAAGGGCTTTGCCTCCGGTGTCGCCGGCGAGGGCGTAGAGGGTGTCCTGCGATTGTTGGAAGTTGGTGGTGTTGGCAATGGCCGCGGTGCCGGAGTACATGCCGGAATTGCCCGGCGACCCTTGCGTCGCATCCCCTAGCGGAGCCTGGGCAACCAGGCCGCGCGCGTCCACCGGCCAGAAGGAGACGCCGGCGCGGATGGCGGCGTCGACAGTGGCATGCAGCTGGGCCTGGTTATCAATGCCGTTGAGGTGGAGTCCACTGGCGAAGTAGATCAGAGATTTCTTCTCGTTCAACTGGCTGAGCATCTTAGCCGCGGTCTGCAGCGCGGAGAGCTGGCGATCGGTGTTGAAGACGTTGAACTCGGTGTCGTCCTGGCCAAACGCGGCGCCGGTGTCGGCGCTGCTTGCGTCGTCGATGGTTTCGGCGGAGCCCTGGCCTTCACCGACAATCATGGTCTCGAGAATGCTGAGCAGCTTGTTGCGATCGGCAGTGAAGTCCTGAAGGATGTCGACCGAGCCGCCCTGGTAGCGGAGAATGGCGACCAGGTCGACGGTTGTGATTTGCGTGCGCAGGAACTTCTCCGCGGCCGAAAGGGCGCGGAGTTGGTCGGTCGGGCGCATGGCGGTCATATCAAAGTAGAGCGCGAGCAAGCGGCGGTTTTTATAGCGGCTGTTTTCAGGCGCTTCAGGAGCGATCTGCGTTCGCGTGAGTTTCTTGTACAGTTTGATCTGTTCCGTACCGGGTGCCGCGGGCGCTACCGGCGCCTGCTCGGCGGCGAGATCCTGGTGCTCGCAGAAGCGGATTGTCTGTGGAGCGCCGTCCTCAGTGACCGTAAAGTCTTTGGCGCTAAGTCCGGGAATGAATTTCCCCTGCTTATCTTTGACCACAACGGTCTCGACGACCAATTGCGACTTGGCGGTGAGGGTGTAGGTTCCCGAGGGAGTGGCGGACGTGTTCTGGCCAATTTGCTGCGCCGTTGCGTGCGCTGCGGTGATTAGGAGAAGGAGAGCGATCAGCACCGAGCTCCAAGAAAACTTGAAAGCCCGCCCGCTCCTGCTTGCAAACTCAGTCCCGCAGAGCCTGCCCTGAGCTTGTCGAAGGGGACGGCTGAGAGTAGCCCAGCACGTACCCGATTTCCTGTGCGGCTTGGTGGAATCAGCAAGCTTCCTGCGGCTTTCCGTAAAGAAAGCCGCATGCGCAAATCTGTCTAGAGCAGCGTGCAGGAAATCCGGGGTAGTGCTGGGTGGGGGTTTGAAAGGACGAACCAGTCCCGCCAGGGACGGCTGAAAATATCCCAGGACGCAGTCCTGGGCATCCGCACTCGTTCCCCAAGTCCAGCGAACCCAGGACTGGCGTCCTGGGAAATTTTCAGCCGTCCCTCCGGGACTGGACGTAGTTTCCATGCCCCACCCAGCACTACGTGCTGGGCTACTCTCAGCCGTCCCTTCGGGACTTAATTCCGAACCAACCGGGTTCTCGCGCAGACTCTGAAGCCCGTACAAACAATTCTGTTTCATCTCAGAACCTCAAGCGCAGCTGAGTTTCCAGACTGCGCATCGCGTTGGGGCTAAGCGGAAGACCGAATTGCGTGCTGTTCACGGTCGTGTTCCAGCCAGTAAACACCGGGTGATTCAACATGTTGGTTGCTGACACTTTCAAATCCAGGAAAAACCGTCCGCTCGGGCGGAAAGTTCGGTTGACCGAGCTGTCGAGGCTGAATTGGCTGGGACCGGTGATCGAGTTTCTGCTCGCCGTTCCCCATTGGCCCGTCAGAGGCGCACTGTAAGCGGCGGGGTTGAGATGCAGGCCGGTAGGGGCGGCGTAGATGTGTGCGCCGGTCGGGTTGGGGCGGATTGTGCCCGTGACTCCCGTGCCGGGAACGGCAGCTAAGTAAACCGGCGTCTGTGGCAGGCCGGTGCCCACCACGGCCGTGGTAACGATAGTCCACTCCTTGAGCAGCCTGCCGGGCCAGCCCCCCATCAGGGTTCCACCGCGGAGGCCTTCACCGGTGGTGTATTGGGCCTGCAGGTTGAGCAGGTGACGTTGATCGAAACTGGAAAGGGAACGCTCGGCATGCAGGTTGAGCCAGTTCTGCGCGATGGTCGATGTGGTCGATGCGCTTTGCGTGGTGGTGGTCGTGCTTCCCGACGAGCCTTGTCCGGAGCCCCCACCCGATCCTTGTCCCGCGCCTTGCCCTCCCGGGGGCGCCGCACTCTGGTTGCCGGCGAGCACATGACCCTGGCCACCCAGGTACGCGTCATCGTCAATGGACTTCGAAAACGTATAGAGCAGCGACGCGGTAAAACCGCTGCGCAGCCTGCGGCGCAGCTGGACCTGCCCCGCTTGCCGCGTAGAATCACCGCCCGAAGCTTGATACGTAAAACCCGATGGACAGCTGGTACAAGGGTTGGCTGCTCCGATCGGGTACGTGTTGGGCAGGAACTGCTGCACCCCTCGCGTGCCCTTGACGCCGAGATAACTCGCCGTGAGCTGCAACGCCCCTGGCAGGTCGCGTTGGATCGACAATTGCCAGGTTTGCGCATAGCCGACGCGGAAGTTGGGATCGACAGCGAAGGTGTTGGCGGTGATCGAGGAGCATTGCTCAAAGCCATTCGCCAGCGTAAGCCGGCAGTCGGGGCTGTTCGCAACGCTGAGGCTCGTTGAGATCGGCGCCTGTTGCGCAAGCTGCAATACAGAGGTCAGGTAGACCGAGGTGTCGTCATAGATCCCATAGCCGGCGCGCACCACGATGGTCGAAGCAGGGATCGGCCGCCAGGAGATTCCGACGCGCGGCTCGAAACCGAGCTTGTCCGGGCGGATGAGCGAACTGGGATAATGGTTCCCGGTGAGCGGGCCGATCGGATCGCTGCCCAGCACGGGCCTAACGTCGGTATAGCCAGGAAGCACGTCAAGATTTACCAGCCGGCCCTGAGTCTCTGTGATCGGCGAGCCGTAATCCCAGCGCAGGCCGGCATTGATGGTGAGGTTGGGCAGAATGCGCCAATCATCTGTGCCGTATAGGTCGTAGACCGGCTGGCGAAAATACTTATCCGCGTTCCCGAAGGCGATCTGGCTGGTATCCGGCACACCAATGAGGAAGTCGGCCAGGTCGGAGCCGCCAGTCGCGACGCCGTTGGATATGCCTTGCGTGGCGGCGCCGGTAAAGGTGAAGATGCCTCGCGGGTTCTGCTGGTAGAAATCGTTGTATTGCTGCTTGCGCAGATCGCCGCCAAGGGTAATGTTGTGGCGGCCGCGATAGATGCCTACCGATCCGGAAAAGCTATCGGTACGGTTACGATTGAATGCGCTGTTCTGGTCTGAGAGTTGGTGTAATGCCGCTGGAGAAGGTGAGCGCCGGGGGCCCCCAGTTCGCCGGGTCCTGGTTGTTGCCGGAGATGCCGGCTTCTCCGGAAATGTTTTGCCGGTTTTCAAAATAAGGCGCGATGTTGCGTTCTCAGCCGGCTGAAGCGATAGCCCGCAAAAAGGAAGAGCCGCTGGTTGAAGCGGTGAGACCAGTTGATATTGGTATTGATGCCCAGAGTGTCAGTCTTATCGACGAAGCCGAAGAGGTCGGCACTGCTGCCCCTGTTGCTTTGAAAGTTGAAGCTGCCATAGAGCTCGTCTCTGCGGCCAAGTGTCTTGTCCAGGCGCGACAGCAGCGCGTCCTGATGGGTGCTGTTGAGCACGGGCACCTGGTAGTTATAGAGCGGGTTCCCAGTAAAATTCGGCGACGGGTAGAGCTGCAACAGCGCCTGGGCCTGGGAGCTGACAGGGACGACATTGCCGGGGAACGGCAGGCCAGTTGCGGGATCGTAGACGATGACCGGTTGGCCGAGCGGGTTAACCAGATTGGAAAGATCACCTGTCCGCTCCGCCTCTGTCGGGACAAGTCCGGGATCGGTCTCGGCAGTACGGTTGCGGGTCCATTCGTAGCCCACGAAGAAGGTAGGCCCACGCGGCAGCAGATGTGGAATCTTCAACGGTCCGCCCAGGTTGAAGATGCCGGTGATGGTATTGAAATTGGGCTTGGGGGTGTTGAGTCCGGTGAGCGAGTAGGGGCGTGCATCGAGGGCGGAGGTATCGTAGACGGCGGCCAGTCCGCCGTTGTAAAGGCTCCTGCTGTTAGTCCTACGGTTGCCAAAGGCCTGGTCGAGTGAGAACCGCGACGTTGCCGCGTTGTTGACGCTGCCGTTGACCAGGAAGCCGTCATTGGATTGCTGGCTTGCTTCGTCCGCCGGCTTTGGTAATTCGGCGGCGTTCTCAGTCGGGGCGCCGGGCGCGGCAGGGGTTTTGGGCTTCAGACTGATGGAAGGGATCGGCGCAGGCGGAAGCTTGGTTAGCTTCGTGATCTGGTCGAGTGGCAGCAGGCTCAGCTCCCACTTACCCGCGGCCGTCGTCGGCGAAATTGTTATATCGGCATGAACGGTCGAGAAGCACTGCATCTCGATCTCGATCTTTGCGGGGCCGTCCGCCAGGTTGGGAATGGTGTAAAGGCCGCCCTGGTCAGTGACCGCGCTGACCTTGGTTGCCCCTTGCGTAACTGTCACTGTAGCGCCGGGTAGAGGCAAGCCGCCATAGGTAACCTGGCCACTGTAGTCTGATGCCGCTGCGATGCGCGGAAAGGCAATCGCCGCCAGCAGGCAAACCAGGTAGAAGATTTTGTGCGCTCTCCGCCACGTCATTTGGATTTTCCGCATTGCCGCCATGCCATCGCTGTCAACAATTTACTATTTTCAGGTGACTCCTTAACTCGTCTTCGTTTATAGGAAAATGTGTAGATTTTGCCCGCCAATTGCTTCGTTTTCTCCCGCTGCTTAATTCGCCGAAGCGTCTCTCGATGTGTCGATCACGATCACGTCGAAAACGCCGGTGATACGAACGCCATTCCGCCAAGCAGAAGCTTTTTGCTGAGATCCATTTTCCGTACAGGATGTTCGGTCATGATGCGGATATAAGACCTCCGGACCTCACCACCTTGCTCGGTGGCACGAACTATATCTGTTACTACGCTGCTCTGTCGTTCCGGTTCCCGTTCGCCTGGCATTAATTCTCCGACGGCTTCTCGACATGATCGATGACGATCACATCATCGGGCACCTTTGCCGGTCCCATCTTCAGCCCGAGTTGCTCCTGCATTGCGGTATAAAGGGCCGGCGGCGCATTGGGGTCATCGGTCGGCGGCGGCACCTTCGTGGAGGTCCCTTTGAATTGCGCGAATTGGGAGTCGTCCGGCGTCCATTTCAACTGAAAATCGTATCTGTCCGGGAGCCCAGTTTGATCCACCACCGGCTTGTCCATGACGACTGACTGCATCCAGGTGGCAAAATCCGCCACGCTCAGGTTTTTCACCATCAGATCCCCAAGTCCCCCGAAACGGAAACCTGGTGGGTCGTTCGGCCCGGCGGTGCTCTTGGTCATCTTCGGCCCACCGCTTGCCACGGTGATCACATAAGCGGAAAGCT
Organism: uncultured Acidobacteriaceae bacterium; assembly: GCA_963790705.1. Classification (GTDB taxonomy): domain Bacteria; phylum Acidobacteriota; class Terriglobia; order Terriglobales; family Acidobacteriaceae; genus PALSA-350. The sequence goes on from CAWBQE010000023.1 coordinate 19,946, forward strand.
CTTTCTTGTCGTGATGAAATGTCAGCTTGAAACGATCCGCCAGCAGCTTTTGCACCATCATTTGCATCTGCTTCAAGCTAGGCTGCCCTTCCGTATCCGGCTTGGCCTCGATGTCGTAAAGATCCGTGCCGAACCAGGGTGGTGCATCAATGATCTGCATGGTGTGAAGCCCGTACGCAAACGCGATGAGATCGTTGAGATTGGTATTCATGGTTACAAAATGACCATCTCTGAAACCAAATCCCTTGCCGGGTTTGTTGGGAGGACTCGCCTTGATGGTGGCGGCCGCGAAGCTGGGATGAGCGTTCGCGTCCATCGGCAGCAGCTTAGGTTCAGGCGGGGGAATGGTCCACTCCGTCTCGGGTGTGGCGCGCGTCAGGTTTAGGGCGAGGGGTTTCGGCCCTTGGCTCAAGGCGCCTGTAATCGTCTTGCCATCTGCACTCAGCTTGCCCTCATAGGTCCCGCCCATCGTGAGCGCCATTTTTACCGTAGTGCCGTCCAGCGTAATCTTGGTCACTGGAAGGCCGTCGCCGCCCTGGTCGATGCTGTAGAAGACCGCCTTGTAACCGCCGTCATCCGCCTTAGAGATTTTGACTATGGTGCGCAGGTCTCGACCGGCGTGGAGCGTGCCTTGCCACGTGTCGGCAATGTTTTGCGCCGGACTTTCGGTCTTGGTTTGCGCCCGGAGGTGGGTTATGTGCATCGCGGCCATGAAGCCAATGCACAGCAGGACTGTTAGAACGAAATCCAGTTTGCGTGCGGCACGGTTGCTCATGGTCGGGAACCCTTTCTCGAGATCGGACCCGGTATTTCGGACACAAGCCAGCAACGACGGTGTGGAAAGCTTCCTATAAGACGTTCGGAAGCGACAGATTTGTTCGACCGCACGAATTTTATTTCGCCCCCGGTTAGCTTTGCGTACCCTCTGTAGCGGCGCTACTTAGCCTGGCATTCATCAGCCGGGGGGTACGGGGAGGCGACGCGGCCTTTTCCGAGCCTTAGTCCCCCCTTTTGGGTGGGGCCCGCCGAGCCGTTCTCTCACTTTAATCTCCGATTAATTCTCCGACGGTTTCTCCACATGATCGATGATGAGGACCTCAGCGGGCGCCTTGGTGGCCTCGAGCTTGAGTCCGAGCTGCTCCTGGACTGCGGTATACAAATTGGGTGGTGCGTTCGCGCTATCAGTTTGCGGAGAGACCTTGGCTCCCATGCCTTCGAACTGCGATTCATCGGGCGTAAAGTCCAGATTGAAGTCGAACTTTCCCGTGAGCCCGGTTTGATCGACGACAGGGCGGTCGAGCACGTTCCTCTGCATAAGGTTGGCGAAGTCAGCCATATTTGCATTGGTAAAACTTAAATCGCCGCCGATCCTCCCTCGGAAGCTCCAGCCGAAATGCCCGTTCGGATCGGCTGCGCTCTTGGTAAGCTTTGGGCCGCTCCTGGCGACGGAGAGCAGATAGACCGAAAGCTCCTTCTTGTCTCGATGAAAGGTGAGGGCGAAGCGCTCGGCGAGCAGCTTTTGCATCATGTCTTTCCATTGTTGGTCGTTGGGCGCGCCATCGCCGTCCGGCTCCGCTTTTATATCGTATTTCTCCGTCCCTGCCCAACCAGGTGCGCCGACGATCTGGTTAGCATGAATCTTGTAGGCGTAAGAGATAAGGTCATCGAGAGTCGCGTTGGTCGTTGTAAAACGGCGACCCCCCAGGCGGAAAAATTTGCCCTGCTGGTCCGCCTTGCTCGGCTTGATGGTGGCGACCTCGAAGCTTGGATGCGCGTTCGCATCCATCGGCGGCAGCTTGGATGTTGGTGGGGGGATTGTCCATTCCGTCTCGGATGTGGCCCGCGTCAGGGTAAGAGGGACTGCAGCGGAGCCCTGCGCCCAGATGCCTGTGATCGACTTGCCGTCCGAACTCAGCTTGCCATCGTAAGTGCCGGCAACCGCCATGACCGACATCTTCACCGTCGTGCCGTCCAGCGTGATTCTGCTCACGGGAGAGCCGTCGCCACTTTGGTCGATGCTGTAGAAGACCGCCTTGTACCCGCCGTCATCAGCCTTTGAGATTTTGACCACAGTGCGCAGGTCTCTGCTGGCGTGGAGTGTGCCCTGCCAGGTGTCCGTGATGTCCTGCTTCGCATTCCCAGCCGTGGCTTGTGCGTGGACCGCCGGTATCTGCAACAGGTTAAAGAGGACCAGCGCGGCCATGCTCGACACTCCACTCATACTGAGCGCTAGCTTTCTGCAGAAACCCAATTTACGAGCGAAGCTGTCAGTCATGATGCCGGCAATTATATGTATTGCTACGTTGGTCCGTGTCCCTTCGATCGTTATTAGTTCTCCGACGGCCGCTCCACATGATCGATGACCAGGCCCTCGACCTGGCCCTTTTGTGATTCCAGTTTCAGCCCGAGCTGTTCCTGGATCGCCGTGAAGATAGAAGCCCCGGAAGAATCAGCAGCAGGTCCGCCCCCTTGCCGGCTGCCTTCGGCTCCGTTAGGCATCGGTGCTTGGTCGTCCTCTGGCGTCCACAGCAGTGTGATGTCGTACGTTCCCTTAAGCCCGGTTTTGTCCAGAACCGTTCGTTCCAGTTGCTGCGTTAACGGTGGCAGCAGGGAGGCAATTGGAATCCCTTGTGCAACAAGACGGCCTCTACCCCACGTCATCATGCCCGGACGTCCGCCGGGTTTACCGTCAGGACCCTTGATTCCGTCAGGGTAAGTATCGCCCGGCTTTGCCTGGTGGAGTTTGGGACCATTCTTGGCGATGACAAGTGCATACACCGGAATTTCCTTAGGTGCTGCCGGCGCACCTTTAGCTGGAAGCGTTCCGCCAGGAGAGGCTGAAGCATGCGCATGCGCTGCCTCTCGTCAAGCTTCTCCAACGCAGCCAAATCAGCGCTGCTCACCTTTGCGTCGACATCGTAAGTTTCGGAGTCGAGCCAGTTCGGTGCTCCTGAGATCTCGTCGTCTTCGACGCCATAGGCCTCTTTAATGAGAAATTTTACGGTGACCTTTGTCGCAGTCAATCCATCTGCTGTGAGTAATATCCTGGGTCCGAAGCCGGACTTATCCGGTTTGACCGAAGCCACCTCGAACCCAGGCAGATCGACGGTGGGATTTGCGCTCTGTGACTCAACGTTGCTTTGTGCGGCGTTGAGCTGAGCAGAGACGATCGGCAAGACTACGGCCATCGCTCCGCGTCATGACGAGTGACAACTTCTTACTCAAGCCTGGTTTTCCTACGATGCGCGTGGCCATTAATTTTCCGACGGCGCCGCGACGTGATCGATGACCAGCATCTCCACGGGGACCTTCCGGGACTCCAGTTTTAGCCCAAGCTGCTCCTGAATCGCGGTGAAGAGCGAAGGTCTGGAAGAATCAGGCGGCGGTGCATCGTCAGACCTCGAGCCACCGCCTTGGGTCGCCGCAGACATCGGGCCTGCGCGTTCATCCGGCGCCCATTGCAACGTGAAGTCGTATTTTCCGGTAAGCCCAGTTTCATCCAGAATGGTGCGGCCCAGTTGCTGCGACAGTAATCGCACCAGGTTCCTGATAGGAATCCCTTGACCTGTTACCGGCCCCCCATTACCTCCCATGATCATCAGGCCTTCTCCCGGCTTGCCATCTGGGCCTTTCATTCCGTTGGGGTAGGTGTCGCCGGGCTTTGCATCGTGCAGCTTGGGACCGCTCTTCGCGACAACCAACGCATACCCCGGAAGTTCCTTCGTCTCGCGGTGGAGCACCAACTGGAAGCGGTTCGCCAAAAGTGCCTGAAGCATATGCTGAGTCTCGCGCCGGCGCTGTTCTGGGCTAAGCGTCTGTAACTTTTCAACTTGAGAGCTGTCCATTTTCGCCTCGATATCGTATCTGTCGGAGCTAGCCCATTTGGGTGCTCCTACGACTTGAAAGTCCTGGATCTCCGTATGCATTTTGAATAAGCATCTGCAGTGTGGCGCCCATCTGCACTTAGCCCGTCGGGTCTGTTCATCACCCTGACCATATTGCCGCCGGATTTATTTGGTTTGATCGAAGCAACATCGTACGCATGGGCATCGACGGCCGTGCTCTTGGCCTCCGGCGCCGCCGCGCTGGGCGTTGCGTTTTGCAGGCCAAATACGATCGGCGCGGCGAGGGTCAGCAATGCAGCAGCAACGAACAACAATTTCTTCCCGAAATCCAGTTCGCGCGCCACGCGCTCGGTCATGATACGAACGATCCGGCTCTTGAGATCGGCACCCGTAACTCCGGATACGGAAGCCGGTAGTGATCCCACGCAGAATTCGCAGGTCTTCAGAATGCTCTCGGCGTAGACCTGCGGTGGATTGCCCAGCCGCAATACTTCTTCATCGCAGGCTCGTTCGCGTTCCTCTACCAGCCGCGCTCCCAACCACCAAACCAGGGGGTGAAACCAGAAGATGGCTTCTACTACCATATGCATCGCCGCAGCTAGATTGTCGCGACGGCGCACATGCCAGACCTCATGAGCGATAATCGCCTCGAGGTGCGCATCCGTAAGCTGCGCGGAGATTCCGGCCGGCCATATGAGCGCTGGCCGAATGATGCCCAGGATGCCTGGTTCCATTGAGGCCTGTGATAACACCAACGCGATCGGCCTTCGCACTCCGGCGATCTGCTCCAGGCGCCGCAGCGCATCTACTTCGCGCCCATGCGTTACGGGCACCGCGCCCCGCATGGCTTTAGAAAAGCGCCGCCAGCGCCACCACCATAGACTGATGACCGCGACAAAACCGCACAGCCAAACCGCCATGAGAGCCTCTTGGAACAGGGGGCGCAGATTGGCGCTCGCCGCCCGTGCAACTGGTACAACGCTGGGAGCGGTGATGCCGGTAAAGGGGTGACCGATCTCTTGCGCCACCGAATAGAAATCACTCTGTACGCTGGCCGAATGGCGCGGTCTGGCCAAATGGCCGCCGAGGCTGATCAGCAGCGAAAAGGGGATGAGAAACTTCAGAGACGCTGCCAGCCACAGGCGATAACGAACCCGTGCCTGATTTTTTTGCAAGACTAACGTCATCATTGCGGCCACGGCCGCGAACAACGTCGACTGCCAAAGGTGGTTGCCCACCGCTGGCGCGATTGCCGCCCATACTCCAGACAAGTACTCCATGACTTGTCCTTTCTCTCTAACTAACAAATGCGTTTAATAGAGTCTGAAGTTCACCTCGATATTCACTTCCACCGCCACCGGTTCGCCGTGGCGCATCGCGGGCTTGAATCGATACTGCTTCACGGCCTCGACCGCTTTCTTGTCCAAACCCTTTCCCAGGTGACGCACCACCTGCACACGCTGGGGATTCCCTTGCGCATCCACGATCAACGACAAAATGCAAACACCTTGATACTTCGCCCGCCTGGCCTCTTCCGAGTATTCCGGGTTTGGCGAGAAGATCAGCTGGGGCCCGGAAACATCCCCTCCCACGTGGTAGATTTGCTGCTCGCCTGCGCCCTGGGAGGAGCGCGGGATTGGGGCGTCCAGGGTAAGGGCTGCAAAATCTATCGCCGCTCGCGGGTTGCTCGCCAGGGGCGATTGCGCACGGACCCGCGGGGTGTTCCATAGGCCGAAGAGGACAGGTCCAACAACGGCCGCAACCCCGCCGAAGCCAACAGAAGTCTTCTGCCTGGACTAAGCTTCTCCGCCAGGGTCGGAGTCATGATGCGCACAATGCGTTTCTTCAGCTCGGCGCCCGTAACTCCAGAGACGCAAGCCAGCTGCGATCCCACGCAGAATTCGCAGGTCTTCAAAATGCTCTCCGCGTAGATCGAAGGTGGATTGCCCAGCTGCAACACTTCTTCGTCGCAAGCGAGTTCACGCTCCTCCACCAGGCGCGCTCCCAGCCACCAAACCATGGGGTGAAACCAGAAGATGGCTTCCACCGCCATGTGCATCGCGGCCGCCAGGTTGTCGCGACGCCGCGCATGCGATACCTCGTGGGCAAGGATCGCCTTGAGGTGCGAGTCCTGAAGGTGTTCGGAGATCTTTGCCGGCCATAGCAAGACCGGCCGAAAGATGCCGAAGATCCCGGGCTCAATAGCAGAGTCTCGCGATAACAAGAAGCGTCATCGGCCTGCGCACTCTGCCAATCTTTTCCAGCTGCCGTAGCGCATCCACTTCGCGTCCTTGCTCCATAAGGGTCGAGCGGTGCGCCGCCGCGGCAACGCGACGCCAGCGCACCGACCAAAGGATAAGCACGGTGACAAAACCGCAGAGCCACACCGCCGCAATCAGCCCCGGCAGCAAGGCAAGCAGGGAAGCAGCCTTTGTCGCATGGTTAACCGGCGCGACAACGACAAAGGTGAAAGGCTGGCTAAAGCCTTCCACCGCCGAAAACAGTCCGCTCCGCCCGCTGCAGTGAAAACCGCGGACTGGCCAGATGACGGCCGAGGCCGATCAATAGTGAGAGAGGGACGAGAAACTTCAGCGAAGCTGCCAGCCAAAGATGATGGCGAATCCGCGCCTGATTTTTTTTGAACGCCAACGTCAGGAGCGCGGCCAGCGCTGCGAATAGAGTCGACTGCCAGAGGTGGTTGGCCATCGCCGGTGCAATCGCTGCCGGCATTTCAGAGAAGTATTTTGGAATCACGACCGATCCTTCCTTTCCAGCTGCCGCAGCGCCTTCTCTGCCTCCTTTACGTCCTCGAGTGTGAGCTTGCCGGATTCAATCAGGTGCGCCATCACCGGCTGGGTGCGGCCGCCGAACAATGCCAGCAGGTCGTCGACCAGCCTTCGTTGTGCGGCGCTGCGTGAAACCGCGGCCGCGAAGATGTGGAAGTTTCCAACCTTCTTCACCCGGCGAACGATATTCTTCGCTTCCAGGCGATAAACGGTGGTCTGGATGGTCGTATACGCGGGCCTGCGCTTAGCAGGAAATGTCTCTTGAATCTCGCGGATGGAGGCCTCGCCTTGCGTCCAGAGCGCCTCCATGATCTGAAATTCGAGCTTGGATAATTTGGGTTCAGCCACTTTTGCTCCTACAGGTGTATTATGGTTTACTACACCTGTTTGTTATCGTCAAGAGAAAGCGCGGCGCTCTTGAGGGTTCGCACACGCCATGGAGTATAGTTCTCAAAAAAGGGCCGGAAACCGGTGAGTGTTTTGCGAACCAGGATGGGGCATGGAAGCCGAAGGTCGCCCTTTGCCCATTGGCGAGGGGAAGCAACCCGGAATCGCAAGTCGGTCTTCGTGCACCTTCTGCTGGCGCTGATATGCGGTCGAAGTCTTGCGCAAGAGAATGGGAAGCCTCTTTCTCCCTCGGAAGCTTATAAGGCGGCGTTTGCACCATTCCAGGCGTCGCGGACGCAGCCCGACGATCTAACCGATGCCGACAGGTTTGCCCTGCAAATTGGCATTGCCCGCGCCTCCCGTGACTGCCGCGCACTCTCATCGAATGCGTCGTCGCTGGATGCTGATGAAAAAGAACTGATCGCTCTAGGCGACTTGTGCCTATTCGGTCAGGAGTACGGGCCTGCCCGCGCCGCACTCACGAAGTACCTTGCCCTCCCTCAGCCGCCGGAGAGAAAGCGGGCAATGGTCTTGCTGGTGCAAGCTTTACTCGGCCTGAACGACCCGGGCTCTGCAGAGTTAGTAGTGCGTTCACTGCTAAGAGATTTTCCCTACGATGCGGAAATCCACTTTGCCATCGATCAGGTCATCGATGCATCAGAGGGACTAAGTGATGGGCTCAATAAAATGGCTTTTAACCTATGCGCGACGCAGAATGCTGTCACCCTGCCGCTGCTTACGAGTGGAAAGGCACTTGAGGGAAAAGAAGCAAATGCATCTGCAAGTGTTTTGTTCAGCGATGCCGTGCGCTGCGTTTCCCTGGCAAAAGGGCGAGATGAACCGTCCGGGCAGGAAGCGATGCATCAATTGGCGGCCATCGCACAGATGCAGAGCTGGCAAGGTACAGCAGATTATTCACCCATGCAGGCGTCGTTGCAAAGGCAGCAAATGGTAGGGACGCAAGTCCCTCTGAGCTCGTTGCACGGGTTTACGCTCACGAATGGCCAAATCGCGCCGCGCCTGATCGCATTGAAGCGAGGCACAGTGATTTTGCTTCCCTTTGTTCTTTGGTCACCGAACGCTTCAGAGGAGGCAAGCCGTCTAGCCAGACTTGCACCGCAACAGACCATTTACGCAATCACCAGCTGGAGCGCCAACACCGGCCGGGACGATGTCCCGTCCAGTCAAATTTCGATCGCTTTACGCGAGTGGCAGCGGAATTTGCCGGCCAACGTTCATATGGTCATCGTGCCCAACGCAGAGCTGAGCGTCTTCCATGTCGATTCGTTTCCTGCCGGCATTGTGATCCGCGAAGGAACCCTTCTCTGGAATGGTGTTTTGTCGAGCCAGGGGGCAGAGCGCATGCTTCTTAGCACTCTCTCCGGCCGGGCCTTCGTCCGTCAGGGCTCCGATCATCACAGGTGAATCTCATGCCTACTCGCCGTGATGGCAATCTCTATCGTGCCGTCTTCTGTATGGCGTTGATTTTGTCGTCGAGCTTGACAGCGAAAAGTCAGTCTGCCATTAAATCAAGGCCGCTGCCCATTGGCACTCTTGTAGACGTGGGCGGTTATCGCGTGCACCTTTACTGTCTTGGCCAGGGAAGCCCAACGGTCATGATCGCCGGCGCGTTTTCTTTCGACTGGGCGCTGGTTCAACCCGAGGTGGCGAAATTCACCCGCGTTTGTACCTTCGATCCATCGGGAACCGCGTGGAGCGATCCTCTCAAAGGGGCGACAGCACCCACTTGCAAACAACGAGTCAATGAAATCCATCAACTGATCATCAGAGCACCGGTCGATGGTCCTTATGTCCTCGTCGGATTCTCAGTGGGAGCTCAGTGGGCGCGGCTCTACGCGGCCAGCTATCCCAACAACATAGTTGGCATGGTCATTGTCGACCATGCGTTCATTCCCGCTCAGGTCGCCCCGCGGCAAGCTACACGCTCGCATAATCTGCCGCAGAGCTACAGTCCGCCCACGCTGATTTCTCAAGCGCCAATCGCTCTCGACTTCCAGGACAATGTGAATTTCAGCAAGTTGCCGAAACGCGATCAGGAACTGCACACCTGGGCCCTCTCTGAAAATCCTGTTCGCCCGGATTACGAAATGGCCAATGACTGCTTCTCGGATCTTGCAACGGTTACAGGCAAATCCACGTTTCCGCTTGGTGACATGCCGCTCATCTTGATTAGCACTCCAAACGAATCCCCGGGCTATGCGAAATTACAAGCAAAACTATTGGCGTTGTCACGAAACAGCAAACACATCATTGCTTGGAACAGCACTCACATGGTTCTCATTGACGAGCCCGAAGTGATAACAGAGTCCATCCTTAAGATGGTGACGGCCGCACGGCAGCAGCCTATCAAACCCACTGTCCCTTGAGCGTCAGGAAAAACATTTCCACGAGAGGGCCGCTGAACTGCAGATCCCTCCACGGCACGCCGGGACAGGTCGGCTTCCTCCGGATTTCCTGTCAGGCTTAGTGGCGTCGGTAAACCTTGTGCGGCTTTCCTTAAAGAAAGCCGCATACGTGGCCGTTGATGAGAGCAGCGTGGTAGGAAATCCGGAGTTCGCTCCTAATGAACAACATCGGGATGACAAGGGGAGGGGGCGTATCCATGTGACAGTAAATATTGGCTGAAAGAGTTGCTGGCAGTTGTTTGGGGGAAGGGCGCACCGCAGGTCCCCGTTCGACTTCGCTCAGGGCAGGCTCTCGGCTACGCTCCCACGGCACGCCGGGGCAGGCGGGATGACAAAGTTTAGAGGGTTGGTGGACCTCGGCATCTGTTATTTGGACGGAGGGTTCTGAGAGTGGTTTCGAGCAAGAGGGCGCTGCAGGTCCCTCGTCCCTCGGCTAATGCTCCTAATGAACAAACAATAAGCCAATAGAATCAATCTCGATTTCCAGCGTTCATTTCAGTCTTAACTTGCCGCAGGCAAGTCAGTTCCTCGGGATGACAAAGGGGAGGGTAGCGCAGTGGAGGGACCTGCGGTTTATCTTCCGCTCCTCACGCAAACTCTAAAGCGCTAAGAATCCCGATAGCCAGGTTGGCGTTCTCACCATGACTGTGATCTGATGATCGGCAGCTTCAGCAGACCCTTTCTCAAACGTCGCTACCGGTTCATGGAGGTTTCATGAAGTCCACCATGATGTCGTCGCCGCTCCTGGTCAACAGCATCCTAGAGCGTGCCGGCACCCTTTTCCCCGATGTCTCAATCGTCTCCATGCGGCCTGACGGTACTCGCCACGGCTACACCTATCGAGATCTCCGCAGACGTTCCAGGCAATTGGCAGCTGCTCTCGAAGCTGCGGGTGTTGCCCAAGGAGATCGCGTCGCCACCCTCATGTGGAACGGGCATGCCCATCTGGAAGCGTATTTCGGCATTCCCATCACTGGAGCCGTACTGCATACCCTTAACCTGCGGCTGCATCCGGACGAACTTGCTTACATCGTCAATCACGCCCGGGACCGCTTTCTGATTGTGGATGATGTGCTACTCGACCTCTTCGAGCAGATCCAGCCTAGAGTCAACTTCGAACGCGTCTTTGTAGTCGATCACGGCAGCGGCAGGCTCCCCGAGGGAGGCAAATCGTATGAGGATTTCCTGGCGGAAGCGAGTGCAGAGCCAAACGAAGTCGAGCTCGCGGAAGAGGATGCAGCGGCCCTGTGCTACACCTCGGGAACTACCGGCTGCCCCAAGGGCGTCCTTTATTCTCACCGGGCCATCGCCCTGCATTCCCTGGCCATCTCTCTCCCCGATCAGCTGAACTTTAGCCGTAACGATACGGTTCTCCCCATCGTGCCCATGTTCCACGTAAATTCGTGGGGCTTTCCGTATGCCGCTGCCATGAATGGAAGCAAGCTGGTCTTGCCTGGATGCAACCTTAAGCCGGAGGCCCTACTCGACCTGTTGCAAAACGAAGGGGTAACGCTCGCCGGCGGAGTTCCCACCATTTGGATGGGCGTGCTGAATACGCTCGAAAGCAATCCCGGCCGCTGGAAGTTGGCCGCTGGATTACGGCTCACGGTAGGCGGTTCTGCAGCTCCCGAGTCTCTGTTCCGCCGCTTCGACAAGCTCGGCGTGCACCTCATGCACGCATGGGGCATGACCGAAACCACTCCCGTCGGTACGGCCGCCACGCTCAAGCCTCACATGCACAGTTGGACAGAAGATCAAAGTTACGCCCAGCGCGCCAAGCAAGGATTGCCGCTGCCATTCATCGAGACCCGCACCGTCGGAGATCAGGGCGAAGCAGCCAGAGACGGCGTAACCACAGGCGAATTACAGGTCCGCGGGCCCTGGATAGCGGGCAGTTATTACAACCTCGATCAGGCGGACAAGTGGACGGACGACGGCTGGTTCCGCACCGGAGACGTAGGCACGATTGACTCCGAAGGCTACTTGAAAATCACCGATCGCCTGAAGGACCTGATCAAGTCCGGCGGCGAGTGGATCAGCTCCGTCGACCTGGAAAATGCCCTGGTGGCGCACGAGGCGGTGAGGGAAGCCGCGGTTATCGCCGTGCCCCACAGCAAATGGCAAGAGCGTCCGCTAGCTCTTGTCATATTGAAAGATGGTTTCGTAGTGGATGCTTCCGAGCTCCGCACCTTCCTGGAGCGGCGCTTTCCGCGCTGGCACGTGCCTGACGGTTTTGTGTTCGTGAACGAGCTTGCCCACACCTCGACCGGGAAGCTATTGAAAAGCAAGCTGCGCCAGGACTTTGGGCATTACCTCGGGGACCAATTCTAACCAGGCTGCTTCACCTACGGATTGGGCGAGTGCGGATACTCCCGGCTGAACTCCTCCATCTGCTTTTGCATTTCCTTTTGCAGATCGTCCATCCGTTGCTTAAACTCTGGGCTATTTAGCTTTGGCCCGACCTCTTCCATGTGCCTCCGCAGATCGTCCATCTGCTGCTTAAACTCGGGACTGTTTACCTTTGGTCCAACCTCCGCCATATGCCTCCGCAGATCGTCCATCTGCTGCTTGAACTCTGGACTGTTTACCTTTGGCCCAACCTCCGCCATTTGCCTCGCGTCGTCCATCTTGTTTACTCTGTTATCTTGGCCCGACCTCCGCCAGTCGGTTCCGCAGATCGTCCATCTGCTGCTTAAACTCCGGACTGTTTATCTTTGGCCCAACCTCCGCCATTTGCCTCCGCAGATCGTCCATCTGCTGCTCAAACTCCGGACTGTTTACCTTTGGCTCAACCTCTGCCATTTGCCTCCGCAGATCGTCCATCTGCTGCTTAAACTCCGGACTGTTTGCCTTTGGCCCAACCTCTGCCATTTGCCTCCGCAGATGCTGAACATCCTTATCGATGAGCTGTTGCTCTGTCAGGGCAGATTCGCGGCCTTCTCCATCGCCTCCATTGCGATGGACGTAGGTGCGTTTTTTCGGAGCAGCGGGCGTCGAGTCGCCGTGTACAGCTGCGGACGGAGAGGAAGCCTTAGGCTCCGGCACAGGAGCCTGCGCCTCTGCCGGAGGATTCTGCGTTGCTTGCGGCAGAACGTTTGCCTGCGCCATTGTCGGCGTCACATGAAACATTCCCGCGATCACGCCCGTGGCGATCATCATCGCCGCACCACTTACCACACGGGTTGCCTTCGCCCGCACACTCATGGTGGTTGTGTCCATCAGTCGCATCACTCGTTCCTCCAGCGTGTGGTTGCCGAATAACCCCAGAAATTGTTCTTGCGCTGCCATGCCGCGCCCTCCAAGCATGCTGTGTGCCAGCGCCAACAGGCACTTCGCGTATCCCAGATGGGACTTCATTTCCTGTGCCGCCATCGCATCGCAAACCATCTCCCGCGTCATGTGTATCCGCTGTTGTACCCAATCCACAGCCGGATGCCAAGCTAGCGGCAACGCTGCCACTTGGCAGGCCACATTCAACAGGTAGTCCCGCCGCTGGATGTGCGCCAGCTCGTGGCACAGGGCAGCTCGGATTTCATTCTCCGTATGCCGGGCAAATCCCTCCGGCAACAGCAAAACCGGCGCCCGCCCGCCCACGATCATGGGGCTCGATACTTCTCCGGACTCGCGGAGCTGTGGCGGCTTGATCCCCAGCCGATGGCTGTAGTCCTCTAAGACCGTCCTGTCTCGATCGTCCAGGCAGGTCTCTTGCGAATTTTGCACCAGCGTTCGCGCGCCAAGCCATGCCCGTGTAATGCGGAACATGCCGATGACGATCGTCGCCACATACAGCCTCAAGAGCCAATGGGCAGTTCTCGTGGTCAACCGGAGGTTACCCGTCCGCGCGGCGAAGAGGGGGCCGAATACGGACGATTGCCCGCGTCTCCGCGGCAACTCGTTCTGCGCCGGCGGGCTAAGGACCTCCTCGTGACTGGCCTCAATCACCCTCCCTGTGTGCTGGGTCGCGGGTACACGGCGAAAATCCATGCCATGCACCGGCAGCAGCACCGCCAGCCCCAGAACGGTTAGCCATAGGTGATGCTGTATCAGTGGCGACGGCCTGACTATCCGCAACAGCAGCCACGCGCCTCCCGCTAGCAGCGGAACCTGCCACAGGGCGTTGATCACGTACTCGATGAGTGCTCGCTCCATCATGGCTCCTCCTTGGGGGACGGAGCTTCGGCTGCGGCCAACTTCTTCGCCACGCGCGCCAATTCCTCCGCGCTGATCTGCCGTGTATCCACCATCGCCATGAGCAATGCCTCGCTGGATCCGCCAAACATCCGCTTCACCAGGTCGCTCAAGGCGTTTCCACTTGCGCGCTCACGGCTCACTGCCGGCCGGTATCGGTAAGCGCGCCCCTCCTGCACCCGTTTCACCTTGTGCTTGCGCAGCAGTACGTTGAGCATGGTCTGCACTGTTGTATAGGCAAGCTCCCCCTTGAGCTTCGGCTGCACCTCGGCGACCGTGCAGGGTCCTACTTCCCAAAGCACCTGCATGATTTCCAGCTCCAACGGCGTCAATGTCTGATTCATCTTGGCTGGCATGAAGAAATTCACTCTCTTACTAAACTTTTAGTAGCTTAATACGCAGGCACAGGGGTTTGTCAACTAATCTTTTAGTAGTGCGAATCGCTTAGCCCTTACAGGCCACTTTCTCCCCCTTGCCGGCCAGTGCCAGAGGCCAGTCGGCGGGTGAGTCGACTACGCAGTCCGGAGGCTCCGTGACCAGCGTATGCGGCGCCAGTCCGTACGCGCAGCCCATACTCCACACCCCGGCGTTGTGCGCGGTTCGGATGTCCACGTCGGAATCTCCGATCATCAGCGTCTCTTGCGGACGAACGCCCGCTTCTTTGATCAGGGCAAGCAGCCCTTCCGGATCCGGCTTCTTGGTGGCGAAGCTGTTGCCGCCGTAGATGCGAAAGAAATAAGGGCTGAGGCCAAGAGCGTCGCAGATCGCCTGCGACGGGCCGATCGGTTTGTTGGTCAGTACCGCCATGGACCTCGCTACGCTCCCGGGTTCGAATCGCAGGCTGTCGAGCGATGTAAACACTCCCGGGTAAACGTAGGTCTTGTCCAACTTGTGTTCGCGATAGTAATCGAGGAAGTAGGCGAGAGCGGAATCAAGAAAGCCTTGATCCGCTGGTTCGCCAAGAGAGCGGCTTACCAGCCGCGCAGCGCCATCGCCGATGTAGGTGGAGATCACTGCGTCGGGTAGCGGCGGGCGGTCGAAGTGGTGCAGCATTGCATTGACCGAGGCACAAAGGTCGGCACCGGAGTCGATCAGTGTGCCATCGAGGTCAAATACCAGCAGCCGGAGGGATCCGGCAGGGATGGGGCGAAAGGTCCTGAACATCTTTCTACTTTAGTCGATGCACCCCGTCACGCTCCCTGAGACGCTCCCTCTGTCTACTCCGGAAAACGCCAGCCGTTCACGGTCAGCACCAGCGTGGCCTGGTCCTGGGCGCTTCCCGAGGTAGCCTTGGCAAAGGCAGGAAAGGCCGTTCGTATCTTGTCGGAGTCGGCCCAGCCCGGAACGTCCATCATCTTGTAGTGGTAGTCCACCTTGGTCGTTTGCTGCCCGTTGACTGCTGCCGGTGGCGTAAAACCATCGATGCTGGTGACGACCCGATGTCCATAGCAGAATCTCGGCGGCACACGTTTGCCATAGGTGGTGAGCTCATAGCGCTTAACGTGGATGTCTCTGTCCTCCAGGGACTTGAGCAGCCCTGCATCGGCCAGCGCGTCCAGGCCCTTTTTCCTGGGATCGCTGTCACCGCTGGTGGTGCTGGCCTCGTAAGGAAAACGAATTGCACTCGGGAAAAGGCAATCGTCGTTGTTACCATAGTATGTATTCAGCGTGCGGGTAAAGTTCTTCGGGGTGGCCGCCTTGAACCCGTTGCATCCTGCCAGTAAAAGCCCCAGCGTGAGTGTGATCCCGGCCCGGTAGATCCATCGTTGTCTTGCCATGTGGTGCCCTCGCAGTGATAGGGGAAACTCGAAGCCTGTTGGATGCTTAATGATAGGGTGAAGGGCGATATGGAAAAAGAAAATCCGCGGGTTGTTCTGGTCACGGGCGCCTCTTCCGGCATCGGACTGGCTTGCGCCACCCATTTGGCTGGACGTGGCTTTCGTGTCTACGGTACTTCGCGGCGAGCGGTCGCCGGAAGCCCAGCCCTGGGCAACCTAACCATGCTCACTGCCGACGTTACCGACGATGGTTCGGTGGAGCAGGCAGTCGCGACGGTGCTTGAGCGCGAGGGGCGGCTGGATATCGTGGTCAATAACGCCGGGATGGGTATCGCCGGGCCGGTCGAAAACACTTCGACCGAGCAAGCCAAGGGGCAATTTGAAGTTAATTTCTTCGGAGCTCTCCGGGTCTGCCGTGCGGTGTTGCCGGCGATGCGCAGGCAGCGCAGTGGCTACATCATCAACATCGGCTCCATTGGTGGCATCCTCGCCATCCCATATCAGTCGATGTACAGTGCGTCCAAGTTTGCCCTGGAAGGGCTAAGCGAAGCTCTGCGCATGGAGGTAAGGCCATTTGGCATTCGGGTGGTGATCATCGAGCCCGGCGACCACAAGACGGCCCTCACCGAAAATCGGCAGTTCACCGCACTTTCGGGCGCCGCAGAGGCCTATAGTCCGTCTCTTGAGGCAGCGCTGCTGAAGACGGCCCACGACGAGCAAAGCGGTCCCGGGCCGGAGCAGATTGCGCGCCTGCTCTATCGCATTGTGAACCACCGCCATCCGCGGCTGCGCTACACCATCGGGCCCGCCCCGCAGCGCGCCGCTGTGTGGCTCAAGCGCCTCATGCCCTACAGCATTCTCGAGTACAGCATGCGCACCTACTACGGCCTGCAAAGCTAGATCCGCAGCCCCTACTGAATCCGGATATCCCCCGAACCCGTTTCCGCCTTAATAGTGGGGCCGCCGCCATTGACGGTTCCGTTTACGTGATGCTTGTCCAGGGAGCCCCGCATAGTGAGCGGAAGGTCCGTCTTAACCGAGCCTGAGCCCGTCTGCGCATCCAGCGTGAAACGAGCGTTGCTGCCAACCTGCAGTGTGATGTCGCCCGAACCGGTCTCCAGCTTCCATGGAGAGGTAGGCTGGCCGCTGATCTCGAGGGTGCCGGAGCCGGTTTCCGCCTTCACTGCCCCATGTACGTCGTTCAGCTTAATGGATCCGGAGCCGGTGCCCGCCACCACGTCGCCCGCCGATCCAAGCTGTGCCTGTACTTCGCCTGAGCCGGTCTGTAGCGTAGTGGAACCCATCAGGTTCGTCGCTTCGATGCTTCCCGAGCCGGTTTCGAGCTTGGAGCCAGCGCCCAGCTTATCCGCGCGGATGGAGCCAGAGCCGGTGTGTGCCTGGACCGTTCCGTTCAGATTGGAGAGTTGCAGGTCGCCGGAGCCGCTCTCGGCCACTAGCATGGTATTTGCCGGGGTCGTAATCTCGTAATCGATGGCCACATGGCGCATGAAGTCGTCGCTGCCCTCGCCCACGCGAATGATATTGCCCGCCTGGTTAATGGGCGGATTGTTGGCAACTCGCGAAACAGCATCGTCGGATGAGCCGCCGCCCCACCAGCTGTTGCCGCTTTTCACATGGCCAACGATGTGGACTTGATTATCCGACCCGGGCGAGACGTGGATGTATCCGGCACCCGTTGAGACGTGGAGCGTCACCGGACCGTTTACGGTAAGCGTACGGTCGAACGACTTTTCCGCGGCCAACGCAGTCACCGGGAGATACATCGACATGGCGACCAGAATGCCGGCTGCCGCTTTGCGGGATGGGTTCCATCGGGTTTGCATCGTTGCCCTCCTTGGGCTCTAGAGACGTCGCTCTAAAGTTGCCCCTTGCATTATCTGATACGCAGGCGGACCCGGGATGGTTCCCTTTGCCAGCTCTGTCCTGCCCAGGAATCCCGGGTGCCCTATGTCTGAGCGCGCCTTTTGCGCCAAATCTAAGATCCCACAGTACTCGAATCAACACTTTTCGGCGACGTACCCGGGCGCCGGCCTCACCAGTATCATGGCGTAATGAGCTCCGCGTCCTCCCTCCCATCAGCGGCCGGCTGCCTGGTTCCTGCGCGCAATGGTTGAACTGATGCTCTTTCGGATGGTTTCCGTCGCTTTACTGATCCTGGCGAACGGCTTCTTCGTGGCCGCGGAGTTCGCCCTGGTGAGCGTGCGCGAGACGCGCATCGAGCGATTGATTACCCTGGGGCGGCCCGGAGCTCGGGCAGTACGCCGCCTGCAGGAAAACATGGAAGACTTCCTGCCCGCAGTGCAGCTGGGCGTGACCCTGTGCAGCCTTGCCCTGGGCTGGATCGGCGAGCCTGCGGTAGCGACCCTCTTCGAGCACTGGTTCAACGGCATGCCGCACGCCAGGGTCTACGCCCACCTGATCGCCGTGCCCGTCGCTTTTGCGCTGATTACTTACCTCCACGTCCTTCTCGGGGAACTAGTCCCAAAATCCCTGGCCCTGCGCAAGGCCGAGGTTCTGGCGGTTGCCGTGGCCGGGCCCATGGACGTCTTTATCCGCGTTACCCGCCCCGCGGTGCGGCTGATGAAGTTTTCGGCCCGGGTGGTCATGCGCCTCTTCGGCATGGAAATGATGCAGGGCGGGGAAGTGCATTCGCCGGAAGAGCTGAAGCTGATCGCCACCGCGGCGCGCCGAATGGGCATGCTTCCCGCTTTTCAGGAGTCGCTGATTCACCGCGCCGTCGAGCTCAATAGCGTGCCCACACGGGAGATCATGACTCCCCGGCAACGCATCTTTTCATTGCCCCAGGACATGCTCCTTGAGGACGCGAACGCGCGCGTAGTGGAAGAGCAGCACTCTCGCGTGCCGGTCTACGACCCGGCGCATGGCCCCGAGCATATTGTCGGCGTGGTCTACTCAAAAGACCTGTCGCGTTTGATGCACTTCCGCATGAGCGCTCAAACCCGCTTTGCCCGCGCGCCTTTCAGCGAATTGCGCCTGGGGCAGGTGATGCATGATGTGCTGGTAGTGCCGGAAACCAAGCCCGTGCTCGACCTGCTCAGCGAATTCCAGCAGCGCAGACGGCACATCGCGATCGTCGTCGATGAGTATGGATCGACGGTCGGTCTGGTAACCGTAGAAGACGCTATCGAGCAGATCATCGGCGAGGTAGAAGACGAATTTGACATCGGCCCCCGGGCCGCTCTGCAAACCACCTCCGGCGCCGTGGTGCTCGATGGCGGCGTGAACCTGCGCGATCTGGAGACGCAGATGGACTGGCATCTGCCCCGCAGCGGCGGAGTGGAAACACTGGCCGGGTTTCTGCTTACCCGGCTGGGAAAGATCCCGACTGGTGAAGAGACCGTGGATTTTGAAGGACGAAGGTTTACGGTATTGGAAATGAGCGATCATCGCATCAGCCGGGTGCGTGTGGAACGGTTGGAGAACCAGGCGGAAGATGCAGAACAGGGCAGCACAACAAAAGTGGACGCGGTGAAGACGGGCGTGGCGGCGCGAGTTCAGAGTCACCGCGATGCCGGCAAGAAAGAAGGTTAGAGCATTTTCACTTCTACTCTTTTAGGCAGGTTGCATTGGTAGCGCTGCTCAAGCGATTGCTGTATATCCTGCCGGTCATCTGGCTGGTAGTTTCGATGGTCTTCTTGCTCATCCATCTGGTGCCGGGCGACCCGGTGCAGCAGATGCTGGGCGAGGGCGCGACCGCGTCCGATCTCTCGGCGCTGCGCCACCAATATGGATTGGACGCGCCCCTGGGTCTGCAATATCTCCACTACTGGCGCGGCGTCGTGCATGGCGACCTGGGCAGGTCCCTGCGCCTCAACGACTCCGTCTCCCACCTGGTATTAACCCGCTACCCCTACACCTTGGAGCTGACCGTGGCCGCGCTACTGCTGGCCCTGGCGCTGGCCATTCCCGCCGGTGTGCTGGCCGCGCTGCGCCGCGCCCGCTGGCAAGACAGTGCCGTTGGCGTGGTGAGCCTGCTGGGGCTTTCGTTTCCCAGCTTCGCGCTGGGCCCGATCCTGATCTTGCTCTTCTCCATCAAGCTGGGATGGCTCCCGGTCTCCGGCGCAGGTTCGTTCGCCCACCTGGTGCTGCCCGCCATCACCATGGGCGGCAGCCTGGCCGCCATTCTTACCCGCATGGTGCGCACCGCCATGCTGGAGGAGTTAAACCAGGACTACATTCGCACTGCGCGCGCCAAAGGCTTGCCCGAGCACGTGGTGGTCTACCGCCACGCGCTGCGCAACGCCATCATCCCCGTGATGACGCTGGTGGGCCTGCAATTTGGCGCCCTGCTGGCAGGCGCCATCGTTACCGAGACCATTTTTTCCTGGCCTGGGATTGGCCGGCTCACCGTCTCGGCGATCTCCAACCGCGACTACGCCCTGGTGCAGGGCTGCATCCTGGCCGTCGGGCTGACCTACGTGCTGGTCAACCTGCTGACCGATCTGCTCTACACCGTGGCCAACCCCAGAATCCGCAGCTAGATCTCCACTTTCTGCACGAAAACGCCTGCGAACGCCCGTCGCACCCCGAAAAAGACGATGAACCATAAGACGGCGGTGAGCAGTCCAGGCGGCAAACCGGCAGGCGCCAGGGAGATGTGGAAGAGGAGGATGTTGATGATGACCGGCCCGAGCAGGATCAATGCCAGCGGGATGAACTGGCCGGAAAGCAGCAGCACCCCTCCGACAATCTGCACCAGGCAGACGAATTTCATGTAAATGGTGGGGCCGAGCAAGAGCAGGTATTGGCCGGCAGGACCAGGGGGTAATGGGGCGTGCAGGAAGTTGAGAAACCCGTTAAGTCCGAAGACCAGAAATATCAGGCCCAGTAGGATACGCGCGACGAGAACGGCGATTTTCATGACTTTCTCCTTGAAATGGGCAACTGCAAAGATGCTTTAAACAGCGATGCTTCTCACCTGCTCCAGGTGGGGTTGGAGGAACTGGCCCCGGTCGACTGTTTCACTCCTTAACTGCGCTGTGCCGCCGGCGGTAACGAATTTTACGTCCGTAATCCCGATCCATCCAAGGATGGTACGGAGATAAGGATCGATAAAGTTGAATGCCGCGTAGGGAGTCCCCGCATCATAGACGCCGCCCGTCGCCACCAGAACGGTGGCCTTCTTGCCCGAAAGCAGGCCCTTAGGTCCGTCCGCTCCACCATAAGCAAAGGTGCGTCCGCCGCGGAGGACCTGGTCGATCCACAGCTTGAGTACCGAGGGGATGCTGAAGTTATGCATCGCCACGCCAATCACGTACTCGTCCGCCTGCTCTAGTTCGGCGATGCTCTCTTCGGAGTAGGCAAGCAGGGCCTTTTGCTCAGGCTGCTGTGCTGCTTCCGGGGTAAAGGCTGCATAGATCCAGGCTTGATCCACTGGCTTTGGGGGGTTGGCGGCAAGATCGCGATTGATCACCTTGCCTGTAGGGTGGCTAGCCTTCCAATTGCTGACGAATTCCCGCGTCAATTCGCGGCTGACAGAGCTTGCGAGTGGGCTGGTATCCAGATGTAACAAAGTCGCCATATCGAGGTTCTCCTTAACGACATGCGTTGTCTATGCGTCGTCTGTCGTTGAGTATAAGACGACGATCGTCGTTTTTCCGATTCTTTTAAATGCGGGATACGCTCTAATAGGGGTGACGATGCCCATTTCCGACTGTCAAGTTCGCGATCCGCGGATCCGCCGCACCCGGAAGCTCCTGCAGGGAGCCCTAGGCACTCTTATGCACACCAAGAGCTTCGACGAGATCTCGGTGCAGGACATCACGGATGCAGCTACCGTGAACCGGGCCACCTTCTACGACCACTACACGGACAAGTACGCCCTGCTGGACGCGATGATCGCGGGTGGTTTTCATGAATTGCTCTATGAGC
The DNA here is from genome assembly GCA_963790705.1 of uncultured Acidobacteriaceae bacterium. Taxonomy (GTDB): domain Bacteria; phylum Acidobacteriota; class Terriglobia; order Terriglobales; family Acidobacteriaceae; genus PALSA-350. The sequence continues at coordinate 41,269 of CAWBQE010000023.1, forward strand.
GTCAGCTGCGCTATGAGACTGGTTGTCCCGGCGCGCTGGGGGCCATTATTCGAGCGACTTGCGATTTCCAGACCCAGGCGCACTCCAGGGGAGAGTGCGAGCGGCAGACGGCCTTTGAACCGCTGATGGACGCCGCCATCGTGGCCGCCATCCGGCGCATGCTGGTGGAGGGCCTCGAACGAAAGCAACGTCCATCGGTCATATCGCCGGAGGAGCCGTCAGCACCTGATCCTGAAATGGTTGCGGCCGCAGCCAGTTGGGCTATCGCCGGCGGGGTGAAACAGTGGCTCTCGATGCCTGATCGTCCGCCGGTAGAGACCTTCGTGCCCCAGCTCCTGCAGCTCGTTCTCCCTATGCTCGACGCCGCCACTACAGAAGATTCACCAATTGCGGCTGCAGCGAATCTTCACCAACCTTCACCAGCGCCAGCGAAATAGGCAGTGAGAAACGGCGGGGTCCGGCGCTTCCGGGGTTGAGGTAGAGAACGCCTTTGCGCCACTCGATCAGCGGCCGGTGCGAGTGCCCGCTGATGACCGCAGAGAAGCCGGCGGCAGCGGGATCCAGGTCGAGCGCATGCCGGTCGTGCAGCATATAAAAAGTGTGGCCATGCAAGGTGACCACCTCCGTTGCGGGCAGGTAGGAGCAAGGCCCGTGCACATCGATATTGCCGCTGATGGCGGTGACCGGGGCCAGCTCGCGCAGAGTATCCAGGATCAGCGGGTCGCCCACGTCTCCGGCGTGGAGGATGTGCTCGACCCCGCGCAGAGCCGCGATGGCCTCCGGGCGGAGCAGGCCGTGCGTATCTGAAATAACCCCGATCATACGCATTTTTGCTAATACTGTGTTCCGGTGGGACCAGCTATGTGCGGCCGTTCTTTCCACCCCAGGCACGCAAAGACCCGGTGCCCCGGGGGGCCCCCGGCCCCGGTTTTCCACCCCAGGCACGCAAAGCCGCGTGCCCCGGGGGCCCCGGTTTGGCGGAACGGCCGCGTCAAGTCCAGTTTCCTGGTCTACACCATTAGCAAAAATGCTATAGCCCGATCAACAGCCGGGTGCGCGGGTCGAGGTAATCGCGCAGCGCATCGCCGATGAAGTTGAACGACAGCACGCACAGCATGACCGCGATTGCCGGAAAGACGACCATGTGCGGCGAATCGAACAGGTGCGAGCGCGCGTCGTTGAGCATTCCGCCCCAGCTGGCCGCGGGTGGGGGCAGCCCCAAACCAAGAAAGCTGAGCGTGGCTTCGGCTAGAACCGCTCCTGCCATCCCGATCGCGGCCTGCACGATGATGGGTTGAAGGATGTTGGGCAGGATATGGCGGGTAAAGATGCGCAGATCGGAGGCGCCGAGCGCGCGGGCTGCCTCCACAAACTCCCGCTCTTTGACTGCCAGCACCTGGGCCCGTACCAGGCGCGCATATCCCACCCAACCGCCAATGGCCAGGGCGAGGACCAGGTTAAGCAGCCCGGGGCCCAGAAAAGCCACGAAGGCGATGGCCAGAAGAATGCCGGGGAAGGAAAGAAAAGCATTCATCACAAAGACGTTGAGCAGCGTATCCACCCGGCCGCCGTAAAAACCGGCCAAGCCGCCGAGAACCAGCCCCAGGGAAAGGGAGACACCGACGACGCTGACGGCAACCATCAGCGACAGGCGTGCACCAGAGAGAATGCGGGAGAAGATGTCGCGGCCCAGCTCGTCGGTGCCAAACCAGTGGGCATGCGAAGGCGGGGCAAGCCGGTGATAGAGGTCGATGGCGGCAGGATCGTAGGGCGAAATGGCAGGCGCCAGCACCGCAATAGCGACGAAGAGCACCAGGAGCAATATGCCGATAACTCCGAGCGGCTGGTGGCGGAGGGTGCGAGCGAAGGCCATCGTTGGTCATGATCGCATATCGGACCAGTGACCATGGTGTAATCAGCCCGAATACTATCCGGCTCTTGATGGGTTGAATAGGATGGGGGAGAACGCGATGCGCAAAAGACACTGGCTTTCGACGATGGTACTGGCGGGAACAATGGCCGCCCTGCCGGTTCTGGCGCAGCAATCGGCCGAGCAGCAGGTGATGGACTTGGCGAATGCGGATCGGGCCCAGCAAGGATTGCCTCCCCTGAAGTGGGACCCCGCGCTGGCCCAGGCCGCAGCCCAACACGCGCAGCTCATGGCTCAGCAGCCCGCGACGCTTTCCCACCAATATCCCGGCGAGCCGGACCTGGACGCGCGTGCCGGCGCCGCAGGCGCCCATTTTCGCGCAATCGCTGAGAACGTCGCTTTAGCGCCCAGCCCCCAGGCGCTGGATCAGGAGTGGATGCACTCGCCGCTTCATCGGGCCAACATCCTCGATCCGCGCATGGACACCATTGGCGTCGGCCTGGTGAGGCGGGGAGGGAACTACTACGCCGTGGAGGATTTTGCCTCCACGGTAGCGGACCTTGGACCGCAGCAGATTGAGCAGAAGATCGGGCAACTGCTGCAGCAGCGGGGGCTGCAGCCGGCGGGGCTGACTCAGCAAGCTCGTCAGACCTGCGAGATGGAAAGCGGCTCGGCCGGAGGTCCGAAGCCCTGGTTCATCATGCGCTGGGAGGGAACGGATCTAAGCCGGTTACCGGACGTGCTGGAGCAGAAAATTTCCACCGGCAAGTACCACAAAGCCGCTGTCGGTGCCTGCGGCAACCCAGGGCAGGGCTTCACAACCTACAAGATAGCGGTAATGCTCTACCAGTGATCAAGGGCAAAAACGTCAGCAGTCTGCCATTCCAGAAGTGAGCCCCAATAAAAACAGGACGGGTGCCCCAGGTTCGCCAACCTGCCCCGCCTGCCCCTGGCAAGCTGTGGGAGCGCCTCACAGATTTATTGGGTGACACATCGCTTGGCAGCGCGGAGTCGAAGGACCCCGGCGGTGCACCTGACCGATGCCGCTCGGAGCTTTTCGACCACCGAAGCCCGAGAACAGGATCTTGCTGCGATACGCATTTGATGGTCACGGGTACATCTTTTCATGCACTGTAATCATCTGCCATCCCCAGGTCTGTGCGAGGTCTTTGAACTCGGGATGGATCGTGCGAATGAGGTTGAGATTCTTTTCGCGGCGTCAGCCTTTGAGTTGTTTTTGCCGAGCGATGACTGTGCGAATGTCTCCGTAGCCTTCAAAATAGAGCAGGCGCTTGCAGCTGTAAGCCGCAGTGAAACCTTCCAGCGTGCCCTCCTTATGTTGCATGACGCGCAGATACAGATTGCTGGTGACGCCAATGTAAAGCGTGCCAGTATGGCTGCCGAGAATGTAGATGTAGCCGCCGGGCATAGCAAGATGCTAGCAGTTCTTGGTTCTCGGGCCCAGGGAAAGACCGTGGCGGCTCGCCCGGTGCGGGCTTCGGTGGTTGAAAAGCTCCGAGCGGCATGGGTAAGATAAGCACAGCCGGGGTCCTTCGACTCCGCGCCGCCAAGCGCTCTGTCACGCGATAGATCTGTGAGGCGCTCCGCTCAGGATGACAGTTCTGGCGTCAAGGTTCGCCAACCTGCCCCGGCTTGCCGTGGGAGGGTACCTGGGCCGAAAACGATGGGGCGTAGCCCTGGGCGCCCCATCGATCGCATTTGCTGAATGCCCGCAAATCGGGTTTTGGACAAGACAAACTCAGTCCCGCAGAGCCTGCCCTGAGCTTGTCGAAGGGGACGGCTGAGAGTCAGTACTTGTCCCAATTAGCTCTTTTTCGACTCTGTCTATCCACCTCCAACCATGCCAAGGTGCGCCACCGCCCTCTAATTTGTCATCCCGAGGAACTGACTTGCCTGCGGCAAGTTAAGACTGAAATGAACGCTGGAAATCGAGATTGATTCTATTGGCTTTATTTTTTGTTCATTAGGAGCGTAGCCGAGGGACCTGCTGTGCGCCCTTCCTTCTAACAACTCCCTACATCTCCGTCCATCCACCTCCACCAATGCCAAGGTGGGCCGCCGCCCTCAAATTTGTCATCCCGACCGGAGCGTAGCGCAGCGGAGGGACCTGCGGTTTGCCTTGATGGGAAAACGGAACCTGGAGGCGATTCGCGCGCGGCACATTCGCTTCTGCCGAAAGTGGAACCGCAGGTCCCTCCGCTGCGCTACGCTCCGGTCGGGATGACAAATTTGAGGGCGGCGGCGCACCTTGGCATTGGTGGAGGTGGATAGACGGAAGCACTGCCACAGCCAAAAAACCGAAAGCGTTTTAACCTCGCCCAATGAGTGTATCTTTCGAGCGTGTAACCAAAGCTGAGCCCACTCCCTACGGAAGCCTACCGTCGAAAGCGGGGAAGCGATGACCGAGGTATCCATTATCGGAGCGGGCTTGGCGGGTCTGAGTTGTGCCTTGTCGCTTGAAGCCGCGGGTCTTTCCGTAACCCTGCTGGAGGCGAGTGACGCGCCAGGTGGGCGGGTGCGCACCGACCTGGTGGACGGCTTTCGCCTCGATCGCGGATTCCAGGTAATGCTGACGGCCTATCCGGAAGCGAAGCGATTGCTGGATTACCGTGCCTTGCAGTTGAAACCGTTCCAGCCCGGTGCGCTGGTATGGCACGGCGGCAAGTTCCATCGCTTCGCCGATCCCTTCCGCAACCCCATGGGCGCGGCCAGATTCCTGCTTGACCCGATCGTCCCCCTGGCAGACAAACTGCATGTGGCGAAGTTGCGCGCGCGCGTGCAGCGAGGCACCTTGGAGGAGATCTTCACGCGTACGGAGAGGACTACGCGCGACTATCTCCAGGCGGTTCCATTCAGCGCCAACATCATCGAGAAGTTTTTTGAGCCCTTCTTTGCCGGCGTCTTTCTGGAGCGTGAGCTGGTGACCTCAAGCCGCTTCTTCGAATTTCTCTTTCGCCTCTTCTCCCTCGGGGACGCCGCAGTTCCCGCGGCTGGTATGCAACAGATACCATTGCAATTGGCCGCAAAGCTGCGGGCGGGCACGCTGCTCACCGGTGCGCGCGTGAGCAAGCTAACGCGCAGCACGCAATCGTTTCAAATAGAGATTGCGGGCAAGGACCAGCAGGAGGCGCGGGCCGTGGTGCTCGCAGTCCCGGGCAACGACGGCAACCGGCTGCTCGGAGGAGTGGGCGGCTGGAGCATCCCTGAGGTGCGGGCCTGGAACAAAACCACGGCGTTTTACTATGCTGCGCAGCAGGTGCCGGTGGCTGAGCCCATGATCTTGCTGAATGGGGAGGGGCGCGCAGCGGGGCCGGTGAATCATGTTGCGGTGATGAGTGCTGTTTCGCCCCAGTATGCGCCCCCGGGCGTGCATCTGGTAGTCGCAAACGTGGTAGGCGAAGCGCCGGCGGAGGACGCGGCACTGATGCGGCTGGACCGGGCCGTTCGCCTTCATATCGGAAAGTGGTTTGGTCCCGCCGTGGATTCATGGAAGATGCTCGGGGCCTACACTCTGGCTCGCGCGCTGCCCCAGCAGCGGCACGCCGAGTGGGAGCAAGCTCCGGTGCGGGTGGGCGGCACGGGCGGCGTCTACATGTGTGGGGACTACCGCGAAACGGCTTCCATCCAGGGCGCGCTGGCCTCCGGGAGGCGTGCCGCAGAGGCCGTAATCAAAGATTTGGATAGGATTTAGGTGCGCAACACGCTCGCTTTGACGCGGGCGATGGAGTTTGCGGTAAAATCAACCACAGTTGCGAAGTTGCCCGCCTGGACACTCCTCAGTAGCTCAATGGCAGAGCATTCGGCTGTTAACCGAAGGGTTGTAGGTTCGAGTCCTACCTGAGGAGCCAATAAAATGAATAATTTGTGATTGTTGCCGCGAATCCTTCCTTTTGCTGCCCAGCCAGCCATCGGTATCGAGAACCAGCCCCGCCGGATCGGGATTCACGGCTACTGCTCCCTCATCGCCCTGTATGAGAAGCCATAAATGAGACGCTTGCTATTGTTTCTCGTCGCGTCCTCGATGTCATAATTTCCCGCTGACTGTAACCATAACGGATGCCGGCAATACGAGTTCGACCACTGCGGTGCCGATGGGGAACGTCTCGATCTGGTACAAAACCGATGGATCAAACCCCGCTCCTAACGCATTTTTGCTAATACTGTGGTCCGGTGGGATCAGTTATGTGCGGCCATTCCACCCCAGGGCACGCAAAGACCGCGTGCCCGGGGGCCCCGGTTTTCCACCCCAGGCACGCAAAGACCGCGTGCCCGGGGGCCCCGGTTTGGCGGAATGGCCGCGTCGGGTTCAGTTTCCTGGTCTACACCATTAGCAAAAATGCTTTAATGCGGGGACAAGCCAGCTTTGCAATCCGGCAGTAGGTCCAACATCTTGTCAGATGTCGCTCACCGCAGCCCTACCGTAAAAGCCAGCGGCAGGTGGGGTCAGGGCGCGAATGGCGGCCTCAGCTCTCCTTTCCAGGAAACACGAGCAACAGCATAGCAACCGGCTCAATTAAAAAGATCACCTGCCGAAGATCGTGTCCTGGCCGATAAGCACAACAGCACTCTCTTTGGGACTCCTAGCCACGTGGCTGAGGGTTCTATTTTTGCTTGAAATATGCACGCTATAACCGCCTGGTCTCATTTACGTTCGTGGTCATGAAAATATGACGGGAAAGAGCGAACGAGCAGGTGCTGTTCGCCGTCGCACGGCGCGAGTCTCAATCCTGGCCCTTTTGGCGTCCGTGGCCCTCCCCGCCTGGCCCCAGCAGGAGCTGACGGATCTCACCGACAAAAGTATTGAAGACCTGATGAATATTCGGGTGACATCCGTCTCCAAGACAGAGCAGACGCTTTCCCGTGCGGCGTCAGCAGTGTTCGTAATCACGCCAGACGCCATTCGCCGCTCGGGCGCGACCAACATCCCCGACCTGCTGCGCATGGTGCCCGGGCTGGATGTGGCCCGCATCAACGCCAATACATGGGCGATTAGCGCGCGCGGATTCAATGGACGCTTCAGCAACGAACTGTTGGTACTGCTGGACGGGCGGTCCGTATACTCACCAACCTTTGGCGGTGTTTTTTGGGAGGTCTTGGATCTCCCGTTGAACAACATCGAGAGAATCGAAGTCATTCGCGGCCCGGGCGGTTCGGTCTGGGGAGCGAACGCCGTAAACGGCGTCATCAACATCATCACCAGAAAAGCTTCCGAAACCCAAGGTGGGCTGCTGGTTGCAGGGGATGGGAATGTTGAGCAGGGATTTGGAACCGCCCAATATGGTGGCAAAGCAGGCAAGAGCACGGACTATCGCGTGTACACGAAATACCTCAACCAGGGTCAATTCCCCAGCTTCACAAGTGCGGACGGAGGAGATGGCTGGCGGATGCTCCGCGGGGGCTTTCGCAGCGATAGCGTGCTTTCTTCAAAAGATACGCTGATGCTCCAGGGAGACCTTTACAGCGCCCGCGAGGGCGACCCTTTTTTAGGGTTTGTGTTCACTCCCGGTCCGGCAACCCAGAACGTCGATCTGCTGGTAAACCTGTCAGGCGGCTTTCTTCAGGGTGTATGGAACCACACCTGGTCCCCCGGCTCCGACACCAGCATTCATCTCTCCTACGATAAGTACAAACGCAACGATCAGCTCCGCGAGGGCCGCGGAACCTTCGCTCTCGAGGTCCAGAATAACTTCAGCGGATGGACGCGGCAGAACATCTCCTGGGGATTGACGTATCGCTATTCGACATCACAATCCGACGGGTCTCTGGGTGTCTCATTAGTTCCCGCCAGCCGCGATACCCAACTATTCAGTTCCTTCATCCAGGACGAAATTGCCATGGTTGTCAACCGCCTCTTCTTGACCGTCGGCGCCAAGCTGGAGCACAACGACTATTCGGGCTTTGACGCCATGCCCAGTGCTCGTGTGGCTTGGATACCCAACCAGCGCCACACGCTGTGGGCAGCCATCTCCAAAAGCGCGCGGACCCCCAGTGAGCTCGACGCTGCCCTCCGTGCAGATGCCGGAATTTTCCCCGGCCCCGGGGAAATTCCCCTTTTGCTCACGATTTTCGGTAATCCGAACCTTAAGGACGAAAACTTGGTAGCCACGGAAATGGGCTATCGAACCGTAGTCTGCGTCAACAACTGTCGATCGACTTCACCGCGTACTACAACAACTACAGCCGTCAGGAAACAAGCGAGCCATCCACACCGTATTTTGTAAACACGACGCCGCCGTATCTTGTCCTGCCCCTTTTTTACGCGAACCTGATGCACGGAGAGACACACGGCACGGAGGTCGCGGTCAACTGGAAACCGACTGATCGCTGGACCCTGAGCCCCGGCTATGCCTTCGAGCAGATCCACATGCATCTGGCTCCGACCAGCCAGGACACAACCTCCGTAAGCGGAGCGGAGGGCAGCAGCCCGGTGAACGCGGCGCAGCTGCGCTCGCATCTCGCGCTGGCTCATGGCCTGGCCTGGGATGCTTCTGCTTACTTCGTGGGCCGCCTCACTGATCCAATTGAATCTTCCTATACCAGGCTCGACACCGGGCTGTCCTGGGACCTGGGTGAAAGGTTAGGTCTGAGCCTGGTTGGCCAGAACCTTCTAAGGGATCGGCACCAGGAATTCTTCGACACGACGGAAAGCGCGGACACTACGCTCATCAAGCGTAGCGCCTATGCCAAGGTCGAATGGCGATTCTGAGTAAAACACCAGGAAATACCGTGAGGATCCAATTAAATTCAGTCAGTTACTCAAGCCAGCCCGCAAAGTGATCTTTTTACCCCACTTCGCCGCACTAGAGTTGTTTGTTCATACAACAAGCATTTCTCGATTCCCGGGCCCGGTCAGTGATTTTGCCATAGAATAAGGCCAAGACTGTTTTCGGCAATCGGAGAAACGTGCGAGGATCGTTGTGGATACCATCCACCGCTCTCGCGGCGCGTTTGGATCACAAGCACACGATTCGGATCACAGGGCACGTCCACTGCGACTCGAACATCTCTCGGCGCTTGTGTCGAAATGTAGGCTTTTTCGTGCTTTGTCTCGTCTGTTTCTTAGGTTGAGACTCGACTCCAGATAGGCCCGGCAGCTACGAGTTGCATCTTCGTAAGAGGCGACAGCCCATGTTGGCCGGTTTGGGCGATTGGTCTACGCGCAGGATTGAGGTAGCCGATTGGCTTTAAATCGATGGTTTCCGGCTGCATCCGTAGCCTTGGTCTTAATCTTTGCCGGCCCCGTGGCAAGATCACAAAACGCCGACGCCGCGCTGAGTTTACCGGATGCTCCGTTGGCGGGCATAGAGCAGACTTCTTCCTCCAGCAATCCCCCAGTGCCCGCAGCAGTCGGGCTCTCAGACCCCCGCCGCTCAAAGCGCGGTGGCCCAAACTCCGGAGGAAGCACAACGCCAGAAGGCGCAAGAGCAGCTTAAGGCGCAGGAGAAGCAACGGGTCTTCGGGGTCATGGCGACATTCAACACCACCACGAACAAGGACGCGCTTCCTCTGACTTCCGGCCAGAAGTATCAGCTCTTCTTCAAGAGCGCGACTGATCCGTGGCCCTTCCTGCTCGCGGGTTTTGGCGCCGGCATCGATCAGGCGGACGACAGCTTTCCCGAATACGGGCAAGGAATGCAAGGGTATGCCAAGCGATTCGGCGCTGCTTATACCGATTACTTCACCGGCAATCTGCTGGGAAACGCCGTGCTGGCAAGCCTGATGAAGGAAGATCCGCGTTATTTTCAGAAAGGCACAGGCAGCTACACCAGGCGTTTTCTCTGGGCCGCTACCAGCACCGTGTGGTGCAAGCGCGATAACGCTACCTGGGGACCGAATTATGCCAACGTCCTGGGCAATCTCATGGGCGCTGCCGTTTCCAACCTCTACTACCCGGAATCAGATCGAACTGTCGGCGGCACCCTCGGACGTGGATTCACCGTGACGGCCCAGGCAATTATCGGCTCAGAAGTCATCGAATTTTGGCCCGACATGGTGCGTCATCACAGGCGAAAACAAGCCGAGAAGCTGGCTAAGCAGGGAGGGGCGCCGAGCACTTCTCAGCCTGCTCCTCAACCCGCAGCCCCTGTACCCCCCTCCTCCCAACCCTAAGTTGCACCCTTATCGCGGCGTTACCTTCACCACATTAGCCCGGCACGACCGCACCCCCTGGCAGGCCTCGGGACGCAGGTCTTTGCTGAGGCAGATCTCCACTGCCGTCAGCCGGTTGTTGCCGCAGCTCAGCGCGAAACTGCCCGCCGGGTATCCGGGATTTGCTGCCGCAAAGCGCGCCAACAAGTCGTCTGGAGTGACGCCATCGGCATCCCTACCCAAGCCAATATTCGCTGGAATCTTCACTGCCGCGTATGCCTTATGCATGGCGGCAAAATAATTGTCGACCCCCAGTCCTGAGCATGTGCCGTGCGTCTGCCACTCGTGCTCTACCAGGCTCGCCGTCGGCATGATATCCGTGTCGGCCTGCGGATTGGATGGGCCGGGCGCATCACTGCAATGCTGTGGATAGTCGCCGCTCGTATCCTGCGGCCACAATCCGTGCACCACAAACCCCAGGTTACGCCCGCACTCCGGACTGTCACCGTGCGTCGCGCAGAACTCCGGCGACCACGAAAGGTTCAGCAGATAGAAGTCGAATTGGCCCGGCGCCGCCTGCTCTTCCGGACGTCCGCGGCGTGGCCGGCGCCTACGCTCATCGTTTCCGGAATAAGTTGAGTTGTCTCGTGGTTGATACTCCGGGGCGCTTGGACGCGCCTCCGTATTGCGATGCGGAGCAACAGGCGGCTGCACGGTGTTGTTGCAGCCCATCATCGAAAGCATGACTAGAAACGTCGTGCTACCGAATAAGCCGGCTTTCTTGAGAGTGCAAGATGATTTCATGTGAGAGAGCAAAGATCCGGACTGCTTATGTTGATCCGCATGTTTTGTGTCAGGGCACGACTTTAGCCGGGCCGCAAACGATTCAGAATATGACGGGCTTTAGAGCTTGCGTGAGAACTGAGAAGTGGAACATCGAGAGCCGATATCCCACTCAAGCCAAAAGAAGGCTTGACCCGGATTTCCTGTACGCGGCACCAGGCAACGGCCGCGTGTGCGGCTTTCATTGAGGAAAGCCGCATGAGGTTCATCAACGCCAACAAACTTCACAGGAAATCCGGGGGGAATGGGGCACCCAGCATTTGTTGCCGGTGTGGCAGAACTATGGTCAGAGCCCCTGACAGCCGGCGCGGCTCTTAATCCGCGCCGGCTGTTACTTCGCTTGGCTAAGAATGACTTGGTCAGCTCGCGCTCACCGGTTGGTGGCCGTGGTGTTTAACGTATTGGGTGAGAGACTCGAACTTGGTTTCCTTGAGTAGCTCACCGAGAGTGCGCTCGCCGTCCCAATCAGGGGCAAAGTGATGGCCGTAATGCTCGCGCAGGTGCTTGATCTTGGTGGTGGGATGCTTGTGATCGATCTGCCCGCTCTTTTCGCGGGCACGGCCGTCCAGGCCAGGATTCTTCGGGGCGTTGCTCATACCAACTCCTTCCGGACGCATGCATGGCCCGGAGTGTGGGCGGGCTCCAACAACAAAGGCCCGTCCGTCTTTGGGATCCGGGCGCGTCGAGGACCCGCGTCCGGCGGAACTGCAATGCGGGCCATTCTACTCTTCATTATTTACAACTGTTCGGCAGTCGTGTAGCATCTGCACTTTTAAGGCCGATCCACAGTTCCACGCAAAAGCGTTTTCACTTTTGGTGTATATAGAAGAACAAATGCCGGCGCGTCTTTTCCCTAATGGAAAAGACGCACTTCGCCACATTTGCCTGTGCAGAGTAGAAGTGAAAATGCCCTAAGACTTACCCTCTATGCGGATCCCGATGGGTTGGCGAATTTGCTTGTTAATCATTGTGGCTGGCGTCTCCGCCTGGGCGCTGGTGGAAGTCGTGCTCCCCTCGCGGGCGACGCGCGCGTCGGGGCCATCGCAATACGTGACCACGGGTGTTTTCACCCCCGCGCATCCTGACGCATCCGCTGCCGTAAGAGACTTTCTGGACATCCATCCGGAGCATCCCGTGCAGCCCATTGCTTACACCCATACCGTGCACCTCGCCAAGGGGCTGCCATGCACTTTCTGTCACGTGGGTGTCGATCAAGGGCCCGAAGCACGCATTCCCGGCGTGAATGTCTGCATGAGCTGTCATTCGTCGATCGCCACCGACCGGCCCGAGATCAAGAAGATCGCCGCCTACAAGGCGCGTGGCGAAGAGATTCCCTGGGTGCGCGTCTACAACTACAGCGAATCCGCGCACGTGCGCTTTAATCACGCGCCCCACATCCGCGCTGGGGTCGATTGCGCCTCCTGCCACGGCGACCTGACCAAGCAAACAACCGCTGAGCGCAAAATTGATTTGAACATGGGCTTTTGTCTCAACTGCCACACGCAGAAAAAAGTATCGATCGATTGCGAGACCTGTCACTACTGACGCTTATGGAACGGCGAGACTTCATCAAGATATCGGCTCTTTCCGGCGTGATGGCAACGCTCGAAGCCTGTCGTGCGCCCGAGAAGCAGATGATCCGTTTCGTTCCCGAGGAAGAGTTAATCCCCGGCATCGCCACCTGGAAGCCCAGCGTATGCACTCTCTGTTCCGCAGGTTGCGGCCTGCTGGTGCGCGTGATGCAGGGCGAGGCAGAAGTCGTGCGTAATGGCCAGCAGGGGCTGATTAAAATGGGTCTGGCGAAAAAACTCGAAGGCAATCCGCAGCACCCCATCAATCAAGGAAAGCTCTGCGCCCGCGGCCAGGCAGGCTTGCAAGTGCTCTACCATCCCGATCGCATCACTCACCCCATCAAGCGCACCGGTCCGCGCGGCTCCGGCGAATTTCAGGAAATAACCTGGGACGATGCGCTGAAGGAATTGTCCGGGCATCTGTCCGCGTTGCAATCATCGAAGTCCACCGACGCTCTTGCCTTTTTGGCGCGGCCTTTGAGCGGGCAGCGCCACGAACTCATCGAGCGCTTCCTGAAAGCCTACGGCGCGCCACCGGCAATCTGGTATCAACCCTTTGATGAAGCCGTATTGCGCCAGGCAAATCTGCTCAGCTTCGGCCATGCTGCGCTGCCCACGTTCGACCTCGCTCGCGCGGATTATGTAATCTCCTTCGGCGCTGATTTCCTCGGCGCCTGGAACTCTTCCGTGGCGCAATCGATCGGTTACGGCGTGATGCGCCAGGGCCGCCCCGGCCGCCGCGCAAAATTCGTGCAGGTCGAATCGCGTATGTCGCAGACCGGCGCCAACACCGATGAGTGGATTGCTTGCCGGCCGGGAATGGAAGGCGCGCTGGCGCTGGGCATCGCGCATGTCATCCTGAGTGAGAAGCTCGCGCCGCAGGGCGCCGGATCCCGCGCCGGCTCGCTCATCGCCGGCTGGTCCGCGGGCCTGCCCGACTACTCTCCCGAAGCGGTAGAGAAGCAGACCGGCGTGCCTGCTGCTGTAATCAAGCGGCTCGCGCACGAGATCACGCAAAGCGGATCAGCGGCTGCCATCGTCGGCGGTCCGCCGCTCGCCCACACCAATGGCTTGTTCAACGCGCTGGCCGTCAATGCCCTGGAATCCTTGGTGGACCGCGCGCCGATATTGGGCTTCACTCCCGATCTCGCGCAGTCCGCGCCGCAGATGCAGGCCAGCCTGGCCAGCCTCAACGGCGTTTGCGCAATCCGCTCTCTCGGGCCAGCCGCACGCGCCGCAGATGCTGCTGCTCTACGAGGCCAATCCAATCTTCTCCGCGCCGCCGGCTCTACGCATACGCGAGGCCCTCGCAAAGATTCCTTACATCGTCAGCTTCGGCAACTTCATCGACGAAACCAGCGCCCAGGCAGACCTGATCTTGCCCGACCACGCGCCGCTCGAGTCCTGGCTCGATAGCATGCCCGAGTCTGGCTCGTTGCAGGCCGTGGCCAGCCTCGCACCGCCCGCCGTTCTGCCTCTGCACGACACCCGCTCTATGCCCGATGTGCTGCTTGGCTTGGCGCATCAACTTGGCGGCGACGTCGCCAAGGCTCTTCCCTTTGCGACCTACGACGCCATGCTGCGCGCCGCCTTCGTTCCTCTGCGCACCCGTGGCGGCTCCATCGACGCCAAGACAGACGACGATTTTTGGGACGCTGCGCAGACCCAGGGTGGCTGGTGGAGCTCGCCATCGGCGGCTCACCCTGCCGCCCCATCGCCTCCATCGGCGGCGCCTAAGCATGCACCCGATGGCGATGACCGCGCCCGAATTCGCCGGTGCCGCGGGCGACTTTCCCTTCTATTTCCTGCCCTACGCTTCGCAGGCGTTGGGCGATGGTTCGCTCGCCCATCTGCCCTGGCTGCAGGAGCTGCCCGACGTGCTCACCTCGGCTATGTGGTCGAGCTGGGTCGAGATCCATCCCAAGACCGCCGAGCATTTGGGCATCAAGGAAGGCGATCTGGTAGAGATCGCATCGCCGCAAGGAAGCGTGCGCGCCGCCGCGGTTCTATCTCCCGGCATCGCACCCGACTTGGTTGCCATGCCGGTCGGCCAGGGCCATGAGAATTTCACCCGCTTCGCCAGCGGCCGTGGCACGAACCCGCTTTCCATTCTCGCGCCCCTCGCGGAGCACGAAACCGGATCGCTCGCCTGGGCCGCGACTCGCGTGAAGCTTACCCGCGCAGGCGGACCCGAGCAGGCCAAGTTGATATTGTTCGCAGGTGGAATGAGCGGCTTCCCCCACGAGGAGGAGAGGCGCTGATGTCCAAGTTAGCAAATAGAACGGGGTTGTTGCCAGGTAATCCATTGATGGTATGGAAGCGCATGGGTTTCAAAGAGAATCAGGCTGGGTTTGTTGATCGCTTGGCGACGTTTGCGTCGGGTCCGAGTGAAACTGCAGGTCCCTCCCCTACGCTACCCCGGATTTCCTGTCCAGCTCAGTGGCGTTGGCTAACTTCGTGCGGCTTTCTGAGAAAGCCGCATACGTCACCGTGGGCGGTACCGCGATGCAGGCGGTTCCCGTCCCAGGCACACGGGGCACGGGATGACAAAATTGAGGGCGGTGGCCCACCTTGGCATGAGTGGAAGTGGATGGACAGAGTCGAAAAAAACTAATTGGGACAAGTCTGACTGAAAGTAGCCCAGGACGCAGTCCTGGGCTTACGAGACCTAGGTGAGAAGGGCAGGAGCAGCACATGTCGCACAAGTGGGGACTGGTAGTCGACCTTGACCGCTGTACCGGATGCGAAGCCTGCGTAGTCGCCTGTCACGCGGAAAACAACATCCCCACCGCGGGAGCAGACCAGGCTGCGCGCGGCCGCGCCAAGCACTGGATTCGCGTGGAGCGTTATTGGGAAGGCGATTTCCCCAACCCCAAGATTCGCTTTCAGCCCGTCCTCTGCCAGCAATGCGATGAAGCGCCCTGCGAGCCCGTCTGCCCTACCTACGCCAGCTATCACACGCCCGAAGGGCTCAACGCCCAGGTCTACAACCGCTGCATCGGCACCCGCTTTTGCGCCAACGCCTGCCCATACAACGTGCGCTTCTTCAATTTCTATAATCCCGAGTGGGATATGCCACTGCAGCTGCAACTCAATCCTGACGTCTCCGTGCGCAGCGTTGGCATCATGGAGAAGTGCACCTTCTGCGTGCAGCGCATCAAGGCAGCCGAGATTCAGGCGGAAGCAGAAAAGCGCGAGCTGAAGGATGGCGAATTCACCACTGCCTGCGCGCAATCGTGCGCCTCCAAGGCCCTGGTCTTCGGCGACCTGAACGATCCCAACAGCGAAGTCGCGCGCCTGTCCAGCTCCAATCGCGGCACCAAGCTGCTCGGCGAACTGGGCACCAAGCCCAACGTGACCTATCTCGAACGAGGCACCTGGCAAGATGCAAAAAACGGCTGAACAAATCGAGCACGACCTGCTGCGGCCGCTCTTCCACAGTAGCGGCAAGTATTGGGTCGCCGTGGCGTTCGCCACCAGCCTGCTGCTCGCCGGTGTGGCCGCATTTGGTTATCAGCTCTATGCCGGCATCGGCGTGTGGGGTCTCAACTCCCCGGTCTTCTGGGCCTTCGACATCACCAATTTCGTCTTCTGGATCGGCATCAGCCACGCGGGCACGCTGATCTCTGCGATTCTGCGTCTCACCAATGCCACCTGGCGCCGCCCTGTCACGCGTTGTGCAGAGGCCATCACCGTCTTCTCGGTCTTGATCGGCGCCATCATTCCGCTCTGCCACATTGGGCGTCCGTGGCTCGCTTTCTGGATGATCCCTTACCCCAGCGAGCGCCATATCTGGCCTAATTTCCGCTCGCCGCTGGCCTGGGACTTCTTCGCCATCTCCACCTATCTCACCGGCAGCACCACCTTCCTCTATCTGCCCACGATTCCGGACTTCGCCGCCGTCCGCGACGCCTCCACCGGCTTGCGCAAGAAGATCTACCGCGTCTTAGCGCTGGGCTGGCAGGGCACGCAGCGTCAATGGCAGCGCCTGGAAATCGCCATGCACATCATGGCCATCGTCATCATCCCGGTCGCCGTCTCGGTGCACACCATCGTCTCCTGGGACTTCGCCATGACGCCGGTGCCCATGTGGCACTCCTCGATCTTCGGTCCCTACTTCGTCGCCGGCGCGATCTTCAGCGGTATCGCCGCCTTGATCCTGGCCATGGCGCTGCTGCGCAAGCTCCTGCACCTGGAGGACTATCTGGAGCCGATCCATTTCGAGAACCTCGGCAAGCTGCTGCTGACCATGAGCCTGCTCTGGTTCTACTTCACCTTCGCCGAGCGGCTCACCGCCTGGTATGGCAACTCCCCTCCGGAGATGGCTGTCTTCTGGGAGAGCATTCGCAAGCAGTTCGCGCCGCTCTTCTGGATCATGGTCTTTTGCAACTTCATCATCCCCGTGCCCATCCTGGCCATCAAGCGCCTGCGCACCATCACCGGGACCGCGATCGCCTCCTGCACCGTCGTCGTGGGCATGTGGCTCGAGCGCTTCCTCATCGTGGTGCCGTCGCTCGAGCACAAGTTCCTGCCTTACTCCTGGGGTACTTACCGGCCCACCTGGGTGGAAGATACGTCTTGATGGCTTCGAGCTTTGGCTTCATGCTGCTGCTCTACCTGCTGTTCTCAAAATTCGTGCCCATGATTTCCATCTGGGAATTGAAGGTTGGTCTGCAGCCCCACTTCAGGGTTCGAACATCGGCCAAGGCCGAAGCCAAGCGCCATGGTAAGCGTGATGGTTTGGCAATGCCCGGGCCACTGCCCACGGACGTGGCGGAATGAAGGCCCTCTATGCGCTCTACTCTGACCCCGATGCCGCCCAGCGCGCCCTGGACTCCTTGCGCGCCGCCAGCGCTCCAACTCAAGTTAGACCCGCGCCAGATCGTCGTGATCTCCGGCGAGCCCTACGAGGGCTACGAATTTACCGACGAGCACGCCACCGGCATCCCCTATCGATGGGCAGTGCTGGGTGCGGCGGTCGGCGGCACCTGTGGCTTCTTGCTCACCACGCTCTCGCAGAAGTCCTATCCGATACTCACGGGCGGCATGTCCCTTACGCCCGCGTGGACCAACGGCATCATCGTCTACGAGATGATCATGCTTGGAGCCATCCTCACCACGCTGGTAGTTCTGCTTGATCGGCGCAGGACTACCCAATTTCAAAGGCGTGATTACAGATCCAGAGATTTGGAACGGGAAGATACTGGTAGGGGTAGTGGACGCGCCGGAAAATTCCCAGCCAGAACTGGAGAAGCGTCTGCTCCAGGCAGGCGCTTCGCAAGTGAAGCAATCTGTCTAAGAAAATCCTAAAGCCTGTCCCAAACGCTGCGAAAACGCATCTATAGGTGCGAAGGGATTGAACGCTTGGCCATGAAAGGTGGGGAAAGAACGAAGATGATCAATTAATTAATTTGATCATCTTGATCATCTTCGTGAAACAAAGGACTTAGCTCAACCAGTTTGTGCAGCTTGACCACCTTGCATGAAGCAAAGGTGCTTATCCGCCACCCGGCCGGACAGGGTGGCAGCATCGTAGAAGTGAAAATGCTCTAGGAACCGGCCTTGATGTTGGTCACGTGGATCGTCTTGGTCGCCGGGTTCAGCGTCCCGGTCACCGCCACCTTCGCCCCGGCGAATGCGGCGCTCTTTTTCTGATCATCGAGCTGATAGGCGGTCTTGGTTGCGGGATCGAACAGGGTGTACTTGCCGCCCATGTTTACGCAGCGAGTGGTGCAGTCCTTCGGGCTTTCGCCCTTCTTCTCCATAATCTGGTGGCCGCCCAAAGCGGCGCACTGGCTGTCAATGATCTCGCCCTTATAAGTCTGCGGGCCTTGGGCAAAAATGCTCAGCGATGCCAACAAACAACCTGCACTGATCGCTAGTTTCTTCATGGAAGCAGTCTCCTTGTGCCCGATATTCGGGGTCCCTCAATCACGCGACTATGTGACGTCCGGGATACTTTCATAATGCTTCGAGCATTGTCAATATTGGACTTCGAGCCGATCTGGCACCCGTTTTTCACTCCGAGGGAAGCACATTTCTCTGAGGGCACAGCCTCTAGTGAAGCGTGAGAACTTCACTTACGCACTCAGTCCCGCAGGGACGGCTGAGAGTCAGAGCTGTCCAAATTAGCGGAGCAACGGCCTTCTGGATGGGGCAACTTGCTGAGTGCGTTGAAGAAAATGCCAGCAAGCGGAATCAGGTTGGTTGCTGCAGTACATGACTCCTGTCCATCCACCTCCACTCCTGCCAAGGTGGGCCACCGCCCTAAGATTTGTCATCCCGACCGGAGCGTAGCGCAGTGGAGGGACCTGCGGTTCACTTTCGGGCATAAGCGAATGCGTCGTGGGCCGAATCTTCTCCGGGTTCTGTTTTTCCATCAAGGCAAACCGCAGGTCCCTCCACTGCGCTACCCGGATTTCCTGTCGAACTTGGTGGCGTTGGCGAGCCTCATGCGGCTTTCTCTAACGGAAAGCCGCACACGTGGACGTTGGTGAGGGCCGCGTAGCAGGA
This sequence comes from uncultured Acidobacteriaceae bacterium, assembly GCA_963790705.1. Taxonomy (GTDB): domain Bacteria; phylum Acidobacteriota; class Terriglobia; order Terriglobales; family Acidobacteriaceae; genus PALSA-350. Next base: position 60,175 of record CAWBQE010000023.1, read on the forward strand.
ATCCGGGTACGCTCCGGTCGGGATGACAAATCTTAGGGCGGTGGCCCACCTTGGCAGGAGTGGAGGTGGATGGACAGAGTCAAAAAGACTAATTTGGACAAGACTGGCTGAGAGTAGCCCAGCACGCCAGTGCTGGGTAGGAGTGGGAACTACGTTGAGTCCCGCAGGGACGGCTGAGGGTTACCCAGGGCGCGAGTCCTGGGCTTTCTTTGAACCGGCGGTTCTCACGCAGGCTCTTCAGCCCGTACCTAAATGCTTTCCAATGAATTCTGCTTTAGCCGCTCAGGGGCACATTTCCAGTGAGAAATACGACGCGGGCGGCGCGACGACGATAAGATGAGCTATCTCATCGCTGGAAGGATACCGAAGCCCACAAGGATACGGAACATGGAGAAGCACTCGGCCCATCAAGCCACCATCATCCCCACTCGCACAACCATGTCGTTAACGAACCCACCTCACGCCGCGACTTCCTTCGTGTCCTGATGGGGGGCGCCCTGGCTGGGGCCTCGATTCTGGAGCTTGCCTGGCATCGAGCTGCCTGGGCCCGCTCGGCGGCTCCCAGCTCTGATCCCAACCTCTTCGACATTCAGAAGGTTGCCAACGGCGTTTACTTCGCGCGCGCCCGTCCTCAGGCCATGTTGAACTGCAACGCCGCCATATTCGTTCGCTCGAAGGACGTAGTCGTGGTCGACGCGCACTCCAAGCCATCGGCTGCCGCGTCTCTGATAGGCCAGATGAAGCGGGAAGTGACCACCAAGCCCGTGCGCTACGTGATCAACACTCACTTTCATTCGGACCACACCAAGGCGATCATGCCTATCGTCTAACTGGCGAAAAAGTCGACTTTATCGCCAGCGCCGCTACCAAGCAGCTGATGTCGAGCCTGGCGGTCGACAGGATGAAGGCTTCGGTGGGCGAGGTACCGCAACAAATCGACGCGCTTCGGGATCAGGCCGCGCACGCAACTTCCGCTGGGGAAAAGGCCTTCTGCGCCGACCAGATCCGGCAGCTGCAGGCTTATCAGGCTGAGCTTAAGGATTACGCTCCGGAGTTGCCGACAATCACCTTCGACAAGTCGTACTTGCTGCAAGATCCGGCATACGACCTGCACATCGAATTTCACGGGCATGCCCACACCGCTGGAGATGTGGTGGCCTATTGCCCGCAAGAGCGCGTAGTGGCCACTGGAGACGTGATCCATGGCTTTCTGCCCAACATCGCTGACGGCTTCCCTCGCATCTGGCCGGGGACGATTGATTCCATCGGCGCTGCCGACTTCAATACCATCCTGCCCGGCCATGCCGCGCTCCAAACCGGCCGCATGCGGATGATCAACCTGCGCAACTATATTGAGGAATTGACCGGGAAGGTTGAGCAAGGCAAGAAGGCCGGCCTGAGCTTGGCCGAGATGCAACAACGCATCACCGTGGCCTCACTCAAGTCTCTGCACTCCAACGGGTACAAGGATTACCTGGCGCGCATGAGCGCGCTAAGCAACTCCCCATTCAGCAAGCTAACGCCGTTGCAAACCGACGTAAACGAGAATATAGCCGAAATCTACGAAAACCTCGACCGGACTTAGTCGCGTCCGCGAAGTTTGGTAAGCAGCCTCAGGATCTCGAGGTACAGCCAAACCAGCGTGACCATAAGCCCAAAGGCGCCGTACCACTCCATGTACTTTGGAGCGCCCATCCGTACGCCGCTCTCGATGAAGTCGAAATCGAGCACCAGGTTGAGCGCAGCGATGCCCACGACAATCAGGCTAAACCCGATCCCGATCGGCCCCGAGCCGTTGATCGAAGTAAAGTGAACTCCAAAGAAGCCCAGCACAAATTGCAACAGGTAAAACAGCATGATCGCGCCGGTCGCGGCAACGATGCCCAGCCGGAAGTTCTGTGTCACGGGGATCAGTCCGGAGCGATACGCGAGCAGGAGAACCAGCAGAGTTCCGAACGTTAGGCTAACCGACTGGATAGCAATCCCAGGGAAACGCAGCTCGAGAACGGCCGAGATGCCGCCCAGTGCCAACCCTTCCAGGAGCGCATAGGCGGGCGCGGTGACCGGAGACCATTCCTTCTTGAAGACCGTGACTATCGCGCAGACAAATCCGCCGATGGTCCCGATCCACAGCCAGGGAAGTACGGCGGCAGCCGAATGTGCCTGGTTAAAGAGATGCCATGTCCAGGCTGCGGTGGCGATCGCGAAAAGCAGCAGCAGGCCGGTCTTGTTGACCGTACCCTCGATTGTCATCCCTCCGCCCAGCTCGGCGACACCCTCAAATGCTTTTCGTTCAAAACTGGATTCGACGTCCTCATCAGCTGCGCCACGTTGCACTCTCCTTACACAAACCGCTCTCCCACCATTTTACGGCAACCACTCCCGAGCTTTACAAGCTGCGCGAAAAGCCACCTTCCTGAAGGTAAGGCCCAAGGCCTGAAGGGTACTGCCTTAGGCCGTGCATAAATGCTTTGCAAAGCATTCGGCTTCAGCCGCTGAGGGATAAGCTGGTTGCGCTCGCTTGGCCTAGTTGCTTACCTGGAGTTGTCGATGGAACGAGGTGGCTAGGGTTCCGGTCCTATTTCCTGGACCGGTCCAAGCGCCACAAAGGACCGGACGGTCCGCACCCAAGGGCAAAAATCCCAGAGGGAAAAGTCGAAAGCGACTTTGTGTCTCTGGGAGCGGATCTTGTCACTTACAGCATTTCTTCTCGTTACATTTGCATCTCTCGCCCACGCCACATGGAATTTCCTGGCCAAGCGCGCAGCCCACAGCAAGCACCTCATCTGGTTTTCTTCGACCACCGAAGCGTTGTTGTTTGCGCCCCTCGCGGTCTGGGTCTTGACCAAGGCATGGTCGAGTCTCGGTCTGCGGTCTGCCCTCTTTCTGTTGGCAACCGGTGTTCTGCACCTGCTGTATACGGAGAGCTTGCTTCGTGGCTACAGGGCCGGCGATCTTACCGTGGTGTATCCGCTGGCACGGGGAACGGGTCCTCTGCTGTCGTTCTGCGGTGCGGTTCTGCTGCTGCATGAGCATCCGTCGCTGCTGGCCGGAGCGGGCGCAGTCCTGATCACCTTTGGAATTTTGTTTTCCTCCGGTGGTCTTGCCGCTCTTCGCCACGCTCATAACCACAAGGGATTGTTCTGGGGCGTCGCTACCGGTTGTATGATCGCGAGCTACACATTGGTCGATGGTTACTCGGTCAAGACGCTTCTGCTCTCGCCCTTCCTGGTGGAGTATGCCGGCAACCTGTTTCGCACGGTTGTGCTTTCCGGCGGAGCCTACCGCCGTCGTGCATCCCTCCTGCCGGAATATGCCCAATGCTGGAAAGAAGCTACCGGGATCGCTGTTCTGACTCCGCTCGGATACATCTTGGTGCTCTTCGCGATGAGGCTGGCCCCCATTAGCCATGTGGCTCCCATGCGAGAAATGTCAATGATGATCGGCATGTATTTTGGAGCCAGATTCCTGAAGGAAGGCCAAATCGTTCGTCGCATTATTGGCTCAGTTCTTATTGCCGGCGGAGTGGCCGCGTTGGCCTTAGGCTGAAGGGCGCCCGTAATTTACCGGCGCTTAACAACTGCTGGTTAGGCTGCAGCTGAGGCTGATGTTGCCGATCCTATTCGACATCCGGAACCTGCTATCCTCGAACCCGGCATTCCTCGAAGCGCAGGAGTTTGATTCTCGATGTCGCATCCCAAGGCGGATGTTGCGATCGTAGGCGCGGGAATCCTGGGACTGGCCCACGCCTACCTAGCAGCGAAAGCTGGTAAATCCGTGGTCGTCCTCGAGAAGAGTCCGCAGTGCGGCCGGCGCTTCCGTGCGTAATTTCGGCATGATCTGGCCCATCGGCCAGCCCGCCGGGACCATGCTTGCACTTTCCTTGCGCAGCCGCGAATTGTGGCTGGAAATTCTGGGCCACGCCAAGCTGCCTCGTCGAGAAACGGGATCGCTTCACGTTGCCTACCGTGCGGATGAAGCGGCGGTGGCGCAGGAGTTCGCTGAGCTCGGCCCAAAGTTGGGCTACAAATGCTCATGGCTGAAGCCCTGCGAGGTGCTCGAGCGTTCGCATGCCGTCCAGCCCGATGGGCTTGCAGGTGGTCTATGGAGTAGCACCGAGCTCACCGTCGATCCCCGCCAGGTAATCCAGTCGTTGCCCGGCTTTCTCGCGGAGCAATACAACGTCCAGTTCGTCTTTGGAACCGCGGTGACCGCCATCGAACCGCCTGTCTTGCATACCGGTAGCGGCCGCTGGCAAGCGGAGACCGTGATTGTTTGCAGCGGTGACGACTTCGAAACTCTCTATCCGCAGCACTATGCGGCCAGCGGCTTGACTCGCTGCAAACTGCAGATGATGCGCACCGCCCCACAGCCTGATGGATGGCAGCTCGGCCCATCGCTCGCAGCCGGGCTTACGCTGCGCTTCTATCCCGCTTTTCAGGTTTGCACCGCGCTCCCGGCGCTCAGCCGGCGCATCGCTGAAGAGACTCCCGAGTACGATCGCTGGGGAATCCACGCGCTGGTCTCGCAAACTGCGGATGGAGCGCTCACGCTCGGCGACTCCCACGAATACTCGCTGGCCGTCGACATCTTCAACAAGGAGGAGATCGACGAGATCATCCTTCGCTATACAAGGCAGTTTCTTCGCGCCCCGGATCTGGCGATCGCCGAGCGCTGGTATGGCGTCTATGCCAAGCATCCCGAGAAACCACTGGTCGTGATGCAGCCGGAAGACGGGGTCAGGATTGTGGCTTCGCCGGGAGGTTCCGGTATGACGTTGTCCTTTGGGGTGGCAGAGCAGTCGATGCGCGACTTAGGATTTATCCATGCCTAGCCAAAAAATCCCCGCCATCTTTCTCGACTGGGCAGGAACCGCCGTCGATCACGGAAGCATCGCGCCCGTGCATGCTCTGGAAAACATCTTCGATCAATTTGGCATCGCGGTCCCTCGCCCGCTGGTTCGTCGATACATGGGGCTGGCTAAGAAAGACCACGTTCGCAAGTTGCTCGAAGAACCAGAAGTGAAACAACAATGGCGGGCGCTGCGCAATGCGGTGCCGCAAGAGCGCGATGTTGACGAAATTTATGCCAACTTCGAGCCGCAAATGATGGAAGTGCTGTCCGGCTACGCAACCGTCATCTCAGGCGTGGTGGACGCGGTGGCGGCGATGCGCGCACGAGGCATGAAAATCGCAGGCACTACCGGCTACACGCGCCCCATGCTTGACCGGTTGGAAGCCCTCGCAGCCAAGCAAGGCTATCGTACGGATCGCTCCCTGGCGCCTGAAGATGCCGGTGGCGGCCGGCCCTTTCCCTGGATGTGTTACCGGCTGGCAATGGATCTCCGCATCTACCCACTCTCCGCCTGCGTGAAGATTGGCGATACCGAGTCGGACATAGAGGAAGGCTTGAATGCCGGTATGTGGACCATCGGCGTCACCCGCAGCGGCAACACCGTCGGACTATCGGAAGCCGATTGGTTCCAGCTCGATCCCGGAGAACAGAAAAAACTTCTTGCTCGTGCTGATAGGGAGCTGCGTTCGGCGGGAGCACACTATACCGCGGAGACCGTTGCCCACACGCTGCCGCTCCTGGACGAGATTGAGCACAGAATCGCCGGCGGAGAGCGCCCGAAATGAAGCCGGTGCACGTACCCTCCGCGTCGCCCCGCCGCCCCGGCTGCCGTGGGGCGCCTCACACGATGGCATTTGCTCACCGTCTCTTTGCTATTCCTCGGCTATGGCGGTTATTACTTCTGCCGTTCCGATTATTCCGTTGCCTTGCCCCTCATCATTGCCGAGGAAGTGCGCAAAGGCACACCCGCAAGCGTCGCCCAGATACGGCTTGGTTCAATCGCTTCGCTCGGGGTGCTGGTCTATGCCATCGGCAAGTTTCCCAGCGGCGGCCTGGCGGATCGCTTTGGCGGCCGGCGCAACTTCCTCGGCGGGATGTTCGGGTCAATTCTGTTCACCGTGCTCTTTATGCTGGGCGGCGGATTTCCCGTCTTCACCCTTGCCTGGTTGGGCAACCGCCTGGTGCAGTCTCTGGGATGGGCTGGGTTGGTTAAGGTTACCTCACGCTGGTTCTCCTACACCGCCTACGGCAGCGTCATGGCAGTGCTCAGTCTCAGTTACCTTTTCGGAGATGCCATCTCCCGCGCCATTATGTCGCTCCTGCTGGCGCACGGTTTCGGTTGGAGAGGAGTCTTCGCTGCCGGCGCTGGTCTGCTCAGTGTGATTCTTTTATGCAATCTGATTTTTCTGCGAGACTCTCCTCAGTCGTACCACTTGCCTCCTCCGGAGGAGAATCCGCTTAATCTCTTTTCCGATGCGAGCGCGGCGGCCACGCGGCTAGGCATGGTTGCGATCTTTCGGATCTTGCTCAGCTCCTATGCTTTCTGGCTGGTCTGCGGCCTTTCTCTCGGGACCACGCTACTGCGCGAAACCTTCAATCTCTGGATACCCACATACTTCACCCAGATGGTCGGCATGACCGGCGCACAGGCCGCCAGCGGCAGCGCTCTCTTTCCCTTCTTCGGTGGCCTGTCTGTATTGGCCGCAGGCTTCCTCAGCGATTACCTTGGCCCCGAAGGCCGAAGCCGCATTCTCTTTGGGGGGCTCTGCTTTACTGTTGTGGCGCTACTGGGTCTAGCGGAGGTAACCATGCAGGCACCGCGGTTTGTGCCCCTCGCTCTGGTGGCCACGGTCGCCTTCTGCCTGCTCGGGCCCTACTCTTATCTTGCGGGTGCGATGGCCCTCGACTTTGGTGGAAAGGAAGGGAGTGCAACGGCCTCTGGAATGATCGACGGCTTCGGCTATCTCGCGGGCATTCTCTCCGGCAATGCCATGGCGCATTTGGCGGTCACGTATGGCTGGCAGACAATGTTTCTCGTACTGGCTGGCGTCGCGGGGCTTACCAGTGTTGTTGGCGGGCTCGCTCTCTGGCAGCAGCACCGGCGCGCCCTCGCGATCGGTTTGCTGCGCCCTGCGGAGGGACAATGACTGCCAAAGCAGCAGATATCGATGTCGCCGAGGCAAAATGCACGCCGGCCGAGCTGACAATTAGCTGGCAGAATTCAAGTTACAGCGTCTACAGCTCGTTGTGGCTGCGAGATAACGACCCCGCCCATCGCGATCCCCAAACCGGTCAGCGCCTGATAAGCCTGGTCGATCTCCCGCTCGAACCACGGCTGCACTCCGCTGAGCTTTGGCCGCCAGAACACATCACCCTGAGTTGGGAGGACGGCGAAACCGGCGTCTTTTCTCTCCACTGGCTGCGCGCGTATGACCGCTCCTTGCGCTTGAGTGCGCGACCCACGCGCCTGCCGTGGATGGGCCAGCCGGCCAATCACTTTGCCTGGTCCGCCTACCCGGACTGGGTGTCGGATCCATCCATCCGCGAAGAGTGGCTCTACTATGTGGCACGCGATGGATTGGCTTTCCTTAGCGACGTTCCTCAAGAAGACGCCGCCGTGCTGCAGGTTGCCGCGCAGATCGGCTACGTTCGCGAGACCAACCATGGCCGCATCTTCGACGATCGCGATGTTGCTGCCTTTCCGGTCCACACTGACAATTCGTATCGTGATCCGGTGCCCGGCTTCCAGCTGTTGCATTGTCTCTCAGCCGCCGGTCGCGGTGGCGAAAGTATCTTTGTCGACGGAATGGCCGCTGCCGAGCGCATTCGCGCCCATGATGCCAACGCTTTTTCCACGCTCTGTCAGACGCCGATCTTGTTTCGCTTTCAGGATGCCGACGTGGACCTTGCCGTCGAGCGAACCATGCTTGAGGTGGACACGCGCGACCAATTCCGCGCCATCTATTACGACGACCGCTCCATCGCGCCGCTGCCGCTCAAGGGCCCTTTGCTCAAAAAGTATTACGCGGCCTACCGTCAGCTAGCTGACCTCCTCTGCGATCCCGCACGATCCGTAATCTACCGGCTGCAGCCAGGCGATCTAGTCCTCTTCGATAACACCCGCATCCTTCATGGCCGAACGGAGGGAGAAGGCGGCCTTGGCCACCTGCAGGGCTGCTACCTGGATGCGGATGGACTCTATAGCTCGCTCGCCGTACTCTCACGAACAAGGAGTTCGCCTCATGACGACCGCAAAGATTGAGAGCCTGATCGATCTGCTCAATGCCAAGGGAGGCAGCGCATACTTCGGGGAGCCCGTTTCGATTCTTGAGCACAGTCTGCAGGCGGCCCACTCGGCCGAACTGGCCGCAGCCGGCCCGGCTGCAATTTCCGCCGCGCTGTTGCACGACATCGGTCACATGCTGCACGGGCTCGACGAAGAAATCGCCCATCGTGGCCTCGACGGCATGCACGAAGAGGTCGCGGCCAAATATCTTTCTCGCTGGTTTGGAGACGAGGTTACGGTGCCGATCCTTCTTCACGTCCCGGCCAAGCGATTCCTTTGCTGGCAAGAGCACGCGTATCTGCAGCAGCTTTCCCCTTCATCGCTGGAAAGCCTTGCTTTGCAAGGTGGGCCGATGAACGATGAGCAGGCTGCGCAATTTTTGCGCAATCCGTTCGCACAGGCTGCGATTGCGTTGCGCCGTTGGGACGACGAGGCCAAAGTGCCTGGTCTGCGCGTTCCCGATGCGGCCTACTATCTTCCCATGCTCCAGGCTGCATCACGCCCCGAATGACACAGATGCTAGCGGGCCCAGGTTTAGTGCCGCGCCTACGGCGCTCAGATCATCTTCGGGATTGATTCCCAGCCCCTCCGGGCTGGGCTCACGTTCGGCGGTCGGCCCTCCGGGCCTCGCATCCATGGTGATTTGGCAGTGTCCTTTCTTTCGCAATTTGCCACAGGCAAGTCGGTTGCCCCTGATGACAAACCGGAGGCTGGGCGTTGAGTGCTGCTTGTCCCACTCAAGCCCAAAAGCAGGGCTTGAATGGGGCACCCAACGTTCGTTGCCGGTGAAGGAAACCCGGTCATCGGTTTTCCAACTCGCGTCGCGATTTGGGACGACGAGGCCAAAGTGCCTGGTCTGCGCGTTCCCAACGCGGCCTACTATCTCCCGATGCTCCAAGCTGCATCACGCCTGGACAGTTAGCTCCCGCCACTTCGCGTCCGCCAGAACGACTGAGGTTTCAATCTGACGCTCGGGGATTTTCCAATAAAGTTTGAGAAGCCGGTTCTTTTCCGCGGTGGAAACCATTTGAAAGCCATGCTTCTCATAGAAGCGGATTGCCCAGACGGCATCGGCCCACGTTCCTATCAGCACCGGCCTTTTGGTCAGCAGGCGCAAATGAGACAGCAACTGTGCTCCGACTCCACGCTTTTGGCTGCTGGTGCGAACATAGGCGTGGCGAATGAGAGTCACGTCCCTGACTTGTTGAAGCCCCATCACGCCTATGAGATTGCCCGCGTCCTCGTAGCCCCAGAACACGACACCGTCATCGATCTCATGCTGCAAGTTTTTCCCGGGACATGTATGGTTCTGTCCACCGATCTTCCGGGATGGTCCCACGATAAGCCTGTGCGCCATCATTGATGATGATCCAAACAGATTCGAAGTCGCGGTCGTCACAGCGGCGGATCATGAGTCCTCCAATCTCCTATTGTGAGGCTTGGCATGGTGGCACATACTGTTGTAGATGCCGCCGAATCGACCAACCCGCTAATCGACGGAACCACAACGACAACAGATGCTATGACCAATTCAGGAGCTGCCGCCGTGCCGGCTAACGGAGTACCAACCCAGCCCAACAGCCCGTCGCTGCTGCTGCGCGGCCTGCGCAAATCCTTTGCCGATGTGGTGGCAGTGGATGGCCTTGATCTCGAGGTCACGCGGGGAGAGTGCTTCGGCCTCTTGGGCCCAAATGGCGCGGGCAAGACGACGACCATTGAGATTTGCGAAGGGTTGACCGCTCCCGATAGTGGGACGGTTGAGCTGCTGGGGTTGAATTGGGCCAGCGCCGAAAACGAGCTGCGCCAGCGTATCGGCATTCAATTGCAGGAGACCCAGTTTCCCGAAAAGCTGACCGTGGACGAAGTGCTACGGCTCTTTCGCAGCTTCTTCCGTCGAGGCATTCCGGTGGAGGAGTCGATCCAGACGGCGCAGCTGGAGGAGAAGCGCCACGCCCGTGTGGGCACGCTCTCCGGTGGCCAAAAGCAGCGGCTTGCCATGGCCTGCGCGCTGGTGGGTGATCCTGAGTTGTTGTTTCTGGATGAGCCGACAACCGGACTCGACCCCCAGGCGCGGCGCCACCTATGGGACCTGGTGGACGGGCTCAAGCAGGCTGGGCGCACCATCATCCTGACCACGCACTACATGGATGAAGCGGAGCGGCTGTGCGACCGGGTAGCCATTATGGATCATGGGCGAATCATCGCACTCGGCAGTCCGCAGCAGCTGATCGCCTCTGTCGGTGGGGAGCATATCGTGGAGTTCGCCATCATCGGCCATGAGACTGGAGATGGGCTGGTCGACCCAGCCCTGCTGACGGCGATCGAGGGAGTAGAGTCGCATCGTGTCGATGCCGGAGTGCACCAGCTCTCGGTGCGTGAGCTGCATACCGCAGTGCCGCGCATCTTTGCCACCTTAACCGGTCAGGGGCTGCATCTGAGCGAGTTTCGCACTCACTCCGCGACCCTCGAAGATGTTTTTGTAGGCCTGACGGGAAGGAATTTGCGCGATGAGTAAGCTCGAGCAGAGCAGCTTATATCAATTGACGATGGTGCGCTTTCGCCTGTTCCTGCGCGAGCCGGAGGCGATCTTCTGGATCTTCGTTTTCCCGATTCTGCTGGCGGTGGGGCTGGGAATTGCCTTCCGCAATCGGCCGGCGGATGTTTTCCAGGTGGGCGCCACGACACCGCAACTTACCCAGGCACTGGCCGCTGACAAGGGGCTAAAGGCCGCCACCATGAACGACGCAGACGGCACGCGGGCGCTGGCAACAGGAAGCATTCTGCTGCTCGTCACCAAGACCCCGGATGGGGTGGCCTACAAATACGATGAGACGAATCCCGATGCACGAACCGCGCGCATGGTGGCCGATCGCGCTATCCAGACAGCGGCGGGGCGGCGCGAAGCCGTGCATGTCGAGAATCAGCTGGTGCACGAGACAGGTGCGCGCTACATCGATTTTGTGGTGCCGGGGCTGCTGGGCATGAACCTGATGGGCTCCGCGATCTGGGGGATGGGTTTTTCGATTGTGGAGTCCAGACAGAAGAAACTGCTCAAGCGGCTGGTCGCTTCACCCATGCCGCGCTGGCAGTACCTGGCGTCGTATCTGCTATCGCGGCTGTCGATGCTGGTGATCGAGGTGGTAGGCTTCCTGGGGTTTGCGCGGCTGGTCTTTGGCGTGCCGTTTCGTGGGTCGATGTGGCAGTTGGGATTGCTATGCGTGCTTACCTCTCTCGCATTTTCCGCGCTGGGTCTCCTGGTGGCCTCGCGGGCAACGACGATGGAAGCGGCCTCAGGGCTGATGAACCTGGTTATGCTTCCCATGTGGATCTTGTCCGGGGTCTTTTTTTCGGCGACACGTTTCCCGTCCGTGATTCAACCGGTAGTGCGGGCTCTCCCGCTGACGGCAGCCATCGATGCACTGCGGGGGAATATGTTGCAGGGAACAAACCTGGGGCAACTTACTCCTCAGATAGGTATACTTATCGCCTGGCTGATCGTGCCGTTTGTAATCTCCCTACGCATCTTTCGCTGGAGATAGCGCGGATAGGATGACATCGCGTTGAAGCGCCTTAAATCCACGGACGTAGTCGTCATTGGCAGCGGGTGGAGCGGCCTGGTCATGGCCAAGGAAATAGCCACCCGAACGGCCCTGCAAGTAACTGTCCTCGAGCGCGGTCCTGCCCGCAACCTCTCGCAATATGCCAGCGGCATGGACGAAATCAACATGCGGCGCGTGGGCCTGGTGCAAAATCCCGCAGAGCAGACCATCACGCATAGGCATTCTCTAAAAGACCCGGCTGCTCCGATACGCCAGTATGGTTCGTTTACACCTGGAACCGGAACCGGGGGCACCTCCGAACACTGGGGTGGCATTTCCGACCGCTATCTCCCCGACTTCTTTGTGTTGGCCACGCATCTCCGCGAAAAATACGGCGCGGCTCGCATGTTGCCGGATTGGGCCATTCAGGACTGGGGCATAACTTACGACGAATTTGAGAATTACTACTGGCGCGCGGAACAGTTGATGGGGATTAGCGGCAAAGCGGGTAACTTGCGCGGGCAGCTTATCGAAGGGGGCAATATCTTTGAGGGCCCTCGCCAGCATGAGTACCCTACACCGCCTTTGACAGCGACCTACACCATGGGCTTTTTCCATAAGGCGGCGGTGGAGATGGGCTATCACCCGTACCCGCTACCCGCGGCCAACCTGAGTCAGGGGTATACCAATCCGGATAAAGTATCCCGGCCGGGCTGCGTCTTTTGCGGATACTGCCCGAACTATGGCTGCATGATCGGAGCCAAAGCGCAACCGACAAACACAATCATGCCGGTCCTTACCGACCGAAATAACTTCTTGCTGCGCAACAACTGCTGGGTGCGCAAGATCGTTCACCGCAACGGACATGCCGAAGGCGTTGTGTACATGGATGAGAATGGTGAGGAAACCATGCAACCCGCTGAGGTGGTTGTGCTTTCGGCATGGACCCCCAACAGCGTTCGCCTCCTGCTCTTATCGGAGATTGGTGAACCCTACAATCCGGTCACGGCCAAAGGAACGCTGGGCAAGAATCTAACCCATCAGGTCACCAGTGGAGGAGCAGGGATGCTGGTATTCAAAGAGCGTCTAAATCTCTTCATGGGATCGGGCGCGGTGGGATACGGTATTGCCGATTTCGATGGCGACCTCAAAGAGGAATCTGCAGAGAAGGTTTTGCGCGGCGGACTTTTCCTGCGTGGCGCGGCTGCCAGTGAAGGCCCGACTGCCACGTTTGGGCGTATTCCGAGAGGAGAAGCCCCGCGCAATTGGGGCTCAGCGTGGAAAAAAGCTTCGATCAGCCACTGGGACAGGATCGGCCCAGGCGTCGAAATGAGAGGGGAGCATTTTGCCTACAAGCAAAATTTTATGGACTTAGATCCAACTTATACCGACAAGTGGGGCGATCCTTTGCTGAGGATGACGTTGGATTGGACGGATTACGAAATGCGCCAGATGGCTTTCGGAAGGCGGCTGGGCACTCAGCTCTTGGAGGTAATTGCGCGGATTTCCGGAGCCACATTGATTAAGGCTGATGTGGGGAGTGGCGGTTCCTTTCGTCACTACAATGCTTCCCAATACATCACCACCCACATACAAGGAGGGGCGATCATGGGAAGTTCTCCAGACCAAAGCGTTGTCAACCCCTGGCTGCAGCACTGGAAGATGCCCAATCTTTTTGTCGTGGGCTCGTCGTCTTTCCCGCAAAATTCCTCTGCCAACCCGACGCTTACGATTGTTGCGGTGAGTCATCGGGCGGCGGATGGTTTGATTGATCATTACCTAAAAAAACCAGGTCCATTAGCTTAGAGGAGGGATCGTGAAACGGCGCGAATTTATATTGATCCCGGCAAAGGCCCTGGGCGCTCTGGTGCTCTATTCGCTGGTGGGAGAGCTGATCCCCGCTCCTGCGGAAGATGGCGTGAAGGTGCCCTTGCGTTTCTTTACCGCGGCGGAAGCCCAGATCATTCAGGCGGCTTCCGAGCGTATCTTTCCCACGGACGATAGCGGGCCCGGAGCAACCGAGGCGGGAGTGGTCATTTACATCGATCGTCAACTCGCCAGCCCGTACGGTAAAGACGCACGTCGCTACACCAAAGGACCGTGGATAGAATCGATTCCAGAACACGGATATCAGGGCAAAGAAACGCCGCAGCAGGTCTATCGCGCTGGTATCGGGTTGCTGGGGGCTGATTTTGCCGGAGTATCTCCTGAGCAGCAGGACCTGCGTCTGGAAAAGATCGAAGGGACACACTTTTTTCAGCTATTGCGCGCGCACACGGTGGAAGGTATGTTTTGCGATCCACTGCATGGCGGCAACATCGGGATGGTCGGCTGGAAGTTAATCGGCTTTCCCGGACCACGGATGAATTACCGGGATCAGATCGACAAACACTTCGGACAAACCTACAGTCCGGCTCCCATGAGCCTGGAGCAAATCCTTCGCCACCCGGTCAAGGGAGTCGAAGACGACGTGGAGTAGGCCGCAATCGGCTTCTACGCGCAGTGGAGGGACCTGCGGTTTCTCTTCTGCCCATCCGATCTGACTGCTGCTAATAAAAGTCACTGCCCTCCCCTTGTCATCCCGACCGAAGCGAAGCGTAGTGGAGGGACCTGCGGTTAGCCTCCACCCTAGATGAGATGTTCGCGTTAGAAAGAGAATCTCGCCACAAACTGCAGTTGACGCATGCCGGCAAAGGTTCCCCCGAGGATATCCGTGATCTGGCCATTGCCCGCGCAATCAACGCATGTGGTGCTGGGGTTAGCCAGGTTGGTATGGTTGAAGGCGTTCTGAGCCTGTACCTCGAGCTTCATACTTAAGCTCTCGTAGAGGTTGAAGACCTTACTGAGCGCGAGGTCCGTCGTATAGAGCCCAGGTCCCCAGAAGCCGTTATAGGGGATATCTCCGAACTGTTCGACCTGGGGCCGTTGGTAAGGACCGCTAATTTGCCCATTGGTGGTCAAGGGTGCAACGGGAGTAAAGTACGTCGCGGAGTGGGTCGCGACATTCAGCCCACTCGCGCTCTGCGAGAAACTGTGGAGCAGGTTCGGCCGGCAGGGCCCGTTGTCTACATCCGATCCGCACTCCCCATAGGAAGGAGTGTAAGGAAGCCCACTGGCCCAGTGGATGTTTCCATTCAACGCCAGCCCACCGACGATGGCGTTCGCCCACCCCGGAAGGCTGGACCCGAACTGTTGCCCGCGTCCAACGGGAATCGCGTAATTTCCAAAGAGCTTAAAGTCATTGGTGCGGTTAAAGTCAAAATGTCCCCAGTTTGCGTGCGGATTGATCTCGAAGTATCCACCGTTGGCTACACCGATCGCTTTTGACCACACATAGCTTGAGTTCAGCTGAAGTCCCTTTGAGAACCGTTTTTCAAAGGTGGCCTGCAACGAGTTGTAGTGAGCATTCGCCTCGTTCGCGTAGTAACCGATGTACCCCGGACCACAATATCCGTTTTGCGCGAAGAAGACCGAACGTTGGCACTGACTTATACCTTCGGCAAAGCCGACCACGGTGTAGTCGTTCCAATTGATACCGCCCCAGGTAGAGTTGGGGATGGAGTGCGTCGATTTGTTGCCCACATACGCCAGACTGAAACTGGTGGTTGCGTCGAGCTGCTGTTGAAGCGTGAGGTTCCATCCGTCAACCTCCGGAATTCTCATTCGATCTGGCCGCGAGGTCGGAGAAATTCCGGGAGGGAGTGGAAGTTGCCCGTTGGATGGAATCACGTACGCATTGTTTGGAGCGGAGGGTCCAGTGGCGATGTTATAGCCGGTTCCATCGAGGTTGCGTGCAACATCGTAGATTTCGCCGTCAAGCTGGCTCAATTGTTGGTTTTGCAGAACCGGAATGGTCTGCGTCACCAATTGGCCGAAGATGTCGCCGAAGAATCCAGGGTCGTATGCCCGGCCATAGCCGCCGCGGACCACCGTTCTGGGTAGCAACTGATAGGCAAAGCCAACCCGCGGCGCAATATAAGTGAAGTTATTTTGAATGTTCAGATTGAGTCCGATGTTCCCGTACCCAGCGACACGGACCGTGTTTGTCTTCAGGTCGTAGAACCCGCCCATTCCTTTGCCGTTGACGGCCTCGGGAAAGTAGATCTCCCAGCGCGCCCCAAGATTCAGAGTGAGCTTGGGTGAGACCTTCCAGTTATCCTGAACATAGAAGAACGTCCGGTACTGATGCTCGGTTGCGGTGGTGGACGTGCTGAAGTATCGCGACATAGTCGAGACGTCTCCAAATAGAAGGGAGGCTATGCCCAGGCCACCGGGTGTTGAACCAGAGGCGGTGGCAGTGCGTTCGTCTGCAAACTGCAGTTGGCCGGTGCGATTCACGTCGCTTGGAATGCGCAGTTCTTGAAGGCGACGAATCTCAGCCCCGAATTTGACCGAGTGGCGGCCAATGTCGCGGGTCCAGTCATTCACAAAGGCATACTCCTGCTCGGTCATGTTGAGCGGGCAGTTGCAGTGATTGGCGCCATTATTGCCGGAGCCGAGGTAGGCCATCTCACCGATTTTGCTGCCGCCGTCGCCGATCTCGATTTGCGAAGCGCCC
This sequence comes from uncultured Acidobacteriaceae bacterium, assembly GCA_963790705.1. Classification (GTDB taxonomy): domain Bacteria; phylum Acidobacteriota; class Terriglobia; order Terriglobales; family Acidobacteriaceae; genus PALSA-350. Next base: position 76,412 of record CAWBQE010000023.1, read on the forward strand.
CCGGATCCCGGGGCGCCCGTGTTTAAACCCGCCCATCCAAGGTTCGTCATGAGCGGAGTGACACCATCGTATTTGGCTTCGATGAAGGCGTAGCGAAAGTAGGAAAATCGAAGATCGGTAACCAACTTGGGTGACACCGCTAAATCGGTGCCAACCGCCAGGCTGTCGTTGCCTCCGGTTTCGCTGCCCGCCCAGCCACCCACACCAAACCCGTTGCCACCCACCGCGCCCAGAGAGGCGGGAGAGCTCTGGTTGGAGCCGAGGTAGCCATAGCGACCGAAGATATGCACGGTCGGTTTCAATTGATAGTCAATGCGCGTATCGGCCTGGTTGAAGTTGTACACGCCAAAGCCGCCCGCAACATAGTTGTTCTGCACGCCGGGCAAGCTGGGGGTGGGAATGAGCTTGAGGAGATTGATCGCTGCCGGCGAGAGGCGGCCGTTCGGAATCTGATTGTTGACAAAGGGTACACGGCCTACGCCGGTCGCTGCTCCGTCCGCATTCACCGCCCGGTGGCCGGATCGTAGGCCTGCCCTTGACCGCCTTGTAGGTACTCGCTCAGGTCGCAGTTACTCCCCGCGACTCCGGTGCAAGTCGTGTGCACCAGCGCGGTGGGCACTGTCAGCTTGAATGAGTTTCCGACCTTCTGGCGGGTTCCTTGATAGTCGGCGAAGAAGAAGAGCTTCTGCTTGATTATTGGGCCGCCAATTGAACCGCCAAAGATATTGGACAGAGTGTTCGGGATATCAGGTCCCACCGGATTGTTGCCGGGATACTGGGTGAAAGGGTCGCGCGCCTGTTGCGCGTCACTATGCCGGTAAAGGTAAGCAGACCCGTGAAAGCTGTTGGTGCCGGATTTCGTTTGCAACACGGTGACGCCCGCAACAGCGGCGCCGAACTCGGCATCGTAGTTCTGGTTGATGAATTTCAATTCTGCAATCGAGTCGAGCGGCGGATTGACTACGATTTCACCGATGAACCCATCCTTATCGTTGGCCCCATCAAGGACGAAACCCGCGGAAAAGGGCGATTGACCGTTAGAGGAAATCGGGATCGACCGTTGCGGATCCTCAGCATTGGCATTGGAAAAGGTGGAAGCAGTTGTGGCCGGAGCCAGCAACACAAGGGCGGTTGTATTTCGTATTAGATTTGGCGTCTCCTCCACCGTCAGCGTATTAAGTGTCGTGGATACGTCCGCGCGATCGGTCTTGAGCTGTGGAGCCTCAGCGGTTACTTCAACCGTCTGCGAGGCAGTGCCCGGTTTCAATTCGAAGTTGACCTGCGCAGAACTGTCGGCTGAAACCGAGATTACCTCCGATTGAGCGGTGGCAAACCCGGGGGCATCGATCTTGAATTGATAGTGATCCGGAATCAGGTCGTGGACCAGGTATGTGCCCGAGTCGGAGGTGGTAACCACCCTGGTCGTGCCTTTATCGGTGTCAGTGATTGTGATAGAAGCGTTGGGGACGACCGCACCACTTGGGTCGGTCACCGTGCCGTTGACGGAGCCAAAGATTGCTTGTCCCAGCGCGCGGGGGAGGGTCAAGGCCATCGCGCTGCATAGTATCAAGAGCGTCGTTTGCCGGGCGCTCTTAGCAGCAACGACAGCGACCCTCTTACCGTACCCGCTGGATATCCATGAAGTGTGAATCTGCGTCATAACCTACATCCTCCGAAAATAAGTCGGCAGCATCTCGGGCATGCTGTCCCTTGTGGAGAGGCTGACCGGCGGCCTTCTCCCTGTAGTTACCGGCACTTACAGTGGGTTAAATACACAACGTCCGCAGATGCCAGTTGTGGTCGGGAAGAACTCTAGGCACTAAATGCAGAGTGCGAATCCGCCTAAAGTATGACTGCGTAGAAAAAATCCGAAAGAAGACCAACATAGCAACGGGAATGCCGTATTGTCAGCGTGGTACACTCCTGCCTCAGTAGTGGCTGGTTGTCTGGTTCAGGGCGATCTGATGTCTTTTTTGCGAGACAATCGTGGTTCTTTTTTCCCGCCCGGCGGCCGGTGGTTCCAATGGGCAATCTTCTTTGCTCTATTCTCGGGTTTGACCGCGGAGCAAACCACCCTGGCCGCCGCCAGGACCGGAACCGCCGCCGCCAACGCTACGAATGCCGACCCAGCTATGCAATATACGCGCCGCATCTGGCGCATCCAGGACGGCCTTCCCGAAGATACGGTGCAGGCGATTGAGCAGTCCCAGGACGGGTACCTCTGGATCGGGACAACTGGCGGCTTGTTGCGTTTCGACGGATCGCATTTCCATCTGTATAACCACGCGAATGTGCCTGCTCTAGCAGACAATAGCGTCTTCTGTCTTCTGGCAGCACGGGATGGCAGCCTCTGGATCGGCACCGAGGGCGGCGGCCTGGTGCACCTGAAGAATGGGGTCTTTCGCGCTTACACCCAAGCCGAGGGCCTAAGCAACGGCTTCGTGCGAAGCGTGCTCGAAGATGACCAGGGTCGTATCTGGATCGGCACCGACAACGGCCTTTTCCAGTTGGTTCATGACAAGCTGCATCGGGTGGATACTTCTCCCTATGTACCCAATTTGGCCGTACACGCGATCGTCGAAGACCGGGAGCATCGTATTTGGGTGGGCGGCTCAGCCCTTCTGGTGTTTGATCAAGCCGGCGTAAGCACGAAGCGCCTGCCGGGTAGAGATAGCGAAAACCGGGTGAAATCGATTCTCGAAACTCAGGATGGAACAATATGGGTGGGCACAGTCGGCGGGCTTGACCGGCTGGTGAAGGGAAGCTTTCGCCCAGTAGAACAGATCAAGGGAACCGTTCGCACCCTCCGCCAGACCAGCGATGGGGCACTGTGGATCGGCAGCATCGGGCACGGTCTCTATCTTTATGCCGAGGGTCGCTTCTCCCGCTGGACAAAAGCCGACCTGTTGCCCAGCAGCACCGTACTGAGCCTTTTCGCAGACGCCCAGCAGCAAGTCTGGATCGGAACCCAGGAGGGCATGGTGCGTTTAAGCAAGACCCCGGTGAGCGTCATATCGCTGCCGGGCGATTCCGATGTCGCCTCCGGCACCATTTTCGCCGACCCTAACGGAACTGTCTGGATGGTGACTGCGGGTGTCTTTGTTATCCGCGACGGCGTGGCCCGGCCCTATAAGTTTCCGAAGTTGCCGGATGTCGCATTACGCACGCTTTTCCGCGACCGTTCTGGAGATCTCTGGCTTGGTTCCGACGGCAGTGGGATCTACCGCTTGACCCGATCGGGTGTGATCCGCTACACGGCGCCAGGCAGACTGGTAAACAACTTCGTGCGCGCATTCCTGCAGAGCAGAGATGGCGCTATGTGGATCGCCACCGACGAAGGAGTAAGCCGCATTGCCGGCAACGAGACGCAGAACTACCAGGAACGGGATGGTCTCGCTTATTTCAGCACTCGCTCCCTGGTTGAGGACAGTAACGGCGACATTTGGATCGGCACCGATCATGGCCTGAGTCACCTGCACGCGGGTGTCTTTGTTCACGATGCGGCGACTGCAGCCCTGGCCGAAGAAAAGGTGTGGTCGATCCTCGAGGACCACGAAGGAGCCCTTTGGTTTGGTACACGCAGCCACGGGTTGTTTCGCTATGCGAAAGGCAGGATCGTATCGTACACAACCGCCCAGGGCCTGGCGAACAACAACATCTACCAGTTGCTTGCAGACCGGCGCGGCTCGCTATGGCTGAGCGGACCGACTACCATCTCTTCTTTCCCTCTGCCCCCGCAGGAGCTCGATCCATCAGACTTGCACCTCAAAGTGAATGTCTACGAATTGCCTTACGATGCTGGGCCAGTGCAGATGTGCGGCGGCCAGGAGCCCGCCGGCTCCGTAGCCCCGAACGGCGAAATCTGGTTCGCCAGCAGCAAAGGTGCGGTACGTGTCTTACCTTTACCGCCGGCTCGGGTGGACCCTCCGCGAGCGCTGATCACCGGGATCACGGCTGATGGACGCGAGCTGCCGGTCTCCTCCGCGCTGGTTTTTCCGGCTGCGTTGTCGCGCCTGGAAATCACCTTCGCGCCGCTGCTGCTCCGCTCTCAGGAGGACGTCCGCTTCCGTTACCGGCTGGAGGACTTTGACCACGACTGGATCGATGCCGGAACGAACCGTGTCGCCGGTTACACCAACCTTTCCCCGGGAAAATATCGATTCCGTGTCGCCGCTTTCGAAGTAAACAATCCGTCGGCCATCTCAGAGGTTTCCATCGGGCTCGAAAAGAAACCCTATTTCTACGGCACGTGGTGGTTCCTGACCCTTTGCCTGCTGGCGTCGGCGCTGCTGATTCTGGCTATCTATCAGTCGCGCATCCGCTCCCTGCGCCTGCGTTTCAAAGCAGTCCTCGATGAGCGCAGCCGGCTGGCGCGCGAGATGCACGACACCGTGATCCAGGGATGCACCAGCATCTCGGCGCTGCTGGAGGCGATCTCCAGCCTGCGCCGTGAAAATCCAGAGCTACAGGAAAATCTTCTCGACCATGCCCGCATGCAGGTCCGGGCCACCATCGATGAGGCACGCCAGGCAGTGTGGAACCTGCGTCACAAGGAGGATTCCGTCGCCGACCTGGGGAGCTCGGCGGCCGCCATCGCGGAACGCACCAGCATGGAATTCGGCATTCCTGTCGGGTGCGTAGAAGAGGGCCGGCCCTTTCGCGTGCGCGGTCCGCTGGCGCGCGAGCTTCTGATGGTGATACGAGAGGCGGTCTACAACGGGGCCTTGCACGGGCGTCCGCAACGCATTCAGATCAAACTGGTCTATACCCGCGATGAGCTCAGCAGCATCGTCAGCGACGATGGATGCGGCTTTGACCCTGCCGCCCGCAAGGCCGAAGGCGGCCAACACTATGGAATCGAAGGCATGCGGGAACGTGTGGAGCGCATGGGCGGCCGCATCGGCATCGTCAGCGTTCCCGCGCGGGGAACGACGGTCTCATTCAGTGTTCGGCGCTCACACCTGCAATCCCCGGCTGCCCAGGACAGCATGCAGCTATGAGTGATGAACAGAAGATTAAGATTCTTATCTGCGACGATCACCCCATCATGCGCTTCGGCATTGCTGCCATCATTCAATCTCAACCCAACATGATGGTAGCCGCCCAGGCGGGGACCGCCGCGGAAGCGATCCGTCTTTTCTGGGAACATCGGCCCGACATCACCCTGATGGATCTCAGGCTCCCTGATAAGAGCGGGGTCGAGGTCATTCGTGAAGTCCGGCGAGCGGCGCCGCAGGCGCGTTTCATCGTGCTCACCACCTATGAGGGCGACGAGGATATCCACCAGGCGCTGGAGGCCGGCGCGATGGGATACCTCATCAAGGGCATGCCGCATGAAGCGCTGATGGAGGCGTTGCGCAAGGTGCATGCCGGGCGCAATTTTTTGCCTCCGCCGGTCACCCGCGCGCTGGCCTCCCGCATGCCGGACGGCGAGCTGAGCACGCGCGAGCGGGAAGTGCTCTCGCTGCTGGTTCGCGGCAAGAGCAACCGCGAAATCGCCGACGAATTGTCCATCAAGGAGGCCACGGTTAAGTCCCACGTGAGCGTGATACTGATGCGCCTGAATGTGGCCGATCGCACCCAGGCGGTGGTTGTGGCCTTGCAGCGCGGCCTGGCTCATCTTTAGCTTTCATTTATCGTTTACCCCTGGTCCAGTACAATCGGGGATGCTATTGAGAAAGCCTGCCCTTCGCGGGCGGTGCGATAAGCAATCCTCGGAAGGCTCATGCCCGGAACGACCACATCTTCGCCCTCCAGCCCTAACGATTCCCTCTGGGGGCCGTATCTCAGTGAACGCCAGTGGGGCACGGTGCGTGAGGACTACTCCAGCAACGGAGACGCATGGAATTACTTTCCCCATGACCACGCACGCAGCCGCGCGTATCGCTGGGGCGAGGATGGGTTGGCGGGCATCAGCGACGAGGAGCAGAGGTTGTGTTTCGCGCTGGCACTGTGGAACGGACAAGATCCTATCTTGAAGGAGCGGCTCTTTGGCCTGACCAACGGAGAGGGCAATCACGGTGAGGATGTCAAGGAATACTACTACTATCTCGACGCCACGCCGAACCATTCCTACCTGAAGATGCTTTACAAGTACCCGCAGGCTGCCTACCCATACAGCCGGCTGGTAGAGGAAAATCGCAATCGCGGCCTGCAGGACAACGAATTCGAACTGATCGACACGGGCGTATTCGAGGAGAATCGCTACTGGGATGTTTTCGTCGAGTACTTCAAGGCTGCTCCTGACGATATCCTGGCGCAGATAACGATTTACAATCGTGGCCCGGAAGCCGCCGAATTGCACGTGCTTCCCCAATTGTGGTTCCGCAATACGTGGTCGTGGAACCCCCCGACGGCGAAGCCGGAGATCAGCGCCCAAGGCTCGGTCATCACCGCGACCCATCCCCAACTGGGAACCTACTATCTCTACGCGGAAGACCACGTCGAGCTGTTGTTTTGCGAGAACGAAACCAACGTTGCCCGCCTCTATGGAGCCGGATCCCAGGGTTATTACAAAGACGCTTTCCACGAGTACCTGGTCCATGGGAACCAGTCGGCGGTGAACCCGCTACTGCGCGGTTCGAAGGCCTGCGTGCACCTCAGCGCGCGGGTAGGCGCCGGCGCCTCTGCAACGTTCCGCTTGCGCCTGTCTCACGCTGAGAATCCAAAGCCTTTTGCCGATTTCGATCAGATCGCCGGCGCACGAAAAAGCGATTGCGATGATTTCTATCTTCGGATTCAAACCGGCCTGGATCACGAAGATGCTCGCCTGGTCCAACGGCAAGCTTTTGCCGGGATGATATGGAGCAAACAATATTACGAATACGACGTGCGCCGCTGGCTGGCGGGTGATTCCGATTCTGCGCCTCCACCCGCCCAGCGCGAGACCGGCCGCAACTCTGAGTGGCAACACCTCAACAGCGGCGTCGTCCTTTCCATGCCCGACAAGTGGGAGTACCCCTGGTTTGCGTCATGGGACCTGGCGTTCCATGCGGTCACCTTTTCATTGATCGATCCGGAGTTTGCCAAGAACCAGCTGGTAGAGCTTTTGCATGTCTGGGCTCTCCATCCCAACGGACAACTACCTGCGTACGAGTGGAACTTTAGTGATGCCAATCCCCCGGTTCACGGATGGGCCTGCTGGCGGGTCTTCGAGATAGACCGGAAGCTTCGCCGCGAACAAAATCCGGATGACCATGGAGATCTTTCCTTCCTCGAGCGCGTCTTCCAGAAGCTGCTGCTCAACTTTACCTGGTGGGTCAACCAAAAGGACATGCATGGGCGCGACCTCTTTCAAGGCGGCTTCCTCGGCCTGGATAACATCGGCGTCTTCAATCGGGACCAGACTCTTCCCAATGGCGCCTACCTGAGCCAATCGGATGGAACCAGCTGGATGGCGATGTACACGCTCGCCTTGATGAGAATCGCTCTTGAACTGTCGCAGTACAACATCGACTACGACGACATGGCGACCAAGTTCTTCGAGCATTTCCTCTACATTGCCGGGGCCATGGCGGATATGGGCGGCCGCGGCGTAGGGCTCTGGAACGAGGAAGATAGTTTTTATTACGACGTACTCAATTTGCCTAACGGCCAGACCGTGCCCATGCGCATCCGCTCGATGGTGGGCTTGATTCCTCTCTTCGCCGTCGAGACCCTGGATCCCGAACTGCTCGAGAAGGTTCCTGGGTTCAAGCGGCGCATGGAGTGGTTTCTCACCTATCGGCCTGATCTTGCCATGCTGGTATCGCGCTGGTTCGTTCCCGGGAAAGGCGAGCGCAAGCTGCTCTCGTTGCTACGGGGACATCGCATGAAGGCACTCTTGCGCAGAATGCTCGACCCTAACGAGTTTCTTTCCGATTACGGTATCCGTTCTGTCTCGCGTTACCATCTTGAACACCCATATACATACTGTACGGACGATGGCCGCCCGCTGAGTGTGGACTATGAACCCTCCGAGTCTCGATCGCGGCTCTTTGGCGGCAATTCGAACTGGCGTGGTCCAATATGGTTCCCGATGAATTTCCTCATCATCGAATCGCTGCAGAAGTTCTACTACTACTACGGCGACGACTTCAAGATTGAGTGCCCAACGGGCTCAGGAGTATTTTTCACCATCGACCAGGTTGCCGCAGAAATCACAAATCGCCTGACGAAAATCTTTCTCAAGAACAGTGAAGGAGTTCGCCAGGTAAATGCACTCTACCCTCGCTTCCAGAAGGACGAGAATTTCCGTGATTACGTGCCCTTTTACGAATACTTTGATGGAGACACCGCAAGAGGGGTAGGCGCCACCCACCAGACCGGCTGGACTGGGATCATCGCCAAGCTGTTAGAGCCCCGGGCAGGGTATCCAGGCCACTAGGGACAAAAACATATCTGAGAGGAATCTACATGTCACTCGCGAAGAAAGTTGCCATCGTCACTGGCGGCAATAGCGGTATCGGCAAAGCCATTGTGCTCGAGCTCGCCAGCCAGGGCGCATGCGTTGTTATCGACTACGTCTCTCATCCCGAGGCGACCGACGCCCTCGAAGCGCAGATCGCTGCTTTGGGAGAATGTGTGATCGGCGTCCAGGCGGACGTCAGCAAGCTGGATGATCTGCAGCGCCTGGTCTCCGCAGCGGTCGATAAATGGGGACATGTCGACGTCATGGTGAACAACGCCGGGGTAGAAACCCGCACTTCGATCCTCGACACCACCGAAGCGCAGTACGAGAAGGTATTGGAGATCAACCTCAAGAGCGCGTTTTTTGGCACCCAGCTCGCGGCCAAACAGATGATCAAGCAGGGCGGCGGCGGCCGTATTATCAACATCACGTCGATCCATGAAGACTGGCCAATGCCCGGCAACATACCGTATTGTCTTTCCAAAGGCGGGATGCGCATGTTGACGCGCACGGCGGCCGTGGAACTCGCTCCCCATAACATCCTGGTCGTAGGCGTAGCGCCAGGCGCGGTCGCGACGCCGATCAATCTTTCCACCATGACGGATCCCGTGCTCATGCAGAAATTGAATGCCGCGATTCCGCTGGGCCGGATGGCGAAGCCTGAAGAAATCGCCAGCGTGGTCGCCTTCTTAGCGGGAGATGGGGCCAGCTACATCACGGCTACCACCATCATCACGGACGGCGGCATGATGCAAAGCAGCCCCGGATTGTAGTGGAGACGCGCTGAACGGCTGCTCGATTGTGACTCTGCAACCATGAAGAACACGCGTTGGGTCCCGGTGTCGATTATGGTAATCGTGACAGTGGCGTTGACCATAGCTGTCTCGATGGTGAAAGAGCACGTCGCTGCCGCCCAGAGCTCGGTTACCTGGTCCGGCGAGATTGCCCCGCTGGTATATGGCAACTGCACCACCTGTCATCATCCCGGCGGCGCGGGCCCGTTCAGCCTGCTCACCTATCAGGACGCGCGACGCTGGGGGCCGCAAATGGCTAGCGTCACGTCGTCGCGGTATATGCCGCCGTGGCTGCCGGAGCCTGGTTATGGAGACTTTGCCGATGAGCGAAGACTTAGCGGCGAACAGATCGCGCTGATCGCGAAGTGGGTTGCCGCCGGCATGCCGGAAGGCGATTCGTCCGCAGCGCCACCAGCCGCCCGCGTACAGCAAAACCTGGCAGTATGGCACGCCGGATTTGATTCTTACGGTGGAACACCCGTTTGCTTTGGCTGCTTCCGGAACCGATGTCTTTCGCAATTTTGTGCTGCCGTATCCCCTCAAGCAAACGCATTACATTCGCGCCATGGAGATCCGCCCGGTCGCGCCGCAGATCGTTCACCACGCAAACATCCTCATTGATCGAACAGCATCGTTTCGCCGTGCACATCCAGAGGAATGGAAGGATGGGGTTCCCGGAATGGAGTTGGAGGTGGACACCGGAAATGACTTTGATCCGGACAGCAACTTTCTGTTCTGGAAACCCGATACGCCGGTCCTTATTGAACCGGAGGGTATGCCTTGGAGGCTTGATCCCGGCAATGACCTGATCCTCAATATGCATCTCAAGCCTTCGGGCAAGGAGGAGATAGCTTCGGCGCAGATCGGCCTCTACTTCACCGATCAACCTCCATCGAAACAGCCAATGTTGCTCCAGCTCGAACACGACAGCGCGCTGGACATTCCGGCCGGCGAACGCAACTTCGTGGTCGAGGATGGGCTGCGGCTTCCGGTGGATGTCGAAGTTCTTGGCATCTATCCCCACGCGCATTATCTGGGCAAGCGCATGGAGGCGTGGGCTACACTGCCCGATCAACAGAAGAAATGGCTGATCCTGATTCCCAGTTGGGATATTGACCGGCAGTCGGTATATCGCTACCGCAAGCCGGTCTTTCTGCCCAAAGGCTCGGTCGTGCACATGCGCTATACCTACGACAACTCTTCCAGCAATGCGCACAATCCTCATAATCCCCCGGTGCGTGTGAAAGCGGGGAATCGCTCCGAAGATGAGATGGCGCATTTGTGGCTGCAGGTCCTACCGGTGAACACGCCCAGCAATGGCGCCGATCCGAGACTCCTGCTGGACGAGGCCTGGATGCGCCACTGGCTGACCAAAGATCCAGGCGACATCATCCCGCTCTATAACCTCGCATCCGCGCTGGCTGACCAGGGCAAGTATCAGGAGGCGATCGCGACGTTTCGGCATGCGCTGGCCCTGCATCCTGACGATGAGCGGACGCTGAATGAGCTCGGCGCGGCGCTCGAGAATTCCGGTGACTGGCAGCAGGCTCAAAGGGCTTTTATGCAGGACATCGCTGCGCATCCCAAGACCTGCAATGCGCGATTCAACCTGGCCGGCTTGGAGCTAAAGCATGATCAGGCAAGCGCAGCCGAGCAGCAGCTTCGTACCATGCTCGTGCAGTGTCCCTCCGATGCGGGCGTGCATAGCGGGCTCGGGGTTGCACTGGCGAGTGAGGGCCGGCCGGGCGCGGCGCAGGCTGAGCTGCGCGCCGCGCTCGAAATCGACCCACACGATTTCACGGCACTTTACAACCTGGGAGATCTGGCACTTCAGGCCAATCAGCCTCAGCAAGCAATGGAGCTTCTTGAAGCGGCCGTCAAACAGCGCCCTAAGGACGTGGACGCGCGCGAGCAACTGGCGGATGCTTATGCGTTATCGGGGCGCGTCGGCGACGCGGTGGTCCAGCTGCGCGAGGCCATCGCGCTATCCCCAGACACTCCTGAGCTGCACTCGCTGCTGTCGCAGGCGCTGGCCAGCACCGGGCAACCGCAGCAGGCGATTGCGGAGCTAAAAGCAGCGCTGCATTTGCGGGCGAACGATCCAGATGACTGGAACAACCTCGGCGTTCTAGAAGCCGGGGTCGGTAGGATCGCCGAAGCGCGTGAGGACTTCCGTCATGCCTTACAGCTCGCTCCCGATCATGCACAGGCGCGGGCAAATCTGGAGCGTCTGCCGCCATCCTGACGCGACGTGTTACTCTCCAGGGCTACTCCGCAGAAACATCGTACCTCAGGGGCTGAAGTGTCTGCTTGAGACCTAGCGGACGACTGCCCCTGGCCCCTAACGAAGGACGGTGCCCCATATCTCGCTCGTTTTTCGCGAGATATGGGATACCACCGATGTTGACCGCTAAGTGCATCGGCTGAATCGAGAGTCAGAGGGAAAGAGCATTGGAATCCCACATCTCGCGAAAAACGAGCGAGATGTGGAGCACCCGTCCTTCGTGAAGGAACGCGAGTTCTGTACCGGCAGATTCTCACGCAGACTCTGAAGAGGTTGAACACGTTTTAGTCCGGAAGAGCAAAGCTATACAGCACGTTTCCCGCGGCAACTGCGATGAATTGTTTTCCGTCAATTGCATAGCTCATGGCTGAGGAGGCAATGGCTGCTCCCGTCTGAAAATGCCAGAGAGACTTTCCTGAGTCGCTATCCAAGGCAATCAGATTTCCTTCCGCGGTGCTCACAAAGACCAACCCGCCGGCAGTGGCCAGCACTCCTGCCGCGGCCGACATGTTAGAAATCGGGAACTTCCACTTCACGGTCCCGGTCTTCGTATCAATGGCCATCACGCCGTTCTGACCCTGCTCGTTGGCCAGGAAAGGTGATCCACCCATATATTGCCGACCCGCTTCAAACTTCACCTCTCCACTGCGGTAACCCATTCCGCCGTCGCGCGCGGCCACATAGAGCACCGACCGAACAGGATCATAGGACGGGCTTTGCCAATTGGAACCACCGATCAATGTTGGGAAAACGATGTTGCCCTCTGGCGATGATTTCCATTTCGGCGCCAGGATGGGATGCCCATCTTTGTCGAAGCCGAGATTCCAGGTTTCCTTGACGTATGGCTTGGCAAGAATGAATTTGCCGTCCGTTCGATCGAGAACGTAGAACATCCCGTTACGATCGGCCTGCATCAGGACATCGCGTTTCTTGCCGGCAATACTTTCGTTCGCCAATACCAGATCTTCGTTGGCGTCCCAGTCATGCGTGTCGCCGGGCGTGAACTGGTAGTGCCATTTTCGCGTGCCTGTAGCTGGATCGAGAGCCACCACGGAACAGGTGAATAAGTTATCGCCCTCGCGAACAGCTCCATTCAAATTGGGACCGGGGTTGCCCACGGCCCAATAGAGTGTGTCCAGATCGGGATCATAGCTGCCCGTCAGCCATGCGCCGCCGCTGCCGTGCTTCCAGCTGTCCCCGCTCCAGGTCTCGTTGCCAAACTCGCCCGGTCCGGGGATGGTGTTGAAGCGCCACAGCCGCTTACCGGTGGCCGCGTCGTACGCATCGATGAAGCCGCGAATGCCAAATTCTCCTCCGGCGATCCCGACGATGATCTTGTCTTTGATCGCCAAAGGTGCTCCGGTAATCGAATAGCCCTGGAGCGTGTCGGCCACCTGGGTTTCCCAAAGCATGCGTCCGGTGCGAGCATCCAGCGCGATCAGCGCAGCGTCGAGCGTGCCGAAGAAGACGCGGCTGCCCAATACCGCAGGCCCACGATTGAAGGGGTTTATCTGGTACGGACTTACTACCTTTCTGCCGTCGCTCAAATTTCCATATCTGAAGCCCCGTGCGGGCGTCGATGGCAAACATCTGTCCCGGCGGTCCGGAGGTATACATAATGCCGTCCACCACCAGTGGTGTCGCCTCCAGCACGGAACTCCCGGGCATCTGCACCGACCACCGCGCCTGCAGTTGGCTGATATTTGCCGGGGTGATCTGATGCAAGGCAGTGAAGTGTTGTCCCTGGTAGTTGCCCCAATAAGTAAGCCAGTTCTGTGGCTCGGCCTGGGCATTGCGCAATCGTTCAAAGCTCAAGCCCGCGGGCAGTTGCACCTGAATGGTCTTGCTCAAATCGCGGGCTTTCAAGCTCTTCAGGTAAGCGACCAGGTTCTGAATTTCGGCTTCGGAGAGAAGCTGACCGTAATTCGCCGGCATCAGCGACTCGTGTTCGGTCTGTTCCTCAACCAGATCGCGTTTATCCAACCGATAGAGTTTTCCATCGGTGCCAGCCAGGATCAGGTTGTAACTATCTTCGGCTCGTGTGATGCCGCGGATCTGCTGCCCGCTTTTGGTCTTGACGCTGACGACGCTCGGCCCAAAGAAACGCCTTCTCCTGAGCTGTGGGTTGTTGGGGTTGAGGATCACGCTGCGTAAGTACGACGCGGAGTTTGTTCCGGCAGCCGACAGATCGGGCCCGACATCCGAACCCCGGCCGTTCACCTCGTGGCACGAGGCGCATCCGCCTTTGCCCCAGAACGTCTGTTCGCCTGCGACTGCATCGCCCGCTACGACTTCATTGGCGGCGGCGCCGTTGGCATTGAGGCTGCGGAGATAGGTAATGATTCGCCAAATGTTGTCCGTTGGGAGCGCGGAAAAGGCGGGCATTTGCGTGCCCGGAACCCCCGTCCGTATGGTCTGGAAGAGGTCGTTGTCTTCGCCCCCATGTCTGAAGTTTCCCGTCGCCAGCGCGGGGCCACGATCTCCCCGCGCCTCGCCTCCATGACAGGCTTGGCAGGTTTGCGCATACAGATCCCTGCCGGCGGCAATTGCGGCAGGATCACCGGCAAACGGATTCTTTACCGTATCGGGCGTATCCGCGCGCTGCGCGATCACAACCCCGGCACTCAAACCTACCGCCGCAACCCAAAGATAAACACGAACTCGCCTGACCTGATTTGCCCTTAGTCCATGGATCATCTTCTGTGGAGTTCCCTTCTGGTTTTTGTTTCCGGCCTGGTTTCCAAAAGGAAAGACCGCGCATAGTCAACTCTTCGACTGCTCCTAGTGTTTCAGCAGGCCCTGGGCATTCATCCACTCGAGAAAAAGCGAAGTCCAGCCAGAGACCGGCGCTGGATTCGTCTTGCGGACGCCAAAGCCATGCCCGACGCCGGCGTAGATGTGGAGTTCGGTTGATACGTGCAGACGGGTGAGAGCGAGATAGAGTTCCGCCAAGCCTTGCGAAATATCCGGCCGGTCGTTGCCCCCGCACGCCAGGAAGGCTCGTGGTGTGTTGGCAGTGAGCCGGCGGTCATGGGGAATCGCCGGATACAGAAGCGCCTGAAAGTCTGGTTTGGAACCGGCACGCTCCACTGGATCGTCGGAGGAGGGCGATCCTTCGTCATAGCGGGTACTGGCAAGGGCGGCCAACTCGCCCCCGGCAGAGAACCCCATCACCCCGATGCGTGCCGGGTCTATTCCCCACTCCGCGCTGCGACTGCGCACCGTGCGGATCGCACGCTGCATATCACCCAACTCGGTTTCTTCCACGGTGTAGGTGGAGTCCTTCTGCTTGGCCAGCCGGTATTTCAAAATAAAGGCCGCAACGCCATGGCCGCTGAGCCATTCCGCTACGGCATAGCCTTCGTGATCCATCCATAATTCGCTGTGGCCCCCGCCCGGTGCGACGATTACCGCCGCCCCCGTGGCTTGGTCCTTGGAGGGAAGGTATGGAATGATCGATGGCTCCTGAATGTTGGAGATGATGTGTTCGCCGTCCGGATTAAGCCGGACGGTCTCCGGAGTAACAGTCCCTTCAGCTCCCGGAGCGCCTTTGGGCCACAACTTGATTGGCTCCTGTTGCGCGCCGGCGAAGCCGAAGTAGGAACAAATGAGCAGAAATACGATCCAGCGTCTGGCGATGGACACGTGAGCCCTCCTAAGACCTTGCAATCGCGCTAGCCGCAGCATTTTGATTTGATACTACATGGCAGTTGGGGTGAGCCTGAACCTGGTGCTGACAGCGCAATGAGCCTACTCGCTCGTTGCGCCCCGCGAATCCGACTAAAGTAGGTATCGCAAGCGTGACCGGCCCTTATATGCTTCAGTACCGCATAGTGAAAGGCTTGTTCATGTCTTATAGTCCCACCCGCCGTGACTTTCTGGGGGATGCAGCCAAGGCCGGAGTGGCCTCAGCATTGAAGCTTGACCTCTCGCCACTACCTAAATCCGTTGCCGCCGCGCCCCCGGAGCGAAAGGCAAATTTCGACAGCCAATGGCGATTCTTCAAAGGGGACACTGAGGGCGCGCAAGCGGCGGCTTTCAAGGACGGCAGCTGGAGGACGCTGGACCTTCCCCACGACTGGAGCATCGAAGGTCCTTTCAGCGAAGACGCCCCGGCCGGAGGCAACGGAGCTTATTTGCCCACCGGCATTGGCTGGTACAGGAAGCAGTTCACGCTCCCGGCCACAACGCGAGGCAAGCGCGTTGGGTTGCAGTTCGACGGGGTCTACCAGCGAAGCGAAGTCTGGATCAATGGAACCTCCCTGGGAATGCGGCCGTATGGGTTCACTACCTTTGCCTACGATCTGACGCCGCACCTTAACCCTCCCGGAAGGCCCAACCAGGTAGCGGTCCGCGTAGACAACTCTCTGCAGCCGAACTGCCGCTGGTATTCCGGCTCCGGCATTTACCGGCACGTGTGGCTCATCATCACCGATCCAATTCACATCGCCCAATGGGGCACGTTCGTTACCACGCCATCCATTGCTCCCCAGAGCGCCGAGGTTGAAATCAAGACTCGCGTCCTGAATGAGAGCGATCGCGATGCAGACTGTGACCTGACAACAGAAATCATCGACGCGAATGGAACCGTGGTGCAGCAGGGAAGTGCCACTCTGTCGATTCAACATGGAGGCGAGGCAACCTTCGCTCAGCGTTTGAGCGTTGCCTCGCCGGCGATGTGGTCGGTTTCGACGCCAAATCTTTACCGGGTACGCTGCACCTTGCGCTCTGGCGGAGAGCAACTTGATCAGGAGACCACGAGCTTCGGCATACGAGACGTGAAATTCGATGTGGACAAGGGCCTCCTGCTCAACGGGGAACACGTCAAGATGAATGGCGTCTGCATCCACGGCGATTGCGGATGCGCCGGTACGGCTGTACCGGAACGCATGTGGGAGCGGCGGCTGGAGCTGCTGAAGGAGATGGGCTGCAATGCCATCCGGCTGAGTCACAATCCTCCCGCTCCGGAGCTTCTCGATCTACTCGACAGGATGGGCTTTCTGGTCATGGACGAGGCGTTTGACGAATGGAAACAGCCAAAGTTGCAGACGCCGTTATATGGCTACCACAAGTACTTTGACGAGTGGGCGGCGCGCGATATGGCCGCCATGGTTGAGCGAGACCGGAATCATCCTTCGATCGTGCTATGGAGCGCCGGCAACGAAGTGCCTGATCAGAGCAATCCCCAGGGGCCGCAAACATTGCAGAGAATGTTGGACGTTATTCGCAGTAAAGACCCGACGCGGTTGGTGACTGTGGCTTGCGATCAGATCGCTGCTGAACCCAAGGCGGCTCTGCCGGAGTTTCTCGCGAAGCTCGACGTGGTCGGGTATAACTACGTGGATCGCTGGCGAGACCGCCGGGAAAAGTTTTACAGCATCGATCGTCATGCTTACCCTGATCGGCGATTCGTGGGCACAGAGACGAGCGCAATTTTCGGCGCCCGTGGGACCTACGCTCTAGAGGAGCCGGACGATTTCTTCTTTGGCAGGGCGGCGAATAATCTCATCGAGGTGGAACAGCTGCAAAAGTTTATCCAGACCTACGACTACGTCAGTGGAGACTTTATCTGGACAGGGATCGACTACCTGGGAGAATCGCGATGGCCTTCCAAGCTTGGCTCGAGCGGCGCCCTGGATACATGCGGATTTCCCAAAGATGCGTACTACTTCTATCAAAGTAGATGGACCAGCGAAACCGTGCTCCATCTCTTTCCTCACTGGAATTGGGCGGGAAGAGAGGGAAAGAACATTACCGTGAGCTGCTTTACCAACTGCGACACGGTGGAGCTATTCCTCAATGGCAAGAGCCTGGGCGTTAAAGGATATGCTTTTCCTCGTCCTGGCATGGTGGGCACGTATGGAAACTATCCTCCGCGGGCGAAAGCATTGCAGACGACGGCGGACCTTCATCTGTCATGGGATGTGCCCTATGCGGCTGGAACGCTTACTGCCAACGGAATAAAGGACGGCAAGGTCGTGCGGACGGTTGAGATTCAGACGACGGACAGCCCGGCGAAGCTGGCGCTAGTGGCCGATCGCATGCGCATCACCAACCACCCCAGCGATGTTGCGCACATTACCGTCCAGGTGCTGGATGCGAAAGGCCGAATTGTGCCCACCGCCGACAACGAAATCAACTTCGCCATGCAAGGTGCGGGCCGCATACTGGGTGTCGATAATGGACGACCTGACAGTCACGAGAGCTACCAGCAGCACAGCCGTAAAGCCTTCCATGGGTTGGCTCTTGTCGTTCTCCAGCCGACTGGAGTCCCAGGCAGGGCAACACTGTCTGCTTCGTCTCCGGCACTCGCGCCGGCACAAATTGAAATAGAGGTCAGCTAGGCTTGTTTGGCTGGATCGTCCGCTTTGCTGAAAGCAGCTAGCCAGCGGGAGGCAATGCCGGAAAGCCGCTTGCGGACAACGACAGTAAATTCGGGCTCTTCCGTATTCTGGAGCGCGTTGACGAGTTCGTAATGCTCTCTGCCCATAGACGCGGTTAATGGAGCACCGCTGGCCAGGACCACGAAGATGAAGAGCGGAGCCATGAGCCGGTCCAAGGTCTCGGCAAGATAAGCGTTCCCGGAGAGTGCCCAGCATTGCCGGTGAAATGCGTAGTCGAGCTCCAGGAATCGGCGCCGATCACCTTGCTCACCTGCTTCCACCACCTTCGCGATCTGGCGGCTGAGCTCCTTGAGGTCGTTCTCCGTAACTCGGGGCTTCGCCCACTGCAACGCCAACAGCTCCAGTTCGATACGGAGGGTATAAAGCTGACGTACTTCGGCGGTCGTAAACTGGGTCACAAAGGTGCCGGTATTTGTCACCCGGCGAACGAACCCCTGGCCCTGCAGGGAAATCAGGGCCTCGCGCACCACTGGAGTTCCAACCTTCATCTGCCGGGCAAGCTCGCGCTCTACGATGGCGTCGCCCGGCTTGAGCTCGCCGGCAAAGAAGGCATCTTTCAGCGCGTTGATCACGCGGTCACTCAGAGAAAGTGGCTCGATTTCAGCAAAGGTGGGCATATACCCTCAAAACGAACTGGGTGGATCAGGGATGGAGCCGCTGCTCGTTGATTTATCATCGCAGCACCAGATGGAGCCCGCAACCTCGTTGCCTCGGCGCCGCTTCATGAAGCTAGCCATGGGAAGCCGCTCATGTGTACACTTCTCCTTTCTCGCTGCAGGCAGGATGATAGATCAATTATCAAGCGGTCGGTCCGGCAGGTCTAGAAGAGGACTAAATGCCCCCAGGTAACGATGTCGGGATGATTCCGGAGGCAGCCACACTGCCAGTCGCGAAAATTCCTGGTCCCGGGTCGGCCCGTCCAACCCACGTTCGTTACATCGTCTTAGGCCTGACCATCGCGGCCTACATGATCACCTATATCGATCGGGTCGTCATCTCCTCCGCGGTTCCATCCATCCAGAAGGAGTTCGGCTTCTCCATCGTGACCATGGGATGGATCCTAAGCTCGTTCCAATGGGCTTACGCGCTTTTCCAGATACCCGGCGGCTGGTTGGGCGATCGCATCGGTCCGCGGCGCGCGCTGACGCTCATCGTGAGCTGGTGGTCGCTTTTTACCTGCGCCACGGTGTTGGCCTGGAGCGCGGGATCGATGGCGTTGATTCGCTTTCTTTTTGGCATGGGCGAGGCGGGTGCGTTTCCTATTGCTACGCGCTCGCTTTCCCGTTGGATGTTGCCCACGGAGCGGGGCTTTGCCCAGGGCGCCACCCACGCCGGTTCGCGGCTGGGGGGAGCACTTACGCCGGTGCTGGTGGTGCTCATCATTGTGCACTATGGATGGCGCACCGCTTTCCTCTGTTGCGGCTCGTTAGGATTGATTTGGGCTGCTGTCTGGTATTGGTATTACCGCAACACTCCGGATGAGCACAAGTCAGTCAATTCTGCGGAACGCGAGCAGATACGCTCTGCTCTCGAGCTGGCCCGCGGCAGCAAGAGCACGCAGAGTGTTCCCTGGAAACGCATTTTGCGCAGCCGGCAGATGTGGATCCTTTCGGCGATGTATTTCTGCTACGCCTACAATCTCTCGGTTTATCTGGTTTGGTTTCCCAAGTACCTGAATGACCATCGCGGATTTAATCTTCAACGGATGGGTTTCTACGCGAGTTTGCTTTTGTTGGCCGGTACGGTGGGAGACATCTTTGGAGGGTGCGTCTCAGATTTCTGGGCAAAGAGGTCTAACGATCTCAAGAAAGCTCGCCGCCTGGTGGGAGCGGCAGGTTTTCTGGTTTCTGCTGTGAGCATGGTACCCGCTTGTCTCACGACGAACTCGATGACATGCGTTTGGCTCTCCTGCGTGGCGATTTTTGCGCTGGAGTCGACGGTGGGTGTCTCCTGGGCCATCACGCTCGACATCGGCGGTGATTCCGCGGGCTCGGTTTCGTCGGTAATGAACACATGCGGGAACCTTGGTGGAGCTATCGGCTCAGCATTGTCGGCGTATCTTGTGGTCTTGTATGGATGGAGCGCGCCGTTTCTGGTGATGGCTGGCCTTTCTGTTGTGGGCACGGTGCTGTATTTGCGGATTAATGCCAACCAGCGGCTCTTGACGGTTTGAGGAACCGCAGGTCCCTCGGCTCCGCTCGGGATGACAAGGTTTAGATGGTTGGCAGACCTTGGCGTTGGTTATTCGGATGGAGAGTTCTGAGCTTGGTTGCGACCGAGGGGGAACAGCAGGTCCCTCGGCGTCCTCCGGATTTCCTGTCAGGCTTCGTGGTTTCGCTAAACCTCATGCGGCTTTCCTTAAAGAAAGCCGCATACGTGGCCGTTGACGAGTGCAACGTAGTAGGAAATCCGGAGTTCGCTCGGGATGACAAAGTTTAGATGTTTGGCAGACCTGGGCACGAGCTATTCGGATGGTGGAGTTCTGAACTTGGTTGCGGCCGAGAGGGAACTGCAGGTCCCCGTTCGACTTCGCTCAGGGCGGGCTCTCGGCTTCGCTCCCACGGCACGCCGGGGGGCAGGCGGGATGCAAGTGGGAATGACAGCACAAATCAGTCCCGTAGGGACGGCTGAAAATAGCCCAGGACGCTAGCCCGCATTTCTCACCATCCCTGATACCGCGACGCGATTGAGGGTGCGGAGAGCCTGTTGCAGTGTTTTTGCGTGATGGGGTTGTCCGGTCGGTGTAATTTTTGGTGTGTGAGGCGCTGTTTGGGGGGTAGCAGGGTGCTTTTTTGCAAGGCTCTGCCATGGCCGGTGCCCTGGGGCCAAGGAGGAAGTGTGGTTGATCGCCAGCGGTGGGTTTCAACAGCGTAGGGCGTGGAAGGCTTGTGCGAAGAGATTTTTCCAGGGATAGGCGGAGTTGAGCTGAAGCATAATGCGGCGCACGCTGATGCGCACGATGGCCCCGATTTTGAACAGCTTGAGGCGGATGGTATCGACCTGAGCTTGGGCCCACTCTGTGCCTTGGAGGCCCAGTCGGCGCAGCGCCTCCATCAGGGTATAGGCCAGCGCGGAGAAGTAGAGGCGCAACTGATTGCCCTTCATCTCGTCGGTGGAGAGCCGATCGGCGAACAGGCACATCTGTTCCTTGATGCGGTTTTCCATTTCGCCGCGGGCGCAGTAGAACTTCTCGTAAAGTGCTTGGTCAGCCCACTGCTCCGGAGTCAGCGAGGTGACCACGAAGCGCGGATTCTCACCCTTGTCGAGATACTCGGCTTTGGCCACCACGCGGCGGGCACACGACCAGCTATGACGCGTGGTATAGGCGAAGCCGGTAAAGACGCGCGCCGCCTTGGCTGTGCTCTGGTGAAGAGCACGAGCTTGCTGCATCTGGGCGCCCATGATCTTCTGCAGCCGCTTGTTGCGCGCTAAGCCAAACAGGTAATCCACCTTATTGGCCTCGCACCAGCCCATCAACTCTTCGCGGCAGAAGCCGGAGTCGGCGCGCAACACCATCCGGCTCTGCGGCCATCGCTGCCGCAGTTGGGCAACGATGCGGCTCACCTCTTCCACCGCTCCGGCGGCAGCATCCTTGTTGGCCGGCCGCAGACGCGCGCACAGCAACTGGTCACCCGCGAAGATGTACAGCGGCAGATAGCAGTAGCTGCCGTAGTAGCCGTGGAAGAAACGCTCCGGCTGATGGCCGTAAAGCGGGATGTCGGTGGCATCCAGGTCCAGCACAACCTGCTCCGGCACACCGCGATGGGACTCCAGAAACAGCTCCCCCATCAAGCGGTCCAGTGATTCAGTCGAGTAGCTGATCTTGTGATAGCGACCGGTGCGGCCAACCAGTTCCAGCCGGTTCAGCGTGCTCTTGCCGGCCAGCGGCTTATCCAACTCGCGCTTGCCGCTGAGCAACGCCAGCAGCGGATCGGAACGCAACTGCTCATGATCGCAAAGGTCTTCATAGCCCAGAGCCAGACCGAAAATGCGCTGCGCCAGCATCTGAGACAACTGGTGCTTGACCAGCAACGGCGATCGGCCATCCTCAAAACTGCCCGCCAGCCGCCCCAGCAGGTTGATCTTGCGGTCCACCTCGCGCAACAGCAGCGCACCGCCATCGGTGGAAACTTGACCGGCGGTAAACCCTGCCTCCACCCGACGAGAAAAATGAACTGTAAATGCAAACGTTTCTTGGTTACACTCTGTCATCAGAAAGGCCGCCTCCGCACGGCTAAAACCACGTCTCGACAACGCAGTTATGCCATGAAAAGACGGCCTTTCCAAGTCCTCTCCTAAATCCCCTCAACCCAATCCACAGCTTGATTGTGAGATATGCGGGCTAGTCCTGGGTAGACAGTGAGCGCCATGAACAGTCCCGCCAGGGACGACTGAGAATATCCCAGGACGTAGTCCTGGGCTTCAGCTACGGGAGAAACAATTGTGGGGTTCTCGCGCAGACCCTGGAGCCCGACCCTTCTCAGCCGATATCCGGTATTAGCGTGGGGCGGGGCCGGCTACGCGGTTTCCGGCGATGTAGACGGCGTCGATGGTGCGGGTGTTCTTGATGTCGTCGAGCGGATTCCGGTTGAGCACAATCAGGTCGGCCCACTTGTTGGTTTCGAGAGTGCCCAGGTCCTTGGCATGCAAAAAAGATGCGGCACTTCCGGTGGCTGCCGTGATCACTTGCATCGGAGTCAACCCCGCCTGCACCATGAGCTCCATTTCCCAATGCGCGAAGTAGCCGGGAAAACGGCCTGGGGGGCCGCTGTCGGTGCCAAGCCCATACGGCACGCCCGCATCCGCTAGTGCCTTGAGATTATGTTCCGCGGTGCGCAAAAAACCGGGGTATTGGCTGAAATCTGGATCCGATCGAATGGTCTGCTGATACGCAGGGCTCTTCAGTTTGGCGACGACGTCGGCTGAGACGCTGCGGGTGAAGAAGGGATCGTTGGCAAACGGAGGCGTTTGCCCATAGACGAACATGGAACCTTCACGGGAGAGCGTGGCCGCCATCTGCCAGGTTCCATGCTTCTTCATATCGTCAATGAACGCCTGGTCGACAGGCTTATCACGGACACTGTGGGCCAGACCGTCCACACCGTAATCGACGAGCTGCCTGGCATCCTGCAGGTAGAAGATGTGCGCCACCACGCGCAGATGGTGGCGATGCGCGCTCTCGATGATGGCCTGGGCCATGTCGTAAGGCATCTTCTTCTTGGTGCCCAGGTGGTCGTCCATCCATAGCTTGATAAAGTCGACGTGCTTCGCGGCCTGAGCGGCGACGGCAGGCTCTACCTCCGCGACCGTGGCAATGCCCTGGTTCACACCTTCCAGACCACCGTATCCACCTTTGAAGACGAACCCTTGTCCCGCGGTGTAAATGCGAGTTTCTCCCGGCCGCCCGGCACGCTGTGCATCACGAATCTTGAAGATGGAGTCTTTATCGGTGCCCATGCTGAGAACCGTGGTGACGCCGTAGGAAGCGTAGGTTCTCAGGTCTTTCTCAACATTTTCCGGGGTAAAGAACTTTGCGTTTTGCTCCAGGCCGATGGTGGCGCCGAGGTGGACATGCAGGTTGATGATGCCGGGCATCACGTACTTGCCCTGCAGATCGATGACCTGCGCCGAAGGGGGCGCCTTCAGCCGTGCCACCGGCCCTACCCATTGGATGCGCCCGTTGTCGAGAATCATGGCCGCATGGGCCAAGGGAGCGTGGCCGGTGCCGTTGATCAAGGTGAAGTTCTTGAGTACCTTGACTTCTGCAACCAGGGAAGTTGCAAACCACAGCATCAGGCAGACAAGTACGCTATTTCGAATTCGTCCGGGCATCTTCGAGAACCCTCTTGGCGCGCGCCGGATTGAAGATACCACAGGAGCAGAAGCGTGACAGGTAAGTTGCTGCCTGCTCCGGGCTCCGGCGGTTCTCCTTAACGAAGTCGATCATTTTCTTGGCCAGCGAGTGGCTGATCATCCCATGTCCACACATGGTGGAGAGCATCGCGACCTGCGAGTTGGGAATCTTTTCCGTTTTCCCTTCAAAGCCCAGGGAGTAGCCGATGCTGTGCCTGTCGATACAGGCATAGTTACAGCACCGTTCCGCGCCCTCGATGGAGGTCGATATGTTGACGCTCATGCCAAAGTTTTCTTCTTTGACGCGCTTGACGAACTGCTCCGCGGCGGTAGGGTTGTCGAAGACCGCGGCGCAAGTGGTAGGAACGGTGAGACCCTTGATGACGGCCTGAAAATCCGGCTTCATATCCCGGTTCCAGTGGGCCCAGGGACCAAGATTCTTAGAGGAGCGCAGTGCGCCCCCGTGGCGGGCATCCCCCAGATTTACCGGCTTGTACTCCAAAGCAATTTCCAGGAAGCGGTGGAGTTTAGGTAGCGCGTTCGGATCTTTGTTGGTCTTGCTGGGAATGGCAAAGACAATGTAATCGTCGTAGAAGCTCTCGGCATCGCCGAACCGATGAAGTGTATTGGTCATACGTTTGCAGTCTCCCTGGCAGGCTCACCTGCGGGCTGAACGATCTGCCCCAAACCTATATTCGTCTTCGCTCGCTGGAGCTTATATCCCAGACGCTCAAGGATAGGGGCGACGACGACTTCTTCTCCGTGCTCCCCGCAACGGGTCGCGACACCGAGGGCAACTACCGTGTCCAGCCGTTTCTCAACCTCCCAGACGAGGCGAATGATCTCTTCCGTGCGTGCAACCGGGACCTTAATCTCAACAATCGCCGACATGACCTTCTCATTCAGGATGTCAGGGCGCAGAGTGCCGGTAGGTACATCGGACATCAGGGATGTAATCGGATTTTTCTTCTCGAAGCTGACATTCGCTTTCGCCAGGGCCCAGCACATTTCCTGGATCTGGTGGAAGCGGACCCCCACCCCGGGTCTGCCGAACTCGATGGTGAAGCCTACATCGCCCACCTTCACTCTTCCGGTTACATCGTTGGTCTTCACTTCTTCGGTGCCGCGACCTTCGACCCCGGTGGACTCGTGGGGAACGCTGGGGTCAGAGAATGCGCGGCGCACGACCCGTGGCCAGGTCAACTCGTCGGGCTCGAAAGCGGCGGTGGGACAAACATCGGGTTCGGGCTCAAAGCGAATTCGCAACGCCGCGAAAACGCGACGCACAGTGCGTACCAGAGTGGGGTTCAGGTGTTCCTGGCTCAGCCCGTTGTAGCAGGCGTAACATTCAACGCACTCGTCGCGATTGATCGTTGCGCGCTTCAGAACGGGATCGATGTAGATGGCCCCCATGGGGCAAACGTAGGTGCAGTTCCCGCAAGCCACGCATTTTTCAGGATTGATCTTCATCTTGCCCTCGCTTATTAAAGCAGGATCACACGATGATCTATCGTAGATATTAACATAGGCAGTAAGGGCCGATGCTTTGTTCCCGGAGGCTCCCTGGGTTATCATCGGCCGCTTTTCAAGGACGTAAACCATTGAAAGGAAATGGCAATGGATCGCAGACAGTTTCTAACCAGTTCCGCAGCACTGTTGGCATCGGGCACCCTTCCGGCCGCCGCCCAAGCTCCGGCGTGCGCAGAGCAGGCTCCCCACCACGAACCGCTCTACAAGCAGCAGCAACAATATCGCATCGGGTATACGACCAACACGCGGGGCGGCTGGGAGGGCGACCCTTTCAAGGGTATGAAGGAGGGCCGGGAGGTGGGCTTCCATTACATGGAGATCTTCGGCGCATCTTTTTGCCGTCCCGACACTTTGTACTACCCGGATAACGCGGAGGGGCTGATGCGCCGCATCTTCGAAATCGGGGTCAACTTCGTGAGCATCACCGGCGGCTCAGCCACGGGGAACACCCGCTTTGAGGATCTTGACTCGCGTGAGGCCGTGGTCGAGAACCATTTCGCCATGGCCCGCTTCAGCCGTCGGTTCGGCTGCCAGGTACAAAAAACGAACACCGGACGCCGTCGCCCCGGCGGCACGACGGATGACGACCTCAAGGTGATGGCGGGCACGATCAATGCGCTCGGCAAGCGCGTGAGCGAAGAGCTGGACATGCAGCTTGGGGTTCACCCGCACCTGAACAGCCAGCTCCAGACCCAGCACGAGCTGGATTTCATCATGGCCAACACCGATCCGAAGTACGTCGGCCTGGTTCTCGACACGGGACACTTCACCATGGCTGGGATGGATCCCATAGCCATGGGTAAGAAGTACGGCATGCGCGTTCTGGAATACCACCTTAAGGACACCAAGGCGGAAGATCGCGGTGGGACCAGGAACGTACCCGGCCCGCAAGTCGACCAGATGAAGACTCCGTACTTCTTCCCCATGGGCGAAGGTGGGGTGGATTTTCTTGGCCTCAAGGCCTATCTGGACAGCATTCAGTGGAGAGGCTTCTTGAACGTCGAGCTGGATACATCTCCCTGGCGTCCACCGCAGGAGAGCGCCAGGATCACGGCGAACTACATTCAGAACGAGCTGAAGATCCCGCTCTAGTAGGGCTTCTGTTATCTCCTCGGTCAATTTTTGGTTCGACTTTGTTCGATTAAGGCGCGCAGCTTTCTCAGCCCGCGAAGCACGGTGGCCTGTTCGCTCTTGCTTGCGCTGCGCAACGCCTTGGTGAGGGGACTGATCGCGAGCTCCGGCATGCGGTTGGACACGAAGTCGCGCACCTCGGCGGACGGGGCGATGACAGTGGCGCGGCCATCTGCTTCATCTCTGCGGCGGACAACGAAGCCGCGCGCCTGCAAGCGGTCAACGATGCCGGAGACGGTGCTGTGCGCCAGGCTTACCTGAGCACTGAGCTGTTTCAAGCTCAGACCCTCTGACTGGACCAAGGCCTGCATGACCATGCGCTGCGGAGCGGTAAGGCCGCCGCGCGCAAACTCCGTTTCCAATGGCTCGCGCAATCTTTGCCGGATGATGCCGAGATGCTGGTCGACCTCTTGCGCCAACTTGTGCAAGGGCTCCTGTTTTGTCGTTGATCTAGAGGACATAAGGGATCAATGCTTTGACCCGCTCCTGATATCGGCGATAGTCGGCGCCGAACTGTTCCAGCATAAATCGCTCCTCTATTCTCAACTTAAGCCAATAGGAGAGGGCTAAGACACCCACTCCCAAAAGGCCGCGGACCTGGCCCACAATGAAGGCTACCCCGAGCAAAGCAAGCAGAAGCCCAGTGTAGATGGGGTGGCGAACGATGGTGTAGGGTCCACGGCAAATGAGTGTGTGCCCCTGCTTTACGGTAACCGCGGAGCTCCAGTTCCCGCCCAGCACCAGCCGAGCCCAAATGGAGAAAGCGACGCCCAGCAATACCAGCAGGAGCCCGGTTGCGCCGGCAAGGTGGGAATTTGGAACAAAGGTGAGTGCGCGCCAGCCGGATTGGAAGTAATGGGTGAAAACAAGACAGAAGGCGAGGGTACTGAGCCCGATTTCGAGCAACCGGGAACCGGTGGACTGTATTCGGGCGTCAGGTTTGGTGGTAAGCAGACCGAAAAGCCAGACGGCAGCGAGCAGGAACCAGAGATCGCAGGCGATTTTGTAGTAGTCGAAGCCCATGATGGCCTCTCTCTATACGATACGTCGTACACGACGTATCGTATGCGACGTATATTATCGGACTTTCCGTGGCAAACGCAAGGGAAAAAATGAGGCCCTAGCGGAGCCGGAAAATGTTAAAAAATGGGCACACGTTTGCAGCTGCGGGGGCCTACTTGAAAATTCTGGATCGCATTCTTAGTTGCTTGTTGATACTGGGGGGCATCGGCCACACGCTCGGGTCACTCCATTTCTACAAGAGTGACCAGATGACTCTGCTCTGGTCTCTGTGCGCCAGCCTCTTCGTCTTTTTGTTTGCCGCCGTCAGCCTCATTCGCGCTGGGCGCCCCCAAGATACTGCTTTGGCATGGGTCTGCCTGGTGGCCGGCCTCTGCTGGATTGCGGCCTCTGTACGCTTCGGTGTGCTGATAGGCAACCTCTTGGACTTTCGTCCATTGATCTTCGGCGTGCTCACCCTTGGCCTCTGTGCGTTTTGCGTACGGACCTTGATTGCGAAGCGCTGAGATGAGGGCCCTCGTCGTTTTCGCATTGTTCCTGGCTGCCAGCTTCGGTTTCGGCCAGCAGCGCTACACGGTTTCTGACGAGGATGCTGCTGCTCCCGGCTCCCCCCGTGTTGTCGTCTTGCGCGATACAGTCGCTGGAGCGGAGGCAGCGATCGCTCCTTCTGAAGGCGGAGAGCTCAGCAGCTTTCGTATCAAGTTCAAAGACCAGTGGATTGAGCTGCTCTATCATGCTCGCGATTACTCATCCACCAAGGGATTCCAGGGGAAAGGGCCATTACTTTGGCCGGCTGTTGGCGTGCAATTTCCCTTGGGGAATTTTCCTAAATCAACTTGCGGGGATGGTTCCTACTCACTGGACGATAAGACGTATCCCATGCCGTGTCATGGCTTCGCAAAAAGTCTCCCGTGGCAGGAGGTTAGCCGATCCGCGGACAATCAAGGAGCCAGGGTAACTGTGGAGCTACGCGATTCCGATCGCACACGACAGTACTATCCCTTCGGTTTTCACCTGGACGCCACCTACACACTTGCCGGTGGGCAACTTACTATCGACTACACGGTGAAGGCCGATGCTGCGAACACCAGGGCAATGATCTTTTCGATCGGCAACCATATCGCCTTCAAGATTCCATTTGTGCCGGGCACTGACCCCGCCAATATGACTCTCGAAACGCCCAGCACGATACAAATGTTGCGCAACCCGCAGGGCTTCGTGAACGGGGAAGAGAAGCCGCGTTCGTTCGAATCTCCTGAGCGCCTGGGCGACTTTGATGCACACGTCGCGATCCCGCTGGCCGGCTATCGCAGCCAGCCCTACGCTCTGCTGAGAGATCCGCAGGGGCTCTCCGTGCGCATCTCTCAGCAATCCACTTCCGATCTGGCTGAGCCCATCGTGCGCTTCAACGTCTATGGAGGACCACAGGTGGGCTATCTATCACCGGAACCGTGGTTCGGCATGACGAACTCACTGAATCTCGGCAAGCCCCTGGTCACTTTGCCGGCAGGAGATTCCTGGGTATGGCGGGTTCAATTGAAAGCCAGTGGTCCCGCACCCAGCTTGCCGCAAGCTGCCGGGGTAGAGCGCTATGGCAGTGACTTTGGATACGTGGAAGGGCCGGTATGGTCGCGACAGGGATTTCTTATCTTCAGCGATATGTTCGATTCCCGCATCATGAAGATGACCAAGGCTGACCATGCCGAAATCTACCGCGATTACACCAATGGGGCGAATGGCAACTCGATGGATGTGGAAGGGCGGCTATACAGCTGCGAACGCGACGGACGCCGCGTGGTGCGAATGGAGAAGGACGGCCGCCTCACTACCATCGCATCGGAGTTCGAAGGAAAACGGCTCAATGATCCGAACGATGTTGTGGTCCGCCGGGATGGACACGTTTACTTTACCGACCCTGCTCCGAAGGATTCGCTGCAGCATTTTGAACTTGGCTACTCCGGTGTCTACCACGTAACCCCGAAGGGTACGATCTCACTCATTACAAAAATGACGCGGCCCAACGGAGTGGCGCTGACACCGGATGGCCGCACGCTCTACGTTGCCGATACAACAGAGCGGAAGATCATGGCCTACGATCTGGATGCGGAGGGAAATGCATCGCGGGAGAGAGTCTTCATCTCCGGAATCGACGGAGGGCCCGACGGATTACGGGTCGCCGCCAACGGCAACGTGTACATCGCGTGCCGGGGAATTGCGATCTATACGCGCGCCGGAAAATTCGTACGGATGATTGAGTTTCCTGAGACACCGGCCAACTGCACTTTTGGCGACCGCGACTTAAAGACGCTCTATGTCACGGCGCGGACTTCGGTCTACCGCGTCCGCATCCCCGACAAAGGATTTCTGCAGTACTGAAATCACTCAGCCTTCTCCGGTTCGAAGAGCGCGAAGCCGAATATGTCGGAGCCCGATGCGATGGCCACATACTGTTTCCCATGGAACATATAAGTGATGGGTTGC
The DNA here is from genome assembly GCA_963790705.1 of uncultured Acidobacteriaceae bacterium. GTDB lineage: Bacteria > Acidobacteriota > Terriglobia > Terriglobales > Acidobacteriaceae > PALSA-350. The sequence goes on from CAWBQE010000023.1 coordinate 106,298, forward strand.
GCATTGATCGCCTGGCCAGTATTAAAGTGCCACAGAACCTTGCCCGTCTTCGCGTCCAAAGCGACGAATTCTCCGATGAGCTCGCCTGAAAAAATAACCCCGCCGGTGGTTGAAAGCAATCCGCCGCCAAGGCTCATCGATCCGACCCGTTCCTGTTCCCAGACCTGCTTTCCGGTTGTCAGGTCAAGCGCCCGCACGTAGATTTTCCAGTTCTCATCGCGCAGCAACACGTCGCCACCGGCGCGATACTGAAAGCCGCCGGGGCGGAACTTCTCTGTATTTTTTGTGGCCAGCCCGCAGCCCTCGAGGGCAACGAAATAGAAGAGCCCAGTCTGCGGACTGTAAGTAGGAGACATCCAGTTGGTCGCCCCGATCGAAGACGGGCAAACCTTGGTGCCGGTTAAACTCGGTTCAATCCCGGGCACGAGAATGGGCCGGCCCTGGGGCGTGAGGCCACTGGCCCAGTTGAGTTGGGTCGCGAAGCGGTTGCCATGGAGAAACTCACCGGTCGCGCGATCGAGAATGTAATAGAAGCCGTTGCGATCTGCTTGCACCAGCAGCTTGCGCATTTTGCCGTTGAAGAGCGCATCTACCAGCACCGGGATCTCTGCTCCGTCCCAATCCATCACGTCGTGGGGTGTGAACTGGAAGTACCATTTCAGCTTTCCGGTATCCAGGTCGACCGCCACCATGGAGTCGGTATAAAGGTTATCGCCCATGCGCACATCGCCGTTGAAATCGGGCGAGGGATTTCCGATGCCCCAATAGAGCAGGTTCAACTCCGGATCGTAGCTACCCGTCAGCCAGGTCGCCCCGCCGCCATGCTGCCAGGAGTCATCAGCCCACGTATCTCCGCCGGGTTCGCCCGGCTTCGGTATGGAATCAAAATGCCACAGATGCTCGCCGGTTCTTGCATCGAATGCGGTAAGAAAGCCGTTGAGCCCGCGGTCACCGTAGATGACGCCAACGATCACCTTGCCCTTGACCACCAGCGGCGCCGCGGACGAATGATATCCGTCACTTGATTCGGCGATTTTGCTTTGCCACAGAACATTCCCGTTAGAGGCATTCAGCGCAACCAGGAAGGCATCGGTGGTGGTGAAGTAAACCTTGTCTTCGAAGACCCCGGCGCCCCGGTTAGGCCCTTCGCGATCCGGCGCCTTGGCCAGAATATGCTGGTAATGCCAGATCAAACGCCCGCTCCGCCCGTCCAGCGCGTAGATCTCATTAGGCTGCGTGACGTACATGACCCCATCGACCACAACGGGCACGCACTGCAGACCACCGGCTCCGGGCACGTGGTACACCCATTTGCTTACCAATGAACCTACGTTCGAACGTGTGATCTGGTCCAGCACGCTATGGCGCTGGCTATCGTAACTGCCGTGGTAGTCGAGCCAGTTGCTGCCCGGGGGCTTTTGCAAATCCTTGTCGGTAACTTGAGCGGCAAGTGACGATGCGATGCCCAGGGTAAGAGCCAGCGCGATCTTTCTCATCGTCCCACCTCGCCCTCGCCGTCCTGGTGTACGTGAAGCGTGGTGCGCACTTGCCGGGCAAGCATGGCCACCAGATCCTGGTACTCCTGGGCGCTGAGAACCTTGTCGTAGTCGTGGGGCATCAGCGACGTCTTTCCGGGAATGATCTCTCGTAATTCGTTGGTGTCATAAAGATGAAGTTTGTCCTGGTAATCGAGAATCTGGATGGAGAACGCGTCCTCGTTCTTGGCAATCCCCTCAACCGTCTTTCCGTCTCTCGTGACCACCTTGATGGGCCGATAGTCTGGTGGAATCGGTCTCTCTTCGCTCAGTGATTCGCGCACATGCTTAAGCGTGACCTGGGCGCCGATATTAGACAGATCGGGCCCGATGGTTCCACCTTTTCCATTCAGCATGTGGCACTTCAGGCATCCACCCTTGCCGGTAAAGACTGCCATGCCCTGTTGCGTGTTTCCTGGGACATCCGTCTCGGAAGCCGAACCGCGCATGGCGCGGATGAAGACCACGATGCGCCAGATGTCGTCATCCGGCAGGCCAAAGGGTGGCATCGCAGTGCCGGGAATCCCGCCGCGGATGGTATCAAAGATCGAGTTTTCGCTGAGCCGGAAAAAGCGACGGTCTCCTACCAGGGCAGGAGCCCGTTCTCCTTCTCCTCCGTCGATGCCGTGACATGCGGTGCAAGTCCGGTTGTAAAGCGCATGTCCGGCGGCCACTACATCCGGTCCGGTACCCAGCGGATTCTTAGGGTGAACGGCTTGTGTCGTCGCAGCTGAGAAAGCCCAGAGCAGGAAAAGCGAACTAGTAAGGAATCGGATCATGAATAGAGCGCCGCCACTTCGTAATCGTCGATGGAAGGAATGGTGAACTCGACCACTCCGCCCGCGATATGAAAAGGGATGTTCCTTTCGGCGCGCAGCAACTCTACCCGTGTAACATGCCGGCCCTCCGGCAGCCGCATCGAAACCTTCTGCTCGCCGATGGGGTAGAACTCCCGCACCCAGCCGCGGTGTACGTTGGGGTTGGTGTAGTTCAGGACATGCACCGCGAAGCCCGCCTCGGTCTCCCAGGCAAAGACTTCGATCAGGCCTCGACCCTCGATCGAAACGGGCGCGCCGGAACCGGCTACCCAGCGGATCGAGTTCTGCAGCAGGCGGCTGAGGTCAGTGTTTCCAGAAAGCCACATGGTGCGCTCGATATCTCCGGAGAAGTAGGCAAGCCGTCCCTTTTCCGTTTGCCGCAGCACTACTGCGGGCTCATTCGTATGCGGTTGTGGAGGGTAGGAGAGTTCCGGTGGGTACGCGGGAAAGCCGGGGATCACGGTGAGCACCGGGCTCTCGACGGGCGCTAAAGGTATGCGGTACTCTGCGCCCGGCAAAATACTGGTATCGGTAAAGCCCTGCAAGCAGGGATGCTGCTTCTCGATTCGCGCATAATACGGATTGCTGTTGCCACGCCTACCGATCACCGCTCCTGCTGCGTGAATGCCGAATACATCGCCAAGGCCGAAGTCAGCTCGCCGCACGTACTGATCCGTGTACATGCTGGTCTCGAAGGTGGCCAGTAGCGAGCCGCCTTGCTGAACGTAATCGCGCAACTGCCGGCATTGTGCGTCGCTCAACAAGGCGGTGTTGGGAAGAATCAGTGCGGAATACTTCTTCAGTTGCTCGGGCTGCAATCGGTCTTCGTGTACGAAGTCGAAGAGGAAGCGGCCCTCGAGCAGTGCATAGTACATGCCGTTCATGTAATGAGAGATCTGCACACCGTGCGGCGGCTTATAGAACAGCTGCGTCCGCTGGCCGATTACTACGCCGAGATTGGCGATCGAATGCTTATTTGTGAAATGGGCATCGTGCTTTGCGGTCCAATCGAAATACTCGTAGCCGATTTTCTTGAAGCGGAGATCTTCGCCGAGTCCGTTTTCGCCCCCGATGGAGTGCACATAAGGCGTCATGCCGCTGGCCGAGGTCTCATCGAGCCATATCTGTGCCTCGGCCGGAGACTTGGTGCTTTCCCGCCACCTTATCGAACCGGTTGACCATAGTCCCACCACGTTGGCGGCCATCTTGCCATCGAGCACCGCGTTGCATACACGGCCCTGCAGGCTGCATCCCCAGATCGGTTCGTCCTGGCCTCCGCGGCCCTGGTTATCGGCCTGAAACCACTGGCATATTTCGCCCAGTGTGGATAGGTTCGGACCCCCATGAATGCCGCCGCCCAGGTTGGCGAAATAAAAGCTGCTCGCCTTTTTCTCCTTCGCAAGGCCGTCGTAAAGCTTCCACAGGTAGAGAACGCGTTCATTGAACTTGTCCCAATAGGCGGGCGTTCCCCCGGCAGGCAGTTGCGTGCATTGCGTGCAATAGCAGGAGGGCAGGCTACCGAGCGGCGGCCAGCCATTCATAAAGTGGGCATCCACGTCATAGAGGCTATTGATCTCGCGAATGATGGCCGGCATGTAGTCTGTCATATAGCTGGTGAACATGCAGGTTTCGTAGAGATCCGGATCATCGGCGGCAGGCCGCGGGTTGCCTTGTGCATCGCGCTGAAACCATTCCGGATGCGCCGCGAGGGCATCTCCCCAGTTGAGGTCGGGGCTCATGCGGGCGATGGTGCGGATGCCGCGTTTTTTGGCGGCGGCATTCAGTTCGCCGAAGAAGTCGCGGTCGCCCAGGTATTTGCCCTTGCGGTGGAAACGTACCTTGGTCTGATAAAAAGCAATAATGCCGGTTACGCTTATGAAGGTGGCGCCCACCCGCAGGCGCGCCATGTAGTCGGCCCATTCCTCGACGTTCATGACTGCCGGATCATGTTCCGTCATGTTCACCTGGGCGATACGGCGCAGTTTCCGCTGCCATGGAATGTCTGTCGCGTCCTGGGGAGCACCGGCGTAGACGAGATTGCTTTGGGTGGCAAGGTAGGCAGCTGCTGCCCCTGTCTTTACGAAAGTGCGCCGGTTGATCACGGTAGTGTCCTCATGATTGCTGAAGATAGAGGCCAGTGTACAGCAGGGAATCGACGGCTTCAGCGGCGCAACCGGCTGAACCGCAGGTCCCTCCACTACGCTTCGCTCCGGTCGGGATGACAATTCATTCGCAGGAATTGGCCTCGGCTCCGGTTAACGAAGTAGAAGTCGATTGCACAACAAAATTGTCATCCCGACCGGAGCGAAGCGTAGTGGAGGGACCTGCGGTTCACTTTCGTTCATACAGATCTTCCCTAAGTAAGCGCAACGACCTCGTAATCTTCAACGGAAGGGACTTCAAATTTCACAGTTCCCTCCAGATTGCGGAAGGGGAGGTTCTTACCTCCGCGCAGAGCGCGCACGGAGCTGATCTTTCGACTGTGCGGAACCTGAACCTGTGCTTGCAGCGGGCCCACCGGATAGAGCTGCGACACAAAGGGCCGCATGGCGTTGGGATTGGAATAATTGAGGATGTGCAGAGCGAAGCCGGGCTCTGTTTCCCATGCGAAGGTTTCGAGCAAGCCATTACCCTGCACCGACGCAGGCTGGGCTTGTTGCTTCAGAATCCACCGCACTGCGTTGATGAGCAGGCGGCTAAGGTCCGGATTGCCGGAGCGCCAATAGGAGCGGCCAACATCTCCGGGAAAATAAACAATGCGGGAGCTACCCTGCTCGCGGAAGACCGCGGCGGGCTCTTCCGTTTGCCGGATGCGTGGATAAACCATCTCAGGCGGGAAGGGTGGATAGTGGGGCACGACGCTGAGATAGAGCGCATCCGATGGCACATGGCTTACGGGCACGCGAAACTCCGGGCCGGGTAATATGCTGGTTCCGGTGAAGCCTTCGCATACCGGGTGGGCCTTTTCCATGCGCATGTAGCTGTTGTTGAAGGGCCCGATCGGATCGCCGGCGACACTTACCCCGAACATCGCTTGCAGACCGAAATCCTCTCGTGCCACGCCCCACTCGTTGTAGCGCGAGCTTTCAAAGGTAGCGAGCACGGAACCGCCTGCCTTTACGTAGTCGCGGATCGCCTCACACTCCGCGTCGCGCAGAAACGCTGCGTTTGGGATGACCAATGCCCGATATGGCTTCAGCGACTCCGCGGTCAGATTCTCCTGATGAACAAAGTCGAATAAGAAGCGGCCTTCGAGCAACGCAGCATACATTCCCTCAAGGTATTCTGCTGAATCGATGGTGGCGCCATTCAGCGTTCTTGTGCTCGTACCGTTCGAGCCATAGAAGGCGATCGTGCTCTGTGGGTAGAGCACAGCCAGGTCGGCGAGCGAGCGCCGGTTACGGAAATGCTGCTCGTTGGCAGCCAGCCAATCGAAAAAGACCTGTCCTGTTGCGCGCCAGCGAGTATCCTCCGGATGGCCGCCCAGCCAATGAAACCAGGGCACCATGCCGCTCGCCGTAGCCTGCGCCATCCATAGTGTTGTCTCGGCTGGAGTCTTGCTGGAGTGCCTCCAGTTGATTTGCCCATTGCTGTAAGCGCCGATCACGTTGGTGACGGTGCGGCCGTGCATCACCGAGCGAGCCACGCGCCCCTGTTGCGCACACATCCAGATCGGCGTGTTTCCCGCCCTGCCCTGATTATCCGCATTGAACCAGGCGGCAACACTGCTCAGCCGGTTCAAGTCCTTCACGGTCCGGATGCCTCCACCGAGGTTCCCGACATAAACCGACTCCGCGCTCTTCTCCTTTACGGTGTCCTGCCACATCTTCCACACCAGCGCGATGCGATCCATATAGACTGCGTAATATTTGCGATACACCTCACTCCGTACGTCGGTAGTCTGCGGCGGAACGCCTCCCGTCTGCTCGCGGTAGATCTTCTGGCAGTTGGGGCAGTGGCAAACCTCAAGCGCTTCCGTGCCTGGCCATCCATTCGTATAGAAGCCATCCGGTGCGTAGCGCTGGTTAATCTCGCGGTAAATGGCCGGCATCTGTTCAGTAAAGTAGGTTCCGAACATGCAAGTCTTGTAAAGCCAGTGACACTCCGGATGGCGCGTCGGGGACCCATCCGCGGCCAAACTGAAACCACTCCGGATGCGCCTGAAAGGCCTCTTCGTAGGCGTAGTTACAGTCCATGCGAGCAACGACACGCATGTTTCTCTTACGCCCGGCGGCCAGCATCTCGCCGAAGAGATCTCTCGAGCCCAGAAACTCACTACGGTGCTGATAGGGGACTTGCGTGGGATAGAAGGCCATGATTCCGCCTCCATTGAGCAACACGGCATTCACCTTCAGGGAGGCGAAGTAGTCCATCCACTCATCGGCTTTCATCGATGCAGGATCCTGCTCATTGAAGTTGACCTGGCCGCAGCGCAGCATCGTCTCATACCAGGGCTTGTCCGCTTCAGGAGCCAGGGCTCTGAGGGTTCCGGCGGAAGCGACGACCAGTGAGGCTCCTGAGACTTCAATAAATTCACGCCGGTTCATGGATAGCTCCTCGATTTACATCGTTGCGGAAAGTCATGCTTTCAAAGCATAATCTCTAGCTGCCACCGAGCGGGCCGGCTGCGGGAACCATTTGTCATAATCGACAGCGAAAGACACCGAGGTAGAAATGAAATTTGGGGTGAACACATTCATCTGGTCTGCAACCTTCGATTCGTCCAATTTTGGCTTGCTCCCTCTCATCAAAGAGGCTGGTTTCGACGGAGTCGAGGTTCCGCTGTTGCGGCCGGCTGCGTTTGCCGCGTCCAGCATTCGCCAGGCCAACGAGGCTCATGGCCTGGAATGTAATGCCTGCACGGTGCTGGTGGACGGCCTCAGCCTGATCAGCGAGAGTGCGGAGATACGGCGCCGCACCCGCCTGCACCTGGAAGACGTAGCAAAGGCCGCCGCGGACGCCGGCATCGGGATTGTCGCCGGACCTCTCTACAGCCCGGTCGGCTACTTGCCTGGCCGGCGCCGGACCAGCGATGAATGGAAGTGGGCCGTCGAAGGCTTTCAATCCGTGGGTGACACGCTGGCCGCCAATGGTGTGATCTTCGCCATTGAGCCGCTGAACCGGTTCGAAACCTATTTTCTGAACACCGCCGCCGATGCTGCGGCGCTTGCCCAAGAGATTGGCCATCCGAATATCGGCATTCTCTTTGACACCTTCCACGCCAACATCGAAGAAAAGAGTATTGCTGCGGGCTACCGCACTGTCGGTCCCTACCTCAAGCACGTTCATACTTGCGAAAACGATCGCGGCATACCGGGATCAGGGCATGTGGAATGGAGGGAGGTCTTCCAGGCACTGCGCGAGCTGAACTATGATGGGTGGCTAACCATTGAGGGCTTTGGTTTTGCGCTCAAAGATTTGAGTGCTGCGGCGGCCATTTGGCGAGACATCGAGCGCACGCCGGAATCGATCGCCTTCGAAGGGGTCAAGTTTTTGAAGAAGAGTGTTGCGGCCGGCTAGAGTAAATAACTCGTGCGGCTCGAGACAGCTTGCATCGGCCAAAGGAAAAGGGGAAACCGTCGAAGAAAGAGGAGTGAGATGAAAGCTCGTGCACTCTTGATCGCGTTTGGCGTCGGACTGGCGCTCCAACTTGCCATGGTCATTATCGGTCATTTCGTGCCGGTGGTGAAGAATAGCGGATTCGCTATTGGTGGCATGGCGATTTCACTTTTTGCGGGCTTTCTGTACGCAAAACTCACAGAAACCGGGTGGGGTGACAGCCTTGTTGGCGGTGTTCTCTCCGGCGGCGCTTGTGCGCTGCTCGGCATCGCAGTGTCCGTTCTCTTGAAGGATGTCCCGGTACCGGTATTGGGGTTCGGCACAGTGGCCTCTGCCATAACCGGGTTGGCTGGCTCGGCGTTGGGGCGGTTGTTCCGTAAATGAGTGGTTTGCCTGGCGGCCGGTGGTGGTAGGCACGACACCACCACCGGTCTACAGCTTCCTGCAGCAACCTCTGTAGATCTCTAGTGAATTCGAGATAATTTGGAACGGCCGCTGTTTGCTATTGGCCGGAGGCAGCGATCGACTGCTCCTCGACAACGCTAACCGTCTCTTCCGCCTTCTTTTCGGCCTTAGTCGGGTCAGCGACGATTCCATAGGTATCACCGATCTTTCGATAGCGGTTAAGTTATTGGAAACTGTATCTGTGCCGTAATGCCGTGAGCAACAAAGCCATGTGTTGGTCACGGAGCTTTGGAGAGGCCAGTAGTGCGAGGTTCGACCGCTGGTAACCAATCCCGACACATCATGGACGAAGCTAAAGTTGCCCTCGCTCAGGCAACTCCAGGGCTAGGACGTCTAGATCTTAGGTCGGCCAGCTCGGGAAGGTGCATACAGAACTCGTTTGGACTATATTTGCGAAGGGCACAATTTGTGTCTCGCAAAGCGCAGTTTTAACGGAGATTCTGAATGCCCCAAGTGGTCCGCTCACCGAAGGTATATGACGTTTGCATCATAGGCTCCGGCGCCGGGGGCGGCACTGCCGCCAAGGTGCTGACCGAAGGTGGATTGAATGTTGTGATGCTCGAGGCGGGGCCCCTGCTGAATCCCCGCAAGGATTACAAAGAGCATGTGTGGCCCTACGCGCTGCCCCACCGGGGAGCCGATATCGGCGGCCGGGCGCGGCACGAGCTAAACGGGGAATTCCTGGCTCCCAACGGATTCTGGGAGATCGATGGCGAGCCCTACACTACGGCTCCAGGCACGAGCTTTCGCTGGTTCCGCTCGCGCATCGAAGGCGGCCGCACCAATCATTACGGGCGCATCTCACTCCGCGTCTCTCCCGCAGATTTGAAGGCCCGCTCCCGGGACGGGCTGGGAGATGACTGGCCGATCTCTTATGAAGAGCTCGCGCCTTATTACGATAAGGTCGAATCGTTCATCGGCGTTTTCGGAACCAAAGAAAATCTTGTCTACGCGCCGGACGGAATCTTTCTGCCTCCGCCCAAGCCCCGCTGCACCGAGACCCTGGTCAAGAAGGCCTGCGATCAGCTGAATATCACGTGTATTCCCTCGCGCATGGCCATCATTACCAAGCCGGTGAATGGACGCGCGCCGTGCCACTACTGCGCGCAATGCGGACGAGGCTGCATCAGCGCTTCCAATTTCAGTTCCAGCCAGGTGATGATTCCGCCTGCCCAGGCGACCGGCCGCTTCACCCTGATTCCCAACGCCATGGCGCGGGAGGTCGTCGTCGGCAAAGACGGCAAGGCGCAAGCGGTCTCTTACATTGACAAGACCACTCGCCAGGAAATGCGCGTCAACGCCAAAGCGTTCGTGTTGGCTGCGAGTTCCTGCGAATCCGCCCGCTTGTTGCTTAATTCGAAATCCACGCTCTTTCCCAATGGCCTGGCGAATTCATCCGGGGTGGTCGGCCGCTATCTTACCGATAGCGTAGGCACCAGCGTAACCGGATATTTTCCCCAACTGGCCGGGGTGGCGCCGCACAATCACGACGGTATCGGCGGTATGCATATGTACATGCCGTGGTGGAGGGCCGACCGCAAGAACGATTTTCCGCGTGGCTACCACATCGAGTTCGGCGGAGGACGCCACATGCCCAGTGTCGGCAGCTTCGATGGCGTGTGCCAGGAGCATGAGGGCTACGGAGCCTCGTTGAAACAGAACGTCCGCAGCAAATATGGAAACTCCATCGGATTTTCCGGGCGCGGGGAGATGATCCCCAATCCCGACACCTACTGTGAGATCGATCCCAAAGTGGTCGACAAATGGGGTATCCCGGTGCTGCGCTTCCACTTTGCCTGGAGCGATAACGAGATCAAGATGGCGAAGGATATGCAGGAGACCTTTCGCGCCATCATTGAAGCCGGCGGAGGCACGGTCACCGGTCCGGCCAAGCCGGACCCAAGGGGCAACTACGGAATCTCCGAGGGCGGAGAGATCATTCATGAGCTTGGAACCGTGCGCATGGGTGACGATCCAAAGACGTCGGTCCTGAATAAGAATTGCCAGGCGCACGACGTCAAGAATCTGTTCGTGGCTGACGGCGCGCCGTTCGTTACGGGCCCTGACAAGAACCCGACGCTCACCATCACGGCACTGTCGTGGAGAACTTCAGAGTACCTGCTCGATCAGGCGAAAAAAGGGGAGATATAGCATGTCTGTATCCCGGCGCGATGTATTGAAGTCGCTCAGCATGGGGGCCGCCGCGACCTCAGTGCTGCGAGTCATTCCGCTGCAGGCGGCGGAGTATGCCCACCACATGATCGACTCGGAAAAGGCCGCGAGCAAGACGGGCGCATACACGGCCAAATATTTCCCGCCGCAACAGTACAAGACTCTGCAATCGCTGTGCGAGTCGATCTTTCCGGCGGACGCGGACTGCGGAGGGGCCACGGAGGCCGGTGCTCCGGAGTTTATTGACCTGCTCACGAGCGAGAATCCGCAATATCAGCTGACCCTTGGTGGGGGTCTGATGTGGCTCGACTCCACATGTGCGGATCGCTACGGGAACGCCTATCTCGATTGCACGCCACAGCAGAGAACGGAAATGCTCGATCTGATCGCGTATCGCAAGAACATCGCGCAGGACGCGAGCCTGAGCCAGGGTGTGGCGTTCTTTTCGTTCCTGCGCAACTTGACCGCGGACGGATTCTTTACCAGCAAGATTGGGATTGAGTATTTGGGTTACATCGGGAATGGCTACCTGGCTGAATTTCCGGGCTGCCCACCGGTGCCCGGGGTTTAGCGCAGATTTTCCTCTTCAGCCAAAGCTTGGGTGCCCCATACCCCCGGATTTCCTGTGAAGTTTATGGCGTTGATGCACTCCATGCGGCTTTCCTCGATGAAAGCCGCACACGTTGCCGTCTCCTAGGCCCGCGTACAGGAAATCCGGGTATCTCGCTTGTTTTTCGCGAGATATGGGATACAACAAACCTTGCCCCTTAGCGTCGTCGATACCACCAACGCTGTCGAATGAGCAGTCGTTGTATCCCATATCTCGCGAAAAACGAGCGAGATATGGGGCACCCAGGCTTTGGCTGTTAGGCGAGTGGCTTCAAGTTTGCTTGCGTAGCCAGGCTAATCCTTCAGAGGTCCCGGCCCTCGGCCGGTACTCGCAGCCAATCCAGCCGTCGTAACCAAGTTCGTCGATCAGGTCGAGGACGTAGTCGTAATTGAGTTCCCCGCGGTCGGGCTCGTTGCGTTCGGGCACACTCGCGATCTGGATATGCCCCACGTTTTTTTTCGCTGAGCCGGACAAATACTTGCGCAGCTTCATGCTCACATCGCCTTCAACAATCTGGCAGTGATAAAGATCCATCTGCACCTTGAGCGCGGGGCTGCCGATCTCGTCGACCAGCGCATGCGCCTCATCCTGGCGATTTAGAAAGTATCCGGGCATGTCGCGTGTGTTGATCGGTTCAATCAGCAACTGAATGCCCGCATGCGCCGCGAGTTCGGCGGCCCAGGCCAGGTTGGATTTAAAGGTGCTGTGCATTGCAGCGCGAACCACCCCCGCGGATTCCACCCCCGCCATGACATGCACCCGCGGGCAGCCCAACGTTTGCGCATATTCGAGAGCTGTGTGTATTCCAGCACGGAACTCGGCTTCTTTGCCTGGCAGGGAAGCGAGGCCTCGCTCGCCTGCCGCCCAATTTCCGGGTGGAGCGTTGAGCAGCACCTGGGTCAGGCCGTGCTCACACAGCCACGTGGCCAGGTCCTTGGCCGGATACTCGTAGGGGAAGAGATACTCCACCGCCGTAAACCCATCCTTGGCGGCGGCAGCGAAGCGATCAGGGAAGGGATGCTCCCCATACATCATGGTAAGGTTTGCGGCGAAGCGCGGCATCACGTTGAGTCCTAAAAAGAGAAGCTACCACGAAGCGCCAAATTGCTGGCGCAGTTGATCGATCTGCTGCGGTGAAAGCGGCTCCGCCTTTCGGCCGGCGAGCAACCAGAGCCGCGCGGTTTCCTCCAGCTCTTCCAGTGCGGCCATCGCGGCCGCAGGCGTGCTGTGCCACACGTTGGGGCCGAGCCGATCCAGCATGACCGCGCGAATAGGCGTGCCCTGCGCCCGCATCGTCTCGATCGCCTGGGCCACCAGCTCACCGACCATCGCGTCTCCAGGACGGTAATACTCGATCAGCGGCACATGACCTACCTTCATCACGTAATACGGCGTGATGGGCGGCAGGATATCCTCCTGCTTCCAAACCCCCGTCAAAGTGAGCGCAACCAGGTGGGTGGAGTGGGTATGAATCACGCAGGCGGCGTCCGGGTCTGCGGCATAGATGCGCCGATGCAGCATCAGAGTCTTGCTGGCGCGTTCACCGCTCAGCTGCACACCATCCGCTCCGACCTTGGCGAGAAGCTCCGGCTTAAGGAAACCCAGGCATGCCTCCGAGGGCGTGATGAGAAAGCCCTCTGCCAGCCGAACACTGATGTTTCCTGCCGTGGAATGAACGTAGCCGCGCTCAAAGAGAGAGCGGCCCACACGACAGATCTCTTGCCTCAGTTCCATTTCGTTCATAGGTCACAAGACGAAGGCAAAGGCTTTATCGAAAAAGTCAGGCGATCCAAAGTTACCCGATTTTAAAGCGATGTGGAGACCTCCGTTGGCGGCAGTGGAAGATGCGGCGTAACACCAGGGCACTCCGGGATCAATCTGGGGGCCAATCTGCATTTGCCGGATCTCGAGAGCTTGCACGCAAATGCCCGCGGTTTCTCCACCTGCGACGACCAGGCTTCCCACGCCGCGTTGGACGAACGCGCTGGCCAAGGCCGACATGGCCTGCTCGACAATTGCGCCCGACCGGGCGACTCCCAGTTGGGCGTGCGCGGCCGCAACCTCGGCAGGCTGAGCAGTTGAGTAGACCAGCAACGGCAGGGCGGTTTCGTTGCGCCAGCAGGCATCGGCCCACGCCAGCACGCGGGCGATTTCCAACTCGATATCTGCCGCAAGCCGGAGCGGATCCAGTGCGTAGGCTTCGCCTCCGTCACGAATAAAGCGCTGCACCTGTCCGTTGGTGGCAACCGAGCAACTACCTGCGAGGATGGCCTTTTGTCCGCGGGCCGGCGGCAGGCTCACGCGGGTTGACGGAGTAAAACCCCAATTGCGCGGCAGGCTGTCGCCGAGTCCGGAGCTGGCAGTAAGAAATAACGAGTCCCGCAGCGCCTCGCCAAGCCGGTCCAGGTCCTCCTTGGTCAAAGCATCGACGATGGCGATCGCCATGCCCTCCGCTCGCAGCTTGTCCATGCGCTTGCGGATTGCCTCTGCCGATTGCGCTACTGCCCGGTAGTCCACCAGCCCCACTTTGCGTCCTTTGGCGGGATTCAGTTGCGCCTGCAGCACGCGCACCAGGTTGGCATCGGTCATTGGGGTGAGGGGATGATGGCGCATGCCGCTGTCGGAAAGCAGCGTGTTTCCAACAAACAGATGTCCATGGACGACCGTTCGCTCGTTCTCAGGAAATGCCGGCGTGGCAATGCTAAAGGCGCAGCCCAGTTCATCCATCAGCGCCTCGATCACCGGACCAATGTTGCCCGCGGCTGTGGAGTCAAAGGTCGAGCAAATTTTGAAGTAGATCTGACCCGCACCCTGTTTACGCAGCCAGCGGCAGGCTTGCAGGGATTGCTCAACTGCCGCGGAAGGGGCTACCGTTCGCGATTTCAGGGCGACCACCACAGCGTCTGCATCGACCTGCTCATCATCTGCGGGCACATCCACGGTCAGGACGACCCGCATACCGGCGCGCACCAGGTTGTTTGCCAGATCGGTAGCGCCGGTGAAGTCATCCGCGATGCAGCCGAGGATAGGTGCGCCCGGCGGCCTCTCTGACGCAGAACCGCTCACCACTAAAGTCCTTGCTCTTTCTGAAACTGGCGAATAATTGAGATGAAATCAGGATCGGCCGCCAGGCCCAGGCGGCGTGCCCGGGCGCTCTCGAAGGCGGAAGCCCATCCGCCCACCATGGTGGCTATGGTTTCGTTTTCTTCGAAGCGCACCCTTTCGCGCGCCGCGCGGCCTGCCACGACTTCCAAAGCATCCAGCATCTCGCTGACACGAACTGTCAGGCCGGGCAGGTTCACGGCTGTCCCGCCACCCCATGCATCGGATGTAGCCTCGGCTGCCTTGAGCAAACCCTCGATCGCACGTTGCGGCGAAGCGACGGCTACGGCTGTCTGCGGTGACACCGGGCACACTGCCTGCTGTCCATTCAAGGGCTCACGCACGATGGAGGATAGAAAGCCGGATGCGGCGGCATTCGGGCGCCCCGGGCGCACGGTTACTGTCATCAGTCGCACGCTACGGCCGTCAATCAACCCGCGCCGGGTATAGTCCGCCACCAGTTGTTCGCAGATAAATTTCTGCACTCCATACGACGTCTGCGGCACAGGCAAGGTGTCGTCGTGAATGACACGCGGCATGGGCAGGTCGACGTCGCCGCCGAAGACAGCCACCGAGCTGGAAAAGACAAAACGCGGCTGGTCCCCTTCGCGCAAGGCGTCAAGGAGAGCGCGGGTGGTATCCACATTTGAGCGGAGACCGAGATCGAGGTTCGCCTCGCACTCCGCGGAAACGGCGGCGGCGAGATGGAAGACCAGGTCGAAATTCTCCTGCCCCAGGGTCTTAGCCTGGTCTATCAATGCGCCTATGGAGGCACGGACCCGCTCGTCGCGCGCCAGGTCGGGCGGGGGCGGAACCAGATCGGCCAGCACCAGCTCGGCGATTGGGCGGCCCGAAAGGTGCCCACGTTGCAGGATCGTGCGCGCCAGTCTGCTTCCGAGAAAGCCCCCTCCGCCAGTGATGAGCACCTTCATCGTGTTCGGATTATCAATCGTCATTCGATCCTTTCTCGGTCTTCCGCTACTACCTCGCCGTTGCAGATGACCACTTGGCGCACTCCATCGTATCCCCTGAGTCGGGACCAGACTAGAGGTTAAACTGATGCTGAAGAAGATAAGGCTGCGAGAGCGCTGATCGTGACTTTTGCGCTGCAATCATGAAGAAGGACCTACAGAGCAAATCGGAGCAACTGACGCGGCGGTCATTTCTGCGCGAGGGTGCTGCTGCGGTTGGCGGTTTAACCGTAGTCACAGCGGCCGGCCAAACGGCGGCCGCTCAGACCAGGCCGTCCTCGTTTCTCGAGCTGCTCCGTCCGCCGGATGGAGTGACGGCATACGCACGTTTCGAGCGGACGCTGCCCGTGGGCAGAATCCCGCTGCAAGCTACCGGCGTGCAGTGGCGCGGTGGACAGGTTGTGGTCGAAAGCACAGTGGAACAGGATGCGCTGGTGCTGACGCTTGCTGCGCCGTCGACCCAAATCGCTGCGGTGCATGTGCGGTGGCAAGCGCAAGTGGCTCCGGAGCTGCGCGCTCTGGGCGATGCGTGGGAGCGCAGCTATGGAGACCTGGGCTGGCGCAACCTGATTCCGGAACGCGTGATGCCATGGTACTTCGCCACCCACGATGGCGTGACGTGCCATGGCTACGGCGTAAAGACAGACGCGGCCGCGCTGTGCTTCTGGCAGCTTGATCCGGAAGGCGTTTCGCTGTGGCTGAACGTAACCAACGGCGGAGACGGCGTCGAACTCGGTCAACGAAAGTTGACCATGGCGACGGTGGTCACCCGTCGCGGGGTCGATGGCGAGAATGCACAGGACGCAGTCGCGGGGCTTTGCCGGAGTATGTGCGCACGCGCATCGCGGCCGATTGTGCCTATCTATGGCGCGAACGATTGGTGCTACAGCTATGGGCGAAGCACGGCGGAGACAATCCTGCGGGATACGGAGTTCCTCGCCGAACTCTCCCCTGGCGGAGGTGCGCGGCCCTTCTCGGTAGTCGATGGCGGCTGGAGCAACGGCACGGCCGCGTGGCCGGACATGGGAAAGCTGGCGCGCGAAATCAAACAGCGTACGGCACGGCCGGGAATCTGGATCCGGCCGCTTGAGGCGCCGCACGATGCTGCGCGCGGGCGATTGTTGCCCGATGCGCGGTTTGGGGAGAGGACGGAGCGGGCGCGCGAGCTGGCCTACGATCCGACGCACCCCGAGGCGCAAGAGAAAATCCGAGCCAAGATGCGCGAGGCGACGGGCTGGGGTTACGAGATGGTGAAGCATGACTTTAGTACTTACGACCTGCTGGGGCAGTGGGGCTTCGAGATGGGGCCTCAACCGACGCTGCCCGGATGGTCGCTCCACGACCGCAGCCGGACGAACGCTGAGGTGATCGCGGAGCTCTATGCGCTGCTGCGCGAGACGGCCGGCGAGCGGGTACTGCTCGATGGCTGCAATACCGTCGGTCACCTGGGCCAGGGCATCTTCGACCTGCAGCGCACGGGCGACGACACCAGCGGCCGCCAGTGGGAGCGCACCCGGCGCATGGGCGTGAACACGCTCGCCTTCCGGCTGCCTCAGCATGGAACGTTTTACACCCTGGACGCGGATCTGGTGGGCATTACGGAGGCGGTCCCATGGGAGTTTAACCGGCAGTGGCTCGAAGTGCTGGCGCGGAGCGGGACGGCTACGATGGTCTCCGCGGGACCGCCAGCGCGGGGACAGGAGCAGCGAGCAGCGCTGCGTCAAGCTTTCGCGACCGTGGCCGGCGGCGGGGCTACCGCGAGGCCGCTCGATTGGCTGGAGACCAGCACCCCTGAGCGCTGGCAGGCAGGTGGGAAAACAAGCGCACAGAAGCAGTGGCGTTATCGCTGGAGCGGGGCGGAAGGCGCATCTGCATTTTTGAGTCCGTAGTGCATGCGCTGCGGACTCGCTCGTCCTGTGAAGGGCACTGCCTTTAAGAGTCTGCGTGAGAACCTCACTTACGAACTCAGACCCACCAGTGGTCTGCCTCTCGTTCCCTAACGAAGGATCGGGTGCCCCACATCTCGCGAAAAACGAGCGAGATGTGGGGCACCCAGCATTTGTTGCCGGTGTGGCAAAAACATGGCGGGGCTTCGCCCGTCATTTTCTGCCCACGTACGCCTTGGCGAACGAGGGGCACCCGTCCTAGTAGTCCTATGGGGTTCCTCAACTCGGCTTGGAAAACCCGCCCGCCAGCCTCGCCGCTTTCACCTTGTCGTTCATTTGCGCTACTGCTCGCAGCGCGCTCAGCGCCGCTCCCTCTTGCCAGGCGACGATGTGGCTCACGTGGTCACCCGCGAAGATGATCGGCCCATCGGGCTCGATGAGCGTCTCGTAGCCCGGATTGATCTGCGTGCGCGCCGCGGCTGGATGGCGTGCCCCACCCGTCTGCCGGGTTAGACCATATGGTTGCCACCTCTCCTGTCCCGGCCCATACGCCCTGATCCACGAACCCTCGTTATGCGGGATCTGGCCCCAGCTCACGTACATCGGCTTCTCCAGCTCCTTGCCGTGGCCGGGATGCAGCCGCTCGATGGACTTGCGGCTCTCTGCGAACTTCTGCTCCATGGTGAGTCCTCCCAACGAGGAGCGCGACTCATCGGTGTATCCGCTCACCAGCACGCCGCGTGGGGTAAACAAGCCCGCGGAAGGAAACCAGATGGGGCTGCATCCAACGTTGACGAACTCCAGACCGCCGTAGATGTTGTAGTCCTGCTCCCAGAATCTGCGGCTTTCCCACGCGATCTTGTAGGCGCTGGAATACGTACACTCGTCGACCACCTTCTTATACGGCGCGCTGAAGTCGTTGGGGATCTTCTTCAAAATGGTGAGGGGCATCGCGCAGATGCAATAGTCCGCCTCGATCACCCGCGCTGAGCCATGACTCGTATAACCGATCTTGACGCCCTTCGCGGTCTTGCGAATTTCCGTGACCGGTGCGTCGTACTTCACCACGTCACCCAGAGCCTTGGCGAACGCATAGGGAATGCGATCCATTCCACCCACCGGCTGGAACATGGTGGCCTGCATATCGAACTGCTCATCGAAGAGCATGCTCTGCCAGAAGTCCTCGTCCAGCAGCGTGTGCATGTCGATGGGCTTGCTCAACACGCCCGTCTGGTCGCCTGCGCCTGCCATTTCGGCGTAACCTGCGCGATCGCTGCCACCGTACTTGCCCGCGTCGTCCAGCGGGCCGTAAGTTCGCAAGAAGCTCAGCATCCGGTCACGGTCTTCCTTGGATAGATCCTGGTCGAGCGCTCCCTGGTTGATGGTCTTTGCCAGCAGCTCGCTTACGTGTCCCCGGGTATCGTTTTCGACCTGGCGCAAGACCATCGGCTTGCCGTCGTTCGCGTTATCGTTTTGCAGGAAGGCGGAGCGTGACATATTCACCTCCACCTCGAGCGGCACCCCCAGCTTTTGACAGTAGCCCAGCATGGTGTGATGAACGGAGGGCAGCCGCGCCGGTCCAAAATTCTGATAGTGCCCCTCGTCCCACGAGCAGGTCTGCGTGGTTCCGTCCAGAAAGGTAACTTTGTCTCCACGGCGGACCGTCCAGTTTCTTCCTCCGGGCCTCTGGCCGGCTTTCGAGAAGTGTGCATTCGTATCCCAGGGCGCGGAGCTCGTAGGTTGCCACCAGCCCTGCGATCCCTCCGCCCAGGATCACTGCCTTCACTCCTTTGCCGGAGCCTGGCGCCGCTGGCTCGGCCTGCGCAGCAGCCGCCGGCATCAGACCCATGCCCTGCATCATCAGGAACGCGGCGCTGTATCCGCCTGCCCGTCCTACACGATTCAAGAATTCCCGTCTGCTAACCGCCATCGTATTTGTTTCCCTTTCCGGAAAAGAATTCGCCGTACCGTTGCATGGGCCGCAGCGACCCGGATTTCCTGTACGTGGCTCCATCCCACGACTGCGTGTGCGGCTTTCAGTGAGGAAAGCCGCATGATGTTCGCCGACCCCACCAAGCTCCACAGGAAATCCGGGGGCGCCGATCAGTTCGATTAAGCATTTTCCCTAATACTGTGGTCTGGTGAGGCCGGTTATGTGCGGCCATTCTTTGACGGAATGGCCGCGTCACGTGCAGTTTTCCGGTCTACACCATTAGGGAAAATGCTATAGGGTCCCGATGATACTGAGCGATCCCGCTCCCCTGGCGGGGAGCGACCAAAATGTATCTGACAGAGTGGAAAATTCAGTCTATCGCACTTTTTCGGCGTTCAAGACCGCTTCCGGTGCCGGTCCGCCGGGGTTGATAGAGTAGATATAACCAAGGTGAAGAAGTGGAGGCGGCTTCTCTCATGCGGTTTACGCGGCGCGACACAATTAAATTGCTGGGCTACTCGGCTGCTTGGGCCGGGACAAGAGGCGCGTTGGGCCAGACGCCTACGCTTCCTCTCAGTTCAGGACCTTTCCAGGCGACCCGCGGTTCGCTCGACGCCTACCGGGTCCCGGAGTGGTTCCGCGATGCAAAATTCGGTATCTGGTCCCATTGGGGACCACAGTCCGGCGTCGAAGATGGCGACTGGTTCGCGCGCAATATGTATATCCAGGGCAGTCCGCAATACGAGTATCACCTCAAGACCTACGGACATCCCTCCAAGGTCGGCTACAAAGACCTGATTCCGTTGTTCAAGGGCGACAAGTGGGATCCGGAGCATTTGATGGACCTGTATGTGAAGGCAGGCGCTAAGTATTTCGTCAGTATGGGCGTTCACCATGACAACTTCGATATGTGGGATTCGAAGTATCAACCCCGGTGGAACGCGACCGCCACCGGGCCCATGCGAGACATCGTCGGTCTTTATAAGCAGGCCGCGCGCAAGCGGGGACTGCGCTTTGGAGTCAGCGAACACCTCTCCAATAGCTTCGACTGGCTGGCCCCGGCGCACACCAGCGACACCACGGGACCATTGGCCGGAAAATCCTACGAGGGCACCAATCCTTTATTTGCTGACTTGTATCACAGCTACACGTTGATGCCTCCTGACTTTGCCAAGACCGCGAAGGCCATGGGACGCGTTGCGCCCGACGAGTGGAAGCTGGAGTACTTCAACCGCATCAAAGATCTCATCGACCAGCATCAGCCGGATCTGCTCTATACCGATGGCGGCATTCCGTTTGACGAATATGGATTAGCCACCGTGGCTGAGGTTTATAACGTGAGCGCCAGCCTGAACAGCGGCAAGGTGGAAGCCGTCTACTGCAGCAAGGTGGCCAGCGACTGCACGGTCGGGACCTGTATCGTGGACCATGAGCGCGGGGTTTCCGACGCCATCTCGCCCGACCCATGGCAGACCGACACCTGCATTGGCGTTTGGCATTACAAGCGAGGACAGATCTACAAAACCCCCAAGAAAGTAATTGATCTGCTGGTGGACATCGTCAGCAAGAACGGCAATCTGCTGTTGAATTTTCCCTTGCCGAACAGCGGTGAACTGGACGCGGAGGAGGTGAAGGTGCTGGAGGGGATCACCGGCTGGATGGCCGTCAACAGCGAAGGGATTTACGGTTCACGCCCATGGAAGATCTATGGCGACGGGCCATCGACCGAGGTGGTGGTTTCCCAAAGCGGCTTCAATGAGAGCAAACAGCCTGGGTTGACCGCGCAGGATGTGCGCTTCACCACTAAGGGAAAGCTGCTGTACGCCTACGTCATGGGGATACCAGCCGGCGAATTTGTCATCAAGCCGCTGGCGGCCGATAGTCCGCAGCAGCCGGGGAAGATCCTCAACGTGCAATTGCTTGGATACCAGGACAAGCTGCATTGGAAGCAGGACAACCACGGTTTGAAGGTACGCATGCCGGCAGCCAAGCTGTCTGATATGGCCATCGCCCTGAAAGTCACGTTGGCCTGATAGGCTCAAAGACGAATGAAGCTGCTGATCAGTGCTCTTTTACTCTCTCTCTCCGGGCCGCTGTGGGCGCAAGGGGTAGACAATGCCGTGCTGCTCAATCCGCCGGCCGATAGTTGGCCCATGTACCACGGCACGTATGACGGGCAGCGTCACAGCAAGCTGGAACAGATTACACCACGGAATGTCGGCACGCTGGCTCTCGCCTGGGCTTTTCAGAGCCACCAGAGCGCGGAAATCAAATCCACTCCATTGATGGTCGATGGTGTGCTGTACTTTACGGTGCCCGACAACGTCTGGGCGGTCGATGCGCTGTCTGGCCACCAGCTCTGGCGCTACACCTACCCGCCCAATCAAGGCTTGCATATTGGCAACCGCGGGCTCGCGATGTACAAGGATTGGCTGTACTTCCTGACCCCGGATGGGCACCTGGTGTCGCTCAACGCCAAAGATGGCAGCGTGCGCTGGATCGTGCCGGTCGCTGATTCTACCAAGGGATATTGGACCAGCATGGCGCCGCTGGTTGTGCGCAATCATGTGCTGGTTGGCACCTCAGGCGATTTCGATAACCTGGTGGGATACATCCAGTCTATCGATCCAGAGACCGGGAAGATGCAGTGGCAATGGGATGCCACGCCGCCTCTGGGCACACCAGGAGCAGCGACCGGCGGCAATTCATGGATGACGGGCACCTACGATCCTGAACTCAACCTGGTTTATTGGGGAACTGGAAACCCTACGCCGGTTCTCACCGCCTCAACCCGCCCTGGAGAGGATCTGTATACCTGCAGCATTGTGGCCCTCAACCCGGATACAGGAAAACTGGTGTGGTCCTTTCAGCCCTCCCCACACGATACGCATGACTGGGATGCATCCGAAACGCCGGTGCTGGTGGACGGAATGTTTCACGGCAAGCCGCGCAAGATGCTGCTACAGAGTTCCCGCAACGGTTATTTTTTCGTGCTCGATCGAACCGACGGCAAGAGCTTGCTCACCGTTCCGTTTGGGCCGGTTGACTGGTCGCTTGGGGTTGACAAGCAGGGGCGTCCCATTCCCAACCCGGCTAAGGAACCAGCGCCCGATGGACGTTTGATAGCGCCTGACGAGGGTGGGATGGCCAACTTTCGATCTCCCAGTTTCGACCCAAAGACCGGACTGTTCATCGTCTCCGCCCACCCCAGCTACTCCATCTATTTCGCCAAACCAGCCGATGGTACCTACGGCTGGGCCGGAGCCGATTACGGTCTGTGGGGTAAGGGCGTCGTCGAGGCGATCGATTACCAGACAGGCAAGATCCGGTGGACGCATGATTTGGGACGCGGATCTCCGGGTGCGGGAGTCCTGACCACGGCCAGTGGGCTCACCTTTACCGGCGATGTCAAAGGCAATTTTCTTGCTCTTGACACCAGCACGGGCAAAACGCTTTGGCATGCCGGCTCAGGCGCGTCCATTGACACCTCACCTATCAGCTACCTGCTCAACGGGCGGCAATATGTATTAAACACCAGTGGAGGGGTGCTCTTCGCCTGGGCTTTGCCGGCGGAGGCGAATGCGGGCCAGTAGACGATAAATGTAACCGTATATGTATTAGTTGGCGTCATTGTAGGAGTGCCACGCCCAGCCCAGGTAGTGCGGGTTGCCGCTCAAATCCTGCTGTACGGTTTTGAGCATGTTGGGGAGCTGGCTCTGGTAGTCGGGAGTGCGCAGGCCAATAGCCATTTTTGCCAGGTGAGCCTGACTCAATCCCTGGTATGCCATGTTGAAGTAGTTCTCGCTGGCTTGGCGAAGCTTATCCGCCTGGGCGGCGGTGCTCTGTCCGTCGGACGGATTGCTTAGCTCGTACAGCATCAGCGTCAGCCGCGGCAGGGAAGACATCAGCGCCTGGCGTTGGCCCAGGTCGCCCTTGAGAAATTTGTTGGGGATGTCCGCGTTGACGGTCATCCGGTTCTGCTCGGCTAGCGCGCGTACGTCGCGATAGGCTTCCAGCAAGCCGGGCAGGAACCCCAGGTTTCCTGGGCCCTTGTTTTCCGGGCGCTGTTGCGGCTCCACGTCGAGGTGGACGCCATCGAATCCACTGCGCGCATGCTTACGATTAAACTCGAGCACCGCCCGAACATGGTCGAGCAGCTTTTCCCGGTGGGCGCCGGGCTCATCGGCATTCACGCTCGATAGCAGCGCCTCGACCCGGATCCCGGATCGATGGAGCAACGCGATGACCCCGGCGACCTCCGCCTCTTCCGTTGCATCGGCTTTGTCCGGCGAGTAGGAGAGGTAAACCTCGTTGACTGTTTGCGCCCGGCAGAAATCGCGCAAGGCCTCACCGCTGTTGGGTGCGGTGAGGAGCGAAGCGGTCTTCCATACCCACAGCCCATGCACGAAAGGTTCCTGGGCAACAGCGGCGCCGCTAAGCGCTGCGACCGTCGCTGCCCACAGCAGACAAATCGTTAGCCGCATAAGAGAATCCTCCCGCATAAGTTTCGCACTTGTGTAGTGATCCGGGCCTAGGTAGGCTGGTTGGCACCGGGAGGAAGGTGAAGATGCGGCGGATGGGGATTGTATGTGCAGTGGCAGGGTTGATGTTTTCGGGAGCGGCTTGGGGTCAGGGGAGCCCGCTGGCGAGTGAGGTGCAGGGGGCCTACGCGCGAGTCAAACCGAACATCCTCAAGGCGGCGGAGAAGATGCCGGCGGAGGATTACAGCTACAAGCCCACTCCGGATATTCGAACCTTCGCCCGCGTGGTGAACCATGTGATCGAGGCACAGAGCCACATTTGCGGCGCGGCGAACCATGTGGATCCCAGCGCGGCGCCGAAAGTGCCGGCGGACACCGCGGATAAGGCTGCAATCCTGGAGGCGCTGAATGCTTCCTTTGCCGAGTGTGACAAAGCCTATGCCGGTTTGACCGATGCCAACATGACAGAGATGCTGCAGGCTGGCCCGGCGAAGCGGTCGCGCTTGAGCATGTTGTGGGGGAACGTCTCCCATGACAACGAGCAATACGCCACGCTGGCGTTATACCTGCGATTGAAGGGGCTGGTACCGCCCAGCAGCGAGAAATAGCGGCCATTTCGCTAAGCAACCTGCTTCGCGGTCGTACCAGATCGATGTAGTGTGAGAGCGAATGCTCGCGTCTATTGGGCTACACGCTCGCAGATCGGCGTCGAGCTCGGAACAAGTCCGGAAGGGCGGGATCCAGTAGCGCGGCGGCGCTAGTGAATTTCCCCGAAATGAACATCCTCGGGCTTTGCAGGTTCATCGAGAATCTGGATGGTGGTGGCGGGGCCCAGGTTCGCCGGCGGAGTCCACGCCCGCAGCGCCCACACCACCTGTTTCGCCGGTGTCAACTCCAAGGCCTGCACTGTTCCCGGACCGTTCACCGAGGACTTGTTCCATTCGTTGACCCAGTTATTGACCAGAGTATTCCCGTTCGGCAGCCGCCACGCCTGCTGCAAGTTGGCAAAAGTGTAGCCCGGCACATCGGACGGGGCGAAGGTCCAAACCGAATCTCCACGGCGCGTCACCTCTCGCACCCCGAGCCGATCCGTGATCAGTACATTTCCGTTCTCAAGCGGCGTGACCCCCCACGGGCTCACTGCCGGAAACGACCATAGCTCGTTCCCGTCGGAGTCAAGTTCCACCACCTTGTTCAGCTGCATTGAAGCCACCAGGAGCGTTCCCTGGCTGGTAAGGCGGGCATGACGGAACTGCGCATGCACGCTGACCGGTTGCTTCACCGCCAGCTTCCACTCCTTTTCGGTGGCGCCGGTAACGATATTCACCACCCGGAGCATAGCGGGGTCGTCATTCTCGATGTAGAGCACGCGATCCATGCCGATGGGTACAGCGGTATGGACCTCATGACCTCGCGGAGCATCATAGTTCCAGACTACTTTCTTCTCCTGCGTAATCTCGGTGACGCCGTATTGATGGGCAAAGAGAATGTTGCCGTTGGAAAGCATCACCGCATCGCTGATCTCGCCTTTGCCTGCCGGATCGTCATAGCTCCAGGCAATCTTTCCCTCGCGCACAATAAAGATCCTGCGATCATGCGATTCCCCGGCATAAAGAAAGGCGTGCTGGGCCAGGCCCTTGCCTGGGAGGGTGGCGGGAGCAAGAGGCGCACTCGTTCCACTGTCGACCGACACTTGCCCGTGCAGCGCAATCAGGCCAGAGGCCAAAATAAGAATCGTCGCGGCCCTGGCCGGCATGCGAAAGCTCACTCTACGGTTTCTTCCTGGGGTTTTTGCTGGCATCGGCGTCCTTACGGACGAGCCAACCCTGGGTGAGATCGAGATTCGGCAGCTCCTTGGCAAGCTGATCGGTATCCTTGTTCGCCACTATAACGTAATCGCCGCTGAGTAAGCCGATATAGGAGTCATCGCGCGTGGGCCCTGTCATCGCCTCCCGGGTCGGAGCAGTAGCAAAACTCGGCCGCCTCTAACTCACGATAGCGATCTTACCCGCAGGCGTCCTGGTGAAGGCATGCATCGTGCCGCCATTCTGGTCCAGGTGGCGCAGGGTCATCAGGTGCGCTGTTACCGAGATATGGCTAAATCCGTAAACCTTCTGCGCATAGGGCCCGCGCTGCGCGGGATCAACCTTGAGCGAGTACAAATCCGCGCCGCCACCGCCGGAAAGGAAATGGCTGGTCGGATGCCCCTCAAACTCCAGGTGCTGCAAGTCATGGTCGTGGCCCGCCATGTAAAGGTCCACACCATACTTGCGGAATAGCGGATCCCAGTCGCGAATCAGCACCGGATGGTCTCCGTGGGGCCCATCCGAGTAGACGGGATGATGTGCGATGACCCCCAGAAAGGGAGTAGTGCGGGGGCGCTTTAGCTCGGCTTCGAACCATGCCAGCTGCTCTGCCTGTTGTTCCGGGGTCAGAGTGAAATCCCGCCCGAGACCTTGCTTGCCGTCCGCACGGGGCATGTTGCTATCGAGCGCCAGGAATGTGACCAGTGGATCCTTCGCGGGAAACTCAAAGCGATACCAGCGCGCGGGCATTGTCCAGCGGGTAGCGGCGCCCCCGCTGCGACCGCTGCGCGCGTACTCCAGTTCCGCATCCACTTTGCTTTCAGGCCATCGCTGATAATCGTGGTTTCCCAGCACGGCATACGCAGGGCAAGGGAAGTCGCTGGCGGGGTACATCTCTTCGAAGTGTGTTTGCCAGCGCGTGGAGTGGGCGCCCCCCGCCAACTCGCCATACCAGTTATCTCCCAACATAAACAGCGCCTGTGGTTGAACCGAATGTTGTTTGGCATACGCGCGCAAGCCCGCTGCCACCTGGGATTGCGCCGCGGGGTTCTCATATCCCCAATCGCCCAGCACCAACAGCTGCGCGGCCGCCGGGTCGGATGGCACGGAATCAGCCAGGCCTGAGAACGATCCAAGACTGGCCAAGGCACTGAAAGCAAAGCTTTGCCGCAGAAACCGCCGGCGGCTCAGGGAATGAGGCGATGAAGGGAAAGCCATACAGGCGGGTTATACCACTTTTCCGAGAATGCCTGAAGAAAAGGGCGACAAAACAGTTGGACCCCAGGAAGGGCCACTCCCTTTAGCGTAGCTGGCATGGATGCTGATGGCTCCTTCCGGCGGAGCGGATTCGGCTGCTAGTCCCGTGTTCTAATGGCACGGCAATATAATTCATGCGCCGAGGAGCTGCATGCGAATCAAAGTTTCTCTCGTCATCCTGGCGATGCTTGCCGCGCCGGCCTCTCATGGCTGGGCTCAGGAAAGCCAGCAAACGTATGAGGTCGTGGTGGAACGCGGGGTGCCCGCGGCCATGCGCGATGGGGTCACATTGCGGGCGGACATTTACCGGCCCCGCAGTGAGGGCAAATTTCCAGTGCTTTTGGAGCGCACGCCATACGACAAGAACGGTGGTTTCGCCTTCGGGATGAGGGCAGCAGCGAAAGGCTACGTGGTGGTGATTCAGGATGTGCGCGGGCGCTACACCTCCGAGGGTGAGTGGTACCCGTTCAAGCACGAGTCAGAGGATGGCTATGACACGGTCGAGTGGGCAGCCTTATTGCCTCATGCCGACGGCAGAGTGGGAATGTTCGGCGGTTCCTATGTAGGCGCGACACAGATGCTCACCGCCATCAGTCATCCACCCCACTTGGCCGGCATCTGTCCCGTGGTCACGGCGAGCAACTACCACAATGGGTGGACCTACCAGGGAGGCGCATTTGAACAGTGGTTCAATGAGTCTTGGACCTCCGGCCTGGCACAGGACACGATGACCCGCATCGTCAAGGCTGATACCAACGCAAGAGTAGGGGCGGAGGTGCTGCCTCTGACAAAATACCCACTTTTCAATCTGAATTTCTCGCCCAGCCAGGATGATCTGAAGCATGTGGCGGCGCCCTATTTTCTGGATTGGCTTGCTCATCCTGATTACGACGACTATTGGAAGCGTTGGTCGATCGAGGAGAATTACCCATCGATCCAGGTCCCAGCGCTCACGGTTGCGGCGTGGTACGACATATTCCAGGGTGGCTCGCTAAAGAATTACCAGGGCATGCTATCCAAGGCGGGAAACGCTTCCGCTAGAAGAGATCAAAAGCTGCTGGTGGTGATCGGAGGACACGCCGGTTCCGGCAGAAAAATCGGTGATTTGGATTTTGGCCCGGCGGCTTCTGACTACGACGAAAACGACGTCATTCTGCTTTGGTACGACTATCTTTTCCACGGTGTAAAAAATCGCCTCGCTACTGGCAAGCCAGTGCGCATATTCGTGATGGGCACCAATGTTTGGCGAGACGAGGATGCATGGCCTCTTGCGCGCGCCCGGGAGACGAAATATTTCCTGGAATCACGAGAAAAGGCCGCGGGCCCATCCTCCGCCGGAGTGCTGTCGACTCGCACGGCTTCGGGCGAGGGATCAGAGAGCTATGTATACGATCCGATGAAGCCGGCGCCGACTGTGGGCGGCCCCTTATGCTGTGATCCCGAGCATCTTCCCGCAGGGCCTCGGGATCAGCGCCCTGTCGAAGCCCGCGACGATGTATTGTCCTACTCGACTCCCCAGCTTACGCAGGATACTGAGGTGACAGGTCCAGTGACGATGGAACTCTACGCCAGCTCCTCAGCTGTCGACACCGACTTCACGGCAAAGCTGGTCGACGTGTGGCCCAATGGCTATGCGCAAAATCTGACCGAAGGCATTGTCCGCGCAGTTTACCGGGACTCGGATGGCAAGCCGCAAGCCATGGAACCTGGCAAGGTCTATCAGCTCCATATCGATCTGTGGTCCACGAGCAACGTCTTCCTCAAGGGGCACAGGATTCGCCTGGAGGTCAGCAGCAGCAACTTTCCTCGTTTCGACCGAAATCTGAACACGGGCAAGAGCGCCGCCGACGATCAGACGTCAGTCAAGGCGACAAATACGATCTATCACGATGCCAAATACCCTTCGGCGCTCATTCTGCCCATTGTCTCCCCGTGAGCTGTGAACCGATCATGCCTTTTGCGGCAACGTGGGTTGATCTGGCTGACGACGCCGCCAGTGGTAGGCGGCAACCGAGTTCTTCCAGAAAAACTTCTCTTCGGCCTTGCGCCCCTTAGGCTTAACGAAGTCGCGCACGATTGAGATGGTCTCCGTGTAGGTTGCGTGATGGTCGCTATTCGGCCAGTCGCTGGCATAGAGAACGTGATCTTCACCGAAGACGTCCCAAAGGGCGCCGAGCGTCTCCTGGGCAAAGTTAGGACCGCCCGACTGTTCGGTGCGCGCGGCGATTACTTCAGAAAGCTTGACGAAGACGTTTTTGTTTTGCGCCAAGTGCCGCAGAAGCGACCAATATTCATCGCGGGCGGCTGCCTCGGTGGGCACGCGTGCACTGGGTAGATGGTCGATTACGATCCGCAACTCGGGAATATGGTCCGCCACGCCGGCGATTGCCCGGATGAGACTGGGATCGGGATTGGCGCTATCGAGCACCAGGCCTCGCTCCGCCAACATCTTCAGCCCGGGAAGGAATTCAGGCTTCTTGGCATCGACGGCCAGGTCCCGGTCCCATAGATTGCCATAGCGGATTCCGAGGAAGAGAGGGTTCGCGTGGAGCCGGTCGAGGTCCTTCTGGTACGCAGGAGTACCCGGAATCAGGTCGCCGACCATACCCACGATGATGGGATGGTTGGCCGCTACATTGAGCACCCAATCGTTATCGCTCAACAGGTTGCTGGCTTCGATCACGATCGCACCAACCACTCCAAACGGGCCTGCAAGGCTCTGGTATCGCTCGGGCAGGGCAGCTTTGTAGAGCGCGGTGTCAGTTTTCGCAGGCCAGGGAACGCCCCCTGCACGCCCCGGATCGAAGAGGTGAATGTGGGTGTCGATGATCGGTATCGCTGGGGGAAGGGCGTCGCCGGCTCGGCCAGTCGCCCATGCGCCGGCAAGGGCCGCTCCAAACTTGAGAAGTTCACGCCTTTGCATGTATGTCCCCTTTCTCCACGCGTTAATTCCGGCCACGCCACAGTAACAGAGGAAATGCTTTAAAATTCTCCTTTCGTTGGAGGAGCTTTGCAAAGACGCCATTTCCTGACCTCGTCGCTGGCCGCAGCGGCTGTTGCCTTGGCACCGAACGATGGGCAGGCTCAGGCGCCTGCAGGCAAGGCCCGCGAGTACTATGAGCTGCGCAAGTACCAGCTGCAGTCAGGGCCGGAAAGTAAGCTGCTGCAGAGCTACCTGGCCGATGCCCTGATTCCTGCGCTCAACCGGATGGGTTGTTCACCCATCGGCGCCTTCAATCTCGACCTTGGCCCCGAGACCCCTGCCCTCTACCTGCTTATCCCCTCAACCACGCTGGAATCACTGGCTACTGCCGAGTTGCAGCTGGCAAAGGATGAGGAATTTATGAAGGCCGCGGCGCCCTTCTGGAGCGCGCCGGCGACCGCGCCCGGTTTCCTGCGGATCGAGAGCTCGCTCATGATCGCGTTTGAAGGCTGGCCGAAGCTGGTGCTGCCGCCCGCTACCGCGCAGCACGGCAAACGAGTCTTTCAGCTGCGCACCTACGAAAGTCCAACGCAGCAGGATCATGTGCGCAAAGTGGATATGTTCCATAACGGTGAGTTTGAGATCTTTGCCCGCGCCGGCTTCTGGCAAGTGTTTTTCGGCGACACGTTGATTGGACCTCGCCTGCCCCAGTTGACCTATATGGTCAGTTATCCCGACATATCGGAGATCGATGTGAAGTGGGACGCGTTTCGTAATGATCCGCAATGGAAAAAGCTGTCGGCTCAGCCCAAATACAGCTCCGAGGCGATCGTGAGCAACATCGCCAGCCTGATACTCAGGCCGGCGTCCTTTTCCCAGATATAGGGTTCAAGCACAGTCTAGGCCTCGTCCTCGAGTCCGATCTCTTCGAGGCCTTTGCCCCCGTGCTTCTCCAGGTCAGCCAGCAGTCCTTCGTCCGAGAGGTCCATCGGATGAGCGTTCTTCCAGTCGCGCTTCACGATCTCGTGCAGGCGGTCCACGATATGCTTATCGTCCACCTCGATGGCTAATTCGCGCCTGCTGTCGAAGCTGCCGGGCGCCAGGTTGATGGAGCCGATAATGGCCCGTTCTCCATCGGCCAGCAGCATTTTGGCATGAAGCTTTAGCTTCTTCAGCTTGCGTATCTTGACGCCCACGTCACGCAGAATGCGGAGCCCGCCTACGCCCTCGATCAATTTGTCCTTCTTGAGCGTGTGCGCGGGCCGCGCCATCACGTGAATTTTTACTCCCCGTTCTTTGGCCCGCACCAGGCACTCGATCATCATCTGATCCTGGTAGCGCTCATTTTGTAACCACAACGAGTGCTTGGCCTGGTTGATGAACTGGGTAATCCGCTCCCGGCCGTTGCCACGGCACCAGATCAGGTGCTTGGATGCGAAATCCTGGCGGTTCCAATCGGCTTCGAAGCCGTTGATAATCTCTTCTACTTCGTGCGCGTGCCTGGTGATGATGGCATAGTCGCGAGTGCCGGTTAAATTTTTGGTCTGCCAATTCAGCGACTTGACAAATGCGGTCTTATCGTCCACCACCATTGACTTTTCGTGGGTAAGATCAAAGGCCGGATTGCTGTCGCGCACCTCGATGCCGGCTGCCTCCAGCTTGCTGCGGCTTTCATCATTTTCCGAAACACCACTTCGGCGCTTGGGATTCAGCATGATGCGCACGTTGACCCCCCGGCGATGGGCGGCAATCACCGCATCCAGCAAGGATGGATCGGTAAAGATAAACATCTTGATGCGCAGTGATTTGGTCGCGCCATCGATCGCGTCCAGAATCGGCTGAACAGAATCATCCGGGAGAACGATCAAGCTACGGGACATATCGGGGTTTCTCTGCCTCTAGGGTGCGGCCTTGGCCGCTGTTGTATCGAACTGTACACTATACAACTCGGCGTAGGTTCCGCCCATCGCCAGCAGCTGATCGTGCGTCCCCTGCTCTGCGACCACGCCGTCTTTCAACACGATGATTTTATCCGCATCGCGGATGGTGCTCAGCCGGTGGGCAATGGTGAGTACCGTTCGTCCTTTCATCAATCGTTCCAGGGCTTCGATAACCAGTCTCTCCGATTCGGTGTCCAGGGCTGCGGTCGGTTCATCGAGAATCAGGATCGGGTTATTGCGTATGATTGCGCGCGCGATGCCGATACGCTGGCGTTGGCCGCCGGAGAGGGTGTCGCCGCGGTCGCCGACGAACGGTTTGATAGCCGTTGGGCATGCGGGAGATGAACTCGTCCGCGTTGGCCAGCTTCGCGGCCTCGACAATCTCCTCGTCGGTGGCGCCCGCACGGCCGTAGGCGATGTTATCCCGCACGGATCCCGCGGAAGAGCACGGTCTCCTGCAGCACATAGCCGATCTGGTTGCGCAAGGCCTGCAATCGATAATCGCGCACATCGATGCCGTCCACCAGAACTTTGCCTGCGCTGGGATCGTAAAACCGGGGAATCAGGCTCATGATCGTGGATTTGCCGCCACCCGTGGGCCCGACTACGCCGATCATCTGTCCGGGCTTGACGGTGAAGCTTACATCGCGCAACACGGGATAGCTTTCGTCATAGGCGAAGGCCACATGATCGAAGACGATTTCCCCGCGAATCGCCTGTTCGCGCGCATCCGGCTTTTCCGGAAGTATGGCGTCGGCATCGAGAATCGTCCGAATGCGTTCCACGGCCACCGCAGTCTGGGCAATGGAGTTATTCATGCTGGCAAGGTCCTTCACCGGCTTGAAAAACGAACCCAGGTAAGAGAGGAAGACGGTTAATTCCCCGGCCGTCATCCATCCGGCCAGAATGAGCAGGGAGCCGCGCCAGAGCACGAAGCCAACACAGCATGCCACGATGATGGAAACGAGGGGCGATAGCAGGGCTTTGACCTGACGCGCCTTGAGCGCCGCAGCCACGGTTGCATGGCTGACCGCCTGGAGTGCTTCCTGTTCCAGTTCCTGCCGTCCGAAGGCCGTGACCACGCGTATGGATTCGAGATCCTGCTGAACTACCGCCACGATATTGCTCTGCTGCTTGCGTACTTCGTGGGTGGACTTCTTGACCGCCTTCTTGAACCGGGAGGCAAGCAATAGCATCAACGGCGTCACTGCGACCGCGATCAAGGTAAAGTCCCAGTTCATGCAGAACATGATCACCAGCATGCCCAGGATGGTGATCATATCGACCACAATGCCCAGGGTGGCCGAGGAGGCGAAGTTTTGGATGGTGAGCACGTCGGCGGTAATCGTGCTCAGCAGGACGCCGGACTGGTGGGTGTCGTAGTAGCGCAGGGAAAGGTATTGCAGATGATGGTAGGTCCGCATGCGGAGGTCGTTGGCTACCCACTGGCCCACGCTCTCGGTGAAGTAATTGGCGAGGTACGATGCCAAGGCGTTAAAAACGGCGATGAGGACCACGGCAACCGCTGCCAACATCGCAAGATGCACGCGGTGGCCATGGGTGCAGCATCGGACTCAGCCAGTCGGTCCATCCATGGATTTAGCTTGCGGCCGAGGATTACGTTGTCGAGGATGATCTTGAGCGGCCACGGCGCGGCCAGCGTCATCGCGCTCTGGACGATCATGGCCGTAAGAATGATGGCCAGACTGCCCCGGTAAGGGCGCAGCAGTTCGCGGATGAGGCCCATCATCCCCGGACCTTTATCGTTGTCCTCTTGCTGTGTAGCTACGCCATCCATGGAGTTGACTCCACTTTAAACTTTATCCAGCAGTCCTGTCGCACTTACTCTTCAACCGCCTGCCTTCCAGGAGTTAAGAGTCGCCAGGACAGGGCACTGGAATCCCACATCTCGCGAAAAGCGATGCCGAGATCCGTATGCCGCAGTGTAGGCCACGTGCATTGAAGGCACGTGGTTTACCCGTGCCATAAGCAGTGAGTGAAGGGAAGGGCTTCAGCCCCCGAGGCACTGATTTCTCGAGGTTCAACGACTTTTACGCAGACTCTAAAGCCGTCCCCTTCGTAGAAGGTTTCACGGCTGTAAACCGTGCTGTTCGTTCAACGTGTGCAGCTTTCCTTGCTGAAGACCGCAATAGACTGTGCTGCGTACAGGAAATCCGGGTATCTCGCTGGTTTTTCGCGAGATGTGGGATTCCACGCGCCCTAAAACCCAAGCTTTTCACTCGGCATTGGCTACCAGGTGGTAGATCTGGGCGCCATATTTTTCCACGGTACCCATGCCAATCCCGGGCACGGCAAGCAGGGCAGAGTCGCTCTTGGGCCAGGTGCTGGCGATATTGCGCAAGGTCCGGTCGCCAAAGATGCGAAAGGCCGGCATGTTTCTGCGTTTCGCCTCGGTCAAACGCCACGCCCGCAATGCCTGCTCCAGGCGAACCTGGCGTTCCGGCGGGGGAGCCTCAGCCGCCGCCGGCTTGGTTAGCTTGCCTTGCTTCATCGTCACAACCGACAAACCCTTCTTGCCGCGTTTGGGAGAAGCCACCGCGGCCACCGCGTCTCTCATAATGAAGGGCGCCGTCTGGCTCTCATGGAAGTTCAGCCCGGCAGGCAAAATGCTGACCGTCCGGTAGGGAATCCGCTTACCCTGCTTCTCAAAAACGGCATCGGTAAACGACAGCAGTTCCGCCCGGGCCATCGCCCCCAGAACCTCTTCGAAGTCATCCCGGCTCATTTCGTTTTCCGGGAACAGGTCGGCATGCAGTTTTCCCGTAGATCGCGCGGGCAGAGATCGCAGCTTCTTGAGAACCCGATCGCAGGCGATTCGCTCCGCATGCGTAGCTCCACGGAATCTTTGCGCAACGCAATCGGCAGGGGCGCAGAAGTCGCAGATTCCACAGCCAGACCCGCTATCCGACGTGTCCCCGAAGTGGCGAACCAGCGACGTCATCCGGCAATGATGGCTCTCCGCGAAGCGGATGATCTCCTCCACCTGGCCCTGCTTCTGTTCAGCCTGCATCGTGTAGGAAGCTCGCCAACCTTCCATGCCACGGCTTATATTTTCCGCATAGTCCAGCACCGCTCCTTTGTGAATCCAAAGCTTCTCCAGAGCCTTGTCGAAGATGTCCTCTTCCATGGCAGCCAGTTTGCGCACCGCCTCTTTGCTTTGCGTCTGGGCGCCAAGCTTGGCAAAAATACGGTCCAGTAACTCGACCGGCGGGTAATCGCGGCCGAAAAAGAAATCGTGCGTGTAGCGGTCCGCGTAGGAGTACATCAGCACGGCGCGACTCGGCTTTCCATCGCGTCCAGCGCGGCCAATCTCCTGGTAATAGCCTTCCAGGCTGCCGGGAAATGCAGTATGGATCACGGTCCGGACATCCGGCTTATCGATGCCCATGCCGAAGGCCGTGGTGGCCACCATGACGTCCAGCTTGCCGCCCATGAATTCTTCCTGCACCCGCCGCCGCCGTTGGGCATCGAGGCCGGCATGGTAGCCGGCCACGCGAAACTCGCTTTTCCAGGATGCGGACAGAGCTTCGGCCTGCTTGCGTGTCGGCGTGTAGACAATCGCCGGGCGGTTGCCGGCTTCGAGCAGGATCGTTCGCGCCAGCGTCGGGACGTTGGGAGGGCAGCGCCTCCACAATCTCGATGCCGATATTCTCCCGGCGAAAGCCATGGATGAAGTGCTTTACCGTGCCCAGCCCAAGCTGCGCCGCAATGTCTTTCTGTACCAGCGGCGTCGCCGTTGCGGTGAGCGCCAGCGCCGGCGCCGGACGAAGAGTCGGCAGGTACTGCCCCAGCATGCGATAGTCGGGACGAAAGTCGTGGCCCCATTGCGAGATGCAATGCGCTTCATCGATGGCGATGAGCGAGGGTTTTCGTTTGGCCAGCATCTCGGGAAAGCCGGGCACGCGCAGCCGCTCGGGAGCGATAAACAGAAACTGAAGGTTGCCCTTCATGTAGTCGACGCAAGCTTGCCGCGAGCTCTCACGATCGCGGCCGGAGTGGATGCACTCGGCCGATAAACCAAGTTCCTTCAGCTTGCGCACCTGGTCATCCATCAAGGCGATGAGCGGACTGATTACCAGCGTGGTTCCACCGCGCGCCAATCCCGGCAATTGATAGCAGAGCGACTTGCCCGACCCGGTCGGCATGACCAGGAGAGCATCTTCTCCCGCGGTCACCGCCTGGCACACCGCCTCCTGGTTCGGACGAAAGCTGGAAAAGCCGAAGACGCTTTGCAGCAGCTGGTTGAGGTTTGCATCGCTGGGGATGGCTTTTCTGGCAGGTGCTTCCTTGGCAACCGTTGTTTCGGCCTGAGCAGGAGGGGGCGGCTCTCGTCGGGCTACTGGTGTAGTTTGGCTCACCCGCCCCACCACCGAGCGAACGTAATCGCTGATGCGTTCGAGAAAGGGATCGAGCTGCGCCTCACCATGCTGGATCCGGTTGAGAAAGGCCTCCCACTGGCCCGTCATCGCTGGACTCTTCACTTCAGGGTGCACTACTTCAATCAGGTGTATCCCTTTGTCTGTGGCCTCCAGGCTCTTGCCCGTCCTGGTGACATAGCCGCGTTTCAAAAGCACTTCGATGATGGCTGCCCGCGTCGCCGGCGTACCGAGCCCGGTTTCCTTCATGGCATCGGATAGTTCTTTCTCGTCCAGAGTTTTGCCCGCCGTTTGCATCGCGGTCAGGATCGTGGCATCGGTAAATCGTTGCGGCGGCCGGGTCTTCTTCTTCAAGGCTTCAACCTTGGTTACTGTCTGCGCTTGACCTTGCGCGAGGGTTGCCGGAAGCGCCTGATCGACGGCTTCTGTTCGTTCTCTCTTCGGCTCCCGCCGGCCTTCGCCGCCCACGTCGAGAATCTTCCAGCCCGTTTGCCGCACCACTGTTCCGGTGGTGCGATATCTGTCCACGATTGATTCGCTACGGATTGCCGTGATGACGGTGGTCACTTCCTGCAGATGGTCATCGTGCCACAGCATGAGCAGGCGCCGGCAAACCAGGTCGTAGAGTTTGTTCTCTTCATCGGAGAGCCTGCCTGGCTGCAGCGCAACCGTGGTGGGAATAATGGCGTGATGATCGCTGACCTTGTTGTCGTCGACATAGCGCTTACCCAGGGCGCGCTCCCCGGTTCCCGGAGCCAACTGCTGCCGGTAGGGTCCGGAAATGGCGGCCACGATTTTGGGCACCGTTTCCGCGATATCGGTGGAGAGATAGCGGCTGTCAGTCCGGGGATAGCTGATGAGTTTGTGCTGCTCGTAGAGCGCCTGGGCCAGATCGAGTGTCTTTTGCGCGCTGAAGCCGTAGAGACGGTTGGCATGCCGCTGCAATTCCGTGAGGTCGTACAGCAGGGGCGGCAGCATACGCACTGTTTCCGAGTTCAAGCTCTCGATGGCGGCTTGCCCGGTCCGTGCCCGCGCTATGATCTGGTCGGCTTCCTGGCCATCGGCGGGCAATCTGTTGTTCGCCGATGCATCTTTCTCTTCGCTGGACTTGACGTGGGGACGGAACCAGGTACCGTCATAGTGGTTCCTGGTTGGCCTCAAAGGTGGCCACCACCTGGAGATAATCCTCGGGCACGAAGCTTCGCAGGGTGAGCTCGCGATCGACGATCATGGCCAGTGTCGGGGTCTGGACCCGGCCCACGGAAAGCTCTTCGTTGTAGACGATCGAGTAGGCGCGCGAGAGATTCATGCCCACCAGCCAATCGGCCCGGCTTCGGCCGGAGGCGGCGTCGGCCAGCCGGTCATAATCGCTGCCGGGACGAAGGCTGGCGAATCCTTTGCGGATGGCGTCCGGCGTCAGCGAGGAGATCCATAATCTGCTGAACGGCTTTTCGCTTTTGGTCGCCTCGTAGATGTAGCGAAAAATCAGTTCTCCTTCGCGCCCCGCATCCGTGGCGCACACAATGCGCGACACGCGTGGAGATGTGAGTATCTGTTGCACTACTTCGAACTGCTCTTTGCTTCGCTCGTAGACCACCAGGGGCCAATGATCGGGCAGGATGGGCAAGGCTTCCAGGCGCCACTGCCGCCACTGGGGATTGATTTGATGCGGCTCGGCCAGGGAAACCAGGTGCCCAATGGCCCAGGTGACCACATAGCCGTTTCCCTGCAGGTAGCCCTTGCCCCGTTTCTCGGCTCCGAGGACCCGGGCAATGTCACGCGCAACCGAAGGCTTTTCCGCCAGAACGGCGACGGTACCGGATTCACTTGCCTTCATCGTGATTCTCAGTCTACCGCGATCCTGTTGCAGAGCGGGACGGGTGCCCAGCCGGGCACCTTTCTCCTTATGACACATGCGGAGGCATCTCCCGTTCCACTTTTATGCCGTAGCAGAAATGCTTTAATCCATATGTGGACGTCTCCCTCGTTGAAATAAAGCAAGCAGAACAAAGAATCCGCGATTTCATCTATTTTTCCCCCTGCCAACTCTCGGCCGCTCTCTCCGAGGTGACCGGTCAACAGGTCTTTCTCAAGCTGGATAATCTGCAGCGAACCGGAGCTTTCAAAGAGCGTGGTGCGCTCAACCGGATTCTGCTGCTGAGCGAGGATGAGAAGCGGCGCGGCGTGATCGCCGCCAGCGCCGGCAATCATGCCCAGGCCGTGGCCTACCACGCCACCCAGCGTGGTGTGCTGGCGCGGATTGTCATGCCGCTCATGACTCCCCTGGTGAAGATCTCTGCCACCCGTGGATTTGGAGCCGATGTGATCCTCCACGGCGCAAACTACGATGAGGCCTGTGACGAAGCGCTCCGCATTTGCCAGCTGGAAGGAATGACGTTTCTGCACCCTTTCGACGACAATGCCGTGATCAACGGTCAAGGGACCATCGGTCTGGAGTTGCTGGAGCAGGTTCAAGGTCTTGAGGCGGTAGTCGTGCCCATCGGTGGCGGGGGACTGATCAGCGGCGTGGCCTGCGCCTTGAAAGAGAGCAACCCGGCGATTCGCGTTGTCGGGGTGCAGACCGAGCGGCTTCCCTCCATGTTGCGCGCGATCGAGCATGGAGGCGCCGGTCACCCTGCCGGCAGAAGCGACCATTGCGGACGGCATCGCGGTCCGGCGTGCCGGAGATCTCACCCTGCCCCAGGTGAAACGCTTTGTCGACGAGATCGTCACTGTGGATGAAGAGGAGATCGCCAACGCAATTATGGTGCTGCTCGAAAGGGAGAAAACGCTGGCGGAAGGGGCCGGAGCCGTGGCCCTGGCGGCTCTGCTGCAAAAGAAGACCTCGCTCAAGGGGCAACGAACCGCGGTCCTGGTCTGCGGAGGCAACATCGATGTAAGTCTCCTGGCCAGGATTATCGAACGCGGCCTGGTCAAGGACGGCCGGCGGGTGCGCATTCGCGTCCACCTCGCCGATCGCCCAGGCGCGCTGCATCATCTGACGAAGATCCTCGCCGATCAGCGGGCAAACATCGTCGAGACGTTACACAACCGTGCTTACTACGGCGTCAATTTGGGCGACACGGTCATTGACATCACACTCGAAACACGGGGCGCCGCGCATATCACCGCCATTGCCAATGCCCTTGAGAGCGAAGGCTATCGCTATGAGCGTATTCAGTAAAACGATAGGAATAAGGCCAATGCAAGAGTTTTTAAGATTGAAACGCCTGCCGCCGTATGTCTTCAACATCACCGGCGAGTTGAAGGCTGCTGCGCGGGCGCGCGGAGAAGACATTATCGACTTCGGCATGGGCAACCCTGACGGCGCCACGCCCAAGCACATCGTAGACAAGATGATTGAAGCGGCGGGCAAGACCGCCACCCATCGCTACTCTTTGTCTAAAGGAATCCCGCGGCTGCGCAAGGCGATTTGCAACTGGTATCT
Organism: uncultured Acidobacteriaceae bacterium; assembly: GCA_963790705.1. Taxonomy (GTDB): domain Bacteria; phylum Acidobacteriota; class Terriglobia; order Terriglobales; family Acidobacteriaceae; genus PALSA-350. The sequence continues at coordinate 145,600 of CAWBQE010000023.1, forward strand.
CAGACGCTATGACGTGGAGCTGGATCCACTGACCGAAGCGATCGTTACCATAGGCTCCAAGGAGGGCATTGCTCATCTCTGCCTGGCCACGCTTGACCGCGGAGATGTGGTGGCGGTGCCGAGTCCCAGTTATCCGATCCACATTTATGGGCCGGTGATTGCGGGGGCCAACGTTCGTGGCATCGCGGTGCACAGCACTGACGATTTTCTGGCGGAGCTGGAGCACAGCGTCCCGCTGATGTATCCGCGGCCCAAGATGTTGATTCTGAACTTCCCGGCGAATCCAACTACGCAGTGTGTGGATCTGGCATTTTTCGAGCGCGTCGTCGCTCTGTGCAAAGAGTTTCAAATCTACCTGGTGCACGATCTGGCTTATGCCGATATCGTCTTCGATGGATATCGTGCGCCGTCGATCCTGCAGGTGCCGGGAGCGAAGGATATCGCGGTCGAGTTCTTCACCTTGTCCAAGAGCTACAACATGCCTGGTTGGCGAGTGGGCTTTATGGTGGGCAATCCTGAGTTAGTGGCGGCATTGGGACGGCTCAAGAGTTACTTCGATTACGGCACGTTCACGCCTATTCAGGTTGCTTCGATTCTCGCCTTGGAGGGCCCGCAGGAGTGTGTGCAGGAGATATGTGATAACTATCGCAAGCGGCGCGATGTGCTGGTCAAGGGGCTCAATCAATTGAACTGGCAGGTGCCGCTGCCAAAGGCCACGATGTTTGTCTGGGCCTCCATTCCTGAGCGATACAAAGCAATGGGCTCGCTCGAATTTTCCAAGAAGATGCTGACTGAGGCCAAGGTCGCGGTCAGCCCGGGTGTTGGCTTCGGTGAACATGGGGATGAGCACGTGCGCTTTTCCCTGATTGAGAATGAAGAACGAACCCGGCAAGCTTTGCGGGGCATCAAGCAGATGTTCCAGCAGGAGTGCTAATCGTGTCAAAAAAACCGGGAATCCCATATCTCGCTCGTGTTTTGCGAGATATGGGATTCCACGACTGCTCATTCGACAGAGCCGGTGTTAGCCGAGGCTAGGGGTTAAGGTTCGTTGTCTCCCACATCTCGCGAAAAACGAGCGAGATATGGGGCACCCAAGGTTTGTGGCACGCGGAGATTCAGACTTAATGGAAGTCGTGCGGGCGTAGCGTTAACTGCGCAAAGCTTGACTGGACCACAGTATCTGCAAGTTTTAGCGTGCTCTTGGCTTCCGTGCCCAACCGGCTGCCTTAATCATGAGCGTTTGATGGTCGATCACTTCGCCGGCATCAGCTTGTCGAATACCTTCTTCGATCAGTGCGCGGTGATACTCGTCAAGTGATAGATCCTGAGGTTCATCTTCTTTGGGAGCGGGTTGATTCATAGGATGTACTTTACCCGTTGTTTGCACTAGTGGAAGTCATGTGAGTGTACCTCGAGGTTGGTGAAGGCCAACGGCTGTATGCGTCTGGCCTTGATATGGATCACTCCGTCCTGATTCTGCAACGCACCCTCGACCAGAACAAATTTGCTGCGCGTGACTACCAACCGCTCTCGCTCATATAGATCGGGAGTGATGATGACATTGGCGATGCCGGTCTCATCTTCCATGGAGAGAAAGATGAATCCCTTGGCCGTGCCTGGGCGCTGCCGTGCAATGACACAACCAGCCGCGCGTACATAGGCGCCGTCTTGATAATTCCGCAATTCGCAAGCGGATAGCACCTTCCTCGCTTGCAGCTCCTGCCGGCGGTAATACAGTGGATGCTGGCCAACCGTCAAGCCCGTGCCGGAGTAGTCCGCACTCAGCCTCTCCTCGATATTCATTTGCCGCAGGGGAGAAGAGCTGGAGGCATGATGTGCCGACTTCAGCAAAGGGCCCACTGGCCGGGCCGATTCTTCTACCTGCCAAACCGCATCGCGCCGATGATCGATGCCATCGAGCGAATTCAAAGCGCCAATGCGGGCCAACAGCGTGAGCTCTTTGCGATGCAGCAGTGGGAGACGCAGCGTGAGATCTTCTGCTGAGCTAAATGGGCCAGCTTGCCTGCGGGACTCAACCATCGCTTCCCCCACGTCCTGCCGTAATCCTTTGGCATACATAAGACCCATGCGCAGCGAGAGCTCGCCATTGTTTTCATGCTCGATCATGCACTTCCACTCCGATACCTGCACATCGATCGGACGTATACGCAGGCCATGACGTTGTGCATCCTTTACCAGCACGGCAGGCATGTAAAAACCCATGGGCTGATTGTTGAGAATCGCGCAGGTGAAGGCAGCTAGGTAACGCACCTTGAAATAAGCGGATGCGTAGGCGATCAACGCAAAGCTCGCTGCGTGGGATTCGGGGAATCCATAGAGCGCGAAGGAAGTAATGTTTTGAATGATGGTTGCCTGGGTGGCTTCATCCAGGCCATTTTTTGTCATGCCACTGCGCAGCTTCACTTCCAGCTGCTCCATGCGCTGCCAGGAACGGCGCATGCCCACGGCACGGCGCAATTCTTCCGCTTCCGCACCGGAAAAATCAGCGACCGTCATGGCCATGCGCAAGAGTTGTTCCTGAAATAAAGGAACGCCTAATGTTCGCTTGAGCACTGGTATCAGCGATGGATGGGGATAAGTAACTGCTTCTTTTTTCTGCCGCCGGCGCATGTAGGGGTGCATCATCTTGCCCACGATGGGTCCCGGGCGGATGATGGCCACCTGCACCACCAGGTCATAAAATTTGTCTGGGCGATTGCGCGGCAGCGAGGCCATTTGCGCCCGGCTTTCCACTTGGAACATGCCCACTGTATCGGCGCGCTGCAGGGTTTCGTAGACCAACGGATCCTGGGGCAACTGTGCCAGGTCGACGGGTTCGTCGTAATGCTCTGCGACCAGGGTAAGGGACTCCTGGATGACCGCCATCATGCCCAGACCCAGCAAGTCCACTTTGATGAGACCCAGGTCGGCGCAGTCTTCCTTATCCCACTGAACCACGGTTCGGCCGGGCATGGAGGTTCGTTCCAGCGGCACCACATGATCCAATTGGCCCTGGCATATCACCATGCCTCCGGAGTGCTGGCCGAGATGCCGCGGCAGGTCCTGAATACGCATGCAAAGCTCGAGAAATTTGTGGATATGCGTGTGCTTGACATCGAAGCCCGCATGGAGAAAGGAGTTTTCCAGGGTGTCATTGTTCCCCTTCCACTCCCACTGCGAAACCAGGCTGGAAAGGCGCCCCAGGGTTTCAGGATCGAAGCCCATCGCCTTTCCCACTTCCCGTGCGGCTGACTTGCCACGGTAGGTAATCACGTTTGCGGTTATCGCGGCGCCAAGCTCCCCGTAGCGATGGTAGATGTACTGGATCGCCTGCTCACGCTTATCCCCGGAGGGCAGATCGAGATCGATGTCCGGCCATTCCCCGCGGCTCTCGCTCAGGAAGCGTTCAAAGAGCAAATCCATGCCCACTGGATCGACCGCGGTTATTTCAAGCGCATAGCAGACGGCGGAATTCGCCGCACTCCCCCGGCCCTGCACCAGGATGTCGTTTCGTTTGCAGAAATCAACCAGGTCCCACACGATCAGAAAGTAGCCGGCAAATCCAAGTTTCTGAATCAAGGCCAGCTCATGCTCAATCTGCTTGTCCACTTTTTCCAGCAACTCGCGATTGCGCTTGGCGCCGTAGCGGTTTAGTACCCCCTCAGCCACACGCTTGCGTAGAAAGCTGTCCATGGTTTCGCCATCCGGAACCGGATAGCGGGGAAATTCATAGCCCAGATCATGGAGTTCAAATTCCAGCCGCTCAGACAAGGCCACAGTATGCGCAATGGCCTGGGGAAGATCGCTGAATCGGCCGGTCATCTCCCGTGCATCGCGCAGGTGGCGTTGATTATTGACAGTGAGCAGGCGGCCCGCCTGTTCCAGATCGGTATGGTGGCGTATCGCAGTAAACACATCGAGAATTTCTCTGTCATACGCCGTGGCATAGCGAACACCGTTGGTAGCCAGCAACGGCAAGTGAAGGCGTTGGGCAATGCGGATGGCGGCCTGGTTGCGCCATTCTTCCTCTCGCTCATCATGCCGCTGAACTTCGACATAGACATTCTGTTGCCCGAAGACACGAACCAGCTGTTCGGCAACTTTTACTGCTGCAGACTCGCCTCCATGCACCAATGCCGCAGCCACCGGCCCTTCATCGCCGCCGGTCAGGCAGACCAGCCCGGAAGAATACTCTTCCAGGTCCTCGAGCGTAGCTGCGCCTTCGCTCTTGGTCGTCTCGCGCATCTTGAACCGGGTAATCAGTTGGCAGAGGTTCTGATATCCGGCGCGGGAAGTACAGAGCAGGGGCAGGCGCGCGGCTTCGGGAACATGGCGATGCGGCAGCCATTGCGGAGGCATGAGACGATTGCCCAGGCTGGATACCGCAATCTCCGCCCCTACATGTGCTTGTACTCCGTGCTTACGCGCAAGGGTATGAAATCGCGCCGCGCCGTACACCCCGTTGCGATCCAGCAGTGCCATGGCCGGCATATTGAGCTCGGCAGGCGCGCTGGATAAGGTCTTCGGGCAGCGATGCACCTTCAAGAAAACTGAATGCGCTGGCCGCATGGAGTTCGACATAGCGCTCAGTCATAGAGCGCCTCTACCTGCCAACGATCCTGAGTAAAATCATGGGTCAGGCAGCAACAGAGCCAGGTTGCATCGTTCGGCAGCACCATGAGCCCTGGCCACCAGGTCCCATTGCTCGAGCGACCAGAGAGTAGGCCTCCACCAGTCTCCGCCCGAAGACCAGGGCCCGTAAGCACGCTCGACGGTGTATCTCATCTCGCGAAAAATGAAGGATTCCGGTTGCCGATTATGCACGGTAACAGTCACGGCTTCCACCGGCCGTAATTGCCGCATGGCTACGCGCCGCGTTCCCGGTTTTGCGCCAAGAGCAGTCGAAGAGGGCACAGCAAAAGCTTCAACGCGAAAGGCTTCCGGGCGATGCGTGTCTTTGAGCACTACCTGACCAGCGCAGCCCTCGCCAACAATGCTGCGAATGCGCGCCAGGGTGACATCCAGCCGCATGGGTTCTGGCACTTGCGGAGAAAAAAGTCCAAGTTGCACTTTGCTGGTGCTGCCTGGCTGTGCGCTCAAGCTTAGCCCTAGGATGGCTGCCTGCGGAGGATGCGCCTGCAGATCCAGGTGGATGAGCTTCAACCATAGTTTTCGATCATTGTTGGGCAGTGCGGGCCGCACCGTGCGGGTATGCGTCGTGCCCCCTTCAAGATCCAGGTGGAGCGTGACCGAGGCCAGCGCCAGTATGCGGGATTGGGCGCGCACAATCAGCTGATCGAGCATCACACCCATGATAAAAAGCAGCGAATCAAGCAGTTCCACTGGCGAGTCCAGTTCCATTCGCTCTTCAAGGGCCAGGCCGGCTTCAATCGCGCGAAATAAATGGGGCGATTCTCCCCGTGCCAGCAGGCGCATTTCTTTGCCCTGTTGTCCGAGCCGGGTAATCAGTTCAGTTTCCTTGAGATTCGCCAGTGCTCCGAGTGTCGTGATGCCCCACATGGCGAATGTCTCCGCATGTTCCGGGGAAAGATCGAGAACCGTGAGTGGTAAAGGCGCGAGCGCAGCGCATTCCATTCCTCGCGGCACCACCCGTATGCTTTTGCCTGAAGAGTGCCCTCGCGCCAGGCACCTGGCGGCATGAAAATTGCTGCTGATAGCGATCGATGCTTGTATGCACAGTGCTTGTATCTTTTTGAGCAGGTTCTCGCCCAGGGTATCCGGAGAACCGAAAAGCGTCTCCGTGCCGGCGATGTCGATTACGCAGGTAAAGTAACTGTCACTACTTTGATCTTCCACCCGGGGGGAGAAGCCGCCGGCACACTCCAGCAAAGCTGCTCGAGCCGCTGCCTCTTCGGCGCGCGAGCGTGACAAGACCAGGGCGGTAGGAAACATCTCCATTTCCAACCGTGTCATGCCCAGGGCTATCCCTAGTGTTCGTGCTGCAGCATTGAGCGAGCAAACCTGCTCGAATGGCGGCTCGCCATCGAGCACGGCTACCGGCTTGCTCTGCAGCTCCGGCCGCAGGCGCAGGAGTGCCTGCAGGGGAAATTCCTTTACATCGACGCAGGCATATCGTTCCGTCATGAGCGGCCTGCCCAAAGGGTTCTGCCCTGCCACTGCGCTGTTGCACGCTTTGTGGCTGCTTCCTGTCCCGGCCTGCCGTGGAGCGCAGGGGAAATACATTCCCTGGAGACTGAGGAAAGCGTTGGCGGCCTAACTCCGCCCGATGTTCGAGACCGGTGAAGATGGTCGAGTCAGGAGCAAGCACGCTGCCCGGTTGCAGACGAAGCACCAGGCCTGCGCTGTTCCTGGAGCAGGCATGTTGGGTCAGCAGCAACACATTCGATTGCAGCCGCTCGGCTGCGGCACGGAAGCGAAACCATGTCGCCAGCGGCACGCGCAAGGCATACTCCGCCCTCAGGCTGCCCATATCCAGCACGATGCAGCTGAAGCCACCAGCCTGGAGCAGTAAATCTGTAACCCGTAGTGCCTGTTCCAGCCGTGCCCAGGACTTGCTCCTGGGGGCTGTCTTGATGGCAGCTGTGGGAAGCTTTGCGGGCTGCGGACCATGATTCTGTTGCTTGCCTTGGGGGCGAGGTTTGTGGAGCGCTTCGGCGCAGCGAGGAGCGATGTGAGCAGGGTTGAGCAAATCGCTGACTGCGGTAGAAAGGCCTTTGGCCTCCATCCGGGGATGGCCGCCACCTCCTGGTGGCAACCCCGGCTTCGCCTTGGGCGGTTTTTCCGCCATGTGCAATCCGCGCACTGGGGCTTGTGGCAAGGGCGCTGTAACTGGGAGATGAACCGCAGCGTACCCAAAGCAGCCGCGAGAGGTCCACTCCGATGGCTGCTGCCGATTCAGGATGCAAGGTGTCGGAGACATCTACCCAGGCGCAGACCTTGCCTGCCTGAGTCATGCTGCCGACAAATGCGAGCGCCAGCGAGGTCCGTCCGGAGCATTCCGGTCCAACCACCTCGCTGAGGGCGCCGACAGGGAATCCGCCATGCAGCAGGAGGTCGATCTCAGGAATCCCTGTAGGCGCAACCGGGTAGGGAAGACGCGCCAACGGCGTAAGCGCCGAAGGAATTCTTTCCGCCAGGGTAGCTTCTATTTGTGCGCGTAGATGGCTGGCGGATGGCATAGCTTTGATCTTCGCCTTATTTTCGCCTATCGCGGGTCTCCAGTGTCAACCAGCGGCTGTGGGAAACGTCCGGGTCTTATCTGCAAGCGGTTGAAAGTAAGGCGCTTATATAATTTCGATATGTATGGTGCTATGCTTTCCGGCGGCCCCAGAAAGAGGATGTAGATAGGGATGAGGTACGTGGCTTTGCGGTTCCGCATGGGGGATGAAACAGCACGGCTCCTGCGTTCGTCTTAAGTAACGCAACAATTGCGCGCAGTGGAACACTCGACTGCATTGAAAGGCTGCATCGCAGGCTTGGGAGATAATCAATCAATATAGGAATTTGAGGCTGAATGATCCTGAGCTTTTTTCATTTCGCGATATTGGGGATGGCTGCAATCCCTTTGATTTATTACTCGCTTGCGCTGTTTAGCGCATGGCAGTTTTTTCGATGTTCGCGTAAGCCCGCTTCCACCAGCTATACCCCTCCGGTAAGTAATCTCAAGCCCATTCGGGGACTTGATCCCGATGCCTATGAAAATCTCGCCAGCTTTTGCCGTCAGGATTATCCGGAATACGAAATTGTTTTTTGCGTAGGGGATGCATCCGATCCTGCATTGCCCACGATTCAGAGGCTCATCCGCGACTTTCCCGAATGCCAGATCCGTGTCCTGATCGGCTCCGGCCGGATAGCTACCAACGATAAAGTCGCCAAGCTGGCGCGAATGACTGCGGAAGCAAAATACGAAACCGTCGTGATGAGCGACAGCGACGTGCGCGTGGAACCGGATTATTTGCGCACGATTGTTGCCCCACTGGCGGATCCGAAGGTAGGAGCAGTCACGTGTTTTTACGTGCCCGTTGCCAGCGAAGAAAAAACCTTTGTACAGCGCGTTCAATCCGTGGGAATGCTCTCTGACTTTTATGCCGGGATTCTGGTTGCCCGCCAGTTGGATGGAGTCAAGTTTGCCCTGGGTCCAACTATTGCCACCACGCGTAAGCATCTCGCCGGCTTCGGCGGCTATGCGGCGATTGAAAACCGTCCGGCAGATGATCTGCTGGTAGGACGCTTGATCGCAGAGCAAGGCTATGAAGTAGAGCTTCTGAACTACTCGATTCGCACAGTGTCAGACTTCCACTCACTGCGCGACCTATTCCTGAAGCGCCTGCGTTGGACGGTGGTGATGCGCATCATGCGTCCCTGGGGGCATCTGGGCCTGATTTTTACTCTTGGATTACCTTGGGCCCTGGCAGCGATCTTTGTACAGCCCACGCCCGAAGTAGCGTTCGCTTATTTGAGCGCATATTACGCCTTCCGTATCGCCATGATGGAAGTGATTGGCAGGTGGGGTTTGAAGCAGCCAGGTATTTACAAGAAGCTTTGGCTGCTTCCGGTATGGGATCTGCTGGCCGCCAGTATATGGCTAACCAGCTTTACCCGTAACAGCATTCGCTGGAGAGACGGATACTACTACATTCGCAATGGCGAGTTAGTTCCGGTCGACCCTGCTGCGGCGATTCGCGCGGCGGAGAAAGCTCCCGAACGAGTGTAAAGAGAGACCGCGGATATTTTTACTTTACAGATATGTCGTCCTGCGCCCTCTCAAGTACTCCTGGACTTGATGGTGATTGGGGAGACATCAAGCCAGTTCCGCGCCAACTGTTGCTGTTATGGCGTGATATGCGGACGTCGCTCGCCTGAGCGGTCCGGAACCAATCGATGACCTCTTCTTCAGTGTGGTAGTAGGCTGTCGGTGCGACGAGTTGATCGAAGACATTCCAGAAATTCTCGGCAAAGGAATAATCCGAGATAGAGCAGAGATAATCGGAATAGGGTAACAGACGCTTTAACCATCCCACCCGTTTGGCCGGTCGATAGAAAAGTTTAAGGCCGAGATATAAGATCACTGCCGGGAAGAATGAAAGAACACGCGTGATCACTCTCGGCAGGCGAGACGTAATGTTCTTCCGGAGAGGGTCGATGATCATCTCGATCCAGCGATTGCCTTCCTTGCCATATACCCAAACCGAAATCCGCCCGCCGTGTTTTACGTGTTTTGTCAAAGCCAGGAAGCCGCTTTTCGGTATCGGAAGGTGATGAAGCACTCCGATGCTATAGATAAGATCGAAGGGCTGTGCAAAGGGAAGGTGCAAAATGTCGGCTTGTACGATATGCACATTCGGCAAATCGCGAGTATTGCGATAAGCCGCTTCCACAGCGTTCGACAGATCGATTCCAATGACCGTGCGCGCGTTGAACCTGGCGGATAGAAAAGCATGCCGGCCTTTCCCGCAGCCTGCGTCGAGTACCACGCGACCGTCGAAATCCGCCGGCGTTAACGGCGACATCCAATCGAGGAACTCGCGGCTGTCAGCATCCGTAAGCTTCGAATAATGCGTCCATTCATACCCGAATGCGTCCGCGGTCGCCTTCTGATCGGCGCTCATATTCTCTCCGAGAAAGCGCGGAATGCCGCGCGTGATCGGAAATGCAGAATTGCAGCGCAGGCATGTTAGCGTTCCCTCGATCACTTCCGCACCATCGCTGTTTTCGGCCTTGAGGGTGATGGGGCCGGTGCAGGCTGGGCAGGTTAAAAACGGCAAGAGAGCTTGTTTCAAATGAACCTCCCGAGTGACGATGGTCCATGCAAAGGACGAATTGTATACCGACAGGGACGTTCGCTCATGTTAAGAAACACTGTGGATCGGCCGCCGCCGCTGGAGCATCAGCAGGATTAAATAACAGGCGACTGCTGCGGTGACGTGCTTGAGCGAGTGACCGCTAATAAGTGTTAAGGAATAGATCTGGCTGTCGAAAAGTTCAAACAGCTTGGCAAGCACAAAAAGAAAAAAGGCGCCGACCAGGTAATTCGTATGAGTATAGCGTGGAGGGAAAAGGGCTATGATGGCGGCGAGCAGGACAGGCGAATAAAACTGCACAAATAAGTAAAAGCGATAGTCGCCGTGACCACGAGCCTCTGTTGCGTACCAATAGGCGACGCTTGCCATTCCAAGCACAAGCAAAGGTAAAAGAAGAGCTCGGCCGACGCTGACGCTGACCCTCTCCATGAAGATGGCACTTATCATGACGGTGAAACAGCAGGTCATGGGCAACAGGTCCCAGGGGAGGCGATCATCACCGGGCTTGAGGTGGTACCATAGTGAGCCAAATCCGGTCAGAGTGACTCCGGAAAAGAAAATGAAATAGGGTAGCCGCTCGCTTTGGAACGCAAAGGAGCTTTTACTCGATGGATGCAGCAGCCAAACCAGTCCCCAAACCCCTGCAACCACAAACGGTATATTTGAGAGGACGTTGAAGCAATTTGGTATCCCCAGCAGGGCGCGACCATCGGCAAAGCTGTGATAGCCGGCAGCCAGGGGAAGAGGGGGTAGAAAAAATAGAGCAATGATGGAGACAAGGGACAATAGGGTGATGATTCCCAACCGTGTCTGGCGCTCCAAAAGCCGCGCACCAAAATCCATTGATCAATACCCTCGCCGCGTAGTGGCGCGTCCTTCTCATAGCGAACAAAGCCTTCGTATCTCGCAGAACAGCACGCGACAAACCTATCTTAACGAATATTCGAGGGCGTGTCCGCTATCGGACTTTGTTGTCCCTGCAGTACCAATTCCGCCGGTTATGGACGGAGAAATCTACTCTGGCGCGACTGGTAGCCTAGCTAGATGAACTGCTTACTGAAAACACGGTCAAGTAGGATGACCTGGTGTTTGAACGAGGAGCACTAGATTGCAGAGCGTGAAAGAGGGCCGGCCGAGATTCGTTTCTCTGTTCCTCGTGATTTTGGTTGCCGCAGCGATTTATCTTCCCAGCATTATTTCTCCCCCCTCTCTCATGGACGATTCCGACGCCGTGGAGGCGCAAATCGGACGCACCATGTTAACCACACACGACTGGGTGACAGCTCGTCTCGATGGCGTGGTTTACCTGGAAAAGACGCCAATGTCCTGGTGGCTAATGGACATCTTCTACAAAGTCTTCGGCTTCAAGGATTGGGCAGCCCGCATTCCGTTTGCACTCACTGCCATTGGCCTTGCGTGGCTCACCGGCGCCTTCGCTCGCTGGGCATTTGGCGGGCCATCGGGTTTCTGCGCAGGTTTGGTGATGGCAACCTGCGTCGGCCTATGGCTCTTCACGCGCATCCTTATACCCGATGTGATGCTGACCTTTGTCATCACCCTCGCCATGTGGTCTTTCCTGCGAGCCCTTGAGGAGGAAGAAAGCCATCCGAAAGCATGGGCTCTATTGTTTTTCGCTTGTCTCGGCTTTGGGCTGCTACTCAAGAGTCTGATCGGTGTTGTATTTCCCGTCGGCGCAGGCGATGCTATTCCTTCTGTTTACCAAGCAGCTATTTTCAAGGCGCACGTGGAAGAGACTCCATCTGCTTTCGGGAACCGTCATTCTGCTGGCGATCGCCCTTCCGTGGCATGTCCTGGCAACGCTCCGTAATCCGCCCTACTTTGCCTGGACGCTCAAGAGCCAGCCGGGCCATTACCACGGCTTCCTCTGGTTCTTTTTCATCAACGAACAGCTTCTCCGCTTTCTTAACCTGCGGTACCCGCGCGACTACGACACCGTGCCGCGCCTATATTTCTGGCTGTTCCATTTGATCTGGCTTTTCCCGTGGAGCGTGTATCTGCCTGCGGTTGCCAGGCTTTCCTTCCGGCCAAGCGACCGTGCGGGGCGATGCCGGCTGCTTGCTCTTTGTTGGATCGGTTTTGTGCTGGTGTTCTTTACCTTTTCGACGACACAAGAGTACTACTCGATGCCGTGCTACCCCGCATTTGCGATTCTCCTTGGTTCCGCGATGGCCGCGGAAGGAAATGCCGTTCGCTGGGGCACGCAGGCATTAAGCATCGTTACCTGTATCCTGGGTCTGGGTTGTTTGCTGATCCTGTTCGCGGTGCGACACGTTCCGACTCCAGGTGATATCACCGCCGCGCTTATTCCGCACCCCAATGCCTACAAGCTATCGCTCGGGCATATGGAGGATCTCTCACTAAACTCCTTTGCTTATTTACGGATGCCGCTTTTGATAGCGGGGGGCAGTTTTATTGTTGGAGCGATCGGCTTGTTCGGATTCAGCAGACGCAAAGCGTATTCGCGCGTCTACCTGACTGCCGCCGTGATGATGATCGTATTTTTCCAGGGTGCGTATCTGGCCATGGCCAGGTTTGATCCGCTGCTCTCCTCAAGAGATATTGCGCAGGCGATCATGAAAGGACCAGACGGCCAGATTATCGTCGATCACAATTATTACTGGTTCTCGTCGATTCCCTTTTATACAGGTCGTCCGGAGCTGCTGCTGAACGGCCGCTGGAACAATCTCGAGTATGGTTCCAATGCTCCGGGTGTCCCGGATGTCTTCATTGGTGATGATAGGCTGAAGTCTCTCTGGACAAGCTCTGGACGCTATTATCTGGTTGCCAAGGCAGATCAGCTCCCGCGATTTAACGCGCTGTTGGGTCCGGAGCACGTGGAATTGGTTCGTCGAAGCGGCGGCAAAGTTCTGCTGACGAATCAGCCAGTGAGTAGTGCTGATCGGTAGCCGCCAGGACTTCTCTCTGAATGAGCCGTGCTGCGACCTTGGCGATACAGAGCAAATTCAGGCTCATGGACTGAGCAACTCGTCACCAAAGCTATTACAAAGTCAGGGGCGCGTAACCGAGCGCGCCCCATCCTCCGCAATGTTCACCGGGACCTAAGGAGCCGTCCTGGCCAAAACAGGCTTTTGCAGACGCCGGTCATTTCGAGTCTGGCGCCAGTTTACACGGGGCAGGAAGAGTGCCGTGTCGATTCGATCGCGGTATCGCACTGCTATCTCGATGAGCGAATCCAGCAAGGAGTCGGAGAGAAAGTGCGGCGTAAGCCCGAGATCAATAAGCTTGGAATGTTTCGCATTATAGTAATGCTGTTCGGCTTCGACGCGAGGATCGGGTAAGTAGTCAATCTCAACGTTAAGTCCAGTTTGCTTGCCCGCCGTCTGCACCAGGTGGGCCAGGTCCATCACAGAAAACTGCTCCGTGAATTGATTGAAGACGCGGAACTCTCCCTTGGCTGCGGGATTTAGGCAAGCAAGCTCGACGCACCGCACGGTATCGCGAATGTCCAGAAACCCGCGGGTCTGGCCTCCCTTGCCGTAGACCGTGAGAGGATGACCAAGAGACGCCTGCGCGCAGAAGCGGTTGAGTACTGTCCCGAATACCTCGTCATAGTCAAAGCGGTTGATCAGCGCTTCGTCCAGAGCCACCTCGTCTGTCATGGTTCCGTACACCACGCCCTGGTTAAGGTCGGTGGCGCGTGTTCCCCAAATCTTGCAGGCGAACATCATGTTATGGCTGTCATGCACCTTCGAAAGGTGATAGAACGACCCCGGCTGCTTGGGATAAGGGAGCACATCTTTGCGGCCGTTGTGCTCAATGGTGATGTATCCCTCTTCAATATCTATATTCGGTGTGCCGTACTCGCCCATGGTGCCGAGCTTGACCAGGTGGCAATCAGGCTGGAATTCGCGCAGGGCAAAAAGCAGATTCAGCGTGCCCACGACATTGTTCACCTGCGTGCCCACCGCGTGGTTACGATCGATCATCGAATAGGGGGCGGATCGCTGCTCGGCGAAGTGAACCACTGCCTCCGGCTCAAATGCTTTGATCGTTGACGCCAGAAATTCGTAGTCCGTCACGTCGCCAACCATGAGCTCGATCGACTTGCCGGTAAGCTCATGCCAGACTCTCAGGCGATCGGCAAGTGGACGGATGGGCGTAAGAGACTGCACGCCCAACTCGTGGTCCCAAAGACGGCGCACAAAGTTATCGATAATTGCAACAGAATGGCCACGGCTTGACAGGTAAAGGGCAGTAGCCCAGCCACAGTAGCCATCCCCTCCAAGTACGGCAATTTTCATAAATCCTCCAGTGAAATACAGGTTCTCGGAATGGCTAACTTAAAGCCAAGTCTATCAGGTACTTGCTTGCCCACGGTGGGCCGGCCGGTGCGGTAGCGATTAGCCCCATCGCCGAACAAATGCCGCAGTCAGCTTATTGCGCGCGGGTGCTTCCGGCACCGCATCGACAATAACCATCAGGGGCGGGTGAGGAAACAATGCAGCCCTTAAAGAGCTGCAACCAGCAGGAGCGCTAGATCGGTGTGACAGCTGCTTCTCCTACTAAAGCCGGCAGCTTGCGTGTCGACGCGGGTGTCGACTGAATTCGCCATTGTTTCATCCACAGAAACAGGATCATTAAACCCCACAGGTGGTATCCCAGGTTCGCTCGTCTTTCCATGTGAAGCCGTACATAGTTCTCGACAGTATCGGCGCGGAATAGGTCAGCATGCGCAGAAAGGCCCTCTTTCAAAGTGTCAAGAAGGAGCGGACGGAGAGATCCGCGAAGCCACTCGTGCGCGGGAATATCGAAGCCTACTTTCTTGCGATTAAGAATCGATTGCGGCAGTTTGTCGCGCATCAGCTCTTTCAACAGCAGCTTCTGGCGTGAGCCCCGCATCTTCAGCGTGTCAGGCAGAGTGGAGGCAAACTCGACGATTCGGTGGTCGAGAAATGGAGGACGCACCTCGACGGCATGCGCCATGCTCATGCGATCCGACTTCACCAGGATGTCGTCAGCCAGATAGTACTGTTGATCGAAGGCGAGATAGGGATACAGGCCGTGGTGAGACGCCAGGGAACTTGCCAGTCCTCCCAGTACGTTGTCCATCGCCGCGGGCAAGGTTCGCCGCAACAAAGCCGCCTTGGCGGCCTCGGAGAATGTTCCATTCCAGTGGACATGGGCGCGTTCCGGCGATAGCAGGCAGCCCTCGAGAAAACGCTTTAGTTTGTACTCCAGGCTGATTTTTTCATCGGAGACGGGCCAAAATTGCAGGCCTTTGAGTGCCAGGCGGAGGGCGGCAGCAGGCATGGTCCGGGCAAGCCGGGCAAGTTGGTTGGCGCGATAGGTAAGGTATCCGGCAAAGATCTCATCTGCCCCTTCCCCGCTTAAAGCCACGGTCGCGTGCGTCTTGCACATGCGGGAGAGAAACCACACCGGTAAGGCGCCCGCATCGGCGCTGGGCTCATCCGAGTAGTACGCGAACTGCTCGATGGCGCCCTGCAGATCCTCCTGCGGGTTCAGGTCGAGCTGTTCGTGATCGGTTCCATAATGTGAGACCACCCGCTGTATGTAATCCGTCTCGTCAAAGCTGTGGCCGTGGAAGGAAATGGAAAAAGTTTTCAGGCGCGCATGGTTGGTCGCGGCAGCATAATGCAGGATGGTCGAAGAATCAACGCCGCCGCTGAGCCACACGCCCAAGGGAACGTCTGAGAGTAGGTGCTCGCGGACAGATTGCTGCAGTAGAAAATCCAGCTCTTCCTTGGCGCTCTCTAGATCGCGAGTTCGGGGCGCGGCTTCAGGCAGCTTCCAGTAGCATTCCGAGCGCACCTGGCCATCACGCCACTCGTACCAACAGCCTGGCGGAAGCTTTTCCACTCCATCCACCAAGGTCCAGGGGCAGGGCACGTAATTCAACGAGAGATAGCAGTCCAGCCCCTCCATGCTCAATCGGCGCTCTACTTCAGGATGGACGAGGATGGCTTTGAGTTCAGAACCAAAGATCAGGTCCTCTCCATACCTGGCCAGGTAGAGAGGCTTGATGCCCATGCGATCTCGAGCCAGGACCAGGCGCCGGGTGGACTTGCTCCACAGGGCGACAGCGAACATCCCGCGCATGCGGGCAAAGCATGCGGTATTCCAGGCCAGGAACGCATAAAGCACCGTTTCGGTGTCGCAACGACTATGAAAGCGGTAGCCAAGAGCTTCCAGCTCAGGCCGCAACTCAAGATGGTTGTAGATTTCACCGTTGAATACGATGACAGTGTCGCCGTCGCTCGAGGTTATGGGCTGATCGCCTGCGGCTAAATCGAGGATCTTCAACCGGGTTGCGCCGAGGGAACATAAGCGCGATGAGAAAACACCCTGCTGGTCTGGCCCGCGATGGATCAGAGTCGCCGTGGCCTGGTGGATTCGATCAGGATCGGCTCTCCAGCCTTTCTGGGTAAAGCCCACAATGCCGCACAAAGTTGTAAACACCTCCCAAAATCCAACAGGCCCTGATGAGGCAACTGGCGTCGTCTCCCAAATTATAGTTATATCGATAGTTTCTGCCGTGCGGCGGCAGAAAAGCAAACTTTGGCTGTCTTGTTGCGCGGCCGCAGGCCAACAACCGCGCTTGTACAATCTAACTTGCCGGCCGAGAAATTCATGACGCCTCAGAAAACACTGCACCTTAAAACGTTTTTCCTGATCCTGGTGATGGTCATCGCGGGCCCTCTAGGGAACGTTTTGCTGAGCAAGGGCATGAAGCAGGCAGGCCGGCTTGCCATATGGCCGCCCACTGAAGCGTTACACACCGCCTTGCGCGTCTTTGGCACTGGCTCCATTTGGCTTGGGGTCGCCTCTCTGCTCACCTTTTTCCTGGCCAACGTGCTGGTGCTGTCCTGGGCGGATTACAGCTATGTCCAGCCGGCATCGTCGGCAGGCTATGGCGTTTCCGCGTTGCTCGGGTACTTCATGTTGGGGGAGCCGGTTTCGCCCTTGCGCTGGCTGGGTATTGCCATCATCTGCCTGGGTGTCCTGGTGGTAGGGCAGAGCAACCCGCGCAGCCTTGAGCGCAGCCCGACAGGCATGGAGCGCAGCTAGTTGCTTGAGGTAATCCTTTTCCTGCTCATCGTGGTGGCCGGTACAGGCGGCGAGTTGTGCGTCTCCCGGGCTATGAAGGCGGTCGGAGAAGTGAAGGATTTTCGGCCCGCGGCCATTGCTCGAGTCATTCTTCGCGCCCTGCAGGTGGGGTGGATGTGGGCGGGAGTGGGGTTGATGGCCTTGGCATTTTTCTCTTTGCTGGGCGCGCTCTCCATTCTGAATGTAAGCTTTGTGGTACCGGTAACTGCCTTGAGCTACGTGGCCGGAGCACTTGGAGCGGTGTTCTTTCTCCGTGAACGCGTCAGCCGGCGGCGTTGGGTGGGTGTTTTTCTGGTCTCGCTGGGGGTCACCCTGGTGTTCCTGGGCAAGCGGTGAGCGGGTTGGACTAGTTTATGAGCGTTTCGTCGCCAGTTCGCAGTACTCAGAGAATTGCCTTCCGCGAGATCGTGTTACTGGCCATCGACTCCTTTCGTCTCAACCAGATTCGCTTTGCCCTGACTGCCCTGGGTATGGTCATCGGGACCGCCTCCTTGATCCTGGTAGTGACCATCGGGCTTTCCGGCAGGCGATATGTTCTCACCTCCATTCAGAACATCGGCACCAATCTTATCTGGGCCGAGTACGCCGGGCTGTCGGATGCCAGTATCGCTTCGGTACGCGATTACCTGACGGTGGACGATATGCGCGCCGTGGAGCAGCAGGTGCCCGGTATTCAGGAGGCGTCGCCGGTGCTTAACCTGCACCAGTACTTCACCAGCGGTGGGGGCAAGGAACGGGATGTCCTGATCCTGGGGGTAAACCCGGAGTATCCGAACATACGCCGGCTTTACCTGATCGCGGGACGCTTTTTCGATGAGCAGGACTCGGTCACCCACAGCCATGCGGCCCTGGTCACGGAGCGGTTTGCGTTGACCCAGTTCGGCAGCGCGCAGGAAGCCATAGGCAAGACTCTGGCCATCTCCAGCGTGCCCTTCGTGATCATCGGAGTTTTCCGGGAGCGCGTAGCGACCTTTGGGCAGTCGGAAATTGTCGATGAGACGGTGCTTATCCCGTACACCGTCGCGCGCTATTTCACCGGCACCGACGCAGTCAACCAGATCTATTTCTCGATGACCGACTCGGGCAGTGTGCCCTGGGCTTCGCAGGCTATCAAGGCGGCTATCAAGGGCCGGCATCGCTCAGAATCGGTGTACGACGTGGGCGATCTCTCCGCGGTACTGTCCATGGCCGGGAAGACTGCCACTGCGTTCAGCATTGTCCTGCTCTTGTTTTCCATGGTGACCCTGCTGGTCAGCGGGGTGGGGATCATGAATATCATGCTGGCCACGGTGCGTTCGAGGATCCGGGAAATTGGCATTCGCAAGGCATTGGGGGCAACTTTCCGGGAGATTCAACTGCAGTTTCTGGCCGAGGCAGTGCTCATCTCACTCACCGGGGGGGTGGCGGGCACAATTCTGGCCATGGCCCTGCCGCTTTCGATCGCTTTGTTTACCAATTACCGGCTTCAGGTCTCGTGGTTATCGGCGGTCATTGCCATCCTGGTCTCCTGTGCGGTGGGGATCGCCTTTGGCACGGGACCGGCGATGCGTGCGGCGCGGATGGACCCTGTAGAATCATTGAAGTACGAGTAGGAGAATCGAGCATTTTTTCGCCTTTCCGGGCAATTTTTTCATTGCACCTATTGCATCTGCGGTATATCCTAGAAGAGCGTCGAATACGATTTTGGTTCTCAGCTCGTTCTGCTCTAGGAGTCCGCACTACCTGCAGATACCCCGATTGAATTCAGCGTCATCTCGTTACTAAGGAAGAAACACAATGGAACAAGGTACAGTGAAATGGTTCAACGATGCCAAGGGGTTCGGCTTTTTGAGCCGTGCAAATGGTGAGGATGTTTTCGTGCACCACACAGCGATTCAAGCAAACGGCTTCCGCACTCTTCAAGAAGGCCAGGCGGTTCAGTTCAACGTAACCAAAGGCCCTAAGGGTTGGCAGGCAGAGAACGTTCAGGTTCTGTAGTCTGTAGTCAGATTTGTGAAGGAAGAGGCGGCTCAACGCCGTCTTTTCCTTCAGCTTACCGGTGAATAATGGCCCTGCAAGGCGGTGGCCTCTTCTACCAGGAATTTCTTGCGTCCTACTTTCCCTTCCACATCCCAATAGCCTAAGATCGCTGTCAAGGAGCAATCATGTTTCGAGCGTCCGTTCTCTTGCTGCTTGTGTCGTGCGGGATGGCTATGGGTTGCGATACCGGCAGCACCGCACAAAACGTCAGCACGACTGGCTGGAAAGGCCAAAAGGTCGGCAAGAGCTCGAACGTTGCCGGGCCGGTACCGAGCTCAACCACCGGCACACCAGGAAATATCCAGGATCCCCAGCCCAAACCGCCGCAGGACGAACCCAAGGCGACGCAGAACCTCGACAGCGACTAGACGGCCGCTGTGGCTGCTAGACTCAACTGGAACTCACATCTCTGAACTGGAGTCTTGCATGGCTGAAGGGGAAGTAACTATCACGGTTCGACCAAACGGACCGTTTCGCGTCGAGGGTCCAATCAAGTTGGTGAACACCGACGGTACGTTAATAGATCTTGCCGGTAAACCCGCCATCTCTCTCTGTCGCTGCGGAGCATCGACCAACAAGCCATTCTGCGACGGAACCCATTCCAAGATCGGTTTCCAAGCCGCGGCAGCAGTCGTCCCCGAGTCCGCCGAAAAAGTCTAAGCCAATCCGCGAATCAGTCCCGAAGAGCCTGCCCTGAGCTTGTCGAAGGGGACGGCTGAGAATCAAAGCTGTCCAAATTAGCTTTTTTCCGATCGGCTGATTTGGACAGCACTCGCTGAAAACAAATCAGCTCTCAGGTCGTATCGCGATCAGTCCCGAAGAGCCTGCCCTGAGCTTGTCGAAGGGGACGGCTGAGAATGCCCCAGGACGTTAGTCCTGGGTGAACCTGGACCGCACGTGAATTCCGACAGTCGGTCCCGCTCACTAAACGCATCCGCGAGTTACAATAACTACAAGAGTTACGCGGCGGATTGCCATGGGTTCAACCGTCATAAGCATGCGGCTTCCGGCGGCAAGCGGAAATCGTCTGAAACGGATGGCGAGCCGGTATGGATGGACGCCCAGTGACGCTAGCGCGCGCCTAGTCGAAGAAGGCTTGCGGCGGTCGGAGTTTGCGTTTATCGACTTCCGCGATTCATCCGTTGGGCGGCAAGCATGCATCCAGGGCAGCAGTCTTGCTGTTTGGGAGGTTATGCTCCTGGTCCAAAGCTATAACAATGACTTGGCAGCTACAGCCAAACATCTGCAATGGCCGGAAGCCAAGGTACAGGCAGCGGTCAACTACACCGAGGCATTTGCAGACGAGATTGCTCCGGCACTGGACGAGTATCGCGCGGTGGATTTTACGGCATTGAAGCGGTTGTTGCCGCAAGCGGTCGAATTCTCGGCAGGAAAAGCGGCCAAACGCTGAGATGCTCAGGCTCCTTCTGGATGAGCACATTTCGCCCCGCGTGGCGGTGGGCATTCGCCTTCGCGACAAAAAGATCATCGTCTACGGCATGAGGGAATGGGAAGATGGAAGCTTCCTCGGCCAGGAAGACTCGGCCTGCCTGCGGGAAGCCGCGGTGCAAAAGCTGACCCTTGTCACATACGACTTTAGAACGATTCCACCCCTGCTTAAGGATTGGGCGGAAGAAGGGCGTCCACACGGGGGCGTCATTTTCGTTGATGAGAAGACGATTTCTCAAGCGGACATTGGAGGTCTGATCCAATCTCTGGACAAATTGGTGAAGGAAGCACGCGATCTGGATTGGATTGACAGAGTCTATTTTCTGCGGCGGTGAGGCTGTCCCGCTTTCGCTCCTATGTCGGGGGCGGCTAGAACACTATTCCTCGTTTGCCAGCGGCAGTCTCGGTCTTCTCCAGAGGCGCTGCAGCGACGACAGATCCAGCATGCTGCGGGCAAAACCGCCCAGGGTGTCTCCCAGCAGCCCCAGACTCTCGCGCAATACGTAGAAGGCGGTAAAGACATCGCCGGCCACCAGCGCGATGGCCGCGCCGCGCAGGCCGAGCGAGGGAACGTGCATCAATAGCCAGGCGAGGATCAATGCCGCGCAGGTGGCGGCCAGCATCGCCCGCGCCATCCTCTGGTGCTGGTTGGTGGCCATCGGCACTACCGAACTGGTGAACCAAAACGCAGACACCACCATCTGCAGCAACATGATGTTGAGCAGCACGGGGTCGGTCGGCACTTTGCCGACAGTCCACACACGCCAGATCCAATCACCCAGAAACGCCACCCCGAGAGTGATGCCCAGGCATAGCAGCAGCGAGACCTGGCAGGCGCGCCGGTGGAGCATCCGCGCGACGTCCATCGCTCCTACGCCGAAGGCGGCCGACATCTCCGGCCAGATCGAATTATTGATCAGGTTCATTCCCTGGGTAGCGCTGCGGGAGATGGTTCGCGCCGTATTGAAGGTCACCACCGCAACCGGACCCATCACGTAGCCGATCACCACCAGGACGCCCTGCAGGTTAAGAGCGTTGACCAGCGGGAAACTCATAAATGAGAGCGCCGGGCCAGTGAGGCGGCGAATGACCGCCCATTGCGCGTGGCGAATGCCGAAACGAATCCAAGGCACTTCGCGCCGGAGCAAAATCCACAAGGCAAGCACGCCCACCGCATTGACGGCAACATACAGCACGGTGACGGGGACAGGAGACAGATGCAGCCCAACCCCAAGCATGGTGCTCAAAAAGGCCGCCAGCACCACCAGGCTCTTGGCCATGGTCCCAAGTGGATATTTGCCCACGCAGCGAAATGCCGCCTGGAACAGGGTCTCCTGCATGCCCAACAGAACCGCCAGTCCCAGCAGCAAGACGATCAGCTTGGTATCGAGCCGGGCTGATTGCGTGCATGTGCAGCCAGGCGCCTAAGGGCAGGAACCAGACGGCTGCGATCAGCAGCAGGGCGATCAGGCTGGTGATGACCGTAGTAAGCACCCAGACACTCTGAAAAACGACCAGCGCCTCCTCGAAGTTCTGGGCCGCCGCCAGCATGGTCATCTCGTTGCCGGCGACGCTGCCGAAGCCCACGTCGCTGAGCCCGAGGTAGCTGGGAATGGTGTTGAGCAGGATCCATTCGCCGTAGAGGTGCACTCCCCAATGGCTGAGGAAGACAGGAACGGAGAAGATCTGGGTCAGGGTGGTGGAGAGGCGGCTGAAGGTGTTGGCGCCGAATCCTGCGATCAGCCTGCGTTGAAGACTGCGTGTGCTCATGGGGGAAGGCAAGAAGCGGCAGCTTGAAACATCGTACATGGTTGAGGATGCGAGCGCCCACGATGTACCCTTAAGACCACTATGAAAGCTCTGCTACTCTCCGAATACAACCAGCTGGACATTGCAGATCTTCCCGCCCCCGTTCCCGGCGCGGACGAGATCCTGGTGCGCGTCGCCGCCTGTGGCATCTGCGGCAGTGACGTGCACGGCTATGACGGCACTTCCGGCAGGCGGATTCCTCCGATCGTTATGGGCCATGAAGCGGCCGGGGTGGTAGCGGCGGCCGGCAGCGGCGTCAGCAAGTTCAAGCCAGGCGATCGGGTTACGTTCGACTCCACCGTCTACTGCGGCCAGTGCGAGTTCTGTCTCCAGGGCGATATCAATCTATGCAATAACCGCCAGGTGATTGGGGTCTCCTGCGGAGACTATCGCCGCGCGGGCGCTTTTGCGGAGTATGTCGTGGTGCCACAGCGCATCACCTATCACCTTCCCGAGGGGCTCGGATTTCAGGAGGCGGCCATGCTCGAAGCCGTCTCGGTGGCCTTGCATGCTGTGCGCGTTTCCGAAATGAAAGGCGGCGAGACGGCCCTGGTGATCGGCGCGGGCATGATCGGTTTACTCACCCTGCAGGCGGCGAAGGCCGCGGGGGCTTCCCAGGTGCTGATCGCGGACATCGATCGCTCCCGCCTGGAACGGGCCGAGAAACTCGGCGCCGACGCGACGCTGCTGCTTTCCGGAAGCGAGCTGGTGCAGGAGATCCTGCGCCGCACAGGCGGCAGGGGCGTGGACCTGGTTCTCGAAGCAGTGGGACGAGACGAAACCATCTCCGCCTCCATCGCTAGCGTGCGCAAAGGCGGAACTGTTACACTCATCGGCAACATTTCTCCCCAGGTTAAGATCCCGCTGCAGGTTGTGGTCTCCAGGCAGATTCGCCTGCAGGGATCGTGTGCCTCATCGGGCGAATATCCTGAGGCAATGGAGCTGCTGGCCAACGGGAAAATCAAGGTGAAGTCCTTGATTACCGCGGTTGCTCCTTTGAGCGATGGGCCACAATGGTTCGCCCGGCTGCACGCGGGCGAGCCAAACCTGATGAAAGTCGTGCTCGATCCTGGCGCGTAGATTCGGTTTGATGTCACGCGTACATTGCCACCCCCCTAACCAATGAAGGACAAGTCATGACAGGTAAGGAAGAGTTTTCATCGACCGCGCGCAGACGACTGCAGGCATGGTGCCTGTTGGCTGCGGTTTTAGCGTGGTCGATGCTCGCCGGAGCGCAAGCAGCCAAGAGCCGTTCGCTTCAGGTTTATTTCATCGATGTGGACGGCGGACAATCGACGCTCTTTGTGACCCCGGCAGGGAAGTCGCTGCTGATCGATACAGGTTGGGCCGGAAACAATGGCCTGGATGCCGGACGCATCGTCGCCGCGGCCCAAGATGCCGGCGTGAGCAAGATCGATTACCTTTTGCTGACCCATTATCATGCGGATCACCTTGGCGGAGTTCCCGAACTGGTGGCGAAGATTCCCGTGGGTACGTTCATCGATCATGGACCCAACAGTCCCACCGATCCGGGCAACAATAAAACCTATGCGGCCTATCAACTGCTTCTCAGCAACGGCCATTACGGTCATATTGTGCCCAAACCAGGCGATGTTTTGCCGATTCCCGGGATCAAGGCGGTGGTAATCAGCTCCAACGGCGAGGTTCTCAGCAACCCGCTGCCCGGAGCCGGGCAACCGAATGCCTACTGCAAGGACTCGGAAACCAGGCCGGAAGACCAGACTGACAACGCGCGCTCCTTGGGCACGCTGTTCACCTTCGGCAAGACAAGAATCCTCGACTTGGGCGATCTCACCTGGGATAAGGAAATGAAGTTGATGTGCCCTGATAACCGGATTGGCAAGGTGGATGTCCTGGTGGTATCGCACCACGGATTGTTCCAGAGCTCCAGCCCGGCATTGCTATTTGCCATTGCGCCGCGCGTGGCGATCATGAACAACGGGGCTAAAAAGGGCGGCTCCACGGCAACGTTTGAAACCCTGGCGAAGACCCCTGGGCTCGAGGCGCTGTGGCAATTGCACTTCTCCAACGAGGCAGGCATGCACAACATGGCGGAGGAGTACATCGCCAACCCCATGGGGCAAAATGATGCCGCCAACTACCTGAAGTTGACCGTCAATCCCAAGGGCAGTTTCTCTGTCTTCAATTCGCGCACCAAGGCTACGAAGGATTACCCGGCACGCTGAGGCTGGCTGGGGATTCTTTCGATACGGCCGAGCATGAAGATGTAGGCTGAGATCCCGATGCACAGGTAAATAGCGGAGACGCCAAAGGCCCATCCGAAGGAGTGCCGGGCGCTGACCAGGTAACCGGTCACGATGGGCGCCACAATGCCCGATACCTGGCTGGAAAAATTCATGATCCCGGCCAGGGTACCCACACTACCGCGGGGACCGATCAACGAGGGCACAGACCAGCCCACGGCCGCTGCCGACGACAGTCCTCCCAGAGAGATGCTGATCCAGATCAGCGCGCTGGTAGCCGTCTGGGCATAGGCTGCGCCAATGATGCCCAGCCCCATCGTGGTGCCGCCGATCAGCACCGCGCGCTGCACACTGCTGGCATTCCATCCCCGCTGGAGCAAGCGATCTACCAGCCATCCTCCAACCACCAGTTCGCAGGCCGTGCCAAACAACCAGGGAAAGCCGGTGTAAAGAAATGAGTGCAACAGGTCGATGTGCAGGGCTTGGGAGAGATAGCTGGGCAGCCAGGTGAGCAGCAGGTAGAAAACGTAGTTGTAGGCGCCGAAGCCGAGGGTCATGCCAATCACTTTCGGTTGCCGTATCAGATAGCCGAATGATGCGGTTTCCGCGGGTAGAATTGGCTCCGCGGCATCTCGCTCCATGATGTAATCCCGTTCCCGCGCGGTGAGCCCCGGATCATCCACGGGGTCACGATAGACGTAGCAGAAGAGCAGGAAGTAGAGGAAGCTGATCAAGCCGGTGGCGGCAAAACTCCAACGCCAGCCGACCTTCAGGAGCAGCATTCCAATGAGCGGGACGCCGATCGCCGATGCAAATTTGGCGGAACCGTCGAAGATGGACGTCGCTGAACTCCGCTCCTTTGCGGGAAACCAGTAGCCGATGGCTTTTGCGTTGGAGGGAAAGGTGGGAGCTTCTCCTATGCCCAGCAGCAGACGTGCGGCGAAGAAGCCGCGCAGGTTGGGAGTGATGGCGGCGGCGAATGAGGCCATGCTCCACAGAAAACTGCTGATGCGTCCCACGCGGCGCACGCCGAATTTGTCCAGCACGACGCCTACCGGAAGCTGACAGAGCGCATAGGTCCAGTTATAGGCGGCGGAGAGATAGCCGAAGGTGATGTTGGAGATGGCGAAGGCGGTGATGAGCGCAGCGTGTGCGACCGAGAGGTTCACCCGGTCGAAGTAGTTGACCAGAACGCCGGCAGCCAGCAGAAAAGCGATGCGCCACCGGCGCCTGGGGATTTTGGGCATAGGTTCGAAAGGCACTGCCTAGACTAACCTATGCGGCGTCGTGTAGCCCGTTTCTTAGCGATTAGCGCAGCAGATCCCGGGTGCCCCACACCCCGGATTTCCTGTGAAGTTTGTTGGCGTTGATAAACTTCATGCGGCTTTCCTCAATGAAAGCCGCACACGCGGCCGTTGCTTAGTGCCGCGTACAGGAAATCCGGGTATCTCGCTCGTTTTTCGCGAGATGTGGGATACCACTACTCTTTCCCTCTGACTCTCGATTTATCCGACGCACTTAGCGGTCGACTCCGGTGGTATCCCACATCTCGCAAAAAACGAGCGAGATGTGGGGCACGGCGGATTCAGGATACAAGTGCAACATTTCCGAAAGAGGAGATAGTTGCATATGCCAAGAAGTTTTCGCCATCTTGATTTGTCGGAGCGAGTTGTTATTGAGACGCAGTTGACGCTGGGGATGAGACCGGCAGGGATTGCTGCCGGGCTGAATCGGGCCCGGTCGACGGTTAGCCGTGAGATTGGGCGCAACGGATGGAGAGCTAAGCTGCGCAAGGGTACCATCGCTGGAGGCTACCGCTGTGTGGTGGCCGATCGACGAGCTCGTGTGCTGGCTGGTAAAGCGCGCCGCCAGCGCAAGCTGGTAGCCGGCAACCATCTCTGGATCACCATGCTGGAGCATCTTTACCGGGGCTTGAGTCCTGTGCAGATCGCGAGCACACTGGCTCGTATGACTGATCCGGTCCGTCTTTCCCATGAGGCTATCTATAGCGCACTGTATGCTATGCCGCGAGGACAGCTCCGCGCCAGCCTGCTGGACCTGTTGCGCCGCAAACACAAGGCCCGCAGACCGGCACGCGGCAAAAACAGCCGCAGTCGATCCATTCCTGACATGACCCTGATCGACCAAAGACCTGCCGCAGTGGCCAAACGACTGGTGCCTGGCCACTGGGAAGGAGACCTCATCATTGGCAAGGGCAACCTGTCTCAGGTCGGTGTTCTGGTCGAGCGCAAAACTCTCTTTTGTGTCCTGGTGAGGTTGAAGGATGGGAAGGCCCCCACGGTAGCCAGGGCCTTTGGCAGGATCCTCAAACGCTTTGAGAAACAGATGCGCCTCTCCATGACCTTTGACCAGGGCAGCGAGATGAGCAGACATAAAACCCTGACGAAAAATACCGGAGTCACCGTCTATTTCGCTCATCCCCATTCTCCCTGGGAAAGAGGCATCTGCGAAAACATCAACGGCCTACTCCGCCAATACCTCCCAAAGTCAACCGATCTCTCCCTGTTTTCCCAGAAACAGCTCGACGCGATCGGCTGGGAACTCAATACCAGATGCAGGAAAACACTCGGCTGGAAAGCTCCTCGCCGAACTGTTCCTCCCAAAAGGCGCTTTCGACTTCGTAAAGTACTGGGCAAAGATCGGCAAGATTCCCGTTGCACCCAAGGGCCATTGAAAAGTGGAAAGCAAACCGCGCTTCCCACTTTCCAACAGCCCCTGCTGCTGGAGTGCTATAAATCAACAAACCAATTTTTGTTGCGCTTGGAGTTTGTACCCGCCCACCCACGATTCGTGGTCGGGACAGACTGACTTGGTTACCACCTAGCGACCCGCAGAGGGTTTCCTGGGCCTACGCTTGATATTGCGTCCTGGGGTGGCGCCGTTTTTTCCACGCGGTGTAGATTCGATCACGCTGCGCATCCAGTAATCGCCCTCGGCATCCAACTCGATCCCGTGAACCTCGCGTTCAAAGCCGGGGAACTGCTTGCCGAACTTTTCCAGTGCTAGGAGAAGGCGAATGGTAGGGCTATCGATGTCGCCCAAGCGCTCCCCGGGCATGCGCACTGGGATGCCGGGCGGGTAGGGAACTATCATCACCCCGGCAAGCCGGCGCGCCATCTCAGAGATGCGCACCTTCTCGGTGCCATTGCGGATCAGCTTCTGATACGTCTGAGCCGGCGTCAACACTGGTTCCGGGTCCACATCGCATGCCTGGTGAAGCAGACCGGTCAGATTCAATTCCCCCATGGCTGCGTGCATTTCGTCGCTGAGTTCCTTCAACGTCATGTCCTTGTAACGATGCGGATGCTCGGCGACCAAATCCGGCAATGCCTCGTACAACGTGCCCTCGTTATCGTAGAGGCGCTTGAACTCGAAAAGAGTCTCCAGCAGGCTGCCCCATTTTCCTTTGCTCGTTCCCACCGAGAAGAGGATCAACGCGGTGTAGTCGCCGGTGCGGGCAATTTCCACCAGACGGGCATCGAGAAACTCGGTTAGGATCGCACCCGGGATGCCCCATTCCGCCAGTTCTCCGCGAGAGTTGATGCCAGGCATAAGAATCGTGACCTTGGTGGGGTCGAGCATGCAATGGTCTTCAGTGATGTCTTCATCCCTGAAGCCATGCCAGTCTTCCTCTGGCTTGAGTGTCCAGCATTCTGACGACTGGATGAGCAGCGAGTCGGGGGTCTCTTCGAAAAGAGACGTCTGCCCAGTCATCGGATCAGTCACTGTATCCGGCTGGTAGACGCGGAAGAACCATTCCTCCCCATTCGCCGAGCGCAGCCGATGAGCGATGGAAGACATAGCCTTCCGGAAGCTGATTGCATCCTGGATGGTCTCGTACATCAGGGTCGGACCGGCCGGTTCATCCATCATCGAGGTGGCTACATCGAGCGACGCGATCATGGGATAGAAGGGCGAAGTCGTGCCATGCATCATGAAGGCTTCATTGAACAGATCGAAGTCCAGCGGCGCGCGGTCGCTCAGTTTGACGTGGATCATCGATGCCATGGAAAACGCGGCCAGCATCTTGTGCGTCGATTGCACGGCGAAAATCACGGGGCGGTCCGGCATATCGTCGGGCACGTCCATGGCGAAGCGTCCGCGATAAATCGAATGGAATTTAGCGTAGGCGTACCAGGCTTCGTCGAAGTGAACGCGCGGCACGCTGCGCGCCAGCTCGGCGGTCACCCGCTGTACGTCATAACAAAAGCCGTCGTAGGTGGAGTTAGTGACCACCGCATAGGTGGGTTCCTGCGAAGGCGCGTCGGCGCTGAACGGGCTCTCCTTGATTAATTCCTGGATGTGGTCAGGGGAAAAGCGCCGCATGGGTACCAGCCCAATCATTCCGTAGCCGTTCCGGGTGGGCTTGAAGTAGACCGGCCTTGCCCCAGTCACGGTAAGCGAGTGGCAGATCGACTTGTGGCAGTTTGCGTCTATCAGGACGACGTCGTTATTCCCGATGACACCGTGGCCCACGATCTGGTTCGAAGTAGAGGAACCGCTGAGGACGTAAAAGGTCCAATCCGCTCCGAAGATGCGCGCGGCATTGCGCTCCGATTCTGCCGGAGGTCCGATGTGGTCAAGCCAGGAACCAAGCGATGAAGTGGAGATGCCCAGGTCCGCGCGCAGCAGATTTTCGCCGAAGAAGCGGTGAAACTGCATGCCCACTGGATGCTTGAGGAAAGCCACGCCGCCCATATGGCCGGGGGCGTCCCACGAGTATGCGCCCTGGTCAGTATATTTCTTGAGCTCGCGAAAGTACGGAGGTAGCAACTGCTCGTTATAACGGGCAACGGCAAAGTCCACGCGGTTGGCGATGAAGGCCGGTGTGTCTCCAAAGAGATGGATGTATTCGTGCACCTGCTTCACCACTTCCAGGGGCAGTTCGCTGACCAGTGTGCGGTCGGCGATCAGGAAGATGGGAACCTTCTTATTTCTGCGGCGGACGGCGCGGATGATCTTCAGCGCGGCGCGCTCATCGAACTGATGTTCTTCTTCGAGATCCCAATCGAGCAGGATGGCGCTGTGCGATGGATCCGATTTCACCAGCGAAAGCCCATCCTCCGGCGTCGATGTCCTGACGACTTCGTAGCCTTCTTCTCCAATCGCGTTGCACAGCCGCTCCATGGCGCGGTCAGAGACGGAGTTGGTACCCCCCAGCTCACTGGCAATCAACAAAACCCAACGGCCATCACTCATAGCTTGGAGTCTCAACGAATATTGTTACGTGCATGTTTCAATCCTTTGCTTTGGAAGCGCACTACCGGGACGCTAACGACGACCCTGTCGTTGCCTGCACCAGCTTGGTAACTGCTGGTGCAATCATGTTCAACAGCACGGCTTGTGGCTTCTCCGCTGTTTTGAGCATGTCAAGCTGACGAGTCCTCCAGTCGGC
The DNA here is from genome assembly GCA_963790705.1 of uncultured Acidobacteriaceae bacterium. Classification (GTDB taxonomy): domain Bacteria; phylum Acidobacteriota; class Terriglobia; order Terriglobales; family Acidobacteriaceae; genus PALSA-350. Next base: position 175,407 of record CAWBQE010000023.1, read on the forward strand.
GGGCGCGCTTTTATGCTCGCGCAGGTAGCCAATCGCATCCAGGCCGGCCTGCGCGACTTGGTGCAGGCTGGTGGAGACGGGCTCGAGCTCCTGGGTAAGCTCGGACCTCGCCAGCAGCGGCTGCAGTTGCGTATCGTTGTCGCGCCACAGTACCAGCCACTCCTGCGCTTGTTCCCAGTCCTCTTGGGGGGCTCTTCCCGTGACGATGCGGTTGACTATATCGAGAAATTGGCGCGCGGTGTCGCTCTCCGGAGGAATGGCATCAACCAACCGGTTCAGCGGAGTGAAGGCATCGTAGCTGCGCAGCCCTTCACGCGCGTAAATACGGGGAGGCTGCACGACGTCGCCAAGGACGCGCAGCGGCAACGGATCGGGCTCGCCGGTCATGCGGCTCAGCATGGCGGGATAGCTGGAGTTATGTTCCAGCCCATAGTTGTTCAGCTGCTGGGAAATGATCGCCAGCCGGGCGTACATGGATGCGACGTCACGGGTATCGCGTGGCGACCAAAGGCGCTCGGCAATGGCAGCGGTGCGCGGCCAGATGCGGCTATCGATATTTTCCGGAGTTGTATATTCCGACCACATCGTCGCCTCACCGCCCAGAATGCGCTTTCTCTCTTCGCTGCTCAGGGTGGATGGCCCCTCTCCCTCCGGGTCGGCCGCGTAGTGTTCAGCCGCGGACTGGTTCAGATCGATATAGTAGCCGGCTGACAACAGGGCGCGATTGCCCCCGCGCACCGCCTCGCCAACAAATTGCGGGCCGCGCCAGGACTGGATGACCACATCCTTCGGAGTGCCGGGCTGCAAAACCTCGTCCCAACCCATCATGATCTTCTTGTGCCGGGCGACGATTTTTTGCACCTGGGCGCTGAAGTACGCCTGCAGAGCGTTGTTGTCTTTTAGCCCGTGCGCCTTCATGAACTCCTGGATGCGCGGGTTCGCGTCCCATGCCTTGCCGTTGCACTCATCTCCACCCACGTGGAAATAGGAATCGGGGAAGAGGCCGGTCATCTCGCCGATGAAGGTGTCGAGAAATTTGTAGGTGCTGTCGCGCGTAGGATCCATCGCCGGGTCGAAAATGCCCCATTTGCGCTCAATTTGGTAAGGGCCCGGGCCGCTGGCTACGTCCGGATAGCCCACAAACCAGGCGGTGGTGTGGCCGGGCATATCGAATTCCGGCACCACGCGGATGCCCCGGTCGCGGGCATACTCGATCACGCCGCGAATCTCTTCCTGGGTATAAAAGAGGCCGTCGGAGCCCTTCTCCTGCAGCAAGGGAAACTTCTTGCTCTCTACGCGGAAGCCCTGATCGTCTGAGAGATGCCAATGAAAGACGTTCAGCTTGACCGCCTCCATGCCGTCGAGCGTGCGATACACCACATCGAGGGGCTGGAAATGCCGGCTGACGTCGAGCATCAATCCCCGCCAGGGAAAGCGCGGCTGATCGTCGATGGTCATTGCCGGAACGATGAAGCCTCGCGGCGTGATACGGACGAGTTGCAGAAAGGTTTGCAGGCCGTGCAGCACGCCCAGCGGATTGGCGGCTTCGAGGTGTACCTCGTTGGCCGTAATCTGCAGATGATATGCTCGTCTTCTTCCAGCCTGTTGCACAGGTGCGCTCGGACCCGTGGTCTTGATGAAGAACTGCGGCTTATTCAGCGCAGCCTCGCGCCAGAGGGGAATCCCGGTCTCCCGCGAGAGGATGTTCAGGAAGCGCTGTTTGGCGCGTTCCAGGCGCGGCTCCTGATAACCTTCGAGAGCGATCCCGAAGCCATTATTGATGAGGAACTCGCCCGCGCCCGGCTTCACTTGAGCCGGAAGAGGCATTAGTGGCAGGGGTGGGGGCAGGGGAGCCGGAGACGGGGTCTGGCCACCGGCAATCAGCGAGCTGAGCAGCAGGGTCATGGGGAGAATGATCCGAAACAAGGGCGACCTCAAGTGAGAAACCGTAAACCGCGCTCAACGATTCTATCTGTATCGTTAAGGGTGGTATAGATAAGCCAAAGGATGGAGTTTCCATGATGCCAGCCGGCGACATTTTTGAGCACGCGATGCTGCGTGAGATTTATGAGCAGCCCCGGGCGCTCGCCGACACCATCGAACATTATGCCCCCAACGGCAAGCTTGCCACCGACGTCTTCCAGCCGGTTGCGGATGCGCTGCGCGGGCGGGAGCGCCTGGTGATCGCGGCCAGTGGCTCCAGCCGCCACGCGGGGCTGGCGGCGGAGATCATGCTGGAGGATCTGGCCGGCTTGATCGTCGATGTCGAATATGCCAGCGAGTACGTCTACCGCTCCACGCACACCATTCAGGACCCCGGGGTTCTGGTCATCTCCCAATCCGGCGAGACGGCTGACACGCTGGCCGGATTGCGGGAAGCCAAGTCGCGCGGCCTGCCCACGCTGGCCATTACCAATAACCCTCGTTCCAGCATGGCGCAAGAGGCAGACGCTTCCTTGCCCACCTGCGCCGGGCCAGAGAAGGCCATACCGGCGACCAAGAGCTTTACTACGCAACTGGCCGTTCTCTATTCGCTGGCGCTCTACCTGGCGCGCATTCGGGGAAGAATGACGTCGCCCACCGTCGAAAGCCACACCGAGGACTTGCGCCGGCTACCCGCGCTGCTGGAGCCCGCCCTGGGAAGGTGGCAGCAACAGATCGCCGCTCTGGCGCCGTCGCTGAAGGGATCGCGCGCCTTTCTCTATCTGGGTCGCGGCGTCCACTATGCGATTGCCCGTGAAGGAGCACTGAAGCTGAAGGAATCGGCCTATCTGCAAGCGGAGGGCTATCCGGCGGGCGAGTTGAAGCATGGTCCCAATGCATTGGTGAGCCCGGATGCGCCTTTGGTGGTGATTGCCACCAGTGACCCATCGGATCCGGATGCCATGCTGCGCTATCGCAAGGTGCTGCAGTTGATGAAGGACATGCGGACGCAGGGCGCGACCATTCTGGCTATCGCGACCGAGGGAGATGAGGAGGCCGCCAAGCTTGCCAACCACTGCATCGAGGTTCCCAAAACCGAGGATCTGTTAGCGACCATGCTGGAGGTGGTTCCGCTGCAGTTGCTTGCCTACCAACTGGCGATCCAGAACGGGATCGATGTGGACCATCCACGCAACCTGACAAAAGCCGTTCTGCAGGAGTAGCGCAGAGAAACAGCAGGTCAGGTCCCTCCACTGCACTACGCTCCGGTCCCGCGACAAGCCGGGGCAGGCGAGATGACAATTCAGTTTCAGGAACCGTTGTCCGTGTTCCGGAGAATTGTCATCCGGCAGGAGGAGTCATGGGCCTTTGGCAGACCCAAGGAGGTGAAAATCGCGGATAACCTGCGGCTCTGTCCATCCCCTTAAACGGCTGCTGAGGTGAGCGCTATCCTCCCCTTTGTCATCCCGAGCGAACTCCGGATTTCCTACTACGCAGCACTCATCAACGGCCACGTATGCGGCTTTCAGTAAGGAAAGCCGCATGAGGTCTATCGACACCACTAAGCTTGACAGGAAATCCGGAGGAAGCCGAGGGACCTGCTGTGCGCCTTTCCCGACCCAAGACCTCTCGTGGAAATGTTTTTCGACAGAGCGGAGCGGAGGGACCTGCTGTTTCTCTGCCCTCAATCCCGTCCCGCCACGGAAGTTATAATGAAGCCGTAGACATACGACTATGGTCACCAAAAATCTTCCCCTGGAAAGTCACCCCGGCAACTTATTGATCTCGCAACGCGATCAGGTCTTTGACGCATTTCGCCGTTGGGGTTATCTGCAGGCAAACCTCGACCCCCTGGGGCAATACCTGCTGCCGGCGCCCGTCCCGGAATTGAACTTCGATGGAGAGGCTGCCGAGGAAGCCAAGGGCTATTACTGCGGGAGCGTCGGGGTCGAGTTCATGCATCTTCCCGACGCGGCCCGGCGGGAATGGATCCAGGAGCGCATGGAGCAGACGACGCCGGCGCCGGACCAGCGCCAGATTCTCGAACGGTTGATCCAGGCCGACCTCTTCGAGCAGGTGATTCAGTCGCGCTATTTGGGCACCAAGCGTTTCTCGCTTGAAGGCGTCACCGTGTTAATCCCCTTCCTGGACGAGATTCTTAACCGCGCCGCGGATCATGGCGCGATCAAGTCTGTGGTCGGGATGAGCCACCGCGGGCGCTTGAACGTGATGGCGAACACCTTCGGTAAGTCCGCCGCCGATATTTTTTCAAAATTCGAAGATGCCAATCCGCGCAGCATCCTGGGCGGCGGTGACGTGAAGTATCACGTGGGCGCCACGGGGGAATTCTTCCCCAGGAGCGGGGGAAAAATCGGCCTGCACCTGGTATCGAACCCGAGTCACCTGGAAGCGGTGGATCCGGTGGCCATGGGCCGTGCGCGGGCCCAGCAGGTGCGATTGGGTGAAAACGGTCAGGACCAGGTGCTGCCGGTGCTCATCCATGGAGATGCGGCCTTTGCCGGCCAAGGCATCTGGGCAGAAACGCTGAGTCTCGGGGCCATGCCCGGCTTTACCGTGGGCGGCACCATCCAGATCATCGTCAACAATCTGATTGGCTTTACCGCCGATCCCGAGGAGTGCTACTCGTCGCGCTTCTCCTCCGATATCGGCAGACGGCTGCCCATTCCCATCTTTCACGTAAATGGAGAGGATGCCGAGGCCGCGATTCGTGTTGCCGCGCTGGCCATCGAGTACCGCTACACATTCCACACCGATGTGATCATCGACTTGGTTGGCTACCGCCGCCACGGCCACAGTGAGGTAGACGACCCTACCATTACCCAGCCACTGCGCTACGAAAAGATCAAGAATCATCCTCCTCTCTACGAGATCTATGCCAAACAAATCGGCGTGGACCCCTCGGCGCGCGTAAAGGAAATTCAGACGGAGCTCGCCGAAGCGCAGAAGCAAGCGGCCAGGATGGCCAAACGTGTGGTGCTGGCAAAGCTTCCCGACTATTGGTCGAATTACTCTGGTGGACCGTACAAGCCCGAATACGAGGTCGACACCGGGTTGAGTGCCGCCAGGATCGAGGAAATCAGCAACAGCCTTACCACGTATCCGCGACAGTTTCATATTCATCCCAAAATCAAGAAGCTGCTCGAACAACGCCGGGAGATGGGGCGCGGCGAGCGGCTCTTCGATTACGGAATGGCCGAGGCTCTGGCCTTTGGCTCTCTATTGCTGCAAGGCACGCCGGTGCGTCTCAGCGGCCAGGATAGCCAGCGCGGCACCTTCAACCAGCGGCATAGCGTGCTGGTGGATATCGAGAACGAACAGCTCTATTTTCCCCTCGCCAATCTGGCCCCGGATCAGGCCCGCTTCGAGATATATAACTCGATGCTGTCGGAAGCAGGCGTCCTGGGCTTCGAGTACGGCTACAGCCGCGACTATCCAGAGACGCTGGTTTTGTGGGAGGCGCAGTTCGGTGACTTTGCCAACGGTGCGCAGATCATCATCGACCAATTCATTGCCTCGGGTGAAGACAAGTGGGGACTACTGGGCGGAGTGGTGATGCTGCTGCCTCACGGCTATGAGGGGCAGGGACCGGAACATTCCAGTGCCCGGGTGGAACGCTACCTGCAATTGGCGGCGCACGACAATATCCAAATCTGCCAGCCCTCCACGGCCGCGCAGTACTTCCACCTGTTGCGCCGGCAGGCGATGCGGGCATGGCGTAAGCCGCTGATCGTATTCACCCCCAAGAGCATGCTGCGCAATCCCGACGCAAGTTCGCCGGTGGCCAGCTTCGAGTTGCCGCGCTTCCAGAATGTCCTGCCGGAAACCGAGGTGCAGCAGGTGAAGCGTCTGCTGCTCTGCACCGGCAAGATCGGTCACGAGTTGCGCATCGAACGGGCGAAGCACAAGGACAGCACCACAGGCATCGTCTTTCTGGAACAGCTGTATCCGTGGCCGGAGGCGGAACTGACGGCGGAAATCGCCCGCCATCCTGACGCGCGCGAAATAGTTTGGGTGCAGGAAGAGCCGGACAACATGGGGGCGCTCTCGTTTGTGGTGCCGCGCCTGCGCAGGCTCTTTCCTGAACGCAAGGTGCTCAGCATCAAGCGTTCGGCGGCAGCCAGCCCGGCGACGGGCTCGGCCAAGGCGCATGACCTCGAACAGAAGACGCTCATCAGCCTGGCCCTGCGCGACGAAGGTAAATGATGCAGGTTCGTGCACCGATTGCACGTCATGTCTCAAAGCAAACATCCAAGAAGTGACAATCTACCGACATTGCCGTGACATGTTGGCTCGTGCGCTGATTTACTTTCGCACTTAGGTCACTGGTTTGAGCCAGGGGCGAGCGAGTATTCGGCTGTTCTGTTTCAGGTTGACGTTGCATGGCGGGTAGTCACCGGCAAACTCACAGGTATCTACCGTAGACTGGTCAAAAAAGACCGGCTTAGCATTCCGATCCCTCGCAAACCGGCTCCAGACACGCGATCTCTCGACTCCCCCGAAGACCTCAGAGTTCTGCGAATGTCGCTCCAACATCTTTGGAGCGGATGGAGACAGGCAGATGTGCGTGCTTCAGTTGTTCGAGCGTGGAGCGTCCGCGTTTCCAGACGCTGCAGCGGTAGGATGCAAAGGTCGGCAAGTCACCTACCGCGAATTGAACCTGACCGCAGATCGAATCGCCCAGGGGCTTAAAGATGCCGGAGTGAGAAGCGGCACCCTGGTGGGAGTCTTTCTCGATCGCTCTCCGGAGATGGTTGCCGGGCTGCTCGGCATATGGAAGGCGGGCGGGGCCTACATACCGCTCGATCCAGCGGCTCCGCGCCAGCGGATCGCTCTTATGCTGGAGGACTCCGCTCCGCCCTTTGTGCTCACGCTCGATAAACTTAGCAGTGGGCTGCCGAGTACCACCGCCCAGGTGATCCATCTCGATGATTTCCGGGCCACGGGAACTCCAGTAGGCCCGCAAGACCCTGCTATGAGCATGGTTCCCGTAGATAGCGTCGCTTACGTGATCTATACCTCTGGTTCGACGGGCAAGCCAAAGGGAGTAAGCATCACCCATGGAGCTCTTGCCAATACGATTCGCGGTGTTGGCGGGGACTTGCTGCTGCAGGCGGATGACGTTGTGCTTGCCTGGTCCACGATCGCGTTCGACGTCGCTGGTCTGGAAATTTTCCTGCCTCTTGCCTTCGGCGCCAGTTTGTACCTGGTAGAGACGGACCTGGTCAATGGCGGTGGTTCGCGGATTGAGCAAGTTCGTGGTTCTGCCGCGACGGTCATCTTCGCCACTCCCACCATGTTCCGGCTCCTGCTTGAAGAGGGGTGGCAGGGCGATGCGAGGATGCAGCTGATCGCCGGCGGCGAGGTTCTTCCTCTGAGCCTTGCCCGAACTCTGGCCAGGGTGTGCCGCGTGCTCTGGAATCAATATGGGCCGAGCGAAACGGCGATTTGTGCGACCCGGGCAAGAATCGAATCTGATGTCGCGAAGATCACCATCGGCTATCCGTTGCCGAATGTCAGCATTTACCTTCTCGATGCAGACCTCCAGCCGGTGCCGCAGGGAGAGGACGGTGAGATATATATCGGCGGGGCAGGCGTGGGTCTCGGTTACCTCAATCGGCCCGATCTTAGCCGGGCATGCTTCCTTCCCGGTCCTCTTGCTGACGGTGCGCACACGCGGATCTATAAGAGTGGAGATCGTGCAGTGCAGCTCGAGGACGGCAGCTTCGACTTTCTGGGGCGGGTTGACGGCCAAGTCAAGATTCGAGGGTTTCGCATCGAGCTGGGGGAGATTGAATCGGTGCTCAGGGAATGCGAGGGGGTGCAGGCCGCGGTAGTGCGGGCGATTGAACTGGAGGCCGGCGACCGGCGCCTGGTCGCCTTTGTGGTTGGCGAGGGGCATCCCGAGTGAGCCAATGGAAGGAGTTGCTGAGCCGTCGACTGCCTGCTTACATGGTACCCGGTGAGTTTGTACCGGTGCCTTATTTCCCCACCACTCCCGGGGGCAAGGTGGACGGCCAGGCTTTGGACAGGATGCGTCTCCATGTGGCGACTTCGCCTCCCGCGCCAGAGGCGTCCCCAGGCGATGGGGTTGAAGCGCGCCTCAAGGCAATCTGGCAAAAACTGCTTAAGGTCGGGACGATCGGTATCCATGACGATTTCTTTTCGCTGGGGGGGCACTCCCTGCTGGCGGCGCGTATGTTAGTCCAGATCGAGCGATGGTTCGGCTACAAGGTTCCCCACTCTGTGCTGGTGGAACATCCGACCATCCACGGGTTGGCTACTTATCTTCGTCAGTGCTCGGCCGAGAGATGGCCGGCACCGGTAACGCTCCAAGCCGGCGCAAATCTGCCACCGCTGTTTATTGCCCACGGCATCGGGGGGAGCCTGCTGAGTTTTGTCGAGCTGGCGGCCCAGCTGGGGCCGGAGCAGCCCGTGTACGGTCTTCAGCTGCCGGCAACCATCGATGCGCATCAAGCGAACCTGAGGGCCGTGGCGGCAAATTATGTGCGCCAGGTCCGCGCCATTCAGCCATCCGGCCCCTACCACTTTGCCGGGCATTCTTCGGGTGGCCTGGTGGCCTTCGAGATCGCCTGCCAGCTTCGTGAACAGGGCGAAACCGTGGGTCTATTGGCGCTTCTCGATTGCGACCCCGACACGGGCAAGTCGGCGCATCAACCCTTTCGTGATTGGAATTCGCTGAAGGCCTCGTTCTCTCGCGCGCGCGCAGCGTTCCAGCTGCGGGCATTTGGCATGCGCGAGGTGATCAGGAGCAGAATTGATTATCAGAGGATCAAGATCAAGATCTGGCGCGCGGCCCGATCGCGCCGCGCGGGAAGGGCCCATGGGCGGGTTGAAGCCGAAGGGTACCTGGCACTCGCGCTGCGCGATTACGAATTGAGACCTTATCCCGGCAATATCACTCTGTTCATTGCCCAGGACGAGCCGGGCCCCAAACATGAGCCGGCAAGCGCATGGAAGGGAAAGATTCTGGGTAGCTGTGAAACCCGGCTGATTCCCGGAACCCATCGAACGATTTTGACTCGCCCCCAGGTGAATTCACTTGCCCGCGAGATCAGAGAGAGAATGCTGAAGAATGAGGAGACGGGCGTGAGAGGCGTAGTGGCCTGAGTCAGTAATGAAAACTGAAGCAGGTGATCCTGGCTTCGCCCAGCGCGGTGGCGAGGGCTCCGAATGTGCCCGGCGCCGGCGACACATCGTAAAGCTTCCACGGGTAGAGAAAGCGCAGCCGCGTCCCTAGCAACTCCGCCGGCGCGCCAGGCAACAACCCAACATCGAAACTATCGAGCGCACGATGAAGGCCCACTCCTTCGGCCTTGAGGATTGCTTCCTTACGCGTCCAGCAACGATAGAAGCCGCCGAGCCAGGCATCGCCGGTCAACTGACTCAGCTGGGAGAGTTCGCTGGCTGAGAAATGCGTAGCGGCCACTTCCGGTTCGATGGGCCTCACTTCTTCCACATCCACGCCTAACGGTAATCCGTGGGCCACCGCCAGAACGGCAATGCTCTTGCTATGGCTAAGGCTGAAGTGAAGTGAAGAAGCATTGCCGGCCAGTTCGGGTTTGCCGAAGCGATTGGCACGAAAGCTGATTTCTTTTGCAGGCTGGTGGAGATAGCCGCCGAGAATTCTGCGCAGGTTGGCATGGGCCACGGCGTAGCGTTCGCGATCCAGAGCAAAATGAAAGCGGTGCATCCGCTCAAGTTCCGCGGGCTCGAGGATCTCGATGTGGGCAGACAGATCCTCCGCAACCGTTTGCAGCGGCCACGCCCAGAGATGAACCTCGTCAGCGGAAATCGCCGTGAGGATTCCGGAGGCCGGCCACGTAAGCGCGGAGATCACGTCTGATTGGCTCCCTGAAATTGTCATCCCGACCGGAGTGCCCAATAGGCCTTTGGCCCACCCAAGCGGATCAAAATCGCGGATAACCTGAACTCTGTCCACCCCCGATAATAGCTGCTGAGGTGAGCGCTGCCCTCCCCTTTGTCATCCCGCCTGCCCCGGCGTGCCGTGGGAGCGTACTCCGGATTTCCTACACGCTGCACTGGCCTATCGACACCACTAAGCTTCACAGGAAATCCGGAGGAAGCCGAGGGATCTGCTGTGCGCCTTTCCCAAACGCAACTGCGCAAGTGTGTCGCCGCCCTCAACTGGGCCCGTGGAAATGTTTTTCAACCGAGCGTAGTGGAGGGACCCCCTCGATTGCCGTGTGCTGCGGAGCACTATGAGCTTTTGTCTGGGCTGTCCCCTCTTGTGGCGCCTCCGGGGCTCTCGATCCACATCAATTCCAGTTGGCGAAGCTTGTTGATCAGGAAGGCCACGTCCCGGGCGCTGACATCCTCCGATTCCGCGCGGGCGATCTCGTGCTGTAAGAAGTTGAAGGCCGGGCGCATGTCCACGGGGAAGTCATCGCTGCGGAGTCCACGCAGAACTTCCCACGCCTGAAGAAGGAGCGTCCGATCACCCGTGTTCGTCCCTTCATGCGCCAGCAGCGATGCTGCGCGTCGGAGTCTTTCATGAGCATCCAGTTTGATCATGGGTAATGAAAGTGTGACACGAAACGGTCGAACACATCTACCACCGAAACATGCTTTGCGACCGGCCGCCCTCCCGCGAAACAATATACTAAGAGAGGCTAATCCCGAAGCACCATTTTCGGGCCGATTTATCCAAGATTTGTCATCTCACCCGCCGCGCCTGCCCCGGCGTGCCGGGGGACCGAAGCAATCTGTCCCGCCTGTCCCGGCCTGCCGTGGAGTGAGCCGTGGAAGCGGATTAAAGTGGCAACAGAGGATAAGCGCATCTCCCGTAGGTTAAACCGCCGATGAACACAACGTTAGGCGACGCAAAAAACGGTACCGATGCAGGCTACAACTTTCGTTCTTCGTTGGCCGAGTATGTGCGCAGCCAGGCATTGCCGGTGGATAAGCTGGGACATCAGCCGCGGCTCTATGCGTTGACTCGATTGGTCGGCCAGGGGCTCGCCTACGACGACGACGTGGTGTACGCTGCGGCGTGGCTGCATGATCTGGGCGTGTTTATCGGTCATCGGCCCGAAGACCCGGTCGAACTGTCCCGCTGGGATAATGTCGGATACGCGATGAAGCAAGCCCCGGCAGCGCTTCTCCAAGCCGGCTTTCCTACGACCAAAGTTGCACAGGTTGTGGAAGCCATCCGCACCCACCAGCCGCATCTGACTCCGTCCAGTATCGAGGGCATGATTCTGCGCGATGCGGACATTCTCGAGCAGCTGGGGGCGATCGGTATTTTGCGCGTGGCGGCAAAGATTGGCCGTGACACGCGGTATCCGACATTCACCGATGCCGCGACCACCTTGCGCAAGGCCCTGGCGGAGTTGCCGGGCAAACTTCACTTGGATACCGCGAAGACGCTGGCGGGGCCCAGGATCGCTCTCCTCGAGGCCTTCCTTCAGGAGTTGGACCAGGAAGCACACGGCGCTCTGTATTGAAGTGGTCCGTTATGGTAACTACGATGTTTCAAAGCCGGATCGCTCTGCCTGGAGTGTGAGAGACTAACCGTTGCCGCGGCATTGTGACCAGGGTCTTTGGGTAAGGCCGGCGGGCCGCGGATTGCATTGGGGGCCTGTACATGAAGGTGAAAAACGCCAAGGTAGTGGTGTGCGGCGCCGGCGGTTTCATCGGCGGTCATCTGGTCAAGAGTCTGTTGGACAATGGAGCAAACGTCATCCGCGCGGTGGATGTAAAGCCGTTGGACGAGTGGTACCAGAGATCGCCCGGCGTGTCCAATCTGACTTTGGACCTCAAAGACAAAGACAGTTGCATGAAGGCGGCGCAAGGCGCGCAGGTTATTTTTCAACTGGCCGCTGACATGGGCGGGATGGGCTTCATCGAGAACAACAAAGCTCTCTGCATGTTGAGCGTACTAACAAATACGCACATGCTTGTGGCCGCACGGGAAAAAGGCGTCGAGCGATTTTTTTACGCCTCCTCCGCCTGCGTCTACAACGGCGACAAGCAAACGAGTGCAGACGTGGTTGCGCTTAAGGAAGAGGACGCCTATCCGGCGTTGCCCGAGGACGGCTACGGCTGGGAGAAGCTGTTCAGCGAACGGATGTGCCGCCACTTTGAAGAGGACTTTGGTCTGCAATGCCGAGTGGCTCGCTACCACAATGTCTACGGCCCTTTGGGTACCTGGACCGGCGGACGCGAAAAAGCGCCGGCCGCCATCTGCCGCAAAGTCATCGAGGCCAAGTCATCGGGCAAACATCAAATAGAAATATGGGGTGACGGCAAACAGACCCGCAGCTTCATGTATATCGACGATTGCACCCGGGGTACACAGGCGATCCTCGAAAGCGAAATCCATGAGCCCATCAACCTGGGCAGCAGCGAACTGGTGACCATTAATCAATTGGTAGATATGGCCGAAGCGATCGCCGGGGTGAAGCTGGAACGCAAGTACAAGTTGGATGCGCCCAAGGGCGTCAACGGAAGGAACAGCGATAACACCAAGATTAAAGCGTATCTGGGGTGGGAACCTTCGATCCGCCTTAAAGAAGGCCTGGCAAAAACCTATGCATGGATCGAAAGCGAAATGATGGCAGTATCTAAAGCGTAACCAAGGTTAATGCGAATTGGTGATACCCATTCAATAAGCAACTCTGATAGTGATCTAGACTGAGTTTAGAGAAACTGTGGGAGTGAAAGCATTGGCTACGGCAGGCGCTCAGTTCCGCCAGATTCTGGGTATTCGGTTCTTTATTGGAGATGCAGATGAGGCAATTGCCCGGATAAGCGGGGGCGGCCTGCTGGTGGTTCCCGCAGCCCCAGCCCTGAAAAATCTCGCCCACGATTCGGAATATCGTGAGGCTCTCCAGGGCGCCGACCTGGTAATCACTGATAGTGCCTTCATGGTTATGATCTGGAATCGTCTCAAGCGCGATTCCATCCGCCGGGTCTCCGGCCTGAAGTATCTATCTTCGCTATTGAAGCAGCCCGACTTTTACCAGCCCGGCGGAAGCTTCTGGATCATGGCCGGCGAAGAAAGCGCGCGCAGAAATTGCGCTTGGCTGCGACGCCAGGGGATTGAGTTGGCCGCAGCCGATCGGTACATCGCTCCGCTTTACGGCAAGACAATTTTTGATCCGGCGCTGCTGCGGCGGATCGATGAACGGCGTCCTCGCCATATCGTCGTGACCCTCGGTGGCGGTACGCAGGAGCGCCTCGGGCTTTATCTGAGAAGCGAGCTCAACTGCAAGCCTTCCATCCATTGCATTGGGGCGGCCATTGCCTTCTTGAGCGGCGATCAGGTGCAGATCCCGAGATGGGCAGACCGCATGTATCTGGGATGGCTCTTTCGCTGTCTCTCGGACCCGCGGCGTTACATGCCGCGCTACTGGGATGCGCGCAAGCTGCTATCACTGATGATCCGTTATGGCAGCAGCCTTCCGGACGCCCTCAAGAGCTCGCCGGCTAGTGTAGAGCTCACCGCCGTTCCCTCAAACAACGACTGCATCCCATCGACGTCCAGCGCGTCACAGTCGTAGTTCGCTGCGCTGGCTCCCTAGCGCTTGTCACTCCTCGTATCAGGGCGCAGCCTTACAGGGTGCGAAGAACCGTGCTCAACGAAGGGCACGGCTTTAGCCGTGCCATCTTTAGCCATAGGGCAGGAGGGCTTTAGCCCCTGAGATACGCTTTTCTCTTCATGCATCCGACAGAGATTTCAAGGAAATCCGTGCTCAGGGCCTGAAGTGTTTGCGTGAGAACTCCACTAACAAAAACTCAGTCCCGAAGGGACGGCTGAAAGTAGCCCAGGACGCTAGTCCTGGGTAGACGATGAGAGGTGGGAACAGTCCCGCCAGGGACGGCTGAGAATGTCCCAGGACGTAATCCTGGGCATCCTTACCGACTCCGCGAGATTCAACAAACCCAAGACTGGCGTCTTTGTTTGTCCGCCCGCCGGGACGGCAAAGGGAAGTGGCACATCGAGAGCCGTCATGCCCACTCAAGCCAAAGGACGGCTTGAATGGGGCACCCAGCATTTGTTGCCGGCATAGCTAGGACAGGCTCTGCCGGACTTAGTTCTGAGCCGGCATTCTCACGCAGAAACTACAGCCGCTGCTACTGGTTTCCCCGCACGCTGGCACGTTGTGTTTCCGCGTGCTTGGCCGCACCCTCCAGGGCTTTTGCCTGGGGCAGGTAATCGAGCGCCTTGTTGATCATGGGATCCCAGTTGGCCCGCACCTTCAAACCTTCTTCCTGGCCAAACTGGGTGGTGAAGATCTCAGCCTTGATGTTGGCCTTGACCCAATCCATGACCGGGGTCAGATCCGCATCGGTGTAGGGAATCTGCTGGCTGGTCAGGAACTGCTTGAAGGAGTCCATCACCGCGTCGTCCACCTGGAAGTCTTTGCCAACGGTTCGGTTGGACATGTAGTGCTTGGCGAAATTAAAGAACGCATAGCGTTCCAGCAGCACATCCTGAATGGGAACGGACTTCGGGGTGTCAATCTTATCGTCGGGCGTGATCCCGCCTCCGCCAAAAACCGTTCTTCCGGAGTCGGTGGCCTTCACCTCACGACTCTTCGTATCCTGCGGCTGGTCGTGGTTGTAGTAGTAGTCGTAAAGCGACACACCGTTGTAATTGCGCTGAATGAGCCGGCCGCTGGGAGTGTAGTAGTGATACGTCGTCAGCGCTAGTCCAGTGTTCTCAGACAAGGGGTAGACAGTCTGCACCAGCCCTTTGCCGAAGGTGGTCTCGCCGGCGATGATGGCGCGATCGTGATCCTGCAGCGCGCCGGAAACAATTTCCGCAGCCGAGGCAGTGCCGTGATTCACCAGCACCACGATGGGATATTCGCGGCCTCCGTTGCCATGGGTCGCGCGATAGGTCTGCTCGGGGAAGGCACGTCCGCGCTGGGAGACGATCACCTGGCCCTTTTCCAGGAACTTGTCGCAGACCGCCACCGCTTCACTCAATAAGCCGCCGGGATTTCCCCGCAGATCGAGAATCAGTCCATCGATATTGCCGAAGTGATCGAGCGCGTCGGAAAGCTCACGGCCGGTTGTTTCCTGGAAGTTGGTGATGTGCACATAGCCGACGTTGGGCCGGACCATGTAAGTAAGGTCGATGCTGTTGTGCGGGATCTCATCCCGGATCAGGTCGAATACCAGCGGCTTGGCAGCGCCCTCACGCGCGATCGTAATCTGCACGTGAGTACCTTTGGGTCCCTTAAGCACATTGGCGACATCTTCCGAATTCATATTGTCCGTGGACTTGCCGTCCACCGCGACAATCACGTCTCCGGGCCGTATGCCGGCTTTGAAGGAAGGTGTGCCTTCAAAAGGACTGACCACGACAATCTTGTTGTTCTGGGGCTGAATCAGCATGCCTACGCCGTAGTACTTGCCATGCTGGTCTTCGCGCATCTTGGCGTAGGCTTTTGGATCGTAAAAGCTGGAATGCGGGTCGAGCACGCGCAGCATGCCCGGGATGGCCCCGTCGTAGACGGCCTTTTCCGCTTTGTCGCCGGTCAGCGGCTCGGCGTAGTTTTGTTCCACCAGGTCATAAACACTGGTGAAGGAGCGCAAATCGTCACGCAGCGCGGACTCGTCGGTGCTGGATTGCGCGCCAAGCCTCTGGCTGACCACCGTGCCAAGGAAGCCACAAATCACAAAGAAGAGGAGGATGGAGAACAAAAACCGTCGTGTGCGGGAGGCCATAATTGCGGGTTTCCTCTGGGTCCGGAGGGCGCGAAGGAAGGCAGCCCTGCTGCGCGGCCCGGAGTGTTTCTTGACTCGAAGTATATCATTGGACGTAAGCTGATCTGATAGGTACTCGAGGACGCAAAACCTTAGGAAATCCGGTCTGTTTCAGTAGCTGCACAACGGTGCTGGTGCGAAACCAGGCAAACTACCACGTAAGAGCTACAGCATTTTCACTTCTGGTGCATACAGAGCAACGGCTCCAGACGTGGCTTTTCCTCAAGGAAAGCCGCCCTTCACTTAGCAGCTTATACGAGATGTCCAGACCCATGACGTTCTTTCGATTCCAGCAATCCGCGGCGATTTTGATCCTGAGCGCGAGTCTAAGCGCTATCCCGTCCCTGGCCCAGGCCACCAATACGCAAACCGCTAACGCGCAAGCCCCGCAAAACCCGGCCGCGATGGCGCCGGTCAACGGCAAGGTGGTTGAGGACATTGTCGCCCGGGTGAATGACCAGATCATCACCCAGTCAGACTACGATCGAGCCGCGGAGCAACTTGATGGCGAAGCCAAGCAGCAGGCCATTCCTGCTCGCGAGCTGCAGCAGAAGCAAGCCGATCTGCTGCGCGACCTGATCGATAAGCAACTCCTGCTCTCCAAAGGCAAGGAACTGGGGATCACCGGGGAAACCGAGTTGATCAAGAGGCTGGACGGGATCAGAAAGCAGAATCACCTGGATTCGCTCGAAGACCTGGAGAAGGCTGCGCAGCAGCAGGGCGTCTCTTATGAAGACTTCAAGGCAAACATCCGCGACAGCATCATTACCGAACAGGTAGTGCGGGACGAGGTAGGGCGGCACATTACCATGTCGCCGACGGATGTACAGAAGATACTTCAAGGACCACGAAACTGAGTTTGCCCAACCGGAGTCAGTTACCCTGAACGAAATCTTGATCCCCACCCCTGCGCAGGCGGGAGCAGAGGGGGCGGATACGGCCCAGGTCGCGGCTGCGCAGGCGCAAGCCGAGGCGATAGAAGCCAAACTGGCTGCAGGGGCTAAGTTCGATGATTTGGCCAAGCCGGCGCCCACCGACCCCACCGCGCCCAAGAGCGTTAACCTAGGCGAGTATCATCGCGGGCAGTTAGGCGAAGGAAATTGAAGATAAGGCCTTCGCCCTCAATGCCGGCCAATATACGCAGCCGATTCGCACCAAGCAGGGCTTCATCATTCTGCAGGCCACCCAGCATCAGCTGGGCGGAGATGCCAGCTTCAAGCAAGTGGAACCGCAAGTGGAAGAAGCGCTCTTCATGGAGCGTATGCAGCCCGCATTGAGGGTGTACCTGACCAAGCTGCGCGAAGAGGCCTTTGTAGATCTCAAGCCGGGAGTGGTGGATACAGGGGCCAGCGGCAACGAAATGCGCCTGACCTACAGCGCCTACACTCCCCCCGCGGAAAAAAAGAAGAAAAAGTTTGCCCGCTCCCGCTTCCGCGGCAGGCAGAGGTCAACCGCCGCGCCGGCCACGACGCAGACGGCGGCCGCTCAAACTCCAGGGGCAACAACTAGTGGTGCAACGACCCCGGGCGCCAGCACGGCAACCCCTGGGGCCGCCACGGCAGCCACTGCGCCCGCCACGGCAGCCACGGGCGCCAGCAAGCCGGCAACGCAACAGGCAAGCAACAACGACCAGAACGTGCAGAAGCCCGGCAAGAAAGAGAAAATCCGCTTCGGGCAGGCCCCGCGCGAGTCTCTTCCTGCTTCCTCGCAGGTCGCCACCGCCAACGTCCCCTCGGGTCCGGACGCGAATCCGACTGTCACCACTCCGGAAACGCGCTACGTAAACCCCGATGGTACGGTTAGCAGCACCACGCCTGCGGCGAATGAACGCAAGACTCGCCTGAGCAACCGGCCGCCGGTGAAGAAGGTAAAGAAAGACAAGTCCGACCGCGAATGCACCCCCGCCCCCGACTCCTGAAGACCTGGCGTCGCAAAAGGTGCAGAACGCGCCGCTGGGGCTGGCTGACCAGGCTACAGACCAGAAAAAGCCCAAGCCGAAGGGCGATAAGACCCGCTACGCCGACAGGCCGAAGCAGCCCGACGAAACGCCGGCGCCCTATCTTGGCAAACCGGCGCCCGCAGGCACCCAGCCGCCTGCGTCTGGCGCCAGCCAGCCGGCTGCCGCCCCCGACACAAGTCAGCCTGCACCCGCTACCGGCCCGCCAAGTGCAACGCCTCCGGCTGCGCAACAACCTTAGGCGAAATGAAAGAGATTTACGTTGCGGATCTAGGCAAATTCGAAAATCAGGCAGTCGTCTCTTTCTTCGCCGTCACCTCCAGGCAATTGCGCAGCCGAAAGGATGGCGGCCAGTACATGGCGCTGGCCTTGGGCGACCGCACCGGCCAGATCGAATCCCGCATGTGGGACAATTTTGCCGACGTCCGCTGCCGGGTTTGAGCAAGGGGACGTGGTCAAGGTTCGCGGCGAGGTCTGCCGCTACAACGGCCGCCTGCAGCTGAACCTGGAAAAGCTTCGCATCGCTACGGCGGACGAGTTCGAACTGGCAGACTATGTTCCCCATACGCGCAAAGACGTGGGGGAGCTATGGTCGGCCCTGGTCAAATCCGTCGACAGTTTCTCCGATCTTTCCCTGCAGGCGCTGGTGCGCTCTTTTCTCGACGATCCAGTCTTTGCAGCGGCCTTCCGTGAGGCCCCGGCCGCCAAAAGCCTCCACCATGCCTGGCTCGGGCGGCCTGCTGGAGCATGTGGTCTCGCTGGTGGGCATCTGTGAGCTGGCTGCGCAGCATTACCCTGAGATCAACCGCGACCTGCTCCTGACCGGCGCCATTCTGCATGACATTGGCAAGCTGGAGGAGCTGCGCTGGGGCACCAGCTTCGACTACACCCTGGAGGGACAACTCGTAGGGCACATCACCATGGGCATCGCGATGATTGAAAAGAAGCTGGCGACGCTGCCGGACTTTCCTCCGGCGCTCCGCATTCTGGTCGAGCACATGGTTTTGAGCCATCATGGCAAACTGGAGTTCGGTTCGCCTAAACTGCCCATGATTCCGGAAGCGGTGCTGCTCCACTACCTCGACGATATCGACGCCAAGATGCACACTATGCGCAGCGAGTTTGAGCGCCACGAAGCGCAGGGGGGCGAGGCGGGCGAGATGACCGACTGGGTGCGCTCCATGGACAGGCCGCTGCTCAACACGGCAACCTTCCTCAAGCCCAAGTCCCCGTCCGAGGAGTAGACGCATGAACTATCTGTTGAAGACCGAACCCACCGCCTACTCCTTTGCCGACCTGGTGCGGGAAAAGGAAACCGACTGGACCGGCGTAACCAACCCGCAAGCGGTCAAGAACCTCCGCGCCATGAAGAAGGGCGATAAGCTCGTCATCTATCACACCGGGGACGAGAAGGCGGCGGTGGGCGTGGCCCACGTCAAGTCTGTCGATTTAACCGATCCCAAGGTTCCATTGATTCGCATAGCGGCCGGCCCGGCAATCAAGCGGCCAAAGACCCTGGCGGAAATCAAGCAGCAGCAGCTCTTTGAAGCGTCTCCCCTGGTCCGCCAGTCACGGCTCTCTGTCGTGCCCCTGGACGAGGCGCAGTACGACTGGATCGTGCACAACTGAGCTGGACACTGAACCGGGGCATAGAGCGATTCTCCCGGGCAAAATCGTCTACAATCAAACGTTAGGCCTCCTCGCCTCATAAGATGCTACGTTTTTCAACGGCTGGTGAATCACACGGCGAGTGCCTTATCGCCCTCATTTCCGGACTGCCTGCGGGCCTTGACGTCGATCTGGAATTTATCGACCGGGAGCTGTGGCGGCGTCAGCAGGGTTTCGGCCGCGGCGGCCGCATGCACATTGAGCAGGACCGCGCACACATCCTCTCCGGGGTGCGCCATGGCAAGACCATTGGTTCGCCGGTTTCCATCCAAATTGAAAATCGCGACTGGAAGAACTGGACCGAGGTTCTGCCGGTGGCTGTGGGCGATCCGGCAAAGCACAAAGCCGTGGCTTCGCCGCGGCCCGGCCACGCTGACCTTGCCGGTTCGCTGAAGTACGATTTCCCCGATGCTCGCTACGTGCTCGAGCGCGCCTCCGCGCGTGAATCGACCGCCAGGGTGGCGGCGGGCGCCTTGGCCAAGCTGCTTCTGAAGTCCCTGGGCATCGAGGTTGGCAGCCATGTGGTGCGCGTCGGCCGGGTGGAGTTGCCGCGCATTGCCTCCTGGGAAGAGATTAAGGCGCTGAACCAACGCGATGAGATCCTGTTGAGCTGCGTCGATCCGGCAACAGAAGAGCAGATGAAGGCGGAAGTGGATCATGTCTTGCGCACCGGCGACTCGATCGGCGGAGTCTTTGAAGTGGTGGTGCATGGCGTGCCGCCAGGTCTGGGAACGTATGCCAATTGGGACGAGCGGCTGGATGGATTACTCGCCTGGGCGGTGATGTCGCTGCAGGCGGTGAAGGCGGTGGAAATTGGCCAGGGGGTTACGGCTGCCGAGTCCTTTGGTTCCGCGGTGCACGACGCCATCGGCTACAGCCCGGAGGAGAATGGCGCGCCGACCAGGTTTACGCGCGAGCACAACAATGCCGGTGGCATCGAGGGCGGCGTCTCCAACGGTGAAGATATTGTTGTGCGCGGTTATTTGAAGCCGATCTCTACCTTGCGCAGGCCGCTGGGCTCGGTTTCCTACGCTACGCGGGAGGCGACCAAGGCGGCTTACGAGCGATCCGATGTCTGCGTTGTGCCTGCCGCCGGCGTGGCAGCGGAAGCGATGGTTGCGTTCATTATGGCGAAGCTGGCGCTGGAAAAGTTCGGCAGCGACTCGGTCGGAGAACTCACCAGAAATTACCAGGGATACCTGGAGCAGATTCGCAGATTTTAAGAAAGATATCCCGTCGCATGGTCTATCCCATTGTCAAGTTTCCCGACCCCATCCTGCAGCGGCCGGCCGAGCCGGTTACCGTGTTTGACGAGGATTTGAAAAAGCTGGTCGACGATATGTTCGAGTCCATGTACCTTGCCCATGGCATCGGCCTCGCCGCCCCGCAAATTGGGGTTCCCAAACGTCTGACAGTGATCGATCTCAGCTTCCAGAAGACCCCCGAGGACAAGATCGCCTTGATCAATCCCGAGGTGGTCACCAAAGAAGGGAAAATCTTCGAGGAGGAGGGCTGTCTCAGCCTGCCTGATATTCGCGAGAAAGTCGCCCGCGCCGCGAAGGTCAAAATACGCGCCCAGGATGTGGAGGGCAATTGGTTTGAACGGGAAGCCGACGAGTTGCTGGCGCGCGCCTTTCAGCATGAAATCGATCACCTGGACGGGATTCTCTTCATCTTCCGCATCAGTGCGCTCAAGCGCGATTTTGTGTTGCGCAAGATCCGCAAGTTGCAGCGAGCCGGGGAATGGTAGGTGAGGCTCGTCTTTTGTGGCACGCCGCAGTTCGCCATCCCTACTCTTGAGCAGCTGATTGGGGCTGGCCATGCCATCGAGCTGGTAGTTACCCAGCCCGATCGTGTGCGCGGCCGCGATCAGGATCCTTCACCACCCCCGGTCAAGGTGCTGGCAGGCGCAGCGGGCTTGCCGGTCGTGCAGCCGGAAAAGATCAAGAACAATCCGGAGTTGCGGGCTCGTCTGGAGGCGATCCAGCCGGATGCCATTATCGTGGTCGCCTACGGCCGCATCATTCCCGACTGGATGCTGCAGTTGCCGCGATGGGGCAACCTCAACCTTCACGCCTCGCTGCTGCCTAAATACCGCGGCGCTGCTCCCATCCAGTGGGCGGTGGCCAACGGCGAGACCGTGACCGGCGCCACCACCATGCGTATCGACCAGGGTCTGGATACAGGCGACATTTTGCTGCAGAGCACACTGGCCATCGAACCCGACCAGACAGCCGAGCAGCTTTTTCCTTTGCTTGCCAAGAGCGGAGCAAGCCTCATGCTTGAGACTCTCCAGGGCCTGGAGGCGGGCACGATCCACCCTGTTCCGCAGGATCATGCCGGAGCCTCGCTGGCGCCGATCCTCGAGCGCGAAGATGCTCTGGTCGACTTCACCCGGTCTGCGCGGTGAGATTTACAACCGCTGGCGTGGCTTTCAGCCCTGGCCCGGAGCCTATAACTACTTCCGTGGAAAAAAGCTCACCCTGCATCGCATGGTGCCCGCTGGGACTACCGGCATCCCTGCCGGCGAACTGATGGTGGATGGAGATCGCCTGTTTGTTGCGGCGGGTTCGGGCACGCGGCTTGAACTGCTGGAGGTTCAAGTGGAAGGGAAGAAGCGAATGCCGGTAGCGGATTTCCTGCGCGGCGCGGCTCCCCATCCTCATGAGAGCCTCGGCATGTCATGATCGCGCCCGCCAGGAAAGCCGCCTTCGAGCTGCTGCTGGAACTGAAGCGGAAGCCGGAGTCGCACAGTGACATACTGCTCCGTTCGAAACGCGTGGAAGCGTTGTCGCCTCTGGACAGAAATCTGGCGACCACCCTGGTGATGGGAGTGCTGCGCTGGCAACTGGTGCTGCAGCAGCGAATCCGGGAAGCGCTCACCAGGAGCAAAGGTCACCTGGCCGACGCGGTGCAGGTTTCGCTGGAGCTGGGAGCGTTGCAGCTACTGTTGCTTGATCGCATCCCGGCGCACGCCGCCATTTTTGAAAGTGTGGAGCTGGTCCGGCAATCGGGAAATCCCTACGCTGTGGGGCTGGCCAACGCGGTACTGCGCAAACTGACGCAGGCGCCGAAGCTGCAGGAGGCGGAGGCCTCCGCTGCGCATCCTTCGTGGATGGTGGAACGGTGGGTGGCGGCGTATGGCAGCGAAGCGGCTGCCGCAATCTGCCGTTACGACCAGCTTCCTCCCCCAACCACGATTCGCATTACCTCGCCGGAGGCAGAACCGGGTTTACAGCTGGAGCCGGGAAGCTTCGTGGCCCGCGCCTGGCGGGCGGTCGCGGGAGAGGTAACAGGCGCGCGGGCAGCGCGCGTGCAGGACGAGGGATCGCAACTGATTGCGGAGTTAGCGGGGCGGGGCACTGCCATCTTGGATTGCTGCGCGGCTCCGGGAGGGAAGACCGCCATCCTGGCCGAGCGCAATCCCGCCGCCACGATCACTGCCTGCGACATCAGCCCTCGGCGGCTCAAAGCCATGCAGGCCCTCCTGGCCGGGCAGCCGGGAAAGATTCGCTTCCGCGCTCTCGATGCCACGGAGTTGCCCTTCCAGGAGGAGTTCGACTTGGTGCTCTGCGACGCCCCCTGCAGCGGAACGGGAACCCTGGCCCGCAATCCGGAAATAAGGCATCGGATCACGGTGGATGATTTTGCCCGCCAGCATGAACGCCAGGTACTTCTTCTCTGCTCGGCGATGCGTTCCCTGCGCGAGGGTGGGAGGCTTGTCTACTCCACCTGCTCACTCGAAGGCGAAGAAAACGAAGCAGTGGTGGCCGAGGCCCTAATTCGATTGGAGCGGCAGAAGGGCTTCCGCCTGCTCCCCTGGCGTCCGCAAGTCCGGGCGCTGGAGGGTGAAGGCGTACTCCGCCCGGGCACAGCAGACCGGCTATTCCCCGGCACCTTGCCGGATGACTTCGTGCGCTTGCTTCCCGGCGCATACCAGGGTGACGGCTTCTTCGCCGCCTGCCTGATCCGCAACTAATACCAAGGGATCTTTCTTGGCGAAAGACCGACGGGTGCCCCACATCTCGCTCGTTTTTCGCGAGATGTGGGATACCACGGCATTACACCGCGAGTTTTTCCTCTCGACCGGCACCGAACATCGAGGTTCGCGGTCTCCCACATCTCGCGAAAAACGAGCGAGATGTGGGGCACCCGTCCATCCGGTCTGCTTACTGCGGGAAGAAATTCCCTTCTACTGCGCGACCCGCAGCGTGATGGTCATGCCGGGTTCGACGCGATGTCCTGCGAGCGGGCTCTGGCTCAACACCGTGCCGGCGGGATCCACTGTGTCCGCAGGCGCCATTTCCCCCGCGGCTGGGTCCGTGTCGGTCGGAGCGGGCGCGCTCGAGTAGCTATTCTCTACCGGCCCGACTTTCAACCCCGCGTGCACAACGAAAGCGGTCGCCGTCGCCAGCGGCAAGCCGACCAATTGCGGCATCACCATGGCGGGAGGCGGAGTAACCACAGGGCTGCTCACCAGCAGGCTCACGCTGGGGCGTTCCACGCCGGCTGCCCCCTGCTGCGGATTCTGCGCAATCACCGTTCCTGGTTGAACGCCGCTGTAGGGCATCTGCGCCGTCTCCTCGAGGTCCAGCCCCAGCCGGCGCACTTCAATGGCCGCTACCCGTTCCTGCTGGCCCACAACCTTGGGGATCGCCACCCGCTGCGGACCCAGGCTCTCGGTCACCCGCATGCGCCATTCGCGGCGAACGATGGCTCCAGGCAAAGGAGATTGCGCCAGCACCCGGCCCGCCGGTACATCGACGCTGTAGTACTTGTTGTCGATGCCCAGGTTCAATCCCATATTCGCTGTGCGGTGCACGGCTTCAGCCACCGTGAGCCCCTGCAGGTCCGGAACCTTGACCTCCGCTCCATGGATGGCGAAATGCATCGTCGTCACTGCGGAAACCAACCCCGCCATGGCGAGCACCATCCCGGCGAGGACCAGGCGGAAGAAATTGATCATGCGCCCTCGTAGGTGATCTCGTAATCGATGGTTGCTGCTTTTTCCAGCATCTTGGAAACCGAGCAGTACTTATTCTTGGACAGCGCAACCGCATCTTCGGCAGCCTTTGGCGTAGACCTTTCCGCCCAGGTGATAGGTGAGATGGATGTGGGTGAAGACGCGGGGAGCTTCCGGCGCCTGTTCGGCAAGTGCCGAAACCGTCAGCGAGGTGAACGGCTCCCGCTTCTTGTGCAGAATCGAGACCACATCGACCGCGGTGCAGCTGCACAGGGCCATCAATACCAGCTCCATGGGGCTGGGGCCGCCGGCGTGTGCGGCGTCCGCGTCCAGGGCGACATGATGGCCGCTATGAGACTCGGCATCGTACTGCTGGTGTTCCTTCCAGGTGACGATCGCGCGCATTCCCTAAGTTTATCCAGTTAGGCCGCCACCGGGCATTGGACGATCGTGGGCGGACCTCACCTGGTTAACCCGCCGTGGTGTTAGGAGACTGCGGCTTGACGGCGCGATATAGGCCGGCGATGCCGAAACTGTAGGGGGTCCAGGAAACCTCCCTAAAGCCCTACGGATTCCATGGTTTGCAGCAGTTGCGGAGGGGTGGGGAACTGGCTTACGGAGCGAGGAAGATAGCGATACGGTCCGGAGACGCCCGAGAGCAGCGAGCCCACGGCAGGAAGAACCCGGCGGAAGTAAAAGGCATAAAGCTTGCCCATCACGCCGCCGGGCTCGCTGAAGTCAAGAATGCCCAACTGGCCGCCCGGCTTCAGCGTACGGTAGAACTCCTCCAGGCCGGCCCGGTAGTTGGCCAGGTTACGAAAACCGAAGGCGGTGGTGAGCAGATCGAGCGAGCCGGTGGGCAGAGGAAGATGGAGGGCGTCGGCCTCAAAGGCGATCCCTCCCTGGGGAACGAATTTCGCCGCGCCGCGCAGCAACATCTGGTGTGCGAAGTCGGCGGCCAGCACCGGCCGTCCATCTTTTGGCCTGCGCCGCAGCAGCGCCAGCGTCATATCCCCGGTTCCGCAGCATAGGTCCAGAATCTGTGCGTCCGGACGGGCCAGCACCTGGCGAAAACTGCGCGCCGCGCGCCACCACCAAATGCGGTCGATGTTGCAGGAAAGGACATGGTTCAGCAGATCGTAGCGCGGGGCGATCTGATCGAACATGGAGCGGACGGCGGCGGCCGCGCTGGCTTCGTCTCCGGACCCCTCTGGTTGAGCGCCAGGCGCGACCACGGCTATTTGCCGCCCGCGGAGAGGCGGTACATAGCGTCGATGGCTGCCAGCACCTCGGCGTCGGTGACGTCCTCGGCCACCACCGCATTGCCCAGGCCCTGCAGCAGGACGAAGCGGCGCACCCCGGC
Source organism: uncultured Acidobacteriaceae bacterium (assembly GCA_963790705.1). Classification (GTDB taxonomy): domain Bacteria; phylum Acidobacteriota; class Terriglobia; order Terriglobales; family Acidobacteriaceae; genus PALSA-350. The sequence continues at coordinate 201,060 of CAWBQE010000023.1, forward strand.
CCGATTCTTCTTGTCGCCGGAGGCTGCCTGCAACAGGCGTTTGGCGCTGAGCGAGGGCAACGCCGGCGGTTCGAAGTAGCGGATCAGGCCCTCGATGCGGCGCACGGCTTCTGCCGTTACCAGGTTTCGCTGGTGGCTGATGTGCAGCGCGGCAATCATGCCCCAGGCGACGGCTTCGCCGTGCAGCAGGGCACGATAGCCGGTCGCCGCCTCAATGGCATGGCCGATGGTGTGGCCGAAATTGAGAATCATGCGCACACCAAACTCCCGCTCATCCAGATTGACCACCTCGGCCTTCATCCGTATGGAGGCCGCGATCATCTTCTCCAGCGACGCGGGATCGCCCTGGTCAAGGGCCTCGCGATGGCTCTCAATGAAGCGGAAGAGCGCCGCGTCCCGGATGAGCCCAGCCTTGATGCTTTCATAGATCCCAGCCCGCAGTTCCCGCTGGGGAAGGGTGTGGAGCAGTGCGATGTCTGCGACCACTTCCTGCGGCGGGTAGAAGCAGCCCACCAGGTTCTTGCCGGTTTGCAGATTGGCCCCGGTCTTGCCCCCGACCGAGGAATCAACCTGCGACAACAGGGTGGTCGGCACCTGGATGTAATCGATTCCGCGCATGTAGATCGCGCTGAGGAACCCGCCCATGTCGCCGATCACGCCGCCACCGAAGGCGATCAGTAGGGAGGAGCGGTCTGCTCCGGCTTTGGCCATCTCCGTGGCCAGCCGCTCCACCTGGGCCATGCGCTTGTGGCGCTCGCCTGGGGGTAGAAAGAGCACCACCGGTTCCTGGGGAAGCGAATCCTGCATGCGCTCGCCCCAAAGGGACCAGATCTCCGGCGAGGTTAAGAGAAAATGAGTTTGCGCTTCTTGCCGGTGAGTGCCGGCATGCGCTTGGCTAGGGACTCCAGGATGCCGCTTCCCACGGAAACGGTGTAGTGCCCTGACTTGGTCGTGACCGAAATCTTACGCACGCTTGGTCCATCGTATCGCAACCCTCAAGGCGTACTCGCGCTGTGGGTCTTGGTTGAGAGCAGGGAAGCAGCCGTGACCGTGAGCACCACCAGGACAATGAAGCCGAGCGAGATGCCGACCGGCACATGGACCTATTTCGCCAACATCATCTTCGCGCCCACAAAGCCCAGAATCGTAGCCAGGCCGAGGTAAAGAAAGCGCAGCCGGTCAAGCAAGCCGGCCAGCAGGAAGTAGAGCGACCGCAAGCCGAGAATGGCAAAGATGTTTGAGGTGTAGACCACAAACGGGTGGTGGGAGATGGCGAGCACAGCGGGCACGGAATCAATCGCGAAGACCAGATCGACCAGTTCGATGGCGATCACTGCAAGGAAGAAAGTAGATTTGGGGCTGTTGCCCCAGCGTTTTGTCCATTGCGTAATCCACTTTGCTGGAGCGGGAGCGGCCCCGGCCTTCTTTTCCCGCAACAGCCGCAGCGCGGCAAACAGCAGCAGTGCGCCGAAAAAGTACTGAATCCAACTGAAGCGCTGCAGCAGTTCGATTCCGGCGAAGATGAATAATCCGCGCATGACGATGGCGCCGAGGACTCCCAGCAGGAGCGCCTTTCTCTGCGCCTCCGCGCTCAGGCCGAAGGCGCGGAAGAGGAGCAGGAAGACGAAGAGATTATCGATGCTGAGGGAGAGCTCGATCAGGTACCCGGAGGCGAATTCGAGCGCTGTCTGATGCTCCTCAACGTGCCCGATCCATATGCCGAAACACGCGGCGAGGGAAAACACAAACAGGACAAAAATAATGCTATCGCGGGTCCGGGCGGAGGCCTTACCTAGACTGAGGACGGCCAGGTCGACCACGATCAGGGCCAGCACCACAATGTGGAAACCTATCCAGTATGTGATCGGCGCGCCATCCAGCATGATGCAATCCTAGCCTACGGGAGTCCCGCAGGGACGGCTGAGAGTAGCCCAGCACGTAGTGCTGGGTAAGATTTGAAAGGACGAACCAGTCCCGTCAGGGACGGCTGAAATGTCCCAGGACATAGTCCTGGGCATCCTCACCGATTCTCCCCAAAGTCCAGCAAGCCCAGGACTGGCGTCCTGGCTGCAATTCAGCCGTCCCTCCGGGACTGAAATATCATTCTCCATACGCTACCCAGCACTGCGTGCTGGGCTACTCTCAGCCGTCCCTGCGGGACTCAATTTTGAACCGACGGTTCTCACGCAGGCACATTAGCCGCGAGGTACCACCTAACCCATCACCGCTGATTCAACAGCTGCACCGTCTCCAGGAAGACATCGCCCACGATGGTGAGGCTTTTGGCGCTCAGCTTATCCATGGTGTCCTCGGGGGTGTGCCAAAACGCGTTTTGGTATCCGTAATTGAAATCGATGATGTCGGCGCAGGGCACGCCGCGTTGCACAAATGGAGTGTGATCATCGCCCACCGTATTTTGCCGCTGGAAAAAGTAGGACTGGTCGCCGAACTTCGCCGCCGCCTGTCCTACCAGGTCGAGCAGCCACTGGGTCGAACTCAAGTCCCGATCCACATCGAGATCGCGGTCGCCGATCATATCGGCCAGGAGAAAGCCCTTGATGTGCTTGAGGGTCCCATCGGCCTGCCACTTGGCCGCGAGGTGCCGGCTGCCATAGGTCGAGTCGGTGTCTGTCCAGCCCTTGATCGCCTCTTCTCCGTCAAAGAAAACCAGCCACACGCTGTATCCATCCAACTTCTTTCCCCGGAAGCTGTTGGCCAATTGCAGCAGCAGGCCGGTGCTCGAGCCGCTATCATTCGCGCCCACGTAGCCGGTATCTTTCAGCGGGTAGTTGGTGTCGTAATGGCTGGCCAGCACGATGATGCCGTCCTTGCTGCCAGGAAATTTGACGATGTAATTGGTCATGGCCAGCGGCCCGATGGGTGTTGATGCGGTAAAGCTGTCTTTCACCAGGTCGTCTTTTGCGAACTGCCGTTCGAGGAAGGCTTGGGCTTTGGCATGTCCCGGGCTGCCCACCCAACGTGGACCCGTAGCGACGAATTCCTTGGTGTACGTTAGAGCGCGCTCGCCGTCGAAGCGGGGGAGCGGTGCTGCCGCCTGCGCCCTGGCCAGCTCCGCTGAACACGCAACAGAGCAGCGCCGCGCCGAGCGGCCGGGAAAGAAACGAGAAGCGCTTCATGTTGCCTGTTTTTGCCGGTTCCTTCGGCTGGGATGGACCATGTAAGCGACGCCAATACTGACCAGGTAAAGCGCCAGCATCGGCGCGGCAAAGACGCACATCGTCAACACGTCGGGGGTTGGGGTGATGATCGCGGCGATGATGAAAATGACCAGGATGGCGTAGCGGATATTCTTCCACAGAAATCTCGCGTTCACGATGCCGAAGAGGGCCAGAAAGAAGACCAGGATCGGCAACTCGAAGGTGATCCCCAGGCCCAGGATCACGGTCATGAAGAGCTCGGTGTACTCGCCCACCGTGACCATCGGCCTGAACTGATCGCCATAGCCGATGAGGAAGTTGAGAGCGCCAGGGTAAACGTAGTGGTAGCCGAAAAAGGCGCCGGTAAGAAATAGCCCGACGGTGGCCGTCATGAAGGGCAGGATGTATCGCTTCTCCTGCCGGTAGAGGCCAGGAGCAATGAATAGCCATACCTGGAACAGAATGAAGGGCGAAGCCAGGATGGCGCCCCCGACCAGGCTGATCTTGATGAAGAAATTAAAGGGATCTACCGGGTTCAGATAGACCAGGTGAGGGTCCAGATGGTGCGCATTGAGCGCCGAAACAATGGGCCGCTCCATGAACGCAAAAGAGCCTCTGGCGGAAGTAGTAAGCGATGAAGAAGGCGGCGACCAGGTAGAGGCCGGAATGAATGATGCGCTTGCGCAGTTCCTCCAGGTGTTCCAGGAGGCTCATGCCCGGCAATTCCGCTCTTTCCGTCACTGCTGTACGGGCCCGATCTACGATGTCAGTCATGATGCGTGGTTGCCTGCTCCGGCTCGTGCTTGAGGCCGTTGGCGGCCAGTTCCGGATGGTCCCCCGCGACTGCTTCCAGTTCCGCGACTTCCTCGTTCACCGGGATTACCCTGGACGACGGGCTCTCCGTGCTGACAGTGGTTCCGTTACTTGGCGGCCGTACGGTCAGGGCCTCTGAGGTGGATTCCGGGGCCGGCGATGGGGTAACTGGCGGGGCGGCAATTTGCTTCTGGCGATCTGCCAGTTCCGCCGCGCGTAACTCTTCCTCAATCTGCATCTTGAACTCGTTGCTGGCGCGCCGGAATTCGAGCACCAGCTTGCCTAGCTGGCGGCCGATCTCCGGCAGCTTCTTGGGCCCAAAAATTACCAGCGCCAGTCCGAAAATGAAGATGGTATCGGGCAAACTCATCGCTCTGTCATGATACCTGCCTCGCCAAGGGGCCACAAATCAAGGTGGTTTATCATGAGGTTTGGACGAAGGTCGTACTTATGAAGACATTCTCTCTGGATGAGGCGCAGTCGCTCTTGCCGATTCTCGAATCCCTTCTGCGGCGGGCGATCGAAGGCAAAGCGAGTGCCGGTCTGGTCGAAGCGGAATTGCAGATGCTCAGCCAGAATATCTTCCTCTCGGGAGGGATGCTGGTGGATGTCGCGGCGGTGGCGCGTAAGCGCATGGCCCAGCGGGCCTCGGTCCAGCAAGCCCAGGATGCGATCCAGGAAATCGATTCGATTGGCGTCCAGGTAAAGGATCTCGATAAGGGATTGCTGGATTTTCCCTGCCAGATCGGCGACCAGATCGTTCTGCTCTGCTGGCAGTTGGGCGAAGCAAAAATCGACTACTGGCACACGGTAGAGGCTGGGTTTCAGGGCAGACAGCCGCTCGATGAGCGTTTTCATCCGAAGAGCCGCCCGGAACGACCGAACTAAGCCACCTTTTGTACTATGAGGGCCTTTAGCTTCTGGCACCCGTCCTTCGCGAGGGAACCAGGAGCCGCCCCCTGATGGACTGACTTCGTAAATTGGAGTTCTCACTCAGAATACGAAATCCCGGACCTACCAACAGCGAGTCGCAGGCCCCTCCCCAGGGTTACTAAATTGACCCTGCCGCGACTCTCTTACTAACCTGCTCCAACCTTTCCCCCAACGCTGTTAGACTGCAACCGGCCTTCGATGCACGAAAAGCACACTACGCACGCCAGCCTTACGCTCCTGCTCGGTACGCTGATCACGGACCGGCAGGGTCGCGTGCAAGGACGGCTGAAGGACGTAGCGGTGGCTACCGGACCGGCCGCGGGCAATGTCGCCGGACTACTCCTCAAGACACGGGAGGGAGCCAGGCTGGTTGCCGTAAAGGATGTACTGCAGACCCCGGCCGGAACCATCGAATTGCGCGAGGACGCCCTGCTTCAGCCCCTCCGCGGAGATGAAAACCTACTGCTCCTCCAGCAAGATGTGCTGGACCGGCAAATTATCGATGTGCACGGCAGGAAGGTGGTGCGGGTCAACGACGTCGACCTGCAGTGGTTTCCAGAGAACGGCCGTGAGGGTTTGCGCGTCGCCGAAGTGGCTGTCGGACTGCGGGGCGCGGTTCGCAGGCTGCTCAAAGGTACGATGCCCAGGCAAACGCTGGCAAACTTCGCCATGCACTTCCGCGCCAGCATCATTCCCTGGGAGTTCGTTGACCTGATCGAAGTGGATCCGGCGCGGCGGGTGAAGCTGAAGATCGAACATGAGCGGCTTGCTCATATGCACCCTTCCGATCTTGCGGACATCCTGGAAGACCTGCCGCCGCCTGAGCGCGAGGCGATCTTCGGCTCCCTCGATGAGGAGGTAGCAGCAGAAGCGCTGGAGGAAGTCGATCCTCGGCTGCAGAAGTCCCTGCTCGAATCGCTCGATTCCGGCCGCGTAGCCGACATCGTGGAAGAGATGGATCCGGGCGCGGCCGCCGATCTGCTGGCTGAGCTTTCCGACGAGCGCTCCGAGGCGATTCTCGAGGAGATGGAACCCGAAGAGCGGCATGAAGTGGAGGAGCTGCTCGAATTCCGGGAAGATTCCGCCGCCGGCCGAATGACCACCGATTGCGTACAGGTGGGCTCCGGCGCCTCGGTCGCGGACGCGGTGCGCGCACTGCGCGAGTTCGATGGCGACCCCGAGGGAGTAACCGAGATTTATCTCACTGGCCATAATGATGTGCTCGAGGGAGTCGTCCCGCTGTCGCGCCTGATACTGGCCCTGCCCGAGACGCGGGTGGCCGTCCTTGCCGAACCGCGCATTATTTCTTGTCAGGCCGAGGCTCACCAGGATGAAGTCGCAGAACTCTTCGACAAGTACAATCTGCATGCGCTGCCGGTGGTGGATGGAGCAAACCGGCTGGTAGGTGTAGTGCAGGCAGATCATGTGATCGCGTTTTTGCGCGCAAAGCAATGAGTGAAACCCCCGGATTTCCTGTGAAGTTTGGTGGCGTTGATGCACTTCATGCGGTCCCGGCCGGCCCCACGGCTCGCCGGGGCAGGCGGGACCGCACACGACCCGGATTTCCTGCCATGCTGCACGGGACAGAGCCGCGTGTGCGCCTTTCCGTGAAGAAAGGCGCATAGAGTTCGCCAACGCCAACAAACTTGACAGGAAATCCGGGGGTGGCCGTTGCTTGGTGCCGCGCACAGGAAATCCGGGAGCCGAATTTCCTGTGAAGCTTGGTGGCGTTGATGCACTTCATGCGGCTTTCCTTAATGAAAGCCGCACACGTGGCCGTTGCTTGGTGCCGAGTACAGGAAATCCGGGACCGCAGTAGCCTGAAATTCAAATTGAAATCTTTACCCTGACCGCATGCTCAAGCGCTGGCGAATCCGCATACTGCTCTTCCTCGCCGTGCTGGGGCCGGGATTTATCACCGCCAACATTGATAACGATTCGGGCGGCATTCTCACCTACTCCAATGCCGGAGCCCAATTCGGCTACACCCTGCTGTGGACCATGATCCCCATCACGGTGGCTTTGCTGGTGGTGCAGGAAATGTGCGCGCGCATGGGGGCGGTTACCGGCAAGGGCCTGAGCGACCTGATCCGGGAAGAGTTCGGACTGCGCATGACGTTCATCTTGATGCTGCTGCTGGTAGTGGTCAATTTCGGCAACGTCATGACGGAGTTCGTCGGCATTGCCGGGAGTATGCAGCTCTTCCACGTCAGCAAATATATTTCCGTGCCCGCCAGCGCCCTGTTGATCTGGCTTCTGGTGGTTAAGGGAGACTTCAAGAGCGTCGAAAAGGTCTTTCTGGCGGCATCGGTCTTCTATATTGCCTATATTGTCACCGGCGTTCTTTCCCAGCCCAGCTGGCATGAAGCCATGGTGGCTACGGTCGAGCTGCCCAAAGGCTCCATATGGCACTCTAAAAGTTACATTTACATGATCGTGGCGGTAATCGGCACCACCATTTCGCCCTGGATGCAGTTCTACCTGCAGTCTTCGATCGTGGAGAAGGGGGTTACGGCGAAGAGCTATGCGGCTTCGCGTCTCGACGTCATCATCGGGTCGTTCTTCACCAACATCGTGGCCTGGTTCATCGTGGTCGCTTGTGCCGCCACGCTGTTTGCCCATGGCATGGGAGCGATCAAGGAGGCGGCGGACGCGGCCCAGGCGATGAAGCCGCTGGCCGGGCGTTATGCTTTCCTGTTGTTCGCCGTGGGGCTGTTCAATGCATCGCTCTTTGCTGCCTCGATTCTGCCCCTTTCCACTGCCTACACTGTATGCGAGGGGCTGGGTCTGCAGTCGGGCCTGGATGGCGGCTTCAAAGACGCGCCTGTCTTCTACTGGCTATATACCCTCCTGGTAGCCGGCGGGGCGTTCGCTGTCTTATTCGTCCCCAACGCCAAACTGATCAGCATGGTCATCCTGTCGCAGGTGTTGAACGGCGTGTTGCTGCCCCTGGTGATCGTCTTCATGCTCCTGCTCATCAATCGCAAGGACCTGATGGGCGATTTTGTAAACTCCGGCTGGTTCAACGCCGTGGCCTGGCTCACCGCGGCCGTGGTCATCGTCCTCTCGCTGGTGATGATGTTTACCAGCGGCTCGGGCTAGAGCGGTTGAAGGGAAAACACATTTTCATGAAGGGTACGGCCTTCAGAGTCTGCGTCAGAACTACCCTCTCCAAATTGAGTCCCGTAGAGCCTGCCCTGAGCTTGTCGAAGGGGACGGCTGAGAGTAGCCCAGGACGTGAGTCCTTGGGAAGAGATTCGAGAGACGAACCAGTCCCGCAGAGCCTGCCCTGAGCTTGTCGAAGGGGACGGCTGAAAATTGCCCAGGATGCAATCCTGGGGCACAACTACCTCGGAAAATGGACCTCTCGCGATTCGGGCAGCCAACCCAGGACGTAGTCCCATAAGCGCTAACTTGTTCGGCAGACAAAAGAAATCTGAGAAGACGCTGGTTTTTAGCATCTCCAACTCGCCGCAAAAACGTCATCCTGAGCGGAGCGTCTCACAGATTTATCGCGTGACACAGCGCTTGTAGCGCGGAGTCGAAGGACCCCGGCAGTGCTTATCTTACCCATGCCGCTCTGAGCTTTTCAACCACCGAAGCCCGCTCTGGGCGGATCCACCCGGTCTTTACCTGGGGGCGGGAACCAAGAACTTGCTAGCATCTTGCTAGCTAGGGCCGGCCTTGCACAGACCTGGGGATGGAAGATGATTAGAGCGCATGGAAAGATGTACCCGTGACCATCGAGTGCGTACCGCAGCAGATCCTGTTCTCGGGCTTCGGTGGTTGAAAAGCTCCGAGCAGCATGGGTAAGATAAGCGCTGCCGGGGTCCTTCGACTCCGCGCTACAAGCGCTGTGTCAAGCGTTAAATCTGTGAGGCGCTCCGCTCAGGATGACGATTTTGTAGGAGTTTTGACGAAAAACATCCTAAACAAGTTAGCGCTTATGGGACAATGTCCTGGGATATTCTCAGCCGTCCTCTTCGACAAGCTCAGGGCAGGCTCTGCGGGACTCAATTTGGAGAGTAGTTCTCACGCAGACTCTTCAGGCCGTACGTAAATGCCTGCAATGAATCCGGCTTTAGCCGCTGAGCGATGTTCTCCGCTCCAAACAGCACTTTTCCGCGCGGCCTGTGCTGCGCTTCGCTACCCTCACTAGTACACAGCAGAAGTGAAAATGCTCCAACCGCATGTAATACGATGAGAGTTCAAGGACTATCTTGGACGTCGAAGCAGCCCCCAACTCTCTCTCTGACGCCGCCAAGCAGGAGCCCCCAGCGAAGCGGAGGACCCCTTCGGCCCTTGGCTGGACGATTTTGTTCTTCGCGATATTTTGGGCGGCGTTTTACGGACTGTCCCGCGGTCTGCCCTACCTGAAGAATGGCTCCGATATAGTCTTCGGCGCCAAGCTGCAATGGGAGCAGAAGGGACAGGTCTTTCCTTCCGACCCTGCAGTCACCCGGGTCTTGATCTTCGGCAACAGCAAGATCCTGGCGGGCTTTGTTCCCGCCTGGTTTGACCAGATGAGTTTGGCGAATCATCGAAAAGTCTCATCCTTTAACTCTGGTTTTCCGGGTAGCGATTTGTTCTTACCGCCGCTGGCGGCCATGTGTGCGCGGGGCCAGGCTCCCAACGTACTGCTGCTCACGCTCCCGTGGAACCCTGATCCGCCCCGGCGCGGCATCTTTCATTTCATTCCCGACGATCACGCTGTGATCGATGCGCTCTTCCCCTTTCGCAATTTCCTCAGAGACCTGACCGCCTTCCTGCTTGCAGCGCCCAGCCATGGCGGTGTGTTGAGTTACTACCGCGAGTCGGAAGAAAACGAGCATGCGGTGATTGCCGAGCGAGGCTACCATCTGATCACCGAGCAAAGCCATTTTCCCGGGGGGCGGCTGCCGGAAGACTTTCATCTTGCATCCGACCAGCCGGCGCAGGTGTTCGCGCGGGTTGCTCCATCGCAAAGCGCGCAGATTGGTCAACTGAACCACTTGGTACGGCAGTATCACATGGATTGTTACTACGTGCCGTATTACCTCCGGGAGGGAGAAGCCGCACCTGCGGCAGCGCGTGACGAGCGCTTTGCCGCGCTGCTCCAGCAGACGACTTCATGCAAGCTGCTCGGCCCGGACTACTTTCTTTATCCCAACCGGCTCTTTGCCGATCAGACGCACCTGAATGAAGCCGGCGCGCGGGTGTATACGGAGGCGTTGTTTCAGCTGCTGAAGGAGAGCTCTCATGCTCTTCAATAGCTTTCAGTTCCTGTTATTTTTTATCCTCGTGTGGCTGCTTTTCCTGGTCACGCGCGGCACGGCCCGCAAGATCATCCTGCTTATCGCCAGCTACTACTTCTACATGTGCTGGAGCACACGCTACATCTTTGTGATCTGGGCCATTACGGTGATCGACTACGTCGCCGGCCTGCAGATCGAAAAAGCGGAGCAGCCCGCGCGGCGACGTCTTTATCTGGGAGTAAGCCTGTTTTGCAACCTGGGACTCCTGGTGGTGTTCAAATATTTCAATTTTCTGACCGGCTCCTTTCGCAGCGCGTCGCACCTCTTTGGGCTGCGGTTTGATCCGCCGCTGCTGGCGATCATTTTGCCTGTCGGCCTCTCCTTCCACACCTTTCAGGCCATGAGTTACACCATCGAGGTTTACCGGCGGAGGGTGCCGGCGGAAAAGAATCTGTTGGAGTACGCACTCTACGTCGCCTTCTTTCCGCAAATGGTGGCGGGGCCCATCGAGCGGCCGTACGAACTGCTGCCGCAGTTTCATCGCGAGCCTGAGGTCACCTTTGCAGGCGTGCGGGCTGGGCTTGGTGCAGGCCCTTTGGGGTCTGTTCAAGAAGATGGTGCTGGCTGACAATGTCGCTGATTTTGTAAAGCTCATTTATGACACGCCGCGGCATTACGACGGGGCAGCGCTGTTGCTGGCCACGCTGCTGTTTTCCATCCAGATTTACTGCGATTTTTCCGGCTACACCGATATTGCGTTGGGCCTGGCGCGGATGATGGGCTACGAGTTGCGCATCAATTTCATGCAGCCATATTTCAGCCGCTCAGTGGGTGAGTTCTGGCGGCGATGGCACATCTCGTTGTCCACGTGGTTTCGCGATTACGTCTATATTCCGTTGGGCGGAAACCGCGTGAAGATTTCCCGGCATTATGCCAACCTGCTGATCACCTTTGTGATCAGCGGGCTTTGGCACGGCGCCAACTGGACCTTTGTCGCCTGGGGTTTTTTGCACGGTATCTACCTGATCGTGTCCCAGGCCACGGCTCGTTTTACCGCGCGATTCGACCGGCTGGTAGTGGTCAAGACTGTTTTCACCTTCAGCCTGGTGACCTACGCCTGGATATTTTTTCGCGCTAACAGCCTGGGAGACGCCTGGTTCATCGCCACCCATCTCTTTCCCTTGGGGCGGATCGATCCTCTCTTGCTAAAGGTCGGGGGCTTCAGTCGCGCCACCGCTCCTTATCTGGTCTTATCGATTGTCGGTATGTTTGTAGTCGAATGGTGGATCGCCCACCCAGCGCGCGTCCCCCGGCTCTGGGCCCGGCCGGCGTTTCGCGCTCTGGCTTATAACGCTTGTGTGTATGCGATCGCGTTCTTCGGCTTCTTTGGCCATCGCGACTTCATCTATTTTCAGTTTTGAAAGCCTGTCCTGACCGATGTCTTTGAGGGCCTGGCGCTTTCCGGGTGGCCCCAGGCGATTCATTTGGGGCAGGTCGAGCAGGAAGGAAGGATTGTCTGACTAGGGGACACCCGTCCTGTCCTATTGGGTTCTGCTATGGCACAGACTCCGAAGGGACGACCAAAATAGCCTTTTTCCGGCATTGCCTCGTTGGTCAGGACGACGTGCGCGGTGGCGGCTTGGCTGGCAGCCATTTATAAAATTTGATGTTTTTGGGTCCTTTTCACGATTAGTGGTCAGCGGGGGCGGACAAAGGGGTTCAAGGGGGTCTTTTTTATGGAGAAATCCACTCCCAGGTATGGCACAGAAGTGGACAGGGGGACATACGGTACGGGGGCCTGGGTAGGGGCAGGGCTTGGCTGCGGGTCGATGGTTTTGGCCTGATGCCGGGCAAGCCAAGCAGCGGTATGCGGGCTGGGCGCAGGGGCGGATTTCTTCTCCGAAGAGATGGCGAGACGGTCGATGGCGAGACGGGAGGGGATGAAGTTTTCCATGGCCACGATGATGGAGATGGCCTTGACTTGGCCGGTAATGCTGCCTCGGGTCATTTCGGGGCTGAGTTTGGCGATTTCCCAGAGGCGGTCCAGCACTTGATCGCGGTCCAGCTTCAGGCGGTGCAGTCCGCCGGCCTCTTGCTCGACGAGCTGTTGCTCCACGGCAGCACGGTGCTGGAGCATGTAGGCGCGGACATGGGGTTTGGATTTGGTGTAGGCGGCGGAGTCGGGGTTGAGGCCGACGGCTTCGGCGGCATGACGGTCGGTCACGGTGCCAGAGAGGACCAGGCGGGCAAAGGCTGATTCCTGATCGGTGATGGGATCGCTTACTTTATTTTTGGGCATTGGTGTGACTCCTTGGTTTTGAGTTAGGGACAGCCAGAAGCTGTCCGAATTAGCGAAGAGATCGGGCTTGGTGTGCAGGTAATTCGTTGATTGTGTGGAACCGGGCTAATTTCAAAGAGAATCGGGTTGGGTTCGTGGATTCGCTTGTCGGCATTTGCGTGCGGTCCGAGTGAAACTGCAGGTACCTCCCCTGCGCTCCGCCGGATTTCCTGTCCAGCTTAGTGGCGTTGGCGAACTTCGTGCGGCTTTCTGAGAAAGCCGCATACGTTGCCTTGAGCGGTACCGCGACGTAGGAAATCCGGGTCCGCTCCAGTTCCACGGCACGCCGGGACAGGCGGGATGACAAAGTTGAGGGCGATGGTCCACCTTGGCATGAGTGTAGGTGGATGGACAGAGTCGAAAAAATGCATAAAGATCCCGCCGCGGCGGGATGCTGGATTGCTTTATTTGAGACAGGGATATAGTGTGACACCGGACAGCGGTAAAACTGTCCTTCGCTCGCCTTAGGCCGAAACTACCGGCAACTGCCGACCAGCGGGAGGGTGACGAGAGGCCGCCCGTTGTGCCGAAATCGTCTACTAACAGGATATAGCCGCGACGGAAGCGGATTTGGTAACCGAGACTGTTTTCTGGTTATCGTTTTGGAGGTTACTTTGGGTTTACTGGAGACCCATCCGTCAGAGCAGCTTGCCCGCAGCCAGCTCGCGAATGAGGATGCGATCGGCGGCGAGAAAGTCGTAGCGGGTCAACTCGCGCAGCGGGCACCAACGCAGGTCGTGGAAGATTCGGTTGGTCATTTCGCCGGCGAATTGGTGGACAACAAAAAACTGCAGATCGATTGCGCTGCCGCTGCGGTAAGTATGGCGGGTGTGGGCCACGCGGTTGCCGATTTCTGCGGCGATCCCTAACTCCTCATCGAGTTCCCGGCGCAGGGCTTGCTCCGCGCTTTCGCCGTCCTCCACCTTGCCTCCGGGGAACTCCCATTTCAGGGCCATCGGTTGGTCCGGGCGGCGCTGGCAGATCAGAACCTTTTGCTCGCGCAGGATAAGCGCGGCCACAACCAGCCGAACTACCTTCGCGTCCGTTCTCGATCGGCTGGAGTCTTTCTGCACAGTCATATGATTTTAGACGTTGCGCGCACAAGACCGTCTGGTTGCAGGGAACGAACGTTTTCCGGGACGCCAAAAATCTGCGGGTGAATCGCGCCGGCTAGCGCGTGGAGTCCCTGCAGAAGGGTGGGAGCGGGAGTATTCAAAAACTCGTCCGGAATGCAGAAGACGCGGCCTGTGCGCACCGCGCGCAGCGATTGCCATTGCCGCTTTTCCACCACGCGTGCGAGCGGAACCCGGTCTCCGGCGCCGCACCAGGCAAAGACAAGCACGTCAGGATCAAGGGCAGCGACCGTCTCAGCATCGGTCACCGAGCCGGGTGTGCCCAGAAAGCGACCTCCGGCGGCGGCAACCAGCTCTGCCACCCAGGATTGCGAGTGGATGAGGGGCTTGCCCCACTCCTCACAGTAAACCAGCGGTGGTTCCACGGTTTGGATAGCCTGCTCCGTGGCCGCAACTGCGGAAAGCATTTCGTCGATCACCGCTTGGGCTCGATCCGGCACCTGGAGAATGGAGCCTAGAAGCCGGATGTCCTGATAGACGTTGGCCAGCGAATGAGGGGCCAGGGTGAGCACCGGCACGCCGCATTTAAGGATCGCGGCCAGGGATTCGAGTCGATAGGGAACTGAGGCCAGGACCAGGTCAGGCGATGCGGAGAGTATTTCTTCCGTAGTCGAAGACCACGAGTCCGCAATCACTTTCAGGTTGTATCGGCGCAGGGCGGGGACGGCTTCAAGACAATAACGGGTGCAGGCGACGAGCGAGTCGAGGCAGCCTAGCCGGTCCAGCGTAACGCTTACGCTGGGCTGCAGCGCAGCGATACGCAGGCTGCGACGTTGGGGCATCATGCCGCAGGCAGAGTGCCATCCGGGTAAAAGACGGGCCACCCATGCCGGGCCGCGATCTGCAGCAGTGCCGGTGTGGGGTTCACGGGAAAGGCGTGGCGCGCGATCTCGAGCATCGCCGCGTCGTGAATCGAGTTGCCAAATACCACATCGGGAGCCGTCACGCCGGCCTTTACCAGCGATTCGGCCTTGCCCTCTCCGGTAGGAACATCGAGCAGCTTGCTGGTAATGACGCCGCCAGCCACCTGGGCACGTGCGGAAATAACCCGGGAGGGCGGAATGTTGAAGCCGCGAACGCCTTCTTCAATCACCCAGTTGTTGGTCGAGCTGACCACCCAGATCTCGGTCCCGCGGTCGTTCAACGAGGAAACGAGGGCATGCATTTCGGGGAAGATCTTGTCCAGGAAGCGCGACCGGAAGAAAGCGGCAGCCGCCCGGCGGATTTCCGCTTCGCTCACGCCATCGTAGATCTGGACCATCTCCCCGCACATAGCGAGTTCCGAGACCTTGCCTGCCAGGTAGAGGCGGTAGCGGGAGTCGATCCAGTCACTCGCGTTGCGGGAGACAATGCCCTCTTCGATCGACCACACCATGAAGTCGTAGCCGGAGTCTCCGCTCCACAGCGTTCCATCGCAGTCGAAGACGGCGACGGCTGGGGCTCGGGAGAGAACCGCGTCGACAAATTCTTGGGGGGAAAGAGAGATATTGCTGCCGGACTTGCTACTGGTCAAAGCGGAAGGTCGCTCCTGGCGAGGCATATGCCCCCTTCTATTGTCCGCGATCTGACGCAATTTTGCACTTCCGGCATAAACGGCAGGTGAACGCAGGCAAGGCTGTCTCTCTTGGTTCCTGCGCCGGCTGGCCCGCGCTGGCCGGGCGTGCTGGGAGCGGATAATCGAGGTTGTGCTCGCCGGCAACCATTCCCCGATCCTGCGCCAGTACCTTGCCTACCTGCGGGTGGAGAAGGGGCTGCGGCCCCTGACCTGCGAGGCCTATCAGCGGGACCTGTGCCTCTTCGCAGAATACCTCGAAGGTACGCACGCGCTGCCCATGACCGCCGGCCAAGGCCAGGTGGCGGGGTTCCTTGAGCACCTGCAGAAGCATGGGGTGCAGTCACGCTCCATTGCACGCAAGCTCTCCTGCCTGCGCGGCTTCTACAAGTGGCTGCTGCTGGATAAGAGGATCGGGCACGACCCAACAGTGAACCTCGAGTCCCCGTCGTCGTGGAAGGTTTTGCCCAAGGCGCTCGCCCAGTCTGAGGTGGAGCGCATGATGGAGCAGGCCGGGACGGCGGCAGACCATCCTCAGGCAGACGCGGTGGCCCTGCGCGACCGCGCCATCGTGGAGATGCTCTATGCGGGCGGGGTGCGGGTCTCCGAGTTGACCGGCCTCGGGGTTGAAGATCTTTCCCTGGCGGAGGGCCGCATGCTGGTGCGCGGCAAAGGGGACAAGGAGCGCATAGTTCCTCTGGGAAGGGCAGCGGTCGAGGCTTTGGACGCGTATTTGACCCGCGGCGCGGCCGGCGCTGGCGATTCGCCCTAGGGAGAGCCGGCTTTTTCTTTCCGTCCGCGGTAGCAGGACTTACCCGGCAATGGGTGTGGCATCTGGTGAAGCAGCTCGATAGCTGCGCGAGTCCGCACGTGATGCGACATAGTTGCGCCACCCATATGGTGGAGAACGGAGCCGATTTGAGGACCGTGCAAACCCTTCTGGGGCACGCCGATATTTCGACCACGCAGGTATATACGCACCTGGCGCTGGGCAGGCTGAAAGCCGTGCATCGGGCCCATCATCCCCGGGCTACGAGAAGGGCTGCAAAATGAAGCCGCAACCCAGGCAGTTGGCGGAGGAGTTCCTGGCCATGCTGGCGCATGAGCGGGCTGCCTCCCCGCATACCTTGCGCGCGTACCAGCGCGAAATCGACAATTTTGCCGGCTACCTGATCGAGCAGAGCGGGCAGGGCGTCGAAATGCAGACCGTCGATCATCTGCAGATACGCGGATACCTGGGCGAGCTTTATGGCCGGGGTTTGGCAAAGGCGTCGGTTGCCAGGTCGCTGGCCGCGGTGCGGTCCTGGTTTCAATGGATGGCCCGGGCGGGGCACGTCACCAGCAATCCCGCCGCCTTGGTGGCTACTCCCAAGCTGCCTAAGCATCTACCGCGTGTGCCATCGATTGAGCAGATGAACCACCTGGTGGAAACGGCCTCGGCGGAGACGGTTGCGGCGTGGCCGGAGCGCGATCGCATGATCTTCGAGCTGCTCTACGGATGCGGCATCCGCAACGCCGAGCTGGTGGGGCTCAATTTGGACGACGTGCATTGGGCCCGGGAGGTGATCCTGGTCCGGGGCAAGGGACGGAAGCAGCGCTATGTTCCGTTGGGGGATGCGGCGGCAGACGCGATTCGCGCTTATCTTCCATCGCGCGCGGCCAAGCTGGGGCCGAAGCCGACCGGCGCGTTGCTGTTGAACCTGCAGATGAAGGGAAGCGGGCGTCTGACGACCAGGAGCGTGGGGCGGATCGTCAAGCGCATCTCGCTGGCCAAAGGATTGCCGGCCGAGATTCATCCCCACACGCTACGCCACGCTTTCGGCACGCACATGCTAGAGGAGGGCGCTGACCTGCGGGCTATTCAAGAGCTGTTGGGACACGAGCGGCTGTCGACTACCCAGCGCTATACCCAGCTTACTGTCGGGCAGGTCACGCAGGTCTACGACCGGACACATCCGAGGGCCAAGTAAATCTTGACCCCAAGATCCTTTCCCTTCCAACAACGACGGGTGCCCCACACCCCCGGATTTCCTGTGAAGTCTGGGGGCGTTGAAGCACTTCATGCGGCTTTCCTCAATGAAAGCCGCACACGTTGCCGTCGCTTAGGCCCGCGTACAGGAAATCCGGGTATCTCGCTCGTTTTTCGCGAGATGTGGGATACCACTGCTCTTTCCCTCTGACGCTCGATTCACCCGATGCACTTAGCGGTCAACATCGGTGGTATCCCACATCTCGCGAAAAACGAGCGAGATGTGGGGCACCCATCGTCTCTGTTAAATGAAAATCCGCAGGGGTGTGTTGGCCAAACTACAGCGACGCGATGGCCGTGGCCTCATCCCGGTGCAAGGCAGCGTATTTAGTAATCCCCACCATGGTGAAGACCTTTTGGAAGTGCGGCGTAAGCCCAAACGCGGCGATCGTCTGGTCAGCCTTGTTGGCTTCCATCAACATCTGGATAACTAGAGCAATTCCGCTGGAATTGATGTATTCCACTTTGGAGAAATCGATCAGTACCGGGCGGCTCTTGACCACGCCCTCGTAAGTTCCAAGCACAGTGTCCCGCGAACTGCTGGAGATATCGCCGGTGAAGCGAAGAACAGTGACCGGCCGCCCATTCGCGGCGAGAACTTCATCCACTTTTGCTTTTGTCTCGGTCTGCACTTTACCCATTCTCCTTAGCCAGCCTGATGACCAGCCTTACGTAGCTTCCTTTTCCCGGGCTTCCCTTGACCCACTCGGCTTCATCCACCAGAGACTGGATCAAGAACATGCCCATGCCACGGGGATCCTCTTCACCATGCATCTTGCGGTCGATGTCCGGTTTGGAAGGAGCTTTCGCGATGCCGGAACCGGTATCCATCACTTTCACCTCCAGCGCTTCATCGCTGGCGGAAAGGATCACACCCACGCAAAGGTTATCGTTCAACAGGTTGCCGTGTTCAATGGCGTTGATGCACGCCTCGGCCAGGGCGGTCTTCAGGTCTTCAATGCGATCGTCGGGGAAGCCCATGAGCTTGGCCACGCTGGCAGCCGTGCCCATCGCTACTTTTTCGAAGCCCAGCCGCGATGGGAGTTTAACTTCCACCGCCGTGCCCCTGGTTTCAACCATTTTGCTCTTCCCTCGCTGGCAGTTTCACAGTAGGTATACACCGAAGTAAAAGAACTTCATGTGGTTTTCCCCCGATGAAAACCACACCTCGCGCTCCCGGTGATGCAAAGCAACTGTGAAACTGCCTTACGCCTGCATTCGCACCAATGCCAGCGCCGTCATGTCGTCTTGCTGCGGCTCTCCACGGGAAAATTCAGCCAATTGTTGCCACAGGACCTTGAGGATAGCAGTACAGTCCTCCGACTTGCACTCTCGAAATGTCGCCAGCAAACGTTCTGGACCGTACTCATCATCGCCATGGAAGACCTCTGTGAGCCCATCGGTGTAGAAGAGCAGCCGCGCTCCGGGTGGGAAGGCGAGGGTTTCCGAGGTGTATTCCATCATCGGGACCAGCCCGATCGGAGTGCCGCTGGCCTCGATCTCGTGCACCGCCTTCTCGCCCGAAATCAGAAATCCGGGATTGTGACCGGCGTTGACGACCTCGACGGTATGCGTCTGCGGGTCCAGTTTTAGAAAGATCGCGGTCACGTAGCGGCGGCGGGCCTCCGGCCCTTCGCCGTAGTGATGCTGGTTCATGCGGGCGGCTAGTTCGGCCAGCGGCAGCCCAGCGAGCGCCATGGCGCGAAAGGCCGAGCGGAAGGAAGTGGCGACAATGGCAGAGGCCAAGCCCTTGCCGGCGACATCCGCCACCACCATGATCTCGCCCCCATCCGGAAGGCTGACGATATCTACATAGTCGCCGCCCACCTCATAACAGGTGCTCGATCGCACGGCGACGGAATAGCCGGAAATCTCCGACATCTGCTGCGGCAGCAGGCTGCGCTGAATGGCGCGGGCGGCGTCCAGATCCTGTTGCACTCGAGCCCATTCGACGGCCCGATCGTGGTAATGAGCATTCTCGACCGCCACCCCTGCCTGCAGCACCAGCCCTTCCAGAAAATCCTGCTCGTAGAGCGACAGGGTCTTGCCTAGTCCGGGGTTTACCACCAGCTCGGTCAGCTGGGTTCCGTCTTTGCTGAGCAGGGCATAGCGAGGGCAGCCATCCCAGGGCGGCGGGGGCATATCGCCTACCGTGAGAGCGGGCTCGGTTACGTGGGCCCCGGTCATTTCCAGTTCGCGCACCACAATGCGCAGAACCGATTGCAACACTTCTTCGGGCCCAACGGCCGCGTGCACCTGGCGGGAGACTTCGAGCAATGCCTGCAAGCGGGCCACCTGCTGTTGCAGGTCAATCACTTCGACTTGGCTCTTAGAGAAAGAAGACGTGGACATGAGCAGGTTGGCATCAATCTAGCACAGCGTTCGGAACCTTGGGATCAAGTTCGCGGACCCTTGCTGACAAAGCACGGCAAGGATGGCGAATCCTGAGATCCGTTTGAGGACGATATACTGGAAAAGGCCAAAATTATGGATACTAAAGTCGCTCTTCCCGTCCAATCGAAGTTTTCCGAAGAGGTAGCAGAGTGGATTGAGGCCTTCGACGACGTGGTGGTCGGCGAGGGACCGGAACAAGGCGCGGAGCTGATCGCAGCTTTAAGGCATCGGGCGCGCGAGGCCGGCATCTCCACCCCTGGGGCGTTGACCACCCCCTACCTGAATACCATTCCTAAGCATGAGGAAGTGCCTTATCCAGGGAATCGTGAGCTCGAACTGCGGCTGGAAGCCCTGATCCGCTGGAACGCGATGGCCATGGTGCATGGCCAGAATAAGAAGGATGCCGGCATCGGTGGCCACCTCTCCACCTACTCCTCCCTGGCCACCCTGCTGGAAGTGGGCTACGAGCATTTCTTCCACGCCACCTACGGAGACCAGCCGGGCGACTTTATCTACTTTCAAGGCCACGCTTCCCCGGGTGTCTATGCGCGTGCTTACCTCGAAGGACGGTTTGATGACGACCGCCTGCTGCACTTCCGCCACGAATTGCGGGGCAAGCCTGGATTGTCATCCTACCCTCATCCCTGGCTGATGCCGGACTTTTGGCGCTTTCCCACCGTTTCCATGGGCATCGGACCGCTCAACGCGATCTACCAGGCGCGCTTCATGCGCTATCTCGAGAACCGCAAACTGATTCAGAAAACCGAGCGCAAGATCTGGGCATTTGTCGGGGATGGCGAAACCGACGAGGTCGATACGCTGGGCGCTCTGGGCGTCGCCTCCCGGGAAAAACTCGACAACCTCATCTTTGTCGTCAACTGCAACCTGCAGCGCCTGGACGGCCCGGTGCGCGGCAACAAGCGCATCATCGATGAGCTGGAAGGCATTTTCCGCGGCGCTGGCTGGCATGTCATCAAGGTTGTCTGGGGCGGCGATTGGGATGAGCTGTTCGAGCGCGATTCTTCCGGCCTGCTGCTCAAGAGGATGGAAGAGTGTGTTGATGGCGACTACCAGTCATTCAAAGCAAAAGGCGGGGCCTACCTTCGCAAGGAGTTCTTCGGGAAATATCCTGAACTGCTCGAACTGGTGAGGGACAAGACAGACGAGCAGCTGGAGAATCTGCATCGCGGCGGCCATGACCGGGTGAAGATCTACAACGCTTATCGCAGAGCGATCAATCATCATGGCTCGCCCACCGTCATCCTGGCCAAGACAGTCAAAGGCTACGGAATGGGCGCGAACCAGGCCCGCAATGCTTCGCACCAGGAAAAGAAACTCACCGACAGCGGCCTGGCCCAGTTCGTGAAACGCTTCAAGATCCCCGTGCCGGAGCAGCAGGCAAAGCTGGGCAAACCTTATCGCCCGGAGCCGACTAGCCCGGAGATCCTCTACATGCAGGAGCGGCGCCGCGCCCTGGGCGGTTACTTGCCTTGCCGCGATGTGCCCAAGCTGGACTTCAAGGCTCCCAAGATGAAGGAATTTGCGGAGTGGACTGGCGGCTCCAAGGGTCGGGAAGTTTCGACCACCATGGGATTTGTCAGCATCCTGCGCCACCTGCTGAAAGATTCAGTCATTGGCAAGTTGATTGTGCCCATCGTGCCCGACGAAGCCCGGACCTTCGGCCTGGAGTCCGCGATTCGACAGGTGGCCATCTACGCCAGTGAAGGGCAGAAGTACACGCCGCATGATAACGACATGCTGCTCTACTACCGCGAAGAGCAGGATGGGCAGATTCTGGAAGAGGGCATTACCGAAGCGGGCTCCATGGCTTCCTTCACCGCCGCCGGCACCGCCTACTCAAACTACCGCGTGCCTACGATTCCGTTCTACATGTACTACTCGATGTTTGGCTTTCAGCGTGTCGGTGACATGATCTGGGCCTTCGCGGATTCGCGCGGCAAGGGTTTCCTGATGGGAGGCACCGCGGGCCGTACGACCATGCTGGGAGAAGGGCTGCAACACCAGGATGGGCATAGCCACGTCCTGGCCAGCACTGTTCCCACTTGTCTCAGCTACGATCCGGCGTACGTTTACGAGCTGGCGGTGATTGTCCAGGATGGCATCCGCCGCATGTACCAGGAAAACGAGCCCATCTTCTACTACATCACCATGTACAACGAGGATTACGCCATGCCGGCGATGCCCGAAGGGGTTCGCGACGGCATCGTTCGCGGCATCTATCGCTTCCAGGCCGCTCCTGGAGGCAAGGCCACGGCGCAGCTCTTCGGCAGCGGGCCCATTCTGAACGAGGTCGTGCGAGCCCAGGGAATACTGGCCGAGAAATACGGGGTTCAGACCGACGTCTGGAGTGTAACCAGCTACAACGAGCTAAGGCGTGAAGCGCTGGGTGTGGAACGCTGGAATCGCCTGCACCCAACGCAGCCGGAAAAGATCCCTTACATTCTTCAAACCCTGCAGGGAACCGAGGGCCCCATCATAGCGGCCAGCGATTACATGAAGGTCGTGCCCGATCAGCTTTCGCCCTGGCTTTCGACCCGGCTGGTATCGCTGGGCACGGATGGCTTTGGCCGCAGCGACAATCGCGAATTTCTGCGCCGCCACTTCGAGGTGAATGCGGAGTCGGTCGTAGCGGCAACGCTCTCCCGCTTGGCGCGCGAGGGCAAATTCGACCAGGCGCGGGCCCAGGAGGCCTTCGCGGAATTGGGATTGGAGACGGAAACAGCCGATCCAGCCCACATGTAATTACGCACTTGTAATTAAAAGACCGGCAGGTTTTCTACGGGCTGCCTTCTACTCCAGGCCGGTCTCCAGCCGCTAGCGCGGAAGGGGGACTCGACTCTGCGGCCCCACCAAAGCCACATGGCCAACGCCATGATGGCGAGCAGCACTATAACCAGCAGACTGCCTTCGGGGCCGGTCGTTCCGCCGCTCCACAGGAGCGGGCCCGTTGGGTGTTCACCAAACAGGTGGCCTTGTGCCTTCAGGCCGCTGTCTGAAGTCCCGTAGAAGTACGACTCTGCCCAGTCCCAGCTGGCGTGGCAGCCGAGGGCCCACCAGAGCGATCCCGTATACCAAAGGCTGAGGCAGAAGACCAGGCCGACGGCTGCCGCCCCGAATAGCCCCACTGGCGTCTCACCGGGGTTGGTGCCGTGGGAAAACCCAAACAGGAACGAAAGCAGCAGCGCACCCCACCAGAATCCGATGCCCCGGGTCAGCGTGAACTGCAGATAACCCCGCAGGGTTGATTCCTCGAAGACGGCGACCACCAGGAACAGGACAGCCCAGCCGAGGGCGTACTTCCAGACGGCGGCGCCGTGCAACTGTACTCCGTCGAAAACAAGCAACCCTGCCTTCCACAAAACAAGCACCAACGCGGAAAGCCCGACGAATCCCCAAACTAAGCCGGAAATGAAGCGCACCGCTCTTGCTTTGCCTTGATATCCGTAAGCCAGGAGAGGCCGGCGTTCGATCAGAGCCATGATCGCCGTGGCCAACAGTAGGGGCACTAGTTGCGCGCCTTCCGAAATGAACGCCAATCTCAAGGGAAACACTGCTGAATGGTGACCGGGGGGAAGTAAATGCTTCAGCACCTGGATGGAGAGAAAGCTAAATCCGATAAAAAGCAGGACGAACAGAAGGACGCCCCATCCTGCCCGGAGACCCTCGGCGCCCACAAATACCCAGTGCATATCGCGCCTAGGTGGCTGCGGAGTTGCGAGCGGGGAAGCCTCTGCTTGCACTAGATTCTCGTCCAAATTCCCTCCTGAAGGTGCCCCATCATCTTACCCTTCGTCCCGGAACGGAACGATGGGTGCCCCACACCCCCAGATTTCCTGTGAGGTTTACTGGCGTTGATAAACTTCATGCGGCTTTCCTCAATGAAAGCCGCACACGTGGACGTTGCTCGGTGCCGCGTACAGGAAATCTGGGCATCTCGCTCGTTTTTCGCGAGATGTGGGATACCGCTAGCCTTGACCTTTCGCCTCCTAAGGCCGAATCGAAACTTAAGAAAAGTAGGGGACAGGTCCGTGGAATCCCACATCTCGCGAAAAACGAGCGAGATGTGGGGCACCCGAGGTGCGTGGTTAGGAAAGAGTTTTGGATAGTGGCTCAGTATGAACCGGAATTGCCGGCTACCGCGTGCTTGCTCACCCATTGCTGCGCATGTTGCATCTCAGGCAATCCTGGATCCGCCGTCTTCCACGCGCTGAGGAACTGCTTGTAAGCCACTGAAGTTGCGCCGGCATCCCGCGTCTTCTCCTTCACCTGGGCGATCCCATAGAGTGCGAAACCAGAGTTGGGACGCTCCACCAGCGCCTTCTGAAATGCGGCTTCAGCCTCCGTCCATTTACCGGCTGTCATCATTGCGGCCGCTTCACTTTCCGCCACCGGACGGATATAGAAGGGAGGCTCGCGGTAGCCAAGTTCTTTCTCTTCCCGGAGCGCGGCGGCGAAGAGTTTTTCCGCTTCGGGAACGTTGCTCTGCGTGGCCATCATGGAAGCACGCAGCTCGAGCGACATAATGGAAAGCATTTTGAGTAGAGGCTGGGGCAGGGGATCAGGCGACATGCTTTGATTTCCCGTGGGCTTAGCGGCCTTCTTTTCCTTGGCCTCCTGATCTTTTATCTGCTCCGACATGCGCCATAAGCTCGAATCGAGCAACACTGAGTGGCGTTCGGCGAAGTCAGGTTCATGTGCCTCCACAGACTGCATTCCCAGGGCAAATTGGGAAAGACCGCCGGCCAGGAATTCCATGTGCGGCATCTCCTGGGAGAGATTTGCGGCATTGACCAGTTCCACCACGCGCGGCCAGTCCGCGGTGCGCAAAGCTACCGGCAGCGCGGGATTGAGACGGGCAATGGCATCGCGGGGCGACCAGGGGTAGAGAGTGTCTTCCAGATGGCCGCGTGCTTTCCCCAGTTTGGCCGAAACCTGCGCCGCCTCCTGCAACTGTCCCGCCTCCAGAAGATTGGCGACGGAATACATCAGGTTGTGGATATAGTTCCAGTCATTGTCCGGCGCGATGTGCTGTTGGCGCATGTAGCTTTCATCGGCCTGGGCCGAAGCGTCGAATGCAGTCTGGGCCCGGGCGTAATCTCCAGTGCGGTAAAAGATGTGCCCCGGCATGTGGACCATGTGCCCCGACGATGGTGCAAGCGAGCCCAGAATTTCCGCGCTATGTAATGCCTGTTCCGGATGCGGGCTTGCTTCGACCGCGTGGATCCAGAGATGGTTCGCGGCGGAATTCTCAGGCTCATCCTGAAGCACGCCTTGCAGCAGCGCAAGCGCCTCCTTCTTGCCTTTACGCGCTTCTCCATTGTCGTCATAGCCATCGTCGACGGCTCCAGAGAGTGCGATGCGGGCGTTGGTATCGCTGGGGTTCTCCTTCACCAGGGTGCGGAGAATTTCGATCTCGTGATCGAATTTTCCTTTGTCCTCGGAGCCGGCCGTTGCGCGAACCGCTGCCTCGTGGGCCTCAGCGGCCTGAATGTAGAGCTTCTCGCGCGCTGTGGCGTGTCCCTCCAGTGCAACCGCTTTTTCCAGCGATGC
The DNA here is from genome assembly GCA_963790705.1 of uncultured Acidobacteriaceae bacterium. GTDB lineage: Bacteria > Acidobacteriota > Terriglobia > Terriglobales > Acidobacteriaceae > PALSA-350. Next base: position 226,215 of record CAWBQE010000023.1, read on the forward strand.
CTGTGCGTAGGTCTTTGTCAGGCTGTGGTTGAAGCTCTCCGCCTGGTAAAGACCCCAGTAGCACATGGCGCAATTCCCATCCGCGCGGATGGATTGTTCAAATGCCCGATCGGCCTCGTAATCCCAAAAATCGTAAAGAAGGTTGTAGCCCTGTTCAAACCACATCTGGGCCTGGGCATTGGCGGAGATTGGAAAACGCACATTGCCAACGCCCTCAATGCGCTGAGGTGCGGGCAGTTGCTCCGGAGGTACCGGATCTCCGGCATCGGGCATTGCCATTCTCATCTGGCCGGGAGACGCCCCAGCTTGCAGCAAAATCAACAAGATCAAGAAAAATCGTTTAGACATGGGGGACTTCTTTCCATATTTCCTGTCAGGTTTGGCCGGTTCCGCACACTTCCTGCGCCTTTCCTTATAAGAAAGTCGCACACGTGGCGTTAGTAGTGCCGCGTAGTAGGAAATACGGAATCTGGCCTTCCGCCAGCAGGGTATTCTGCACCAAATACCCGGGGTGAACTAAACTAGAGTAGTAACCGTGGCCCTGGGGGCAGTAAAGGAATTATCCATTGATCACAAGCACTTTAACCAAGATTTTCGGAACCAGTAACGAACGCGTGATCAAGCGGATAGCGCCCATGGTCGAACAGACCGGGTCTTTCGAGCCTGCCATGCAGGCTCTGTCGGACGATGGGCTGCGCGCCAAGACGCTGGAGTTCCGCGCCCGCATCGCCGCGCGGCTGGACGGCATCGACGACGCCGAAGAGCGCGTAGCAGAAGAAAAAGTAGTGCTGAACGAGATTCTGCCCGAAGCCTTCGCGGTGGTGCGCGAGGCCGGCCGGCGAGTACTGCAGATGCGTCACTTTGACGTGCAGTTGATCGGTGGCATGGTGCTGCACCAGGGCAAGATCGCCGAAATGAAGACTGGCGAAGGCAAGACCCTGGTAGCGACCCTGCCGTGCTACCTGAACGCGCTGGCGGGCCATGGCGTTCACGTGGTGACGGTCAATGACTACCTGGCCAAACGCGACGCTGAGTGGATGGGCAAGATTTACGAGTTCCTGGGGCTGACCGTCGGCGTGATTGTGCACGATCTCGATGATTCCCAGCGCCGCGCTGCGTATGGCTCCGACATCACCTACGGCACCAACAACGAGTTCGGTTTTGACTACCTGCGCGACAATATGAAGTTTGACTACGGTGATTGCGTGCAGCGTGGGCACTACTTCGCGATCGTCGATGAGGTCGACTCGATCCTCATCGATGAAGCCCGCACTCCCTTGATCATCAGCGGCCCCACGGATCAGACCACGGACAAGTATGCCCGCGTGAACCGCATCCTGCCGTCGCTCGAGCAAGGGGAGGAGATCGAGCGCGGCGAAGAAAAGATCCTGACGGGCGATTTCGTAGTCGATGAAAAGCACAAGACCATCAGCGTGACCGACGAGGGGTGGGAGAAGATCGAGCAGTTGCTGGGCATCGGCAACATCGCCGACCCGGAGAACTGGGATTTAAAGCATCACGTCGAGGTTGCGATCAAGGCGCACTCACTGTACCGGCGCGATGTGGCCTACGTGGTGAAGGACGGCGAAGTCATCATCGTCGACGAGTTTACCGGCCGCTTGATGCCTGGCCGCCGCTGGAGCGATGGACTGCACCAGGCGATCGAGGCCAAGGAGCAGGTGAACATTCGCCGCGAAGACCAGACGCTGGCCACCATCACTTTCCAAAACTATTTTCGCCTGTATAAAAAGCTCTCCGGCATGACCGGCACGGCCGAAACGGAAGCCACGGAATTCGAGAATATCTACAAACTCGAGATCGTGGTCATTCCTACCAACAAGCCGATGCGCCGCCTGGAAAATCCGGACGTGGTCTTTCGCACCGCCAAGGAAAAGTATTTTGCCGTGGCCGACGAGATTTCGCGGCTCCACGACGAGAAGCAGCCGGTGCTGGTGGGCACCACTTCAATCGAGAAGTCGGAGCTGCTCTCATCGATACTGCAACGCAAGGGCGTGAAGCATGTAGTGCTCAATGCCAAGTTTCACGAGCGCGAAGCGGAGATCGTGGCCCAGGCCGGACGGCTCGGCATGGTGACCATTGCCACCAACATGGCCGGACGCGGTACCGATATCGTGCTCGGTGGGAATGCGGAGTTCGCAGCCAAGCAGGAGCTGTTGAAGAAGGGTATGGCGCAAGCGGTGAACGCGGCTCAGGGAGCCATCAATCCCATGGCTGGCCCGGGCATGATGCGCTTCTACTACCAGGGGCAGGAATTCGAGACCAGCCAGGAGATCTGGGATAAGGCTTATGCGCAATATGCGGCCGCCGCCGAGCGTGAGCACGAAGAGGTAATCGCCGCCGGGGGACTGCACATCGTAGGCACGGAACGGCACGAGTCGCGGCGCATAGACAACCAGCTGCGCGGGCGCGCCGGCCGCCAGGGAGATCCTGGCGCTTCGCGGTTCTATCTCTCGCTCGAAGATGACCTGATGCGTATCTTCGCCAAGGAGTGGGTATCGAACCTGCTGCAGCGGCTGGGCATGGAAGAGGGTGTGCCCATTGAGTCGCGCATGATCAGCAGCCGCATCGAGGCGGCGCAAAAGGCAGTGGAAGGGCAGAACTTCGAAGCCCGCAAACACCTGCTTGAATATGACGATGTGATGAACAAGCAGCGTACGGCGGTGTATGGAACGCGCCAGCAGCTGCTCGAAGGGCTCGATCAAAAGGAGCTGATCCTCGAGGACTATGTTGCCAATCTGCTGAGCGCGGCGATGGAACAGCACGCTCCGGAGGCAATGCATCCCGACCAGTGGGACATCAACGGGCTAAAAAACCAGCTGGCTTCTCAGTTCGGCATCGACCTGGAGAAGGAAGGCATCGATCTAAACAGCCTGAACCGCCACGAGTTGGGCGAGACGTTGTTCGAGCGTTTGAAAGAGAAGTCCGAGATGAAAGAAGCCATCCTGGGCAGCACCACTATGCGCTATCACGAGCGCATGGTCATGCTCAGCGTGCTCGACGGCTTGTGGAAAGACCATCTGCTCAGCATGGACCACCTCAAGGAAGGCATTGGTCTGCGCGGGTACGGCCAGCAGGATCCGCTGGTCGCCTACAAGAAAGAGTCCTTCGACATGTTTGAAGCCATGATGGGACGCTTTCAGGAGGACACGGTCCGTTTCCTCTTCCTGATGCAGATCGTCGGACCCGATGGCCAGCCGATTACTCAACTACCCCCCAGGCAGGCGCCTGAGATCTCCAGCGAATTTGTTCCTCCGGTTCCTTCTCCGATTGGCCCTCCGGTCACGATAGAAGGCAATGGTGCACGAGCCATTCCTGCCGCAACGCCGCCGCGGCCGCCGTCCGCACCTGTCCCGGTCCCGGTACGGGCGCCCTCGACGACGATTGATGCCCTGGAGCAGGAGTTTCAACGCAAGAAGAAGCGCGAACTCGAACAAGCCCGGATGGCTGGCGCCAATGGGAGTTCCGATGCGCCCGCGCAACAGCGTCGAGCCGGAGAGAAGGTAGGGCGGAACGATCTTTGTCCCTGCGGCTCTGGCAAGAAATACAAAAAGTGCCACGGCGCTGACGCTTAGAGCTGGGTCCTAGCTATATTTGGCGCCGCCGGCAGACGCTTTTGATGGCGGCTCTCCTGGATGACTTCGACGCTGGCGTCGGAGCTATCAAGGTAGAAGTGGAGCGATTTCCGCCATTTCCCGGCGGAAATTGCCTTGCTGGCCAACTCCTGGGAATGGAACGCAATAGTGTTTCACGTCAGCGCCCGCCTGAGATATCGCGTCTTGAACGTAAGGGCCTATGCGCTTCAGAAGCGTGACAACGATCTTCGGCTGATAACGAGTCATCCGCTGGGCTAAAAGTGGTACGTTTTGCCTCAAGATCGGGACGCGTTCTTTGGCGGAAATTTGGTCGAAAGGTTCCAGCACTAGATCATCCAAAAAATACCCGCGATCCTTGAATGCCTGCAGAAAGTCGTGCGGGTCTCCTAACCGCGATTGCAGAGTTTCTCTGAGATGGCGATACATCTGACTGTTGCCAGCATAGAAGAATGTTCCACCTGCCGGCGGTGCTTCGCCGACGAACAGCACCTTGATTTTTGCAGGACGGTAACGCGCTCGAAGTTTTTTGGCATTCGATGCAGGATTCACTGTTTGTAACGTTCGCGGTCGCTCTTGGCGTTTAGAGGGAGGACTCGTTTTGCGCTCGGAATGGGAAACATACTTAGGCAGGGTTTGCAAGCGCTCAATAGTATCTGGGTAGTGCGAGACCAGTTCAACGAAGGTTGCGGCTAAAGGACTCACTTGGCCCCCTTGTTCCCATTTCTCTACGGTGCGAGGGCTGACTCTCAACAGATTCGCCCAGACAGCGCGTGAAACATTGAATTCTTTACGTACGGCAACGAAGAAATCGGCTCCGGGCGACTGCTCAATCGCCGCAACGGGAAGTTTATGAGTACGAAGAGTCACTTTACCTTCACGATGCTCTTTCATCGCGTCCAAGCCTTCCATGAGTTCGGAAAATAGGTTCCGTTTGACTGTTTTTTGCTTGCTCATTTTCGGCTCCTACTTTTCCGAACAGCACGTTCCGCTTCCAGGGCCCGCCGCAGTTGCTCTTTCTCGTCTTTGGTCAGGTCGACCGCCTGATCCTTGCCGTATAGCGTCAACAACCATATTTCTTCATCGGCCAGAAAGCAGTAGTAGACAATACGCAAACCGCCGCGTTTTCCTTTGCCTCTTCGAGAGTCCTTCCATCGAAGTTTACGAATACCGCCTGCGGCAGGTATCAGGTCTCCGGCTTCGGGATTGGCGGCGAGGCTCTCCTGGAGTTCTCTGAAGCCCTCATCATCGAGATAATCCTCCCGATGTCGGCTGAAGGCAGGTGCTTCAACGAATTGGAATATCTTCGATTTATACGGATTCTGCAATTTAGCTGACGAATCCTAAACGTGAGTATACCCACGGTGGGTATGGATCGCAAGGCGATAATTGTCGAGCCTTGTGTTGCTGAACGGTTAAGACCGAAACTTCTCCGGGATCTCCTCAAACGTGAAGTTCTGCGCCTCAGATCCCGTCTCATCCCGCCAGCTCTCGAAAATGCGACCGTAACTGAGCGTAATGAACTCGCTCTCGCCAATGCCGAGCTGTTGCGCCGTTGCATCGATCCAGTCGCTCGGGCCTTCGAGCTCGGCATAGAGTCCCAAGGGCGTTTCGTCGAGAACACAATGGCCCTGCTGATCGGCCCATTCCGTGCGCCATTTTTCATAGACGAATACGGGACTGAAGCCGAGGGCCTCGAAGACTTTCCCCAGCACCGGTCCATCCTCGACCACAGTCTCAGTTTCTACGCGATTCTTGTGCGGGCCCTCTTCCGTTTGGCCGCTGGGGACGCTCTTGTGGGTGACCACCCATTTGCTGCCATATTGGCGAATACGCAGGATCTGCCGCGAGTTGCGCAGGCGGCGATCGGGCGTGTCATAAAGGGTGTTGCGCTCCAGCGTGCGCGCGGTGACCCGCGTGAAACCAAGCGCAGGCAATTTGCGCTCGAAAGCCTCGCGGTCCGGCACCCGTATCTTTACTTCCGTCTCCATGGCCTGCATAGGCCGGAGTCTATACCAGCTGCGGTGTTGTCGTGGGAAAATGGCACAGGTGATTGCGAAAAAAACACTGCGGCTGGCCGTCGATGCCAACGCCATCGACTCTCCGGCATCCATGGCGTCGTTATTGCAGGGCGCCGAGCTGCTGCGCAGCGGCGGCACGGTGGCATTCCCGACCGAGACCGTTTATGGATTAGGTGCGAATGCACTCGACGAGACAGCGGTGCAGGCTATCTTCGAGGCTAAGCAAAGGCCGTCATGGGATCCGTTAATCGTCCACGTAGTCAGCGAGGAACAGCTAAGCATGGTGGCCGGCGAGATTCCGCGCAACGGCCGCTTGTTGATGGAAGCCTACTGGCCCGGTCCTCTAACCCTGTTGCTGCCGAAAGGCCCCCGCGTACCCGCCATCGTGACCGCGGGGCGGCCCCGGGTCGGGGTAAGGATGCCGCGTCACCCGGTCGCCCGCAGATTGATCGAGCTCGCTCAAGTGCCGGTGGCGGCGCCCAGCGCAAATTCCTTCGGTCGAACCAGCCCCACACGCGCGGAATTTGTCCTGCAAGATTTGGATGGGCGCATTGATGCAGTCATCGATTCGGGGGAGACGGCCCTGGGGCTTGAATCGACGGTAGTCGACGTCTGCGAAGATCCGCCCATTCTCTATCGTCCAGGCATGGTGACCTTCGCACAGGTGCAGGCCCTGTGCCCATCGCTGATTGCCTATCGTGAGCTCCAGGATGCCGGTTCCACGGCACTGCCCTCCCCAGGCATAGGCCTCAAGCACTACTCACCCCGCGCGCGGCTCATCCCGTTGGAGTGGCCCACGGCCAATCTGTTGAGCGTCGCTGAACAGCTGCTAGCCGCGGGCGAAGTGGTCGGCATTATGTTGCCCAGCGATGTAAACATCGGGCAAGGGTATCTGATATATCGCTGGGGAGATCTAGGGGATCAGGAGCAACTCGCCCGCCGCCTCTTTGCTGGATTGCGAGAATTGGATACAGCCGGGGCCACCGTCATTGTTTGCCCATTGCCGGAAGATGAGGGGCTGGGCGTTGCCATTCGCGACCGTCTGCTGAAAGCTGCCCGTTGATGCCTACACCCGGCTATTATCTTCGGCCTTGTACAAGTATTTGATGCCCGCTTTATAGATAAGCGTACGAACTTTGCCCCGCCGCACCTTGATCGCATTGCGGTCGTACCATTCGATCGTTCCCTCTATCTGCTCCCCATCTTCGAGCACAAACGTCATCAGCGTGTGGCTCTGGATCTGCTTTTGGAAGTAGAACGCCTCGGCGTGAGAACTCTCCGCGGCAGAGTCCCATCGAGGGTGGGCTGGATGGATAGGAGCAACGCTGGAAAGTAGGGCGGGATAGCGGCTTGCCTGGGCATGCGCCGAGAGGGGTGGACGAATGAGCTTGCGCGGTCCCGCTGGGCTGACAGAAGCCAACGCGGATGGATCGGGTCCATCGACTTTGGTCTTCACCTTGGTGGGGCGCGCATCGTATACGCGGCGAACCGGAATGGCAGAAGAATCAGGCATGGTGTGAGTGTGAGTCTAGTTGGTAGGATGCAGGATGTTCCCAATAGGGTTTAAATGTCAAAAATCGGCGGAAAATGGCGCATTGCAAAGATCATGGAGCAGATAGGCCGACGGCGAAGGCATCGAGTGACAAAGACCGTAGCAGGTTTCTCCGCATGCCTTGTTCCACTTGATCCAGGCCGCGCACAGCCGCCTCAATCCAGGCCACGGTGATGGTTTGCGATACCCGTGTCAGTTCCGTCATCAGGTCGATGTTGCGAATCAAATGGCCGGCTCCCGAATGCAACAGCAAGAGGTCTTCCAGCAGGCTGGCGAATGAGTGCAGCAGGGCGCTGGTCTTTTGCTGGCCCTCAGCGCCTGCGCGGTAGGTCTCGGTTACCCGAAAGAGAGCTCCATAGTCCGTATCACCCGCGCTATCGCCGGTTGCGTTGTACAGCATCACTAAAGCGTCCTGGCGGCTCGCCAGATAGCCTTCCAGATCAAAGCCGAGGGCCTGACCGACGGCGCCTTCCGCCAGGCGCGCGACCAGTGCGCGTTGTTTCGGTTTCCAATCCTTGCGGTGCTCGGCAAGCACCGCTTCGATCTGCTCCGGGGGCAATGCGCCCAGGCGAAAGATGCTGGAGCGGGAACGAATGGTGGGCAGAAGTTCGCCGGGATTTTCTGCCAGCAAAATTATGTGAGCGTAAGCCGGCGGTTCCTCGAGAATTTTGAGCAGGGAATTAGCCGCCTCCTTCATGAAGGCTGTGCTGGTGAAGATATACACCGCGCGCGGAGCATCGGCGGGGAGGCGATAGATGCGCTGCAGGATACTGCGCACCTGGCCCATCTTGATCAGCAACTGGGGCGGGTCGGGAGGAACGACTACCACATCGGGATGGGTCTGGATGAGGATGCGGGTCTCTTTCTTGTCGACCTCACGCAATTCCTCCCGGGCGGCGATAGCTTCGTTAACGCGGTCGGTGAGCGGCATCGAGAGCGCGATGCGGGTGCAGTTGCTGCAAACTCCGCAAAAATCGGGCAGGCCGTCGCTGACCGGGTGCTGCAGGCAGGCCATGGTCTGCGCCAGCATGATGGCCAGCGTATATTTGCCGGCGCCCCGCGGACCGGCAAGGATGAGTGCGGGAGGCATGCGTTCCGCCGCGATCGCCTCGCGCAGATGGCGGACCGTGGCCACATTCCCCGCAAATTGATCGAAGCCCACATCAATGAGACTAGCAAAAAGGAAGAGCGGCCACACGGCAGGTCCCTCTACTCCGCGGATAACTTGCGGAGACGTGCCTCTGAGAGAGGGCCGGGGGCGCACCGCAGGTCCCTCGGCTACGCTCCCACGGCACGCCGGGGCGGGCGGGATGACAAAGGGGAGGGTAGCGCTCACCTTAGCAGCGGTTATTGGGGATGGAAAGAGCCGCAGGTTATCTGCAATTTCATCCCCTTCACAGGGCCGCAGCCGATGATTCCTCCGGTCGGGATGACAATTTGTTTGGGTGGTGAGATCTGGTACTCAAAACAGAATTGTCATCCCGCCCGCCCCGGCGTGCCGTGGGAGCGAAGCCGAGGGATCTGCGGTGCGCCCCGGCCCTCTCTCAAATGCATGTCTCCGTATTTCTCTACCGCGATTCGGGAACAAACATCATGGGGTACTTGGGGCGCAGCGTGATCTTGGGCTGCACATCAACCGTCTGGCCGGGAACGAAATGCAGTCGCCATCTCTGTGCGATGGTGGCCAGCATGAGCACCCCCTCCATCCAGGCAAAAGCCTCCCCGATACACTGCCGGTTGCCGGCACCGAAGGGAAAATAGGCGAAGCGGGGGCGGCTCGGCTTTTTGTTCTGGCAGAAACCGTTCGGGATCGAAGCGCAGAGGGTCGGGAAAATACTCCGGACTACGCTGAATAATGTACTGGCTGAAGAAGAAATAAGTTCCCGCCGGAAAGCGATATGGCCCCAGCTCCACATCGGCGGTAGACTGCCGGCCCATGGCCCACGCCGGCGGGTACAGACGCATGGACTCAGCAAACACCATCTCTGTATAGCGAAGCCGAGGCAAGTCCTCGAGAGTGGGCAGGCGCCCACCGCCCAGCACGGCGTCGATCTCCGCATGCAGGCGAGCCTCCGCCTGAGGATTTTGCGCGAGCAGGTACCAGGTCCAGGTGAGCGCATTGGCCACCGTCTCGTAGCCGGCAAGAAAAATGGTGAGCACCTCATCGCGCAGTTGTTCGTCGGTCATGCCGGAGTGATCGGATTCCTCGTCGCGCGAAGCCAGCAACATGGAGAGCAAGTCGCCCCGGTCCACTCCATCCGCGCGATGGTCGGCAATCATGCGCTGCACCACCTTGTCCAGACGGCTGCGGGCACGGCGGAAACGGACCAGCCCCGGAATGGGCCAGTGCAAATACGCTTCGGCGCGGGGCAACGCGATCAGAAAGTTGTACAGCTGCATGATCACGTTGACCTCGTCGTTGATCTGCAGCACATCGCCGGTAACGTCGGTGTTGAAGAGTGTTCGGGCGACGACCTGCAGTGCCAGTTGCATCATCTGCGATGCAATGTCGATGGGCTGGCCCGGTTGCCACTGGGCGCGCATATGCGCCGCGCGATCCACCATGATGGCGCCGTAGGCTTGAATGCGCTGGCGGTGGAAGGCGGGAGCGGCGATGCGCCGTTGACGCCGGTGTACCTCGCCATCGCTGGTGATGAGCCCCTCGCCCAGCAAAATCTTCATGCGCCGCTGGGTCCGCTCTTTGATGAAGTGCTGCGGCTGGTTGATTAGGATCTCGTGGATAAATGCGGGCTCGTTGATAAAGACAATGTGGGAGAGGCCCAGACGGTAATGGGCCATGCGCCCATAGGTTTTCGTCAGATGCTCGAACAGCGCGATCGGATTGCCGGGTTTGAAGAAGCGGCGCAGCAGATAAAACGGCAGATTCATCTGCAAGCCCGGGGGAAAGCGATAGCCATCGCGCTCCAGCACGGTCCACTGCTGTTCGTCGCGCGGCGGTGAATAAGTTGTGCCCATAGAATCGCTGACGCTCAGCGCAACATGCCCGTTGCCGGCAAACGTCCCCTTACCACTTGTACGACGCGCTGGTGGACTTCATCAATGGAGCCATCGCTGTCGATTGCGACCACACGCAAAGGCTCGCGGGCGGCAATCTCCTGGTATTTGTCGAAGACGCGGCGGTAGAACGCGGAGCTTTCCTTCTCAAAGCGGTTTTCGTCGCTTCCCGTGGCCGCGACCGCACGCTGATTGCGTTGCCGGGCGCGCGCCAGCGAGCGATCAAAATCCGGCAGCAGCAGCACGGTCAGGTCGGGCTGGAGGCCGCGGCACAAGCTGGCGTGCAGGTCGCGCACGATCTGGCTGCCCAACTGCCGGCCCCCGCCCTGGTAGGCTTCGCTGGAGTCGGTGAATCGGTCGCAGAGCACGATGCGCCCCGCTTCCAGTGCCGGCTCGATGACTTCGGCGATCGATTGCGCGCGATCGGAGAACATCAGCCCCAACTCCGCGAAGGAGGAAAGGCTGTCGGTACGCGAGTCAAGCAGCAGGGCGCGAATGCGATCGCCTACGCGCGTGCCCCCAGGCTGACGGGTCGCCGTCACTGCCAGTCCATTGCTTTGCAGCCACTCTTTCAGGCGGCGCAGCTGGGTGCTCTTGCCGGACCCATCCAGGCCTTCGAAGGTGATGAAGAAACCTCGTGGCATGCCCGGAGTTTACACGCGGAGCAGGTCTGCGATCTCGAGTTCCAGGCCCCCGTATTCCGGATGAACGTTTTCCCGCAGCTTGTAGGCGATGTGGACAACGGAGCCTTGCTCCAGGCCGAGCGCCTGGACGCGTGCCGCCCAATCCCATCCCAGGGCCGACCAACTGGCGCCACGCGCCCCCTGGGCGAGCTGCAGGCAGATGTGGCGATCCTTGATGGGTCGCACCGGAGCTGTCAGGCGCACGTTGTAAGCGACGAAGATGGGCTCTTCGTTGCCATTCCCTAGAGGTTCCAGGCGGCGCAACCAGGTGAAGAGAGCTTGGGTAATTTGGTCGAGGGGCAAGACCGCGTGGCAGCGTAGGCTGGGCGCTGTCTCCTCCACGTTCAGCGCGGCCCAGGCTTCGAGGTGGCTCCTGAGCTCCGGTAGCCGCTCCGCAGGGAGAGAAAAGCCGACGGCGTGGGAGTGGCCGCCGAAGCGGGTGAAGAGCTGCTTGCAGCTTTCAATCGCGTGCAGCAGATGAAAGCCAGGGACCGAGCGGCCGGAGCCATAGGCCTCGCCGCCTTCGAGCGCGATCACCATCGCCGGACGCCGCATACGGTCGACGACTCGCGAGGCAAGGATGCCGATGATGCCGCGATGCCACCCTTCTCCTTCGACCACGATGCAGCGGCTCGACTGGAAGCCTGGTTCTTCCCGAAGCCGGCGGTCTATTTGGTCGAGCATCTCGGCTTCGGCCTGTTGACGTTCGCCGTTCAGGCGGTCGAGCTTGGCGGCTAACTCAACCGCCCTGGCCGCATCGCGGGTGGTGAAGAGTTCGACCACGTCGGAGGCAACATCCATGCGTCCGGCGGCGTTGATGCGGGGCGCGATGCGGAATGCCAGGTCGGTCGCGGTAAGGGTCCGCTGTTTCGGGTCGAGTTTGGCTACCTGCATCAGCGAGCGCAGGCCGGGACTGGCCGGACGTTTTAGCTGCTCCAGCCCGACGCTGGCGATGACGCGATTTTCCCCCAGCAGCGGAACAGCATCGGCCACGGTGGCGATGGCCAGCATCTTGAGGAAGGAGGGGAGGATCTTGTTCCGCGTCCGCTCCAAATCCCATGCCTCGAGCAAGGCCTGGGCGAGCTTAAAGGCTACGCCGGCGCCGCAGAGGTGCTTGCAGGTGTAGCCGCAGCCCGGCTGATTGGGGTTGAGGATAGCGAGGGCAGTCGGCAGACCGGGAAGGTGGGGCAGATCCTGCGGCAGATGGTGATCGGTAACGATGAGGTCGAGTCCCAGGCGGGCGGCGGCTTCGGCGGCGGTGAAATCGCGTATGCCGGTGTCGACGCTGATGATCAGGCTTATGCCCCGCCCCGCGGCCGCGGCGAGCACCTCCGCCTGCATGCCGTAGCCTTCGCGAAGCCGGTGGGGTACGTGGAAATCCACCTGGCCGCCGAGCATCTCGATGGCCGTCTTGAGCAGGACGATGGCCGTGGTGCCATCCACGTCGTAGTCGCCATAGATGAGGATGTTCTCCCGCCGGGCGATGGCCGCCTGAACCCGGGTGACGGCCGCGGCCATGCCTTGCATGGCGTAAGGATCAAGCAGGTGTTCGATGCGGGGGTGAAGGAAGAAATCAGCCTCGGCCGCGGTGCGCACGCCGCGTTCCGCCAGCAGCTCGGCCACGATGAGAGGCAATCCGGCGCTCTTCGCCAGCGCCGTGGCGGTAGAGTTCGCCTGGGGCAGGACCCATTCACGTGCGGGGAACGGCCGGGTCAGACTGGATGGCCTGGGGGCTTACTGCAGGGGAGGAGGAAGCATTCACCCTTCTTCTTCGTCCTCATCTTCTCCGAAAACGACGTCTCCGAAGTCTTCCACAAACTCCAGCAGTTGCTGGTAGCGCTCGTACCACGGGGTGGCATTCTCGTGCACAAAGACGATGCCCTGATGGGCAAAGCCAAGCTGGATATAGCCGATCTTGCCCACGTAGTTGACCAGGTATTGCGCCTCGTGTACTTCGGCCGCGGCTTCATCGGGAAAATTGTCGTCGCGGATCTGCTCCAGCAGCATGGCGATGTCTTCCTTCTCCAGCATGACTTCGCTCATGGTGACGAACGGCGCAGAGGCGGTCTTGGCCATCTCCACGAAGTCTTTCCAGCTATCGGGATTGTCATCGTCTTCCCACAAGACGGTTGGCAGATCTTCGGTGATAAACCCAGGCAGGCGGCGCATTGCATGCCCCTCAATAAAAGCCACCATGTCGTCTTTCAGAGATATCAAATCGTCGGGGTGCATATTCGCGCCTCTATTGTCGCAGATGTCCCCGGATTTGCCGTAAGCCGCGGTGAGGTCCCCCATCGTGTCGGCAGATGGATGGACAGATTCTAAAAAGCCTAATTAGTACACTCTGTAGCCTCACCGAGCTAGCCCAGGACATGAATGGGCTAGCAGATCAATCCCTTTGACAGGTGATCTCGGAGTGCCGTAGGCGCGGCACTGAAGGACACTGGGCCTGCTAGCACCGGTGATTGGGCAGCTGTGCCCGCACCGGACCGCACCGGATTTCGTGCAGTCGCGGGTCCCTGCGCGACCCGGCTCAGCGTCTCAAATATGCTATAGTCCGAGTCAGATCACATGATTTTTTCGCGGGAGTACGTGAATTATCTGGCGCGCCAAACGGTCAACCAGTTGATCGAAGCCAAGATGATCCGGGCAGGGAAAGTTGCTGTTGTCGCTGAGCGGGTGAATGCGGCCATCCTGGAAGAGCTGTCTCTCGAAGACCGCATCAACGAAGAAGTACGCGTCATCCTTGACGCCTACCAGGAAGACATGCGCCGCACCGGCGCCAGCTACGCCGAGATGTTCAAGAAGGTGAAGCAGGAGCTGGCGCGGAAATACAAGGCGGTGCTGTGAGACTCTCCAGGGACAAGCTCAACAAGCTGGCGCACGTGGTAGCCGATACGCTTGCGGAGACGGACGAATGTGAGTTCCTGGATGACCGGAATACCATCCGTCAGGAGGCGCGCAAGGCGCTGGAAAAGGTCTTGACGGAAGAAATGAAGATCGACCAGGCGGCGCGCCAGAAGATCGCCTCGCAACGCAAGATCATTGTCGAGGGAAGCCAGGAGTGGGACATCCTTTACCGCAAGTATTACAACGACGAGGTAAGGAAATTGGGCTTGTAAGCCGGCCCCGATCCTTTGCCCCTGCTTTGCTATACTAACGTCTGTTGACTGCGGTGCAGATCAACCCCCCTGCCTCAACCCATCGTGGCGTCATGGTGTAATTGGTTAACACGCCGCCCTCTCAAGGCGGAGAGTTCGGGTTCGATCCCCGATGACGCTACCAAGAAAATCAATCACTTATAACACTCCCACTGCAGGGTCCAGATGTGTCTTTGCTCCTGCCGGGCGCAAGTGGAGATGATCCCTGGCATGTGCCCCGGTGACCGTTGCACTCAACTGCAGATAAAAGAGCAGTTCCGGCAAGCACAAGCAATTTTGTAACAACCAGGAACAAAATCGGGGAATCCAAATTGGGATGGCCGCATTCTGGCGTCCCGCTATGGCCCCCCCAGGACCTCGGGGCGAAAAATTTTGCTGCGATAAGGAACGATTCTGGTGCTATGCTGCTTCCCAGGAATTGTGATTGATACATTTGCTGTTTGTGTCTGCCTTCCCGGTTTGCAATCGTGGTTGTCTTACTGAGCGTCGTCTGTCTTGAATCGATGATTTTTCCCGAGAAAAGGCTCCACACCCAAGGGTCCCCCCTTCCAGGTAGAGCAATGGAAGTCCGTGAGGTGGAATCGTGCCGTATAGTCGTAAATTTCCTGAGCAGGACCGTGCCATTGAGACGGTCTTGAACTTGATGCGCCTGCATCCTGAAGGCCTCACCGTCAACGAATTGAATGAACTCATACAGTCTCATCACGACAAGATCCGGAGTGAGATTGCCTGGTTCCATTCAATGGATGTACTGATTGACGAAGGCAGGGTCTACACCTGTGCCAAGTGGCGGGAGCAGGGCTATCTCGAAAGCTTTAAGCTGTTTGCGAAATAGTCGCAGTCACCAACGAAAAGCCCGTAGCCTGAACTGCAGCTACGGGACGGGTTCGCTTGAACATGGAGTCCTACTTGCTGGCAATCACTTGAATCTTGTGAATTTGCAGGTCGTTTGAGAACAGCTCCTTTGCTTTGGCCATCAGCGCCTTAGCAATGTCACCGTTCAGGTGGGCGTCACGGCCTGCTTCGTCCTCGAAGGTGTCGAATACCGCGTAGGAGCCTTCGTCTTCTTTAATGCCATACCAGGTCAAGGTGCCCTTCTCCGCCTTCGACATCTCCGCGCCTTGCTTGAGGAACGCTTCCACCTCTGCCGTCTTGCCCGGCTTGGCCTTCAATGGAACATACAACGCATACTTTGCCATGCTGATGAGTCCTCCGTGGATCCTCCCATTGGATGCAGCTCCCGCGCCCCCAAATTCATGAATTTCCTGCCTCCCTGTGTAAAAGCACCAGGTAGCTCCGGAGAGGGGTTACAGCTCTGCTGGTTGCCGCCCGCGCGCGGTTCGGGACTGCAACAGGTGAGCGATCGCGCT
This sequence comes from uncultured Acidobacteriaceae bacterium, assembly GCA_963790705.1. Classification (GTDB taxonomy): domain Bacteria; phylum Acidobacteriota; class Terriglobia; order Terriglobales; family Acidobacteriaceae; genus PALSA-350. The sequence goes on from CAWBQE010000023.1 coordinate 241,628, forward strand.
GATAGCGATCACCGCGAAGAGGCCAATGATTTCTGCGCGGGACGCCAGGGCGATCATCAGCAGCATGCTACCAACGCCCACAACCGTTGCCGTGCCCAGCCAGCGAAAGTTCAACGGCGTGCCGGCCTGCGCCACGCCGGTGCGCGCCAGCCACCATGCCGCGACGCAGCCGGCCGCATAGAGCGCGGAGCTGGCGAGGGTGGCAAGCACAGCAAGCTCGGCAAACGTTCCCGTCAACGCGAGCGCGATGGCCACTGCCGCATAGCAGAGAATCGCAACATCTGGCACATGGGTGCGTGGATGCACGTGACCGAGCACGCGCGGAAGCAGACCGTCGCGTCCGAAAGCGAACAGTATGCGCGGGGTGCCGAGGATGTCGCTGGAGACCCAGCCCAACATCGACAGCGCGGTGCCGGCCAGCAGCAGCACCCGCAACACCGGGCTTATCTTCGCCATCGCATCCGCCAGAGGTACCGTGGATTGGGAAAGCGAAGCACCCAGGATCCCCTGCGCAATGACCTGAATAGCGATGTACAACAGAGTGACGGTGACAAGGGCTATCGCCAGCGCGCGCGGAATGGTACGAGCCGGCTGTTTCACCTCACCGCTGACACTCAGTGAAACCTCCATGCCGGTGAGCACGAAGAGAGCGAGGATCATGGCGCGGCCCAGGCCTTGCGTGCTGGGCGCCACTGCCTGCACAAAATTCGCACGATGGATCGCTGCCACGCCGGCGACCAGAAAAATCACCAGTGGAATCAATTTCACTGCGGTCGCCCAATCGACCAGCCGCGCACCGCGGGCGACTCCTCCCAAGTTGACCAGCGCGACGCCACCAATGACACCCACGATCACCACGGCGTGTACCGGCGCCTTGAACACCGGCGGCAGCAGGCTCACCGCTACTTCGGCCAGGGCAGCGACCACGCCGCCGCCTGCAAGTACGTTGCCCAGCCACAGCAGTGTGCCGGCAATGAAGCCGGCAAGTGGCCCGAAGACGGCTTCGACATAGCCATAAGGTCCACCACTGGTCGGCATTCGGCTGCCGCCCTCGGCGAAGCAGATGGCGACCGCTCCGATCGCCACCCCGCAGACCAGAAACGCCAGGGGCGCATACGGGCCGATGCAAGCGGCCAGAGCTGCCGGCACCGCGAAAATGCCGGCGCCGATGACACTATTAATGATGTTCGCTGCCAGGCCACGGGTCCCGATGGTGCGCAGCAGGCCGGCATCGCGTTGGCTCATGCGCTCGACTGTAGCATGGCGTCCGCGCCGCAGATAGCGCTAACTCCAGCAAATAGTGCTAGTTGCTCCTCCAGAGCCATAGGCTCCTTGCTGCGGTCCAATCCGATGGTCATCCAGTCCGTATTACTCCCGACTACAACTTTCTAATAAGCATGATCGACAAAGGATGTAGGCGGGTTACATTGCTACTAACAAGTAACAAATTGCAGTTTTGGAGTGTTCATTATGCCTTGCGATCTAATGAGAGTACTCGAGAAGCCATTTACTTCCGTCCTGCGCGTTCTGGTAGCGAGCGCAACGTTATTGATTACGCCGTTAGCAGCTCTCGCCGGCAATACAGACATCCATCCGGGATTTGCCGGGGTCTATGTGGCCCGCGTCGACAAGAAAGCGCCGTCCATGAGTGTGAGCCTGGGCGTGGATGGAACTGCCACAGTTACCGAAGATCCAGGCACCGGATCCATTACGTCGTTTGGGCACTGGGCGAGCGAGGGAAGTCAGATCAAGGTCACCTTCAATGCAGACGCAGGTGAGCCCGTGGCGTCTCCCATGGTTTTCCAGGTTGTCCACAATAAGTTACAGGCAGTCACCTGGGATCACGAAGCGTGGGGGAAAGCGCATCCGCCAGCTATGGAAAAGGGATACAAGGTGAAGTACTTGTTCTGGACTACAACCATGCCGTAGGGAGCTTGAGGCTGCTTTGATGCTCAATGCCTCGATACAAACTGGGCGCCCGGCAAACCAGCCGGGCGCCCAGTTTGTTTGCAACGTCCGTTACACTTTGGACGAAGGACTTCCATTACAACTCCTTTGAGGTCTAAGGGCCTTTCATTCCCGTCTCGGTTGCTGTTGCACTTCGAAATACGCCAGCAGTCGAGCCGTGAGAATGTGGCAATCCCGAAGGGATTTCCAAGGAGTGTGGAAAGGGTGGAAAGCCGGCTTCTTGGCTTTCCATGCTCTGTCGTTTCGATGGCCTCCTTTGGAAAAGCGTAATCCCAAAATCACAGTCACCGCCAAGGCCGCTTTCGGGAACAGGAACCACTTTTCCGAGATTCCGACTTGAACGGCCACGTGGCCTGCGTCCATTTGTCGATGAGTGCATGGCGATTTGGCGCTCGTTGAGAATCCGCGACAGGGCCAAAGATGATGAAGGAAGGAAGAGAGTTCACCGGTACTGATGTTTCTGATAGCGTTCCGTTTTGCTTAATGGCTATGTACTGAGACAGCGGCGGGGATAATGAACTGCGGCACAAGCTCCAACTCCCATCGATACCATTGGTCGAACTCACTATAGCTGCCGCCCGTGATCCCCACAACGAGGTCGAGATCAGGTACGACGATGACGAACTGTCCGCCATTTCCCTCGGCTGCAAATACCCGGTAGGTCTTCGCGCCGCTCTTGAGATCGTGAATATGCCATCCATAGCCATAGTTATGTTGTTGCCCCAGGCTGTACTTTGCAGCAAAGTGGGAGTGAACGGATGTTGACTCGCCGACCCACTCCTTGCTCACAATTCGTTTGCCATTCCAAAGGCCCCCGTCCAGATACAGTTGGCCTAACTTGAGTTGATCACGTGGGCGAAGGTAGGCTCCTCCTCCCATATACGCCTGCCCATCGGGCATCAGGTTCAGATAATAGCGCCCGAACTGCAGCGGTCGAGCCAAGTTTTCCTCGAAGAACTGGGGAAGCCAACGATGAGTTGCCGCGGCAACCACTCCACCCACAAGATTCAGGTCGCCGGAGCAATAGACGGCATCCTCCCCGCCGGGGTCCTTCAACATCGGCAGGTCAAGCGAATACTTGTACCAGTCCCTTTGTTGGTGGTCGCTCTGCATTCTGTCTTCGTTGCCTGGTGAGTCATCGTTGTTATCGTCGCAAGCATTTCCCGCCGTCATCGTCATAACGTCGCGCAGCGTGATCTTCTGTTTGCGGTCGTCCCAGATTGCAAACGAACTGTACTGCGTAAACAGCGGATAGATGGGCGTTTGTGGCGTCAGCTTCGCTCCGTGCTCCTTTGCCAGACCCACCAGAACGGTAGCGAACGTCTTGCCCGCCGAACGCATATCGTGGACCCTGTCCTGGTCAAATCCGTAGAAGTATTCCTCAAGCACCAAATGGCCGTGACGGGCGATCAAAAGGCTCTGAATCTTCAAAGAAGTGCTGGTAGGATCAGCCACGAGAATTCGGTGGATCAACGCTGCAATCGGCGCTTCATTCAAGCCCTCCGCCTGCATCGAAGCCGTTCTCCAGCCATCACCATCGGGTACAGGCGTGCGATAGCTCCATGCACTCTTATCCAATGGAGTCCGCGGATAGAACCCCACGGCATCGTCTGCTGTCCGATGCGTGAACTGAAAAGGCGGAAGCCAGTTGACTACTTGAAGCGAGAGCGTGCCGTTCTTCTCATCCCATGTGCCCTCCATCTTTTTGCCGTTGGTCTCGAGCGAAACGTTGGCACCGTCTCGCGTCACGCTGTAAATCCGTCTGCGGAAGAAATTGCCCTCCGGATTGCTGACCGTCGCCGTCGCCTTCCCGTCCTTCGTGGAGATGAAGAGGTACACCGAGATTCTTTGATCGAGAGGAACCACCGTTCCCCGCCACACCGATGGCGCGATGCGGTGGAGTTCGACAGGGCTCGCATACTGCGGATCCAAAATCAAACCGCCCTGCTGTATCCATTCACCGCGAACCACATTCGAGGCTGGGTCTCGAATCCCACGGAACTCCGCGCTCTTGTCCGGAAGTGTAAACCGAAGTTCATCACCATTCTTTTCTGCGGCAAATTGAAATCCTCCGATAGAGGCGCGCCACATGCCTTCGCGTCCATCCAACGTCAGCTCCCCTTGAACGGGCATTCCGAACCGCACCTCTGTGCCCCAAACCCCACCCAACGGGCCCGCCGCTATGATCTGTGCTGACATGGCGGAGGCAAAAAGTGCTACTACGAGTGACAGCTTGTATCGCAGAATGTTGCGTGCAAGGGATTTGGACAACTGCATCATGGTGGTCTCCAGATCCAGTATCGCGAGACCCCTACGGCTCTTCTTGTACGAATTGAACTTCAGCGCTCGCGACCGGTCCGTGACGCTGTATTCGATATGCCTGCGGTGTCATCCCAAAGTGTTTACGGAAGGCGGTACTGAAGTGGCTCTGATCGAAGAAGCCGGCGCTGAGCGCGATCTCCGACAGTGGGATGCTTGCGTTCTGCATGAGCGCCAGAGCACCACGCAAGCGGCACCTCATCCGATATTCTCCAGGGGTGCAACGGAATACCTGTCGAAACGCTCGGGCGAAGTAGACGGGATGGACTCCGAGCTGCTGCGCCATCTCAGTGATCTGGAAAGAATCGCTGCATCGATCGCGCAGGAGCTCGCGCGCTTGACCAATCCATGAAGGAAGAGAAGCTTGGTGCTTGTTGGGCCAGAGGCATACTCCCGAAACGGTAGAGAGGAGTTCCCAGCACATCGCCTCCATGGTGGAGGTGCTGGCGGGCCCAGGTGCGGCACACTGCTGAGCGAACTGTAGCGCGGTGTTGAAGCCAGTCCCTGAAGTAAATGCTGCAGCGGCTGTAGGCAGAACAGCCCAATCCAAAGCAATGCGCAAGCTGTGATCGGAGATGGACACCGCTAAGAACCGGCCATCCGCAAGCACAAAGCTATCCCGATGGACGGTTCCGGCGGGGTTGAATATAAGCGTCGGACTGAAGCTGACGGGCGCCGCACCATCCGCGCTGGAGAGATACGCCCCCGACAGGACAAACACAAAAGACGCATTCTCATGCGTGTGCAAAGGCACATCTTCCGCACGCAGCGTAGGCGTTAAGAGGGATACGGAAAAGCCTGGCAACTCTCGGTGAACCTGGCTCGCACCGAAATAAATGCCGTAAGGGAGACTTTCCACGCGTGTCTGCATATTCGAGTTATACGCGTTGTCTGCTTCTTCTGTTCCGACTCTCAGCGTCTGGATCATCCATAATCGTTTAAATGTTTGCAAGGGAGTTGGCTAAAAGCGGGCCCACCCGGTTTCGATCGAAGGATCTGCAATGAAGTCGGCCTTGCCTTCATGCGATATATATATATTGGTCGCAGAAGCTGCAAGACCGGCTTGTGCTATGGATGGCGCGGAACCCAAACGGTCAGGGAAAGGCGTGCAAAGCCTTGCTTGGTGGTTCAATTCCATCCCGCGCCTCCACCCTTGATGCATGACCGCATACCCCCTCTCTGGTGGCTCTCGTCACGACTTCATCTGGGCTAAAGCAGTTTCGCAATTGGTGTAAGCCGAACCCGGATTTCCTGTAGATGTTGTTGGAACTACCGAGCTGCATGCGACTTTCCTCGAAGAAAGTCGCACGTCATTGTTCTCGGCCAGTGCTGCGCTCAAAGGAAATCCGGGGAGCGAGAGGCCTTGTCGTGGTTTTCTTCCAAGGAAAACCACACCTCGCGATCTCTATCAGTCCACAGTAATTGCGAAACTGCCTTAAAGCATCGCTAGAATTCGCCGATAGTCGGAATGAGAGATACAGATGGCCGATACCAGGGTGCTTGTAGTTGATGATGATGAAGTTGCGCGCATGAGTTTGAGTTTCTTGCTGGAACAGTCTGGCTTTACGGTAACGAGCGCCCGCGATGTGCCGGAGGCACTCAGGTACATCATCGCAGAGAGCTTCGACGTGCTGCTGAGCGATCTGCATATGCCGGGAGCGGGAGATGGGCTCACGGTCGTCAGCGCCATGCGGCACGCCAATCCCAAGGCTGTGACTTTGCTATTAAGCGCATTCCCAGAGATGACTGCCGCTGCCCAAGCCATACTGCGTCAGGCCGATGAGATCCTTCTCAAGCCAATCGATATGGTTTCCCTCATCCAGGTGATCAATCAGAGGGTGGCCGGCGATCCTCAGCGCAGACGTGAGATCGTGACAGTGGCAACAATTCTCGAACGCAACCGGGACAGCATCATTCAAGAGTGGTTCAGGCGTGTGCAAGCGGAGGAAACGCTGATGTCGATTCCGTTGAGCCGCGAGCAGCGCTGCAGTCATCTGCCTTTGGTCTTTATTGACCTGATATGCCGTCTGCGCTCGCAGGAGCCTATGGGGACCAAGGAACCGAGATCTACCGGCGCCGCCAGGCACGGCGTTAACCGCTCCAACCAGGGCTATACCGCTGCCATGTTAGTCGAAGAGTCCCGGATGTTGCAGGTCAGCATCTTCAACACCTTGCATAAAAACCTGCTGGATATTGACTATAGTGCGCTGCTCATCGGAGTCATGACCATTGCTGATGAGATCGATTTCCAGCTTAGCCAGGCGATCGAAAGCTATACCGGGGAAATGCTCCAATCCGCCGTCGCGTAGCCGGCTGACAGAGGCAGCTACTGCATTTTCACTTCTGGTGTATACAATGCGACCGCTCCCGACGCGGCTTTTCCGCAAGAAGAGCCGCACTCCGCTTAACCCGGCTGTGCAGAGTAGAAGTGAAAAACGCTCTGGCACTGCAAAACCATTTGGCTCCTCGTGATCGAGAGAACCGGGGAGGAGATTATGTCCGGCGACGATGAGGCGAGCTTTCTTTTCCTGGCCGAGAATAGCATCGACATCATCTGTCGTGCCGGCCTGGACATGGTGTTGCACTACGTTTCTCCATCGTCCTTCCAGGTTCTGGGCTGGAAGCCGGAGGAGATGACCGGCAAGAGACCCGATGCGTTCTTCCTTCCCGAAGATGCTTCTGCGCTTTCCGACAACTCGGTCGCAATCGTTCGCATGCGCATGAAAGACGGCATGATGGCGTGGGTAGAAATCAAACACCGCATGGTGTGCGATTCCGCCACCGGCGTCCCCCGCGAAAATATCATCGTCATCCGCGACATCACCGAGCGCAAGACCCTGGAGGAAAGACTCTCGGTGTTAGAGTTGAAAGACCCGCGGACCGGACTCTTCACCGCGCGCGCCTTCGATGAGGCCCTGGAGCGCGAGTGGAATCGCACCCTGCGAGAAGGGTCGTTCATCTCTCTGCTGCTGCTTGACTTCGATCACTTCAGACAATTCCATGACTGGCGCGAACATCTGGAAGGAGATCGCTGTCTTGCCAAAGCTGCCGCCATCGTGCTGAACGTTTTGCGGGTCACGGATTTCGCTGCGCGCTACGGAGATGAGGCCATTGCCATCATTCTGCCTTCGACGGGCCCGCGCGGTGCGGCCAGAGTCGCCGAGAAGTTGCGCTCCGCCATCGAGCCTCTCCGTTCTCCTCTCAACGTGAAACTGGAAGGCCGCGGTTGGGTCACGGTGAATTTCGGCATCTCTACTGTGCTCGCGCGCGCCGGGGGAACATCGAGGATGCCGGAAATCCTGCTCCTCGCAGCCGATAGCGCCTTGCATCGAGCCATGCATCAGGAGTCGGAATCGCAGGCCATGGCGTCGCCGATTTCTCCGATACTCAGGGATAGACCTTGATCCAGTGGTTTCGCATCTTCGGCCGGACAATCTCGCCCGCTGTCTGAGAAGCGATCGCCATTGGTCGGTTCCACGGGCATATGGCAGTCGATGCAATTGTCTGCTATTTTGTGCCCCATGGTTTTCGACATGCCACAACTTTCCACCTGGTGGCAGCTTAGGCAGCGATCGGAATACGCCGCCGCCGGGCGCTCCGGTTGGTGTACGTTGTGGCAGGTCGAGCAGCTCATCTTGGGCGAAGCGAGAAAGCAGCGGCTTTTCTGCAACAAGCCCACCTGGTTGCCATGCACGTCGGGATGATCCGCGATCTCGCCTGCGTTTGGCTGCAAGTAGTTGTCCAACGGTTTGCCCGGTACAAACGAGAATGCTGGAGCGAATTCTTCCCTGCGAATACCGTTGTGACACAGCGCACACAGATCTACCTGCCTATCCCGCGAGAATTTAGCTGGATTCAGGATGGCTCCCCCAGCGGTAGAAGCTTTTGTTCGCTCGAGCGCGACGTGGTCCGCGCCCGGGCCGTGGCAGCGCTCGCAGGCGATACCCACCACCAGGCTCTTCTGGTCATAACGATTGGTCAGAGGATCGAGCGAGAGTGGTTCAATATAGGTAGCGTGGCACTCCAGACAACGCGGTGTGACCGCCCGGGTAAAGTTCATCGTGCCGTCCTTGTAGCCGGGACTGTTGATCCACCGGCCTCCGTCCGACCAGTAGCTTACGGGCAGTTCAAATAATTGTTCACCATGCCAATAGAGGTAGCTCTGCCCCCGCACGCCCGACCCAATCACGATGTCCATCCGTTCGCTTCGCTGCTGCAAGTGGCCCGGCCAGCCCGCGACCGCGGTCTGATAGTACCCGTTATTTCTGGCCTCCATCTTGAAATACAGGCCCGGATTATCGCCCGCTGTTGCCGGGTCCGCGATCATCAGCACATTCGACCCATCATGAAATGACCCGAGAATCGAGTCCTTGTTCGCTGGCTGCGAGGTCAGATGATGGGAGGTGTGCTGGTAAGGATCGCTCTGATCCCGGTGACAGGAAAGGCAAGCTGCGTCTCCCGCATAGGTATCACGCTGAGCGGGGAAGAATCCGAGAAGTGCCAGGAGGAGTGTTACGCTTACCGGCACCATGCGAAAGTACTCCCATGAGAGCGAACGAAGACGCTCGGCCGAAAAACATTTCCACGAGAGATCCGCTGAACTGCAGATCCCTCGGCTTCCTCCGGATTTTCCTGTCGGATTTCGTAGTTTCGGTCAAGCTCATGCGACTTTCCTTTAAGAAAGCCGCATACGTGGGCGTTGATGAGTGCTGCGTAGTAGGAAATCCGGAGTTCGCTCCCACGGCACGCGGGGCAGGCGGGATGACAAAGGGTAGGGTAGCGCTTACCTCAGCAGCCGTTATCGGGGATGGACAGAGCCGCAGGTGATCCGCGATTTTCATTTCTTTGGGTGGCCCAAAGGCCCATGACAACTCAGTCCTGCACCGTCACCCAGGCCTTTTTTTGCGAACTCCCGAGCACCGCATCGAGAACGCGCAGTTGGCGAATCCCATCTTCGAAGGTGGGATAATCGACCGGCGCCTTCGCATCCATGACTCTTCTGTAGAAGCGGCGAAAGATCTGCTTGAAGGTGTCAGGATAGCCCTCGGCGTGGCCGCCCGGTAGATCGGTGTAGCTCCGGGCCTCCGGGCGCATGAGCACAGAATCTTTGATATGGATCTCGTTGGGCGCATTGCGATGGCCGATCCAAAGGTCGTCGGGAGCTTCGCTCGTCCACGCCGCGGATGCTTTGGAGCCGAAGACTTCGATGAACAGACGGTTCTTGCGTCCCCCGGAAACCTGGCTCACGGTCAGCGAGCCTCGCGTGTTCTCGCCCATGGCAAACATCATCGCGCCGAAATCTTCTGACTTGATAGGTACTTCGTCGTATTCACTCGGCTGAAGCGTCTTGCCGGTAAAGGTCTCGACGGAGTGTTTCGGCTTCTTGCGCGTTTTGTGAAACGTATGCAGATCGGCGCAGACGGAAGTGATGCGCTGCCCCGTGATGTGCTCGGCTAAATCGCACCAGTGGGTCCCGATGTCAGCGAAGGTGCGCGACGGTCCTTGTTCAATGCGCCAGTTCCAATCGGTGTCATAGAGCAGCCAGTCCTGCGAATACGTGCCCTGGACGACATAGATATCGCCAAACTCACCCGCTTCGCACCTGCTGCGCATATTTTGCACCTGGGGGTACGCACGCACGTTGTAGAGAGTGCAATTGGCAAGTCCCTTTTGCTTGGCCAGCGCGATCATGGAGCTGGCTTCCGCGACCGAGGAAGCCAGCGGCTTCTCGCACAAGACGTGTTTGCCCGCTTGCATGGCTGCATTCGCCATGTCGTAATGCAGATCATTGGGAGCACAGATGTGGACCGCGCTGATGTCAGCGTCGGCGAGCAGGTCCTGGTAATTGCCAGTGGATCGCTCAATGCCAAGGTTGTCGGCGAACTTGCGCGCCGCCTCGGCGGTGCGTCCGGCAACACCGATCACTTCTACGTTGCCCAGGCGGCGCAGCGCCTCGGTATGGACGCGGCCCATGAAGCCGATCCCAAAAATTGCGACCTTTGGCTTTTTCCAAATCACATTCCAATCTTCACCAGCGCCTTTGGGACGCCAGGGTCTACGACGGGAGGGCGCGGCGCTCTCGCATCAAGGCATCTTTTCCCATGAACTCATGGGGCACGTAGTGGACAACAGGCGCCGATCTTCCGCGAACGATCGGTAAGGCAAAGCTCAGCAGATCCGTTCCGTAACGCTCAGCGTGGAAGAAAACAGTGCCGATACATGGGCTGTCGGGCTTAGCGACAATATCCATGATCTCCATGCTTCCCCCATGGCCGACAATCGCGATATCGGTGCCGTTCCCCGCCTGCTTCGCTGCGTCCACGGCCCCGATAGCACTTTCATCATTAATCCCGACGACCAGAACCCGCTTTCTCGATCTTGACTTGAAGGCGCCGGCTGCAGCCGCTTGAGAGGTCGTTTTGTCCCCGCCACCATCGAGGTGAACAATGCATTTCTCGGGCAAGGGTCCGAGCCGTTCCTGAACCCCTTGCAACGCGCCTACCAACCTGCTCTGGATGGTTCTGCCGGCACGGGGTGACTCGAGAAGCAGAAGCGTATCCACTTCGGAATTCCAGTGCTTGATCGCGTAATCCGCCAGCGCGACCCCGGCGGAGAATCCCGCACGATAATTGTTGACGCCAAAATAGACTGTGCCGTGATGCGGGTTCACAAGAGAGATGAGAGGAATCTCCGAACGGGAAAGAATATCCGAGATCACCGGCGCCACGTGTTCGTATAGCTGAAATTCGATGGCCAGGTCGACCTTGCTGTCGGCCATCGCCTCGGCGTTCCGAATCGCGGTATCCGCGTTGCGATCGTTATCCCACACCACCAGATCGATTCCGGCAGCGGCGGTAGCTTTTTCCAGGCTGCGCTGGATCTCGACCGCAATACAAATGTGTTTGGAAAGGTTGGCAAAGCCAAACCGCAATCTGCGGCGCAATCGGTTGAGTCGATACTGGCGGCCGGACTGCGTCAGGTAATCCCGCAATACCAGAGTATGCAGAATCCGATAGGCAGTCGTGTGCGGTATTCCCGTCCTCTTGACCACTTCTTCCAGCGTCAGCGATTCGGCCGCAGAACCGAAACAATCCAGGAGCTCGATAGTCTTCGCAATAATAGGGACCCAATACTTATCTATTTTGCGAGAGACCTCTTCACGATTTGTGTCAGGTTTGTTCTTCATCTTTCTGGTCCGATTTCTTCCGCGACGTATAGTAGCACTTAAAGTCAACATTTTGAAAAGAGTTCGGCTAGGGAACTTTTCCAAAACGGGCCAAGAATGTGTGCTCAGAACATCGAATCGAAACCCTCCTTCTCTAGGGCGTCCAGTCTTTCAGTCGGTGGCGCGGTTGCCGGCTTTACTTCTGCGCACCAAGTTCCAGGCCGCGAGCTGGAGTTGCGCCAAAGGCCGGCCAATAGGGAAGGCCTGCATGGTTCGGATCTCCGCTCTTCGCGAAGTTAACCCAATAGCTCGACATCGTATCGGCCAGCTTGCGGTCGGTTTCCGTCCAGGGCCGTTTGACGGAGTCCAGATTGTTGAAGACGTAAACCAGTTCCGCGGAGTGATACGCGCCGTAGTGATCGCTGTCGTGACCTGGCGGCCGGCGATCGAAATAATAGATGTACGTTTTTCGGCCCTTTTCGAATCTGGCCACCTCTAACGCGGTTCTGGCCATCAGGTCTCGTACTGCATTGGTCGCCTCTTCCCATGCCTCGTTGTCTGAGCTTGCCGGGTAGAGCTTGAAGTACTCTTCCGCGCGCGCTCCGTAACGGGTTTCGATCTGGCTCTTCCATTGCTTCTCGGTAAGCGTGGGCGGAATGAACGTAGTGCCTTCGTTGGCGTTGGAACCGGCGAGCAGCGAATGAGTATTTTCTTTTCCGTCGCGGAAGACTTCACGCGGAGGAGCAGTCAGAAAATAGCCGTCGACAATGGGCCAGAATCTGGATATGTTGGCGCCCGTGCCGCTCGGAGGAGGAATCGCGATCCGCTGGATCTCCGCCGCCGGTTTGCTTCTCAATTCAGAAAGGGAAGCGGCACCCATCTTTTTGGCAAAACTCACGCCAGTTTGTTCGGCGGCTTTCAGGTCTTCAGCAGGCATGAATCCGCCGCTTTGCACGATGGCACGACGAAAGTAGCCCTTGGCCAGTGGCGAGGCACAAAGGTTCAGTACCGAGGATGCCCCCGCGGATTGTCCGAAGATGGTGACATTCTCCGGATCTCCGCCAAAATTTTGTATATTCGCCTTCACCCATTTCAGCGCTTCCAGCTGATCGAGCATGCCGTAGTTGCCGGAGGCATGAAACGGGATCCTCCGCCGTGAGCTCCGGATGAGCGAGAAATCCGAAAACGCCAAGACGGTAGTTGATGGTTACCAGCACAACGCCCTTGCTGGCCAGAGCCTCTCCGTTGAACGACGGGAGAGAGCCAGAGCCCTCGACAAAGCCTCCCCCGTGAAGCCAAACCATGACCGGACGCTTCTCAGAAGCAGAGGATGCAGCGGTCCAGACATTCAAGTAGAGGCAGTCCTCGCTCATCGGCTCCGGACTCTCATAGAACTCCACTTGATAGAAGGACCCGGGCTTGAGTGCATTTTGCACGCAGATATTTCCAAATGCATCCGCGCGGCGAATGCCTGCCCATGAATGTGCCGGCTGAGGAGCTTTCCAGCGAAGATTGCCGATCGGCGGTGCAGCGTAGGGCACGCCGCGAAAGACGGTAACCGAGGGGTCCTTTCCCGGAATGCCTTGGAGCGCGCCATTGGCTGTCTGAACCGGCTTATGCAATGCCGCGGGACGCGGGAATAGCCACCGCCATCATTACAATCCATGTGAGCCCGATGAGTTTGCGAAAGCAATGGGGACCTCTTTCTTGCGGCTGCCCGGTCAAAAGTGGAGGGTCGTGCTGACTGTGACAGGCAGCGTGGCGTTGCTGGTGGATAGCTTCGGATCGGTTGTCGAAGACGGACGTTCGCCGGCGTAAGGGCTGTTTCCCACAGCGAAGGCGGATGGCAGAATCAAGCCCTCATAAAATCGCGCGAGCTGCGGATATGCTGATCCTCTCCCGTGCTGCCGGCCGGCGCCGGATTCGGGAAACTGTCCAATGCATTTTCCGGAGCGTTCGATCCAGCGGGAACCTGCCACGCCTGCCAGTATTTGATGGAAGACGGCGTGATCGCCGACCCATCCGGTTTTGTTCCCAGGATGGTTCTGGTTACCTCTTCCACGATGTAGCCACCCCTGAGGCGACGCATGGGCCAGCTGCCACTTCCTTTCCCAGTTCGGAAGGCCGGGACCTCCGGCGGTGGTCGCATCGCGCAGCCACTGGCCATCAAGATCGACTCCAGTGACCGTGATGGCGGAGGGGACCAGGCTCCCGCTGGCGGATACCCGGTCGTTATCCGCGGAAAAGGATGCAGTGCTGCCTTCGAGCGAAGTGGAGGTGAAACTCGAACGCCAGTCGCCGTTCTTCGGCCAATAACCACCCTTTGCAGGAACTATCTGAGAGGAAACGCGGTTGCTGCCCGCCTGGGTGGTGTACACGAACTGCTCGCTCTTGCTGTTGGCGGAAGTCTGGAGTTTAACCTGGGCGCGGGTGGATGCTCCAAACTCCCATACCGCGCTTCCAATTTGCAGAACTGCGTTGGTTCCTGGCGAAGAGAGGGATGAATTTTCTATCTCCGATTGAGTGATGGTATCCCCGCTTATCTCGGAGATAGCTTGTTTTCCTCTTTCGTCATCGAAGGTATAAGTCAACACAAAGGGATCACCTGGAGGGATCTTCTGGTATGAGCTATGTCCGAAGATTGGCCCCTCGCCAACCTTGATTTCGCCGGTAGTTCCGGTAATCGTCACCGTGATGGTCGCGGCCTGCGCCGCCGCTGGGAAAGCCGCCGCCAGTAGAAGGACCGCCGCTAACTTCATTTAACCGGCTCCGATGAAGCCTGGATAAAGGGTCATACCACCATCAATATAGATGGTTGTTCCGTACACGTAGTCCGACTCATCCGAGGCCAGCCACACTGCCACTCGCCCGATGTCTCCCGGTTCGCCAATTCGTTTGGCCGGTATCAGCTTGAGCAGTGTCGATTCGAAGATCTCCGGCGTCGTCAACTTCTCAACATTCATCGGAGTCCGAATCGCGCCCGGCGAGATAGCGTTCACCCGGATACGGAGGTGAGCCACCTCCTGGGCGAGACTCTTCATAAACAACATCAGACCGCCCTTGGCCGCGGCGTAGTTCGCATGGCCTTCCCAGGGAATGATGTCGTGCACGGAGCTCATGAAGATAAGCTTGCCGCAGGCATAGGAAATCGACCGATCGATCCCTTGCCGTTTGAACGCCCGAATCGCCTCCCGGGCACAGAGAAACATGCCGGTGAGGTTTACATCGATCACCGTCTGCCACTGCTGCAGCGTCATCTCATCTACCTTGGCATTCAGTTGTATGGCGGCGTTGGGCACGCAGATATCGAGCCTGCCGAAGGTTTTAAACATGCAATCGAACATGGCCTTCACTTCGTCTTCGCGGGAGACATTAGCCTTGAAGATCACCGCTTTTCCGCCGTGTTCCTCGATGATCGCAGCGGTTTGCCGCGCTCCTTGTTCGTCCGTGCTGTAATTCACCAGGACATCTGCGCCGGCTTGCGCAAACCCGATGGCCATTGCCTGGCCAAGCCCCTTGCTTGCTCCCGTCACCAAAGCCTTTTGCCCCACCAGCACCCGATGTATGGGCGACGGTGGCATTTCATCAGGCGGCGTGTATCCGTTTTCGGGTCACTGGTATCCTTGAAACTGTTCAACAGCCTAGATAGGCCCATACTCTTCATGACCCGCTAGCCGTCAATTCTCATTACGCCGAAAGTGCGCCCTCAAGGAGTTCGTAGCCGAAGTCTGCTCTGAACGCGGTCTCCAGTTCTCATGCAGCCCTGCCTAGCTTTCTTTGCCCGCAGACTCCCTCGCTAGCTAGACTCAATCGAAGCTCTGCCATCTGGTCACCGTCTGTGCAGCAATCGGATTGCCTGCCTTAAGGTAACTTTGGAAGTTCTCGAAGTGAGGCGAGGCAAGGTGCAGGTCGAGCGCAGCCTGGCTCGCGAATTTTTCATAGAACATGAACTTACCAGGATGCTCAGGGTCAACATGGAGTTCGTAGACAACCACTCCGGGTTCCTTGCGGCTGGGAGCAACCAGCGCATGCAATGCGCTTCCCAGCTCCTTTTCGTGACCCGGGGCCGCCTGAATGTGAGCGTTGATGATGATCGATGCTTCTGTCATTGAGTCCCGTAATGAACTAAAGAAAGCTGCGACTGCACGTGCAATAAGTTCATATCTTTGCACTTATAGGGGTGTCAAGAGATTTTTTCCCGCAACAGTTCCGTAATGAACTCCTCAGTTTTGATTAGGGATACCGAAGCGCAGTTGCTGCGTCTTGATCGCATCTTCCCGTTGCGTCTTGGTAAGCAGGCTTGCTTGTTTAGCCGTTTGCTGCGCTTTATCGGTTTCTCCCAGGCGCTGGTAAGTCCGGCTAAGCTGGTAATAAGTGGATGCGTTGCTGTGGGTCAAGCTTAAGCACCTGCTCAAATTCCTCCTGCGCTTCTTTCCACTCTTGCATCTTCATATGCAGCAGCCCCAGCTGGTAGTGTGGTTCCACCACCGCCGGTTGCAGCTCCTCCGCACTTTTCAATGCTTCCATTGCCTGCTTTTGTTGGCCCAGCTGAAACGAAACCAGGCCGAAGACATATTCCAGCGCAAAGTCGCGCGGGACCGCGGCCCGCGCATCCGTAAGAACCTTCAACGCCTCCTCATCTTTCCCGTCCTTCATGTAGCTCTGCGCTACCGCCACGTAGCCCAGGGCAAGCGCTGGATGCTCCGCAATCGCTTTTCGGAAGGTGTCGCGGGCCTGGGCGTGATCTCCGGTCATCATCTCGATAGCCCCCAAACGGATGGTCAATGGATAGTCATCGGGAACCAGCGAAATACCACGCTGCACAATCTCGGTTGCCTCTTTATAGCGGTCCAGATCGATCAGCAGCCGCGTGCAATCAAGATAGCGGTCGGGGTTGGCCGGATCGGCGGCGATGGCTTTCTGCCAGGCATCGAGGGCGAGCGAGTTCTCCCCCGCGGATTCGTAAGTGGACGCAATATCGCTCAGCACGTTTGCGTCGGTTGCATGCTCCGCGGTTAAGGAGGCCAGCAACGGAAGCGCCTCCTTTGCCTGCTTGGCCTTTACCAGGGCAAGAGCGAGGTTGTACTGGTTCTGCCAGGTGGGCTGCATCTCTGCGATGCGCCGAAAGCGCGCCGCAGACTCAACGTACATTTGCCGCTCCTCGAGCAATTTGGCTAGCTCGTATTCCTGCTCCGCAGAAAACCTCGAATGCTGCTCCACCAGATCGATAAGCTTCGATGCTTCCGCGCGGAGCATCGGAGGTGAGGTATGCCTTGATAGCCAGCAAGGCGGCGGCGGGATCATTTTCGAGCAGCGTGATGGCAGGTTCGATATGCGGAATGGCATCTTTTTCTCGTGCCGTAGTCAGGTAAAGCACGGCGAGGTAGTAGTGCGTAAAGGGGTCAGCGCTATCCAGAGCCAAAGCCGTCCGCAATTGCTTTTCTGCCAGCTCATACTGCTTTTTGCTGAGATAGTTAAACCCCAGGTTGGTATGCGGGCCGGCAAGCTTCGGGTCGATACGGAGGCGGTCTCGTAATCCTTATTGGCCTCGTCCATGCGGCCAAGTTTTGTCTCCGTAATCCCGATAAAGTTATCGATCGAAGCATTGTTGGGTTGCAAACGCCTTGCCTCTTCAAATTGCTGCAGCGCCGCCTCGTATTTCTCCTGGCGAAATAATTCAAGGCCACGTTGGAGTGAATCGGTTTGTCCTAGCGCGGCCAAGGAGAGAACAAGCGGCGCCAGGGTGATGGCCAGGCAGGTTTTACAAAGGGTGTTGGCCGAAGCGAAAAATGCTTTCGTGGTTTCTCCTCGAAGGCAGCCGATCATTGGTGCACGGATTCCAGTGTGTTCATTTGTGTTTCAGCGTGAGCCAAACCTTCGAGCTTGAGTTTGCGAGCGATCTCGAATTGCTCATTCGCCGCTTCTTTTTTTCCCAGGGAGCGGTACACCAGGGCGAGCTGGTAATGCGCCTGGCCCTGGGGATCGTGGCGAACAGCTTGTTGCAGTGCGGTTTCCGCCTTGGGAAAATCTTTCTGCATGTAATACGCTTTGCCCAGGTCGCGATAAGTGGCCCATTGATCCGGATCGGCTTGCAGTGCTTTTTCGAGGTGGGGGATGGCCTTCGCTGCTTGCTGTTGATTGAGAAGGATGGTGCCCATCTCGGCATTGGCTCCCGCCGTGGTCTGGGTTTAAGCGAAGCTCGGCTTCTAATTCGGCCAGCGCCTCTTCTTGCTGACCCGTCTTCAAAAGCAGATGACCGATGGAGAAATGCACCCCTGGCAAATTGGGCACGATACTGTTCCACCACTTTATATTCCGCCAGGGCCTTGGCGTCCTGCTCCGCATTTTGGTAGGTCTGCGCTAGGAGTTCATGTGCCGCATACGAATCCGGAGCGGTGGCCAGTAGCTGTTCGAGCGTAGAGAGGGATAGATTGCGATAGGTCCTCGCCAATAGGTAATCGGCTTTGCCGTCATTCGGATGCAACTTGAGCCATGCGTTCAGATCGCTGGCGGCCTTCTCGAAATTCTGACGACTGAAATTGTCCAGCCCACGTGCGTATGCATCAGAAGGATTCGAACGGGGCGCGTTGTTGGTGAAGTCATTCCACGCCGCCCGCGATGCATCCGCGTTGCCCAGGCGCGCCTGGACAAGCGCCAGGGCCAGGCTGCGGGAAGGACTCGCCGGAGCCCCTTCCAAAGTGGGTAGGCAGGCGCGCAACTGCGCTTGCGCCGGCTTCGCTCAGGTCTTCGCTTGCGGCCGGGTAGGGCCGCGGCAGGCCCAGAGCATTCGCTGCCTGATACCCCGAGATGCGAATCGCAGAGCTGAATAAAGGCAGAGCGTCGTCGGGCTTTCCTTGGAGCAGCGCTATCTCGGCGAGCCTTGCCAGAGAAGCGGCAGAGCCTGGATTAGCCTCCAGTTCGCGGTGATACTCCTGCGCCGCGGCGTCCAGCTTCTCGCGATGGAATGCAACTTCGCCCAATCCGAAATGCGCGCCCTGCCAGTGTGGATCCTGGTCGAGCGCTCGATAGTAATGAGCCAGTGCGTTCTCCCAGGCGTGCTCGTCCTTATAGATGTCGCCGTAGACCTGATGCAGCAGGGGAGTACCACTTGAATGGTTGAGCACGCGCTCGATGCCCAGATCGGCCGCTTTGCGATAGGCCTCTCCCAGGTCCAGTAGCAGAGCCGGATCGGAAGGAAAAAGGGAGAGCGGTCTGGCGTAGCTGTTCGAATGCTGCCTCAGTTCGGCCATCATCCCACAAGGCTCTTGCCAGCCACGTGTGTGCCTCCTTGTTGGAGGGTTCCCGGCGGACGGCCTCGACCAGTTGTGGCACCGCCAGAGTTGCCTGGCGCTGCTTTTCGTAGTCGATGCCCAAGTAGAGGCTCACGCCCGGCAAAGCAGGCTTAAGCTTCTCGGCTTTGGCCAGGGCCCGCGCCGACTCCACAAATTTCCCCTGTGCGTTATAGACCAGCCCCAGGCTTGCATAAGCTTCCGCCACATCGGGGCGAAGGTGAATGACAGCCAGATACTCCCGTGCCGCGAGGTCGAGGTTTCCCGCATCCTGGGCTTGGTGAGCTGCGGCGAAATGCTGCGCCGCTTCAGCGTCAGCATCCTGGGCCCAAGCCGTGGTCTGGCAAAGCAGGAAAGAGAAGGCGCAGAGAGCGGAATGCCCGATGATCAAAAACCGATGGCTGCTACAACTCGCATGGACCTGCCTGGCGACGACGCTCGAAAAGAATAAGGGGGGAAGCTCTGTCGCGCTCCCCCTTCTGGTATTGCCAATCTATATACCATACTTCGCGATGCGGTGGGAGAAGCGCTGTGCCTCCCGCAACCCGCTCTACATCAAAACGTTATTCGGAAGTTAGCCTGTAACGTTCGAGCCGACGAGACGATGCCCGACTGATTATTGTTGGTTTCCGCGTTGGGGCCGGTACCGCATTGGAATTGTCCAAACGCTGGATCTCCTATGTGGTAATCCATACACCCAAAGCTGTGGCGGTTGAAGATGTTAAACGCGTCGAATCGGAAGAGGAAATTGACCCGTTCCGTAAATAGCGGGATGCGCTTGGAAGCTTGCAGATCCTCTTCCTTGTGGGTGAAGTTGCGTACATTCCCCAGGGTTTTAGGAGCGTCTCCAAACGTATAGTTCGGCGCCTGGGTGAAAGCGGCAGCGTTGATCTTGGCAGTCGTCCCAAATTGATATTTGCCAAGATGGCCAAAGAAGGCGTTGGGATTTGCCCCTGGGACTACATTGGGCCGTGCGTTGCCTCCCGTTGCTGCGCCCGCAAAGGTACCAGCGGTCCAGTTGTTTTCCTGCACGAACAGAGGGAAGCCGGTCGCGTAGGTATCCACACCGCCTAACGTCCAGCCGCCGATCGCCGCGTCGGTCAATTTGTTAACATCGCCTCCCCACTTCTTTCCTTTTCCGAAAGGAAGCTCATAGGTGTAAGCAATTTTGAATTGCTGCGGTTGATCGAATTCGCTGTAAGTTTTTTCCTTCCTGGGATCATAAGGATCAAACATTCCGCCTACACCGCCATTCCACGCTTCCTGCGGGGCATAGTCCGAATCGGCGTCCGTAAGATTCTTCGCCCACGTGTAGTTGCTCAATATAGTCAATCCAGACCCGTAGCGCTTGGTTACTTGTATCTGCAATGCTTGGTAACTGTAATTGCCCCATGGATTGGCGCTGAACGACGTGTCCAGGTCTTCGGTCTGAGTACTGCGGGAAAGGCCGCAGAGCCTGAGCAACCGTAGCCCCAGAGCCAAAGTCGTTTTGGAAGTTCGTGTACGGGTTGCCAACAGCCGGTAGTCCCGCGCAAGCCGGGTTGCCCCCGGATCCCGCTAGTGGAACCGCCAGGCAGTTGCCGTATACCAGGGCTGATGCAGGAGCCACGTTGGGATCCTTAAGCAACGCCTGCAAGTGACTTCCATGGTTTCCGACATATGCCATATCGACGAGCCATTGGCCGGGGAATTCGCGCTGTACGTCGAGTGTCCAATTGTTCACGTCGCCAGGCCTGGCAAGCCGGCTGGGTAGGAAAACCGGGCCACCGCTCGCCGCGCCACCGCCGCCACCGTTACCGTTCAGGGCTGTTGGGGTGATGGTTGGCGGGATGGATCCGGGATAACCTTGCACCGTGCTGGGGATAACGGAAGGTGTTTGTTGGTTGATTTGGGAAGGCCATTTATAACCGGCGGCGAAGAAGCCCAGACTGTCGGTGTTCGCGAAGTTGGATATCTTCAGAGGGGTTTGGTAGAGGCCGTAAGCGGCGCGCAGGACCGTCCGGGGATCGAGTTGGTATGCAAAGCCGACGCGAGGCCCCCACGATCCCCAATACTGGTTCATCGGGGAGCATCTGCCGTCTCTGCCAGGGCCAGTTCCCTGAAACTCGTACGCACCAGGCAGGCCGTCGGCACCGGGATTGGCCAGGGTTGGATTGACTTGAGATGTCCTGCACTTTTCTTCAAATACCGGCTGTGGGACCTCATAGCGCAGGCCCAGGTTCAGGGTGAGCTTTGGGCTAACTTTCCAGTCGTCCATGGCGTAGAACCCCCAACCGTGGACACGCATCGCAGCGTTTTGAGCCGCCACCAACCGTCCCGCTTCGACGCTGCCCCGAGAAAGAAGGCTGCCGCGCCCGACCCGGAGTTCGGATCGATGGGGTTGCCGTTGCCAGATTTCCAGCGGAAGTCAAAACGTTGTTGAAGCCGAAATCGGGAGCGGCATTGCTGTTGTAGTTCGAGTTGAAGCCCTGGCGCCGGTACACAAAGCCAAACTTCCAGTTGTGGTTGCCTTTCACCCACGACACCGAGTCGTCCCATTGGTAGCTATTGTCTATGAAGGAGCTGTTGTCGCCTGGGCGGTGTGGGCATCCCTGCCTCCGCTGGCGGGGATGTATTGAATGCCGTTGTTGGGGATAAGAATGTCCTGGTAGTAGCCGTGAAAGTCGATCTTATCCGCCCATGATCCAACACCGCCTTCGCCCTGCTCGATGCGGAAGCGGCGGGTATAACCGGCATTGAAGTGGTTTAAAAGCGTGGGCGTGATGGCATAGTCCTCACCGATGCGCACATAGTGAGTCGTTGTGCTGCCAAAGCTCTGGTCGTAGAGTCCCTTCGGACCGTACGAGTAAATGTTGATAATCGGCAAGTCGGCTTGCGCATAGCTGCCGAAGAGCTTGTGCTTTTGCCCGATGTTCTGGTCGATGCGGGTCGAATAGAGATCGTTGTTGATCGGCGCCAGCAGGTGTATATGCCAGGTTCTGAAAAGGCTGGTTGGGATTGGTGGCTACCGGGAGATAGGGAATGAAGGCCTTGGCATACGGGTCCAGCCTGTCCGCTGGAATCTGGTTATTGGGAAACGCTTGGCAAGGCTTGCCCAGGTTGGCTCCTGAGCAGGTCGTGTAATCATAGATTTTCTGTGCCGGGTAAGTGACGCCATTGATGGTCTCGCCGTTCAGGACCTGGGAAAAATCTCCGTTCCACATAGCCGGCGTCGCCGTCGAGGTAAGGGCGGGGCCACCGGACTTGAAGCGAAAGCCTTCATAGCTGAAGAACCAGAAAGTCTTCCCACGGCCGTCATAGATTTTGGGGATAAATACCGGGCCGCCGCCAAACCCGCCAAAGTCGTTTTGCGTATCGTTCTGCCTGCCGACGCCGGTGTGGTTGTTTTGCCAGCTGTTGGCGTCAAACGCCGCGTTCTTCAGCAGGTCATACACGGCGCCGTGGAACTCATTGGTTCCCGACTTGGAGGCCACGTTGACGAAGCCGCCGCCGGTACGCCCGAATTCCGCCGCGAAGGTGCTGGTCTGTACTTTGAACTCAGAGACTGCATCGACGCTGATGCCGAAGTTCCACTGGTAGTTCGGGGAAGCCAGCTGAATCGACGAACCATCCAGGATCACGTCAGCTTGCCCCGTTCCCGCGCCGTTGAGTTTAAAACTAGCCTGCGATTGGGCGTTTCCCGTTGAATCTCCTTGAAAGCCCGGGGTCAGCGTCATGAACTCGAGGGGGCTGCGAATGACACCACTGAAATTCAATGGCAGTTGCGCGATCAACTTCCCGGGGACCGTGGTCCCTACGTCGCTGCTCTCCGTCTGGATCTGTTGCGCATTAGCGGTGACTGTGACCGATTGCGACGTTTGACCTACCTGGAGGGCAATATCGAGGGTGGAAGTAGTTCCAATCGAAACCGTAATGCCTGCCTGAACGGCTTCTTTGAAGCCTGGCGCGGCTACGGTGACTTTGTAGTTGCCGACCGGCAACTGAGGATACAGGAAGCGGCCGTCACCGTTAGTGGCCACCGGGTAGGTAGTGTTGGTATCGGTGTTGGTGATGGTGACGGTAGCGTTCGGAACGACTGCACCTGCCGGATCGTGAACCGTTCCCACCATGGATCCGCCGCCGGCTTGCGCCCACATGGCTGCTGTCGACATTGCGAGAAACAGCGCGAACACTGGCAATAGGTAACGCATGCTTCTGTGGTTATTTGAGCTATGAGCTTTCTTCACAGGTGACTCTCCTAAAGTTACTGCTCTGTCTGGTCAACGATGGCCGATGAAGCCTTTGGCATGAAAGGTCCGACTGTGGCCTTCTCTATGTCCGGCGCAGCCGATAACTAACTAGTTCCACATCGAACTATTAGTCGACGCTAGCTAGCCAGTTTTATGCGCGATAATGTCATATAGTTGGCGTTGAAGATGTGTCAAGAAATATTTAGAACAGCGAGTTCCGTAATGAACTCTTGTAACTAAAGCAGTGACGGAAAGCTGCTAAGGCCTTAGTGAAAGCATTCTGCCAAGGCAGTTATCGCTGGGATACCCCATGGGGTTATCGGGCGGCCAATCGGAAAACTTTAGCGCACTCGCAAAAACAAATCAGCTGTCAGGGTATATCGCGCCCAGTCCCGCGGGGACGGCTGAGAGTAGCCCAGCACGCAACACCAGGTGTACCCTCCCATCGGGACCAGCCCTGAAAGGCTCCGTGTGATAGCAGAACCCAATCGGAACAGGACGGGTGCCCCAGGTTCGCCGCAGCGTACCTGGCCCGAAAATGATGGGGCGACCCGGATTTACTGTACGCTGCGCCAATAAGATCCGCGTGTGCGGCTTTCGTTAAGGAAAGCCGCATGAAGTTCGCCGACGCCACTAAGCTCCACAGGAAATCCGGGGTAGCCCCCACAATCGCATTTGCTGAATTCCCGCAAATGGGGCTTCGGATAGCAAGAGCACTCAACTGGAATCTATCCGCTCGTGCTACGACAGGGTCCCGAAGGGAAGGCTGAAAATCAGAGCTGTCCAAATTAGCGAATATATCTGGCTTGGTGTGCAGGTAATCGGTTGATTGTGTGGAGGCGCGTGGGTCTCAAAGAGAATCGGGTTGGGTTGTGGATCGCTTGTCGGCATTTGCGTGCGGTCCAAGTGAAACTGCAGGTCCCTCCCCTACGCTCCCCCGGATTTCCTGTCCAGCTTAGTGGCGTTGGCGAACCTCGTGCGGCTTTCCTTACGGAAAGCCGCAGTACGTCGCCTTGGACGGTACCGCGATATAGGAAATCCGGGTCCGCTCCAGTCCCACGGCACGCCGGGGCAGGCGGGATGACAAAGTTGAGGACGGTGGCCCACCTTGGCATGAGTGGAGGTGGATGGACAGAGTCAAAAAAAGCCAATTTGGACAAGTCTGGCTGAAAATGACCGAGGAGTGCCTAGGGCTTGTCCGGATTGGGTAGCAGCAAATCCCTGACCCGCACCGATAATTCGTGCGTCGCCTCCAGAAATTGGCGAAGCGTGCGAACCGTTGGGCCAAACGTATCGAACTCGGTAAGTCGACAGCCCATCCTCGTTGTAGGCGCGGCTGAAAGTCAGGAAACTTCTGCAGCAACTCATCTACGATTTCAGGATTGACTGGCTTCTCTATCCGCGAAGCGACACTCACATCGCTGGCATTGAAGCGAAGCTGCCATTTGTAGGGCGGAGAAATCACAACATCGCCTCCTACCAGCTCGCTCCATTGCATGTGATTGCGGAATGCGGCGGAGAGCAAACGAATCCGGTAGCCGCGCTCGCGATAGATTTTGTAAGCTTTCTTGAAGACGGCGACTCCTGCCCATTCCAGATACCCGGGATCGAGGGTAATATCCTGCTTTTCGGCCACGACCTTCAGCCAGTCGTCCAGTCTGCCGCCCATGACGGTGCAAACCGAACCCATGCGGGATATATCCTGGCCCTCCCGCTCCCGCCGCTTCAATCCACGCTCAACCGCTTCGGCCACGGCAATGCATTGCGGCAAAGTGAAGGAGACGGTCGCATTGACGCTGATACCGCGATACGTCGCCTCTTCGATGGCGGCGATCCCTGCGTGCGTAGCCGGAATCTTCACAATCATGTTGGGCGCCAGGGCGTCGAAACGCAGTGCCTGCTCCAACAGAGCGGCTGGGTTGCGATAGTAATGAGGGTCGGTCTGGATCGAGAGCCTGCCGTTCCTGCCTTGGTATTTTTCGAAGGCCGGCCGCAGTAATTCAGATCGCTTGGCGGATATCTCCTCCACCAGCTTCCATCCGATCTCTTCTTCGGTTGCCACCGGGAACTCAACCGCCAGGGCCCGGATGCGATCGTTCCACAGATGAGCTTCCTTCTTAAGCGCATCCAGAACGATCACCGGATTGCAGGTCGCGCCCACCGCACCATGCTCGATCGAGTAGGTCAACTCGGAAAGAGTTGCCGAGTCGTTCCACAGGCAAGTGGGGGTGGTTTGCGTCATTTCATATAAAGGGCTCTTATACGCAACCGTTTTTTCAAGTGTCTCGCTCATGGCGCTCCTCCGCTTTCCTGTACCGGGCAGCAGAGATCAGCATGATCTGCTGCGCAATGACTACTACTCCGGGTACATCAATACTTTAATAGCTTTTTTCTCGTCGCATAAGCGAAAGGCTGTTTGCCAATCCGATATGGGAAGCTTGTTGGAGATCAAGTCATTCAGTCTCACTCGACCCTCGGCATAGATCCTCATCATGCGCTCCCAGGTTCGCGCGGTGTAGCAAACGGATCCGGACATGGTCAGCTGTTTATAGAAAATCTGATCGATGGGAAATTGAATGTCCTGCCCGCAGATGGCCACCTGCGTGTAGCGTCCCATGGGACGCAGCGATTCCAGGCATCCGCGCACCGAGCTGGGGTGCCCTGCGCACTCGAAGGCCACATCCACGCCTACTCCGTTGGTGTGGTCCTGAATCGCTTCGGTGAGGTTCTGCTCCCCGATGTTGACCACGGCGGCGGCGCCAATACGAAGCGCGGCATTCAGCCGTTCCTGATCTCCCGGCGCGCCGGCGACGATGGTCCTTATGCCCTCGGCTACCAGCAGCTTCAGGCAAAGCAATCCCATCGGTCCTGGTCCAGAGACCAGGGCCGTGTCACCGATACGCACATTGGTGATTTCCGTGACCGCCTGCACCACCGCCGCAAATGGCTCGCTCATCGCCGCTTCGTCCAGGGAGAAATTCTCAGGAATCCGGTAGAGCTGATCAGGACGCATAACCACGTAACGCGTAAACCCCCCGTTCACACCGTGGCCCATCCCTCTGCGATTGGAGCAAAAGATGAAATATCCTGAGCGGCAGTACTCGCACTGGCCACAGGTTACAGCGGTGGCGCCGAGGCCCGTGACTCTCTCTCCTAGAGTGGCGTTGTGATTGACATTGCGGCCCACTTCCACCACGGTGCCGGAAAACTCATGTCCGAGAATAACCGGGGGATAGTTGCGAAAGGTGTCGTGAAGCACATGAAGATCGGTTCCGCAGATTCCACAATAGGCAATCTCAAGCTTGACTTGATTGTCTCCACATCGTGGCTCCTCAACCTCCCGTATCTCGACATTTCCTTCGCCACTCGCGTATTTGACAAGAGCTTTCATGTTGGCAGGTCCCTAGACTACTCAAGACAGGTACAACTTACCGCTGCCATCGACCTTTCTACTCTTACCAATGGCGTCTAACAGGTTAGGATTTTGAAGACGGTTAGGAAACGCAAGTAGTTTCAGAAAACCAAGCCATCCCCTGCTTGACCCTGAGTTCCTGATTGAACTCTTTCTTCACCGCTATGTTTTGCACTATAAGGCCGACCCAGTCGAATAGCAAGACTGAGCCTCGAAACCAAGGTTCAGTCTAGGTGAAACGGATCAGCTATTTCACACCTCGCTGTGGGGCTCAGCGGGTTCCCTCGGTCTGCTTCACCGGGGAAGGGTGTAGTACTCATAATTGTATTTCCATGTCGACTGGCTGCCAGGTTCCAGCGATATATCGATAAATGGCTCTACCGCGATTACGGAACGAATGGACCAGAGCGACATTTTGGCCAGCGGACGGTCTCCGGTGATCGTCATCCCGGCGTGTACGTTGGTATTCTCGATGTGAATCTTGTAGTCATCGGAACTCTTGCCAAAGCCCTCGATGGCGAAGTACACGCGATCCTCTCCAGTCAATGTCTTGCGATACAAAATCTTATTCTTCTCGATCTCCGCCAATGCCTTATCTGGCGGTGGATTGGCAGTAACTTCGAAAGGGAAGGTGATGCTGAAGCCGGCGTTAGTCGGCTGTTTGTCCAGTACCAGGAAGTTATGATCGTAGACACTGGTATGTATTGCGCGCGTCCCGGTGTTCTTCAGGCTATGCTCAATGACCATGACAGGCTTGCCGGCAAGAAGGCTTAGCTTCTTGTGATAAACATACCCATACCCGGAAGCGGCATTGTGGAGTTCCTGGGTAAACTCCACCGCGTCCGCGCTCTTCTTGACGCTCCACTTACCCCCGTCGACAATCTCATATAGCCGATAAGCGCTATAAGCTGCGTCATCAGGCTTTCGTAGGACACCAACGCCGATTTTTAGGAAGGTTCCGCCGGCCTTGGCTTCGTCGAACCCAACTGCGGGCGTGAACTCCTCCACCGGGCCGGTGATAGCGCTACACGGGCCGGCTACGATCTCAGAGCCCTGATAGATAAAGTCGGGAATCTTGGGGTCGGTGGCGGTGAACCAGGGACCATAGTAGCTATGCCCTTTGTATTGCAGGTCTGCCACCACACCGGACCAATCAAACCTGGTGCCGCGATAGAAGCCATGCTCGGCATCGGGCAGGTACAGTTTCACGTGCAGCAAAGTATTCGAGATCTCCGCCTGTGGCGGAACAGGCGCAGCTTCGATCAAGGCCGGGGAAGCAGTTAGTAGCGTCATCACGATATAGGGAAAGATTCTCATAAGTGTTTCAGTGGCTGGGTGTGGGCGCAACCAAGCTGGTTGAAGGAGCTAAAACTGGAGCGCCAGGCGCCACATCGCCGGTTGCTGCCCATTCCGCGCTGCGCGCGAACACATCCATGAAGCCCGGTTGGCTCATGGCCAGAAGATCGTGGCCCAGGACCGATCATGACCACTCTCCCTTGACCGTAGGGAACCGTCCAGATGGCCGGCTCTACCTTTCCTGTTCCACCTTTTACGTTGGGATCATCGAAGGCCGTGGCCAGTACATGAGCGTTCGGCTTGAGGTCTATCTTGTGATAGAGCTCATCGTTGGCGACAAATGTGGGTGGTAATCCGCGACTAATCGGATGGTCCTTGTCGACCCATTCCACCGCGAACACATGGCGCGTGGCGTGGCCGATATTGTCCAGCTTCCAGGTCATTCCAATCATGTCAGCAAACGCGCCCCACGGCTCCCCTTCCAACCGGCGAGGCTCCGTCGCACTTCCGCCGGCTTGGCCGAAGAAGGGACCATAGGTGATTCCGTGGACGCCGACCATGCCTTTGCCGGAGCGAATAAAGTCCTCAACTGCTTTTTCCGTTACCTCCGGCCAACGAGGGCCATAATAGTAATCTATCAAAACGTCGTAGTTGGCCAGCGTAGCAGCCGTGATGCCCGCGACTTCTTCTTCGAGCTTCACGTCAAAGCGGCCAGTATTGGTGAGTATACCTTGCATAAAAGGCGCCGTACCCTGCCAGGGGTGAGACCAATCCGAGCTTCCGGTGAGCACCAGAACGCGAATCTTGTGCGCCGGCGCCTGGGCGGAAGATGGCAGGGTAGCCATCGTGCAGAGAGCTAAGCAGTACACCAGGAACATCTTCTTCATGTGCGTCTACACCTCGTAACTTGGCTTTAATGATTCGCCGCGGGGAAGGGACGAGGCGTAATATCGGCATCGACCAAGCCCAGAGCCCACTTGATCGCTCCAATGTACATTTGCTGGATGCGCGCGTCATCCAGGGTCGCCTCGAGATGGCCAAAGGTCGAGTACCACACACGGCCCTTGCCGTATTTTTTCGCCCACACGATGGGGTAATCTCCATCGCTTCGCAGGGCAGCCAGCCGTTTGAGATTGGCTTGCAGTTGTTCCCCATTACCGTGCTCCGGCTTGAGCGCCGCGAAGACCTCGGGGAACTTACTCGGGATCCATCCTCATGATGACGTGATCTACGTCGCGGGAATAATTCGGTCCCACGATGGTGTACTGGTCCTTAAAGGTGAATTCGCGAGGAAATCCCTGGACTCCGGGAAAATTCGGGTCTTCCACCACGATGTGCATGTCGGCCGAGGGAAATTCGCCTACCAGGTTTCCGCCGATCATCTCCGCATATTCCGGCCACAGCAGAAGGTGCCCGCCGTTGCCGGCATGGCCGGCGATGAAGCCCTTGCCGTCATCGTGAACAAAAGAGAGCAGGTCGGCCTTCTGCTGATCGGTGATGTTCCAGGGGCCTTCTCCCATATAGAAGACGGCATCGAAGTTGTTCAGGTTTCTAACGTTGTAGCCGGCGATCGGCTGCTTGGTCAGCAGATGCATGTCGGTGCGGACCACCGTGATCCAGGCGCCGGACTCACGTCCCAGCCGCTCCACCGTGGCCAGCGTATGCGAAGCCGAGTCGTGATGATAGCCAGCCGAGGAATACCATTCCTGCGGGTCGGCGATGGCAAGAATTCTTTTCTTGCCCGGCCACGGATCGTCCGGGGGCCGGGAGGGCGCGTTATCCTGCGCCAGCAACTGGGGCGCGGGCCGGTTAGCCTGCGCGCCGTACAGCGTCTCTGCAGAAAGCGCAGAGGCGATTGCCATTCCTTTTAAAAATTCGCGGCGCTCCATTTTCTTCCTTCCTATCCCGTTCCTTCCTATCCGAAACAAGAGACGAGGAACGTGGGCTACCCAAGGTCCTTCACTAATGACTCTTGTCCTCATCCTCAGGCAGCGCAAACGCAAACCAGGTATCGTTCGCAGCGACCAACAAATACTGACGTCCATAAAGCTCATAAGTCATGGGAGCATTGGTGACGAACTGTCCCAGGTTCACATGCCACAGAGTCTTGCCCGTAGCCGGAGCCATGCCCAGAAAGTTTCCGAACGAGTCGCCACCGAACAAGAGATTTCCCGCCGTCGTCAGCAGGCCGGAGATAAGCACTCCACTCTTGTCGCCCAACTCATGAGTCCAAACCACCTTACCCGTCTTGTAATCGATGGCGTTCAGTACGTAGTCCGGAGGAGAACGAAAACGCCCATAACCCGAGGTCGTAAAGTAAGCCCATGTGCGGGCCGCATTGACAAAGATCAGCCCGAGCTTGGGATCGTAGGACGGCGACCACCAATTGGTGGCGCCGATGGGATACGGAGAGACCAGCGCTCCCGGTGGGTTAGCATCCTTGGCGTAATCCGGAATAGGCCGGCCTTGCGCATCGATGCCCTTGGCCCAGTTAGTCTCCGGCATGAACTTGGTAGTTAGTAAGTGCTCCCCAGTTACCCGGTCGAGAAGAAAGAAGTATCCATTGCGGGAAGCTTGCGCCAGTAACTTGCGTTGCTTCCCCTGGAACTCGCCATCGAAAATAATCGGAGTCTGGCCGGCATCATAATCGTGCGTATCGTGGGGCGTCACCTGGTAGGCCCAGACAAGCTTTCCGGTATCCGGGTTCAAGGCAACGATAGACGCGGTGTAAAGGCTATCTCCCTCGGGCGTAGGATGCGGAGGCCTGTCCATCGGAACCCCATTGCCGGTTCCGAGATAGTAGAGATTCAATTCCGGATCGTAGGTGCCCGTCAGCCAGGGAAATCCGCCACCCTTCTCCATGGTGGCGTTGTCCACCCAGGTCTCCGAGCCTGGCGCGCCCGGTTCCGGGTCCACCCACCACTTCCATTGCAGTGCGCCGGTTTCAGGATCGCGAGACTCCAGCCACGCGCGGATATTGTCGTTGTTGCCCGGACCGACAATGACGTGCTTGCCGATGACCAGCGGAGAGGTGGCGGAAAAGAAGTCCTGCTTCACGTCCGCGACTTGCACCCGCCAGCGCTCGGTGCCGTCCTTCGCGTTCAAGCGAGACCAGGTAATTGTCCGGCGACATAAAGTAGAGCCAGCTGCCATACATCCCCACGCCGCGGTTGGCCACATGGATCGCCCGGTTGTTGGGCCACGCATAGTGCCAGAGTTCTCGCCCGGTGAGCGCATCCATGGCCCATACGTTGTCGGTGATGGTGAAGTAGAGCACGCCATCCACCAGCAGAGGGGTCGACTTGATCCTGCGCCCCTCACTTGCCTGTTGGGCATACGACTCGGAACCGAAATCCACATGATGCGTCCAGGCCAGCCCGAGTGACTTGACATTGGAAGCATTGATCTGGGAAAGGGTGCTATAGCGCTGACCGGAATAATCGCCGTTATAAGTAGGCCACGTATCTGTCGGTGGCCGGTGCAATGCCTCCGGGTCCAATGTCTGCGCAGTAAGACAGACAGGCAACAACAGCGAAACCAAAAACAGAATCGGCCTGCACTTCATTTGAGTGTCACCAGGTATGCCAGTAGATCGTGAATGTCTTTGTCCGTATAGATGGGCAGCATGGCTTTGTGTGCGGCCAGGGGGTCGACTACGTCCACGGATTTAGTGCGATCCCTGGGCCACGTGTGATACACGCCGGAATCGTCCGACAGCGAAACCGTAAACTCGTCGAGATACTCCAGCTTCCCTGAAACAGTCTGGCCGGACGGAAGCACGACGTTTACGTGCAGCGGTTTTGCTGGAGGAGTTAGAAAGGCCGTCGTCAGGGCGAGTGGTTGATCTTTCGATCCAATGTGCGCCAGGTCGCCGGTAGGGGAGTGGCAGGTGCTGCACTTGCCCGCGCCGTTGAAGTAGGCCAGTCCGGCTTTAGGATCACCCACCAGCAACGCGGTTTCCGGAAGCCGTTTGCCGCGGGTTTCCTGGATCCGTGAGTGCAGAAACGCTGCGATATCCGAAACCTGCTCCGGCGACAGCGTGGGGAAGGCGGGCATGCCGAGGGTGGGCCGGCCCTGCTTAAGGAATGGGCCGAGAGTATCTCCATTATGGTCCTGAAAGACCAGCGGGCTGCGCAGCAGATTAGGCGCCTGTTCCGTACCCGTAGCGAGCGAACCATGACAGAACGAGCAACTGGAAGAGAAGTTGCCTTTACCGCGTTCCGCGGCCGCTTTATCGATACTAGCTGCCGCTGGGAGCAGCTGGGGCTTGCGCGTGTGCGGATCTTATGAAGGCCACGCTCATACATAGCGCAAGAGATGCAAAGAGTAGCTTGCGGGGGAGAATGAGCTCTGATTGCTTCTTCATGGACTAACCTCGGAGTAACTTCGCTCTGCTCCGGACTTATAGTAGAGTCGCCCGCTACCGAGATAGCACTCTCCCTGGAGATAGATTGCCGGCGGGAAGTAAGATAACACCAGCTTCACCGAAGTTCCCTTATGAACTAATTCCACACATAAGTTGGTGCGACACTATACCGGCCGTTCGTGGGCTGTCAAGAATTTTAAGCCCTGCTTGAGCGTTGAGCTTCGCGGCTTTCCACTCTTGGAAAAACACTGCGAAGGACAGGCACGCGGTCTCCAATTGTCACTGCTATCGTCTTTGACAGACGGCCGGGAATCGGTGTAGTGTCATGGCGCTGGCAGCTTGTTGCTATCAGATAGTTCATAAGGGAACCAACTTAGCCCAAAGCAAATGGAAGGTTATTCGCCATGAGCGTGAAGTGCGCCCGCAACCATGGCTGATTTGAACCTCGGAGAACGCAATGAAGATCCAATTTTATCTCTTTACCATATTCCTCGGAATCATTCTGGCCGTCCATCTGGCGATGAATGGCAAAGTGGGCAGCGCATTGGGCAACCCTCGCGTGGGCAACGCCGTGTTCTGGTGCATCGGCGCCGCGACCGCGGTTCTCATCGGGCTCACCGGCTGGCGCGCGGGTGTGTTGAGCGGATTTAAAGATGTCCATCCCTTGCTGCTGACAGCAGGTGCATTGGGTGCTTGCCTGGTCTTCGCGATCGCCTGGCTATTGCCCCAGGTAGGTGCGCGGGCCATGTTCATCACGCTGATCGCAGGCCAGGTTCTCGGGGGCATGATTCTTTCTCACTTTGGCTGGTTCGGTTCCCCCGTGCAACGGATCACCATTCCTAACCTGGTCGGCGCCGCGGTCATGATTGGCGGCGTGGTCCTGGCCACTCACGTTACAGCGGATGCCTAAACGATTTGCATGACAGGGGAGCTTGGTTCGTGAAGAAGGTAAAGCTGGGAAGGTCGAATATCGAAGTGAGTGCGCTGGCCATGGGCAGCGACTTGATTGGCAGCAGAATCGATCGCGAGACCTCGTTCCGCCTATTCGATTTCTTCAGCGAAAACGGCGGCACGCTGATTGACACCGCGAACATGTATGCATGCTGGCTGCCCGGCTGCAAAGGCGGCGAGAGCGAGACCACTATCGGGTCGTGGATGAAGGAGCGGGGCAACCGGGAGCAAATGGTTGTTTCCTCCAAGCTGGGTTTTGACTTTCCCGGATGCGAGGGCGGATTACGCGCAGCTGAGATCGAGCGCGAATGCGAGAAGAGCCTGCAAAGGCTGCAAACGGATAGGATCGACCTTTACTATGCGCATCGGGACGATCGCGACACGCCGCTCGAAGAAACCATGGAAGCCTTCGATCGTTTGATCAAGGCCGGCAAAGTGCGGGCCGTCGGCGCCAGTAATCTT
The DNA here is from genome assembly GCA_963790705.1 of uncultured Acidobacteriaceae bacterium. Lineage (GTDB taxonomy): Bacteria > Acidobacteriota > Terriglobia > Terriglobales > Acidobacteriaceae > PALSA-350. Next base: position 275,085 of record CAWBQE010000023.1, read on the forward strand.
GCCCTGTGGCGCATCGCGGAAGCGAACACGGTCAGCAGGGTCCATCAGTGGAGTGGCTATTCGGTAGTGGAGCAGAGATATACCTACTTGCGTCCTCGCCACGGCGCCGATTTCGGACCGCAGATCTTCATCAGTGAAGATTTGAAGGACTATGCGCGGGCGAATGGGATTGCGCTGATCGGCTATTCAATTCTGCTGCAAGGGGCGTACACGCGCTCTGATCGCGAGGTGCCGGCCCAGTTCGCCGGTCCTGACTCCGATGAGCGGTTGAGTGCGTTGCGCGCCGTAGCGAAAGAAGCGGGGTGCAGCCCTTCGCAGGCCATCATTGCCTGGATGCGCCAGAGCGACCCGGCGATCCTCCCCATCATCGCCGGCAGCAAAATCGAGCAGTTGCGGGAGAATATCGCGGCCCTCGATATCACCCTCAGCAGCGAGCAGTTGAGCCGCCTGGATGCTGCCGGCAATCCCGGCGTCAAGCAGGGATGGATACAGCCAACCTGAATCGCCTGAGCCCGTTGAGAGGCGCGTGAGAACTCCACAGGCAAGCACGGCTGAGAGCATGTTCAAATTAGCTTTTCTCCATCGCTATTTGGATGCGCTAGGAAGACAAATTGGCAGTGGGTGGATCGCGAATTGGGAGGAAGCTGAGGATGTCCTGGACACCGTCCTGGGCTCCTCAGCAATTCCACCTGGACCGACGCCGGTCTCAGCTGTCCCTTCGGGACTGGTTCCAGACATCCTCATAATCACGCAGGCCCCTAGATTCGTAGCTCACCGCAATCCCTTGAACCGCAAAGCCGTGCGCAGCCTGCGGCAACGTGACACAATAGATACATAGTGGTTTAAGTGCGGGAGGTGCCGCGCTATGAATACCTTGAAAACTGCCTTTTTGCTGACTGCGCTCACCCTATTTCTCATCTTCATCGGCGCCTACTTTGGCGGCCGCAACGGAATGATCCTGGCATTCATCGTCGCTGCCGGGATGAACTTCTTCAGCTACTTCTATTCCGACAAGCTGGCGCTATCGATGTATCGCGCGCAGCCGGTCACGCGCGAGCAGCTGCCGCGGGTCTACCAGATCGTGGAGCGCATCTTGCCGCGCATGGCGTTGCCGATGCCAAAGATCTATGTCATTCCCAGCGATTCGCCCAACGCATTCGCTACCGGACGCAACCCCCAGCACGCCGCCGTTGCGGTCACGCAGGGTATTCTCAATCTGCTCAACGACGAAGAACTGGAGGGCGTGCTCGCCCACGAGTTGGGGCATGTAAGGAATCGTGACATCCTCACCAGTTCGATTGCCGCTACGCTCGCCGGAGCGATTACCCTGCTCGCGCAGACCGCCCGTTTCGCCAGCATTTTCGGCGGTGGCGGCAATCGGGACGGCCGCCGAGGCATGGACGGCGGCGGTATTTTCATGCTCATTCTTGCCCCCATCGCTGCGACGCTTATTCAGCTTGCCGTGTCCCGATCCAGGGAATACGAGGCCGATGCCACCGGCGCGCATGTCACGGGAAACCCTTACGCTCTGGCCAGCGCTTTACAAAAGCTCGATGCCTATTCCAAGCGGCTGCCGATGCAGGCTTCGGCCTCGACTGCCCACTTGTTTATCGTGGCCCCCTTTATCAGCGGGGCAAGCTTCGCTAATCTCTTTTCTACCCATCCGCCGATGGCCCGTCGTATAGAGCGGCTTACCGGCCGGGCTCCCATGTAGGGCGACATGCGAACCTCCTTCCATTCTCTGGTCTACCTGGCGCTTGGCCTTTGGCTGGGCGCGCTGGTTTTCTTTGCTGCGGTTCTGGCGCCCATCGCGTTCAGCCAACTGCCGTCGCTCTTTCCCACTCCGGCTGCCGGCATTCACGCCGCCGGGTTGATCGTCGGTGGTTCTTTGGTGCGTCTCCACTGGATGGGGCTAGTCTGCGGATTGATTTTTCTGGCGGTCTCGGTTTTGGCCAGGGCTCATTTCCGGACGATTATTCCGCAGGGAGTCCTGGTGCTGGTGATGATGCTGCTCACCGCGTATTCGCAGTTTTCCATCATTCCTCGCATGGATACGGCTCGTGAGTCCGTAGGCGGTAATGTGGATGCGGTTGCCGCCAATAATCCCGGCCGCCAGATCTTCGATCGTCTCCACCAACGATCAGTTCACGTGGAAAGCCTGATCCTGTTGTGCGGAGTAGCCGCGTTGTTTGCCACCACGCATTGTTCGCGGGAAATCTAGCCGAGCGTCTCCTAAGCGGCACCCATTTCTCTTCTGGCGATATACTTAACTTTTGCGCCGCAAGGCCTCACACAACAAAAATCCCTGGCGCGTAAGCGCCGTTTGCCTGGACGGCGAGTTCCATGAAAACTGGCATTATCGGTCTGCCTCAAGTAGGCAAGACATCCCTGTTCAAAATCCTTACCCGGTCGAAGGTGGAAACTCCGGCCTACTCCAATCCGCGCGAGGCGCATCTCGGTGTGGCCAAGGTTCCGGATGAGCGGCTGGACAAGCTTGCCGCCCTCTATAGTCCCAAAAAAGTTGTCTATGCCACGGTGGAGTACGCTGACGTGGCTGCTGTCGGGCAGGAAGCGCTCAAGGAGAGTGCCTTCCTGACTCACTTGCGCGACAACGATGCGCTGATCCACGTCTTGTGCGCCTTTGAAGACGACTCCATTCCCCGCGTCGGAGGCATTGACCCTCTGCGTGATATCAAGAATGTCGACTTCGATCTCGTCTTTTCCGATCTCACCCAGGTGGAGAAGCGCCTGGAGCGGCTGGAAAAAGATCTGAAGAAGATGCGTACGCCCGACCTCGAAAAGGAGCACGCTCTGCTTTTGCGTTGCAAGCAGCAACTGGAGCAGGAGAAACCCTTACGCGAGATGGAAATGTCCGCGGAGGAAAAGAAGCTGATTCGCGGCTTTATGTTCCTCTCCCAGAAACCAATGCTCTTTGTGCTGAACATCGCGGAGAGCACCACTTTGGGCGCCGATCTGGAATCCGCCGTATCGCGATACAAGCTGGAAGAGGTGGCCTCGCGGCCCAACGCGGGAGCAACCGCCATTTGCGGCAAAGTCGAGGCCGAGCTGGCGGAGATGAGCGACGAGGAAGCGGCTGAATTCCTTTCCTCTTACGGCTTGGTAGAGAGCGGCTTGCGCCGTCTCATCCGCAAGAGCTATGAGCTGCTCGGCCTGGTCTCCTTCTTCACCGTAGGTGAGGATGAATGCCGTGCCTGGACCATCCCTGTCCATTCACGCGCCCAGGAGGCAGCCGGGGCCATCCATTCCGATCTCGAAAAGCATTTCATCCGCGCCGAAACCATACACTGGGATACGCTGCTCGCGGCCGGTTCGGAAGCCGCCGCACGATCCCAGGGCACATTACGGCTGGAAGGTAAGGACTACCGGGTCGAGGATGGGGATGTCATGCATATCCGCCACAGCGGCTAGAGCATTTTCTGAATGGTCCGGACTTTATCCCGGACGATCGGCCTGAAACGGAGTCGTTGCGACCGAAAGGCGCACAGCAGGTCCCTACAGGCTTCCTGCGGATTTCCTGTCAGGCTTCGTGGATTCGCTAAACCTCATGCGGCTTTCCTTAAAGAAAGCCGCATACGTGGCCGTTGATGAGTGCAACGTAGTAGGAAATCCGGAGTTCGCTCGGGATGACAAGGTTTAGGTGGTTGGCACACCTTGAAGTTGGTTATTCGGATTGAGGGTTTTGGGAGTCGTTGCCACCGGAGCGCAGTGAGCGGAGGGACCTGCTGTTTCTTTCCCCGGTTTTCACAAACCCTGTTCAAGCCTGAGGGACAATTTCATCCCGTCGCTGCTCTCTGAAAAAAAATGAGTTTCCTGTAGCCTTTTTCGCCCGTACCCTTCAAAAGCAAGGCATGTCCAATTTCTCACTCTCGCTGGTACTAGGCTTGGTCGCGGCGCTCGCTGACGTCTTAGGGGCTTTGATCCTGGTACGCACCCACTGGGAGAAACGCTACCTTCGCTACTTCGTTGCCCTGGGCGCAGGCTTCATGCTCGCAGCCGTCCTGCTGGAGATGATTCCGGAGAGCTTTCGTCTTTCTTTCCGTTGGACCCCGCTGCTGGTCTTAGGAGGCTACTGCCTCATCCATCTGCTGGAACACACCATCACTCCGCACTTTCACTTTGGGGAAGAGACGCATCATGGCGAATTTCTCTCCACCCACACTAGTAATTCGGTGGTGGCCGGCCTTGCGGCCCACTCTCTCTTCGACGGCGTAGCCATTGCCTCCGGCTTTGTGATCTCCTCCTGGTTGGGCTGGATCATCTTCGTAGCCATCCTGTTGCATAAGCTGCCGGAAGGCTTCACCGTGGCTTCGGTCATGCTGGCCAGCGGCCACAGCCGTGTCGCGGCGCTCAACTCGGCCGTGATCGTTGCCTCGGCCACCCTGGCCGGGGTGTTGGTAATCAATTTTTTTCCCGGTTGGGTGCGCGCCGGTCTACCTGTTGCCGCTGGCGTGGCCATCTACGTCTCTGCAACTGACCTGGTGCCAGAAGTCAACCGGGAGCCCGGAATCCGCATGGCGCTGGTCTTCTTTGGCGGGGTCGCGGGTTTCCTGGTTTGCAAGCTCGTTGCCGACGGTGTTCTCCAGTGAAAAGCCTATGGGGATGGCCGCAAGCCATCCCCATAGGCGAAGAAACGTACGATCTACGCTGCCAGTCTGTCCCGCAGCGCCTTTACCCGATCATGTGCCGTCTCGATGTGCCTCTGCTGGCGCAGCAGGATCTCCCGCAGCGGCAGGGGAAAATCCTCGCTGGCCAGCGCTTCCTCATAGACCTTCTTGGTCTCGTCCTCACCCTGCTCGGCGGTGGCCAGCAGAGCGTGGTCCCCGCCTCCCAGCCGGGCCTTCAACTCGCCCCACACGCGATGCACTTTACCCGCGGTTGAACTCGACACCTTCACGTCCTTGACCCCGAAGTGATGCAGTTCATTCTCGAGTTCTGCTGCGAACCCGGCCCGTACCAGCGTTTCTTCGCGGAACAGCTTGCGCGCTTCCGGGTCTTTCAGGTTCTTTTCGAGCTCAATAAACCCCTGGTGCCCATCGCGTAGGGTCTCGATCAGGTCGCGCAGATTCTTTTCCGTCTTTTCCAGATTTTCTGACATGTACTTTACCCTCTGCTCTTTCAGATGTCCGGATTGTAGAAGGGTTGTGCCATGAGTGGGTAGAACGGAAGCCCGACCTTGTATAGTGTGGTGGTTGCAAGCTACAGCATTTTCACTTCTGGTGTGTACAAAGCGACGAACTCCAAGGCGGCTTTTCCTCAAGAAAAGCCGCACTTCGCTACACTCGACAGTGCACCGCGGAAGTGAAAATGCTCTAGTGGGAAAGGGACAGCAGGGCTCAAATGAAGATCATCGTCTTCGGCGCCACGGGGGGTACCGGCAAGCTCATTGTTTCGCAGGCGCTGGCTAAGGGCCACTCGGTCACAGCTTTTGTTCGCAATCCCGAAGGGCTGATGCAAGATCCGCATCTTCGTGTGGTTCAAGGCGACGTTTTCGATTTCGCTACGGTAGTTAGCGCCGTCCGCGGCCACCGCGCAGTGCTCTCCGCGTTGGGTGCACGCACGTTGAAAAAAACAGATGTGCTCTCCCAGGCCATCCCCATCATCCTTGAGGGTATGCGCCAGGAGTACGTGACCCGGCTCATCGTGCTGGGTGCCTCGGGGGTCCAGAAGGATCACGGCAAATATCAGAATGCGCTTACCAACATCGCCCTCTGGGTGGCGAAGAAGACGATGCTCAAACACCCCTTTGTCGACCAGGCGGCGCAGGAGCGTCTGCTGGCCGCCAGCGACGTCGACTACACCATTGTGCGCGCCCCTCGGCTCCTTGACGGCCCCTTCACCGGCACCTACCGCGTCCTGCCCGACGCGCTTCCGCCGGGCGCGCTCACCGTCTCACGCGCCGACGTGGCCGATTTTATGTTGCAGCAGCTCACCGATCCGCGCTTCCATCGCCAAGGCCCTTACATCGGGGCAGGCAAGTTCTAAGATCTAGTGTCCCGCGGCATCGGCGGGCGGCTTCTTGTGCTTGGGTGGGCGGCGCATGATGAATGGCCAGGGAACGAGCAGCGCGGCAATAATACTGAGCACCCAAAAAGCGTTCTGATAGCTCAGCATGGACGCCTGCCGCAGCAACTGCTGGTAGGCATATCCGGTGGCTGCGGCCTTGGCCTGGCTTGCGGTCTGTCCCGCAGCGATTAAGGCGTTCCTGGTCTGGGCGAGAAAATTCTCGTAGCCGACGCTGCCGGGAATGAAGTTTGCCGCCAGCGACGACTGGTGGGTCTGCTGCGTGCGGACAAGAAAGGTAGTCAGGAGCGCAGTGCCCATGCTGCCGCCGAAGTTGCGGGCGAAGTTGGAGAAGCTGGAGATCTGGTTGTTCTTGTTCATCGGCACGCCCACATAATTCAGGGTGCTGATGGGGATAAAGATGAACGATAATCCCAGCACCTGAAAGACGCGCCACATCACGATGTGCCCGAAACTCACATTCAAGTCCAGCCGGGTCATGTTGTAGAGCGCCAGTGAGGTTGCCAGGAACCCGATCGAAACCATGAGGCGGGCGTCCATGATCGACACCAGCTTTCCTGCCACTGGCATCATCACCATCAACACCAGGGCGCCTGCCGAAAGCGCCATGCCGGCGCGCTCCGCCGTGTAGCCCATCAGGCCCTGCAGAAACTGCGGAATCAGCACCGTGGTGCTGAATAGCACCATGCCAAGGATGAATTGAAAGCCCACCGCCGTTCCGAAATTGCGATTCTTCAACAGCTTCAGGTCGACAATCGGATCGGGATGTCTCCATTCCCACCACACAAAGAAAGCCAGCGTGACCATGGCCAGCACGAAGGTGAAGGTGATATTGCGGTCGCCAAACCAGTCCTTTTCCTGTCCCTTATCGAGCACGAACTCCAGGCAGCCAACCCCGACCGCCACCAGCCCGAGCCCCATTTTGTCGATGGGATTGGCTTTAGCCCTGTGCTCAACCAGGTAGGGCGGATCTTCCACCATCCGGTTGCTGAGCAAGAGGGAAATGATGCCGATGGGCAAGTTGATAAAGAAAATCCAGTGCCAATTGAAGTTGTCGGTGATCCATCCACCCAACGTCGGCCCAATGGCGGGCGCAGCCACGACCGCCATGCCATAGAGGGCGAATGCCTGTCCTCTTTGTTCCACCGGAAAGGTATCCGCCAGGATGGCTTGTTCGCTGGGAGCCAGCCCTCCGCCGCCCAGGCCTTGCAGAATACGGGCCAGGATCAAGAATGGCAGAGTGGGGGCAAGGCCGCAGAGCAGCGAGCAGACGGTAAACAGCGCCACGCAGGTCATGTAGAAGCGCTTGCGTCCGAAACGGGTGGAGAGCCAGCCGGAGATGGGCAGTACGATGGCACTCGAAACCAGGTAGCTGGTCAGCACCCAGGTGGCTTCTTCCTGGCTGGCGCCAAGCGTCCCTGCCATATGGGGTAAGGCCACGTTGGCGATGGAAGTGTCCAGCACTTCCATAAAAGTCGCCAGCGTTACAGTAAGCGCGATCAACCAGGGATTGTGTTTGGGATGCCACCCTTCCACGGAAGAGTGGTGGACCCGCCGGGCGGTCTTCGGCTGCGGAGCTAGTGTAGCTGTGACCAACGCTTATCCAGGAACCGGGAGTGTGTTCCTAGATTGTACGAAGCTTTGGTCCGCAGCGGCACTTCCCATCCCACGAACGAGTCATCAGGTTGGAACCTCCTTGCGATTCTTGTCCGGTGCAAATGACGGAGTGCCCAACATCTCGCTGGTTTTTCGCGAGATGTGGGATTCCACCGAGGTTGACCGTCAAGTCCGTCGGATGCATCGAGAGTCAGAGGGAAAGAGCAGTGGTATCCCACATCTCGCGAAAAACCAGCGAGATACCCGGATTTCCTGTACGCGGCACCAAACAGCAGCCACGTGCGCGGCTTTCAGTGAGGAAAGCCGCATGAAGTTCATCCACGCCAGCAGACTTCACAGGAAATCCGGGGTGTAGGGCACCCGTCATTTGCTAGGGAACAAGAGCGGGACCGGAGAAATTTGTTCCTCTTCCCTCAGTCCACCTGCTGCTTAGCCTTGTACCCATCCCGCGCAATGATGTCGTACTTCATCGGGTGGTGCTTTTCGTCCTGCATCTTAAGCGGCTGGCCTTCGTTGTCCACCAGCTCTACCCGGATCTTCCGATAGCTCCCGTCCTGTTTCGCATTGCTCGGTGTGTACGTAAGCACGTACTGGTTGCGAATGGAGTCGTTAATCGAGTGAAAGATGTCCGGCATTTCGCCCTGGAAACGGGGAAAAAATGACATGCCGCCGGTCATGCGCGCAAAGGTGGACATCTGGTTATCCGCCTGCAGGTAGTCAATCTGCTTAGGGCCGAACATGCCGCTCCGGGCTTGGCCCATGATCCTGGCGGCCTGCCCGGTTCCGATGCTGAAGATGGTGACATTGGGCGTCGCCTTGATCTTAGCCAACACCTTATCCAGGTTGATCTTGCTGAAACTGTCGTAGCCGGAAGCAATCAGCACCACATACTTGCGCCCTTCAATGCGGCTCAGCCGGTCGAGGGTGGAATAGACCGCGTCGAACATATCCGTCTCGCTAAAGCCCGGAATCGTCAACGAATTCAAGGATTCGTAGACCTGGCGCTTGTCCTGGGTAAAGTCGGTCAGGATTTGGGTTTTAAGGTCATAGGTCACCACCGCAATGTAGTCATCCGGCTGCAATTGCTGGGCGAAAGCATATGCGGCTTCCCGCATGTCGTGAACAAAATACCAGTTGGTCGAAGCGAACTCGCACAGGAGCACCGCCGTGATGGGCGCCTTGGTGCGTTGAAAGTTGACAATCTTTTGCGGTACCCCATCTTCATAGACGCGGAAGTTGGTCGGCTGCAGGTTAGGCACAAACTCATGCGTTTTCTGCAGGATGACGCCCACATCGAGGGTCACTTCGGGCACATCCACGCGCAGTGAGAAGTTCTGCAGGCCCGGGGGATTCTTCACCTTTGGCTCCGGCGGCGGTGGGGGAACGTCCGGTTTCTCTGCCTTCTTGGGGATGGCGATCGCGCCATTGTCGCCTGCCGGACCTCCAGAATCGGGCGCCGACTGGTCCGGCTGTTGCGGAGTATTCGCAGGCGGCGTGCTCGGCGTCTGTTGGCCGCGTGCCGGAGGAAACCCTGGGGCAAGCAGGATCACCAGCAGGGCAGGGAAGAGCTTCTGACCCAATTTGCGACGGTAACTGGGTAGTGTGGTGGAACAATCGAACTTCATCGGAAATACCTCGTTAGCTGCAAAAAATAAGAGGGTTGGCGCTATATGCTCAAGTGGCCAGTAACGTCTAATCTGTAGACGTGTCTACAAGCCGTATATCAACCCGCTTTTCAATTTTGACCGCAGTTTTTGTCGTTGCGGGCAGCCTGGTCGCCCAGGTTGGCCCGGCTACTCCGCCTTCGTCTGCCACCGCGGGAGTCTTTCCCCTCTCGGAGGTGCACCGCGGGCTCCACGGCTTGGCATATACCGTCTTTGAAGGCACCCAACCGGAAGCCATGGACGTGGAGATACTCGGGGTGCTCAAAAATGTCCTCGGCCCCGGCCAGGATATGATCCTGGCGCGTCTCAAGGGCTCCAAACCAGAGTACACCGGAGTAGTCGCAGGCATGAGCGGCAGCCCCGTCTACATAGACGGCAAGCTGCTGGGCGCGTTGTCTTACAGGATAGGTCAATTCAGCAAGGAACCCATCGCCGGCATCACCCCCATCGCCGAGATGCTCGCGGTCAACGGCACGACCGAGCCCGCCACATGGATGCATACCACCAGCCAGTTGAATTCGGGCGATGCCCATAGCTCAGCTACTGCCACCGCCGACGCAACCGACATCCATCCCATAGAAACCCCGCTTGTCCTCTCCGGCTTTAGCCCGGACGCCGTCAAGTTCTTTCAGGATCACGTCTCGATCATGGGGGCTATGCCGGTCGCCGGCCTGGGTGGCAGCTCCCCCGAAAGCTCCCTAGACGGCACTCACCCTGATGCGGGGCCTCCGTTGCTCCCAGGGTCTGCGGTGAGCGCCCTGCTGGTCCGGGGCGATCTGGAAATCGCTGCCACATGTACCGTGACCTACGTGGACCCGCACCAGGTGCTGGCCTGCGGGCACCCTATCACCCGCTACGGCAACGTTTCTATTCCCATGACCAAGGCGGATGTAGTGGCTACTCTGGCCTCGCCGCTGAATTCCTTCAAGATCGTCAACACCACCCAGACCATCGGCGCCTTTACCGAGGATCGCTCCTCGGCGATTCGAGGAGTCCCGGGCGAGTCGGCTCGTATGATCCCGGTGGCGATCCATACCCACGGCGGCCTGCGCGACCGCACCCTTCATGTCGAGGTCATTGACAACCCCGATATCACTCCCGGCGCGCTGATGGTCTCGCTCTATGAGTCTCTGCTCGAAACCAACAGCTACAGCGAGGAACTCACCTACAGCTTGCGGGGTACAGTTTCGATCGAGGGTTATCCACCGCTGCACGTGGATTCCTTGATCGCGCCTACCGATCAGCTGCCCTCCGCGATGCGGGCGGCGCTTACTGTGGGGCAGCGCTTCCAGGCCGTCTACGGCAATTCCGCGCGGGTGCGCAATATCCAGCGCATCGACCTGGATGTCGACTCGCTTCCCGGGCGGCGCAGCATCCAGTTGGAGCGAGCGCAGGCGACGCAACCCGCGGCCCATGCGGGCGACACTGTCATGGTGGAAGCGACTTTGCGGCCGTTCCGCGGAGACACGAAAAATCTCCGCATTCCCATCCCCCTTCCTTTGACCTTGAACCCTGGGCCACTGAGGATTCTGCTCAGCGACGGAGCAACGCTCGACCGGCTCACCAGCACTACCTCGGCCACTGAAGGCCCTCTGGAATTGAGCAGCATCATCCACCAGATGAACTCGGCGCACGATGACGACAAACTCTACGTCACCCTCCTGCTGCCCAATGCGCAAGCCGTGGTTGATGGGCGAACCCTGGCGTCGATTCCCATCTCCATGGCCAACGTCCTGGAGCCGTTGCGCACCAATCGTGGCATTTCTCTCAACGGCGAATCGGTTGTTCCCGTAACCTCGATTCCGGTGGACGCCATGCTCAGTGGAATGCAGGTCGTGTCCGTAGAAATCGAATAATGTAGACTGGAGCGGTTTCACAGTAACTGTGGCGTCATAAAGATCACCAGGTGTGGTTTTCTTCCGGCTTCGAATTACACCTACTGTGAAACCCCTCTACGCGGGCCCTTGTACCCAATCCTAACTGCCAAGGGCAACGCTCTTATGTCGCTGATCCAAGGATTCGCCACGCATGCAGCTGGCGCGGAACTTCTGCCCTACAAGTACGACCCCGGAGATATCAAGCCGAACGAGGTGGAAATCGCTATTTCCCATTGCGGGATATGCCGCAGCGATCTCCACCTGGTCGACAATGATTGGGGCATCAGCCAATATCCGCTCATCCCGGGCCATGAAATTATCGGCAAAGTCACGGCAACTGGGGCCGCCGTACTGGGATTAAATCTCGGTGACCGCGTGGGGGTTGGCTGGCAGGCCAACTGCTGCGGGCACTGTGAGTGGTGTCTGCAGGGCGAGGAAAATCTGTGCCCCGATCTCCAGGGCACCTGCGTTCACCGCAATGGCGGGTATGCCGACCGGGTGCGCATCAACGCCCGCTTCGTATTTCTTATTCCCGAGGGGTTGGAGAGCGAGCGGGCCGCGCCTTTGCTTTGCGGTGGGATCACGGTCTACAACCCGATTCGCAGTCTTGGCGTCAATCCTTCATCGCGAGTGGGAATTGTTGGTATTGGCGGCCTGGGGCACATGGCGCTGCAGTTTGCCCGTGCTTTCGGAGCCGAGGTTACGGCGTTCTCCACCTCCCCGGCAAAGGAGCCGGATGCCCGGTCGCTGGGGGCAGACCACTTCGTGAATACGCGCGAGACCAAGACGCTCAAGAAGCTGGCCGGCCATTTCGACTTGATCCTGTCGACGGTTGAGGCAGACCAGGACTGGACTGCTTATATCGCGGCTCTGCGCCCTCACGGCACGCTTTGTTTCGTCGGCGCCCCGCCTGGCGTCCTGGGGGTAGCCGTCTATCCGTTGGTTTCCGGCAACAAGATAATTACCGGCAGTCCGAACGGAAGCCCGCGCATGATGCGGGAAATGCTGCGTGTGGCCGAGCGCCACAAGGTGCAGGCTATTACTGAACGCTTCGCAATGTCCAAAGCCAACGATGCGGTAACCAAAGTGAAGAAGAACCGCGTGCGTTATCGCGCCGTGCTGGCAAACTAATTCAGTTTGTCGCACCGGCAACAAAAGCTGGGCTTGAGTCGGATGCCACAGCACTCGACGCGGCGGCCTGCCTTTGCGATGAGAAAGCCGCTAGATGGAAGGGCGCACAGCAGGTCCCTCGGCTTCCTCCCACGGCACGCCGGGGCAGGCGGGATGACAAAGTTTAGATAGGTTTCGGATGTTTAGATCCGATTATGGGGATGGACAGAGCGGTTGGGGCGACCCTCGACTACGCTTCCCATGGAAACAACCCAGCATTTCCTTGCGCCTCATTTGTGGTGACAAATGCAGGCTAGTAGACTCGGTTCAGCATGATGCCTCGCGTCGTAACCGCAAGTCTATTGGCCTTGGTTGTTTATCCTCACCTTTTGTTGGCTCAGGGAACCCGCCTATGGGTTCAAACCCGCTACGAGGAATTTGAAAAAGGTCAGCCCGAAAGCGCCTCCATTGCCAGCCCAGGTTACCTGGAGGCCGGGCCCACGCTGCGGTCGGTGTTGTTAACCCCCTCGACCTATATCTGGGATGTTGCTTCTGACAAACAGGGAAACGCCTATGTAGCCACCGGCTCGCCGGCGACCGTGCTCAAGGTGTCCCCTGAAGGCGCTTCCACCAAGCTCTTCACCACCAAGGACCTCACCGTACAAGCAGTGAAGGTCGGCCCGGACGGCTCGGTGTATGCGGCCACAGTCCCGGGAGGCAAGGTCTACCGCATCAAGCCCGGCCAGTCCGGTCTTGACGAGAGCACCGCCACCGTCGTCTTCGACGCCGCAACTACGAGTCACGCTGCGGCCTCGGCCAAGCAGGCCGACCAGGCCCGGTACATTTGGGATCTGGCCTTCGATGCTCAGGGCGCTCTATACATCGCAACCGGTGGACCGGCGGCCATCTACCGCGTCGACGTGGCCACAGATACTCCCCACGCGGAGGTGTATTTTGAAAGTGACGAGCAGCATATTCGCTGTATCCTCTTCGAGCCCAACGGGAACCTGATTGCCGGCAGCGATGGCGGGGGACTGGTCTATCGCATCGGCAAAGACCGCAAGGGCTTGGTTATTTACGACGCGCCCAAGCGGGAAGTGACGGCGCTGGCCGAGTCCGCGGATGGCCGGTTGTACGTCGCAGCCGTGGGCGAGAAGACCAAGAGCGCATTGCCGCCGTTGCCAGTGCAGGGTGTTGCGGTGGCCACGGCAACCATCACCATCGTCACCCCCGGATCGGTGCAAGCCTCCAGCAGCAATACCCTCATTCCCGATGGCACCGAAGTGGACGAACTGAGCCCCCAGGGGGCCCCGCGCAGGCTCTGGGTGTCGCGCGACGATGTTGTGTATGCCCTGCGGTCTACACCCCAGGGCCTTTTGGCAGCCACTGGCAATCGGGGCAGGATCTATCGCATTCACGAGGACGGATCCTACGTCGACCTGGCTCGCGCTGCTACCGGCCAGGCCACAGCTTTCGCCGATGCGCCCGATGGCCTTTATGTGGCCACCAGCAATACCGGCAGATTGTATAAGCTCAGCAACCAGCCCTCTACCCATGCCACGTACCTGAGCGATGTCTTCGATTCCGGAGTGTTCTCCCAATTCGGCCGCGTGGAAGTGAATGCCAACGACAATGGCTCGACAGGGGACTTCGAGATCTTCGCCCGCTCCGGCAACGTGGAGAATCCGGAGCGAAACTGGAGCCCGTGGCAGAAGGTAACCCCCAATGCGGGGACGGCCGGCGTACCCGCGGCGCGTTTCATTCAGTGGAAGGCGGTGCTGGAACCGGGGGCCAGGGTCGGCTCCGTAGGAGTGAATTACCTGCCGGTAAACATCGCGCCGGTGGTGGATGAGATTGCGGTCGAACCGGGCGCGCGGGCGACCCAGGCTACTCCACAGCCAGGCCAGCCGCAGCAGGTCAGCATCAATCTGCCCTCGGCTCAGAATGCTCTAACCTACACGCAAGACCCGTCCACTGCTCCCCTGGCTGCGGTGCGCGACCGCTCCGCGGTGACGGTGCGCTGGTCGGCGCATGACGACAATGGCGACGACCTTATCTTCGACATCTACGTTCGCGGGGACGGAGAGAAGAATTGGCGCCTGCTGAGGCCGCGCGTAACTGAGCGTTTCTATTCCTTCGACTCCATCAGGATTCCCGATGGCGGTTATCGCATCCGGGTGGTTGCCAGTGACGCCCCTGCGCATACTCTGGGCGATGCTCTGTTGGGCGAGAAAGAGAGCGACCACTTCATCATCGATACCACTCCACCCGTGGTCACCGCACTCCAGGGCAGTCTCCAGGGTGGGGCGCTTCACGCCAGCTTCGTGGCCACCGATGCCATCTCGCCCATCACCCGCGCGGAGTACTCCCTCGACGCCGGCCGATGGCAGTTTCTGGAACCGGTGGGGAAACTCTCCGATTCGTTGACCGAGCACTACGACTTTACCGTTCCGCTTTCGGCCATTTCGGCACGCACCCCGCCCGAAGAAGAGCCAGCCCGGCCCTCTGTCACCGACCCGCAGGAGCATATTCTTACCGTGCGTGTGTATGACCGGTACGAAAACGTTAGCGCAGCGAAGACAGTAGTCCACTAATCCTGATGCGCTTCGAGCTTTTTGTCGCCGTGCGTTACCTGCGGGCCAAGCGCCGCCAGGCAGTGGTGGGGATCATTACCGTCATCTCCATCGCCGGAGTGGCCGCGGGTGTGGCTTCGTTGATCGTGGCCATGGCCATCACCAACGGCATGCGCCGGGACCTGCAAGACAGGCTGTTGGGCTCGACCGCTCATGTGCAGTTGATGCGCGTTGCCAGCGATGGAATCCGCAATTGGCGCCCGCTGACCGCGCGCCTGGAACAGTTGCCCCATGTGAAAGCTGCCTCGCCCGGGCTCTACGAGCAGGTACTGATTTCGAAGGGCGCGCGCTCCGGTGGTGCCCTCATCGAGGGTATCGTCCCCGCCGAGGAGCGCCGGGTCAGCGACCTGCTCTCCACCGTCACCCTGGGCAGCGTTGCGCCGCTCGAACCCAAGCCTGACGGTGCGGTCCCCACTGAGGACCACGCGCCGCCGCCGATCGTGATCGGTCGCGACCTCGCAGAAACCATCGATGCCAAGGTGGGGAGCACGGTCCTGGTCACCAGCCCGCAAGGGGCGCTCACCCCATTCGGACTGCTACCCAAATATCAATATTTCCAGGTGGTGGGCATCTTTCATTCCGGCTTTTATCAGTACGACGCGGCATGGGCGTTTACCAGCCTGGCGGATGCGCAGCGCCTCTTTCGCGAGCCGGATGTGGTGTCGGTGATCTCGTTTAAGGTGGATGACCTTGACCACGCCGACCAGATCGGACGTGCTATCGAGCAGGCGGCCGGACCAGGCTTCCTGACCACCAATTGGATGGAACAGAACCGCGAGCTCTTCCGTGCGCTCCACCTGGAACGGATCGTGACGTTCATCGTCATCGGCCTGATTGTTTGCGTCGCTGCGCTGAACATACTCACCGCGTTGACCATGATGGTCATGGAGAAAACCCGGGATATCGCGGTCATGATGTCGTTTGGAGTGCAGCCGCGCCAGGTGAGGATGATCTTTCTGCTGCAGGGGCTGCTGATCGGGTTCACCGGCACCTTCCTGGGCCTGATCGGCGGCTATGGCCTCTCCTGGCTTGGCGGCCACTACCGCTTCAGTCTCTCCGCCGCGGTATATTCCATCGACTATCTCCCCTTCGCTGCGCGCTGGACAGACGGGCTGGTTGTGGCCGGAGTGGCGATGGCGGTGTCGCTGCTGGCCACGCTCTACCCCTCTGGTTCCGCCGCCAGGATCCTGCCCGCCGAGGCCCTCCGTTACGAATGATGAACGGCCCGATCGGAATCAAAATCGGCGTCTGTCGCATCAAACGGATGTCATGTACTGGGCCCGTGGGACTACTACCACAGAGCAGTTCAAGTCGTTTCCCATCCGCAGAGATTCGGCACGGAAGCCAAAACAGACACAGGCGCTGATGCTTCATGAAGCAACCCATTCATAAACCCTCTTCCGTAGAGGGGTGCATTAGTGATAAATGAAGATAGGTCACGATTGATTACCGACCGCAGAGGCAGAAGATGGAACTGGCCGCCGCAGCAGACGAAGCCACCGCAGGCCGCCTGATGACGCGCGGCCACGACGAGGTTCTGGTCGAGGTCTGCAATCTGCGCAAAGAGTATGCCACCGGACGGGGTCGGCTGGTTCTTTTTGAGGGCATCAACTTTCAGGTGAAACGGCAGCAGATGCTGGCCATCGTGGGCCAGTCGGGCGCCGGCAAAAGCACACTGTTGCACATCCTGGGGGCGCTTGATACGTCCTCCGCAGGTGAGGTATACTTTGCGTCAACACTCTTGCGATCCTTGTCCCCCGGTGAGGCAGCGGACTTTCGCAATCGCGAGATCGGCTACGTGTGGCAGTTTCACTATCTGCTGCCTGAGTTTACAGCCGCTGAAAACGTCGCGCTCCCCCTTCTAGCGCGCGGTAAGTCTAAAAAAGAGGCAATGCAAGAGGCGACACACTGGCTCGGCGAGGTGGGACTGGCGGACCGCTCAACCCATCGCGCAGGAGAACTTTCCGGCGGGGAGCAGCAGCGTGTCTCGATAGCGCGCGCTCTGGTTACCAAGCCGAAGCTTTTGCTGGCGGATGAGCCTACAGGAGATCTGGATGACCAGACTGCGGATGCCCTGTTCGCCCTGATCGAACGCCTGCATGCAAACTATGGTCTGACCTCAATACTGGTTACCCACAACCTGCCTTTGGCTAGGCGTTGTCAGCGGGTTTTGCGGTTGGCCCATGGGCAACTCGAAGAATTGTCTCCGCTTGCGGTTTAGGCGGAGGCGTAACCACCACGATTTCCAGAGAAATGCTGCGGTGCCAACGGTTTAACCCAAACGGGTGACTCGTTGGAAGGGCTGAACCGATATAAGATTAGTAAAAGCTTATATCCGCTCCCAGCCGAGTTGTTTTCCCGGCGCTAACGGCTCCGGGAAGATGGAACAGGACGAAAATTGCCACTGGTGTTCTGAGGATCCGCAAGGGTCGAAAGAGTGGATCAGGGGCAGCTTTTCAAGGGGGAACATGTTCGAACGGTATACAGAAAAGGCGCGGCGCGTCATCTTCTTTGCACGGTATGAGGCCAGCCAGTTTGGTTCCCCATACATTGAGACGGAGCACTTGCTGCTCGGTCTTCTGCGTGAGGACAAAGCGCTGACTAATCGCTTTCTCCGCTCCCATGCTTCGGTTGAATCGATCCGGAAACAGATTGAAGGTCACACAACGATTCGGGAGAAGGTTTCTACTTCTGTTGATCTGCCCTTGTCGAATGAATGTAAGCGTGTGCTCGCCTATGCTGCTGAAGAGGCTGAGCGCCTGTCGCACAAGCATATTGGGACAGAACATCTATTGCTGGGCCTGCTGCGTGAGGAGAAGTGTTTCGCAGCGGAGATATTGCACGAACGCGGCCTCCGTCTGCTCGCGATTCGTGAGGAATTGGCACGGGCTACGCAAGAGAAGGCGCCGCCTTCTCAGCGCAACCGTGAATCAAGCTTGCTCGTCGAGTTTTCCCGTGATTTGACCCAGGCGGCCATGGATAACCAGCTCGATCCGCTGGTAGGCCGCGACCAGGAACTGGAACGTGTGGTGCAGATCCTCTGCCGCCGCACCAAGAACAATCCAGTGCTCATCGGGGAGCCTGGTGTGGGCAAGACAGCCATCGTCGAAGGACTGGCGCAGCGCATCTCTGATGGCGAAGTGCCCAGCTTCCTGGCAGATAAGCGCGTCCTGGCCCTGGATCTTTCGCTCATTGTCGCCGGAACCAAGTACCGCGGCCAGTTCGAGGAACGGCTCAAAACCATCATGAAAGAGCTGATGGAGAACCAGAACTCCATCATCTTCATCGATGAGCTGCACACCCTGGTAGGCGCCGGATCGGCTGAAGGTTCGCTCGACGCGGCCAACATCCTCAAGCCGGCTCTTTCACGAGGCGAGATTCAATGCATCGGCGCAACCACGCCGGCAGAATATCGCAAGTCGATCGAGAAAGACCGCTCCCTTGAGCGCCGCTTCCAGGCGGTCAAGGTGCCGCCTCCGAATGAAGAGGACGCGATCAAGATCATCATGGGCATCAAGGACCGCTATGAGAAGTTCCATGCGGTCAGCTACACCGATGATTCGATCCACTTCGCGGTTTCTCACTCTAACCGCTATATCCCGGATCGGTTCCTTCCGGATAAAGCAATCGATCTGATCGACGAGGCTGGTGCGCGCGTCAAGCTGCGCCAGACTTCCTTGCCGGAAGAGATCACCGAGGTGCAGAAGCGCATCAAGTTCATTGTCCATCGCATGGAAAATGCGATCGCCAACCATGAATTTGAGAAGGCGCGCTTCTATTCCGATGAGGAGCGCAAGGAGCGCGAGAACCTGCGCGCCCTGCGCGACAAGTATCACCTCGACGACTCAACCGCCGGCATCGTAGGCCGCGAGGATATCGAGGATGTGGTCAGCCGCTGGACCGGGGTTCCGATCACGTCTATTAAAGAGGAAGAAACCCAGAAGCTGCTGCGCGTGGAAGAAGAGCTGCACAAGCGGGTCATCTCGCAGGATAAAGCGATTTCGGCTTTGTCCCGTGCGATCCGCCGCTCCCGTGCGGGTCTCAAGTCGCCCAATCGCCCCATCGGTTCGTTCCTCTTCCTGGGCCCGACTGGTGTGGGCAAGACGGAGATGGCGCGCACCTTGGCCCAATTCCTCTTTGGCAGCGAGAAGGCTCTGATCCGCTTCGATATGTCGGAGTTCATGGAGAAGCACTCCGTCTCCAAGCTCATCGGTTCGCCTCCGGGCTACGTGGGCTACGAGGAAGGTGGTCAGCTCACCGAACGGGTGAAGCGCTCGCCTTACTCCGTGGTGCTGCTGGATGAAATCGAGAAGGCGCACCCTGATGTCTTCAACATCCTCTTGCAGGTTTTTGAAGATGGTCAATTGACGGATGGCCTCGGCAACACCGTGGACTTCAAGAACTCGATCATCATCATGACCTCGAACATCGGCGCAAGGCACCTGCAGAGAAAGCAGGGGCTTGGCTTCCAGTCCGACAGGGAAGACCTGCTGATGGACAAGATGGAGGAGCTGGTCAAGAACGAGGTGAAGCGGACCTTCAATCCGGAATTCCTGAATCGATTGGACGAGGTCATTATCTTCCTGTCGCTTTCGGATGCGGATCTGATCCAGATTCTGGAGCTGTTGGTACAGCAGCTGAACGCCAATCTGATTCAGAAGGCGATCACCTTGTCGGTGACCGAAGATGCCAAGAAGTGGATTCTGGAAAAGACGTTAGTCGATCGCACCTACGGCGCGCGTCCATTGCGCCGCGCGCTGCAGCGCTACGTCGAGGATCCCCTATCGGAAGCATTGATCGCCGGCGGCATTTCCGAGCGTCCTGCATTCCTCGAGGTCTATCTCGATAACAATCAGCTCTTCTACCGGCCGGTAAGCGAAGTGGGAGAAGACAAGTCCACTGGCATCCTGCTCTTCAGCAACTAAGCAAAAGCAATGCCAAAAGGCCGGGGCGAAAGCCCCGGCCTTTTTGTGCGTTGCCTGCAACGTAACTCGATCTGAACAACCACGCCAAGTCCAAACCTCAACCTTGTCATCCCGAGCGTAGCCGAGGGACCTGCGGTGCGCCTTTCCCCTAACGGCTCCCTGAGCACTCTACCCTTCAAACAGGCGTCATTCGCCTGCTCCGGCTTGCCGACCATCCCCGTAACCGATCTGCAACTTCAGAACTAACCTACCCTCTTTGTCATGCCGAGCGTAGGCACCTGCGGTGTTGCGGAATGACACGGGTTTGAGGGTAGGGTCGGTAGGGAGTCGTTGGGGGGAAAGGCGCACAGCAGGTCCCTCGGCTACCTCCGGATTTCCTGTCAGGGTCTGTGGCGTCGGTAAACCTCGTGCGGCTTTCCTTAAAGAAAGCCGCATACGTGGCCGTTGATTGGCGCAGCTGGTAGGAAATCCGGAGTCCGCTCGGGATGACAAGGTTAAGGTTGGTTCTAAGTAATTCAGATCGGTTATGTGGATGGACGGATCGGAACACCGCAGGTGCCTACGCTCGGGATGGCAAAGGGAGGTGGCTCCGGTGGTCTGGCTTTGATTATGGGGATGGCCTGGCACCTCGACAGACAGGCTCGCCTTCATGCAGTGTGTAAAGAGAAAGAGGAACTCCTTGAACCATTCGCCCAAGCCAACCGTGGCGCTCACCCTCGGCGATCCATCCGGAATCGGTCCCGAGTTGATAGCCAAGCTGTTAACCCGCCGCGACGTGATCGGCCAAGCCAACGTGGTTTTAGTCGGCGACGCCTGGCTATGGGAAGAAGGTCAGGCAATCGCCGGAGTAACCGTTCCCACTCGTACCGTCAACCATTTCGACGAAATCCGCTCGTTCCCCGACGGCACTCCGCTGTTCCTGCCGGTAGAGAGTATCCGTCAAGGAGAAGCTCCGCGCTCCACAGTGTCCAGCGCCGCAGGCGACTCGGTACTCAAAGTTCTGGGGATGTGCTTAGACGCCGCGTCCGCCGGCCTGATCGACGCCATCTGTTTCGCCCCTCTGAACAAACGCTCCATGGGAATGTCCGGCATGAAGTTCACCGACGAGCTACACTTCTTCGCCAACCATCTAAACGTCACCTCCTATGTCTGCGAGTTCAATACCTTGGGTGACCTCTGGACCTCTCGTGTTTCCTCACATGTGCCGCTCAAAGACGTTGTTCTTTATCTGACCAAGGAACGAATTATCGAGTCCGATCAAGTTGCTCTACGCCGCCCTGCAATCGGCCGGCTTCGAGCATCCGCGGGTGGCCGTCGCCGCGTTGAATCCACACGCCGGAGATGGCGGCTCCTTCGGGCGTGAAGAGATCGACATCATCGCGCCCGCCGTGAGCGAGGCGAACGCGCAAGGCTATCCCGTCGCCGGGCCGTTCCCAGCCGACACCATCTTTCTCAAGGCACGCGACGGTCAGTACGACGGCATTGTCACCCTGTATCACGACCAGGGGCAGATCGCCCTCAAGCTATTAGGATTCGACAAGGGAGTGACGATCCACGGCGGATTGCCAATCCCAATCACGACCCCGGCGCATGGCACAGCCTTCGACATTGCTGGCCAGAACAAGGCCAATGTCGAGGCGACGGTGCAAGCATTTCTCATCGCCTGCCGCATGGGCACGCACTAAGGACCAAGTGTGCGGTCCGCCATGCCGACTGGGTGTGAAGCACGTCGCCGCTGCTAGCCGACAACCTGCAACCCAGCTTTCCGGAGTCCATCGATCAAGTGCTCCACCAGTTGTGGTTCCCACCACTTCGCGAGTTCCTCGTGCGCTGCCGCGGCGAAGTCCGGCCTCAGTGCAAGCAGCCCCCGCAGGGCTCGCTCGGCCCCTTCCTGTTCCCCCACTTGTCCGTAGACCGCTGCAAGGGCGACTTTTGTGCGCCAAAAACCAGGCATGTCGATTTTGGGAGCGATGTCCAGCGCCGTGCCGTAATCGCCTTTGCGGTACGCATTGAAGAAGGGAGCGAACCAGTACCATCCCGGATGATGGGGGTTCAGGCTCCTGGCCCGCTCCGTTAAGGCGCAGCCACGCTCCCAATTGCCGCTGTAGGCCATCAAGAACCCCAGGTAAGCCATTGTGAATCCGTCCATGGGATTCAACGCGATGGCACGTTCCGCCGTGGTGTGGAAGGCTTGCACCTCCCGACGGAAGAACAGGGCAGCGGCAAGGGCGTGCTGAGCGAGGTGACTGGACGGCGCAGCCTCTACCGCACGCCGCGCAGCCGCGAATGCACGTCCCAGCGGATCAGGCCGAAGATTGAACTCGTGCGTGTATTCCTCTTTATAGAGCATGGACAGCATAGCCCAGCAATCGGGGTAACCAGGCGCCTGTTGAACGGCCCGCTCCAGGGCCAGCCTCGAGGCGGCGTGCTCTTCGGCATTCACCCGCTGGAAGTGCGCAAAGCTGCGCAGCACGGCTTCATACGGGCTCAATTCTTCGGGGTCTCGAAGGCGCGTTGCTTCGCTCATGCTGTGCGGCAGAACGCCTTGGGTGTCCGCGACGGTGGAGACGATCCGAGGAACGACTTCGTCCAACAGCTCGAAGATGGCTTTGCGGCGAAAGGCGCGGTCGTAATGCTCCGCCCAGAGTTCGGCGCCGGAGCTCGCATCACCGAGTTGCACCGCGATGCGCAGCTTGGCGCCCGCCTGGCGAACGCTGCCCCCCATGATGTAACGCGCGCCGAGTTCCTTGCCCAGGGCTCGGAGATCTATACCCTCATGGGTGTGTCGAGAATTGGAACTGACCGAAGTGACCCGGAGGTATGAGAATCGGCACAGGCCGGTGACGATGTCTTCAGTAAGTCCCTCCGCCAGCGGCAAGAGCTCAGCTGGGCCGCCGCTGCACTTAAAAGGCAGCACGGCTACCCTGAAACCCTGTTCCGCGTGAGAGGCAATCGGCGTTGCCCGCGTAGAGCCGTGCGCCGGATCGGAGGACACTCCCGCTCCCCTTAGATCGCGAAATGCATCGCAGATATCACGGGCAGTCTGGAAGCGCTGGCGCGTGTCCTTTTCCAGACAGCGTCGGATGATGCGGGCTAGATCAGCGGGCAAATGCGTCAGCGCTGGCGGAGTGTCGCGCAGGATCGACGACATAATCTCGGCCGGCGAGCGCCCTTGGAAGGGCTTGCACCCGCTCGCCATCTCGTAGAGCACGATTCCAAGAGAGAAAATGTCGGTCCGGTGATCTATTGCCTGACCGCTTATCTGTTCTGGCGACATATAGGCCGGCGTCCCCATCAAGAGGCCCACTGCGGTAAGCCCGGCCGAAGTCATCGTCGCACCGGTCTCTTTCGCGAGGCCGAAGTCCAGTACCTTCACCCGGCCCTCACTCGTAACCATGATGTTGGCTGGCTTCAGGTCGCGATGCATAATGCCTTTTTCGTGTGCCGCGCTGAGCGCCTCAGCCAGTGCGGCACCGATGGAGATGACTCGTCCGAGAGGAAGTCCTGTTTCCGGGATGAGGTGGTGAAGCGGATGACCCTCGACCAACTCCATCGTGAGGAAGTGGACGCCCTCGGCCTCCTCAACCGAGTGCAAGGTCACGATGTGTGGATGATTCAACGCTGCCACAGCGCGAGCTTCGCGTTGGAAACGCGCCAGACGCTCGCAATCGCGGGCCATTGCGTGCGGCAGGACCTTGAGAGCGACCTCGCGACCGAGTTTCATATCGGTGGCGCGATAGACTTCGCCCATGCCGCCAGCTCCGATCGAGGCGGTAACGTGATAGTGTGAGAGGCTTCGGCCGATCAGATCGCCGGCGCTCGACACGGCAATCTTGTCCTGGCCCGGTCCCGGTCCTGACACCATCGTCCTGTCGATGAATTCGAGAGGCGAATGTTCGAGAAAGCTACCGGCGCGTGCATCTGTCGCCAGGAGATCCTCGACCACTCGCCTTAGCTCGAGGTCGCTGCCGCATGCCTCTTCCAGGAAGGCCTGCTGCTTCGACGGATCGAGGGCGAGCGCGGCCTCGAAGATGACGGACTCTCGTTGCGTTGCCATGGCTTTTGGTCCAATCAACGAGCGCCAACAGTATCTCGCAGGCAAGGCGATCACGACAACCGCGGATGATCTCCTCGGCACTTTGGCGCGAAGAAGGTAGCGTCCTGGTTGAACAGTCTTTGTATCGTTGTATCGTACATAGCATGCGGGCCTTCGCGTTCATCCTCCGTTCCGCGCTTTCAGCTGCTGTGCTCATTGCTGTGTTTGTCATGGCTGTTGCGGCTCCGCCGGCTCTTGCTGCCCCCGCACTCACTCCCGCGCCCACATTGGACCAGGTGCTCCGCTACTCATATGTCAGCGGATTAGTTGCCTCCGAGAAGGGCGACAGATGCGCTTGGGTGGAGAACGTGCGCGGCGTCCGCAACATCTGGTCCGCAGGCGCGGCAGACAGCCAGCCGCGCCAGCTTACGCATTACACCGCAGACGACGGACAGGAGCTGACCCAGCTCACCTTTTCCGCTGACGGAAAAGAGCTGCTCTACGTGCGCGGCGGCGACCATGACCAGAACTGGCCCGCCCAGGGCAATCTCGCGCCAAATCCCGATAACAGCCCCTCCGAGGCGAAAGTCACGATCTGGTCGGTCTCCCTCGCAGACTCTGCGAGCAAGCCAGTGCAGGTAGCTGAAGGAGACAGCCCCGCGTTGTCCTCCACGGGACAACTGGCCTACGTGAAGGACGGGCAAATCTGGGCGGCGCCGCTTCCGGGTGGAAGCAATGTCGCCGGCAAAGCCCAGCGTCTTTTCTTTGACCGCGGCAAGGATGACACGCCACTCTGGTCCCCGGATGGAACGCGGCTCGTCTTTGTATCTAACCGCGGCGATCACAGCTTCGTGGGCGTATACACGACGTCGGGCCAGCCTCTGCTTTACCTCGGCCCATCCACCAACTTTGACTCAGACCCGGTCTGGTCGCCCGACGGCAGCTCGATCGCCTTCATGCGCCAGCCAAGCCGCGGCGATGCCCCCGAAAATTTTCTGGTGCAAACGCCGCATCCGTTTGCGTTCTGGATCGCCGATGCGGCTACAGGAAAATGCCGCAAGGTTTGGAGCTCGCCCGACACACTAGCCGGCTCACTGCCAGACATCGCTGAGAATGAGCCACTGTTCTGGACCGCAGACAACAAGCTGGTCTTCCTGGCTGAGACTGACAATTGGCCACACCTGTATGCCGTAGATACAGCGGGAGGCGATGCGCGCCTCCTGACGCCAGGGCACTTCATGGTGGAGAACGTGGTGTTGAGCCCGGATCGCCGCAGCCTGGTGTATAGCGCGAACACGGGAAAAACCGCAGACGATGAGGATCGGCGTCACCTCTTTCGTGTCGGGACGGACGGGACGGCTCCTGAACCGCTGACCAGCGGGGACTCGCTCGAGTGGTCTCCGGCTGCGCTGACGGAAGGCAAGGTCGCGTACATTGCGGCCGGAGCACAGCAACCGGCAGTCGTGGACGTTCTCGCGCGGCCGGGAGAAAGCCATACGCTCGACACCGGGAGCACCAAGGATTATCCGTCCAGCGCGCTCGTCATTCCCAAGTTAGTCAGCTTCAAGTCTCCGGACGGCCTCACCATCCAAGGCCAGCTATTTCGCCAGGCCGGCGCCAGTGCGCACCAACCTGGTGTGATCTTTGTCCATGGCGGACCGCCGCGGCAGATGCTGCTGGGCTGGCATTACATGGACTATTACAGCAACGCCTATGCTGTGAACCAGTACCTGGCCGCTCATGGTTTCACCGTGCTCTCGGTAAACTACCGGCTGGGCATCGGCTACGGTAGAGCGTTTCAGCATCCTGAGCATGCCGGCCCAGCCGGCGCAGCGGAGTACCAGGATGTGCTCGCCGGGGCTCGCTATCTCCAGCACGTGGAGGGCGTCGACCCGAGCCGTATCGCCATCTGGGGCGGATCTTACGGCGGCTATCTCACCGGCCTCGCCCTCGCTCGGAACTCCGATGTCTTCAAGGCAGGAGTGGACTTCCACGGCATTGCGAACTGGGTTCCATTCCTGGCCAAGGCTCAGGCTCTTCCTGAACATTGGTATGAGGCAAGTGCGGAGTGGAAGCAGGCGATCGAGACTGCTTTTGCCGCGTCGCCGGATGCAGACATAGCAAAGTGGAAATCGCCCGTTCTCTTGGTTCAGGGAGACGACGATCGCAATGTGCCCTTCGATCAGACGGTCGAATTGGCCCACCGTCTGGAGCAGCAGCATACGCCCTTCGAAGAGCTCGTGATTCCCAACGAGATACACGGCTTCCTCCGCTGGGCGAACTGGTTGCAGGCAGACGAGGCCACCATCCAGTACTTATCCAGGCAGTTGGGAACCTCAGGATTGCAATGAATCCCGTCGACCAGGCGCCCAGGACGCTCGCGGAATACAGGGAGTTCCCCCCTCCCGCGGCGCTGGCAGACCACTTCCTATGCTTTTGGACCCAGACGATCAGTGGATCGCACGGCGTCTATGAGCACCGGGTACTGCCCGACGCATGCATCGACATCGTTCTCGTAAACGATGAGGCGCCCATAGTGGTCGGTCCATGGACCGTTCCCTTGCTGGCCCAGTTGCCGGCTGGAAGCAGCATCACAGGAGCGCGGCTGCATCCCGGTCGCGCATCCTGCCTGCTCGGCATGCCTGCGTCGGAATTGCTCAACCAGACAATTCCAATGGCGGCCGTCGAGGGTGCCATGCGAAACATACGGCTGGAGAAGGTGATTGAGCAGCCAAACGCCGCTGCCCGGCGATCCGTCCTCGGCCAAGTGCTCTTGCCCTCGTTGGAACATTCCGCCCCGTTCGACCAGGCTGTCTTGGCCGGAATCCGGTGGCTTTCGCGCCGTCCGGGCGGCCGTATCGAGCAGTTGAGCCGCTGGATCGGGATAAGCGAACGTCAGCTTCATCGGCGGTTTTCGGCCGCCATTGGCTATGGCCCCAAGACGTTTCAGTCAGTGATGCGTTTCCAGCGTCTTCTTAAGACCGCGCGCGAGCAGGGTGCGGAGCAAAGCCTGGCCGATCTCGCCGCGAGTGTGGGTTACGCCGATCAAGCGCACATGACTCGTGAGGTCCATCGTCTCGCCAACCTGCGGCCAACCGTGCTGTTACGTTCTACTGATTCGACCCTGCAAATGTCCGATTTGTTCAAGAGCTAATCGTCCTCTTCGGGTTATCGTTTCCGCATGACGCGAAGAGAACTCATGACCGGGATAGCGGCTGCGTCAGCAACCTTCAGCCTGCGAAGAGGAGATGCCATGCAAGCACCAGACAAGATCAGGGTTCTGTTCATCGCGGGTTTTGGGCCCATCGTCCGCGATGTAGATGCCAGCCAAAAACTTTACGCTAAGGGCCTCCAGATTGCTTTCAAAGAGGAGAATGGCGGCTATCTCCATACCGACGCTCTGCAAGGCGCCAGGCATTTCGCTCTTTGGCCGCTCTCTCAAGCCGCGGAATCTTGTTTTGGTAACAGTGCCTGGCCGGATAGTTTGCCGGCGCCTCACGCCTGGCTTGAGTTCGACGTGGATAGTGTCGAGAGAGCCACAGCGGAGCTTGAATCCATGGGGTATCGAATGCTGATCAAGAACAAGAAAGAACCTTGGGGTCAGACCGTGAGCCGATTTCTCGATGCAGACGGGTTACTGGTCGGGCTTACCTTCACTCCGTGGATGCGAGACAAAAAATAGCGCGCTGGATGAGGGAGTTATCTAAGGTTCAAGCACAATCTTGCCGCGGGTGTGACGCTGCTCGAGCTCTCGATACGCTTCGCGAACTTCGGCCAGGGGATATACCCTGGCGATCGGGATCTGAAGGCGGCCGCTGGCGAGTAGCCCGGCGAGTTGCGCAAGCACCTCGGCATTCGCTGCTTCGTGGTTTCCTTCCGTCTTCACGCCGTACTTGGCCGCCGCGGCGAAGTCGATGATGGTGTCGATTCGACTCTTGGCGACGCCCAACTTGAGCGCCAGTTCGACGTACCCGTCCCCAAAGGTATCGATGAAGGCATCGACCTTTCCTCCGCATGCAGCGCGTATCCGTCCCTCAACACCATCACCATACGTAACAGGAATGACATCGTGTTCGGTGAGCCACTTGTGATTCGCGTCGCCGGCCACGCCGATAACCCTGGCGCCGGCATCCTTGGCCAGCTGCACTGCGATCGAGCCTACCCCACCCGCCGCACCCGAGACGACGACCGTCTCACCCGCGCTGAGGGCGACGCTCCGCACAGCGGCGTATGCCGTGGTACCGGCCACGAACAGGGCGCCGGCCTGCTCCCACGAAACGTTTCCAGGACGCGGCACAAGGTTGTCGGCCTCGACTACCACGAGCTCGGCTTGGCTCGACCGGTTGTTGGTGAATCCAATCACCTCATCACCCACGGCTACATTCTTCACCTCTGCGCCGACCTCCTCCACGATCCCCGCCAGATCGCTGCCTTGCCCGGAAGGAAAAGTCGAAGGCCAGCGTTCGGCAAACAGTCCTTTCCGGATAGAGGCTTCACCCGGATTAATGCCCGCAGCCTTGACCCGGACAAGGACCCTCCTCGGCCCCGGTATCGGCCGGTCGACCTCTACAACTTTCAGGACTTCAAACCCGCCGTATTGATCGAATCTCACGGCACGCGGCATAGCGCCTTCTCCTCTCAACTTCCCTAAGCACAAGCAGGAAGGCCATTATCTTCCCTTCAACCTTCCCCAAACCTTGTCCGTGGGTGACGTAGCTACGGTTGTGCAATCAGAGTCAGACGCGGCGCAGTCAAGCGGTCTCGGTAAAGACGTATTCGTGCTGGCCGTCGCGGATAACCAGCACACGCTTGCCTCCACGTTCACCGACAACAAATTCGAACCCACTATTGGTGGGATCGGTGGTGATGAACGAGATGGTTCCGTCATCGTTCTTTCGTGATGCCACCGCGCTCTTCCACTCGCCGAAATCGAAGGTGGTGACTCCATCTTTGTTCAGTACCTCAATCTCACCGAGTTCTTTACTGGAATAACTCTTGGCCAAACGAGCCACTAAGGCAGGATCGGCAGGGACTACGAGTCGCTCCCGCTCTTTGGCAAGACTTGCTTTGTAGGCTGCTGCCGAGGACGCGACATTACCGGCTGCTTCCGGCTTACCGTCAAAAACAACCTCCAGCAAACGGCGGCTAAACGGGCCTAAGAGCATACCCCCGGTATCCGAGTTAGTGAGCAAAACCGCCCCTATGCCCGAATCAGGCAGGAAATAGAGGTTGGTTTTATAGCCGGCCATGCTGCCGCCGTGACTTACCACCGGCACGCCATATTTCCGGTCCACCATCAATCCCATCCCGTAGCTCGAATCTTCGCCCAGGGCAATCTGCGGGGCGCGACGCTCAAGCAGGTTTTCTCTGGAGACCAATTGCTGGCCGTTAGGTAGTTTTCCCAGCGCCAGCTCAAGTTGCACGTAACGGATGAGATCGTCCGCGGAAGTCCACACTCCACCAGCGGGACGCGCCGCCCGGATCGAGTAGTTGAAGGCCATATTCGCGACCGCAGGTTTGCCATCCACATTGTCACCGTGTGGGCTGGCATGGTCGCCTGCCAGCGCTCGCGCGTAGTCGAAGGTGGTTGACTTCATTCCCAACGGATTAAAAATCTTGTTTTGCATCGCCAGGTCGTAAGCAGCGCCAAGCTCCATCTTTGGATACACCACGTGCGCCCCGATATATCCGGCCGCCGCCGCCATCAGGTTGCTGTATTGAAAGACCTCGCCGAATTTGCTGGTTGGTTGCATGGTCCCGAGCAATGCGAGAGTGGATTCCGGCGTGGCATTCTTGAACTCAAAAAGCCACTCCAAGTCTTGCCGTGGCAATCCAGTGCAGGCACAGACAAGATTCTTGACCAGGACCTTTTTTGTGGTGTCAGGGTTGCCTAATTTAAAGCTCGGGTAGACATCAATCACCGGCTCATCCCACTTCAACTTTTTCTCGTCTACGAGTTCTGCGAGGAGCAGGGTCGTCATCCCTTTGGTGTTGGACGCCGCCATGAACAGCGTATTTTTGTCTACCGGCTCGGGTTTGCCCAGCTCGCGGAGACCAAACCCTCCCTCATACACGACCTTGCCTCGGTCGATGAGGGCCATGGAAACTCCGGGAATACCCAGTTCCTGCATGGAGGTTTCGACGAACTGCTTGAGTTGCTCAATATGCGCCGCATCCAACGGTTGG
Organism: uncultured Acidobacteriaceae bacterium; assembly: GCA_963790705.1. Classification (GTDB taxonomy): domain Bacteria; phylum Acidobacteriota; class Terriglobia; order Terriglobales; family Acidobacteriaceae; genus PALSA-350. Next base: position 305,175 of record CAWBQE010000023.1, read on the forward strand.
GCCGTTCGACCTGCAAATGTTTCGCGCTTGTAGCCCTTGGGGCGCAAGCTCTCGAAGATAAGCCCTATCGGGGCGCTGCGCTTCTCAACAGTTGGGTCGGTTCCGTCCAGAATGACCACAGTCCAGGTGCTGCCGGCGCGTTGGGCAAGAGCCTCGACGACGGCGCGCTCGTTGGGAGAGGTCTCATAGTCGAATACCTGCCGCTCATCCCATCCTTCGCGTGCGGGACGTGGCGTAACCAGCTTCAGGGGCCGATTAGCTGCGGGCTTGTAGGCCGCCCATGCGGCGGCGACCGCCGATTTAGCATCGGTTGCCACGGAGTCGAAGATGGCGATGTGAGTGTCGGTCTCCGGAGGATTGAGTATGACCAAGTCCTTACCGGTCGCCATCGACCAGCCGGCGGGGACCGTAAACGTTGCCCCACCAGGTGTCACGCGCGATGAATCCGCTGCCACTTGCTCCGGGGCTGGCGTTGCTTCTGCTGACTGTGGTGAAGTAGCACTGGCGGATTGAGAGATCGCCCGCGACGCACCTGCGGCGAACGCCAAGAGCACTACCAGAGCGATCTGAGACATAGAGAGGTGAGCCGCAACCTTGTTTTTCATGCAGAGAGCCCCTACCAGAGGCATACGTCGTGAACAAGCCCGGAAGCGATGCGATACGAATTGTATCCCAGGCTCCAAAGCGAGCAGTCCGTGGCGGGGTGGTGGCTGCAGCGGAGGTGTCCTTCATTCGCCAGACCCAAGTCTGGTAAATCCGGAGGGGCGCAAGCGCTCCGCGCACCAATTCAACGCAGATTGCGCCTAACAGAATGCTGGCCACGTAGCGAAGCAGACCGTGTCCGTTCACCCTGACGAAAAATTGAGGAAGTATTCTATATAGTGTTATCCCAAGATGCTTGGCGGAAGCATAGTCCAGCAGCCTGATGGCAAGTGACGGCGTTTCTTCTTTTTTCCGGGCCCCGAGGAGCCACATTTCGCTATGTCGCTTTCTGAAGACAGCTCCATGCGGATGCGGGCGGAAGACATTCTTCTCGATAGCGAGGAGCGAGTCCGCCTGATACTCGATTCCGCTTCGGAAGCGATCTGTGGCTGCGACTCAGAAGGCACTTGTCTTTTCTCAAATCCTTCAGCGGCGCGCATTCTGGGATACGACGATCCCGCCGAATTAATCGGGAAAAACATGCACGCGCTGGAACACCATACCCGAAAAGACGGCACCCCATATCCAATTGAAGAATGTCCCATCTATATTGGTTTCCAAAAAAACGAGAACGTCCACGGGGACGATGAGGTTTATTGGAGAAAGGATGGCACGAGCTTTCCCGTTGAGTTTTGGTCTCACATCATCATTCGCGAAGGTAAGACCCTAGGCGCCGTGATCACGTTTATCGATATCACGGAGCGGAAACAGGCGGAAGAGGCGCTGCGCAAGAGTGAAGAGAAGAACCGCATCCTGCTTCAGATCAACAATGCCATCATTACGAATCTCACCCAGCAGGCACTCCTGCGTTCTATCTCCGAGGCCTTGCATCCTCTCATCTCATTTGACCGATGCGCAATTACCCTTTATCTGCCGGAGAGGGATTCTTTCCGATTCCTGGCTTTGGAGGGAGAACTGCTCTCGGACTACTTTCATCCGGGGCTGGAGTTGAGCCGCAACGAGACCTGCGGTAGTTGGGTGTTCGACCATCAGCGACCTCTCGTGCGCCGCGATCTTAAAAAAGAGCAGCAGTATCCCAATGAGCGACGTCTTGCCGCAGAAGGTATCCAGTCGATGTGCGTCGTGCCCCTGGTTCTTCAGGCAAAGTGTATCGGGCTGCTCAGCATCGTGAGCCAGCAGAGGGATCGGTATTCAGATGAGAATGCCGTTTTCTTGCAGGAAGTGGCGAACCAGGTTGCACTGGCGGTTCAGAATATGCAGTCCTACCAGGAGATTGCCGGCCTGAAGGCAAGGTTGGAGAAGGAGAATGTCTATCTCCGGGAGGAACTGCGCGCGGAGCACAACTTCGAGGAGATCGTGGGTAATAGCCCCGCTCTGTTGAAAGTGCTCCACGCCGTGGAGCAGGTCGCTCCCACGGATTCGACGGTGCTCATTTACGGAGAAACGGGGACGGGGAAGGAACTTGTGGCGCGCGCGATCCACAGCCGAAGCTCCCGCAACGGTCGTGCCCTGGTGAGTGTGAACTGCAGCGCCATCTCGGCTGGTTTGGTGGAGAGCGAATTGTTTGGGCACATGAAAGGCGCCTTCACTGGAGCGCTCGAGCGGCGCATCGGCCGCTTCGAGCTTGCCAACGGCGGCACAATCTTCCTGGATGAAGTCGGGGAGCTTAGCCTGGAGACGCAAGTGAAGCTGCTCCGCGTCCTGCAAGAGCACGAGTTTGAGCCGGTAGGGAGCAGCCACTCTTTGCGGGTGGACGTGCGTGTGATTGCCGCCACAAACCGCAATCTGGATGAAGCAGTCCGGGCGGGCCGATTCCGCTCAGATCTGTTCTACCGCCTCAACGTGTTTCCCATCGAGCTACCTCCGTTGCGAGAACGCCGCTCCGACGTTCCCCAACTCGTGGCTTTCTGCCTGTCCCAGTTCTCCAAGCGGTTGGGAAAGAAGGTCGACGGCGTTTCACGGGAATCGATGGAAAATCTGGTGAATTATCCATGGCCGGGAAATATTCGCGAGTTGCAGAACGTAATTGAGCGCGCGATTATCGTATCGGCGGACCCGACCCTCCGGCTGGATCGCGATCTGATGCCGGTTGCCGCGGCTGCGAAAGGCTTGGAGGCTCTGGAGGCCTATGCTCCAGAAGATCAGCAAGCGGACCTCAAGTCTCCAAAGCCACTCCTCACGCTGGACGAGGTAGAACGAAATCATATCCTCGCCGCCCTTCAACATGCCGGTGGAGTGGTTGACGGTCCAAAGGGCGCGGCAAGGATCGTAAATCTTCATCCAAACACGCTTCGCCACCGGATGGCTAAGCTCGGCATCAAGGGATCGCGCCACCGCCAGTCGTAGTTCCTCTTACACCAACTCGCGCGTGATCACCGAATGCGGTGGCTCCGGCTCTCAGTCCAGCCCCCCGGAGGAAACAGCCGTCTGCGTATCCTGGGATCCGGAGCGCGGACGGATGACCGAAAACCTTCCCAACGTACTGATTATAAAGGGATATTGGCTCGGGCGGCCTCGGCTGGGTCGCGGGAGATCGCTTCAGGCCTGGTCTGATCTCGTGATGGCATGCCGATTGCTTTACTGAGTCCAGAGGCGATGAGGTGAACCGCGATGCTGAGGATCACGGTTGTCGAATCATCAAACATTGCGGCAACTCTTCGGGTAGAAGGCCGGATAACCGGTCCCTGGGTCGAAGAGCTTCGCACTGCATGCAAGTTGCACACTTTCCCCGATGATGTTCAGTTATCCCTCGAGCTGGCGGACATCTCATTCGCCGACGCCGCGGGGATCGCTCTCCTCAGAGAACTGCGGAACCGCGGCGTCGGTCTTATCCGTACTACGCCGTTTGTGGCCGAACAGCTCAAAGATGGGACTTCAGATCCCGAATTCTAGGGCCACAGACGAGTACATGCCGAATCCGGAAAGGGGCTCTCCCTCTCTGAACTTCGGCCCATCGCAGACCGGAAGAGGTTTTCAATGTTGGAGCAAGCTGTGTGTAGGGAACGGTTATTGCCGGCCAGGCCTTTGCGGAGCATTCGAAGAGATATTCCAATTCGGGAGCCGCAATCCGGCGTAAGCAGAATGGTCGCTCTCATTTGCCACGATCTTCGTCTTCCTTTGACCGCCATCCTGGCGAATGCAGAATTTCTCACCCAGTCAGATATCACCGAGACAGAAAGGAACGAGTTTTACCAGGAAATCCGTTGCTCCATCGAGCGGATGAATGAACTGGTCACTTCATTGTTTGAGTGCTCCAAGGATCGTGACGCTGTTCGCCCCGCCGTCCGAAACATCGTTGAAACAGTCGAGCGCGCCATCCACATGACAAGAGTGAGGCAGGAGTTCCGACGCATTACCATCCAGCATCATCATCGGGGCTTGGCCGGGGGCTGGTTTGATTCCGACCGTCTCGAGCGGGCGGTTGCCAACCTCGTCCTGAATGCTTGTGAGGCGGTGTCTCCGGACACGGGACTGGTCGTCATAACCACAATGGGAAATCACGCTCACTTGCAAATTGACGTCTGGGATAACGGCCCCGGTATCCCACCGGAGATACAGGATTCCGTTTTTCAACCATTTGTGAGCTACGGAAAGGCCGAAGGCAGCGGACTGGGCCTCGCGATTGTGAAGAAGATTGTCGAGGATCATGGCGGGGAGATCTACGTTGATGGGAGAAGTGTGACTGGAACTTTATTCAAGGTCACGATCCCCTTTGCCATTCCCCTTGGAGCAATCCCGCACCTGTCCCCAAGGTCCAATCCACCCCACGCGGATGTCAGGAAGCGCAGCGAGTAGTGTTCACACGCCCTAATGCAGTGAAATTCGCCATTGCGCCCACCCGAGGGGCGGCCCTGGTCGCATCACGCAAATGCTGAACGACAAACGGTACAATTTGTTCGAAGCAGTTCTGGGAGCGGGCTTCCGCGGCATCGTGCCTTAAACCACTTCTGCTCCGGGGGTCGACTTCGTTGTTCGAACACTGCGGTTGGCTTCTGCATGACTAGTGAAGAACTTATCTTTGTCACGGGCGCGACCGGCTTTCTTGGAATGCGGCTGGTGCAGGAACTGCTGGAACGGCACCCGAACGCCGTGCTGGCGCTACTGATCCGCGACAGAGTCGGCCAATCGGGTGAGCAACGTGCCGATTCGATTGTCCCCCGAGCCGAGCGCTCACGTGTCCAGGTCTATTCCGGAGATGTTGGCCAGCCCAACTGCGGGATGGACGCCGCTGCCTGGAGCCGGCTTTCCGCGGAGGCGACGCGCGTGATTCACTGCGCCGCTACCGTGCGCTTCGATCATTCGCTGGACGAAGCACGCCGCATCAACGTCGAGGGCACGCGCCGTGTGCTGGACTTCGCGGCCGGCGCACGGCAACTGCGGAGCCTGGCCTATGTCGGTACCGCATACGTGGCCGGCGAGCGCGCCGACCTGGTGCGTGAGAACGAGCTCGCGGTGGGCCAGAGCTACCGCAACACCTACGAACAGACCAAAGCGGAGGCTGAGGCACTGGTCCAGTCCTACCTCGGCTCGCTGCCGGGCGTGATTCTCCGTCCCAGCATCATCGTGGGTGATTCCCGCACCGGCGTGACCTCGAGCTTCAAGATGTTGTATTGGCCGCTCAAGATCTACGCGCGCCGCCTGTGGCGCACGGTGCCTGGCTATCCCGATGCCGTGCTGGACATCGTGCCAGTCGATTTTGTCGCCACCTCAGTTGCACAGCTTCTCTTCGATGAGGCCGCCCTGGGCAGCACCGTGCACCTCTGCGCCGGGCCACGTGGCAGCGCGACCATTCAGCAGGTCGCCCGGCGCGCAGCGGACTACTTCCACGTGCCCGAGCCGCGTTACGTCGACCCGAAATTCTTCTTCGCCGCGCTGCGGCCGCTGCTGTTCCTATCTTTATGGGGACGCAAGCGCCGCGTGCTGCGCGACGGCCGTGCTTACCGCGACTACTTCACCATGCGCATGCAGTTCGATACCAGCAATGCCGACCGCCTGCTGCAGGCTGCCGGAGTATACCCGCCACCGGTGCTCGACTATCTGGACCGCCTCTTCCAGTACTGTGTCGCCAGCGACTGGGGACGCAAGCCTGTTGCAGCCCAATGAACATTTTCAAGCAGTTTCAACTCTCCCGTGACAGCAACGTCACGGTGGCCAACTTCCTGGACGAGTTGGTTCGACGCAAAGGAGATTGCGAAGTCGCAGTTGGGGAAGACGGCCATTATCGTCTTGCTGACCTGCATGCCGACGTATGCTCCATGGACGCCTTTCTCCGTCGTTCGATCGCACTGCGTCCAGGCCAACTCGTCGGCATCTATCGCACCAATAACCGGCGATGTTTTCATTGGTTCCTGGCTATCATCCGCGCCGGAGGTGTCGCAGTTCCACTGAATCCGCTTCTCTCGCTCGCCGAAGTGCGCCGCATTCTGGCCGATAGCGGCACGGAAATACTGGTGACCGACAAAGCAGTCTTTGAACGTAATATCGCAAACCGCCAAGCGCTGGTTGTGCGCACCTGGATACAAGCAGACGACGAGACAGAGACACTCGATGGATTTATACGCGCCGGCAACACGGGGACGTCTTTTCCGCCGACTGGGATAGACCCGGCCGCGACCGTGGCGATATTCCACACCTCAGGCACAAGCGGTTTTCCTAAGGGAGCGGCGCTCTCCAGCAACGCATTGCTGGGGGCGCGGGCGTCTACGGTGCTGGCCGGACTCATTCTTGGGCCCAGGGACCTCGCGCTCATCGCGCTGCCTTGGTCCCACATTATGGCGGTAAGCATTGCGCTCTACGGCTTGATGGCGGGCATTCGCGGCTGCTTCCTCGATCGTTTCGACGTCGCGGGGGCGCTGGACCTTGTCGAGCGCTTTGCCATCACCACCTTCGTCGGCGTGCCCGAGATGTTTATCCGGCTGGTCGAGAGCAATCCGGAACCCGCCCGGTTGCGGAGCGTGCGCGCGTGGCTCTCCGCCAGCGATCATCTGCCCTCCGAAGTCCGCAAACGCCTGCGGAAGTTCGGCGCGCTCTTCCGGTTGCCGTTTGGGCGACGCGTTCCGCCGGTACTCTTGAACGGATACGGCATGGTGGAACTGGGCGGCCTCGCCATGATGGGTGTGGACTTGTCGCTGTTGCCCGGCAGCGGAGACCTCTGTTTCCCCGTGCCTCCATTTCGCGTTCGCGTGGTCGATGAAAATGGCAAGCGGGTGCGAGCCGGGGTGACTGGCGAGTGCCAGATCCGCCGCCGCGGACTTACTCCGCACTACTGGGGGGACAAAGGAGACAGCAAAGGCTTGCTCACGCCTGATGGTTGGCTGCGCACGGGTGACTTGGCCACCCGCAACCGCCTCGGGCTAATCCGGCTGGTGGGACGCATGAAAGACGTGATCAAGTCGGGCGGTTATTCGGTTTACGTCCGCGAACTGGAAGAAGCCGTGCTCGCTCATCCAACAGTGGCCCGCGCGGTCGCCTTCGGCTTGCCCCACAAAGAGAAGAGCGAGATTCCTGTCGCGGCGGTCGAATTGCACCTGGGCTGCGTGGCCAGCGAAAGGGACCTGCTGGACTGGTGCCGGCAGAATCTCGCGGCCTACAAAGCGCCGCGCCGCATTTGGATCCTCGAGGCAGGCGGCTTGCCGCAGAATCACAATGGAAAAATGCTCCGGCGGGCTCTGCGCGAGCGGTTTTCCGCAGAGGTGGATTGATGGTCCTGCCCGGCTGGCCCGGAAGCACGCGCCCGCGGATCTCGCCAGTCAACTGGTAGCGACCATCGCTTCCGGAGCAGCGGCCGTCACCCTCTCCAGGATGGCATTAATCACCAGTCCCGGTTCGTCGAGATGTATCCAATGCGCGCTCGCAGGTGCGATCACTTGCTGCACGTTGTCGCCGATCCGCCTTAGGCAATCTTCTGAGAGTGGCTTCGAGTTTCCCGGCGTTAACACCATCACAGGAATCCCGCGGATCGGCTCAGAGTCGCGCATTTCCTGCACCGTATCCGGCACGGCCGCCACATGGCTGCGCATGCCCGCGTAGTAACCCGGCCGCGACCAGTGGGCGGCCACGATGGGCCAAACTTCCCGTGGCAACTTACTCATCTCGCTCTTGATTCGCCCCAGCACATGCTTGCCCCCATCGCCGGCAGTGCGAGCCAATCGCCCGGCGATGCGCCCGGAGCGGCACAACAGCGATGTCACCGCCAGCCGCGCCAATCCCAATCGTGCAATCGGAATTGCATAACTCGAGAGTTTCAGGCAGCGGTCGATCATCGCCTGTTTTGTCGGGTCCAGCGGAGGCCATTCGTCGCAGCGCATTGGATCCACTAGTACGACGCTGGCCACTTCTTCCGGGTATAGTTGCGCAAACCTCCGAACTACCAGCCCGCCGAATGAGTGTCCCACCAGAATGTACGGTGGCTTGATCCCGGCCCGATCGAGCAGCTGATGCAGTTCCCCGGCGATGTTTCTCGGTGTGCGCGCGGTCCGGCACGGGGTACTCCAGCCCAGGCCGGCGCGATCGTAGGAGGCTGTGGTGGCAAGCCGCGAGACCTGTTCCTGGATGTGGAACCAGTTCAAATTGGTGGCTGCAATCCCCGATTCAAACAGCACAGTGACGTCGCCCGATCCCTTTTCCAGCAGGTAGAGCCTGCGTCCGTCTCCAATATCGATCCACCGTCCTCTGCTGGCATAGCGCAATCGGTCGTAATGCGCGCCGAGCCACTGATACAGAAATCCGGTCGTCGCCAAGGCCGCTAACAAGCTAGTGGTAGAGAGAAAGTAGTGCATACACCATCCTAGAAATGCGTTAGTTGTGCGGAATCAAAATCCTTCATATCGAGGTGCGCCTTTGCCGCGCCGTGATCGATGATAAGCAGGGTTGAACCGGCGCGGCCGCGGATTTTCGCTTCCACCTGGGTCGCCGACCAAACGCCCTCCGTCCGTCTCAGCCCGAAGTAGGTGAACTCTTTCACCATCCCCGAGCCTTTCAGGGTCTTTTCCACGTACACCGGAAAGGCGCTTCCCAGATCCAACCAGCTCTTTACTTCCGCGTAGTGGGTCTTGTCTCCTGCCCCCGGCGTGCTCTTCAGCAGTTCGCAATTGCGCGCCCCGAACTTCGCTTCTCCCATATCCGTCTGTCCTGGCCAAAAGTAAGACGAGTCGATGAAATCTTCGTAGCTGAATCCCTCTCCCAACGGGCCGGCGGTCCACTTGTCAAAAGGCAAGACAGTCGCCGCCGTGTCACCCGGATGAGCAATCTGTATGGTGGTGATTCCCCCGGGGTGCATCTCCAGCAGCACGTGAGCCCGCGCTGTGGCCGGAGAACTGACCTCGAAGAGCACTCGAAGTATGCCCGGGAACCAGTGCGCTTTGATATTGACACCATAACTGGTCCGGGCCGCGTTCTCATCCACGCGCACCAGGTGTCCGCTCAGGCGATAGTCGGCTGTCATGATTTGCTGCCGTGCCGCCGCCAGCGTCTGTGGGACATCTGCAGTCTTGGCAGGCGCCGGAAAGAACATGGTTGCGGCCAATGCAAGAGTGTCGAATCTCATGCCTGGACCTTTCCGTCCCGCATGCAAATCAGCCGGGGCGCGGCGGCCGCGATCTCTCGCTCATGCGTCACCACGATCAGGGTCATCCCCCGCCGCTTTTGAATCCCAATAAGGATCTCCATGATTCGCGCCGAGTTCACGCTGTCCAGGTTGCCGGTGGGCTCATCGGCCAGCAGAATCTCCGGATCATTCGCCAGCGCGCGCGCGACCGCGACACGCTGCCGCTCTCCGGCCGAGAGTTGGTTGGGGTATTGCCCTGCTCGCTTTTTCAGATCCATTTCCCCGAGCAACTCCTCGGCCCGTGCGGCGCGGTCGACTCCGGGACGGTTCAATGACATCATCGGCACCTGCACGTTCTCGATTGCCCGCAGGGTCGGCATCAGGTGAAATGCCTGGAAGATGAATCCCACGTTCCGGGCCCGGTAGGTGTCCAGGTCGATACCCGAGCCGAGCTTGGCGTCCCTGAAGAGAACCTCGCCGCTGGTCGGACTGTCCAGACCGCCTAGCATGTGCAGCAACGTTGATTTGCCGCTCCCGCTGCATCCGGTGATGGCTACGTACTCGCCGGCAGAGAACGAGAGGTCCACACCGCGCAGGGCCTCAATGCGCCCCTCGTCGTAGCTCTTGTGGAGATTGCGCACTTCCAGAGCAGGACTAGTCATGCCGCAGCGCCTCCACCGGAGAAAGTCTGGCGCCGCGCCACGCGGGAAGCGCCCCGGCCGTCAGCCCCGCCAGAACGGCGATTCCCATCGCCTCCGCGGAAAGCACCCAGGGAAACGACGATGAGACAATGCTCGCGGTTTGCGGCAGGAGAGCCAGCACCTGCAGGGCGCACCATCCAAGGGCGACGCCAACAAATCCCCCGCCTAAACCAAGCACCCCGGCCTCCATCTGGATGAGAACCAATACCTGGCGTTGCTTCCAGCCCAGCGCACGCAAGATGCCGATCTCCCGGGTGCGCTCAAAGACCGACATAGCCATGGTGTTGGCGATTCCTAAAACACCGATCAGCAAGGCAATTAAAGAGGTGCCCCAGGCAGAAGCCTGCGCCATGCGCACAAACTGGTTGTTATTGGCGCGCTCAGCAGCGGGCACTGCTCGCAGTCCCGGAAGAGCAGCCTCGATTTGTGCCTGTGCGCGCTTCATATATTCGGCTGCTGTTTCTCCCGGAGGTGCGGGGCGCAGCCGCACATGAAACGTCGAAACTTTGCCCTGCATGCTGCTAAGCTGCTGTAATTGGTCGAGTGGCATGATGACCGCGCCAGCCTCGAGTCCGGAGCCGCCATGGTAGATCGCGACCACCTTGAAGGGCGTGCCCTGAATCTCCAGCGTATCGCCTGCTCTCTTCTTCAGATCCTCGGCCAGCAGATCGCCCAGCATCACCTCCGCCTGACCATCATGGAAAGGCTGTCCTGAGAGCAACTTCAATGATTGGAATTCGAAGGAGTCCGCCTTCCACCCATAGACCAGCGCATTGACCTCCGGCGTCAGATCCATCACGTTGTAGATCATGGGCGTGGCCTGGGCCACCACAGGTACCGCCTTCAGCTTTGCTCCCACCGACTCATCCATCGAGGTATTCAGAAAGGTCTGCTGGATGACGGCAATGTCGATGCCACTGCTCGAGTAGATGCGCATCCACCCTTGTTCAAAGGCACGGGAAAAGCCCACCAGGCCGACAAATGCGCCGATGGCCATTCCAATCCCGAAAAGTGTCAGCACAGTCCTTAGACGTCGGCGCTTGAGATTCTTCCACACAAATCCTGGGAATGACAGTGAAGACGCCATGAAGTCGGAGTGAATCCTCACGTTTCCGGATTTGGGACGTGCAGACTATCAGTTTATCCAGCAGCAATCGCCGCGTCCATCCATGATTGATTTCCGGGTTGGGAGGGAGAATTTCGCATTTTAACCAAAGTCAAATGCAACAAGAACATTCTTCGTCCCTCTCAGGGACAACAAGTAGCGAGGATGGACAGCGGCACTAGAGATCGGGAAGAAATTCTAATGTGCTCCACTTGGCCATGCTCCCAATAAAAAAATCGATCCCCGCGAGCACTCCATCATCCAATCAGCCGGCTGTTAAAGTATTGGTAAGACCTACCTAACAAATTAATCATCGGCGGAGTCCAGCACCCATGGAGAGTCCAGAAGCGAGCGTGCATCCTGATCCCTTCACTGGTGCTTCGCCCGTCGGCAGACGCAAACGTCGCCCCTGGCTTGGCATCCTCCTCATCGCTCTGCTGGTACTCTGCGTCGTGCTGCTGGTTGCCCACAAGCCCCAGCCCAAACCTGACGAGAGCGCACTCAACCAGCCCGCCGTCGTCACCATCAAGGCGGCCACGGTCCGCGAGGGCGACATCGGCATCCACGTCGACGCCCTCGGCACCGTCACTCCCATCTCTACCGTTAGCGTTTACAGCCAGGTCACGGGAAAAGTCATCGCCGTCAACTATCGCGAGGGCCAGATGGTCCGCAGAGGCCAGTCGCTGATTGAGATGGACCCCCGGCCCTACGAAGCCCAGCTCAAGCAGGCGGAAGGCGCCCTACAGCACGACCAAGGCCTGCTAAAGCAGGCGGAGATCGATCTGGCCCGCTATCAGAAAGCCTCGGCGCTGAACGCCATCGCCCGCCAGACCCTGGAAGACCAGGAGCAGGCTGTCGAGCAATACAAAGGTACGGTCAAAAACGATGAAGGGCAAGTCGACTACCAGCGGGTGCAACTCAGCTATTGCCATCTCACGGCACCGGCCTCTGGCCGCGTGGGCCTACGGCTGGTCGATCCCGGCAACACCATCTTCGCCGGCAACTCGAATGCACTCGTCGTGGTCACACAATTGCAGCCGATTACAGTGGTCTTCAACGTAGCGGAAGACAACCTTTCCCAGCTTCGGTCGCAAATTCTGCGCCGAACGGACCTACCCGTCGACGCCTTCGACCGCTCGCAGCTGAACGAAATCGCCACCGGCCGTCTGCTCACCATCGACAACCAGGTTGACACCACCACAGGCACCATCCGCTTCCGCGCCCAGTTCGACAACCACGATCTCGCCCTCTATCCCAACCAGTTCGTCAACGCCCGCCTGCTGGTAAGCACCTTGCATAACACCCTGCTGATCCCCAGTGCAGCGGTCCAGCGCAATGGCGTGCAAGCGTTTGTCTACAAGGTCAGCAACAACACTGCCTCCATCCAGAACATTGTCGAGCGGACCACCGATGGCGGCATCTCTGCCGTCGAAGGCCTCCACCCAGGCGACATCGTTTCGCTCACCGGCTTCGACAAACTGCAGGACGGCACCAAGGTGGAGATCCAGGAATCTCCGCAAGCGACAGTTACCGGCAATGGCGATGCCGCTGGCACTCTAGCCGGAAAGCGTGACGCCGGGCAAACCCGTTGAATCCGTCCCGCAACTTCGTCCTCCGGCCCGTCGCAACCTCACTCCTGATGGTGGCGATCCTGGTCATTGGACTCGCCTCCTATACCACCCTTCCCGTTTCCGCGCTGCCCGAGGCTGACTACCCCACCATCCAGGTTCAGACCTTTTATCCCGGTGCCAGCCCGCAGGTCATGTCGTCGGCCGTTACTGCGCCGCTCGAGCGCCAGTTCGGCCAGGTAGCCGGGCTCACGCAAATGACCTCCACCAGCTCAGACGGCAGCTCTGTCATCGTGCTGCAGTTTAATCTCAACCTCAACATCGATGTCGCCGAGCAGGAAGTGCAGGCTGCCATCAACGCCGCGCAGGGTTATCTGCCCACCGACCTTCCCGTTCCGCCCGTCTACAGCAAATCCAATCCCGCGGACGCGCCCGTCCTTACCCTCGCCCTCACGTCCACGGTCATGCCGCTCTCGCGCGTAGAGGACCTGGTCGATACCCGCCTCGCTCCGAAGATTTCCCAGCTTAGCGGGGTCGGTCTGGTTACCATCAGCGGCGGACAGAAGCCTGCTGTCCGCGTTCAGGTCAACCCCACCGCTCTGGCTTCCTACGGGGTCAATCTCGAAGACGTGCGCAATGCGCTTAGCGCCGAAAGCGTGAACTCCGCCAAAGGCAGCTTCGACGGCCCGGCGCAGAATTTTCAGATCAATGCGGATGATCAGCTGCTCTCGAGCGCCGGCTATCGGGATCTCGTCGTTGCCTATAAGAACGGCGCCCCGGTTATGCTCACCGACGTAGCCAGGGTCAGCGATGGTATCGAAAACACCAAGCTGGCCGCCTGGATGAACGAGACCCCGGCAGTCATTGTCAACATCCAGCGCCAGCCCGGCGCCAACACCATTCAAGTGGTCACCAGCATCGAAGAGCTGCTGCCCAAGCTGCAGGCCACGCTTCCTGTCGCGATAAAACTCACCGTCCTCACCGACCGCACGAACACCATTCGCGCTTCTGTCCGCGATGTCGAGTTCGAGCTCATGCTCACCATCGCATTGGTCGTCATGGTGATCTTTCTCTTCCTGCGCAACCTCTCCGCAACCATCATCCCCAGCGTTGCCGTACCGCTCTCGCTGATCGGCACCTTCGCCGTCATGCAAGCTCTCGGCTACAGTCTCAACAACCTCACCCTCATGGCCTTCACCATCTCCACCGGCTTCGTCGTCGACGACGCCATCGTGATGCTGGAGAACATCTCCCGCTACCTGGAGGAAGGCCTGCCGCCCATGCAAGCCGCTCTCCAGGGTGCACAGCAGATCGGCTTCACCATCATCTCGCTCACCATCTCGCTGATTGCCGTGCTCATCCCGCTGCTCTTTATGGGCGACATTGTCGGCCGCCTCTTCCGCGAGTTCGCCGTCACGCTCAGCGTCACCATCCTGATCTCAGCCTTCGTGTCCCTCACCCTGACGCCAATGATGGCCGCGCGCATCCTGCGCCACACCCCGGAATCCCAGCAGACCCGCTTCTACCACTACACCGAAGGCCTCTTCAAACGCATCATCGCCGCTTACGGACGCAGCCTCCGCTGGGTCTTTCGCTTCGAAATACCCATGCTGATCCTCGCGTTCGCCATGCTCGTCCTCACGGTCGTCCTCTACATTGAGATCCCCAAAGGCTTCTTTCCTACTCAGGACACGGGCATCATTCAGGGCATCTCCCAGGCTCCGGAATCCATTTCCTTCACCGCCATGTCGCGCAAGCAGCAACAACTGGCCCACGAAATTCTGAAGGACCCAGCCGTCCAAAGCCTCTCCTCCTTCATCGGAGCCGACGGCGTCAATACCACGCTCAATAGCGGCCGCATCCAGATCAACTTGAAAGACCCCTCCATTCGCGGCCTCACCGCAAGCGAAGTCATCCGCCGTCTCGACCGCAATCTCAGGAGCGTCCCCGACATTCAGCTCTACATGCAGCCTGTGCAGGACCTTACCGTCGACGACCGCGCCAGCCGCACCGAATACCAGTACACCTTGGAAGATCCCGATCCGGCCGAACTAGGCATCTGGACTGGAAAGCTGGTCGACGCCATGCGCCACCTTCCGCAACTCCGCGATGTGGCCACGGATGACCAGCCCAACGGCGTCACCGCGCAACTCGCCATCGATCGCGCTACCGCCTCGCGCATGAACATCACTGCCGATACCATCGACTCCACCCTTTACGACGCCTTCGGCCAGCGCCAGATCAGTACCCTCTATACCCAGTCAAACCAATATCACGTCATCCTCGAAACCCTCCCCGAATTCCAGAAAGACCCCAGAAAGCTCGATAGCCTCTATGTCCAGGGTTCTGCAACCACTACGGCGGCGAGCGCGGCTGCCTCTACTTCCGGCCGAAGCACCTCCGCCGCCAGCTCGGTAAATACCCTCACCGCCTCATCGACCCCCAACTCTTCAACCACCCAGGGCACACAACTTTCTTCCACCTCCGGCAGTAGTTCGTCTTCATCGTTGACCGCTCAGAACAATACCGTCAACAACGCGTCCAGCACCGCCTCGGCCACCGGTTCCAATCTGTCGACGGGTACGCCTACCAACGCCCTGTCGTCGACCTCAGGCAGCTCTTCATCCTCGTCCCAATCGGCGAGCCAAACCTCGGGTCAGGTTTCGGGCGGGGGCGCCGCCTCCACCAGCACGCTGCCGACGCCCGTGCCGCTCTCCGCCTTCACCCATTTCGAAATGAAGCCATCGCCGCTGACCATCTCGCACCAGGGTCAGTTTCCCGTGGTAACCGTATCCTTCAACGTTGCAGAAGGTTCCTCGCTGGGACAGGCGGTCGATGCGGTCAAGCGCGCACAGGAACGCCTTCATATGCCGGCCAGCGTAATCGTCGGCTTTCAGGGAACCGCCGCCGCCTACACAGCGATCGGCGGCAATGAAGCGCTGCTCATTATCGCCGCACTGCTCGCGGTCTACATCGTACTGGGCGTGCTTTACGAGAGCTTTATCCACCCGCTCACCATCCTCTCTACGCTGCCTTCGGCCGGAGTAGGCGCACTGCTCGCCTTGCGCCTCTTCGGCCAGTCACTCGACATCATCGCCGTCATCGGCATCATCTTGCTCATCGGTATCGTGAAGAAAAACGGCATTATGATTGTCGACTTCGCCCTCGAAGCCGAGCGGGTGCATGGCAAAGACCCAGTCGAAGCCATCTTTGAAGCCTCGCTGCTTCGCTTCCGCCCCATCCTCATGACCACGCTGGCCGCGCTCTTCGCCGGCATCCCGTTGGCCTTCGGCACCGGCATCGGCTCTGAACTGCGCCGCCCCCTCGGCATCGCGATGGTTGGCGGTCTGCTCGTCAGCCAGGTCCTTACTCTCTACACCACGCCCATCATCTACATCTTCTTTGGTCGTATTGCCGCCCGCTTTTCGCATAAGCCGCACGCAACCACGGGCGGCGCCAATCTAAACCCGGGCTCCGGAGCTGCGGGCGCATGAACATCTCCGCTCCCTTCATCCGTCGGCCCGTGGCCACCACGCTGCTCACCATCGCCATCGCGCTCGCAGGCCTGCTTGCTTTTTTCAACCTGCCTGTCTCTTCGCTCCCCCAGATCGATTTCGCTACCATCACGGTGGCCACTACGCTCCCCGGCGCCAGTCCTGAAGTGATGGCCTCTTCTGTAGCCACTCCGCTGGAGCGCCAATTCGGCCACATTGCCGGCGTCAGCCAGATGACCTCCTCCAGCACACTCGGCATCTGCTCGGTCACCCTGCAATTCGACCTCACTCGCGATGTCGACGGCGCCGCCCGCGATGTCGAAGCCGCCATCAACGCCGCGCGTACTTATCTGCCCGCGAACCTGCCCGCCAACCCGCAATATAGAAAGATCAATTCCGCCCTCGCCCCCGTCATGGTGCTCGACCTTACCTCGCCCATCCGTGGCAAGGGCGATCTCTATGACACCGCCTCCTCCGTCATTGCCCAGAAGCTGTCGCAGGTCGCAGGCGTGGGACAGGTCCAGGTCGCCGGCAGCTCTCTACCCGCGGTACGGGTGGACGCCAATCCGCAGCAGCTCAACAACTATGGCCTGGGCCTGCAAGACGTAGCCCGCGTCATCAGCGAGCAAAACTCCAATCGTCCCAAGGGCCAGATCTCTGACGACGCCACCACCGCCGACATCACCGCCAACGACCAGATCTCGAAGGCCGCGGATTACGCACCGCTCGTTATCGGCTCCAACGGCAATGGGGGTGTCGTCCGCTTGCGCGATGTCGCCAACGTCTACGACTCCGTCCAGACGCTTCGCTCCGCGGGTTTCGTCAATCAAAAGCCCGCCATCATTTTGCTCATCTTCCGCCTCCCCGGCGCCAACGTAATTGCCACCGTCGATCGCATCAAGGCCGCTTTGCCTTCGGTGCGCGCCTCCATTCCCGCCGGCGACAACCTCGACATCCTGGTTGACCTCACCACGACCATTCGTGCCTCGGTCAACGACGTCGAGCGGAGCCTCCTCATCTCCGTCATTCTGGTCATCGCCGTGGTCTTTGCCTTCCTGCGCAGTCCGCGCGGGACTTTGATACCCGGCGTGGCCGTCGGTGTCTCGCTGATTGGTACCTTCGGCGTCATGTACCTGGTGGGCTACAGCCTCGACAACCTGTCACTGATGGCGCTCACCATTTCCACCGGCTTTGTAGTAGACGATGCCATCGTGGTGATGGAGAACATCACTCGGCTCATTGAACTAGGCGTGCCCCCCATGGAAGCCTCCCTGCAAGGGGCGCAGGAGGTCGGCTTTACCGTCCTCTCCATGAGCCTTTCGCTGATCGCGGTCTTCGTCCCCATCCTCTTCATGGGTGGCATTGTCGGCCGCATCTTCCATGAGTTTGCCTTTGTTCTGACCACCTCGATCGCCGTCTCCATGCTGGTTTCGCTCACCGTGACACCGATGATGTGTTCCCGGCTGCTCAAGCCGCAGGCGGCCGAAAAGCACAACCGCATCTACCGCGCCTTTGAGCACGCCTTTGACCTGCTGCTCTCCGGCTATCGCCGCACTCTAACCTTGTCGCTCAATCATCCGGTCCTGGTAATCGTAACCTTGTTTGCGACATTAGCCTTAAACGTCGTCCTGATTGGCCGTGTACCCAAGGGCTTTTTTCCCTTGCAGGACACCGGGGGCCTCCAGGGTGGACTCCAGGGTGCGCAGGACGCTTCCTTTCAGTCCATGCGAGACTCTGTTCTGGATGTGGAAAAGGTGATTCAGGCCGATCCAGCCGTGGACAACGTCATCGGTTTCACCGGAGGCCAGGGCGGCCCGGGCGGGGGCGCCAGCAACACCGGCTTTACCTTTGTCCACCTGAAGCCCCTCGACCAACGCGGCATCAGTGCCTCGGATGTGGTCGATCGCCTGCGGCCTAAACTGGAAAAGCTAACCGGCGCCTCGACCTTCCTGCAGGCGTCGCAGGATCTTTCCGTGGGTGGCCGCCAGAGCAACGCAGCCTACCAGTACCAGCTCTCCGCCGACACCGTCGAAGACCTTAGCATCTGGGGTCCCCGCCTCTACAACGAAATGCTCAAGATGCCGCAGCTCAAGGATGTGACCACTGACCAGCAGAACCGCGGCTTGCAGATGCTGCTTGCCTACGATCGGCAATCGGCCGCGCGCTACGGCATCACTCCGCAGCTCATTGATAATTCGCTGTACTTCGGTTTTGGGGAGTCGCAGGTCTCCACCATTTACACGTCGCTCAACCAGTACTACGTGGTTCTGCAGGCTGCCCCGCAATTATTGCTCAACCCAGGCACCCTCAGGTCCACCTACGTGCACTCCAATACGGGCGGCGTCGTCCCACTCAATGCGTTCACCCACTCCACCGCCTCCACTTCGCCCCTGGCCATCAATCACTCATCGTTCTTTCCCTCGGTGACCGTTTCCTTCAACCTCGCGCCTGGAGTCTCACTCGGACAGGCGACGTTATTAATCGACCAGATGGAACGGCGCATCGGTGTTCCAGCGGCCGTGCGCGGCACCTTTGCCGGCACCGCTGAGGCCTTCCAGAAGTCTCTCTCTACCGAGCCGCTGCTCATTCTCACCGCCCTGCTTGCCATCTATATCGTGCTCGGCATGCTCTACGAGAGCCTCGTACACCCCATCACCATCCTCACTACATTGCCATCGGCTAGCGTGGGAGCCATCATCGCCCTCATCTTGTTCCACAGTGAACTCGATGTGATCTCCATCATCGGTATTTTTCTGCTCATCGGCATCGTAAAAAAGAACGCCATCATGATGATCGACTTCGCGCTGATCGCCGAGCGCGAACACGGAAAGAACACGCGCGACGCCATCTTCGAGGCCTGTATGTTGCGCTTTCGTCCCATCCTCATGACCACCATGGCCGCCCTGTTTGCCGCCCTGCCATTGGCCTTCGGCACTGGGACGGGTTCCGAACTGCGCCGGCCCCTCGGCGTTGCCATCGCCGGCGGGCTACTCTTCAGCCAGGTGCTCACGCTATACACCACGCCCATCATCTATCTCTACTTCGATCGCCTCAGCAATCGTTTCAAACGCCGTCGCCCTGATGCACCGCTCGCTTCATCCTCCCATGCCGGCGATTGATAGCCCCGCAGTGGTTTGGCTCTCGTTCCCTGACGAAGGACGGGTGCCCCACATCTCGCTCGTTTTTCGCGAGATTTGGGATACCACTGCTCTCTCCCTCTGAATCTCGATTCATCCGATGCACCTAGGCGTCGGAACTCCTTCCGAACCGGCAGGCCAGCAGAAGTCTGTCTTTACAACAGAACTAATAGAAATAGGACGGGTGCCCCACGTTCGCCTCAGCGTACGTGGGTCGAGAAAGATGGCGAAGCCCACCATAGCTTTTTGAGTTTTTTGCGAGATCGACCAGCAAATCCAACAGGTCAGACTACTTCATCAAGCCGTCTTTACTTTCGTAGTCCAAATTGTGCTTAACTCCGCCCCAAATGAAGCGCTTGGTGTCGAAGCGGGTGGAAATTGCAGGAAGCCGAGCTTTTCACAATTAAATTTCATGTTTTAAGCGTCCGAACGAGCGTTAAGGAAATCTTTTTACTTGTAAAAGTAAACTGCATCGGCTCACAGTTATCAGGTCAAACAGCAGAGCCAGGCGAAAACGACAGGGCGCAGATATGGCACTCAAGAAGACAGTCAAGGCAACCGGCGCCTCGCAAGGCATCGCAGCAGCTGTCGTCCAGGCCTTTCCGGATCGCGGGGAGGTGGTGCACGTGGACCGCGGTGCGCAGGTGCACCGGTGGTAAGCCCGAAAGCTTCTCAGCAGAGCAGTGCGGAACGCCGGCTGCTCGACCTTGGCATTGAGCTCCCAGCCGCCCCCACGCCGTTTGGCACCTACGTCGAGACGGTACAGACGGGCAACCTGCTCTTCTTTAGCGGAATGCTCCCAGTTGTCGACCACAAGCCGAAGTTTATTGGTCGGCTGGGCAAAGAGCTCGACGTCGAGGCTGGACGGGCAGCCGCCTACACTGCGGCTTTGAGCGTCCTCGCCGCGGCCAAAAAGCATTTGGGCTCACTCGATCGAGTGACTCGCGTCGTCCGCCTCGGAGTCTTCCTAGCTACCTTCGGGGACTTCTTCGACCAACCCAAAGTCGCCGACGCTGTCTCGGACCTCTTTCGCGATGTCTTTGGCATAGAGAAAACATCCGTTCGGCTGATAATCGGCGTTGCCAGCCTTCCGTTGGGGATGCCGGTAGAACTCGATGTCATTTTCGAAGTAGCAGAGTAGCAATCGGAGGATGTGTGCGTACGACGAAATCCATCCTTCCGGCTCTCGCGGTTTTGCTCGCTGGCACCTTCGGCATGGGCGCCCAGACAAGGAGAAGCCAATGGAACAGCAGGTGTTTTATCGCACAGTGAAGGTCGATGGACTCTCCATCTTCTATCGGGAAGCGGGGCCGAAGGACGCTCCCACCATTCTTTTACTGCACGGTCTTCCGTCGTCCTCGCGCATGTTTCAGCCGCTGCTGACGCGGCTTGCTGACCACTACCATCTGGTTGCCCCCGACTATCCGGGCTACGGGCATAGCGACTGGCCCGACCCGAAGCAGTTCGCTTACACCTTCGACCACATCGCTTCCGTCATGGACGGCTTCACGCAAACCCTGGGCTTGTCGCGTTACACGCTTTATATGCAGGACTACGGCGGGCCGGTTGGTTTTCGCATGGCATTAACAAAGCCGGAGCGGGTGCAGGCTCTCATCGTTCAGGATGCCGTCGCTCACAACGAAGGCTTGGGAGCGAACTGGGCAACACGACGAGCATTTTGGGCGGATCGGTCCGCTCATGAAGAGGGGTTGCGCAAAAACCTGCTATCGCTTGCCACCACGAAGACGCGCCATATCGGAGATGATCCGAAGATTGAGCTCTATGACCCGGATCTTTGGACGGATGAGTACGCATTTCTGAACGCGCCCGGGCAGGCGCAAATTCAAAGCGATCTCTTCTATGACTACCGCACGAACGTCGATGCTTATCCGACGTGGCAGGCATGGCTACAAAAAACGCAGCCCAAGCTCTTGGTCCTCTGGGGCAAGCACGATCTCTCGTTCGATCTCGGCGAGCCGGAACGCTACCGCAAGGACGTACCGAACGCGCAGGTCTACGTACTCGAAGCTGGACATTTCGCGCTTGATACCAAAGCAGATGAGATTGCGTCGCTGGTGCGTGAGTTTATGAAGACGCAGTAGAGAGCCTTGCTTGCGCCCTATGCGCGACCTAGGGCTCGTAGATCACTCCGTTGATTCGAATTTTGGAACACCAGTGACAAAACTGCACTTCCTTGCCTTGCGGTAAGAATTGCTGGATCTTGAGTTCGCGCCACCGATGTATGCTGCAAAAACAAAAAAAGGCCTTCACGCTATTTGATTCGTGTTCTCTGTGCGGCCACCATTTCTTTAACGAAGTAGCGAGTATCGCGTCGGAATCGATGATTCCGGATTCATAGGATGGCCTGGACATATTCCTCCCTTCCAAATACCTGAAGCCAAGGGGAAGCTCCCCGCTCTTCCCCCCAGTATTACGCGGGGCTTCTGCAGAAGTCCTTAGTGATGGCCGCCACCGCCACCACCAGCAGAACCGCCGCCAGCAGAACCGCCGCCGCCTGAACTCGATCCGCCGCCGCCGCCCCCGTGAGAGCCGCCGCCACCAGAGCTTCCACCTCCACCGCCGCCGTGGGAACCGCCGCTTGAGCCCCCACTTCCACCGCCGCCGCGCGAAGCGTTCCCGCCGCTGAAGCCGCCATGCCCACCGGCAAAGCTGCCATGCCCACCAGCGAAGCCGCCCCCCCGTGCCTGCAGCGTCCCGCCACGGTTCGAGATCGGTGCGGAAACCGTCACGCTCTTGCCTCCACGCATCACTTCTTTCGACATCATGAAGTTTTGCGATTTGGAGTCAAATCGAATTGGAACATTCGCTACCTTGGCAATCGCGCCCCTGTTCCCGGGAAGCGGTTCTTTGATTACGTGAGCTTCCATATGCGGAGCTTCGGCTCGCGACAGCGGACGGAGATAGGTAGTGCGAAACTCTCGCGGTGGCGATTTGAGAACATCAATCTTGTGGTCAGGCTCGAATTTGACCCGTTCCAGCGACAAGCCATTCTTGTTGTTCACCGCGAAGACCTCTCCCTTGCGGTTGATCGGAGGCCGGCCTTTGACGTCGAAGGGATGGATGGGGACAAATCCCACCTTATGCCCGCTTTTGACCCAGCGCACTGGTTCAAGGTGGTGTCTCTTTACACCTACACACCAGACATAGCGATGCCGCCTTTGAATCCAGCCTCCAGCGTGACATACGGCCCAGCCCCATGGGACTGCGTTGGTGCCTCCCAGCCCCGTACTTACAACCCTCGCCATGCCGGTGACCGGATCCTTTTGCACCCGGTAACGAACGGCTGCCGGAAGACAAGGAGAGAAGGCATCTGGATTCATCGGATCAAGAGGAGTAAGCGGATCGATTATCTGCGCCGTTCGAAACCCGGGGGAGCGGACGAAGTTCGCCTGCACTAGATGTGCGGACTGCCACCCTGCAGCATAAGACGGCCGGGATTTGGAAACTTTGTCGGCCGCTTGCTGCCGGTCATCGGCGGTCGCCGGCTCCCAGCAGGTCCCATAAGGCGCGCAGGCAAAGAATGTACCCTGTCCCTTCATGCCTGCCAGGCCGGGAAGCGGCGTGGTCAGTCCGGCAGCCTTCATCACGTCGGCCATCGCCGCCGTTCGTTGCGCAACCCGGTCTGCTACCCACTTGTCCCATTCGGCAAATGGACCGGAAGGATCAGGCCCGCGCGTGTCGAGAAGATGCCCCTCGTGCAAGGTGAACGTCTGGCCCTCGCCGAGTTCTTTCCCTCCTAGTTGGGGAAATTGAATGTTCTCGGGCTCCTGCGAAGTGACCGTCGCGGCGTCAATATAGCTGTTGATTCGAGCGAAGAGCTTGTGCGGATAGTTGGTGCCGAAGAGATCCGTGGGCGTCCTCAAAACAAACTTTTCACCGTAGATATATGGCTTGATATCGATCGATGCAGTGCCCGTAAGCAGCGCGACCTCGGTGTATGGAACACCACTCGTGGTGTGCAGGTCGTTGAAGCTGAGAACCGAGTTCTCTCCCAGGTAAAGCGTCGAAGCGTCTTCAAGCTCGATCTCCGCTCGCCCGTTGCCGGTCACCAGGCTGAAGCCGGTTTCCAGCGGTAGATCTGTAACCGCCTTCTCCCATGTGTCACCGGCAGGTTTTTCGTGCTGCTCGCCTCGCGCAATGCGTACGTCGCCTTCGACATAACTGATGCGGACGATTTGCGCATAGGTGGCATCCGAATAATGTTGTCCCAGGATGAACATGGCTTTCTTCTTTAGATCTTCACTGGCGTCGCCATTGAGAATTTCCTGAAGCTGCGCCAGGGCCTGCGGTTCATCCTTCAGCATCAGCGAATTGAGCGCCAGCAGTTTCAGGTCATCGTCGCTCCAAATTTTGGGCTCAACGGGTTTCCCGGCCTTCGCTTGAATCTCTATCTCCAGCGCGCCGCACTCATGGACCCAGTTGCTGGTAGAGAAGTCGCGCCGCAGTTCGGCGCATGTTGCAAGTGCAGCACTCCCTTGCCCTTGTTTGTTCTGCGCGTACGCCTTCCAGTAGAGCGCCCCATCGGGATGCTCACTATGTTGCGCGACGACCTTGGTGAAAATTGCTTCCGCATCCAGCCAACGTGCATCTGTGATCGCGCGCATACCGTTAGAGTAGAGACCGCTGTCCTGTGCGTTGGCCGAGGCCGCGGGGCCCCGCTCTATTCCAGACGCCGCTGCGCCTTCTGAAAAACTCTCTCCCGGCCCCATCTGAGCGAGTACCGTGACCGGCACAAATACCAATGCTCCGCAAAGAGCGAAACGAAAAACGACTCCACGACTCATATCGTGCCCCCTTTCGTGTGGCCGGTTGCGGCCGTCTGTTGATCCGGCAATCGCGAACGCAGCACACGCACCTCAAAGAGCAAGCCGTCTGCGTTCGCTTGCGTTTGCAGCCGGGCGAGGGTTGCCACGTTCAAGTCACCGGGTTGGTTGGCAAGCTCCTCCAGCAGATGATCCAGGCGATCAAGCGCGGTGGCCAACCTTGGATCGTCTTGACGCCGGGCATTTTGCCGGCAGATGCGATTCGCCGCCAACATGCTCCGCGCTTCATCCCGCAGTGGAGATGCCATCTCGATGCTCTCGGCATCGGCATGTTTTAGTTCCACCAGCAGCCGCTCCGAGCGGTCCAGGTGATCGCTAAGAACCACCACCACGACGCGCGCGGGCTGCGGCACATGCGCGACCTGTTGCTCCTTCTTCTGGGAGCTGACCTTCGCACTGCGCTGCGCCTGCTTGCGCTCCCATAGCCGGCCACCGACGAATGTACATGCCAACAGCAAGGCGCACGCTGCGGCGTAACTCAAACCTCTCCACAGCCCGCCGCGAAGCCAGTTCCATTTGGCCGATTCATACGCAGGCAACGAGCCGGAGAGGGATGCCCATACCTTCTCGCCGTAGCCGGCGCCGCGGCCCGGTGGTTCTGCAAACTTCATTTCAGCGAGGTCGCTTTCAAGCGCAGTGTAGGTATGCGAGCACTGCGCACATCCTTCAAGATGCCGCTTCACCGCGGCCATCTCGCCCTCGCCGTAGGCATGTGCGATCAGTTCTTCTTCACTCAGATGCGTCATGTTTTTACCTTTAATGTCGCTAGCCGGCGTCGTAGTTTTTGTACGGCGCGAAACACAGATTGTTTGGCAGTGTTGGGTGGAATGCCCATCACGGCGGCGATCTCTTCCGTGGTGCGATCTTCCAAGTGCCGGAGCACGAAAGCCGTACGTTCTGTCGCAGACAGCGCATGCATTGCAATCTCCTGCATGGCTCCGATCTCGCCGCTCAACAACAGGCGTTCCGGGCCTGCCGCCTGGTCCGCAATCTGCACTCTGTCCTGCTCTCCATCCGTTGTCTCGCCGATCCGGCTGCTTTCGTCCACCTTGCTGCCGCCAATTCTGTCCAACGCGCAGCGCACCGCAATCCGGTAAATCCACGTGCCGAAATCCGAACGGGACTCAAAACTTTCTAGTTTTCGATACCCGCGCAGCAACGCCTCCTGTACCACGTCTTCCGCGTCGGCCTCATTGCCGGTGATGCGAAATGCCACCCGAAAGAGTCTCCCGCTATGACGTACGACCAATCCGGCGTAGGCCTCTTTGTCTCCAGCAAGAACTGCCTGAATCGCCGCCTGGTCGTTCATGTCCATGCGCAACATTAGACCGCACTCTGCCTGCCCCGGTTAGGAGAGATTTTGCGGGTAGGGAACTTTTGAAAAGTCGACCTTAATGCGTTGAAAAGAAGGCGGCCAGCGAAACCGGGTTGGTTCACGTAGTGTTGACTGTGTCCATCCACCTCCACCCATGCCAAGGTGGGCCACCGCCCTCAAATTTGTCATCCCGCCTGCCCCGCCTGTCCCGGCATGCCGTGGAGCGCGCCGTGGGACAGAAGCGGACCTGCAGTTTCACTCTCGGGCACAAGCGAATGTGCCGTGAGCGAATCGCCCCCGGGATGGTTTCCCCATCAACGCAAACTGCAGGTCTCACGCTGCGCGGTGTGTTTCAATTATGCAGGCGAAGTCTTACCACCCACCGTGAGGAAACGAATGCATGGCAACCGTACAGGAATTTAGATGTGAAGTCTGTGGACTGGTGACCAGTAACCCCACTCGCTGGTTCGTGATTCGATGCGGAGAATCCGAACTTACCGTGCACCGATGGAACACCGAAACCGCCAACGCGGCGGGAGCTCGCCATTACTGCGGTGAAGCTCATGCTCAGGTGTACATCAGCCGTTGGTTTGAGTCAGTGTGTGCTCCACCGAAACCAACCTTTAGGTAGCGCCTTGCCGGACGAATAAAGGGACCCTCTCCCGGAGGACAATCCCTTCCGCCATAAAGACACCGCGATATTCGCTGCCCAGTGTCCGGCTTCCGCACAGACAGGAAAACGATGGCAAATCGTTACTACAATGGACCACGGTCCGATCACTTCGACGGCCATCGCTTCTTCCATCCGGGCCTGCCTGCCTCTGACAAGACCATCCTTGACCTCCTGCGTTGGAAACTCCTGGGCAAGAGAACGGCGTGGCCTAAGAGCGTTCCCGCGTGCTCCGGATTGCGCCCGCCGGCTCATGTTGAGGCCTTACTGGTCACAGCCATCGGTCACGCGTCTCTGCTGGTTCAGGTTGCCGGCAGCAACATTCTCTTGGACCCCGTATGGGCCCAACGCGCCAGCCCGTTCACCCGCATGGGCCCGCTCCGCCACAATCCCCCTGCCATTGCGTTGGCAGATCTCCCGCCCATCGATACCGTTCTCCTTACCCACAATCATTACGACCACATGGACCTCTCGACCATCAAGCACCTGTGGGATGTGCATCGCCCGGCGATCCTCAGCCCCCTTGGAAACGGCACGGTGATTCGTAGCGCGGTAGCTCAGGCGGAGGTAAAGACAGGGGATTGGTGGGACAGCTTTCTGCTGCCGCACGGAATCCGCGCCACCATCGTGCCCGCCTATCATTGGTCGTCTCGCGGGCTTGGTGATCGGCGCATGGCCCTTTGGGGAGGCTTTGTGCTCGAAACACCCGCGGGTATCATCTACTGCGCTGGCGATACTGCATATCGCGATGGCGAGATCTTCCGTGAGATTCGTGAACGTTTCTCGCCCCTTGCGCTCGCCATCCTACCGATTGGTGCCTATGAGCCGAGGTGGTTCATGGAGACGCAGGCACGTCGATCCAGAAGAAGCAGTGCAAATTGCATTGGACTGCGGAGCGCAGCAAGTCCTGGGTATTCACTGGAACACGTTTTCTCTGACCGACGAGCCTTACGGCGAACCGGAGGAGCGTTTCAACGCAGCAGTTCGCTCAGCATCTCTTGATGGAGCCAACATGATTGCCCTTCACCCCGGTGACACCTGGCAGCCTCAGACAGAAAAATGAGATAGCGGTCACGCCCCCTATAGCGGTTCCACGATAGGTGTCACCGGCAAAGATGATTCAGACGGGGCTTTTCCCCAAGAAAAGACCCACCTCGCTGAGCCCGGATGGGGCACAGTAATCGTGGAACCGCTCTAAGTGCCGCAGAAAGTCTGAAGGACGCATTCCTCGGGACGGGCCGGCGTGGCGTACCGCTCCAACCCAGGCCTATCTTCGTAGGGTCGCGACACCACGTCCAGTAGCTCCTCGAACGGGCGGAAGTCCTGCCGCCGCATCGCGGCATCGAGTGCGGCCTCCACCAAGTGGTTGCGCGGGATGAATGCCGGACTTGCCATCCGCATGGCCGCAGCGCGCGCCTCGTCCTGTCCCGATCCGAAAATGAGCTCTTCTTTGAGGCGGCGGCGCCACTCACCAGCCCACGTGTCATACGCCCCCGGGTCGGCGAATAACGCGCGTACGCCCTCATCGCCATCTGGCCCGGCCGCGGCATCGCACAGCCGGCGGAAGGTCAAGGTGAAGTCGGCTTTGTTCGCAGCCATGCGCGTGAGCAGGTCCTGGCTTAGCGCTTCATCACCCTCGCGCTCCGTGAAGAGGCCAAGCTTGCGCCGCAGGCCGGCGCCGTAAGCTGCCTGGAACTGCGGCCCGAAGGCGGCGAGCGCCTCTTTCGCCGAGGCCAGCGCGGCCTCTCCGTTGCCCGCCTCTTGCTCCAGAACAGGCAGCAACGCCTCCGCCAAACGTGTCAGGTTCCAAAGCATGGCGTGGGGTTGGTTGCCATAGGCATAGCGTCCGTTATGGTCGATGGAGCTGAACACCTTGACCGGGTCGTAGGCCTCCATGAAGGCGCAGGGGCCGTAATCGATGGTTTCGCCCGAGATGGAAGTGTTGTCGGTGTTCATCACGCCGTGGATGAAGCCGAGCAGCAGCCACTGCGCGACCAGCTGCGCCTGCCGGGTGATCACGCCATCCAGCAGCGCCCGGTACGGCTGCTTCGCCAGTGCTGCCTCGGGGTAGTGCCGGGCGATCGCATAGTCTGCCAGCCTGCGCGTCCCTTCCGTGTCCCCTTGGGCTGCGAAGTATTGGAAGGTGCCCACGCGCAGGTGGCTCGCTGCCACTCTGGTCAACACCGCTCCAGGCAATGCTGTTTCGCGCAGCACCCGTTCTCCCGTGGTCACGGCGGCCAGGGCCCGGGTGGTCGGCACGCCCAGCGCCGCCATTGCCTCGCTCACGATGTACTCGCGCAACACCGGACCCAGCGCCGCTCTGCCGTCGCCTCCGCGGGAGAATGGGGTCGGGCCCGAGCCCTTGAGCTGGATGTCGTAGCGCACTCCGTCGCGCCCCAGCACCTCGCCCAGCAGATTGGTGCGGCCGTCGCCGAGCTGCGGCACAAAGTGCCCGAACTGGTGCCCGGCATAGGCGAGCGCCAATGGCTCGGCCCCCTCGGCCACCCGGTTACCGGCCAGAATCTCCACCCCGCGCGTGCTCGCCAGCGCGTCTGGATCCAGGCCCAGCTCCCGCGCCAGTTCCACATTCAACTTCACCAGGCGTGGGGCCGCTACCGGCGTCGGATCCAGCCGCGCGTAGAAGTGTTCCGGTAACCGAGCATAGGTGTTTTCGAAACCGAAACGGACGGCATGTTCGCTGGCGGTTGGTGAGATCGCGGCAGTATCTGGTGAAGTCATATTGGATTGGATGCCTTCACGTCGTTTTCGCTCCAGCTGAAGTACCGGGCCGCCCATATCATACAGGGGCCCGTATGGGCGACCGTTATGAGGGTCTTGCCTGCTGCATCTTAGCCATCCGGCCATAAAGCTCTTGCAGGACAGTCACGGCTTCCTCCGCTGTCGCGCGGTCCGGCAACTCGGTGCTGTCATTCCAGCCCGCATCTTCTCCGGGCTTGTTCAGCATCAGCACAATCCCATCGCGCCTGGCCAGCACGTTCAAACCGTTGTAGTACAACCCATACGTGACGCCGTCCTGCGGAATCAGCCAGGCGATCTGCCCGCGCACCGGAACAATGCTCTCGTCCGACCAAAGCTGCCGTGCCGCATACCCTGTACAGTCAATGATGGTGCGCTGCGGCAAAGCCGTAAGCTCCTGCGGGGTATGAAACTCCCGCGTCTCGATCGTCCCGCCTGCGATGAGAAAATCAGTCATCAACTGTCGCGCATAATCCGCCACGTTGAAGGTCAGCGACGTGGAACGCCGCACATACTTAGTCGGGAATGCAGTCGTCCCCGGCGGCAGATCATGGGATCCGGGAGTAAGGTCCGCGATACGGTCCGAGTACTCAACATAGTCGCGTCCTTCCCCGGGATGACCATGGTGCTGCCCATCCGAAAGCGAGTACCGATCCGTCCATTCAACCGGAGTACCTGCGACGCCGATATAGCTCATATACATCGCAAACGAAGTCCGCGCCATCGCCTCCCACTGCGCGGGAAAATCCGCAGCTGTCGCCGAGGCAAGCGCAATCCGCGAGTCCGGTGTCCACGAGCCCGTCGCGCGCACTGACCGCACGTAGGGCGCTCTCTCCCGGGCGTAGATCGTCACCTTCAACCCCGCCCGCTGCGCAGTCAGCGCTGCCGTCAGTCCCAGTGCACCGGCCCCAATCACCGCCACTTCGCGCTGCGCGCTCCCTTCCGCCAGCACCTTCCGCACGACCACATCCGCCGACCCCCAGGAAAGCGACCAGCCGCTCCCACCGTGGCCGTAGTTGTGTACGACAACCTTATCTCCGACCCGCTCGACATCCTGCCGCGGACCCGCCGGCCGGAACGGCCTGGTACAAACGGTAATGCGGAAGATGCGGTCCATATCCGCCCGGATCGGGATGATCGGTCCAACCGCGTCATAGAACGGCAACGCCGGTGCACCCGTCACCGTGGGCGCGACGGGGGCCATCACATGCCGCGTGCACCCTGACAGACCCATCGCGTTCAAGCCGGCAACAGCCCCGGAACCCTGGAGGAAACTTCGACGATTGATCATGTGTCTTCCGTACGAGTGTGAAATGCAAAAACGGCCTTGTGCCGGATAGCACGATCGGTCACAAAAAACCGGAACGATTGCGGCGATAGGATACCCTATTTCGGCGAACAACGCGGTTTGCTTTGGATGAAAGCTGCCGCGTCGCTCGACAGACCCCGCACCGGCGCCGGCCCTTCACTCCTCAATTCGTAAAATCCTGCATATCAGAAAAGATACAGTTACATTTACGCCGGCCCCGCCGTCACTCGCTCCTGAGCGCTTGCATGGGGTCGACACGAGAGGCACGTCGTGCGGGGATAAGCGTTGCCAGAGCAGCCACGAAACAGAGCAATAATCCAGAAACCGCAAGTGCGAGGGTATTCTCATGGCTTGCTCCAAGCAACGATGCAACCCAAGCGCGCATCGCGAAGGTCAAGCACCCACCAAGGACCACTCCGCCGAGGACAAGGCGAAAGATGTTGGAGAAGAGAAGCGTGAGGATGTTGGACCGGCTCGAGCCAAGAGCAATCCGGATACCGAATTCGCGCTCGCGACGACTCACCGAGTAAGCAACTACCCCATATATCCCGATAGAGGCAAGAAGAAGAGCCAGGGCTCCGAGGATGGCAATGACGATAGTAGACATGCGCTGCCCGGCGATGGTCTGGTCAGCCAACGCCTGAACCGAAGTAATGTTCGAGATGGCTCGGCCCGGGTCGATGGAGATTACGGCCCGGCGAACGGATTCAACGTAAGCCAATGGCTCGCCCTGCGTGCGCAGAAGGACACTAAGACCTGATGGCGGATCCTGCTCGATGCTCGTGTAGACCTGATTGCCCACGGCCTGAGCAAGTCCCAGGAAGGGAACGTCGAGGGTAATGCCGATGATGACGAAGTCGCGATCCTTGCCGCAATGGATGCTTTTGCCGAGTGCGCTTTGTCCGGGCCATAACCTGTTCGCCATTCCACGATTGATGATTGCCACCTTCGGCGAATCGAGCCTGTCCTGGGATCCAAAGTTACGACCTTGGAGTATGGGTGTCTGCATGGTGGCGAAATATCCGGGCGTCACATACAGGAAATTAGCGACTGGCTCGCCATCAGCGGTTCCGGTCGCTTGGTCGTCGTAGCTGAACTTACCACTGGGGGCCACACCCCAGAAAGGAGGGACCAGGGTGGCGGCTACACTCTTAACTCCGGGTAGTGCGGATAGCTTCTCCAACAGATCGTGGTAGAAACGCAATTTGCTCTTGGGGTCAGAATACTGATCCTTCGAGAGTGAAACGGCCATGGAGAGCACGTTCTGCGGGTTCATTCCTGGATCGTTATGTATCAGGCGGCCGAAATAGAACGCCATATTCAGAGAACCAGCGACGAGCAGCATACAGAGGGCTATTTCAACGATAACCAGGATCGATCCGCTGCGGATCTGCTCCCGGGACTTTGTGGTTGCCCGCCCCTGCGGAAGCGCAGATGCGTCATTCTTCCAAACGAGATGCAACGCCGGGATGGCGCCGAAGAATATCCCGGTCGCGAGTGCAAGCAGGGCAGTGAAAGCGAGAACCTTCCCGTCCGGATGCACGCTTGCCGGCTGCACGAACCCCTTGGGCCACGCTGCGAGCGGGATATGAGTAAGGCCTGCCGCGAACATCAAACCCAAGAAGGCGCCGCTCATCGAGAGCAACAGGCTCTCGGTGAGCGTTTGCCGCAGCAAGCGTCCCGGGGATGCACCCAGGGCATAGCGGACAGCAAACTCCTGAGCGCGATCGACCGCGCGAGCCAGGAGCATGTTCGCAAGATTGACACAGGCTATCAGAAGGATGAATCCCACCGCGGCCAGCAGGATATTCATGACGGCACGCAGATCGCCGAACACATACTGAGGGAGCGGCTGGAGAGCCACGGTATGCGCGTCCTCGTGGAACTCACGGTTGATCTGGCTCTGAATCCCGCGCAACTCGGTCTGCGCCTCCGGCTGGCTGACGCCGGGTTTGAGCAAGCCAACCACCAGCATGAAACCGGAGCCGCGCTCTCGCATGGGAAGGTTGAGCTCCATCGGCATCCAGACCTGTGCCGGATGGTTGCTGTCGGGAATCACCCTTGGCATTACGCCGATGATGATGCAGTTCTTGCCGTCGAGATTGAGCGGCTTGCCAACTACGGAAAGATCGCCCTTAAGCTCATTCCGCCAGAAGTTCTCGCCCAGAGCGCAGACCGCCTCGGAGCCTTGCTGATGATCGGAGGCAACCAAGGTGCGGCCAAGAATCGGTGATGTGTCATACACCCGGAAATAACCTTCCGTAATGAGGCCGATGTTCAAATCCTCTGTGTCGCTTCTGCCTTTCCAGGTCATGCGCGTGGTGAAGAGGCCTGCCATCTCGACAAAGCTTCTGCTGCGACTCCGCAAGTCTAGAAAGTCAGGCCACGATAACGAGTGATATGGCAGCCGTGGATACACATTTTTAACCACTACCATGCGTTTGGCGTTCGCATACGGTAATTGCAGTGTGCCGTGAATGATGCTGTAGGCTGCGGTGTTTGCCCCGATGCCGAGGGCGAGGGTCAATACGGCGACAATTGCAAATCCAGGCTTATTTCGCATCGCCCGGATGCCATAGTGCACATCCACGAATAGTTGCTCAAGCCATGGGAAATCCAAATTTCCCACCATGCGTCTGCGTCGGGTCATAGCTTGCCTTCTTGCTGGACTGATGTTGTCTGCCCTAGGCTGTGAAACGGTAGAACTTGGCACGAGTCGCGCAGGGTATGGGAACAGGCTACGGAAAAAAGCCGCTGTTGGGTAGGTCCGGGCTAAAGAGGGTGTGAGTACCGGGGAAGAAACCGCAGGTCCCTCCACTGTCGATTCACGTCTGGATGCTAAGCTACAGGCACCATGGGCGAGACCTTCCGAGAGCTATTTGCGCAAGGCTACCAGGCACGAAGAGAAAACCGAATCGCGGATTCTCGAGCGATCTTCATCAAAGGAGTACGCAACGCTGCGGAAGAGGGAGATCGACCATCCTTGGCCGAGGCGCTTTGCGGCCTGGGGCAGGCTGAGCGTGATATTGGGAACCTTGAGGCTGCGCGTCTCCACTACGCAGGCGCAGCGACGCTGTATCGGGAGATCGGGCCGCCGGCGAGGCTGGCATACGCGATCCGGCACGAGGCGGACATATTTCGCAAAGAGTGCCGGCCCGCGGATGCCGAACCACTCTACCTGGAAGCTGAGAGAATCTACCGGCAACAGGGCGATGAGGCCGCGCTTGACCTGGCAAATACCCTGCGAGGATTAGCTTCGGTGACCGAATCATTGGCCAAACCGGATGCATCCAGATCGCTCTGGCAGGAAGCGCGCCAGTTATATGCGAAATGCAACGTGGAGGCCGGCGTCGCCGAGTGTGACAGGAAACTTTCTCAATAGACCTGCCGAGGAAGCCACTACTGCGTAGCTCCGGGCTTCACAGGCTGCAGAAAAACTCATGTTTTGTATCAGGGCACGACTTTAGTCGGGCCGTAAATGTTTGAGAATAGGTCGGGCTGCCCTCAATTTCCTATAGAGGCCTAATGAGCCATGGCATTTCATGCGGTTTTCCTTGAGAGAAAACCGCACACGCGGACCTATCCAGCATCCCCGTACAGGAAATTGAGGTTTAGCCCCTGAGGTGTTCTTTTCTGCCTCGTGCAGGCTATTTCTAGAGCCTGTTTAGGCCCTGAGGCACGCTTTTTTCTCCATGCATCCGCGGAATTGAAGGATCCCACATCAGCTGTGGTTCGTCATAGCTACGGCGTCGCCGGAAGCAAAGCCGGCATCGCGAACTCATGGGGAGGCGTGGCCTGCATGAGTTCCGTGATGAAGTAGTCCCATCGCCGCCGCATCATGTAAGCACTCGCGGTGTTGCCGTATCCATGGTGCCCTTCGGGGAAAATCACCAGCGCAAAATCTTTATTGGCCTTTTCCAGCGCATCGATCAGCAGCATGGTGGTCGATACCGGCACATTGTCGTCCAACATGCCGTGGGCCAGCATCAGCTTTCCCTTCAGATTCCCGGCGTAGCGCGCATTCGCCTGCGAATCGTAGTTGGTGGTTCCGTCGGCTTTGGTTTGCAGCAGGCCGACCCACTTCTCGTCCCAGTCGTCCTCATAATTCCGGTTCTCGTGGTTGCCACTCTCTGCGATGCCCACCTTGACGAAGTCCGGGTAGCGGAGCATCGTAGCCACCGTAGCGTTGCCTCCACCCGAGTGCCCCCACATGCCAATACGGTCCAGGTCGATCCACGAATAGCGCTGGGCAAGTTCTCGTATGCCGCTGATCTGATCCGGGATGGCATTGATGCCAATGTCGTTGAGGTACTCGTCCTGAAAAGCCTTGGACCGCTTGGGATTCCCCATGCCTTCAATCTGAACCACGGCGAAGCCCAGCTGCGCGAGCGCGTTGCAGTCCCGCCGGGAGGCTTGAAATCCGTGTGTTCCAAAGGAGCCGCCCTGCGGCCCGGGATAGATGAAATCGATGATCGGGTACTTCAGCGACGGGTTAAGATCGGCGGGACGGAAGAGAAGCCCGTAGACATCGGTCTTGCCGTCGTGTCCTTTTACGTGAAAGGTTTCGGGCGCGATCCATCCCGCGGCTTTCAGGCGTGTGATATCGCCGTGTGCCAACTCTTCGATCATCTGACCGGAGCCATCGCGCAACAACATGACCTGCGGCTTCTGCGGCGTTGAGTAGATATCGACAATGAATTTTCCGTCACTGGATACGGTTGCCACGTGATCAGCGTCCTCCGCCGTTAGCAGCTTCAGGTGCTTGCCGTCCAGGTTCGCGCTATAGATGCGCCGGTAGTAGGGATCTTCCGACGGCTCCCGGCCCGTGCCCGTCAGGATCATCTCGCCCGTCTCCTGGTCCACGTGGAGGACCTCATCGACGTTCCAGTCGCCCTCCGTGACCGCATGCTTCAACTTTCCCGTGCCTGCGTCGTACAAATACAGGTTTCCCCAGTTTTCGCGTTGCGAGAACCAGAGAATTTCATTTCGCTTGGAGAGATAGCGCCAGTTCACATGCTCATAGCCGCTATCGAAGAAGGTTGGCGCCGTCTCTGTGAACACATCGCGAACCGCACCGGTGGCCGCATCCGCTATGCGCACGGTTTCCATTTTGTGATCGCGCGAGGTAGAAACAAACGCCAGCGTCTTCCCATCGGCGGCCCACTGCACGTCCTCCCATCCTGCGTGGCAAACCAGGTTGTCGCACAAAGTGGAGCGATGCTGGTCCGGAGGCATCTTCAGCCGCGTCACCTTCGCTGTGTCCACGTCGATGATTACGCGCTCGATCATGGTCACGTCCTTGTCGCCAACCAATGGGTATTTCCACGTTTCCAGGTGAGGATGTCCAATGCGGGAGCTGACCGTATACATCTCGCCCGTCTTACGCTGGTCCTGCTGGAAGGTCGCGAGCATCTTCGAATCCGGCGACCACACCACGATCGCGTGTTCGCTATGGATCCAACCAGCATTGTCGGTTGCATACCCGTAATCCTTCACCCCATCCGTGGTGAGTTGCTTCTCAGCCCCGCTAGCGATATCGCGCACCCACAGGTTCCAATCGCGGAGGAAAACCGCTCGCTTTCCATCTGGAGAGAAATCCGCCAGTGAGGCGTCGTTTAGGCTCGGCTTAGGCGTGCCGGCTGGGCCGGACAGCTCCAGCGAGCATCGATACTCAACGCCAAGCGCACATCTGTACCGGCTTCCACTGATCGTGATCATTGCGATCCGGTCATCGTCGAGCAGATCAAACTGCTCCGGTCGGATGCGCTTCGCGTCCGTCTCTTTGAGCCCGGCTGCCTGCAGTGCCGCGGCCATGCGGAGCGGATCATACGCCGCGGACTTGGTTCGCCGCGTCGCATCAGCGATCATGAGAGTCGGCAAACCGTTCTCACTGTCGAGGTACCAGAAGCGATCGCCGCCGATGAAGGTGGCATGTTTTATCGCGTGATCGACCAGCGAAAAGGTGCCCGCATTCAGCAGATTGGCGGCCCGGCTGTAATCATCGGACGTATAGATGCGGCCGGTTTGCGCCTGTGAGGAGAGGCTGATCGCTACCCCTGCGAGCACTGTGGCGACCGGAATCGCATTTGAGACCAGGCGCGAAAATACCTTCAGATTCATCAAAGACTGCTCCCTTCGGAGGGAAATGGGACCGTTCCCATATAAACACATCGTATCTGGCCGCCCAGTCGTCCCGGAGGAGACATTTCCGAAAAGGACTTGTCCAAATTAGCTTTTTTTCGATCGGCCGATTTGGACAGCACTCGCTGAAAACAAATCAGCTATCAGGATGTAGCGGAACCAGTCCCGAAGGGACGGCTGAGAGTAGCCCAGGACGTGCCCGGATTCCCTGTGCAGCTTGATGGAATCAAGGAGCCTCGTGCGGCTTTCCGTGAAGAAAGCCGCATACGCAGATCTGTCAAGAGTAGCGTGCAGGAAATCCGGGGTAGTCCTGGGTTTAGATGACAGCGAAGGACCAGTCCCGCAGGGACGACTGAGAATGCCCCAGGACACTAGTCCTGGGTGAACCCGGATCACAAGCGAATGCTGACAGGTGGTTGGACTTTGCAGGTTACCTTCATGTCGTTGGCAATTGATTTTCCGTTGTTGTGGGTACTCGTGCCGTAGTAGTTTGGGAATCGCGTTTTGCGCCTGGACATTGCACATCGCAAGCGCTCCAACGTCGACAGAAACCGCGCCCGCGAGCGGACGGCTAACGGCCACGTCCCATAGGCGCCCGGTGTGACTCGACATAGCTGGCTGTGCTCACCACGATCGCTGCGAAAAGGTTGTCCACGAATCAGGATACCTTATGCAAAGACGCTTTCAAGCTTGCGATGCGGCTCGAAATCTTCTGTTGTGTGCCCTGCCACAGGCGGAGCGTGAACGCCTTTTCCCTCACTTGCAAGCGGTGACATTCTCGCTGGGCCAAAGTGTCTGCGAGCCTGGGGAACAAATCAATCACTGTTACTTTCCCACCACTTCCGTCATCTCGTTGCTCTATACAATGCAAGACGGCTCTACCGCTGAGATGGGTCTTGTGGGAAATGAAGGCGTCTTGGGTATAGCCGTCTTTCTGGGAGGAGAATCAACCTGCAGCAGGGCTCTTGTCGCCGTAGCTGGGGATGCGCTCATGTTGCCCGGGAAGCTCTTACAGGAAGAATTCGCGCGCCCCGGGCCCCTTCAGCAACTGCTGCTGCGATACACCCAGGCATTCATCACGCAAATTTCGCAAACCGCTGTGTGCAACCGCCTTCATTCGGTGGAGCAGCGACTCTGCCGTTGGCTGCTGCTCTGTCAGGACCGGAGAAATTGTCATGATCTCCCCATGACCCAGGAGCTCATCGCCAATATGCTCGGCGGACGCCGTGAGAGCGTCACGGTCGCTGCGGGACATCTGCAGGACGCGGGTCTCATTCATTACTGGCGCGGCCACATCAACATTCTTGATCGCGAAGGCCTGGAGTCGAACGTGTGTGAGTGTTACCGGGTCGTCGAAGACGAATTCGACCGATTACTCGGCAGGGAGCGGAAACCCGAGTTTACCCGCGCCCGGCCAGCCTATGAAGAAGCCGGCCGAGTAAGCTTCTGATGGATCAAAATCCCAGGCTGGCTGCTTTATTCCATAAGTTTCCTCCACATCCTTAGAGTCCCTAACAAGCCGGGAACCCTGTCGTCTGTGCGCTGGGCCACACAGCAGATTCCGGATGGCCGGCGATAAGTCGTGGCCGCCGGTTTCGCGGGATGAGTGGCGAACCAATTTCAACGCTATGTGTGTTAGCGCACCGACATCCCCGCCGCGCGATGCTCATGCTGCTTGGAAACATCGCCGCGACCTCGCTCGTGAGCAAGCAGACCTCGCAGCCAGATAGCCCGGCACTAAGGTTAGGACCAACACCATGAGCAACATCAGTGTGGATGAAGATATTGTCACCCGGTTAGCCTCACAAGCCGATGTCGTTGCCCGCCTGGCCCAGGACAGCGGCGGATTTGCCGCCGTAGCCGCCGCCTTCGAGGCAAACGACACCAATGCTTTTACCTGGGTCCTGGAACACCTGGAAATGCTTCCCTATTGCGAGTTGATCTGCGAGTGGGTGCGGGTCAAGCTCGGCGTGCTGCGCTGCATGGAGATATGCGAGCCGCCGCGGGAAAACCCTCCACTCCCGACTCTGCAGCAGTTCGCGCGGGCCGTCGTGGATCTTTCCTCGAATGAGAAGCTGCTGCGCAGCGTCGTCGACGCCGTTTCCTGCGGCGACCGCGACGCGTATCAAGCTGCTATAAGCGAGCTCAAGCTCAATGACTTCTGCTATCTCCTGTGCCATTGGGTGTACACAATTATTTCTCATCGCGTCTGCGAGGTTATCTGTTCGCCCGGGCGCGTTTATCTTCCGGATGCGGCAAGCGAGGTACAGGCCGCCGGAAAGGTCATGGCCAAGCTGACTGCCGACGAGAAGGCTTTCACTACCATCAGCAATGCCGCCGTGGCTTTAAATTGCGAGACCCTGCAGTCTTCGATCAACCAGGCCGGCGTCGGCGCACAATGCGAGATTGTGTGCAGGTTGATTTGTAGTTGGCGCTACGTCTGGGCATGCCGCGAGGTATGCGTGTTGGGCGGCCCCGTCCTCACGGGAGCACAAGGGGTGGACGAGGCACGGAACTTCGCCCTGGCCCTGCGCCCGCTCGCAAGCCAGCCCCGCGCGCTACGCGATCTGGTGAACGCCGCAAAAAAACGCGATTCCAATGTTTACAGCGCGATCCTTGCTCGTTTCGGTCTGGAAGCCTACTGTTCCCAGGTTTGCGCCTGGATCAGCTCGGTTATCTGTTATGAACTCTGCACCTGCGTATGCCCGAGCCAGCAAACCCACCCGCCGTTGTTCACCAATGTTGGAAATTTCAATATCTATTCGGATATCAACCCCTCCACGGGGCTCACCAACATCAGCCTCCCTCCCACGGCGGCCATGCCGCGCGGGGGCGGCCCCAACTTCGCGTTTTATAACTGCCTCACACTGAGCGGATTCTGTCCCACCTACTCTCCTTCGTTCCCAGGCGTACAGATGAAGTACCGCTTCCTCTACGGCACATCCACGACCACTCTGGCTGCGGCAATATCCGCGGCGCAGAAATCCATCACGGTCGTCGGCGGTGCCCCCGTCCCGGCCACTCCATTTACGGTGTCGCTTTGCGCCAACTGCGCCACAGACGGGGAGCCGGTCGAGACGTTGACGGTCACCTCCGTATCGGGAACAACCTGGACCGTGCTTCGCGGGCAAGGGGGCACAACGGCGATTGCCGCCGCCGCGGGGTCCACCCTGTCGATTGATCCGGCGCCGATTAACGGCAGCCTGGTCTGCCCGGTCCAGGTGGGGACGCAGTGGATAAGCTGGCCGACGCGAGATCTGGCTGGCAACGCCACGTCGACTTACACCAGCCAGGAACAGACTGTGTGGATCGTTCCCCCGCTGCCGTCTCCACCAAATCCCCCCTTCACTGCACCATCGGATCCCACTCCGCCGGCGTTCAACACCACCTGGTACCCGCCGGTTCACAACATCACGCCTGATGCCAACGGATGGGTTGCCGTCGATGAGAGTTTCGTCGCGGGCTGTGCCACCACGCTTCTGGGCTTTGACACGACGCAGCCCGGAGTCGCCCCTGGCGGCGACCCCATCCCCGACCCTATCGGCACACCGGGAGGCGCGCCCGCGGGGACTGCGGTGACCGTCGCCGGTCAGGCAGTCGGGACTAACCTCTCGATCATCTTCCAGGCCACGCGCGTTGGAGTCACCACCGTGGACTACTCTAACTCGCTGTGCATGATCCACGTCAACAACTGGAGCGAAGTCAACAACCTGTGGTTCCAGGAGTTCGGCGGCCATGGTGGCTGCTGCACCCCGATAGACAGCTCGCTCCATGTGCAATTCACCGTGGATCACGAAGAGATGGACTCCGCGTGGACGCTGTCCATCACCAGTTGCAGCCCATCCGCACCGGGAAACATCACGCCCACAACCTCCGGACCGGGAGTGACTGTCACTCCGCGGGGCGGTTTCGGAACCATCGATGAGGACACGAGTGGATGGTCCGACTGCTCCTATACCGTGGGGCTGACCACGTGGCCCTTACTTACGACCGGTTTGTATGACCGGCCCGCGATCCCACTTACGCTGACGTTCTGTATCTGTGGGAATTAACATGTGGCGCTTCATCCTGGCTCTTTTCGCTGTCTGGCGGGTGACTCACTTGCTGGCAAGCGAGGACGGCCCGGCGGACGTCATCGTTCGGTTCCGCTCTTTGTTGGGCCGGAGCAGCGCGGGCAAGCTGATCGACTGCTTCAACTGCCTCAGCCTGTGGATCGCGGCTCCGGCTGCGGTTTTTGTTTCGCGAATGCCCGTGGAGTGGCTCTTCTGCTGGCTGGCGCTTTCCGGGGCCGCTTGTCTCCTCGAACGTATCGGGAGAGAAGCGGTCGTCATTGAACCCATGCCGCATGCGGCAGAAGGAGCTACCAGCAATGTGCTGTGGCCAGAAACGCACGGAGCTACGGAACAGCGAAGCGCGTGACCCCACGCGGAGCGTAAAACAGGTCCTCTCCAGCAATCGGCGGACGCAGGTCCCCCAGACCCAGCCCGCTCCGTCGAAGCCAACGGAGCGAAGTGCACAGCACTACCCCACCGCCCCTGCCGGCAGTCTCCCGCCTCTGACTGAGACCACGCCGCTCCCGACGATCCGCGTTCGCTATCTGCAGACCTCACCGATCCGAGTGCGCGGACTCGTCAGCGGCGTGTCCTACGAGTTTTCGGGCTCCTCCCCGGTTCAAGACGTGGATGCCAGAGATTCCTCGTCTCTCTTGCACACACGATTCTTCCGTCGCGCTTGACAGCTTCAGCCGGCGAGCACAGCAAAAACACCTTGCCCCTCGCACCACGCCGATGTTCGCTTGGGTAAGTATGAGGACCCCGTAGCTTGACTCTGTCCATCCCACTCCACCCATGCCAAGGTGCGCCACCGCCCTTAAATTTGTCATCCCGCCTGTCCCGGCGTGCCGTGGAACCGGAGCGGACCGGATTTCCTACATCGCGGTACCGCACGAGGTCACGTATGCGGCTTTCCGTAGAGAAAGCCGCATGAAGTTCGCCAACGCCACTAGTCTCGACAGGAAATCCGGGGGAGCGTAGCGGAGGGACCTGCTGTATCCCTTTCCCTCAAACAACTCCCTGCCCGATTCTTGTTGAGACCAATGCGGTTCCATACAATCAACGGACTACCTGCACACCAAGCCCAAATCCTTACGGAATTCTGAGCACGTTTCCCTCTTTGACCGTGGAGGTTTGCTCTCGTCTCTGGGAGCGATAGATAACGGTGAGCACTTTGTCAGCGCCTCTGGCAGGATCGCCGCCCATGGTGTTGTTGTTCACCTGGCACCACGAGCGTTCCGCCCGCACCTGGCTCTGTAGTATTCGGGTAACGTCCATGGTCCGATTGTTTAACCCATAGTAAGCGCGGGTGATTTGCAGAATCGCCGCCGCCGGGATATCCGGGACCCGGGCCAGGGCCAGGACCCGGGCCGATATCCGGGATTTGGTCGATACCCGGGACCCTGAGCATAGTTGTAGAACTGGCGGGAATCGATCGTATCGCCTTCCTTGAAGGTGAATTGTCGCGACTGACGGCTGGAATTCACCGCCCGAATCCGCAGGATCTTGCTCGCGCCTACAGCTGGATCGCCTCCCATGTTCGCGTTGTTCACCCTGACTGGACCGTTGCCTGAAAGCAGCCTTTGGAGCTGATTCGTGACGTCCATCCATCGGTTGCCCGCGCCCCAGTCCGCTTTTGTCACTTGCCAACCGGGTCCCGGCAGAACGTTCTGTGCCCAGGCGGATGCTGAGAACAAAAGGGAGCCTGCAAGAAGGCAAAACAAAGAAAGGTACGTCATGCGGTGCTTCATCGGAATCTCCTTTTCCTATCCATCGAGAGATCAACCAACCCACAAGCAGGCCCCGTACAGCGACAAGAATACCTATCCCTCTTCTCATTTGAAACAACTCAGTTCTGGCTTCTCCCTGTACACTTCCGGTGGCCAGGAATACCAAAAAGTCGATCCTGGTAATTTACGGAGGATGAAAGACCATGAACGGGAAAGTGTGGAAAGTTTTCGCAGGCCTGTGCGCACTCGGGATGTCCGCCGTTTGGGCCGGGCAGGCAGGCGCACAAACGTCTGAGGTGAAAGAAAAACCCGCGTTGTACACGTACGTCGCGGATTGGAATATTCCCCGGGCACAGTGGGCAGACATGGAGAAGTCTTACGCAGCTACCCAGAAGCTAATGGACAAGGCCATCAGCGACGGAACCATAGTGGGATATGGCAGCGATGTGACGTTGGTTCATCAGGGTGACGGCGTCACGCATGACGATTGGTGGTCGGCCATGTCCCTGGCCGGTGTGCTCAACGTGCTGGACCAGCTCGAGAAGGGCGGCGGTTCGAGTACTTCCGTCCTGGACAGCGCCACCAATCACTTCGATAACGTGTATGTCAGCCGGTATTACAACTGGCATCCCGGAGCGGTGAAGGATGGCTACACCTATGAGGCGTCTTACCGGTTAAAGCCGGACGCGCCGGACGACGCGGTGGAGACGCTCAGCAAGAAGCTGATCGTGCCGCTGCTGGAGAAACTCTTCGCCGACGGCACGCTGCGGGAGTACGAAGTAGATACCCAGGAGATCCACACCGAAGCACCGGGCAACTTTACGATTGTTTACCTCGCAGCCAACGCCGAAGGCCTGGATAAGGTCAACGCGGCGCTGGATGAGGCTATGAAGGCCGACCCGCTGGGCGGAGTGGCCTTTACTTCCATGGTGGACCTGAGCGCGCACCACGATGACCTGGCTCGCTCCCAGGCCACCTACAAATAATGGGCCGCATTCCTTCCCGATCCGCGAGCGACCCCGCTTTGGGCATCGCTCGCGGGTAGTGGAAAATTTTCCTTCACTTTCGCTGGACTTGTACTTCCTATCGGAGACAAACTTGACAGTGAGGAGCACTGAAGATGGAAACGGAAATTTCAGAGAAGATTCAACGCCTGACACGCATTCTCTCCGAAGAGGCCGGCAAGTTCCCCAAGATCACCGTCGACCAGTATTCAACCGGCACCTACGGGTATAACTGGAAAGTGTACCTGGATAACGAACGACAGCTTGGCACCATCGCTTTTACCACCGAGGTGCCTCTCTCCGAGCAAGAACTCCGGGTGGCATTTCGGCACGAGCTGAAAGCGCTCGTACGGAGTCAGGTGTCTCCTCCTGCTTCAGTACTGTCTGCCAGTCCCCAGTAGCAGAACTTTAGACAATTAAGGGACCGGACGGGAACGACCCGAAACGGCCGATAGCTCTTTTTCGGTTTGTCCGATCCACCTCCACTCATGCCAAGGTGGGCCACAGCCCTCAACTTTGTCATCCCGAGCGTAGCCGAGGGACCTGCTGTGCGCCTTTCCCTCTAACAACTCCCTACAGCTCCGTCCATCCATCTCCACCTTGGCATTGGTGGAGGTGGATGGACGGAAGCACTACCACAGCACCAACCCGATTTCGCTTGTCTACGTTCTCTTCCTCCACGCATTCAGCAAGTTGCGCCGTCCAGA
The DNA here is from genome assembly GCA_963790705.1 of uncultured Acidobacteriaceae bacterium. Lineage (GTDB taxonomy): Bacteria > Acidobacteriota > Terriglobia > Terriglobales > Acidobacteriaceae > PALSA-350. The sequence goes on from CAWBQE010000023.1 coordinate 348,917, forward strand.
AGGCCATTTTGCGCGCTAATTTGGACAGCTCTGGCTGAGAGGAGCCCAGGACGTGAGAGTCTGTGTGAGAGCCTGGATGCTGGGCTTTTTTCCGGGGGCGATGAGAGTTGGTCTTATCGCGTCGCCCGCACGCGACCGATGTTGTGTGCGATAGCGGATAGTAACCACTCGATGTTTACCTTCTCTAGGCCGCGGAGCCGGAACTGCCTCATACCTCGTTGCTCTTTCAGGATCCCGAATACTGGTTCGACCATCGTCATGCGTTTTCGATATCGTTGTTTGCCCTCTTCGGTTCGCAACTTCTGTCGCATGGCCAGCAAGTGCGGATCGCTAGGCTGCATGCGGCCTATTGTGGTCGCCGGCGGTCCTCCGTTTAACTCCAGCGCTAGATTCGGGTCCGGGATGTAAGCGTCGATGCCCCGTTCGGTCAAATCGGCTACATTCTGGTTAGAGTAAAAGCCGCTGTCGGCCAACACCCGATGCGGCCTTCGTCGGCATTGTTTCTCTACCTGCTCGACCATCGGCACCAAGGCCGGCGTATCGTGGGTGTTTTGCGTTACCCGGGCTCCCACAATGAAGTGGTCCTGGCTCACAGCTATTTCCCCGGTGTAACCCAGCACAAATCCCCCGCGCTGGTGCAGGAAACGACTATCCGGATCCGTCCGCGAACGCTTCTCCAGTTTGGGTAGCGATTCCAACTCCGCCGCTACATCCGTCCCTTTCCGCAGTTCTTCGCAGGCCGTCCCTACCGACGTGCCCGCTCCTTCATTGCCCTCATCGGCATCACAGGCCTTCTGCCAGCGACGCACCCGGCGCCGTTTTCGCGCTCGCTGCTGGCGCGCCTGCTCCACACGCTCCACCCGGTCCGCCGACGCATTGGCCTTCACTCGGGTGGAGTCGATCGCCACCGTCCCCATGCGCGCCAGACCCAGTCTTTGCGCCATTTCCAGAACCTGCACAAACACATCGTTGATGCCCCGGGCGTGCTTGCGCCGAAACTCATTTAATGCCCAATAATCAGGTCCTAACCCGCCGGCAAGGTAGCGCAACGCCAAATCCTCACGGATGCGCTGCTCCAATCGCCGCGAACTCGTCATCCCGAGCGCATACCCATACAGCCACACCTTCAGCATCATCGACGGGTGATACAGACGACCGCCTTCCTCGCTGTATACCTCCAAAAATCGCTTTAAGTCCAACCGCTCCACCACCTCGTGCACAAAAAAACACAGGTGATCGCCCCCTAATACCTGCTTCACATCCGGCGGTAGCAAGTACGCTTGGTCAGGGTTGTATTCCACGAATCGAGACATTCTTCCTTGTCTCCCAAATCACCTGTGGATTACAAGTTCTCACACAGACTCGTGAGTCCTGGGTTTCAGCACCCACTACGGGAGCAACGATCGGTTTCGCACGCAGACTCCTATCCCCCGGTCCCAAAGACCCCTCCTCCACTTCTCTCCTGGGAAATTCTCGTTATCGGCACTCGGCATTCGCTCAAAATGACATCGTGGCGGGCGGCGGCAGACGCTGTTAGACTTCCGTCAACCTATATCACTTCTTATTGTCCTTATTTGTCCAGGGTGCATGACGATACCGCAAGGCACACAGTTCGGGCCGTACCGGATCCTGGAACCGATCGGCTCCGGGGGCATGGGTGAGGTCTACCGCGCGCTGGACACGCGGTTGGGTCGGGAAGTGGCAATCAAGCTCGTCTCTAGCCGCTATCTGGCCGAGGCCTTTGGCAGCGGAAGCCAGGTACCGGTAACCGCGACCCCGGCAAGCGGTACTCCGGCTGCCCCGGGAACACTGTCGCACCGGCGTTTTCTGCGAGAGGCCCAATCGGCCAGCGTGCTGAACCACGCCAACATCTGCACCATCCATGACATCGGGGAACAAGACGGGCGGCCCTACCTGGTAATGGAGCTGCTGCGCGGGGAGACGCTGAAGGAGGCTCTGCGGCGGGGCCCGCTTTCTGTAACTGAGGTGATTACATTCTCGCGGCAGGCTGCGGCAGCGCTGGCCGCAGCGCATGCCCAGGGAATCGTTCACCGTGACATCAAGCCGGCTAACATTTTTGTAAGCCAGGCGGCGCGGGGACCCAAGCAGATCAAGATCCTCGACTTCGGTCTGGCCAAGCAGCAGGGCGTGGGCGATCTGCAGAACTCCGGCGAGGCCACGGCGACCTTTGGGGGGCTGGCAACCTCGGCGGGAACCGACAGCGGAAAGGCAAATCCGGACCTCACTTCTCCGGGCTCGACCCTCGGCACCGTCGCCTATATGTCTCCGGAACAGGCCAAGGGAGAGCCGCTCGACGCGCGCACGGACCTGTTTTCTCTGGGAGCCGTGATCTATGAGATGGCGACTGGGAGTAAGCCGTTTGCAGGACAGAGCACGGCGGAGGTATTTGTCGCGTTGCTGACCAAGGATCCGGCGCCTGTAACCGCCATAAATCCAGCCATGCCGTCGGATCTGGATGGGATCACCGCGAAGCTGCTGGCCAAGGAGAAAGAACAGCGATATCAAACGGCTGAGGAGGTGTCGCAGGATCTGGAGGCGCTGGATGCGCATGCCTCCCCCGGGTCCAGCGGGAAGGTGACGGCGGCGAGTGGAACGCATGCGGCGGCTGAAGCACATCCTGCGGCGCAGGATGTAGCCAGCCCGGAAAAACCGCGGAGTCACCGGATGCGGCTGCTGGTGGGCGTGGCGCTCATCGTGTTGCTACTGGCCGGAGCATTCGTGTGGTGGAAGCACCGTACCGCAGATTCTTCGGGAACAACGGCAGGTACGCCAACAACCGCCATCGTCGGCGGCGGCGACGAAGAACGCCATCATTGTGGCCGACTTTGTGAACAATACGGGCGACCCGGTCTTTCAGACTACGCTTAACCAGGCGCTGGGGGTGCAGCTTGGGCAGTCTCCGGTGCTGGACATTGTGAGCCAGCAGCACCTGCGGCAAAGCCTGCAGTATCTGGGTAAGAAGCCGGAGGATGCCATCACCCCGGCGATTGCGCGGGAGATCGGGGAGCGCGAGGGCATCAAGGCCATCCTTACCGGGACGATTGCCAATCTGGGGAGCGATTACATCATCACCCTGTCGGCGCAGAACACAGCCACCGGTGACCAGATTGCCAGCGTGCAGACCCAGGCGGCGAGCAAGGAGAAGGTGCTGGACGCGCTGAACGAGGCCGCGGCCCAGATGCGGGCCAAGCTGGGGGAGAGCCTGGCCAGCATTCAAAAGCTGAATACCCCGTTTGGGCAGGCAACGACGCCGTCCTTGGAGGCGTTTCGCGCTTATGCGCTGGGCGATGAAGCGCATTCCAAGGGCAACGACATTCCCGAGGCAGAGGACCACTACAAGCGAGCCCTGGCGCTGGACCCAAAGCTGGCAATGGCGTGGGCGCGGCTGGGCGTGCTCTATCTGAACAGCGGGCAAACGGGCAAAGCCATGGAGTATTTCACCAGGGCGCACGAGTTGAGTGGGGACGTGAGCGAGCGGGAGCGGCTCTACGTCGAGGGCCACTATTATGCCGAGGTGACAGGGGACCTGGACAAGGCCGTCGAGACACTGCAGGTCGCGCTGCAGGAGTATCCGCTGCAGATAGACAATTACGTCAACCTGGGCGCTACGTATTCGACAGAAGGAAAGCCGGACAGGCGCAGGAAGTTCTGCTGAAGGGACTGGACCTGCAGCCGGACGAATCGGCGCTGATGTCCGATGTGATTGCCGGCTATACGGTACTCGACCAGTACGACGAAGCGCGAAAGACTGTGGCGAAGGCAGCACAGCTGGGCTTGAGCGGAACGGACCTGTTGGCCTACGAGTTGTCGCTGGATGGGGTGACCCGGGATACGGCGGCCATACAAAGAATTCTTGCGGAGGGGGCTGGACGCCCGGATCAGTTCCTGGTGACCGGAGGACTGGGAAACATCCAGTCGCAGTGGGGACAGTTCCGCGCGGCTGCGGCAACGCTGCAGGAGGCTGCCGAGGCAGGCTGGGGAGGCGAAGGCGCCCGACGCGCAGGCAGGCTTTTTGCTGAATGCGGCTTTTGTTGGCTGGCCGGTGGGGCAGTGCCAAAACCCGGAGGCCGCCGTGAAGCAGGCGCTGGCGGTGGACAAGAGCAAGCCGACACAGATTGCTGTGGCCGCGACCCAGGCATTCTGCGGAGAGGCAAAGCTGGCGCTGCTGGCGCTGGATGAGTTGGAGAAGAAGTATCCCGACGACACTATGGTGCAGCAGGTATACGTGCCCCAGGGGCGAGCGTATGTGGCGCTCCAGGCGGGAGACGCGCACGCAAGGCGCTGGACCTGCTGGCGAAGAGCCAGGCCTTTGACCTGGTATCGCCGGGACCTTATCTGCGCGGGCTGGCCTATCTGCAATTGCACGATGCGGGGAATGCCGCGGCCGCTTTCAGGATCGCGACGAAATACAAGGGCGCAAGCTATGCCTACTCAAACCAGCATCGTTCCCCATGAATAACTATGCGCTAGGGCTGCTGGGACTGGGACGGGCGTATGCGATGGCGGAGACAAGACAGAAGCGAAGGTGGCGTATGAGAGTTTTTTCACGAGTGGAAGAACGCCGACTCCGGTTTGCCGGTGATGGCTCAGGCGAAGAAAGAGTATGCAGCGCTATAAATCTGAATCATCGGAACGACCTTCCACTCTTTCCTCGCTGTATTCCGCCCCCTTACAATCTGCTCAGAGGGCAAAGGAGGAGCGTCTCCCTGAAGCAAGTCCAGGTTATCGATTCGCACACCGGGGGGGAGCCTACCCGGACCGTCATTGGGGGAGGCCCCGATTTAGGCAATGGCGACCTGCAGGCCAGGCGGGATCTCTTTCAGAGGGACCACGAAGCATTCCGCCGCGCCCTGGTGACCGAGCCGCGTAGCTCGGACGCGATGGTAGGCGCCTTGCTCTGTGAGCCCAGCCACGCGGAGTGCATCACCGGAGTCATCTTCTTCAACAACAGCGGATGCCTGGGCATGTGTGGCCACGGCACCATCGGTGTCGTGGCCACACTCGCCTACCTGGGCAGGATCAAGCCCGGCTTCCATCGTATCGACACCCCGGTAGGCATCGTGGGAGCCTCGCTGAACGACGACGGCACGGTGACCATCGAGAACGTACCCAGCTACCGATGGGCCGCCGCGGTGGACGTGGAAGTACCTGGATACGGCCAAGTAACGGGAGACGTCGCCTACGGCGGCAATTGGTTCTTCCTGGTCAAGCATCATCCCTACACCATCGACCGTAAAAATCTGGAGCAGCTCATCGGCTTCACCTGGGCCATTCGCCAGGCGCTCACCGTCAACAAGATTCAAGGTGCGGAGGGCGCGGAGATCGATCACATCGAGCTCCACAGCCCCTCTCCGACACCGGGCATTGACAGCCGGAACTTCGTGCTCTGTCCGGGCAAGGAGTACGACCGCTCGCCCTGCGGCACCGGCACCAGCGCCAAGCTGGCCTGCTTATATGCGGAAGGGCGGATGGCTCCCGGCCAGGTGTGGCGCCAGGAAAGCGTGATCGGAAGCGTCTTCGAAGGCCGCATCGCCGTTCGTGATGCGAAGCTGCTGCCCAGCATCACCGGCGCGGCTTTCATTACCGCGGAATCGACTCTCATTCTTGATCCTCGGGATGCTTTCTGTTGGGGCATTGGAGCTAAATGACATTCGACGCAATCATTGTTGGCGGTGGGATTGTCGGCACTGCATGTGCCCTGGCGTTTTCTCGAGCTGCTATGCGCGTCGCCCTGGTGGAGCGGTCGGAGATCGGAGCAGGCGCCACCGCTGCGGCGATGGGGCACGTCGTCGTTCTCGACGACTCGCCCGCCCAGTTGGCGTTGACCCGCTACTCGCAGATGCTCTGGCATCAATTGGCGGGCGAGCTGCCGCCCGATGTGGAATACACACAGCGCGGCACCCTCTGGGTGGCCGCGGACGATGAGGAGATGCGGGAGATCTGTCGCAAACACAGTGTCTATAAGGAACAAGGCATCCCTTCCCAGGTGCTCGATGCGCCGGCAGTCGCGCAGGCTGAGCCCGCCCTGCGCTCCGGGCTCGCCGGAGGCCTGTTGATGCAAGAGGACGCGGTCGTCTCTCCCCAGGTAGCCGCCCGCTTTCTTCTTGAGCAGGCCGGCAAAGTCACGCTGCTGCGAGAGACGGTTGCCGCCATGGGATCGGGCAGAGTTTTACTGACCAACGGCGACCAGCTGCACGCGCCGATTCTTATCAATGCGGCCGGGGAGTGGGCTTCGGAGTTGACGCCCGGCCTTCCCGTGGCCAAGCGAAAGGGCCATCTGGCGATCACTGATCCTTATCCTGGCTTTTTGCGCTACCAGGTGGTCGAACTCGGCTATCTGAAGAGCGCTCATGTCACAACCACTGATACCGTAGCCTGCAATGTGCAGCCGAAAGCGAACGGCCAGCTTCTTATCGGTTCTTCACGCCAGTATGGTGTCGAGGGCAGGGAAGTGGAGGACAAGATACTAGCCCGCATCTTCGAGCGCGCTGCCGAATATCTGCCCGCGCTGCCCTCACTCACCATCCAGCGCACCTGGACGGGCTTTCGCTCCGCAACACCCGACAAGCTCCCCTTGATCGGCCCCTCGGCAGAAGACAAGACCGTCTTTCTAGCCACCGGACACGAAGGCCTCGGCATCACCACCTCGCTCGCAACCGCCCAACTGCTGGCGGACTTGATCGCGGGCAGAACACCGGCCATTCCAATCGAGCCCTACTTGCCATCCCGCCTGCCCCCGCGTGCCGTGGGAGCCATGGCTTAGACTGGTTTACAGGCAGCGAGAAACTCTCAGGACGAAGGGCACGGCTTCACAGGCTGCGGAAAAACTCGTGTTTTGTATCAGGGCACGACTTTAGTCGGGCCGTAAACGGTGAGAATACGACGGGCTTTAGCCCCTGAGGTATAGCTTTCCTGCCCAGTGCAGACTTTTCCGCTGTCTGTTTAGCTGTTTATAAACAACTGAACTGACGAGGCCCGCTGACAAAACGATTTTCCTACGGAGCACACCATGGAGCTTGCATTGGAACTGAAACCCGTATCCCTGATCGGCTTTGGGGATGGCGCGGAAGCAGCCACCTTTACCGCGATGAACCCGGCAACTGGCTCACCGCTGGAGCCAAAATTTTTCGCCGCAAGTGCTGAAGATCTGGAGCGGGCGGCAGCGCTGGCGCAAAGCGCGTTTCCCATTTACAGCAAGCTTTCAGGCAAGAAAAAAGGCGCCTTTCTGCGCCAGATCGCCGCAGCTATAGAGGCCGCAGCCCCGGCAATCATCAAGCGGGCCAACCTGGAAACAGCATTACCCGAGGCGCGTCTGACCGGCGAGGTGGGCCGGACCTGCGGCCAGCTGAGACTCTTCGCCGAAGTGGTGGAAGAGGGTTCGTGGGTAGACGCGCGCATTGACAATGCCGACCCCAATCGCAAGCCCCTGCCCAAGCCTTCCATCCGCTCCATGCATAAGCCGCTCGGCCCGGTCGCGGTCTTTGGCGCCAGCAATTTCCCCCTGGCCTTTTCCGTCGCCGGGGGAGATACCGCTTCCGCTCTCGCCGCGGGCAATCCCGTCATCGTCAAGGCCCACCCTGCCCATCCCGGGACCAGCGCGCTGGTCGGCCAAGCCATTCGCGAGAGCGTTAAGGCCTGCGGCCTTCCGGAAGGCGTATTTTCCATGCTCTTCGATGCCGGTGTGGATGTAGGTGTTCAGCTGGTGAAGCACCCGGCCATCAAAGCCGTAGCGTTCACCGGATCCTTTGCCGGCGGGACCGCCCTCATGAAGCTGGCGGCCGCCCGTCCCGAGCCGATCCCTTGTTACTCCGAAATGGGAAGCGTAAATCCCGTATTCGTTCTGCCCGGGGCCTTGAAGCAACGGGGAAGCGCCGTCGCCACCGGGTTGCAGGCCTCCTTCACCCTGGGCGCCGGCCAATTCTGCACCAAGCCAGGCTTGGTCCTTGTCCCCCAGCAGGACGGTACGCCTGCCTTTATGAAGGAACTGGGCGACAAGGTCACCGGTACCCCCACGCAAACTCTCCTTACCAAAGCCATCGCTGACCGTTACACCTCGGCGGTCAAGGGTCGCATGTCCGATGCCAACGTTCTTGCCGAAGGCGCAAAAGTGGATGGCAGCACCACCGCGGCCACCGTGCAGGCGTCGCTCTTTGTCGCGGATTACAAAGACCTGATGGAACACGACGAGTTGGCGCAGGAGATCTTCGGCCCCACAACCATCGTCGTCGGTTACCAGGATCGGAAGCAATTGCTGGCCGTTGCCGAGCAACTGGAAGGCCATCTCACGGCGACCCTGCAGGGGGAAGAGAGTGAACTGGCCGACTACGGCGACCTGATCGACATTCTTACCCGCAAGGTGGGTCGCCTGATCCTGAACGCTTATCCCACCGGGGTAGAGGTCTGCCACGCCATGGTGCATGGGGGTCCCTTCCCCGCCACCAGCGATGGCCGTTCCACCTCCGTGGGCACGCAGGCCATCTTCCGCTTCACCCGGCTGGTCTGCTATCAGTCCTTTCCCGACGCCGCGCTCCCCGATGAGTTGAAGACCACTAACCCGCTGGGAATCATGCGCATGGTCGACGGAGAGAGAACCCGTAACCCCTCCGCCTAGTGGGCTGCGAAAGGGTCGTCGGGCGCCCTCAGTTCCCCCACCAAGGCCGGGTGCCCCATATCTCGCTCGTTTTTCGCGAGATGTGGGATACCACTGCTCTTTCCCTCTGACTCTCGGTTCATCCGATGCAGCGACGGGGCAACATCGGCCGTATCCAAACATCTCGCGAGAAACGACCGAGATACTCTGATTTCCTGCCTTTACGGGCGCCCCGCGTCCCGCTATCCGGTCCGCCCGGATGACGACCCTTAGCCCATCCCTGTAAACTCTCTGCGACGATGAGAGTGAGGATTGGCCATGATATTCGAGGACAAGAACCGCAGGGATTTCCTGAAGATAGGTAGCGCTGCACTCGCGGGCACGGTGGTTCCTTGGACTGCGAACAGCTACGGCGCCATCGTAGGCGCAAACGATCGCGTCCGGGTAGCTCTGATCGGCGCCGGGGACCGAGCCAAGAGCGCCCTGGTGCCCGCCTTCCAGGAGCACACCAAGGAGCTCAACTTCGAGTTCGTCGCCGTCTCCGACATCTGGAACCGTCGACGCGATGAAGGCGCGGCTTTCATCCAGAAGCAGTGCGGCAGTCCCATCGCCAGCGTGCGTAACAACGACGAGCTCTATGCGCGCAAAGACGTCGATGCGGTTATCATCGCCACCGCCGATTTTCAACATGCACTGCATGGCGTCGAAGCCGTGCAGGCGGGACGCGACGCCTACGTGGAGAAGCCGACCGCACACACCATGGAGGACGCCCGGGCCTTCCGCGCCGCCGTGAAGCAGACCGGGAAAATCGTCCAGGTCGGTACCCAGCGCCGCAGCACGCCCAGCTATCAGAAGGCCTGCGAGTACATCCAGTCGGGCAAATTTGGCGACATTGTAGCGGTCGAGATGACCTGGAATGTGAACCAGCCAGGCCGTTGGCGCCGCCCTGACGTCGTCCCTCTATTGAAGGAGCAGGATACGGATTGGAAGCGCTATCTGCTCAATCGGCCCTATGAAGCCTTCGACGCCCGCAAGTATCTGGAGTTCCGTCTCTTCTGGCCTTATTCCTCCGGGATCCCCGATCAATGGCTGGTGCACCAGATCGACACCGTGCATTGGTTCACCGGCTATCCTCACCCCCGCAGCGTAGTGGCCAACGGCGGTGTCTATCTGTGGAAGGACGGCCGCAAGAACTGGGACACCATGACGGCGGTCTTCGATTACGGCCCGCTCGATGATCCCACCAAGGGCTTCCAGGTCATCTATTCCTCGCGCATGACCAACTCGGCCGGAGGGGTGAAGGAGATCTATTACTCCAACGGCGGCATGCTCGATATGGATAAGCAGTGCGTCACCTCCGAAGGAGGCATGACCGCAAAAGCAGCCGCGGAGATGGGCATGAAGCCCAACCTGCTGGGCGATTATTCGCTCAGCGATACAGTGATGAAAGCCGAAACCTCAGCCAACACCGGCAACGATCCCATGACGTCCGCCAACATGCGCAACTGGATGGAGTGTGTCCGTTCGCGTAAGCAGCCCAATGCCAGCATCGAGGCCGGGTACAGCCATTCGATCGCGCTGTGCATGAACATCGCCGCCATTCAGACCGGTCAGCGCGTCACCTTTGATGACAAGTCACAAAAGGTGATGGCCGGAGACAAGGTCTATGAATAGGTTGTTCCTCGGCTGTCTGCTGGCAGCCTGTACTCTGCAAGCAATGGCTGAGAAGGGCGTGCAGGTAGTTCCAGACGAAGCCCATCAGCGCGTCGACATCACCATCGACGGCAAGCCCTTCACCTCGTACGTGTGGCCGAGTTCCTTAAAGAAGCCGGTGCTCTATCCGCTGATCACCGCCGATGGCATCGACGTGGTCCGTGGATTTCCTCTCGCGCCGCGTCCCGGCGAACGGGTCGATCATCCGCATCACGCGGGAATTTGGTTCAATTACGGTAACGTAAACGGATTCGACTTCTGGAATAACTCCGACGCCATCAAGCCTGCGGATCGCGCCAAGATGGGCACCATTCATCAACAGAAGATTGTCTCCACCAAAAATGGGCGTGACAGCGGGGAACTGGTCGTCGACTCGGTGTGGACCACAGGCACCGGCCAGAACATTCTCGAGCAGAAGACGCGCTACGTGTTTTCGCAGAAGGACAATCAACGGATGATTGACACGGTCACCACGCTGCACGCGCTCGACCGGGTCGTCTTTCACGACGACAAGGAAGGTTTGCTGGGCATACGCGTAGCTCGTTGGCTGGAGTCAGCCAATGAAAAAGGGGGCACCTTCACCGACGCGAATGGCCGGCCGACGGAGGTTCCAGCTTCCAATACCCCCGGCGCCACGGGTGTCTATCTGACCAGTGAGGGCAAGCAAGGAGATCAGGCCTGGGGGACCCGCGGCCGCTGGTGCGCCTTGACCGGGAACACGAACGGGCACGAAGTCACTATCGCAATCTTCGATCACCCGGGGAATCCCAATTACCCAACCTACTGGCATGCGCGAGGCTATGGGTTATTTGCCGCAAATCCGCTGGGGCAGCACATCTTCGATCCCAAGGCCCCAGAATTGGACTACACGGTAGAGAAGAATCAAAACGTAACCTTCACGTACCGGATTCTCCTGCTGCCGCGCGCTCCACAACCCGGAGAAATGAACCGCGACGCAGACGCCTTCGCCGCCGAGTACCGCTAACCTCCATTGAAAGCTTCCCTCCCCTTGTCATCCCGACCGGAGCGAACCCGGATTTCCTACATCGAGGTACCATCCGAGGCCACGTATGCGGCTTTCCGTAAAGAAAGCCGCATGAAGCTAGCCGACGCCACCAACCTCGACAGGAAATCCGGGGTAGCGGAGCGGAGGGACCTGCGGTTCCACTCGACCATTCTCCGCTCTTGATATCGGTCACAAAAATCTTCCGGAACGGTAACCGAAACTCCGCGGAAATGCATCCAAATTGCGTCACCAGATTCTTTGAAAGGTGATTTGTTGATCCCTCGACGAAGATGATCAATTAATTATTTGAGCATCTTGATCAGCTTGATGAAAATAAAGGACTTAGCCGCTGATCCCCTGAATCCTTGATCACTTGTTGAAAACAAACGACTTACCGGTCTAATTCACGCCCTTGCGCCGGATCAACCAGTACACAGGCAGCCCGGAGATGACCAGGGCCAAGCCAGGCCAAGTCGTCGCCGGCCGGTTGATGAACAAACAGAGTACGACCACGCTAGCGCCCAGAACATAAATCGCCGGAACCACCGGATAACCCGGAGTGCGGTACAAGCGCTCCGCATCAGGACGCTTGTATCGCAGAACCACCACCGCGGCGATGGTAAGAATGTAAAAGAGCAGCGCTGCTGAGATGATGTAGTCCAGCAGGTCGCTATAGAGATTGCCATAGCCCTTAAGCGGGGAGTACGTGGTGAGCAGCACCAGCAACCCCGCCCACACGCCCTGCATGAGAAGAGACCAGCCAGGCACTCTCGCTGAATTCAACCGCCCGGCCGCGGGAATGAAGAGCCTATCCCGCGCCATGGCATAGTAAGCGCGCGGTCCCGCCAGCACCAGGCTGTTGATACAACCAAACGTCGAGACCATGATGAGCACAGCCAGGCCCTTTCCTCCCCATGCAGGAAAAATCTGTTGCAGCATCGCAGTGGCTACGCGGTCATGATTAGCGTGTTGGATGGCGGAGAAGTTCAATACAGCCAGGTAGGCGATGTTCGCGGCCAGGTACACCAGCATCACGATCACCACCCCGATGGCTAACGCCCGGGGCAGGGTGGTCCTGGGCTCCTTCACTTCTTCTGACGCAAACGTGATGTCGTGCCACGAGTCGGCGGCGAAGAGCGACCCCGATTGGGAAACGCAAAAGACCACCACCAGGCTCAAGATGGCGCCCATAGAAGACACCGGATGAGGCGTGGCCGGCCGCTGCCAAAAAGCGGCCAGGTTTGCGTGCACAGCCGAGGCATTCCAGCCCACCGTCAAACCCAGGACAATCAGCGCCCCGAGAGCGCCCAGCTTAGCCACCGTAAAGGAGTTCTGAATGATCTTGCCGTACTCGATGCCGAGTGTATTGGTCGCGGTCAAGAGGGCAATCACCAGCACAGCGACCAGTTGAGCAGTGGATAACGTGAGCGCGTAATGAGCGGACAGGCGTACGGGGGCGATCAGGTAGCGTGATTCGGAAATCGAAGGCGCCAGCACTCCAAGAAATCGGGCAAACGCCACCGCGACTGCGGCAATTGTCCCCGTCTGGATCACGGTAAAGAGTGTCCATCCATACAGGAAACCCCACAGGGGCGAGTATGCCTCCCGCAGGTAGAGGTACATTCCGCCTCCACCCGGCATCATCGATGCCAGCTCACCAAAGGAGAACGCGGCCGCAATGGTCAGTACCGCGGCGAAGACCCAGGCCGCCAGGAACCAACCCGGGCCGCCCAGGATGCGAGCCATATCGGCGGGAACGATGAAGATTCCGGAGCCGATCATGACCCCGATCACAACCATGGTGGAGTCGAAGAGACCGAGAGCCCTTTTCGGCTCCCGCTTGGCTTGAATTTCTTCTCGCTCTTTCCCGGATTTCCTGTGGAGTTTGGTGGCGTTGGCGAAGTTCATGCGGCTTTCCTTACTGAAAGCCGCACACGCGGTCGTGTCCAGTGCTGCGTACAGGAAATCCGGGTCGCGAGTGGGTTTTGCGCTAGGGCTCATAGGGTCTTGGGGCTGCCAAGATGCTATCACCGCGGGAAAGGGAGTAGCCTAGCTGGTGACATGATCAGAACAAAGGCTGAAGCTTTCTGCGATCGCGAACTGGAGGGGGTCTACCGCGCTATTCGCGAGCGGCGCGATGTTCGCTCTGGCTTTCTGCCGGAAGCGCTGGCCGATGAAGTGCTGCTGCGTCTGCTGGGCGCTGCGCACAATGCGCCGTCAGTCGGCCTCATGCAGCCCTGGCGATTCATTGTCATTCGCAGCCTGCGCGTACGCGGGGCAGTGCGCGACATTTTTTCTCAGGCGCAGAAGCTGGCTGCCGATTCCTATGAAGGCGAACGAGGGGAACTCTATCGCGGGCTGAAGCTCGAGGGCATTCTCGAGGCGCCGCAGAATCTATGCATCGCCTGTGACCCGGTCAGCGAGCGGGGTCATCGTCTGGGCCGCCAGTCGATGCCGGAAACCGCAATTTACTCTGCCGTTTGTGCGGTGCAAAATCTCTGGCTGGCCGCGCGCGCCGAAGGCATCGGGGTGGGCTGGGTAAGCATTCTCGATCCTGACGCGTTGAAGACGTTGCTCGGCATTCCCGCCCACATGGTACTGGTCGCATATCTATGCCTCGGCTTCGTCGATGGCTTCGAGGCCAGACCCCAACTGGAACGCCTGGGATGGGAACAGCGTGTTCCTCTTGCCGACGTAATCCGCCTGGAACACTACAACGGAAGCCACCTTCTCGCAGACCAATCGCGCTGACCTATAATTAGAACTCAGCCCCACACGGTCTGCCACATTCAGGACTGGCCGCAGCAGAATACGCTTACTTGCGCGAGCGGCGAATTTCCTCGGTGAGAATAATAGCCTCAGCAATCTCGCGGATGGCCTTCCGCTTTTGCCGGCTCTGTTTTTGCAACGCCAGGTAAGCCCCTTCTTCATCCAGATGCAATTCGCGCTGAAGAATGCCCTTTGCGCGATCCATCAGCTTCCTTACCTCGAGGCGATCGGCAAGCATGAGGCGCTCGCTCTCCAGGCGCGCCATCTCCAGCTCGGCCCCCACTAGAAAGCCAACCGTCGAGATCAGGCGCAGCTGCCGCCGGCTGTGGTGGTGCGGCTTGCGATGCTGCACATTGATCACTCCCACAACCTTGCCCCGGCAGAGAATGGGCACGGAAAGAAACGCCTCGAAATGATCTTCCGGCAAATCATTGAACATCTTGAAGCGGGGATCGCTCCACGCCTGGGAGGCGATGGCCACAGGCTGTTGGTGCATCGCCACCCATCCCGTAATTCCTTGGCCCAGTTGCAGGTCGAGCTCGTCTACCAGGTCGGCATGCGGATTCTTTGAAGCGCGCAGTACCAGCTTGTCGTGTTCCAGCACATAGACGAAACACGAATCGCACATCACCACCGTGGAGACGAATTCCACTACCCGCTCGAGCACAGCATGAAACGGGTCGGCGGCTGCCATACGGCTGCCGATCTCATGCAGAAACTCGATGTCCAAAATCTCTTCGGCCCTTGAGCCTTCTTCGGTCATTAACCAACACCCATAAACAATAAGGACGTAATTTTTGAGTTGCTTTCGTGCGCCGCTACCGTTACCCTGAAATTCGTTTCCCTTCCCGAGCACCATGTTGCAGGGTTCGGTTGGTGTACGTTCTCCCCGTTGAAACGTAAACCTTCACTACAGATTTGCCTTCCTCGTCGCACTTCTTTGCTGTGACAGCTTCCAAGTTGAAGACTGAGCGTTCAATATTCTCTCCGCCCGGTTTGCCGGGGTAAGGTGTTTTCCTGGGGTGCGTATAGCAGGCACGGGCACAAAAATGTCCTACGGCGCCAAGAGTGGTACCGTGGCCAGTCGTCCCCGCACTACGCTTGCGGAGCCTATGCTCGCACATCAAACGCAATCCCGAAAGTGTTCATTCTACCATCTCCTCAAACAGCGGCGAACTTAGCCCGAACCTGTTGATCCAGCCCCTAAAGTCGCGATCAAATATTGGCGAGATTGAGAGAGGTTTAAAAATGGGATTGAGCAGACGTGATTTTCTGATGAGGGTGGGGCAGGCTGGCGGGTACAGCGCCGCCTTCACCATGATGCAATCCCTGGGCTTGCTGCCCATCACGGCGTCAGCTGCGGCCACGGTTGAGCAACCCGCGGGCTCCGGCAAAGGGACCAGCGTGGTCATCCTGGGTGGCGGCATCGCCGGGTTGTCCTCCGCATACGAGCTGGGCAAGCTTGGCTACACCTGCACCCTGCTCGAAGCCCGGGAGCGTATCGGTGGCAGAAACTGGACCGTCCGCAATGGAACCAAGGTCGAGTTCACCACTGGCTTCACGCAAAAATGTGCGTTTGCTGAAGGCCTATACCAAAATGTAGGGCCCGCCAGGCTGCCCTCGGTGCATAAGACGATGCTTGGTTATTGCCGGGAGTTAGGGGTACCCCTGGAGGTTGAAGTCAACACCACGC
Organism: uncultured Acidobacteriaceae bacterium; assembly: GCA_963790705.1. Lineage (GTDB taxonomy): Bacteria > Acidobacteriota > Terriglobia > Terriglobales > Acidobacteriaceae > PALSA-350. The sequence continues at coordinate 364,709 of CAWBQE010000023.1, forward strand.
GCAGCGCCTTCCTGCAGGCTGACCATCTCAATGGCGGCAAGACGGTCGAAAACCGGCAGGTGGAATACGACACCCGCGGCCATGTCTCCGAGCTGCTGGCAAAGTGTATCCAGCGGGGCGCTCTGGATAAGGAATTGACCGCCGACGACAAAGAACAGATGGTCGAGTTTCTGAAGCAATACGGCGACCTCTCGCCCGACCTTTTCTACAAGGGATCGGCCCGCTCTGGGTACAAAGTAAGCCCCGGAGCCGGCGATACGGTAGGCGTTCCCAACGACCCCCTGGATATGCGTGTCCTGCTGTCCGCCCACCTCTGGCGCGAGTTAATGGAAGAGGACGAGATCGACTGGCAGGCAACTATGTTTCAGCCAGTCGGCGGCATGGATCAGATTCCCATGGCCTTCAAGAAAAGGCTGGGAAGCGTGATTCGGTCGCGTGCGGAAGTGGTCCAGATCCGCCACAATGAGTCCGGCGTGAAAGTGGTCTACCGCGATCTGGCATCCGGTAAAAACGAGACCGTAAGCGCCGACTACTGCATCTGCGCTTTACCGCTTACCATCCTCAAAACTATGGACACCGACTTCGCTCCGCCACTGAAAGCAGCCATCGCTGGCTGCACCTATGACTCCGCCTACAAAATTGCCTGGGAGTCACGGCGCTTTTGGGAGCAGGAGGCCAACATCTATGGCGGCATTTCCTTCCTCCGCCAGCCCGTGGACACAGTCTGGTATCCCAGCGCCTCTCTCTTCTCTGAAACCGGCATCATTCTGGGTGGGTACGGCATTGAGAACGGCTCAAAATTCGGCAAATTGCCGGATACGGAAGCCAAGCTAGCTGCCTCCCGCCACTCGATTGAACTCCTGCATCCCGGCTGCTCGCAGGAGCTGAAGAACCCCATCTACGTCAGCTGGGGACACATCCCGTACAACCTGGGGTCCTGGGTGAGCCAGAACTACTCGGTGCCGGACTATAATACTTCTGCCGCGGGCTATGAGGTATGGATCCAGCCGCAAGGCCGCATCTTCATGGCCGGGGACCATACCAGCCATATCGTCGGTTGGCAGGAGGGTGCTGCGCTTTCTGCCCACCGTGCGGTGAACATGATTGCCGCCCGCGTAGCCAAGGCCACGTAGCCAAGGTTAGTGCGGCGCCGACTTCAGGAAACTGGTGAGCGCGGCCAGCTTTGCATCGGTTACCGGTCCCGTAGCGCGCCATAGGACCCGCCCCGTCTTGTCGGTGAGCAGAAGTACAACCTCCCGCTCCGAGCTGACCTGTAAGGATCGCAGAAATTGCACCTTGTTCACGTACAAGGGAACTGTATAACGACGCGGCTGCGATGCCGGCAGGCTGCTACGTAAGGAGGCATTCAACCACCAGCGGTACAGCCCGTTTTCAGGTGGTGAGATCGGCAGCAGCCAGGGTTGTACGCTGGGAGTCGAACTCGCAGTCAGCTGTGGCAGCCAGCCGTCGACCACAGATTGCTGGTCCCGCTGAAAGGAGAGGATCAGCAAGTTGAGCGGGCCCGCGAAATCTTTGGGCAGCGTGACCTTCGCCCTGTCCAGGGCATACGCGGTGACCGATGGAAGAACTGCCGGTGAGGAAACCGGGGAATTTTGCGGGGCCGCCAGCGCGCAGGGAACTGCAAAGAAGATAAAGCCCAGAGTTCGAAGCAGTCGCATTCTGTATGGGTGGCCAGCCACCACCAGACCACTATCTACCAAATCTTAACCCAGAGCATCCCTGGACGCCGCCCGTGGAATCGTTGCAGTAATCTTTTAATGGAGCGCAACGAAACACCTGTGCTACTAACGTGGTCGCGTATCATAAAGGAGTGAGCAGCCCCATGTCCTTTACGCCTGCGCGGCACAGCTTTCAAACCGACGACGTCCGCCTGCGGCCGATTGCCGACAAGGTTTTAGCTGGCGAGCGTCTCGATTTCAACGACGGCGTCGCGCTCTACCGGTCGGGAGACGTTCTGGCCGTGGGCTGGTTGGCCAACCACGTGCGCGAGCGCCTGCACGGCAACATCGCTTATTTCAACGTCAACCGGCACATCAATCCCACCAATGTCTGTGTGGCCGCCTGCCGGCTATGCGCCTTTGGTCGCAGAAAAGGCAGCGAAGGCTCCTACACCATGGCCCTTGAGGAAGCGTGGCAGGTTGCGGCCTCCGGTTACAGCGAAGCGGTCACGGAGTTTCACATCGTCGGTGGCCTGCATCCCGATCTACCGTTCGAGTATTTCCTCGACTTGGTAGCGGGTCTGAAGCAGCGCTTTCCCCAGGTGCACATCAAGGCCTTCACCATGGTCGAGGTGGCCTACCTGGCGCGGCGCGCCAAGCTGACGATTGCTGAAACGCTGACCAGGATGAAGGATGCCGGCGTGGATTCCTTGCCTGGCGGCGGGGCCGAGATTTTCTCCGATCGCGTGCGGCACATTATTTGCGATCACAAGATCGACGGCGACGAATGGCTGGAGACCGCGCGCACGGCGCACAAGCTGGGTCTGCGCTCCAATGCCACCATGCTTTACGGGCACGTCGAGAACGATGAGGACCGGGTCGATCACATGCTCCGCCTGCGCGCTGTGCAGGACGACACTGGGGGCTTTCAGACCTTTATTCCTTTGGCCTTTCATCCGGCCAATACTGCGCTCGATCATCTGCCGACCACGACCGGCCTCACCGATATCCGGCAGATCGCGGTGAGCCGTTTATTGCTGGATAACTTTTCCCATATCAAGGCCTACTGGCAGATGATGACGGCCAAGATCGCGCAGATCGCCTTGCGCTTCGGCGCCGATGATATCGATGGCACGGTCGTGGAAGAAAAGATCTACCATGACGCCGGAGCCACCACCCCGCAGGGCATGCGGCGCTCTGACCTGGTGCGGCTGATCCGCGAGGCGGGTCGCGAACCAGTAGAACGGGATACGCTTTACCGCAACGTCGTCCGTCACGAAGATACCTTCACCGTCGCCGTGTGAACTTCCTACCCTTTCGCCCTGCTCTCCGCGGTGGGAGGGTTCAAGCCCGATACCAAGCGGGAAGACTCCGTAGCATCCTGTTTCACGACCCATTTCGCTCCCGCGGTCGGGGAGGAATGGCGCGCCTTTTGCTTGCGCCGAACCTCGCGCACAGCCACCAGGATCAGCCCGCTGAAGGTAATTGCTAACAGGATAAAGGCGTAGCGGCCATGCAGTTCCGTCACTTCGCCATAGAGCAGGGCAAGACCCACAAACACGAAAAAGATATGGGCGCAAAAGACTTCGAGCGAAGCTTTGCCCAGGGTCAAAAGCGGTTCCACCAGCACCAGGCGGGTGAGATATTTCCGCGACCAGTAGACCACGCAAGAAAAGGCGAACAGGTTCAGCACGCGCAGCGGACCAATCTGCCATTTGTCCAATGACAGGCCGAGGACCTCCTGGGTGAGGTGAACGCCCAGCCAGTCATGGCGCACACCCAGAAAGAAGAGACAGATGGCCCCGCTTACGGCAAATACGTAACCAGGCAGCTTGCTAAAGGGGTTTTCGCCCTGTGACGATTTGGCGCCCAGCCACAAGGCCAGAACCCAGATAGCTTGCCACGCAAAAAGGTTGAACGCTCCTGTTTCCTGCAGCGGTATGTGCAGGCCGGTGGCATGCACCACCAGGTTGTGCATCCAGGCCCGCAGGCCAAACTGGGCGAGAAGCCAAATCAGGCCGCTGATGATGAGAATGCGGTTCCAGCCTCGGCGCACGGCCGTATTGAGCACATACGGCGTCAGCAGCAGAAACGTGACGTACATGGGCAGGATGTCCAGCAGCGGCGGACAGTAGATCAGGAGCAACGATCCGATGATCGCGGTGGACGGGTGGGCCAGGTAAAAATTCAGCAGGTTGTAAATGGCCGCGCGATGCGTGTGGGCGGCGAATGCTGCCACGATGGTGAATACCATGGTGAGCATGATCAGGTGGTATCCGTAGATCCTGAGCGCACGTTTCCAGAGTTTGGAGCGTACTCCTTCGCTGTCTTCCGCCGCCTGGTGAATGTAGAGAGTGGCCACCAGCATGGCAGACAAAAACACAAAGCCCTCGGCCGAGGAGACAAATCCAAAGGGCTGATTCACCACGTCGCTCAGACGCGTTGGCAGGTGGGTCAGCGTCATCCAGACCAGGAAAAGTCCGCGCAAAGCGTCCAGCTCGGGACGGCGCTGTATCTTTCCCAGGAGGAGAACTTTCCTCGACGCTGCCTTTACATCCATGCGCACACACCTATAGTGCTCAATCGATTGAACCACTACCCTTTAGAGACGCAGTTTGCAGCCAGAGGTTGCGGAATAGCGAGGAAAGGGTTGTGCTCGACTGGCTCTAACCTGATTCTACCGAATGGCGGAAAACGGGATCGCTGTTGAAAAATCAGGGATCCCGCGAGTAAACCTAAAGCATTTCACTTGCGGCTCAGACAAAGCAACCGCTTGCGACGCGTCCCTCTCTCAGGAAAAGACGCATTTCCTCTCAGGAAAAGAAGCATTTCCTCGAGCCCATCTGGGCAGAGCACAAGTGAAAATGCTCAGTAGGCAGGGATCCCGGTCACGCTCTGGCCAATGATCAGCGCGTGGATATCGTGCGTACCTTCATAGGTCTTCACCGATTCGAGATTCATCATGTGCCGCATGACCGGATAATCGTCCGTAATGCCGTTACCGCCGAGGATGTCCCGTGCCATGCGCGCACACTCCAAGGCCATCCAGACGTTATTCCGCTTGGCCATGGAGATATGTTCGAAGCCCACCTTGCCGGTGTCTTTCAGCCGCCCTACCTGGAGTGCGAGCAGCTGCCCCTTGGTAATTTCTGAGATCATCCAGGTCAGCTTTTCCTGCACCAGTTGATGACTGGCGATCGGTTCTTCGCGGAATTGCTTGCGCAACAACGAGTACTGCAGCGCGGTGTCATAGCAGGACATAGCGGCGCCCAGGGCTCCCCAACTGATGCCATAGCGCGCCTGGTTGAGGCACATCAGCGGCGACTTGAGCCCTCCTGAGCCGGGCAGCAGGTTGCATGCCGGAATGCGCACATCCTGTAGCGAAAGGCCGGACGTGACGGAGGCGCGCAGCGACCACTTGCCATGCACGTCGTAGGCGGAGAAACCGGGCCGATTGGTTTCCACCAGAAAGCCGCGGACTTTACCGTCTTCGTCGTCCACCTTGGCCCAGATCACGGCGACGTCGGCGATGGAGCCCGAGGTGATCCACATTTTCTCGCCGTTAAGAATGTATTCGTCGCCGTCTTTGCGTGCCCGCGTGCGCATGCCTCCAGGGTTCGATCCGAAATCAGGCTCCGTGAGCCCGAAGCATCCCAGTTTTTCTCCCGTCGCCAACAGGGGAAGCCAAGCCTCCTTCTGCGCGTCGCTGCCGAAGGTATATACGGGATACATCACCAGTGCGGACTGCACGCTGACAAAGCTGCGCAGGCCGGAGTCGCCTCGCTCCAGCTCCTGCATCACCAAGCCATACTCCACGTTGGACATGCCGGCGCATCCATAGCCCTCCAGGCTGGCGCCGAAGAAACCGAGCTGGCCCATGGGCTTGATCAGCTCGCGGGGAAAGCGGCCATCGCGATTGCACTGCTCGATGATGGGGATGACATTGTCTTCGACAAACTGCCGGGTGGTATCGCGCGAGAGTAGCTCGTCGCCGGAGAGCAGCCCGTCAAACTGGATAAAATCAACGCCTTTGAATTTGAACGCCATGCCGGTAGGCACCTCGGAAAGCTGGTAGCAAACCCTTAAGACTAGCAGAGATTGGGCAGCTAACACATGTCCGTCCTGACCAAGTCCGTCCTGACCACGGATCGACGGGTGCCCCATATCTGAGCGCGCACTTTGCGCCAGATGTGGGATTTCCACTGCTCTATCCCTGCAACTTCTGACCCTCGAATGGTTCTTGCAGGTGAATTCGTGGTGTCTGAAAGCTGGACAAATGTAACAGCGGCTGACTACGAAAGATATTCCTTCAAAAACGGATCGTCACTGTGCACCAGGTCATGCGTGGAGCCATCGAAAACAATGTGACCGTCATGCAGCACGAGGAAGTTGGTTTTGGGATCCAGCTTGCCGTCGGGGATGGGAACCATATGGTTTTCCGCGCGGTCGAAGGTGTGGGTTGCCAGCGTGAAGGCATCTTGCAGGCGATGGGTGACCAGCAACGAGCTGGTGTGGTAAACATCGCGCTGCTTCATGACCAGCTCGATAATGGTGGTTGAAGTGATCGGATCCAGCCCCCCGGTGGGGGAGTCGTAAAGGAGCAGATCCGGCCGGTTAACCACCGCCCGGGCAATCGCAACCCGGCGTCGCATGCCCCCGGAGAGTTGGGAAGGATACTTGTCCAGGGTCTGCTCCAGCTCCACGAAGCGCAGGGCCTCGGTCACGCGCTGGGTCACTTCCGCTTCCGGCACCTTCTGCTCCATCAACCGGTAGGCCACGTTGTCCCGCACGGTGAGTGAATCGAAGAGGGCCCCTTCCTGAAAAACCATGCCGATGCGTCCTCGCAATTTGAAGAGCTGCTCTTCTGGCATATCGTTGATCTCTTCGCCGAAGATGGCGATGGTCCCGGAATCAGGCCGCATCAGGCCATTCGCGAGTTTGAGCAGGACGCTCTTGCCGCTGCCGGCGGGGCCTAGCAGAATGCGGGTTTCACCCGGGGAGACGTTCAGCGAAATATCTTCCAGAACCTGCTTGCCTTCAAAACCGATCGAGACATGATCGAAGACAACGACCGGCTGCGCCGGATCTTCCAGGGTTGCCGAGGCGGTGGACTGGGGCGCTGTGCTCATCAGATCAGCGGCCAAAAATGCCGATCATAAACCGGCTGATCAAAAAGTCGACAAAGATGATGAGCACCGATGACCAAACCACCGCCTGGGTGGTCGAGCGGCCAACACCCTGGGTGCCTCCACGCGTGTTCATGCCATAGAAGCAGCCGATGCTGGCAATGATGAAGCCAAAAACAACGGGCTTCACCAGCCCCTGAAGAATATCGGGATAGCGCAAAGTCTGGTAAGCAGTATGGAAGTACTGGGAGCCATCCTGCCCTAGCATGACGACCGACACGAAAGCGCCCCCCATGGTGCCCACGGTGTCCGAGATGATGGTGAGAAAAAAGAGCATGATTACGGTGGCATAAAGGCGCGGGGTCACAAGTTTCTTGAGCGGATCGGTGCCCAGAGCACGCATGGCATCGATTTGCTCGGTCACCATCATCGATCCCAGCTCGCTGGCCATTCCCGATGCGTTACGGCCGGAGACCATGAGGCTGGTTAGCACCGGGCCCAGCTCCTTGATCATGGAAAGGCTGACCAGCTCCCCGGTGATGGCGGTGGCGCCGAACTGGGCCAACGAAGACGCGGACTGCAGGGCTAGTACGCCGCCGGTAAAGAAGCCGGTGAGGATGACGATGGGCAGTGAGCCTATTCCGATTGAGTCAGCCTGGACAATGAGATCCGCGAAGTAGTGGGGACGCTGAAAGAGGTTCCCGAGGGCCCGGCCGGCGAGCAGGGCATAGTTCTGCACCGCGACAACGCCCTTTTTTGCAACGCTTTCAATCGAGTCAATGGGCATAGTTCAAATCGTTGGGACGCTAGCCGAGGGTACCACAGGGCAATTTTCTCTGAAGGGTACGGCCTTTAGGTCGTACGTACATGCTATGCCATGAAATCGGCTTTACAGGTTTGCAGAAAGACTCATGCTTTGTATCAGGGCACGACTTTAGTCGGGCCGTAAATGGCTAGCCTGATGAGGGCTTTAGCCCGTGGGGTATTGCTTTTCTACCCGGTGCAGTAGTTTTTCCGCTGCCTGTGTGGCCGCTGAGGGATGACCCCCAGCCCGCTAGTCCTTAAGGCGTTTCTTGATCTCGATAGAAAGGCGCTTGATCTTCTGGTTGAGCGTGGAAAGCGGGATGCGGAATTGCTCCGCCGCGTCGGTCTGGTTCCACTTGCAACGCTCAAGTTTGTCGATGATGATGCGCCGCTCGATATCTTCCAGAATGTCGAATAAGGAAGCGTCAGGGTTGTGCTCCAGCAGGCTGGAGGAGTAGCTGCGGCCAGTGAGGTGGCCGGGAAGCAGGTCAAAACCAATGCTAGGGGTGGAGGAGAGAACCACTCCGCGCTCGATTACGTTTTCCAGTTCGCGCACATTGCCAGGCCAGTCGTAATCCATAAGCACCCGCATGGCTTCTGGCGCGAGCGTGCGCGGGGCCAGGTCGTTCTCCTCCGCGTAGCGCTTCAGAAAGCTAGCCGCCAGCAGCGGAATATCTTCCCGCCGGGTGCGCAGCGGAGGCAGATCGATGGTGATGACGTTGAGACGGTAGTAAAGATCTTCGCGAAACTTGCCTTCACGCACCGCTTGCCGCAAATCGACGTTGGTGGCCGCCAGAATGCGCACATCCACCTGGATCTCATGCACTCCGCCCAGGTGCATGAAGCGGCGATCCTGCAGCACCCGCAGCACCTTGGCTTGCGTATCCATCCCCATAGTGCCGATCTCGTCCAGGAAGAGGGTTCCAAAATTAGCCACCTCAAAGAGGCCCTTCTTGGCCGAGACGGCGGAGGTGAACGCCCCCTTGACGTGGCCGAACAGTGTGGACTCGAGCAGATCGCTGGGCATAGCGCCCGTATTCACGGGTACAAAGGGTTTGTCGCGGCGGGGTGAATTGGCATGGATCGCCTTGGCGATCAGTTCCTTGCCGGTCCCGCTTTCGCCCTGGATCAGAATCGTGGAGCGAGTGGGAGCCACCTGCGCCACCAGGTCAAAGATGCGCAACATCGGCTCGCTCTTGCCGACGATATTTTCAAAGTTATAGCGCTGTTTCAGGGCCCGCTTGAGCTGGACATTCTCTTCTTCCGCGCGTTGCCGGGCGGTGGCGGCGCGGATATCCGCCAGAAGCTTTTCGTTGTCCCAGGGCTTCTGGACGAAGTTCTGGGCCCCGCCATTCATGGCATCGACCACATTGCCCACGGTTCCATAGGCGGTGATCATGATCACCGGCAGGTTGGGTTGGCGCTCCCGTATGCGGGCCAGAATCTCCAGCCCATTTTGTCCGGGCAGCGCCAGGTCCAGCAGAACCAGGTCGTAGCTCCGGGTATCGATGGCTTTGAGCCCGGCCTGACCCTCCGGAGCCAGGTCTACGAGATAGCCTTCGAGCACCAGCAGCGTTTCCAGGGATTCGCGAATAGCCGCTTCGTCGTCAATGATTAAAATCCGGTGCGCCGGTTCGGTCGAAACGTTGGCCTTACTTTGCGGGGCGAGAATTCCGGCCTCAGACATGGGCGGGCTTCCTTGCCATAGGAAATTCCAGATGGAATGTGGTTCCGCTTCCCACCTGGCTTTCTACCTGGATCTTGCCGGCGTGCTCCTGGATAATGCCGTAGCTCACTGCCAATCCCAGTCCTGTGCCGCGCCGCTGGCCCTCGCTGACCGTCGACTTGGTGGTAAAGAACGGGTCGTAGATGCGCTGCACATGTTCGAGCGCGATGCCCGAGCCAGTGTCGGAGACATCGACCGCCACGTGTCCGTTCGCCAGGGTGGCCACCCGCAGCGTTCCACCGGCCGCCATCGCGTCCTTGGCGTTCAGAAACAGGTTGAGAAAGACCTGCTGCAGTTTGCCGGAGTTACCAAGAATCGGGGGCAAGTCATCCTCGAGTGAAGTTTCCAAAAGAACCTGGGATGCACGGAACTGGTGTTCCAGCAGCTTCAGCGTTTCCATGATGACGTGGTTGAGATCGAGAGCCGTGAACTCCGCCGCGCCGGTACGGGAAAAATTGAGCAGGCCGTTGACGATTTCCGACGCCCGGAAAGTCTGCTGCGTGATCTTATCCAACAGCGGAGCCACTCGCTGATCTCCCCGAACCTGTTTGGCCAGCATCTGGGTATAGGAGGAGATCACCGCCAGCGGGGTGTTCACCTCATGGGCCACGCCGGCCGCCAGAAGTCCAATGGAAGAGAGCTTATCAGCTTGCGCCAGCTGTGCTTCGAGCTCCATGCGTTCCGTGATGTCATCGACGATAATGATACGGCCGACCACCTCGAAGTTGCGCGAGACCAGGGGAGCAATAGCCACGTTGGCGCAGCGGTTCTCGCCGCTGCGGGCTTGCAGCCGGAAGCGGTAGAGGTTGTGCACCCCGGGCTCATCTTTCAAGCGTAGAAATTCGGTGACAAACTCCACCGGCAGGATGTCGCGCAGATACTGCCCCACCGCCTCCTGGCGCGACATGGCATACATCACTTCCATCTGCGCATTCCAGCTTTCGATGCGCTCTTCCAGGTCGACTGCAAACACTCCAACATTGATCGACTCGACGATGTTCTCGTTGAACTCCTTCAGCCGCTCGTACTCGGATATCTTCTGCTCCAGGCTGGCGTATAAGCGCGCATTCTGGATCGCGATACCGATGTAGCTGGCCATGGATTCGAGCAACTCGACATCTTCGCTGGAGAGGAAATCTCCATGTGTAGTGCGTCCCAGCCCGATGATGGCGATGGTCTTCTGCTGCAGACGGCACGGAAGGTAGTAGTTGAGGTCGAGCAGCGCAGCGGCATGCCGCTCCTCCCCTGAGAAGTGGAGCACCTGTTGCGGGTTCTCGAGGAAGAGGTGCGTGCCGGCGTCGGGCTGATCGAAATCGAGAAAGTCGAGGGCCGGGCGGCTTTCCGGGGCCAGAAGTTGCGCTGGCAGGCCATGGCCGGCCTTCAAGGTATAGCTGCCGTCGGCGTTGGGGAAGAAGATGGCGACGCGCGCCACCAACAGCGTCTCTGACAGCCGGTCCACGATCGAGTGGAGCAGCCTGTCCAGATCGGTCTGCGAGCTCAGGCCGCGGCCAAAGGTGATCAGGGTCTGGCGATAGTCGTAGCGTTTACGGTCGAAGACCCGGTCGACCCGGTCTTGAATGGCGCGTTTGAGCGGCTCGAAAAGCTGCGCCGTGATAATGATGGCGGCGATCAGGCCCCACGCTCCCGCGCTGGGCAGCCGGGTGTGAACTACCTCTGCCGCAAAGGCAACCGCACCAAAATAAAGGCCAACCAGGGAAGCCGTCGCCAGGGTGTAGGTGACCCCGCGCTTGAAGATCAAGTCGACGTCCATCAGGCGGTAACGGACAATGGCCCAGCTAAAGGTCAAGGGCAAGAAGATCAGGCAAATGCCCCCCAGCCTGACCAGAACGCTGGGAACCTGAACACCAGTGAGAATCGGAATGACGTCCAGCACCGTGAAGGGAATGACGGTGAGCAAGGTTCCCCGGGTCAGCCACTTCAATTGCTGGCGGCGAAGCGGGTTCTTCTGCCGCAGATAGTTGCGGTAGAAGACCATGGCAGCCACGACGAAGTAGAGCGCCAGGTAGCCCATGGCGAGCTGGTCAAGACGTGTTGCCAGCAGCCCCGTGGCCTGCCACTGCAGGATCGCCACCACTTGCAGCGCGATTATGGCCAAGCCAGGAAGGTAAATAAGGGAATAGATCCAGTGCCGCCGGGAGGCTGGTTTTTCCTCTGGAAACGCTAACGCGAAATGCAAAAACAGCGCAGGTTGCAGCGCCTCGGCCAGGATCCTGCCCCAGTAGATGGTCCAGTCAAAAGTATTGAACTTGCTGGTGTAGTTGAACGAATACAGGACAAATGAGGTCAGGCAAAAAACGTAAAAGTGAGTCGCCCGCGGAGCCGTCCACCGCCGGAAGAGGACATAGAGGCCGATGGAAAGGTACACCAGTGCGATGAGCCGCAGGCCCTGGTTCTGGCTGCGGTCCGTGGGCTCAAGCAAAACGGATGCGTGGATGGGAACGCCCGAACGGATCAGGAGATAGTCGATGTTCCGCCAGGTGCCTACGGCAAACCACTGATGGGTCAGAAACGATGTGCGAGGCGTGGCCACCTTATTGGCCGAAACCAGCAGATCCCCAGCCTTGATCCCGGCCCGCTCGCCGGGGCCATCTTTCAGCACTCGCTGGGCCTGGAGACCGCCGGGCGCCTCTAGCCAGGAAATCTGGTCAGTGGGCAGGGAAAAGGAGCCTTCTTTAGCGAAATTCAACGAGGCAAGAATCGCAGCCGCCAACGTAAACCCGGCGAGAAGAACCACGGCTACCCGAATTTGAAACGGCTTAAGCATCGCGTCGGTGCGAGAACGAAAGAGAGGCCCCCGATAGCCACAGAGCACGCTACGGACCAACAGGAAAGTTTCCTGCCTGGCCGCTCCCCGCAGCATCGCCCAATTGCAGACACAGTATACTCTTGATTCAAGAAGAGATATAAGCCGCCCGATTACGCCGCTATCCGCTTAGTCACTCCCCGGATGCGCGGCCTGCTGTTTTCCACCAGACAGATATGACGAGACATATCGACTAATCCTGTTTTTGGGAAATTGTCGTTCCATATCGGAAGCAATCATAGCTTTGGATATGGTGCAGAACTGGCCCTGAAACCATCCCATCGTTGCGGGCATTTGCAGGCATCACTCGCTGCCCATTTGTGTTCTTAGTCAGTTTGAATAGAATGTGAATTTCGTACGTATTCCCAACGCCTGGTGTGCCTTTCTCCCGCTGATTAGGTAGCGTAGCGAAGAGAAGATGCTGGATCGCGCTGGAGGTAAGAGGTAAGAGGGTCACCATGGCATTGGCGCGGTGGATGTTGGACGCCTTCGGGCGGGTGCAGATTGAGAAGCATTGGGTCCAGGTGGAAGGGCACCAGATGCACTGCCTCAAGGCAGGGGCAGGGCCCGAGCTTATTCTGCTCCACGGCCTTTTGGGGACCGCTTCCACCTGGGAGCTGACCATACCCAGCCTCGCCGAGGAATCCACGATCTATGCCGTGGATGCACTGGGCATCGGCGAGTCGGAACGGGTATCCGGCATCGATGCGACTCTGGAGGCCCAGGCTTCCCGGATCGTAACGTTCATGGATGCGTCGGCCATCCGCTGTGCGGACTTTTTGGCCACTTCTCACGGCGGAGCCGTGGCTCTGACGCTGGCCGCCAAATATCCCTCCCGGGTAAGAAACCTGCTGTTGCACGCGCCGGCGAATCCCTTCTCTCACCTCGCTGATCCCCTCGTCCGCTTTTATCTGTCGGGATTGGGGACCTGGTTCGCGCACCGTGTCGCCAGCCTGCCGGAGCCTATGCAGGCGCTTGCCTTGGGCCGCATGTACGGCGATCCCACGCAGTTACGGGACGGCTCCCTGGGGAAGTACATCAATTCCCTCCGCGTTCCGGGTACTGTCGCCTACGTACTTAGCATCCTGAAAATATGGTTTGACGACATGGACAAGCTGGAGTTGGCCCTCCAGCACGTACGCCGATTCCCAACCCTGCTCCTCTGGGGAGACCGGGATCGGGCAGTGTCTCTGGAGTCGGCCCAGAAGCTGCGGCGCTGCTTTGATCGGGCGGAGTTGGTGGAGCTGCCTGGGACGGGACACTTGCCCTACGAAGAATGCCCGGAGACTCTCAGCCGGCTGGTGAACCGCTTTTTGGTGCGGATGCGCGGGGAGGGCGAGGCCGGTCCCCAGCTGGTACAAAGCAGGGCGCGTTGGGGGTAGTGAAACACTTTTTATTTTCGGTCGAAATGTGAGGCCCACGGCTAGCAAAAGCGCGCATACTAGGTCTAATAGCTGTAACGTGGTGCGCCTACGGTTACGAGACAGAGGTTCTGTGATGAGCAAAATGTTGCGCAAGAGGCTGATACCGGCGGAATTCGCGGTCGCGAGTAGCTTGCTACTGGCGCCCTGCTTGGCGCTTACTGGGTACGGACAGAACAGTCCGCAGAGCACCCCGCAAAGCAGCCCACCAACCGCCACTCCTGCCCCGACCACTGCCGCTCCTAGCCCAACGACCGCCACTCCTTCGGATACCCCTCCCGCGGAGTCGACGCCGCCAGGCCCTCAGACTGACCCCAAGATGCCGGGGGTAAAAGCAGGCAGCGTTGACGACGTGAATGCCGTGGGCACCCGCGACATTGGCGGCCGCGGCATGGGCAATTGGTACTCCACCGAAACTGAGATTCGCATGGGCAAGTCCTATGCCATGCAACTGGAGAAGAGCGTCAAGTTCATCAACGACCCTGTCGTGAACGAGTATGTGAACCGGATCGCGCAAAACTTGGTTAAGAATTCTGATGCCAAGGTTCCCTTCACCATCAAGGTCATCGATTCCGATGAAGTCAACGCCATGGCATTGCCAGGCGGCTTCATGTACGTGAATAGCGGTCTGATCCTGACCGCGGACGATGAAGCGGAAATGGCGGGTGTGATTGCGCATGAGATATCGCACGTGGCCGCCCACCATGCGGTGCGCGAGCAGACGCGCATGAACTATGCGCAGCTGGGCACGATTCCGCTGATTTTCATTGGCGGCTGGACAGGCTACGGCATTTATGAAGCGGCGCAGATCGGCATACCGCTGACCTTTCTGTCGTTCTCAAGAGGTTTCGAGGCCCAGGCTGACTTTCTCGGCGTGCAGTATATGTACCGCGCTGGCTATGATCCGCAGGCCTTCGTAACCATTTTTGAGAAGCTCGAAAACCTGGAAAAAACGAAGCCCCACATGATTGCCAAAGCATTCTCCAGTCACCCACAAACTCCGGACCGAATTGAGGCCACGCAAAAAGAGATTGCGACCATACTGCCGCCGCGGGCGGAGTACGTGGTCACGACCTCGGAGTTTGACGACGTCAAAGCTCGTTTGGCGCGCATCGAGAACAAGCGCAAGTTGAACGACGGCGGCAAGGGCAATCAGCCAACGTTGCGCCGTGCCAGCTCCACAACCAGCGATCCCAACGCATCGCCCGACTCTTCGCAGCCCGGCAACGACCGGCCAACGCTGCAGCGCACGGGACGACAATAACTAGCGCACGATCGCTAACCGCTCTATCGAGGGGTGGCAATGAGCAAGAGGCTGATACCGGCGGAATTCCTGGTCGCGAGCAGCTTGCTGCTGGCGACCTCATTGGGGCTTACCGGGTTTGCACAGAACAGCCCGCAAAGCAGCCCACCAACGGCCGCTCCGTCGGATACTCCTCCCGCCAGCATCGATTCCCCCAAGCCCAGCGGCTGACCAGACTATGCCGGGCGTGAAACCAGGCAGCATCGACGATGTAAACGCCGTGGGCACGCGCGATATTGGCGGCCGCGGCCTAGGCAACTGGTATTCCACCGACACTGAGATAGGCATGGGCAAGGCCTATGCCACCCAGTTAGCGAAGAGCGTCAAGTTCGTCAACGACCCAGTCGTGGTTGAGTACGTGAACCGGATCGCGCAAAACCTGGTCAAGAATTCTGACGCCAAGGTTCCCTTTACCATCAAGGTCATCGATTCCGATGAAGTGAATGCCATGGCTTTGCCGGGCGGCTTCATGTTCGTCAATAGCGGTCTGATTCTGACTGCGGACGATGAAGCTGAAATGGCCGGCGTGATTGCGCATGAGATATCGCACGTGGCGGCTCACCACGCGGTGCGCGAGCAAACACGGATGAACTACGCGCAGTTGGGCACGATTCCGCTGATCTTTATTGGCGGCTGGACGGGGTACGGCATTTACGAGGCAGCGCAAGTCGGCATTCCGCTGACCTTCCTGCAGTTCTCAAGAGGCTTCGAGGCGCAGGCTGACTTTCTGGGAGTGCAATATATGTATCGTGCGGGCTATGATCCGCAGGCATTCGTAACTATTTTCGAAAAGCTGGAGAATCTGGAAAAAACCAAGCCGCACCTGATTTCCAAAGCATTTTCCAGCCACCCGCAGACCCCGGACCGCATTGAGGCGACGCAAAAGGAGATTGCCACCCTGCTGCCATCGCGGGCGGAATACGTAATCACGACCTCGGAATTTGATGACGTCAAGGCTCGTTTGGCGCGCATCGAGAACAAGCGCAAGCTGAACGATGGCGGCAAGGGCAACCAACCTACGTTGCGCCGCGCCAGCTCCACGAACAGCGACCCCAATGCGTCGCCGGACTCTTCGCAGCCCGGTAACGACCGGCCAACGCTGCAGCGCCGGGACGAAACAACTAGCTAAGCCTTGTTCTAAAGAGCTGACCCAATGGCTCAGTCCGGTACAGATCGGTGGTATCCCACTGAGAAACGCGGACGGGGCCCAGGTTTTCGCCCAGACAAGTCCGAGCGGCTCGCCTGGGAGTTCTTGGTGTAAGGCATCTAAGAAATGTGCGGTGGCCCAGTTCGGAGCGTACCTGGGCGAAAAGACCTGCGTCCGTCAATGCTTTCGCTGATGCCATCGCTGCGACTCTCGAAAAGACAATAGGAGCCCGGCTCGAACCTCTCAGCAACCCTTCTTACACTTAGCCAGGATAGCCGCCTGCAGCCGCTCTCGCAGTCCGGCCGGCAACTCATAAATCTCGTGGTTGCGGTAAATCTCGATGGTCTTTTGCGTTGTACGCAGCGTGATCACGCAGTGTTCGCATCCCTCGAGGTGGACCTGCAAATCGGCGACCAAGCCAGTAGGAACCTGGTTATCGAGAAAATCACCGAGTTGCGCCAGAAACTCTGAGCAGTTCATTTGGTCCCATCCTCATTCTTGCGGAAGTAGCGGCTCAACCGCTCCCGCAACTGCAGCCGCGCCCGCAGTAGCCGCGACTTGACCGCGGGCACGCTTAACCCCAGCGTTTCCGCAGTTTCTTCCGTGGAAAGTCCTTCCACGTCACGCAAAACGAAAACTACCCGGAATCCAGGGGGCAGACCTTGGATCGTCTTACGCAGTATCTCCGCCAGCTCCGACTGCCCGTACATCATCTCCGGGTCGGGCCGCCATTCCGCGAGATCCCGAGGCATCGACCCCTCTTCGGTCTCCACGTCCTCGTCGATCGATACCATGCGTCCGGTGCGGCGCTTCCGCAGCCGCATCAACGACTCATTCACGGCGATGCGGACCAGCCAGGTATAGAACTTGGAATTACCCTGAAACTGATCCAGCTTCTCGTAGGCCTTTAGAAATGCATCCTGAACCACATCCTCTGCATCCTCCCGGTTCTGGGTGATGTGCTGAGCGATGCGGAACACCTGCCGATCGTACTGCTTTACCAGCTGTTCGAAGGCTTGTACATCGCCTTCGCGCGCCCGGTTGACCAGTAAGATGTCCGGGTGAACTTCTTCGGTCCCTTGTGCTTGGATGATAGGCATGTCAGTCGGGTTCAGAAATTCGACCTTTCCAGATCATTCTCCGGTTGTTGCACCTTGCGGATGCGGGGGAGAAGCGATATCGATGCGAGAGCGCATGGGAAGGGCCGCCCGCGGGCGCTGCGCGTCTACCTCATACTAAATGGGCATGGCGGCGCACGGCAAAATGGGTAATCTGCGAAGTAGGCTTAAGTGTCAATGGGGAGCAGCGGCCTGACTGACCTGATTTGCGCCATGTGCATGGCCACTCCCGATGTGGGGCTGACAGCGGTGTTTGATTGGGTTCCTGTCGGGGTTGGGCGGGAGGAAAGCATCACTGCAACCAAAGTTTCCGCTTAGAGTCTTTATATAGGAGCAGATTTGCCTGTGGCCCACCGGGCAGCAGGTCAACCCGCGCATTTGGCCGGTGATTTTGGCATCCGTTGATAGCAAATCCGCTGCAGGCAGGGAAGTGAACAAGTTGGCGGAAATCATCCATCGCAAGGCGTCGCTACGCACCCTTCTGCCCTGGGCATTGCTGCTCGTCGTGAATGGGACCGTAGCCCAAACCACGCCCACGGCTAGGCCCAAGCCTGCGACTCATCATCACGCCACTTCGACCAGGCATGCCAAGACGGCGACCACGCGGGCAAAGACACGTGTTCGCCACGTCAAGACACGCCGCAAGCCGCGTTCCGCCAAAAGCATTGCCCGCAGCCGCAAGCTTCAAATGGCCTTTGTCGCTTCCTCGCAACTACGGCCGATGGCCCAGGAACTGACCACGATGCGGTCGCCCGCGGCCTACGCCGGAGTCACTGCCTATGCCCACGCGCACACCGGAGAAGCAGCCTCCGCGGCCTACTTGGCCTTAGGACATGCCTATCTGTTGGATCATCGCTATCCCGACGCAGCCAGCAGTTTCCAAAAAGCGAACGCCGCGGGGAAGACCCTGGACGATTACGCCGACTTTCTGGCTGCCCAGGCGTATATGGAAGCGGGCAAGCTCCCGGATGCCGAGGCGCTGCTGACCGGCTTTGCCGCCAAATATCCGGAAAGCATTTTTGTCAGCCGCTTGCCGGTGATGATTGCCAATCTCTCGCTCGATCAAAATGATCCGCAAACGGCTTTGCGCGTTCTTCACCAACATGCCGAGGACGCAATCTCCACCCACGCGGACTTTCAGTTGGCGCTGGCGCGGGCCGACCAGATGACGGGAAACACCGACGAGGCGGCCCGGCTCTATCGCCACATTTTCCTCGGCTTTCCTCTCAGCAACGAAGGAGCGCAAGCCAAGGCGCAACTCGCCGTGGTGGGCGCCGCGGCGCCGCTGACGATGGGTGAGCGCAGGGCTCATGCGGACGCACTCTATGCGGGTGGCCGCTTCGCCGAGGCGGGTGAGGAGTATCACGCTCTGGCCAATGACTCCGCACAAGATCCCACGGCAAGGAATGCGCTGCTCGTGGCTGCCGCGGAGTGCGACCTGAAGACCAAGCGCCTGAGCAAGGAACAAGTGGATGCCTTGCCGGATACGCAGGACGAGAGCGGCGCGCGCCGCATGTATCTGGCCGTGGAACTGGCGCGCAACAAGGACGATAGCAGCGCGCAGCAGAGTCTGGTGAGTCAGATGGAACAACGATTCCCGGACAGCCCGTGGTTGGCGGAAGCGCTCTACACTTCGGGAAACATGTATCTGCTGCGCAAAGACTATCCCCAGGCGATTGTCTACTACGGTGAGCTGGCTAAACGCTTTCCCAGCCATCGCTATGCGCCCAGCAGCCACTGGAAAGCCGCATGGTTGAACTATCGTTTGGGAAACTACTCTGAAGCAGCGCTGCTCTTCGACAAGCAAATTGCGCTCTATGAGGGCGGCAAGGAGATCCCCGCGGCTCTGTACTGGCGCGGGCGTTTGTACTCCGACCAGGAGCATCAGCCCGCCATGGCCGCGGCTTACTACCAGACCGTCTCCCGGGCCTTCGAGCATTATTACTACGCCCAGATGGCGCGCCAACGGTTGGCCGAGCTGGGCCAGGTCACGCCTGCCGATGTGGCGATGCTGAGTAACATTCATCGCGAGGAGATTCCCGCGCTTACTGACGATGTTCCGCAAGATGACGAGCACGTGATCAAAGCGCGCCTGCTGGCCAACGCGGGATTGAACGAGTACATCCCGGCGGAGATTCAGGCTGCCGACGGCAGCGACCAGTGGGGAGCATTTGCGGAGGCGGACATCTACGCCTCGGACGGCGAAACGTTTCGTGCCATGCGCGTATTGAAGCGCGCTTTGCCCTTCTACACCTCGGCGCCGATCGAAACGATTCCCATGGCTTACTGGAAGATTCTCTTTCCCCAACAGTACTGGAGTTCGATTGAGCAGGGGGCGGCCCAAAATGGCTTGGATCCGTACATGGTGGCCTCGCTCATCCGCCAGGAATCGGAGTTCAACCCCGGTGCAATTAGTGGCGCCAATGCTTGGGGGCTGATGCAGTTGCTGCCTTCGGTGGGTCGTTCGATGGCCAAGGAAGAGGGCATCCGCCATTTCAACGAGGTCGAGCTGCTCAATCCGGAGACCAATATCCGCCTCGGCTCGCGCTACCTCAAGCAGACATTGGACAAGTTTGACGGCCAGGCTCCTTACGCCTTTGCCGCCTACAACGCGGGCGACAGCCGGGTAACGGATTGGCAATCGATCGGCAAGTATCATGGCATGGATGAGTTTGTGGAATCGATTCCCTTTACTGAGACGCGCGAGTATGTGCAGGCCATCGTGCGCAACGAGTCGATCTATCGTGAGTTGAATGCGGCGCGTGAGGTGAGCGAAAAGACGCCGCCGGCGCAGCAGGCCAGCGCAGTGGTTCAGCAGAAGATGACTGCCACGCAGCAATAAGCGCTATGTGCATCTTTGGTGCATGCGCCGGGAGAATTGATCTGGCGAACGAATCGTGGATTGACGAAAACCAGACTCGCGGAAAGAATGAGGTCAATGTTCCGCTGGTGGAATCCGGAATATGAAACAACTTCACCTCGGTAGGTGACTCGGCCAATGAATAAGCATCAGCACGACAGATTCCCCCGGCTTGCGATTGTGGGCCCGACAGATAGAAAGCCGCGACAGCAGCCTCCAGGGCTGCCGTGGTGGGGCCCGCAGCGCTCGCGAAACGTTAGCCTGAAGCAGGCAACCCAGACAGTCCACGTCCCATGCCATGAGATTCCATGCCATGAGATTCGGATGGCCGTCATGCCCACGCTGTCGCGTAACTTGCTGTTTGCCGCGATTGCCTGGATCTGGAATTTTCTGCACGGCTATTTTGCCAGTGGGGCGGAGCGCCGGCGTCGTGCGGACGTTCTGTCGTTCCGTCGCCCTGCTGGGCCGGGTTTCCGTCGCGCGATGGTAGAAGAGAGCGTCGCGAGCAAAAAACCTAACGGCAACGTCCGTTGGCATAGCGAATGTGAAGTAGCACCGCAGGAGGGAGGAAGAAGATAGCGACGGCGTCTTTGCAGGCACAGAGCATGAAGCGCAGGCCTGCACGCTACATAAGTGTGGTGGAGCACAGGTAACAGGATCGCACAGGAGGAATGGCATGTTGACAGAGCTTGAATTGCTTGGAGAGTGGATTCCAGAGCAGATGGAACCTGGAACCCTGTTTGTGCTGGAAAACACGGGAACGATGGGTGAGGCGAACAACCCGTACGTAGCCGTGCTGGCTTGTCCTCATTGCGGCGCGTTAGGCCTGATCACGAAAACGCAATATATTGGCATGGAATCGATGATCTGCGGCTCGGATTACTGCTCCTCGGAGTACTACCTGAACGATGAAGGAATTGAATACCGAAAACCCCACTAAAGATTAGAAAAGCAGCAAAGGCAAAGGGGGCGCGCTCATAAAAACGGGCGGCCCCTTTTTTCATGGAAGCACCTTCGGGGGTACAATTGCCCACCCCGCGCACGGCAGTCAAAGGCGGGGTGAAAGAGGAAGTCAATTCATGCTTGGAGCACAGATCGGCGAAACCAAAGGCAAGAGAATCGTAAGACGGGTCATTTCCACTGACCCGCCAACCGTAGAAGTGTCATTCGAAGATAGTGGTCACTTGTTCGGTGTTCCCACCACCGGCATGGGGACGTACACATCGGTCATCCGTCCGGACGGTTCCATTTATGGCGAAGGGGAAGGAATCAACATGACGCAGGATGGCGAAGGCATTAGTTGGAAGGGAACGGGCTTGGGCAAATTCGGGCCCGGTGGCGCCGTCAGCTACCGCGGCATGCTATTTTTCCGAACCAATTCCCAGAAGATTTCGCTCGGCTCCGCTTGCGGAGCCTTCGAATACGAAGTAGATCCCGCCGGCAGCACAACTTCCAAAGTCTGGGAGTGGAAGTAGGAATGAAC
The DNA here is from genome assembly GCA_963790705.1 of uncultured Acidobacteriaceae bacterium. Lineage (GTDB taxonomy): Bacteria > Acidobacteriota > Terriglobia > Terriglobales > Acidobacteriaceae > PALSA-350. The sequence continues at coordinate 386,200 of CAWBQE010000023.1, forward strand.
TGAGATCCCGGCTGGCAGGCCAGGGGCTTTACCTCATGCCGCCTGCCAGCCGGGACCAGCCGCGAGCCCGATGTAACATGGTGCTTTGATCGAGGTTCACTTTATGGATGATCCCGTCAAGAGTGCACGCTCAGCCCTCACCCGCGCCGAACTTCCCGGCATGAGCCTCATAGAACACCTGGAAGAACTGCGCAAGCGCGTCATCCACTCGGCGGTCTATCTCGTGATCGGATTCGCGGTCGCTTATGCCTTCCACGAGCGGCTATATGGATTCATCCAGGCGCCCCTCGACCAGCTTCATATTCCGCTGAACTTTACCCATCCCACAGACGGGTTGACTCTCTATCTGAAGACCTCATTCGTCGGTGGCGCGATTCTGGCCAGTCCTTTTGTGCTCTTTCAGATTTGGCTCTTCATCTCGCCCGGCATGTATGCGCATGAGAAGCGCTACGTTTGGCCCTTCATGTCCGCCACCATCGGCCTCTTTCTTGCGGGCGCGTATTTCGGTTATCGCTGGGTTCTGCCGGGTGCAATCAAGGTATTGGTGCTCGACTACGGCCATCGCTTCCATCCCATTCTTACCATCGAAGACTACACCGGCTTCTTCCTGGCAATCATCCTTGGCCTTGGCATTGCCTTTGAACTCCCGATCCTCATGTTTTTTCTGGCACTCTTCGGTATCGTGGACGCCAGGTTTCTGCTCCGCAATTTCAATTACGGCATCATTCTTATCTTCCTAATTGCGGGCGCCATTTGCCCCCTGCCCGACCCCTTGAGTATGTGCCTCTTCGCTTGTCCCCTGCTTGTTCTCTACTTGCTCGGAGTAGGAGTGGCCTTCCTCGCTCACCCATCGCGCAGGAAGTCGAAAGTGAAGTTACGCGACCCGGGACTCGGCATCCTCGTTCTTGCCCTGGTCCGGTTATCCGCGCTGTTGAACGGCCAACGTCAAGCCAATCGCCCATTACGAACATCGCCGCTCTGGTAGTGCTTGCGGCTCCGTCCATCCAACATAACGGCCGCACAGAAAAGCATCGACCCTTCCCTTTGTCATCCCGCCTGCCCCGGCAAGCCGTGGGAGCGGACTCCGGATTTCCTACTAGACTGCACCAATCAACGGCCACGTATGCGGCTTTCTTTAAGGAAAGCCGCACGAGGTTTACCGACGTCACGAAGCCTGACAGGAAATCCGGAGGGAGCCGAGGGACCTGCGGTTCCACCTTCGGGCGCAACGAAGTTGCACAAATGCAGGTGATGGCAGAAAAAGGTCTGCTGCTGCGCAACGAGCGTTATCGCTCGCACGTATACGAAGCCCGTTTCCCGAAAGAGCAAACCCAGCAGCAGTTGGCCAACAATCTTCTACACCGCGCCTTCAACGGCTCGGCAAAGAACCTCGTTTTAGGCGCGCTCTCATCGCAGCGAGTGTCCTCATCTGAGCTAGCGGAGATCCGTCGGATGCTGGACGAGTTCGATAAAGGATCAAAATGACATCCTACGAACAGCCACTGATACATGCTGTTGGCTGGAGCTTACTGCACTTCCTCTGGGAAGGTGCGATCGTCGCGCTTCTACTAACATCTGCTCTGAGACTGCTGAGCAACCGCTCATCTCAACTCCGCTACATGGCTGCCTGCTGCGCCCTGGTGCTGATGGCAGCTTCTTCCCTGGTCACATTTGGGCTACTCGTAGGCAATTCCAGTGCTGCGGGCCAGGCCTTCACGCATGCAATCGCGGAAGGTAATCAGCTCCTGATTCCTCTCACCGGCCTGAGTGAGCCAACGATGTCATGGGTCAATCGGTTAGCGGAATCATTCGATCGCTCGCTGCCCTGGGTACTAGCCTCTTGGCTCACAGGCACAACCCTCCTCTTGTGCCGTTTGAATATAGGCGTGGCCTATGCAAACCAGCACTTTGCCGCCGGCATTCCGGGTTGGAAGACCGATCGGGGCAGAATATACATCATGTACGGGCCGCCGAACTCGATTGAAGCGCACCCTGTTGGGGTAGCGCAGCCATATGAGCTCTGGCACTATCGTGAGATCAAGGAATTCGGACCCGCCGAGCAACAGCAGGGTACTCAGAATTACAAAACAACGATCGTGACCAGGAAGGACGTCGATATGAAATTCGTCGACGTCTGTCATTGCGGCGAGTTCCAGTTGCAACCGGTCCGAAACTGATGATCTTGCAGCAACAGACCCGGCACAAAGACACTTCAGCTCCCTCACTGCACGGTGACGTTCAGCGACGTTCAGTTTCTCCGTCCAGCTGCCTGGCGTTCAGACCGTCGCGGATTATCTTTGGACAAGAGTCCACGGAACGGCCATTACGTCTCGGCTAACGTAGCATTTATTGCAGTGTTTGCCTGAGTATCGAACGGCACACTCTGGGCAGAGTCGGTTTGAGCAGCCTTCTTTGCTGCATTTAACAAGGTCGTCGCTTTTCAGCCCACAGTCCGCGCACCTGGTTGACGTTGTCTTCATCTCTCACCTGCTCCGTCGGTAACTGATTACAGTCGCTTTGGGCAAGACTGTGAAGTAGGTCTGATGACTACTCGGATTCCCAACGTGGAAAAGTGGTACAAATTAGGCCGCCTTAGGGTTCTCTGCCATCAGCACGTCATCTTCTTCGCGAGCGGATCGTCCATGCTGAAGATTGGTGGAATGATGCTCGCAGTCTCCCAGGAGTCGAAACATCGACCGTCATTCCAGTTGTAGTGGAGAGCTTGGCCCCCTCACGCGCAGATGCCTGCCTGATACGAAATGGGCTCATCTTGCTCCGGAACACCAGTTGGAGGCAGTCCAGTGGTTGTGCAATACTGACTCAGCGCGGAGAGGGGCAGCTGACACTATGCCCCTGAGTTGTTAGGCACAGCTGGGAAAGACCGAATTAAGTCCTGTGTCATCAATAACCTAACCGACAATGCCCGGATGGCGAAATCGGCAGACGCAGCGGACTTAAAATCCGTAGGCCTTAAGTGGCTGTGGGGGTTCAAGTCCCCCTCCGGGTACCAATAAGCGAATCAACCGACATTCTTTCGAAGAAGTTACGGGCCAAGAAAGAGCTTGGGTCACTACGCTTATTTCGAGCGGCTTCCACATCGAGTTCATTTCATAGATTTCAAGATGATTGACGATGCTTGTCTCTTGTCCCCGACTCAATTAACAAGCCTTGAGCGCCAGCGGTTCGCCTTGTTCTGAGTCGAGTGACCAGAATGGAATTCGCGTTTTGCTATAGATTGGCTATCATGCCCGACCGGCATGACAAACTCACTATCATCAGCATGGCTGTTGTGGCCTCTGCTTCAGCGACGCTGTTACATGAAGGTGTTGGTCATGGCCTGACGGCTTGGCTGCGCGGCGATATTCCCACCGAGCTCACGAGCAGTCATCTGTCATCGGTGCGACCGGATCATTGGGTCGACGCCGGAGGGACGCTTGTGAATCTCTTTGTCGGAGCTAGCTCCCTTCTGGCCTCGCGCGTCGCGGCGGACCGTGCGAACGTACGCTACTTCTTCTGGATCTTTGCGGCGTTCAATTTGCTTCATGGGGCCGGATATTTCCTGTTCTCAGGGGTCTCCGGCTTTGGCGACTGGAATGAGGTGATTCGCGGGCTGCCGCATCAAGTCGCCCTGCGAATCGGCATGACCGTCTTTGGCGCCGTGATGTATTTTTTGGCCGTATGGCTTCTCGCCGTGTCGGTACGGCCCTTCTTACCGGATAGGCGAACGTACAACATCGTGGGCCGACTCCCATACTGTGCGGCGGCCCTTTTCAGTTGTGCGGCAGGTGCGCTCGATCCTCTTGGGATTAAGCTTCTCCTGGTCTCAACCATTCCGGCGGCATTCGGTGGATCGTCGGGCCTCCTGTGGGCCGACAGTCTGCTGCCGCGCACAAGGCCGGGGCGGACACTACTGGTGCGTCGTCAGATCGCGTGGTGGTTTGCCGCGGCCATACTCGGGGGCTCGTATATCGCTTTCATTGGTCGAGGTATACAGTTCCCCATGCTCCGCTAGCGAGACTGAAGACGGTCCGTTCTCACCGAGAACCATCACTCGAGTCCTGTCGGAATGTTCACGGCAGGCAAGTCGCCTATACCCCGTTTTCAGGCAATCCGCTTTGACTGGCGGAAAACTCACTTGTCCGTCAACTCGTTCAAGCCGACTATTCGGCGAAGTGACGAGAACCTGATTTTCGAGGACTGATCGTTGCGGTCACCCCTAAGACGCACTCAATAAGCGCGTTGGCCTGTAGGCAACAGCGTGCCGCCATATATTCGACTATTTGCGGGCCACCCCTGCTCCCGGCCAGGACCTTTATGAATAATGTAGTGCAATAAATATTTATTGTTTATCGATAAATATATATTGAAAATCGCATGTTTTCGGATATTATCAGGTTCAGAGCTTTGGAAAGGAACGTGTAATGAGGCCCGAAACTCTGGCAAATCTTCAAAAGATCAACAGCTCCCTCAGACGCTCAGGCTTCGGCGTGCTGCTGTTCCTCCTGGCTGTGATCCCGGCAGTAATTCAGGCCGAAATACACCCGCAGACAAAGCCGACGGGCTCGGAACCAACTCAAGAACCTGCTGTACCTGCCGTCCTCGCCGCCTTCGACAAGTACGAAGTCGTCGGTATCCCGGAAGGCCATGGAATGAAAGATATGGATGATTTCATTCTTTCGGTCATCCGCGATCCAGCATTTTCAAAAAAAGTAAACGACATTGCAGTCGAGTGCGGCAACTCGCTGTACCAGCCCGTTCTGGACCGTTATATAGCCGGCGAGGATGTGCCGTTCACGGAAGTTCGGAAAGTATGGCGAAACACGACGCAGCCGATGTGCGGCATGTCGGGATTCTTTGAGCAGTTTTTCCCTCTCGTGCGCGCAATCAATCAGAAGCTCCCGCCAGGGAACCGCCTCCGGGTACTGGCTGGCGATCCTCCAATTGACTGGGACCAAGTCAAAAGCTCCCAGGACATCGGAAAATTCTCCGACCGTGATGCAAGCATCGCCTCTGTGATGGAGAAAGAGGTTCTCTCGAAACATCGCAAGGCCTTTATGCTGTTCGGCAATTTTCATCTCATGCACGGAGCTGGAGTCGGTGCTGGAAACGCCGTGACGATATATGAGAAGGACTATCCAAACCGAACGTTCATCATTAGCGACCTCGGCAACTTCGACACCGGCTTGCCCACTCTATCCAGCAGTTCATTCGCAACCTGGCCGGTCCCATCGCTTGCTCGGTCCAAAGGAACCTGGCTTGGCGCCTTAGGGCTAAGTCATTTTTATCCGCCAACGGTCTGGACGGACGACGACTGCAATGTGCACGAGGAGCTCCCCAAGAACGAGCAAAAACCCATGGCAGATTTGGTCGATGCCTTCCTTTACCTCGGCCCTCAGGATTTGAGACTGATAGAACCAATGCCTGCTGAGGTTGCTTTGGACGTCGACTACATGACAGAGTTGCTGCGGCGGGAAACGCTGATGGGAATGCCTGGGGCAAGAACGCTCAAAGAGTTCGATCAGCAGATTGTCAGTGGCGCGGAAAGTCCTGTTCTTGTTGTACCCAGGCTGCCAAATTTCAAGGCCTATTTCCCGATGATCAAGCAAAATTGCCTCGATCGCAAGAGCATTAGCAACGCACCTCGATAACTCATACGGCAAATGGCTCAAAGGCTCTTTCAAAGGAGAATTTATGCAAGCTGACAAACATGCGAAGCTTCAAAAGATCAAGAAAGTCAGCATTGTCTTTCGGGTGGTCTGCAAAGGGATGTTGGCACTCGTTATGCTCTTAGGCCTTTGCTGTGTTGTATGCGCAGCCTTTGGAGTGGGAGGAATTGACTACGACAACGTCATATTCCAGACTGCCGAATTGCCGCTCAGTCACCGCCTTATTTTGGGCGTGGTGACCGCTCTCGCGTTCGGCGTCCTGTTCAAATGTTTCTATCACCTGCATCGGCTCTTCGGAAACTACTCCCGCGGAGAGATTTTCACCAGAGAGTCGGTCGGACAGCTTCGTCAGTTTGGCATTGCATGTCTGCTGTGGGGCGTCATGAACTTCCTCTGGGTCTCGTCACTCGCCCTCTCGGCCCATCCTGCGAAGACTTTTCAAGGCCACGCCGACTCGCTCGCCATCGGGACCATTATTATCGTGATCGCATGGTTTATGGACATGGCCGTGGACTTGCGCGAAGAGAATGAACTCACAATCTGAACGGGGGCCGGGAAACAACCATGCCGATTATTGTCAATGTGGATGTGATGCTCGCCCGGCGGAAGATGCGATTGAACACGCTGGCCGAACTGGTGGGGATCACTCCGCAGAATCTCTCCGTCCTCAAGGCTGGCAGGGCCAGGGCCATCCGCTTTAGCACGTTGGAGCGGCTGTGCGAAGTGCTTGACTGTCAGCCTGGCGACCTCCTGTCCTTTGAGAAAGGCTCGGCTCAAACTACACATGAGTTGAGGGATTCAGTGGAAGCGTGACACGCACCGCTTCGGATAATTCCTGTGTATCTTTGAGCCGTTGGCCGTTCTTCCTCTCAGCTCACGCTAAACCGCGCTCGAGACGCAACTACAAGTTTGCGATGGAGCAATTCGTAGCCTGGTACTGCTCCGAACCGAGGTTGGCCCTCAACCGGAGCGTCGTGCTGCGGTTCCGACTTCATCTGGAGTCGCTCGGACTTGCGGCAGGTACGATCAATCAGAGGCTCGCTGCGGTAAGGAGACTCGCGGCGAAGCACTATTCCCAGATTGCCCCTGACTCGCCTCACGCCCTGCATATGCCCTCTCACATTTTTACAAGGCTCGGTTTATGGGACGACTCCATTGCCTCAAACCTCGCCTCGGCCGACAGCGCGCGCAAACAGAAGCTGGCTGGCGACGAGTTACACGCTCTGGATTACCTGGTACGGCGCCGCTGTTTCCGCCCAGGAGGCAGGACTGCGGCCCGCCGCGGAGCGGCATTACCGTAGGCTGCTCACGAACTGCAGCCACGCCGATTCAGATCTTCCGGAACTCATTCGGCCAAGACAAGCTGCGTTTCGATTCGGTCCCCACGAAACCCCGCTAGCTCTCGTTATTCGTATCGCAGTGCCACCATCGGATCCACCCGTGCTGCTCTCCTCGCCGGAATCCAACAAGCCAGTACACCGGTTGCCAGCAACAACAAAACCGTGCTCGCCAAGGTCGCCGGATCATAAGGTTTCACTCCGGGCCACAACTGTCCCTCGACGGCTCGCCCCAGCAACAGGCTAGCCACCAGTCCAACCGCAACTCCCGCCAGGACTAACCGCAAGCCCCCGATGATAACCAAGCGAAGCACGTTCGCGCGTTCCGCACCCAGAGCCATGCGAATTCCGATCTCATGCGTCCTCTGCGCCGTCGTGTACGCCAGCACGCTGTAAACGCCCAACGTGACAAGAATCAGCCCCACACATCCGAAAATGATCATCAGCATTAAGGCGAAGCGAGGGCCCGCGTACAATCCCTGGCTGATGGCATGCTCCAATGCGTCCGGATATACGAGCGCCACACCTGGATCAGTCGCCCATACTGCTTGCTGCACCTCATTCATCAGCGCCATCGGCGTTTGTGCCGACCGAACGACCAGGACTTGCATTCCCGATCCTGTAACGGTGTATGGTACCCACACCTGCGGTGCAATAGGGGCCTGCAGACCACCCCTGCCGTAGCCCGGCGCACCCTGATTGGCGACATCACCTACCACTCCCACGATTTCGAACGAGGGCTCGCGCAGCGAATCCGCAACGCTCTCGAGCCCCAAGAGCTTGACTCGAAGTCCAATCGGGTCTTCTCCGGAAAGATACGTCGTCACAAACTTCCGGTTGACCACTGCTACTTTTCTCGCACCGTTGATTTCGGCTTCTGTAAACGCACGTCCCCTCTCAAACGGAATACGCAGGACGCGAAAGTATGCCTCGCTGACGTTTTGCACCTGTGCATGCCATTGTTCCGCGGGCGATTTGCCGGAGACCTCGACCTTGCTGTCCTGGCCACTCTCGGGTGGCACTGCGTTCGATTCCGCCGCATCCATCACCCCTGGGATCGCCTTTACACGTGCCAGCACCGGCCGGAAAAATGTGCTCACCTGCTCCGCCGTCTTGTAGCGATCCGGCGGCAACAGCAAGAACGTCTTGAAGACGTGATCTGCCTGCAAACCTAGTTTCACCGCACGTAGCGCCAAAAAACTATGCATCAAAAGCCCTGCGCCTACCAGCAGCGCCAGTGACACCGCCACTTCCATCACCACCGCTGCATCGCGCATGCGCGCCGTCCGAAATCCGCCGATCACACCCCTTCCCATATCTCGCAGTGGATCGTTCAGATCGCGACGCGCTGCCTGCAGGGCCGGCGCCAGACCGAAAATCAGTGGAGTCAATACCGCCAAAACCAACGTGAAAGCCATCACCTGCGCGTTCAGTGCGATCACAGATTCTGCCGGAATCAAATCTGGCGGCATCGTGACGACAATCAGTTTCAGTCCGCCCCAGGCAATCACTACGCCTAGCGCCGCTCCACCAATGGCCAATCCCAGACTCTCAACCAGCAGAAGTCGCACCAGTCTCGCTCTGCCGGCTCCGAGCACTGCGCGCAGCGCGAACTCCTTTTCTCGCGCGGTTGCTCGCGCCAGCATCAAGTTCGCCACGTTGACACAGCCGATCAACAACAGTAATCCGACGGCCACCAAAACGGTGTACAGCGTGGACTCAAAGTGCCCCGCAACCGAGTGACCAATCTGCTCAACCTGCGCCTGGAACTGCGCGGGATAATCCTGCGGGCGGAGTTTCGCCAGACGGTTCACGACCGCAGTCAGATCCGCCGCAGCTTGCGCCATCGAGACGCCGGGTTTTAGCCGCGCCAGCACGAACCAGCGCTCCGGCAATCCAGCGAAGGCCGTCGAGATTCCAGGATGTGGGGTCTTGGGAATCCACAGATCGGCGTCATACCAGCCGAAGCGTGGCGGCATGACTCCGACCAGAGTTCGCGCCGTTCCATTCAGCACGAAAATCTTGTTCAACACTGCTGGATCGCTGTTGAAGCGGCTTTTCCAGGTCTTATAGCGCATCACGAATACGGGCGCTGCTCCCGGCTTGTAGTCTGCAGGCTGTAGTACCCGGCCATACAATGCCGGCATAGCGAAGAATTCAAATGAGCCCGGCGTCATATCGGCTCCGTAAAGCCATTCGACGCCTGCTCCACGTTTGTAAAGCACGGGATCGTCGAGAGTGCCAATTACGCTCTCAAATGAATGGTTCTCCCTGGCAAACTCCAGAAGCTCATCCGAACTGAATCCTTGCCGCCCCTCGTCGGGAGTCTGTGTGCTGCCATGAATGCGCGGAAATACGATGTGTCCGGCATCTTTATAAGGAAATGGCTCGAGCAGCACGTTGTCGACGACGCTGAAAATCGCCGTGCTGGCGCCAATGCCAAGCGCAAGAGTGATGATCGCCACGGCGGCGAAGCAGGGATTGCGCCTGAATTGGCGGAGTGCATAGCGCAGGTCTTGCCATAGGTTCGCCAAGAAGTTGGGCCCACTTTTTCCAGGCGCCGCTGGCTCTTGCGGCGCCTCGCGTACCATCCCGAGTCGCCCTTGCGTCAGCAGGTTCTCGTAATTGAGCTCCATCAGTACATCGCGGCGGGCGTCGTCGTCCGTCGCGCCGCCGGAGACTAACTCGAGGTAACGGTCCTCCAGGTGCTGCGACAATTCCTCAATGATATCGCTCTCGCGAGTTGAGTCCAGCTTGAGAGACGACAGCCGCCTGCCAATTTCCTCTCTCCAGTCAGGCATGTTCCGCCTCCGTAATCCGGTTGACTGCCTCCACAAATGTCTGCCAACCACGGCGCTGCGAGACCAGAACCTTCTGGCCCTCGGACGTCAGGCGGTAATAGCGCCGGCGGCGCTGGCCGCTCTTTTCCACCCATCGCCCCTGAATCCATCCGCGTTTCTCCAGGCGATAGAGCAATGGATAGAGGGAGGCAACATAGAAGCGAACGGCGCCGCCGGAGCGTTGCTCGATGAGTTTGGAAATCTCGTAACCGTGTCGTGGCCGGGCCTCGACGAGAGACAGGATCAAAAGCTCCGCACTGACCTTCTTCCACTCGACTTCTGGCGTCATGGCTCCCTCCCACATATGGCGTATCAATATAATGGAGGCCTGGACACCAAAGTCAACTTCAAGCGACTAAGGCAGTTTCGCAATTGGTGTAGACCGAACCCGGATTTCCTGTGAAGCTTGGGTGACGCCATCGACCGCATGCGGCTTTCTGTGAAGAAAGCCGCACATCATTGTCCTCGGTGAGTGCCGCGCGCAGGAAATCCGGGGAAGCGATAGGCCTCTTCGTGGTTTTCTCCCAAGGAAAACCACACCTCGCGATCTTTGTCAGGCCATAGTAATTGCGAAACCGCCCTAGACGCGGCTGCATCCGTTCCCAGCAGAGGCGACCGGAACCGAGACCAAGTATGCTTCCTTCTTGGGTGAATAGAGCTGTCGCATTCTTGCCTAAGCGGAGGTCCTATTGATGAAGCAGAATTTCGCCGCAATTATCCTCGGTGGTACCGGACAAGTCGGTGGTGCAGCCGTCGCGGAGCTGCTAGCAATTCCGGAATGCCGGGAAGTGGTGATGGTCACCAGAAAGCCCATTGCGGCGCGATCGCGGGTGCGCAACGTCGTTCTTGATACCGGCGCTGCTGACTTTGCCGAGCGCACTGCCGCCCTTGCCCGCGAAGTTTTGAGCCAAGGTCCCGTCAGCGCCGTGAGCTGTGTGGGTGTCGGTTCTGGATCGATGCGCTGGAGCGAAGAAGAATTGCAACGACTTGAACTCGGCGTCGTCGGTGCCTTTGCGCGTGGCTGCCATGACGCCGGAATCGCCCAGTTTTGCCTACTTTCTGCGGCAGGAAGCACAGCCCGCAGCCGGTTTCGCTATGTCCGCGTAATGGGCATGAAGGAAGATACCGTGCGCAACATCGGTTTTACCCGCCTCGCCATTTTTCGCCCCGGCATCATTGTCGGCAACGCTCATACCCCGGCCTGGGCCGGCTGGTTGGGAAGCCTCGTGCCTGGGCCGTTTGGCAATATTGATCAGCGAATTCTCGGTCGCTCAATCGCCGCAGAGATAGCTTTGCACAGTCGAGAGGCTGGTGAGGTTATCGCTCGAAAATGCGGCAATGAAGAAACTCGCTGCGCAGTTCAATAGCGTGACTTTGGAATTTTCGCGTAGGGGCTAGGCTAGATGAATGGCGAGAGATAGGACGGGCGTGCCGCATCATTTCGAGCTGATCGCCGGAATTCAGCCAACGGTCTGTCCCCTCATGTGACGACTGACGTGAAGGTGCGATTCGATCCCTGTAATGCGTGTCCGTGGGGAACCCAGTAGTCCGGAGCGGCTCCCTCCGTTCCAAACAGTATGCGCTTCTGAAGCCTTGCAGTTGCAGGCAAAAATATGCTACAACTACGTCATGCGAAGTACGCAACGCGTAGTATCAACGAATACCCCCGAAAAGATGGGACATTATTCCGACCCACCACTTCTGGTTCTGGCGAGCCTCGCCAGCGGGCCGAAGCATGGGCACTCGATGATCGAAGACATTGAACGCCTATGCGGAACGCGGCTCGGACCCGGGACCCTTTATGGCGCGATCGGCCGCTTGGAACAGCAGGGCTGGATTGAACCACTTCCAGTAGAAGAGAGACGTCAACCCTATCGCATCACTGCTGAAGGTGTGAGTGTTCTTCGCGCGAGACTAACAACGCTGCAACGGTTCGCCAAATCCGGATTGAAACGATTGGAACTGTTATGAATCGAAAGCTCGCCAGGCTGCTCACGCGCATCTATCCACGTTCGTGGAGGGAGCGCTACGGAGCGGAGTTCGAAGAACTTCTTGAAACCGGCCGGGGCGGTTTTCGCACGGTGGCCAACGTCGCCTGGTCGGGACTTCGCGAGCGCATTTTCCCCATCCGAGGATTCACGCCAGATCAGGACACAGGCTCGGGTCGGTTCCATTCGCTCTGCGCGCGAGCACCGTGGGCCATCTTCAGTCTCGCTCCCGTGTCTCTTCTTGCCGGGTGTTACATTGCGGCCTGTTTGATTCTGTGGATAGGTTGGACAATTTTCTTGCCGGGAAGCAATACGCCATTTGGCGGCGGACCGCGGCACGGGTTGGCAAATCTCTATTTTCAATTCGGCAAATATTTTTATGGCAGTGCGCCGATTCTCGTGGGCTGGGTGGTTGCAGTCGTAGCGGTCCGTCAACGGGCGAAAGCAGTTTGGCCCTTGACCGGCTTCGTTCTAGTGGCATGGATGGGAGCCGCGGCACGGATTCGAGCAAGCCGGACGGAAATTCCCGGCGGACTAGGGCATATCCGCATGGACTTTGTCCTTTGGCCATGGGCCCAGAACGGGCACGACGGCCTTGTTCATGCACTGTTCATTCTCTCGCTAGCGGTGCTGCCGTATTTGCTTTGGCGAATTAAGATTGCGCGAACGACGGTCTCCTGATTTCCACTTCCACGACTGGTGGAACGGACGGAAAGTTTGCAGCGCTGAAGATGGCGAGAATGGTGAACCGCATCGTGAAGCGCGTTGTGAAGGCGGTTGGCGTGCTCGCCCTGATTGCTTTGGCAGCGTTGACAGCGCTGCTCGCAGCACTATGGATGGACCACGGGAGATCGACACCGCTGCCGGCCCCCAGTGGCTCCTTCAAGGTCGGCCGTGCCACTTATGTTTGGAGGGATGAGACGCGGAACAATCCCTACGCGCCCGTTCCCATCATCAAGCAGGACCTTGCTGTCTGGATCTGGTACCCAGCCGCCACGGCCCCTTCCACGAGAAAATCGGAATATCTTCCTGCGTACTGGATTCGGGCTCTGGAGCGGCATGAGGGCTTCATCCTCGGCAAACTTCTCAGCCGGGATCTCACGCGCGTCGAAGCGCACAGTTGGAGCGACCCCGAAGTCTCCAGTGAACAGGCAATGTATCCAGTGGTCATTCTGCGAGCTGGCGGCGGAGCCTTGAGCTCCGATTACACGACGCTTGCGGAGGACCTGGCGAGCCACGGGTACATTGTTGTCAGCTTCGACGCGCCGTATCGGACGGTGATCACGGCCTTCCCCGATGGGCGTGTTGCGATCCGAACGGCGGGAGGGGATTTCGATAGGATGCCCGCCTCCTCAACCACACAGCATCTTGCAACGCAACTGATGAGCGTATGGATCGCGGATTTGAAATTTGTGCTCGACCAACTCCAGCAACTCAACGCAAATGACCCAACCGGCCGATTCAAAGGCAAGTTTGACCTGCAGAAGGTGGGTATCGCCGGGCACTCGCTTGGCGGCGCAACAGCCGCGCAATTCTGTCACGACGATCCGCGGTGCGCAGCAGGAATCGATATCGACGGCATGCCTTTTGGAAATGTGATTCAGGATGGGCTACATCAACCTTTCTTCTTCCTCATGAGCGATCACAGCAGGGAGTCAGGAGGATCGGAATCCCAAACAGTCGAAAGGAACATTGAATCGATCTATAACCAGGTTGCTGAAGGGAAACGCTGGGGAATGACCATAACGGGCGCAAATCACTTTACATTCAGCGACCAGATGTTCACCAAGAGTCCTATTCTGATGTTCTTTCTTCGCAGGGCCGGGGTGATGGGATCGCTCGAGAAGCGTCGCGGACTGGCGATCACCAGCGCCTGTGTGCTTACCTTCTTTGATGTCTACCTGAAAGGCGCACCCGCAGAGGAAATGAACAGTCTGCCAAGCCTCTATCCGGAATTGAAGACTGGGATTACAACGGCGTTCCCACAGCAACAGGCTCCCTAAGTAAAGTTATGGCTGAGCATAGTAAGAAGCGTTTGTGCGTGGGCTGAGCCCTGGCTTGTCTACCCTGACCTGCAGTGCGCGGTGCTCGTTGTCCCGAGAGGCACGAAGCGAGTCGAAAGAGAGCACGTAGTAGGAGTCCAGGTCCGCTATGCATCGGGCGACACCGCCAACCAGGTCTTTGTCGTCTTCGAAGACCTGACCGCCACTCTGGTACGCGAGAACCGGTAATGCAAGATTTCCTGGATCTGCCTGATCCGCTCTTTGCACGCCCTGAAGAAAGGGCTTGTAATAAGCTCGCGGTCGTCCGCTATCGCGCATCATGCTCGGCGAAGAGATGGTGTCCATGGTCATCTGAGCATCCAGAAACCCAGTGGAGAGATTCAAAATTTCACCGAAGAAGTTTCTCTTGTCCTTTGGCGTGCCTGGGTAAGGTCCGTCGGAGAGCAGAGGCCAGCCGGGACCCATCCAGATGAGGATGACTCTTCCCGGGACGTCTTCCTGATCGACGACCAATTGGGTGAGTGACTGGACGGATCGATGGAACCGTCGAGCGTTATACCCTTCTGGGAAACCGATGGTCGCTAATGGCATATGAACTTTCTTGAGTTGGCCGATGAGGGTGTTGCCATCCCGAGAGGGTTGGCCCAGATCTATCCCGGCCTCAGTGAGAACGGCGATAGAAACGGGAAAGCTAAGTTGCCCCTTATCTTCATCCAGATATTTCTCCACAGCTCTCAGCTGATAGGCAGCGTCTTGAAACGAGTTGTTCAGAATATCCAGCATGAAAATGACGTGGACCGGCGGATTCGCAGTCCGCCCTTCCACTCCTTTGAAAGATACGATCTGCTGCGGCTGATGGTTATCAAGCAGAGTAAAGTCCGTTTCCTGCAGGCCGGAGACCGGTTTGCCGGACGCATCGGTCACAACAACATTGAGTATGATGCGGCGTGCCACTCGGATTGCTCCCTCCCGTTCCTCCGGAGTGCGGCGCATCAAAACCTTAGATGGAGGGGCGGAGGGCTCTGTGGATTGACTAGATGTCCCTTCAGGCGGATCAGACTGTTGCGGGCGCAAAGGTAAGGTCATCAGTGCAAGAAGTATGCAGGACCAGCACTTTGTTTTCATTTAGGTCAATCCCGTTGATCTTCTTCTTGCTTTTTGGCCGACTTTTTCTCGTCACTCATCGGTTTCCGCCTTTAGCCCCGAGGCGCGTGGTGGGCCCTCGGGGGGACTTTCAGCAGCGGTGACAGTATCAGACAAGTTTAGCGTCCTTTTAAAGGTGAGCCTGAAAAGTCTGCTTTCGATAATTTCCCCAAACGGAGACCTCCAGGCGAGAGCAAGTTACCGGCACCGTTTCGCGGGAACTATGGCAACGATGCCCCAGGACCGGGCACGGATTACTTCTGGTTACCCGACAATACTCCCAGAACGAGCGTTGGCGGGGTTACAATTCCCCTTCGCTCATGCCCGCGCTCGTTCCTGTCTTGAGTAAGCTACTCGACCGTCTCGCAGCGGGTGAGGATATTCGAGACCAGACGGCCCCAAACCTCACCGCACAGATGCCTCCGGAGCGGATGAAAAATATCCAGAAATTTCTTTCCTCGATCTGGCCTGGTGGAGTACTTACCCTGGTCCAGCGCGATTCGAAGAATGGCACACTGCTCTCTGTCTACAGATTGGCCAAGCCCGGCGGCGACACACGACTGATCTACTTCAGCCTGGCTCCCGACGGCAGGATCGGAGAATTCGCTACATCACCGGACCGTGACTACCAATAGCGATCACTGAACCGAACGTGCAAGATCGTACCTTGAGTCTTGCTGCGAAGTCTGTTGTTTATAGATCAAGTTTAAGTGCTTCCTCCCCACCTCCTACGAAGTCGCGTTATCGGTAAATTCCCCTGCCGGAGGGGTCTGGCGAGGCAAGTTACCGCAAGTCCCGTTTTCCAGCATTTCGTCGGACTGCCGCCCTGTGGACGCTTCTATTACTTCCGGCGTGCAGCCTCGAACGATGCTCCAGCTCATCCCGTTGCGCCGTGCTCGAGGCGGTTCCGATGTAGGCTAGCGACCATCCGGGAACTATGCCTCGCGACGCCACGTATTGGTTTAGACTTTCGACAAAGGTCCCCGGCCCAATCATCAGTTCACTTTTTTTCGAGGGATCCCTCATGCGTCTCCGCGCCTTTTTGCTGTTGCTCGCCTTCGGATCGTCGGCAAGCGCCCAGTCCACTAGCCCCGGCCGTCCTCTTGATGCTGCGCCGCCTGCCGACGCCGGTGAACGCGTCAAAGAGATCTTCGCCACTTACGACCACACCGACACGCCAGGATGCGCGGTGGGAGTTTCGCTCGCAGGAGCTGAAGTGTTGCGCGCCGCCTGGGGCATGGCCGACCTGGAGCACCACGTTGCGCTCACTCCCGACTCGGTCTTTGAAGCCGGCTCCGTCTCCAAGCAGCTCACTGCGGCCGCCGTTCTGCTGCTCGCTGAGCAAGGCAGGCTCTCACTCAGTGACCCAGTGCGCAAATACATTCCCGAGCTGCCCGACTACGGCAGACCCATCACCGTAGCTCATCTGTTGCACCACACCAGCGGCCTACGCGACTGGAGTTCCATTGTCGAGGCTGCAGGCTGGCCCCGCTCAACCCGCGAGTACAGCAACGCCTGGGTAATCGACATCGCTTCGCATCAAAAAAGCCTCAATTACAAGCCCGGTGACGAGTGGTCATACACCAACACAGGCTATAACCTGCTTGCGATTCTGGTGCAGCGCGTCTCTGGCAAATCGCTCGCCGAGTTCACGCACGACAACATCTTCTCGCCGCTCGGCATGCAGGCAACTAGCTGGCGCGATGACTTTCAGCGCATCGTTCCCAATCGCGCCATCGCCTATGAGCAGGCGAATGGCAGCGAGCACCAGCTGATGCCCTTTGAAAACGCATACGGAAACGGCGGCCTGCTGACGACCGTTGACGATCTGCTGCGCTGGAATGATCGCTTTTCTGCGCCCAAAATCGGCGACTCTTCGTTCGTGAAGAGCGAGCTTGAACCGGGCCGCCTCAACGACGGCCGCACGCTCTTTTATGCAGCTGGGCTCTTCCTCGCCGAGCACGACGGAGCCCGCGAAATCAGCCACTCCGGCGCTACCGCCGGGTACCGCGCATGGCTCGGTTTCTATCCTGATCGGCAGCTCTCCGTGGCTGTGTTGTGCAACTCGGCCGAGGCTCATCCAGTGACCTTGGGACACAAGGTCGTCGACGTGTATCTCCTTCCCCCCGGCGATAAACCCGCCGAACCCTCTGACGCTGCTCTCACCTCCGGCCTTGAAGGCCTCTACGAGGATCGTCGCGACCACACCACCATCTCGATCGATCGAAAAGACGGCAAGCTCATCGCCGACGGCAAGTTTCCGCTCATTCCCGTTTCAGCCACAGCCTTCCAGCTCACGCCCGAGGGCAATATATTCGAAATCACAACGGATGCAGCCGGTAAACCGGCTGCCTTGCGCGTCCTAGCTTACGGATTTGAATTGGAAACCTTCGATCGAGTTAACCACGCTATTCCCAGCGAAGCTGAGATGCAGGCGATGACCGGGGATTACGTGAGCGACGAGGCCGAGACCGAGTTCAACGTGGCGCTCACGCCGAAAGGGCTCGAAATCCACCAGCGCCCCGACATAATCTATCCCCTCAGGCCCACCTATGCCGGCGGGTTCGACTCCAAACTCGGCAGCGTCCGTTTCCTGCGCGACACGAGCGGTCGCATTACCGGACTGAGCCTCGGCGATTCGCGCATGTGGGATCTTTCGTTTCCGGCGTGTGGAAGCAAAGTAGAATCGCCGCGCGGCGAGAAGACCAACAAGCAAAAAAGCCGCAGTCAACTTGCGCTCCACGGGATCTGCATTAAGGGCTGCGGCCGGATAACACCCTAATTCGGGGTTCTGGGTGCATGACGGGCAATCCGGAAGTGATCCTGCGTAGTTGTGCCTGAAAAGTCTTTTCGGTAAATTGACCAGACGTCTGGGTCAGCGGGAGCAAGTTACCTAAAATCCAGTTTTGCGGGAAGCGCCAGCACAGACGGACGACCCGAAAGACATCCTCGCGGCGTCTTTCCCTATAACAGTTTGGCCATTTCCGGAGTCCTGTCACGAGGCCAAAAGAGCCAAAGGCAATCAAGACCGCGCTATAGGGAAGAAAAACGATTATCGTCTGCCACGCAGTACCTTGGTCCGGAAACTGCCTCACGTATATCATGAAGGCGCGTTGTAACAACATACCGATCGGCAAGAAGCATCCCGCGACAATAAGCCAGATGCCCGCCTGTATCCTTTTCCATAAGGCCACGACGCACGCCGGTAGCGGGGTACCAAACGCTAGCGTAAGCGCCAAGAACTCGGCGAAACTGTCGTTGTTGCCTGAAATAATCATGGCTCGGGTGTAGCGAGAACAGCTCCAAAGGCCGCCTAACATGCCCAGGCCGAAAACCCCAAAACTAACTGCCCTTTTCGCCGCGTCCCTATTCATTTGCCCACTTTACCGCAAGAGCTTTGACCCGATCTGCAAATCACGGTGCCTCAAAAGTCGGGTTTCCGGTAGGTTCCCTTCAGCCGGAGGACGAGGGCCGAGGCGAGTTACCGATAATCCCGTTTTTGGGAAATAAGACTTTGGAGAAGTGGACTTCTTACTTTTCCATCCAGTTCCGGGTAGCTTCTTCATGCGCTGAATCGTCGTCACGTCACTCTTGACGTGCTCTGCGATTTCCTTCCGCGAACTAGCCGATCTTCGAGCGAGCACTCGTCGCCGATGTGACAATTATGTTTTACCCATCGCGCTCCCTGGTTCCGCGGCTGCGACAAATCCGGGCCTCACATCGTAGCCTTCGCTCCGCGGCAAAGCACGGCAAAACGCTGCATTCGACGGTAAGTCGAGGAACGCGCTACATTTGTACACTTCCCGCTTGACGGATCCACCAAAGTGTCCGATTATCTCCGCGCGCCCCTATCCAGGGCCGCCTAGGAAGGATCCGCTGGGTGAAGCAGGAACCTTCGTGATACGGGTGGCGACATTTTTGCACTATATCGCGTGAGAGAGGAATTTTCCATGGCACGCTTGGAGATCATTCTTGCTCTTTCGGCCACTGTTCTCTTCTGCGGATGTGGAGGAACACCGGGACCAGGACCAGCACCAGGAAGTCCGGCTTCGGCGGTTCCTACAGCACCCCCGACCCCGCTCACACCCGGCAATTGGCAGTTCACTGCAGCGTCCACTGTCCTCGGCAAGCCACCCCTTACGTTTGCCGGCAGTATCGTCTACGCCGGCGCTGCGGTCAGCGGCGCACTCCATGTAGACGGTTCAAGTTGTTTCGACCGATTAACCACCATAGCCTTGACGAGTACCGTGACTGGGAACACTACATCTCTGACCTCTGCGGCCATTGACGGACAGGTCGTCACTTTCACCGGGGATTTCTCAGGCAATACCTTCAACGGGAAATACAAAATCAACGGTGGATGTGACGCGGGCGACCAGGGTACGCTCACCGGTATCAACGTTTCGAATATCGGTAACAACTTGAGCGGCACCTTCACCAATTCCGCGCAAAGGACGTTCAACGTAGTGGGCCAAATCGCTCAGAGCGATAACGCAAGCCCTGATGGCAGCTTTCCAATCACCGGAACTGCCACTTTCGACACGCCCTGCTTCAGCGCTGGAACCATCCAGCAAGGAACATTTCCCTCCGGCAGTTTCATTCTCGGCATGTCTGTGGCCCTGGAAGTTGAGACCAGCAAGGGCATCCTCACTTTTCTCGGAAACCTGAACCAGAGTGGAGATGGTGCGGTGAGCGGGAACTACACAGTCTCCGGTGGCGGCTGTGACGATAGCGGCACCGCGGTCCTGCAGGTTGCGGGTGAATGGGATTATTGAGGTGAGCTCCAATCCGGACAAGCCTTGGTGCGGTCTGAGATCTCCTGCAACTCGTGAATAACGGTGTGACGCAGCTTGTAGAGGTGAACTCTATGAATTCCAGCAATTGCCAGAATATTTCCGGAATTCCCGCGGTTTGTGTCTAGATCGCAAACTATCCTGAAGCAAATCCCTGACAAGTCTGGTTTTCGGTAACTTCCCGGAGGGGTCGGCTGGTAAACAGGTGAAGGTACTGAAAATCCCCGTTTTCAAGGCATTGAGCAAAGTAGTCGTAAACTTAAGCGACGGCTTGGTTACAACGGAGGTAGGCTGCCATGGTTGTTCTAGCAACGGTTTTTAGCCTGCCGAACGGCCTACTGTCCGTATAGCCGACTACTCGTCCAAGTGCTTTGGTTCTCGATGAGTGACTCGACGATTTTGCATCATTCCAGAATTAGACTAAGCAGCCAGGGAGCGTTTCCAGAGCATTTGGCCCCAGAATATGGAAACCAGATAGATGGCGAAGGCAACGGCCAGGACCCAGAGTCCCGTCCTCGCTGCTCCGATTCCAGCGAATCCACCCAAGAGCACCTGTCCTACCCCGAAACGTGGATCTCCTCCGACAAAACGCCATCTACGCTGGTTCGCCCGCTGCCTCAGCGACGGGTATCGCCCGACCGCGATAGCGACCAAGCCAAATGCAATGCCTGTCCGTAGACTTAGGAGTGAAACCATGACGGCAAGCGGGATCAGGAAAGTCATGTCCTGCGTGACGAGCAGCTTCCAACCTGCTATCGGTAGGAGACGATAGCGCAGCAATGCTTGCCCCTCATCCAGACGGAGCATGCGTTGCCCAATCGTGCTCATTGCGATACCCACGAATAACGACAGCATCGGAAATGCTTCGGGCTCTGGTGCCCGCCCGAACAGTCGATAAAGGGTTCCGCTAACAGCTATAAGCAGCGCGGTCCAAAAGTCTAGGGTTCCCTGCAGCTCCCGCCACATTTCTTGCGCGATTCCGCCGACCTTCAAGGGCGTCCTTGAGATGTTGAGACCTGCAGGCGTCCTTAGCTCGAACGGGAGACGGCCAACGGCGTATACCGTCCCATGGACGATTAGTGCCAGTAGAACAAAAAAGAGACCCGCGGCTAGGCCCATCCAGAACAGGTAGCCAAAAAACAACACTATAAATAATGGATTCGACGCAAAACTTACGGAACTGAGCAAGAGTCTTTGTGTACGTGTCAGCGGCCACGTAGCGACTCGCTCCGGGGGCAACCTATGCTGTGTATCTACGGAAAAAGTAACGAGCAGAGGCGCAAGGAGGACAATTTGAAAGAAGAGCGTACTCCAGAATGCTGCTTTCGGTGCCCTGCTTTCTAAACCCGCGGCCATAATAAAAAGGATGGAGAACAGGAAGTTGTTGAAACGCACGGAGGAAAAGCTGCTCAGTTCCTTCAACATCAGTTTCTTCAACAAGAACAGAAGGGCTAGGATCTGAGCCAATCCAGCACCTCCGGCTGTGGTTCGCCAACGATGCTGAAATACACCTCCTCAACTCCTTCGTCTGCCGTGGACGGGCTGAAATCTGATTCAACTCGACCTTGGTGAAGAATGACTACGCGGGTGGCTATCTTCTGCACGATTGACAGAATGTGAGAGGTGAGCAAGATCGTAGCGCCATCGCTGGAGAGTTGGCCAAGCAGCATCTCAATGACCGCGGACGATGCGGGATCAATACCTTCAAACGGCTCATCCAGCAGCAGAACCTTCGGCTTGTGCAGGAGGGCCATGGCCAAGGCGGTCTTCTTCCGCATGCCGAACGAACAATTGCGTGCAACGGTGTGGCGTCCTTGTGTAAGATCGAGCAGCCCTAGCAGGTCCGCTGCTCGATCTGCTGTTTCGCTCTTCGTGAGTCCATAAATGGGTCCAACTGCCATCAGGTTCTCGATGACCGTCAAAGACTCGAACAGCCCGAGCCCCTCGGGTAGTACACCCAAATTCCGCCGAATTCTAACTCCATGATCCCGGAAACCCAGTCCGCCGATGAACACGGAACCACTGTCTGGCTCCTCTAATCCTGAGAGCAGGCGTAGCAGCGTGGACTTGCCGGCACCGTTGGCCCCTAATAGGGCACAGATGCCAGGTTCTACAACGAGGTGTATGCCTCGGAGAACGGGTTTAGAGGCATAGTTCTTCGTCGCAGCTCTGCAGTCGATCACTCTGTTTTCCCCACTCATCAGTAAACATACTCCGGCGAACGGCTTTCTCTGAGTGTTCGGCAACCGAATCAAATATCCGGGAGGATGGCCGGCAATCCGGAAGCAACCCTCGATTGACGCTAACAGGCCGATGCATTCATTGAGCCATTCAAGTCGGCTTGGCTCTGGCAAGTTGACGTATAACCGGCTTCTCGGATAAGTGCCTGTGAGGTCGGGGTTTCGGTAAGTTCCCTCCCAGTGGGCGGCGGCTAGGGTAAGTTACCTATAACCCCAACGTCTTACGAGATGAGGGTGGAGTCGCTTCTTCTTTCCTGCGGGGCGCTGGATTCCCCTAAAATGTATCGCTTAGCCCGGTGTTCTCAGTCCGCTTAACTCCGTGGATTACTCAAGACCTGGATTCCGTAGAATAGGAATTTCACTCGCTGGC
>CAWBQE010000024.1:0-37636 GCA_963790705.1 uncultured Acidobacteriaceae bacterium
CCCAGTCGCAGCCGTCTCCAGCCTAAGCTGCTCTCGATTCTTTCCGGGTCAACGTGTTCCGGGAAGCTTGAACAGGCGGAGATAAGTTCCAGTTGGAAAGCGCCGACGTGACCACGCGACCCTCTTCTTCCACATCCGCTGTTTGGCTCGGTTGCTCCGGCTGGGCCTATCCGACCTGGAAACCGGAATTCTACCCGCCCAAAACGACGGCTAAGAAGATGCTGGAGTACTACGCGACGCAGCTTAACTCCGTCGAGGTGAACTACACCTTTCGTCATTTGCCCTCGGCAACCACCGTCGATGGGTGGCTGGCGCAGACCGGGGCGGACTTCCGCTTCTCATTCAAAGCGCCGCAGCGGATTACTCATATCAAGCGGCTGAAGGAGTGCAGCGACGCGCCCACTGCCTTTTACTCAGCCCTGCTGCCGGTGATCCGGGCCGGACGGATGGGCGTGGTTCTATTCCAGTTGCCCCCGAATCTCAAAGCAGACCCGGAGAGGCTTGCGAGCTTCCTCAAAGAAGCCGCGCCTGAGAGCACAGCCACACTGCGCGTCGCCTTTGAATTTCGCCATGCTTCGTGGTTTGCCAGCGAGACCTTCGACCTGCTGCGGCAGCACCAAGCCGCGCTGTGCGTAGCCGAAAGCGACGAACTGCAGACACCGGACGTCGTCACCGCCCCATTCTGCTGTTACCGGCTGCGCAAAAGCGACTACGGACCGGACGACTTGCAGCAGATCGAGAAGCAGCTCGCGGCCAAGGCCACGCAGGGAGATGTTTTCGCGTATATCAAGCACGAGGACACGCCCAAAGGAGCGTTGCAGGCGGCTGCCCTGCTGGCGAGGTTGCGAACACCGTGAGGGATACAAGCGAACTTCTCGCGGAAGCCGCAAGCGACTTCGCGGGCACGCCGGAGGGAGTTCCTTCCCCGGCGATTTCTGCGCAACGGCCACCTGCAAACGTTGGTGGGCAACTTCCTGCCCGCGGCAAATGTCTTACCTGAGCCCGAGGCACACATCATTCAAGTGGACGCAGGCGCAGCCAGCGCAACGTATGGTTCCGGGGCGTCCGACTCGAGGGCAGCCAACCGGCTGGCGCAAGCGCAAACGGATGTCCGCTCACACGGTGCTAGCTATGTGCTTTGCCATTGCCACTGGCAGGCAAATGCCAGCGAGAGACCGACCGTGCTGTTAGTGCACGGTCTCGAAGGGTCGACGCGCTCGCAATACATGCTGGGGAATTCAGCGCGGGCGTGGGCCGCAGGGTGCAATGTCGTTCGCATGAACATGCGCAACTGCGGGGGAACTGAGGATCTGTCACCGACGCTGTATCATTCCGGCCTTTCGGGCGATGTCGCAGCCGTGATGCGGACGCTCGCCGCCGAGAAAGGCCTCAGCGCCTTTGCGCTGATCGGTTACTCCATGGGCGGCAACCTGGTGCTGAAGCTGGCCGGGGAGCTGGGCGCAGACGGGCCAGGGTACTTGAAAGCCGTAGTTGGCGTTTCCCCGGCCATGGACCTGGCCGTCTCAGCGGACGCGCTGCACAGCGTTCCCAACCGCGTCTACGAGTGGAAATTCCTGAACGGCCTGCGCCGGCGTTTTCGACGCAAGGCGGAACTTTTTCCCGCCATCTACTATACCGAAGGACTGGAGAGGATTGTGACCTTGCGCCAGTTTGACGACAAGATCACTGCCCGCTACTCCGGCTTCAGCGGTGCAGACGATTATTACGACCGCGCGTCCAGTTCGCATGGGGCGCCGCAGATTGCGGTACCCGCACTGATTCTGCATGCCCTCGATGATCCTTTTATCAGGATGTTGCCATCGACCCGGGCCGTTTTGCTGGCCAATCCCCGGGTTCGGCTGGTAGAGACAGCGCATGGAGGCCATTGCGCATTCCTGGCGCCGGCGGTCGAATACGACGGCTATTGGGCGGAGAAGATCCTACTGGATTTTCTGCTCTCGGTGACGAGACCCTGATGGAGGCCGATTGGTCTGTTGCGCTTGCCACCGCTGACCCGATAATCACTGTTCCTTGGGCCGCATCAGACGACGATGAACCCAAGTGTCGATTCGTCGATTTGCGGCTGGGTTTTCACTTGATCGAGGAGATTGAAGAGGCTCGGGGAGACCGGCTTTGCGGTCTGCATTGCTTCTACTGAACGGCGTCGATTCGCAGCTCTGGACTGCGAAGTGCGATGCGTGGACCAGCAGCCCCGAGCAAGGCGATGATCCATTCGATCCCTACGAGATGGATGCGGAGCCCGGAGAGACAGCTTTTGGCACGGGCTCGTATGTCGACTTGCTACCCCGCGATCTCCAGGCCTCCCGGTGCTTCGATACGCAGGAGCGGTGGCTGCGCGCGATCACCGAAAGACTACGCGCTATACCGGCGAGCTCGGCGCGGGTGGAACTTGTCATGCGGCGCGCGCTGGTTGATGCCGTTCCTGGTTTTGGAGTGAGCTGGTTCGTCGAGGGGTGCGGCGCGAGTGCGCTGCGCGCAGATCAAGGCTGGAGGCGGGCGTTCGATGCCGCCCTGGCGGTCATCATGGATGTTCGCTTGGCGTAGCTTAAACGCGGCGCCCGGTGACGATACAATGGCAGAAACGGGCGAGTAGCTCAATTGGATAGAGCACCGGCCTTCTAAGCCGGGGGTTGTGGGTTCAAGCCCCGCCTCGCCCACCATTTACAACTTACCAGTCACCTCAGAATCATCACAATCGTCCTCACTATACGCCCAATCGCCACCTCTCATCTTCTCTGCAACGCTATCGTAACCGGACGAGAAAGCTAGTTTGGACACGACTGGGCTCAGATTTTCTCCGGCATGTCCGGAAATGCGAAAATGGGCACGGTATGCGCGGTTCTTTTGTCCTGCTGGCTATTTTTGCTTTGCCGGCTGCTTCTGGTTGCGGGTATCACACTCTCAGGTCCGCCGCGCATCTGCCGGACACTTTGCATACACTCGCTGTCCCCATCTTCAAGAACAAGACGCAGTTCTACCACACAGAAGTTCCCATGACCCAGGCGGTGGTCCGTGAGTTTACCGATCGCACCCGCCTCACCGTCACGCCGGACGCAGGTGATGACGCCGACGCCACCGTCAGTGGGACCATCCTCTCGGAATCGGTGCAGCCACTGACTTATCGAACCGAGACGACTACTAGCAGCACATCAAAACCAGTAGCCGACGAAAGGCCAGCGGAGACATGCCCGGAAACAGGGAGGATAGCAGGGTCACGAACCTGCCAGACGGGACAAACCACCAGTACCACTTCCAGCTTCCTGGTCACCATCAACGTGAATGTGCTGGTGACCGACCGGGACCATCGTGTTCTCTACCAGCACAACAACTATGTTTTTCATGAGCAGTTTGAAACCACCACCGATGTGACCAGCTTTATCGAAGAGAATTCGCCTGCCGTCCAGCGCCTCTCCCGGGATTTTGCGGAGGCCCTCGTGAGCGATATCCTGGAATCTTTCTAAATGCCCTCCAGACGACGGGGCGCCGCCGTACCGGAGGGTTCGAAAGAACCGCTGTTGGACTCTGGACTGTCGAGCGATCGACCTAATAGGTCTTGACCTCAATGACGCTGACGTTTGCGTCGGGCGCTTGCTGAGGAATGTCGATCTGCAGTTTGCCCTCGGTCTGTCGATAGGTCAACATTCTGCCATTCGCAAGCAGATGGGCCGACATGACTCTTGCGTCGATGCCAGCAATCTCGCAGGTTGGAGGAGACCAGTCAAATAGGTGCAGATAGATGGACTTGCCCTTGGCCGTAGTCCGCAAACCCGCAACTCCCTGCACTGGCCCATAGGTCGTTCCGTATATCGAGTCGCCGTTCAGCGTGAGCCAGTCCCCAATAGCCCGCAGCCTTTGCTGGAATTCTGGCTGGATCTGACCGTCGGGCTGAGGTCCCACATTCAACAGGAAATTTCCCCCACGGCTGGCGACTTCGACCAGCGCCCTGATCAGCGTTTGCTCGGATTTGTAATCGTGATCGTTCTTGTTATAAGCCCAGGTGTTGTTGATGGTCATGCAGGTTTCCCACAGGCGGAAATCCTCCGGACGCGGGACGGTATTTTTCAGCTTCTCGGATACTTTCGGGTCAATACCCGTGAGCACCACGCCTTTGGTGGGAATCGCAGTGGGAATGAACTGCTCCGGAGTCTCGTAGTCGGCAGCCACGCCGATGCGGTCATTGACGAGGGTAGCCGGCTGCAATTCGCGGATCATTTCGATCACACGCGCACCGTCGTATTTCCGCTGATTGTGAAGGCCGTCGAACCAGACGATGGCGATCGGACCATAACGGGTGAGTAACTCCGTCAGTTGCAATTGCATGTACTGGAGATAAACCGGCCACTCCGGCCGCTCCGGTTCCCCATTCCAGTTTTCTTTGGCGAGCTTGGTTGTGTCACGGAAGTCGGGATGATGCATGTCGGGCGGCGAATAATAGGTGCCGAAAGGCATGCCATCGTCATCACAGGCTTTTGCGAGTTGGGCGACGATGTCTTTGCCGTAAGGAGTATTGGTGATCTTGTAGTCCGTATAGGCGGAATCGAACATACAAAAGCCGTCGTGATGCTTGGTTGTAAACACCATGTACTGTTGCCCTGCGGATCGCGCCAGATCGACAAAGGCCTGCGGATCAAACTTCACCGGATTGAAGGTTTTGGCCAGGGCAACGTATTCGGCCTCGGTGATGCCACCCGGCTTGGGGACCATGATCGGCCATGAGGCTTCCACGCTGGCCTGCGAATACGGACCCCAGTGGATGAACATGCCGAACTTGGCATTGCGATACCACGTTGTCCGGTCGCAGGCAATGGCGTCTCCCCACCCTGGGCGGGGAAGAAACGGGAGGCAGGAACCAGCCAGAGCAAGCCTGAGGAATTGACGGCGAGTCGCAGGATAAGCGCTCATATGGGAGGCCATGATAGCGGCCGACGGAATTTTCTGTCAAACGGTAGGGCTTTTGTTGGTCGGTAGCCCTTTACGATTCGTGCCAGCTTGCAGCGGTCTGCATTCGTCCGAGGGGAACGCACTATGAGCGCTCGGCTGAGGTCACCTCGACGCTCTAGTCCAGATGGAAGACTTCCTCCAACTCTGCTCACAAATTCGCCCTCTTTTCGCGTCGCAAGAGGTTCCTGTAGCGCCTGCATGATAGTCCACCACTCCCGAGTTTTGGGGCCGGGAGCACCCAGGACTAACGTCCTGGGGCATTCTCAGCCGTCCCTACGGGACTGATTTCGGTGGGAATGTACACCCAGGACTGGCGTCCTGGGCTACTTTCAGCCGTCCCTGCGGGACTGATCACGATACGCCCAGATAGCTGATTTGTTGTCGGCGAGTGCCGCCCAAAATCGGCCGATCGAGAAAAGCTAATTTGGAAAAGACTGACTTTCAGCCGTCCGTTCGGGACTCACTTCCGGACCGGCCGGTTCTCACGCAGACACTAAGCCCGTACCATCAAAAGACCGGGATTTTCCGCTATCTGTAAAACCTGGCTGGCTGAGCCAAGACCGATTCCATAGACCCATAAGCGCTCAGAATAGCGCTCTTGTACCGGCCCCTCAAGGCCGCTGGCAGATGCCATCGTAGATAGGTGCTGGCAACGGTAAGCGGTGCCCGGGGGCAGGGTATATTATGTTCAAAGCTTCCTTTCGAGCGCTTAAATGGCGACCTCAACTACCCCTTCGACGGAACGGCTTCTCAAGCAGAGCATTGCCGATCTGCTGCGCACGGAAATCATGAACGGCGCGCTCCGGCCCGGCGGGCGGATCGTCGAGGGCACTTGGGCGGCCAAGTTCGGTGTGGCCCAAGCATCGATCCGGGAAGCAATCAACATCCTGGCCCAGGAGGGATTCGTTACCAAGCAATCCGGCCGAAGCGCCAGGGTCGTCCACCTCAGCCATCAGGACGTAATACAGCTTTACCAGCTTCGTGGAGCACTCGAAGGACTGGCGGCTAGCCTGGCGGCATCCGTACAGCCCGACCTTTCCCCACTCCAGTTTGCCGTTGACGGAATGCGCGAGGCCGCAACCGCGGGTCATCGCGAAGCTCTGCTGGATTGTGATCTCCAGTTTCATCTCCACCTTTGTGAGGCCGCCGGCAATCCGTTTTTGCTGGAGCATGCCCGCCGCGTTCTACTGCCGTTTTTTGCCTTCGTTCGCATGCGCGTTGCGGCCAGTCAGCAGGAGACCTCTTTGTGGAGTAAAGATCTGGAAGCCCATCAACGGATCATCGACCTGATCCGCGAAGGTGAGGGCGACATTACCCGGCAATATGTGAACAGGGCGATGGAGCGCTTTGCGAAGACCGCGTGCGCGCACTGGGAGAAGCGTGGGAATCAAGAGCGGTGAACTGCGGGCAGATTGATGTTTCGGACGTTGAGTTAGAACGGCAGGTCCGTGATCTGAACGCGGTAATTCAGAGTTATTAAGTTGCATCCGTAATAGGTGTTTTCACTTAGAATCTCTTTGCCATAACTTACCGTGAGGATATGTCTTGAAATCAGCCTGCCGTTCTATCACCGTTGCCGCCGCGCTTCTTGCCTCCAGCGCACTGCCCTCATTCGCCCAGGTAGTCGGCGAGCACATCGCCGTTTCTTCAGCTCACCCCGTGGCTGCGATCCAGGATACCGAGACGCCCGCGCAGCGTGACGCACGCATGGCCTGGTGGAGAGATGCACGCTTCGGCATGTTCATCCACTGGGGTCTTTACTCCATCCCCGCAGGGACCTGGAAGGGCAAGCGGATCCCGAGCATTGGCGAATGGATCATGAACACGGGCTCCATTCCCGTGGCCGATTACAAGGCGCTTGCGTCTCAATTCAATCCCACGGGCTTCAATGCCCATGACATCGTTGCGCTGGCCAAGTCGGCCGGCATGAGATACATCGTCATTACCGCCAAGCATCATGACGGCTTCGCCATGTTCGACTCCAAAGCAGATCCCTTTAATATCGTCGCCGCCACGCCCTTTCATCGGGATCCTATCCGCGAACTGGCCGAGGAGTGCCGCAAGCAAGGCATGAAGCTCGGCTTCTACTACTCGCAGGATCAGGACTGGACAGCACCCGGCGGCGCGGCCTACAAGACCGGCAATCATGACCTTCCCTCCCATCACTGGGATCCCGCGCAGGACGGCGACTTTGCTACTTACCTCCACGTCAAGGCAATACCTCAGTTGAAGGAGCTGCTGACGAACTACGGAGACTTTCCGGCCGTGATCTGGTTCGACACGCCGACACCGGACATGACCCCTGCGTTGGCCGGAGAGATCGTCACCCTGCTCAACAAGTATCCGAACCTGATCTGGAACAACCGGCTTGGTGGAGGCTACAAAGGCGACACCGATACACCGGAGCAGTACATTCCGGCGAAGGGCTATCCCGGCCGCGACTGGGAGGCCTGCATGACCATGAACGACACATGGGGCTACAAGTCCTATGACACTAATTTCAAATCCACCGAGACGCTGTTGCGGAACCTCATCGACATCTCCAGCAAGGGCGGAAATTATCTGCTGAATATCGGACCGGACTCAAAGGGGGTTGTCCCTCCCCCGGAGGTCGAGCGCCTTCACCAGATGGGCAAGTGGCTCGCCGTAAACGGCGCTGCGATCTACGGCACGCAGCCGACTCTCTTTGGACCTGAGGATGGCAGCTTCAGCACCACAGAAAAGGACGAGGATGGCAAGCCCAAGTTCATCCCCAGCTGGAACTGGCGCTCAACCACGACCCCGACAAGATCTACATTGAACTTTTCACATGGCCGAGCGGCAGCTTTCATTTGGAAAGCGTCCCGCGGACAGTTACCAGCGCCTACCTGCTTGCCGACCCAATGCATAAGCCGCTGAAGGTGACCAAGACAGGAGGCGGAGTGGATATTCAGCTGCCGGCAAAGGCGCTGGATCCCATAGCTACCGTGCTGGTGCTGAATACCAAGTGATCGCGACACCGCTATGCGACAATTGATTCTTCTCGGGCTTTTGACAGCTATGGCGTTTCCCGCCTGGGCTGCAAAGCGCGTCACCGTTGCGCAACTGGAGCAGGCGCTCGCCACAATCAGCGCCGCACACAAGCCGGACGCAGAGATTGCGCGCCAAATCGCCGGCATGAAGCTTTCCGAGCGTATAACCGAGGCTACTCTGGGCCGGCTCAACGCGCATCTGGAGACGGGTTCCCAGGCAGCGCTGGCCCTGCAATTGCTGGCTGATCAGTCAGCGTTCCTGGATCCGCCCGCTAGCGAGCTGCCGGCTACCTCGGTTCCCGACGACGCCACCCAGCGGCGGATGCTCGAGGCTGCGCGAAATTATGTTGCGCGCACATTGCCGCAGCTGCCCAACTTCCTGGCTACCCGGTCCATTCGCCGTTACGATGATAGCCCGCAGGAGTTGAAAAAAGGTGGTTGGCCGGTCCGTTTGGGGCTACACCTGGCCGACACTTCCAGCCGGGAGATCTCTGTCTGGGGCGAGCGGGGCAGCCGGCCGTCGGCGGTCTGGCGGGAGCAGTCTGGGCTGATCTCGAACGGTGAGTTTGGCTCCACGCTGGGGATGATCCTTGCGGACACCGCTAAAGGAAAGGTGACATGGAGCCATTGGGAACAGATCGCAGGTGACCCGGCGGCGGTCTTCCAGTATTCGGTAGCAAAATTCAGCTCGAGCTACGAGGTGACCGGCTATCAGCAGCCCGCTGCCGAATACGCAAACCTAACAGGCCGCCAAGGAGTTGCAGGGATCGGACCCCAGCTGAGCGGCCACTCTTCCGATATCACGCCCACCATCACCAAGCCCGGTTATCACGGCTCGCTCTGGCTGGACCCAGCCACCGGGACCATCCTCCGCATCACCATCGAAGCCGACGCGAAAGGGGGCGCCCCATTCCAGCGGGCCTCCATTCTGGTAGAGTATGGGCCGGTACAGATCGGCGATAGCCGTTTCATTTGTCCGGTTCGAAGCGTTGCCCTCTACGAAGCGAATGCTCCCCCACAAGCCAATCTCTCAGATGCGCCGGCCGAGTGGCTGAACATAATTCTGTTTACCGGCTACCATCGCTTCGGCTCGACAATAAAGATTCTTACCGACAAGCCGGCGCCGAATTAGTGCAGAGATCTCGCCAATGGAGGGCGGAACTACTACTTCTTGTTTTTCTGCGGCTTGGACATGAAATAACCGCGACGTGCCTGCAACTGCACGCCTTCCCGGTCCACATTCACTTTCAAGGAATGGTAGTTGCCGTCCGGCTTCGCCTTGTCCAATGAAAGTTCGAGCACATAGACAACCTCGGGCGCCGCGATCAGGCTCTTTAATCCGGCATCGAGATCGTTGCTGTTGTGGAAGAAAGTACCCCCGGTTCCATCGGCGAGTTCCGCCATGGTATCCCCAGCGCTCGCCATGGCGTTGCTACGAAAGCGCGGGCTTCCCATGTTGTTGTGGTCGCTGGCGATCAGGGATGTTGTGTATAACCCGCGTGCATCAAGAGCGCTGATGGTCACATTGGACCGTGCGGCAAGGTCGAGAATCTGCGACTCCCCGGCCCACAGTTCCTGCTGCAATTGGGGGAAACCGGATGACACCAGGATCAGCACGCGTTGTCCGGGAAGAGCGGCCATTCTACTCAAAATCTGGCTCATCGTTCCGTAGGTCATTTGAATATCCTGTCTGGCAAGACTCACAACCAGATTGGCAGCTGTTTTCGCCATAAGCGTGGGCGCATCTTGCTGGGCCAGGCCCAAGTTTGACTGGGCCACGCCCGAGTTTGAGATGGAATCAGGCTTGACTGGCGTGGTACCGAGGGCCGGGTGACAATACACGATCTGCGCAACCGCATCCGCGAGTGCGGCGGAGTCTTCCTTATTCACGATCAGGTCGGCTTGGTAGTAATCGATTTTCGGACATCCGGTATCGTCAGGACGGTAGACGCGTTGCACTTCGATGCTCGCGATCGCGTCCCGCAACTTGGCGGGGTCGCGTGTCCAACCGCTGTTCGTTTTTTGAGAAGTTGAGACCACGACGGCGATATTCGAGTCGGCCAGCGCTCCTTCCAACGCCTCAAGGCCGGCCTTCTTGGCGTGCGCCAAGTCTTCGAAGGTGAGGTTCATATCGTCGAAGAGCAAGACGGTGAATCGCTTTGGCGGTGGCGGTGCTGTATTGTTTGCAACCGGCGGTTGCACACCGCTTTCCGTGTTGCTCCCTTGGTTTGACTCTCGCAGCCCGCGTTTCTCAACCGTGAAGCCGGAGATAACTCGCGGCTTGCCGTTGTCAAAGACTTGAAAGTCCTCTTTCTTCAGGTCGCCTACCGTGTGGCCCTGCTGATCGCGGACCACGACCGGCACCAGGACCCGGTTGACATTCATTTCAATCTTGGGGGTCGTGTCCTGAGGCTCATTCCCCTGCTGAGCGGCGGAGTGTGCGCAGGTGATGAGCACCAGGCAACCGAGGGCAACAACTGGGCGCCGCATATTCGCATTCATTGGGGGCGGTCCATCACCGTCTGCACCAGATCTCCAAGCTGTTGCGCGGTGAACTGGTTGCCCTCGATGTTGCTGGCCAAGCGCCCTTGGCGATCGATGACAACGGTATGCAGCGTGTGGGTGAGTAAACCCTCGTCGCTCCAGAAGCTCATGCCGAACATGCCGGCGACCTGCTTTATCTCGGGCAGCGGCCCGGTGAGAAAATGCCAGTCCTCGGTATTGGCCTTGAAGACGCCGGCGTACTGGACCAAAGTGGCGCCCTGATCATGGTTGGGATCGATCATGATTGTTAACAGCACCAGATCGCGTCCGGCGCGGTCGTGAAAGC
Organism: uncultured Acidobacteriaceae bacterium; assembly: GCA_963790705.1. Taxonomy (GTDB): domain Bacteria; phylum Acidobacteriota; class Terriglobia; order Terriglobales; family Acidobacteriaceae; genus PALSA-350. Next base: position 10,804 of record CAWBQE010000024.1, read on the forward strand.
GCCTTTCGACGGTGGACAGGTTGTTGGAGAGTCGCAAGCAATAGTTTGGGTTGGGACAGCGGGAGTAGCCAAAGGTGAGCGCGACGACCTTTCCTTGCAGTTGAGAAAGATGGACTTTCGCCTGAGCCTGATCCGTTAGCGCGAAGTCTGGCACCTGTTGGCCTACAGTTACGATCTTGGCAATGGTTGACGGGTCCATAGCCCGATGCAGCGCGGAAAGCTCACCGGCCTGTACTGGTTCTGGTTCGAAGTTTGCTGCCGTACCTGCATGGATGTTTTCCGCGTAGAGAACATGCGCACGTTCAACCATGGTGAACCGAACAGTCATGCCCGGCTTCAAGGCGGCCAACGTCTTGGAGTCCTGCACCGCGAAGGGCATCTCCATGGCGTCCATGTAGCCGGGGATGGTGTCGCAGGACACGACGACCGAGCGGTTCTCCGCGTCCACCTTGAGCACGAGTCCTTTTGCGGGATGCTCCTCGAGAGCGAGGGCCCGAGAGCCTGCGAACAAAGCTACCGTTAATAAAATCGCTGCAATCTTCATCGTTGGGCTCACCTCCACGAATCACTTCGCCACGGCAGCTAATCTATTTTCTCCCAATCGAGCGGTCTGGCGCTTGAGCTTCGTATAGTCTTTTGCAAATTCCTGGATGGCAATGAATTGGTTCTTTCCCACATGGGTAAATTGCTGCCTGGTATTGGTCGCAGGCCACCAGACGTCCAAGGCAAGGATACGTGCACCGTGACCCAGGCCGATGTGTTGCTCCAGCGGGTTAACACCGAAGGAGCCCGTGTCGCCTACGGTACGGTAGATGGACCGCGCAGCATGCCCGTCATTCTCAACCGTGATCTTGATCTGCGCCCCGACCGCAGACCGATTGCTCTTCACACCGTTCAGCCGGACGTTGATCCAGTCGTTGTCATTTCCTGGATTCTGGAAGACACGCATCGCGTGCTTATCGGCGGGCACGGCGCCACCTGTCTGGGCAAGGATATCTTCATGACCCGTTCGCTCCAGATCGGCGAAGACTACGCCGTGCCCCTTATGCAATTCGCCCGTTCCCGAAGAGGCCGTGATATCGACGAAGCTCTTGCCGTCTTTGTTGCGCATGAGAACGTGCGGCAACAGTGAGGCAAAGGACGGAGTGCCCATGCCGAGATAGATATCGAGATAGCCGTCGTTGTCTACGTCGCCAAAGTTGGCCCCCATGGGCATGAAGACTTTGTCCAGACCCACCTGCGCGGTCACGTCCTCGAAGGCCCCGTTGTGCAGATTGCGGTAGAGCTTGAGCGTCTCTGCCTGATGGGGAAGGCCGAGATAGCTGCGCATGACCTCGTCAACCGAGGGGAGATAGTCATCCACGAAGAGATCGGGCCAGCCATCATTGTCGTAGTCGAAAAACCAAGTGGCGAAGCTGTAGTAGGGCGTCTGGACGCCCGCTTGTTTGGCGATCTCGGTAAAGGTGAGGTCATGGTTGTTGTGGTAGAGAAAATTTGCGCCCACGGTATTGGACACGTAGAAGTCAACATATCCGTCGTTGTCGTAATCGGCCGCAGCCACTCCCTTGGTGAATGCTGTTTGATCTACGCCGGCAGCGTGCGAGATATCCTCGAAGGTCCCATCTCCTTTGTTGCGGAAGAGTTGGGTGGGAGTGTTCTCGTTGCCGATCAATAGGTCAAGATAGCCGTCGTTGTCCACGTCGGCGAAGACTGCGGTTTGCGATTGGGTGATGGTTGCGCCGAGCCCGCTCTCCTGGGTTACGTCGGTGAAGGTTCCATTGCAGTTGTTGCGCAGCAGAGATTTCCGCATGGGTAATTCCCAGCCGCCGCGCAGGACGAGCAGATCCATGCAGCCATCGTTGTTGTAGTCCGCCGCGACCATGTTGAGTCCACCCAACTGGTTGGAGAGTCCTGCCTGGGCGGTGCGATCGGTAAAGGTTCCGTCTCCGTTGTTGTGGAAGTAGTGCATGGGGTCGCACATATCCTGGCTCGAGGTGACGACATCGAGCCGGCCATCGTTGTCGAAATCGTCCACGACCAGGCCGCCGGCTCCGGCGATGACATTCAATCCGGCGGCGGGGGCGACATCGGTAAAGCGGCCGACGTTCTCCTTCGATGCGAAGACACTCGAGGGGATCAGATACTTCGATGGAACTTTATCCGGATATTCGCCGAGCGTCATATACGCCAAGTTCAACAGCCATCGGACTGCCTGGTTGTTTGGAGCCCCCTCCAGGCATTGGAGAAGATACTGAACGGCCAGCTTCGAATCTTCCTGCTTTGCGTAGTGGGCGCCAGGGTGCAAAGGGGGAAAGATGTCCTGGGTGGTTGAATCGCGATAGATGCCGTTCTCCATCTCGGACTTGTGCAGGTAGGCGACTCCCAAGGTTTCCTGCATATAGTTCACCGCATCAGGGAGACTGGATTGAGCAATTTCGTACTGAATCGTCCATTCACGGATCGCGCTGTCCATGTCTCCCACGTATGCCTTGAGCTGCGCCAGGGATCCATGACCGTAGAAGCGGTCGGAGGCAGAGACTTTGTCTGGATCGGCGTCTGCCGCAGCGAGATACTTCGCCTGGCGATCCACGGCCCAAGCATACGATCCCTTGCGGACCTCGCAGAGCTGGTGCAGATCGCCGTTCCAGCCCTCCGGCTTCGGATAGTCGAGCAAAGCTGATTCCGCATTGATCATGCCGGAAGCGTTGAGGTCGCCGAGAATGGCTCCCGAATCGAGCAGGGAATGGATTCGCTGAGGACCGAGATCGGGCGGGCGGGGAGCGGCGGAGAAGATGGTAAGGATAGCGAAGCCCGCTGGGGGCATGGGGACGACGTCTGTGTATTGCCCGGCAGTGATTCCGCGTACTGCGTCTGCCAGCTCAGGCCGCAGACTTGCGAGACTCAATCGCCCCAGATAACCGCCTTGGGCTGCAGTTGTGTCGATGGATTTTTCCCTGGCCAGCACTCCGAAGTCTGCGCCTGCTTTGAGCTGCTTGAGGATCGCGGCGGCATCTTCGGCCCGGGCGGTGATAAGGACGCCTAACTCGAACTCCTGCGAGTCCGGGGCTGCCTGCTGCGCCTGAGCGTTGGGGAGGAATGCGCCCACAAACAACAGCGCGAACATTGACCCGACGAGAGCGACGCTCGCGCAGGATGAGATTTTCCCCATGTGATAGCGTTGCACGTTTTCCTCAAGCGTTAGAGCATTTTCACTTTAACGGTACAGGCAGGGTAGTGAAGGGAACAAATACCTGCCTAGGCCAGTAGCGAAAATGCTCTCACGGAAGATCGCGCAAATATTGCGAGTGGGCCGGAGTGGTTGCTCCGGCCCATCGCTCAGAAAACTACCTTGCCACTCACTTGTAATATTCGGTTGAGGTTCGCTTGATTGGTACCGACCGATCCGAAGGCGCTCGGGGCGTTGAGATCGTTGCCCGGTTGGCCAAAGATCGGATGGTTGGCGAGGTTAAAGGCTTCCGCACGGAATTCGAAATGAAACTGTTCCTTGATTGGGAACGATCGAATGACGGACATATCGAGATTGATCCACCTTTGGTATTGCTGGGTATTGCGGCCGTTAGTTCCGTAGGTGTATTGGGCAGGAATCGCATAGGCCGCGGTATTGAACCACTCCGATTTCGTCTTATTCGAAAGAGTTGGGTTGCCCACCCGGTTGGCGAATTCGTAGCCGGTGTTTCCGATGTTGGCGATATCCGCGCCGTCGATGATGGTGTAAGGCTGCCCGTTGCGGAAGGTGAAGATACTATTGAGTTGCCAATTACCGAGGATATAGTCGCCAATGCTGTTGCCGGTGGAAAAGCTCTTGCCTTTGCCGATAGGGAGTTCATAGAGACCGTTGGCAGTGAACACGTGGGGGACATTGGTTCCGGACAACCCGCGGGAAGCTTTGGGATCGTACGGGTTCTGCACCACTGTGCCTTCGACGCCGAACCAGCCGTCGTCTTCTGTCTCCGATTTGGACCACGTATAGGCTATCTGGTAAGTGAAGCCATTGGAGTAGCGCTTGTCGAGTTGCACCTGAAGGGCGTTGTAGCTGCCAGTGCCGATGCTACGGTCATAAAAGGTTGGAACGCTGTAGGGATAGAGCGCCCTTGGTTGGGTATCGCCGGGGCCCGGCGTAAGAGCAGTGTTGTATTGGCCGCCGACGTTGGTGCGATGCGACGTGGAGCCGACGTAATCCATTCTCAAGGCCATGGATGGGCTCAACTGTTGTTGCACGCCAAAGTTGTACTGCTCAGAGTAGGGGTTTTTGATGTGTGGGTCGAAGAACCACTGGTTGTTGGTGAATGGTGTGGCAGGGGGAAAGAGTCCGCCTCCGCCTCCGCCTCCGAAGGGATCCTGGGCGGTTATGTTCGGTGTGGGCTGGGCGGTGGTGGGTTGATTCGCGGTGGAAGGCAGAATCTGCTGACCGATATCAGGCCACGCGCCCTCGAAGTTCTGGGCCATCTGCGTAACTGCCGCCCAGTCGTCAAAGACGATGCCGAAGGCACCATGGACGACTGTTTTGTCACTGGCTTTAAAGGCGAAGCCAAACCGCGGCCCGTAGTTGGTGTGGACGTTGTGGGTGATCTTGCGGTTGGGACTTACCACGACATGAGCGGGCAGGGTTCCATTGCCCGGGATGCAGGGGGCAAAGCCGCGAACGGTGCACGGGGGCGGCAACACCTGGACAATGAAAGTGCCGTTGCCGAAATCCATGTCGCCGGTTTCAATCCCACCTTGCTTGCCGATGGTCGCATTGGTTCCGTACGCGGGCAGGAAGGGGTAATCGTAGCGTAGCCCAAAATTCAAGGTGAGCCGCGGCGTGGCCTTCCAGGTGTCCTGCAGGAAGGCGCTCAGGAGGCCGCCGGGTCTTTCCAGCTCATCCACGTTGCGGCGATTCGCACCGGAGGGAACGTTCAAGAGAAAGGAAGATAGTGGGTCGCCCGTAGCCACATTTGGAAGCTGGGGAGCAGCTGTTTGCGGAGCGGTAAAAGCCAGGGAGAGCTGGGAGAGCGGGCTGGCAAAGTTAGCGGTATCCCATGAGGTGCCAAACTTAACTTCGTGGTTTCCCATGATGCGCGTATAGGTCCCGGCAAACTCGTAGCTGTCCGTAGCCTTGGGCGTGTCGTCGACGCTCTCACCGCCGTTCGCCAACCCGCTGATGCCGGGAGATGCGAGCAAAGAACCCCCATTGAGGCCGGCAAAGCCGCTGGCAAAGCCGTTAGAAAATCCAACGCCGGAGATAATATTCGCCGTTGAGGCGGTAAAGAAATTAGTTTGGTTATCCAAGACCGTAGTGTGCGAAAACTGCCCCTGCACAATCTGTGTTGGGCTGAAGACGTGGACGTAGCTGCCTCCCCAGTTGCGGGCCTGAATGGGATGATGCGTAAGCAGATTGGGAAGACCACCAGATGTGTTCACGGTGCTATTGATGAAGCTGTAGCGGAACCAAGCCGAGTCCCTGGCCCCGAAAGTCTGGTCTCCGCGGACATCGAACTCATTCTGGACTTGCGTCAACGGGGTGGTGTCGATGGCGTTGGCCGGGTAGGCACCGTTGCTGTTGGGGGTGCCGAAAAAGGCGCCTGCCGCAGGGAAGACAAACTTTGCGTAAGCAACCATTCTTGGGTCAATCAGGGCGGCGGGAATCTGATTGCCGGGAAATGCCGGACGGCTGAAGCCAGTGCCGACCACCGTCGTGGCAAAGGGGTTATAGATTTGCGGTTGGTGATTATCGGCCTCGTTGCCGGCCAACTCGGCATCAGTAGGCACCAGTAGATCGTTATCATTTGGCTTCGAGTATCGGAAACCCTGATAGGCGCCGAAGAAGAAGGTCTTGTTTTTGCCGTTGTAAAGCTTCGGAATCACGACCGGACCGCCGAGGTCCCCCCCAAACTGGTTCTGATGAAAATTAGCCTTGGGTGAGGTCGTAGGCAGGAAGTAATTGCGTGCGTCGAAGACGGTATTGCGGAGATACTCCCAGCCCGCACCGTGAAGACTGTTGGTGCCGGTCTTGGTGACTACGTTCACGACGCCGCCTAGCACGGAGCCGTATTCCGCATCGTCGGTGTGTGAAACCACCTTGAATTCCTGGATAGCATCGATGATCGGCGCAATGGCGTAAGTGCTCTCTATAGCGCTGTAGTCATACAAGCCGTCCAACAGAAAGAAGTCGCTGCGGTTGGTCTGCCCATTGATGGCGGGGAAGGAGTAGTCCGAACCAATGGCCACGGCAGCGCCAAAGCCGCCGTTGTTTTGCATTCCGCCGCTCTGCCCGGTCATGATGGGCACCACACCGGGAGTGAGCGAAAGCAAGGTGGTGAAGTTGCGGCCATCCAGAGGCAGATCATTGACCTGTTTGGTTGCAATGACTGTGCCTAGGGCGGCGCTGCTTACATCCAGCTGCGCCGCCGTGCCCTGGACTGTCACCATTTGGGTCTGCGTTCCAACCGTAAGGTTGAAGTCAACTGTCGCGATCTGACTGACAGCAAGGACGAACGCGTCAACCTTCTGGGGATTAAATCCCTGGGCCGAGGCGGATAGCGTATAACTGCCCGGCGTAATGTTGAGAAAGACATACTCGCCGGAGCCGTTGGACACGGATGTGTGCTCGACGGAGGTATCCACGCTGGATAAGACGATGGTCGCGCCCGGGATCACTGCCCCTTTGGGGTCGCGGACCACGCCATTCACTGAGGCGGTTGAGACCTGGGCGCTCGCTGAGCCCGCAACGAGCAGGAGGAGAACGGTGAGGAGACCTGCAGTGCGGAGGCCGAGGAGTGAACACCCACCCTGGCGGGCGAAACGTAGTTCTTGCATGTATGACCTCTCTACAAAGGGTTCGTCTTAACACGCCATCCGGGCTACGACTCTTGCGGTTTACTTATACCGTTACTTTTACGTATACTCCGGAGAGGCGACCCAACTTTTAACGAATCTAACTAAGGGTTGTCAAGGGAAAAAGTCAATCTCTTGGAGGAGCTTCTCCTCAACCCTTCTGTGGAGCCCCACCCTGCGAGCCCCTTTTGATCTCCTCGGGCAACCACCAACCCCCATTTGCGTTGCCGATTGATCCACTAATTCGCTATAGTTAGCGGTTGAGTTGGCAGTCTAGTGTACTCTTGTCGGGCGATCCACCCTGTGAATCGGGCGGAGGCAAAAGTCAGACAGCTTGCGCCGGATGCGGAAGCGCCAGGGAAAAGCGGCCGGAATTCTTTGCAAATGACTATTCGAATGAAAGACATCGCGAAGGATCTCGGCATCTCGCAGGCGACTGTCTCAAAGGTCCTGCGCGAGCATCCTGATATCGGCGAGGAGACCCGGCGGCGGGTGCTGGAGCGGGTCAAGGAACTCGATTACCAGCCGAATTCGCTCGCCCGCAGCCTGGTAACGGGGCGCAGCTATCTGATTGGTCTGGTTGCTCCCAGCCTGCTTCACCCATTCTTTGCGCAGATCGCCAAATCCCTTTCCAACGAAATTCGGGACAAAGGCTATTCATTGATCGTGTCTTCGTCGGAGGAGGATCCGGAGCTCGAGAGGGAGGAAATATCGCGGCTGCTGGCGCGGCGTTTGGATGCCCTTGTCGTCGCGTCCTCAGGAGCCAATATCGAGCAGTTCCAGCGAATGGACAGCAGGGCTCAACCGTACGTGCTGATCGATCGCGATCTGACCGGGCTGGCGGCTAACTTCGTTGGTATCAATGACGAAAAAGTCGGCCGGCTGGCGACGGAACACCTGATTGACATAGGGTGCCGCCGGGTGGCGCACATCCGGGGGCGGGATAACAGCACCGGCGTTGGCAGAATCGAAGGCTATCGGCGGGCGCTGCAATACCGGGGAATTCCCTATTCAGAAGACTACGTCGTGCGATCAGATCACACGGATACCGATACCACTTCTCAGGGCGCCCAAGCCATGCGCCTTCTCCTGGAGCGAGACCCGAAGCCCGACGGCGTATTCTGCTTCAACGATCCGCTGGCGATCGGAGCGATGAGTACCATCTTCGAATCAGGCCTAAGGATTCCGGAAGACATTGCTCTCATCGGCTGCAGTAATTTACCCAACAATGACTGGCTTCGGGTTCCGCTTTCGAGCATTGATCAACACAGCCAGATGATTGGCCAGCGCGCTGCCGAGCTGGTGCTCAGCTTGATCGAATCCAAACAAATGCCCCGCGCTCGAACCATCATCCTTGAACCGACGCTGGTGGTTCGAGCTTCCACACTAAGAAAATAGCGTCCGATCATGCGGCCCTGGTCCAGAGCATTTTGACTGTTACAGTAACGCGCCGGGATGATCTATACATGATGCGCGAAAAGTCTGCACCAGGCAGGAACGGAACACCTCAGGCGCTAAAGAGCCTGCGTGAGAACTCCGCTCTGTGACTTGAGTCCCGTAGAGCCTGCCCTGAGCTCGTCGAAGGGGACGGCTGAGAGTAGCCCAGGACGTGAGTCCTGGGTTAGCAAATTCCAACGAGCAGTCCGGAGGGACGGCTGAAAATACCCAGGATGCAATCCTGGGGGGCCTCTACCTCTGAAATGAGCTATTCGCGATTCGGGGCAGCCAACCCAGGACCATGTCCTGGGCAATTCTCAGTCGTCCCTACGGGACTGGTCTCGCCGGGCACGTACACCCAGCACTCACGTGCTGGGCTACTTTCAGCCAGAGCTGGCCAAATTAGCGGATGGTCGATACTGTAGCGTTGATTCGTTGGACAAGCTTGTGTTGCAACTGGGTATGTCGAAACCAGGTTGGGTGTTTCGGAGGCCAGATTTAGGGATGTGCTGTCCAATGTGTTGGCGATAAAACTCCTGATGTAGGCCCGATGAATGGGTGGGATAGGTTTCAGCTGTCCTAAATAAGGGCAGGAAAACTAAAGCGCCAGCCGAAGTTGATCCTGCATGGCGGCCAGAGCAGGCGGTGGTTCAAAGGGACTATTCAACCAAGCCCACAGGTCGCGGTATAGGAACAACTGCTGGCGCAGTAAGGCCACCAAATTGGGGAGCGACCAATCGAAGGTTGATTTCAGCTTCAAGTATTTCAAAATCAACATGACGATCAGGGCGGTCCAGATCTGCGTCTTTAAAGCATTGGCACTGGTGCCCACGAAGGTCTTGACCCGCAAGGACTGTTTGAGCGCCTTGAAAAAAGTCTCGATCTGCCAGCGATCGCGATAGATTTTCGCAATCGTGCTGGCGGCAAACTTCAGCTGATTGGTAAGAAACGTGAACTCCTCGCCCGTCTCCGGATCACGCACCACCACCCGCCTGACCGCCACGCCGGTGCGATAACCGCGGTGGCCCAACAGCACCATCTGGTCGGCCAGGATGTTGCCCCCGGCAGCTAGGGGCAACTCCTTGACCACTTTGTAATGGCCGTTCCATCGCTGCCGGGTTACGAAATACACCCCTTGCTCGGTTAAGCTGGCGAACCACTTGTAGTCGGTATATCCACGATCGAACACTACAATCGTGCCCGGTTCTAAGGGCAGCTTGCGCGCTACCTGAATCTCCGCCTTGATGGCCGGCTCGATCACTGCATACTTGGGCAAATAGCCGTCGTGATCCAGCAGCAAATGCAACTTCACTCCACCTTTGGTGCGGCGAAATTTGGCCCAGTCATACATGCTCGCGCTGAGGTCAATCACACTGCCATCCAAGCTCAGCAGCTTATTCTTGAACCGGAATTTCTTCCCTCCGCGTACTTCTCGCTGGCACTTCTCCAGCAACTGCTCAAATACCTTCTGGTACAGCTGCCACGGCCGATGTTCATTCGCGTAGGCCAACGTCGATCGTTTAGGGCTCTGATCCACCCCCAGATGTCTCAACTTGCCTTCACAAGCCGCCAGACCGCCGCAGATCTCTCGCAACGACTGCGCTCGCCCCAGATGACAGAACAACATCGCCACCATCTGGCTCCAACTGCTAAATCCACGAGCGTGACGCTCCGCCCCGTGCTGGCGAACTGCCTGCTCAAACTCGGCCCGAGAAAATACCCCCAAAATCTGCGAAAAAATACTGCATACTCCACTCATGGTGGAAGCCTCCTAGCTGAGATCGGTTTTCCGGCAAGAATCCCAACCTCAACCTAGCAGGCTTTCGCCTTCTGCTAAAAACCCTAATTTGGACAAGACTGATTTTCAGCCGTCCCTACGGGACTGGGTTTGCAGTGGCGTTCTCACGCAGACACTAAAGCCCGACCTATTCTCAATCGATTTGCGGCCTGACTAAAGTCGTGCACTGACTCAAAACGATGAGTTTTTCCGCAGCCTGTATAGGCAACTTTAAGGTTTCCCGGAGGTGAAAGGTTGTTTTTTGACGATGCCTTTGCCCTCCTGGATGGTTACGACCTGCCCCGCAGCAACCTCGGAGAAATTCTCAGTTTTGCCATCGAGCCACCGGATGGATAGATTGGCCGAAACCGCTTTGCCAAGGCCAAAGTGCAAGCGGAAATCGCTTTGCGAGATATAGGAACCGCCGCTGCGTACTTCATCGATCTGCTTTTGCCCTCCCGCAGTCACGGTGATGCGTGCCCCGATTGCATCGCGGTTGGTTGACGTTAGTGCACGTATCAGAATGGAATGTCCGGCTTGAGGGGCGAGGTTCTTGAGCAACGTGGGCGCCTCTCCCATATTGAGAATTAGAATTTCGTCGTTGCCATCGTTGTCCAGGTCTCCTATCGCCAGCCCGCGCGATGAGTGCGCGGCGGTGATGCCGCTTCCGGCCTGCGGAGACAGATCGAAAAACTGTCCGTCTCCGCGGTTCCAGTAGAGCAGCCGCCCCTGCTTGAATTTTTCTCCAGTGTGTCCTGTGTCCACTTCGGGATATACGTGCCCGTTGGCCAGGATCAGATCTTTCCATCCATCGTTATCGATATCCAAAGCGGCTGTTCCCCATCCCAGATACCTGGTATTGACCGCGAGGCCACTATCGATGGTCGCGTCGATGAAATTGTTACCGCCCTGGTTACGATAGAGGGTGTGGGTGTCGTCTGCGAAGTTGGTTTTGAAGATATCGAGCCGCCCGTCGTGACTGAAGTCGGCATCCGTAACTCCCATGCCAGCTTGCTCGCGCCCATCTTCGTTGTAGGCGACACCGGCTAGAACGCCCATCTCCTCGAAGCCTTTACCGCCCCCCAGATTATGGAAGTACAAACTCGCGGTGGAATCACAGGCCACATAGATATCCGGCCAGCCATCATTGTCGAAGTCCGCGACCAGCGGAGTGAAGCAGTAATAATCCTTGGGGGTGGTGATATGCATCGGAGCCGAGACATCGGTGAAGTGACCGTGCCCGTCATTCTGATAGAGGGAGATGGTTTCTGCCGGCAGACCTCGAGGGCCGCAGATCACCGGCAGGCCTTTCCATTCGCACTGCGACCTTTCTCCGGGATGCGGGGTTCGCGCGGGGTCGAACTCAATGTAGTGGGCAACAACCAGGTCAAGAAAACCATCCCGATTGAAGTCCAGAAACGCGCATCCTGAACTCCAACGCGTCTGCGGCGAAGACAATCCCCTGGCCTGAGTCTCATCGCGAAAGGTCCCGTTCCCTTGATTTCGATAGAGGACATTTTGCCCCCACTGGGTAATGAAGACATCTACGTTTCCGTCGTTGTCGATATCACCTGCGCATACTCCCTGCCCCCAGCCGGTATGCGTCAAACCTGCCTTGCGGGTGACATCTTCAAACTTCAGGCCGCCAAGGTTGTGATAAAGCAAAGGGGTTGGTGCAACCCCGCTCTTCTGAAAGCGATCGCCGTTGACCAGGAGAATATCCGGCAATCCATCGTTGTCGTAGTCGAGGATCGCGACTCCATTTCCGGTGGTCTCAACGATGTATTGCTTGTTCTGCGCTGCGCCGGAGACATTTACGCCCGTCAAGCCGGCCTGCGAGGCAATGTCTTCATATTGCACGGTGGGCGGCTTCATTCCGGGAGGCAACGGTTTGGCGGGCGTGGCTACGCCGTTGCCGGTTGCCACACCCATCTGAGCGTGACTAAGTACCGCCCCGGAGAGGATAAAGAAGATCGAGAAGCGGAGGAAAAGGACAGAAGGCCACGCAGGCGTTAGGGAACGCTTCGTCATCTTTGGCGGATTGTAGCACCGGGCGGTTTCCTCCAGACACGCACTCGCTTCTAAGCCCCTTCGAATGTTCTGGCACGGCCTTGATGCTTTGTATCAGGGCACGACTTTAGTCGGGCCATAAAGGCTCGGCAAAATCGGGCTTTAGCCCCTGGGCTTTTCTTTGAAGTCTGGCGGAAAAACACTGTTCACTGCTGAGAATTATTACGGACAAGCGTTTCGTGCGGGATGCGCCGTTAGCAGGGGCTAAACCTCAATTTCCTGTGCGGGGATGCTGGATAGGTCCGCGTGTGCGGTTTTCTCTCAAGGAAAACCGCATGAAATGCCATGGCTCATTAGGCCTCTACAGGAAATTGAGGGCAGCCCTCATTAGGCGCATTGAGTACGGCCCGCCTAAAGTCGTGCCCTGATACAAAACATGAGTTTTTCCGCAGCTTGTAACGCCCGTACCCCTCAAGCACCTGAGTTTTTCCGTAAGCTGCCTGGGAACAGAGCGGACGGTTAGAATGATCTCGAACCAACATGACCGATCGCACACAGGCCCTTTCATTTTCAATCGAGAAATCGCATTCTGAACGGGTCTCGGACCTATCGCCCGCTGGCGTATTCGCTCGCGGCCTGCGCCGAAGACCAGCATTCTTACGATGCGTGCTGGCCGCATTTTGTGCGTTGCCACTGAGCATTGCAGCGCAGGAGGTTTCCTCCTGCAAAGGACCTGCGGACCTTGAGCACGTGATCGCCTCAAACCCTTCACCGGGCGCTTTCGATGCGCTCGGAGCCTACTTTGCCAGCCATCACCAATTCTCCTGTGCGATTTCGGCTTTCGAGTCCGCAATTCATCTGGCGCCTGATATGTGGGATGGTCACTACGATCTGGGAGTCGCCTTGCTCAGCACTGGCAATCCCCAGCGCGCCGCCCATGAACTGCAGATCGCATCGAAACTCAAGCCCGGCACGGCCAAGATCCTAATGCCCTTGGGAATATCACTCAGCGCGTTGAATCAACAGGACGCGGCGATCGATGCGTTCAGGGCGATTCTAAAACAGGATCCCCGATCGGTGCCCGCGCTTGATGGATTGACGAAAGCGCTGATTGCGCAAGGCAGATATACGGCGGCAATCTCCGAACTCAAGAATGCGCCTGCCAACGAAGTACTGCGGCTGAATCTGGCTGTCGCTTATTCGAAGAATGGCAATACGAATGAAGCCCTGCAGACGCTCTCCGCGATTGTCAAAGATCACCCATCTTATGCCAAGGCTCACATGGACCTGGGCATTGTCTATACGCAGCAGAAGCGATTCGCGGAGGCCTCTCAGGAATTTGAGGAAGCGTTGCGCCTCGACCCAACAGACGATGAAGCTCGGCTCTCGTACGTGAAAGCCTTGTGCGCGATCGCGCAATTCGAGAAAGCCGCGCCCATCATCAGGGATTATCTCAGGCACCATCCGCACGATTTCGAAGCTTTGTATTTTGACGGAGTGGTGGAACGAGGCGTGGGCAATTATGCCGATGCCGAGAAGGTCCTGCGTCAAGCCGTGGCGTTGAATCCGAAGCATGCCGAGGCGCGCTATCACCTGGGCTTCGTGCTCGCCCGACAGGGAAAGCTCGGCGAAGCGCGGGCTGAGTTGGAAAAGGCGCTCGCTCTGGACCCCAACTCCAGCGAAGCACGCTTCCAATTGGCATCCGTTCTTCGCTCGATGGGACAGCCGGATCAGGCTCGCGAGGAATTGAAAGTTGTCCAGGCGAAGAAGGCCGAAGATGTAAGGCAGGATGTGGCCGGTGTCACGGCCAATCAAGCCGGTGAGGATCTGCAATCTGGGGATGCACAAAAGGCAGTCGCTCTTTACCGGGAGGCGCTGGCGAACGATCCGAACAATGCCCACACTTACTATAATCTGGCGCTCGCGCTGGACCGGCTGGGCGACTATTCCGGAGAACGCGAGGCTTTAGAGAAGGCCATGAAGTTGGACGCGAACCTGGCTCCGGTTCACAATCAGCTGGGCTTCCTCGATCTGCAGGCGGGCCAGAGTGCAAATGCGGAAGACCAGTTCAAGACTGCAATCTCGCTCGATCCGCAATATGCCGAAGCGCAAAACAACTTGGGCGTGCTCTATGGCCGGATCGGCAAAAACGGCGAAGCGGAGCAGTTGTTCCGCAAGGCCACGGAAAATAATCCTCAGTACGGTCAGGCCTTTGCGAATCTGGGCCTGATTCTGGCCAGTGAATCGCGGTATTCAGAAGCCGTGCAAGCGCTTGGCAGCGCGGTGCAGTTTGAGCCAAAGAACCCCGGGGCGCTAAGCGCATACGGGATGGTTCTGGTGCGCCTGAACCGGGGTAGCGAGGCTTTGCCCTTGTTTCGCAAGGTGACGGAATTGGATCCAAAGTCACCGGGAGCGCATTTGAACTTGGGATTCGCGCTGGCGGATCTGTTCGACCTGAACGGCGCGCTGGCGGAATTTTCCGAGGCTATCCGTCTTGATCCTAACAACGCGGTAGCGCACTACAACAAGGGTCGCGTTCTGCTCGATCTGCAGCACAATGGCGAGGCGAAACCGGAGTTGGAAGCGGCCACTCGTCTTGATCCCAACGCGGCCGACTCCTGGTATCTGCTGGGCATGATTTCGAGGCAGGCGGGCAATACGGACGAAGCGATCCATGAGTTTGAGCAGTCACTTGCCTCAAAGCCGGATAACGCGGAGGCATTGTTCCTGCTGGGGCAGGAGCTCGTACGCAAAGGCGATGAGGCGGGGGCAATTGCGCGATGGCGCAAAGCAATTGAGATCAATCCTCAATACAACGAGGCTATCTTCAATCTTGCGCGGCTGCTGATGAAATCGGATCCCGAGGAAGCGAAGCGGCTGCAGGCCCGGTTCCAGGCGCTGCAGGCACAGCAACACATCATGGATCGCGCGCAAACGTTGGGAAACTTTGCGTTGACATCGGCCGACGCGCATGACTGGCCGCAAGCGATCGCGCATCTCAAGGAAGCTCTGGAGGTATGCGGAAACTGTAGTGCGCTGCCACAGCTTCACAAGGATCTGGGCCTGATCTATTGCCACTCCGGTGATTACACAAATGGGCGAAGAGAGCTGCTCGAAGCGCAGAAGCTTTCGCCAGGAGATCAGGACGTTGCCAAGGCGCTCCACCTTCTCCAGCCAGTCAGCAAAGCCCAATGAGTACCAGGGCTGGCGCCTCGGGTAGGGGTTTGTCGCGGTTCCTAACATTGGGCTTGGCGGCTATCGTGCTTGGCGGCTGGACTATGACGGCGCAAAGTGGCTCCCCCGCCGTTCATCTTGCGGAGAAGCCAGGCAAGTTCGTCGATGTTACGACAGCCAGCGGAGTCCATTTCGAAGGTCAGGCATACCACACGACAAAGAAGTACCTCATCGAGACGATGGGTTCGGGCGTTGCCCTGTTTGATTATGACAACGATGGGCGGCTGGATATTTTTCTCGCCAACGGCGCGCCGTTGACCGATCCAACGGCCCCGGGCACGATCCCGCAGAAGGGCGGGCCCAAGGACTGGAATCGTCTCTACCATCAAAACCCAGATGGAACCTTTGAAGATGTGACCGAGAAGGCCGGCCTGGCTGGAGCGGGCTACGACATGGGCGTGGCGGTGGGCGATTACGACAATGACGGTTACGAAGACCTCTATGTGACTGGATACGGCGGTAATCATCTTTACCACAACAACGGCAACGGCACCTTTAGCGACGTGACTGAGCCTTCCGGTACCGGCGGCAGCGGGTGGTCCACTTCCGCGGCGTGGGTCGATCTAGACAACGACGGGCGGCTCGACCTGGTTGTGCTGCGATATCTGAAATGGGACTTTGGCGATACCTGGTGCGGTGAACACCGCGACGGGTATCGAATGTATTGCCATCCTGACCTCTTTCAACCCATCGCTCCGCTTGTTTATCACAATGACGGCAACGGCCACTTTACCGAGGTTGCCGCGAAGATCGGACTCGACAAGCCTGGCAAAGGGCTGGGGATTGGGATTGCCGATTACGACCGGGATGGCCACACGGATATCTTTATCGCCAACGATTCGATGGTGGAGTTTCTCTACCACAACCTGGGCAACGGGACGTTTGAGGAGGTTGGCCTGCTGCAGGAGGTTGCTGTGGATGGGGAGGGACGCACGTATGCAGGCATGGGCGTCGATTTTTCTGACTACAACAACGATAGCCTTCCAGATCTGATCGTCTCCGATCTGGCCAACCAGAAGTACGCACTTTACCAGAACAACGGCGATGGCAGCTTTACGTACTCAAGCAATTTGAGCGGTGTGGCCGCGGCGACGCTGCTCCATTCGGGCTGGGGTCTCGCATTTCTCGACTATGACAACGACGGCTGGAAGGATCTGATCGTGGCCCAGGGGCACGACATGGACAACATCCAGTTGACCTTTCCGAATTTGCGCTACAAGGAACCGCCTCTGCTGATGCATAACAACGGCAAGAGCCTGGTGGATGTATCGGCAGCATCGGGCGAGGTCTTTCATGAAGCATGGGCCGGGCGCGGGCTAGCAGCGGGCGATATCTGGAACGACGGCCACATGGACGTAGTGGTGACGACCAACGGCGGCCCCGCCTACATCTTGCGCAATGAGTTGCAGACGCCCAATCACTGGCTGGGGATCAAGCTCGTAGGGCACAAGAGCAACCGCGATGGCATTGGCGCGGAGATTAAGCTGAGCACCTCGAAGGGAAATCAATTTGTTACCGTGTCTACGGCTGGTAGCTACCTGTCATCGAGTGATAGGCGGGCTCACTTCGGGCTGGGGAGCGATGCGGCGGCGCAGTCTATCGAAATTCGCTGGCCAAGCGGAGTGGTGCAGACATTAAAGAATATTCGCGGAGACCGCATGCTGGTGGTGGATGAGCCCTCCCCGTCTCAGGGAGGAAAATAGGAACAGCGGTGTCCTGGGTGGTTTCTGTGTCAGATCTACAAAAGCTGGGTGCCCCATTTGCCCCGATTTCCTGCGGAGGCCTGTGGCGTTGATACAGCCCATGCGCCTTTTCTTAATGAAAGGCGCACACGCGGACTTCTCTAGCACAGCGTGGCAGGAAATCGGGGTCAAGCCGTTCTTTGGCTTGAGTGGGATAGTGGCTGTCGATGTGCCGCTTCCCGTTTGCCGCGGCCGCCCAAGGGAAATAAGGTCCGGTCCTTCGACCTCGGCGGGTAAGTGGAATTCTCACGCAGTCTAGAGCCCGGACTTGCCCAACGGTCGGAATTCTCACGGACTCGAGCGGGCTCGGCTGACGTTTGGCTGTCGGCCCCCGGGCCTTGACGGACTATTAGGTCGCACATCCTCTCGTTCCCAGCTAAAGAGCCACCGCGCACCTCGTCGTGGCCGATGAAGCGTCGTCGCTTGACGGAGGGATCTGCAGCTTATGTTGATGGAGAAACGGAACCCGGAGGCGATTCGGCCACCACACATTCGCTACGCCCGAAGGTGAAACTGCAGGTCCCTCGCCTCCCTCCGCTCCTAACTACAGACCAAAAAACTGGGGCGTTGAGTGCTGCGTGTCCCACTCAAGCCCAAAACAGGGCTTGAATGGGGCACCCAACGTTCGTTGCCGGTGCAGGAGCCGGATCATTGCTCTCCCAACTCGCGCCCGCGAGTCGGGCTGCTCCTAATGAACAAACCGGAGACTGGGGCGTTGAGTGCTGCGTATCCCACTCAAGCCTAAAGACAGGGCTTGAATGGGGCACCCAACCTTCGTTGCCGGTACGGGAGGCAGGGTCATTGCTCCCTTAACTTGCCGCAGGCAAGTCAGTTCCTCGGGATGACAAAGTAGAGGGCTGTGGCCCACCTTGGCATGGGCGGAGGTGGATGTACAGAGTCGAAAGGCCAACTGCGTCTTGCGAGCGCTTAAATATCTCCTTGACGGGAGATAATGGCGAAAAGTAGCATCGGATGTCGCTATCTGAGCGCTTGTTAATGCCTGATATCTCGTTAAATACCGACAACGGATTGCTGAAACACAGCCTTGCGGAACAATTGCGCACGGAGATTCTGAACGGATCGCTGCGGCCGGGCATGCGTATTGTCGAAGCTACCTGGGCAGCCAGGTTTGGCGTCGCGCAAGCCTCTATCCGGGAAGCCGTCAATATTCTGGCCCACGCGGGGTTTGTTTCCAAAGCTTCCGGACGTAGTGCGCGGGTGATCCATCTGAGCGAAGACGATGTGGTTCACATCTACCAGCTGCGTGGCGCCGTGGAGGGTCTGGCCGCGCGCCTTGCAGCAGAAGCACGGCCGAATTTGAATGTGCTGCAGGCCACGATGGACGTCATGCGGGAATCAGCAAGCGCGGGGAACTGCGCAGGCCTGCTCGATTGCGATCTGCTCTACCATCTCGAACTTTGCGAACTGTCAGGCAATCCCCACGTCATGCAGCACGCCCGGCGCATCCTGCTTCCATTCTTCGCTTTTGTGCGAATGCGTGTGTCGGCAAGCGGACAAGAGACATCGGCCTGGGACAAGGATCTGGAAGCCCATCAACGGATCATCGATCTTTTGCGCGAAGGCGAGGGCGAAATCGCAGAGCAGTATGTGAAGAAGGCGATGGAACGATTCTCAAAGACCGCATATGACAACTGGGAAAAGCGTATCTCACACACCGGCTGATCTCCCGGGCAAGATCATTGTGTTGACCGGCGGTGGTGATGGGATCGGCCGCGAGTGCGCGCTTGCCTATGCGCGGGAAGGAGCCACGGTCGCCATTCTCGACCGCGACCTGGAGACAGCGCGGCAAACCGCATTGGATGCGGGCGGTGACAGTGTTGCGTTCCATGCCGATGTGTCGGATGGCGAGGCAACTCGCGTTGCCATGGACGCAGTGTTGACCCGGTTTGGGCGCATTGACGCTGTGCATAACAACGCGGGGATTGCCAGCCCTTCGAAACCTCTCCACGAAACAACCGAGCAGGAATGGGACGATTTACAACGAGTGAACGTGAAGTCTGTGTTCTGGACGACCAAGTTCGCCTTCGAAGCTCTGGCGGCGAGCAAGGGATCCATCCTGCTTACCGCCAGCATGGCGGGAGTGGTTGGGCAAGCGAACCATGCGGCTTATGTCGCAACCAAGGGCGCGATGATTTCGCTGACCAAGGCCATGGCTGCCGATTATTCCAGCTACGGAATTCGAGTGAACGCGGTGTGCCCTGCTGGAGTATGGACACCGATGCTTGAGAGGTGGTGCGGCGAGCAAGCGGACCCGGCAAATATCCGCAAGTATCTCGATGAAATGCACTTGCTCGGACCATGCCCGCACGGGGACGTGATCGCGGATGCCGCGGTCTTCCTTCTTTCTTACAAAGCCCGCTTCATCACTGGTTGCATCTTGCCCGTGAGTGGCGGAGCAGAGCTAGGTTTCAGGAGATAGCGGCGCGAGATGAAGAGCTGCGTAATTCAATCCGTTTCTAGCGTCGACGCGCGCTTTGCACTCCCTGATGGCGCTGGTACCGACTCTGTCCACACCAGCTCTGAATACTGCATGGCCATGACACGGTTGGCTAGCGATGGCCAGATTTCGGGGACCGGGATTGCGCTTACGCTGGGCGATGGGAATCGGCTCGTGTGCGAAGCTATCGATTTGCTGGCGAAGCCGCTTGCCGGGCTGGAGATCAACGAGTTGATGTCGAACTTCGGAAGGTTCTCCCGCCGGCTCGCGGATGATCCATGTCTACGCTGGCTTGGGCCGCATAAGGGAGTGGTTCACCTCGCACTCGCTTCCATTACCAATGCGTGCTTCGATCTCTGGGCTAAAAGCCGCGCAGTTCCTTTGTGGAAACTGCTGCTCGATTTGACCCCGGAAGAAATCGTCGCAGTCCTGGACCTTAGCTACATTGAGGACGTGTTGAGCGAGCAAGACGCGCTGGCAATTTTGCGCGCAGAGGTTGCGACTCGCAAGCTTCGGGAGCCAATCATCCAGAGTGGGTATCCAGGCTACGATACCTCCATCGGGTGGATATCTTATGACGACGTAAAGGTTCGCGAACTTACAGCGCGCGCAATCGACGGTGGCTTTCGTGCCTTCAAGCTGAAGGTTGGATCGGCGGATGAATCGCGCGACCTGCGCCGTGCTGCCATGTTGCGGGACCTGGTCGGCGAGGCTGGAATTTTGATGTTTGACGCCAACCAGCATTGGAACCTGGCGGACGCAAGCCGCATGTGTCGAGAACTGGTGCAGTTCAAGCCGCTGTGGATAGAAGAGCCAACGCACCCGGATGATGTGTATGCGCATGTGGTTCTGGCCCGCGAAATCGCACCGGTAAAAATCGCAGCGGGCGAGCACATACCCAATCGCGTTCTGTTCAAGAATTTTCTCCGCTACGGAGGAATACATTTCGTCCAGGCGGATTGCACCAGGCTCGGAGGCGTCAGCGAGTTTCTCACGGTCAGCTTGATGGCAAAGAAGATGGGCCTTCCAATCGTGCCCCACGTCGGGGATATGGGGCAGTTACATCAGCACCTGGTGCTCTTCAATCACGTCGCTCTCGATCATGAAGTAATCTTTCTTGAACACATCCCCCATCTCAAAGATCACTTTGTTTTCCCGGCCCAGGTTAGCGGTGGCTTCTACAAAACACCCCAGGAGCCAGGCGCATCCTCTGACATGATCCTGAACGCGAGCTAGGGTGTATAGCGGCGACGCTTTCGGTTCGTCAGACTTGCCCGTGGTTGCGACGGGATCGATCGAGTGAACCCGTGCCAGAATTGAAGAGAATTGGGCTGGTTTTTGATGATCACCTGTCAGCATTCGCGCACGATCGACGTCACCCAGGACTACGTCCTGGACTCCGTCCTGGGCTACTCTCAGCCGTCCCTTCGACAAGCTCAGGGCAGGCTCTGCGGGACTAATCCAAATGTAAGGGTGCGGCACCTACGGGCTCAGGTGCATCCATTGCGGTTTAATTTCGTAAAGTGTTCATTAATCTATGGTCTGAGGCCAGGGCTTTTGTAATTTGTGAATAGCAGGTAAATTTCTGTACTGCTTTTTGTGCAGATTATGTTTTAATCTCGGACAGGTCCCCCGCTAACTTTATGCAAGAACGGGGATTCCGTAGATGTCAAGGGCATCAGGCCTTTCTTCGCCTTATTCACTCTCAAGGTATCGAATTGTCTTACTCGCCGCCTCCATTTGCGTGCTCACGCTTTTTGCCGGTGTATTAGGAGCCAGGCACGGCGTTGGCCCGGTTTTTGGGGTCCATCAGGGGTGGCAAAACGCTTTCGACTTCGCCATCGAATCCCACCTGAATCATTACATCAGCCGCTGGCCGCGATTTGATTCGGCGATGTTGCTTCTGGTAAATCGCAATCTACTCAAAGGCGCCCCTATCGTCTTCCTGTGCTGGGCCGCGTTCTTCGAAAAGCGGCGTAGCCTCACGGAGAACCGCGCCAAGCTTGTCGCGACTATTCCGCTGGCGATCGCCGGAGTGGTGGCTGCCCGGGTTCTGGCGAAGATTCTTCCTTTTCGGGAAAGACCTTTTCGAACCATTGCCCTGCATTTCCAAACGCCGCATGGTATGTCCACAGAAAGGCTGTACGGGTGGAGTTCGTTTCCCAGTGACCACGCAGTACTCTTTATTGCGTTAGCCGTCGGCGTCTTCTTTGCTTCCCGCCGTCTGGGCCTACTGGCACTCGGGTACGTGGTCCTGTTTATTATGGCCCCGCGGGTTTATTTAGGCTGGCACTGGCCCACGGATGTGCTGATGGGGGCAGTGTTAGGGGTCGCCTTCGCCGCCGGCGCCAACATCCCGGCTTATTGTAATTTCGTGTGGCGGTGGACGGAGAGAGCGTGGCGGTCTTACCCGGGAATTTTTGCTGGGGCCATGTTTGTTCTCAGCTATGAGATCACCGATTTGTTCGACGCACCTATATCGATTCTGTCGATGTTGCTCAAGCACAAGAATATTTGAAGCAGATTTCCCGGCAAAAAATTTGTAACGTTGGGAGGATCACCACCACTATCTGGATGTTTGATAGATGGGCTGGTCGCGACGGTCGGGAAATACCTGCAATACTTGTCTGCGGTCCAGTTTCATCCTGCCGGCCGCGATTCTCCATGAACTCCTTCATAGAATCTTTCGGGGGGAAGAGGTCTATGAAGTGGAACGTGGAGGATCGCAGTTGGCATCCTTTTCATCGGTTAAACCCCTCCTAAATCTGCCGCCCTGGCTGTACGCCTCCACGCCTACGGGGCTTCTGTATCGTCGCCTGCCACCTGCACGGGGCCGCTCGAATCTCCAGCGAGCCGTCGATCCCAGCCCGAAAAGTCATCTTATTGTCACTCGCTTGGACTACAGTGCCGTAGAGGGTTTGTGTGACGATCACCATCTTCGCGTGGCTGCTCGGATTGAGCGTATTGCTGTTTGTCACCCGCCGGTTGCTGCTGCGCCTGCAGCTCTCTCGCGCCAAGCACCGCTCGCTTGCCGGCCATGCGCGGCTGGGGCGGCTGCTGGCTCGTTTCGTCCCCTATTACGAATATGACGAAGCGCAGTTCTTCCGAGCCGACGATGCCCCGGAGGAGATCGGCGAACAGCGCCGGGCGGCCTTCAGGCGATTGGCCGCACTCTATGCGCAACGCTTCGCCAATACTGTGCGGGAGACCGCTAAGGTCCAGGATGAGATCTCCGATCTACAATTCACGGCGCGCTACCGCGTACCGTTCCAGTTCAGCCGTTTTGTCCGCCGCCACCTTAGCAGCGGATCGTTCGTCCTCTCCTCGAGCGGTCCGACTACGACTGATCTGGACGGCAACCGGCACTACGACCTGACCGGCTCATACGGCGTAAATGTCTTTGGCTACGACTTTTACAAGGAATGCATCGAACGGGGCAGCGCGCGGGTCCGCGACCTGGGCCCGGTGCTGGGCGCTTACCACCCGGTGACCGCGGATAACGTGCATCGCCTGCGTGCGATCTCCGGGCTCGACGAAGTCTCCTTCCACATGTCGGGCACTGAAGCTGTGATGCAGGCCGTGCGCCTGGCCCGCTACCACACAAGGCGCCGCTACCTTGTCCGATTTTGCGGCGCCTACCACGGTTGGTGGGGCGAGGTGCAGCCGGGGGTCGGCAATCCGGTGAGTGAGCGCGATACGCTCACGCTTACGGATATGGATGAGCGGAGCCTGCGCGTGCTGCGCAGCCGGCGTGACATCGCATGCGTGCTGGTCAACCCGGTGCAGGCGCTACACCCCAACTCCGGCGCGGCGGCAGATTCGACGCTGGTGGACAGCGGACCCCGCCCCAGCTATGACCGCGGGGCCTATACAACATGGCTGCAGCGGCTACGCCAGGTGTGTACGGAGCGCGGTATCGTGCTGATTTTCGACGAGGTATTCCTGGGCTTTCGGCTGGCCCGCGGGGGCGCCCAGGAGTATTTTGGCGTCCGCGCCGACATGGTGACCTACGGAAAAACGGTAGCCGGTGGTTTGCCGATCGGCGTGGTGTGCGGGCGCGCCGACCTGATGAAGCGCTTTCGGGAGGATAGGCCGGCCGACGTGTGCTTCGCGCGCGGTACCTTCAATTCCCACCCGTACGTGATGGGGGCAATGTCCGAGTTCCTTGAGCGCCTGGAGACGCCGGAGATCCTGGCCTGTTATCGCGAGCTCGATGCGGTGTGGGACGGCCGGGCGGCCCGGCTCAATGAGCGTCTGCGCGAAGCAGGGGCCGGGGTGCGGGTGGCTAATCTCTCCTCGATATGGACGGTCTGCTACTTGCAGCCTTCGCGCTACCACTGGATGTTTCAATACTATCTGCGCGCCGAAGACCTGGCCCTGAGCTGGGTGGGAACGGGCCGGCTCATCTTCAGCCTGAATTACACCGACGAAGAGTTCGCCGCGGTCGCCGATCGCTTCGTAGCGGCGGCGCGGCAAATGCAGCAGGATGGCTGGTGGTGGCGGGACGAAGCGCTCACCGACAAAGCCATTAGGCGTCGCGTATTGCTAGAAATGCTTCGGACTCGTCTACATCGTCCATGGGATCAATCAGCTGGCCCCCCATCAGGTAAAACGGCGCTCGATAGTAGAGCATGAAGTCATGGAATGGATCGGTCAGGATTTTCGTCATCCAGACCAGGCCGGTCTGGACGTCCCTGATGAAGAACAGTTGCACGGTGCGGAACAGTAGGGCGCCAAAGCCGACAAGCAGCCAGATCTGGCCGACGTGCTGGACGAAGGTGGCGCGATCGGCGTAGGCCGGGAAAATCCCGAACAACGTTGGACTTAGCCATAGCAGCGCCGGTGACAGCGCCCAGATCGCCAGCAGGACGATCTTGCGGCGAAGATTGTAGCCGACCTTAATGTCCTCCTTGTGCTCATGGGTGGCGTGGTTTACCTCGTCGTACCCCCTTGGCTCGAAGAAGAAGTGTCCGGCTTGCCGGCTGACCATCGCCACCAGCCAGCCGATCAGCGCCGAGGCCGCGGGATTCTTGAAGATGAGGCCGTAGGCGGTAAGAAAGCTAATGGCACTCAGCAGGTGGAGCGACTGATTAATGCGGCTGTGATGATAGTAGCGGTGGTCGTCCCACCGCTGGATTCGCAAAGCTTCGAGAAAACTTCGCATGCTGCTTCCTTCCCAGGTTTGCCGGGATGGTCATGAGAAGGGAATATAGCAATCTTGTTACAACGATATGACAGTTTGAGACTTAGGGGCGCGTCTACCGTTGTCGAATCAGACACTACCCTGTAACTTACTGGAAAGCCCAGCCCCCAAAGCACCGATTGGCTATCGAGATTTCGGCAGAAGTGGATATTGCTCCCTGCTGGAATTGGGAGGAGAATAAAACACGCAAATGTCTGATTGCATCGCCGCAGTCAGAAAGGTGTGCTTACAGGAGGCGAGCAATGGGTGAGATTCCCAGTCTTCCGTTCTTCAGCGTGAAACGCTGGTTCGCGTTTGCAATTCTTGCGTCAGCCAGTGTTCGATTGTTCGGAGAGGTGCCCCAAACACCTTCGGGCCAAACTCCGGTTAACCCTCCTAAGCAAGTGTCTGCTTCTGTTCCCGCTCCTGCTCCAGAACGCCGGGCGCTCTCTCTCGAGCCGCTCCCGGCTGAGTCGAAGGCAGACATTTTGATGGCCCGTGGAGAGTACGCTGCCGCGATCGTTGCCTACCAGGACGCCAATTTAAAGTCGGCCACCGTCTGGAACAGCATCGGCATGGCCTACCACCATATGTTCGCGTTGGAGCAAGCACGTAAGGCTTACCAGACGGCTTTGGCGATTAATCCCCGCTTCGCTGCTGCATCCAATAACCTCGCCGCCGTATATTACGGCCAACATGATTATCGCGACGCGGAACACTTTTATAAGAAAGCACTGAAGCATTCGTCGGAAAGCGCGGTCATCTTCTGTAATCTCGGGACCGCTTATTTCGCCGAGGCGAAATACAGCAGGGCATAAAGGCGTATCGCAGGGCCTTCGAAATGGATGAAAAGGTGTTTGCTCCAATCAGGCGGCAATGATAAAAGCCGGAAGCTCCCGTGAACAACGGATTGCGATGAACTACTTTGCCGCAGCGACCTACGCCAGGGGAGGAAAGCAGGAACAGGCACTCACCTATTTCTAAGGCAATGGATGAGGGCTTTAGGACCGCAAACGTCTCGATGAAGACAAGGAATTCGCCAGCCTGCGGAACCACGCCGGAGTTCAACATTGGCTGGATGAGGAAAAGTGAACTAACCGCGAGAAGTCGGCCTGCGAGAGCAGCGAAACAACTTCCTCGCCTATCGGACTTCTTCTACTTACTGCGATCCTTGCATGCGGCAGTGTATTCGTCCAAATCCGTGCCGTTTTAATGCACTCCATAGCCGGTGATGGATTCCTCCCCAAAAGAAGCGATGTCGAAGGCTCCAACCGCTGGAGAATAGCTCTTGCGTTGAAACTTCCCTCACAGGAACGCATTGGATTGACAACAGCACGTTCCCCGTCTTTACCCGGCCACCATAAAGCCGCCTCATAAGCGGGGATGTTAAGCTGACAAGCGCTGGACTAAGCCACCTACAGTCCACCAACGCCCAAGCCGCGGAGACCTGTGACAATCGGACGGCACGATGAGCGGCCCGGCGCGTGGTATCGCTAGGCGCCAACTCCCGCCAGAAGGCACAGGGTCTCCAACCACCCTTCCCACTGCAACCCCTGTGGTTGCATCCGCCTGGTGTTTTTCCGTCGGGACACTCCTTGGATCCTTCATGCAGACATGAGAACCGAAATGGTCTGAGTCCAAAACCGAGCAGCTGTCAATCGATCGCGGCTGCCTCCGCGCCTGCTCTGCTTTGAAGATGGGCAAGACGCAGCCTTCTCTGCTGCCATGGTGCTGTGTCTCCTGCCATGCCTGCTGGCTGTCTGCCGACAGAGAGCTGGTTGCTTCTCCCGTTGGACCCATTCAACGCAGCTGCGTTTACCTCTTTCGAAATCGGCGTCAGTTTTTTGTCAGCTGCCTCTTTCTCTTTTAAGGTCGCGTTCAGAAGAGCCACAATCTTCTCGGCGAGCAGCTTGGCGTATCTCGAACAGCCGTCTCTTGCCATCAATAGTGTCTCCACACGCTGCGCGCCTGTTATCAGACTGCAGTCGCGAAAACTTCCTTTGGTCTCTCAAAAACCTTGCCACCCTCGGCCAGAACACCTTCATGCCCTGGAGGCTGCCGGTGCCCTTCTTAAGCATCTCAAAATTGTTTCAGGGCGCTCGATCTGGCCGTTGGTTCTTCGGGGTGGCTCTGAAAAGACTTTAAGTTTTGGCGAA
>CAWBQE010000025.1:0-30307 GCA_963790705.1 uncultured Acidobacteriaceae bacterium
AACGAGTGAACGTGAAGTCTGTGTTCTGGACGACCAAGTTTGCATTCGAAGCGCTGGCGGCGAGCAAGGGATCCATCCTGCTTACCGCCAGCATGGCGGGAGTGGTTGGGCAAGCGAACCATGCGGCTTATGTCGCAACCAAGGGCGCGATGATTTCGCTGACCAAGGCCATGGCTGCCGATTATTCCAGCTACGGAATTCGAGTGAACGCGGTGTGCCCTGCTGGAGTATGGACACCGATGCTTGAGAGGTGGTGCGGCGAGCAAGCGGACCCGGCAAATATCCGCAAGTATCTCGATGAAATGCACTTGCTCGGACCATGCCCGCACGGGGACTGTTATTGCGGATGCCGCGGTCTTCCTTAGTTCTTACAAAGCCCGCTTCATCACTGGTTGCATCTTGCCCGTGAGTGGCGGAGCAGAGCTAGGTTTCAGGAGATAGCGGCGCGAGATGAAGAGCTGCGTAATTCAATCCGTTTCTAGCGTCGACGCGCGCTTTGCACTCCCTGATGGCGCTGGTACCGACTCGTCCACACCAGCTCTGAATACTGCATGGCCATGACACGGTTGGCTAGCGATGGCCAGATTTCGGGGACCGGGATTGCGCTTACGCTGGGCGATGGAATCGGCTCGTGTGCGAAGCTATCGATTTGCTGGCGAAGCCGCTTGCCGGGCTGGAGATCAACGAGTTGATGTCGAACTTCGGAAGGTTCTCCCGCCGGCTCGCGGATGATCCATGTCTACGCTGGCTTGGGCCGCATAAGGGAGTGGTTCACCTCGCACTCGCTTCCATTACCAATGCGTGCTTCGATCTCTGGGCTAAAAGCCGCGCAGTTCCTTTGTGGAAACTGCTGCTCGATTTGACCCCGGAAGAAATCGTCGCAGTCCTGAACCTTAGCGACATTCAGGACGTGTTGAGCGAGCAAGACGCGCTGGCAATTTTGCGCGCAGAGGTTGCGACTCGCAAGCTTCGGGAGCCAATCATCCAGAGTGGGTATCCAGGCTACGATACCTCCATCGGGTGGATATCTTATGACGACGTAAAGGTTCGCGAACTTACAGCGCGCGCAATCGACGGTGGCTTTCGTGCCTTCAAGCTGAAGGTTGGATCGGCGGATGAATCGCGCGACCTGCGCCGTGCTGCCATGTTGCGGGACCTGGTCGGCGAGGCTGGAATTTTGATGTTTGACGCCAACCAGCATTGGAACCTGGCGGACGCAAGCCGCATGTGTCGAGAACTGGTGCAGTTCAAGCCGCTGTGGATAGAAGAGCCAACGCACCCGGATGATGTGTATGCGCATGTGGTTCTGGCCCGCGAAATCGCACCGGTAAAAATCGCAGCGGGCGAGCACATACCCAATCGCGTTCTGTTCAAGAATTTTCTCCGCTACGGAGGAATACATTTCGTCCAGGCGGATTGCACCAGGCTCGGAGGCGTCAGCGAGTTTCTCACGGTCAGCTTGATGGCAAAGAAGATGGGCCTTCCAATCGTGCCCCACGTCGGGGATATGGGGCAGTTACATCAGCACCTGGTGCTCTTCAATCACGTCGCTCTCGATCATGAAGTAATCTTTCTTGAACACATCCCCCATCTCAAAGATCACTTTGTTTTCCCGGCCCAGGTTAGCGGTGGCTTCTACAAAACACCCCAGGAGCCAGGCGCATCCTCTGACATGATCCTGAACGCGAGCTAGGGTGTATAGCGGCGACGCTTTCGGTTCGTCAGACTTGCCCGTGGTTGCGACGGGATCGATCGAGTGAACCCGTGCCAGAATTGAAGAGAATTGGGCTGGTTTTTGATGATCACCTGTCAGCATTCGCGCACGATCGACGTCACCCAGGACTACGTCCTGGACTCCGTCCTGGGCTACTCTCAGCCGTCCCTTCGACAAGCTCAGGGCAGGCTCTGCGGGACTAATCCAAATGTAAGGGTGCGGCACCTACGGGCTCAGGTGCATCCATTGCGGTTTAATTTCGTAAAGTGTTCATTAATCTATGGTCTGAGGCCAGGGCTTTTGTAATTTGTGAATAGCAGGTAAATTTCTGTACTGCTTTTTGTGCAGATTATGTTTTAATCTCGGACAGGTCCCCCGCTAACTTTATGCAAGAACGGGGATTCCGTAGATGTCAAGGGCATCAGGCCTTTCTTCGCCTTATTCACTCTCAAGGTATCGAATTGTCTTACTCGCCGCCTCCATTTGCGTGCTCACGCTTTTTGCCGGTGTATTAGGAGCCAGGCACGGCGTTGGCCCGGTTTTTGGGGTCCATCAGGGGTGGCAAAACGCTTTCGACTTCGCCATCGAATCCCACCTGAATCATTACATCAGCCGCTGGCCGCGATTTGATTCGGCGATGTTGCTTCTGGTAAATCGCAATCTACTCAAAGGCGCCCCTATCGTCTTCCTGTGCTGGGCCGCGTTCTTCGAAAAGCGGCGTAGCCTCACGGAGAACCGCGCCAAGCTTGTCGCGACTATTCCGCTGGCGATCGCCGGAGTGGTGGCTGCCCGGGTTCTGGCGAAGATTCTTCCTTTTCGGGAAAGACCTTTTCGAACCATTGCCCTGCATTTCCAAACGCCGCATGGTATGTCCACAGAAAGGCTGTACGGGTGGAGTTCGTTTCCCAGTGACCACGCAGTACTCTTTATTGCGTTAGCCGTCGGCGTCTTCTTTGCTTCCCGCCGTCTGGGCCTACTGGCACTCGGGTACGTGGTCCTGTTTATTATGGCCCCGCGGGTTTATTTAGGCTGGCACTGGCCCACGGATGTGCTGATGGGGGCAGTGTTAGGGGTCGCCTTCGCCGCCGGCGCCAACATCCCGGCTTATTGTAATTTCGTGTGGCGGTGGACGGAGAGAGCGTGGCGGTCTTACCCGGGAATTTTTGCTGGGGCCATGTTTGTTCTCAGCTATGAGATCACCGATTTGTTCGACGCACCTATATCGATTCTGTCGATGTTGCTCAAGCACAAGAATATTTGAAGCAGATTTCCCGGCAAAAAATTTGTAACGTTGGGAGGATCACCACCACTATCTGGATGTTTGATAGATGGGCTGGTCGCGACGGTCGGGAAATACCTGCAATACTTGTCTGCGGTCCAGTTTCATCCTGCCGGCCGCGATTCTCCATGAACTCCTTCATAGAATCTTTCGGGGGGAAGAGGTCTATGAAGTGGAACGTGGAGGATCGCAGTTGGCATGCTTTTCATCGGTTAAACCCCTCCTAAATCTGCCGCCCTGGCTGTACGCCTCCACGCCTACGGGGCTTCTGTATCGTCGCCTGCCACCTGCACGGGGCCGCTCGAATCTCCAGCGAGCCGTCGATCCCAGCCCGAAAAGTCATCTTATTGTCACTCGCTTGGACTACAGTGCCGTAGAGGGTTTGTGTGACGATCACCATCTTCGCGTGGCTGCTCGGATTGAGCGTATTGCTGTTTGTCACCCGCCGGTTGCTGCTGCGCCTGCAGCTCTCTCGCGCCAAGCACCGCTCGCTTGCCGGCCATGCGCGGCTCGGGCGGCTGCTGGCTCGTTTCGTCCCCTATTACGAATATGACGAAGCGCAGTTCTTCCGAGCCGACGATGCCCCGGAGGAGATCGGCGAACAGCGCCGGGCGGCCTTCAGGCGATTGGCCGCACTCTATGCGCAACGCTTCGCCAATACTGTGCGGGAGACCGCTAAGGTCCAGGATGAGATCTCCGATCTACAATTCACGGCGCGCTACCGCGTACCGTTCCAGTTCAGCCGTTTTGTCCGCCGCCACCTTAGCAGCGGATCGTTCGTCCTCTCCTCGAGCGGTCCGACTACGACTGATCTGGACGGCAACCGGCACTACGACCTGACCGGCTCATACGGCGTAAATGTCTTTGGCTACGACTTTTACAAGGAATGCATCGAACGGGGCAGCGCGCGGGTCCGCGACCTGGGCCCGGTGCTGGGCGCTTACCACCCGGTGACCGCGGATAACGTGCATCGCCTGCGTGCGATCTCCGGGCTCGACGAAGTCTCCTTCCACATGTCGGGCACTGAAGCTGTGATGCAGGCCGTGCGCCTGGCCCGCTACCACACAAGGCGCCGCTACCTTGTCCGATTTTGCGGCGCCTACCACGGTTGGTGGGGCGAGGTGCAGCCGGGGGTCGGCAATCCGGTGAGTGAGCGCGATACGCTCACGCTTACGGATATGGATGAGCGGAGCCTGCGCGTGCTGCGCAGCCGGCGTGACATCGCATGCGTGCTGGTCAACCCGGTGCAGGCGCTACACCCCAACTCCGGCGCGGCGGCAGATTCGACGCTGGTGGACAGCGGACCCCGCCCCAGCTATGACCGCGGGGCCTATACAACATGGCTGCAGCGGCTACGCCAGGTGTGTACGGAGCGCGGTATCGTGCTGATTTTCGACGAGGTATTCCTGGGCTTTCGGCTGGCCCGCGGGGGCGCCCAGGAGTATTTTGGCGTCCGCGCCGACATGGTGACCTACGGAAAAACGGTAGCCGGTGGTTTGCCGATCGGCGTGGTGTGCGGGCGCGCCGACCTGATGAAGCGCTTTCGGGAGGATAGGCCGGCCGACGTGTGCTTCGCGCGCGGTACCTTCAATTCCCACCCGTACGTGATGGGGGCAATGTCCGAGTTCCTTGAGCGCCTGGAGACGCCGGAGATCCTGGCCTGTTATCGCGAGCTCGATGCGGTGTGGGACGGCCGGGCGGCCCGGCTCAATGAGCGACTGCGCGAAGCAGGGGCCGGGGTGCGGGTGGCCAATCTCTCCTCGGTATGGACGGTCTGCTACTTGCAGCCTTCGCGCTACCACTGGATGTTTCAATATTATCTGCGCGCCGAAGACCTGGCCCTGAGCTGGGTGGGAACGGGCCGGCTCATCTTCAGCCTGAATTACACCGACGAAGACTTCGCCGCGGTCGCCGATCGCTTCGTAGCGGCGGCGCGGCAAATGCAGCAGGATGGCTGGTGGTGGCGGAACGAAGCGCTCACCGACAAAGCCATTAGGCGTCGCGTACTGCTAGAAATGCTTCGGACTCGTCTACATCGTCCATGGGATCAATCAACTGGCCCCCCATCAGGTAAAACGGCGCTCGATAGTAGAGCATGAAGTCATGGAACGGATCGGTCAGGATTTTCGTCATCCAGACCAAGCCGGTCTGGACGTCCCTGATGAAGAACAGTTGCACGGTGCGGAACAGTAGGGCGCCAAAGCCGACAAGCAGCCAGATCTGGCCGACGTGCTGGACGAAGGTGGCGCGATCGGCGTAGGCCGGGAAAATCCCGAACAACGTTGGACTTAGCCATAGCAGCGCCGGGGACAGCGCCCAGATCGCCAGCAGGACGATCTTGCGGCGAAGATTGTAGCCGACCTTAATGTCCTCCTTGTGCTCATGGGTGGCGTGGTTTACCTCATCGTAACCCCTGGGCTCGAAGAAGAAGTGTCCGGCTTGCCGGCTGACCATCGCCACCAGCCAGCCGATCAGCGCCGAGGCCGCGGGATTCTTGAAGATGAGGCCGTAGGCGGTAAGAAAGCTAATGGCACTCAGCAGGTGGAGCGACTGATTAATGCGGCTGTGATGATAGTAGCGGTGGTCGTCCCACCGCTGGATTCGCAAAGCTTCGAGAAAACTTCGCATGCTGCTTCCTTCCCAGGTTTGCCGGATGGTCATGAGAAGGGAATATAGCAATCTTGTTACAACGATATGACAGTTTGAGACTTAGGGGCGCGTCTACCGTTGTCGAATCAGACACTACCCTGTAACTTACTGGAAAGCCCAGCCCCCAAAGCACCGATTGGCTATCGAGATTTCGGCAGAAGTGGATATTGCTCCCTGCTGGAATTGGGAGGAGAATAAAACACGCAAATGTCTGATTGCATCGCCGCAGTCAGAAAGGTGTGCTTACAGGAGGCGAGCAATGGGTGAGATTCCCAGTCTTCCGTTCTTCAGCGTGAAACGCTGGTTCGCGTTTGCAATTCTTGCGTCAGCCAGTGTTCGATTGTTCGGAGAGGTGCCCCAAACACCTTCGGGCCAAACTCCGGTTAACCCTCCTAAGCAAGTGTCTGCTCCTGTTCCCGCTCCTGCTCCAGAACGCCGGGCGCTCTCTCTCGAGCCGCTCCCGGCTGAGTCGAAGGCAGACATTTTGATGGCCCGTGGAGAGTACGCTGCCGCGATCGTTGCCTACCAGGACGCCAATTTAAAGTCGGCCACCGTCTGGAACAGCATCGGCATGGCCTACCACCATATGTTCGCGTTGGAGCAAGCACGTAAGGCTTACCAGACGGCTTTGGCGATTAATCCCCGCTTCGCTGCTGCATCCAATAACCTCGCCGCCGTATATTACGGCCAACATGATTATCGCGACGCGGAACACTTTTATAAGAAAGCACTGAAGCATTCGTCGGAAAGCGCGGTCATCTTCTGTAATCTCGGGACCGCTTATTTCGCCGAGGCGAAATACAAGCAGGGCATGAAGGCGTATCGCAAGGCCTTCGAAATGGATGAGAAGGTGTTTGCTCCTAATCAGGCGGCAATGATAGAAGCCGGGAGCTCCCGTGAACAACGGATTGCGATGAACTACTTTGTCGCAGCGACCTACGCCAGGGTAGGAAAGCAGGAACAGGCACTCACCTATCTTCGTAAGGCAATGGATGAGGGCTTTAAGGACCGCAAACGTCTCGATGAAGACAAGGATTTTGCCACGCTGCGGACCACGCCGGAGTTTCAGCATTTGCTGGACCAGGAAAATCTGAATTAACCGCGGAAGGCAGCCTACAGTGCCGCGACCCAACTTCCTCGCCTTATTGGATTGCTTCTACTTTATCTGCGATCGTTGCGTGCGCCGATGTATTCGTCACCAACTCCGTGCCGTTTTCATGCTCTCCATAGCCGGCGATGGATTCTTCCCCAAAAGAAGCTATGTCTAACGCTCCAACCGCTGTGAGGATAGCTCTTGCGTTTGAAACTTCCTCACAGCGAACGCATTGGATTGACAATAGCAGTTCCCCGTCCTTTACCCGGCCATCATAAAGCTTCGCCTCAAACTCGGGAACGCCTAAGCTCACAAGCGCTCCGACTAGGCCACCTACAGCTCCACCAACGCCCAAGCCGGCGAGACCTGCGACGATCGGACCGGCAGCAATGAGCGGCCCGGCGCCTGGTATCGCTAAGGCGCCAATTCCGGCCAGAAGGCACAGGGTTCCTCCGACGACCCCTCCCACTGCAACCCCGGTGGTTGCATCCGCCTTGGTGTTTCTTTCCGTCGCGAACTCCTTCGATCCTTCCATGCCAGACATGAGAACCGAAACGTCCTGAGTCGAAAAGCCTGCAGCTGTCAATTGATCGACAGCTGCCTCCGCGCTTGCTCTGCTTGCGAAAATGGCAAAGACCGCAGCGTTCTCTGTTGCCATGGTGTGTGTCTCCTTACCTTGCCTGCTTGCCGTCTTCAGATAGAGAGCTAGTTGTCTTCTTCGTTGGAACCATTCAACGCAGCTGCGTTTACCTCTTTCGCAATCTGCGTCAGTTTTTTGTCAGCTGCCTCTTCCTCTTTCAGGGTCGCGTCCAGAAGAGACATAATCTCTCTTTGGCCGAGCAGCTTGGCGTATTCCCGAACGCCACCGTATCCTGCCATCTCATAGTGTTCCACTCGCTGCGCGGCTGTTATTAGACCGGAGTCGCGAAGATCTCCCTTTTCGGTCTCTTCCAAAACTTCCGCACCCTCGGAGAGAACTCCCTTCATGCCCTCGCAGGTCTTGCCCGTGCCCTTTTTCTTAAGCATCTCGAAGATTGTTTCCAGGCGCTCGATCTGGCCGTTGGTTTCTACCAGGTGGCTCTGGAAAGCATCTTTAAGTTTTGGCGAAGTGGCGGCCCTTACCAGCTTTGGCAGCGCCTTTGTGATCTGCTTCTCTGCCGAATACAGATCTTTTAGTTCATCCAGGAACAGCTCCTGCAAAGTTTCTACACTCATGTGTTGCCCTCGAGGCGATAGATTCTGCCTTCCGTCTCATAGATGCGAGATGCAGCATCCGAGCACGTCTTAGCACCATACTTTTCTTTTCTTGGCGAAGAGAAGCATTTCGCTCCTTTGGCAACACGCCCCTTGGTAACCGCATCTGTTCAACCTAATGCGGAACCACGCGTAAGCCTTAGTTAGCGCACCTTCTCACTCAAAGGGAGTACCCAATCGATGTATCACCATGTTAAGAAACTGATGTATACCGTAAATGTCGGCGAACCGGATCCGCGCTTCGGGAATATGCTGCTGGAGCAATTTGGTGGAGCAAATGGAGAGCTGGCAGCAGCGATGCAATATTCCATTCAAGGGTTTAACTGCGAAGATGCTGCGCGTAAGGACCTTCTTATGGACATCGGCACCGAAGAGCTCAGCCATCTGGAAGTGGTAGGGGCTCTGATTCGAATGCACTTGAAGCCGATGAAATTCGACCGGGCTGCCGCCGAGGCGGATCCTCTGGTGTCGATCGCAGGCGGAGGAGGCGTTTCGCTCGTCAACTCCATGGGCGAT
Source organism: uncultured Acidobacteriaceae bacterium (assembly GCA_963790705.1). GTDB lineage: Bacteria > Acidobacteriota > Terriglobia > Terriglobales > Acidobacteriaceae > PALSA-350. Next base: position 8,506 of record CAWBQE010000025.1, read on the forward strand.
GCGTGGACCGCCGATTACCTGAAAATCACTGGAGATCTTTCCGTAGACCTGCGCAGCAACATCGCGGCTGAGGCGCGAGCGAAGATAGTCTATGAGCGCCTGATCAACTTTACCGATGACGTGGGCAGTAAAGAAGCACTGCAGTTTCTTATGACGCGCGAGATCACTCATATGCGCGCCTTCACCGCAGCCCTCGAAACCATGGGCAAACCCCAATTCTCGATTGGACTGATTGCTCCCACGCCGGGTCTGGTGGACCAGTTCTTTAACGATTCGACTGGTGTCGGAGACGAGGGCGAAAAGGACTCAGTGGGGCCGATTCTGGAAGCAGCTGAACTCGAGGCGGTTGATTCACCTATTTTTGAGGGAGCCGGGCTCGACACTACGCCAACTGAACCCACCCCGGACTCGGAACAAACGTCTAAGTTTGACTCGACGCCGGTGGGCGCCAGGCACTTAGCCAACGGCGCCAAACCCGCGAAAAAGACTGGCACTCATCGACGGTAGTTTCATTGGGATGCGGCGGCCAGCACAGCCTCATTTAACCCCATTTTTGAACCTCGTGTTCCGGTTCAAAAGTGGGGTTTCGCACGTTAGAGTTACTCTCCGCAAGATAACTCTGGGCCCTTGTTCATTGCTCTAGTAGCATGTTCCATTGTCAGATTGGCCATGATCCGCTCAAACTCATCTCGAACACTCTCGCAGCTGTTAGCCGTCGTTGTGACGGTGGTCCTGATCACTGTGCTCTATCTCGCAAAAACAGTGATCTTGCCGCTGGCGCTCGCTATGCTTCTGACTTTCGTGCTCGCTCCCGTGGTCACATGGCTGGAAAGAGCCCGGCTCCCCAGGACAGTGGCCATCGCGGTCGTCATGCTTGCGGCAGGGGCGGTTTTGGGCTGCGCCGGTTGGACCGTTTTCAAGCAGTTGGTTCAGGTCACCGACGCGATTCCATCGTATACAACAAACATCCAGGAGAAGATCCAATCTTTCCAACAGCCGAAGACAACGAGCTTCGGCCGGGCGCAAAGAGAGCTGGACAATCTAAGCAAGCAGATTAGCGATTGGAGCTCAGGCTTCACTAGCGATCAAGGGCATGCCGGCGCGGTAGAACTAGGGTTACCCAACCACCCTGTCTCCGTACGAGAGGTTGGCGGCAGTCAAGGCAGGTTAGACGCGCTTAGCGGTGTGCTGGGCGTGGTCGTTTCTGTCGTTTTGGTCGCAGTCTTCACCTTTTTCATGTTGCTGCAGAGGGAGGACCTGCGCAATCGCCTCATTCGGCTGAGCGGCCAAGGACATCTGCACCTGATGACGCAGGCAATGGATGACACAAGCCATCGTGTCAGCCGGTATCTATCCTTGCAGTCGCTGGTTAATATAGGTTTTGGTCTGATCGTCTTTGTTGCCCTGCACTTCATTGCGTTGCCTCATGCTCTGTTGTGGGGAGCGCTGGCCGGGCTTCTGCGGTTTATCCCTTATATTGGCGCGCCCATCGGAGCTTTCCTTCCCACCGCCTTATCCTTGGCGGTCTTCAACGGCTGGACGAAGACCCTGCTCATCATGGCTATCTTCTTCTGCCTGGAGCTATTCACGGCGAATTTTCTGGAACCACAGGTTTACGGCAAACATACCGGCCTGTCCTCACTTGCGATTCTGGTGGCCGCGATTTTCTGGGCTCTCATATGGGGACCGATCGGCCTGATCCTATCCGTGCCCCTCACCGTCTGCCTGGTTGTCCTGGGCGCGTACGTGCCCAGTCTGCAATTCTTAACCGTGCTTCTCGGAGACCAGCCGGTCATGCAACCGGGAGCTCACTATTACCAGCGCTTGCTGGCTAACGATCAGCGCGAAGCGAGCCAGGTACTGGAGACTCACCTGAAGGACACCTCACTTGAAGACCTTTATGACACGGTGTTAATCCCCGCGCTGAACCTGGCTGAACAGGATCGTCATCGTAATGCACTCGACGATTCGACCGTCGACTTCATTACTCAAACTACAAAAGACCTGGTGGAAGAATTTAGCCTCAGGGTAGACCATCCCATGAGCGTCGGTTCAAGCGCACACCAAGGTCCCCTAGCAACGCTCGGGGATATTCCAGGCACAGATTCTAAGAAGATTGCCTGCCTTCCTGTCCGCGACGACGCGGATGAGGTCGTCGGCATCATGTTGGCGCAATTGCTGGATCGAGCTGGTTACTCCGCGATGGCGATCCCGATTGGAAGTGTGGACGGAATGTTGGCAGAAGCGGCCAATGCGGAACCAGAAATCGTTTGCCTTTCCGCACTGCCGCCATACGCCGTCTCGCACGCCCGCAGTATTTATAGAAGACTTCGCATGCAGCGCCCAAAGCTGAAAATCATTATCGGATTATGGAATTACACGGAAGACCCGGTTAAAGCAGCGATGGAGATCAGTGGAGGAGAACAAAACCTGGTTTGCACTACGCTGGCTCAAATCATTCTGCAGGTGAGCCTGGCCTCTCCTAGGGTGACCTTGCCACAACCTTTGGCAAGTGCCGGCGCCACTGGGGCAGTGTAAAGACTTCGGGGCCACAAATAAAACGGTCGAGAGAAGCTACCCCCGCCTCTCTCGACCAGCAAATCGGGAAGATTTGCGTTAGAACGCTACAGCCGCTTTAAGCGGATTCCACGATTACCGTACCTCATCCGACTTTAGAGCGGTGGGGCTTTTCTTGGGGAAAAGCCCCGTCTGAAGCATCCTCGCTGATTACGCCTATCGTGGAACCGCTCTAGCGGTGCGCGGTCTCACTGCGGCCCCTGCGAAACATTTCGTTGACAGTTGCAACGAAGTGATGCGCCGATGGGCGCGTGGGTACCGCACCACTCAGGATGGTCTTGTAGGGAATGTCTTTACCGTAATAGAGGTCTGTATCGGCTGTGTTCTGGTGAACCTCGTCGCCGGTTAGGTCGACCCCAGCGAACAGTCCCTTACTGCGCGAATAGGTGAGGAATTCGGCATTGGCGAGTTCTGTAGTTGCAGCTTGCGAGTCGCGGCCTACGGGGCCGGCTGCAGCAGCAATGTCGCCACCGAGCTTCACCTTATCCTTGAGCAGATCATCCAGACTGCGACGGTTGACGCCAACCAGGACGAGGTCAGTGGATTCGCCGCCCGCCTGGAATCCAAAACTCGCTCCGGTTAACTGGATGAAAACGGGTGCGCTCCAACCGGTGGCGGTGCGGCATGTAGCTACGCCCTGACCGTACTGCCCGCCCACTACGAATGCGGCTTTCTTGTATCCCGGGATAACTGCTACGCAATGAGCCTTAGCCGCTATGTCTAAGGGAATGCCTTTGTCGGGAGTGGCCATTAACTCGTGCAGAACATCGTGGGCAGCATCGATTCGTGCGTCCAGCTTGGACATGTCTGCCCCCTTTGCCGGGGCGACCCAAACCAGAGTTATACCAACCAATGAAGCAGCCAACATGTTTTTCATAGGATTCTCGACTTTCCGGGCAGAGGCTTTCTACGTTCCCTAAGCCGCTGCTGGTTAGTGTGATGCGCCTTTTGTCGGAACGTTGGTCTATTGTTCGATTTCTTTGCAGCAATTTAGAACATTTCCAAGAAAGGCGGCGACGATAGGCAAAGACGACCTTTACATCGGGCTACGATTGAGCAAGTAATCGAGTCCGCAAACACGGTACCACCGGTAACCATAGGGTTCGAGCAGGATGCGGTGTTTGTCACCGGCCACCGGCTGACTGTGGTTTTCCGCAAGAAGATTAATTAGCGTACAGGCTTCCTGTTGGCCATTGATGACGGAAAAGCTCACCTCTCGGGGCACAGAACTAAGGTTATGAACAAGAAGCACCGAGTTATTGCGCCAGTCGTAGCGCATGATGAGCACTTCCCTGGCGTGCGCAGAGATGAAAGAAAAGTCGCCCCAACCTATTTCGGGAGTTTCCTTGCGCATGCGAATGATGCGCTCCATCCAATCCAGCAACGAATCAGGATCGCGGCGCTGGGCAGCGACGTTGACGTGCTCGAAACCGTAAGGGCCGGAGCTGATCACCGGCATGACCGGCTTGTCGCTTTTAGTGAAGCCTGCATGCGGTTCCGTGGACCACTGCATCGGAGTACGGGCGCAGTTGCGTTCCGCCAGTTTGAGGTCGTCGCCCATCCCGATCTCGTCTCCGTAACGGATCACAGGAGTGCCGGGCAAGGTCATCATCAGGCTGTAGGCAAGTTCCAACCGCCTGCGATCTCCTTCTAACATGGGCGCGAGGCGGCGCCGAATGCCACGATCGTATAGCTGCATATCGGGGTCCGGTCCGAACGCAGCAAAGACGGCGTTGCGCTCCTGGACTTCAAGGCGACCGAGATCGAGCTCATCATGATTGCGAAGAAACTGACCCCACTGCGCGGTTGCGGGGCGCCGCTTGGTGGAAAGCATAGCCTTTTTCAAGGGCCGGCTATCCGAGGTGGCCATGGCCAGAAAGAGATGTTGATTGACCTCGAAGTTGAACATCATCTGCATTCGCTCGCCGGCGCTCCCGAAATAGCGCATATCCGTGTCGGGCAGCACGTTGGCTTCGCCAAGGATGATCGCGTCTCCTTCCCGCCAGCTTAAGAACTGGCTGAAAGTGCGCAACATTTCGTAGTCTTCCTGCGGTTTGGTGACCTTGGCTCCCTTTGCGGAAATCACAAAAGGAACAGCGTCCATCCGGAAACCGCAAACACCCAGCTGCAACCAGAAGCCCATAATTTTGAGAATCTCGGCCTGGACTTCGGGGTTGGCAGTATTAAGATCCGGTTGAAAATCGTAGAAGCGATGAAAGTAGTACGCCTTGGCGACGTCGTCGTAGGTCCAGGTGCTTTTCTGGACGCCGGGAAATACGATTCCTGAGGCTGCGTTCTTTGGTTTCTTCTTCGACCACACATACCAGTCGCGATACTTGGATTTGGGATCGCGGCGCGCTTCCTGGAACCAGGGATGCTGGTCCGACGTGTGGTTGACCACCAGGTCGATCATGACGCGCAGTCCACGTTGGCGGCATCCCTTGGTGAACTCCACGAAGTCTCCCAATGTACCGAAGCGAGGATTTACCCCGTAGTAATCGGCAACATCATAACCGTCATCTCTGCCCGGGGACGGTTGAAAGGGCATCAGCCAAAGGGCCGTAGCACCGATGCCCTGGAGGTAATCGAGGCGGCTCATGAGACCTTGAAAATCGCCAATGCCGTCGCCATCGGAATCCAGGTAGGTGGCAATCGATAGGCAGTAAATGATGGCGTTCTTGTACCAAAGATCGTTGATCATGCCGGATATCTTCCAAACTCATTTCGGATGTCGTAGCTAGGATGCCAAAGTTGGCCTGGGGGAAACCGGGGGGAGATATAGTAGAGACCCAAAGCTAAAAAGCAAGAAGGACGTCCCCAATGATGCGCAGCCTCGAGATTCGCATTTCCATATTCTGCTTTTTCTCTCTTTTCCGCCATCTCAGGTATGGCGCAAACCAAGGGCAATTGTGACGACAACTCCGCGAACGTTCCAGCCGACATCAAGGCGGTATTCGACAAACCCGCCTACAAGAACGCGATCTGGGGGCTTCGCATAGTGGATCTCGGCACCGGCAAAGAGCTGATCGATCTGCAGCCGCGTTGCAATTTCTACATTGGCTCGGTACGCAAGATTTTTTCTGTAGGCGAGTTGTTGGACCAGGTGGGTCCTGATCACCGATACAACACACCGGTCTATCGTCACGGGGAGTTGGATGGCGCCGGCGTACTGCATGGCGATCTGATCCTGGTCGCGTCAGGCGACCTGACGATGGGTGGACGAACGAACCCCGACGGCAGCATCGCAGTCACTGATTTCGACCACAACGAGGCCGACAGCCTGGGAAACGCTACCCTCACCAAGACTAATCCGTTAGCCGGGTATATCGAGTTAGCGAAGCAGGTGGCAAGGTCCGGGGTAAAGGAGGTTACCGGCGACGTTGTCATCGATGACCGGCTTTTTCAGCCCTTCAATTTCAGAGGCCAGTTTGACGTTAGACCTATTTTCGTCAATGGCGATCTAGTCGACCTGAGCATCCGGCCTACGACCCCGGGCAAACCCGCCTCGGTGGAGTGGCGTCCGGTGTCGGCCGCGCTCGGGGTCGACAACAATCTGGCTACCAGCGCCGCACATTCGCAGGCAACGCTGAACTTAAAGCCGGTAGCGCCCGAGTGCATCGGCAAGCCCGGCTGCACGGCGGCCATCGCAGGGCAAATTCCCATCGATTTTGTTCCTCCGCTCACTAAGAAGTACCCCTTAGTACAGGCGTTCCGCATCACACAGCCTTCGAACTATGCGCGCACCGTGTTCATCGAGGCGCTCAAGGCGGCTGGTGTAACGGTCCACGCACTTGCTGTAGCCGAGAACCCGGTGCAGTTGCTTCCCGCCAAAAACTCGTACACACCCAAGGAAAAAGTGGCAGAGCTGCAAGGGGTACCTTACTCGGAGACTGCGAAGCTGATTTTGAAAGTGAGCTATAACATCGGCGCGGATACCAGCCTGGTTCTGTTTGGGCTTACCCAGGGGGTCGACAACATGACCGATGCACTCAAGGCGGAACAGAAGAACCTGACCGCGAATTATGGAATAACGGAAGACGAAATTCACTTTGTCGATGGTAGCGGAGGAGGGCTTACTACGGCGACAAACCAGGCAGTCACCAGGATGTTGATCGATATGAAAGGCAAATCCTCATTCCCGACGTTCTTCAACGATCTGCCCAAACTGGGCGTGGATGGATCACTGGGATTCGTCACGGATTTCAAGTCTGACCCCACGCTCACGGGCGCGACTGGGCAGGTGACCGCGAAGACAGGGACGTTCGTTGAAGGCAACGAGGCGGGCTTGGTGCTTAAGGGGCAGGCTTTCGGGGGTTATATCAGCACCAAAGGGGGGAGACAGCTGGTCTACGAGTTGGTGGTGAACAATGTCGTGATTACCAGTTTGGACGATGTGCTGCGGACGTTCCAGGACGAGGGTAGAATTTCTGCCATGCTTTGGCGCGACAATTGAGTGAGATTGCGCGGGAGCTGCGAGGGCGGATTCACTTGAGCAGTTGCGTTTGGGAAAGGCGCACAGCAGGTCCCTCCGCTCCGCTTCGCTCCGGTCGGGATGACAAGGGGTGGGGTGGCGTTCACCTCAGCAGCAGTTAACGAGGGATGGGGAGAGCCGCCGGTATTCGCGATATCGAGAGCGACTCACTTGCGCGGTTGTGTTCAGGAAAGGCGCACAGCAGGTCCCTCCGCTCCGCTTCGCTTCGGTCGGGATGACAAGGGGTGGGGTGGTGCTCACCTCAGCAGCAGTTAACGAGGGATGGGGAGAGCCGCCGGTATTCGCGATATCGAGAGCGACTCACTTGCGCAGTTGTGTTCAGGAAAGGCGCACCGCAGGTCCCTCCGCTCCGCTTCGCTTCGGTCGGGATGACAAGGGGTGGGGTGGCGTTCACCTCAGCAGCAGTTAACGAGGGATGGGGAGAGCCGCCGGTATTCGCGATATCGAGAGCGACTCACTTGCGCAGTTGCGTTTAGGAAAGGCGCACCGCAGGTCCCTCGTCCCTCGGCTAACGCTCGGGATGACAAAGCTCCTAATGACAAACCGAAGACTGGAGTGCTGCGTATCCCACTCAAGCCCAAAACAGGGCTTGAATGGGGCACCCCAACCTTCGTTGCCGGTACAGGAGGCAGGGTCCACAGGCAAGTTGGCTCCTCGGGATGACAAGGGGTAGGGTGGTGCTTCCATGAGGAATTTGCTAGTGGCTGAAAGAGTCCCTGGCCGGTCATCTATCGAGAGAGGATTTCTTTCCCTTCAGGTTATCGGCCGTCTTCTTCCAGCCCCCAAGTTCAAGCGCGACGGACATACAGTCGTCCCGCAATTTATCGGCGTGGGCGCGATCGTGCATGGCTCGAGCCACGACCATCCCCCCTATACATAAGGCTGCTATGGCTTGTGCCCTGGTGTTGCGGGCTCGGCTGTGCGTCAGGCTGCGCGCCAATACGCTGACCATGGCGGCGAAGACGGTTTCGAAGGCAAGTTTTGCGCTTTCACCGCTGCGTGTCACGTCGCTCGGTAACGCCACCATAGGGCAAGAATTCTCTACATCCTCAAAGTGCTGGCGAGATAGGTAGGCGCGTATGACCTGGGTCCCTACGTCCTTCGAAGTCAAATCTACTTCGACCCCTTCCCAACGGCTCTTCCATTTAGGGTCGGTGAAGAAGCACCCTAAAACCTCGGCATACAGATCGCTTTTGCTCCGAAAATAGCTATAGAACCCGCCGCGCGTAAGGCCTGCACCGGACATGATCTGATCGAGCGAGACACTGTCAAAGCCATGCCGGTTGAACAGCCTGCGGGCGCTCTGGATGATCTTCTCTTTTACCTCGGTGCGGTGCCCTCTGGGATAAGGCATGAGCCCTCCTGGTTGTCCGTGTGGCGAAGTATTGCGCGAGCCATCTGCTCTGGTCCAGCAAAATATGATCTTGAACATAATTTAATCGCATGGTCCTATGCATTGACGGTTGCAGAGGCGAATCCGACCGGGCACAAAGCTCGACGAGTCTCAGGAGGATGGAATGAAAGAGGGAATGAACCCGCCTGCTCTGGCGCATAGGCCGACGCGACGGCAGGCGATTGCTATGGTTTCTTGCGGTCTAGCCGCGGGCTACCGGTCGTTGGCGGAAAATCCGCTGCAAACCATGCAGGAGAAACCGGCAACTGCTGCCAATAAGATGCGCACATCCCTGCATGAAGATATCGAGCTGAAGTCGACTCCACAACGGATCTATGAGGCGCTTCTGGATGCCAAGCAGTTCGCGACATTCAGCGGTATGCCGGCCACGATCGACCCCACGGCTGGCGGAGCCTTTTCTATGTTTGGAGGGCAAATCGTAGGACGAACGGTCGAGTTGGTCCCCAATCAGCGCATCGTGCAGGCGTGGCGCCCCAGCCACTGGGACCCGGGCATCTACTCGATCGTTGAGTTTCAATTCAAACCCGGGAGTTCCGGAACCCTCATAGCTTTGGACCACAAAGGCTTTCCTGAAGGCGATTTCGACCACTTAGAGTGGGGATGGCACGCGCACTATTGGGAACCGTTAAAGAAATTTCTTGCCTAGCGGAGCTCGCCTGCGGGGCTTCATTCAGATCTCAACGGGATGATCGGGGGTCCAAAAAGGTTCCTTGGTGGGAACAAACTCGATCGGAACTTCAGAAATGAAGGATCGCAACCAGTCAGCGCAATAGATCATGCCGCCTTGCTCGGAGACCACGTGCCCCAGCAGGATGAGCGCCTTCTTGTTTCCTGCCGTTATGCTGTCGCGCACATACTCTACCAGTTCCCACTCACGTGTTTCGCCGGCGATGAATACGTCGACATCCGGACGGGCGAAAAGCGAGATGCCCGGCATCCTGCTCACGAACCCCCAACTCACAAGAACTCGCTTGACCGGCATGCGCGGGTCGCCAACGACTCTTATCGTGCGATCTTTCAGCTTCGACTGCATCTCCTTGCAGAAGTGGGCTAGAGGGACTCCGGGAAAAGTAAATTGCTTCACATTGTCGGGATCGACATTTTTCTCCCAACCGAGCTGCATCATCATTCCCGTAGCAATCCCGTCGGGCTTGCGAGCATGCCAGTGATCGTGGAAATGAAAAATCGCCATATCGTTCTTGCGGATGAAGTCCAGTTTGTACTTCAGGGTTGGGTCGTCTTTGATGTCTTCGGTGTGATCCTGGTGCAGGTAAAAGGGCGTTTCATGGGTAACAATCATGTTCTTACCCGCGGCGGCAGCCCGTTCCACGACGTCCAGAGTCGCCATCATGGTGGTCGCGATACCGTGCACCGGGGTGCTCTCACTCCCGGCGACGATTTGATCGACGGTTTGCGCGCGCCAGGGAATTCCCACTTGCTTGCGGATGCGGTCCACTACTTCGCCGGCAGTCAGTGGCGTAGATGTTCCTTCTGCCTTTGCCAGGTAGGAAGTGAGTGCGGCGCTTCCTGTGAGAATGAAGTCGCGACGGGAAAAATCGCTCATGGATGTTCGTCACCTCGGTGCTACCAACCAAAGCTACCTCAAGACGAACCGGCCGTCGCGGGGTCAGTGCCTGAGGTTTGAAATAGCGTTGCCAAGGCCGGTTTCATTACCTTTCCCATCGCATTGCGCGGGAACGCATCCAGCACCAGGAGGCGCGAAGGCAGTTTGTGAACCGCTAACAATTCTCTGGCCCAGGTGCGCAGGGATTGCAGATCGAGGACATCTCCGTCTTTCAGCACCACCGCCGCGGCGACACGCTCTCCCCACTCTGCATCGGCTATTCCCACGACCGCACACTCGGCAACTGCCGGATGCTGACGCAGCGCCTCTTCGATCTCCAGAGCGGATACTTTGTGGCCGCCGGTCTTGAGTATGTCGATGTTCGTTCGACCAAGGATGCGGTAGACACCGTTCTCGACGACCGCAGTATCACCGGTGATAAACCAGCCATCGCGGAAGGCATCCCGTGTGGCGTCCGGTCTGGCCCAGTACTCCGCGAAGACTGCTGGACCGCGGACTTCGATCCCACCCGGCGAGCCTGGGGCAACGGGAGTGCCATGCTCATCCGCCAGGCGCACCTCAACGCCGGGTAGCGGCGTTCCTACGCTTCCCGGCACGCGTTCACCTCGCAACGGGTTCGACAATGCCATGCCAATCTCGGTCATCCCATAGCGCTCGAGCAGCGTGTGGCCACTGATTTCCTGCCATCGTTGGAGCGTGCTCACCGGGAGTGCCGCTGAGCCGGAGACCATTAAACGAAGCCTCGAGCACGCCTGGCTTAGCTCCACACGGCGCGCGGGTGAAGCCGCATCCCAGGTGGCGATGAGCTTGGTATAAACCGTCGGCACCGCCATAAACAAAGTTAGTTCTCCGCCGGCGATACGATCCCACACGGCATTGGCGTCAAAGCGTGGAAGCATCTCGCAGGTGGCGCCGGACCACAGAGCACCGCCAACAACGTTGATGATTCCGTGTACGTGGTGCAGCGGCAAACAAAGCAGAATGCGATCGTTCGCTGACCATTCCCAGGCGTCCACCAGGCTCTTGATTTGCGCCGCAACGTTGGCATGCGTCGTGACCACGCCCTTCGGCCTGCTGGTCGTCCCGCTGGTGTAGAGAATCATGGCGCGGCGCTCGCTTGAGATCTCCGGCAGTGGACGTGGTGGGCAAATGGGAAGCTGGTCGTAGGGGAACGCACGGAGACCGCGGGCCGCCGCAATTGGTTCCAGAAGCGGGGCTGCTGCAGTATCGAAGACCAGTGCCGATGCACCGGTATCGTCAATCAGGTATTCCAGCTCAGGGCGTGTGGAGTTGAGCGGAAGTGGAACGGCAACGCCACCGGCGCGCCAGATGCCCCACTGCATCGCCACCCAGGGAAAACCCGGCGTGACGAGAAACGCGACCCGCTCTTCCTGTAGGTCGTCGCAGCCAGGCAGCGCGGCTGCCACCCGTGAGGACGCGTCCAGCAGATCGTCGTAAGTGAAGACTCCGTGCGTGTCCACGACCGCCGTGCGCGGGCCATAGCTTTGGGCGTTCGCGATGAGTGGGATAAGACTGGCGCTTCTGATCACGCGCAGACTTTACGGCCTGTTCGGCGGCCTTGTCCAACCAGCTCGAAAAAAGCAATCATCAAACAATTATCCCGAGGCACCGTCAGTTGGAGCGGCGCCTGTAGAAATGTGCGAACTAAGCTAACTAAGCAAACTAAGTCCCGGTGCGAGACCGACGGGAGGGTAAAGAGCCAGAGCAGCTCAAATTTTAAGTGAAAAAGTGAGCGATAAGCGAGATAAGCCCCCCGGATTGGAAGCTTGTTGGCTTCGATTGCGAGCCGAGGGGGCTGACGGCCATCTATGGCCGGGCGCGGTGCGGCGGGCTTGGGGCATGTCTCCATCACGCTCACCTATTATTAAGCGTCCAGCATCTTCCTTGCATAGCGATCCCCATGATGCAATGGGTGCCACCGGGGCACGATCTGTCGAGGTGCGATCCCTGGCCCACAAACATGTCCGCTACGCTCTGTGCCGGTCAGTATTTGGGTTTGCTACCGATATAGATGCGATTTTGACGTAGTTTGGGACAGGGGGGAGGAAATTAATCGGTCGGATGGCTACTGAGGGAACTGGCGAAGGAAGTGAGTTTCCAAGGCTATCGACGTGCGGAAGGTCGTCTCTTCGATTAATCGCCGGTACGCCCGCGGAGGGTCGATTAAGCCGGCTTCTCCGGCATCGAGAAGGACGCCCAGAGTTCCGGTGGTGGAGAGACCACGCCGTGCCGCTTCCGACTGGCCTTTACGTTCGTCGATCAGAAGCAACGACGCACGTTGTTCTTCGGCCAGTTGAATTGCTTCGCGTTCCCCACGCCCGAGATGGTTCAATTCAGGATTGGGGGCCGAGGCGAGAGGGTGGATCTCAAGCCAGTCGGGGAGCCTTTCGATCCAAGCCTTCACCGCGGATGGAGCTTTCGGGCTTCTCAACTCTTCGATCACGCTCAATGGAATGAGCACGGCACGGTAAAGCCGAGGGAGAACGTGCTCGCACTGAATCTGAACCAGGTAGTTGAGAGGAGACGTGTCCGCGACAACGATCATCCCGTGGGGAGTAGGCCCTTGGCTCGAAGCAGGCGCAGGGTTTCCCGGTCACGTTCGAGATCTTCCACATCGTAGGCATGGTCGTAAATGTGCCGTTCCTTGAGAAAGCCGTCGAATTCAAACCGATCAAGGCCCAGCATTTGGCTTGCCTGATAGTGCGAGAGTGCCCCTGCCCGATACCCTTCGATGACAAGCGCCTCAAGGGCCTCGCGTCCCGGATTCGGGTGCGCCGCAAGATCATCAGGAAGATGTACCGTAATTTCCATAACAAGAGTTTAGCAAGACCAGAGAAAATCCGGAGGATTCCTGTCGGCACCCCTGAAAACACCCTCGACGGGTTGCAGAGTAAGGGAATCATTTATCAACAAAATACCGGTACTGCGGAAGGGGCTGACCAGCCCATAAACACCAAAATGCGGCGCATAGCGGTGCTATTATTGGTGTAGAGGGGCAACGCTATGAGAGCATCCGTAACGCTCGATGACGATCTGCTGAAGAGGGCGCACGAGTACACCGGGTTGACGGAGAGGGCGGAACTGCTTCGCGAAGCCCTGAAGTCAATCATTGCGAGGGAAGCCGGACGCAGGCTTCTGGCGCTGGCCGGGACTGCTCCGAATATCAAAGATGTGCGCAGGAGGCGAGCGGATCAACCATGATCCTCGTCGACGCTTCCATCTGGGTGGAAATGTTTCGGAGGGGAAGATTCAAGACAGAGCTGGCAACTTTGATTGGGAATGACCAGCTCTGCACCCATCCGTTCGTCGTCGCGGAATTAGCGTGCGGGTATCTCCCAGACCGGCAGCAAACACTCCTGGAGCTCGACAGACTCACCGCACTACCGACCATACGCACGGAGGACGTGCGATACATGCTCGAAACTCGCGTCTTGTTTTCCAAAGGCATCGGCTTCATCGATGCTCAACTCATTGCCTCGTGCATCACCTCGCACGGCACGCAGATCTGGACCATCGACAGGCCTCTCGGCAGAGTCGCGGAATCCCTCGGCCTTCGCGCAACTCCGTAATATTCTCGAGCCCTGCGCAGGACCCCTGGTGTGGATTCCAAATTTGAACATCAGCAACGGGCAAACGCCGGCGCTCGGTGAGGGATTCCGCGTCGCACAAGGCGCCAATATAACGGCTTCCACTCATCGGCCTTATCCATCGATGAATTCCTGAACAAGATCGGCCACGATCATTCCACCGCGGCTGTTCAGGTGGACGCCGTCGGTGTGAAAGCGCCAACCGTTCAGCCGGGCGACCTCGTCGGGACTTTTGCCCAGCACCAAAACACGGAAGGCATCACGATAGAACGGAAGGAATCGGAAGCTCGTGAAAGCGCGACCCGGCGCGGCCACGATCTGCGCGAGCATCGTCTCATAGACGGGAAGATAGCCGACGGACTCCTCCTGTGCGATTTCCTTGATGATTGCGCTGTACTCCTCAATGCGCCGATTGAGCTCATTCTGGAATAGGTTTACAGACGCCGGATCTTCTCCAATCGGTGGCAGCGAGCAGATCGCGATTGTGGCTGGGGCCTCGATTTTCAATCGCCGCGCGATTGCCCGTAGGTTCTCGCGGAACCATTCCGGCGACGGCTCAGTGGGAATGTGCTTGGAGATTCGGAAGAACCGTCCGGCGGTCTTTGAGACCAGTGCAAGGACATCGTTACCACCTATCAGGACGACCACCCTGGAGGGTTGACAAGCGAGCACCGCCGGCAGGCGCTGGAGCGCGTTATAGGCTAGATCTCCGCCCACTCCGAAGTTGAGGAACGAAATGCCCTTGTTGCGGGGTCGTCGCTTGAGTTCGCCGATCCAATCGTAAGCCTGTCCTTTTCCAGCCGTGCTACTGGACCCAAGGCATGCCAAGATGGCCGGCTTGGCGTTAATGAGCGGAGATGGGCTACCGGGGGGTGATGATAGATCAGGTCCAGTCATGGCTTCACGACGAAGGCAGAGGAAGGCTGAGCGACATGCAGCGCTCGACTCGCCTCGCGGAAGTTCAGATGATCGGCAACTGCAACCGCATAACGAAGTTGTCTCAATTCCACTGATCGCTCCAGACTCATCGAGCGATCGGTGCTCGAATTCCGCGTTCCGCTCGAATCACCGCCCGCCCGGAAGTGACCCCAAAACGGGTGTAATGTCCGGGTTGGCGACGATCCGCCCGGAACCGTCGCATGCCGCCGGAGAACACTTCCGCGATCGCTCTGACGAATGGAGAGATCGGACTGGCAGTTTCTAGACCGCGTGGCTGCTAATTCTCCGAAGGTCTCTGAACGTGATCGACAATCAGGATAGGCAGAGAAGCCTTCCCCGGCTTCAGTTTCAGACCTAACTGGTCATTCAACGCTCCCATAAAAGAGGGCGCTTCCGGCTCAGTCGAGAGGGCCGCGCCCGGCGGCGCTGCATGATCCGGCTCCGGCGTCCATTCCAGCGTGAAATCGAAAGTGCCGGTCAAACCCGTTTCATCAACGACCGGGCGCCCCAGTCTCTCGATGCTGGGAAGTGCCCCTGCAATTCCACTGATGGTTATATTGCGCGAACCAAGCAGCATGGCATGGTTCGGCTCCGGCACAAGCATCACTGCGTTGCAGATAGGGGGGAAAACATCGCCTGGCTTGACGGGCGGTCCATTTTCAGGCAGCGGACCCTTGACGTCGCAGGGAGTTCCTTCCGCATGCGCACGCAGCTTTGGACCCATCTTGCCAGGCTTATTCAGCACCAGGGAGAAGACCGGCACCTCCTGGTTCTCATAGTGGGCCGACAACCCGAAGCGATCGGCTAGGAGCGATTGCATCATCAGGCGCATCTGGTCCTTGGTCGGATTCCCTTCCGCCTTCGCCCGGATCACAAAGGAATCCGTCGATATCCACTTGTCCAGGGGGGTCACCAAGGTATGGGTCTCCGCCGCGGTAACGTGGAGTTTATACGCGAACGTAATGTAAGTCTCAAGCGGAAAATCGGCGTAAAAGCGACCGTGCGGATTCTCTCCGTCGAAGTCATCGAGTTCGTCCAATGCGAAGTTAGGCGGCGTGAACGCCCCTGGCTTGCTTTGGTGGATCGAGGCAACCTCAAAGGACATTTTGCCCCCGGCCCTGGTCTGCCATTCAGGTATCGCAGTCTGTCCAGCGGATGCTGATTGCGCCCTGCCTTCGCTGGCCTGTAACGCGCCAAGAGCTAAGGGCAGCCCTACGCTCAGGATTCCAGCAGTCATAAGAATCAGTTTCCGACGAAGGCTCAGTCTCTGCCCCATGTGTTTCGCCATGATGCGAGCAATGCGCTTCTTCAGATCAGCTCCGCTCACTCCGGAAACGCATCCGAGAGGCGATTCAACATATGATTTGCAAACATTTAGGATCCCCTCAGCATAAACCGCTGCCTTACTGCCGGATTGAAGCACCGCTTCATCGCACGCCTGCTCGCGCTCCTCCACTAGGCGCGTCCCGATCCACCACACCAACGGATGAAACCAGAAGAGCGTTTCCACCACCATGTGAATGGCGAATGTCATGTTGTCCCGTCGCCGGACATGACACATCTCGTGGCCAACGACAGCGTCCAATTGTTCCCTGGTAAGGCGGCCAAGAATACCCTCAGGAAGCACCAGAACGGGACGGAAAATCCCGAACACGCCGGGCTCCAGCAACGACGACGAGGAGTACACCTGTAAGTCCACTCCAAGCGCGAGCGGTACAGCCGCCCGCACCACAGCACGGAGCCGGAGCCACTTTCTCGACCAGGAAATCGCGACGATGAGAGAACCGCAGGCCCACAAGACGGCGAGCAGCGGGAATACCACGCTATGAGGAATAGTAACCGTGCCGGTTCCCGCTGCCGGTCCCGCAAATCCATCGCTCTGCGGAAATGGCAGCGCAAGCTGCTCCAACGCGGATACGATCGCAGGCCTATGCACCGGAGCCGCAACTGCAGAGCGGAGCCACTCACCCGCATCGATGAAGAGGGAAAACGGCACCAGGAACTTCACTGAAGCAACCATCCACAATCGATATCGGGTGCGGGAATAATTCTTGCGCAGAGATAGCGAGACCAGCCACACAACCACGGTCATACTTGTCGACTGCCAGAGATGGTTGCCCAGAGTCGCAATAAAGGCTTGGTTCGTGACTTCGTTCCAGAGCACAGGTGTAGTCACGATTGCGCTTCCTTTTCTGAGAGGTCTTGCAGTAACTTTTCCGCTTCACTCAAATCCTGGCGAGAAAGCTTTCCGGATTCGATCAGATGCGCCATTAAAGGCAGCGACAGTCCTCCAAACATGGCCAACAAATCATCCACAAGTCTTCGCTGTGCGAAATCGCGGGAGACTGCTGGAGAGAAAATGTGGAAATTGCCAACCTTCTTGACCCGTCGCACACTCTTCTTCTCTTCCAACCTGTAAACAATGGTCTGCACGGTTGTGTACGCTGGCCTATTCTTGGCGGGAAACCCCTCAAGGATCTCGCGAATGGAGCAGTCTCCCTTGGACCAGAGGATGTCCATGATCCGATATTCAAGCTTTGACAAACTTGACCGCTGCAATTGATCTCCTAACGCTGTAGGAACGTTTACTACGATTGTAGGAAGTCGTCAACGGAATTCTTTGATGCGCGACAGGTGGCTTTTCAAAGCAAAGTAGATTCCTATGGAGAGCGTCAAAATGCGCGTGCGCCCATGCAGTCGGTGACACTTCGCGCAGAGGAAGTCGCTGGGAATCGACGGGCAATTCTCAAACAACGGCTCGATCGCGGGGGTTCCGGGAGGATGACCGCCTACCCGGAAGTAATCCTCCGTCGTTGAGCCTGCGAAGTCTCGTCGGTAAGTTCCCCAATTCGGCGGGTCTGGCGGGCAATTTACCTATAATGCGGTTTCCCGGGAGTTTTCTCTTGGCTGGTACCTTCCCCTGGTGCATTGGCCGCGGGGCACCTGGCCGGCTAAATCGTGCTCGCTGTACTAAAACGGTCGATTTTGGGCGGAGTGAATGGAACCTCTAAGGAACGCGGCGCTGTCGGCTTCACAGACATTGGCGGGCTATTACACAACCAGTTACTGACGGGTTGGCGACCATCCTACCTGAACCCTCGAAAAAGCTCCCTACTTCACGGCTCAACGAATGCCTTGCACTGTTACCAAGAACCGGCAATTATTGGTTTTCGCGCATTCGGAGCGTGGCCGATAGTCTAATTAATAGTGACTTCGCAGATTTCACTGTATTACAGGTATATACTGGGTCGCGTTCGGCTTTCCGTCACTCACGAATTGCAGGGCCCCAAGCAGAAAGAATCGGCGACCTCGATTCCCCAAGAATCGCTTCCAAGCGAGACGTTTGACGCGCGCTCTCAAAGATAGGCATGATACGGGCCTAAGCGTCGAGAACATGAAGGACAGAACGTGTGAATTCAGGATTATGATTCGCGGCTCCGCTAGAGGAGAAACGAATTGATTTCCTGATCATTCCGTGGGAGTTCCTCCAATCCGCCCGTGAATCCCGTTGAGGGGCATCACCCGCAGGAGAGAGGCTCACTTTGCAAAAGGTATCGAACGTCACGCCTTAGGGAACATGTGATTCTGCTGGCTGACGCTCGCATTCAGCGATTCAGTTGAACGCAAAGGAGGAAAGACATGGCAAATGCGACTTATGAAACCCAAGCTAACGACGCGGCCAGCGAGGCTAGCGTTGCGAAAGTCGACATGAAGTTCGAAATCGTCGTTATCCCCGTCTCGGATGTCGATCGCGCGAAGGAGTTCTACGCGAGGCTCGGGTGGCGACTCGACGCCGACTACGACAACGGTAAGGATTTTCGCATAATTCAGCTCACGCCGCCTGGCTCCGCGTGCTCGGTCATCTTCGGCAAGAACGTCACCGGGGCGACTCCCGGCTCGGCCCAGGGCCTGTATCTGATCGTCGATGACATCGAGGCCGCCCGGAAGAATCTGGTCCGTCGCGACGTTGAGGTCAGCGAAGTGTTTCATGGCGCCGCCGACGCCTACTCCGGTCCGGACGAGCCCTACCTGTTTGGGCGGATCCGGGTCAACGGTCCTGACCCCGAGCATCGCAGCTACCGCTCGTTCGCCTCATTCCGCGATCCAGACGGGAACGGCTGGTTGATCCAGGAGATCACGACGCGGCTTCCCGGTCGCATCGAAGCGACGGCGACGACCTTCGCATCGGCGAATGATCTGGCCAGCGCATTTCGGCGTGCGGAGGCCGCCCACGGCGAGCACGAGAAGCGAACCGGTCAGCGCGACGCGAACTGGCCAGATTGGTACGCCGCCTACATGGTGGCGGAGCAGTCCGGCAAAGACTTACCGCAATAAACGACAACGCCCGGACCGCATCACTCCCGGCGGGCGGGCGAGGCTCTTGACCGCGGAGTCCTGGAGGAATCATGAGCACCGCAACAACCACCGTTGCCATCCGGCGCGAACCGGAACTCCTCGGGCAAACTGTCGTTGTAATCGGCGGCAGCGCTGGCATTGGGCTCGAAACGGCCCGACGAGCACGCGCTGAGGGGGCCAGGCTGATCCTCGCTGCCCGGAATCCTGAGCGCCTTCAGCAGGTAGCGCGCGAACTCAACACGCAGAGCACGGTGGCCTTTGATGCTACCGACTTTGACCGCCTCGCGCGGTTCTTCGACGAACTGGCCACTCCTATCGACCACGTGCTGGTTACTGGCCCAGGCCCCTATTACGCGCCCCTGGCCGAGTTCGATTTTGAAAAGGCGCACCGGGATGTTGAGGCCCATCTGTTTCTGCCGCTGCACGTCGCTCGTCACGCCGCAAACAAGGTTCGCCCGGGAGGAACTCTCCTCTTCATGGGGGGGACTGGTGGCCGCCGCACGGCTAAGGGATTCGCTCTCGTCTCGGCTCTCACCGCTGCGCTGCCCGCCCTCACCGCCGGCCTCGCGCTCGAAGTCGCGCCCGTTCGAGTCAACCTCATCGCCGCCGGCTTCGTCGACACACCGTTGTCGGCATCGCTCCTCGGCGACGAGCTCGACAACCGCCGCAATCAGCTTCGCGCCGCGCTCCCCATCCGGCGCGTCGTTTCACCGGCAGACGTTGCCGCGCTCGCCGTACACATCATGACCAACACGGCACTCACCGGAGCGACCTACGACATTGACGGTGGGCAGCAGCTCGTCGCGGGTTAGCTGAAGAGGGCGGCACTTTGCGGCCTGGAAACAGCCGAGGCTCTTGATCGCGGGTTCCTGGAGGAATCATGAAACTCAAAGGCAAGAAGGCTCTCATCACCGGCGGAAACAGTGGCATCGGCCTGGCCACAGCCCGCCTTTTCGTTGCAGAAGGCGCTGAGGTCGCGATTACCGGCCGGGACCAGAAGACACTGGATGAAGCGGTCGCCGAGCTGGGATCGAAAGCGCACGGCTATCGCGCCGACCTTACGGTTGCGGAGGACCGCAAGAAGCTTTTCGCTGAACTCGCCAAAGACTTTGGCAAACTTGACATCGTCTTCGCCAATGCAGGGATTTCCGGCATGACGCCGACTGGCACGACCGACGAAGCCATCTTCGAGAAGGTAGTCCACACCAACCTCAACGGTGCTTTCTTTACCGTCAATTCAGCCGCTCCTCTCATGAACGACAACGGCAGCATCATCTTCAACGGATCGGTGCAGAGCTATCTCGGTCAACCAGATCTGGCTGCCTACGCTGCCACGAAAGGCGGACTCGTCTCGATGGCTCGATCCATCGCCGCAGACCTTGCACCGCGCAAGATTCGCGTGAACGTGGTGGCCCCTGGAGCGACGAAGACTCCCATCTGGAATCGCGGGGCGCGCGCCAATGTCACGGCAGAGGAATCCGCAAAAGTTTCCGACTTCTTCTCTTCCACGGTTCCGCTTGCCCGTTGGGGCGAGCCGGAAGATCTGGCCAAGGCTGTGCTTTTTCTTGCCTCGGACGATTCGTCGTACATCAACGCGGTCGAACTGACGGTGGATGGCGGACTGACGGGCGCTCCCTTCGGCGCCTCTATTCTTCGCGGCTGACCGCAGAGAACAGTTACGAAGGACGAACCGCCGGACTATTGGACAAAGCGTGGGTATTCACGCCACGACGGAATTTAAAGTCCACCGCCTTAGAGGGCCAAATCATGCTTTTCAAGGAGATTCTGTATGTCACATCATTTCGATACCAAACTGGCGAAGGAAGATCCGAGCCTCAACCTCAGCGACTTTTATTTATTTGACGGCCCTTCGGGCAAGACGGTAATGGCGATGACCGTGAATCCGGATGTGGGATTATCGGCTCCGGATACGCTTCATCCAGAAGGGGTCTACGCGTTCCGGTTCGACCTGAACGGAGATGCGAGGGAAGAGGTTACGTTCAAGTTCAGGTTTGGTGAACCACGACACGGAGATGGCAGTGAGCATACTCACATTCAGCCGTTTGTGGTGCGGAAGGCGACGGGTGACGACGCTCTTCGTGGTGACGCCGGAGAGACTCTGGTTGAGGGGGAAACCGGTGCGGTCGCGACGAATTCGGGTCTTCGTGCGTATGTTGGGACTGCTCCAGAGCTATTTGCTGCAAACGTTGGATTCGGCACATTTATGACTGCTTTCTATAAGGACCAGCGCTACGATGGGGACGCCTTTCTGCATCAGCAGAATCCCTTTGCGAGGCGGAATGTCACGGCGATTGTGCTGGAGGTGCCGACCGAACTGATTGGGAAGGGAAAAATCAACGCATGGGCGACGATCTCCCTCTGTGGCCATGCGCCGGAGGTACAAGTTTCGCGTTGGGGCCTGCCTATGGTTACGCATCTCTTCCTGAACGACCCGAGCCATCAAGAGGTGAAAGAACAATTCAATGCGTCGGTTCCGTCTGAAGATCTAGAGCGCTTTGCGAGGCCGATCGCGGATTTTGCGGAGAAGATGACGACCTATGCCGCTTCGGCGACGGACCCGGGTGAATACGGGAAGCTGATGGTTGCACGGCTTTGTCCCGACACGTTGCCTTATGAGCTTGGAACGTCCGCCGCATTTGAGGTGGCCAGCTTCAATGGACGCGCGCTCGGCGACGATGTGCTGGATGTGATGTTGACGCTGGCGGCCAACACGCCAATTGTCGATGGACTTGCTCCCGACCGCGGGCGCATTCGCAAGGATTTCCCGTATTATGGTGCGCCGTATACGGCGGAGGAGCAGGTCGGGGTGA
>CAWBQE010000026.1:0-49741 GCA_963790705.1 uncultured Acidobacteriaceae bacterium
CAGCGGCGGCGCGGCCTGATCGGTGGCGAATTCCGCGTTCGAACAAGAGGGCGGCGCGTTGATTGGATTGCACCTGGCGACCGCTCCGTCGGGTAAAGCAACCGAATATTTTGTCCACGGTGAGGGCTCTGCCGACGGGTAGTCTGTGCTCAGCAGCTGTGCCCCA
Organism: uncultured Acidobacteriaceae bacterium; assembly: GCA_963790705.1. Classification (GTDB taxonomy): domain Bacteria; phylum Acidobacteriota; class Terriglobia; order Terriglobales; family Acidobacteriaceae; genus PALSA-350. The sequence goes on from CAWBQE010000026.1 coordinate 167, forward strand.
CTGGCCAAGACAACGTCCCGGCGAGATGTGTCGTTGGTACGCGCCTGTTTTGTATCTTCGTCGGTGCGCGTGCGCACAAGATAGCCTTTATGAACCAGGGCAGCGATCGCTTCCCGGCTTCCCTCGTTCTCCTCGGTGAAGGCGCAATCGGGTTGGCCCGGTTCGGCATTGGTGAAGATGACGCGTCCGCGAAGGGACGGGTGGCCCTCAAGGTAAACGGGCCCGACCGGCCGCTGATCCATAAGAAACACAACCTTGCCGCGCGCGGTCGCGAGCGTTGGCCAGTTGTTATGCAGGACGGCCTCCTCCAGCGTCTTGTATTCTCCGCGCACCTGGTCAGGCGTAATCATTTCGTTCGGTGGAAAGACGGAACGGATCTCCGCATCCAGGGCGTCGAATGTGGCAGAGGTAAATTTCTCCGGAATGGTTGCGTGGTATTTGGCCGGCAGGTCAGTCTGCTTGGTCTCAAGAAGAATATAGATGGGCAGATGCTGCGGATGGGATCTGGACCACTCGCGAATGATGGTGAGACATGCAGTGAGTGGCTGGCAGGTGCTGCGGTAGTCAAAGTCTTGAACGTGCATGACTTTGAAGCCGGGCTTGCTCATGACTCCTTGCGGGTCAAACTCCGAATCTTTTGCCAGGCCCGCCGCTGCCACTGCGTCCGGGCCTGCTGGATGAGCATACCGGCCACCCTGGCTATCGGCGAAGATGTCCAGCTCTATTTGCCGTATCCCGGAGCCGAACTGCTGATCCAGGGGGCGATGCCGATATTCCAAGCCTTGATACAACTTGGGATTCCGGGCCTGCATAAGCTTTGCCTCGCTGGGCGCAAGCCCCGCGTGATAGCTGTTATGCGTGCCGATCACTTGAATCTGATTCATCCTTACAGAATCATTGCCGGCTGTTTGCCCCACGGCAAACGATGGCAGAGCGATGGAGATAACAGCGACACATACAGTAACGCAGCGATTCGTAACCACTACAGTGATCTCCTCAATGGTCAACCGCACTAAAAAGACAAGCGGAGCGCCACCTGCACTTCACGTGCGGGATAGGCATTCGATGCCGTGTAAGTACCGAAGCTTGCACCATCGGTGACTGCGGTATCAGGATACTGGAAGTTGGTCGAATTCAAGACGTTGAAAGCCTCCAAACGGAACTCGAGGTTGCTGTCCTCCCATCCCAGCGGAACCGACTTGTGCAGCGCCAGCGTGAGCTGCCCAAAGGCAGGACCGTGCAGGTCGTTGCGTCCCGCATTGCCAAAATACTGGCTGGGTGTAGGAACACTTACCTGGCTCGAGAGCAGAGTGCCGCTGAGGGCGCTCTTGGTTTTCACATAGTTGGCCTTAGGGGCATACACCGCCTGCGGCGTGCTGACCAGATTAGGGCGGACCGAGTAAACTTCGCTGGTACTCGACACCACATACTGAGCTGAAGGAGTGTAGGTAAGGTTGATCGGCAAGCCGCTGGTGACCGTGTTAATCCCCGTCAGGACCCAGCCTCCCAAGACCGCCTGTTGCCACGCTGGAGCGCTGTCTCCGAACATCCTCCCTTTTCCAAAGGGCAGGGCCGCGATGACGGACAACGTATCGTTCAGCGGCTGGTTGTAGCTGGAAAGGCCGCGGTCTCCTTGTGGATTGTAGAAATTAACCAGTGCCCCATCGCCACCGTAGGTTTCCAGATCAGCCGAGGCATTATTGATCGCTTTCGACCAGGTGAAGGAGTTGATGAGGTAGATCCCGTTGCTGTATCGCCGCTCCACCTTGGTCTGCAAGGAGTTGTAGATGAGGAAGCCCTTGGGAAGCACGGTAAGGATGTTGGTGAAGGTGGAGATGGGCCGCCGTTGCTGCTGCGTGAGGCAGCCAATGCCGGCGTCGCAGTTCACAGGCTCGGTTGCGGCCTGGTTGAAGTCGGTCAGAACAGGAATGCGCACGCCATGGTTACCGACGTAGGCGGCCTCGAAGGTCGTGTTCTTCATCAACTCCCGCTGCACCGTCAAGTGAAATGCCTGCACGTAGGCCGCCGGGAAATTCCTGGGGATGTAACGCGTCTGTGCGGCCAGGGTGGAGAAGTTCTGCGCCGTAGCGAAGTTCGTCTCATACCCTGACTGCGTGGTGCGGAAACATGTTGCCGGGTTCTCGGTCAGCGATGAGCATAGCGGTTGTGTGGCGCCGCTCACCTGCTCTGGAGGGGTCTGGTTGATCGTCGCATCCACAATGTACGGACCGTTGTAACCCAGCGTGCTTTCGCCGCCGAAGCGGAAGTAGTGCATGAACCCGATTCCATAGCCGCCCCGAACCACCGTCTTGGGGTCCACCTGGAAGGCAAAGCCAAAGCGCGGCGCCAGGTCCTTCTTGTCCAGATTCACCAGCGACCGGTTGTACAGCGATCCGCCCGAGGCCTGCGCCAGCGTGTTGGTGTCAGGATCGAAGTTCGCCAGGTGGTTGTTCTGCTCCCAGTTCGGCGTTACCAGTTCGTAGCGCAGCCCCATATTGAACGTCAACCGGTTACTGAACTTGTAGTCATCCTGGAAGTAGCCCATATACCAGCGCCGCTCGTATTGGATGGTCGCGAGGTTGTTCAGCTGATAGCTGTTGCGCGCACCCACCAGGAAGTCGGCGAGGTTATAGGCCTGTATATGCACAGCGTCCGTCGCCTGGGTCTTGGTAGTGCGGCTGAACTGCCCGCCATAGATATCCTCACCGAATTGCGGGTGGAAGTCGGAGATCGCCATGTTGAAGTAGCCGTATTCGCCTCCCATCTTGAAGCTGTTGCGGCCTTTCAAAATGCTGTAGTTGACCTTGGGATTTGCGTCGTAGGGATTGGTGAACTGGGGATTGGTTGTCTGCCGGCCAAATTGTGAATATCCGGTTACAGCCTGGCTGTTCAGGCCGCCCGTGATGGTGGGATTAGTCGGGATGTTTGGAATGTCGTACTCCGCGAGCAGGTTGGTGGCGCCGATATTAACGGGCGCCTTGCCGCTCCTGGTCCATGTAAGGCCCAGCCGAAGCTGCAGAATGGAATTCGGCGTCGGGGTGAAGTTATAGCCGGCGGCGACTTGCTTGGTATACGCATAGAGCGTGCCGTTGCTGTTGCCGCCAGCCAGCCCGGGAATGTTGGGCGCCAGGAAGTAGACCCAGGAGGCCTGGCTGTAGCGTGCGAAGGCCGTCGACCGGGGGCTAATGTACGCATCCATGCGGCCATCGCCCTTGTTCACCGTCACCGTATTGGCGGGGGCGGAGACGAAATTGCTTCCACCCGCCGCAACGTTTTGGTTGGGCGCGGCATCCGCCTGCAGGATGCTCAACACGTTTGCCGCAAAGGGGCTCTGGTCGGAGACCGGAATCACACCGTCAGGATACTGCGTTCCGGTAATCGGGTTCTGCAGCGGGATCGGGTTCCCTTGCGCATCGGTAAAGATTCCCTTGGCCTGCGCTGCGGTCGGGACCACCGCAGTCTGAATCGCGCGATTCACATTCCGTAAACCTTCGTAGTCACCAAAGAAGAAGAGCTTGTCGCGCTTGATCGGACCGCCAAACGTCCCGCCAAATTGGTTCTGCACCAGGGTCGGCTTTACGCCGGTGCCGATAAACGGACCATATGCGTTCAGCACCGTGTTGCGCAGATAGTCGTAAGCCACGCCATGAAATTGGTTGGTACCACTGCGGATGGTGGCATTGATGATGGCGCCGCCGGCTCGTCCGTACTCGGCACTGTAGTTGTCAGTCTCGACCTTGAACTCCTGGATGGCGTCGGGCGAAGGAATGATGGCCTCGTTCGAATAGCCCTGGTTGGCGCTCTGGTACGCGTTGTTGTCGATGCCGTCGAGTTGAAAGTTGTTGACCATCGAATTCAGGCCGTTGACATTGTAGGAGGCGTCGCGGCTGGGCAGAGAGAGCACTTCCAGCAACGACTCACGGACGCCCGGAACCAGTGTCGAGAGATCGGCATAGGCGCGGCCGTTCAAGGGCAGGTTGACTGCCTCCTGTGTGCCTACGGTCTCGCCACGATCGCTCGTGTCTGTTTCCAGGAGGCTCGCTGCTCCGGTTACCTGGACGGTCTGCGCATCCGTGCCAATCCTCAGCGTGAGGTCGACCCGCTGCCTGGCGCCCACGGTGACTGTGAACCGGCCGGTGTCTTCTTTTTCAAAGTTCGCCGACGTCACGGTGATCGAATACTCCCCGGGCTGGACGTTGGTGAATTCGTAGTTGCCGTTGGCGTCTGTCTGTCGAATGACGCTCACTCCCTTCGCCGGGCTCAACAGCGTCACCGAAGCCGAGGCGATTCCTGCTCCGCTGGGGTCTTTGACAGTTCCGAGCACGCTTGCCGTATCAAACTGCGCGTGGGCACACGGAGCTGCGAGGAGGGTGAGCGCGAGCAAGAGGCCCAGCACATTGGTTGCACTGGAAACGATCTTCAAGATAGATGAAATCAAAGCCTGAGGGTTCTTTCCGTGGACAGGCATGGTGCGCATGCGATTGGCTCCTTCAAATTTCTGCAGTTGTTCGAGCAGTTTCGCAATTACGTGGCCTGATAAAGATCGCGAAGTGTGGTTTTCCTTGGGAGAAAACCACGAACAGGCCCATCTCTTCGGTTTAAACCAATTGCGAAACTGCTGTAGGGAATCCCGCTGGATGCCCGAACACTAACAAGGTGCGTGGCGGAAGCGCAGTCAATTCGCAGCAACACCGGGGTTAAGGCTGTATGTCTCCTGTTTTCAGCAATTTTTAAAGGGTGTGAATCATTACAGTAGCGTTGATTTAACAGTGAAAAGCGGAGATTTTCATTTACGAGATTTTCATGCAGCGCGTGTGTACTGGTGTGTAGCCGATAGGTAGGGAAAACCGCATGCGCGAAAGCACCGCTCAACTCGAAAGGAACGTGGGGATCGCAGGGGACCCACGCTGGGAGTTGGTAGAGCGCATCGTTGCCTCGCCCTGCTTCGTGAAATCGCCTCGCCTTTGCAGCTTTCTGATCTATATTTGTGACCTTTTCCTGCGGGGGCGCGCCGACGAGATCAATGAACTGAATATTGGCGAGGCACTCTTCGACCGTCCGGCCAACTATGATCCCTCGGCCGACGGGATTGTGCGTTCTCATGCCAGCCGCCTGCGACAACGCCTCGACCAGTACTTCAGCGAAGAGGGTGCGCAGGAGCCAATTCGTCTGCTGATTCCGAAGGGTGGCTACATGCCGGTCTTCGAACCGCGCACGCTGTCAAGGCCACATGCGGAGACCCTCTCCTTTGCGCGCGGTGCAGATCCCATCGCCCCGCCGGTGAAGCATGAGCCGCTCACTCAAACCGACAGAAACTTCCGTTCACTCTGGATTCTCAGTGTGGCGCTTGTCTTGGCCTGTGTGGCCATCGTCTATCTACTGGTTCGGGGCAGCGCGGAGACGCAGGTGGCGGCGATCAAACATCCGCTGTGGGGCAAACTCTTTGGCCCGGATCACCCCACGCTGGTTGTTGCATCGGATACTGGTTTGACCAGTCTCCAGACGCTCACCGGGAAGAAGGTATCACTGGCAGAATATTTGAACGGCGACTACCGGGCTCATATCATTGCTCCTGCCGGTACAACGGCAGAGGTAGTCAGCACATTAGGGTCGCGGCGTTATACATCGATCGTCGATCTTGACATTGTCAGCAAGCTCTATCAGATTCCAGGGATATCCTTGGGGCGCCCGCAGATTCGCTACGCCAGGGACCTTCGCCTAAACGATCTGAAGAGCGGCCCCGTCATCCTGCTGGGTGCGCAGGAAGGAACACCGTGGGTCGAATTATTCGAGCATCACATGAACTTCGTCTTACTGCATGATCATCAACGCCACTCATTCGTGGTGCTCAATCGCTCACCACGCGGGACCGAGCTTTCCCGCTATGAAGCGGATAGCGTAGACCCACAGCAGAAGGTGTACGGGTTGATTGCCCTGCGCCCGAATCTGGAGGGTTTTGGAGACGTACTCATCCTGGAAGGAACTTCCATGGCAGGGACTGAGTCGGCGGCGGATTTTGTCTTCGACGATGCGCGTCTTCTGCCCTTCCTCCAGCAGATCAAGGGCGGGAATGGCGCCTTGCCTTACTTTGAGCTACTGTTGCAATCGAACAGCATGGACGGAAGCGCCTCCCAATCGGAAGTCGTTGCGTACCGCACCTCCACCAATTAAGTCCCAAGGCTGGGTGTGCCCGTCGGGCGACGTCACTGAGCCGTTTGTTCCGCTTTGGAGCCAATACAGCGAATTGTATTGCCTCGCCAAGCCCTGACACTTATACTCCGCGCAACTTCTCTTTTCACTGGATTTCCCTCTCTGGGTCTGTCGGCCACGCTCGGATTTTTTTAGGGCCCCTCATTGCTCGCACCCGTACCTCTCTCGTCAGGCCCGCCTGCAGAGCCTTGCCGCCTGTTCAACCGTTCCTGCTTCATTCACCATTCAAGCTTCAGGAGAAAGACCTATGAAGTTTCGATTCCACAGCAGCGCCGCGCTTCCACTGCTTATGACGCTATCGTGTAGCGCACCTTGCGCGCTTTTCGCCCAGGATGTTCTCCCTACCTCGAAGATACTAGTCATCTCCCGGGAGTACACCAAACCGGGTAAGGACGGCGCTCCTCATCAGATGGTCGAAGGCGCTTATCCCCGCGCCCTGGCTGCAAACAAGATTCCGAACCACTACTATGCGATGGTGTCGCTGTCTGGGCCGCCGCGGGCCCTGTTCTTTCATGGTTACTCTTCCTTTGCCGACATGGCTGCGGCGCAGAAGAACGCCACCAGCGACTCAGCACTTTCTGCTACCCTCGACCGCACCAATGCCGCCGACGGCGATTTGCTCTCGTCCAAGGATTACAGCGTGTGGAGCAAGCGGGACGATTTAAGTCTCGATCCCGGTTTTCGCGTCGGAGCCCGCTACCAAGAGGTCATGCAATTCACCATTCGTCCCGGACACTACAGAGAATGGGAAGAGCTAGTCAAGGTGGTGATCGACGGCTACAAGAAGGTTCCCGGCGCCCACTTTGGAACCTACGAGGAGGCTTACGGTTCGCCCGGCAGCGGCTACCTGGTTCTGATCTCGGTCAAGTCCGCCGCCGACCTTGACGCCGAGGAGGGCCAGGGAAAGCAGTTCGAGGAGGCCCTGGGAGCAGAAGGCATGAAGAAAATGGAGGAGCTCGAGGCCGCCTGCGTGGAATCGAGACAAACGAATCTATTCGTCATCGACCCCAAGATGAGCTACCCGCCGGAAGCCTGGGTGAAAGCGGATCCTGACTTCTGGATGCCTGCCAAGAAGTAGGTTGATCACGAAGCCTTAGCCTAGTGATGAGGGTCACCCTCGCGTTGCGAGGGTAGCCCTCAGATGAGCAAGACGAGGCTTGCGGACTACAGATCTCGATTTAATTGTTCTTCCCTCTTTTCGATTGCGTCTGCCTCCTTCGGTAACAACGATTGCAACAAAGCAAGCAGTCGTCGCGGGTCGAAGCTCTCCAGCTCATGGTCGGCGGTAGGGCAAGGATTGTCTCCAGGTCCGCAAATTGCGATGACGGGAATTCCTGCTTTAACTTTTTTGAGCTCTTGTACGAGCTCCCCGCAAGACATGCCAGGAATTGCTGAGTCGAGTACGACTCCATGAATCGCGGAAAACATTCTGAGTGTGTCAATACCTTCTTGAGCCGAGTAGGCGGTTAATACGTTGAACTTCGCGGTCTCGATCACTAACTTTCGGGTCGAGATGCTTCCGGGAAACTCCCGATCGATGACGAGAAAACAGGGTCTGACCATAGTCAACACGATACCAGCGGGCGACTTGGGGCCAGACTCGAACCCATCTACCTCGGGGAAGGAGTTATCCTCTCGAAAGCCGATGTTACCTGGGTAAGGCGCGTAGAATGAGGGAGCAGCCGATGAATTCAACAGTCCGCTGGAAGGCGCGTAAACCGTGCTTCAAGTTCCAAAGGACTTCGACACTCGCTGTTGCGCCATCCCATTCGAGAGCGGACAAGATATTCGGAGCCGGCGAGATGGCCGACCTGACTCGTATGTTTGACTGGGATCAGACGTCCGATCGGGCCCATCGCAAGATGGCCGGACGTATTGCTGATCACAGTCAATATCCTGCTGGCTTCTCCGCACCCCATGTTCCTCTGGTGGGGTCCTGATCTGGTGCAGTTTTACAATGACGCCTACGCCAGTGCCTCCGTGGCGATAAGCATCCACGGGCGCTCGGTCAAAAGGGAAAGCAGTGCTGGCCGGAGGTGTGGCCCACCATTGGGCCACAAATCGAGCAGGTCATGATGCATGGGAAGACCGTCTGGCAGGAAAACCAGCTCATTCCGATTCTTCGCGACGGCTGCCTGGAGGATGTTTACTGGACGTACGCTTATAGCCCGGTTCGCGACCTGGCGGGCAATATCGGCGGCACGCTTGTCATTTGTACCGAAACCACGAAAAAGCAGATAGCCGACCAAGCATTACGGCAAGAGCTGAATCGGCTCGGCGACCTCTTTCAGCAAGCTCCTGCTTTTTTCACGGTGTTACGCGGACCGCAGCATATCTTCGAGAGAATCAATCCTCTCTATCAGCAGCTGCTTGGACCGCGGAGCCTCATTGGCAAAACAATCCGCGAGGCTGTACCGGAAGCAGAGGGCCAGGGATTCATCGAGATCCTGGATAAGGTGTATCAAACAGGAGAGCCATTCATCGGTCGTTGTACGCCGATCCAGTTGGCCCGGCTCGGCTCGGAAGTTCTAGACCAACGCTTCCTGGATTTTGTTTATCAACCCATGCGTGATGCGGACGGAACGGTCTCTGGCATTATTGTACTCGGCGTGGACGTTACCGAAGCCAAGCGCGCCGAAGAGGTTCTTCTACAGACAGAGAAGTTAGCCGCCGTAGGACGCCTTGCGAGTTCGATTGCCCACGAGATAAACAACCCGCTGGAATCGGTAACCAACCTTGTATATCTGGCGAAGACAGCTGCCGTTGATCCGACAGCGCTACAGTATTTGAAGCAAGCCGAAGAAGAGTTACGCCGCGTCTCGGCAATCACCAATCAGACCCTTCGCTTTCACAGGCAATCGACCAGGCCTAAACTCACTTCAGCCAAAGATCTGATTGACGACACGCTGACTATCTTTCAGGGCCGTCTCTTCAATTCCGACATTTCGCTCTCGAGGCGCGATCGAGCAGTCTCTCCTCTGCTCTGCTTTGATGGGGAGATTCGGCAAGTGCTGAGCAATCTCATTGGGAATGCGATCGATGCAATGAGTGCGCAAGGCGGACAACTGTTCTTGCGTACACGGGACGGGAGCGACAAGACGACCGGCAGAGAGGGCCTTGTCTTTACCATAGCCGATACCGGCTCGGGCATGACGCGCGAAACGTCATCGAGGATCTTTGAGGCGTTTTTTACCACTAAGGGAGTCAGTGGAACAGGCCTGGGCCTTTGGATTAGCCGTGACATTGTGGAACGGCATAAAGGATCCATACGGATTAGGTCGAGTCAGCGCGCGACTAGTCACGGTACGGTTTTCACGGTCTTTCTGCCGTACGACGCTGGAGCATAGGGAAATGCGTATGCGCCCTCACCGGAGCAGGTAATAAAACACACCGACGGTTGCCAATAATAAGACGGATATGATGCGCGGGTCACTGACTGCCCTGACTGGTCCCTGGAGAAATGCCAGCGGATGATCCCAACAGACTTTTGAGACCTGAGCCTGATCCATAGCGGGGGTCAGCAGGCTGGTGACGACGTAGATGGCCACGCAGGCCACGGTGATGATTGGCCCCGCGAGCATGAATGGAATGCCTAAACCCTGCACCGGATCGGTGACGAAGCCACCGAAGTCCGTGAGGCGGCTGGGGGGCAGGAACCATCGGCCGGTGCTGGGCAGATCGACGAGGAAATAAATCACGCCGATGAGCGACCCGAAATAAAGGGTCGCCATGGCTGCTTGCCTGGTCCCTCGCTTCCATAGGACGCCGAGCACAAAGACCGTGGTTACCGCCGGCGCGAAGGTCATGGGAATCTTGTTGACCGCTTCGAAGATGGTGCCGAACTGGTCGCCCTGCGTGGACCACAACATGGCCAGCACCATAATCACGCCGGTGGTGATGCGCCCTACACGCACCACGCGAGCATCGGTGGCTTCCGGGTGGAGGCGCTTGACCACGTCGATGGAGATAAGGGTTGCGCAGCTATTAAGCGCTGCCGCCATGCAGCTCATGAGCGCGGCGGCCAGACTGGCGGCGATCAAACCGCGTACCCCGACGGGGATGAGATAAGCGATCAACGACGGTAGCATGGTGTTGTAGTCCGGATGGGCCGTCCCAGGCACATTCGTGAGATGGATCGCGCCTCTTTGCCAGAGTACGTAACCGATCACGCCGGGGAAGACCATGAGAAAGACGGGCGTGATTTTCAGGAAGCCGGCAAAGAGCACGCCATTCTGTCCGTCCTTCAAAGTATGCGCGCCCAGCACGCGCTGCACGTGGGTCTGATCCGCACACCAATACCAGATGCCGAGGATGGGATAGCCAAGCACAACGGCCAGCCAGGAAAACTCATTGAGATGTCCCTGGGCGTTGATGACCGGCTGCAGCATGTGCAGTTGTCCGGGCGCGACGGCGTGCTGGAAGGCTGCTATATTGTGCACGCCCACGCCCGGCAGGGCGCGTATGCCGAGGACGGTCATCAGGATTGCACCGCCCAACAGCAGCACGACTTGGATATTTTCCGTCATCACTACAGCCTTGAGTCCGCCGAGAGCCGCGTAGGTGACGGTAAACAGCGAGAGTACAACGATGGTGGCAAACATGGGCACGCCGAGCAGACTCTCGAAGACCTTCGCAGCGGCGAAGAGGCTGATGCCGATGTGTATCAGCAATGCGCCAAGGATCCCGATCACGGCGAGGAAGGTGCGCGCCTCAGGACAGTAGCGGCGCTCCATGAACTCCGGCAGCGTGGCCACGCCGGAATTGATATAGAACGGGGCGAACATCAACGCCAGCAGGATGAGGATGAAACATGCCATCCACTCGAAATTGCCGATGACCAGGCCGTCTCTTGCTCCACCTGCCGCGTAGCCCACGAGGTGGATGGTGGAAATATTGGAAGTGAAGACGGCGGCGCCGACGGTGAACCAGCCGAGCGATTTGTTGGCCAGAAAATATTGCTGGGAAGAGGCGTTCCGCCGGTAGCCCATCTTGATACCGAAGGCGGTGATCCCAACCAGGTAGACGGCGATGACGATGACATCGATCGGAGAGATGGCCATGGATTGGGCGGCTATGGCCGAAGTCCTCGCTTAAAAGCATCGATGCGGTAGAAGCGAGCGCAATTTTCGCCAAGGATCGCGGCTTGGGTTTCTGCCGGGAATTGCTGGATGTAATCCATCACGATCTTCATCACCGGCTCGTACTCACCCGCGAGCGTGCACACCGGCCAATCGGAACCGATCATGAGACGGCTCCAGCCAAACGCCGCGTAGGTGATGTCCAGATAGCGGTGGAAGTCTTCGGGGCGCCATTGGTTCCATTTGGCCTCCGTTACCATGGCAGAGAGCTTGCAGGTAACGTTGGGGAGCTTCGCTAGCTGGTGCAGATCCTCTTGCCAGGGAGAGAAGAGCTGCTCGGCGATTCTCGGCTTGGCGAGGTGATCGAGGACAAACGGCTGCTCGGGGAATTCTTCCACCAGCTTCACGGCGACCTTCAGGTGCTGGGGAAAGAGCAGCAGATCATAGGTCAGATCGAAGTCTCGCAGCTGCGAGATGCCACGACGGAAGTCCGGCCGCAGCATGAAATTGTCGTCGGGTTCGTCGTGCACGATATGGCGCACGCCTACGAGCTTGGGATGGGGAGCGAATTTCTCCAGCTGGTTGCGTAGGTCTTCTGAACACAGGTCCACCCAACCGACCACACCCTTGATGAAGTCGTACTGGTCGGCGAGTTCGAGTAGCCATCGGGTCTCCTCTAGATTCTGCCGCGCTTGCACAGCGACACAGCCGTCGAAGTGAATGCTGGCCAGCAATGGCTGCAGATCCTGGGGGAGAAAGGCGCGCTTCAGGATGGACATCTGGTCGGTCATCCAGGTGTGCTCGGTGGGGCTGTAATGCCAGAAGTGCTGGTGGGAATCTAGGCGCATGAGTTCTGAAATGATGAACCATTGCGTTGGTAGTTGGCAAGGGTTGCGAGAACCCCTTTACAGACCGAGTCCCGTATGCTGATTGTAAATGGCCCGGACTGGCGTCCTGTGCAACGTTCAGCCGTCCCTTCGGGACTTCGGATCTATGTCCAATAAACCCAGGACTCCCCCGGATTTCCTGCACGCTGCTCTAGATAGCTCTGCGTATGCGGCTTTCTTCACGGAAAGCCGCAGGAGGCTCCTTGGATCCACCAACCTGCACAGGAAATCCGGGTACGTCCTGGGCTACTCTCAGCCGTCCCTTCGGGACTGAATTCGGTCCCCCGCCGGGCCTCTCCTCCGCAAAAGCTTTCGTCTCGTCCCTGGTTTGGTTGATCCATTCTTCCCTTCTCTCCTTAGGGTGAGAAATGCAATCATGGGTGCGCTAGTAAAGGGAGGTAAGGATGAAGAGAATTGTTCTGGTCGCATTTCTGGCCGGGGCGGTCTACTGGGGATCGGATTCTATGGCCATGGTCAACAGAGCCGGCCGGCGCGAATCGGCATGGTGATCGGCGTCAAGCCCGATCGGATCTCAGCCTACGAAGCACTGCACGCGGCGTCCAACCCGGGCGTTCGTGATTTGCTGGACAAATATCACATGCACAACTTTTCGATTTACATCCAGAAAATGGATGAGAATCACTATTTAGAGTTCGCGTACTACGAGTACACGGGAAGCGACGCTAAGGCCGATGCGGAAGCACTGGCGAAGGAGCCTCGCAATATCAAGTGGCTCAGCCAGACGGATGCTATGCAGATTCCTCTGCCTGGTGCGACCGGTTGGACAAAGATGCAGGAGATTTTTCACAACCCATAAAAGGCTGAGCCGCTCAGGATTTCCTGGTGAGCAGGGAGCGCGCATCGAGAATATGATCGCGCATCGCGCAGCGGGCGGCTTCCGCATCGCGGGCGCGGATCGCGGCGTAAATCTTGCGGTGGAACTTGAGCGGCTGTTCGACCGAAACACGTTCTGACAGCTCCTTCATGCTGGTGAGCACGGTGCGGTGAATTCCCTTGAAGAGCAGCTGGCAGATGCGGTTTCCACTGGCCCGGAAAATGGCGTTGTGAAAAGCCATGTCCGCCTCAAGGCGATCGCGCGTGGCTTTGCTGCGCTCCAGAGCGAGCACGGCGTTGCGCAGCGTGGAGATATCTTCGGCGGTCGCGCGCTCCGCGGCCCGGGCGGCAAGTTCCGGCTCGACGATAAGCCGGGTTTCAAAGAGCTCATGGTGGGAGAGGTCGTCCAGCAGCACGAGGAAATCGATCGGCTCGTTGAGGATGGTCTCCGCGCTCTCTGAGAGATAGGTGCCATCGCCAACCCGCTGCGAAAGAACGCCCATCATTTCCAGTACTTTGAGCGCCTGGCGCACGGATGCGCGATTGGCTCCGAATTCCTTCGCCATCTCGCGCTCAGGGGGGAATTTGGAGCCGGGTGAGACGGAGCCATCCGCAATCAGCCGCTTGATGCGCGCGATCAATCTGGCAGTTACGCGGGGATCCTGCTGAGCCTTGCTTACGGTGGCTGTGCTTGTCATAGGCGTCCTGATGCCCGACAAGTGTATAGGAGTTTGTCAAGAGCGGATAGTCCAATGGTCCAGCATTCGTGGTTCATCGGGCGGTGGTAAGAAGGACTAAGGGATTGACAAGCAGCGCCTGAGCGGCTTATGTAGATAGGTATGCTGAGGTGAAGGAGTTCACCTTCAACCGCTGTTCTGCCTCTTCGGCTCGACAGATGATGACTCCTGACGGGACGCCCGTCGCGGAGTCACGCCCTCGACGACCTCCCTGTCCAAACTGAGTTTCACCCACGTGGGGAGTCGCCTGCTCGAGGACTCTGGAGCGGTAGTGGGTGCATTTTTGTGGAGGTTGCATTTGCAGAAATACCTTCTTATCGCAGTCGGGGGCGCCCTGGGATCCCTGGCACGCTACGCGGTGGGTTCGGCCGTGGCCAGCCGGATGGGCACGCGATTTTTTTATGGCACGTTCCTGGTCAACATGACGGCTTGCCTGATCATTGGTTTCTCCCTGACGTGGCTCGGACGACACACGGATGTCAATCCGGCGTGGAGGTTCCTGATCCCGATCGGCTTCATCGGGGCTTACAGTACCTTCTCCACCTTCGAATGGGAGACGTTCACCGCTCTGCAAACAGGCGCATTCCTGATGGCTACCCTCTATGTAACGCTCAGCGTTCTGCTGGGACTGATCGCGGTGTGGCTGGGGGTATTGCTGGCGCGGATCGCGTTCTAAGCACCAGCAACATTGTCTGAGAACACGACGGACGCCCTCACGCTCAATCCTCGATTTCAAAGGACCGATTCCAAGTTTCGATCACCCGGGTTTCGCGCTCGAAGCCCAACGTGCTCACCGAGCCTGTGCCCAGCGCCAGCAGGCTGCCCGCGCGCGGAGGCAGACTAAGCCAGGTGGCGGCGAGAATCCTGAGCACATGGGCATGGGCGAACAAGGCGACCTGGCCGCCGGCCTTCACGGCTCGATCGATGACTTGCTGGGTCCGGGCAGCGACGTGCTCGACAGGCTCCCCTTCAGGTATAGGAGAGTCCCAGATGGACCAGTCAGGCCGCTCCTTGCGGATCTCTGCGGTGGTGTGTCCTTCGAAGATGCCGTAATCCCATTCGCGCAGGTTCTCGTCGATCTGCGCGACATCGGCATAGCCGGCGACACGGCAGGTTTCCCGGGCGCGCTGCAGCGGACTGGTCAGTACCAGGCTGAACTTACGATGCGCGAGATAGTCCCTGATTTTTTCGGCGCGTTCTTCTCCGCGCGCGGTGAGCGGGATGTCGGTTCTGCTGGTATGGGCGCCGGAGAGACTCCATTCCGTTTCTCCGTGACGGATCAACCACAGTTGCAGATTCAATGCTGTCTTCCTTTCATCGCGCATCGGCAGGCTTTTCGAGGCCGCCCTGCAGAGTAAAGTTTTGGAGCGCAATGGCGTTCTGCCAGATGCGATCGAGGGAGTCGATGTAATGCACCTCAAGCTCGAAGAGAGTGCGCTGCGAGACGATCACCTGAGGATACGCCTGCGCCATGCTTTGATACTTATCGAGATAAAGCTCATAGGCGCGGCGGGCGCGGGGGAGGAGAGCTGTGCGGTAGCGCTCCGCTTCCCCCTTGGCGGATAGATAGTTCTGCGCCAGCACCTCGGCTTGTTGCCGCAGGGATAGTTGTGTTCGCGTTACCTCCTGCCGGGCCTGCTCGAGCTCTGCTTCCGCCGCGCGCGTGTTGCCCTGGTTGCGGTTCCAGAGCGGCAGCTCGATGCCCGCGCTGGCGAAACTTTGCGCTCCCGTCTTTTTGCCCGGAGCTTCTGGGAGCTGCTCCAGATTGGCTTGTTCCCCTGCCCTCAACTGCAGATCGGGCACCACTTCACGCTTGGCATCCTTCAGCCGCGCCTCGGCGATCACCACTTGCTGTTGCGCCTGCTTGACCGAGGGGCTTTGCTGCACGATGGTGTCCACGATGTGAGATGGATCGATCTCCGGCGGGGTGTCGAACGCCGCGTCGAGAGAAGCGACCTCTGCGGTTGGATTGCCGGCCAAGGCGGCGAGACTCTTGAATCTTTGAATAAATATTCGTTGAGCGACGGTGTAGTCGATCTCGGCCTGTTCCGCCTCGACTTCGGCCTGCAGGACGTCGGGTGCATCCGCCTGGCCCACGTTGGCCAACCGGTGCGCGGTTTGGGCGGCATCGCGGGCTAGAGCCGTGAGGCGGCCGCGCACCTCCACCGTGCGCTGAGCGCTCAGCGCGCTATAGAACATCTGGGTGACGTCGTTGTGCACGCGCATGAGCTGGGCTTCGGCAGCAATCGTATCGGACTGCTTTTGCTGCTCGTAAATGTTGCGGCGAAGGCCGAGCTTGCCGCCCAGCACGATGTTCTGCGCGACAAAGCCGCCCTGTTCTCCGCCACCGTAGGAGCCACCGCGAATCTGGTCGCCCTCGTAGCCGACGGTGGGGTTGGGGTAGAGCGCCAGCCTGCCTGGCTTCCGCTTCCGAGCGGCGGATGATGGCCGCGGCCTGTTGCAGGGTCGGATTATTGTGGTCGGCCATGGCGAGAAAGGCTTCCAGCTTGAGCGGAGCGCGGCCGGCGATTCCCTGCAACAGCTCCGGCGGCGGGACCGACAACTGTGGCGGCGACGAATGATCCATCTTATCCATAGACATGCCGGCCATCGGTGGCTGCTGCCCATTTTGCGCGAAAAGCGGTAGGGTGACCAAGCACAACAGGAGCGCGAGTTTCTTCATGGTGTTCTCCGGGAAAGGTTAGGAAACGCGCTCGAGTAGCGATCCGTAGGGATCGTTCGGCCTTTGCGCCTGCTTCATACGGGCCATCACCTGGTCGTATTTGTCCGGCGGCAGTACCCTGACGAAGTTCATCATGCCCATCATGAAGCCGCTCCAACCGGGGCGAAGTAAGTAGTTCTCCGGCTTCTCCACCATGGAGTCCATGGCCATGGCGGGCCCTTCCATGTAGGCATCCTGAGGAAAGCCGGGGACTGTATCTGCGTTGTCGGCAATATCGCCGGGCGCGGCCATGCCGGGCATCGCCTTCTGGGAGAGCGGCCCGTTGATGGTCTCCGTGTCTGAAGTGTTTCCCATGCGGTTCATGCTGCCCACATTCGACGACATCTGGTTCATCATGTGGTGCGGCAAGTGGCAGTGCAGCATCCAGTCGCCGGGGCGATCGGCGATAAACTCCACGTCGCGCGCCTGGGCTACGCCTACCAGTACTGTGTTTCCCGGCCACCATGCGGTCTCGGGGATGCGGCCGCCTTCGGTTCCGGTTACCTGGAAGGTGTATCCATGAAGATGCATGGGGTGATGATCCATGCCCAGGTTGACAAAGCGAATGCGTACGCGGTCGCCCTGGCGAATAATCAACGGCGTGGCTGCCGGGCCTGCCTTGCCGTTGAGCAGGAGCCAGTTGTATTCCATGTTCATGGTGTTGGGGACGGTGTTGTTGGGCAGCACCTGGTACTCCTGCAGGTGCAGGAGAAAATCCTTATCGCAGTGGGGATGGTAGGGCGTGCGGGGATGCATGATGAAGCCGCCCAGCATTCCTGTCATCTCCTGCATCGCCATGTGGGAGTGGTAGAAGTAGGTCCCTGCCTGGTGGATGTCGAATTCGTAGACGAAGCGGGCGCCCGGTTTCACCGGCTCCTGGCTGATGCCCGGCATGCCGTCGTAGCCAACCGCGTCTTCGAAGCCATGCCAGTGGATGGAGCTTGGCTCGGGCAAGTGGTTGTCGAAGATGACGCGGACGTGATCGCCCTGGTTGACCTGGATGGTCGGGCCGGGCGCGCTGCCGTTGAATCCCCACGCGTCGATGGTTTTGTCCGGGTGGATTTTTTGCTTTAGTACTTCGGCTACGAGGTGGAAGACCTTGGCGTTGCCGTCCATGGTGTAGGCCAGATCGCCTACGTCTGTGGTTACTACCGGTACCGGGGAGGTGGGCGAAGAGGGCTTGGCGTGGCCGTGGGGATTGGGTGTGGGGGGCGGCGGTGGCGATCTGGGGTCGCCGGCTTCGGCATCGGCATGTTCATTTGCATGGTTTGCGCGGATAGGCCGCGGGCCGCGAAGAGGGCCGCGCCGGATGCGAAGGCGCGATGGAGAAAGGTGCGTCGGTTACTCATATTGACTCCGGGAAGGATCGACCTGCGGGAGGACGAAGGGATGAGTGCGAGACTCTCCCTCTACTTGAAAAGGCCCGGGGGTCGGGTCTATACGCGCAGAGCGGTGATCAGGGGCGAGGAGTTAGTGCTACTTCGAAGCAGGCGGGAGGTGGTTTCGAAGTGAGGGGAATTTTGGTGCGGGAGAAGGGCGACTGAGCGGAGATTTGCGTGGAGTATGAGCCGGGGTGCGGCCTTGCCCTGGGTGTTGGCCAGTAGATCGGTCACGCAGATGGGATGTGTTCCGGTTTGGCAAGTATCTAGTACGGGACCGTTGGACTCAGGCTGCTGCATGGAATGGCAATGTGCCATCGCATGAGCAGCGGGAGTCGGAAGCTGGTGTTGCACACACTGTGCCCCGCATACGGTGGACGCGGCCTGGGTAATGAGTAGCGCGAGCAATAGCACGGGAGAGAGATCTTTGGTTCGGTGCGCGCGATTGCGAAGAGCAGGTTCACGACAGGTTTAGGATACGCCCGTCAGGTTCAGCATCGCCAGCCGGGTCGTTTATCGGCTGGTAACCGGTAACTTGCTGGACGAACTCTTCCCTTCTAACGCTGACTGGTGCGCGAGACCCGGCAGGTTTGTGATCCTAAGCGGATGGCTGCAGTTTTGGCTAGAGGCGGAGCCGGCCACGGCGCAGGATTTGCACGGGTGCGCTCGGGAAGCATGAGCCAGGCTGCCAGGAGCACGTTGTAAAGCAACATTCGCTCGGCTAGGGGCACGGTCGACAGCAAGAGGCCTACTACCTGTTGCCCGCGGGCGACTACTAGATCTGTGCTCATTTTGTGTCCCTCCCGCCTGCACATAAAGACGGAGGAATACAAAGAAAGTCTTCCGCGTCTTTTTCGGGAGATTGGTGTTGCACATGCGGCACATCCGGGCAAGTAAGCCCCGGCACTCTGGGATAATGGAGCCACCGGCCCCGTATCCCCCATGACGACTCTCAAAACAGATCAACTGGAGACGGAAAAAAAGCTCAGCGGCTTTGAGCCGCTTTCTGTGCCGCTTTTTCGCGATCTGTGGCTGGCCTCGATTGTGTCCAACCTGGGCGGATGGATGCAGGATACGGCCGGCACCTGGCTGATGACGGTGCTTACCCCGTCTCCCTTGCTCATCGCCCTGATGCAGACCGCGGCTAGCCTGCCGGTGGTCATCCTGGGTCTATTGGCGGGGGCGACGGCCGATATTTTCGATCGCCGCCGGTTGCTCATCTTCTGGCAGGCCTGGATGCTGGTGGCGGTCGCCATCCTGAGCGTGCTCACGTTCTTCGACATTATTTCTCCCTGGATCCTGCTGATTCTGACCTTCCTGCTGAACATCGGGGCGGCCATGAACAGTCCGGCCTGGCAGGCGATTGTGCCGGAGGTGATTCCCCGGGCGCAGCTGCCCGACGCCATCTCCCTGAACAGCGCAGGGTTTAACCTCGCCCGCGCCCTGGGCCCCGCCCTGGGCGGCCTGGCCATCGCGCTATTCGCTCATGCCACCACCGGCGCGGCGTCAGTGTTTCTGCTCAATTCCCTTTCCTTTGTGGGAGTGATCCTGGTTTTGTATCGCTGGAAGCGCAACCCGGTGTTCAAGAGCGCGCTGCCGGCCGAACGTATCCGTGGTTCCGTCCGCGCCGGCATCCGCTATCTTCGCTACGCCCCGATGCTGCAGGCGGCCTTTATGCGGACGCTCATGTTCACCGTCTTCGTGAGCGCCGTCTGGGCCTTGCTCGCGGTGGTGGCCCGCAACGATCTGCACCAGGGAGCTATGGGATACGGCATCCTGAATGGCAGCATGGGCTTCGGCGCGGTCATCGGCGCCACCAATCTACCGCGGGTCCGCAGGGTGCTATCGGCAGACGCCATCATCGCCTGGTCGACCGGTGTCTTTGTGGCCACGCTGGCGGTACTGGCACTGGTAAAGGTGCCGCTGATCCTTATCCTCATGCTGATTGCCGGCGGGTTTGCCTGGACCAGCGCCATGTCGACTCTGAACCTCGCCGTACAGGTATCGGTTCCGGCATGGGTGCAGGCGCGGGCTCTGGGCGCCTACCAGATGATCTTCGCCGGCGGAATGGCCCTGGGCGGAGTGATCTGGGGCTTTATCGCAGAGCACGTTTCCACTTCAAAGTCGCTGATGTGCGCGGCCGCAGGCCTGGCGGTGACTCTTCCCTTGTCACGGCGCTTCCATGTGCTGCGCGGAGTGCAGCCCGATTTCAGTCCCCATCACTACGCGCTGCCCGCGCCTCAGCTGGCGTCGGAACGAGAAGACAGCGACGGGCCGGTTCGGGTGTCGATCGATTACCATATCGACCCCAGGGACTACGCCGCGTTTACCAAAGCCATGCATCAACTGCGCGATGTGCGGTTGCGCGACGGAGCGATTCGCTGGGGCGTGTACCAGGATGCTTCGGATCCGGGACATCTCAACGAGACGTTTGTCACTGAATCATGGCTTGAGTACTTGCGGCAGCGGGAGCGCTTCACAGCCTCGGATCTCGCGATCCGCGAGCGCGTCTTGAGCTTCCATCACGGCAACGAGCCGCCCCGGATTTCGCATATGTTCTATGCCAAAGAGGTCAGCGATCCGCAAGCGAAACCTGGCTTGGGAGATTAATCGGGTGGGACTATTTTCCTGATTTCCTGGTTTCAGCCGCGAACACATTCGCGGTAAAGACAATCAGCGCCACGAATGCCCACCGTCGTTTCATCGCACTCCTTTGTATCCTCACTTTAAATCCGATTATCCTGGCTCGGTGACGGCGTTGCTGGTACCGTTCGGCCAGGACGCAAAGAACCGCGCGGAGGAAGAAATGCAGAGCTTGTTGCCGATCGCTGTGTCGGCTTTCTTTATGGTTGCGGCCAGCAATGCCCATGCGGCAGAGCCGCTCGCCATCCATAGCCAGGGCTGGACAATTACTGCCGATCAAGAACGAAGCGTACTCAGCATTTCGCAGCAGGAGTTGGGCATTGTTCTCGCAGGATGTCCGGATTAACCTCGGAGACCAGAACGCGATTCTGCCCCTGACCGGGTGGTCGGCCGAGCAAACGAGTCAATCGCAACTCACCATACATACGGTTCACCCCATCACTGCCTGGAACTTTGACATCAGCCGCAACATGCTCAAGATCTCGAGTACAGCGACAAACGCTGTGCTCACGGCGAAGGCGCCGGCTCCTTCCAACCGGATACCTGCGCGCGTGCTGGACCCGCAGGGATTTCCCGTCGATTGGATCGGGACCGATGAAGCGCCGCTCGAGTATGGGGGGACGGAAACGCGCAACCAGTCCTTTCTTCCTCTAAAGAATCCTGAGGTTATGTATTTCTCGCTGGGGCTGGTCTCGGGATCGGCGTTTCACAGCTTGTTCGACCGTAAGCAGGATGCGGTGATTCAATTCTCGGACCAGACAACATTACGCCGCGCAGATCAGGATCCAAGTCTGATGGATGTACGTATGCCCGTTCCCGGGAACACCTACATCCGCCTTGTTCCCGACTACTACACCAAGACTCTCGGTGTGCCTTTTTACGTACCGTTCGATGACAGCTACTTCAGCACGGCTCCCATGGTGTGGTCGAGTTGGACCGGCTACTACAAAGACGTCACCGAGAAGGACATCGTCCAGAATACGGACTGGCTGGCAAAGAACCTCAAACCCTACGGATTTCAGTTTGTGCAGTTGGACGATGGGTTTGACCGCGGAAAAGATGGGGAACATTACTGGATCGAGAACTGGGACAAAACGAAGTTCCCGCATGGCCCGGAGTGGCTCACAAACTACATAAAGTCCAAGGGATTCCGCGCGGGGCTTTGGATCGTGCCTAATGTTTATGCGGGCGCCCTTACCAAGCATCCGGAGTGGTACCTGCGCAGCGTCGAAGGCGGCCATATTCCCGATTACCACACACCTGTCCTTGACTCCAGCAATCCCGAGGTGGTGAGTTTTCTTCGGGAACTATTTACCACTTTGGATAAATGGGGTTTCGAGTATTACAAGTTTGACGGGGAGGGTTCGATTCCGCTGGCCTTCCCGGAGCTCGACAAGGACAAGCTTTACGACAAGTCGTCGGATCCTGTCGTTGTCTATCGCAACCGGATGAAAGTCATCCGCGACACCATTGGACCGCAGGTGTTCCTCGAAGGATGTCCGGCCGGCATGCCGCTCAATGGGGTCGGCTACTTCAATTCCTTCTTCAACGGTCACGACGTCTACAACAACTGGCAGGGGATGTATGCCCTCTTCAGTTCCATCAATGGGAACGCCTTCTCGAATCACATCTTCGCTTACGTGATGCCGGGCGAAGGGGTTGAACTTGGCAAGCCCATGACGATGGAGGAAGCCAGGACAAAGCGGCTGCCGGATGTACTGCACGAGATTGTCAGCCGGGAAGATCCTGTTACCGGGGTGGGGGTAACGGAGCAGGAAGCCCGCACCATCGTCAGCTTCATCTCCCTGACGGGCGTGGCCTACCCGGTGGGGAATGTGATGGCGGATCTGCCGCAGGAACGACTCAAACTCCTGCAGCAGACGATGCCTACCATGCCGATCATTCCGCTGGATCTTTTCAGCCGCGGAACTGACTCGCGGGACACGACCTTTCGCAAGATGCGCGCGGACTCCTATATTCACAATTATCCTGAGATCCTTGATCTGAAAGTGAATGAGAAGTCAGGAACGTACGATGTTGCAGGCTTCACCAACTGGCGTTCCGAAGCCGTAAACCGGAAGATTTCACTGCGGGATAAACTGGGGCTCGACGCAAGCGCCAGCTATGTCGCCTTCGATTTCTGGAATCAGAAGGTGCTCGGTGTGTTCTCCGATGAGATCGCGATCGACATCGAACCGCACGACACGCGGGTGTTGTCCATCCATCCGGTGCTCCCTCGACCGCAGCTGATTGGGAATTCTCGCCACATCACCGGCGCCTATTCCATCGTGGATCAGGAGTGGGATCCTTCCAAGAACAAGCTATCCGGAACGTCTGAGACGGTGCCCGACGAGCCGTATTCTCTCTGGTTCTACCTGCCCAAAGGTTTTGCCGTCGAACATCTCAGCGTGGTCGGCAAGGGAAATGAGGAGATTCCAGAGAAACATTCGCTGACCGGTAACGCGCTGATGGTCAGCTTTCAAGGGCAGCAGCAGCCCGTGCGATGGGAAGTGAGCTTTCGTGCGAGCCCTCAAGCAGTAGGAATCATTTCAGCAGTTTAGGCCGGCCTTGCTGAGTGTTTCCTTTAACCCTTTCATGCTGACGCGGGTGGAGGCCTCCGCGGTGCCGGCACCGCGCCAATGCGTTTCCAGGCTGACGGCATAGTGATAGCCATCCTTGGCGAAGGCGCGAAACTGACCCACCCAATCCACCACGCCCGCACCCACTGGCGCCCACTCATATTTCTTGCCCGGCTGGCGCACTACATCTTTCGCATGGCAATGACCGATGCGGTCGTGCGGTAGCAGGCGATATCCGTCAGGGTAGGGTGTGCTTCCCAGGGCGGCGGCATTTCCCGGGTCCCAGTTGAGCATGAAGTTTTTGTTGGGGATCGCTTTCAGAACCGCGGCTGATTCTTCTCCGGTGGCGGTGTTGCAGGCCATCTCGTTCTCGAGCAGCAGGATCAGGTTGCTTTTCGCGCAGGTCTCCGCGGCCTTGCGTAGCTTGTCGTTGATGGCGGCGCGATAGGGGGCCTGGTCGTCCAGGCGCCAGAAATCGAAGCAGCGGATGCGGTCGGTTTGGAATTGCTTGGCCAGCTCGATGCAGTGTTCCAGCAATGGATCCTGCTGCTTGAAATCGAAGTCGGCGTGGAACTGGTCGCGCTTGGGGCTGCTCTTGGAGAGTGGCGCTCCGGGCCAGTCCACCTTGAAGAGCGGGCTGGCTATATCGGTCACCCGGAGTTGGTATTTTTCCAGAATTCGCTTGGATTCGGCGATCTCCTTGGCGTCGAGATCGGTGACGTTCTTGTTCCACATGGAGCGCAATTCGATCCAGTGGAGGCCGAAGTCCTTGGTGGCAATCTCACAGGCGCGGCCAAAGTCGGGGGTTATCTCGTCGTTGATTACTGAGAGGTGAAAGGGGCAGGTTGCGGCAAAGGCGTGCGCGGCTCGGCTTAATGGCGCCATTGCGCCCAGCGGCGGTGAGCGATCCTATGAATTGACGGCGTGACGAAGACATGTGGTTGAACCTTTCGCCGGACTTGACCACGATAACGAGAAGCGGCTAGTGGTTGCAAGCCGATGGGAATTGCTGATTTCTGGCACCGCGCAGGAGAAGCAACCTCAGGGGCTAAAGCCCGTCATATTCTCAAGCGTTTACGGCCCGACTAAAGTCGTGCCCTGATACAAAGCATGAGTTTTTTTGCAGCCTGTAGAGTCGTGCCCTGACACAAAACATGAGTTTTTCCGCAGCCTGTAGAGTCCTGCCCTGATACAAAGCATGAGTTTTTTGCAGCCTGCTAGGGGAGGTTGATCTCGTGATGGAGGGGCAGGTCTTTGGATGAGCCCCCTACCATGAAGGTGTAGCGACCGGGCAGCTGCTTCCAGGCGTCGGTGCTCTCGTCGTAGATAGACAACTCGCGGGGATTTATCGGCAGGGTGACTTCTCTGCTCTCACCCGGGTTCAGTTGCACCTTGCTCCAGCCTGCTAGCCGCTTGGGAGGTTCGTCTGCGCTGGCCGGCAAGGCTACATAGACCTCGGCCACTTCCGCCCCGGCGCGCGCACCAGCATTCTTTACCGTGAACTGAACGGTGGGCTCCTTGCCCTCCGTGACCTTCAGATCGGAGTACTGATAGGTGGTGTAGGAAAGGCCGTATCCAAAGGGGAAAAGGACGGGCTTGTTTTCCGCGTCGTACCACTTGTACCCAACCTTCAATCCTTCGCTGTAATGCACGCTGAAGGTCGGCTTGGCCTCTTCGGGCTTTAATACGGCGCCTGCGCCCGCGTTATGTCCCGGAGGCGGTTTCATCAGGTCCGGATGGGGTAGGTCGGCCACGCTAAGGGGAAAGGTCATGGGTAGCTTGGCGCTCGGGTTCACGTTGCCAAAGAGAACGTTGGCCACCGCGTCCGCGCCCTTGCTGCCGGCGTACCACGCCTCCATCACTCCGGCTACCTTGTCGATCCACGGCATCACGAGGGCGGTGCCGGTCTCGAGCACTACGACGGTTCGGGGATTCGCATCGGCCACTTGCTCGATGAGCGCATCCTGGTTGCCGGGCAGGGAGAGATTGGGCAGATCGGTTCCTTCGCTCATCCAGCGATAGACGAAGACGATGGCCACATCCGCCTTACGGGCCACAGCCGCGGCTGCGGCCGGATCGGCGCCGGAATCAAAGGTTACCTGGGCTGCTGGATCCACGGCGCTCACCGCCTTCAAGGGCGAGGTGGGAAACCATACCTGGGACTGCCAGGGTGCGGCCGGCTGCCCGGGCGGATCCACCTGCGCTGATCCGCCACCGGAGATCATGCCCGTGTCGGCGTGCGGGCCGATGATGGCAATGGAGTGCACAGTGGAGCGATCGAGCGGCAACACGCCATCCTTGTTCTTAAGCAAAACGATGCTCTGCTCGGCAATGCGGCGCGAGGTGGCAAAGCCGCCCTCCACATCGACCACGCTCTTCTGGGTTGGGAAGTCGAAGAGCCCGGCGAGAAACATGGAACGCAGGATGCGGCGCACGTGGTCGTCCAGTTGCGGCATGGGGACTTTGCCTGCCTCAACCGCCTGCTTGAGCTTTTCGCCATAGAAGTCGTCCATCGGCTGTTCGTTATCTAGGCCCGCTGCCGAGGCTTTGACCGTGCTGTGGGTTCCACCCCAGTCAGAGACCACGAAGCCCTTGAAGGCCCAGTCTTTCTTGAGCACATCGGTAAGCGTGTATTTGTTCTGGCAGGCGTAGTCGCCGTTGATGGCGTTGTAGGAGCACATCACGGCGCCTGGGTCCCCGATATCGATACCGATATGGAAGGCCAGCAGATCGGTTTCCTGCATGGCCCGCTTGCTGATGATTACATCGACTTCGTCGCGGCCATTCTCCTGGTCGTTCATGACGTAGTGCTTGATATCGCCGATGACATGCTGGGCCTGCTCGCACTTGATCCTGTTGCCCACCAGCGTTCCGGCCAGCAGCGGGTCTTCGCCCTGATACTCAAAGGTTCTTCCATTGCGCGGTTCGCGGGTCAGGTTGACGCCGCCGCCGAGGGTCATGTTGTAGCCCTGGGCGCGCAGCTCTCGGCCAATCAAGGCACCATAGTCACAGGCAGCTTCAGGATCCCAGCTAGCCGCCGACGCTATGTTGGACGGGAGCGCGGTGGAGTAGCGGCCGTTCTGGGCGCTCATCCGGACTCCGTAGGCGGCGTCGCTCATCTCGATCTGGGGAATGCCCAGGCGCGGGATGCCAAGCACGAAACCGGCGCCCTGGTTGCCGAGATAGGTGCGGGGCATAGGGCGGCTCCAGCCCGGCATGCCCTGGCCGTGCATGAGCTGGATCTTCTCGTCCAGGGTCATTTCCTTGAGCACCAGGGCGGCGCGCTCGTCGGGCGAGAGGCTGGTGTTCATCCATGGATGTTGTGGGGGATGTTGGGCTACGGCGGGAGCGGCCATGGCGATGTGAGAGAACAGCCAGCATTGCCGCGGAAAACCAGCGCAGGGGGTCTGAACTACTTATTCTTCCCAGGGTTAAGTTCAACTTGCCACCATCCGCTACCGATCTTACTTGCCGCCACTGAGCGCGGTCACGTAACGATAGTAGAACTCTACCCCGTGGTAATACGAATCGACAGCCACCCGCTCATCTTTGCCGTGCGCGCGCACATCATCGATATCGATCGCGATGCCGTTGATGCCATAGGTGGGCAGGCCGGCCTCACTGGTGAATTTGCCGTCGGATGCACCCGTTTCCATCACGGGAATCACCGGGACGCCCGGCCACATCTGGGCGACTACCTTCTGCAGGGGCTGCATCACTTCCGGCTGCAGGGTGGTGGGTGGGATTCCTTTGGATTCTCCGGCAGTGTCCATCACTTCACCGGTGTCGCTTACGTAGCGGACGACCACCTTGGGATCGTCGAAGATCTTGACGAGCTGCCGGCGAATCTCCTCCTGCGAATGCCCGGGGAGGATGCGGCAATTGACGTTGGCGCCGGCGGTTTGCGGCAACGCGTTGTTGGCAGCGCCTCCCGACAGGCGGGTGGCGACGCAGGTGGTGCGCATGGTGGCGTTGTACTTGGGTACCAGGGACAGGCGCGCGATGGCCTCCGCCGCGGGCGGATCCTGCACGATCGCCGCCATATCCGTTGCGGTCTGGCCGGACTCCAGCTTGCTCACGCTGGTGAAATAGGCTCGGGTCACGGGGTTCAGTTCAAAAGGAAAGGTGTAGGCCTGCAGGCGGGTGAGAGAGTCGGCGATGTGATAGATGGCGTTGTCGGGCACGGGGAGAGAGCTGTGGCCGCCGGGGTTGACGGCGGAGAGCTGATAATCGCCGTAGAGCTTCTCGCTCGCCTCCACGTTAAAGGTGATGGCTTTGCCATGTTCCAGGTCGACGCCTCCACTATCGGAGTTGAGAACGAACGCGGCGTCAATCAGATCGCGATGGTTCTTCAACAGCCAGTCGACTCCGTTTGACTTACCGCTTTCCTCGTCGGCGGTGAGCGCCAGGATGAGATCGCGATCGGGCTGATAGCCCTCCTTCTTCAGGCGAATGAAGGTGGTGACCAGGATGGCGACGCTTTCCTTCATATCCTGCGTGCCACGCCCGTAGAAGTAGCCATCTTTCTCGACAAATTGAAAGGGATCGGTGGTCCAATCGGAACGCAGTGCCTCGACCACGTCGAGGTGACCGATAAAGAGAATCGGCTTGGCCCGGCCGGTACCGCGAAAGCGCGCTACCAGGTTGCCCTTACGATCGTTCGGTCCGAGGACGAGCACATCCTCCTTTGCGAACCCGGCGTCGAGCAAGCGCTGCGCCATGGCGTTTGCGGCGACGGTTGTACTGCCCACGGAATCGGTGGTGTTGATTTCAATGAGCTGTTGGAAGATATCGCGCGAGAGCTTTCGCGATTGTGGGTCAAGCTGCGCCAAGGCGGGTAGGGTTGCGGCGGACAGAAGAAGGCAACAGGTGAGGAGGCGGAGCCATCCGGCTCCAGCGACAACCAAAGGCATCAGGTACTCCTTGCGATTGTTTAGTATAGAGCCTCCGTTGGCTGGGCCATCTGCTTCAAGAGCCCGATTCTGCCGCAGTCAGCAGCTTCTGGGCGCAATCACGGTGGGAACGGAAACAGCTCGTTCCGCCGCCATAGCGCGGCGGAGCATGGATGGGATGCTACCTGCGTTGTAGATGATCAGGATACCGAGCCCGATCAACACCAGCGGGGCAAAGATATGGGCGTAGCGCCGCAGAGGCGCGCCGAATCTTGGATGACTTACCATCCGATGCGCCAGCAGGCACCAAAAAGCTGTCATGGCGACGAATACCAAGGCGATGATGGCGATCTGGCTGCCGGAGTGGACAGCAAAGGCAGGCAAATAAACACCGATGTTGTCGCCTCCATTTGCTATGGCCACGAGCGCAACACTGGCGATGTTTCCATAATTGCCGGTTGCTGTGCCGAGAGCATTGGCCTGGGGCCGTTCCGGCGGGATCATGGCGGAGTTCAAGAAGTTTTCTGATGCCAATCAGGATCGGGAAAATCCCGAGCAGACCTAAATAGGCCCTGGGGATCACCAGCGAGAGGAGGGCTCCCGCAACACTCAGCATAAAAAGGACGGCCACTCCCGCATACTGGCCGGCCACAACGTCACGCGCCCGGAAGCTGGAATTGGCGAAGAAAGCGATCAATAAGACGAGGTCATCCACATTGGTCGACACAAATAGGACGACGGCTAAGCCGAGCAGAGTGGAAAGTGACTCCATGGATCAAAGATTAGCGCGATCTTGCCAATCGGCCTCTCGCTAGATCAATGGAGATCTCCCGGCCGTCTCAACCAGAGCACCGCGCGCGGCGCGGGATGAAGTGCTTCGAGGATAGCCCACGATTGATAAAGAAAGCATAAAGACGCGCGCAAATCATCGTTCAAGCTTGATTGCCCGGCGCGGAGATCGCGCGGTTGAAGAATCTTTATGCCCTCTTTACGCGCGTTGGACTCTACTGGACTTGGCATCGCAAGGGTTTAGCGCGTTTCCCAAACGCTGACAACCGCGCGCGAGTGACCCTGTGTAGCGAATCGCCGGTGAACGAATTTAGCGACACCACGATAGCTACGAATGAGGCTAGAAAATGCACGTGATTGGGCAACGCTATCTGGGTGTATCGGTTTTCTTACTATTTGTGGCCGGCTTGTTGGGCTCCCGAGTCTTTGCGGCAGACGCACACGGCGTCGACGTTACCAATAGGAGCTGGGCATTGGGCGAAGTGCAGGGAGCGGCCGTGGGACCCGATGGATCGCCGGTGCAGGGTGCAGCCATCAGTCTTCACAGGGTGGACGGAAAGGTCGAGGAGAACGCTCTCAGCGGCGAAGATGGCAGCTTTGCCATTCGCCATCTGGCTCCTGGGGTTTATGAAGCGACGGCGGCTGCACATGGATATGCCGATTCGCATGCTGCTTTCTTCGACATCACGCCGGGTTCGAGTGTGCGCGAGGATCTCGAATTGCAAGGCAATACTGGCCAGGATCCACAGACAGCCCCTGCAACGGCAAGCACTACACCTACTGCTCCTACTGCAAAGCGAGGTTTCTTTCCCCGCCTGGGTCACGCTTACCTGGATGATTGGACGGTGGACTCCAATGGCTCTCCCGCTGCTCCTGAACCGGCGCGGCGAGGAACCCCTCGACCGCTGAACTCGCCTCCTTTCCCTTCAGCGGATTGGCCGATTGGGGGGACGGTGGTGCTCGGCGCGCCGGATTACCAAACCTACATCCTGATGCAGGCGATCAACGAGAACAAGAGCCGGGTCAAGATGTACGGGTGGTTCGACATCGGGGGGAACGCCAGCACGTCCAACAAAGGCAAGTATGCGAATAACGAGACGGCCTACGACGTCATTCCGAACTCGTTCCAGTTGAACCAGGTGGCGCTCTATTTCGAGCGTCTTCCGGACACCGTGCAGACCGACCACATCGACTGGGGTTTCCGGTTCACGAATCTTTACGGCCTCGACTATCGCTACACCACGGCCAAGGGTATCCTGAGCCAGCAACTACTCACCAACAACAATACTTACGGTTATGACCCGGTGATGTATTACGTGGATGTCTATTTTCCGCATATCGCCAGAGGGATGGATTTGCGCGTGGGACGGTATATCTCCCTGCCCGACATTGAGGCGCAGTTAGCCCCTAATAACTACACTTACAGTCACTCGATCCTCTATACCTACGATTGTTATACGCAGCATGGGATCAACACGACGACCAAGCTGAGCGATCATTGGACAGTGCAGGCCGGGGTGTCGGGGGGATGTGAATCAGCTCCGTGGATCTCTAACGCGAAGCTCACCGGGAACGCGTGCGTGGCCTACACCTGGAAGGATGGCGGCGACAATCTGTATGCCTGCGCTAACTCCATTAACTCGAGCAAGTACGCGTACAATAACCTGTCTGCTTACTACCTGACCTACTACCACAAGATCAATTCCACTTGGCATACCGACACCGAGGCATGGTACCAGTACGAGAAAGATGTGCCCAACTTATGCTATGGGTTAAGTCCGTGCATCAGCTATGGGTCTAATGCAAACATTGGCGCCAACGCCGGTGAGATTACGGGACCGTCATTAATTACCGGGGCCAACGGGGCGCAGTGCAATCCGCTGGCGACCCATTGCTATGCACCGGATTTTGCCATTCTTAACTACTTGGAACACGAGTTTGCCCACCACCATGCTTCGCTCAATATCCGCAATGAGTTCGTCGATGACCTGCGGGGGCAGCGTACGGGAAACAAGACGAGATACAGCGAGCATCTGGTGGGCTTTAACTTCTGGCTGGGCAGTTCGGTCACCTTCCGGCCCGAACTGCGCTTCGAACATTCGTATGATGTGCCGGCCTACGATTCGCCCTCCGTTAATGGCGTTAGCGGCGCTCCAACTAAGAAGAGCCAGCTCACGCTGGCCGGGGACGTCATCTACCATTTCTAGGCATTTTCACTTCTAGTCTGCAGATGTTCAGCGAGGCGTGGCTTTTCCTCGAGAACTTCACCGACGAACTCAGTCCCGCCAGGGCCGGAGGGCCGGGGACCCTGCTGCGGAATTTGTTATTTCCCTGTGCGAGCGTGGCAAACGGGAAGTGGCACATCGACAGCCATTATCCCACTCAAGCCAAAGTACGGCTTGACCCCGATTTCCTGCCACGCTGTGCTAGAAAGGTCCGCGTGTGCGCCTTTCATTAAGGAAAGGCGCATGGAGTGTATCAACGCCACAAGCCTCCGCAGGAAATCGGGGCAAATGGGGCACCCAGCATTTGTTGTCGGTTAGTTACGACCATTAGCACCTACAGCTGGTAAGGACCGGACGCTCATATTTTTCTTTTGCTTTCGGAGTGTCCATGTTTCACTAGACGTCAATCACCCCAAAAAACAGGAGGAAGAGGATGGCGGAGAATCCCACCGGTCAGATGAAGTCTACCTTGGGGCTAACGAGCCTAACCAGCAATGCGATGGCGCTGATCGCGCCGGGTGCTTTCCTGTGGCTCACGTTCGCTATCCAGGCAAATACGGGCGTCACCTCGCCTGCTATGTGGATGGGCGTCTTGACAGCGCTGCTTTTGTGTTTGGCTACCGCGGTTTGTTATGCCGAAATGGCTAAGCTTTTTCCCGGCACCGGCAGTTCTTATTACTTCGCCGAACAGGCTTTCCTGAATCGGGAAAAGGCATGGCGGTATGACCAAGGCCGGATCAAGCTGATCGACTTTGGCATTGCTGCCAGCGCCGGCGCACGCAGGCTGACCTTCGCTAATTTTTCTAAAACGATGGGAACGCCTGACTTTATCTCTCCTGAGCAGGTGAAGGGGAAACGAGGAGACGTTCGCAGCGATATCTACGCCCTGGGCGTGATGCTGTATGAAATGTCTACCGGGGCGCTGCCGTTTTTGGGGCCGAATCCTTTTGCCGTGATGAATAGCCGGCTGCTCAATTACCCGGTTCCCCCGCGCGAACTAAATCCGGAGATTAGCCCGGAACTGCAGGAGATTATCTATCGCGCTCTGGAAAGGGAGCCGAAGAATCGTTACGCGAGCGTTCGCGAGATGGCTTGGGACCTGCAACATCCGGAGACGGTGGGCGTGGCCGACCGGCGTGAGTTGCATGATTGGAGAAAACAGCGAAATGCGGGGTCGCGGAAGGTGTGGTTGTACGTGGCGCTGGCGCTGCTTCCGGTGGCCATTTTTGTGCTTATGTTGCTGTTGTCGCGCAGGTAGATCGCTGCGCCAGGCTGGACGAGTGCCTCTGGTTCCAGAGGCGGCTGAGCTAGCGCTCTACGAACTCCTCGTTGTGGATCACGAACTCGGGATAGGCGCCTGCTCCCAGCTCATGCAGATCCATGCCCAGGCGGTCACCTTCGCTGCTGGTGCGTTGCGGGTGGACTCGGTCGAGGAGCCAGTTCAGGCCGTAACTCAAGGGCAGTACAACACCCAGCAAAGTGGCCACACCAAGCACCTGCGCGAACATCTGCCTGGGGACAAGGACGCCCACTGCCAGCAACCCCCAAATGCCGGCGACGGCATGGACGGAGATCGCTCCGCCAGGATCGTCTACCGAGAAGCGCAGTTCCAGGAGTTCGACAGCGGCCGTTACCAAGCCGCCGGCGATGAGACCGACCCCGATCGCCAGTAGCGGGCTTACAAGAGCGCAGACCGCACTGCTGGCCACCAGGCCGCCCACCCATCCATTGGCGCAGAGTGAGGCGTCCGGCTTACCGAAGCGAATGCGGGTGATGATCAACGCAGCCAGACAGGCTGCTGCCGCGGAGAGCATGGTGTTGATCGCGATCAGAGGGGTTTGTGCAGGCGCGGCGCCGGCAAAGAGAAGGGCCCCGGCGGCGTTCAGGGCGATCCATCCAGGCACAACGAGCAAGGCGCCGAAAAGAACGTAGACGATGTTGTGCCCAGGGATCGCGGGTGCGATGCCGTCGGCTGCGTACTTCCCGCGGCGGGGTCCAATGATCCAAACGACGCTCAGAGCGGTGAGGCCACCGACCACCTGGATGGTGCTCGCGCCTCCGCTGTCGAGAAAGCCCCGGCCCAGACCGTAGTTGTTTCCCAACTGCGCCAGCCATCCCCCGCCCCAGACCCAGTGGGCAAAGAGAGGATAGGTCCAGCCGGCCAAGAGAGCGGTTGAGAAGCAGCTGGCGCTTATCCGCCATCGATCGGCGCCGGCACTCAACGGGATCAACGCGGCCAACCCCACGGCGAAGACTTGCAGCAGCACTTGCAGGTTTGCCCGAGTGGCACCAGGGACAAGCCCACGCAGGCGAAACGGTGCTGCGGCGATCCAATCCCAATGCCTGCCCGCGACATTAAGGCTATGGGCAGGGCCACCGGCAATGCCTTCCCAGGAGAAGCCCACCATGCAGTAGACCAGTGCAGCGACCGCGATCGCCGCCATCGATGCGAGCATGGAGTGGGCGGCACTGCGGGTTCGGCCGAGGCCGGTATTCATCAGCACCAGTCCGGCCAAAGCAAGCGGGACTATGGCGACCAAGACCATGCAGGCCAACAACGACAGGTCGTAGGCTTGGTTGGATGGCGTCATTTTTCCTCCTCCGGCAACTTGGTGCCGCCGCGAAAGGCCAGGGTGAGCCCCAGCCCTTGCACACACAAGCCGGCGAGGACGAAGAGAGCCCGTGACACCGGCCGGGGAAAGAGGACGATCGCGGAGACGACAATTCCCCACCCCGCCAGCAGCAATAGCATGCCCGCAAGCTTCATGCGCAACCCCCACCTGGCTTGGACAGAGCACTCCGGCAACCCATAGGTGAATGCAAGGATAATCGGAACCCGGCGCCTTGTGTGTTTTGTCGCGAGGCGAAAGGGAGTAAAAGCGCGTGCTGTTACCATCAAAGTTCCGATGAAATTTTCAGCCCTGGCGTAAAGGAGCAGTTGGCGGTGAAGAACTTTCTGGACAGCGTAGTCGCACACCCTGCGGGCGCGTTTGCCCTGCTCACTGTGGCCGCTTTTCTCGAGGCTTTCGGAGATTCGCTGTTCCAGAGTGGCATCTACCGCTCCGCCGGCGCTGCGCGGGGAGTTTTTTTCGTGTCCGGCGCAGTCGTCCTCGCGCTTTATGGATTCACGGTCAACATTCCTCATTGGGATTTTGGCAAGCTGCTGGGAGTCTATGTGGTGTTGTTTTTCCTGGTCGCCCAGATCCTGGCCAAGGTCCGATTCAACCAGCCGCCTACCACACCTATCTACGTGGGCGGCTCGCTGATTACCATGGGCGGTATCATCATTGCATTCTGGCGAAGCTAAGCCGTTTGCGGCGACTTATCCATCGGGCCCAACGCGCGTCTTGATAGTAGGAAAAAAGAACGTCGCGTATCGGATGATTTGATCTTTTGCGCCACGCGCATTTGCCCTTCTCGCCTGCTACGCGGCGGGATTCGCTTTCAGCGGTTGTGTAAAGTAAGCGAACAGACAGAAGAGCAAAACTGTTTCCGGGATGGATTTCGATATGACGGAGGGTGGAGGGGTGATGAGAGGGTTTGGTCGGATAAGCGTGCTGGTTCGTGTCATCGTGCTGCTCGCGGCGGCGTGGTTCACGGGGGGATTGGCCACGGCGCAACCTCTGAGCCAAGCGGATCCGGCAACGGCGGACCGCCTGGCAGCGCTGGAAAAGAGCTCTGCGGCCCAGGGGGCGGCGATCGCCGCGGCGCAAACGTCTGGCGATAACGCCTGGATGCTGACCAGTTCGGCGCTGGTTTTGTTGATGAGCGGGCCCGGGCTGGCGTTGTTTTATGGCGGCCTGGTG
Organism: uncultured Acidobacteriaceae bacterium; assembly: GCA_963790705.1. Classification (GTDB taxonomy): domain Bacteria; phylum Acidobacteriota; class Terriglobia; order Terriglobales; family Acidobacteriaceae; genus PALSA-350. The sequence continues at coordinate 34,948 of CAWBQE010000026.1, forward strand.
CGTAGAAAGAACGTGTTGGGCACCATGATGCAGACCTTCGGCATGATGGCGGTGATCACCGTGCTGTGGGCGCTGGTGACTTACTCGCTGGCCTTCGGCGAGGGGAATGCGTTCATCGGCGGCCTGCACAACGTGTTCTTACGCGGGGTGGGGCTGGCGCCGGATCCGAAATATGCGGCGACGATACCCCTGCAGACATACATGGTCTTCCAGCTGATGTTTGCCATCATAACGCCGGCGCTGATCACCGGAGCGTTCGCGGAGCGGATGAAGTTCTCGGCGATGCTGGCATTTATGGTGTTGTGGGCAATATTGGTCTACAGTCCGATGGCGCATATGGTGTGGGGCAAGGGGGGATTTCTGAACGCTTCGCTGGGAGGCCGGTTTCCCTGCCTGGATTTTGCTGGAGGCACGGTGGTGCACGTGACGTCGGGCGTGTCCGCGCTGGTATGCGCGTTATACCTGGGCAAACGGGTGGGATACCCTCATGATTCCATGGCGCCGCATTCCGTGGTGTTGAGCTTTGTTGGGGCCTGCCTGTTGTGGGTGGGATGGTTTGGATTCAATGCCGGCTCTGCTTTAGGCGCGGGCACACTGGCGACCTCGGCATTTGTTGCCACCCATTTTGGAGCGGCTGCGGCGGCGGTGGGCTGGAGCGCGGCGGAGTGGATCAGGATTGGACGATGCACAGCGCTGGGCGCGATCTCGGGCGCGGTGGCGGGACTGGTGGCGATTACGCCGGCTTCCGGCTTTGTTACGCCGATCTCTGCGCTGTGGATTGGCCTGCTCGCCGGGATATTCTGCTTCTTGATGGTGGTGAAGGTTAAGTCGGTGTTCGGGTACGACGATTCACTGGACGCGTTCGGCGTTCACGGAGCCGGAGGAACGCTGGGGGCGTTGCTGACAGGGGTTTTTGCCAACAGCGCGATCAATCCGATTTTCGGGACGGGCAAGGCAACGGGACTGCTGGAAGGAAACAAAGGACAGATACTGAACCAGGCGATTGGGGTAGTGATTGCCTGGTGTCTTTCGATCGTGGGGACGCTGATCATCCTGTTTGTGGTGGATAAGGTGATCGGGCTGCGGGTGAGCGAAGAGGATGAGCGCACGGGACTCGACTTGTCGCAGCACGACGAGGAAGGATATGACTTCGCGACCTAAAGATACGGTGGTTGCTCTCGGGCTTGCATCTTGATGGTTTCTTTACGTCCTTTGCGGTACAAACGATTTGCCGGGAAGACGATTCCCCGAGGAGACGCATGTCAGACGCACTTCGCAATTTCATTGAAATGCCCTACGCCGAGCTGGAAGAGCGCAACCTGGCGGCGAAGGATCAACGCAAGCGCCACGTGCCTGCGGAGAAAATCCGCGAAGAGCGGCTGAAGTACCTGGCCGACGAGAAGCACATCAAGGCGGTCACCGTGCTGTTCAGCGACCTCGAAGGCCGGCTGCATATGCTGGACTACGACAAGAAGTTCATCATCAAGAGCGACGATAACCTGACGTTCGATGGCAGCTCGATCCGCGGATTTACGGCCCAGAGAGAGAGCGACCTTCGCCTGGGGATCGACTGGGGATCTTTCTATTGGGTGCCGTCCGACTTCTTCGGCGCGGGCAAGGTGCTGGTCTTTGGCGAAGTGATTGCGAAGGACGGCAAGGCCTATTCCGCCGATATTCGTGGCGTGCTCAAGAACTACGCCGACGGGCTTTTCGCACAGAAGGGTTATACCCTGAACGCGGCCAACGAAATTGAAGGGTTTCTCTTCAAGGGCACCGATGCCGAGCGCCATTATCACGAGACGCACAGCTTCGAATACGTCAACACCGGCGGCTACTACCACTCTCTGCCGGGCGATCCGCTGCGCACCTTCATCGATACCAGCGCTGAAGTACAGCGAGCCATGGGATTCGAAAACGAGAAGGACCACCCCGAAGTTGCGCCCTCTCAATTTGAGATTAACTACAGCTACAGCGATGTGGTGACGGCCGCCGACCAGATCCAGCTCTACAAGCTCATCTGCCGGCAGGTGGCCACAAAAATGGGCTTCACGGCCTCGTTTCTGCCCAAGCCGGTGGTCGGCGTGAATGGCAGCGGCATGCATACCAACGTTTCCATCAGCGAAAAAGGTAAGAACCTTTTTTGGGATGAAAAGGGTGAAGAGAAGCTGAGCAAGATGGGCTGGGAGTTTATCGATCGCATTCTCACCCACGGGAATGACATCTGCGTGCTGCTGAATGCGAGCGTTAACGCCTACCGCCGTCTTGATCCGCACTTTGAAGCCCCCAACCAGATGATGGCTTCCGCCATCGATCGCGGGTCGATGGTGCGCATACCGATCGGGAATGAGAAGAGCATGCGCGTGGAAGTCCGGTCGGTCAGCCCCGATGCTAATCCTTACCTGGTGCTCTATTCAGTGTTCAGAACAGGTATCGAGGGACAGACTGCGAAGATCGATAATCTTCGCAAGGCTAAGCGGTTTCTGCCGGACAATATCTATACGGCACTCGAAAATTTCCACGCTGCGGAGTGGAACGACACGCTGCTTGGGGCTGACGTCAAAGAGCGGTATGCTGAGCTCAAGAAGGCTTCGGCGGACCGGTGCCCTCGGCTGCTTGGCACCTTTGTGAAGCCGCCGGAAGTGCAGTATCACCACGATGTTTATAACCAGTACCTTTGGAATAAGTTTTAGCGGGTCGGGTGGCGAAACCGTAGGTCGCTTTCATGTGGAATTAGCTAGTGCTTAAAAGAAACCGCAGGTCCCTCCACTCCGCTTACGCTCCGGTCGGGATGACAATTTTGTTTGGGTACCAGCATCCCAGCACCCAAACCGATTTGTCATCCCGACCGGAGCGTAAGCGGAGTGGAGGGACCTGCGGTTTCTTTCTTATTCAAGAGGGATTCAGGTCTAGGCGCTTGATTTCGCCTACGATTGGGCCGTAGCTCACTACGGCGCAGAGGGCGGTCATGCCCTACAAAGATGAGCACGTCGTCGAAGGAGCCGGTTTTCTTGACCAGATAGCCGATGATGATGGGCGTGGTGATGCCGGCCAGGTTTCCGATGAGGTTGAAGAGCGCTCCGTTCAAGCCGACCATGCCCTTGGGCGAGGTGTCGGAGATGACCGTCCAGCCCAATGAGCCGAAGCCTTTGCCGAAAAAGGATAAGGACATCAAGAGCAACATCACCGCCTGGGCCGGAGCATAATTGCATCCAATCATGGTTACCGATAGCAACATGCCGGCGATAATCGGCGTTTTGCGGGCAAAACTGAGCGAATGCCCGGCGCGCAAGCAGCCGGTCAGAAACGACTCCGCCGAGAATGCCGCCTGTTCCTCCGCAGAGCGCCGGCAATGCCGCCGCAAAGCCCACCTTCATGATCGACAGGTGCCGCGCCTGGGACAGATAGACGGGAAACCAGGTGAGGAAAAACCAGGTCAACGTGGTGATGCAGTATTGGCCGAGGTAGATACCGACCAACATGCGATGACTCAGCAACTGCTTGATCGCGGCCCAGGTGAGCAAACTTCCCTTCCCCGTGCCGGCACTGACCAAACCGCCGCCCCGCTCGATGGTGTCCATCTCGGCGGCAGAGATGCGGGGATGGTCTTTGACGTCGTAGATGTTCTTGACCCAGATCAGAGCAAGGACGAAGCCGAGCACACCCATGAACCAAAAGCCGCTCTTCCAGCCAGCGGAGTGGATAATCCAGCCGAGCACGGGAGCGAAGATCATCAGCGCGAAATATTGCGACGAGTTGAAGATCGCGGAGGCGCGGCCGCGCTCGTTGGAGGGAAACCAGGAGGCGACGATGCGGCCATTTCCAGGAAAGACCGGGGCCTGGGCAAACCCTGATACAAACCGCAAAAGAAAGATCACGGCGAAGGCGGCGCCCGCGGCAAGGTATCCGGCAAAGCCCGTGAGCAGGGCGCAGACGGACCAGACCACGAGGCCGAGACCGTAGGCCAGCTTGGAGCCGAAACGGTCGAGCAGGGCTCCTGAGGGAAGTTGCCCGAGCACATAGGCCCAACTGAACGCGGAGAAGAGATAGCCCATCTTCACCGGGTCTAAGGAGATGTCTTTGGCCATCGCGGTTCCGGCGATGGAAAGGGCCACCCGGTCTCCGTAGCTGAAACAGCTAACGGCAAAGAGAATGGAGATGATCAGATAGCGGACGTGGGTCTGTTTAGAGCTTGCAGGCCGCCAAGGTCAAGACCGTCCTGCGATGAGCCTGGTCAAGTCCTGCAGTTCGGCTTCCGTGAGATCGGTGAGCGGCGGGCGCACCGGGCCAGCAGGACGGCCCACGGCCTTCATACCTGCTTTCACAATAGAGACGGCATAGCCTTTGCGGCGATTTCGTATCTGGATATAGGGCAGAACAAACTCCCGCAAGCCCGCAAATACCGTTGCGTGGTCGCGCTTGCGAACGGCAGCGTAGAAGTCGAGCGCGAACTTAGGCAGAGAAGTTGAAGATGGCGGATGAGTAGGTGGTGACGCCCATCTCCAGATACGGAAGGGCAAAGGTCTCCGCTGTCGGCAGGCCGCCGATGTAGGTGAGGCGGTCGCCCATTCTGGCGTAAATCCTGGTCATGCGCTCGATGTCGCCGACACCATCTTTGAAGCCGACGAGGTTTGGGCAGCGATGACATAGCTGTTCCAGGGTTATGTCATCGAGAACAGCGTTGTCGCGGTTGTACATGATCACGCCGAGTTTGGTTGAAGCGCAAACCGCCTCGACGTGGGCAGCCAGACCCGCCTGCTCTGCGCCCACCAGGTAGGGCGGTAAGAGCAGGATTCCGTCGGCGCCTGCTTGCTCGGCGGCCTGCGCGAGTTCCTTGGCCATGGCGGTGCCGTATCCGCAACCGGCAATCACCGGCACTTGCTGCGCGGTCTGCGCTACCCCGGCGCGCACGACCGCAGAAAATTCGGTGGGCGTGAGGGAGAAGAACTCGCCCGTGCCACCAGCAACGAACAGTCCGGCAGGCTGGTGCGATAGCAGCCAGGCGATGTGTTCCTGGTAGGGCTTGAGCTGGAATTCCAGCTTCTCGTCAAAATGAGTGACTGGAAAGGAGAGCAGGCCTGCTCCCACTTTTTTTGCCATTTCCTCGGGTGTCATCATCGCGGCGACGCCTTCTTCATGAATGCTTCGAGCAGGGTGTTGAAGCGGTCGGCGTCATCGACGAAGAGGCAATGGCCGGCGTCTTCAAAGACTTCTGCCTGCCCGCCAGGCACGGTAGAGGTAATAAGATCCGCCGCGGCGCGATTGTTCTTGGTCATGACAGCAAGCACAGGGATGTTGAGCTTAGGCAGCACGGGACGTTCGTCATACTTGATGGCGAGCTCGCTGATCAGGGCGATACCAGTGCTGGTGGGGGTTTTGAGCGATGCTTCGATTACGCTCTTGAGGTACTCCTCCGACTGCGGCTTGTGATACATGCCGCGGACAAAGGTTTCCGTGTATTTCCGCCGGCTGGACTGAAAGGTGTGAAACTGTTCGTAGCGGCGGTTGATTTCCTCCGGGGTCGATATCGTGTAGATGCCCAGATCCACCAAGACCAGGCCGTTCAACTTATAGGTTCCGAACATCTGGACATAGGTCAGCGACTCCTGGACGGCAAGCGACCAGCCGACCATGACCACTGGTGAGCTGCCGAGGTGATCGATCAGCTCTTTGTAATCCTGCGCGCGCCTGCCGGGATAGTTTCCATCGGGAGTCTTTTCGGAGTCTCCCTGAGAGCGTGGATCGATGGCCACGACGTGGTAATTGCGGCTGAAATAGTCGATCTGGGGTTGCCAGATTTCCGCCGGCATCGTCCATCCGGGGACGAAGAGGATCGTGGGCCCGGCGCCGCTCTCCAGGTAATGGAGCTTGACGCCGTCGCTGGTGGTAAAAAATTCGCTCTTCACGGTCGCTGCCGCGTGAAGCACAGGTTGAAGCAGCAGGATAGACAGAAGGAGCAAAGCATAGCGGGTCTTGCGCAAAGTGTATCTCCGATACCTGAGGTCACGCGCTAGTCGAACACATGGAATCCACGGACTGGATGAGGGCGCGAATGTAGCCGTAGCAGAAAGCAAAGGACTGCAATCCGTTGGGGTCATTGGGCGCCTGTGGAACATGGTCCGGCATCAGCATATAGGGATAGCCGACTTCTTTGTATACCTGAATCGCTTTTACGAAGTTAACGTCCCCCTCATCGGGATAAACCTCCAGAAAATCGTTGCGATGGCCGCGGATGTTACGGAAGTGCACGTTGAAGATCTTGTTGCGGGTCCCGAAGTAGCGGATCACGTCGTAAATTTCCTTACCTGGATCCGCGAGCATTTCTGAGACCGTTCCCTGGCAGAAATTCAGCCCGTGGTAGGGGCTCTCCTGAATGGTAATGAACTTTTTCAGGCCATCGACGGTGCCCAGCACGCGGTTCACTCCCTGATAACCTTCGGGCGGCATGCCGGGGTCGTGGGGATGACAGGCCATGCGGATCTTATACTCATTGGCCACGGGAATGACGCGGTCGAGGAAGTAGGTGATGCGCTCCCAGAACTGCTCGGCATTCACGGGCCCAGCCTTGGTGAGCGGTGTTGCGGGATGAGCTTCGGAGAGCTTCCAGGTGCTGTACATCGCATCGCCGCGTCCTGGTGTGCGTCCGGAGCGGACGACACCCAGGATGCTCATGTTGTATTTAATCGAGGGGATGCCTGCCTGGGCGCAGTTTTTGATCATGGTCTGGAGGGATTCGATGTCGCGATCGCGCTCCGGGCTTTGCGCCAACATGATGGCCGGATGCTTTTCTTTATCGATGTAACTGGACTCCAGAAATGGAGGCGCCGTGCAATCAATGCTGATGCCGCAGCCGGCGGCGAGGTCGACCATGCGCTTGAGTTCGTCGACGGTGGCATAGAGGCGGTCGCCGTCGATCTGCGGGTAGCCGCAGATATTGCGTACGCTGTAGCGGGCCAGGTATTTGAGGTGGGTTTCGTTGGTGGGAGCCGTCTGGTCCCCCACCTTCATGAGCGCACGCTTGACGGGAGTCTGCGCCGGGACTGGAGCTGGGTTGAAGCCGTTGGCGGCGAATAGTCCCGCTGCACCGGTAGACGTAATAAACTTTCTTCGATTCATTGATATCCCCCAACTGCCTGGAGAAGTTTACCGCTACTGCCGGGTCGGATGTAATTCTACGAGGTCGACGATGATTTCCCGGCGAGATTGGCTAGTGGGGACGGTAGCAGTGGCTCATGCATGGGCCGCTCAAACACAGGGATTGAGCATGATGACGCTAGGGGCTGACTCCGGAGTGGCGCGACCCGCGGGAGTATTGATCGAATCGCATATCCACTTGTTCGCCGATGACCCGGTGCGGTTTCCGTACAACAGCGCTTCCTACAAGCCGCAGCGGGAACCAGTGGAAGATTATGTCCGGTTTGTCCGCGAGGCCGGTATCAATCATGCGGTCATCGTTCATCCGGAGCCCTACCAGGATGACCATCGCTATCTGGAATATTGCTTAGCGCACGAGCCTTCCCCAGGCTTCTTTAAAGCCACCTGCCTGTTCGACCCCATCGACCCGGAGACGCCGAAGCGCATGCGGGCGCTGATCAAAAGAAATCCGGGACGGATTGTGGCGCTCAGAATCCACGAGATTCACGCGGCGGGAACCCCTTCGACGAGCAGCGGATTAATCCGCGACCGGGATTTGCGGAATCCGCAAATGGCTGTGACCTGGCGTGCAGCGCACGACCTGGGGCTGGATATTCAGATCCATTGCATTCCCCACTATGCGGTCGAGATCGGCGAACTGGCGGCGAAATTTCCCAAGACGCCGGTGATTTTGGATCACCTTGCTCGCGCGGGACAGGGCACGCCGGAGGAGTTCGAACAGGTGCTCAAGTTGGCGCAGCTGCCGCAGGTGTATATGAAGTACTCCTCGACGGGAGTAGAGACGGTATCGAAGGAGCCGTATCCTCATGTGGATGCGAAGCCAGTGGTCAAGCGCGTGTATGAAGCATTTGGCGCGGACCGGATGGTATGGGGAGGATTGGGCGCGAACATGGCGGAGTTCGCACAGGAGGTGAAGTTGTTTGACCTGATGTTCGACTTTGCGCCGGAAGCGGAACGCGCAAAGATACGCGGGCTTACAGCGCAAAGATTATTCAAGTTTTCCTGAGGCGGATGTCGCGCGACGCGGCGGAATGGCGAATTACCTCCAGGTTTTGCTTCTCCACCAAGAGAAACTGCAGGTCCCTCGTCCCTCGGCTAACGCTCGGGATGACAAAGCTCGGGATGACAAGGTGAGGGCGCGTATCCAGTGGACATTTGCTAGTGGAGTTCGGAGTATGTTCCCGGGTTGGTTGCGGGACCACCGGACACCGTCTCTCAGCTGCACAGTGGTCACGCCGTCTCCTCTGCAATAGCTCTCATCGGTAAGCCGCAGTGTTGGTCTGGTCAGTGCGCCATCGCTGCGCTGAAGGCCTCGCTTACGATGGATTGGGCCTCGGACTCGATCTGCTCCAGGTGCTTTTGGTCGCGAAAGCTTTCGGCGTAGATCTTGTAGATTTCTTCGGTGCCGGATGGGCGCGCCGCAAACCAACCATTCTCCGCAATTACCTTGACGCCGCCGATTGCCTGGCCATCCCCGGGTGCGTGGGTAAGGATGGATTGGATCTTCTCCCCAGCCAGGGTGGAACTCTGGATGCTTTCTTTGCTCATCTTCGCCAGCATGGCCTTCTGCTGGGTAGTTGCGGGGGCGTCGGTCCGGTCGTACAGCGGGTCACCATACTGCCTGGTGAGATCCTGGTAAATTTCGCCTGGATCCTTACTGCATGGTGGCGGTGATCTCGACTGCCAGCAGGGCTGCGATGATGCCGTCCTTGTCGGTGGTCCACACGGTACCGTCACGGCGCAGGAAGGAGGCTCCGGCACTCTCTTCGCCCCCAAACCCAAGCTTGCCTTCGAGCAGTCCGTCAACGAAGTACTTGAAGCCTACGGGAACTTCGAAGAGCTCTCTGCCCAACCCGGCAGTGACGCGATCGATCATGCTGCTGCTGACCGCGGTCTTACCGACCGCGACATGCTTGCCCCACGGGCGATGCCCGAAGAGATAGTGGACGCACACCGAGAGATAGTGATTGGGAGGCAGCAGTCCCCTGCTCCTGGTCACGATGCCGTGGCGGTCATGGTCGGTGTCGCAGGCAACGGCCACATCGAACTTGTCTTTCAACGCGATCAGTGACTGCATCGCATACTTCGAGGAGGGATCCATACGGATCTTGCCATCCCAGTCCAGGGTCATGAAGCGGAAGGTGGGATCGACCACATCACTGACCAGGGTCATATTCAGCCCGTAGCGTTCTGCGATGGGCGCCCAGTAATGCACGCCGGCCCCGCCCAGGGGTTGGACACCGAAGTTGATTCCCGAGGCGCGGATCGCCTCCATATCGATGATGTTGCCCAGATCCTCGACGTAAGCGGACACATAGTCGTGGCGGTGGGTGGTAGAGGACTTCAGCGCTGTGTCGAGAGATACGCGTTGGACCCCGTCGAGTTTGGCGGTGAGAAACTCATTGGCCTTGGATTGAATCCAGGAGGTGGCTTCCGATGAGGCCGGGCCGCCATGGGTGGGGTTGTACTTGAAGCCGCCGGATTCAGGGGGATTGTGCGAGGGCGTGACCACAATGCCGTCGGCCAGGCCGGTCTTGCGGCCGCGGTTGTAGGTGAGGATGGCGTGAGAGATCGCCGGGGTCGGGGTGTAGTCATCGTCCTTTGCCAGCATGACATCGACCCCGTTGGCGGCGAGAACCTCGAGCGCACTGGCCAGGGCCGGCTGGGAGAGCGGATGCGTGTCGATACCCAGGAAGAGCGGACCGTCGGTCTTTTGCTGAGCGCGGTAGAGGCAAATGGCCTGGGTGATGGCCAGGATGTGCCACTCGTTAAAGGAGCGATCGAAGGAGGAACCACGGTGACCCGAGGTGCCAAAAGCAACCCGCTGCTCGGGAACCTGAGGATCGGGCCGATCCTCATAATAGGCGGTGATTAGCTTCGGTACGTCGACCAAGTCACTCGGCTTGGCCAGTTGTCCGGCTCTGGGATTGACGGTATTCAAGGTTCCGCACCTCAAACTTCACGATGGTCCAATATTCGGACAGGCCATTGTCTCGCATGAGAGGTTGGCCGGTCAGCATCTTCTGCAAAATATTCAACAAAGCCTAATGGTAGGAGTGTTGGCCCGGGCACCATCCGGAAACCGTGGCGCCAAATCGCGAATCGGCCGGGAGGGGGTGAAAATATTGAGCAGAATTGAACAGACCGAGAGCCGGCCGGCGTGGGAGACTATGGCAACATCCAGCTTTTGATGCGCTGAGAGAGGTGCAAGATGCCCGATGCCACGGTGAATCTTCTGGTGGTCGACGATGACGCGGCACTCCGCATGTCTCTGTCGCATATTTTTGCGGCCTTTGGGCATCGTGTGCGCTGTGCGGCAGATGGTTTCTCGGCCTTGTCTGAACTTCGCGTGGAAGTTCCCGACATTATTCTTTCCGATCTCAATATGCCGGGCATGTCTGGCTTCGAATTTCTTTCCGTGGTTCGCCGCCGGTTTCCGACCATCAAGGTAATCGCGATGAGCAGTGCCTTTGCTCTCGGTGATATACCACTGGGCGTTGCCGCAGACGCGTTCTATCAAAAAGGAAGCAATCTCGGGTCTTTGTTGCAGATCATGGAAGCCATGACCACCCCGGAGCAGCCGCAATCGCTTAAACATAGCTCCGCGCCGGCACCTATCTGGGTCGAGTGGAATGGCCAGGCCGCTCCCGGGGGAGCGTACCTTATACTCACTTGCCCGGAGTGCCTCAGGGCTTTTCGGCAGTTGTCCGTGGAGACTGCACTCCCCGTGCACGAGACAAATTGCATCTACTGTAACAGCGTATTCGATTACGCAATCGTCCACCCGGCGGAACCAGTGCTTCGCGGGGGACGCAGGCAAAAGCAGGCGATCCCGCCCCTACTGATACCACCCGAGCGGCAAGCCCAAGACAACTTTTTGTGACCAATCGGAAAGAGCCGGGGCGGTATCTTTCAGGACGTATGGATCGGTGTCGTCAACGGGAATGCTGTAGCCATCGAGGTGAACGATTGCGTAGCAACCGCTGTTTTTGGGGAGTGGAGAAGCAGTAGCGGACATTGCACCAGCCTGACCACCTTCTCTGCGATCGAGCCGAAGACGACAGCGCGCCAGCCCGACGTTCCGTGGGTGGAAAGCACCATCATGTCTATCCGCTCGCGTTCCACTACAGACATGATGTTGCCCACCACATCGTTGCCAATCTCGATGACGGAACGCGCGCTGAGGCCTTTGGCAACCAGAACGGCTACACACGCGGCCAACCGCTGCCCGCAGCGGTCCCTCGCGTCCTGAAGGAACCTGGTATCCGGAATGTACTCGGTTCCGGTGTCAAGGGAAAATATGGGAACGACGTGCAGCAGGCAGAGTTCCGCATGAAAATGCTGAGCGAGATCGGTCGCCATCATGCAATGCGGCGTCGGATGAAGAACTGAAGTCTATGGGAAGAAGGATTTTGGTGGGGACGGAATACGGGGCAAGCCGCTGGGACATGATGATCTCCTTGCCAAGCCACACAAGTGGCGCCAATGAGTAGCATGTTCACTTCTGGTCGATACAAGGCAACCGCTCTCGACGCGGGTTTTCCTCAAAAAAAAGCACCTCGCTAAACCTGACTCCTCAGCGTAGAAGTGAACATGCTCTAGCATGGGCCATCCGGAGAGCGGATACTGTCCCTTTCGATACAGGTTAGAAGGCAAACGCTTCTTGAACGTCCTGGTCATGAAGCGTCAGAAAGGTGCGGAGCAAAACGCGCGGATCATGATCGCCTTTATATACCGGCAGTGGTGTGCGGCGGAGCGAGAGCAAGGAGTAAACGGCGGTTTGCGCGGAGCGGATCGAATATTCCACGGTAAAGACGACATCATCCGGAAGTTCGCAGAATTGCCCGATGAAGGCGAGGTTTTTTGAACCTTTGGGGACCACCTGAGGGCGATCGCCCTTGCTCCGGCATAGAAACTGGCTGGTGATAAAGGGCATCATGCAGGGGATGCAGGTGCAGGTCTCCAATATTTTTCCGGCATCCGCCTCTAACCGCAGATGGCCCAGGATCTCGGTCATGATCTCCCGGCCGGTACAGGCCGACATCGGTTTGTTCACGAAGTCGCCGGACTTATCGACGAACAGACCGTAACCCCAGAAGACGTTCACGTCCGCCGGCTGCCCGATGAAATGAGGCTGGTGGGGTAATACGATCGAGGCTAACCATCGCGATTCGGGGAAGGTAATGAGGCCGCCCTCTCCGGGGACGTTGCCGGTGAGATCCCGGACGCGATCGAAGAAGGTTGGGTCGTGGAGGGTGGTGGTGAACGACATCCATTTCGATTCCGCGATACGGCCGGTGAAGTTGGAGGGACGGCCAAATTGCGGCTGGAAAGCGGAGATTGCCTCCCAAAGAGCCCAGGCGCCGCCATCCGGTTGTCCCCTCAGGGGTGCGGGCTCGTCCATCGATCCCAGGCTGGAGGCTTCGGTCATGGAGCCCAGGGTGACGAGTACCTTATCCACGGCATTTACTTGAATGTCTTCGCCCAGTTCGTCCTGTTCGCAATGGATGCCGCGCACGATGTAGCCATCCGCCTGGTGATGGAGATCGAGAGCGGTGACGCGGGTGTTGAATCTGAATTGGACGCCGTGCTGCCGAAGCCATTTCTCCAGCGGCCTTACCAGGGAGTCATATTGGTTGTAGATGGTGCGCATGATGCCGCTGAGGGTGTTGAAGCCGGAGACCATATGCGTGAAGCGCACCAGATAGCGCTTGAATTCCACCGCGCTGTGCCAGGGTTGAAAGGCAAAGGTGGTACACCACATGAGCCAGAAGTCGGTGGTGAAGAATGAGGAATCGAAGTGATCGGAGATGCTGCTTCGTCCGAGCATGCCCTCCGGCTCGAGCGCCAGACGCTCGATGGTCAGGATATGGTTCTCGCTGAGACCGAAGCTGGGAGCGTCTATGCGGTGTCCGGCGCGGAAGAGACGGCACTTGGAGGAGGTTTTCATGGTCTCATTCCAGGCGAAGATCTCCTGGGTAACCGTCATGCGCTCATCGAGAGTGGGGATCGAGGAAAAGAGATCGTAGGTGCAGAGGTACTTGCTTTCCAGCATGCGGCCGCCGCGCATGACGTAGCCATCCTCAGGGGTTCCGGCGGCGTCGAGGCTGCCTCCGATCTTTGCGGATTCCTCGATGATCGTGATGTTGTGGCCGAGGATGTCTCCGTCGCGAATAAAGAAGGCGGCGGCGGCAAGCGAGGCGATGCCGCCGCCGACCAGGAAAACCGAGGGGTCAGAATCCACGTGGTTGCGCGGCATGGGGCTCACACTTTCTGTTGCGTGCTGGGCCCGTTTTCTCGAATCTCCCGGTGCGACCGTGCGCATCCTTCAGTGCTCTCATTCTTCATGGAGGATTACATGGTCATCGGGTTGATTGCTGTATCGAATTGCACATCGCTGAGCCAGCCATGGTGGAAGACTTACCCTTGAGGACAAAAGATCCCGGTCTTTGCCCGGCTGCAGATCTCGTAGGGCAATGCAAACATCTAAGGAATCAGGAGAAGACCATGCCACAAAGCACGCACGATCGAGTCGCCGAGCTCCATAACCTTGCCGCCCATGCCCACTCTGCCGCGGCAACCGCCCACGGTAAAGGAGATCATCTCACTGCTCACGAGCTGTCGATGCAGGCGCACGAGCACTCCGTCAACGCCCACAAGCTTAGCGAAGAACTCGCCCTGAAGGCGGGTAAGGCGTAGGAGGAGCATGAAAGCCGCCGTTCTTATTGCCGGCCATACGGCGCCAGGGTCCTTGCTGCAGATCGAGGAGGTTCCCCGTCCGGAAGCGCAGGCGGGCTACGTGCTGCTGCGCGTGCTGGCGTGCGGGGTTTGCCGTACTGACCTGCATATCGCGGAAGGGGATCTGCCGCCGCTTCATCCCAAGCTGATCCCGGGCCACCAGATTGTTGGCGAGGTGGCGGGAGGCGCGACGGCCGAACTGCCGCTGGGCAGCCGGGCCGGAGTCTCCTGGATCGGCGGCGTCGATGGCGAGTGCTGGTACTGCCGTCACGGGATGGAGAATCTGTGCGATCAGCCTACGTTTACCGGATACACGGTCAATGGCGGTTATGCCGAGTACGCCCTGGCGCGGGCGGATTTCTGCTTTCCGCTGCCTGCCGGCTTGGATGACGTCCATGTGGCTCCGTTGCTGTGCGCCGGGATTATCGGCTTTCGCAGCCTGCGGGTCGCGGGCGTCGCGCAGGGCGAGCGGGTGGGACTTTTTGGCTTTGGCAGCTCGGCTAGTTTGGCGATCACCATTCTGCAATCCTGGAAGTGCCAGGTTTATGTGGTGACGAGGGGAGAAAACCATCGCCGGCGGGCGGCCGCGCTGGGCGCAACCTGGGTGGGCAACGAGGACGAGAAGCCGCCCGTGGAGTTGGACCGCGCGATCACCTTCGCGCCCAGTGGAAAAGTGGTCGTCAGTGCCCTGGCGGCTCTGCGCAAAGGTGGAGTGGTTGCGATCAATGCCATCCACCTCGACCAGATGCCTGCGTTTGACTATGACAAGCTGCTTTGGGGCGAGCGGCAGATCCGCAGCGTGGCCAATATGACGCGTCAGGATGCGCGGGATTTTCTTGCGCTGGCCAGAGAGCTGAATATTCGTCCACAGGCCGTGGTGTTTCCTTTGCAGGATGCAAATAAG
>CAWBQE010000027.1:0-47554 GCA_963790705.1 uncultured Acidobacteriaceae bacterium
TGAACCTGATCTTCTCCACCTTCTGCATCGGGAAATAAAACAAAGTTCCCCAGCGGCATCGACCAGGAACACGATGCGCTCCACCCAGGCCAGTAGGTAGTCTTCGAGAACGCAGCGCAATTGGTAAGAAAGGACCCTTCAGGCCAAGTGCAGGTATATTGACTGGTAACCGCAAGGAAGTGGAACAGCAGCTTTAGGAGATTTCCTGCATGTCGCTCACGATTACAGGTCTCTCGAAGACCTATCCCAACGGGGTCCAGGCGCTCAAGAACATTTCGCTGACCATCGGCAACAATATGTTCGGCTTATTGGGGCCCAATGGCGCCGGCAAGAGCACGCTGATGCGCACCATCGCCACCCTGCAGGAGCCCGATAGCGGGACGATTTTTCTGGATGCGATCGACGTTCTCAAAGAGAAGAATGCAGTGCGCCAGACGCTCGGCTACCTGCCCCAGGAATTCGGTGTTTATCCGAAGCTATCCGCAGTCGACATGCTGTCCCACCTTGCAGTGATGAAAGGAATCACCCAGGCGGGCGAGCGCAAAGAGATGGTCGAAGCGCTGCTGAACCAGACCAACCTCTGGGCCTTTCGCAAGAAGGCGCTCAGCACCTATTCCGGCGGCATGAAGCAGCGCTTTGGCATCGCGCAGGCGCTGCTTGGTAAGCCACGCCTGATCATCGTCGACGAGCCCACCGCCGGCCTTGACCCGGCCGAGCGCAATCGCTTTCTGAATCTGCTCTCTTCGATAGGCCGGGACATCACGGTGATCCTCTCCACGCACATCGTCGAAGACGTCCGCGAGCTTTGCCCACGCATGGCCATCATCTCCGCCGGCGAGCTACTGCTTGAAGGCGCTCCGCAGGAAACGCTTCAGGCTCTCCAGGGCAAAATATGGTCGAAGGTTGTCCTGACCGATGACCAGCTGCGTGCGCTGGAAACGGAACTGCGCGTCATCTCCAGCCATCTGATCGCCGGCCAACACGAGATTCGTGTTTACGCCGACAGCTCTCCAGGCGATGGTTTCCGCCCCGTCGACGCCGGCCTGGAGGATGTCTACTTCCTGAACCTTGCCAACCCGGCCGTACCTCAACCGGTCCACTAAATCCCAAGGAGAATCTGCGCATGGCTCTCTTTTGGGAGTTCTTCCTCTTCGAGCTCAAGTTCCGGCTAAAGAGCTTATCGACCTACGTCTACTTTGTGCTTTGGTTCCTGCTCAGTTTTCTTGCCATAGCGGCGGAAGACTTCATCTCCACTGGCAACGGCAAGCAGCTACTGAATGGCCCATTCTCCAACACCATTCTGTACATCTTCTTCACCCTCTTCGGGACCATTATTATCGCGGCCATCTTCGGCACGTCCGTGCTGCGCGACTTTCAGCGCGACACCTTCCAGCTCATCTTTACCAAGCCCATTACCAAGTTTGCTTATCTCGGAGGCCGCTGGGCCGGATCATTCGTTACCTGCCTCTTTGCCTTCTCCGGAATGGTCTTCGGTGAAATGGCCGGAACGCTTGCCCCGTGGGCGGACCACACCCGCATCGCCAGCGGCCACGCGTGGTGGTACTGGCAACCGTTCCTGTTTATCGTGGTCGTCCAGATCTTCTTTCTGGGCTCGTTATTTTTTATGGTCGCGGCGCTGTCTCGCAAGATTTTCGTCGTGTATCTGCAGGGCGTTGCCGTCTTCATGCTTTATCTGATCGCCAATGCGGTCTTCGCCGCCACGCGCTCCCTGGAACACTTCTGGTCCGGCATCCTGGACCCGGTTGGCCTGCAGCTAGCCGACGTGCTCGCACGTTACTGGACAGTGGCCGAGAAAAACAGCTTGCTCTTCTCCTGGTCGCCACACGTAAGCCAAGGCGTGTTTCTCTACAACCGGCTCCTCTGGTTAACGGTTGGGTTTATCTCCGTGGCCGTCTGCTATCGATTTTTTCCTATGTCAGTGGAAGCGCTTACGGCGAGCGCACAGGGCCGCCGCGCAGCCAAGGCTAAGCGGCAGGAAGCGGCGGAGGCGCAGCTAAGGCGGTCATTGGTGGCAGCGCCGTTGCCGGGCGTGCACCAGTACTTTGGTGGCAGGGCAGGATTTGCTCAATTCGTCTCACTCACGCGGGTTCGTCTTATCAACATCTTGCGCGAGCTGCCATTTTTGGCGATCACTGTTTTGCTGACTGTCTTCGCGCTCATCAACGGCTATTTCGCCGGAAAAATCAACGACCAGAATGTTTATCCTGTCACCTTCCTGATGGTGCAGGCGGTTGAAGGCAATGCGATCCTGTTTCTGTTCATCATTGCCACGCTTTACGCCGGCGAACTGATCTGGCGCGAGCGCGACACGTCCTTCTCAGGCATTCACGACGCGCTTCCCATGGGCGAAACCACTGACTGGCTTTCGAAGTTCGTAGCCCTGGTTGTGGTCGAAGGCATCCTGCTGGCGGTCATTCTTTTATGCGGCGTCATCATGCAGACCGTATCGGGTTATTACCACTACGATCTGCTGCAGTACTTCAAGGAGCTATACGTCATCACCTTCCCGGTGGTGATCGGCTTCACTCTGTTGGCCTTCTTTGTGCAGACCATCGTCTCCAACAAGTTCATTGGCCATGCGATCGTGATCGGCATCTTTGTGTTAGATCCGATCATGTTCCGCTTCGGCATCGAGAACACGCTGCTTCTACCCGGCCAGAACACCCCCTACACGTATTCGGACATGAACGGCTACGGCCACTTCGTGCCGGCGCTCTTGTGGTCTCTCGTGTATTGGACGGCGATCTTCGCCGTGCTCGCCTGCTTCTCCATCGCGCTGGCCCGGCGCGGCGCCGAGGACGGTTGGTATCCCCGCCTGATGCAGGCTCGCGAGCGGCTGCCGCGCCTGATACCGGCAGTCGTGCTCTTCGCGCTCATCGCGATCGGTAGCGGCTGGTGGTTCTATTACAACGCCCACGTCCGCAACGAATTCCTCACCACCAAGCAGCAGCGGAAAATTCAGGCCAACTACGAGCGCGACTTCAAGCGCTACGAACGTTTTCCGCTACCGAAAGTGATCGCCGTCGACGCCAACGTCGACCTCGATCCCAATCACCGCTCCTTCTCCGGGACCGGCCATTTTGTGCTACAGAACAAGACACCGCAGCCCATCCAGCAGGTCCACATCACCGACCAGATGCAGTCGCTTTCTAACGTGCAATTTGATCGCCCCTTCCATCTCGTGAGCAGAGCTCCGCGCGATCTTTACTCGATCTATCAACTGGAAACGCCTCTCGCGCCCGGCGATAAGCTGAACCTGACCTTCACGGTCGGTTACCAAACCCACGGTTTCCGCGACGGCAACGAACGGCCGGAGCTGGCCTATAACGGCATGTTCTTCGACTCCAGCTACTTCCCTTACATCGGCTACAACTCCGGCATTGAATTGGATGACCCGCGCCGCCGGCGCGAAGAAAAGCTCGGCCCGCTCACTGATCTGCCACCGCGCGGCGACCCCTGGGGGAGCGTCACGAATCTCTTTACGACGGACTCCGACTGGATCAGTTATCACACAGTGGTCAGCACGCCAGACGACCAGATTGCCTTCGCACCCGGTTACCTGCAGCGCGATTGGCATCAAAACGGCCGCCACTACTATGCCTACGACATGGGTGAGGTGAAGATTCTCGACTTCTACGCTTACGTCTCAGGCCGCTACGACGTTAAGCGCGAGAACTACAAGGGCGTCAATATCGAGATCTATCACGCACCACAACACGGCTTTGATGTCGATGACATGATTGAAGGGGTCAAAGGTGGTCTCGACTACTACCAGGCAAACTACAGCCCGTACCAGTTCAAGCAGTTCCGTATCCTTGAATTTCCGCGCTATCGGCAGTTTGCGGAGTCCTTCTCCAATACCAGTCCCTTCACCGAAACGTTTTGGATCACGCGAGTACTCGATCCAAATAAGGATATCGACTTTACTTATTTCGTCACCGCGCACGAGCTTGCCCACCAGTGGTGGGCGCATCAGTTGACTGGAGGCCATGTAGCAGGGTCAAACATGATGTCGGAGGGGCTGGCGGAATATTCCGCGTTGCGGGTCGCACAGAAGAAGTACGGCGACGCCCAAATGCACAAGTTCCTGGCTCACGAACTCGACGGTTACCTGCGCGGACGCTCCAACGAAACACGGAAGGAGCCGCCGCTCGGCCAGGTACAGCGCGAGGCATACGTCTGGTACCAGAAGGGCAGCCTTGTGTTTTACGCGCTCTCGGATTACATCGGGGAAGCCAAGCTCAACCTTGCCCTGCACAACTTCCTGATGCAATACCGCTATGCCAATGCCTCTGATGCGCAATCCGGGCCCTACCCCGACACGCGGCTGCTGGAAGACGCTCTCCGCGCGCAAACGCCATCCGATCTTCAGTACTTTCTTAACGATAGCTTCGAGAAAATCGCACTCTATGACAACAAGGCTGTGGAGGCGGGTTCGCAGAAGATGCCCGATGGCACCTACAAGGTGACACTCACGGTCGAGGGCAGGAAGGTTTATGCCGATGGCAACGGAGTTGAGTCGCCTGCGCCACTCCACGATTGGATCGACGTAGGCGTTTTCAGCGGCAAGAAGGACGAGGAAAAGCCGCTAGCCGTGCGCAAGGAATGGATCACTGGAGCGCGTCAGACCTTCGAGTTCGTTGTGAAGGAGCAGCCCACGCGTGCCGGAATTGACCCCTATAACAAGCTCATTGACCGCAATGGAGATGACAACACGATGGACATCACGAACAGGTGATAGGAGGAACAATGCGGATGCACAACCCAGCGCACCCCGGAGAAATTTTGCGGGAGCACATAGGAGAGATGCCGGTGAACAAGCTCGCGGCTCATTTGGGAGTGTCCCGTGTCACGCTCTCCCGGCTCTTGAATGGTAACTCCGGCGTCTCCGCGGAAATGGCGCTCAAACTGTCTGAAGCCTTGGGGACTTCACCAGAGCTATGGCTGAACATGCAAACTCAGTTTGATCTATGGCAGGTCTCCCGGCGCAAACGAAAGAGGGTTGCGCCTCTGGCCGCAGCCTAAGGCACCTCTACGAATGAGTGCGGTATCTGCGGCATAAGTTTCGAAAATTATTCCTGCTCTGCCTGCGGATTCTTTGCCCCTGGCCGGAGCTGACGAAATAGCCAGATCCTGGCCAACGCCCAATCCCGCTTAACAGATCGCGGCGCAATCTGCAGCATGGCGCCAATCTGCTCCACCGAAAGCCCTCCAAAGTAGCGCAACTCGACTACGCGCGCCTGTCTGGGGTTTTCCTTCTCCAGCTTTTTGAGTGCCTCGTCCAAATGCTCTACTTCGTCGAGCTGCTGGGCGGAGATGGCAAGCTCATCCTGCATTTCGACGCGCTGCAATCCCCCGCCTCTTTGTTCCGCGTTATGGGCCCGCGCATAATCGACCAGTACCCGCCGCATCACGTTCGCCGCCAACCCGATGAAATGCGCGCGACTGTTCCAATCGATGTCCTCCCCTACCAACTTCAGATAGGCTTCATTGATCAACGCCGTTGCTTGCAAGGTGTGGTCCGGGCGCTCCCGCCGCATGTACCCTTTGGCCAGACGATGCAGTTCTGCATAGACCAATGGCAGCAGACTCTCCGCTGCTTGCGCGTCTCCTGCATGCATCGCCTTGAGGAGTTGTGTCACCTGTCCGCTGTCGTTATCCATCGCTGCCTCCAGCAGACCCTATGGTATATTCTGGCCATCGCGAGAGCGCCTGTTGGACACCTGGCTGGATACTCACTATGGCCGATCTGGAGCAATCCGCCGAGCAACTATTTGCAGAAGCCCTCGAATTGCAGCCGGAGCGCAGGGCCGCCTTTCTTGATCAAGCATGCCGGGGAGCGCCTGAGCTTCGTCGCCTGGTCGAGGAACTGCTTCGCGACAACCAACTCGCCGGCAGCTTTCTCGCCGAGCCCATCCTTACCCCCGACGGCGGGGCTACCGTATCCGTTACTCAATCGACTGCAAGCCGCCACCTGAGCGCGGGGACGAAACTAGGCCGCTACTCGATTATCGAGCCCCTAGGGGCGGGTGGAATGGGTGTGGTGTATCGAGCGCGCGATGAAAAGCTGGAGCGCGTGGTCGCAATCAAGCTTCTTGCACCGGGGGTGTTCACGGGTGATGAGGCACGGCGCCGTTTTCACAAGGAAGCTCTCGCCCTGGCGAAGCTGAGCCACGCTCACATCGCGGCCGTTTACGATGTTGGCGAGCAGGACGGCGTCGACTACATCGTTATGGAGTGCGTCCCGGGAGAATCGCTGGCGGCGAAAATCAAGGCTGGCCCCCTGACGCTAAAAGATGCCACGTCGACCATCTTGCAAATTGCAGAGGCGCTGGAAGAGGCGCACGAACAAGGCGTGATCCATCGTGATCTGAAGCCGGCGAACGTGATGGTCACCCCGAAGGGGCAAGCGAAGGTTCTCGACTTTGGTCTGGCCAAGCTGCTCGCAGTGGCAAGAGACCCAACGGTATCGGTCACCGAGACGCGCGGACTCGTCGGCACTCCGCTCTACATGTCGCCCGAGCAAGCGCAAGAACAGAATCTCGATGGGCGAACGGATCTGTGGAACCTAGGCGTAATTTATTACGAATTGCTTACCGGCCGCGCACCATTCCGCGCTGACAGCAGCATGGGTGTTTTACGCGCGATTACTGACGAAGCACCCCTGCCGGTCCGCGAGCTACGGCCGGATATTCCGGCTCTTTGCGAACAGATCGTTTCGCACGCGCTCGAGAAGAATCCGGACCACCGCTACCAGTCAGCTACGGAGATCATTCGCGACACGTCGGAGCTTTTGTCCGGGCTCAGCACCACATCTCTGAATCAGGAAAAGCCGGCGAAGCGATCAAATCGCCGTCTATCCGTCGCAGTCGCGGTTTGCCTTCTTCTGGCGATCGCGGTGGGCCTCTGGTTTTACTATCGCTCATCCCGCAAGCACTGGGCGCGTGAAGAAGCAATTCCACAGGTCAAAAGCCTGCTCGCTCAAAACAAACCACTCGCGGCCTTTGCTCTTCTCGACAAGGCTGCGGAGTACTTGCCGTCGGATCCACAGCTTAAGCAAATGACCGAGGAAAACTCTACCTTCACCTCAATCACCTCGTCGCCCTCCGGGGCAACGATTCAGATTCAGGATTACCTCGCGCCGGATTCCCCTTGGCACAGTCTCGGTACGACGCCCCTGGCAAATCTCCGCATTCCTAAGGGCTATTTTCGCTGGAAAGTTTCGAAGCCCGGCAGCGGCGAAATAACGGCCGCGCCACCGACCGAAACCAAAGTGGATTTTGCACTTGGCGCGTCGCAAAAATCACCCAGCGGGATGGTGCGGGCAGAAGGCGGCATCGGCGGATGGTTCCTCGACTTCGTCGGTTTTTATGGTGGCTACAAGCTGCCCCCTTTTTACGTCGATCGGTACGAGGTTACGAATCGCGAATACCAGAAGTTCGTCGATGGCGGGGGTTATGAAAAACAAGAGTACTGGACTGAGAAATTTACGCAGGGTGGCCACGAACTTTCGTGGGCCGACGCCATGGCGCAATTTAGGGATGCGACGGGACGAGCGGGGCCGTCGACCTGGGTCGCCGGCCACTATCCCCAGGGGCAGGTCGACTTTCCCGTTGCCGGCGTAAGTTGGTTCGAGGCTTCTGCCTACGCTGCGTTTTCGGGGAAGAGTCTTCCCGTGCTGGCACAGTGGCTCCAGGCAGATCCGCCGGCCCTCGCACCCACCGCCGTACAGGCCAGCAACATTACCAGCGGCGCTCTCGCGCCTGTCGGCAAATACCCGGGGCTCGGCCCGTACGGAACCTACGACATGACCGGCAACGTCCGGGAGTGGGTGGCCAATGCCGCAGGCGGAGATTCACGCTTCATTCTGGGCGGTTCATGGAAATCGCAGTCTTACTTGTCCACGACTCCCGAAGCACTGTCGCCATTTGATCGTTCGGAGACAAACGGGTTCCGATGTGTGCGGAACATCGAGGCCTTGCCGGTAGAGGCCTTAAATCCGGTCAAGCCCATGGTTCGCGATTTTGCGAAATTCAAGCCCGTGTCCGACGAGGTATTTAACGCCTACAAAATTCTTTATGCGTATCCGCAGTCTCCGCTGAACGCACAATCCGACGGGGTCGTCGAGGAGACGGCCGACTGGCGCGAGGAAAAAGTAACATTCGACGCCGCCTATGGTGGTCAGCGTATCTCTGCATATTTGTTTTTGCCGAAGCATGTGCGCCCACCGTATCAAACCTTACTGTTCTTTCCCAGCGCGCGGGTGAGGGCCCTTGGCGACAGCCGGAAACTGGGGGATCTCAAGTTTTTTGATTACGTTATTCAAAGCGGCCGCGCCGTGATGTATCCGGTCTATCTGGACACGTACGAGCGCAAAGTGAACTTCTATCTTCCCCGGGGCGTGCTAAGCAGCGAGCTCAATGTCGACCAATACAAAGACGCTGCGCGCTCGCTTGATTACCTCGCCACCCGCTCCGATATCGACAGCAGCAAACTAGCCTACCTTGGAGTCAGCATGGGTTCAGCGAAAGGGGTGATCTTTTCGACCCTACTGCAGGATCGTCTCAAAACTTCTATTTTCCTCGACGGCGGATACTTCCTTTTTCCGCCTACGCCCGGCAATGACCAGGCCGACTTTGCACCCCGGCTGAAAATTCCGGTGCTCATGGTAAATGGGCGTTACGACTACAGCTTCTCCCTAGACAGGGCGCAGAATCCGCTCTTCGCCATGCTGGGCACGCCCACTGGAGACAAGCGCCACGTGGTTCTCGACACGCCGCACGATGTCACGGAGCAGCGTCCCCAGCTGGTAAAGGCGGTGCTCGACTGGCTCGATCACTACCTGGGACGCGTGAATGAGTAAGCGGGCGACGGCCCGTCGTGAGACGAGCCGTCTGAGCTCCGCTGCCGAGGCTCTAGCGTGCTGTTCCCAACAAAGCTACTTCCACGTTTGTGGGTGCGATTTCGCCGGCGGCGATCTGCACCCGCTTCTCTTCCCTTGACTTGGCAAAGTGAAGGCTACGGCTTGCTCCCTGCACTGTGATCTCGGTCAGGAAGTACTCGTTGCCGTATCTCCGGAAGGTGGCCTTGCCTGTCTTTGCCGGCTGGGCATTATCCTCCGCAGTGGCTGGCGTTAGGGCAACGTCCGAGTCTCCCCTGATGAGCAGAGTGTGAACGTTTTCCATCTTTATGGAGTAGATGCCGGGGTTGAAGTGGTGCCCGGATGCAGTCTGGAAGGCGAATGGTACGTTCACGTTGACGATCATGCCTACGTCCTGCCCGTGCAAAGCAGGTGACAAGGGAGCGACAGCAAGAACGGCGGCGAAAAGACCTGCGCGGAACTTCGAAATCGATAGTGTTTTCATGGCGGTTCTCCTTGGGAGGGCGTCTCATCAATCGCCTTCACTTACTAAGGCGCGACGGCTCTGCCAAAGGGGCCACGACTTTCATAATTATTTTTTCGCTGCCTCCCCAAAAAAGCCCGGCTCTCTTTCAAGAGCCGGGCTTTAACAAATCGCGGGTTTCGTAAAATCCAGGGCCCAGCAGCCGAGAGCGCTAGCGTGTTGCTTCCAACAGGGCTAGCTCCACGTTGGTGGCCGGGGTTTTTTCTGCGGCGATCTGCGCCCGGTCTTCTGCCTTTGACTTGGCGCAATGAATCTCACGGCTTCTTCCCGCGACCGTGATTTCGCTCAGGAAGTATTGGTTGCCGTATTTATGGAAGGTGGCATAGCCGGTCTTTGCTATCTGGCCGTTGTCCTCTACAGAGGTCATCGTCAGCGCGGAGTCCGAGTCGCTCCTAATAAGCAGAGTCTGAGGGCTATCCATGCGTACGGAGTAGACGCCAGGGGCGAAGTGGTGTCCGGATGCTGTCTCGAAAGCAAACGGCACGTTTATCTTGGCGACCATTCCTAGATCCTGGCCGTGCAAAGCTGGCGCCAGCGGAGCGACAGCAAGAACGGCGGCGAAAAGACCTGCGCGGAACTTCGAAATCGAAAGTGTGCTCATGGCGGTTCTCCTTTGGAAGGCATCTCATTGATCGCCTTCACTCACTAAGGCGCGACCGCTCCGCCAAAGGGGCCAAAACTTTCACAATTATTTTTCTGTGCCTGCGAATCCCGAAATAACCGGACTAGGTTCTTCGGCTGCTACCAGCCGGGCCCAATGGTATCGTTTCGCCCACTCGAGACCGTTCGCGCCCAGGCTTCTGCATCGGGGCTTAGACGCTTTTAACAAACCCCGAGTATTGTTGTTTCGAGCGACTATTCCCTTCGCGGAGCATCGTTAACAATGATCTCCTGGGCATCGACCGCCGAGGAAGCATCACGCCTACCCACTTATTGAGGAGATGATCCATGCCGCTGCCCACAGACGAAAAGATTGTTGCGTTAAGTCAAGAACTGCTGCAGAAATTCGACCAGATCTTCGGGGTACACCCCGGCTTTCGACCAGCTCATGCCAAAGGCATCATGCTGCATGGCACCTTCACGCCGACGCCGGAAGCGGCCGGGCTCAGCAGGGCTCCACACTTGAACCGGCCATCCACGCCAGCCACCGTGCGTTTTTCGAATTCGACCGGCATTCCAGTGATCCCGGACAATGATCCCAACGCCGATCCCCGTGGCTGTGCCATCCGGTTCCATCTTGCCGACCGGGTGCACACCGACATCGTGGCCCATTCGACTAATGCTTTCCCGGCAAGAACGGGCCAGGACTTTCTGGAATTCCTGAGCGCAATTGCCGCAACCGATCTGACACACTTCCCCGGCTCGCCGCTGGAAAAATACCTAGGCACGCATCCGCCGGCGCTGGCCTTCGTTCAGGCTCCGAAGCCGCCGGCCTCGAGTTTCGCGCGGGAATCATATTTCGGTCTGATTGCAATGCGATTCATCAACAAGGCTGGTGCGAGCCAATATGGACGCTATCGGATTCTCCCCGAGGCCGGCAACGATCATCTGGATGCTGCGACGGCCGCGGCCCAAGGACCAAACTATCTCTTCGAGGAGATTGAGACGCGGATCGCCAAGGAGCCAGTCAAGTTCAAGGTCGTGGTTCAATTGGCCGAGGCCGGGGATGTGGTGGACGATGTGACTATTCACTGGCCGGAGGATCGCAAACTGCTCGGGTTGGGGCAGCTGGCGTTTACCGAGCTGGTGGCCAACGAGGCTCATGAGCAGAAGAACATTATCTTCGACCCGATTCCGCGGGTAGATGGCATCGAACCTTCCGATGACCCCCTGCTTGAGCTGCGCGCCGCAATATACCTTTTGAGCGGCCGCCGGCGACGGGCAGCCCCCGAATAAAAGGACAGGACCGGGCAAAATAAATCGAACCGAACACCGCGCCATTCGGTGTCCTGGCGCTGGTTCAGAGGCTGCGGAAAAAGTCGCTGAACCTAGAAAAAGTCATCCCTCAGTGGCTAAAGCCAGACCTGTTTGCAAACACTTACGTACGAGCTGAAGCTCGTACCCTTCAAAAACCGGAGTTTTTCCGCAAGCTCTTCAGCCGTGCCGTAGAGTATGCGATCGGAGAGGGCTTCAGCCCCTGAGGTACGGTTTCCAATGATCGCGGCGAATTTCTTTGCGACCACGAGCATCTCAGCGTCTTTACAGGTTGCGAAAGATGGGCGATTGCGTCCGGCATGTCGCAAAAGACGTACCTCAGGGAACCTCAGGAGCTAAAGCCCTCATAGCTGTGGCTTTGTACGGCACGGCTAAAAGCCGTACCCTTCGCGCAGTGAGTTTTTCCGCAACCTGTTCAGGCCCACGCGAGAATGATTGCTCCGGCTGCGATCAACAGAGCGCCCGCTGCCTTAGCCAACGTAAGCGTCTCACCCAGAAGTGGCCACGCCAGCAGTACGACAAAGACCACGCTCAACTTGTCGACGGGAGCTACCTTCGACGCTTCACCCATGGAGAGCGCGCGAAAATAGCAAATCCACGACAAGCCGGTGGCCAGACCGGAAGCGATTAAGAACAGCCAACTGCGGCGGCCAACCTCCGCAAGACCGCTATGGCTGCCAAGACTAAGAGCGATGGTCCAGGCAAAGACTAAGACCACCGACGTGCGAATGGCGGTGGCCAGGTTGGGATCGACATCGGCGACGCCGACCTTGGCGAGCAAAGCAGTTGCCGCTGCGAAAAGAGCGGAGAGGACGGCCCATACAAGCCAATTCATGAAAGCGCCTTTAGGGATAGTTTACTTCGCGATTGTCTAACCCTTCCCGCAGGAGTCTATAATTCGCGCCGAGGTGTACGTATGGCCACTTACCTTGCCCTAATGCGTTGGACCAAAGAAGGTATCGAAAAGATCAGGGACAGCCCATCCCGGTTGGACGCCGCCAGGAAAGCCATCGAGCCCGCCGGCGCAAAGCTAGTGAGCTTCTACATGTTGATGGGTCAATACGACATGGCGGCGATCATCGAGGCTCCCGACGACGCGACATACGCCCGCGTCAGCCTTTCTCTTGCATCGAAAGGTGGTATTCGCATGGAGACCCTCCGCGCGTTTACCGAGGACGAATACCGGAAGATCATTCCAAGCATCTCCTGATCCCTTCCTGATCCCTTAGAGCATAGAGTTCTGGCGTTCCCCGACCCTCCGCCCGCAAGCGCGCTCGTGGTGTGTCCGTCGCATGCGGAGCCCGGGTTAAACAAATCCCCGGATTCGCCGATTGTCGGAACAGATACTGCGCCGATCAGGAGCCTTTTGCGGCGCTCACAGGTGAGCTATCTCTCGACGGGTCTGAGCTTTTAGGGTCTTGTGCAAAGAAATAGACATTGGTCACGCGGGAGCTTCGCAAGCTTGGGCCGTCATTTGGCGGTCGCAGCTTCTCTCGGGGTTCTCTTTGAAAATTTCTGTTGCCCCACGCCATCAGTCCCGGCGGCGGAGTTGTCTCCCATCCTGATCGGGGTTTCGAATGTGCAGTCAGGCCCCTCGAGCGCGCTCGGTCAGACCCTGCTTCTTGGATCGAAAGCATATTTCGACCTGATCAATCAGCATGGCGGTATTCGCGGCCGGAAAATCACAATCATACTCAGGGATGACAAGTATGAACCGGATCCCGCGGTCCAGAATACGAATGAACTGATCGAACAGGATAAGGTGTTCTTCCTCTTCGATTATGTGGGCACGCCGACCCTCACCCGGGTGCTTCCGCTGTTGAAGTACTACGAGAAGGAAGGGATTGTGAACGTCGCGCCCTTTACCGGAGCCGATCCGCAGCGTACCCCTCCCTATGACAAGTTTGTCTTCAACATACGGGCTTCGTATCGCGAGGAGACGCGCGCCCTGGTTCGCTACCTGTACAAGCAGGGTTACCGGCGGATTGGCTTCCTAGGCCAAGCCGACGCTTACGGCAAGAGTGGCGAAATCGGAGTGACGAGCGCTCTGCAGGAGTATGGGCTCAAGATGGTTAGCAGCGTTACCTACCCGCGCAACCAGGGGCTTGAAACACCGATGACTGCGCAAGTGAACCTACTGCGTGTTGCCGGCGCCGAAGCGGTCATCGCGGTGGGAGTATACAGCCCTTGTGCCGCATTTGTCCGCGATGCGCGAAGGAGCGGCTGGAATATCCCGATTGCCAACGTCAGCTTTGTCGGACCCATGGTCATGCTGCAGAAGCTGAGTCAGTTGT
Source organism: uncultured Acidobacteriaceae bacterium (assembly GCA_963790705.1). Classification (GTDB taxonomy): domain Bacteria; phylum Acidobacteriota; class Terriglobia; order Terriglobales; family Acidobacteriaceae; genus PALSA-350. Next base: position 13,655 of record CAWBQE010000027.1, read on the forward strand.
CGCAGCAACTGGGCGTGGACTTGACGGCTAACTTGATCAACAGCCAGGTGGTTCCTTCGGTCGACGATCTCCGCTATCCCCTGGTGGTCGATTATCGTGCTCACAATCCACTCGAGTCCTACGCGGGAGTGGCTTTAGAAGGATGGCTGAATGCCGTGGTCGTAACCGAAGCGCTTCGCCGGACAGAGCCTCACCCGTCGCGCCAGGACTTTATCCGCGCCATGGAGTCGCTGCACGATTTCGACCCTGGGCTGGGGATCAAGCTGGGGTTTTCCTCTACCAACCACCAGGGCTTGCATAAAGTCTGGCTGAATCAAACCGTTCATGGGCGATGGCAGCCGGTACCGGAGCCATGAGCAGCATCTCCTCGAAGTTTGCACTCCTGCAGCTGGTCTGCGCTTCACTCGTCGCGGTGATCCTTTACGTTTCCATGGACCGTCAATTATTGCCCCAGCTAACGGAGAGCTTCGTGACTCGGTCTGAAGTGGTCACCGAAGGGTTGGCAGCATCGGTGGAACCCTCCCTGGTTTCCCGGGATATCACCTCCGCACAAGCCGCCATCGACCAGGTGCTGAGCGTCCCGGATGTAAAGTGGGCTTACATAACAGCTCCCGACGGCGAAGTGGTGGCCGATACCTTTGTGCCTCAATTTCCCGACCAGCTGAAGCGGACACTGTCCGCGGTGAACGACTATGCCTGGATCCGGCTGGCCGGTGAGCGCGTCCCCACGCTAGTGGTCCGGAAAAAAGTGCTGAGCGGCATCGTGGGTACGGTTTGGGTAGGATTCAACCAGGTGAATTTGCTGTCCTCGATTCGTGGAATGGAACGCACCATTCTTGCCCGAATCGTCCTGGTCATGCTGATTGTAACTTTCCTTTTCGTCGCTGTGACCCGGCGTATCATTGCTCCCGTTCGCTCCCTGACACAGGCGGCCCAGTTGCTCCCTGGCAACGCGGGGGAAACCTTTCGTCCCCTGCTGGTGCAATCCAGCGATGAGCTTGGCGTTTTGACGCGCACCTTCAACAGCATGGCCAGCGAGGTTCGCGAGCAACGCGAGACACTGGAAGCGCGGGTCCAAGAGAGAACCGAGATGCTTTCTCGCACCAACGCAGGCCTGGCGACCGAAATGGTCGAACGCGAGCGCGCCCAGGCGGAGCTGCGAGAGAGCAGCGAGCTGGTTATGCTCCTGCTCGAGTCTGCCCCGGAAGCGATCTACGGCATTGATTTGGAGGGCAACTGCACTTTCTGCAATCCCGCCTGCCTACGCCTCACTGGCTATCAAGAGAGTTCCGAACTTCTGGGTAGGAACATGCATAGTGTCATACACTATGCGCGCCCCGGCGGAGCGCCTTACCCGGTCGAAGAATGCGGTATCTACCGGGCATTCAAGACGGGGCTGGATACGCACGGAGACGATGAAGTGCTCTGGCACAAAGACGGAACCAGCTTTCCAGCCGAATACTGGTCGCGTCTGCTCCACCGCAACAATCGTGTCATCGGTTCGGTGGTAACGTTCGTCGATGTCACGGTGCGCAAGCAGGCAGAAGAAGCCTTGCGCAACGCCAAGGAAGCGGCCGAGGCAGGGAGCCGCGCCAAGAGCGAATTTCTTGCCAACATGAGTCATGAAATTCGCACCCCCTTGAACGGTGTCATCGGAATGACCGAACTGGCATTGGGAACCGACTTGACCGCGGAGCAACGCGAATATCTGGAGACGATCAAGTTGTCAGGTGACGCGCTGCTCAGCGTGATTAATGATGTTCTGGACTTCTCCAAGATTGAGGCGGGCAAGACGGAACTGGAAGCCAGTGACTTCAATCTGCGCGATAGCCTGAAGACCATATTGAGGACCCTCGCTTTGCGAGCCTCTGAAAAGCAGCTGGAGCTCTTGTGTGCGGTCGACCCGCAGGTGCCAGAGAGGATGCGAGGAGATCCGTTCCGCTTACGCCAGATCCTGGTTAACCTGCTGGGCAACGCTATCAAGTTCACAGACGCGGGAGAGGTTGCATTGCGCGTGAACGCTGACCAGGTAGATGGTAAGGAATGTCTTCTGCATTTCTCAGTATCGGATACCGGAGTGGGGATCGCACCCAATGTGCTCAAGATGATCTTCGATCCCTTCACCCAGGCGGACAGCTCGACGACCCGGACCCACGGAGGAACTGGACTGGGCCTGGCGATATCGGCTCGACTGGTCAAAATGATGGACGGAGAAATCTGGGTGGAGAGCGAACCTGGCCGAGGCTCCGCATTTCACTTTACGGCTCGATTCTATGCTGCCGAAAGCGGCCCCGCTGTCATCTATCCGTTAGCCCCACCGGATGGATCGGCGGCGGCCAGGGTCCTCATCGTCGATGACAACCGCACCCATCGCGGCATCCTCAGGGATCTGCTCACTTACTGGGGGATGAATCCAACCTCGGCTCCGAGCGGAGAAGAGGCGCTTTTGCAACTGCGGGCGGCGCATGCATGTGGAGATCCGTACAAGCTTATTCTCATCGACTCGCAGATGCCGGGAATGGACGGCTTTGCGTTGGTCGAACGTATCCAGAGACTGCCGGGCCCGGCTCCGGCCACGATTATGATGCTCACGCCCGGAGGGCAGCGTGGGGATGCGGTGCGATGCGCTGCGTTGGGAGTATCCGCGCAACTTTTAAAACCGGTGCGTCCGGTGGAGTTGCAAGACGCGATCAGCCGCGCGATTGGCGGACGAACGGATGAAGCAGCTCCGATCACGCTCTCCCCTGAAGTGGCCCGCGAGCCTGCCGAATCTATGCGCGTGCTGTTGGCAGAAGACAATGCAGTCAACCGCAAGGTGGCCACGAGATTGCTTGAGAAACGAGGGCACCAGGTGGTCGTCACCTCGAACGGCAAGGAGGCTCTCGCCGCGCTCCAGAAAGACGCCTACGATCTCGTTTTGATGGATGTACAGATGCCGGAGATGGACGGCCTTGAGGCCACCCGGGCGATCCGCGGTTTGGAGCGGGAGACCGGCTTGCATCAACCGATCATCGCCCTGACAGCGCATGCCATGGTCGGGGACCGGGAGCGATGCCTGGAAGCTGGCATGGATGGTTATCTCACCAAGCCATTACGTCCTCAGGAACTCGACCAGCTTCTCGAAACCTACCTGCACCGAGCAGCCCGAAGCACGCAAAGCTAAGCTACTGAGACCGCCGATTGGGATATGTCGGTTCCCTATTTAAGAGCAGTGCATACCTTGTTAACGGGGAAGGTCATCGCTCATGGATTTGCGTGATGAAAATGGCCCAGCGTGGCAGCTACTCAGGGTTCGGCAATCCTGCTTCTGCTTCGCTGCAATTTCTGATAGGACTACTGCATGAGTTCAGAAGCAACGCTTGCAAAAGCCGGCTACCTTTCCACTCTGCGGCGGGAGTGGCTTTTGGGAGCGGCCTTCGCCACTACGGCATTGTTTCTGCTGTTTGGCAAAGGCTGGCTCGCCGATCTATCCAATCCGCTGTGGTTCGCCCTGATGCTGGTTTGGCTTTTCGCCGTCATCATGAGCTCGGCCTTCGCCGTGGTACACCACGCGGAGAGCCTGGCGGTGAGGCTCGGAGAGCCCTTGGGAACGTTGGTGCTGACGCTCTCCGTCATCGGCATCGAAGTGATGATGATTTCCGCGGTTATGCTCACTGGCGAGGGCAAGCCCGCGCTGGCTCGCGACACGATGTTCGGCATCGTAATGATCGTGCTCAACGGCATGGTTGGGATCGCATTGCTGCTGGGTGGCTTACGCCACCACGAGCAGGAATACAACCTGCAGGGGGCAAACGCCTTTTTGACCCTGATCGTGCCCTTGACGGTGCTTGGCCTCATACTGCCGAACTTCACCAAGGCTTCGGCCGGCCCCACGCTGTCGGTCTTTCAATCCGTCTTTCTCGCGATCATCTCGATCGGGATTTATAGTCTCTTTCTGATCATCCAGAATTGGAGACACCGCGAATACTTCGTGAAGCCGGCCAAAGTTGTTGAGCATGCCGCGAGCGCTCCAGGACATGCCGCCGATATCGAAACCAACTCAATTACGTATCATGCCCTGTTTCTGGTGATGTATCTGCTGCCTGTTGTGGTGCTGGCGGAGGAGATCGCCCTGCCTATCGATCATGGAATTGAGGTCCTCCATGCTCCGCTGGCGCTGGGTGGGTTCCTGGTGGCCGCGTTAATCTTGTCTCCCGAGTCACTCAGCGCCACGCGCGCGGCGCTGGCCAACGATCTCCAGCGTTCCATCAACATTCTGTTGGGTTCCGTGCTGGCGTCGATCGGGCTGACCATCCCCGCGGTGCTGACGATCGGCATAGTGACCGGCAAGACCATCGTCCTGGGGCTCGATCCGGCAGATTCGCTCTTGCTGGTTTTAACTTTGGCGGTTTGCGCTCTCACCTTCACCAGCAATCGCACCAACGTTCTCTTGGGGGCGGTGCACCTATTGCTATTTTTTGCTTATGTGATGCTGATCTTTGAGCACTAAGCGACTGCGGAACAATTCTCTACGAAGGGCACGGCTCAGCAGCCTGCTAGAGCCCTGTTGGGTTTAGCCCGGGCCTCAGGCCTTCTGCGCCTGGTACAGAAGTCGAAGCAGACGCCTTTGTTCCGTCAGTGCCTGCACGCAAGAGAGGAATCGCTGCAGTCCTTCCCACTGGGCCACGCCTTCGGCGGCGACGAGCCTTTCTCGGTGTTTTTGCCGGGCATCGTGCCACCTCGCTGCAATCCGGGCCGCACTCTCTGTCTTGTCCAGTACCTTAAGATCCGAAAATCCGGCGCTCCGGATCCATCGTTCATTCTCTCCAGGCGGACTGAATATGTAGAACCCGATTGAGCTCCGGGTGGCGATTTCATCGTGCCCAATCAGCCCTCCGATGACCAGGGCGTCGCTAAATAGCATCCGTCCTGTGCCAGGTTTCAGCACCCGGTACATTTCGCAGAGGAGAGATGGCCTTCCGGGGATGTGGCACAGTACGTCGTTGGCGAAAATAGCGTCAAAGGTCGCGTCGGCAAAGGGCAGCGCTTGCGAAACGTCGCATACTTCAAAGCGCACCTTTTGCGCCATACCTGCGCTCGAGGCCAACTGGTTCGCAGTACGAATTCCCAGATCATTGATATCCACACCAAGGATGTGACAGCCAAATTCCTGTGCGATATGCAGGGCGTAGGCGCCGGATCCGCAGCCGATTTCCAACACAGACGAATCGCTGGTGAGTGCAAGCGATCGTGGAATCTCTTCGGACTCCTCGGTAGTGACCCAGCTCGTCTGGCCGAAATCTTCCCCGTAAGTCTCGATTCTTACTTGTCGATAGACATCGGAATCGTAGTTTCCGTAAGCGCCGTCATAGAGTTCGACATGGTCGGGCATACCGTGTTCCTGCGCCAGCCCTGGGGATTCGGGTTAAGCGTGACCATTATGCCGAGGCCGTGGCTACTCCCGCAAGTCCGAGGCTGCATAAACGGGGGCCCGCTCAATCACGCCAGCAATTTCTTCAAGTGAGGGGCGGTTCGGCTTGCAGACACTTGTCCGGTAAAGACAACCAGGGCATCGCGAGGGATGGAAACTTCTACATTCTTGAGGTTGTGTTCTCGTGCTCCCCGCACCTGAACGAAACCGTCTTTCTTCATGGAAGCGTCACCTAGGCAGTCGCAATTACTTTGGCCTGATAAGTCCGGGTTCGGTCTACACCCATTGCGAAACTGCCCTAACCCGGTCGCGTTGGGTTTTTTAAAAGCAGTCCAAATGGTCGCGGATGGAATCAAAGACCAAATGTCGCTTGACCAAAACTGGCTGTCCGGTAGGATGATGCTCAAAGCTAAACCAGCCAACTCCCCCGTTGAAGTGACACGGAAACGCGTATGCTTTCGGCGATTCATCGCGGAGTGATCAATTGGCTGGCGCTCGCGCCTCTGGCCGGCTTGCTGTGCAGACACGCATTTGCTCTCGATCGCCCGATCAGCCAGTTCTATCACACCACCTGGATGGTGCCAGTGGGCGCCCCGTGCTTGCTGCTCCCACCGCCTTTCTTCCAAACAGTTTGGTTTATGTTGCTGTGCGCCGTTGCGGCCGGCGGACTCCTGGGGCTTCTTTTTGCTTTCCGGTTGCGGCAGCTCACGCGCCAACTGCAGGCGCGGCTCGCCGACCGGCTGGCAGAGCGGGAAAGGATCGCCCGCGAACTGAATGACACTTTGCTGCAGAGCGTGGGGGGCCTGATCCTGCGCTTCCAGACGGCAGCCGAGCGCATCCCGCAAGATGACCCTACGCGTCAGATGCTGGAAGAAGCGCTCAAGCAATCCGACGAGGTGCTGGCCGAAGGGCGGGAACGGCTTCTTGAGTTTCGAGTCATTTCCGCCGAGGCCAACGAACTGCCGCAAGCTCTTGCTGCGGTGGGCCGGGAGCTTAAGCGAGATCATCCGGCGGAGTTTTGCGTGGTGGTGAATGGCAATCCGCGAGAGCTGCATCCCATGGTGCGCGAAGAGCTATACCGGATCGGTCGTGAAGCGATCGCTAACTGCTTTCAGCACGCCAAGGCAGAGCGGTGCGAGACAGAAATCAACTACGATTCCAGCCAGCTGCGCATCGGCGTTCGTGACAATGGTTGCGGCGTCGAGGAGACGATTCTTGCGGCTGGCCACCCGTCAGGAGGTTGGGGGCTGCCTGGAATGTATGAGCGGGCCGGCAAGATCGGCGCGCATCTTGAGGTTTGGAGCCGTCCTGGGGCAGGCACGGAAGTGGAAGTGCGTGTTCCCGCTTCGATCGCTTACCGGTCAATTAGCGGCGTTTCTGGCTGGGAATGGTTACGCCGCATCGCTACGGGAGGGGGTTGACGGGGCAGAAGCATTCGCTACGTTGTTCTCTGAGGATGCCGACTTTACCAACCGGCGAGGGATGGGCGCCAGCGGGCGCTCGAAGATCGAAGAATTTCATGCTCCTTTGTTTGCCACCATCTTCAAAAACAGCCATCAGACATTCGGAGCGATCAAGATACGATTCATCCGCCCCGATGTTGCCGCGGTGGATGCCCACTGGGATTTGACGGGCGCCACGGATCCGCAGGGAAATCCCCGCCCCGCGCGCAACGGATTGTTGAGCTTTGTGATGGCGAAGAGCGATGGAAAGTGGCGCATCGCGGTCATGCACAATCTGGACATCTCGGCGTTGCCAGCACCCATGGGCAGGTGATTTTTTGGCGCTAAGTCACCAGACCGGGCTGGCGAATTGTACGCTCCAGATAGGGCCGTCGGTATACAGTGCAGAATCTAGTCGAACGACGGCCGGCACCCTGTTTTCGGTTACCCACGCATGGGTATCCGGAGGCTGCTTACCGATCATAGGAGCCACTACGCCGGCAACCCCCCCAATATGGACTTTGACGTCGTATTTCGTCGCTTTGTAGGAACGGCCGCCGACCGTAAAGTGATCCTCCCCACCTTTAGCAATGGCCAGCTTCACCAATCGCGGCTTGGGTGAGAGGCCTATATACGAAACCTCGATGGGATTGTTGGCTTGCATGTTTTGAATCAGAGGCATCAGAAGGCCGTTGGCAAGATCTGGCGGCAGATCCATGTGCTCCGTCTTTGCCTCGTCCGTGTTGTTTGATAAGTCACGAACACTCACCTGCTGCCTGGGCACATCGATCATTACATCGGATGGGTGCGGAAAGGACTTGCCGCTCTGTATATGCCGATCGCTGATCAGGCGAATCGTTTCTCCCTGCGAGTAGAGCGTCGTCTCATCATCGATCGATCCATCGCGAAAATGGAGAACCACGTGAAGTGTGATCCGTTGCTTGGAGGGAACCTGCGTCAGTTCTCCAGAGGCAAGGATAGCCCCGGCGGTGTCCCGTACGACGACAAACCCGTGTTCGAAGGCCGTTCTATATCTAAGCTTCAACTCTTGGCCTTGCGTAGTGTAAGAAGTGCCGAGAAGGGCCATCACAAGCAGACCGGCAAACCATTGGCCAAAGAAACTTCGACCACACTCTCTTCTCATCAGTTTCTCCTGCTGGTCTACGATGCCGATGAAGCGGAACGCGTGAGGCTCCGCCGTTGTTTATCTAATGTACCGGTTGAGGCTCAGGTGCCTGATCCTGTAACCGCCGCCGCCAGCCTCACTCGGAGATGCCATTTCGCGTGCAACCAGTTGCACTTGAGATTGACTGGGTTTTGACGGGCATGATAACTTTCGGCGGTCTAACGAAAGCTTCGTTGCATATTGTGAAACGAGGACATCGCTAGCCATCACAAGGATGCGCCCATGCCACTTCGGGGTTTTCGACTGCGGATGCTTTCGCTTTTTGCCGTCACTCTTTCCCTCATCGCGATTCCCTTCGCCCGCAGCCAGGGCTCACAAGCGGATGAGGCCCCTGCCAACTCTGCCCCCTTGTTGAGTGGCTCGAGCTTTATCCCCGATGGCAGCTTCCGCGGGTCAACTCTCGCCGGATGGCACACCCTGGGACAGGCCGATTGGCGCGCGGATCAGGGCGAGATTACCGGCAAAGGAACGGGCGCGGGCGGTTCCGGCTGGCTGGTGCTCGATCGATCGTTCCAGGACACCGGTCTGTATGCATCCTTTCAGTGTGTTGGTCCATGCGATACCGGTGTTTTATTGCGCATGCGCCATACGGCGGATGGCATGCAAGGCACCTACCTGGCCATAAAGGATGGTGACCTTAAGGCATATAACCTTACGCTCGATAGCGCGGGAAAAGAAATCCAACGTAAGGAATTGCGGTCAGCGGGTGGACAGATCCGGTTTGCGCCGCCCCCGCCCGATCCCTCTGCTCCTGCGCAGCCCGTCCGCTATCCGTCGCCGCCGAGCGCCCCTCCCGGCGTTACGATCCCGATCACGCGGCCGCAGCAGGGAATCCGCGAGGGAGGGTGGAATGAGATTGAACTGCTGCTCGACGCCGACATTCTTCGCGCCTTCATGAACGACGGTGGAGGGTACGCAAGCGTGGCCACCGAAGAGATGAATGGCTACGGCCCTATCGCGCTTTATATTGGCAAAGACAGCGAAGTCCGTTTCAAGGATGTCGCTTACAAAGATCTCGCTATCAAGAAAGATCCTCCCGAGGAAGTAGGTAGCCGCTTCCGCATGCAGCGCTTGAGCCCCTTTTATTACGGCTGGTCGGCTGCGGCCGCGGACTTCAACCATGACGGGAAAATGGATATCGTCTCCGGCCCATTCATTTACTTTGGTCCCGACTACCTGACCTCGCGAGAGATCTATCCCGCCCAGGCTTACAATCCTTCGACGCAGTACTCCATGAACGACTGGGTGGAGCACGCCTATGACTTTACCGGTGATGGATGGCCCGACGTATTGACCACCAGCCATGCGGGAGGCGGGAAAGATGGCGCCGTTCTCTATGTCAATCCGAAAGGTGAGTCGCGGCGCTGGGAGAAATTCAAAGTCGTACCACTGATTCAAAGTGAAGAAACGGTGTTAAAAGATGTGGACGGCGATGGCAAGCCGGAGTTGGTGTATGAAGCCGAAGGCTACATGCGCTATGCCAAGCCAGATCCCGCAAATCCCACGGGAACCTGGATCATTCGCACCATCTCGGAGAAAGGTCCATGGCCGGCCCACGGGATCGGCGTAGGCGACATCAACGGTGATGGACGGATGGATATACTCGGCGCGCAGGGCTGGTGGGAGCAGCCACCAGCCGGAAGTGGCGATCAGTTGTGGAAGTATCATCCCGTGGCCTTTGGCAGTTGGGAGCGCGCGTCCCCCGGCGGCAGCGAGATTGGCGTGTATGACGTAAACGGCGATGGGTTGAACGATGTTGTTACCAGCCTGCAGGCGCACGGTTGGGGGCTGGCATGGTTTGAACAGAAGCGGGCTAAAAACGGAGACATCACCTTCGTCAAGCATATGGTGATGGATAACTACAACACCAAGAATGCCGGCGGCGTCGCCTTCTCCGAGTTGCACGGCACGGCGATTGCCGATGTCGATGGGGATGGCATCCCGGACTTCATAGTCGGCAAGCGATTCTGGTCGCACCTGGATGATTACTTCGACGCGGACCCCTATGGTCCTGCGGTTCTTTATTGGTATAAAACGGTTCGCAATCCCAAGGCGCCAGGCGGTGCGGAACTAGTGCCGCAATTGGTCCACAACCGCTCCGGCGCCGGATCGGATGTGCTCGCGGTCGACCTGAACGGCGATGGAAGGATGGATATTGTGACTTCGACGAGGAGTGGAACGTATATCTTCTGGGGAAAACCTGCAGAGCGAACGAAAACTTCCAAATAACTTCTCCTGGATGGGGATGGATGAAAAGTGCCTTGGGCAAAGTCATAGGAGTCCTTGCTTCGGCGGTTACCTTTGCCGCGGTGATTGCTTCCGCCAAAGACGCGAAGAAGTACACCACTTGGAGCGACTATGAGGGCAGTGCTGACTCGGCTCAATACTCTGCCCTGACGCAAATCAATAAGTCGAACGTCACCCAACTGCAACAGGTGTGGTTTTATCCCGACGGTAACAACGGCTTTCGCTATGGCTTTAATCCGTTGGTGGTCGACGGCGTGATGTACGTGGTGGGGAAAGACAATACTACGGTCGCTCTCGATGCCGCGACCGGCAAGGAGATCTGGGTTCATGACAATGGCGTTCCCAGAAGCATCACCAACCGCGGCCTCAATTACTGGGAGAGCAAAGATCGCAGCGACCGCCGCCTCTTCTACGCCACTAACAATATGCTTCATGCGCTGGATGCGCGCACCGGCAAGCTGGTGGATTCGTTCGGCAACCATGGAAGTGTCGATTTGCGGGAAGGTTTAGGCCGCGATCAGAAGACGATCCGGTCCATTCAGTCCGGGGGCCCAGGGCGGGTCTTTGAGAATCTGTTGATCCTGGGTTCGGCAACGGGAGAAGAGTACGGATCACCTCCGGGTGATATTCGTGCCTACGACGTGCTCAGCGGGAAGCTGATATGGATCTTTCATACCGTTCCCCATCCCGGCGAATTTGGTTACGATACCTGGCCGAAAGATGCCTGGAAGTATATTGGAGGCACCAACGACTGGGGCGGGATGACGATCGACGAAAAGCGCGCGATCGCCTACTTTCCGCTGGGATCGCCTACCTATGATTTCTATGGCGCGGACCGTACGGGCGCCGGCCTCTTCGGTGATTGCCTGCTGGCGCTCGATGCGCGCACAGGCAAATATCTTTGGCATTTCCAGGCCGTTCATCATGATCTCTGGGATTACGATCTGACCACCGCGCCCAAGCTTCTGACCGTGAAGCACGATGGGAAGATGGTGGACATCGTCGCCCAGGCGGGGAAGAACGGTTTCTTATATGTCTTCGACCGGGTTACGGGCAAGCCGATCTGGCCGATTGAGGAGCGTCCTGTGCCCCAGTCGGATATGCCCGGCGAGCACTCCTGGCCTACGCAGCCTTTTCCCACGGCGCCGCCTCCTTTCGCCCAGCAGTCATTCGCTCCCGACGACGTCGATCCGTACGTAAGCGACCCCGCGGAGCGCGCGAAGATCAAAGAAGAGTTGCAGAAGGCCCGTAATGAAGGGATCTATACGCCTCCCGGCTTGAGACACACGGTTGAGATCCCGGGCAATAATGGCGGCGCCAACTGGGGTGGTGGGGCGGTTGATCCGGCGACTGGCACCTTGTACATCCAGACGAAGAACGCACCCTCGATGCTGAAACTGGAGCCGAATCCGCCCAAACGGCAGATGACAGGCACGCCCGAGACCGAGGGCCGCATACTCTACATACAGAATTGCCAGGCGTGTCACATGGCGGAGTTGACCGGCCAACCACCTTCTATTCCTTCGCTGGTGGGTGTGGTCTCACGGATCGGCGCGGACCGCGTCAAGAGCACCGTGCAGGACGGAGCTTCACCGATGCCGGCCTTCACCAGCCTCTCCGAAAAAGAAGTCGACGCATTGGTCGCCTATCTTTCTGACCCGTCGAAAGCGCATGTACCGCCTGACATACTCGCTTACCTTTCAGCTCCCCGGCCTCCCCCGCCGCCGATGCCGGCGGGTGCTCCTCCTGTGCGTTACTGGACCGGTTACGGGTATATGAATTCCAGCGAAGGTCTGCCGGCCAACAAGCCACCCTGGTCGACCCTGACCGCGTACGATTTGAACAAGGGAACCATCAAGTGGCAGATTCCGCTGGGAAGCGTGACGGAATTAGTCGCTAAAGGAGTTACAGATACGGGAAGTTACTGGCCGCGGGGCGGAGTGGTTGTCACGGCAGGCGGTCTGATTTTTTCGGGCACGATCTCGGATGCGACCATGCGGGCGTATGACAAAGACACCGGCAAGATTCTTTGGGAGAAGGTAATGCCCGCGGGGCCCGAGGGCATTCCGGCGGTTTTCGAAGTAAATGGGCGAGAGTACCTGGCCTTCAGCGCGAGGCCAAGCTTGAAACACCTTGGCCCGGCAGGCGAGCGGGCTACGATCGAAGCGGGGCCGAATGCAGCGCAAACGCAGGGGTTTTATGTGTTCGCCATACCGGAGCGAGGGCATAAGTAGCACGGTGCCGATCCCTCGAATCGAATGACCGTCCGTGCCTTGACGGGAGTATAGGCAGCTGGTAGGCTTCCTTGGATATTATGCAACCGTTATAGCTTTTTGTACAAACTAATGACCACTTTAAAGCTGGGACGCGTGGATTATTCAAGCTTCGGATTGCTGGACAAGATAGCGGTGGTGACCGGGGCTTCCCAGGGGATTGGCCGGGCGATTGCGCTCGGGCTGGCGCAAGCCGGAGCACATCTGGTTTTGGCGAAATACCCTGAGAAGCGCCAGGACGAGATAAAAGCTGTTCAGGCCGAGATCGAGGCACTGGGACGCAGGGCAATCATCGTGCAGACCGATGTGGCTGAAGTAGATCAGGTGCGCGCCCTGATGGATAAGACAAAGGAAACCTTCGGACGCATCGACATCCTGGTCAACAACGCCGGTTGGACGGGGACAACTCCTGCTCTCGACGTGAGCGAAGAGGAGTACGACCGCACCATGGCGGCGTCTTTGAAAAGCGTGTTTTTTGCCTCGCAAGCCGCCGCACGCATCATGATTCCGCAGGGCGGGGGCAAGATCATCAATATTGGATCCAACTTCGGCGAGATCGCCTTCAAGTCACGATCGGTCTATGCGGCGGCAAAGGCGGGTGTTCACCATTTGTCTCGCGCGCTTTCCCTGGAGTGGGCGAAAGACGGCGTGCTGGTGAACGTGGTGGCGCCTTGCATTACGGAAACTGAGTCACGCAAGAACATCCTTGAACGGCCAGGCTACAAAGAATGGGCCACCAAGGAGATGATTCCGCGGGGACGATGGAATCAGCCCGAGGATCTGGTGGGTGCAGTGCTGTTTCTCTCCAGCCCCCTCTCCGATATGGTGGTCGGCCACGTGCTGATGGTCGATGGCGGCTGGACGATCCACTAACGCATTTTTGCTAATGGTGTAGACCGGGAAACTGAACTTGACGCGGCCATTCCGCCAAAACCGGGGCCCCCGGGTACGCGGTCTTTGCGTGCCTGGGGTGGAAAGAATGGCCGCACATAGCTGATCCCACCGGACCACAGTATTAGCAAAAATGCTTTAAAGGACCGGGTGGGTTGCTGGTGGAGAGCAACGGGATGCTAATCCAATGGGGTGAACATGAAGCTCCGCAATAAAGTAGCGCTCATTACCGGAGCCAGCCAGGGAATTGGCAAAGGGGTTGCGGAGATATTCGCGGAAGAGGGCGCGGACGTCGCCATCAATCACTTGGGATCCTGCGAAAAGGCGTGTACCGTTGCCGCATGGGTAAAGAGTAAGGGCCGTCGTGCGCTGGTCGTGGAAGCAGACGTAAGCCAACGGGACCAGGTCGAGGCCATGTTCGACCAAGTGGAGAAAGAGCTTGGGCCGGTTGATGTGCTGGTGAACAATGCTGGAATCGAGACCATCGTTCCCTTCCTGGACCTGACAGACCAGCAGTGGAGCGATGTGGTGAATGTGAACTTGCGGGGAGAATGGCTCTGCAGCCAGGTTTTCTGCCGCCGGGCCGTGGCAGCCGGCCTTGCTGGTTCCATCGTCAACATTGGCTCCATCCAGGCGGGAAAGGTTTTGCCGGGACGTACCCACTACGCGCCGGCGAAGCTAGCCATCGAAGCGCTGACCCGCAATGTTTCCGCGGAGATGGGTGCTTGGGGAATCCGAGTCAATTGCATCCATCCCGGTCTGATCGAGACACCGATGGTCTCGTGGGTGCTTGATCATCCTGACCCCAGCGTCCTGGCTGGGGTTTTATCCCAGATCTCGTTGGGGCGCAGCGGGCAGCCGCGGGAAATTGGAACAGTAGCTGCGTTTTTTGCCTCCGACGAGGCCCGGTATGTTACCGGCCAGTCTATCTATGTCGATGGCGGTTGGGTGGGGAAATAAGAAGCATGACGAATCCTTCGCACACTCCCGTCCTGCGTGAACGATTGAGCCGCGGGTTCTTCCGCAAGGACGATTACGCCACGCGGCAGGGCATCCTGAAGCTGCTCGCGATCAAGGATTCCGATATCCGCCTGCTCACCCTGGAGCAATGCCGCGACGCTGTCGATAAGGGACTCCACGCGGGTGGCGCCTTCTCCTCCATCATTCCCCTGGTCGCCCTCTTCTACGGTGGCTTCATTGATCTGGATATCGAAGATCCCACTCGTCGCGGGCAGGACATCTTTACCCTAAGCAAGGGGCATGCGGTCGCGGCACTGGCCTCTATTTATGCTGAACTAGGCTATTTCGACCGGAAGACGCTCAAGAACTCGCGCTCGTTTGCCAGCATCCTGAACGGACACCCGGGGCCAATATTGCCCGGGATCCACATCGCCACTGGACCGATGGGGCAAGGATTTGGTGTTGCCCAGGGTTTCGCCATCGCCGGCCGTACCAGCCCGCGCTTCGATTCCTATTGCATGACTGGTGATGGTGAGCTGCAGGAAGGCCCGATCTGGGAAGCGGTGATGTACGCCGGGCAAAATCACCTCGACAACCTCTGCGTGCTGGTCGATCGCAATAACGGCCAGCTCGACCTGCACACGCGCATGGTTTTTCCCATGCCCGAACTGGAGACTGTGTTTCGCTCCTTCGGTTGGCAGGCGCACACAGTGGACGCAACCCAATTTGATGGCGTGGTCGCGGCGCTGGAGAGCTTCCGTTTCGGGCCTCGCAACGGCATGCCGACTGCGATCATTTGTAACAGCCGCAAGGGCTTTGGCTCCTTTTCAGATTTTCTCAATCGGCACAAGGTCACGCTGCCGGACAGCTTGATTGCCCAGGAGTATACCCTGCAGTCGGAGCAGCGCAGGGCGCGGATCGAATGAGTTTGCGCTTTACTGCGAGCGGCTGGCAGGCAGCGCTGAAGGCGACGCAACACGAGATTCACTGCTGGAGGCGGCTCATCGCATGCATCTCGAGATCGACCTGGACTCACCGGCGCGGCGAAGTGTAACTACGGTTGTTGGCCCGGTGCTGACGACGCGCGTTCCTGCGCGCAACAAGCGCATCTCCTACGACGCCAAGCTGTTGCCACAACTGGATCGCAAGAAGGAGTATGCGGCCTCCGATATCGTGACCGGGGCCATGAAGGCCTTTGCCGTGGACCCGTCTGTTGTTTCTATTGACGCTGACCTTGCCTCGACCAGCGGCCTGGAAGCAGGGATTGCCGCCGTCGATCAAAAGCGGGCGTTGAATGTGGGTGTCGCCGAAGCCAACATGATGCTGATCGGCGAGGCATTCGCGGCGCTGGGCTATAACACATGGGTGAGCACCTTCTGCCCCTTCTTCGATTGGAAGGTGTTGCGTCGCATTGCCGTCGGAGCCCAGGAACGACAGGAAGCGATCGATGCGCCCGACGGTTGGCTGAGCGAAGGTCATGGCCTCGATCTGACCTTTCTCGCCACCGCAGCAAACTTCGAAACCCGCACCAACGGCGCCACCCACATGGGCAACGATGACAGCACGACGTTCGATGCGGTTGCCCAGTTGAAGATCATTGATGTCTCTTGTCCGCAGCAAATGCTCTCCATCATGCGATGGATTATGGAAGGGAATCGCGGCCTGATTTACCTCCGCGTTATGCGCACGGGCTCCGCGGTGCTCTACGACAGCGACTATGTATTCGCATTTGGGAGAGGCCATCGCCTGCTTAGCAGCCCAGCGGATCGGGCGACCATCATCAGTAGTGGGCGCGGGGTACATGAGGCAATGGCTGCAGCCGCGCAGTGCGCTGCTGCGGGTATGCCGGTTGGTGTCGTGGATATGCCCTCAATCGACGAGGACCTGTTGTTGGAACTTTATAATTCAGGCCAGCTATTGCTTCTAGCGGAGCAGAACAATGGATATATCTGGCAGAATTTACTCAAGATTCTTTACCGTAATCGCGGGCGGATGAAACCACGCGGATGGGAACGGATCGTCACCGTCAACACGCTCAAGAGCGATGGCCACGCTCAATTTATTCACTCCGGAACCTATGAAGAGCTGATTGCGGCCTTTGGCCTGAGCCCCGACGCAATCGCTCGCACCATTCTGACCTGGAAGGAGAATCGATGACGTTACCAATCGTGGATGAAAATTCGATCGAGGCGCTCGAACTTCCCGGCCGGCGGCTGCGCTGGTTGATGACCCAGGAGAATGTCGATGCGCGCCACTGTTCGATGTGCATGATCCTGGTGGCGCCGGGAGAGACGGTGAAGCCCGCGCACTCTCACCCCAATGGCGAAGAGGTGATCTACATCGTTCAGGGGTCGGGCAAGGTAATGATCGAGGGAGTGGTTGAGCCGGTAAAGCAGGGCAGCGCAGTGTTATTTCCCCAAGGGAAAGTGCACATGTTGCGCAATACCGGCACGGAGGAGATGAAGGTAGTTTGTTTCTTCGCTCCGGCGACCAATCTCGACAACTATAAATTCTTCGACGACGTGGAATTTCCGGAGTAGATCGGGCGTGAGACCGGGCCGGTTTACAGGCTGCGAAAAAACTCGCTGTTGGGTAGGTCGGGCCTCAGAGCCTGCGTGAGAACTCCACTTATGAACTCAGTCCCGCAGGGGGCCTGGCTCCCGTCCTCTGCGAGGGAACGAGAGGCCCTCGTCCTATTGAAGGCCATAGTGTCTTGCCCAATCCGATGTCCGGGCTGAAAGCCCGGACCTACCCAGGAGCGAGTTTTTCCGCAGCCTCAGAGTTCTGCAACCCGTCAAGCAAATTGCGATCCCGGCATTCGCTTAGAGTTATTGAGCCTTCAAATACGCGATCAGGTCGCTGATTTGTGCGTCGGTGAGGATGCTGCCAAAGGCGGGCATAGGCGCCTTACCCTTTTTGATGACATCTGTTGCTTGGGCCGGCGTGACTGGGGGAGTCACCAGGGGCTTGCTGCTGAAGATGCCGTGCAGGTTTGGGGGGCCGAAAGGAGTGGCGTCACCGGGCTGCTTGTTATGGCAGCTCACGCAGTTTTGCTGGAAGATGGCAGAACCACGTTTGGCCTTGGCATTCAGGGGGGGAGCCGTGTCGGCAAAGCCATTCAAATTGGTGGCCATGATCGCACCCGCGGCAACCAGAGTACAAACACCCCACAAAACCCCACGACCACTTGCCATTGTCCTAATGCCTCCAGTAGGTTTCGGTCGCCTAACGGCGCCCATTATCAAAATCATAAACCATGCCTAGCCTCGCCCCGAGGCGGGGGAAGCAAATTGGATGGCGTGAAACTTGCGCATTGTGCAACCGCGCAGCTCTCCCTGGACAATTGCGGCTCGCATCGGTACTCTCGTAGCCGGGTTGAGTTGGGTGTTCGCTGGAGTGGTCGTACCGTGATGGCAGGGCGAAAAATTCATGGTATGTTTATGGGTGAACTTGACAACGAGCCCAAAAAACCATCACCCACTGCCCCAGTGGATTTGGGTAAGACCAGCAAAGTTTACCTGGAGACTCTGGGAGTAACGTTTCGAGTTTAGTTCGGACTCTTTCTTTATGCCCGAGGACAAAGTTCGCCAGATCCCGTTCATCCAAAGCCTTGATCGCGGCCTTACGATTCTGCAGGCGGTCGCTCTTTCCAAGCAGCCCGTCTCCCTCGGGGAACTTACCGAGTTGTTGGGGATTGATCGCAGCAGCGCCTTCCGGCTTGCGAATACGCTCAGGCGACGTGGATTTCTCGCCTGCCCGGCGGGCAGGAAGGATTACATCCTCGGCTCTTCCATGTGGCGTCTCTCCCACCGATACGACTGGGGCAACATGTTGATCCGGATCGCGAACAAGCAGCTGAAGCTGCTGGCCACGCAGATTAACGAAACCGCGCATCTTGCTATACGCGAAGGGAAATATGCTCTGTTTATCGACCACGCGGCAGCCACCAATGTAATCGCGGTGGCGGGGCAGGTTGGCGAGCTGGTGCCGCTCTACTGCACTGCTCATGGCAAGGCTTTGTTGGCGGATGCGGATGAACGAGAGCTGCGGGCCCTCATCGGACCGGGTCAACTGCGCAGGTACACCAAGAACACGATGACCTCTATCCAGGAGCTGAGCAAAGATTGCGCCCTGATAAAGAAGAGAGGCTTCGCCACCGACGAAGCAGAATTTGCAGAGGATCTGCGCTGTGTAGCGGCTCCGATTCGCGTCGATAACGATGTGATTGTCGGGTCGATTGGTGTTTCGGCGCCCATGTCGCGTTTCTCTAAGGAGCGCTATCGCGTCGCTGCCGGGCAGGTATGCAAGGTCGCGCAAGCGATCGGGCTGCTGCTGAGCAATGCCGACCAAAGTTCCGATGGGGAGTCGGAAAAGGCAGTAGCTGAGTTCGCATAGCTCCCGCAATTGCGCGCGAGACGATACTTTGACAGAGAATCCAGTCCTGGATTTTGAGGTGGAGAAGTCTGCAATCCGGTACATTGGCAGCGATCTGCAGCGTCCGGAATGTATTTTGACCGAACCGGACGGCACCCTGTGGTCTGCGGACGCGCGCGGCGGAGTGGCCAGGATTACCCCTGACGGAAAACAACAGATCATTACCCAGCAGCGGTCCGGTCATTTTCAGGGCGTGACCAGCGAAGCCAGCCGGTATTTAGAGGGCACGCTACCCAACGGTCTAGCCTTTGCGCGCAACGGCGATATTTTGATTTCGAACTTTGGCACCGATTGCCTCGAGGTGATGACCCGCGACGGCGCAACCACGGTTCTCGCCGACACCATCGACGGCGAGCCGATCGGTAAAGTGAACTTTGTTTTGCGCGACTCGCAGGATCGCATCTGGATCACCGTTTCCACGCGCATTAAGAACTGGATGCACGCTCTG
The DNA here is from genome assembly GCA_963790705.1 of uncultured Acidobacteriaceae bacterium. GTDB lineage: Bacteria > Acidobacteriota > Terriglobia > Terriglobales > Acidobacteriaceae > PALSA-350. The sequence goes on from CAWBQE010000027.1 coordinate 32,946, forward strand.
CGCAGAGATCTGCCCGATGGCTACATCGCCAGGTACATCGACGGAAAATTCCGTATCGTTGCCGACGGCTTTCACTTCACCAACGAAATCCGCATGGATGCGCGGGAAGAATTTATGTATGTGGTGGAGACCACTGGCGGCTGTATCAGCCGATTGCGTGTTGGTAAAGACGGCAGCCTGAGCAACCGCGAGGTTTTTGGGCCGGCGAGTTTAGGAAAGGGTGCGTGGCCCGACGGCATTGCCTTCGATAGCCTGGGAAATTTGTGGGGCACGATGGTGTACTCGGATAAGCTCTTTGTGCTGACGCCTCAAGGTGATTTTCGTTTGCTGCTCGACGAGGGCGATGCGCAGAAGGTTGAGAATCTGGAGCGGGCTTTTTTCGCGAACGAGGTAAATGAGCAAGTGCTCTTTGCCACCGGGCAAGGCATTGCCCCATGGATGGCGAGTGTGACGTTTGGCGGCCCCGATCTGCAGACTATCTACATCGGTTCGCTGAAGGGTAAACGAATCCCCTACTTCCGTGCACCCGCCCCAGGCCTGCCGATGGTGCACTGGCGCGAAGCCTAGAGCGTTCCGGCGTGGACGACTCCCTGCTTAATCAACCAGTCGAGTGACTCGCGCACTGCTTGGAGCGAGCTGTAGCGCGGCTCATATCCCAATAGCGTGCGTGCTTTGGCAATGCTGCAGTTCGGCGAGTGGGCAATGTGGTCCCAGGTCACCGCAGCGTCCCTGGCCGTCGCTCGCTGCCGCCACTCTTCCCAGGGCAAAAATTCCAACTGAGCGATACGCCCAAACCATGCACCCACGCGCTCCGCATATCCCCGTAGGGTCACGGCCGCGGGCGATACGACGTGAAAGCTCTCGCCAACAGCAACGCTCCTCCGCTCGATCGCCCGTTGAAAGCATTGCGCCACATCGTCCGCGTGGACGTGATGCAGCGTCTCCATCCCTATGTTCGGGAGCTGGATCGCGCTTCCCTGCAGAAGCTTGGAGAAGACCTCCGGGTTGAAGTTGCCTGCGGGATTGACTGGAGCCCAACCAGGCCCTACCAGGTGTCCGGGATGCAGGATGGTTACTGGCAGCGCTGACCGGCGTGCCTCGCGCAGAAGATAGGCCTCGATTGCAGCCTTTCTCTCGCCGTAGTCGCCGAATGCCCTGCGTGGCTCAGCCTCGGTTGTCGGCACTTCGACGCTCGATCCGTGCACCCAGATGGTGCCGCAGTGCAGAAGATGTCCGGTGTTGCCGCGGAGCGCCTCAACCAACTGCTCGGCACTATCTAGTTTGTAGCAGGTAAGATCGATCACCACGTCCGCGTCGAGGCTGGCAATGCGCTCGCCAAAGCGTCCGGCATCTTCTTCGACCGTCCTGTCCATCTCCACCCGCGCAATCATTTGCCAGGCCGCGTGTTGCTGGTAAGGCTCCTTCAAGCCCCGGCTGATGCAGATGACTGAGTGACCGGCCTCGACCAGCCGAGGTGTAAGAAAGCTGCCGATATGGCCGGTTCCGCCGATGATCGCTACCCGCACTTTCGACCTCCAAAGGAGAGATGAAACGCCCGACTGAAGAGCCGTTGCCGCGGTCTACCGGGATACACTAGAGCGGTTCCACGATTACTGTGCCCCATCCGGACTCAGCGAGGTGGGTCTTTTCTTGGGGAAAAGCCCCGTCTGAATCATCTTCACCGGTTACACCTATCGTGGAACCGCTATAGTGGAGCCAAATCCTTCAGGCAGACGGAAAATGCTCGATACCGCACAAAACGTTTTCATCGTCATTATCTCCCTTGTCTGCGCCTTCTTCTTTATGGCGGCTATCAACTATTACTGGCCTGCGGAAAGCCGACGGGCGCACAACGATCTGATTGGCTGGCAGCTCTCCGTCCTCGGTACCACGTATGCGGTCATCATCGGCTTCATGCTGTACACGGTTTGGATCGATTTTGGAACGGCTGATTTGAATGCAGATGCGGAGGCTAATTCGGTCGTGAATCTCTATCGGCTGGCAGATGGACTTACGCCGCAACAAGGCGCAAAGCTTAAGGTATTGGCGCGGGCCTATGGCGATGCGGTTGCGGAACAGGAATGGCCAGAGATGGAGCGCAACACCCTGCCCGCGGAAAGCCGTGAGATCACGCGGCAGATGTGGCAGACTCTCATGGAATCAAAAGGATCTTCTCCTACTGAGATCACCGCGGAAGATCATGCCCTGTACGAACTCAGCGCGTTATCGGGATATCGCCGCATCCGCCTGGTGCAGAGCGTATCACGGCTTCCCGGCGTGCTCTGGTGGGTGCTGCTGGTGGGAGGAACGGTCACGGTTGCGTCTACCTGCATGTTCGGTGCTTCGAATGGAGCCTTGCACGTGATCCAGGTGGGTGCGTTTACCTTACTCATCACGCTGGTGCTGGTCGCGATTGCCGATATCAATCGGCCCTTCCAGGGGTCTGTCCATGTGAGTGACTACGCTTTCCGCCGCGCTCAAATGGATATGAAGGATCAGTAGGCTGCCGCCGGCTTTATCCGGCAGGACTCTATCTCATAGCACAACCCGTTAGAAATGGGACGGGTGCCGTGGGGCACCCGTCCTATTCCATTGGGTTCTGCTAAGGCACTGACTCTTCCGGGGCTGAATTCGTAACTAAAGCGAAGCCTTGCGCAGCCGCAGGGCGTTGGTGATGACAGAGACGGAGCTGAAGCTCATGGCGGCGGCCGCAATCATGGGGTTGAGCAACAATCCGCATACCGGGTAGAGCACACCCGCGGCAAGCGGCACGCCAAGGGCGTTGTAGATGAAAGCGAAGAAGAGATTCTGGCGGATGTTGCCCATGGTTCGTTGGCTTAAGCGCCGTGCCTTGAGAATGCCGCGCAGGTCCCCCTTGACCAGGATGATGCCGCCAGACTCCATCGCCACGTCGGTTCCTGTACCCATCGCGATGCCTACCTGAGCTTGGGCCAACGCGGGCGCATCGTTGACGCCATCGCCCGCCATGGCCACCACCGCGCCCTGCGATTGCAGCCTCTTGACGACTTCGGCCTTCTGCGCCGGGAGCACCTCCGCTTCGAAATCGATGCCCAACTTCTGCGCCAGGGCGGCTGCCGTGGTGCGGTTATCCCCGGTCACCATCACCACCTTGATGCCTTCCTGCTTTAGATCCTGAATGGCTCGGAGCGCAGATTCCCTGATGGGGTCCACGACCGCAACCAGGCCAGCCAAACGGCCATCCGAGGCGAGGAACATGACCGTCTGCCCGGCCTGCCGCAAAGCTTCAGCCTCCCGCTCCATCGCTTGCGAGGAAGCTCCGAGGTCGTGCATCAACGCGGCGTTGCCGGCTGCCACCGGGATGCCCTGCACGGTTCCCGATATGCCCTTCCCGGTGAGCGAGGCAAAGTTCGCCACCGGCAGCAACTCAATCTTCTTCTCCTGCGCCGCGGCAAGAATGGCTGCGGCCAGGGGATGTTCGCTCGCCTTTTCGAGGCTGGCCATGATTTGCAGAAGCTGAGTTTCGTCCATGCCCTGGGCAGCGATCACTGTGCTCAGCCGAGGCTTGCCCTCAGTGAGCGTCCCGGTCTTGTCCACCACCAGCGTGTTTACTTTTTCCAGCGTCTCCAGCGCCTCCGCATTGCGTACCAGGATGCCCTCGCCGGCGCCGCGGCCGGTGCCTACCATAATGGACATGGGGGTCGCCAAGCCGAGAGCGCAAGGGCAGGCAATGATGAGCACGGCCACAGCGTTCACCAGGGCATGTGCATACCGCGGCTGCGGACCGAAAACTGCCCAGCAGACAAACGTGATGACGGCTGCAGCTAGAACTGCCGGGACGAAGTACGAGGCCACCCGGTCCGCAAGGCGCTGAATAGGAGCGCGGGTCCGTTGTGCCTCGCTCACCATCTTGACAATCTGCGCCAGCAGCGTGGACGCCCCAACCCGCTCGGCTTTCACCACGAAGCTGCCGGTGCCGTTCATCGTTCCGCCCACCACCTTTGCTCCCGCCGCTTTCTCTACCGGGATGGGCTCGCCGGTCACCATCGATTCGTCCACCGAGCTGTGGCCCTCGACTACCGAGCCATCCACCGGCACTTTTTCACCCGGGCGAACGCGCAGCAGCTCGCCGATCCCGACCTCGCTGAGAGCGACGTCGGTCTCGCTTCCGTCAGCAGAGATGCGGCGCGCAGTTTTAGGGGCCAGACCGAGCAGCGCCTGGATCGCTCCGCTGGTGCGGCTGCGAGCCCTCAGCTCCAGCACCTGCCCCAGCAAGACAAGAACCGTGATGACGGCAGCTGCTTCGAAGTAAAGACCGAGATGCCCGGAGGCATCGCGAAACGTTGGAGGAAAGAGGCTTGGCACGGCCACGGCAACCACGCTGTAAAGGTAGGCAGCGCCACTCCCCATGGCAATGAGCGTGAACATATTCAGGCTGCGATGAACAATCGAGGCCCAGCCTCGCTCAAAAAAAGGCCATCCGCCCCACAGGACCACCGGCGTTGCCAGGGCAAACTCAACCCATCCCAATGCCCCGTACAACAACTGCTGCAGTGGATGGCCTGGCAGGAAATCAGAGACCATGATGGCCAGCAAAGGAAGGGTCAGCACAGCCCCCACCCATAGGCGTCGCGTCATGCTGACCAGTTCAGGATTGGCCGCGTTCACGGTAACGGTTCGAGGCTCGAGGGCCATTCCGCAAATAGGACAAGCACCGGGACCATCGCGCACGATTTGCGGATGCATCGGGCAGGTGTATTCGGTGCGCTCCGCCGGGGCCGAGGGTTCGGTAGCCTCAAGAGCCATGCCGCATTTTGGGCAAGCACCCGGCATCCCGGAGAGCACTTCAGGGTGCATGGGGCAGGTGTATGAACCGGGTGCCGATGCTTTCTTGCTCGGGCCCAAAGAGACCAAACCGGCCGGCTGCGAGCCGTCATACCTGGCCGGAGCGGCCTCGAACTTTGTCCGGCATCCAGCGCAACAGAAGTACCAGGTGCGTCCCGCGTGCTCGACCGAAGCCGTAGCTTCTTGCGGCTGCACCTTCATTCCGCATACCGGGTCGACCTCGGCCAAATCTACGTTTGCCATGCTCCCACCTGTCCCTCAATTAGACCACCGAGCGGCTCGGAGGATTCAGGCGCGTGTGTGTTGGGTTCCTCCGGCTAGGCGCTCTTTAGCGCCCGGCGCCCGATGTCCCGGCGGTAGTACATCCCTTCGAACTGGATCTGGCCAAGGGCCTCATAGGCGCGGGAAAGCGATTGCTCCAGTGTCGCGGCCGCCGCGGTCACGCCGAGCACCCTTCCGCCTTCGGTAACGTAATGCCCGTCTACCAGGGCGGTGCCGGAATGAAAAATCTCTACTCCCGGCACGCGAGCAGCTTCTTCCAGCCCATTGATCCTGCGACCGGTTACGTAGCTGCCGGGGTAGCCGGCCGAGGCCGCAATGACGCACGCGGAGGCCCCTGGCTTCCATCGCAGCTCGGTGTCGCTCAGACGGCCCTCGACGCAGGCCTCGAGCGTCGCCACCAGGTCGCAGTCCAGCCGGGAGAGAATGGCCTGCGTCTCAGGATCGCCAAAGCGGGCATTGAACTCCAGCACCATGGGACCACGCGCGGTCATCATCAACCCACAGTACAGAACCCCCACGAAGGCGGAGTCCTCCGCAGCCATGCCGCTCACCGTAGGCAGCGCAATGTGGTTGATGATCCATTCCCGCATCTGGTCATCCACCATGCCATCGGTGGAGTACGCGCCCATCCCTCCGGTATTGGGCCCCTTATCACCCTCTCCAATTCGCTTGTGGTCCTGCGCCGGCGCCAACGGCACTACGTGCCTTCCGTCGGTCAGGGTGAGAAACGAGATCTCTTCACCGGTGAGAAACTCCTCGATCACGATGGAAGACTGCGCCGAGCCCAGCAGCTTTCCCGCCATCAGACCGGAGATGGCCTCGGTCGCTTCGCGCCGCGTCTCGCACATGAGCACGCCCTTGCCCGAAGCCAAGCCATCCGCCTTGATTACCACCGGAAGATGGAAGAGATCGATCGATTCCAGGGCTTGCTGTTCGCTGGTGGCGATGGCATAGGCGGCCGTCGGGATTTTGTGCCGTTGCATAAAGCGCTTGGCGAAGGCTTTGCTGCTCTCCAGCTGCGCTGCTTTCTGCGTCGGCCCAAAGACCGGGATGCTGCGCCGCTGCAACTCGTCGACCAGTCCCAGCGACAAGGGAAGCTCAGGCCCAACCACCACCAGGTCGGGACGCTCGGACGCGGTGACCCGTAACAGGTCATCGAGGTCCTTCTGGCTGGCGGGAATGCAGCGCGCCAATTGGGCTATGCCCCCATTGCCCGGCGCGCAAACGACTTCGGAGACCCGCCGGGACCGGCTGATGGACCACACCAACGCGTGTTCCCGGCCTCCCGCACCAATTACCAGCACTTTCATCCGCTCGAGCCAACCCCTCTTTATTGAACCAATCCCGTAGTCGGGAACTGTGGCAAGACTATCGCAGCGGGGCCGGACTGCGAAGAGTCGTTAACTATGGTTAACAAAAAAACGGAAATGCAGGCTATACTGAATTCGCAGCAGCTGAAATCGAGGATCGTGCCATGCCGCCTGCTTCTCCGCCCTCGCTTCCGGTTTCGCCCTCCGCGCCGCTGCTTTCCAATTTGAAGACCCGCCAGGCCCTGTATTGGTTCGGGCCGGCCTTTGTGGCCAGCATCGCTTACATCGACCCGGGGAATTTCGGCACGAACCTGATCGCAGGCACGGGCTTCGGCTACAAGCTGCTTTGGGTGCTGCTGTGGTCGAACCTGATGGCCATCCTCATTCAATATCTCTCCGCCAAGCTGGGTATCGCGACCGGAGCGACGCTGCCGCAGAACTGCCGCGAGCATTTCTCGCGGCGAACCGCGATCGGTCTGTGGGTAGCGGCCGAGCTTTCGGCTTTGGCCACCGATCTGGCCGAATTTCTTGGCGCCGCGCTCGGCTTCTACCTGCTTTTTGGGGGCTATTTCCTTCATCTGGGGCTTACCCGGACCACGGTGATGTTTATTGCCGCGATCGTTTCGGCGGTGTGCGTGTTTGCCATCCTGGCACTGGAACTGCGGGGGTTTAGGAGCCTGGAAATCGGCATCATGGTTTTTGTTTTGGTGATCGGGCTCTGTTACCTGATAGAGATTTTTCTGGTTCATCCCGACTGGCGCCAGATCGCCTACCATACAGCGGTGCCCTGGTTGGATCGTCGTAGCATCTACGCGGCGGTCAGCATGCTCGGGGCAACAGTGATGCCGCACGTGGTCTATCTGCATTCCGGCCTGGTGCAGCCGCGTCTCGCTACGGAAGAACGGAAAGCACAATCCTCCGAGGACCGCCACTTGTCGCGGCTGCGACACCTGCGGCTGGAGGCGCTGGACGTGTTTGCGGCCATGAACGGCGCCTGGCTAGTGAACTCCGCGATGGTTATTGTGGCCGCAGCGGCCTTTGCCGGCACCGGCCGCAGCGACATGTCGATCGAAGAGGCTCACCATACGCTGGGTCCGCTATTGGGACCGGCTTCGGCTACGATCTTTGCGATTGCGCTCTTGTGCTCCGGCCTTTCCTCTTCTACCGTCGGAACCCTCGCCGGCCAGATGATCCTCGAGGGATTCCTGAAGGTGCGCTTTAGCATCTTTCTCCGACGGCTCCTGACGTTGCTTCCGGCGATGATCGTCATCGGCCTGGGCCTGGATCCGCTTCGCATCCTGGTCCTTTCCCAGGTGGTGCTGAGTTTTACGCTACCTTTTGCCTTGGTCCCGCTGCTCATCCTCTGCGGCCGCCGTCAGTTGATGGGGGCATTCACCAATGGCATGGTGACCAACTTTCTTGGCTGGCTGACGGTTGCCCTGATCCTTGTTCTCAATGTGGTGCTTCTGGGATTAAGCGTTACCTCCTGATTCGCTTTACCTCGGACTCTGCCGGTACCACGGACCCAAGATTTGCGGCCCGGACAGAGTTGAAAAACATCAGGATCCGAAAATGCTTTAGAATCTTTAGTGGACCATGAACGCCCGGAGCAGACTTCGCGATTTCCTGCACAAGCGTTTCCGTCACGGCAAGCCTGACCGTGGACGGAGCCACTCCTCCTAACTTCTCGTCAGCCAGATCCTGACAACCAACATTTGATCAGGCGCGCACGTGCGCAATCTTGCGCAACGATGACGTGCTCTTTAGAGAGGAAATACCAATGAACAGCTTCGGCAGCCAATCCACCCTGAAGGTCGGCAATAAGAGCTACGAAATCTTCCGTCTCCAGGCACTAGAGGCCAAAGGCCTCGCCCTGCATCGCCTCCCCTATAGTCTGCGCGTTCTGCTGGAAAACCTGCTGCGCCAGGAAGACGGCAAGAGCGTGACAGCGAACGACATCGAATTCCTGGCCAAGTGGCAGGCAAGTGCCGAGCCGGCGCGGGAGATCGCGTTCATGCCGGCACGCGTGCTGATGCAGGACTTTACCGGAGTGCCCGCCATCGTCGATCTGGCGGCCATGCGCGATGCTATGAAGCAGCTCGGCGGCAACCCGGAGAAGATCAATCCCCTGCAACCCGCGGAGCTGGTGATCGACCACTCGGTCCAGGTGGACGAATTCGGCACTGCGAACGCCTACTCCATCAACGCCGCGCTCGAGTTCCAGCGCAACCGGGAACGCTATGCCTTCCTCAAATGGGGCCAGACCGCATTCCGCAACTTCTCCGCCGTGCCTCCCGGCATGGGTATCTGCCACCAGGTCAACCTGGAGTACCTGGCGCGCGTGGTCTTTACCACGGCGGCCAATGGCGGCCGGGTCCAGGCGTACCCTGACACCCTGGTAGGCACCGACTCGCATACCACGATGATCAACGGGTTAGGAGTCCTGGGCTGGGGAGTCGGCGGGATCGAAGCCGAGGCTGCCATGTTGGGCCAACCGGTTTCCATGTTGGTGCCACAAGTGGTGGGGTTCAAGCTGACGGGCAAGCTGCGCGAGGGCGCGACGGCAACCGACTTGGTGCTGACGGTGACCGAGATACTGCGGAAGCTGGGTGTGGTGGGCAAGTTTGTTGAGTTTTACGGCTCCGGCGTAAGCGAATTGAGCCTCGCGGATCGGGCTACGATCGGCAACATGGCGCCGGAGTATGGCGCTACCTGCGGAATCTTCCCCATCGACGCGGAGACTCTCCGCTATTTGCGGCTAACGGGGCGCAGCGCGGAGCAGATCAACTTGGTCGAGGCATATTCCAAAGAACAGGGATGGTTTCACACTCCTGATTCGCCTGAGGCCGAATACACGCAGACCACCGCGCTCGATCTTTCGACGGTCGAACCCAGTGTGGCCGGCCCTCGGCGTCCTCAGGACCGCGTACTGCTCTCGCAGGCCGGCGCAAACTTCGAGCAGCAGTTGCCCAGCCTACTGGGGCCGAGCGCCGCTGGACGCAAAGAGCGGCAGACCATCCGCTGGGAGGGCGAGGGCGGTCACACCTGGCCCAACGGCAGTGAAAAGTCCACGCCTGAGAAGGGCCCGGCGACCAGTGTCAAGGAGCGCTTCGGGGTGGATGTCGATCCCTACCTGGACCACGGGTCCATTGTGATAGCGGCCATCACCAGTTGCACCAACACCTCAAACCCGTCGGTCATGGTTGCTGCCGGGCTGCTGGCGAAGAAAGCAGTGGAGAAAGGATTGAGCGTTCCGCCATGGGTCAAGACTTCCCTGGCGCCGGGTTCGCGCGTAGTCACGGACTACTACCAGCGGTCGGGACTGCTCGAATTCCTGGATAAGCTGCGCTTTCAGGTAGTCGGCTATGGCTGCACCACTTGCATCGGCAACTCAGGGCCATTGCCGACGGACGTTTCCAAAGCAATCGACGAGCATGGCCTGGTCGCGGTTTCCGTGCTGAGCGGTAATCGAAACTTCGAGGGCCGCATCAACTCCGAAGTGCGGGCCAACTATCTGATGTCACCGCCGCTGGTGGTTGCCTACGCGCTCGTGGGCAACATCGAGCACAACTTCGACACTGATCCAATCGGTAAGGATACGCAGGGCGCGCCGGTGTACCTCAAGGACATCTGGCCTACGCAAGACGAGGTAAATAGCACCATAGCGTCAGCGATCGACTCCGAGATCTTCACCAAGGAATATGCAACTGTTACGGACGGTGATAAGAACTGGCAGAACCTCAAGTTCCCCACCGGCGACACCTATCAGTGGGAGCCCGATTCGACGTACATCCGCAAGGCTCCTTATTTTGATGGCATGCCCGCCAAGCCTGCGCCAGTAGAGGAGATTAAAGGCGCCCGGGTGCTGGCAGTCCTGGGAGACAGCGTCACCACTGACCATATTTCGCCTGCGGGCTCCATCAAGCGGGATGGGCCTGCGGGTAAATACCTGGTTGAGCATGGGGTGAAGCCAGTCGACTTCAATTCCTACGGATCACGGCGCGGCAATCACGAGGTGATGGTGCGCGGCACCTTTGCCAACGTGCGGCTGCGCAACAAGCTGGCCCCGGGAACGGAAGGTGGCGTCACTCGCCTGTTGCCTGAGGGCGAAGGGATGAGCATCTTCGAGGCCTCAGTGAAATACGCTGAGCGCGGTACTCCGCTGGTGATTCTTGCCGGCAAGGAATACGGCTCCGGCTCCTCGCGTGACTGGGCAGCCAAGGGACCTCGTCTGCTGGGTGTACGGGCGGTGATCGCGCAGAGTTACGAGCGCATCCACCGCTCCAACCTGGTGGGCATGGGCATTCTGCCGTTGCAGTTTGAGAACGGTGAAAGTGCGGAGTCGCTGGGGCTCACCGGCGAAGAGGTCTTTGACCTGGACGGGATTCGCCGGATGCTGGAGCAGAAGTTTGCCCAAGGCCGCACGCTGACAGTCAAGACGACGGATGCGGCGGGAGCTGTACGGAATTTTAAGGCAACGGTGCGCATCGACACGCCGCAGGAAATTCTCTACTACGAGAACGGTGGCATTCTGCAATACGTGCTGCGGCAACTGGCGACGAGCTAACAACTAGAAAGCGCAGGGGTCGCTGAAAGCTCAGTACCGGTAGGTCCGGGCTTTTAGAGTCTGCGTGAGAACTGCTCTCTCCAAATTGAGTCCCGTAGGGACGGCTGAAAGATATCCCAGGACATAGTCCGGGACATGGTCCTGGGTTGGCTGCCCCCAAAACGCGACTAGCTAGCCCATTTCAGAGGTAGAGGTACCCAGGATTGCATCCTGGGTAATTTTCAGCCGTCCCTACGGGACTGCTCGTTGGCACATGCTAACCCAGGACTACGCCGGACTACGTCCTGGGCTACTCGCAGCCGTCCCTACGGGACTCAATTTAGAGAGAGCAGTTCTCACGCAGACTAAAAGTCGGACCTACTCCTTCAGCGGGGTAAAACTAGCACGCCCCAGGGTCCCTTGCCGGCTTTGACTTTCTTGGTCACGGTATTGGTAGCCAGGTCCACCACCGAGACGTCATTCGAAGGCCCATTGGCCGAATATAGGGTCTTGGCGTCGAGCGAGAGGGCTATGCCCCAGGGGCGCGCTCCGACTTCCACCGAACTCAGAACCTTATTCGTAGCCGTGTCGATGGTAAATACCAGGTGTCCCCTGCCCGTGCTGACGTAGAGTCTCTTTGCATCCGGAGAGAGCACGACATTCATCGGCTTAATCAGCCCCGGCTTGCCAAGCGAAATGGCTTGGATCATCTTGTACTTCTTCGCATCCACCAACACTACCGTTCCGTCGTTCTCAGCGTTGATGTAGGCGCGTGAGCCATCGGGAAGGAAGGCGATGTTGCGAGGACGATGCCCAACCTTGAATGTCTTGATGATTTTGCCCGCAACAGGGTCAAGCACGGAAATGGTTCCGGTCTCTTCGGATGTGACCCAGACTTGCTTGCCGTTCGGGGTTACCTTGACACCTTCTGGCTGTGCCCCCAGGGCAAGAGACTTAACCACGGTACCAGACGCAATGTCGACGATGCTGACGGCGGAGACGTCTTCGTTGGATATGTAAAGTTGCGTGCCATCGTGGCTGACGTCGAAGTTTTCCGGGTCGGAGCCGCCATGAATGATGCGGACAACTTTGTTCTGCGCAACATCGAAGACCCCGATTCCATCGGCGCTCTTGTCGGGCGGCGGAAGTGTGCTCTCATCGACGTCTGGTCCAGCAATGGGCGAGCCACTCAGCGCGACGTAGATCGTCTTATGGTCCGGGCTGGAATGGATGCCGCGGGGACGTTTGCCCAGCGGGATGGTGGCAAGGACGTTGTAGTTGCCGGAGTCGATCACGCTTAGATCTCCGCCGACTTCGTTGGTCACGTAAATCCGCGGCTCTGAGGTTTCTGCCGGGGCGGCGGTTTGCGCAGGCTGCTGCTCCGGAGCTTTGGCGGAGTTGCAGCCCGTTGACAACACACCGAGACCAACTGCAAAGAGGACATATCCAATGTTGCGCATATTATTTTTCCTTAAAAGTGAAGTTGGCCTCAGCAGTGCCGTGTGGTGGAACGGTTATCTGCTGCTCTTGTGTTCCAAGCTTTTCCTGCCAGACGGCAATGGTATAGGTACCGGGCGGCAGATTCTTGATTTCGAAGGATCCGTCATCCTTCGAAACCGCGAAATACGGATGATCCAGGACGCCGATAAAGGCGTGCATCCAACTATGAATGTTACATTTAACCCGGATCATGATTTCGGGCTTGATGAATCTGCGCGCGATGGGCGGATCTCCCGCGCCTTGACTGTGGTTCCATTCCCGGTTGACTTCTGCCATAGGGTGAATATTGTGCGTCACCGGATCTGAGTTGATGACCTGCAGTGTCTGCCCGGTCTGAATGCCCATCACCCGCGGACGAAACCAGCAGCCACTCTGATCAATAGTGACCGGGGTTGGAGGAATGGCGAAGGTCTTTCCTTCGAGGCCACTCTTGACGTAGATGAAAGCGTTGGCCAGTGCGCCGCTCTTACTAACGACCAGGGATTCGTCATAGGCCTTTCCGTGATGTGCTTCCACGCAGGCGGGCTCCTCGCTCATGTCGATCAACTTGGGCGCTGGCCTTCTTCCCTTATAGTGGATGGTTCCAGTGACAGACCCGGCGGTAGCGGGATTCACCTTAAAGTACACCGGCGCTGGCGCGCTCTTCGGGGCGCTGGACTGTTCGGTGTTGACCTTTCCCGAGCATCCGGCAAGCAGCGCGGCTGCACAACAAAGATGGAAAAAGTGGATGGGTCTCATCTTTGGCTATCTACCTGTTCTTTCCCTGGCGGTCCAGCGTTCTTGGGCATCACGCCGGTCAGAGCGTTGAGGAACTGGACCAGATCCTCGCGGTCTTGAGCGGAAAGGTGGAGCGGTTTGATGTCCTTATCGAGATATGGATTGGAGTTGCCGCCTCCGGCGTAAAAATCTACTACGTCATTGAGCGTCTTAAGGCTGCCATCATGCATGTACGGTGCGCTGAGCGCGACATCGCGTAGTGTCGGCGTCTTGAACTCGCCCTTGGCGGTTACTACTTTTGTTGAGTTGAATCGCCCAAGGTCAGTGAAGTCGCCCGCTCCATTTACGCCCGCCCCGGTGTTATGGAATTTTCCATCGGTAAAGAGTGCGTAATTCTTATCGATGGTATGGCAGACAGCGCAATTGCCTCTTTGCGGGTCTTGAAAGATAGCAAGACCGCGGATCGCGGCGGGGGAGAGTGCTTGTTTGTTCCCCCCGTATTGATATTGATCGAAAGGAGAGTTGCCACTGAGCAACGTCCGCTCGAAACTCGCCAGCGACTTCTGAATTTTCTTGAGGGTGACGGTTCCTGGCCCGAAGGCCTGAGCAAACTCGGCCTGATAAGCGGGGTCTTTGCCAATCTTCGAGACCGAAACTTCGTGCTTCTGATCCATCTCCACCGGATTCTCAATCGGAGCGGCGGACTGCTCCTCCAGACTCTTCGCCCGGCCATCCCAGAATTGCAGCGGCGAATACGCCGCGTTCAATAAAGTGGGAGCATTGCGGATGCCAATCATTCCGCCTACTCCTTGGGCCAGCCGACGGCCATCGGTGAAAGCGAGGTTTGGCTTATGGCAGGAGGCGCATGACACGGTGTTGTCTTTGGACAGCCTCATGTCGTAGAAGAGCTTGCGGCCCAGCGCGATTGTCTGTGCGGTGGGCGGGTTATCTGGCGGGATAGGGACCGGAGGCAGCCCCAAGGGAGCTTTGATATCGACAACCGCGCCGATCGGCCTGTCGTTACCAGACGTTCTACATCCAACGCAAAGGACCAACAACCCGGCTAGCAAAACGTTATGTAGAGTGAGTGTTCTCAATCTCTCCATAATTATAGCTGTGGGTTCAAGGCAGTTTCGCAATTACTGTGGCCTCATAAACCTGCAGAGGGGCGCCGCATCCTATACATTGAGAAATGGTTTACGCAACTGAACTTGATACCCGCGGGGCCACTCTTGCAGCCTCTGGGAAGAACTCCGCGGCCCGCGGCCGGTGTGAATCGCTTCTCGCTTTCCCTCGCTTGAGTATTCTTGTTTTGGTTGTTTTGTTCAGTCTTTTTTGGGGGTTTCGGGTGGATGGTCCATCGCGGTCTAAAAAACATTGAACGGAAGGTAGGCAGAGAGGAATATATATACGAGGTTCCATGCTGATTC
>CAWBQE010000028.1:0-24054 GCA_963790705.1 uncultured Acidobacteriaceae bacterium
GAGGCATGATGCACCTGGATGCCGGCGCGTTCGAACGTGGCCAGGATTACCTTGGCCAAGTCCGCGTCATCCTCTACCAGTAACACACGTGAGGGTTCCCGTTCCACCCGCAGGACCTTGGACAGGGCGGCCAACATCGACTCCGTCTCCAGGGGTTGTTCCAGCCAGGCGTCCGCAGATTTTTCCACTTCGGGATCATTCATCGCACCAAAGGCGCTCAGCACTACCACGGGAATCGCTGCCGTGCGCTCATCATCGCGCAGCAGGTGCAGGGTCTCCCAGCCATGCAGGCTGGGTAGGCTCATATCCAGCAGGATGGCCTGGATAGGGGTTTGCCGGGCCACCACTACCGCTTCATCGCCTGTCGACGCCTCGAGCACCGAATAGCCATGCTGCCGCAAGCTTTCCACTAGCTCCGCCCGTGTCTTGGGGTTCTCGTCGCAGACCAGGACTGAGGTGGAGTTGAGTACTGGAGAGGCCGAGTTCCCTCCCTGGCGGGACTGCTCGCTGTCCCGGGTGACCGTGGGCAGGAACATGCGGAAAGTGGAACCGCGATCGGCATTCCGTTCTGCCCAGATGCGGCCCCCGTGTTGCATAACGATGGTGCGGCAGATGGCGAGGCCGAGGCCGGTTCCACCCTTCTGCCTGGCATCCGAGGCATCGACTTGCTGAAAGCGGTCGAAAATCGATTCCAGCTTGTCCTTCGGGATTCCGCGTCCGTTATCTCTTACGCTGATGGTGACGCCATCGAGCAGCCGCTCAATGGAGACCGTAACCTGCGACTGGGGCGGGGAGAATTTGATCGCATTGCTGAGCAGGTTGGTCATCACCTGTTGCAACCGGTCCGGATCCACTTCCACCAGCGCCGGCCCGGCATCCAACAGCATTTGTACCTTGGCTGCGTCCGCCATGGGGGTCATGGCATCGATCGCTTGCTTTGCCAGGTCTTCCAGGTCGCAGTTGCGATAAGTGAGGGGCGCGCGGCCCGACTGCATGCGCTCCAGATCGAGGATGTCGTTGATCAGGCGGACCAGCCGGTCGGAGTTGGTGACCGCGATGCGCAACAGGTTTGACGCCTTCTCTCCCATCTCGCCCAACAAGCCGGTTGCCAGCAGGCCCAAGGATCCTCGAATGGAAGTGAGAGGCGTGCGCAGTTCATGGCTCACTGTAGAGACGAACTCATCTTTCATGCGATCCAGCGCGTAGCGCTGGCTGATGTCACGGAAGCTCAGCACGCTGCCTACGGCCACGTTGTGCTCGACCATGGGCGTTACCGAGAACTCCACCGGGAAGGAAGCGCCATTCTTGCGATAGAAGACATCTTGCCCACTGGTGCCTTCGCGCACCAGGAAAGCGCGGCCGGTGCGGCATTGATCGGAACACTTCTCCAGCCCTTTACGCTCCTCATGCACCACCGAGTGCACCGTCCGACCGATGAGATCGAAAGCGTGGGCGCCCAGCATATTGGCGGCTGCAGGGTTTACAAAGACAATCCGGCCAGCCGAGTCGGTTCCGAAGATGCCATCCGCCACCGAGTTGAGGATCGACTCCTTCTGCCGGTTCAATTCTTCCAGGCGGCTCTCTTGCGCCGAGCGCGCCATGAACTGGCCGATGGATGCGCAAACTGTCTCTACCGTGGCCATCATTTCGCTGTCTTCCCGCTGTTTCTGGCGGCTGAAGAACTCGACCACGGCGATCACCTGGTTGCCGACCCGGACCGGCACACCCCAGCCAGTGACCAGGCCATCCGCCTTGGCGGAAGTGGCGCGCAGAAAGTTGCTGTCCTCCTGCAGGTCCTCGATCCAGCAGGGGCTCTCGGCCTCCCAGATCTTGCCGGGCAGGTCTTTGCCCTTTTGCAGCACGCGCCCAATGCTGTCGCGATGAAACTCGGCACAGGCCCGGTCCGGAGGAAACCAGCCCGCGAGGTAGCGGGTGTGATGGTCGCTGCTCACGAACCACAGTCCCGCCATATCGAAGCCCAGGTTGGTTCCCAGCGACTCGAGCATCGCCGGCAGGGCCTCGTCGGAGGTCGTGGACTCGCCCACTACCTGGCTGACGGCGAGCTGCATGGCCAATCTGCGTTCGCGCTGGTATTGGGCAGTGACATCGCGGAAGATACAGCGTACCGAAACCGGTTCGCCGCGGTCCTGGCGGCAGCTCAGGCTGGCTTCCAGCTCGCGAACCATCCCGTTCGAATCCTGCACCCGCAGATTGGCGCGATCGATACGCTCACCGCGCAAGGCCCGGTCAAACAGGGCCGCGGCATCGTTTTGCATCTCCGGCGGGAAGGCGGCCTCGAAACTGATCAGGCTCTCAAAGGCGGCGGCGCTCTTGCCGAAGCATGTCTGCCATGCCGGGTTGACGTACAGATACTTGGCTCGCGGGCTCAGGGTGGCAATCATTTCCTGCGAGTTGTCGAACAGGTCGCGGTATCGCTCTTCACTCTCGCGCAAGCGCATGCTCAGCGCGCTTGGTCGCCGTCAGGTCGGTGGCGATGGCGAGCAATCCGGTCAGCGCACCCTCCGTGTTCCTGACCGCGGAGAGGTAAACCATGGCGGGAAAGGTCGTCGAATCCTTGCGCCGGCAGAGGATCTCAAAGCCGCGGACGCGGCTGACCGGGAAGCTGGTGACGTACTGCACGTAGTGCTTCAACTCCGGCGAGACACTGTCCAGGTCGATAGCCGGGGAGCGATCCAGGCGCGAAACCAGCAGCTGTCCCACCCGCTCCAGTTCCCCTTCGGGGAAGAGATCATGGGCATTGAGCTGGCCGACGACTTCGTGGAAGCGGTAGCCGAGCATCCGTTCGGCGGCGGGATTGAAAATGAGCAGGTTGCCTTCGAGGTCGGTGGCCAGAATCATCGGGCCGGCGGAGTCCAGGATGCTTCGCTGCAACTGGGCTACTTGTTGCACCTGCCATTCCGCTTCATCCTGGCGCGATGCATCCAGAAAACTGTGCACGCACAGAGCGATCAGCAGCACCTGGGCACAAGCCCACATGATCACGGCGGCGGAGAAGGTGCCGCCGCGGCCCAACAACAGGACGAGTCCGCCATAGGCGGAAAGCAGCAGCGCAACCGCGAAAAGTATGGTGGACGGTAGCCTATCTCGAAGCCAGGTCACTCGTGCTCGATCGATGCGGGTCTAATTAATGAGCTCTCGCCAAGTCAGTCGTCAAGCTTAAGAGACGATACCGGCCCATGCTAAAACGTTAACTATCCGCAGTATAGGCAACTCCCGTTGGCCTATACAGTGCCTAAGAGTAGTCCACGCAACATGGAAGAAGAACTCGCGCATCTCCAACGGATCGGATCGGGGGAAAACCGCAGTGGATAAGCAGCGCGTTCCATTATGTGAGGTCGCGGACGCACTGGCTTTTCTTCGAAAGATTTAACCGCGATGGAACGGAATTACGTTGGCACGGCTCTCTACCAATTTATCTGACAGGGCCGACATACGGCCGATAGACCAAAACCCTAGAAAAAGCACAACATAACTAAAACCGGCTACACCGAGTAGAAGAGACACTGCGAACCCCCAAAAGTTGATAGACAACCTATTAGGGGGATGCCTCGAAGTATACCGATTTTGCAGCGCAAGCTCTAGAAAAAGAGCGCTTTCCGCTGCCACTTTAGTACCAGGGCAGCCCTACTATTAGTGCGGACACTCAGTTGCGTCGCCTTAGGACGGATGATCCTCAAAGGTTACCCCCCTTGGCTACGCCGTAACCGGCTCCAACAGGCGTGACCAGCGGCGTTGCTTTCGCTCTGCATATGCTTTCTTATGAAAGGCATAGCCGGTAATCAACGGCAGCGCGAGGGTGGCCTCGCTGTACACCATCTGCTCGAACGTGGTGTCGACCTTGCCCCAGGAGCTGGCTTCTTTCAGTGTGCTCGAGGAAAGAGCACCGTCGCGCACGTCAGCCACCGTGATCTGGATGGCGTATTTGTGCATGGGCGCGTCCACTCCCAGGATCTCCGCCGAAACCACGATGTCCTGGGCGAAATTCTTGGGTACGCCGCCCCCGATCATCAGCAGCCCGGTGGTCGGGTTGGCGATCTTCAACTGCGTTAACTCGTAGAAATCCTTGACCGAATCGATCGAGACCTTGGGCTTGTCGCCACGTTCATGCTGGTGGGCAACCAGTCCAAAGCCGGCCGAGCAGTCACTGAAGGCGGGCACAAAGATCGGTACATCCATCTGGTAGGCGGCCAGGATGATGCTGTCGACTCCGCCCTTTGCCGGGGTCTTGCCCTGCTTTTCCAGGTAGGCGCCCATCTCGCGGATAAACTCACGCGAACTATAGGGACGGGGATCGAGAGAATCGGCAATGACCTTGCAGGTCTCATCACAAAGACGCAGTTCTTCTTCGTCGATCAGCGTGTCGTAGATGCGATCGATCATCAATTCGCGCAAGGTAGCGTCTTCCGTGCCTTGGCGGTAAAGATCGTCGGCGATCCAATGCTTATATCCCAGCGCCTCGAAGAAATCCTGGTCCACCATGTTGGCGCCGGTCGAAACCACGGCATCGACCATGTTATTGCGCAGCAGGTCGACAAAAATCTGCTTCAATCCGGCGCTGATCAGCGATCCGGCGAGGCAGAGAATCACGCCACAGTCCTGGTCGCGCAGCATGCGCTCGTAGATGGAGGCCGCCCGGGCAAGGTCACGGGAACTATAAGCCATGGACTGCATTGCATCCACCAGCGGCACCACGTTGTGCTGCTTGATGTCGATGTGCTGGATTGGCGAGGTCAAAAGCTCTTTTTTCGTAGGCATAGCAATTTCAAGGATAGCAAAGTGGATCGGCTTTCGAAGCCGGTTCGGATGTTAAATTCCGCCATCGAGAGCCGGAAGCAGCTTCACTAGCAGGGCAGTCAATTGCGCCTGTACACGCGCTCCTGTCTCCATCACTTCCTGGTGGTTGATAGCCTGTTCGAGGATGCCGGCAGCCATGTTGGTGACGCAGGAGATGCCCAGAACCTCGATGCCCATATGACGGGCAACGATGACCTCATGCACCGTGGACATGCCAACCAAGTCTGCTCCCAAGCTGCGGAAGGCCCTGATCTCCGCCGGCGTTTCAAAGCTGGGTCCGGAGACCCCCAGGTAGACGCCCTCGGCGAGCTCCGCAGCCGAGTGGGCCAGCAGGCGCAACCGCTTCGAATAGGCATTCGTCATGTCAAAGAAGCGTGGTCCGAGGCGTTCGTCGTTGGGGCC
Organism: uncultured Acidobacteriaceae bacterium; assembly: GCA_963790705.1. Lineage (GTDB taxonomy): Bacteria > Acidobacteriota > Terriglobia > Terriglobales > Acidobacteriaceae > PALSA-350. The sequence continues at coordinate 5,218 of CAWBQE010000028.1, forward strand.
GGCAACGGGATTACGGCCGGTTAGGTTGATATGGTCGGAGAGCAGGACCAGTTGGCCTTGTTGCAGATCAAGGCGAACGCCGCCGGCGGCATTGGTGACCACCAGGGTGGTGATGCCCAGCCGTCCCAGCACGCGCACCGGAAAGGTGACTTCCTCCGGCGAGTATCCCTCGTACCCGTGGACGCGGCCCTGCATGACCGCGACGGGCGTTCCGGCCGCAGTGCCCACGACGAGGCGTCCGCTGTGGCCCTCGACCGTGGGGCGCGGGAAATGCGGAATTTCAGGGTAGGGAATCGCGACCGGCTGCTCGATCCGCTCCGCGAACGAACCCAGCCCGGAGCCGAGCACGATAGCCACTCGCGGCTTGACCGCAACGCGCTCGCGGATGGCGGCCGCCGCCTCCTCCGCCCTCTCAAAAATTCCAAGAGCCAATAGCTCCCCCTTCACCGAAGCAAAACGCTGACAATCGCCGCCGACATCAAATTGGCCATAGTCCCCGCCAGCATCGCGCGCAATCCCAACCGCGCCAAATCGTTCCGCCGGTTCGGCGCCAGGGCCCCAATGCCGCCAATCTGCATCCCGATGGAGCTAAAGTTGGCAAATCCGCATAGGGCAAACGTGGCAATGGTAAAAGAACGAAAGTCGAGCGAGGACTTCTGCGCCCCCAGCAGCGCATAGGCCACCAGCTCATTCGTCACCGTGCGCGTACCGAGAAGATTGCCGACCTGGTGTGCGCTATGCCAAGGGATGCCGATCAGCCAGGCGATGGGAGCGAAGATGAATCCCAGGATCACATTCAAGCTGGAAGGGAAGGGAACATGGTGGCCGCCCAGCCAATTATGGATGCCCCCCAGCATCCCATTCAACAGCCCGATCAGCGCCAGAAATGAGATCAGCATGATGCCCACGTTAAAGGCCAGCCGGCCCCCGTCGATGGTTCCGCGAGCAATCGCGCCCAGCAGATTCTCGTTGCTGTGTTCTTCGTTGATGGGCATCGTCACGCGGCCCAAAGTGGCAGGAGTGTGAGTCTCCGGCATCATCATCTTGGCGATTAGCACCGTGCCCGGCGCCGTCATGATCACCGCGGCCAGCAGATGTTTCGCCTCGATTCCGTAGAGAATGTAGGCCGCCATGATGCCGCCGGAGACGTGCGCCATCCCGCTGGTCATGATGGTCATCAGCTCCGACTGCGTTGCCCCGGGCAGGAACGGCCGAATGCTCAGCGGGGCTTCTGTCTGCCCCATGAAGATGCTGGCCGCCACGTTCAGCGACTCGGCGCCGCTGATGCGCATGGTCAGCTGCATCAATCGAGCCATGGCCTTGATCACAATCTGCATGATCCCCAGGTGGTAGAGCACGGCGAAGAAGGCCGAGATAAAGATGATGGTGGGCAAAACCTGGAAAGCAATGATGAGCCCAAAGGAGGAGTGCTGCTTGCCCAGATCGCCAAAGACGAATCCGGAGCCGACGAAGGCATAGGCCAACATCCGGTTTACCGCGTCGCCGGCCGCAGCCAGCGCTCGCTCCCCGGCGTCAAAGCGCAGCACCAGCACGGCGAAGATCCACTGTAGTCCAAGTCCCCAGACCGCCGTCTGCCAGCGGATGGCCTTCCGATTGGTCGAGAGCAGCCACGCCACCGATAGGATTGCCACTAACCCCAGCAAGCCTGTCAATCGTCCCAAGCGGTTCTCCTTACCTGCCGGTTTGCAGTTTGAAACGGTGGGGAAAGACCTCTTCGAAGCGATAGTCCTCCCAATCCGAATGGCCGCGAAATATGACCCGGGATGCAGGCAGCATGAACTCGCTCAATACCTGCAAACAGGCTCCACACGGAGGACTAGCTGTCTGGTTCAGGTTGGTAATGGCGCAGGCGAGCACGCGCATCTCTGGCCCGTGTTCGGCGACGGCGCGAACCACCGCCGACCGCTCCGCGCAAATAGTCAAACCATAGGAAGCGTTCTCCACGTTGGCGCCGGTAACGATGGCTCCGTTCTGCAGCAGCAATGCGGCGCCTACGCGAAATTTGGAATACGGCGCGTATGCGTGGTCCGCCGCATCCGCCGCCTGGGTGGTCAACTGGCGCAGCAGCTCCGGGGTAAATCCAGTCTCGCCTGCTTGCATCGTCCCCTGAGCCTAATGGCAGCCGGGCCGGCCACGCAACCAGATGTTTTCCAACTTTGCCTTGCGACCAATAGCTGGGTGCCCCAGAACCCCGATTTCCTACAGCGGCAACAAATGGTGGGTGCCCCATTCAAGCCGTTCTTGGCTTGAGATATGGGATCCACGAACCTTGACCATTAGCTTTTGGAGAAGCCCCATAAGCGCAACCTGTTTAGGTTGTTTTCAGGCAAAACGCAAAACCGTCATCCTGAGCGGAGCGCCTCATCCGACTTATCGCCTGACACAGCGGCTTGTGGCGCGGAGTCGAAGGACCCCGGCGTTCCTTATTCACGCATGCCGCTTTGAGCTTTTCAACCACCGAAGCCCGAGACAGGATCTGCCGCGGTACCCACTGCGCCAATGGAGGCCCCGGAGCAACCCAACCTCCCCTAACAGCTATCCTTGAAGCAGCACCTATGGCGGCCAAGAAGCAAACTCGACCCGCAGCAACGGTCCCACCAGAAGACGTCCTGGCCCTCTTCCACCCCGTCACGGCGGCCTGGTTTCGCGCCGTCTTCGAGCAACCGACCGCCCCGCAGCGGCTAGGCTGGCCCGCGATCGCGCGTGGCGAAAGCACCCTGATTCTCGCTCCTACCGGTACCGGCAAGACCCTGACCGCGTTTCTCTGGTGCCTGGACCGCCTCATGTTGCACCGCAAGGCGACGGACACCGAGGGATGCCGGGTCATATATATCAGCCCCCTCAAAGCTCTGGCCGTGGACGTGGAACGCAACCTGCGATCGCCGCTCGCTGGGATCGCGAATATGGCCCGGCAGGCCGGAGTCGATTTCCACCAGCCCGAGATAAGTATCCGTACCGGTGACACATCGCAAAAAGAGCGAAGCCATTTCCGCCGGCATCCAGCCGAGATTCTCATCACCACCCCCGAGTCTCTCTACCTGCTGCTTACCTCGGACGCCTCCGCCAGCTTGCGCCAGGTGGACACCTTGATCATCGACGAGATCCACGCCGTCGTCCCCACCAAGCGCGGCGCGCACTTGGCCCTCTCGCTCGAGCGGCTCGAGGCTATCACCGAGGGCCGCGTGCAGCGTATCGGCCTCTCCGCCACTCAGCGACCGCTGGAAGAAGTAGCGCATTTCCTTGGCGGAGCTTCAGGAGAAGCGGAAGCACCCACTGAGCCAGAGGACCATGACTCGGCCGTGATCCCGTATCGCCCGGTCACCATCGTCGACGCCAGCGAGCCCAAAAAACTCGACCTGCGCATTGAAGTTCCGGTGGAAGACATGGCGCGAATGGGCCAGCGGGAGGAACTCCCCAGCGGTCCGGCCTCCCAGGGCCCCAAGCGGACTTCCATCTGGGCCGCCATTCATCCCCGCCTGGTCGAGATCATCCGTCAGCGCCATTCCACCATCATCTTCGTCAACAGCCGGCGCATCGCCGAGCGGCTGGCCGGTGCGATCAATGAACTGGCGGGTGAGCAACTGGCTCGCGCTCATCACGGCTCCATCGCGGCCCCGCAGCGCGCGGAGATCGAAGAGCAGTTGAAGGCCGGACGTTTGCGCGCCCTGGTCGCGACTTCCTCACTAGAACTTGGCATCGATATGGGTGCGGTCGACCTGGTGATCCAGATTGAGGCTCCCCCTTCCGTAGCCAGCGCCATGCAGCGCATAGGCCGGGCAGGGCACCATGTGGGCGCAGCCAGCGAAGGGGTCATATTTCCCAAATATCGAGCGGACCTTGTCGCCTGCGCCGCAGTGACGCGCGCCATGCACGAAGGCCTGGTGGAATCCACCCGCTTTCTGCGCAACCCGCTCGATGTGCTGGCGCAGCAGATCGTCGCCATCGTAGCCCAACCCCCAGGCAAAGCAATCGAAGGGTACGGGCTTAAGCCCGTACATAAATCCTCCAGAAAGACCGCGGCTTTAGCCGCTGAGGGAGGCGTCTCCCCCGGTTCACCACTCGAGATCAGCGTCGAAGAAGTATTCCGCCTGATACGCGGCGCAGCCCCCTTCAGCAGCCTCACCCGCGCTGCCTTTACCGGCGTGCTCGATCTGCTTGCCGGCCGCTATCCCTCGGACGAATTCGCCGACCTCAGGCCGCGCATCACCTGGGACCGCGGCCGCGACACGCTTGCGCCGCGCGAGGGCGTCAAGATGCTGGCCATCCTCAACGGCGGCACCATTCCCGATCGCGGTCTCTACGGCGTATTTCTCGCCGGGACTGAAGGCAAGTCCGTCCGCGTGGGCGAACTCGACGAAGAGATGGTCTTCGAAAGCCGGACCGGCGACACCTTCATCCTGGGTGCTTCAACTTGGCGCATCGATGAGATCACCCACGACCGGGTACTGGTTTCACCGGCGCCGGGCCAGCCGGGCAAGATGCCCTTCTGGCACGGGGACAACGCCGGACGGCCGCTCGAGTTTGGCCGCCGCATCGGCCAACTGGTCCGTGAACTTCGCGAGATGCCCCGCAACGCCGCGTTGAGCCGCCTGACCCGCGAGCACGACCTTGATGCCCAGGCAGCGGAGAACCTTATCCGCTTTCTCGCTGACCAGGAAATTGCCACCACCGTAGTTCCAGATGACCGCACCATCGTTATCGAGCGCACGCGTGATGAAATGGGCGATTGGCGCGTCTGCGTGCTCACCCCGTTCGGCAGCCGCATTCACGCGCCCTGGGCTATGGCCATCACCGGCCGTATTCGTGCCAGTGGCGGTGCCGATGTGGAAGCAATGTGGGGCGACGATGGATTCGTACTGCGCTTCCCGGACAGCGATGCGGCGCCGGACCCCGAGCTGGTTCTTCTTGATGCGGAAGAGGTCACGGATCTGGTCCTGCGCCAGCTCAGCGGCACAGCGCTGTTTGCGGCGAAGTTCCGTGAGAGTGCCGCGCGGGCGTTGCTCTTGCCGCGGCGTCGCGCCCAGGGCCGTGCGCCTTTGTGGCAGCAACGCAAGCGAGCCTACGACCTGCTCTCCGTCGCCTCCCGTTATCCATCGTTTCCTATACTGCTGGAGGCGTATCGCGAGTGCATGCGCGACGTCTTCGATATGCCGGCGCTGCTTGAAACCCTCCGCGCCATTCGCCAGCGCAATGTGCGCGTGCATGTTGCCGACACCCGCACCCCTTCACCCTTTGCCTCATCGCTGCTCTTCAGCTACGTGGCCAATTACATCTACGATGGCGATGCGCCGCTGGCCGAGCGGCGCGCCCAGGCCCTCTCCATCGATCAGGAACAGTTGCGCGATCTGCTGGGCGATGCCGACCTGCGCGAACTGCTCGACTCTGATGCCATCGGCGAAGTCGAAGAGCAGCTGCAGGGCCTGCTCGAAACCCAGCGCGTGCGCTCCGCCGACGGCATGCACGATCTGTTGCTGCGCATCGGCGATCTCACGCGCGAAGAACTGCAACGCCGTCTCGCCGACCCCGGGCTAATTGACCAATTGACCCGGCTGCTGCGCTCCCGCCGTCTCGTCGAGATCAAGATTGCCGGAGAAAAGCGGCTGATCGCGGTCGAAGATGCGGCGCGCTATCGCGATGCACTGGGCATTCCCCTTCCCCCGGCATCGCGCCCGCGCTGCTGCAGCCGGTGGCGGCTCCGGTGTTGGAGCTGGTTCGCCGCTTCGCCCGGACCCATGGGCCCTTCACCCTGCGTGAAGTCACCGCCCGTTTCGCATTGGACGCGCCGCAGGTCGAGAGCGCCTTGCAGGCGTTGCTGCTCGACGGCCGCATTCTGGAAGGGGGATTCCGTCCCGGAGGCGTTTACCGCGAGTGGTGCGATGCCGAGGTGCTGCGCCTGATCCGGCGCAAGTCCCTGGCCAAGCTGCGTCGCGAGGTAGAGCCCATCGAGCAGCAGGCCCTGGCTCGTCTGGCGACCCACTGGCAGGGTGTGTTGCAGCGCAGGCGCGGCCTCGATGCCTTGCTCGACACCATCGAACATCTGCAGGGCGCGCCGCTGGCCGCCTCGCTGATCGAAACATCCATTCTGCCCGCGCGCCTGGTCAATTACACGCCCGATAGCCTGGACACATTGATTGCTGCGGGCGAAGTAGTCTGGTGCGGCCTCGATTCGCTGGGCGAGCATGACGGGCGCATTGGCTTGTTCCTGGCCGATAAGCTGAGAACCCTGTTGCCTCCGCGCGCCGTACCGCCGCCCGAAAACCCGTTGAGTCCTCGCGAAACAGCGCTGCTGGAACAACTATCCCGTAGCGGCGCTGCTTTCTTTGCCCAACTGCACGAGGCGGTCGGCGGCGGATATCCGGGCGAGACGCTCGATGCGCTGTGGAGCCTGGTCTGGCGCGGCCTGGTGACCAACGACACCTTCCACGCCTTACGCGCGTATGTCGCGCGGCCCGCGGCTTCTTCACGGCAGCCCAAGCGGCAGCACAATTTGCCCTCCTTCCGTTCCCGCCGTACTACTCCACCCAGCGCCCAGGGCCGCTGGAGCCTGGTCCCTTCATCGCTCGCCTCGGCGACGGAATGGAGCCACGCCTTCGCCCAACAGCTGCTCAATCGCTATGGTGTGCTCACCCGGGAATCCGCTGCGAGTGAGAATCTGCCCGGAGGCTTCAGCGCCATTTACGACGTGCTCAAGGCCTTGGAAGAAAGCGGCCGCATACGCCGTGGTTATTTTGTGGCTGGTCTGGGCGCGACCCAGTTCGCCCTTCCCGCGGCGGTCGATTTGCTGCGTGGGCTGCGCAATGGCCCGCCGCTGGAGAAGCCGGAGATGGTAATTCTCGCCGCTACCGACCCGGCCAACTTATACGGCTCTGTCCTTCGCTGGCCTGCGCAAGGCGAGGAAGCAGTGGAGGGTGCCCCGCGCCAGCTCACCCGCAGTGTCGGCGCCAGCGTGCTTCTGCGCAATGGGGAACTGGTGGCGTATCTGCGCCGCAATCAGCCCAACCTGCAAGTCTTCCTGCCCGCTGATGAACCAGAGCGTTCGTCGACTGCGCGCGACCTGAGCGTCTTTCTCGCCTCACTAGCCCAGCAGGATATGGAGCGCCGGGAAGACCAGCGGGGCGGCATGCTGATCTCGACCATTAACGGCCAGCCGGCTGCGCATCACTTCCTCGCCCTCTTCCTGCAGGATGCCGGCTTCCATCTCGCGCCGCTAGGCCTCAACTTCCGTCGCGTGTTGTTGCCCAACCCACCCGTGCTGCCGTCGGGCATCGCCCCCAACGTCCAGTAGGAGATTGGTTCTTTCGTGCCTGAAGGCGATACCATCTTCCGCACCGCTCGCGCTCTGCAGCAGGGCTTTGCCGGCCACAAAGTCACGCTCTTTGAAACTGCCTATGCGCCGCTGGCCAGCGTGCACGATCAGAGCCCGGTGACCGGCCGCATCATCGAGCAAGTGGAGTCGCGCGGCAAATGGCTGCTCATCCATTTCTCCGGCGATCTCATCCTGGCCACGCACATGCTGATGAGTGGCAGCTGGCACATCTACCGCGTAGGGGAGCGATGGCAGCGCGCTCGCAGCCACATGCGCGTAGTGCTGGGCACGGATGATTTGCTGGCCGTCGCCTTCAACGTGCCGGTCGCCCGCTTCTACACCGCGCGCACTCTGGAGAGGTTTGCCGGAGTCGCCGGCCTGGGACCCGATTTGCTGGGCCCTTCGTTTGCCGCCGATGAGGCCGCGGCGCGACTGCTTGAGCATGGCGACGAAGAGGTAGGCAATGTGTTGCTGAACCAGCGGGTGCTGGCCGGCATCGGCAACGTCTTCAAATCCGAGATTTGCTTTGCCTGCGGAGTAAATCCCTTCCGCAAGGTCGCTAGCTTGCGCGCTCAGGAGATCGAGTGCCTGCTGGCGACGGCGCGCCGCTTTCTCGCTGTCAACGTCGCCGGCGGAGCAGGCGACGCCATCGTGACCTACACCGGAGGGCGCCGCACCACGGAATCGGGCGATCCTGCCGCCAGGCTCTGGGTCTACCACCGCACCGGCTCCGCCTGCCGCCGCTGCGGAACAACCATTCTCATGCGTAAACAAGGCCTGGGCGCCCGCTCCACCTTCTGGTGCCCAGAATGTCAAAAGCAATAAAGTACTGCAGGAAAAGCATAATTTCGCACCGCTTTCTCGGTCCGAATAACAAATATTAAGGTAAGGAACCACCCTAAACTTTGTCATCCCGAGCGCAGCCGAGGGATCTGCAGTTCTCTCCATCGGCAACTAATGCTACCCAAAGCTCCGCCCTCAAATTTGTCATCCCGACCGGAGCGTAGCGCAGTGGAGGGACCTGCGGTTAATTCCGAAGGTCAAAACAAATTTCCAATTTGACATCCCAACCGCGCCAAAACTCATTCACGGTTACATTACCTAGTGCGGTTGCGCAGGGTCGGGCTGCGCCGGCTGCTTGTTGTCGTCATCCCCTTTGCCGCCGAACAGCCTTCCGAAGAAGCCCCTCTTTTTCTTTTTCTGCCCGTCAGGAGGAGGCGGAGCCGGGCCCGGCTGGGTTGGCGCTGCTGCTGCCTGCGTGCCCACCGCGGGTGGCGGCAACGCCGGCGTCCCGTTCACCGGGGCTCCCGGGGCGACGGTGGCCTCCTTGCCAATGCCAAAAAGCTTCTGGAAGACATTGCGCTGATCCCCGGCGCTCTGGTCGCAGGTCTGGGTGGGCGCAGTTCCGTCGAGGAAGTCCGCATCGTAGTCCGATGGACAACTGGCATCCGCAAGCAGGTTGGTCACTTTGTCCAGCCGCACCGTCGAGACCCCATTGGGAGGGCTGAACTGCGCGAGTATCGGAGTATTCCGGCAACTTGACTGCGTGCTTCATGAACTCTGCCCAGATGGGCGCCGCTATTTTGCCGCCGTCCAGCTTGATATCCGTATAGTCGTCATTCCCAATCCACACCACGCAGAGCAGGTTGCTGGTAAAGCCGGCGAACCACGCATCGTGCGAAGTGCCGGTTTTGCCCGCCGCAGGGGCGGTGAAGCCGTCAGCGCGCACCACGGCAGCCGTACCCGCGTTGATCACGTTCTCCATCAGGGAGAGGGTCAGATAGGCGACCCGAGGATCGAGGATCGGCTTGGAGTTCGGTGGATAATCGTTGAGCACATCGCCGTTCGCGGACCGTATCGACGCCAGCAGCCAGGGATCTATCTTTACCCCGCCATTCGCAAAGACGGTATAGGCTCCAGCTATCTCCAGCGGGGATGATCCATAAGCGCCCAGGGCCACCGACGGCGTTCCGCGGGCGGATTTGATCCCGGCATCCCGAGCCAGGGCAGCGACGTTGTTGTAACCGACCATGTCAGCCAAAGTTACAGTTGCGTTATTTTCCGAATGCTCCAGCGCCGTGCGCGCGGTGATCTGTCCGGTAAAACGCTTGTCATGGTGATAGTTGCTCGGGGTATAACCGCCTTCATAGGTCGAAGGATCATTGTTAAGCAAGGTGACGGCGGTAAAGATCCCGCTTAGTCTGCCTGGATCAGGAGGCGCAGGATCGGCGGATACGCCATTCGCCGATACAGGGGGTGTGGACACGGCTTCTTCGCTGGCCGGCGGCACGACGGCCGGCTGGGTGAGCACGGTGCCGGCCAGGCTGGTGTTGAAGGCCGCGGCATAAACAAAAGGTTTGAAAACGGAGCCGGTCGGCCGGTTCTGCACCGCATGATCGAACTGGCTGACGCCGTAGTTTCGCCCTCCCACCAGTGCCAACACCTGGCCGGTGTGCGGGTTCAATGCCACTAACGCGACCTGCGGATAGGTGATGGGTGAATCGTCCCCTGCTTTCACCCGGCGCGCATGCAGCTTTTCCACCTGTAGGTCGACGCCCTTCATGCCCTCTGTCACCGCCTCCGACGCTAGCTCGCTGCAGATCCGGGTCGAGCGAGGTGTAAATGCGCAGCCCGGAATGGTTGAAGTCCGCCTCGCCCATGTGCTGCACCAGCCGGTCGCGCACCAGGTCGACGAAGTACGGCGCCTCGCCCGCATCGACGTTGATGGGCCTCAGGTTCAGCGGCTCAGCCTTGGCCCGCATGGATTCTTCTTTGGTGATCTTCCCCGTCTCCACCATGGCGTCGAGCACCATGTTGCGGCGGGCAATCACCCGGTCCGGATGGCGATAGGGGTTGAGAAAACTTGGGTGCTGGATCATGCCGGCGAGCATTGCACATTGCGCCAGGTCCAGATCCTTCACGTCTTTGCCGAAATAAGTCTGCGCCGCTTGGCCAAAGCCGTTGATGGCGAAGCTTCCCTGCTGCCCCAGCGGGATCTCGTTGGCATAGATCTGGAAGATCTGTTGCTTGTTGAAGCGATTCTCCAGCTGGAAAGTGATGGCAATTTCGATGATCTTGCGCTTTAGCTTCTTCTCCGGTGTCAGGAAGAAGCCTCGCGCCAGCTGCATGGTGAGCGTGGATCCGCCCTCCCGCCGCCGGCCCAGCCGCAGATCGTCCCGCAGCGCCCCCAGCAGGCGGAAGTAGTCGACTCCGCCATGTTCAAAGAAACGGCGGTCCTCGATCGAAGTTACGGCATTGACCAGGTTGGGTGGCAGTTCATTAAAGCTGACCAGGCGGCGCTTGGTGCGGTTCTGCCCTTCGGAGAGCCCGGTGATGAGCTGTGGTTCCAGCTCATAAGCATCTAGCGATTGGCCTCCGTCGCCGGAAATCTGCTTGACCATTCCTTTGTCAAAGGTGACCGTGGCGCTCTGTTCGGAGTGATACGATTGCGGCCCAGGCTGGATCTTGATGCTCGAATCGTTGAGCGAGTAGGTTCCCATCCGCGATCGCTCGCGATCATCGTCTCCGCTGTAACCAGCGGCGCGCAACTCCTGGGCTATCGTCTGCGGAGTCAGCTTCTGCCCGACCCGTACCTCCTTCGGGGCGGCATAGATCATTGCCGTCTGCTGGAAGAGCGGCTTCTGTAGCCACTCATCCACCTTGTGCCGGTAGGTGAAGTAGTAGTAGCCGAAGATTGATTCGCAAACCACCAGGCCCAGGATGAGCGTGCCCACCAGCGCGATCAGGATGATATTGCGCACCGGGTGCTCAAGCAGGCTAGCGCGGACAACCTTGATTTTGACGGTCAAATGATGAACTCCTACATCCCCTGGACGCTATCCCTTAGACGCTATCTGCAATCTCCCGCAGCCGCGGCACGATCTCTGCGATAGCAACATCCTGGCTGCTCGCCGTGGAGCGCGTTACCAGCTCCACCCGGCCTTCTGCAACTTTCTTACCTATATTGATGCGGAATGGTATGCCTACAAGGTCCGCATCCTTGAATTTGACACCTGCCCGCTCGTCCCTGTCATCCAGCAAAACATCAAATCCCGCATCCTCGAGCTTCAGGGCTACCTGTTCGGCGGTGGCCGCCAGGTTCGCGTCGCCCATATTGGTCACCGTCACCACTACATCGAAGGGCGCAATGGAACGCCCCAGCCAGAAACCGTTGGCGTCATGGTTCTGCTCCACGGCCGCGGTCAGGATGCGCTCGATCCCAATCCCGTAGCAGCCCATGATAGGCGTCACTTCCTTGCCTCCGGGGTCTAGTACACGCACCCCCATGCCGTCCGAATACCGGTAACCCAGCTTGAAGATGTGTCCTACCTCGATGGCTTTTGCGACCCTCAGCGGGCTGCCAGGCAAGGCCGGACACTGCGGGCAATTTTCCCCTTCCAGGACGTTGCGCACATCGGCGATCTGGGTAGGAGTGAAGTCTCGGCCCCGGGTTACATTGCGCAGATGATATTCCTCCCGATTGGCGCCGGCGACCAGATTGTGGCGTCCTTCCAGCGCGAGATCCAGAATGACGGTCACTTTGCCGCTCTCCGCCTGCTCTCCGGCTGCCAGGATATCGAGACCGATGGGGCCCAGATAACCAGCCGGGGCATGAAAAGTATTCAGGATCTCCTCGGCGAGCATCGGCCGCAGTTCCCGGGCGGCGGGAAAAAGGGCCGCGAGCTTGGCCTGATTGAGCGTGTGGTCACCGCGCAGCAGGACCACGACCGGACTAGCGATCTCCGCCGCGCCCACTTTCGCCTGCGGGGTTAAGGCCATATAGGCCATGGTCTTGATCTGGTGTTCCGGTCCCAGATCGAGAAGCGCGCCGACCTCCTCGATGGTGCGCCGCCCCGGAGTGTGCACCAGTTCTGGTTCGCCGTTCCCAGTTGCCGGCAGGTCTTCGACCGCTAGCAGCAGCGAGGTAGCTTTATCCATATTGGCTGCGTAGTTGCAGTTAGGGCAGCTGATAATCAGGTCTTCTCCTGCCTCGGCGTAGACCATGAACTCCTGCGACTGGGAGCCGCCCATGGCGCCGGAGTCCGCCTGCACGGCGACAAAGCGCAGACCGCTGCGGGTGAAAATTGCCCGGTAGGCGGCGTCATGCTTGTTATAGCTAACATCCAAGCCCGCTTCATCCAGATCAAAGGAGTAGCTGTCCTTCATGATGAACTGGCGCACCCGCAACAGGCCCGCCCTGGGCCTCGGCTCATCACGGAACTTGGTCTGAATCTGGTACCAGATCTGGGGCAACTGCTTGTAGCTGCGCAGCTCCTTGCGGGCGATGTCGGTCATCACCTCTTCTTCCGTCATGCCCAGGACCAGCCAGGCGCCCTTGCGGTCCTGCAGCTTGAACAGGTTCTGCCCCATGACCGTCCATCGTCCGCTCTCTTCCCACAACTCACGGGGGTGGAGCGCCGGCAACAGGAATTCCTGCCCGATGCGGTCCATCTCTTGCCGGACAATGGCCTGAATCTTGTTGAGGGAGCGCTGGCCGAGGAGGAGGTAGGAGTAGATTCCCGCCCCGAGTTGACGAATATATCCGGCGCGCAATAGAAACTTGTGACTGGCTACCTCGGCATCGGCCGGGGCTTCACGCAGGGTAGGGATGAACAGCTTCGACCAACGGTGCATTCTGGGGGATACTTTCTCGAGCAGCGTGAGCCAATTCTAAATGGTTCAGGGATGGTTCACATGCCCGGGAGTCCGACTCTGGCGCCTAGGCTCATGGCGACCTCGGCGGTATTCACCGGATTGTCATCAAACCGGGCGGCACCCTTTCTACAATCACGGATGCTATGTATAACGAACCTTTGACCTTTGATGTCGTTCCCGGCAGCACGGCGGACACCCGCATCTTTCGCCTGCATGGCCCGATTACCCTGAGCAACTTGTTCGACTTTCAAAAGGTTCTCACGGGCGGCACGGAGAAAGTCACCATCCTTGACTTTACCGAGTCCGAATACATCGATTCCGCCGGGCTGGGCGTCATCCTCAATTACTACGTCTCCGGCAAACGCCACGGCCGTGCCATCCGGCTGGTGGCAGTCAACTACCGGGTTGCCGAGCTGCTGAAGCTTACCAGTGCCAATACCCTGATCAAAACTTACGACAGCATCGAAGCCGCAGAAGCCGCTGCCTCGTAATCTCGAGGCCCGGATGGCCAGTACCCAAATGTCAGCGCAGCCCGGGAGAGTCTGCGTGAGAACTACGCTCTTCGAATTTGAGTCCCGTAGGGACGGCTGAGAGTAGCCCAGGACGGACCCGGATTTCCTGTGAGGCTTTGTGGAATCAATGAGCCTCATGCGGCTTTCCGTGAGGAAAGTCGCATACGCAGACCCGTCTGGAGCAGCGTACAGGAAATCCGGGGTAGTCCTGGGGAGAGATTCGAGAGACGAACCAGTCCCGCAGGGACGGCTGAAAATTACCCAGGATGCAATCCTGGGGCACTTCTACCTCCGAAATGGAAAGTTCGCGATTAGGGGCAGCCAGCCCAGGACCATGTCCCATAAGCGCTAACTTGTTTGGCAGACAATAGAAATCCGAGAACATGCTGGTTTTTTAGCATCTCTAACTCGCCGCAAAATCGTCATCCTGAGCGGAGTGCCTCACAGATTTATTGCGTGACAGAGCGCTTGGTGGCGCGGAGTCGAAGGACCCCGAGGGTGCTCATCTTACCCATGCCGCTCGGAGCTTTTCAACCGCCGAAGCCCGCACCGGGCGGACCCGCCACGGTCTTTCCCTGGGGCCGGGAACCAAGAACTTGCTAGCATCTTGCTAGGTCCGGCCTTGCACAGACCTGGGGATGGAAGATGATTACAGTGCATGAAAAGATCTACCCGTAACCATCAAGTGCATACCGCAGCAGATCCTGTTCTCGGGGCTTCGGTGGTCGAAAAGCTCCGAGCAACATGGGTAAGATAAGCGCCGCCGGGGTCCTTCGACTCCGCGCAACCAAGCGCTCTGTCACGCGATAAATCCGTGAGGCGCTCCGCTCAGGATGACGACTTCGTGGGAGTTTTGACGAAAAACATCCTAAAGTTAGCGCTTATGGGACCATGTCCTGGGATATTCTCAGCCGTCCCTGCGGGACTGCTCGTTGGCTACTGCTAACCCAGGACTTACGTCCTGGGCTACTCGCAGCCGTCCCTACGGGACTCATTTGGACAGGTAGTTCTCACTCAGACTCGGGACGGCTGGGAATCAATACCCATGGCGATCCAGCCCGGCCCGGCATGCTGTGGGGCCTGCCGGGGGAGCGCCGGTAGGTGCGGCACCCTTATCTCAAATCAACTCAAGTCCCCATAAATCATGAAGATGGAGAACCCCCGCCACGGCACGCGCGGGGTCGACGACCACCAGAGAGGTGATCTTCTTTTCCTCCATGATGCTCAGGGCGCGGGCGGCAAACTCATCCGGGGCAATGGTCCTGGGCGAGGCATTCATGGCATCGCCTGCGGTCATGGCCAGCGCATCCGGTCCTTTTCGCTCCAGCAGGCGTCGCAGGTCGCCGTCGCTCATGATGCCGATCAGGGCTTCACCCTCGGTCACGGTGGTCATGCCCAGGCCTTTGCGGCTCATCTCGTAAATCACCGCGGGCATGGGCGTGTCCGCGGTTACTTTGGGAATCGCATCGCCGGCGTGCATCAGCTCTCTCACCCGGGCTAATTTTCTGCCCAGCTTACCGCCAGGGTGCAGGTCAGCGAAGTCTTCCGCGCGGAACCCCTTTTGGAGCGACGCCGCTATTGCTAACGCATCGCCTAATGCCAGCATCACCGTGGTGGAAGCGGTTGGCGCCAAGCCCAGCCCGCACGCCTCCTGCTCCACGCTGACGTCCAGGACTACGTCGCTGGCCAGCGCTAGCGTCGAACGCAAGGCGCAGCAGAAACTGATCAGGGCATCGCCCATTCGCTTAAGCGTGGGCAGCAGTCGCAGGATCTCCTCCGTCTCGCCGCTGTAAGAGAGTGCGAGCACCAGGTCACCCTTGGCTAACATGCCCAAGTCGCCGTGCAGCGCCTCGGCTGGATGCAGAAATAGGGCCGGTGTTCCCGTCGAGTTGAAGGTGGCGACCAGTTTCTGCGCAATGAGGCCACTCTTGCCTATGCCGGTGACGACCACTCGCCCGCGCCGCTGCCCACACCCCACTACAAGCTCCACGGCCTGAGCAAAGCTGGCCGACATGCCGTCCTCAAGGCGGCCCGCAAGTCGAAGCAGCGCCTCGGCTTCGATACGTATCAATTGGGCTGGAGTCGGTGCGCTCATGAATCCGCAATCACAAAACAATTGATCGTAACAGCACCGGCGGGGAGCCTTTGGAGCGCTATGTGAAAGCCTCCTTTAGAATGGTAGAGGCACGAGTGTATGCAAGCTCAAAGTTGCTCCCTCGCCCGGAGAAGGTCACTCGACGTGAAGCGCAATCAATGGGTTATTGTCGTGGTGCTGGCCGCGTTCGCGCTTATGGTGTGGTCGGGTTATGCCAATTACAAGCGCCGCAAGCAATATGCACAGCGCCAGGCACAAGGTGCTGTTGCTCCTGAAAACGTCAACAACCAGTCGGTCCAGCAGGATGTTGCCGCCGACGAGGGCCTGCCCGATCTGCGCGGTAAGCGCGCCCCCGAATTCAGCCTGCGGACGGTCGAAGGCAAGAAGCTTTCTCTCTCCGACTACAAGGGTAAGGCGGTATTGATCAACTTCTGGGCAACCTGGTGTGCGCCCTGCAAGATCGAAATGCCTTGGCTGGTTTCCTTGCGCGCGCAGTACGCACCCCAAGGTTTTGAAATCCTCGGTGTTTCTGAGGATGATGCCGACACGCCGCGGGCCAAACTGGCAAAATTCGGCCAGGAACAGGGCCTCAACTACCCACTGCTGGTGGGCGACGATGCCGTATCGCGCAAGTATGGCGGCGTAGAATTCCTGCCCACCTCCTACTTTGTCGGCCGGGATGGAAAGGTCGTCGCGGAAACCGCCGGGTTGGTTTCAAAGGATGAAGTCGAGGCCAGCATTAAGAAGGCCTTGGCCGCTGGGGGCAAATAAGTGCTCCGCCTCACTGCCATGCTGGTCGCCGGGCTTGTTGGCCTTGGCGCTTCCGGGCAGGTAATAAAGGACCAGCCCTTGCCGCTGCCCGGCGGCGCCACTCAGCGAGGCGATGCGGCTAGCGCGGTCGAGTTTCTTTACCCTGAAAAGGTAAATATTCCGGCGCGCCATGCAGCCCAGATCGATCTTCACTTTCGCGTGGCCGATGGTCTACACATCAATTCCCACGCACCTACGGACAAATCCTTGATCCCCGCGCGGCTCGCTGTGGTCGAGGTGCAAGGTCTCAATGTCACCGCGGTCGACTTCCCGCCGGGCACCGAGTATGCCCCGCAGTTTGCTCCCCGGGAGAAGCTCAGTGTGTACACCGGTGAATTCATCTTGCATGCCCATCTGACCGCGCAGCCGGGAGAGCACGTACTGGCGGGAGCCCTTCGCTATCAGGCCTGCGATGCGAACGCCTGCAGGCCGCCGAACTCCATTCCCGTCTCGGTCACCGTCGTCGCCCAGTAGCGCAGCTCCGGGTTGCCCTGGCTGGCGCCGGGACTTAGGGCGCATAGGGCGCTTAAGGCGCACACTTTCCCCGCGCCGCAGCGGCTGAAAAGTCTTCCAATCCGGAACCGAGTCCCGAAGGGACGGCTGAGAATAGCCCAGGACGTTAGTCCTGGGTCAAGTTTCCTACCGAGACCAGTCCCACAGAGCCTGCCCTGAGCTTGTCGAAGGGGACGGCTCGAGATGCCCAGGACCGTTAGTCCTGGATGAACCTGCGACCGCACGCAAATGCCGGTGAGCGATATTTAACCCAACCGATGCGCCTTGGCACCGATGCGGATCCACACAAGTCAACGGATTACCGGCATAAGCCGCTGAGGGATCATTTCCCGCTAGCTCACACCCAATTGCTCCTGTGAAGAGGGGATCTCGCCGGCCGCCTTTAGCCTCTTTACCACCCGCTCCCTGCCCAAAGCGCCCATTACAGCGAAGAGGCTCGGGGCTACGCCCTGCCCCGTTAACGCGACCCGCGATCCATTGATCACGGTGCCGGCCTTGACGCCCTTCTCCTCGGCAAACGCTCGCAGCAATTGCTCTGCCGCCGGCTCGGTGAACTCGTCCAGGGATTGGTACCGGTCGCCCAGTTCCATCAGCAAGCCGCGGCTCTGCTCGTCGGAGAGGAATTTCGCCACGGCGGCTGTATCGTATTCATAAGCGTCGCTGAAGTAGCCGCGGAATGCTCCGGCAAAATCTTTAAGGCTGCGCGCCCTGGGCTGCAGTAAAGCAATCGCTGCAAGTATCTCTTCCCTGGTCCTGTCGGAGGAGAATCCGGCCCTCGCCCATTCCGCTTCAATCAGAGGCAGCAACTCCGCTGGCGAATACCGGCGTATCCATTCGGTGTTGAACCAGGCCAGCTTCTCATTGTCGAAAACAGCATTAGACCGCGAGATGCCATCCAGGGAGAAAAGACCGATCAGCTCATCGGAGGAGAAGATCTCCCGATCCTTTTCTGTGCCGCTCGGCGTCCAGCCCAGCAGCGCCAGAAAATTGCGGAAGGCTTCAGGCACGATGCCCATGTCCTGGTATGCCAGGACGCTGGTGGCGCCATGACGCTTGGAGAGCCGGCTCTTATCCGGTCCGAGAATCAGCGGAAGATGAGCAAAAACCGGCAGGCGCTCTCCCAGGGCGTGGTACTGCAACACCTGCTTGGGCGTATTCGAGATGTGGTCTGCGCCGCGAATAATGTGGGTGAGGCGCATATCCAGGTCGTCGGCAACCACGCTCAGATGATAGGTAGGCACGCCGTCGGAGCGCAGCAGGACAAAGTCTTCCAGCTCTGCGTTGGCGAACTCCACCCGGCCGAAGACCGCGTCCTCAAATGCGGTCGCTCCCCCTTCAGGCACCGCGAAGCGCAGGGCGCCAGGCTCGCCCGCCTGGAAGCGGCTGTAGGCCGTGACCGGATCAATCGAACGGCAGCGCCGGTCGTACATCGGAGGTCTGCCGGCGGTCCGCAGCCTGACGCCGCCGTTGCTCCAGCTCTTCCTTAGTACAGAAGCAGTAGTAGGCGTGGCCACTCGCGCGCAGCTTTTCGGCCGTAGATCGATAGAGCGGCAGCCGTTGGGATTGAAAGAATGGTCCCTCGTCCCATTCCATGCCGAGCCAGCGCATGCCATCGAGGATGCCTTGCACCATATCCTCGGAGGAGCGCTCGAAATCGGTATCCTCAATGCGCAGAATGAGGGTGCCACCGGCGTGTCGGGCAAAGAGCCAGTTGAAGAGGGCAGTGCGCGCGCCGCCTACATGCAGATAGCCGGTAGGCGAGGGCGCGAAACGAACGCGGGGATGTTGGGGGATTTCTGGCATCGCTTTTCCGATGCTATTTCATTTCAACGGCCGCGGCTTGCTCTTCCTTCGCAAGGGAACAAGAGCAACCCGGGATCTACCCAACAGCAGAGTTGGCACAGCTTTTGTAGATCACTCGAGCA
>CAWBQE010000029.1:0-570424 GCA_963790705.1 uncultured Acidobacteriaceae bacterium
ACCGGCGCGCAAGGGCGATGCGATTTTCCTAACCCCCGACATGTTCGCGCAGCAGAACGATTCCTACTTCAAGACGAACGGTTTCTTCGAGCGCAGCATCGCGAACCGCGTTGAGGAGTTTGGCAATCTTATCGAGGTGTGGAGCACGTCCGAAATCCGGGACGCGAAGGACGACGTCCAGCCATCCTCGCGAGGCATCGATTCGTTCCAGATTGTGCATGCTCACGGACGCTTCTGGATCGCCAGCCTTCTCTTTGATCATGAGCGACCAGGGGTGACGCTGCCCGCGAAGTACCTGAAAAACGCCGGGTTATGAGGAGAGCGTTTACGAGAGTCCCGCACTTCTGCGACTGGATGCGTCGACAGCGCGGGGTTCGGCCAAAAAAATTGACCGCATTGTTTTTGCATTGGATACCAAATTCTGAATAGCCACAAGGGAAGACACATGATTGACTTCGGTTTGGGAAAGTTGCGGCTCTGGAGCGCGGCAGCAGCCTGCGCGGGCCTATTCATGACGCAGGCTGCGGGAGCCCATCCAGCGGCCTTTACACTCAACGATGTGATGCAGGCGCCATTTCCGTACGACATGGTGCCCGCGCCCACGGGCTCAGCCGTGGCGTGGGTATTCGACGCGAAGGGCTGCCGTAATATCTGGGTAGCAGACCCCTCCCATGGCGCGAAAGCGCGCCAGATCACACCGTACACAGAGTGCGACGGTTTCAATATCGGCGACCTCGCCTGGTCGCCGGATACGAAGTCGATCGCCTTTACACGGGGCGAGAATCTTTGGGACGAGACTCCGGCCAACGTTAATAACTCTCCGGAAGGCCCAATGCCCAAGGAAGTATGGGTGGTTGCGACGGCCGGCGGCGTGCCGCATAAGGTCGGCGCGGGAGACTCCCCTAGCTTCTCGCCCGATGGCAGCCGGCTGCTGTTTGTCGACAAGAAAAGAATTCTGACGGTGGCCGCGAGCGGCGATGGCGACGCGCAGCCATTGCTCATCGATCAGGGAACAGTGGACTCGCTGACCTGGGCGCCGGACGGCAAGCGCCTGGCGTTCGTGAGCCATCGAGGCAACCACTCGCTGATCGGTGTCTACGATTTCGTTGACCAAACCATCGTCTGGTTGAGTCCGAGTCTCGACTACGACAGCTCGCCCGCGTTCTCACCGGACGGCGCGCGGATCGCCTTCATTCATGTGCTGGCCGAGAAAACTCTCTCCGATTACTCCTCCCAACGCAGCGGACGGCCGTGGTCGATCTGGACGGCGGACGTGAAAACCGGCCAGGGGCGACGTGTCTGGATTGTCGACGCGGGAGCCGGCAGTGTATTCCATCCGACGCCCTCGGCGACGAACCTGTTCTGGACCAACCATGATGATCTCGTGTTCCCCTGGGAGAAAAGCGGCTGGCTGCATCTATATGCCGTCCCCGTGCAGGGCGGGACGGCCCGCGCACTCACGGTGGGAAAGTTCGAGGTCACACACGTCGTCTTCAGCCAGGACCGCAAGCGCCTGGTCTATTCATCCACTCAGGATGACACCGACAGGTTGCATATCTGGACGGTCGATGTCGAGCATGGTTCGGCGGTGCGCACCGACCAGAGCCACGCCATCGAAGACATGCCGCAGATCGGCGCCGACGGCGCTCTTTTCGCATTGCAGAGCGACGGCAACCAGCCGCTGCATCCGGTCGTGTTGAGTGCGGGGGGGCAATGGCGGCGGCTCGCTCCGGAAGCCATCCCGTCCTCCTTCCCGAGTTCCAAGCTCGTCATGCCCCAGGCCGTGACCTTTACGGCGAAGGATGGCCAGGAAACGCACGCGCAACTGTTCCTGCCACGTGAAACCACCTCCAAGCCGCACCCGGCGATTCTGTTCTTCCACGGCGGCCCTCAATTACAGATGCTGCTGGGGTTCAATACCAACAGCCGTGAGCATAGCTGGATGTACGCATTTAATCAGTACCTCGTCGCCGAGGGCTACATCGTGCTGTCAGTCAACTATCGCGGCGGTACCGGCTATGGCCTTGACTACAGAGAGGCCGACAACTTCGGCCCCGGCGGCGGCAGCGAGCTCAATGACATCGTCGGCGCCATCACCTATCTGCGAGGCCGACAGGACGTCGACTCCCATAGATTAGGCATCTTGGGGGACAGCTATGGGGGACTCATGACGGAACTCGGTCTCGCGCGTGCCTCAGATGCACTCGCGGCCGGTGTCGATTATGCGGGCATATATAACTGGTCGACGTTCCTGTCCTCGGTGGGCGAGCCAATCGACGGAGACGATGCGAACCGCCGGGCGGTGGAATCCTCCCCCATCGCGACCATCGACCAGTGGCACTCCCCCGTGCTGCTTGTGCAGGCGGACGACGACCGCGATGTACCCCACCAGACCACCGAACTCATCGAAGACTTGCGGTCGCACAACATCGACCATGACGTAATCATGATTCCCAACGAGATTCATGTCATGGCACGCTACTCATCGTGGATGATATTGTTCAATGCGGCGGATGTGTACTTCGATCGGCATCTCGACAAGCGGCGCGCGCCCACTCCGTAAGCAGGTCCATCACTGCGGTTTTGATCGACGGTATGTGGGCCCTTCGCTTAGTCAAGTTCAGAGTAAGTTTTCGGACCCTCCAGAAAGTTCGACCAAAAAAATTGACCGTAATCAAGCACGACAGAGTGTGAAGTCGTGGAGGTGTAGTCCGGGATCGTACCTCGCGAATGAGAGCAAAGTTGCAGGAGGGCGCATGAGAACCCCTAATCGTGGGTATTGGACATTGTTCCGGAGTCTGCGGCCACAAAGGATGCACCGGCACGCAAGGGTGATGCCGTTTTCCTGACTCCCGACATGTTCATGCAGCAAAACGATCCCTACTTCAAGACGAACGGTTTCTTCGAGCGCAGCATCGTGAAGCGAGTCGAGGAGTTTGGCAATCTTGTCGAGGTTTGGAGCACAAAGGAAAGCCGGGATGCGAAGGACGACGCCCAGCCATCCTCGCGAGGCATCGATTCGTTCCAGATTGTGCATGCTCACGGACGCTTCTGGATCGCCAGCCTCATCTTAGATGATGAGCGACCACTGCGAGGTTCCCGCGAAAGAGGAAAAGCCCGGCAATAACGAAGTGTTTCCATTTGAGTCCCTCGCGCCTTTATGTTATCGAATCTTAGCAGCCCGGATCCCGATTCGTTGACCCGGCGTGCGCGGAATGAGCGTAAAAAGGAGTCAGGACGGCCCGCAAATTAATTCAGCGTGCCCCCATATAGTGCACTTGGGGTACGGATTAAACACCTTCGACCCGTGGAAGCCTCTCTATCCCTAAGTACCGCTCCCGTCTGATCACCACATCCTCCACATCCTGACCGGTCCCGTCTGACCACCACATCCGAGCTTTGCGGACGTCGACATCGCCTACGGTGATCGTAACTGTAGCGCGGTGGACACCGCGCATGATCCCCGCGAATTGGAGTTGGCCTTAAAGATCAATTTTTGATTGTTTCGGGAAACGGGTGTTAACTCGAAGAGACGTGAGGGGAACCAGAGGAGAGAATCTTGGAGAGAATCACGAGAAGAAATATGCTGACACGCTCTGCCGGCCTCGCTGGGGCATTGTCGATGGGAGTGCCGTCTTTAGGAGAGGCAACCATCGGCGATCCGTCCGAACTGGTTCCTAGGATGAAAGTCGTTGTTGTTGGAGCACATCCCGACGACCCGGAGTCTGGTTGCGGCGGTAGCATTGCACGCTATTCAGACTTGGGTCATGACGTGGTGATTGTCTATCTGACTGCGGGAGAAGCCGGCATTGATGGGAAATTGGCGAGTGAGGCTGCTGCAATTCGCACGGCTGAGTCTCGAAAGGCCTGCGCCATTCTGAAGGCAAGGCCGGTCTTCGGTGGGCAGATAGATGGTGATACTGAGGTAAACCCTGCGCAATACAAACGTATGAGCCAAATACTGGACGCGGAACAACCGGCGATACTCTTCACGCAATGGCCGATTGACAGCCATCGGGATCATCGCGCTGCATCGCTCCTGGTGTACGACTATTGGCTAAAGAGCGGGAGGCGGGCAGAGCTGTTCTACTACGAAGTTGAGACCGGTACTCAGACTCAGAACTTCAAACCTACTCACTACTTGGACATCACCCAAACTGAAGATCGTAAGCGTGCGGCTTGCCTCGCCCACGTGAGTCAAAAACCCGAGGCAACGTTCTATCCAACGCATGATCAAATGCAGAAGTTTCGCGGAATGGAGTATGGGTGTCATGCTGCTGAGGCGTTCGTTTGCCACGATCAGAACTCCTGGACAAGGGAGCAAGTACTTTGAATGTCCTGGGTGCAGGCGGCCGCTTGGCATTGAAGGGATAGACGGGAAGTTTACCGGATGGTCTGGGGATGGGCGGAATCAGAAAACGTCGACTAAAATCGTTCGCCAGACGTTTGATGAGTATTAAACGTCCCGTCCGAAGGAGATCATAAAACTTGTCTTCGCAATCTTGCTTGCGGCGCTTCTATTGCGCCTCGGCCTCAAGGAACACTGATGACCCTTTGCAAAAGGCGCTTTGGGTGAAGCTGTCCCGTACGACCTTCCAGGTCAAAGATTTTGTTGTTTTTGTGGTCGTCCATGATAGTCTCTCTCGGCGCAGGTGAACGTTCCGTCTGGTCACTATTTTCCGATCCACAAAATCGCTTGGGGATGACTATTCCGCCAGGTCAAGGGAAATCTCCGTTTTCCCTTGACGGTTACCTGTCATGGATGTCCCTTAATACCTCACGCCTCCTTTGCTCTGACGCTTAGCTTGGAGGTATCCTGAACCCTCAACGCGGCACGTATTGTCACGCCTGGGTAGGGCGGTTCCTTTGATCAGATTGAACACGACCCGAATTGCTATCATCGTAGTCTCGTGTATCGTCATTGCGTCTCTTTCGCGCCTGACCGCTCAGAGTCCTGAGGTTGCGGATTCCCCACCTACTTTTCACGCTGAGGTCAATCTGCTCTCTTTGTCGGTCCGGGTCACCGATCACAAGGATAATGAGATCCACGGGCTCAGCGCCGCTCAGTTTTCTTTGTACGAGAACGGAGTATCCCAGAAAATATCCTTCTTCGACGCGGAGGATGAGCCTGTCAGCCTCGGGATTCTACTGGATGTGAGCGGCAGTATGGGGGCAAACGGGAAACTTGACCGCGCCAAGAGCGCCCTGTCTCGCCTAGTTGGCACGGCGCGCCCTGATGATGAACTGTTTTACCTGCGCTTCCACCGTCAGGTTGACCGGGTTGTGGACTTTACTAGCAACCGGCAGCGTATTATGTCGGCCATCTCTGCAACCGGCGCAACCCAAGATGGCACCAGCTTGTATGACGCGGTGGCCGAGGCACTTTGCTATATGCGGAGAGCGCGCCATCACAAACAAGCGCTGCTGGTGGTGACGGATGGCGCGGACCAGAACAGCCATCGCTCCTTGGACGACCTCATCCCCATCGTGCAGGCGGCAAGTGCCCAGGTGTTTATCATCACCATATTCAGCCCGCAGGAATATGAGCTTTACCGGAATTCGCGTGAGGAGAAAGTCGCGCTCGTTACCAATCAGGAGTTTGACAATCCGATGATCGCGTTCAAGCGACTGTCCAACGAATCGGGAGCTGAAGCCTCTTTCCTGTCATCGCCAGAAAAGCTTCAGGAGGCGGTTGATTTGGTGGCCCATCAACTCCGGACGCAGTACACGCTGGCTTATTACCCAAGCTCCTCCAGCAGCGGCTTTCGTCGCATCGAAGTGAAAGTAGCGCAATCGGGCACGCGGGTGCGGACGCGTCGCGGTTTTGCTGCGGAACCAAGTGTGGCGCCTTCAGAATCATCGGCCATGTGTGAACATCAGGTGCTCAAGCCTTACCCGTATGAGTCGAAAGTCTCCATCAATCATGGGCTGACGGTGTACCACGACGACTTTCAGAATCAAGCCAGCGGTTGGCCCAGCAAGAAGCACTTCCACTATAGGACCGGATCCTACGAGATCACCAGTGCAAGGCAAGAGCAAACGGATTACAGCACCTTCAATTCGTCACCCTTCTCACTCAAAGGGGTCGTCGCGGACGCAGGCGACGGCGGCCCCGCGAAAGGAGTTCTGGTTGCGAACGGGCCGCAGTTCGCCGATTTTAAAGCCTCACTCAGAGTGGAGGTGGAGCCGGCGGGAGGAAGCGCGGTTACAACCACGGCCGGCGGCCTGGTATTCCGGCTTAACGATCTCGGGTACTATGCGGTTGTCGTCAGCCCGGTGAACCCAGGATCTCGAGACATCGCGTTTAAGCTGGTCAAGAAGTACCACCTGGAAGATCAGACGCGTGATCTCTTACCCTGGCGAACTGTTTCATTGCCGCAGAAGTTACCCGGGAGTCAAGAGACGATCGCGGTACGATGCGAGGGTGCCGTCATCTCAATTCTTGTCGAGGGCATCCCGGTAGCCAAATTTGAGGACAACACGTTCGAGGACGGAGTGGTGGGAATGGTTCTCTACGGATCGGGACGCGCCGCCTTCCGAGACTTATTGGCCGAAGAATTAGGACCCAAGCAGTAAGGTTTCGGTCTTCACGGTCGGGTATTTTCGAGACCGCTGGAACCGCAGCCTTCTGTTTCCCGAAGGTTGGACGATATCGCCGCATCCAGCCATTTCCGACGCGGGTGACGATTTCGTCTGTCCCGCGTCACCGTCCCGCGTCACCCGCGTCACCGATCAGTGACCTTTCCACATCGCCCGCAATCGCAATGACAGGCGCACCTTCCTTTGTGGCATCGATTAGCCCGTTGAACAGATGCGTTACTCCCGGGCCCGCAGTGCCGCACACCGCCACTGGTCTACCCGTGAAATAGGCGTCAGCCACCGCCGCGAAGACGCCGTATTCTTCATGCCGCACATGCACGAAATCGACATTTCCATTGCGGTGAAGTGCATCGATCACGGGATTCAGCGCATCGCCAACGATTCCGTAGCAGCGTTGCACGCCGGCTTTCTCGAGTATCTCCCACAGCAGGTCGGCGACGTTTTGCGCCATGTGACACCTCCATTATGAGTTTCGATAGCAGCTTAATCAAACTCACGCTGTTGCTCCGCCTGTTCTGAGCCCACGATTTGATTTGTGTCTGGCCATCGTCTCATTCCTTTCTGCTCTAGCTTTCAGCGTCAAGGTGCATAGTGAGTAAAGACAAGATCGGTCGCTTTGGCCTTCTCGTGGCAGGGAAAGCAGCTTTTCATAAACGCCGCGTCGCCATGTTTGCCGTCTGCGAAGTGACCGAACCCCCAGCCGCCGGTTGCGGCGTACTTTTTTGAGTCCTTGATCATGAACTGAATGTTCGTCGGGGGCCCGGGAACGAAAGATTGGGCTTGGCCAAAGACCTTGTTGTTTTCGTCTGATGGCACGTAACGGTAATGCAAAGCAGCAAGCATCGTGCCGTCCGGGAACGGTAGCTTCCCATCCCGGTAGGCCTTGATCGCGACATCGTTACCCAGGAGGGCGCCGATACTGTTGAGGCCGCCTGCTTCATGGGCCGAGGAGATCCATCTCCAGTCGCGGTACCCGTGAGGAATTTCGGTAACGAAGGCCGGAGCGGATTCCTCACTCGCGTGTCCTGGTGCCGGGGCAATGAGGGCGACAAGGCCGGCCATTGTTGCAATTGCAGCCAAGAAGAATGCGAAGCGTTTCATAAGGCTTCCTCCATCCAACATGCTTAGATACCTTTACATGAACTGAAATCAGCGGTTCATCCGGCTGTTGGTTTGCCGAATTGTTGGTGCGGTATGAGTACCGCTTGCCAAACATTGGAGTTCCGATTCCAAGGAAAAGTCACGCCGGGAATTGTTAATAAGCCACCCTCAATCGCATATCTTTAGATAGCCTGTCGACGATGGAAGATCGGGATTTTGGGGATCTCCGGCGAGCTGAAGGAGGTGGACGACCGCTTGGCACGGCTGACTTTGTCACCGGCCTTGAACGATTGCTCGACAAACCTGGTGACCTGACGGGACGTTATCCTTGCAACAGCAACCGTAACAAGCAAGTAAACGTCCGCCTCTATCCCGATCACTGAAAATCCTTCCGAATGTTCTTCAGCCAATTTCTCATGCAAGTTGGCCCTTTTTGCTTGGTGATTGCGCCTTAGTAGGTGAAGGCACCTTTCTTTCGAACTCAAAGGAGATTGCTATGCATTTGCTTGTTATAGGCTTGATTGTTATAGGCTTGCTACGCTTGCTTAGCAGCTTACGCGGATCCTCGTCGTCTAACCTCAATCGGCCAAAACAACTGAAACCGGCCCGGCCTATCTTTAATCAATGGAAACCGGCCGTAGTTAACCCGCCGAAACCACCTTTGATCAGGCCTACTGTGATTAACCCAACGACAGGATTGCCGATGGCCGGTGGCATCAGAGGTGGCATAGATGTAGGGGGTACTCCTTACATGGGACGACGGAGGTAGGCCGTCCCTGACGATGTTGGACAGACGAAATAGCCCCCATTTGCGCCGTTGTTTCCCTTCATTGGGGGTTGTTTCGTCTGTTCCGCATCGCCTGTCCCGCATCGCCCAAAGGTTCGGATTTCATTTTATCTTCTAACCCTTCCATGCTTCTGCAGCACACATCGTGTCGCCGCATTTGACCCGTCACCGGATTAGTCCCTGAGTTGAAACGTTCGCCGCGTTTCGTTCACTACGAACCAATAGTGAAGGAGAGATGAATGAATCTCTCAGAGTTTGCAGGCCAGAACTGTGAGGGTGGGCTTGCTTGCCGCGCAGGAGTCGTTCGGGATCGCGAAATTGCAGTTCGTTGACACACTCTCGACCATCGGGTCGCCGGCTCTGGGCAGTCATTACATCATGCGTCATCAGGCGGTTGCAGGAGGTCGTGTATGAACATTCTCGATCAGCTTTGGCGCACGCTTCCGTCGGAGCGGGGAGCGCTGCTCCCCTACGTTGAGAGGGCGAAAGCCTATCGTAATGAGTGCGGCTGCTCGACGGGAGCCGTCTTCTTCGGGGCCTCGCTTGTGTTTCTGGTTGTTCGCGGCATATTTTTTCACTTCGCGGCGAATGGCCGCTGGCTTAGCGCAATCTTCGGCGCCACATTGCTTGTGTTCGGTGCCTCCATTCTGGGCAAAGCGTTGGGAATTGGTGTGGCTCGAATTCGGCTGTTGCTCTTATACCGGGATCTTCAGATCCGATATCGCCAGTAGGGAGGATAGCCGTGTCCGTCTGCGACACCGTAGTCAATACCATCACCGTTTATTGCAAGAACGCCGGATACGAAGTGCAAAAGTGCACGGACTGGGCGGCGAATACGATCGTCAACTGCACGGACTGGGCCGACGAAGGCTCGAACCAGTGCACGTCGTGGTCGAAATGCCATTGGTACACCCCCTGGAACTGCATCGCGGGCTTTTTTTGCCGCGCGTGGTATTGGGTAGCGGACTGGGTTTGCGTCGCGGTGGCGATCGTGATTGCCTGGGTATGTCTAGCCTTCACTTGGGTATGGGTGAATATCGTCTGTGCCGCAATCTGGTTTGTTCTCAACCTCATTTGCAGGGCTTGGGAGACGTTCTGGTGCACGCTGCTCGCGCTGGGCAAGGCCATCGGAAGCCTCTTGGGGGTCAAGGACCCGGGAATCGCCAGAATCGATCATGTGTTCGTGCTGATGCTGGAAAACAGAGCGTTCGATCACATGTTCGGATTCAGCCAAATAACGGGCGTGGATCCGAAAGGAAATCCTACAACGTTCAATGACGGTTTCAACCCAGCGCTCTCGAACGTCGATCCCGTAAGCAATGCCAGCATCGCCGTAAGCGCTCCGGCCGACTTCAACCTGGTCAATGCTCCTAACCCGGACGGCACGACGGGTGATGCCGATCCTGGCCACGAATTGCCCGACACGGTCGTGCAGTTATGCGGGGCAGGCGCGCAATATCCCGATCCGATCACGCACGGCTATCCGAGTATCGACAACTCCGGCTTCATTGCGAGCTACTACGAGGACCAGGCGAAGGATCCCGACCGGATTATGCGTTGCTTCGCACCTGAACAGTTGCCCGTGCTCAATCAACTCGCGAGCGAATTCGCGGTATGCGACCAGTGGTTTTCCTCACTGCCGGGACCGACGTGGCCGAACCGCCTTTTTGTGATGGCGGCGACTTCGGGCGGACTGGACAACAGCCCCTCCGACCTGGACAGTCTTCTGGAGTCTACGATTAACGGATTCGAGTTCGAGCATGGAAACTTCTTCGACCTTCTCGATTCGAACTGCATTCCGTGGACCGTATATGCGGGCGACGAGTTTCCATTCTGCACACTGCTGCAAGGAATGAATGAGAATCGCCTCCGCGGAAAAGTGAAATTGTTCGACGACTTCGCGGCGGACGTGAGCAGCGCAAACTTCGGAGACAATTTCACATTCATCGAGCCGAAATACGGGAAGTACACCTTCGACGTCACGGGACCGGATTTCGAGTGCGGCAACTCGATGCATCCCAAGGATGATGTGACGCGCGGCGAGGCGCTGATCAAGGGCGTCTACGAGGCAATCCGCAATTCACCGGTTTGGGATCGCAGCCTATTGGTCATTACCTTCGACGAACACGGGGGATTCTACGATCACGTTGCACCCGGCCCCACGGTGCCGCCCGGAGACGTGGAAACGACGGGTTATTCAGAATTCGGCTTCAAGTTCGACCAGCTGGGCGTGCGCGTGCCGGCCATCATCATTTCGCCGCACATACCCCGGGGAGTCATCGATCATACCGTTTACGATCACACTTCGATACTGGCGACGGTCGAGCGCATGTACGGGCTCGGCAACCTCACCAATCGCGACAAGGCGGCCAACGATTTGGGGAATCTTTTCACGCTCGATAATCCGCGGACGGATGCTCCGACCACGTTGAATTCACCGGCCACGCCGGACTTTCCGCTCTCCTGCGGGGGCATTCTCGAAACCGCGGAGGAGGGGCGGGCGCTGTTGGTCGAGGAACTTCGCATTGCGAAGCGGACCGGCCGGTACCGGGGCCGTGCGGTGGAGGAATATCAAATTCCGAAGAGCCAATTCGGATTTCTTGCGATCGCCCTTTCGCGAATTCTCGAAACCGCCGAATACCCGGACCGGCAGGCATGGATCGAAGAATTCCGAAGCATCAAAAACGGAGTGGATGCTTCGCTGTTCATGACCGAAGCGAAGCTGAAGGTGATCGACGGGATCGACGTGAAGAAGATCGCGCGGCAAGCGGCGACAGAACTGCGCAACCGGCACCCCGTGCTGAACCGGCTGAACTTCAAGTAGAACCACCTCGGATGGGGAATGGGGGGAATGGGGGACTGGCCCCCATTTACGTCCCCATTTACGATCAGAAAACGAAGTTGCTCAAACGAGAGGAGAAGGAAATTGATCCTTATTGAAGGGATATTCGAAGCGCTTCCCGATAGACGAGAGGATTTCGTCAAGCTGGCTTTGCAAACCATGGCAGCCTCCCAACTGGAAAAGGGCTGTTCACTCTATCGCTTCACTGCAGATCTTCAGGACCCGACTCATTTCACGTTGACAGAGCTTTGGGAGACGGACAAAGACCTGAAAGCTCACCATACTGGTGACGCATACAAGAGATTCTTTGCTGAATTGCCGCAGCTCGGCGCGCGCGGAAACCATCTCGCATGGCAAGGTCCCCTGGTGCCGGTTGATCCGTCTCAGTTGTAACGGGGCTCAGGAGGGACGGGCTGAGGAGGGCCAGACGAAACGTACCCCAACGAGTGAAATCAATGAAATTGCAGACAGCCATCACGATGGGTACGTTATCAGGAAAGAGCCCAGCCGGAACGGTCTTGCCGTCGTATAAAGGGCGCAGCCTGAGGACAATTTTTGGCAACCATCTTCGGTCCGTCCCACTCAATCTTCTGACCCGCGCGCAATGACACGCAGCCCAGCAGCATGATCTCCGTGAGGCGCGCAGCGATATCAAAAGGCGAGTAGCAGATCTCCGGCTTGTTTTCCTTAACGGCAACAAGCCATTCCTGCGCATGGGTAAAAACACTATTTCCGCCCGTTTTACCGTAATGGTTGCGCGGAATGCGCTCCGGATATTGCGCCATTGCCGGGTGCTCGGTGTAGTTGAGGAATTTTTGATCGCCCTTTAGCTTCACGAAGAAAGTCGTTCCGTAATCGTCGGGTGAAAAGACCTTTCCTCCGTCGCCAACCAGGAGACAACCGCTATCGGGAACATTGCCGCGCAGGGCGACGACGTCGGCAGTCAATTCGATCGGTGGCTTGTTGCTCAAGTCATGGCCTCCGCGGGCTGTGGGGTCGGGCTGGCCGCCGTCATACCACCACAGTGTGACCGCATCGTGCTCGATCTTTCTGGAATGATGGAAAAGATGTGGATGTTCGGCGGGAATATGCGCTTTGCGCTTGGGAAAGTCGAAGCGAATTTTGGAACCGACGGGATACGATTCCTTGTTCATCTGGCCGAAAGGCATCGCTTCAACTACCGTCGGATAATTGAGATCTAAAGCGCGAAACGGCATGTTGACCGTGTGGCATGCCATGTCGCCCAGCGCGCCGCAGCCGAAATCCTGCCAGCCGCGCCAGCTGAATGGCTCGTAAATTCCATATCGATCATATGGTTTACGACTGGCCTTATACGGCCGCATCGGAGCCGGTCCAATCCAAATATCCCAATCTAATGTTGCAGGAACGGGATCTTCCCCGAGTGGACGATCCATTCCCTGTGGCCAGACCGGGCGGTTCGTCCAGACGTGAACTTCATGCACTTGTCCGATGAGCCCATCTTGAATCGTCTCGACCGCGCGGCGCAAACCGTCCGCGGAGCTGCCCTGATTGCCCATCTGCGTAACGAGCTTTCTTTCCTTGGCCATTTTCCGCAAATGGCGTGCTTCATAGATCGTCTGCGTGAGCGGTTTCTGACAAAACACAGCCTTGTTCCTCTTCATCGCCGCGGACGCCACGATCGCATGCATATGATCCGGAGTCGAAACCGTCACCGCATCGATCTGGTTGCCCATCTGATCCAGCATCTGGCGGAAATCTTTGTAAAACTTTGCGCTGGGATATTTTTTCGTTTGAATCTCATAAGCCTCTGAACCAGAATCCACGTCGCACAAGGCGACAATGTTCTCGTCGGCGCAGGCATCGGTGTCGCTCCGGCCCTTCCCGCCGATTCCGACGCAGGCGATGTTCAACTTGCTGTTGAGATTCTGTCCGCGCAATAGTGCTGGCGCGCCAAACACAAGCGCACCGGCGGCCAGAGAGCTCGTTTTGATAAATTGACGGCGGTCGATACGCGAGAGCGAGGTCGTTTCAGGAGATTTCAGTGAGAGCATTTTTGGGTTTTTCGATACACGCAACAGGATACACTCGCTGATTCCCAAATGAGCAGCATTCCGGTTTTGCGGCTTTTTTCCCGGCCTTTCAATTTTTCCAATCGAAGAAGGGCACTGAAGCAGCCTGCATGGTCGTTGAAGGCAGGCTCCTTCGCGATTTCGTTTGGAGAATTACTGCTCACCGGCGCATTGGTAGCGCTACGACTTACATAGGTTTGCTATGGCGGCAACTTATGCAGAATCGCCGTTATGCCCAGGCTGCGCTACCCTTTGATTTTTCGTCAGTGCTACAGCGACTGAAACCATCCAGATCAAGCCCAGGTATCGGGTAATCGGAATAAAAAAGTTTGCCGGGTACGCGATAAGACTCAACGAGGACAGTTCTCCTGTGACGGCAAGAAGCATTCCAAAAGCCACCAGCCATCGCGGAAGAAGCCGCATAAAGTAGCTTGTAACGGACACTCCCGCAGTCAGCAGACCAAATCCGACTGCGAAAACGGTTCCGCCGAACAGGAAGCAGAGAAAGAAGATCGCCTTCACCATTTGCGCTGAGGCCGATACTTCGGGCACAGATAGCACCCAGCCTACGATGCCGGAAAGAATCAACGCCATTGTGGCCGTCAAGCCGCCGAGAAGAGCGATGTTCGTCCCCGCAGCACGGACGCCCAGGAACCGCAATCGGCTGACGGTAGTCACTGCGAAGATACCAAAAGGCACCGCAGAGCCAAACAGGAAGAAGTCGCTGACGCGTACGGCCGAGGGGCTCTGCGCAAAGAACGACCGCACTTCCTCGGCTGGCGCAAAGGGGGTTACATAAGGCGCCCCGTGCCGGAGCGTCGCTGCTGCTACTAGACCGGCCACAAAGACCAGGATGTGAACGGTCGCGAGCAGAATCAGGGAGGGACCACGGAATCGTGGAGTCGATTTCATAATGTAATCATTTATTACATAAACGAATACAATATGCAATAATTATTTCAGACATGAATCACAGCGAGATGGAAAAAGGACAGCCGGCATTCCTAATTGCCCAGGTTGGAGCGCATGCCGCGGCGCAATTTGCTGAAAGATTACGAGTTCTCGACCTCACGCCGCCAGACGCCGGAATCCTGCGACTGTTGCGCGCTGCGGCCGGCTTGAGCCAGCAGGAACTCGCAGCAAAGCTACAGATTCATCCCAGCCGGTTGGTCGCGATCCTGGACAATCTTGAGAAACGGGGATTCGTGGAGCGGAGACCAAACCCGGATGACCGGCGTTTATATTCCCTTCATCTGACAAGAGGTGGTGGGGAAATCCTGGAAAAGCTCAGTAAGGTGGCCCGGGAGCATCAGGACGCTCTACTCTCCGCTCTCAACAGGGAGGAGCGAAACGAGCTTACCACTCTACTACTCAGAATCGCCGACCAGCAGGAACTAACTCGAGGGGTTCACCCAGGTTATCAGCGACTGGCAAGCCCCAGGCGCCCTGATACCAATGATGCACAAAACGATAATCACCCTGGCAGACAAACTCGACGCCGCTGAGACTCCGCCGCGATCTGACCCAGTAACCAATAGATCGGGCTTGGTGCTCGGGTAACCCATTGACTGTGTGGAACCAGGTGAACCTCAAAGAGGATCGGGTTGGGTTAGTGGATCGCTTGTCGAGATTTTGCGCGCGGTCCGAGTGAAACTGCAGGTCCCCGTTCGACTTCGCTCAGGGCAGGCTCTTCCCCTACGCTACCCCGGATTTCCTATCGAGCTTAGTGGCGTTAGCGGACTTCGATTAATTCGGTTGACAGCATACCCATTGCAACAAATCCATCCGATGACCTTCGCCGCCGCAGAAGAGCTGGGTGAATAGGTGTTCGTGTCACCTTATTGAATCGATACAAAAACTCTACCCGGTCAGCCGGGTCAGATCGTCATCTTTATGATTGAAAAATCATCGTCCAGGTCTTCCGAGCCGTGGAAGGCTCGAACGAAATGGAGGAGTTCTTGCAGTTCCGATGAGCCTTCCGGAACCGCGCGGGTGAGGACTTCTTCAAAAGCTTCGGACTCCAGCATGGTCCCGTCCGGCTGCTCAATTTCGTAAGCACCGTCGCTGAAAAGGAACAGCCGCGCAGGGCCGGCGAGAGTACACTCCTTGCTCTCGTAAAGGAAGTCCGGCAGGATACCCACAGGACAACCAACGCCCGGCAGCGGCTCCGCTTTGCCGCGCTGTTCTCCTGCACCGCTCACCAGAATGGGTGGTGGGTGTCCGGCGCTCGCATAGCGCAGCGTTCCTGTAGGGCGATGGTAGACGCCGTACCAGATGGTGAAATAGAGACCGTTCTGATTTTCCATCTGGAAAGCCTGATTCAACGAGCTCAGTACCGCTTCAGGCCTACGGAAATCGGTGTTCTGCAAGGCGCCGGATCGGAGCGTATTCGCTACCGTGATGGACAGCAAAGCCGAACCGACGCCGTGTCCGCAAACATCCAGCAGATAAAGGGCATAGTGGTCGCCATCGATCCATTGATAACCAAAGGAATCTCCTCCCAGTTCCGTGGAAGGAACGAAGAGCCAGTCAACGGCGATCGGTTCCACGACCGGCGCCGGCAAGATGGCAAGAACATAGTGTTGGGCATCATGCAATTCCTTCCGCAGCCGGGTGTGGACTCGTAGAAGCTCATCACGGGATTGGGCCAAGTCGCGGTGGGCCATCGTCAGC
Source organism: uncultured Acidobacteriaceae bacterium (assembly GCA_963790705.1). Taxonomy (GTDB): domain Bacteria; phylum Acidobacteriota; class Terriglobia; order Terriglobales; family Acidobacteriaceae; genus PALSA-350. Next base: position 16,055 of record CAWBQE010000029.1, read on the forward strand.
TCCTGGTGCGCGGCCTGGAGCTTGGCAATGAGGCGTGCCTCGCGCTGGCTCAACAGCGTCATGTCGTACGCCTTCTGCTGCATTTTTCTGGCATGGTCATGTTCCGCGGTCACGTCGAGGAGCACGACCCACGTCCTATCTTCGTCGGCAAAAAGATGAACGTCCGCCACACTTCCGCCAGGCATGCCCACGGACTCTAAAAGAAAAGGTGTTTCCGCTAAGGGCAACAGACCTTCCAGAAATGGCAATTGAGTGGAGGCGGAATCCCCGTGTTTCAGATCACCCAGTCCGTAATAATACAGCTCTCCGCCCGCCTGGATCAGGACCAGTTCGTTGTTGATGAGAAGATGGGCTATGGAACGCTGGGACTTAACAAGGAGCAGTAGCCATTCTGAAATGCGGTCCGGTAAATCTGGCATCGGTCACAACACCATGCGCTGCGCGAGCGTCTGAAATGCTTCTTCGACTCCTTCACCGGTCTTGGCGCTGGTCCGGAGAACTACATGCCCCGCGTCCCTCAAGTCTTCGATAGACTGTTCCGGGATGTCCCACTGCTCCTTCAGATCCGTCTTGTTGAAAAGGAACAGAAAAGGAACTGTACCTATTTCAGCAGTTACCCGAGCCTGTATCGACTTGCTGACTTCGAGGGTTTCACCCCGCGTGACATCGACCACCAGGAAATATCCCGCAGCGCCGCGAAGATAGCTTGTACGTATTCCTCTAACATCGTCCTCGCCCGCAATATCCCAGAGGATAAGAGCGACCTCCGCAGCCCCAACGTTCACCGTCTTCTTGTCGATCTTGACGCCGACCGTGGTCAAGTATGTGTCCGAAAAGATGCTTTGCACATAGCGCTGAACCAGGCTGGTCTTGCCGACGCCGAATCCCCCCAACAGACAAACTTTCTTTTGCAGCATAAAGATCTCTACTCGCTGGCAATCACGGTGAATGTCACTCTCCGATTCATCGCGGCGGTTACTTTGCCGTTGGGAGCCAACAAGGGTTCGAGTGGGCCGGCGCTACGCACAGTCAGCAGTTCCGGAGCGATGCCCCGCGCCTTAAGCATCGAGCGGACAACCTCGGCTCGAGCCGCGCTGAGGGACAGGTTCGCCGTTTCGTTGCCGAGGGCATCCGCATGGCCGGAAATCATCATGCGGGCAGAGAAACCAAGACGTCTGGTCACGTGCATCAGTTGGCGGAACTCGTCGGCAACGGCATCCAGCGTGGCGTCCTCGCCCCGCGCGGGCCGGTCTGCATTGGAATCGAACGCAATAATATGCCCCTGGATAGCATCGCGCAGGCGAATAAATTCCGGATCCTGAACGTCGCGGAGGGCGCTGAGATCGACCTTAGGAGCACCCGCGGGCAGCGCCGCAACCAGCGCTCTCGCCCGCTCGACCCAGTACTGGGGAACGCTTCCAGTGGCTTGTATGGTGTCGCCCTTCAATGACAAAGAGACGGAGGGCGGAGGATTGAGACTGGCGGCAAGGCGGCGAAGAACGATCGCCGGGTTCAGCGCCTGGTATGACTCCCAGTGACCGGCGACATGTTTGGAATCCAGACCCGACTGCGAAAGCAACGCGGCGGGATCGACGGCCAGGGGATCACGCAAACCGGAAATTTGCCATTTGCCATTGCGCAATTCGGAGTTGGCGACCACGATGCCTGGCTCCTGACGCAGCCGCTCGACATACCCGTCGACACGAAGCCGGACAATTGCCCGCTGAATCACCCACCCGCCGGCCAGAAGCAACAACACCAGGGGCAAGCCCCAGAGCCAGGGGGACAACCGCTTTTCACGCGGCCGTTCCTGTTGCTGCAGGTCACGTTGCAATGGCGTGACCAGGTCCCCCAGAGTTGCGGAGTCACCTTGGAATTCTTCCAGCGGACTCCGGAATTGGTCGTGAATGTTGGTCAGTGTTTCGCGCAGTGCCGCATGCAGCGATTCGGGCGGATTGCCCCGAATGACGGCGGCAAGGAACGCGAATGGTCCCTCTTCGCACCACAACAGCAGGTCGCCAAGCCGCAGGGTATCGATGCCGCTTCCCCCGCCCTTATTGGTTCCCTCGAACGAGTCGCGCACGAAGTCCTGGATAGCCGTCAGCATGCCGGAAACCAACTGGGGATCCTGTGCGGTCACCTCCGGCGCCGCTACGTGCTCGATGAGAAGGCCGGTCTTACGGTGAATTAAGAAGACGTGCTCGACGCGGAACTGCACCGTGTGCTTGAGCACCACGTCGGCGAAGCTGCTTCCACTGCGAAGCGCCTCCAGGCGCCACCTCAATCCCTGCAATGAGAAGCTGTGCTTGAACGCCTGGTTCATGCGTTGCAGCGTACCGTCAAGAGACTCGGCGATGGATTTACGGACCACCGATCCCATCAGGGGGTAGAGGATGCCAACCAGGGTGCCTGGATTTTTGCGGATCGATGCCTGGACCGCCAGCTCCAGGATTGGCGCCAGCGCCTTTGCCAATTGTTCGTCTTTCGCTCCGGCAAGGGTGAAGGCGTTGGCCAGGACGGAGCTGACGGCTTCAGCGAGCTGCCGCGGATCATCAAACTTCTGCTGCAGCTTGGCGATCGCGGCTCGGTCCTCCTCAAGGATCAGGCTGCGCAGCGCCTCCAGTTTCGGATCCCTTTCAAGCTTGGGGAGCGCCGTCGCCAGGTCGTGATCAAGGCTGCGCGCTACCTCGAAAAGGAGCACGGCGAGCCGTTTGGCTCGGGCATCATCGGGATGTAAGAACGGGGGATCCGAACTGTCCCTGTCGAACAGGGAAACACTGGAAATCACGGTGTCTCCGATCGCTCTATTCCTTTCAAAACTGGCGTGGGGTGGGCCGCTGGGTTCAGGATCGCTGGGCGCTGGCTCCGTTCGCCTTCGCCGTCGTGTCCTGATTCAGGCATCGGGCAATTTCAACGAACAGGCCGGCCAGCAGACTACGGTCAGTTTTGACGTTCATCAGTTCAGCAAGCATTCGCTCGATGGCCGCGCGCATGTCGTCAGTCCGGCGCCGGCTCTCTTCGCGCAACGTTTGCGATTCGTGGCTCAATCTCTCAGTGAAGTCCCGGTCCTGGCTGGCCAGTTGGTCGGCGACCTTGGTGAGGTGCTTCTCTAATCCCTGGATCTGTTCCCGAAGGCCGCGGCCCAACTCCTTGTCCGCCTCTGCGCGAAGATCCTGTTCCTGGCGGATCTGGCTGGCGAGCGATTCCAGCTGTTTCTTCATGGACGACTCCATGCTTTGGAGGGCACGAGTGGACTCTGCTTCCAGGTCGCGCACCTTTTGTAGAAATCGCTCTTCCATGACCGCGAAGCGGCGGTCGTAGTCCTGCATCTGATTGCCGAAGAGCAACTCGCGGATCTTATCGACTCCCGGCGCGTCGCTCATGGACGGTGCGTTGTTGAGTGCTTCCTGGGCAGCTTTGAGCGTCTGCGCAGTGATGTTCGGTGATAATTCAGCTTTTGCAGCCATGTTGTTCTTCCCCTTAAATGACGTGTTTAACGTCGGATGAAAAGATTGCTTGCTCACCTTACTCTGCAGCGTGCTAGCCGATGCTTTCTTCATAAGTAGTGCCAACAGCGGGGTTATATAAAGTCCAGCGTCTGGGGAGGGAGGGGCCCGGAAGGTAGTGCAATTCGCCTGAAAACTGACGCGCGCCTGGATAACCAGGCACTGGTCCTAGCGCCTGGGGACTGGCTTCCGCCGTCACTCAGAGCCTCTAGTTTTCGCGAAGATGAATCATAAAGTGCTTTTTTGCGGATGTCAAAACTAATTCCAGCAGACTGAACCACAAAGGCTTAGCGCTCAGAAAACGCATATCGAACCGTAATCCAGCCAAGCCCAGTTGACAGTAAATCACCATGCCGCATTTCGAACAGAACTCAATCGGGAATCGCGTATCGCTCTTGACTGCCAATGGTAGAACATCTACCATCATGGTCAATTGAGGGTCGAACGTCTTCTATCGCGAAGCGAAATGGACTTCTTCAAGGCACGTTGGACATGCTCATCCTGCGACCACTTCTTTATGGTCCAGCGCATGGTCACGGTGGCATGAGTAATGTGGGCCGGCAGTGAGGAGAGCTGAAATGCGATGGTGGCAAATCAGGAAACGGGATGCGGACCTGGAACGGGAATTACAGTCTGACCTCAAACTTGAAGAGGAAGAGCAGCGCGAGCGCGGCTTGTCACCAAGAGAGGCCCGACATGCCGCCCTGCGCGCGTTCGGCAATCCCACTCTTATTCACGAGCACACTCGCGCTGTGTGGAGTTGGAGTTGGGTGGAGGATCTTCTGCGATATCTAAAGATCAGCGTCCGCACTCTATACCGGTCGCCTGGCTTTTCACTCATTGCCGTCCTGGTGATGGCATTGTGCATTGGGGCTGCGACGTCGCTGTTCACGGTGGCGCGGTCGGTTCTGCTTAGGCCGCTTCCTTTCCGCGATCAGGAGCGGCTGGTGACGATCTATGAGCATTTCCGCGATCCCAGCATGAATGCGCAGCAGTTCAACTACAACGCCGTTGCTCCCGCCGACTACTACGACTGGCGCGCGCAGACCCACGGCTTTGAAGACATGGCCGCTTGGCGCTGGGGGCAATTCAACATGACCGGGGAGCACGGAGAGTTGCCGGAACTGGTGACCGCGGGCGGCGGGAGCTGGAACCTGTTTCCGCTGCTGGGGGTGCCTGCGGTCATTGGACGCACGTTCGTCGAGAGCGAAGATCGTCCGGACGGAAACTCCGTCATGATTACATGGAATCTCTTCACGCGGCGGTTCGGCGGGGATCCGTCGATTGTCGGCAGGCAAATCCATCTCGATGGTAAGCCATATACGGTGGTGGGCGTGCTTCCGAAGTGGTTCACCTATCCCGATGCGAAGATGCAGGTCTGGGTCACGTATGCGTCGGGGCTACCACCGGTGGTGCTGCAGCATCATGACTTTCACTTCAGCCATGTGGTGGCCCGCTTGAGACCCGGCGTTAACCTGGCAAACGCCCTGAGCCAGGTAGAGGCGGTGCAGTACCGGCTGCATTCGCAGAACCTGAATGCGCCGGTGGCCGAGGACGTGGCATCAAAGACACTCATCCAGGATCTCGCACGAGATGTGCAGAAGCCATTGATCTTCCTGCTGTGCGCTGTGGCCTGCATGCTGCTGATCGGCTGCCTAAACGTGGCCAACCTGATCGTGGCGCGGTCCGCGGCGCGGCAGAAGGAAATCGCCATCCGGAGCGCGCTGGGGGCAGGGAGGATGACGCTGATTCGTGAGCAGCTGGTGGAGAGCCTGCTGGTCTCGATTGCCGGCGGCGTGACGGGAGTGCTGTTATCGTTGGCGGCAACGAAGTGGCTGGCCAGTACGTGGAGGGATCTTCCTAGCGCGCAGAGTATCCACGCCGATGGCGTCGTGCTGGCGTTTGCCTGCGCGCTCGTCTTTGCCACGGCGCTGCTGGCAGGCCTGCTGCCAGCGATCTCATCGACTGGCAAGAAAGCGATCGCGGCGCTGCAGGCGTCGTCGCGGAACGCGGCAGGCAGCCGATCGCGCACGGCGCTGCGCAAAACGCTGCTTACGGTGGAGATTGCTACAACGGTAGTGCTGTTAATCGCCGCCGGCCTTCTGCTCAAGAGCTTCTGGCGTCTGCGGACGACGGATGTGGGCTGCGTGACCGACAACGTGCTGACCATGAGCTACGGCCTTCCCGCAAAGAAATACGATAGCCCCGAGAAGGTGAACGCATTCAACGAAACGCTGCTGGAGCGGGTGCGCGCCATGCCGGGCGTACGCGCCGCAGCGTTGGGATCGATGGTGCCCGGAGCAGGAGCCGGGGAGGACGATGCCTTCACGATTCCCGAGCATCCACCGATCGCGCCCAGCACGGCGATGCACGACGCGCTCTATCGGTCGGCCGACCCCGGATACTTCAGCGCATTGCAGATACCGCTGTTGAAGGGGCGCTTCTTTACCCGCGAGGATCGTGCCGGCCACCCGAAGACGACTATTATCAGCAGTCAGTTGGCGCAGCAGTATTTCCCTGGGGAAGATCCGCTGGGCAAGCATCTCCGCGTCACTGCGCGGGGTAACGCCGATTACGAGATTGTCGGGGTTGTCGCCGACACGCTGTATCAGGTGGGGCAGCCGGGCAAGGAGACCATGTACATGCCCGTTCTTAACGGGGAGATTGATCCGGGGGGAGTGATTCTGGTAGTGCGGACTGCGTCCGATCCACTGGCATCTTCCGTTCCGATCCAGAAACAGATCGCGGAGCTCGATCCGGAGCTGCCGGTTTCTGATGTGCTTACCATAGAGCAGATCATTGAACGTTCATTGGGTAACGCCAGCTTGAGCGCCAGCCTGGTTCTGGCCTTCGCAGTGCTGTCGCTGATGCTGGCGTCCGTAGGGTTGTACGGAGTCCTCTCTTACCTGACAACGCAGCGCACCGGAGAGATCGGCGTTCGCCTGGCGCTTGGCGCACAACGCCAGCAGGTTGTGCGCCTGATGCTGGGCGACGGCTTGGGGCCGGCGCTCTATGGGCTGGTGCTCGGCCTTGCAGTCAGCGCCGGAGCGGTACGCCTGATCCAGGCGATGCTCTATGGAACCCGGCCGCTCGATCCGGCGATCTTTGCGGCTGTGGCTGCGACTCTGCTGGTGGTGGCGGCCCTGGCCTGCCTGGTTCCGGCGTGGAGGGCGTCGCGGATCGATCCGATGCAGGCATTGCGAACTGAATAGGCTGATGTCTCCGAACAGAGAGTTACTCTGCTCGGGCACAGCGAAGTAGTGCTCTCCTTTTTGCCCGCGGCCCTGAAGAGCTGGCGTGGCTCTCGAAGCTAGCGGGCTTCCTCCTTCAGGCAGGATAGGGACGAATGCTTCGGGCCTCTTTCAATGCTTGTCCCCACCAGGCCAGCTGATCGAGCATTACGCCGGCCGCCTTCTCATGTCGCGCCGGATCGCGCAGGCGGCCGGCTTCATCGAAGTGTTCCCAGGCCATGCTAAAACCGACCGCGTTACGAACGGTAACCGAGTGTAATTCGGCGAAGACCTGTCGCAACTGTTCTACCGCGCGCAGTCCACCTGCACTTCCGCCATAGGCGACGAAGGCCACCGGTCTGGCGTGCCACTCCTTCGAGTACCAGTCGATTGCGGTTTTGAGCGGCGCAGGAAAGCTGTGGTTATACTCCGGTGTGATGATGACAAACGCGTCAGCGACAGCCAACCGCAAGCGGAGCGTCTCCACTGCCGGTTCTGGGTTCCGGCTCAGAACATCCGGCAAAGCAGCCTCCGCCAGGTCAATGGTGTCGGCGAGGAACTCCTCCCGCGTCTGGATGTAACCGGCGAACCAGTTGGCGACCACAGGAGCAAAACGCCCGTGCCTCGTGCTGCCGATCAGAATTGCCACTCGAAGACGTTCACGGTCGATCATCGCCGGCCTCTCTTTCAGACCGGAAATCCCGCGCATGATCCAGAGCCCACTGCCTGAAGGTTGCCGGTGGAGCGCCAGTAATCTCTTCTACGGTTCGCTTTGCCGGCGCGGGGTTTTCGACCATTCCCGCCCAGAAATCGAGTAGCCGATCGATGACAAACGGTGGTAGGAACGTGCTCATCTGCTGTCTGGCCGCGTCCGGTGTGAGTTCCTCATAGCGCAAAGTACGGCCAATCGCCTGGCCAATGGTCTGAAGCTGTTCAACCTGGGTGAGCAACTCTCCGCCGGTAAGAGAGTATGTCTTCCCGGCGTGCCCTTCCTCGGTCAGCGCGCGCACCGCAACCGCGGCAATGTCGCGCTCGTGGATCGGCGCCCAGGCTGCGGCGCCGTAAGGCCAGCGCACCACATCTCCAGCGCGAAGCTGAGGCGCCCACCACGTCAGAGCATTGGCCGCGAATGCGCCCGGTCGCAGAAAGGTCCATTCCAGTCCGGTGTTCTGGATCGCCTCTTCGATCTCCAGATGGATTTTGCCGATAGGGTTGGTTTGGGCCGGCAACTCGTCCTGAATCGCCGCCGAGGAGAGGAAGACGATGCGCTGAGCGCGCTTCTTTATCAGCTCAACGATTGGAACTATTTGTACAGAGAACGCACGCACCATCAGGAATACGGAATCGACTTCCTCCAGCGACGTGCCCAGCGTAGAGGGGTCTGACAAGTCGCCGCGCACGACTTCGACTGAATCCGGCAAGCCTGCTGTATCCGGGTTGCGGGTCAAGGCACGAACACGAGCGCCTGTGCTGGATAGCAGAGAGACGACATTGCGTCCTACGTTGCCGGTCGCGCCGGTAACGAGGATGGGGTTGGGAGCAGAGTGTGGCATGGGGTTTCCTTTTGCCTGATTACTTGTTCTCTTTCCAAAATAAAAGTTCAAGTTAACTTGAAGTCAAGCCGTTTCACGTGATATTTCTTTTGCCATGGCAAACCTGCTCACCATTACCGAAGTCGCTCGCCGCAGCGGTGTAGCCGCGTCGGCGTTGCGCTTCTACGAGGAGCGGGGGCTGATCCGGTCCGAGCGGGCTGGCTCGGGACATCGCCGCTACCCGAGAGCGGTGCTTCGCCGCATCGCCTTCCTGGTCTTTGCCCAGCGTGTCGGTCTCACCCTCGACGAGATTGCGGCGGACTTGGCCAAGCTCCCGCAGGATCACGCGCCCGAGGGTGAGGACTGGGCCAGGCTCTCCAGCGGGTGGACCGCTCGGATCGACGCACGCATTGCGCAACTGGAGCGCATGCGGGGAGGGCTGATTAAGTGCATCGGTTGCGGCTGCCTCTCGCTGGAGCACTGTCGTTTCGCCAATCCCGGTGACCGTGCGGCCCGTCTTGGCCCTGGACCGCGATACTGGATTGTCGATTCCTGCGCCAAGCCTGTATGTGATGAAGCCGCTCAGCGGCGATAAAGTTTGATGGAGAAAATTGATACATGGGAACCGACAAGGATCTGCGGTCTTTAGTAGAAGATTGGATTAGAGTAGAACTCGAGCGTTCGCCGACTAAGCCTTTTGGTCACTTTGTTGAAAGTGTTCTCCGTCAGTAGTCTTTGAGGGTGATCGAGTTTCCTATTTTTAAGGGAACCTCGATCATCATGTTCTTCCACGGCGTGTAAGGCAGGACCTTCCACATCTGTTGACTAAACCATAGCTTGAGACGGGTGCGCGGAACGAACCAGTCTGCACCTTCAGCAAGCTTCTGGCATTGCGCCACGAAGTCTCGCATAAGAGTTTCGTAGCGCGCAAAGGCGACGGTATAGTCGCCGTTCGCCTCCTTCAGTTCGCCTGCGAGAATGTAGGCGCCCACTACGGCCATGCTCGTGCCCATTCCGGACAGCGGGGAGGCACAGTGCGCTGCATCCCCGAGCAGAACGGAGCGCCCTGCCGACCATCGCTCCATCCTGATCTGACTGATGGAGTCGAAATAGAAGTCCGGGGCATCATCCATCATCTCCAGAAGGCGGGGTATCTGCCACTGGTCGCGAGCGAATTTGTCACCCAGAATCTGCTTCTGGCAGACGATATCGCGGCGGTCATACTCCAACGGAGGAGATGCAAAGAAGAAAGATGCCTTCGCCTCCGTATTCTCTCTGGCGCTGAAGATACCCACCCTTTTTCCGAGTGTGCCATAGTAGAGGCCGCTATGGTCGAGATTCATGAAATTAGGCGTAGTGAAGATCGCGATGTAGTAGCCGAGATTACGAATAAACCGGGACTCTTCGCCAAATGCGAGTGCTCTTACATTCGAGTGCAGTCCGTCCGCCCCCACTAGCAGGTCAAATCGCCGTGGCCCGCTGCGACTGAACGTTACTTCGGCGCCATCTTCATCTTCCCTGATGCCAAGGATCGAGTCGTCGAATATGTATTCTGCATGATCCCGAGTGGCCGCATAAAGGACTCCAGCCAGATCACCGCGCATGATCTCGAGTTCACCGCTGGTGAAACCATCCGGCATACTCGCGATTTTCCTGTTCGTTTTGTTCACGATCGTAATTGCGCCTGTACGCGTCTCAAGCTTTCGTATTTCATCGATAATGCCCATTCGCTGCAGCGCTTTCATAGCCGCGCCACGAAAGTCGACCGCATAGCCGCCCGGCCGCACGGCAGGAGCCCGCTCGACCACGGTGGGATTAAAACCATAGCGGCTTAGCCAGTAGGCGAGTGCCGGCCCCGCAACACTTGCTCCCGAGATGAGTATGGTCTTGTTTCTCATGCCTCTCCTTTCTTTTGCCAATGCATAGCTGAGCGGAGATTAGTACAAACGTCTCATACGTTTGTACTATACCTCCGTATGAGACATTTGTACAATTTTTGAAATAAACTGTATTCCATGGGAAATCGAGAGGCCTTGTTGATGGGAGCGAAGCGCTGTCTGCTGGAGAAGGGCTATGCGCGGACTACTGCCCGCGATATCGCCTCAGCGGCCGGTGTCAGCCTGGCTGCTATCGGCTATCACTTCAGTTCCAAGGAAGCACTGCTGACCGAGGCGTTGATACTTGCCTGTGGCGACTGGGACAAAGATTTTCGTCGCCTATTAAACGAGAGTGTTCCCACCGATGCCAGTCCCAGGGAGCGCTTTGAGTCCACCTGGGCCCGTCTGATGGAGACATTTGAAACCCATCGTTCTTTATGGGTGGCAAACATGGAGCTCTTTTCCCAGATACCACGTATGCCGGAGATCCGTGGCGCTCTGGGAAATAATCTCCAGGTGGCCCGTTCAGAGTTGGCATCGCTGTTTCTTAATAAGGAGCAGAGCGCCATCAGCGAGCGAACAGCACAGACGATCGGCAAATTTCATCACGTGCTGTTGTCCGGTCTGATCATGCAATGGCTGATTGACCCGGAGCATGCTCTTTCGGCTCGAGACCTCACCGAAGCGATGCTTAGCATTGCCGAAGGAATGCAAAAGACACGGAAAGCACCCAAATCCAAACCGGGCGGACGGTCCAAAAAGCGATCGTAAGCTTCATGCCAGGCGTCTGAACGCCGGCGATGTGTGTGTAACAGACCCTCTTGGCTAAGCATGTACTCCATGAATTGCTTCCAGTGCGCATAGATCGGGAGCCTCTGGACCCGGTCATTGCCGGCTCGACTGGGCCGCGGTTGGCGTCACCGCCTCGCCTGCGAGATACTGGTGAAGCGGCGATTCAATAAAGGAGTTCGCTATGGCCATCATCCGAAATTGCCCATCTTGCGGGAAGCCGAATCGAATTCCGGCAAAACACCTTGCCGACACAGGAAGATGCGGTGCCTGCAAAACACCGCTACCCGCGATGGCTGAGCCCATCGAGGTCAGCACCGAGGAGTTCGACGAAATTATTCGCGACAGCAAAGTTCCCGTCTTCGTTGATTTCTGGGCGTCGTGGTGTGGTCCTTGCAAGATGGCGGCGCCGCATGTTGCACAAGTCGCGCAAGACCTCGCAGGCCGAGCCGTCGTGCTGAAGGTGAACACGGAGCAGTTCCCGGAGCTTGCCTCACGGTACAAGGTGCAAGGTATTCCGAACTTCGCGGTATTTGCGCGCGGAAGCCTTCAGTTCCAGCAAGCAGGTCTGGTGGATGCGACCACGATGAAGAGTTGGCTCGCACGCGCCGCCTAAAACCGTCGAACAAGTGCCTTCGAGGGCAAACGCTGGTCTGCGAGTCGATTTAGGAGCACGCCGACGACGATTTCTTAAAAAATGTGTTGCCGGAGGCCGCTGTTAGTGGGAGTCTTAGAGCGGCACAACTCCGGCGTGCCCGGTCCTTGTTATCGGCGGGGGAGGCGCAGGTCAGATGACACCTATTTCAAACACCCCGGCCCCTGCGGCGCGACCGTCCCCCTGGCTGGGAATCGTAAAGTTCCTTTTGCTAGTCATGTTGATAGCCATGATTTTTCTGCTCGGCCAGCAGATGGTGCGCCACCGCTTCTTTCGAGGCGGTTGGGTCGACCAGCGCGACGTGCTAAAGCCATAGCAGACTAGACAAGTCTGGTTAGAAAAGCCGGAAGGTTCAGCCCGCGCTAGTCGACGTCCGGCGTTGACGATAGCCTAGTCGAAACTCCGCAGCCAGATATCGCGCACAGAGATCTTGCACGGCTGGCTTTCGATCTCGAAGCCGATGAGTCCCGGTTGGTTATTGATGGAGTCTTTCGTGTCATCGATGAAGACTGCCATCAGCTGGCCGTTCATGATATGCATCATCACGCCGCCGCGCGCGATGACCTCGTAGTCGTTCCAGTCGTTGACATTCACATAGCCACCGAGCGCCCGTATGTCGCCGATATTGGCAACCAAGCGATTGGTCTGGCCGGGCAGCGCCTGCGTTACCTGGCCGCGATACGCGAGGATACCCTGCATCGTGTTTTCCGAGTACCACTGGCCGGTGTACGACGCAGTGCGTGCAGTGACCGGGAACCAGAAATCTGCCTGCGGGCCGGTCATCATAAACTTGAGGTCATACGGCGGCTGGCCCTCCGGCTGAGGACGTGTCCAGGGCACGCCGGTGACGCTGCGGTATTGGATGCCGCCGCCACCGCCCTTTTCTATTTTCATCTGCAGCTTCAGGTCGAAGTCGCGGGTTTTGTCGCCGCGATAAACGATGTAGTTGTTGCCCTTCGGTTTGCCCTCGAGCGTTTCTCCCACCATGACGCCGCCTTCGATGCGCCAGATGCTAGGGTCGGCGTCCCATCCGGTGAAACTCTTGCCGTCGAAGATCTGCTTGTAGCCCGTATGTTCGTCAAGGTCATACGGCGCGGGGTCATGAAACTTAGGCATCCCAGGGATTTTCGCGCCGTTTGGACCCGTCTGAGGCGGCCGCACAGCCGGAGACACCAGCGCCGGCGGCACAGACTGAGCGGTGAGGGGGGGCCGGGAAAATGAAATTCAGCGCGGCTGCGAGCAAAAGCAATTGACGAACGAAACGCGTATGGGGGCGATACGATGCGGACATGGAGTTTCCTGCCTTCCGATTGAGACGACTCGGGAACAATAGGAGTTTGGCTCCGGAAGGTCAAGAAAGCTGCAGCGAAAGAGGGGGATCGCCCGCCGAGGCATTCGTCTGCGATACCCTTAGCCGAGCGCAGGTCCGCTGAAGTTTGTATCGTGTGAAAGCAGGAAGGCGCGCTCCCGCGCGCCTTTCGTGGTTAGAGCCGCACTTGCCGGCATGCCCAACAACGTTGTCGCCCGGTGGGGGTGGAGATCCGGACTACAAAGCCCTGGTGCTCGTTTCGTCGCGGCTCATAGCGTTTTCAAGAAGGTAATCAACTCCTCCTTCTGCGCGGGGCTCAAGTCTCTAAAGCCTTGAGCAGCGTCGTGTGCTTCACCATCGTGACGCTCGATTGCGTTGTAAAGTGACAGCGATCCCAGGTCGTGCATGAAGCGGGCTTTCATCCGCAAACCCCAAAGCGGCGCAGTCCTTAATTTGTTCGCAGTGTCTTGCGGCCCAACCTGGACGATCCCATCTCCAGTTCCTATGTCATGCAACAAGAAGTCGCTAAAAGGATGAATGATTTTGTCGCCCAGAGCTTCTGGAACCGCAAACATGCCACCATCGATAACCGTCCCTGCAGGGGCCGTGGTAATGGCTTCCATGTGGCAGACGTTACAACCAACCTTCGCGAAAAGTTGTTGGCCTGCCAAAGCTGCAGGGGTTGCCGCCAGCGTGGTGTCGCGGGGCGGAACCATCGTTCCACGCACAAACTGAGCAAAGTGGTCGATGTCGGCCAGGCCGAGTTCATCTGGCTGATCGTTAATGCCCGTTGTGGTGTTAAGAACTTGAGTAACCTCCGTGGGGCGCAGCCGGTTAGTGATCCCCATCTCGTTGAGATAGGCGTCGGCAATAAAGGAGAGCAAGCTGCTGTGCTGGTCCTTCCAACCGAACCGCCCGACGCGGGTCTGTCCAGGAGCCTCGAAAATTGGCGCCTCTACAACTTCCCCGTGAACTCTCCCTCCACTCAACCCGGGTTGTTCCGCGGCGATTGCGATCAGCGTGCTGTCGTCAATGGCTTCCACAAATCCATCCCCCAGGGTGTTGAGGGCGGCACGTAATGTGCGGATGTTTTCCGTAGCGGGTATAGTCTCCTGGGCTTGTGGACCGATGGCGCGATCGTTAACGATGGACCTGCCGGTGATCGTGTCTTTTCCGTCATTGATAAAGATTGTAGGGTTCACGAAATTGCCATTTGCGTCACTGTGTCCCACCCGGAGCTCCGTGATCTGGCTGGCTGCCCCACTATTCGGATTCTGATGGCAATTGACGCAGGAAGTTGCGTTGTATACGGGTCCAAGTCCATCTGCGACCGTCTCGTTTTCCTCATAAACATTCTGATCCCGGGCAAACGTGTCTCCGGGTGGTTCGACGAGTCCGTTGTTGATGCTTGCAGCACTGTTAAAGCTGGGCGTGTTAAACCCGGCCGGCGCTTCAGTCGCTGAGTTCGCTGCGGTTCCAACCAGTCCGGTACCAAACGCGGTCAATGCCGCGAACAGGCAAGAACAGAGGAGAATTTTCCTCCGTGGGGGCATGAGCATGAGCGTTCCTCCGAATAGACACGAGTCGCCTACGCGCGTGCGAGACGTAAGCTGGCTGATCCGTTGACCTCAAACTCTGAAGACCGGACGGAGATGGACTGAGGTGAGAAGTCCTTCATGTATCCAAACTGGTTTACGCAAACTTTATTCCCACCGCGGGAGAGAAATGTTGAGAGCAAGGTCTCATTGACCTGCGCTTGCTGGCTCGACAACATCCCCGTCCACCCGCTCAAAGCGCAGGAGCATGTGATCCCCGATCGTGCGAAATAAAGGCAGGTGGGAGATGTGCCTGATCGATTAGGCGCAGTAGGCCGAGGACTCGGGGATATTTGCGGAGGATCGGTTCCAGATACGAGGGCGGAACCGCTACACCGATCCCGGTGCAGGACAGCATGAGAAAAGATGATGAAAACAACTTCCTCACCTCCCTCAAGGTCGGGTAATGCATTCTTACGTCACGAGCCGCCGACATTCACGGTAGCGATCGCCCTGGATCTGCGAAACGCCTTGCGAAATTTGCCATGAAGGAGAAACCAAAGCGTTTCCGAGAGGCAGAACGGACTGGAAAGGCAAATGATGACGGGAGCGCCTATCCTAACCAGGCGATGCCAGGTCACGAACAGTCTGATTGAGATCCGCAACACCATTCAGCCCGGAAAAATTCGACAATGCGCCGTCGAACGATGCGCCGCGATTCGGAGCCGCGTCGATCATACCTTCCGCGGTATCACAGGTGACAAAGGAGACGTCCAACAGTGCAAGAAAAAGCGCGTCGTTGCTTATTTCTGCAATTGAGCGCCAGGATTTCATCGCCGGGTAGAAAGGTGTCGGCAAGCACCTCCCATACGGCTGCGCGCTGGGTACCGATCCTTGGGCGGGAAAAAAGATCGTCATACCTTCCGGCGAAATCAATGCCACGATTCTGATTCGGTCGATAGTCCAGCTTTCATCTAAGGACACCGCGGACGGGTTATCACTACGCCATCAATCACGTTCTTTATCAGGGAATCTCGGCTTCATTCAGCTACCACGAGTCTCGCTCGTTCTCTGCAGATGATTCACACCGTCATCAGACTGCTTCGTCGAAGGTCTGTGCTTCTTCGCGTATTTACCGAGCTGGAACCGCAACTTGCGCGTGGCCCGGAAGAAAGTCATCTTGATCGATCCTTCCGAGGCATTGAGAATCTCGCTCACACTTCGCAGCTTAAGACCCTGGAAATGCCTCAAGTCAAAAACCATGCGCTCGCGTGGTGTAAGTCTTCGCAGAGCCCGTAAGATATGCGCACTCAACTCTTGGTCTAATAGTTGTTGCTCGGGATTATTACCTGGTCTATCGTCCGACAGTTGGTTTAGCAACTCATCGTCGTTGACCTCCATCGCGCTATTCTTTTTGCGGGCTCGATTCCTCCGCAGGTGATCCAGGCAGACGTTGGTGACAATGCGGTAGATCCAGGTAGAGAAGGAGCACTCGAACCGGAAGCCATCCAGCTTCTTGTAAACTTTTAGAAATGCCTCTTGATGGATGTCCTGCGCGTCGCTTGCCGACCCTGTGAGCCGTAAAGCGAGCCGTAAAACCGCTTGATCATAGGTATGTACCAATTGCTCGAAAGCGGCTTGGTTGCCGCCTTGCGCCTTGCGAACCAGGGAACAATCTTGGATACAACCTATGCTCTCCATTACCGTTCTCCGAAACGTCTATAAGACGCCGTACGCGCGTTATTCGTTCCGACGAGCCATTCCAAACGACGTGTTGCCCGCCGGCTTCGCACCCACATAGCAGTAAACTGCCCGGCACGCGTTTTATTCGCCCGGCTCTGAAAATAGTGTTGGCCAGAGGAGAAATCAGTTGGAATAAAACTGCGGCCTGCAAGTTCTGCACACTGAGACGAAAGAGAGAACGTTCGCATAAATGAAGACTAGGGGAGCAGAAATGATCGAGGATGAGGATGAGTAAGACTAGCCGGAGAAGGACTGACTGGATGTTTTGTCTAGCCTCCTCAGTGATGACAGCTTTGATTAGTTTTCAGGCGGCCCCACCGGGAGTAGCTGCTGCACCGGCCGCGGCGGGAAAAGCCGAGGTCAGGATTGATAACTTCAGCTTCTCGCCGTCGGAACTTAAGGTGAAGGTGGGGACGGAGATCACCTGGACGAACGGCGATGACATCCCCCACACCGTGGTCAGCAACGAGCCCCACCTTTAAGTCTAAAGTGCTCGGTACCGGCGAGAAGTTTAAGTTCACGGCCAGCAAACCCGGCACCTACTCGTACTCATGTTCGATCCATCCGAATATGACCGGCAAAGTAGTTGTCGAGTAGGCGGAGGGCTCGAGAATCGGGGCGGGGCAAGTCTGAAGAGTCACAAAGGCGTCGACTTCTTAGTGGTGCACGATTACCACCGAAATGACGAACCGGTGCTGCTTCGCAAAATAGTTTTTCCCCGTGCAGGACTTCGTGCTCACCATCCCCACCACTGCAACTACACTTGCGGAACAACTCACATATTTGAGATGTGCCGCTGCCCAGAGTTGACCCGGCCCGTCCGGCCCTGGCCCCAGCACATCGGAATAAATTTCTTCCAGCTTAGTTCTCATAAGTGCGGAACATTGCAACGCTCTGAGAATGGTTGGTGAAACGGATGGCACGCGCGACCCTTGCAGGATCAAAGCTCGAGTGCCGCCCGGATCAGCAACAAGAACTCAAATGTTAATAGGAGAAGTTATGAAGAAGTATGCAAGAATTCTAGTCGCCGTCGCATTCCTGCTCGGGTTGGGTGTGACTGCCAACGCGGAGCTTCAGCCCGAGATCGTCGTTACCCTACCCTTCGAGTTTGTGGCTGGTGGAAAGACACTCCCCGCAGGCACATACACGGTAAAGCGTTTCTCGCAGCAACCATTCGACTCACTGATACTTACTAGCTATGACAATGGTGTCAGTGTGTTTGCGCGCCCTGTCGAGATGGAAGGCGCTTCCACCGGCAAGCCCCAAGTGAGTTTCCGTAAGGTCGGGGACCAGCGCTTCCTCAGCGCGATTCAGACCGAAGATTATGTTTATAACTTCTCTGTATCCCGTTCCGTCATCCTGGAGGCCGCGCTAAAACAACACGGCACCGTCTCTGTTTCAGGAAGCGGTGGGAGCAGATAGATCGTTGGCGTTATCTCTCATGGGTTCCACGCTTTCCTGCACGAATTCCGCCGGGAAGGCTATGCCGAATGGTGGCAAACGTTCATCCCTCCCCAACCGGGGAGGGGTGGCACCCAACTGGTGAGCCTAATTCACGGTAACACTAAATCCCCTTGATCTGTCGACGGTGCAACTCCAGCTTTCCGACTCTACGGGTTATGTAAATTCAGCCCGCCCTAGCGTGGACAACATATCGTTTCTTCAAGTGAGGCGCGAATCATCTTCCGGGCTCTGGCCAGCCGTGACATCACGGTTCCTATCGGGATTGACAATATTTGCGCAATCTCCCTGTAGGACGCATGTTCAACGTCACACAGCAGAACGACTTCGCGAAAGATGACTGGCAGCTGCTCGATTGCGCACCGAACTGCATCGATGTTGGAAAGGGCGATCAGCAGCGACTCGGGTGTGTCAGAAGTTGCGGGCAAGTCCTCCTCCGAATCCATCGCAAGGGTCATGCGCCGCTCAAGTTTTGAGCACGAACCTAGAAACGTGTTCTTCAGTATTTGAAATATCCATGCCCGGAAATTGGTGCCCGGCTCAAACGATGCGAAACTGCGTAACGCTTTCAAGTAAGTCTCTTGTACGAGATCCTCGGCATCGTTTTGATTCTGCGCGAGCCAGCGGGCGAAGTTGTAAAGGGAATCGAACAGGGGCATGGCCAACTCCTCGAACCCGGCCAACGATCTATCTTCCTGTGAGGGCGAAGGTCCAAATCGGACCATCCCGTGTGGGCTAAATCCAAGACGTCTCATTTGCCTGCCCCCAATCGTGAGACCGGGTTTCGAACTGCTACGACCCCGCACCGCAACAGTGCGCGTCAGGCCGTCCGGCATCAATTCACCCAGGCTTTTCTCCTCATAACCGCTTCATTTCCTGCCAAGTACATAATCGCTAAGGAGTTAGCTCCGCACATATCCTTGATCCCCGGTCGCGAGCCGGGAGGGACGCGGGCGGGGAAGGAGGCCTCTCATTCCCGTACCCACGAGGCTCTTACCCGGGTAAAGTGCTAGACTTCCGTCCGAAGCCCCAATATGGAACCATTGCGGCATACCTTCGTCGTGCGATTCGGGACCTATGAGGTTTCTTTCCAGTCGGGCGAGGTGCGCAAAGCGGGGGTGAGAATCAGAGTCCAGCAGCAGCCGCTGAAACTGCTGGAGGTTTTGCTGGAACATCCGGGGGAAGTCGTCACCAGGGAGGAACTACGCGGCCGAGTCTGGCCCAACGAGAGTTTTGGTGATTTCGACCAGGCAGTCAACATTGCGATCGCGAAGCTCCGGAGCGCATTAGGGGACTCGGCTGAGACTCCGCGATATATAGAGACTCTTCCAAAACGCGGATATCGTTTCATAGCCGAGGTGTCGTTTGTCGACGCGGACGGCCGCATCCGAAGGCCAGAATCCGTATCCACAGACTCGCCTGTGACAGAGTCTGTGCACCAGTTCCAGGGCGACGGGTTGGCGGTTCCGCCTGTGACCGAGCCCAGACCTCAGCTCCAAAGCCCGGGTTTGGCCGTGGCACCGCGACGCCGGCTGTGGTCAACGGGTCACGTCATCATGGCCCTGGCACTCGTACTGGGTTTGGCGATTCTTTGCCGTCTTGCTCCTTCGTTCGCGTGGCCATAGCGCCCCCGCCATCAGGTCTCTGGCGGTGCTGCCGTTAGAAAATCTCTCTGGCGATGCTTCACAGAATTACTTCTCGGACGGAATGACGGACGAGTTGATCACCGACCTGGCGCAGATCAGCGCATTACGGGTGATCTCCCGCACCTCCGTAATGGTATATAAAGGAGCGCGCAAGCCTCTGCCGCAGATCGCGCGTGAACTGAATGTGGACGCCGTGGTAGAAGGCACCGTGCTTCGTGCAGGCGATCAGGTTCGCATCACGGCGCAGTTGATCGATGCCTCCACCGACAAGCACATATGGTCCCAGAGCTACGAGGGCGAGTTGCGTGATACCTTGGCGCTGCAGGACAGGGTGGCAAGATCCATTGCAGAGCAAATTAAGATCAGTTTGACGCCACGGGAGCAAGCTGCGCTGAAAAGCGTGGGGGTCGTTAATCCAGAGGCTTACGAGTCTTATCTCAAGGGCCGTTATTTCTGGAATAAGCGAACGGCAGATGGTTTGAAGGTTGCCTTGGCTTATTTCAACCAGGCGATCGAAGAAGACCCGAACTATGCCCAGGCTTATTCCGGCTTAGCCGACACATATGCATTGCTGGGAGACTGGCAGTATGCCGTAATGACCCCTGCGGAGGCCTACCCTAAAGCGAAGGCTGCGGCACTCAAGGCCGTGGAATTGGACAGCTCGCTCGGGGAAGCCCACAACTCGCTGGCGTTTGCGCTGGACGGGTTTGACTGGGATTTGGATTCCGGCGGGAAAGGAATTCCGGCGGGCCATTGAACTTAACCCAGGCTACGCAACCGCTCACCATTGGTATGCCTGGCACCTGGCTCTCTTGGGCCGGTATGACGAAGCGATTGCGGAAATGAAAAAGGCGGAAAGTGTGGATCCGTTATCTCTTATTATTAACGCCGATTTGGCAGAGCTCCTTGTCCTTGCACACTCTTATGACGAATCCATGCGACAGAGCCGCAAGACGATCGAAATGGATCCTAATTTTGCGATGGCACATAATCAACTCGGCCAGGCGTACCTGCAACAACACATGTACAAGGAAGCGATCGTAGAACTGCAAAGAGCGGTTCAGCTTTCTGCGGGGAAGCCCGACATGCATCGCTAATCTTGCTCGCGCCTATGCTTTATCCGGCCAGAGGAACGAAGCAGTCAAGCTGCTGAGCGATCTGAAGACGCAGTTCAACACCCGGTTATTCGCATGCTTCAGAAATTGCCGCGATCTATGTGTCGCTCGGGGACACGGATGAAGCGATGAATTGGCTCGAAAAAGGCTATGCAGAGCGATTTAACCCAGGCGTCTTAATACGGCCGGGCTTCGATCCTCTCCGCTCCGATCCGCGCTTCCAAAGCCTTGTACACCGCGTTGGCTTACCCGGGTAAGCGGCCGTCTCAGCCTGTTCGGCCGTTCATCGCTTGAAATAGGCAATTAGGTCCTGTCGCTCTCCAGCCTTGGGTACATAAAAATCCATCTTGGCATCGGGTACTACCGAATCCGGGCCGCTTAACCACTTCTCCAGGGTCGCATCGTTCCAGGTCAGCCCCGAGTTCTTCAATCCGTGGGAGTAGTCAAAACCCGGGACGCTCCCAGCCGTTCTTCCGTACACTCCGGCGAGCCTGGGTCCTTCGCCGTTGTATTCCATCGCGTGGCAACCCGTGCAGCGTTTCTCAAAAACGAGTTTGCCCCGCGCAGCATCACCAGTTCCAGCCGACGTTGCCTCACTGCCGCCTGCATTCTTACCCAACATCGTAAGCGTGTGCACATCTGCCTGTGAAAGCTTCGCTCCCCAGTGCAGTGCTACGTACTGAAGGGGTGGCATATCCCCGCTCTTTGCCTCATGGCTAATCTTGGCTAGCAGCACCTGTTGCTGCTCCATCGACAACAGCTCCCAGCGGGAGAGGTCCATATGCTTGCGGGCTTCGACGATGTCCCGTTCTATGAGCCAGGATCCCGGAGCAACGCGGGCGTAGACTGGCCAGCGCGTCTCGCTCGAGTGGCAATCCGCGCATTTGGTCACCAGCACCGCCTTTGCATCCGGCGGCAGGTTGGCGCCCTGAAGCAGCGTGCCGAGTCCTCTCGCGGCCTCGACACGCGGATTGCCAAACGGATGCACATACCCCAACCCCGTCACCGAGGCTACGGCCAGCACCGCCACGATCCAAGCGCGCTTCACACCGTCTCCGCCAGCGAAGAGTCGACCACAGCAAGGTGATTGTGTCCGCGAACGACCTTGACGTTGGTCACCCCCAGCACGCTCTCCAGCTTGCCGGCGGGAACCGCCATGGGGCCCGGCCCCGGCGCAGCTCCCGGTGCAGGCTGCGGGAATGCCGTCGACATGGCCGTATGAAAACTGACGTTGCCCTCAACCTTCTGCACTATCTGATGAATGTGGCCGTTCAACACCGTGACCGATCCAAAACGCTTCATATAGCTCAGCGCGGTCTCCCCATCCTGCGTGCCCCAACCCCACTTCTCATAGACCATCCACAGCGGGATGTGAGCAAATACCACCACTGGCGTCGAAGCACTCAGCCCGCCCAAATCAGCTTTCAGCCATGCCAGTTGGTCCGCACCCAGGTTGCCCATTGCGTCCACCTGCACGCAGTTGTTCAGACCCACAAAGTGAACCCCCTTGTAGTCGTGGCTGTACCAGCCATTGCCCAGCGTCCCTTTGCCAAAGCGCTGTTTGTACTGTTCGCCATCGTCAAGCGAAAAATCATGCTCTCCGGGAACATAAAATACATGCCCCGCCTTTGCGCCCTTGATTACCTCTGCGGCGGTATCGAACTCCGCCGGCTTTGAGCTCTGGGTGATATCGCCGGTATGAATCATGAATTCCGGTTGCTTCATCCCCGCGCGTCCGGCATTGATCTTGTCGATAGCGATCTTCAGCGTGCCGGTTACATTCTGGTTGGCCGCCTTATTGAAGCCGATATGGCTGTCGCTGATCTGTACGAACGAGAAGTCCTCTACTATCTTTTTCTTTGCTGGATTTGTCGTATCGGCCAGCAGCTTCGAAGTCGGTACGCCCGCAACCATCGACCAGACGAGCCCTGTACCCGCCCATGCCATGCACTGCAGGAAGTTGCGCCGGTCGATGCCATCTCCAGCAACCTTCGGCTTGTGCGTTTCCTGCGCCGTCTCGCCCTCATTCTTGTGTTTCATATCGATCTCCCGCTTCATCGTTACTACCTCTGCAGCAGGAAACTGACCTCGCGGGCTTTTATTCCCTGGCACTCGCGAAAAATATTTTCCAATTTCTACTTTTGCTACAAATGCTCTCTCCGGGCATCCTAGGAGTGATGAAAATTGACGGACTGAGCGAAAAGCAGAAAATGCTTCACGGTGAGCTTTACAACGCCACGGATCGCGAGCTTGTTGTAGAGCGGCAGCATGCCGAATCGCAACTCGCTCTGCTGAACGGAAGCAGTGATCCAGTGCAGCGTGTCGCGTTGCTCCGCGGCTTGCTTGGCGCGATGGGCGAGGAGACCGTTATTCGCTCACCCTTTTTCTGTGATTACGGGTACAACATCTACCTGGGCCGCGGCGTCTTCCTCAACTTCAACTGCGTTCTGCTTGACGTGATGCCCATTCGCATTGGAGATAAAACACAAATTGGCCCACTTTGGCAGGAGTGGAGGTGGATGGACAGAACACTCCACTACAGCGACCCCGCTATTTCGCTTCCAAGCGCTCTCTTAGCGCATTCTGCAAGTTGCGCCGTCCAGAAGGACGATGCTCTGCTAATTTGGACAGGTCTGATTCTCAGCCGTCCCTTCGGGACTCAGTTTTTGATTGGAGTTCTCACGCAGACTAAAGCTATCCGCGTTACCGGGAAATCTCTTCCAGCGTGAGATTGCGCGTGCGCGGCCCCATCAAGCCAATCGCCGCCATCACGATCAGCATCGCGGCCGCAATGAAGACGAACACGCCGGTCGTGCCGAAGTTCTTCAGCACGCCAGCGATGGCAAACGAGGTGAAAATTGCCGAAAAGCGGCTCCAGGAGTAGACAAAGCCTACCGCGGTCGACCGGATGCTGGTTGGGAAAAGCTCTGTCTGGTAGGCATGAAAGCTGTAGGACATAATGTTGCTTGCAAGCGTCAGCCCCACGCCCATAGCGATGAGGAGCATTCCACCCGAAACCTGGCTGAATGTCAGCCCGCAAACCACGATGGCTGCTGCGGTCGCGACGATCACGCTCTTGCGTTCAAATTTGTCGGCGATCCATAGGCCAATCAACGGCCCGATCGGGGCTGAAATCGCAATGATCGATGAGTACAGCAGGCTGGTCGTGAGCGTGATGCCCTGCTTGACGAGCAGCGTCGGCACCCAGTTGGCGAAGCCGTAGAAGCCGACCGTTTGGCAGACGTTAAAAATGATCATCATCGCTGCGCGCTTGCCATATGGTGCCCTCCACATGTCGGAGAAGGTCTGGCCTGTGGCTACAGGTTGGACGTGAGTCGCAGCAGGGACGGGAAGTAGGAACTCTCTGGCGACGATCTCCTCCAGCTTCGACACCACACGGTCGGCTTCTGCGAGCCGACCCTTTTGCGCCAGCCACCGCGGGCTCTCTGGCAATGCTCGACGAATGAACCAGACGAACAGAGCTCCATGCGCCCCGATGATCACGACCCAACGCCAGCCATCGAGGCCGATGGGCTTCTCCGGCACCAGCAGGTACGACAGGAACGCCACCACAGGGACGGCCATAAACCCCACTGCCTGCTCGCAGGCAAAAGCGCGTCCGCGGATATGTTTTGGCACCAGTTCAGAGATATACGTGCCGATGGTTACCAGTTCCACTCCAATGCCGAGTCCTGCCATAAAACGCCAGAAGTTCAAGCCTGCAGCCGTGACCTGAAAGGCCATGATTAGGTTGGCGGCCGTGTAGGAAAGCAATGAGTAAGTGAAGATCGCACGGCGGCCAAAACGGTCAGCGAGGAACCCGCAACAGATCGTGCCTATGAAAAGCCCTGAGAACAGAGACGCAATGAAGGCCGCCACCCCATTCATGCCAAAGAAGCTGGTGGTGGTCGTCGTCAGGATACCGCTCTTCACAAGTCCCGGCGCGATATATCCGGAATAAAGCAGATCGTAAAGTTCAAAGAAAAATCCGAGGCTAAGCAAGACGACGAACTTCCACATCGTCCGCGTGGCTGGGAGCCGGTCAAGCCGGGCGGAAATCGTGGCCGCCGAAAGAGGGAGTGTCCCGCCGGGAATTAGCGTCGTTTGCAAGCTTTCCAAGGATATAGCAGCGCTGGAGCTTAACCATCCACACTGGCGTTCGCCACTGAAACCCCGGACTTGACGCTCCTGAGAATCTTGCTCACCCGAGGCCGTTCGCGGATGGGATCAAACCGGGCGTCGACAGCCAGCCATGGCAGTTCAGCTTCTCTCTGCTCCCATGATTCATTCAACAGGGAGATTGCTTTGTTTGCATCTCCCAGGGCGAGTGAGAGCCCAGCCTTGCGGAATTTGCTGTTGGGATGTGCGGGGTTAAGCAATCCAAATTCTTCCACGATTCCCGCCGCCAGGGTTCTGTCTCCGGACAGAGCGTATATTTCAGCGATAGCAGTCTGGAACAGGGATTGCGCCCCCGCACCGCGCTGCATCGTTTGCGCTATCTTTTTGGCTTCCTCCCCGTGACCAAGCTGGACCTGGACCAGCGCCTGATAGATAAGCACCTCCGGCGGAAGAGGCCCGTACATTAGGGGCGTGGAGAAGTGCTCTGCCGCTTCCTTATATCGGCGGCTCCAAAAGAGGAGTCTGGCGCAGGATGCCTTCTGACGATAGGAAAATGGATCGATCTGTTGTGCAATCTGGAGATAGCTCCAGGCTTCGTCAAACCGTCCCAGGGCAGCCAGGAAAGTTGCAAATTGACGATAGGTCCCATGGTGCGATCCCAGCTCCAGGGCTCGCCTGAAGTTGGTTTCGGCCTCTAACCAGTTCCACTCCATTGCCAAGACGCAAGCCATGGCCGAATGAGCTTCGATCATCTCCGGATCTAGCTCCAGGGCACGCAGCGAGGCCTTCCTGGCCTGGGCAACAAGCTGGGCTGACTCCGGAGCACCCCGCTGAGCCATGCCAATGTAGCATTGGGCAATGCCGCAGTGGGCCCGGGCATACTCCGGTGCGGACTGCGCCACTGCTTGAAATCGAGCGAGTGCCGCCGGCAGGTCCGCCGCATTTCCCTGTTCAAGCAGTTCCTCGGCGGCGAGAATGGCCGGATAAAGCTTTAGCAGGGACGGAGCGGCCGAGGCTTGAAGTTTGCGAACAACGGACTGCCGGGGTGCAACCCGGCTCACCACGGCCGACGCAATCTGTTCTTCCATTCGGAATAAACTGTTCGCGTCCAGCTCGGCTTCAAATCTTTGTGACCATAGCTGGAAACCATCCGCGTTCACCAGCCTTGCCGTAACCCGGACGCGATTCCCCTCTTCCCTTACCGTTCCTTCGAAGACGAACTGAACGCCCAGCTTATCCGCCAAAGCGGGGATGTCATTCGCCAGCGAACCCAGCTGCATCATGGAGCTTGCCGCGATGACGCGGCAGCCATCGGTGCGCATCAGTATATGGATAAGCTCGTCCGTGATTCCGTGGGCAAAGGCGGCGGATAAAGGACTAGCCGACATGTCGACAAATGGGATGACACCTATGGGAGATCCATTGCCCGGCATGAAGAGACCGTTTTCGCTGGTAACAGATGTTAGCGGATGGCTATCGAGGTTTCCTCTCCAGCGAAATACGGGGACGTAACTGCCAGGCCGGAAGTAGATGAAAATAGGGTCGCCCTTGCCCTCCCCCTCGTAATACTCCTTCAGCTTACTTCTCAGGCGGCGAGCCTCGGTCCGCACGATCGAGTCCTGGCTGGGGTGATACGGAGGCTTACGGTCATAGACCTCGGCGCCGATCAGATACTCCTTAAGGACATCCTGGGTGCCGCCGATGGCATGCTCGACCGTGAATCGCAGGAAGCGGCCCAACCGGTCGGATTGTGCAAAGATCGGGCTTCGCAGAAGGCGCTCAAGCTCTTCGCGGACTGCTTGCTCCGAAACCACGATTTCGTTTGCTTCGTTCACTCGGCCAAGGCTCCAGGCTCTCCTGATGCAAATATCCCACGTCTGCGCAGATAAAGATGACCAAGCCGAGGGGCAGGACTTATCTTATTCGCTTCGCAGTCCAGGCAGCCGTTTGACATCACGGTGATCTCACCGTTGCTCACGAAAAATCGTAAGACGATTCTGTCATTCTCGCATCCATAGATCGAGAGGCGGGGTGTGACAGAGACACACGAGAGGGTGCAGGTCTTTGCTTTAGCATCGCCAGAAATGCAACGGGGGCTGCGGCGCCAATTGGCCCCGCTCGGTGTGACCCTGATCTTTATTGAGCGGGCAGCCGAACTCTCCTACATTACTCGCGGTCAAGCCCCCTACCACGTGGCCCTTCTGCCTGCGGCGCTGCCGGACGCCGACTGGTGGGCGGTTTGGGGAAGCATTTCTTTGCTGAACCCACGGCCAGCCCTCTTGGTGTACGCCCACACGGCGAACTTTCAACTGTGGTCCGGGGTGCTCGAAGCGGGGGGATACGACGTCATCGTGGAGCCATTCACCGACCGGGAGATCCAGGGAGCGGTACTCAGGGCAGCCGCAAGCTTCGAGGAACGGCGCCAGAGCGAGATAGGCAATGAATAACTTCGTGATCGTCGGGTCACGAGCGAAAGGCAGCGATGTTTCAAAAAGTCGTAGTGGCTTACAATGAGTCTCCTGAAGCAGAGCGGGCTCTCATTTCAGCTGTCAGGCTCACAAAAATTATGAACGGCGAATTGGAAGCCATCACCGTTATGGCAGACCTTCCCGCTTACACTGCATTTGCCAGCGTGGGAGATCCCTCCCTACCGCACGCGCTGAGACAAGATCGCGCTGCCTTCTATGAGCATTTACAACAGAAGGCTCGTACACTCGCTCTCTCTCATGGCGTCGAGCTCCACACGCACTTGGTCGAGGGGCATGGAGCGGAGGCCGTCGTGGATTTCTTACGTGCCCAGAAGGCGGATCTCCTGGTCATCGGGTTACACCAGCGCGATTTCTACATATCGCGGCTTTGGAGCACCGTCTATGAGTTGGCACAGGAAGCGCCGTGTAGTGTTCTCGGGGTTCACTAGAGCATTGCTAACCCGAAGTTATGGGGGAGTCAGAAGAAAATGTCGAAGCGAAACATCATTGTTCCGGTGGTAACTCTGGGGATAGCGGCGTTGCTCTTGTTCACCATTAACGGTTGCTGGAATTCATGGGAGGGCAGGGCTGGGGAACAGAAAACGGATGATGCCTACGTGCGCGCGGACATGACCCCACTCAGTACGCGCATCTCGGGCACGGTGCGCAGCATGGACGTTGACGACTATCAACCGGTGAAGCTGGGTCAACTCATGGTCCAACTCGATGATCAGGACTATCGCGCTAAGCTGGAGGAGGCGAAGGCAGCGTTGGCGGGAGCAAAAGCGGAATTAGCTGACAACCAGGCTGCGAAGTTTATCCAGGACGCCAAGATTCAGAACGCGGAGACTGGTGTAGCGAAGGCAACCGCAGCGGTAAGCGCTGCAAAGGCGGCTATTACTGCCGTGCAACCCCAGGTCGAGCGGGCGGAACTCGAACGCAAGCGCCAGCAGGCTCTGATCGCTGCAAAAGCAACCACTCATCAAACGTTGGAGCAGACGGACGCCGCTGCAGACCAACTTTCAGGAACGCTTGTAGGTCAGCAGGCCAGTTTGACCAGCGCAGAAGCCTCGCTGGCCAGCAGCCACGCCGAGCTTGAAGCAGAGAAGCGGCAGCGTGCAGCGCTCGATACCAAAGACGAGGTCTATAAAGCGGATATCCAGGCCAAAGAGGCGTCAATCATCGTTGCTGAAGTGAACCTGGGTTATACCCGCATACTTGCGCCTACTGCGGGCGCGGTCGGGGAACGCCATGTACGGGAAGGCCAGTTGGTCTCGCCCGGACAGGAGGTCATTGATCTGGTCAGGGGGGATGTATGGGTCGAGGCCAACTTTAAGGAGACCCAGCTTACCAACATGCGTCAAGGAGATAGGGCAGACATCAGGATCGATACCTTCCCTGGAGTCGTCCTCCATGGGAAGGTGGTTCAGATCTCCCCCGCTAGCGGATCGCAATTTGCGCTGCTGCCTCCCGATAACGCAACCGGCAACTTCACCAAGGTAGTGCAGAGAATTCCGGTGAAGATCGCGCTCGACCCAGGGCATCCCTTGCAGAACATGCTTCGTCCCGGTTTTTCCGCGGTAGTTATTGTGCATGCCTCGGGCAATAACAATCGTGCGGAGGGCTCCCAGCCTTGAGCGCCCCTGCACCCACACCCGGGCCTGCGAATCCAACGACTCCTCCATCGGTGATTACGACGCATCCATTGCTTGGGGTTGCCGGCGTATTGCTGGGCGCGAGCGTTGCGACCTGTACCGGGCGCTTGATGAGCGTCGGCTTGGCCGACCTGAGAGGCGCCTTGCATCTGGGCGTGGATGAGGCTTCATGGATCAACACAGCATTCAATGCATCCTTGATGTTCATCGGACCCTTTTCTGTATATCTAGGTGGCTTGCTTGGCGCCCGGCGCGTTCTGTTGGCTTGCGCGGCTTTGTTTACCCTGGTCAGCGTAGTGATTCCCTTTGCTCCGAACCTTCCGGTAATGCTCGTCTTGCTGGTGCTCGCGGGCCTCACTGCAGGAACCTTTTACCCTCTCACTTTGTCCTTCGTTTTACGCAGTCTTCCCATGCCATACGTGCTGCTGGGCATCGCGATGTATGCCGTGGACATTCTGTTTACTACGAACTTCGCTACTTCGCTGGAAGCGTTCTACGTAGACCACTTGTCCTGGCACTGGATCTTTTGGAACAGCGCCGTGCTCACCCCGGTGATGATGGTCCTGATTTATTTCGGCATCCCATGGCAGCCGATGCCCAAGCCTAAGGAAGGGCAGCCCAAACCGAACTGGAGAGGTTTCCTCTACGCCAGCCTTGGATTCTCGTTCCTGTATATCGCGCTCGATCAGGGTCAACGGCTGTATTGGATGAACTCCGGCGTTATCGTCGCTCTGACGGCATCTGGAATCTTCCTGCTCTGCGCATCCGCGGTGCGCCATTTTGTCACCCCGAATCCGCTGATCAACTTCAAGTTTCTTGCCCGGCGGAACACCGTTTTGTTGAGCGTAGTTCTCTTCCTCTTTCGTTTCGTGATGCTGGCGACGGTGGTTGCCATCCCCAGCTATCTTGGCTCGATTCAGGGTTATCGTCCATTGCAAACCGGACCTGTCTTGTTGTGGGTTGCGTTGCCACAATGCGTGCTCGGGCTGCTCGCCATCTACCTGTTGAAGTACATCGATGCCCGGCTCATCCTTACTGTCGGCTTCGCGCTGGTGGCCCTTGCCTGCCTGATGAATGCCCAAGTTTCGCCGGTCTGGTCGGGTGAGAACTTTCGCCCATCGCAGGCGGTCATGGCAGTGGGCCTGGCGTTCGCATTCAATGCCATGGTGGGATCGATCATTCTCGAAGTCATCAATACGGGAGCGCTCACTCGTCCGGTTGACGTTCTCACCTTCGCCGGTTTTTTCCAGACGATCCGGCTCTTCGGGGGTGAATCCGGCAGCTCCTTGATGGGGCATTTCATTCCCACTCGGGAACAGTTCCACTCCAATATTCTCGGTCTCGGGGTCGGCTTTGGCCAGACGGCTACCGATCAACGGGTATTCGGCCTGACAGCAGGGATGGCGAGCCAATCCCCGGGCTTGACGACCGCCGCCGGGCGAGCCGGCGAGATCCTCAACCTGCAAGTCAGGCAGCAGGCGTTCACGCTGGCCATCGCTGACAGCTTCCGGCTGATCGCGTGGGCCGCTATCTGTTGCTTGATCATCGTGGCCTGTATGGAAAGTGTTCCCACTCAATATCGCCAGGTAATGCGGGCTGCCCCCAAAGCCGCTTGATGCAAGCTGGGCTCTGAAGGATACGGATATGTGGCTAAAGATAGCGAAGCGCTGCTCTCCTCAATTACTACCGCGGATGCTGGTGTGCGTCGTGTGGCTGGCGGCAATTTTTCCGGCTGCCCGAGCGCAGCAGACCACTGCCATGCACCTTACACTGCCCCAGGCCATCGATCTTGCCCTCAAACAGAATCGAAGCCTCGGGTTGGCACGGCTGGGCGTTACAGACAGCGAGCACAAGAAGCAAGTTGCGCGCTCGGATTATTTCCCCCATATTAAGAACGAATCGAGCGTGCTCCACATCACAGAACTTGCTGGAGTTGAGATTCCGGCCGGGGCTTTCGGTAATCATGCATCTACGGGGCCGATTCCGGGAGAGACCCTGTTCCTCGATCAGGGATTGCTTACCACATATACGAGCGGCACAGGACTGGCTCAACCACTCACCCAAATGTTCAAGATCCGCGAATCCAACCGCGCCGCCACTGCCGATATCAATAGTGCAAAGATTCAAGTCGATCAGGCAGAGGATGATGTAGTGCTCAAGGTACGGCAGGTGTACTACGGGCTGTTGATTGCTCAACTCAAAAAGCAAGCCGCAGTCGAAGAGGTAGATTCGAGCCAAGTCAAGGAGCAGGAAGCTCAGAATGCAGTCCGGAACGGTAGCGCTCTCGAGGTGTCCGCGCTTGAAGACCGCGCGGGACTCCTGGAAGCGAAGCAGGAGGTTCTCACCGAAACCCTGCAGATCCACTCTCAATCGTTGACGCTGAGCGATTTGCTTGGTCTCCCGCTGGAGACACAACTTGAGCTCGATGACGATCCATCGGTGGGGTCGCTATCGACTCCTACTCGCGAAGAGTGTATCCAGATTGCGCAGGACCATAGTCCCGAGATTCGCTCCGCGCAACAGGCGGTGGTGAAAGCCAAGGCTGGGCTCGCAGCCGCAAAAGACGCTTATATTCCCGACATCACGGGGCTGGCGCGGTATAGCTATCAAAGCGGGATTCCGTTCCTGGTGCATAACTTCGGCACTTTCGGCGCCTCGCTCAGTTATGATCTGTTTGACGGCGGCCGCCGGATCGCCGAGATCAAGGATTCGCGCACGCTCCTCTCCGAGGCGGAACTCAATCTCGCCAAGGTAAAAGACGAGGTTGCCGTGCAGGTGGAAACGGCATACGACAAAGTCGAGCAACTGCAGAACATGCTGGGGGTCGCGGAGGAGGCCCTGAAGGTTAGGGTCGAGCTTGCCCGGCTGTCAGACCGGCAGTTCGAACAGACCGAGGTGTTGGCGTCCAATCGTTCCGAGGCACACGCAAAGGCAGCTTCGGCAAAGGCTTCCTATCTGCAGGCGACGCTGGGACTTTCGCTGGCGCAGGCCGACCTCAAGCGCACAATTGGCCAGCTGCCCCGCTAAACGCTAGCAAACAATACCCAGGGGCTAAAGCCCGTCTTATGCTCAATCGTTTACGGCCCGGCTAAAGCCGTGCCTTGACACAAAACATGAGTTTTTCCGCAGCCTGTAAAGCCGTGCCCTGACACAAAACATGAGTTTTGCGGCAGCCCGTGACTAGGCGTCGTTAGCTGATCGCGCGGGTCTGCAGATTGACAGTTACGGTGTCATCCGGAGTCTTCGTCACCCCACCGTCGCTCTCCGGATGAAACTCGATGGTCAGTGTCAGCGCATTCACCACCACCCGCAGATAACCATAGTCGGTGTCGTCGTAACTCTCGAGAGTTAACGTGTCGTCGATTTTGTAGGGCGTCCGATACGTTCCTCGCATGGCTGACAGCGGAGAATGGCCGCCGCATCCAGCAACAAGAAAGGGAATCTGCATGCCATTTAAGGTCCGCGTGCACCCCGCACACTTTGGAGGGTGTGTGGGGTTCGCTTCGCAGAACCTCGGGCGGAAACTGTTGCTTCGGCCATTTCGGATGTCTGCGTCAAAACAGATGGAGAGAGGTTCAGAACCGTCTCCTCGAGAAGTGCTCTGCAGATCCAGCCTAACCGAGCCGGCCTGGGCTTTCTTTCTTAGAATGACTGTTTTTTGTCGATTCTTGCTGTATTGTCTTCGACAGACGAAGGAGACTTGAGTGACGGGAATCATCACGGGAATTGGATGGCACATGGTCGGCGCCGCATCGGCCGCGTCGTTCTACGCGCCGATCAGCAAGGTGAAGCGGTGGACATGGGAATCTACCTGGGCCGTGGCCGGTATTTTCTCCTGGGTTTTGCTGCCTATTTGTGTCAGCGCCATCCTGCTACCCGATTTCCGATCCTTCTACGGATCGCTTGACATGTCCGTCGTTCTCAGGACTTTTCTGTTTGGCTGCATGTGGGGAGTCGGCAACGTAAGTTACGGTCTCACCATGCGCTATCTTGGCATGTCGCTTGGTATCGGAGTTGCCATCGGCGTCACCCTGGTGGTGGGAACGCTGATTCCGCCTCTCATCCATGGCCAGGGCGGCGAACTTATAGGCACGCGTGGCGGCCTGCTCACGCTATTGGGTGTTGCCGTTGCCCTTTGCGGCATTGTCATTGTGTCCGTAGCCGGGCATCGCAAAGAGATCGCGCTGGGCGCCGAAATTCGCGAGTTTGATGTAAAGAAGGGATTGATGCTCGCTGTTATGTGCGGGATCTTCTCCTCCGGCATGTCCTTTGCTATGGATGCGGCCAGGCCTATTCAGGCCTCGGCGATTCTCCTCGGAGTTAAGCCGCTGTACGCCGCGCTTCCCAGCTACGTCATCATCATGGGCGGGGGAGGGCTAGTCAATTTTGCGTACTGCTTCAGCCGGCTCATCTTCAAGAAGGAACTTTCGTTGAGAGCCGACCTCGCTTTGCCCGGGACCACGCTGCTCAAGAACGGATCGCTCGCCGCCACCGGCGGCATCATGTGGTATCTGCAGTTCTTCTTCTACGCGTGGGGAGCAGCGAGCATTCCAGCAAGCTACGCTTATGTGAACTGGATGCTGCACATGAGTGGATACGTTTTGTTTGGTGGGCTCGTGGGACTCGCGCTTGGGGAATGGGCTGGTGTGGGTAACAAGCCGGTTCGTCTGCTTTGGGCGGGGATGGTGGTCATCATTGTGGCAGCGAATATCGTTGGCCTGGGTATGGCTTCGTAGCAGAGATGGAGTCTGCGTGAAGGGACCCCTGGTTTCCCAACAAATGACGGGTGCCCCATACCCCCGGATTTCCTGTGAAGTTTGTTGGTGTTGATGAACTTCATGCGGCTTTCATTGAGGAAAGCCGCACACATTGCAGTTGCTGGTGCCGCGTACAGGAAATCCGGGCATCTCGCTCGTTTTTCGCGAGATATGGGATACCACCGATGTTGACCGCTAAGCGCATCGGATGAATCGAAAGTCAGAGGGAAACAGTAGCGGTATCCCATATCTCGCGAAAAACGAGCGAGATATGGGGCACCCGTCATTTGTTAGGAAATCGGCAGCCCAGGTACGTCTTGGCGAACCTGGGGTACCCGTCCTGTTCCTATTGGGTTCCGTCCGGCTTTCAGCCGGCGATGTCGATTTGCAGTTGCTCACCTTCATGGAGTTGAATTAGATCGGCCAGATATACTCTGGTCTGCTCCTGGTTCTTCTCCACTCGCGTGGTTAGTTTCTTCCCGGCCGCCGACGCAGTTGCGTTGGAGCCGGGCGCGGCCAGCGTGCAGGAGCGGCACGGCAAAGTGCCGGCCAGAGTTTGAATTGTGAAGCTGACCCAGCCGGTTTGCGTGCGCTTGAGAGAATATGTTCCCCAGCCTGTGCCCGTTGCCCAGAAACAATGGAAGTTGTCGTGCGGCAGCTTCGGCAGCGCCATCACATGGGCACGATCTCCTTCATAGTGGAATCCGCTGAGAGCCACAACGCTTGACCACGAGGACATCGCGCGGGCATAGTGATGGCCGCACTCCGCCTCATCCCAGGGGTTGCGCTTGACCCCGTCGAAGCGCGCGCGCAGATTCTCAACGTACTCTACCCCTTGCGGAATCATGCCGGAATAGAACATCAGCGCCGCGGTCGAATGCTCCTGGCCAGTCCATGCCTCTGCGTAATACGGAAACGGAATATGAGGACGGGCCGCCTTCCCGTAATCGCAGACCACTACGGCAGCTTCATTATTCAGCGCATAGGTCCTCTGCACGGTGTCATGGTCCACCAGGCTTCGTTTGTAGTTGTAGCGATAAATCGATTCCAATGTAGTGCGCACATGCTCTGGCGAAACCAATGGCCCCAGTCCGGCTATGTCCGCAAGGTACTGGCCCAGGAGCTGATCGAGCAGGCACCCATCGCCAACTTGATACTCTGGCTGTTCCGTATTGTCGCTGCCCATGCCACTGCGCAGTTGGGGAGAAATCTGGTCCGGACGGAAGCCTCGAATCTGCTGGATATAGAACTCGTTGCGAAATAGGTTGGCGTCAATCCAGCGACTGCCCATCTCGAACAGTCTTCGATACTCATTCGCCGAGGCGTCATCGCCCGCGGCACGCCCCATCTCTTCCGCCGCGCGCAAGGCCCCAAGGTAGTAGATACCGCAGAGGGGATTCGGGCCGTAGAACTCCACGTCATAGGTATTGTGCTGCACGCCATCCAAGACGCCGTCACGGTTCGCATCCCAGCCTCCGGGGATCCAGGCGAACTCTATGGCCTTCTTCACGCGCGGCCACATGGTCTTAAGCCACGCCTCATCTCCGGAAAGCTTCCAATCCAGATAAGCGTGGATGATCTGCCCCATCTGCCCGTCTGCCGCTGCGATGTGGTATCTCTGCTTGCCGTCTGGAAGCAGCTGGCGAAAACGCATGCCGCCTTGGTCGTCCATGCTGTACCCAAAGGCAGCCTCACGTAGCGATCGCGCATACGAAGGAAAGAGGAAGGCGGTTGCCGTCTCGTAATTCCATACATGGGTGCAATTTCCGAAGCAGCAGCCTAAATGATCATCGGAGCCCTCGAAGCCATGGAATTCGCCATCCGCGGTGCGAAAGCAGGTGGTCGTTGCCAGCGTGGAGAGGTTAGCGCTTGCCGCTTCTTTAACAGCCGCGGGCAGCGTGCTGGCGGCGAATGCATTGGCAAAGGTGCGCGTGCGGGTTTCGAGCGATTCGAGATTCGTTGTCGTATATTCGGCCACCTCCCACGCATCCTTGAAGCGCGTGGCATAGTAGTTGCCGATGATGGTGTGACCCTCGCCGGGGGGTGAGTCCCATCCACACCACTCCGGAGTACGGTTGGGGAAGTGCCAGGCTAACAGGAAAGTGAATTCCGCCGACCCGCCGCCCGGGATCGATCTCTGCTGGCAAAGTGCCCCGACCGCGCTCAGCGACGCGGGCTCGTTCAGCAGTTCGCCATTCTGCGAAAAGGCATCCCAAAACAGCATGGGCGAATTCCACCAGCGCCCTCGCGGCCAGCCGCGCCAATGGGTAGTCCGCGCACCCTGGCCGGAAATAGCCGCGAGGACAAAGCTGCCCTGCATCGGGTCGCCGGCGGCCACGCTTGGATTGGTCATCAGGAGACCTTCCAGCCGGTTCGCGGTGCGGTGCTCATTCACGCGCGGGTCCTTGGGGTCACGTGCCTGGTCGTTTCTGGAGGGGGCCTTCACCGGGTTGTCGATGGAAAACGAAATGGCGACGGTGGCGCTTGAACGGCCCGGGTTGCTCACGCGATAACGCAAGATCGCAACCGGCAGACCCGAGGCGTCAGGATCATGCGGGATGAAGGGCGAAAAAGCATCGAGCTCAATCTTGACCGGCAGGCTGGGGTCTTTGAATTGAAGATGCGCCAGCGGGTACTGCGCAGTAAATTCGGCGGTGGCGATGCGGCTTAGACCTGGTGCATTGTTCGAGCCCAGGCCGTCCTGGCCTTCATACGGCGGCAGAATGCGTGCTTCCAGAACGCGCGCGATGGGCTTCGCATCCCCGGCTTTGATCCAGATCGCGGGAAATGCGTATGGCGGCGAAAAGCCTTTGTTTGGCCGATTGAATATCTCCCAATCGCGCAGCTGACCACGCCCTCCCAGGGCCAGGCTTCCGGAGCCGACGCCGCCCAGCGGGAAGGCAAGCATCTTGAGCTGTTCGCCGGTGAAGACGCGTGGAAACGCGATCTTTTCCGCGGCTTCGCGTGCGTGCGGTGTCGCGGTCTCCGCCTCTGCGAACGGAGACCAGTGGGGAATTTGCGTGGTAGCGCCGATAGCGCCCGCAGCCTGCTTGAAGAAATCCCGACGCCCTATTCGATACTTGCCGGCCATTGACCCCTCGCACACGATTCGCCGTGCGGCCTTACTGTATTTGCAGATCTAGTGTAGTCGCGCGACGCGTTGATTGACTTCGCGGGATACTTTACTCATATCGTTTTTCTGCAAATGGTAGGTGTCTACCAATAAGTCCCCGCCGACATACACTTTGGCCAGATTCATGGCATTGCAGGCCAGCACCACGGCGGCATAGGGATCGACGATAGGCCCGCGCTCGACCAGTTTGGGATCGACAATGATGATGTCGCCAAACTTGCCTACTTCGAGACTGCCCACTTTGTCCGCGACCCCGAGAACCTCCGCGCTTCCCATGGTGTGGAAGCGCAGCACGTCAATAGGCTGCAGGATTTTCGCGCTTTCGTATTTCGCGCGAATGACATAGAGGCCCATGCGCATATTCTCGAATGGATCCGGGAGGTCCGAACTTCCTTCGCCATCAACCCCCATGCCCACCTTGATGCCCATCTTTCGATATTTGGGAATGTCGGCGATGCCCGACGCCAGCCGGCCATTCGACATGGGGTTCCATACCATTCCGGAGCCGGCGGCGGCGACCGTCTTCAAGATTGCATCATCGGTATGGATGAAGTGCCCAAAGCTCACGTTGGGGCCCAGGATGTTGACGGCAGTAATGTATTTGAAATTGTCGCGCTGCGCCTGCTGGTTCACTGGAGATTCCAGGTAATGAATCTCCGAGTAGAGATGGTAATCGCGGAGAAACGAAGCATCGAGCTGAAGCGCCTGTGGAGTGGTTATCCATCCGGAGTATGCCATCTTCAGGACGGTCGGGCGGGACATATCCTTCCTGGCATAGGCTAGAAATTTCTCCAGGTTTGCGCGGCGAACTTCCGGGGTTGAGTTGCCTGACGGCTCGTAGGAATGAATAAAGCGCATTCCGGAATCGAGCTCTGCTCGCCATTGATATTCCTCGAAAGCCTCGTTATCTTTGCGCGCATAGGCGAAGTTGTAAACGGACGTGATTCCGTGAACGAGGTGATCGAGGGCGCCTTCCAGGGTGAACCAGTAGTAGTCTTCCGGACTGGTCCCCAGTTCCCGGGTTTCCAGTGCTTCCACCCAGCCCGTCATGGCAGGGTATTGGTAGACATATTGGTCCGTAGCCAGTCCGCGAAAAGCACTCTCCGAAAGATGACTGTGCGCAGAGATAAAGCCAGGGAGAACGAATTTTCCTTTGGCGTCGTAGGTGGTCTGCGCTTGCATGCCTGGAGGAGGGTTGCCCTTGCCGATCGCCTTGATCTTTCCGTCGCTACCCACCAGGATGTAGCCGACGAACGGCTCCGTCTGCCCGGGTTTCATGGTCAGGTTCGTACCGTTGACGATGAGCAACTTATCTACGGCGAAGACACGGTAGGGATACAACAGAACCGCCAGGAAAGCTGCACAAAAGAAGCCCCAGCGACCGGGAAAGATCATTTTCTCGGATCCTCCATTTTTATTCCCGCGCAGTCGTTTCCGCGCGAGCGGATACATCAGGGCCTATGTGATTTGTTTGCCAGCAGGGGATATAGAGTACCACTACTCCCCCCGGATTTCCTGGAATCAGCGATCTTCATGCAGAGGTGTATTAGCGAATAAATGGGCCTTGGCGAGTGGTTAATCCGTGGATGGTATGGAAGCGGGCTGGCTTTTGATGATCGCCTGTCGGCATTGACGTGCGGTCCAGTTCACCCAGGACTGACATCCTGGGGCATTCTCAGTCGTCCCTGCGGGACTTGTCTCGGTGGCAATTACACCCAGGACTGCGTCCTGGGCTACTCTCAGTCGTCCCTTCGGGACTGATTCAGATACGCTCTGATGGCTCATTTGTTTTCAGCAAGTGCTTGCTAGATCGGCCGATCGAAAAAAAGCTAACTTGAACAATCCGGGACCGGCCGTGAAAAGGTTGGCGACGATATCGAGCTGGCTGTAAAGTCATTGTTACCCCCAAAAGCTCAAGATGACGTGTGTCCCCTTGTAGACTGGAAGGCGTTACCCGGTCCGCACAACCTGAACTTATGCTTTGAGGGCTTCCCGAGGTGAGCATTTTGTCCATCAGCAGTTCAAGAGATGGCCTGGAATCCGATTTGTCTGCGTGGGCCGCAGGCTCGGGTGGAAGATCTAAGCGGGGCAAAGTCCTGCTTATCGAGTGCTGCCTTGCGGTGCTGGCGCTGATCGGTTTGCACGCCCTTGCTGACCCGGTTTCAACCGGGACCAAGTTGGAGATTCGCCTAAAGGAGCCGATCAGCTCGTACGCTACAAAGAAAGGGACCAGGATCTCAGGTGTTTTGATCGCTCCAGTGACAGAGGGAGGCGATATGCTGCTCCCTCTCGGAACTACCGTCGAAGGCTCCGTTGTCTCGGTGCGCAAGGTGGGGATCGGGGTTGTCCATGAAACCGCCCGGATCCAACTGCAGTTCGATCGCGTGCTTCTTTCCGACGGAAAAAGCCTTCCGTTGCAATGCCGCATTACGGAAGTGGAGAATGCCCGGGAATCCGTGGACAAGGAGGGCCGTATCCAGGGAATCCGTTCCACCGCCACATTGAGCAATCGCGCTTCGGGTGTTCTCGGCAGCCTTGCTTTTGGTGACCCGATCGCAGCCATCTTCACTACCGCTGCTTCCGCTTCCGTCCTCAGATTCTCGGAGCCCGAGATTTCCTTACCCGCGGGCACGGAATTAATCGCCGAGCTAACGGCTCCTATTGTTCTTCCGAAGGAGGAAGCAGCACTCGTCCCTCCCATTGCGACCACGGATGCTATGAGGAAAGAGCTGAGCCAGCTGGTGGAGAAGTTGCCGTTTCGGACATATACCGAAAAAGGTCATATCCCGTCCGACGTAACCAACCTGATATTCATCGGCAGCGCCGGCGCTGTGGAGCGAGCCTTCGCGGCTAGTGACTGGGTGCAAGTGGACTCGCTAACCGCCGAGTCAACCTATGCGACGGTACGCTCGGTTGCCGAGAATCAGGGTTACAAAAGCGCACCCATGTCGACTTTGCTGCTCGGCGATCAGGCTCCTGCTTATGCCTACGCCAAGACGTTGAATACCTTTTCCAAACGGCACCATCTTCGCATATGGGCGAGCTCTCTCGACTGGTATAACCAAAACGTCTGGACCTCCTCATCGACGCACGACACCGGCATCGGTTTTTCCAAGAAGAACAAAACGTTCATCCACCTGATAGACAGTCACATCGACAACGAACGGGCTAAAGTCGTCAACGATCTGATCTTTACCGGGTGCGTTTCGAGTGTGCAATTGGTTACCCGGCCGTGGATTCCCAAGGACGCCAAAAATGGAACCGGGGAAGATCTCATCACGGACGGACGCGTCGCGGTGCTCCAGTTGAACGACTGCCTCGGGCCGCAGGATAAGCCGGAGCCCGCCGGCGATAGCCTGCCGGTCCATGGCAATCGCGCGGACCGTGTCTCGCGGCAAGCCGTGCTGACCCTTAAGAACAATATTCTGCGCGACAACGTGGGCGTCATGGCTTATTCCGGTATTCGCACCGGCATTACGGAA
Organism: uncultured Acidobacteriaceae bacterium; assembly: GCA_963790705.1. GTDB lineage: Bacteria > Acidobacteriota > Terriglobia > Terriglobales > Acidobacteriaceae > PALSA-350. The sequence continues at coordinate 56,067 of CAWBQE010000029.1, forward strand.
ATGAAGAAGAAGGACACTCCGCGGGCCCCAAGAAGCATGGATGTCGACGGGGAGAAATACACCATCAAGGGGAACGATGGGCACCAGGACGACTACACAACCTCGTCCGGATCGATCGTGCACGGCACTCCTGAGACGATGGACGAAGCTGACCGTTGGAGACCACCCTCGGTCGAGATCGGCTTTCGATCGATCCTGGTTAGGCTACGCCGGCGGGGATGGCGGTGGAATCGGCTTCATCCTGGACTCCATCAATCCTCCCGGAGAGCAGGTCGTGATTGCACTCGGCAACTCCATGCACAACGGTTGGAATCTTGGAGGGTCTGTCACCCTTGACTCGCAGAAGTATTTCTCCCAGGAGTTTAGTTACAACTACAGTTTCAGTACGTTTCAAATGGGATTGGCGGTGGTGGATAATGACACCACGAGCGGTACCGTGCAGAATGCATTTGCTTTTGCCAACTCCGGGCTCCGGACTTCTCAGGTGTCGTACAACCTTCTTATCCATATGCGTCCAAAGACATCGCGGTTGCGGCCCTATTTCGCCGTCGGGCCTGCTCTGCAGCTGATGCATTTGGACGACGCCCCGATCAAGAAGGCGCCCAGCTACTTTAAGCTGGGGCTTAGTAACATCGGGCTCCTGAGTGCTGCATATAATTTCGGCAGTACGCCGCCTCTGGAGGGCGGCGGCATCTTTCAGCCTGGATTCAACTACGGCGGTGGCGTTCGCTATCGCGTATCGCCCCGGTGGATGATTCGCTTGGACTATCGCGAGACGCTCGTGTCGCAGCCCGATTTCTGGACGAAGTCAAAGGCCAGCATTCTCAGCGGCATCGAGTTGGACAATGCCACTCTGACTTACGTCGGGCCTGTACTCGACGGAGCTATGCGCCAACAGCGCGTCGGTGGCGGAGTATCTTTCACCTTTTGAATGGGTGGAACCACGATCGTAGACCGGGAGCGCGGCGGGAGTCCGCTCCTGATGACTCAGGTGCGAGCGGGCCCAGGTTTAGTGCCGCGCCTACGACGCTCCCAGGGGAGGCGCCGGGGCAGGCGGGATGACAAAGGAGGGCTGATGAACGCGGGCGAATTTCGCGAAGTAGGGCATCGCGTGGTGGATCTACTGGCTGAGTACCTGGAGAAAATCGAGGAGCGACCGGTGTTTCCCGATGTGCAGCCGGCGACCCTTACCAAGCTCTTCGCCGAGGCGCTGCCTCAGGATCCCAGCCCTGCGGAGTCGGTTCTGGGTGAGCTGGAGCAGAAGCTTCTGCCAAACTGTACCCATGTCGGACACCCGGGCTATATGGGGTTGATTACGCCCTCGCCGAGCCCAATTGGAATCATCGCGGACTTCATTTGCTCCGCTCTCAATCAAAACATTGGGACCTATACAGTTGGCCCTGGTGCGGTCGCGATGGAGCGACGCACCGTCCGCTGGCTCACTGACCTGGTGGGTTACGGTGAGGCTGCGGGCGGCAACCTGACCAGCGGCGGGATGATGGCGAACTTCACCGGGCTGAAGTTGGCGCGGGACTCCGTTTCGGGTGACCGGATTCAGCAGCAGGGAGTCCAGGAACGATGGGCTGTTTACGCGTCGGAAGAACGGCACGTCTCGGTGGATAAGGCGGTGGACGCCGTGGGCCTGGGACGCTTGGCGCTGCGTGCGCTGCCCACTGACCGGGAATTCCGCATACGGTTGGATGCGCTTGAGGCAGCAATCGTGGAGGATCGGAAAGCCGGCATACGGCCGCTGTGTATCGTAGGCATTTTCGGAACCACCAACACCGGGGCGATCGATCCGGTGCGCGCGCTGCGGGCGATCGCGGATCGCGAAGGAATGTGGCTGCACATCGACGCCGCCTATGGCGGGGGCATGTTGCTCTCCCACGCGTGGCCCATGGGCGACCAGGGATTGGAACTGGCGGATTCGGTCACGATTGATCCCCACAAGTGGTTCTACGCGCCGCTGGATGCGGGTGCGATCCTGGTTAAGGACGACCGTCGATTGACCGCGTCTTTCGGTCTTAAGCCCGCATATCTTACCGACGAGTTCGATCGCGCGAACGAGCGCTACCAGTATTACGTTCACAGCTTCGAGCAGTCGAGACGCTTTCGCGGGCTTAAAGTGTGGATGAGTTTCAAGCGCTACGGAGCACGGCAGATCGGGGAATGGATCGACAACAATGTACGCCAGGCGAAGCACCTTTACTCGCTGGTAGAAAAACATCCTGACTTCGAGGCGGCAAGTGAACCGCCGCTGTCGGCGATCTGCATTCGTTATCGAGGCGCGGATCTGGATGAGGCGCAATCCAGGGAACTACATGCGGAGGTTGCCAGGCGAGTGGAGCAGAGCGGGAAATTCTGGTTCTCGACCACGGAGCTGAAAGGGAAGCCGTACTTTCGCATCAGCCCGGTGAACTTTCGTACCCGTACGGAACACATGGACCAACTGCTGGCCTTCCTGGAGCAGGAGTGCCGAACCGCGTTCGAAAGCATCGGCGCGGATAAGCGGCAGAGAATTTAGAGCATTTCCACTTCCATTGTGCACAGTCGAGTTCGGCGAAGTGCGGCTTTTGGAAAGGCCGCGCCGGGAGTGGTTGCTTAGCCTGCACCAGAAGAGAAAGCGATCTCAGCCTCGCGTGCGCGAAGCCGTTTTGTGCCGTTTTTTCCCCAGCGACGGCTGACCGGATGAGACCTTCGCGGTGGATTCTCGTATGACGAGTTCCGGCTCCATGATCACCTGTGCAGCGTAGGGCGCCTTGGGATGGTTGATCCGGTTCAGCAATGCTTCGGCGCCCGCTTGACCCATGGCACGGAGGGGTTGGCGAATCGTGGTCAGGCTGGGAATGCCGAAGGGGGCACTGAGCACGTCGTCGAAGCCGATCACGGAAACGTCTTGTGGCACCCGAAGCCCGGCTTCGTGAAGGGCTCGAATAGCTCCGAAGGCAGCGATATCGTTGAATGCGAAGAGCGCGGTGAAATTCCTGGTACGCGACAGTAGAGCCTTTACCGGGCCATACCCCAGGGCCGGCGACCAACTGTTCTCAGTCAGCTTTATCAGCAGATCCTGGTGCACCTCCAGCCCGAAGGCGCAGGCTGTTTCCATGATCTCCCGCCAGCGATAGTCCGTATCGACCGTCTGTTCCTGGCCTTTCATGAACGCGACTCTGCGGTGTCCCAGGTCCGCGAGATGCTTGAGCGCGAGATAGGCGGCCTGCTTGTGGTTCAGTTGGATATTAGTTACTCCGGCAACATCCTGGTGGCCCGAGATGGACACGATGGGCACCGAGACCTGCGGCGGAGTCGGAGTATTCACCAGAAGTAGTCCGTCCACGGACCGTTCGAGCAACATCCGCGGATATTCCTCCAGCAACTCCGGCTGCCAGTAATGCGCGGCCATCAGGTAAAAGTATTTCGCGGCCATCAGGTACTCTTCTACGCCATTCATTACCAGCGTAAAGTAACCTTCACTCATCTCAGACACCAACACGCCCACGGACATGCTGCGCTTCTTGCGCAGCGAGCGGGCAAAGTAATTGGGGCGATACTGCAACTCGCTAGCCGCGTCCAGGATTCGTTTCCTGGTAGCGAGCGGAATCGCCTGCGCAGCCGGCGCATCGCTTACGACGACGGATACAGTCGTCAGCGAGAGCCCAAGATGGCTCGCCAGAGTACGTAGGGTTACCGGTCCATCCTTTTCAGGTGCTTTCTTCAAGGGTAAGACGGAGTGTTGCATTCTTGGTCGTAGGTTGTCAAAGCGAAACGTTTTCCAGTTATCCCTCCCTACTCTCCCTTGCGAGGCTTGCCGGAAGCGAGACCCAACAAACTGAAAACAAATCGCTTGACAGTCTCTCAGCGCCTGGAGTCTAGGTCGGCCGACTGATCGGATAGAAACCTTTCAGAATCCGTTCTGTTCTGTGAAGTGGGCCGCCTACACCCGGACCAGGGGAAGAGCATGAGGCGGAGGGCCCCCGATTGGCGGTCAGATCGAGACCTCTCCTCTCCGCGCCCGGAAGCCACGCTTCATGTAACCCGATCTATGGCCCCCCGAAGATTCTCAACTTCGATATATCACTGCAAGGGGTCCCTAACACCTAAGAACATTTGAATTTAATTAGGCTTCGGGCGTTCAACATTGTCAATCATATACAGTGGCGAAATATCAAAAAAAGCATTGTTCATATGTGATTATTGCTGTTACTACTTCTGCGGGACCAACCTGGATTTCATTTCGTGTCACCCATGAAGTGGTGTTTTTAACGCGAACCCGGCACGACGTTTAAGGCAAAACAAAAGACGCAAGACACCAGGGATCTGCCTTCGATGACACGAAATTCCCTTTAAAGAAACGATTCTTCTGTCGATCTTGACCTTGACAGCCGTATGCTGCGTTCGATAATCTCCCCCTCGGTCGATCCTGCGCTTCTCGCAAGTTCTGAAAACGACAGATCGCCGAAAGACCTGCCAACCCGCGGGTGCGGTGCGAGGCAGTAAAGATAGTAAATATTCGTTCGTGCGCCTTTTGGAGGAACTATGTCTTGCGAGAAGTTGTGGCAGAGCCCTGCCTTCTACCCGACCGAAATCCTGCTCTCAAATTCCACAAGTTATCCCGCCGGAACCCAATACAAGCAGCGATCAGTCGTTACCAATCGTCTCCTAAACTCAGGATTCTTCTTTCAGCTTGCCTTGCTGGCACTCCTCGCCGTGTTCTTCCCCGGGGCCAAGCTTCACGCGCAGACCGGCCTGATTACGGGTACGGTGGTTGATCCCTCGGGCGCCGCGATTCCCGGGGCTCACGTCCAGATCATCAACCAGGCGACAGGCGCCACTACGCGCGATGCGACAGCCGACGCGAGCGGCACATTCCGTGCACTGAACGTGCCTGCCGCTACCTACAGGATCAAGGTGAGCGCTCCCGGTATGGAGGAGCTCGATCGCGACGGGGTCGTGCTGGACCAGGACCAGAGTCTCGGTTTAGGGCAGTTGGCATTGACCCTCGGGCAGGCCACGCAAACCGTAACTGTCAATACCCAAACGCCTCTGATTGACACGGCCACCTCGAACAATTCGCAAGTCATCGACCAACGGCAAGTCCTCGAGCAGCCCCTGAATGGTCGCGACTTCGAGTCGCTGATGACAACCTTGCCCGGCGTAGTCACGAACAACAACTCGCAATTCCGCCTGGTCTTTAACCAGACCGATGATTTCTATGTCAATGGCATGCGGGGCACGGCCAACAACTTCTTTCTCGATGGCGTGATCAACACTGACGTGGGCGCCAACGACGGCGAATATACGAACCTGAGCATAGACGCCGTGGGCGAATTCAAGACGCTCACCGGGAACTTCAACGCGGAATACGGACGCAGCCCGGGGGTTATGATTCTGGTTAACACCAAGAGCGGCGGCCAGCACTTCCATGGGACCGCGTACGAGTTCAACCGCAACACGGACTACAATGCCAACGACTGGTTCAGCAACCATGACGGTTCGCCCCGAGCTGATCTGAAGTTCAATCAGTTTGGCGGTAACATCGGCGGCTATATCCCGATCCCGAAGATCTCACCCAGAAGCGACAAGAGGGCTTTCTTTTTCTTCAACTATGAAGGAACACGGGCCAGCCGCCCCAACGGCTCTACCTACTACACCATGCCGCAGCCGTCAATGCTGGGCATAGGGACTCCGAACGGGGAGGCCGATCTCTCCCCTGTCTACCGCTCGGGCAGCATGTGCGACTTCAACGGAACCTCGACCTGCACACCCATTCGCGATAGCACTGGCAACCTGGTACAGAACGGCCAGGTCTTCGTCCCCGGAAGCATCAAGTACAACTCGTTCGGCGAGGTTCAGAGCGGCACCATTTATCCTGGCAACATCATTCCTGCTTCGCAGTTCAACAGCCAGTACAACGCGATGATCAAGTACTTTACTCCGGGCTACCGGGGGACTTTTGTTCATCCCACCTTCAACAACGGTTTCGGCGATGAGCAACAGATCAACTTTCAAGACACGTACGTTTTTTACAAGAATCAATACGTAGCTCGTGTCGACTTCAATATCGGGCCGAAGGCAAATGCCTTCTTCCGTTATGTGGATGACCGGCAGCAGGAAAGCGATGGATACGGCATCTTTTCGGGGAATAGCTTCCCCGTTCTGCCGCAATACCGCAAGAAGCCAGGCAAGAGCTACGCCTGGAGCCTGGTGAACGTGATCTCCCCCACGCTGACGAATGAAGCCACGGTCGGTTGGCTCCACTTGACGCAGGTGGTGGACATTGTCCAGGGCACCTCTCCTGCCTTATACAACAAGACTGATGTCGGGTTCACTTTCGAAGATATCTATCCGGCAACCAATACCCACGACCTGGCCCCGAACATCAACACGGGAGACGGCTACATCAATATCAGCCCATTTCCTTCCGGTTGGACTTCGACCGGGAATACGGTGGTAGCCACGGATGACGTAACTAAAATCTGGGGCAACCACGTGCTCAAGTTCGGTTTGTTTGCCGACCTGAACGAGAATGGCCAGGAAGGAACCTGGACAGAAAACCCCAATATCAACTTCGGCGCCAGCAATCAGAACCCCGCTAATAGCAACTCAGGAATCGGGAACACTCTCCTGGGCAACTACACCACCGTCAGCCAATCGAACCTCTTCGCCTACGGCCACTTCCATTTCTTCCAATATGAGGGCTATGCGCAGGATACCTGGAAGGTAAGCCCAAGACTTACGCTTGATTACGGTCTTCGTTACGAATTCGTCGGTCCGACATATACGGTTGCACCCTATCACGCGTACTACTTTAGTCCGCCCGCCTACAATCCGACCGATGCCGTGGCGATCAATATTGCACCCAATATTCCTGGACAGGTGCCGACGCAGGGCTCCATCATTACCGGTTCCGGAAACCCGTATAACGGCATGGTGCAGGAGGGTACGGCTGGATTTCCCAAGGGTGGCCTGAACTACCGTTGGAACAACTTCGGCCCTCGCCTTGGCTTTGCCTATGATGTGTTTGGCGATGGGAAGACCGCGCTTCGCGGTGGCTATGGCATTTTCTATGAGCGATATGAACAGAATGTATTCAACTTCGGAGGAGTCAGCAATCCTCCCACCGTCTATACGCCGACCATCTACGGCGGTAACATCGGGAATATTTCTCCCGCGTTAGCCAACGGCGCTCCTCTCACTCCAGCATCCGGAGTTCTGGGGACCGATCGAGCGGGCCAGATCCCCACGACTTACGGCTACAACCTGGGCCTGCAACGCGAATTGCCATACAACCTGGTCTTCGACATCAGCTACGTAGGCAACGCCAGCCGGCACCAGATGTACAATCAGCAACTGGAACAGTTGCCGCTAGGGACGACGACGAGCACGAATATCCTTTCTACGGTCAACAATGTGCAGGCAGCCATCCTGCCGTACAAAGGCTATAGCTCCATCCAGTACAACGTCTTCGGAGCTAAGAGCTCTTACAACGCCCTGCAGGTCAAGGTTTCTCGCCGTTTCAGCAGTAAGCTCACCATCAACGCGGACTATACCTGGGCCAAAGCGATCGATCTGGACGACGTCGACAACGATCAAAACGTCTTCCCGGAATACACCAACCTCAAACCGTTTTATGCGCCTGCCGGCTTCGACCGCCGGAACGTCTTCAACTTTCAATACGTCTACAACCTGCCCCAATTCAAGGGATCCAACAAGTTGGTACAGCTTACCGCCGGTGGTTGGGAATGGTCGGGCGTCACCCAATTCTGGGGTGGAACTCCTTGCCTGAGTGGCGGCGCTACCGGTGCGACTACGAATGATTCCTGCGACCTCGCTGTCACCGGCGGTGGGAATCTGGGTGATGGAGGATTCGGACACATCCGCCCCGACTACATCGGTGGCCCGATCATAACCCCCCACAGTCACAATCAGCCGGCGGGTCAATTCCCCCTGTGGTATAACCCGGCTGCCTTTGCGGTTCCGGCCAATGGCAGCTACGGCAACTTCCGGCGCAACTCGATCTACGGCCCGGGGATCAATAACTGGAATATGTCACTGTTCAAGAACTTCAACTTTACCGAAAATACCCGGATTCAGTTGCGGTTCGAGGCTTACAACGTCTTCAACCACACGCAGTGGGGTACCATCAACGAGGATCTGTCGGCGCCAACGCCTGGAACGTCTTTTGCTGGTGCGAATGCGGGTTCCTCCGGCCAGATCACCTCGGCACGGGATCCCCGTCTGCTGCAGCTTGGGGGTAAGTTCTACTTCTAAGTTGTCTTGGGATGAAACTGGCCGGACCCGGAACATCGGTCCGGCCAGTTTTTTTCAGAACTGGTTCAGTCCATCCACCTTGGCATTGGTGGAGGTGGATGGACAGAGTCAAGCAAGGAGGTCCCCACACTTGTCCAGAGTGCCGCCATCTTGCCAAGTGTGATCTAAACTGATGAAGCAGACCTCTTCATGAAACCTCTTGTATCCGCCATTTGGATTGTTTTGCTCTTGTCTCCAGTCGCTGTGCGGGGTCAGGGGGCGGATACAGCCAAGCAAACCTTTGAGTCTGCGACCCAGGCTTTGAATGCGGGGGACTACCCGGCAGCGGAAGCAGGTTTCAATCAAGTGCTGAAACTCGATCCGCGCAATGTCAGTGCGCTTGCCAACCTCGGTGTCTTGTATGCCAAAACCCATCGCTATGGGAAGGCAATCGACGTATATCAACGGGCTCTCCGCATCGGCCCTCAGTTGCGTGAGATTCAGCTCGATCTTGGACTCGCCTATCTCAAGCAGGAAGATTACATCCATGCGTTGCCATATTTCCGGCAGTTGCACGAGCGATCGCCTTCCGACCATCAGGCCACCATGCTTCTGGCTACATGCCTCACATTCAGCGGGCATCCTGATCAAGGCCTGGGCTTACTGAAGCCGTTGACGGAGGCGGACGATCCGGACCCGGGAGCACTCTACCTGCTGGGCGTAGCTTATGCGCGGGCCGGGCAGGCGCAACAGGCTCAGGAGGTATTTAGCAAGCTGTTTGCCGACAGCGCCACTCCGGCGCAAGCCAATTTCCTGCTGGGCCACGCTTATTACGACGGAGCGCGATTTCCCGAAGCAGAGCAGGCCTACCAGGCAGTGCTGCAGGCCGACCCTTCGTTTCCCGGGGCTCATCGCGAGCTGGGCAAGGTATACATCAGCCTGATGAAGAACGCCGATGCGGAAAAGCAGTTGAAACAGGCGATCGAGGCTGACCCACAGGATGCGAGCGCCTTGTATTTTCTGGGTGCGCTGCTGGTCCAGTCGCAGCGTTATCCGGACGGTCTGTCCTATCTCGAAAAAGCGCAGCGCATGACCCCGGATTCGTGGGCCACCTATTTCTATATGGGGAAAGCGCAGTTTCAGCAGCACGATACAGCGGCTGCTGTGCGCCTGCTCCGCCAGGCTGTAGAGATGAATCCTGAGGACGCGGGATCGTTTTACCTGCTCGCTCGTGCCTTACGCTCCCAGGGCCATGTGCAAGAGGCAGACGCGGCCATGCAACGCGTGGTGCAACTGCATACCTCCTCGCTGGACGCGGAGAAACATGCTCTTAAAGACGCCGGCGTCGTTGGTGCTCGCTAGCGCTTGTGATGCGACGATGCTGGAGCAGTTTCGCAATTACTCTGGTCTGACAAAGATCGCGAGGTGTGGTTTTTCCTGGAGAAAAACCACGAAAAGGTCTATCGCTTCGGTCTACACCAATTGCGAAACTGCTTTAGGGGTGCATCACCAGCGTTCGTTCCAGGCGGAAGGTCAATGCGGTCTCGGCTGGAACGCTGATTTCTTTGCCCCGGGTGAATAGCTGGGTCAGCGCACCGCCTCCGGCCCCCGCAAGGGCGCCAATGCCGGCGCCTTTTCCTCCTCCAAAAACAGCGCCCATCAGCGCGCCAATGCCGGCACCGCCGCCGGCGTATTCCGCCGTGCGGCGATTAGCTCCCAGACCGCTCCGATTGCTTTCCGTCACCGAAGAAGTATCGACCCGGTACTGCTCGCCGTGAATCTCGACGGAGTAAAGATCCAGGGCCAATTCCGGGCTATGGACGGCTCCCCCACTGCGGACGTTGCTCACCACCAACTGGGCGCGCGTGCCGGCGGGAATCGCAATGCTGCCGTCGCTTCCGTATACATTCTGCTGGATCGTTGCGGGATAGAGTTGGCCGGAGGACTCCTGGCCAGACCGGATGGCGTCCGACGTGAGGACCACGATGTCTGTGCCTTCCGGAATGACCACCGTGGGAATATGGTGCGGCGCCGCGGGAGCCGGCGATCCGGTGAGGACGAGGGAGCTGACGTCGCGGAAGGGGAACTGATAATCGATTCCGCCGCTACCTTCGAAGGAAATCATCTCGGTTCCGTTCAGTTGACCCGAGTAAGTTTTCCCGTTGCGTAAGGTGAGGTGGTCGGCAGCATTCGAGAAGACAATCGACTGCACGTCGCCAACGGGCAGGTCATAGTGGATGCCCTGGTTATCGGTGAACGAGAGGGTGCCATTTCCTGCCGGCGTGTAGTGTCCGGAGTAGCTGGTGCCATCGTGCAAAACAATGATGTCTGCGCTTGCAAACAGGGTGGTGGAGAGCAATGCCCAAAGTATCGCTTGTTGCTTTACCAGTTTCATTTGGCTCATCCCTCTTGACCAGAAAAGATTAGCGCAAATAGCGAACGGGCAAAGAACAATTTTGGTCGCGGTTCGAGGCAGGTGAAGCAACCAAGGTGTCACTTGCATCGGGCCAAGGCGCCTTTCCACCGAGTGGAGTGATTGACGTGTGCCACATAATGTGACACATTTAGGCTATGCCGAAGATCAATCTCCGTGAGCTTCGAGACACACGCCAGCTGAAGGCATGGCTTCGGTCAGGTAAGACGGTCGAGCTCCACGAACGAAATCGCCTTCTTGCCTGTATTGTTCCTGAGCCGGCACATGCCGCACCCAAACAATGGCCCGACTTTGCTGGCCGGGTCGAGAAGCTTTTTGGGGAGCGCTGTCTGCCGGGTGCCGATCTACTGATCGAGGAGCGCGGTCGCTTTTGACTATCTACGCGGATACAAGCGTTTTTGTATCTTTGTACCTGCCAGATGCCCACTCTAAGGAAGCGCAGCAGCATATGGCGGGGCGTCCGCGTGTTTGGCTGACACCGCTGCATCGTGCCGAGTGGACACATGCAATCGGCCAGCATGTATTTCAGCGCAAGATCACGCCGCGGGAGGCGCAATCGGTCTACCGGGACTTCGAGCGCGATCGCGAAGCCGGTGTATGGATGGAAGTAGGCCTCCCAGAGCGTGCATTTGAAGTGTGCATTGTGCTTGCAAGAAATCGCGTGGCACGCATTGGCGTGCGGACGCTCGACACACTCCATGTAGCTATAGCCCTGGAGCTGCAGGCCGAGTATTTCTGGACATTTGACCGTCGCCAAGGCAAGCTCGCCGAAGCAGAGGGGCTAAAAATTTATAGGTGGAACGAACGCCGGTTTTCACCTTTGTCCGGCGACTCCGTTGCTTCGTGCTCCCGCCCAACCGGAAGCTCGATTAGAAGAGAAACTTCAACCCAAACTGGATCTGCCGCGAAGTAGTGGCCGTTGCGCTCACCACACCTGCAGTTGGCGACGGTGCAACTTCTGCAGTTGGCGCTTTTGGAGTCGGGCCGGAACTGAAGACGACTGGGTTGGGCGTGGTGAAGTTGGAGTGGTTCAGCACGTTGAAAAACTCCGCACGAAATTGCGCGCGAAGCCGCTCATGGATCGTGGTGTTCTTGACCAGGGCGAGATCCAGTTCCGACAGGCCGGGCCCCGTAAGCGTGTCGCGGCCGACATTTCCGAATGTGCCCGGGTAAGGCGCGGTGAAGGCAGCGGGATTGAACCACTGTGCCACTGTCTTGGCATAGAGCGGGCCGTGAAAACCGGGAGCCAGGTTCGGGCGCACCGGGTTGCGCGTGTCCCCGTTGCCGGTCGGGTTGTAGCCCAGCTGCGGTGAGAGGGGGAAACCGCTCTGTAGCGTGGCGATGCCGCTCACCGACCAGCCGTCCACCAACTCTTTTGCCAAGGGGTTGGGAATCCGTCCGTCGCTGAAAGGCAACTCCCAAGTGCCATTGATAGCGGCGGCATGGCGGATATTAGTGGCCGCCGGCCCGTAGTCGAGGCCAGGGTTTCCCGGATACATGACGAACGCCGGGGTGTTGGCCGAGACGCTGGTATTCCAGGCCGAGCCATCGTCCAGGTTGCTGGCGAAGGTATAAACGCCGCGCAGTTGCAGCCCGTGCGACAACTGGCGGCGCACATCCACCTCAAGACCGTTATAGTTGCTGATTCCCTGCGAGACCCAGGAGGTAGTGTTGGCCACGTTCGGGTTGGCCTTGGTTGAGCTCGCGTAGAAGACGGTTCCTGGCGCAAGCGCTGCAGGGCAGGGCGACGCCGGGCAGACTACCGTTGCGGGCGTGTTCTGATCCTCGGAGAGGATCTGATGGTATCCGTGCGAACCGACATAGCCGATGGTGAGCGAAGTCGCCGGGGCGATCTGTTGCTCGATCTTGAAGGTCCAGGCAAGCACGGTTGGGGTAGCGATATCCGGCTGCACATTGCTGGGTGAGATCTGTCCGCTGCCCGTGCTCGTGCCAGTGGCGAGGCCGGCGAGCTTGTCTACGGTCGTGTTACTAAAGGATAGAGTGGTGTTGAACGGCGCAGTCTGGTCAAGCCGGTAGTCCAGCGCATCCAGCAGCGCGCGATGCACGCCGAAGTTTGCCCGCAGGGCGGTCTTGCCGTTGCCGAAGAGATCGTAGGCCACCCCGATGCGCGGCTCGGGCATAAACGTGGCGCGGTTTTGCGCCAGGGCGGAGCCGCCGATGGTGGGATTCGTGTTGATGACACCGTCGGTGAAGCCGTAGTTCGAGGCACGGTCGTGGGCCTCGTTCCAGCCGTTGCTTGACTCGAAGCGGAAGCCCGCGCGAAGCTCGAGGCGAGGCGTTGCCTTCCACGCGTCTTCGATAAAACCTGCTCCAAAGAGTGACCGCCAGCCGAGCTCCGTCGGTGCAGGCACCACCGTAAACGTCGCGACGCTGCCTTTCAGAAAGCTGCTGAGAGTGGAGAAGGAGGCTTGTCCATACTGGTTCTGAGCCAGGTTGTCATTCGATTGCAGCCGCTGCAACCATACGCCCACCTCGACCTGGTGCCGTCCTCGGGTCCAGAAGATATGGTCGTCCACGGTGAAGAGATTACGGACAGCCTGGTTGTTGCTGCCGGTGTTTGCGCCCGCCAGCGTCACCTGAGAGGCGCCATTTGATGCCGTGCTGCCGGCGATGACGACGGCTCCGATGGGCGCGCCTGCGACCCAGCCAGGCACTGAGTCCGGAGCCTGGCCGGTAAAGTAATAGGCCGCCCGCGAATAGCCGAAACGGAAGGTATTGAGCAGGTTGGGAGAGAAGACGTGCTGCTCTTGCGCGCTCAAGACCTGCTCCCGCAACCGTTCGTAGATAGTCGAATAGGGGTTTTGCGAGGGAGTGTTTGCGTCACTGTCATCCACGGTATAGACGGCGAAGAGCAGATCGTTCGCGGTCAGGTTGGTGTCGATCCGCGTAGTGCCAAAATCCTCGCGCACGTGTTGTGGCGGGTTGGCGAAGGCCTCGGCAATTCCGCTTGGCGTGCCATTGGGGTTGAGCAGCTCGGGGCCGTTGGCTACCGGCCAAAGTGCGAGCAGCGGCCGGACGATGGCGGCGGCAGCGGCGCGCGAGGTGTCGTCGGGAACGAAACTGACGGCGCTAAGGCCGAGATGCTGGCGGTAACCTTCATAGTTGCCAAAACCAAATAGCTTGTCGTGACGGATCGGGCCGCCGAGGGCTGCGCCGAAGTTGTTACGTTGAAATTCCGGAATCTGCGCCTGGTCGAAATAATTGCGCGCATCCAGTGCGCTGTTGCGCAGGAATTCGTAGACGGAACCGTGCAGCTGGTTTCCGCCCGATGCCGTGATGATCGATATCTGCGCGCCGGTACGCTTGCCGTAATTCGCGCCATAGGTATCGCTGACCACGTTGAATTCGCGGACCGCGTCCACTCCCAGCAGCTGCCCGCTGGTGCCGCCTGGGGTTACGTTGATGAGCGAGGCCCCGGTGTACTCGATTCCGTTGAGCAGGAAGAGATTGTCTTGCGGGCGCCGTCCGGAGACGGAGTACATGTTGCCCACGGAAGAGTTCGATGTGCCCACGCCGCCCGAGCGCTGGGTGGTGTAGCTGACCGATGCAGGGTTCAGCTGGATCAGCTGGTCGAAACTCCGGCCATTGAGCGGCAGTTGCTTGACCTGCTGCTCATCGACCAGTCCTTGCGTTTGCAAGGTTGAGGTGTCAACCACGGCGGGAGTATCCACCACACGAACGCTCTGTTGCACGCTGCCAACGGTGAGCGCAAGGTGCAGTTGGACGTTCTGGCCGACGGTGAGCACAATGCCCGTGCGGCTGAGAGGTGCAAAGCCATCCCGCGAAACAGAGACGGTGTAAGTGCCCACCGCGACCGAGGGCGCGGAGAATATACCACTCTCCGCGGTAGTGAACTTGCGTTCGCTGCCTGTCTCATCGTTGCGGATAAGCACTTCGGCTTGTGCCACAGCGGCACCCGCGGGATCGACGACGTCGCCGGAGATAGTGCCTCCCACCATCTGGGCCTTCGCCCCGGGTGTAAATAATGCAACCGCGACCAGGGTGGAGAAGAGGGAATAGCGAAGTAGAAGCTGCAAGTCACGCATAAGTAAACTCCAGGAGAATCTGCCGTGCACGGCTGGGAATAGCAAGGGACAGGACGTACAACTAGCGGCTACAACAAGAGCGGAAGGGGCGCAGCGAGAGGCTGGCGTCAGATGCAGATCTGGCTGGATGGAGAGCAATGCCCACGTGCAGATTTCCCTATATCGAAAAGTTGGTTTTAGAAGATGCTGCCCGGAGAGAAGCAGCTATGTTGTGTCCGTTGCGAGTTAGCGCAAACAACAACAGCTGGCCTGCGCCAAGGCGGCGCGGCAACAGCTTGGACAGCAATGGAGAACGGAGGTCACCCTAAGAGGGTAACACAATAGGTGTCGCGGATGACACACGGGAGAGACCGGGGGAAGGTGGATCAATTAATTATCAGTCTTGTCCATATTAGCCTCTTCGTAAGTTCCGGTAGTCAGGGTTTGGAGGCTTTGTATCAGGGCACGACTTTACAGGCTGCGGAAAAACTCATGTTTTGTATCAGGGCACGACTTTAGTCGGGCCGTAAATGATTGAGAATACGACGGGCTTTAGCCCCTGCGGTGTTACTTTCCCGCCTGGCGTAGAGTTTTTCCGCAGCCGGTTTAGTCGGGCCGAAAAGGACTAAAAGAGAACTGGGCTTTAGCCCCTGCTACGGCGCATCCCGCTGGAAATGCTTGTCCGCGGATAATTCTCAGCGGTGCACGGTGTTTATCCGCGAAGACGCAAAGAAAACGCCCAGGGGCTGAAGCCCAGATCTTTGTCTAACCTCAACGGCCCGACTAAAGTCGTGCCCTGATACAAAGCCTCCAAACCCTGACTACCGAAAGATCAATGATCCCCCGGGTCCCGGGTCGCTTACGTTAGTGGGGCAGCTCCGTGGTCGTTCGAGTGGAGGCGGGTGGTCTGGGAGCGAAGGTAGTCCACCGGTAAGCTTCCGCATCATGGGGGCCGGGTGGCGCTGTCCACAAGTCAGCACTGATCCCATTCAGGTCGTAGACAATCTTTCCATCTTTGATCGTCAGTTCGCAGATCAGCTTCTGTTTGCCGTCCAGGCGTCTGTTGACCATGTCGGTGAAACCAAAATTACCGCTTTCGACGCGAAGCACAGCAACATCGGCGATCGCGCCCTCGGAGAGATTGCCCAGTTCGTCGTGGCGAATTTCATGGGCCGGGTGCGAGGTCATCTCGGCAACTACCTGCTTCAGCGGAACGTTCACCGCCATGATCTTGTCGGCGACATTGAGCTCATCTTTCATGGCGCCATTCATGCTGTTGACATGGAGATCGGTGGAGATCGAATCGGGGATGAACCCAGCTTTGATCATCGGAACTGCAAGGGACCACTTAAAGCTGCCGCCGCCCTGGCCAACGTCGAAATAGATACCGCGCTTGCGGCCTTCGATGAAAGCTTTACTGGGGCCCAGCGTGACGGGATCCTGCTCGTGACGAAGCCCCGAGTACATATGGGTGTAGATGTCGCCCGGCCGCAGCTTCTGGGTCAACAGGTCATAGAGCGGGCGAGTGGGACGGTCTACACCGAAGTCGACCATGACCGGAATGTTGGCCTTGGTTCCGGCGATGACGGCCTGCTCCACCGGAATCCATTCCGGGCCGGCAAAGTGTGCGGTCTTGATGCCCACGATCGTTTGCGGATATTTGAGGGCCATGGCCGCGGTGGCTTCTCCATCCATATCAGCGGTGTTCTGCTCGTACTTGCCGCCACGCATGCCTGCGCCAACGATGTTGAGCATGGCGAAGACGCGGGTCTTCGAGCGATCGATAATGCGATCCTTGAAGTCCTCAAAGTTCCTCCAGCCCGAACAGCCCGCATCGACCACGGTGGTAACGCCAACGCGGAAAGTAAAGCCATCGGGAGGAACGCTGAGGTCGCCCGCATAGGAATTGCGCTCCCCCGTGCCGGCATACACATGAACGTGAATGTCGATCAGTCCCGGAGTGACGTACAGGCCTTTCACGTCGATTGTCTTGAGCGCCGCGTCAGAGGGAATGCGCGCAGCCACCCGGGCAATTTTTCCGTCCTTGATGGCCACATCCATGACGCCATCGATGTGGTTCTTGTCATCGAGTACGTGTCCACCGCGCAGTAGCAGGTCATACGTCGGCGCGGCCGGCTGGGCGAAGACGCTGATGACGGTGGCAAGTGCGAGCGCGATGCAGCCGTGGAAGGTGCTCTTCCGCGTGTATTCCTTAATCATGATTTCTAATGGCCTCCCAGGCCGCCTTACCATACTCTCCCAAATCAACCGTTCCTGTCATAGTGTTCCCCTGCGCGTTGCCTTGAAAGTGGAATTCAATAAAGTTCCCAGGCACCGCCATGGTGCTGCGCAACTCGATTTGGCCGCCATGGATCACTCCCTTGAGCGCGGCGCTGTATAGCTCTCCCTGCTGCGTCCCGGTAAGTTCATTGCCGCTCTGGTGCAGCGTGAAGTGCTGCTCTCCAACCCCGCGTCCGTACTGGATCGCTACCGCCCACGTTCCCTGGACCGTCATCGGCGCGCCTGACGGGAGCACCGGATCTTCGTAGCGTCCAGGCTTGGTGAGTCCCTCGTATAGGGCGTCGGCGATGATGCGTTCTTCTCCTGCCTCCATCATGTACGGCATGATGATGAGCGAGCTGGCCATCTGAGACGGGCGCACGCCGCTGCTGTCGTGGACGACGATGCGCGGTGTGCTGGCGTCGAGCCTTGCGGCGAGTTCGGTTCCGGTGATCCCGAGCGCGCGGGCATCCCAGTGAATACGCAGACGAGGCGACCGGTTGGACAGGTCTACAGGCTGCAGATACTCGGTGGTCAGGGAAGGCAGGCCTTGCAGGCGCGACTCAATGTGCTGCAGCCATGAAAGCCACGCCCGCTGCTCCGCCGCGTGGTCGCGCTTATACCATTGGCGCACAGCAGCGAGCAGGCCCATGGTTTCTTCTTTGCTGCATTTGAAGGCGCGGCCGTAGTTGTGGTTGGGCGCAGATTGAAAATAGGCTGCGCGGCACAAGTCCTTTTGGCCGATAAGCAGGCCGGAGGACTGGGGTCCGCGCAGACACTTGCCGCCGGAGTAGCCGACCAGCGTTGCGCCGTGCTGAAGGTGGACGTTGGGAACAAGAGGCTCCTCGGCGGCGGCGTCGACGAAGACTGGCACACCCTTCTCCCTGGCAATGGCGCAGATATTAGGGATGCTGAGCGGACCATTCTCTGCTGCCGGGCTTGATAGGATGTAAACCATCGCCGTACGCCCCGTGAGCTGGTTGCGGAGCTCTTCGGCGGAGTCGACTTCGACCACCTCAACCCCAGTCATGCGCACCCCGAAGTCATAGGGGTTGCGGGAATGTTTGGGGATGATGACTTGATCGCGACCCATGACGTAGGGCAGCGCCTGAGATTTTTCCGGGTCCGTACCGGCTATGCAGGCAACGACAGCGAGCGCAATCGCAGCCTCACATCCGGTGGTGGCAATGCCCCACTCCGCGCCGGTGAGTTGACCGAGCTCCTGGCCGACGGCCTCCATCAGCTCGTCGAGATGCACGAAGTAGAAAGAGGCATCGTACATCGCCTGCTTCACCTCGGGTAGTGAGCGCGATCCACTCACGATAGTGAATGTGCCGCGGCCATTGACCAGCGGACGAACCCCAATCCGGGTAAAGAGGTTGTCGTGCTCGGTGCCCTCGCGCATAAGCGCGGCGCGGCCCGCAGGCGAGCCGGCCGCATCTGCAGATGGTAGTGACATGGTTCTAGATGTAAGCGATGAGATCGATTTCTACCAGCGAGTTGCCAGGAATGCCTCCGGCCGGCGCGATGGTGGTGCGGACGGGTGGCACCTTACCCCAACGGCCTGTATACACGGTGTTCATTTTGGCCCAATCGTTGATGTCGTTCAGGTAGACGTTGACTTTGAGCACCTTGTCCATCGAGGAGCCCGCACATTGCAGGTTCTTCTCCAACTCGTCGAGCACGTGCTTGGTATGCTCTTCAATCGTGCCTTTGAAGTGTGCGCCGACCCCTGCCAGGAAGAGCAGATTACCGTAGGAAACGGCGGAGGAGAATAAAGGCGGAGCGCTGGGTGCATTGTCTGCAACGGGCTGGCACGAATAGGCCTTCTTTTCCAGTTTGGCCGATGCCGATGCCTTCGCTTCGGATTTGCCGGCAACCATGGCGCTGCCAGTTGCGATAGCGGCGGCTTTGGCCGCGTTCTTGAGAAGACCTCTCCTGGACTGCATTTCCATCGACTGACTCCTTTGCTTTCTCAGTTGGACTGGTGATCGAACCCATTCAGGTATTCGGACGCACTCTGTTGCCGGGGACCACTAAATTGTTTTCAGAGCAATGCTTTTCGGTTCGTTCACGACCGCGACTTCCGCTTTGCAGTGTAGCTCACCAGTCGCCCGGTCTGCTGTCACCTTGTAGATCGATCCTCTGAGGCCATCCAGAATGAAAAGGCTCTCTCCATCGGGCGCGGCCGTGATCTGGGTCGGCGTCGCCTCTTCCAGCGGGACAACATGCGCGTGCGTGAGCCTACCGTCTTTCGCGTCTACGTGCCACGCCCTCAACTCGCTCGGGTTTCCCTGGGTGGTGTAGAGCATGCGGCCCGTGGGGTGCAAGGCAAGGGCATGCAGCGGCGCCATCGGCATTGACAGCCGCTGGATCGTGTCACCCATGATTCCAGAGACCTCATCATAACGGTAGCAAGCGAGCGTGCTCTGGAGTTCGTGCCAGGCGTAGAAGACAGAGCCCGCGGGATGAAGCGCGCACGCGCCTGGACCACTCCCGTCACCGGTGGCGCGCTGCGAACGCCGTTCTAGTCTGCCGCCTTCCACTGCGAATACGTTCAGCCGGTCGCTACCGAAATCGGACGAGATCAGATGGCAGCCGCTCGTGTCGAAGAGCAGAGTGTGCGGATGTGCCGACGCCTGCGAATGGGCATGGGGTCCGCAACCAGCCTGTTTGAAAATGCCGCTCGCCTGGCCCACGCTGCCGTCCTCCGCAATAGGAAAGAGGTTGTAAATTGCGCCGCCATAAGCGGCCACGGCGAGCAGTTTACCGCTCTGGTGAGAGGGCCATGTGCCTGGGGTGGGTTGCCGAAAGAGACAGTGGCGTGCGGCCCAACAGGGTCAGCCGGCCGTCAAAAGGATCGATGTGGAAGGCTTCGACAGTGCCCCGCGGCAGCCCCTCGTGCACGTCTACCTCGTTGGCCACATAGAGGGTTTGCTGTGCCGCAGAAAGCAAAATGCAGGCAGGCGCGGGGCTGGGCACGCGCTGTATCCTTGTCCAGCGCTCGCCGCTCAACTTGAAGACATGGATGGAGCCTTGCCCAGACGCCACGTAAGCAAACTGCTGGGGCAGCGCCGAGGCAGCCACAGTCTGCGGCAGGTGAGGGAGCGCGACCACACCCGCGGCGCCGCGCACAAACTCTCTGCGGGTCCATCTTGCCGCCGATCGCCGATCATCCTGCTGCATAGGTCCTCCTAGGCGCGGATCGACATCTTGTGGTGAAAGATGTTGTTGGAGTCATAACGCCGTTTCACCTCTTGCAGAAACGGGTAAAGATCCTGCGTGCCGTAGTAGAGCTGGGGCCAGAAGGTGTACGCAAGCATGTCGCAGTCGGGATAGTTGATGTAGCAGCCTTCGTAGTATTCGTTGGGGTAGGGAGTGCCGGCGTACTTTGGATCCACCTGCTGCGAATAGAGGTCGGTGTAGAACTCGCGCATCCACTGCAGGCGGCCCGCGTCTTCATCCGGGTTGTCCCAATATTGCTGAAACTGGACCTTCATGATGGACGAGCGCTGCCAAACCGAAGTGACGTCGGCCAAGCCCTTCGCATTGACGGCTCCCCCGTACGAGTCGACGGCCATGACCGATCCGCGCAGATCGACACCGGGAACGGTGCGCGTTAGCTGCTTGAAAATGCACTTCGCTTCCGCGCGGGTAAAGTTCTGCTTCATGTAACAGGATTTGTATGCGGCGCGCCCGCTGTGGCCGCTGCCACTGTCGCCAATCGTCGCTTCCAGCCAGAGCAGCCGATCGATGCCGTATGGCCCCAGGGTCTGGTTGACCGCCGGCCTCCGCTGGGCGAAGCGCTTTTCGCCGGCGGCGGATGTGCGTGTCTCCAGCGGGCCGAAACTCTGAAAGAGATCGAGGAACTCCTTTAAGGGCTTCAGGTCGTCACAGCTTCCGTCGGGGTTGCAAAACTGCAAGGAGAGGCCAAGTCGGCCCGAGGAGGCGTGAGTGAGGCCGAGCGCAGCAAACAGGCCCCAGGTATCCTTTTCGCTTCCTCGCTTGGCCCAGTAGTCTCCGAATGCCATCAGGATGGCGGCGAAGTTGTCCTCGGTCATGGTGGTCCAGTCAAAGGACAAGTGGGCATTCACTATCTCAGAGGGCGCAACGGGCAACTTGTCGAAGAGAAAGCCGGTAATCACGCCGAAGTTTCCTCCGCCCCCACCGCGACAGGCTCGGAAAAGATCGGGATCATGATCCTTGTCGACCCGCCTGAGCGCTACATGCCCTTTGCTGTCGACGGTAAGAATCTCGACCGCCGATAGCCAGTCGATAGTGAGACCGTGCAGCCGCGAGAGCACGCCATAGCCGCCACCGCTGATGTGTCCTCCAGCGCCCACCTCGTAGCAACTGCCACCGGGAATGGTTACCCCGTGGCGCTTATACAGGTCGATGTATACTTCGCCCAACTCCAGCCCTGGGCTAATGCGGTAGCGCGTTCCATCGCCTGGCAGGCTGACGCTCTTCAGAAGGCTAAGATCCAGGATCGCTCCACCCGGATTGTTGACCACGAAATCTTCGTAGCAGTGACCGCCGCTGCGGATGGTGGGGCGCATGCCTGCGTTGACGATTCGCTGCAATGCTTCCGCCGCCTGCTCCGCGGTTTCGCACAGTTCGATTTCGGCCGCCGCCTCGGCCTCGTTGGCGTCCCAGCGTAAATTGCGGCTTCGGTGCAACATCGCATAACGCGGATCGTTGCGGGTGATTTTGATGGCCATCGATGAGTTCGACCTAAACCGGCTGAGTTTTTTTTAGGGACCGCTGCTAGCAGAAGTACGAGAACGCGTTAGCTACTGCATTTTAACTTTTGTTTACAAAGCAACCAATCCCATTCGCGCGTTTTTTTGAGGGAAAAGCCCCACATCGCTGCTCTTCCCGGTGCCGAGCGGAAGTGAAAAATACTCTAGAACAGGCTAGCGAAAGTATAGCCTGCGTTCCGCACCGCCAGCCAGACAGCCACAAGCGCGAACTGCACGCAGAAAAGGGATTCGATCGAAAGCCAGAATACAGATGTGCCCGTTGCCCGGCGGGCAAACGCAAGGATCAGTGCAAGCAGCACAACCAGGCACGCCACACCCGCACGGTAACCATAGCGCGCAGGGGAGAGGATCGGCACCGGAAGCGGAGGTAGTTGCCGGGCGACCCTGGCGGCGAAGTCGGAGGGAATCTCCGGCTCGAGGAGCGGTCTCCAGGGCGCGTAGGATTCTTGCATCGAGCGACTGCGCATGCCAAGCAGGATTCATCTTGTCTTCTGCCATGTTGTTCCCCTTTCCACTGCCTGCTGCCGTTCGATCCCGTCGCGAAGCTTTTTGCGGCCACGATGCAGGTGCGTGCGCACGGTGCCAATGGGCAGTTTGAGCGACTGCGCAATCTGCTCGTAACTGCGCTCTTCTTGATGATAGAGCACCAGCACGGTTCTCTCCACCGGGCTGAGTTCCTGTAACTGCTGCTCTACAGAATACCGAAACTGTCGCTCCGCAAACTGCTGCTCGGCATCGGGGCCGGGATGCGGGAGGCGATCCTCCCACTCCGATTCCTCCTCAGAAAAGGAGACGAGCGGACGCTCCTCCCGGCGGCGGCGCTTCCATTCATCCTGGGCCACGTTGGCCACGATGCGATAGAGATAGGTGCTGAGCAGGGATTCCCCGCGAAACGCTGGAAGCGCCCGGTAGAGGCGGAGAAAGACCTCCTGCGCCAGGTCGTCGATATGTTCGCGGCTGCCGGTAAGGCGAATGAGGGTGCCAAAGACCATGGCCTGATGATCCCGGACGATCTGCTCGAAACTGGAGTCGGCGGCATGCAAGGAGAGTCAGACTAAAAATCTAGCTGAAAGTTTCACGATAGAGGGTGAAACTCTCGAGCGGCCCGACAGTCTAAGGCGGTCGGAAGGGGAGGTAAAAGGCTTATGGATTGGCATTGGAGTCCGTTCATGGTCCCGTTAGGGGCCTTTTTGGTTGGGATTGTAGCCATTGTTGCTGGTGTTGTCGGTGGAGCGTACAAGCAGAGGCTAAAAACCGAACAGCGTTTGGCCATGTTGGCGCGGGGAATGAGTGCCGGCGATATTGAAAAAGTATTGAGCGCTGAAGGCAGGACGGCGAAAGACCCACTCCAGGGACCTGCGAGCACGCGCAGAACCGCGATCGTGCTGATATCGAGTGGCGTTGGGGTCATTCTCGCTTTTCTCGTGCTGGCGTGGATTGTGAACGACCACGAAGTACTCTCCGGGGGCGCCTTCGGCTTGATTCCGCTGTCGATTGGGGTTGGCTTTTTTATCGACTACATGATGCAGAAGCGCGAGCTGGCGCACTTTGGCCTGGAGGTAGGGCGGGGAGAATAAAGCAGTTCGCAATTACAGTGGCCTGATAAAGATTGCGAGGTGTGGTTTTCTTTGGGAGAAAACCACGAAAAGACCCAATCGCTTCGGTCTACATCCATTGCGAACTGCTTTCGGGCGGCGGCCGTAAGGACGGACGTTTGATAAGATCAGCCCTTGTGATGCAGGAGTGCTCATGGAGCTGATCAAGGATAAAGTCGCCATCGTGACCGGGGCCGCCGCGGGCATTGGCGCCGGAGTGGCCGGGTTATTTGCCGAGAATGGGGCCCACGTATTCCTCGCCGACCTGGATGGGCCGCAGGTTAAAAAGGTCGCAGCAGATTTAAAAGCCAAAGGCGGCTCGGCGTTCGGCTTTGAAGCCAACGCCGGCAAGCGGCACGACATGGCAAAAGTTGTTGAAGATGCCATCTCCCGCTTTGGACGCGTCGACATCCTGATCAATAACGCCGGAATCTATCCCCGGCAGCCCTTCCTGGAAATGACAGAAGAACATTGGGATTCAATGCACGACATCAACCTGAAGAGCGTCTTTCACTGCACAAAACTTGTTATGCCCCACATGGTTGAGCAACGATCTGGTGCGATCGTGAATATCTCTTCCGTCACGTTCTTTACCGGTCTCGAGAACTTGACCCATTACATCGCATCGAAAGGAGCGATCATTGGGTTTACCCGTTCTTTGGCCAGAGAGATGGGGGTCCATAACGTTCGCGTCAACTGCATCACCCCAGGCGCCATCGAAACCGAGGGGGAAAGAAAGCTGATGCCGAAGAAGGAATCTGACAAGTTCATGGACCTGCAAAGTCTCAAGCGGCGCATCGGTCCGCTCGACGTAGCCCGCGTGTGTTTGTTTCTATCGACGGAATTGAGCGACGCGATGACCGGCCAGACACTGAATGTCGACGGCGGTTGGATTATGTACTGATTAATGGCCGCAGGTACTCTGAGCTGAAGGCGAGAGCCTGTTTGCGATGTGCCAGGTCGCCTTCGAACTCCCGGTCCTCGACCTCCACGCAGACCGGTCCGTCATAACCCGAATCTTTCAGCGCGTGTAGAAACTTCGCCCAGTCGATATCCCCGCGCCCTGGCAGCTTCGGGCTATGAAACTCGAGGGGATAGGCGAGGATGCCTACCTGGTTCAGCTTTTGCCGATCGACGGCTACGTCCTTCAGATGAACGCGGAATATGCGCGAAGAAAATTCCCTGAGCGGGGCGATATGGTCCATCTGCTGCCAGACCTGATGCGACGGATCGTAATTGAGTCCAAAGTTCGGGCTGGGAATCTCCTCGAACATGCGCCGCCAGATCGCGGGACTGGACGCAAGATTCTTCCCCCCGGGCCATTCGTCGGCAGTAAAAATCATGGGGCAGTTCTCGATGGCGACCCGAACCCCCTGGTCTTCCGCATAAGCGATCAGATCCTTCCAGACAGATAGGAAGCGAGGCCAGTTGTCCTCTACGGATCGGGTCCAGTCGCGGCCGACAAACGTACTGACGACTGTGAGGTTGAGCATCTTTGCCGTGCTGATGACAAGTCTCAGGTGTAAGGCAGCCACCCGCGCTGCCTCCTGATCGGCTGTAAGTAGGTTTGGATAGTAACCCAGTCCGCTGATGTCGATGCCGTGAACTTCTTCAAGGCCCAAAATCCGGGGGACGTCCGCGGGTTTAAAGTTGTTGACGTCGATGTGGGTGACGCCCGCGTAGCGGCGATCGGCTTTGCCCACCGGCCAGCAC
Source organism: uncultured Acidobacteriaceae bacterium (assembly GCA_963790705.1). GTDB lineage: Bacteria > Acidobacteriota > Terriglobia > Terriglobales > Acidobacteriaceae > PALSA-350. The sequence continues at coordinate 81,145 of CAWBQE010000029.1, forward strand.
ATCAGCTCCACACAGCTATAGCCCGTCTCTTTGCCGATAGCGAATACTTCTTCCAGCGTTTGGTCGGGGAGAATGGCGCTTACGAAACCGAGTTGCATGCTATTCGATCTTACCGCCAGGACGCGGTAGCCGCCAGTCTACGATGTGGTCGCCGCTGCACTCAAGGCCTGCTTGGCATCCAGCCGCGCCTTTCTTAGTGTCGCTACCGGGTCTTGTGTGGGGTAGAACTCCATGGTTATGAACTTGTCGTATTTCAGTTGGCCAAGCTTGCGATAGATGTTCGAGGTAGTCGATCTCCCCGGTTCCAGGCTCGTGGCGCCCGGGCACATCCGCAATGTGCACCAATCCAACAAGATCGATGTTTTGCTCCAACTTTTCTATCAAATTACCGTAGGCGCGCTGTTCGTGGTAGAAGTCGTACAACACCCTGACCTGGGGGCTATTGACCGCGCGAATTATATCGAATGCTTCGCTAACAGAGGTCAGGTACATATTTGGATTTTCCAGGGGATCGATCGGTTCGACCACGATCTGCACATGATTTGCCGCGGCAAGATCAGCAGCACGCTTGAGGTTCTCAACCGATGCAGCGTGCTGAACGCTGCGCGACAGATTGTCTATCCGATTGCCAGATTTGAGATTAATTTGCGGGCTCTCCAGCTGTTTTGCTGCGTTCATTTGCGCCGTGGCTTGGGCCAGGAACTCGCTCGCGCCGCCGGGGTCAGCAAAGCCGGCCTTGACTCCGCTCAACATGTCGAAGGTCAATCCCAGCGAACGCATCTTTGCCATCACCCGCCGCGTCTCGTCGCTCGACCATTTCTGAAATTGACCAGTCAGCTCTACGCCCTGGTAGCCGGCTTCAGCAACGATTTCGAGGCAGCGATCGAATGGCGCTTGCTTCTCCAGTGTCCATAGCATCACGGAGAAACGGGATCCACTTTGGGGAGGTAGGGTCTGGGCATACCCGCGGGAGAGGACCTTTCCCAAAGTTGCCCCGAACATCAACTGGTTGAATTCACGACGATGCATGGCGCTCCGTGTCTAGATCGCAGCAACCATTATGCAGCTATCGGAGTGTGGAGCGCTTCCTGCGCAATTTAAAACCCCATCCTGGAGCCCAAAGAACGGGTTCAAGGATGGGGTCGTGCCCAAGACAGCCCCAGACGATGAAGGAAGCTCAAATCTGCGCGACACCGCCATCCACGAACAGTTCGATGCCATTGACGAAACTGGAGTCGCTCGAAGCCAGGAAGAGCGCTGCGGTGGCAATCTCCTCCGGGCGTCCGATTTCCCCGCGCGGAATCAGCGATTCGAAGTACTTCTTTGCGTCCGGCCCGAGCGGGTCCAATATCGGCGTATCGATCGTTCCCGGGCTGAGCACGTTCACCCTTATTTTGCGTTCCTTCAGGTCGATCAGCCAGGTGCGCGCAAAGGAGCGCACTGCGGCCTTGCTCGCGCTGTAGACGCTAAATGCCGGAAAGCCCTTGACGGTCGCGATCGATCCGTTCATGAAGATCGAACCTCCGTCGTTGAACAGCGGCAGCGCCTTCTGCACCGTGAACAGCGTGCCCCGCACATTCAGGTTGAAGGTATTGTCGAATTGTTCCGTGGTAATCTCGCCCAGCTTCGCCAACTCGCCCGTGCCGGCGCTGGCGAACAGGACGTCGATTTTTCCCTTCGTCGTTTTGACCGTCTCGTACAGCCGGTCCAGATCGTCCAGGTTCGAAGCGTCGCCTTGAACGCCGGTTACATTGCGGCCAATGGCTTTCACTGCCTCATCCAGCTTCTCTTGGCGTCGCCCGGTAATGAAGACATACGCGCCCTCTTCCACGAATAGCTTGGCGGTCGCGAGTGCCATGCCTGAGGTTGCTGCTGTGATCACCGCTACTTTTCCGTCCAGTTTGCCCATCGTCTACTCCCTTTTGTTAGTGATGTTCGCTGTTAACGGAGGCCGCCGCCGGCAAGGATCTGCTCGCCCGTTAGCCAACCAGAGTCATCGGAAGCTAGAAAGACGGCTATCGAAGCGATGTCGCCGGGTTGACCTACGCGACCAAGGGGAGTCTGTGAGACGATCGATTTCTGAAAGTCCGAGTCGTGGAAGCCGGCGGCGTGTGTGCCTTCGGTTTCGACCATCCCGGGATTGATCGCGTTCACGCGGACCTTCTTCGGCCCAAGCTCGCGGGCCAACACGCCGGTGATGGCGTCCACTGCGCCCTTGGTTCCAGTGTAGATGGAGGATGCTGCGGGCGTGATGCGGCTGACGAGGGAGCCGATGTTGATGATGCTGCCGCCCTCGCCGATGTGTTTGAGGGCCGCCTGCGTGGTGAGCAGCAAGCCAAGCACATTGATGTTGAAGATGCGGTGGAACTCGTCTGCGGTAACCGCCTCAATCGGGGAGAACTCGTAGACGCCGGAGTTGTTGACCAGAATGTCGAGCCGGCCGTAATTTTTGATGGCTGCGTCGATAATCCCTTCGGCCTCGGAGGCCTTGGAAACGTCACCCTTCACGGCGACAGCGGTGCCACCGGCTTCCGTAATGGCGTCGACGACGGTTCTTGCGCCCGATTTACTGGACGCGTAGTTCACCACTACAGATGCGCCTTCCGCGGCGAGTGATTTGGCGATGGCGGCTCCAATACCTTTGGATGCGCCCGTAACCACGGCTACCTTACCCTTCAGTTTGCTCATATGCGGTTCCCCTTTACCATTGCAGGTGTCGAAATGGACCCTTTGCTGCAGGTTATGATGGGCAGCGGTTCGGCAAGGATTCAATAGTTCTGAAAATGCGAACTATTGAACAAGTCGTAATGTGAAGATATGATGAACAATTATGAGGCCCCTCTTCCACCCTTCGGTTGGAGACGTTACGGTGGAAGCGATTCTCCACGCACTCTCCGACCCCGTGCGTGTGGCCATCTATGCCGATATCGTCGGCTCGGATTGTTCGCAAAATTGCTCGACTTTTCTTAGTGTCAGCAACAAAACGATACCCAAATCGACGCTCTCTCAGCACTTCAAGGCACTTAGGGAGGCAGGTTTGATTCACAGCGAGCGGCGAGGCGTTGAGATACACAACACCTCTCGCTGCGCTGAGATCGAGAACCGCTTTCCGGGACTGATTAAGGCTATTGTCAACGCCCACAACATCCAGTTGAAAGGGAAGGGGCGGTCCGGCAACGGAAGCAAGGCGAAGCCGGCCAGGCGTAGGGCCACCAATAAATAGGCGTTCATGGCGTACGCCCCATCGCTTTTGGCGCAGGTACGCCCCACGGCGAGCCGGGGCAGGTTTGGCGAACCGGGGCACCCGTCCTATTCCTTCTGGCTTTGCTATAACACAAGCTCCTTCGGGAGCTACGTGGCCGCAGCAAGCGTTGCCCGCAGCCACGCCGCGATCCGGGTGAGTGCGGAGTCACATTGCGGGAACCGCGCCACTGTCGCCGGATGTACGGGGAAGTTGTGATGCATATCCGGTGTGTGCATGTGGGTTACAGCAACGCCTGCTGCTCCGAGCTTTTCCGCGTACGCGATCCCGTCATCGCGCAACACATCGTATTCCGCCGTTGCCACGAAAGCCGGAGGTAGCGATGGTACCTTATGTAAGCGCAGCGGTGACACATCTGGATCGTCCGGCGAAAATTCGCGCGCATACTGTTCCCAGAACCAGCGCATGAGCTTCGCTTCGAGCCCGTTGCCCGTTGCATTCTCGGTGTAGGAGAGATGGTTCGCGCTGGGGTGATCGGTGACAGGGTAGAGCAGCAGCAAGCCGCGCAACGCGGGCCCTTCATGCGTGGCGCAAAGCCGGTTGGCGGTCACTGCGGCGAGGTGGCCGCCGGAACTGTCGCCGCCCAGAGCCAGCCGCGCCGCGTCCCCGCCCCATTGCGCCGCGTTATTGGCGGCCCAGTGGACGGCGGCGAGCGCATCCTCCAGGGCTGCGGGATGAGGATGTTCCGGCGCCCGCCGGTAATCGACCGAGACGATGATCACGCCGGCTGCCTCGCTCAAAAGGCGGCAAAACGGGTCGTGCGTCGCGACCGAGCCCGCCACCCAGCCGCCGCCGTGTAAGTAGACCAGCACCGGCAACTTCTCTGCGGAGCGCGCCGGTGTGTACAGGCGCCCGGATAGCGCCCCGGAAATCGCGACGTCGCGTGCCTCGACCTTATTGGGCAGGCCGGGTATGGACGAGCGGCTCTCCAGCGCGCGAACAATGAGCATCCGCCGCGCGCTGACCAACTCTGCGTCAGAAGTCGGCATAGGCCCTGCGGCCGCAGCCTGCGCATCCAGAAAGCTTCGCAGTGCCGGATCCATCGGTGTCCGCTCTCTCATCGCCTCTCCTTAGTGTCTTGCCATGGCAGCCGCTACTGCATCGTTGAAGTTCTTGAAGAATGCATCATAGCCCCCGTTGGCCTCGGCAAAGCGCAACGGCTTCACCCGCTCGACGCAGATCTCGCTGGCGTCGGGCGAGGTTTTGAGGATCTTCATCGTTTCAGCGATAAAGTCTTTCAGCGGCATCGCGTTGGGATCGTTTGCCTGCCGTGTCCCGGCCAATTCCGTCTGGACATAGGGAGGGATGAGTTCCTGCACTTGCACGGAAGTGTCCTTTAGCTGGTAGCGCAGCGATTGCGTGTACGAGTGAATCGCCGCCTTGGTCGCGCAGTAAGCCGGAGTCGTCGCCATCGGCACAAATGCCAATCCAGAGGAAACCGTCATGATCGTAGCGTGTGGCTGTTTCAAGAATAACGGTAGCAGTGCCGCGGTCAGGCGAATCGGCCCCAGCAGATTCGTCGCAATGGTGGCCTCGGCATCCGCAACGGCGCCGTCCCGCAGCGAGTCCAGGCGCATGATGCCCGCATTGTGGATGACGACGTTCAGGGTGGGAAAGTCGGCCTTGAGTTTGTCTGCAAAGCTCGGGATTGCGCTCCCGTTTCCGATATCGAAGATGGCAGACTTCATCCCTGGATTCGCTGCCGTTGTATCGTCGAGCAGTTCTTTACGGCGGCCTGCGATGACAACCTGGTTCCCCTCAGAGTGGAAAGCTTCTGCAAGAGCTCGGCCAATGCCGGAGCCGCCGCCTGTAATCAAAATTGTATTGCCGGTGATTTGCATGATCTTCTCCTGATTTCGATCGTATGATGGACACGAACCATTGGGAAGTAGGCACTTGAAAGCGCCATACTTACCCAAAGGAGAGTGTCGACATGAGAAACGCAACCATAAAGCCCGAGCTACCCTCCCGCAACCATGGGATGCACACGGGGCCGCCGCAGCAGGATGATCCCGAGTTGGACGCACTGGTTCGCGAGATCATCGGACGGGTCGCCGATAAGTGGACGATGCTTGCCCTCGAGGTGCTTAGCGATCATGGCCGCCTGCGTTTCACCCGCCTGGGTGAACTAATCGGAGGCGTGAGCCAGAAGATGCTGACCAAGACGCTTCGCCAGATGGAAGCGGACGGGCTTGTCGTGCGCACCGTTTTTCCCGTCATCCCGCCCAGAGTGGAGTACGAGTTGACCGAGCTTGGGCTGAGCCTGGGAGAAGCTTTCTGCGGCGTATGGATCTGGGCCGAGCGGCATCGTGAAGCCATCCTGCGGTCGCGCAAAGCATTTAGTGAACGCGCGAGCTGATCACCACCAAGACTGAGGCAATGCAGGGTCGAATCATGCCATAAAAGATTCCTTGACAACTGTTTCCATGGAAACTATTATTTGTACATGAGCACACGAACTTCTGCAGTGGGCGTGAGCGATCTAAGAAGTCACACTGGCTTCTGGCTGCGATTTGTTTCCAATCACGTCTCCCATGGTTTTGCCCGGAAGCTGGTTGGAAGCGGCGTGACAATGGCCGAATGGGTGGTGCTTCGGGAGATGTTTGACGCGAGTGCTACGTCTCCCAGTGCGCTTGCCGCTGCGACTGGATTGACTCGTGGCGCCATCTCCAAACTGATTGAACGCCTGGTTCAGAAGGATCTTGTGAGCCGTGCTGAAGCTGCCGGCGATCGGCGCTTTCAAGACGTTCGCCTGACCGCCGCCGGCCGGATGCTGGTACCCAAGCTGGCGGCCCTTGCCGACCAGAACGACCACGAATTCTTCTCGCAGTTGCCTGTGGGGGAACGAGATCGACTTGTCGCAACACTGAAGAAGCTGGTTGCGGCCAACAAACTTAAGCAAATCCCAATTACCTAGAGGAGGAGATAACAATCATGCCTGTTTCGGTTACAAAATATATCCAGATAGAGCGGCCTGTCGACAACGCCTACGCCTTTCTCGCTGACCCGACCACTATGCCCAAGTGGGCCATTCATAATGTGAAGTCCATCAAGCCAGTGGGGAATGGGCGCTGGGAAATGGATACGCCCCGGGGGAGAGGCTACCTTATTCCCCATTATCAGAAGCCCAATGGAATTCTCGATCACGATTTCATCGACGCAGGCGAAGGATTCTGGTCGGTCACGGCCCGGGCTGTTCCGATCGGATCTTCCAGCTCCGTCTACATGATCACGCTCACCAAGCCGGATGCCATGCCGATGGAGGCGTTCGAGGGTGGCATGAAGCTGATGGACGATGAACTAACAGCCTTGAAGGCTTGCATCGAAGCGCTCTGATCAGGCCTTCGATCTTCTACCAGATCCGTATGGAGGTGCCCGTTGCAACGTTGTCCCACGCAGACCGTCCAGGAGCTTTATGATGCGTTTGGCCGCCGCGACCTGCCCAAGGTCTTCAGTTTATTGTCTCCCGATATCGAGATAATGCAGTCCGAGGAGTTGCCGTGGGGAGGCGTCTATCGCGGTCACGATGGAGCCCGGCAGTTTTTTGGCAAGCTGGGCTCGCATATTAATTCCACACTGGATATAGAAAGAATGATCAGCGCCGGGGATCACGTCGTGGCGATCGGATGGACACACGGAACGGTGAACGCGACGGGCGCGAGCTATCGCGTTCCCATCGCTCATGTCTGGCTCGTCCGGGATGATTTAGTGATACAAACGCAATTCTTCATTGACCACCCGACCATGCTGGAGGCTCTTCGACGGGATCGTGCCTGATCCATGCTTCGCCGCATAGCGATCATGGCTAATGATCTGGGCGTTCGCGAAACGTGGCATCACACAGCCGTTATCTTTTAGCAGAATCCTGCCGGCCTGCGCGCACGAGCCCATCAAAGAGGGTGTCGAGATGCACTCTCGCATCCTCCATGGCGGTTGACGTCCGCTCGATCCGGCTGATCAGCAGGCTCCCTTCCAGAATCGCTATCACGGTGTTCGCAACCCGGGCGGGGTCGGTTCCGCTCACCACCTCTCCCCGTTCGATGCCTTCTTTCAGAACCTGAAGAAGTCTGGATTTCCATGCTCGCAGGCCTTGGAGGGAGATCCTTCGCAGTTGAGGGTCACCATCATCCGAGTCGACGGCAGCGTTCATGAGGGGACACCCACCCTTCATCGGAGAAGGAGTAGACACGAATCGATCAACCAGGTAACGAAGCTTGTCGATCGAGTTGGGAATGTGCTCAGCGTTGCCGGAGCGGGCTCGAAAGACAAGCGCAAGTGAATATTTCAGGCATTCCGCAGCTAATGCTTCTTTGCTGGAGAAATGCCGGTAAAGTCCGCCCTTCTTGAGGCCGGTGGCATGCAGAACGTCCTGCATGGAACATCCGGCCATCCCGCCCTGGTTGAACAGCGGAGCGGCCTGCTCGATGATCCGTTGCCTGGTTTCCTGTCCTTTGCCCATGGCGTCTACCAGACTAGCAAAAAAAAAGACGCATCGGTCTCTTTTCTGCTGAATCCATTCAACAAGACAATCGCCCGGTAAATTTGCGAATTTTCGCGTCGGCTGTTTCTCGTTCAACAAGTCTTGGGGGAAATATTTGGCAACCAGTGTAGCCGCACCAGCTCGAACTCCACGGCAAGCAGCGATCAACCCGTGGGTCGTGGCTCTTACGGTAACGCTTGCGACATTCATGGAGCTGCTGGATACGTCGATCGCCAATGTCTCGTTGCCTTACATTGGCGGCGGCCTGGGCAGATCGTTCGACGAGGTGACCTGGATACTCACGACGTATCTGGTGGCGAATGCTGTTGTGCTGCCCATGTCGGCGTGGCTCTCGCGAGTCTTCGGGCGCAAGAATTACTACATGGCTTGCGTGGGCCTCTTCACGGTCGCCTCGCTGTGCTGCGGCTTGGCCCCCACCCTAGGCATCATGCTCGCTGCCAGGGTCTTTCAAGGTGTGGGCGGAGGAGGGTTGGCCCCGGTCGAACAGGCGATCCTGGTAGATACTTTTCCCGCCAATAAGCGGGCCTTGGCCTTCGCACTGTACACGGTTGCCATCGTCACTGCTCCTGCGATCGGGCCGGTGCTGGGCGGATGGATCACCGACAACTACAACTGGCGATGGATATTTTTCATCAATATTCCGATCGGCGCCCTGTCACTCTTTTTCACCAACCGATTCGTTCACGACCCGCCCTCCTTCGCAGAGGAAAGAAAGAGCGTGCGATCGGCAGACGGCAAACTCAGGATCGATGGAATAGGCATCAGCCTGGTCGGACTTGGTTCGGCCGCTCTCGAGTTTCTGCTTGATCGAGGTCAGATTGACGACTGGTTCGGCTCAAGCCACATCGTCTGGGCGACTATGATCGCGGGAATTTGCCTTACAACAGCTGTCTTCTGGGAGCTTCGACATCCCGATCCTGTAATTGATCTGAAGATGCTCAAGGTTCGCAACTTTGCTATCGCAAACGTCTTCTACTTCATCTTCGGCGTGGGGCTGTTTGCTTCGACCACCATGATTCCGCAGATACTGCAGTCGCTTTATGGCTATCGAGCCATCGACGCAGGCCTGGTGCTCGGGCCCGGCGCCCTGGTGATCACGTTTCTGGCGCCGGTGGGAGCGCAGCTGGTACAACGCGGCATCGTCCACCCGCGCATACTGCTCTTTGGCGCTGTCGTGGTAGTGGGTATTTCCTTCCTGCATTACAGCCACTTCAACCTGGATACGGATTACACCCACTATGCCCTGGCTCGCGGGCTGCAGGGCTTCGGGTATGCTTTCTTCTTCGTCCCGCTGACCGTGATCGCCTATTCGCAACTGACGCCGCAGCAGAATAACAAGGCATCGTCCCTGACCAACTTCTTCCGCAACTGGGGAGGGAGCGTCGGCGTTTCGCTGGTCACGACCATGGCGGAGCGCCGGCAAGACCTTCACCAGGCGCGGGTGGGAGACAACCTGACCTCATCGTCGGAAACGTTGCAAAATGCGGTGAAACAGACCGCGGCATTTTTGCAGCAACGTGGCTATTCGCCCGCGGATGCCATGACCGCCGCATACAGCCACTATTACAATCAGCTTATCGCTCAGACCAGGCTTCTGGGTTTTATGGATTGCTTCTTCATTCTCGGAGTGATCACGTTGATCGTGGCTCCGTTGGCTCTTTTGACAAAATACTTCAAGGTCGGCGGCGGTTCATCGGCCGCGCACTGACAACAAATCTGCGGTTCAGAAGGAATCCCATTAGAGTCGGGAGCAAGGACGGGTGTTGCGTTCAGGAAAGGCGCACCGCAGGTCCCTCCACGGCACGCCGGGACAGGTCGGCTTCGCTCGGGATGACAAGGGTGGGGTAGCGCTTCCATCAGGAATTAGCTAGTGGCTGCAAAGGTTCGCAGTCCAGCTGCAATTCCTCATGAAAGCGCTACCCCACCCTTGTCATCCCGAGCGAAGCCGACCTGTCCCGGCGTGCCGTGGAGGGACCTGCGGTGCGCCTTTCCTGAACGCAACACCCGTCCTTGCTCAGGGAACCAGACGCAGATCGCCGAGGACCGCTCTCATCCCGCTTCCGGGTTCTTCCGCAAGCTGCTCAGGCTGCATTACGTTTTTGGGGGCTGTCCTTCAGCAGGCCGAGGTGCACCAAGCTTTCGGCTGTCGCGACAATGGCCTCCTCGTTGGAACGCGGGGCCCAGCCCAGCATGCGCCTGGCCTTTTCGTTGGTGCCGGTCTTTTTCTTGCCCAGTTCAGGCAAGATGAGCTTTACTGCCGGATCGCGCATCGCGGCAAGGCGAACCATCCAGTTGGGCAGCTGCCTGGTGGGGACTTTCCTGGCTGCCGCGCCCATGCGCCTCTTCAGCACTTTGGCGATATCGAGGAACGACAGGAAATCGCCGGCGACCGCTAGGAAGCGTTGGCCGTTCGCCGCGGGATGAGTCATGGCGCGGAGGTGCAGCTCGGCCACGTCGCGCACATCCACGGTGCCAAAATAGAGCTGGGGGCAACCGGGCAAGGCGCCATCCATCAGGCGCTGCACCATGAGGATCGAGGCCGAATAGTCGGGCCCCAGGACCGGCCCGAAGACGCCCACCGGGTTTACGACGGAAAGCTCCAGGCTCCTGCCTTCCCTGGCAATGAAATCCCAGGCAGCGCGTTCTGCCAGGGTCTTCGACTTCCCGTAGGGGGCCACGCCCTTGCCATTGGGGTCGGTCCAGTCTGTCTCATCGAAGGGCGTTGTCCGCGGCTTATGCCCATACCCGATGGCCACGAACGATGAAGTCAGCACCACGCGCTTTACCCCGGCGTCTCGCGAGGCACGCAGCACGCGGAGTGTGCCTTCGCGCGCCGGCACGATCAGCTCGTCTTCGTGCTTGGGAAGGTTTGGGGGAAGCGGCGACGCTACGTGCAGCACATAGGTGCAGCCGGCAACAGCCTCCGCCCAGCCCGCGTCCTTTTCAAGATCGGCAGCGACGAAAGATAGCCGATCCCCCGGCTCGGCGCCGCCCTGCTTCAGCATGGCGCGCACGTCGCCCTCGCGCTTCAAGCTTCGCACCGTAGTGCGCACCTTATAGCCTGCAGCCAGGAGCTGCAGGATGCAATGGCTGCCGATAAATCCGGAGCCGCCGGTGACAAGAACAAGTTCGTTGCTCATGGCAACATTCTACACTACTAGACCGAACGTTCGTTCTAGTCGGCCTTGACCGCCTCCCACACTTTCTCCGCCACCGTTCGCAAGGTGGCTGGAGCCAGCTTGCGCGGTTGCCGGGCCAGCCGTTCCACGACCCCGAATGTCAGCTCTTGTATGACCTCGGGAGGCAGGTTATTCAAAACCCCGCCGCTCGATTGGCTGCGGAAGCGGCGCTGGAACTCCATCGCCTTCTTGTCGGGGTGCGGATTCTTCTCCGGCTGGCAGATGAAGCCCGCAGCCTCGTACTGGTGCAGGAAGCGCATCTCTCGCGGGTGCTTACGGTAGAAGTTGTACCAGTTCGTCCACACCAGGATGAATGCTTCCTTGGCATCCATATCCGGCGAGTAACCTTCCAGAAGGCCGGCACGCTTCAGTTCGCGGACCCGCTCGTACAGGGCCTGGATGATTGCCTCTTTGCTCTCGAAGTGGTGGTAGATCACGCCCGCACTTGCCCCCGAGCGCTCGGAAACAAGCGACATGGGAGCTTCGTGGAAGCCCCGCTCCGCCACCACGTCGAGCATCGCGTTGAGAATGGCTTCGCGCTTGTTGGGTTTTGGTTTCCTCGCCATGCTCTCCATTCATCCGATGACTTCGGATACGCATCCTTTTGATCAGGGAACACATCGAGCTCAGTGCACTCGCAAGACTATCACCGTAGCATCATCCGTCTGACGTCCTCGGGAAAATTCGTCCATGGACGCGAAGATCTCGTGGACTAGGTCGTCAGCGCATTGTGCTTCGCTTTCGGCCGCTGCTTTTTGCAGACCCTCCACGCCCCACTCCTCGCCGGCCGGATTGACTGCTTCAGTGACCCCGTCGGTGTAGGCAACGACCAGGTCCCCCGGGTTCAGCTGAACTGCGCTTTCCACATAGGTGAAATCCGGGAACATGCCGACGGGTGGACCGCCGGTCTCCAGCCAAATGATCGACTGGTCCCGGCGAATGACCATCGGCGGATTGTGGCCTGCGTTCACGTGCCGAAGAGTGCGCGTTGCTTCATCGAAAACGCCATAAAATACCGTGGCATAGCGATCTGCGAGTGAGGATGCGTAGACCTGTCGATTCACCGCCCCGAGCACTGCGGCCACGTTGTTTTCTGCGAATGAGGCGGCGGTGCGCAACGACGACTGGACATTCGATATCATGAGCGCCGCGGCGAGGCCTTTGCCAGAGGCATCCCCGACTGCTAGCGCCAGACGATTATTCGACAATGGCAAAAAATCATAACAATCGCCGCCGAGCTCGCCTACCTGCCGGCAACGCGCGCTGTAACTCAGAGTATCGATCGTTGTGCCCAGGTGCTGCATAAACCGTTGCTGTACCTCGCAGGCGGCGGTCCAATCGCTGAAAGTTTCCATGACTGCTGCATTCCCTGGCATCTTTGCACCTCTGAAATAACGTCGAATCACAAACCGCGAAATCTACACAGCGCTGGGAAGTTATTTTTTTTCTAAAAAATCTGTGCAGGATGTCGAGAACGTGCCGCATGCTCCGACTACCCTGTGAAAGCGCAGAAACCAACTCGAAGATGGAAGGGAGCAGTAGACATGAAGTACATTTTGCTGATGACCGGCGCAAAAGCGGGCGTCGACGCGTACAGGGCATGGTCCGAGAAGGATATCGGAGCGCACTTCGCACATCTGAAGGGACTCAACAAAGAGCTAAGTGAATCCGGAGAGTTTGTGGCCAATGAGTCCCTGGGGCCGCCGGAACAGGCCAAGGTTGTGCGAGCCGCCAAGGACGGTACGCCAATTACCGATGGAGTCTTCCCCGAGGCAAAGGAGTTTCTTCTCGGTTATTGGATGGTCGACGTCGATAGTCCGCAACGAGCCTATGAGATTGCCTCCCGATTGTCGGCCGGCCCGGGCCCCGGCGGCGTACCGTTGAGCATGCCGATCGAAGTGCGGCAAATCATGAGTCGAAGGACCGAAGAACTGCCGTGACGGGCCGAGGGTTAGACATCCGTTCCGAGCACCTGCTGCGCGATCTTGCGCCGCAGGTGCTCGGAGCGGTGATTCGCCGTTTTCGCGACTTCGCCACCGCAGAGGACGCTGTGCAAGAGGCCCTGATTGCGGCGGCTGTGCAATGGCCGACCGAAGGCGTGCCCGACAATCCGCGGGCTTGGCTGATTCAGGTCGCCTTTCGCCGCATGACGGATCACGTGCGCAGCGAAGTGGCCCGCCGGCAGCGCGAGACCGCCGCGGCCCTGGAGATGGACCAACTGGCGCCGCCCGTCGATGCTGGGAGCGAAACCGAACAGGACGACACGCTCATCCTGCTCTTTATGTGTTGCCATCCCGCCCTCACTTCGTCTTCAGCTATCGCTCTCACGTTACGGGCAGTCGGCGGCCTCACCACGGCCGAAATTGCCAACGCATTCCTGGTTCCCGAGGCGACCATGGCACAGCGGATCAGTCGCGCCAAGAGCAGCATCAAGGCTTCCGGCGTGCCGTTCCGGTTGCCGACCAGCGAGCAGCGGGCGCAACGTCTTCGTGCCGTGCTGCATGTGCTCTACCTGATCTTCAACGAGGGCTACAGCAGCAGCGTCGGCCCGCATCTGCAGCGGCTCGAGCTGTCGAGCGAGGCCATCCGCCTGACGCGCGCCATCCATACCTTGCTGCCGGATGATGCGGAGGTCGGCGGACTGCTGGCGCTTATGTTATTAACCGATGCGCGCGGCGCAGCACGTATGGGAGCTGACGATGAGATGATCCCGCTTCCCCGGCAGGACCGGACTCTGTGGGATCAGACGAAAATCTCCGAGGGCGTCGCGCTGCTAACCACGGCCCTGGCGAAGGGGTCGATTGGCGCCTACCAACTACAGGCCGCCGTCGCCGCTGTTCATGACGAAGCGGCCCGGCCCGAGGATACTGACTGGCCGCAGATCCTGGCGCTGTATGAACTCCTCCAACGCATGTCCGGCAATCCCATGGTGATGCTTAATCGTGCCATCGCTGCGGCCATGGTGCATGGCCCATCTAAAGGATTGGAACTGCTGAGAGTACTCGACTCGGACCAACGCCTTGCCGGCCATCATCGTCTCGACGCGGTGCGCGCCCATCTGCTGGAAATGGCTGGCGACCATGAGACCGCAGTCATGCATTACCGGATTGCCGCAGGACGCACGACAAGTATCCCGGAGCGGAATTACCTCCTGACGCAAGCGGCCCGGCTCGGCGGGGCCGAGAACAAGGCTCCCTGATGTCGAGGTCAAGAATCATTGAGCATCCGCTAACGCTTGGCCAAACCGGCGTTTTTGCTCTGGCGACCCGATGTGCCATCCGCATGGTTGGCCGCAGCCGTCAGCCATGCGTCGAGTCCGAACTCAAACCCGCTGAACGGTTTTTCTTCACCGAATACCTGTGCCGCTTCGAGTGCCACTGTCCCATGAAGGAGCGCCCAGAGAGCCACCGCCGCTTCACGCGCGCGGCTTTGTGTGGAGATGAGGGCCACTTGATCGACAACGAATTTCCATAAATCTTGATGGGACTCGGCATCCTCCTCGGACGGAGCACAAGGCGCCATCAACAACCCGTAAAGGTGAGGGTTCTCGCGGGCGAAACGGACGTATGCCAAGGCCATGCTGCGAACCGCATCCACCGGCCGTTTTTGTCGCGCCGCCCGCTTGAGAACGGATTCAAGCTGACGCGCGCTTTCGGCGCTCATCGCAGCCTCTAATGCCGCCCGGTCGGCGAAGTAGCGATACAGAGCGTTCGGCGCGACGCCCAGGGACGCGGCAAGACTGCGCAACGACATACTTCGCAAACCTTCGCGAGTCAGCTGTTTCAGAGCAGCCGAGAGAATGGCTTGTCGATCTGTCTTCGAGGGATAAGGCATACCGGAACACTGTACATCTTGACATCTCAAATCTGAAAGTGTACGGTGAACATGTTGGATGGTGTGCGCTGTACACCTTAGCCGCCAAAGGAGAAATGATAATGGCCGGAAAGCAAAGTGTAGTGGTGACTGGAGTCTCCACCGGGATCGGCTGGGGCATCACGAAGGTGCTGCTTGCCAAAGGATTCCGCGTGTTTGGCAGCGTTCGAAAAGAAGCTGACGCCGATCGTCTCCAGCGGGAGTTTGGCAGCGGCTTCAGTCCGCTGATCATGGATGTAACAGACTCAGATGCCGTCGATCGCGCAGCAGTTCAGGTAAGGGGCCAGCTTGGGTCTGGCACTCTGGCCGGCCTGGTCAACAACGCCGGTGTCGTTGTTCCCGGCCCTCTCCTTTACCTCCCATTGGAGGCCTTTCGCCGGCAACTCGAGGTAAACCTGATCGCGCCGCTTTCAGTGACACAGGCCTTTGCACCTCTGCTGGGAACAGATCGCAAGCGGCAGGGCCCAGCTGGACGGATCATCAATATCAGCTCGGTAGGCGGCAAGATCGGCATGCCGTTCTTAGGAGCCTATGTCGCCTCCAAATTTGGGCTTGAAGGAATGTCAGAGACGCTGAGACGGGAACTGATGCTCTACGGGATTGATGTCATCGTGGTTGGGCCCGGCTCCGTTGCCACTGCGATCTGGGACAAGGGCGAAGCTGAGGATATGACCGCATACGAGAAGACTGACTACAAAGACATAATGGAACGATTTCGCAAATACGCGGTTGCAGAGGGCAGGAGAGGGCTGGCCCCGGAGCGTCTGGGCCAAGCTGTATTTCTTGCACTCACCACGGTTCACCCACGTGCTCGTTATGCCGTTGTGCCGCAGCGGTTTAAGAATTGGACGCTTCTACGACTGCTCCCCAAGAGAATGGTTGACCGGATGATCGGCAAACAACTTGGACTGACCGGTGTGCACTCCTGAAGGCTTGACGGCTCGCATCTTGGCCAAATCGACCCAATTTCAGTATATTTTCGTCTCATGATGCGCATTCAGTTTTCGAGACTCCTCGTGTCCGCGGCTGTGCTTGCCGTAGCCTTCCCGCTTGTCGCCCAATCGCCAGCCAAACCCAAACCTGAGGAGACGGAAATCTGGGAGCCGGTCCCCGCGGTTGTGACCCCCGGCGCCACCTGTGGAGCGCCTCCCTCCGATGCGATCGTGCTCTTCGATGGCAAAAATATGGACGAGTGGCTTTCGGTCCGTGACCAGACGCCCGCCAAATGGACGGTTGCCGATGGAGTGATGACCGTAAGCAAAGGCGAGGGAAGCATCCAGACCAAACGGAGCTTCAAGAACTACCAGCTTCACGTCGAGTGGAAAGTTCCCACAAACATCACCGGCAGTGGTCAGGCACGCGGCAACAGTGGTGTGTTTCTGGCCTCCACTGGACCTGGCGACGACGGTTATGAGTTGCAGGTCCTCGATTCCTACGAGAACAAGACTTACGTGAACGGCATGGCCGGCAGCATCTACAAGCAAGCTATTCCGCTAGCCAATCCGACGCGCAAGCCGGGAGAGTGGCAGACTTACGATGTGGTTTGGACGGCGCCGACGTTCAATAGCGACGGTTCGCTGAAGACTCCGGCCTATGTCACGGTCTTGTTCAACGGCGTTCTGGTGGAGAATCACTTCGAGTTGAAGGGCCAGACGCTGTATATCGGCAAGCCGTTCTACAAGGCGTATACTGCCGCTCCGATCAAGCTGCAGGCGCATGGCGACAAGAGCGAGCCCATCAGCTTTCGGAATATCTGGATTAGAGAGCTTAATTAGAAGTGTGTGGCTGCACATCTGCTCTGGACGTGCAGCCACCACGGAAGGCTACTACTTTTTGGGTCCAACGAGCGAGAACATGGCTCCCTGCGGATCGACGCCAAGGATGATCCAAAGGCCGCCCGGGACTTCATGGGGACCCATGAGCACCTGGCCATTCTTCTCCTGGATGCGCGTTGCCGCGGCGTCAATATCCTCAACATTGAAGTAGTAAAGCCAGAACGGGGCAGGCGAATTTTTGGGGTCCCGCGTCATCATGGCGCCTACAGCAGCCCCGCCGTTATTAAAAATTCTATAAGTGCCCATCGGGCCCATGTCCATAGTGCTGTCTTCTTTCCAACCGAAGAGGGTTGAGTAGAAGGACCACGCAGTTTCCCCGTCGTTGGCGGAGAGTTCATTCCAGCCAACCACGCCTGGGGTGCCCATTGGCGGACGTGGCGGTGCGTAGTCGATTGCACCCTTGAACATGAGGAAGACCGCACCCTGCGGATCCTGCGCGGAGACGAAGCGTCCCACGGTCGGGATGTCCATGGGTGGACAGTGCAGTTTGCCGCCGGCCTGTTCCACTTGTTTGGCATAGGCATCCACGTCATCCACGCCGATGAAGCCGACCCAGGCAGGTCTCATACCGGAGGCGAGCATATCTGGGCTTAGCTGCATCAGCCCGGCGGTGCCCAGGTCACCGACCGTGAGCAGGGTGTAAGGCATGCCGCCGGGATCGCCGGAAGGTTTCGCTTGCCATCCGACAACGTGGGTATAGAAATCCTGGGCTCCCTTGGCGTCCGTGGTTCTGAGTTCGTGCCAGACAAAGTCGCCTTTGGCTGCTTTGACCGGCGTAGTTACTTCCTGCTGTGCTGCTGTGCTCATGGTTAATCCTCTCTTTTCATTATGCTCTTGCTGCGCGTTCAAGTTCGGCGATATCGAGTTTCGTCATCTTCAACATGGCCTGCATCGCGTCTGGCTTGTTGATCAGGTCGGGCAAGCGGGCGGGTACTATCTGCCAGGAAAAGCCAAACTTGTCCGAGGAAATTCTTCGAGGGCACTCATCGAGGTTTCTCTCTTAATGGATCTGGTCTTGATTTTGACGACACTAAAAGGGCGTGGCTGAAAGCTGCCCGTTACTATGTGTACGCGGTTCACAACAAGCTATCAGAGGAAATGTACACTGTCCACAAAGACACCATGAAAACGGCAAAAAACAAACGGCCGGCGGTCCGCAAGACATTTCGCCATGGGGACCTGCGAAGAGCTCTCCTGGAAGCGGGCATCGGACTGGCGCGCGAGGGCGGCCCCAGCGCCGTCGTTCTCCGGGAAGCGACGAGACGGGCAGGAGTTGCTCCGAACGCTGCCTACCGGCACTTTTCCAGCCACAGCGATCTTTTGCAAGCGGTTAGATCGGCTGCGCTTTCTTCGCTAGCTCTGGCGATTGAGGCTGAGATCGCAGGCGTGCGGCGTAGCAAACTTCCCGCGAAATCGGCACGGGCGACGCTGCGCGCCGTAGGCACAGGCTACCTTAAGTTTGCGCTCGCGGAGACGGGTCTCTTCCGAACAGCATTCTCCGTCCCTGATCGGGTGGAGGGCGATGCCGATGCCGCAAAGGCGGGCAAGAGCGGCCTCAATCCATTTCAACTGCTCTCGGTGGCTCTCGACCTGATGGTAGAGGCGCGCGCCCTTCCACGGGAACGGAGGCCGGGGGCGGAGTACCTCGCTTGGTCTGCTGTTCATGGTCTTGCTTTCCTGATTATCGAGGGCCCCCTGAGTCGGTCATCCCGGAAGCAAATTCATGCCCTCTCCGATCGCCTTCTGCAGATGGTCGAAAAAGGAATTTGAGTACCTCAGGTTACCTCAGGGGCTAAAGCCCTCATCAGCCGCATCAATTTACGGCCCGACTAAAGTCGTGCCCTGATACAAAACATGAGTTTTGCAGCAGCCTTTAAAGCCGCGCCCTCAGTTCAGAGTCCTCAGAAAAGCAAGACCTCGGGGGGCTAAACTGCTTGCGGCGAGACTCGCTCAATGAACGGAAAGACATTACAGGCTGCCGCAAAACTAATGCCCTGTATCAGGGCACGGCTTTAGCCGGGCCGTACCAAGTGCTGCTGATGAGGGCTTTAGCCCCTGAGGTATTGCTTTCCTGCGCGGTGCGGACTTTCTTCGCAGCCCTCTGAAGCCGTGCCGTTCGTTGAGCCCAACCGGGATGAACGAAGCGCTCACAGAATTTAAGTCTCCTATGGAGCGCGCCACGCAACCGGACGCCATTCCGGCCTCTGCACCGGCCACTTCAGCTTTTCCTCTCCGTCGGGTAGCACGGTCGTTAGCACCCAGTCGATGCGCTCGGTCGCATCTTTGAGGATCAACTGCAACGACGGATCGTTTTCGACCGACGCCGAAAATACAATTGCGGTCAGCGCATTTCGGATATGGTGATTCACCTCCGCCGCAATTTCCATCCTGCGCGCCAAAATCATGCGTCGACGTTTTTCGTAAATCAGCACCAAATACGAAAGCACGGATGCGACGATACACGTATACAGATCGGAGGCATAGATCCGACTCGCATGATGCACCAGGCAATCCAGCCCGAAGCCGCAAACCCCAATCATCAGCCCTAAGTAGAAGAGCCGAGACAAAAACACGGGCGTCAAGAAACATGTGACACCCCGGGCTACGGCTAACTCTCAATGTAGGCATAACAATCGTTCTAGTCTCGATGGACCTTCCGATCCAAAGCAGACGATTTGGTTCAGCTAACCAACCTTCGTGCCGGGTGGCTTGGAACTGAGAGTGCTTGCTGGTCTGCTGCGCGAATATCAGCCGGAACCGTCAGTACCGGGCAATGGCACTTCCGGGCTAAGTATCCGGCCAGCCTTTTCTGAACCCGGTCAGTTGCAGAGCCATTCAACGCAATCGCGATGAGTATTGCTTTGATGTCCTCCGCTCGCTCTCGAAGCACATGCTCGGGCTTTCCGAACAGCAGAATCGCCCGTGCGCTTCTGCTGAGACTCCTCAAGTTCCGAGCTAGCGCTTCGAGCTTGTACTGAATACCCATCTGCGCATCAGGCATCGATGAAATATTTCCCGGATCGACGACGTGCACCAGCTCTAGACGCGCACGGTGTCTCTGCGCCAACGCGCAAGCGAATTCAAGCACCGGTTGGCTGTCGTTAGCGGGATTGGTAACAAAAAGGAGAGTGCCGACGTGCGAATTATCGGCCGTAGAACTGGTGTGCTCATGGGTTGGCATGTTGTCTCCTGGCGATCCGGCGCGGATTGCCGACGCGGTAAAGGCAGTCAGTCGGGAAGGTATTATTTGCTGACTTTCATCTCGACCGCAATTTTTACGAATGCTCAAACATCGGCGCCTTGGTTTCATTCTGGACCCGTTCTGAAGGCGACCGAAAAACATATTCGCTGTAAGAGCCTCTGTAGCCCCTCATCCGGGCTATGGGAGCAAGAATGGGAAATAATGCGCCCTGCAGAAAACGCGGAGGGCTTAAGAATTGGATAACGTCACCGAATTCCTTGGTGATGAGTGAAAGCTGCAGGAGACTCGGCATGCCCTTTGGATCAGTCTTGCCATCCTGGGCTAGACCAATCATATTTCGCGTAAAGGCCTCGAATCGATTAGCCGGCCGCACATCCATGATCAGCTTCGCCTCAACGATTCCGGCATTCCAGAAGCGGTGAGGCACCCCAGGGGGGATTTCAATTGTCTTGTCCAAATCGGCAATCGAAACTACCCCGTCCATCGACACGCCGACGCTGCCGCTCACCACTCTCAACCGCTCATGGATAGATGGGTGCAAATGCAGAGGAGAACCAAAACCGGCTCCCCGCAACTCCAGATCGACCACCAGGCGGTCGCCCCTCGTTTCACGCGTGCCCAGGCGGATCGTTGCGCGTTCACCTGTAATTGGATTGTCAAATACATCGCCCCGTTTGAACATAGAAATTTCCCCGGCGGGGCGCACAATGTTTGCGCGCCCCGTAGTTTGACCCGTGCCCAACCTGATTGCATTCGTTACAGCCAGTTGGATGGACACAAGTAGCTATAGAGAACCAAGTTCAGCTAACCAGCCTTTTTCGGACCGCGTAGAGAACGATCTCAGCTGTATTGTGGATGCCGAGTTTCTGCATCAGATTCGTTCGGTGGCTCTCGACTGTGTACGGGCTTACGTCCAGCAGTTGGGCCACTTCTTTATTGGTTTTTCCTTCGGCGAGCAGTTGCAACACTTCTTTTTCCCGGGCGGTCAGCAGGTCGAATGTATCGGAGAGGCCCTGTTGCTTAAGCATCCGCATGTAATCCTCAAGCAGTGTCTCGTTGATTGCCCGGCTGAAGAATGGTTTCCCGTTCGCCACAGCTCTTATTGCCAACAGCAGGTCTTCTTCGGCCGATTCCTTCAACAGATAACCTTTAACGCCCACATTGAGTGCCCTCAACAGGTAGCTCTCGTCTGCGTGCATGGTGAGAATAATGATGCCCATTTTGCTATTCACTTTTAATATCTGTTCCGCCGCTTCGATGCCATTCAGTATTGGCATCGCGACATCCAGAACAACGATTTGTGGAGAGAGGGCCGCGGCCATCGTTACCGCCTCGCGGCCATTGGCCGCTTCCCCTATGACCGCAAGCTCGGGATATTGCTCGAGAAGGAGCCGCAGACCCTTGCGCACCACTCCGTGGTCGTCGGCGATGAGCACCGTGTATTTCATGTTTTCTCTTGCTCTCTGTAAGCCATCGGTTCTTCGAGGTTTTGACGGGTGGTCCTGGATGCTTGGCAAGAGGTCTATCATCGGGTCCTTCTCGTTGGAGAAGCAAATTGCTTTCTAGAACAACGATAGGCTGAAGGAGCGCCGGAACAAATCCCTTGGAGACACTATGGGCAAGTCTAAATGACAGGAGATGCCCAAGATGGGACGGCCCGGCGCATATTAGGACGCGCTCGGGTCGAGCCTGGCCGGCAATTCGAGGCTGATCACCGTTCCGCGACCGGGCTCCGAGGCTACGGACATACGTCCTTGCAAGGCACGCACTCGCTCAGTCATACCCATCAATCCGAGACCAGGAGTTTGTACCAGGGCATCGAACCCCCGCCCGTCATCCTGTACAGAAGCAGTCACTCGCGCCTCGTCCTGCTTGACGATGACCGTGACGCGGCTAGCCTCGGCATGCTTGCCGCAGTTGGTCATGGCCTCTTGAATCGCGCGGTACAAGCACAGTCGAAGCGCTTCCGGCAGTTTGTCGAGCTTGCCTTCAATGTTCACGGAAACCGGGATACCGCATCTGCGCGAGAACTCTTTTGCCTGCCAGTGCAGCGCTGGTTCCAGTCCCAGATCATCGAGCATGGAAGGCCGCACCAACAGAGCGAGATTCCGCACCGAACGAAGGGCTTCTTCCGCCAATCCCTTTACGCTTTCCAGTCGCTCCTTGAATTCGTCATCCGGGTCGTAATGCGACAACGTGCCCAATTCCATGCGCAAGCCTGTCAGTAGTTGGCCCACCTCGTCGTGAAGTTCTCGAGAGATCGTTTTTCTTTCCTCCTCCTGTACCCGGACCAATTGGTTGGATAAACGCCGGAGTTCCTGCTCCGCCTTTTCGGCGCGCTTCCTCTCTGCCTCTGAGACCTGATCGAGCCGATACATGTATGCCGTACTGAATATCGCAATCGCACACTCCAGCAGGAGAAGCATTAACGTCGCTGCGATTGCGATTTGCCGCAGTTTCGTCTGTTGATACTTCGCTTTCCTGCTCCTCGCGGGCCAGGCTGGCTTGGTTGAGAGCATCGATGCGCCCGGCGAGATCGAGAACTCTTTCCGGCTGGTTCTCCAACTCGCTGAAGAGGGTCTGTTCGCCCTTGGCGCGTTCGCGAGGTGCTAAGGCTCTGCTGAATTGAGCTCCAGTACTGATCCAGGCCATGCTGTAGGGCAAGGATTTGCGGCTTCTGGTTTGCACCGATCAGCTGAATCAGCGTTGTGCAGTCATTTGCAGTGTTCCGCTGCAGTTCAGAGATTCGGTTCTCGGTTTCAACAACATTGGGGTTGCTCAAACCGCTCTGTTCTATCAGGGCGCCCTTGTTGATATTCGCCTGGATATCCGAGATAGCGTCGTCCGCTCTCTGATAGATCAGGTGGGCAATCTTTGTGCGTTCATGAATCCTGGCGGCCTCGCGTGAGACAAGCCACGCGAACAGTGTCGAGAACAGCAGCAGAGCGCCAAAGGATACGGCGACCGCGGGCCAGAGTCGTGCGCGCATGTGACAACTTTACTCCTGCGGATTGCAGGTTCGTGCCCGGTCGACGCCGAAAGTACTAGAGTACTTTCGCAATTACTGTGGCCTGATGAAGATCGCGAGGTGTGGTTTTCTTTGGGAGAAAACCACGAAAAGTCCTATCTCTTCGGTCTAAACCAATTGCGAAAGTACTAACGGCGATTCTCCTCGTTCCATTTTCATCGAGCCCTTCCCCCCGGAAGAATCGAATTAAGGGTAGCGCGGAGAATCGCCGCCTGTTGGGTAACTTACTGGTATTGCTCACGGGCCAACGCGTCGAGCTACCAGTAAGCACACATCAACGTCAGTAGATCTTTCAAGGACACTACGCGCGAGCCTCAAACACCATATTGAACGGCGTCTCACTTGCCTTGCGGAAGCGCGTGAATCCGCCGCCGCGGACCACCTTCTCTATATTCGCGGGACCGGCTTGCGCTCCCAGGCCAAGCGCCACTTCCTGCGAGAGCGAACAGGGCACACACACCGACGCCGACGCTGAGTACATGATGCGCCCAATAGGGTTCAGATTTCGAGCGATCTCATCATGCGCAAACGGCTCTACGATCATCCATGTGCCTCCAGGCGCCAGTGACTCGCGCACATGCCGTGCCGCACCCGCGGGGTCGCCCATATCGTGCAGGCAATCGAAGAACGCCA
Source organism: uncultured Acidobacteriaceae bacterium (assembly GCA_963790705.1). GTDB lineage: Bacteria > Acidobacteriota > Terriglobia > Terriglobales > Acidobacteriaceae > PALSA-350. The sequence continues at coordinate 104,658 of CAWBQE010000029.1, forward strand.
CCAGGTCGTAGTCTGTCCCGGGAAACCCCTTTGACGGCGCCACCTGGAAGGTCACGCGATCACTTACTTGAGCCGCCTTCGCCTTCTTGCGGGCAGTTTCAATCGATGGCGCATGGTAGTCAAAGCCAATGAACTGCGACTTGGGGAAGGCCTTTGCCATCAGCAGTGTCGACGCGCCATGCCCGCAACCAATGTCAGCCACCCGGGCTCCCGCTTGCAGCTTTTTCTCTACTCCCTCCAGCGCCGGAATCCAGCTCGAAACCAGGTTCGCCAGATATGTCGGCCGGAAGAATCGCTCGCAGCCTTCGAACAAGCCCTTCTCATGCTCATGCCAAGCCATGCCTTTGCCCGTGCGGTATATCTCCGTGATCTTTTCCTCGTCTTTCATCAGTGACGCCAGCATGTGATAGAAGCCCGGGAGGTGGATCGGCGTATCCTCCTGCGCCAGCGCCAGCGCTTGCTCCGGAGTCATGAAGTAGGTGCCGTTTGCGGCGTCATACTCCACAAAGTTTCCTGCTGCATTGGCGTTCAACCACTCGCGTATATAACGTTCCGCTGTGCCCGTGCGCTGGGCAAGCTGCGCGGGGGTCACCGGCACGCCATCTCCCATGGCGCGGTAAAGTCCCAGCTTGTCTCCGATAACGATCAGCGGCGCCTGCATGGCCGCGCCCATGTCCCGCACTGCTTGTCCCAGCAGGGCGTTCAGCTTGTCAGGATCGATGGTTCGTTTTTTTTCAGATGCAATGGAAGTTGATGAAGCCATATTTGTCTCCTCCTTTTGAGGAAGGCCGAAGTCGCACTCAGGAGGTGTACGGGCAGACTTTGACAGAGATCAATCATAAGCCGCTTGCAGGCGATTGCTATCCCATCGAGGCACTAGGGGCGCGCCGAAAAAGGAGGATGCCAAAACGGAGGTATCCATAGGATTCTCGTGGTGCGGATCTGTACCGGAAGTGGCTTTTGTTCCAAATAATTCCAGCTTGCTAGACTATTCCGGCAGATGAATACTCCTGGCCCTAAGGCCGCTCGTCTCGAATCGGTTGACCTGTTGCGTGGGATTGTCATGATCCTGATGGCGCTCGATCACGTTCGCGACTTTCTGGGCACGCCTGGAATCAGTCCAACGAATCTCGCGCAAGCCACCGTTTCTTTGTTTTTCACGCGCTGGATCACCAACATCTGCGCACCAGTTTTCTTCCTGCTCACCGGCACCGGCGCCTATCTTTCGCTGCGGCGATATTCGAGGGCCGAGCTTTCTCGATTCCTCTTCACCCGGGGGCTTTGGCTCATTTTTCTGGAAGTAGTCGTGCTGCGCTGCTTGGCTTTGCAGTTCAATTTTGATTACCACCTCACGATGCTGGTGGTCATCTGGGCTCTCGGATGGGCCATGATCCTGCTGTCCGCGCTTGTTTATCTGCCGAACTGCAGTGGTTACCGGTTTTGGCGTGGTAATGATTGCAGGTCACAATTTGCTCGACCCGGTACAAGCGGAGTCCTTGGGGCGGCTCGCACCGCTGTGGAACGTTCTTCATGCGCCGGGTCTGATCGTGGCCAATCCTCAGCACCTCGTCTTCGTTGCCTATCCGCTGATTCCCTGGGTGGGAGTCACCGCGGCAGGATTTGGGCTCGGACAGATTTTTGCCTGGCCTCCCCAGCGCCGTAAGATATTTCTGTTGCGCCTCGGCATCGGCTTGACAACCGCTTTCGTCGTTCTGCGTGCCGCGAATGTCTACGGTGATCCGGCCGCTTGGACACGACAGAAATCCACTGTCTTCACAGCTCTGTCATTTCTGAACACGATCAAATATCCGCCATCGCTCCTCTTCCTCTTGATGACCCTCGGACCGGCAATGCTTCTGCTCTGGGCGTTCGACAGCGGGTTCCCGCGATTCATGCGTCCGGCATTGATCCTGGGGCGCGTACCCTTGTTTTATTACGCAATGCATTTGGTGCTGATCCATGTGATTGCGGTGGTCGTGTGCTATGCCCGTTACGGGCAAGTGCACTGGATGTTCGAGTCATCCAGCCTGGGCGAATATCCGATTACGACGCCGCCTGGATGGGGGTTCGGCCTGCCGATGGTCTACTTGATCTGGGCCTTTGTCGTGATCGCCCTTTACCCGCTTTGTGTGTGGTATGCGAGGTTGAAGCAACGCAGCGGCAGCGTATGGCTCAGCTACCTATGATCAGACACGGCGATTACCAAGTCCTCTCTTGGCGAGAGCCTAAAATGCATAGGTGCCGCGCGTACACCCGGTGAAAACAAATCAGCTATCAGTGCATCGGAACCACTCCCGTAGAGCCTGCCCTGAGCTTGTCGAAGGGGACGGCTGAGAATGCCCCAGGACGTCAGTCCTGGGTGAGCTTGAACCGCACGCAAATGCCGACGAGGAGTGGTCCTCTTTGAGACCCACGCGCTTCCATACCATCAACGGATTGCCTGCACGGCAATCCCGATTTGCGGGATTCAGCAAATGCGATCGTAGGGCCGCGCCCCATCATTCTCGAACCAGGTATCCGGATACTACGGCGACAGTACATCCAGCACTTCCCGCGGTTCGGGCCGGACGCGGAAGTCCGCGTGCGCGCCGGCGAACAGGATCGTGCCATCTTTGCCAACAATGTAGGTTGCCGGGAGTGGTAGCCGCCAACTCGCGTCCCCATTTACCAGGGGGATATTTACCAGAATGCTACGGTAATACTGCTGCTGGGACGGCGCGACCGCGTAGGCCAGGCCGAACTGGGCAGCCAGCCGGCATCCGGCATCTGTGAGCACTGGGAAGGGAAGCCCGTGTTGCACCGCAGTGAAGTCGTTCTGGCGCACCGTTTGTGGCGAGATGCCAATGAGCAGCGCGCCGCGCTTGCGGACGGCGGTGTATAGATCCCTCCAAGACTCAAGCTCGGTGACGCAATACGGGCACCAGCGCCCACGGAAGAAGTTGATGACCAGTGGCCCAAGGGCCAGCAGGTCCGTGCTGTGCACGATGCGGCCCGCGGCGTCGGGCAGGGCAAACTCCGGGGCTTGGGAGCCAACCTGCAGGATTCTATCCTCTACTCCCGCTGCATAGAGCTCGGCAACCGCGCGCTCGCTAATCTCGAGGCGTTCGGGCTGGACAAGGTTCCGCGTGTTGGCCGTGATCTGATCGAGTTGGTCTTGCAGTTTCGACATAAGGCGTTCTCAAGGGGAAAACTCTAAAATCCCTCGGTGGGACGGCCTCAAGACCCGTCGCATCACACGACTAAAGTTATTCAGGAGTTGCCCTCAAGCGGTTTGACGATTTCCGTACCCGAACGGCTTCAGTAAAGTTGAGCTTTTCTTGGCCAGGCTCTAGCGTTTTCACTTCTGGTGCATTCAAACCAGCGACCCCCGACGTGGCTTTTCCCCAAGAAAAGCCGCACTTCGCTGGACTCGACCGTGCAGCGTAGAAGTGAAAATGCTTCTAGCGTCCCGTGCCGCGCATGCCGCCCAAGGCGCCCATCATCCGCCGCTGCATGCCGCCGCCCTTGCCCACAGTTTTAAACATCTTACGCATCTGCACATACTGGCGCAGCAGCTGATTCACTTCCTGCACGCTGGTGCCTGAGCCGCGCGCAATCCGCTTACGGCGGCTGCCGGAGATGATTTCGTGTTTGTCGCGCTCTTGCTTGGTCATCGAGTTGATGATGGCCTCAATGCGCGTAAATTGCGACTCATCCACCTGCCCGGCCATCTGCTGGATGCCCTGAAACGGGCCGATCGAAGGCAGCATCTTGAGAATGCTCTGCATGGACCCCAGTTTGCGGATCTGGCGCAGCTGGTCGCGGAAGTCCTCCAGTGAGAAGCCATCGCCGGAGAGGGCTTTGCGGGCAAATTCCTCCTGCTTCTTCTTGTCCAGGGTCTCTTCCGCCCGCTCGATGAGCGTCATCATGTCACCCATGCCCAGGATCCTGCTCACGATCCGGTCGGGGTGGAAGGGCTCAAAGGCCTCCGGTTTTTCACCCGTGCCAATGAACTTGACCGGCTGGCCGGTGACATGGCGGATGGAGAGCGCGGCGCCGCCACGGGCATCGCCATCCATTTTGGTAAGCACCGTGCCGGTAAGGGCCAACTGTTTATGAAATTCTCCCGCGGAGTGGACCGCGTCCTGGCCGGTCATCGCGTCGGCAACGAAGAGGATCTCCTGCGGGCTGAGCAGATTCTTCAGGCTCCGCATCTCGTCCATCAGCTCCTGGTCCAGGGCCAGCCGGCCCGCCGTATCGACGATGAGTGTGTCGCAGCCGGAATTGATAGCTTCGCGGCGTGCCTCCTTCGCCAGGCGCTCGACCAGCGCAATCCCCGGCGCCTCGCCTTTGGTGTCGCCCTCGTAGATGTTGATCTTGATCGCGTTGGCCACTACGCGCAGCTGCTCCCGGGCTGCAGGGCGGTAGACGTCGACCGAAACCAGTAGGGGCCGGTGACCGCCCTTCCTGAGCCAGGCAGCCAGCTTGCCCGACGTGGTGGTCTTGCCCGAACCTTGCAGACCTGCCATCAGGATCACAGTGGGTGGGCGGGAAGCGAAGTTGAATCGAGCAGTATCCTTGCCCAGCAGGGCGATCAACTCGTCACGGACGATCTTGATCACCTGCTCGGTAGGGGAAAGGGCCGTCATCACCTGCTGGCCCACAGCCTGCTCCCGGATGTGGTCGATGAGCTCCTTGACCACGTTCAAGTTGACGTCGGCTTCGAGCAGGGCAACACGAATCTCACGCAGGGCCTCGCCGATATTCTCTTCGGTGATGGTGCCTTGGCCCCGCAGGTTCTTGAAGGCCCGCTGCAGCTTGTCGGACAGATTTTCAAACATGGTGGTACTTACAGTCTAACTGAGGGGGCTGTGGAGGCTGGGGAGGGCATGTCCCCAGCCTCCACCGGCTTATTCCTGGGAGGATGCAGACGGCTCGCTTAGGTTGGGAACATCGATGCCCAGCGCAGTGGCCAGGGAAATCTGGTGATCCTGCTCCTGCAGGAGGATTTTCCGGATGTGCTCCGCGGTCGCGTACTCGCCTAACTGATCGCATTGGCGAATCCGTTGCCGGTAATTGCGGATGGTCTCATTTTCGTTGTCCAGGTCGAACCTCAGCATCTCTTCTGCCTTCTCCGAGGTCTTGACCGCCTTGGGAACCACCACCGGCATTCCACCCATGTAGTCGATTTGGTTGGCAAGAATGATGGCGTGCTGCAGTTCTTCGCCAGCATGCACCTCCAACTCAGCCGCGATGTTCATGTAGGCAGCGCCCTTCAGTACCTGGGAATAATTCACGTAAGCAATAATCGCCTGGTATTCCCGGGCCAGATCTTCGTTGAGCAGGGCGACCAGTTTTTCGCGGGTGATGGCTTTTTCGGTGGGGACGGTGGCTGTGGCCATTTCTTTCTCCTCGTTCTTGACGCAATTTATCGATAACTTTCGACGGATCTGCCTGTTTGGGTGCAGGATGAGGGCTAGGGGTTGCAGGGCTCGTCTACCAGAGATAGCGGACCACTGTCTTCGCATCCATCTCGTAGCGAGCGTACTGCTCGCCCAACTACTGCTGCAGCGTTTGCCTGACCGGGCAGCATCTAAAGGAAATCCGGCCCATCCACCCCGGCGAGCCTGGAACCAGGGGTCTGGGAAGCCGCCGGGCAACGGCTAAAGCACGAAAAGTCCGATGTTTGGAAGTTCCCAGCCACGAACCGAAGCGATGCCACGGCAAGCCCAAGGCTGAAATCCGGTGCTGAGGACGCGACTTCGGCCCCATCCGGGGGTCTGAACGCCTAGATTGCTGTTTTGTGGAGTGGTTCGACCATGCACTCATCCTCGCGCTCTATTGCCGGACTGTTTACGCGTGCCTTGGCTGGCTGCCTGATCCTTTCTCTGGTCCAGGAACCGGCAACGTTGCTGGCTGCAGCCGGCCCTGGCTGGCATAGCAAGCGGGCTCCGGCCGTGAAGCCACTTACCGAAGAAGAAAGTGCAAGCCAAGCGCTGAACCGGCTGACCTTTGGTCCGCGGCCAGGTGATGTGGAGCGAATCCAGGCCATCGGGGTCAAGAAATGGGTCGAGATGCAACTCAACCCGGAGCAGGTCGACGATAGCCTGCTCGAGGCACGCTTGCAGAGCTTTCCCGCTATGCACCTGAGCCAACAAAATCTGTTGCAGGCGTTTCCGTCTGGGGCGGTGATTCGCGCCGTGGCTGACGGAAAGGTCGCCCTGCCCACCGATCGGGTGGAGCGCGCAATCTACCAGAACCAGGTCTTTGCCTACGAAGAAAAGCGCCAGAAGCAAGCGCAGGAAGCGGCCCGGCAACCCGCGCCCATCGCCGCAGCGGGAACAAATGCGACCGCGCCGCCAGTCATGGCAGAGAGCAGTCAGGAGAACGCGAAGGCGGCGGCAAGCGAAAGCGTGATGGCCGACGCGATGGCGCTCGAGGATGTAGCCAGCTCCCCGTCGATTACCGTGCATGAGCAGAAGCTGTATGCCGATCTGGCCTCAACCCAGATTGTGAATCTATCTCCCGACCAGCGATTGGATCGGCTGGTGAGTATGAAGCCGGGCCAGCTTCGCGGTTTCATGAAGGGCCTGACGACGGAGGAGCGCGCCCAGCTGACGGCCGGGATGACGCCGCAGCAAAAAGAAACAGTGGTTGCGCTGATTAACCCTACCGTGCTGGTAGCCGGCGAACTCCTGCAAACCCGCCTGCTCACGGATATCTACAGCCAGCGGCAGCTGCAGGCGGTGATGACGGACTTCTGGCTGAACCACTTCAATGTCTATCTGAAGAAGGGGCAGTTTGCGCCCTGGTACCTGGTGGACTACGAACAAAATGTGATTGCGCCGCATGCCATGGGCAAGTTCGAAGACCTGCTGGTGGCGACGGCGAAAAGCCCAGCGATGCTGTTCTATCTTGACAACCATTCCAGCATCGGGCCGCATTCGTTGGCCGCGGAACGTGCCCAGGCCAATCCCGCGGCCAAGAACAAAGACCTCGGGCTGAACGAGAACTATGCTCGTGAGCTGATGGAGTTGCATACTCTCGGCGTGGACGGCGGGTATACACAGAAAGACGTTACCGAAGTGGCCAAGGTCTTTACCGGTTGGACTATCGAAGAGCCTCGCAAAGGTAGCGGGTTTACCTTCAATGAGCGGCGCCACGAGCCCGGAACCAAGTACGTCTTGGGCCACACCATTCAGGAGAATGGCGAACAGGAAGGTCTCGCGGTGCTGCACCAACTCGCAAGCAGCCCCGCGACGGCGCACCATCTGTCTCAGCAGTTGGCGGAGCGCTTTGTGAGCGACACTCCACCCCCCGCGCTGGTGGATCGCATGGCAAAGACCTATTTGCATACCGATGGCGACATCCGGCAGGTGCTGCGCACCATGTTTAGCTCCCCGGAGTTCTGGTCCCGCGAGGCGTATCGCGCCAAGGTCAAAACTCCGGAAGAGTTTGTTCTTTCGGCGGTGCGGGCGACTGGTGGCGAAGTGGAGCGGCCGGCCATTGTGCTCAACGCGATGAACCAGTTGGGCATGCCCTTCTACGGCTGCCAGACACCGAATGGTTATTCCTGGACAGCGGGAGCGTGGGTAAACTCCGGTGACCTGCTGACCCGCATCAACATCGCGCTGGCGCTCGCCGGCCATAAGCTGGGCACGGCCACCGATCTGGATGCCTTGATGAAGATCAAGGGGCCCGATGCCGCCACTGCCGCGCAGAAGGAAACCAAGTTGGAGTCTGTGTTTCTGGATGGACAATTGAATCCGCAAGCGCGGCAAACGGTCTTGCAGCAGGCTGACGAACTGGCTGCGCAAGGACCGATCACACTGCCCGGGTCAGAGCCGCCCAAGCCGGGCGCCAAGCAGGCGGGAGCGATTCCCGTCCGGGCGGCATTCGTTCAGGTGATGGATCTGGCGACGCCAATACCTCCGCCTGCGGACAAGCAAGCCGCGGTGGTCGCAGGGCTGTTGCTGGGCTCTCCTGACTTTCAGAAGCGCTAAGCGTCGCGCGGTCACAGTCTTTACCGGCAACGAAGGCTGGGTGCCCCATTGAAGCCGTGTTTTGGTTCGAGTGGAAGGATGCCCACGACGTAATCCTGGGCATCCTTCAGCCACACTTGTCCAAATTAGTTTTTTCGACTCTGTCCATCCATCTCCACCCAGGCCAAAGTAAGCCACCGCCCTAAACTTTGTCATCCCGACTGGAGCGTTAGCGCAGGGGAGGGACCTGCAGTTCACATTGATGGAAAAACGGAACTCGGAGGCGATTCGCCCACGCGCATTGGCTTGTGCCGAAAGTGAAACTGCAGGTCCCTCCCCTGCGCTAACGCTCCAGTCGGGATGACAAAGTTTAGGGCGGTGGCTTACTTTGGCCTGGGTGGAGATGGATGGACAGAACCGCGACTACAGCAACCACCTATTGAGGCGGGTTGTTGACCGGTGCCGTCGGGCTCACAGGGCTTGCCGGCGATCCACCGAAACCGGAGCCATTATTGGTGCCAGATCCAGACCCGTTGCTGGAGCCGAATCCAGAACCGGAACTCGAACCAAACCCAGATCCGTTGCTCGACCCAAATCCTGAACCTGAACTGGAACCAAATCCAGATCCGTTGCTCGACCCAAATCCTGAGCCGTTACTAGACCCGAAACCCGTGCCGTTGCTGGATCCGAAGCCGGTTCCGGTCGTACCGTTCGCACCTGTGCCGGTCGTGCTGCCGTTGATGTTGGTGGGGGCGCCAGCCGTCGCTTCAAGAGCGTTCTGGGTGTAATCGTAGACAAATTCCCATTTGTTGTAGTGGGTCTGCTTTCTGAAGACCTTGATCGATTCTTTCTTGCTGAGCAGGCCGACCCCCATGATCGGTGCACCACCGAATGTAGCGCCAGGTGCACCGAAGGCGCCGCTGCCCCCGGTGGTTCCGGTGGGATTTGTGGCACCTATTCCGCCAGTCGTGACCGTACCTCCGATTCCAGGAGACGAACCAAAGCCACTACCAGTGGAGGAACCAAAGCCGCTGCCAGTACTGGAGCCCAAGCCGCTGCCAGTACTGGATCCGAAGCCACTGCCCGAGCTGGAATCGGTGCCTCCGGTCGTCTGAGTGGTCGCAGTGGATGAGCCGCTGTTGCCGAACGCTGACCCGGAGCTTCCGAAGGATGAGGAGGAAGAACCAAACGGCGAACCGTTGTTGTTACCGAAGGAAGATCCCGAAGACCCGAACGCCGAACTGCCGCCGCCTGGCGAAGACCCGGTAGAGCCGAAGGATGAAGACGAACCGAACGAGTTGCTTGAAACGCCGCCCGCGCCGCTGGTCAACCCGGTAGGCGTAATGCCGCTCTGTATTGTTTGGCCGAACAAGCCCGTCGCCGGGACCGTGGCCTCACCCAAGTGGATGATGCGCCAGTCGTCCTTGCCTGTCATTGGGTCGAGATAGCGCTTGCGCAGGAAGCGCACATTGTTCGTCTTCATCAGCTGGTCGATGCTGTTGGGATACCGGTTGTACTTTGCGTAGTACATGTGGATGGCCCGGGCATATTGCTTACCGCGGTGGATGGTTTCCTCTTCCTTATCGCGGCGGATGGATTCAGCTATCTTGGGCGCCGCTATGGCCAGCGCAATTGTGATCAGCAGGATCATGAAAAGCACGCCCAGCAGGAGAAATCCTTCTTCGTTGCGAAAGTCGTGCGCAGAGCCGGATTGTGTCGAGTTAGATCTCATCTTCAGCTTCATTGGCGTAGCGGTAAAGTTTGTGTGTTGTGGTAAGGAATGTCTTCTACCTGGACCGAGGCGGTGCCGATCTTCACCACCCGGTAACGCCGGTCGACAACATCCCCTTCCGAGGCGATAAAGATATCGTCTCCGTGCAGCAGGAAGACTTGTTTTTGCCCCGTCTTCTCTGCCGCATATCCATAGAACCCGAGATTGATAGGAGGGGGTGGCGGAGGCGGCGGAGGCCCGGTATCGACGTGTGCATTGCGGATGGGGGCGATCGGTTTGGGTATATCCAGGGGCGCCGAGAGCATGGAAAAGATGTTTCTCCCTTTGCCGGTGTACTCGAGCGACTCGGCCTGGCGCATGATCTCCGGGTGCAGGGTAGGGTCAAGCGAGGCTAAGCCGCCGATCTTTGCCGCCTGGTGCGCATAAGCAGGCGCGGTGGTGTTCTCTTGCGCCGTCTCGCTCCCCGAAGGCGTGGTTGCGGGACGCGGCGCTGTGACAACCTGAGGAGGAGCCGGGGCAGGGGATGGCGAAGGGCCGAAGGTCTGCCACAGGAAGCGCACCAGCAGGATGAGCATGACCAAGCCCAGGCCGCCTGCCAGATATACCTTCTTCTTATCTTCCGTGCCGACTTTGATGGCCATTAGCGGGCTTCCTCCTCTCCGGGCTGTGGGCCCTCGTCTCCCTGGGTGGGCGGAGGAAGCTCCTTCAGGTCGCTGGCACGAAGATAAGTATTGAGTTTCAGGCGCAGATTTACCAGGCCGCCCTGTTGCCCGGTTAGCGTGAGCCCGGTGATCAGGAAGAACGTCTTGCTGCGCTCCAGCCCATTGATATAGTGCATGAGCGGTGCGTACTCCCCGCTGAGGCTGGCATCCAGGCGGAGCTCAATCAGCCCCCGGATCGCGGGCCTCGGACTGTAGGCGAGGTTGGTAAGGCGGACAGAATTTTTCGTAGCCAGGTCGTTGATCGCTGAGGAGATGGTGGAGTACACAGCGGGAAAGCGCGCGGCATAGAAGTCGTCCGCCTGGGTTCGCGAAAGGTCGACCTTCTGCGGCAACCCGCGCAACGGGCTCATCTCCAGCTGCAGCGCGCGATAGGCGGTCTGTCGCTGCTGAAGTTGCTCGGGGCCGGCGGCGCGCAACGTATTCCAGGCAAGAAAGAGGCGCACGCCAAGAACCAGGTTGAGGATCAACAGCAGCGCCACCCCGGCGATATGCAGGTTGAGTAAGCTGAACAGGTTGCCGCTGAATTTCTTCATGGTGTGGCCACCTTGGCAGCCCGCGGTTTACGGCTGGCCTTCCCAGCCGCGGCCTTAGGCCGCTTGGTTCCGGTTGGACTCTTACCCTTTTGTCCCGCCGCAGCCGGCTTCTCGGCGATCTCGGGCAGCGGGTTATATTCCGCCAGCAGATCAAAGTTCACATTGGAAGTAGCGCTCACCTGCTCGACCTGCCGCCCATTCTGGTTGCTTTCCGCCGTCTCCCGGGCCACGCGGGGAGCGAGGAAACGGTGCGAGTGTTCCAGGTTGCGGACCAGGTCGACGCCACGATCATGGGCGCCGCTCACGCGCAGGCGAATGGTGACTTTGCCGTCGCGGGTGATCACCGGCTCGATGTTCATCACCTGCACCCCGCTGGGCAGCACGTTTTCCAGATCCATCATGACCGCCGTCCAGGAGAAGGCTTTCTCAGCGAAGACGTGGTTGAGAAACTGCGATTGCGATAAGACCGCGGCGTTTTTGGGCTCCTGCATCTGCATCTGAAAGGCCTGCCGCTGAGACTCGATGGCCTGGATCTTCTGCTCCACCGCTGCCAGCCGCGCATGGGCCTCGGCTGCCTTGCGCTTTTCCGTGGCCAGCAAAATCCAAAGCGGCGCTGCGATCAACGCCAACAGGGCGATCAGGATCCGCAGCCGCAGGTAAAGGGGCCCGAGCTCGACGAACGGATGGGAAGCGAGATTGAGTTGGATGCGCATCAGTTGGCGAGCGCTCCCACCACCCCGGCCAGGATGCCGCCAGGCATCGCCTTGCTCTTGTAGGGCGTAGGAACGACGTCGCGCACCGGGATACTCTCGTCGCCCAGCAGGCGGATAAGCTCCTCCGGGCCGCCAAGGCCGCAGGATAGCAACTGCCGCGGTGGCGATTCCAGCGTATCCTCAAAATAAGCCACCGCAACACTTACCGATTGCTGCAGCTCGTCGGCGGAATGAAGAGAGTTCTCCTCGGGCAGCAATTCTTTCTCTGTGAGTTCGAGCGTGCGGTGCAGCAAGAGTTCGTTCTTCCGCGTAATCGCGGTGGTGACCGAGCTGCCGTTGCGGTTGATCACCAGCGACGGTTCCTCCCCGCTGACCGCGGCCAATGCAGCCAGGGTGCTGGGCAAGACTACTCCCGGCTCGTAGCCTGCTTCACGTACGGCGCTTTCATACTCCGCCAGGACCGCGGCCGGGGAAACGGCGACGATCACCCGCACCAGCCCCGGCTTGCCGGGCATGACCTGGTAGCTGACGGCGGCATCTTCCACCTCAAACGGAACCAGCTTACGCAAACGAAAACGAATAATGGGCAACGCTTCAACCGCCTTGGCGGGCAACAGGTCGAAGTCCAGCAGCAGCACGCGAACGGCAGCGTCGGGAATCACGACCGTGATCTGGCCCTCTTTGACGCTGATTTCGTCCAGCGCCTGGCGCAGTGCGCTGGCCACGGCGGCACGATCGGTGAAGTTGGGTGGTTTCAGGCCGGCGGCAAGCACACCCGGGCGCAAGGGAGCAAACGAAGAAACAATCTCCTGTTCCGCGTCGCCGGGACGGCCCGCAACCACGCCGGCGCTGGTGATCTCACAGGCCAGGCGCGGACGCAGCGCGTCGGCTTCGGAGGGGAAGATACGATTGGCGATGTTGGAAAGCATGTCTAGCGGAAGGCCTCGATAAAGGTGACCTTGTTGATTTCCTTGAGTGTCGTCAAGCCGCGGCTGGCGCGGTCCACGGCCGATTCGCGCAGGAACTGCATGCCCTGCGCCTGGGCCAGCTTGCGCACCTCGGAGGAGGGCTTCTTCTCCAAAATAATCTCTCGAATCGGATCGTTCAGTTCCAGCAGTTCATGAATGGCGGTTCGGCCGCGATAACCGGTGCCCGCGCACTCGATGCAGCCTGCGCCCTCATAAAAGTCAAAACTGCGCCACAGCTCAGGGTCCAGTCCACTGTTGCGCAGGAATTCATCGTCGTAGCGCACCGGGCGTTTGCAGTATTCGCAAATGGTACGCACCAGCCGCTGGGCAAGGATGCAATTGAGCGCGGAGACAAAGTTATACGCTTCCACGCCCATGTTGAGAAAACGCCCCAGCACGTCGACGACGTTGTTGGCGTGGACTGTAGTGAACACCAGGTGGCCCGTCAGCGCGGAGTTGATGGCGATCTGCGCCGTCTCCTGGTCGCGGATTTCGCCCACCAGGATCTTGTCTGGATCATGGCGCAGGATGGAGCGCAAGCCGCGGGCGAAGGTAAGTCCCTTCTTCTCGTTCACCGGGATCTGCGTGATGCCGCGAATCTGGTACTCCACCGGGTCTTCGATGGTGATGATCTTGTCCTCGTCGCTCTTGATTTCGTTGAGCGCGGCATAGAGTGTCGTGGTCTTGCCCGAGCCGGTGGGTCCGGTCACCAGCACCATGCCGTAGGGCTCGCGGATATAGCGCCGGAAGCGGCGCAGATCTTCCTCCCCGAAACCAACTACGTCGAGGGTGAGCTTGCGGAACTTCTCGCTCATCGACTCCTTATCGAGCACGCGGAGCACGGCGTTTTCCCCGTGCACGGTGGGCATGATGGAGACGCGGAAGTCGATCAGGCGCCCTTTGTAGCGAACGCGGAAGCGGCCGTCCTGGGGCACGCGGCGCTCGGCGATGTCCAGTTCGCTCATGACCTTGATGCGGGAAAGGATGGTGGAGTGATGCTCGCGGGCGATCGGCGCCATGGCTGCCTGCAGCACGCCGTCGATGCGGTACTTGACCACCAGAGAGTCATCGTAGGTTTCCAGGTGAATGTCGGAGGCGCGGCGCTCCAGCGCGGTGAAGATGGTGGTATCCACCAGCCGGATGATGGGGCTGATGTCTTCTTCGGAAGTGAGCTTCTCGATCGAGATGTTCTCATCAGGATTGTCTTCGGCTGAGATCACGTCGAACGTGAGCCCCTCGGACGCCTCGTCGAGCACGCGCTGCGACTGCTCCGTCTTTTTGAGCAGGTCGGTGATCTGAGAGAGGGTCGCGACCCGGGTGGTGATTCGTTGTCCCAGCAGGCCGCTGATTTCATCCAGGATCATGAGCCGGCTGGGATCGCTGACCGCGATCACCAGCCGGTCTTCCATCTGCTCCAGGGGCACGAAGTTGTAGCGAAACATCATGTCCACGGGCACGCTGCGGAAGAGCTCGTGCTGGATGCGAAAGTTCTTCAGATCAACGAACTCACAGCGGTAGCGATGGGCCAGCGCCTGGGCGCGCGAACTCTCATCGGATTCTGGAACGACGGTAGTGAGAAGTGCGGTGCTGTCGGCCATACGAAACTCCTAACGGCAGAAATGGACAAAGCGGAGGCAGGGCCTCCTCAACGGCCTCCCATGGTGCTCGCTTGACCCAGGGAGAAGATGGGCAGATAAAGCGCGATCAGGATGACCACAACGACTGAGCCCATCACGATCAGGATAGCGGGCTCAATCAGAGCCAGCGCGGCGGTCAGCGCCGTCTGCACGTCTTCTTCGAAAAACTCGGCGACCGAGTTGAGCATCTGCGGCAAAGCTCCGGTAGATTCCCCGACGTCGATCATTTCCACCGCGAGGTCAGGGAAGACGCCAGTTTTTTCCAGGCTCTGGGCCAGGCTTTTTCCTTCGCGCACGGTGCCCACGGAGGCCATCACGGCCTTGGCAATGGTATCGCTCGAGATAGAGCGCGCCGCGGTTTCGAGCGAGGGCACGGGCGGCAGCCCACCGACCAGGAGGCTCGAAAGCGTGCGCACAAAGAGCGCGACCTGGTACTTGCGCCAGATATTGCCGAAAACCGGCATACCAATGCGCATGCGATCGATGCGCGCTGTGCCGGCCGTGGTCTGGCTATAACGGTAGAGCGCGTAGACGATGATGGCGATGCCGGCCAGCAGCCACAAAATGTAATGCTGAAAATTATTGCCCACCGACAACAGCATGCGCGTCGCCGCCGGCAGATTGGTGCCCAGCTGGTCGTAAAGCATGGCGAAGCGTGGCACCACGAAACTGATCAGGAAGATGAACAACGCGATCACCATAATGACCAGCAGGCAGGGGTAGAGCAGGGAAGCTATCAGCTTCTTGCGGAAGGAGAGCGAGATGCGCTGGAAGGCAAGATAGCGTGACAGAACATCTTCCAACTGCCCGCTTCGTTCTCCCGCCAGCAGGGTGGTGGTGTAGATCAAGGGAAAGCCGCCCTGGGCTTCAAAGGCTCCGGAGAGCGATTCCCCGGTGCGCACTCGCGCGGCTACATTTTCCAGTTGTGCACGGAAGGTCGGGTTCTTCTGGCCTTTGACCAGCATATCGAGCGAGCCGACGATGGGCAGACCGGCCTTGATTAGGGTAAGAAACTGCTGGTTGAAGATAATGAAGGCTTCCAGGTTAGCGCGCTTGCGGCTGCCGCCTACGCCGCGCATGCCGCGCGGCCGCACCGAGTAGACGTAGTAGCCGGCCTGCGAGAAACGGCTGCGCAGCTCTTCCGCGGAGCCGGCGACCTGCACCTGCTCTTGAATGCGTCCCCGCTCATCTGCCAGCTTGACTACGTACTCTGCCATGGGCCCCTTACCAGTTTACCGGGATACTCCAACCCCTGCGTCCTGCTTGGCTGGAAGCGTTCCCAGCTTGCCAATTTGACCGTGGGGACCGACGGCCCAAGGCAGGCTGAGAGCGTTCCAATTACCACTATCGAGCCATTGCCAGGTCTTGCCATCGTCAAAGGAAATATCGGAGCCATTGCTCCCCACCGTGATCCAGGCTTCGTCTCTTGCGTCCCAGGCCACGGCAGAACGGTACCCATGGGGCAGCTTGCCGGGAACGCTCCAGTGTTCTCCGCCGTCTGAAGTGTAAGCGGCGGTGCCGGTTGCCTCCTCCGGTTTGCGATAATCTCCACCCACAGCGATCCCGTGCTTTTGGTCGCGAAACGCTACGGAAAAGACGCCGGAGGAGTCGTTTCCGCTTGCCAACGGGGTTTGTGCGCCCTGCCATGTGACCAGGTCCCTGGTCCGCAGCACCCTCGCCTTGCTGGTCCCCAACCAGATCCAATCTCCGCTCGCCGTCATGGCGCTGTTGCTGGCGGCGAAAGCAGACTCTCCGGGAAGCGGCTCCAGATCGGCGGCGGGGCTCCACGTTTTCCCTCCGTCGTGGGTCACCAGTAAACCAAACCGCACATGATCAGTACGTCCGGGGGCCTGCACCGGATCACCGTAGATGATGCCTTGCTGCCGGTTGAGGAAGAGAAGCCCATCCCAGAAGCCGGCCGCATCGGGGTTGGTCAACAGCAGCTTCCAGCTGCTACACCCATCCGTGGTCTGATAGAGGCGCGATTGGTCGCCGGGTCCGCTCGATAAAGCCAAAGCACTGCGCGCGTCCCAGGCCCAGACGGCGCGGAAGTCCAGCTTGATTGCGCCGGGTGGCGTGGCGCACTGTTGCCAGAGATAGCCAGTGTCCTCGCTGCGCAGTATGGTGCCGCCGGTGCCGCTTGCCCAAACTACGCCACCGCCCACGGCATGGATTCCCCGCAGCCCGGCAGTGGACCCGCTATCCTCGAGTTCCCACGGGCCGCTATGCGTAGTGCTTTGCGCCCCAGCAACCAAGGCCGCCGAGCAAGCACGCCGTTGAAGCCACCAAGACTGTGATTCGCATATTTTAAAGACTAAAGGGATACCGCAGATCTCTCCACTCCGTAGGGGTAAGCCCGCTGGAAGAAAATTCTTTGACGAACGGCACGGCCAAACAGGCTGCGGAAAAACTCGCTGTTAGGTAGGTCCGGGCTTTAGTGTCTCCGTAAGAACTCCCCTGACAAACTCAGTCCCGCAGGGATGGCTGAAAGTAGCCCAGGACGCTAGTCCTGGGTAGACAATGAGAGCCAGGACTAGTCCCGACAGGGACGGCTGAGAATATCCCAGGACGGCCAGTCCTGGGCTTCCTCACCATTTCCGATAGATCCGGCAAACCCTGGACTGGCATCTTTCAGGGTTTGCAGCTCTCGAAGGATCCGGGATCTGCCGTTTCACCTCACCGCGCCAAGCCCTACACCGGTGGTAAACCATCGACCACCGGAACGCCCGCTGGTGGATGGAAAACGAAATCGGTGTCCGGGGCCGGAGCATCCGCCTGGCTTTCCTTAAACGTGAAGGCAGTTCGCGCTCCATCGGTTTCGTCGATGACCATGGAGTGGATAACCCCATCGGCGCTCACCCCGAGGACAATCTTCTCCACCCGGTTGTGCATGCCCTTGGGCACTCCGGACAGCTGCAGTCCCGCGTCGTTTCTGGAGACCGTCAACCCGTCGAGTTCCTTCTGCAGTTGCGTGTGTCCCAGCAAGAAGCGTAGGGGCGAACGCAGATCGTCCAGTTGCGCGGCGGACACACGCTCCACCTGGGCATCTCCGGGCGAATAGAACCAGGCATATTTGCCGTCGAGCAGAAATACTTTCCCCGGTGGGTTGGTATAGCTCCAGTGCATCTTTCCCGGCTTACGCAGCAGCAGAATCCCGCTCTCTTCGCGATCGATGCCCATTCCGTGAAAGCTCTCGGTGAAGGCGGTGCGCAGCGAATGCAGGCCGTTGTAGTACTTATCGACGCGCTGGGCTAGCTGTTGCGCCGTGGGTTCGGCCTGCGCGAACGAAGCAACTGGCAGCAACAGAAGCAGCACAAAGACCAAGCGGGCTCTTACTGAATCGGCTGAGCGCAATTCGTGCCACCCGCAGGGTCGGCCTTGATTTCCCCTGCGGAGTCGATGCAGAAGCCACGATGACCCGACTTCCCAATGGATTGCGGAACCGCAGTCGCCTCGTAGGAGGTGTACATGTCCTGGTTGTTGACCGTGACTTTGTTGCAGTTGACGATGTTGAACGTGTAGCCGGATTTCTGTCCGGTGGCCAGATCCCCCTGCAGAACTTGCGCCGCCTGCGCACTGGGTGGACCAGCGCTTGCGTTGCCGCCCAGTGCGGTCAGCGCACAGGCAAAGCCGTTGGCGGGAAAGTTCGTCTGGTACTGGATCTGCGCCTGGTAGATGGCGCGCAGCGACTGGATGGCTGAGGTTTCGTCTGCCTGGGCCTTCATGCTGATGAAGTTCGGGATGGCGATCAACATCAGGATGATCATGATGGACATGACGATGAGCAGTTCCATCAGAGTGAAGCCGTGCTGACGATTGGTGCGGAGGATCCCGGTATTGCTGGTCTGAGTCATGACGGTCCCATTTTACAAATGATATGGACGCAGCCGGCGGCAAAAGCGCTCAACGAACCTAGCAGGCCAGCTGGGCGCGGCTGATCTTGAGCCCATCGAGCCGGCCCAACAGCGTCACCGCAACTTTGTCCGGGTCGAAGAGGGAGTTGGCCATGGCCATGACCTCTTCGCTGGTGACGGTATCGACCTTCTCCATGATTTCGTCCACGCCAAAGAAGTGCTCGAAGTACATCTCCTGGCGAGCCAGGTTCGACATGCGCGACATGGAACTCTCCAGGCCGAGAATGATGTTGCCTTTGAGCTGGTCCTTGGCGCGCTGCAGCTCTTCTTCCGGCAGCGCTTCGCACTTGAGGCGCCGGAACTCGCACATGATCAACTCGATCACTTCCAGGCAGTGCGCGGACGACGTACCCGCATAGACGCACAGCGAGCCGGTGTCGCGATAGGGGTTCAGGTCGCTGAAGATGGAGTAAGCCAGGCCATGCTCTTCACGCACCGTCTGGAAGAGCCGCGAACTCATGCCGCCGCCCAGCACCGTATTGAGCAGCAGGGTTACGTAACGGAGATCGTGCGCGATGGGTGGAGAGGGCACGCCCAAACAAAGCTGCACCTGTTCCAAGGCTTTCTTGTTGCGCAGCACGATCTTCGAAACGGTGCGTGGTTCCGTCTCCGCAAGCGGACCGTTGACGGGCGTAATGTGGTCAAAACGGCTTGCTACCAGATCGACAAAGGCGTCGTGCTCCAGATTGCCTGCGGCGGAGAACACCATGTTGTTGCCGGAGAAGCGCTTGCCATAGTAATCGAACAAAATTTCCTGCTCGAAGCGGCGCACTGTCTCCTTGGTCCCCAGGATAGGTTTCCCTAAGGGATGGTCCTTCCAGAAATTTTGCGTGAAGATCTCGTGCACCAGGTAGTCGGGATTGTCCTCGTCCATCTTGATCTCTTCGAGGATTACGCCGCGCTCACGCATGATGTCATCGTTGTTGAAGACCGGGTTCAACACCAGGTCGGAGAGAACATCGAGCGCCGTGGGCACATGCTGATCGAGAACCTTGAGGTTGAAGCAGATGGTCTCTTTGCCGGTGAATGCGTCCAGGTTGCCGCCGATCGCATCGACCTCGCGCGCAATGCGCTTGGCGGAGCGTGACTGCGTTCCCTTGAAGACCATGTGTTCGACGAAATGGGAGATGCCGTTTACTTCCGGCAGCTCATGCCGGGAGCCGGCCCTGATCCACACACCCATGGCAACTGACCGGATATGCTCCATGCGCTCGGTCAGGATAGTCAGGCCGGAAGGTAGGATCGTGCGTCGAATGCTGCGTTCTGTCACCATCTCAGTGTAGCGGCTTTCCCTGGGCTAAAGCGGATTTCCTGCGCCCGATTACCAAAATGCGGTGCAACTTGGGCGTTCCTTCCAGGGACAGAAGTTGATCTCCCGTGCACCCTTGTTAGTGCAAACGCTAATGGCAAATCCGCTAAAACGGCGAGTGCTATGCTGCCCAAAGAGATGCCTGGTAGGGAAAATCTCGTCCCCGTATTAGACGGAGCAGCCAAACCCGCCGCTAGAAATCTTTTTGGCCTTTCCCGTCAACAACTTACCGATTTAATGCTGCAGTTTCGCCAGCCTGCGTATCGGGCCGGCCAGCTGCTTGAGGCCATGTTTCAGCAGCGGACTGCCTCTCTCGATCAGGTACATACCCTGCCTCGCGAGCTGCGAAAAGCTATGGCCGGCGAGGGCTGGCTGATTGCCGGGCCCAGGATTGTCGAGACCTTTCGTTCCATCGACGGCACCGAGCGCTACCTGGTTGCGGGCCAGGACGGGCAGACGGTGGAGACGGTCTGGATGCCGGGCGGGGATGGGGGAGAGCAGGGAGATGGCAGCGGGCACGAGGCGGCCAGCGCCGGCTCCCGGCGAGCCACCATCTGCGTCTCCAGCCAAATCGGCTGCGCCGTCAATTGCCAGTTCTGCCTCACAGCGAAGATGGGGATGCAGCGAAACCTTTCAGCCGGAGAGATCGCCGGTCAGGTGATCGCGGTGCTGGAGCGCCACGCAGTGCAACTAGGGCGCGACCGGATCAACCTGGTCTTCATGGGGATGGGCGAACCGTTCCTGAATTATGACGAGTTCATGGCGGCGGTGCGTTTGCTGGTGAACGAAGCAGGGCTGGCTGAATCCAGGATGACGGTCTCCACTTCCGGTATTGTGCCCGGCATTCTGCGGCTGGCTGGCGAGGCAGTGAGGCCCAGGCTGGCGATCAGCCTGAACGCTCCTAACGATGTGATTCGCGAAGCGATCATGCCCATCACCCGCAAGTGGAAGATCGATGAGGTGATCCAGGCAGCTGGTCAATTGCCTCTAAGGCCGCGGGAACGGGTCACGTTCGAATACGTGCTGCTGGGCGGCGTCAACGACGGCCTGCAGCATGCGGACGAGTTGATCGCGCTGGCCCGCAGCGCGCCCATGCCGGTGAAGGTGAACTTGATCGCGTGGAATCCCGGACCCGGCATTGGCTACGCGATGCCGGAGCCGCAGCAGGTGGCGGCCTTTCAGCAAAGACTCATCGCCCGCGGCGTTCCCGCCTTTCTCCGCCGGCCGCGGGGCAGAGACATCTACGCCGCCTGCGGCCAACTGAAGCGAACGGTGAAGGAGATTCAACCGGCAGTATGAAGCACTTGGGATCTGTCCCCGCAACGAATCGACGGGTGCCCCACATCTCGCTCGTGATTTCCTGCGAAGATGTGGCGTTGATGAACCACATGCGGCTTTACCTCAATGAAAGCCGCACATCGCGACTGCCGCTTGGTGCCGCGCGTACAGGAAATCGCGTGGCATCTCGCTCATTTTTCGCGAAAGATGTGGGATACCAATGCTCTTTCCTTCTGACTCCGATTCATCCGATGCACGTAGCGGTCAACATCGGCGGTATCCCACATCTCGCGAAACACAAGCGAGATGTGGCGCACCCGTCCTTCGTGAGGGAACCAGGCCATTCGACAGTTTCCCTTATCGGCGCCCTGAGATGCCCAGGCGCACGACGGCATCGGTTACGCGATCCGCGGCATGGCGAACCACGTCGCCTTCGGCGGCAAAGTCGCCGGCGATACAGCGTACGCCCAGGGCTTCGATGGCCTTGATGTCTGCGACGATGGGCGACGCCCCTTCTCCAGCGTAGCGATCGAGCAGTGCCTTTGAGACGGGCGCGGTATTCACCAGGGCGTAGTCGAAAATGGCGTGGTGCGCATGCTCATAAATGCGCTCGATGTGCTGCGATGCGGTCAGGTTCAGGCTCTCATTTGCCTGAGTCATCAAGTTGCAGATGTACACCCGGACTGCCCGCGAAGAAGCCAATGCTTCGGAAACACCTTTGACCAGAAGGTTGGTTATGAGACTGGTAAAGAGAGAACCCGGGCCAACCGTGATCAGGTCGGCGCGTTCGATCGCCTCCAGGGTCTCGGGCAGCGGTTCGGCGTCTGCGGGCTCCAGCATGAGTTCAACGATGCGTTGCCGGCTGGCGGTGATGTTGGTCTCCCCGTGTACCAGGGAACCGTCGTCCATGCGCGCGGCGAGGGAGACGTTGGCGTTGGTTACGGGGTAGATGTGACCGCGGGTAGCGAGCACCTGCGAAGAAAGTTTGATGGCCTGAGCAAAATCCCCCGTCATTTCCAGCAGCGCGGCCACAAAGAGATTGCCAAAACTGTGGCCTTCAAGGCCCTCGCCGGCGGTGAAACGATGGCGGAAGAGCCGGGAGATCAGATGCTCATCTTCAGAAAGAGCCACCATGCAATTGCGCAGGTCGCCCGGTGGCAGCATGTTAAAGCCGCGGCGCAGCCGTCCGCTCGAGCCCCCATCATCGGTCACAGTGACCACGGCAGCCAGATCGGATATGAGGCATGGCGCCGCATCGCCGTCGCCGGAAGACGGGTGAGGCGATGCCACATAGTGCCGGAGCCCGCGCAATAGGGTGGAAAGGCCGGTGCCTCCGCCGATAGCCACGGCACGAATGCTGGAACGGTCGGTGCTCCGTCGAGCAGGAATGGCTTTCGCTCGCCTCGGCTTAGCCAAGGTCGGGGACAGGGATTTCACCATAATGCCGTCACAAAGCTAGGCTACGCCCGGAAGCGAACTCCGGCCACTCCCTGAAAGCGGAAGCAGGGAACGCGACCGTCGTTGGGAAAAAACGAGGGGGACCAGGGCCCGGAGCGTTCGCTTACGGAACTTCAGGGTAGAGCAATTCGGTGAAACGGGGATCATCGGCCATATCCTGAAAGTCGGAATCGCTGCGAGCCTGGATGCGGTTACGGGGGCTCAGCTCGATCGCCTTGGCCAGGTGTTCGAGGCAGGGCTCAGCCAGCCCAGTCATGCTCTCCAGAATGGCTAGACCGTAGTAGGCATAGTCGGCAGTCGGGTTGGCCTTGAGAATGCCTTGGAACTGGTCGCGAGCCTCTTCGTAAAATCCAGTATTCAACAGGGAAATGGCGTAGTCGTACTGCTCCTCGGTATTGTCGAAGGAGAGGCCGCTTTGTTGCGCATGCCGTTGGCAGGCGACGAGATAAACCCGCACCCGCTCAAGAATCTCAACCGGGCCGTCCTGGCTGAGCTTCTCAAAGACCTGCCGGGCTTTCTCATATTTGCCTTCGTGCATCCACTGCAGCGCAGTCTGGTACTCGTTCAGGGCCTTCTGGTGCCCAACATTCGGCATCGGGCGCGCCTTGCCCTCTATGGTGCGTGGATTGCGCCGAGCGGGGATACCCTGACCTGTGTTTTGCATAACCCACTCTTCCTTCTCCGTTTTTAAACAGGAGTCGACATCGATCAAGACAACTTGGATACGGAGCCGTTCCGGCTATTAGATTCGTTTTTATACGCACAGAATAGGCGTACGTCAACCCGGCAGGTAGATCGGCATCCTTGGCAAGACTGTAGCACGGACGCCAAATAAGGTGGCTGTTAGGGCGGTCGAACTGGCTTACGGCTTGGGCTGCGGGGAATAAACTGCCGGGTTGAGCGCGGGGTCGTTATACATCTTTAGCTGGCGGTAGAGCTTGAATCTTCGCTGCCGGTCGAGGACTTGCTGCCATAGGCGATCGAGAGCCCCGGCTAGATCGTCCCGTTGCTCAACCAGGATGCGCAAACGCTGCAGATTGCGTTCGCCGTGGCCGTGGGGCGCCTGGGGGCGATCAATCTCTTCCCGGGTATGAAACAGCTTGAGAGAGAGAATCGACAGCCGGTCGAGGATCAGGCCAGGAGACTCGGAGTGCAGTTCGGCGCCCGGAGCGGGCAGATTTTGCTGGCTGAGAAAGTTCAGCAGAAAGGCATCGCACTGCTCGGTGAGATCGTTGCGACGCTGATTGGCGCGGTCGATAAAGCGCTTGATGCGGGCCAGGTCGTGATCGCTGGCTTCCGGAGCGCGGGCCATGTCCTCCGCATGCCAGAGTTCGAAGTTGGCCAGGTGCTGCTCCGCCACCGTGCGCTCGAAGCCGGTCACAGACGGGGCTACGGCGGGAAGCTCGTGGTGCCAGGCCGCAGTGCAACGGTCATGCAACGCAGTGACCTGCAATGAGTTGAGCGGCGCGGCGCAAAGCGGGGTGGTGGCCATGAGCGTTAATTGGTAAGGAGCGTATCTGGCGGTGAGGGTACGCCAACCGGCTGCTCGGTAGCTCCGAAACGTGGTGAGCTCGGTGGGAATCGAACCCACGACCCACGCATTAAAAGTGCGTTGCTCTACCGACTGAGCTACGAGCTCATTTCCAAGTTCCAAAGTATCACAATGGGTAGAGCCGGCTGGTCCGCGCAAACGACCGCGCGCGTGCGGTCTCAACTTCCCCCTGCGTGCCCCGGACTGCCGTGGGATCGGCGTAAGTGCATGAATTTTGACAACGCTGCTCACGTCCACAGGAAATCCGGAGTATGTTAAGGAACTAAAGCTCCCCGGTAATATGTCGAAAGACGACAATAAGACTCTCCCCCGTTCGCCGAAGGACCGGCCCATCCTTGTGTCCGATTTGGGCTCTGATTTGGGAGAATTGAGGGAGTGCCATGACAGAGAAACCATCTGACCCGGAGCAGAGCCCACCGCCGGAGAATATCGCGGCGCTCTACGCTCGCGCCCGCACGCCAGGGAGCACGTACTGGGACTTTTCGGCGTCGCGCAAGGAGGTGCTCGGGCGCTTCCGCTACCGGATCGCGCGCGAAGCAGGAGAACCGGGCAGCGCCGCCGAGCCTACAGTCATTTCCCAGCGCCCATCTCATCAAGCGAGGGAGGAGGCGCCGCAGCTCGTGCCTGAAGAAACCTTGGAGGCAACGGAGACGCAGGCGCTCCCCGGGCCCGTGCGCCAAAAGGGGCCGCAGCCTATGGATGCGGCGGCCACACGCTGGTTTGCCCTGCACTCTATTTTCGCTCCTCCGGAGGAGATATCAACACCGAGCCTCGAAGACCGGCCACCCATGGTTGCCGTTTTTTCCCTGGCCGGCGGAGTAGGAAAGACCTGCCTGGTAGCCACGCTGGGGCGTGCTCTGGCAGCCCTCGGGGAACACGTCCTGCTGGCCGATACGGCGGTCTACGGGCCGTTGCCGCTTTATTTCGGTTCGCGCGAGTTTAAGCCCGGCGTGGTCCGAACCTTTTCTCCTCCCGGAGGGGAGAGAGACGCACCAGTACAGGTTCTGACTCTGGAGCCGGAGCGCTATCCCGGAGACGGCGCCGATGAGCATGACCCGCTGTTGGGAGAGCTGGGGCGCGACGGCCGCGACGCGAGCCGCATCCTGGTAGATATAGGCACCGCCAGCCGCCAGGTGACGAGGCGGCTTCTCCTATTGCGGCCAACGATCCTGGTACCCATCCTTCCGGACATCAGCTCGGTAGCAACCGTGCGGTCGCTGGAGGCCTTTTTGTTTAACCCGGCCAATCCGCCCAACCGGGATAGAGAAACGGGATCTGCCTTTTACCTGTTGAACCAGTTCGATGCCTCATCGCCGCTGCACCTGGACGTGCGCGAGACGTTGCAGCAGCAACTGGGCGATCGCCTCCTACCCCTGGTGCTGCGCCGCAGCTCGGCGGTGAGCGAGGCCCTGGCCGAAGGAACAACGGTGATCGATTACGCGCCCGGTTCGGTGGTTGCCGAAGACTATATGCATCTGGCCGGTTGGCTGCGTAGCTTCTCTGCGCCGGCCGCGATGGGGCAGCCAGGAATGCGCTGGAGCGAGCTATAAACGCCCGGGTGGTGCTCGAGTTTGCCCCAGCCAACAGTCACAATTGGTGAATCGGCCGAGACCTTTCTGTGACAACTCCGCCTCCGGCGCATTCTATCCTTGGGTTAATGAAGCCGGTTAGCCAGAAGCTCAGTCACGGAGGGTTGACGCTCGCGCGGAACTTGTTTGCCGCGCTGTTGCTGTTGTTGGCCTTGGCATCCGCGCACGCAGCGGATGCTCTGGCGCCGACCGAGATCGAACAGGGCTTCCAGAATAT
Organism: uncultured Acidobacteriaceae bacterium; assembly: GCA_963790705.1. Classification (GTDB taxonomy): domain Bacteria; phylum Acidobacteriota; class Terriglobia; order Terriglobales; family Acidobacteriaceae; genus PALSA-350. Next base: position 130,241 of record CAWBQE010000029.1, read on the forward strand.
GTACAACCTGGATTTTCAAGAGGCGCATCAGGATTTCTCCACCTGGGAGCAGATGCACCCGGAAGACCCAATGGGACCGGTCTCGCAAGCTGCCGGCTTCCTGTTCGGGGAGTTCGCCCGGCTCGGCATCCTGGAAAGCCAGCTCTTCACCGACGACAAAGAATTTGAAGCGCGGTCCAAGCCTCGCCCAGACCCCAAGGTACGCGAGCAGTTCTTCGGCGCCTTGGATCGAGGTGACCAGCTCGCGGACGCAGCGCTTAAGCTGCATGCCGATGACAGCAACGCCCTGTTTGCCAAGGTTCTGGCCATGGGGCTGCGCTCCGACTATGTAGCCTTGATCGACAAGGAGGATCTGGCTGCGCTGAGCTATATGAAGCAAGGGCGCATTCTTGCGCAACAGCTACTGCAGCAAAAGCCCGATGCCTACGACGCTTTCCTGGCTGTCGGCGTCGAGAATTATATGACCGGCATCAAGCCGGCGCCTGTGCGGTGGATGTTGCGCATAGGCGGCATCAAGCCGGACAAGGAGCAGGGCATTCGCGAGCTCCAGCAAACCGCTGCTCATGGGAACCTCTTGAAGCCCTTCGCCAAGCTGCTGCTGGCAGTAGCCGCGCTGCGCGATAAAAACGATGCCCAAGGGTGTGGCTTGCTGCACGAGCTGGCGGTTGCCTATCCGCGAAATCCGCTATACCGCAACAACGCCCCCCAGTGCGTAGCCCGCTGATCCGGGGACTTAAGGCGCTTATGGCGCTTAAGGCGCACACTTTCCCCGCCGCCGGGGACTTAGTTCGCATAGTTCGCACACTTTTGCGCGCCCACGCGGGGAATTGGCGCTTAGGGCTTTGGTTGTTCTAGCGCTTGCCTTTGCTGATCGGGACTACCTGCACGGTGGCGTCACGAATCTCGGCTAGAAAGCGATTGATCACCGAGCCGCGCAGAAGAATGTCCAGCCGCGAGCGCGCCGATTGCCCGAAGACCACGTGCGAGATGCCCTCCTGCTGCGCGAACTCGATGAGCGCGTCGGCGACGTTCTTGTCTTTCAGCACGATGACCTGGGCGCCCAGATCGCGGGCCAGGCGCTGGTACTCTTCCATGCGCTGATACTCTTCCGGATCCCCATGGCGCGAGTCTTCGTCCGGGGATTCAACCCGGACCGCGTACCAGTTGGTGGCCAGGCGGCCGGCGATGCGCGCTCCCACCCGCAAGAGGCGTTCCGCTCCAGGCCGGGGGGAGAGGCAGACCATCACCTTCTCCGGAATCGGAGCTTGTTCCAGGCCCTCGCTGCGGCGATACTCCGCCGCGCGGGAGCCAACCTCCGCCGCAGTGGTGCGCAGCGCAAGTTCGCGCAGCATACTGAGGTTGCCCTTGCGGAAAAAGTTGGCCAGCGACTGCTCGATCTTTTCCTGGGCGTAGATCTTGCCTTGCTTGAGGCGTGAACGCAGTTCCTCCACGGTGATGTCCACGTTCACGACTTCATCGGCCCGCTTCAGGAAACTATCCGGGATGGTCTCCCGGATCTGGACATCAGCGGAGCGGGAAACGGAGTCGTTGAGGGTTTCCAGGTGCTGCACATTGACCGCGGTCCACACGTTGATGCCCGCGTCCAACAGTTCCAGCACATCCTCGTAACGCTTGCGGTTTCTCGATCCAGGCACGTTGGTGTGCGCCAGCTCATCTACCAGGCAGGTGTGGGGATGCCGGGCAAGAATGGCATCCAGATCCATTTCCTCCAGAACCACGGAGCGGTAAGGGATAGAACGCCGGGGAATGACCTCAAGATCTTTTACCTGGTCCTGGGTATCCTTCCGGCCATGGGATTCGATCAGCCCAATGACGACGTCAATGCCCTGCTTCTTTATCAGGTGGGCATCTTCGAGCATCTGGTAAGTCTTGCCCACTCCGGGAGCGGCCCCGATGTAGACGCGCAGCTTGGCCTGCTCAGGCGCGGCGGGTGAGATGTCGGTCGAGAAGTCTGTCATTATCCCTTGGAAACTGGCTTAGAGCATTTCCCTTCTACGCTTCATGGTTAAGTGTAACGAGGTGCGTCTTTTCTTGAGGAAAAGCCGCGATCAAATTCGCCACTTCCCTTCACCAGAAGTGAATGCTTAACCAATTTCGATGGGATGCCGGGTGGCAACGGTGGTGGCTACCGGGAGGGTAAAACTGAAGGTGGCTCCGTGGCCGAGCCGGCTCTCCACGGAGATTTGACCGCCGAGCAATTCGACCAGCCGGCGCACCAGGGCGAGGCCCAGGCCGGTCCCCTGGTCATGCGCGGCATTGAAGCGGCCGAAGATGTTGGCCAACCGCTCGGCTTCGATGCCCCGGCCTGAGTCGCGCACGGAGAACTGCACCTTGTCTTTCTGCTCCTGGGCCTGCAACAGGATAGTTCCATTCTCCGGCGTGTAGCGCACCGCATTGCTCATCAGGTTGTCCATGATGCTGCGCAGGGCGCGGCGATCTCCATTCACATAGGAGAGATCGGCAAATGCCTGGATCTGCACATCGATGTTCTTGGCCCGGACCTCATCGCGTACCCGGGAGCAGGCGTCGCGCAGAATATCGATGGGACGGAATCGATCCATGCGGATCTCGCGCCGCCCGGTATCGAGTTCGGAGACCTCGATCAGATCAGACATGAGATCGTTGAGACGTTCTGCTTCCTCTTCCGCCCCATGAATCACATCTGCCTGCAAGGGGCGCAAGTCTCCGGCGAAGCCCGAGGTGAGCGTGTACAGGCTGAGCCGAAGCTGCTCCAGGGGCCGGCGGAGTTTTTTGGATGCGACGCTGAGAAAGCGGGTCTTGAAGCGATCGATATCCTGCATCTCGGTAATGTCCTCGAGCACGCTGACGGCTCCCAGCAGCTTGCCCTCGGCATCGCGCATGGGTGTGGTGCGCAGGCGGTAACTTCGCTGTCCCTCGCCGAGCTTCATGGGCAGCATGGCGGCTTCGCCCTCAGTGGCGATGGACTGGCGCATGGAGACCGCATCCCGCACCGCGCGCAGAATCCTCTCTCCTCCCGGGGTGTTGGTCAGGGCCATGCGATCGGCGGCTGCTTCGCCCAGCACTTCTTTGGCCGCCTGATTGAGCTTGAGGACATGTCCTTTCGCGTCAGTGACGATTACCGGCTCGAAGATGGACTGCACTACGGCATCGGAAAGCTGCTGGTCCATCTGTTTGCGGCCATATTCGGTGTCGCGGAGGTCGCGCAGCCGCACCGCCATGCGGTTGAGCTCGGTAGCAATCGTGCCCAGGTCATCGCGCGTTCGCCACTCGATACGTTGTTGCAATTCCCCCTGTCCGATGCGGCGAGCGGCGGCGGCGGTGCGCCGGATCGGGCGGATGATGGAGATGAGAAAGCCGATGGAGATCAGAACGCCGCTCAGGGTGCAGGCGGTGGTGATGGTGGTGGCTCGGCGGGCCAGAACAGCGCGTGCCTGCGCTGCGGACGAGGCAGAGACTGACGGCTGGTGATCAAGCGCGGCTGCCTGGTGAAGCGAAAGGGAATCGTGCAGGCCGACGGCAAGCAGCAGAGAGAGCAGCAGCACGTAACCGAAAATAAGTCTCTGATACAGCGTCAACATCGACTTGCTAGCTCCTCCGGGGTGACGACTCCAGCTGCTATTTTGCGCCTTCTGTCGGTGAAGCAAAGGTCCGCTAAGTCGGCAGACGCGCACGCTGGCATTGGTAAATGGACACGGAAAGGCGGTGTTTGCCTGCGCCGGCAAAACGATCCAGGTGACGCCGAGGGGCCGAAGCCGGGCCAACCGCTGCTCATCGGTGGCGCTGTTGAGCTGCTCCGTGGCCTGCGACCCTTGCCACCAGGGAATTGCCGCCTGACGAAAGTTGCTGGCGATGCCGCCGTCTTTGAAATAGTCGGCGACGGCGCTTCTCTCCGCGGTTGCGCGAAAGCCCTGGGCATCCTCGCCGGGCCATTCAATGTAGTCGTTATCCAGGGCGAAGATCGCATCCTCGGGGGTGTTGGCGCGAATCCACAGGAAGGCCTGCTGCCAGGGATTGCGTGGCGTTAGCCCAGGCCACTCCACATGGCTGGAGGCTGGATAGGTCAGCCTCTGGGCGGCAAACATGATGAGGAGAAGCGCCAGGTAGAGCGCGGCGATGACGCGTTTCCGCCGTTGCGCCAGCGTTGCCAACATGCCGCCGGCCAGCAGTACGCCGGCGATGTAGACGAAGTGAAAGGCGCGCAGCACCTGCAGCCGCGCCAGCAGCAGGCTTCCGCTGCGATGCACAAAACACATGGACGCTAGCAGCGCACAACCCCCGAGGATGGTCGCGGCGATGGCCAGTGCGCGTGCAGGCCACGGCGCTCGTCTGCTGGCGCCGGCAATGCCGAGTAGGAGGAGCGGCATCAGCAAACCCGGATACTCATACCATCGCCAGCTGGAGAGGAAAAAATACGATCGGCTGAGAGCCGCGCGGTTGTAAGCAACGCTGGGGTCCGCATGACGGGTGACCATGAAAATGACGGCGCACAGCACCCACCCGAGCACGGCAAGCAGACCAAGCGAGCGCCACATCCTGCGCCTGGTAAGCCCGAGAGTGAGCAGGGCGATGGCTGCATAGCAAGCCATCAAGGGATGCAGCAGCGCGGCCAACACCAGCCATAGTGCGGAAGCCACCCACTGCTCGTCGAGAACGGCCGCCAGCGCGAAGAGCATGAAGGGAGTGGAAAAGGAGCGCGCCGTGACGTAGGGATCCATGATGGAAAGCGATGTGCCCGCGACCGGCAGGGTGAAGCAGCAGGCGGCGAGCAACACCGCTCCCCAGCGCGCGTTTTGTTCGGGAAAGATTCGTGCCGCCACTTTCCACGAGCCGAGAAGAAAGAGAAAGATCGAAGCCACATGGCAGACCAGCAGCAGGGCCGGCAGGGGAAGGTGTCCCCAGCGAAGCAACGAGGCGAGAACGTGGGCAAAGATGGAGAGGTGCGTGGGTGATAAGGCGAAAACCGCATCCGTCTGGTAGAGGCCTGGCTCCGCCAGCTTTTTGATACCGGTTACGTAGACCGCGCCGTCATCAGCCAGCGGATGGTAGCCATGGACCAGAAGCACCGCGGGCGTGAGCAGCGCGATGGCGACGGCGGGTCGGTTGGTGAAGAATTCGCCGTGTCTATGCAGCTGAGTCATCGCCGCCAAACGCCTGCGAGTGGCCGATCCAAGAGGATGAAAATCGCGGATAACCTACGGCTCCGTCCATCCCGGATAACCACTGTTGAGGTGAGCGCTACCCTCCCCTTTGTCATCCCGAGCGAAGCCGAGGGACCTGCGGTTCAGCGGACCTTTCGTGGAAATGTTTTTCGACCTGCGGTTTCTCGGCTTCCCACTTATTGCTGCTGGTAACGGCCCAACACATCTTCAAGCGACACGATGCCCTCGAGGGTGCCCTTGCTGGCCCGATTCTGAATAGGGAGAACGGGCCACCGGGCCAGGTAGGGAATCGCGCTATCCAGCGGCATGTCAGGGAACAGGAGCGGCGCCCGATCGGGTTTGAGGGTGCGTTCCAAAGGAGTATCCGGGGTTTGTGTTGCCGCGGCCGAGGTGTACTCATTTCGAGTCATGGAGTACCACGAGCCATCCCGAAGCTTGACCAGCAATATAGGCGCGTCGGCGATAGCCAGCTGGGCTGAGACTTCCTGCAGGGTGGCGGTTCCGGGAAAGATGGGGAAGTTTACCGGGCGCAAGGCATCCTCAAGATGCAGAACGCTCTCCTCGCGCTGCTCTTCCATGGATGGCAGATCGAGTCCATCCTGATGGGTAAACGTCTCAAAGATGGGATACGGCTGCAGGCTGCGCGAGACCAGGTAAGCAATGGTGTTGGCGAGAATCACCGGAAGCACAATGGAGTAGTTGTCGCTGACTTCAAGAACCATGAACACGGAAGTCAGCGGCACGCGTAAGAACGCGGCAAACAGAACCCCCATGCCCACCAGCGCATACGAACCCACTGAGATGGAAAAGCTGGGGAAGAAAATCTTCTCGAACGTTCCGATCGAGGCGCCCAGCATGGCTCCGATAAAAAGAGTAGGGGCGAACATTCCGCCCGGCGTGCCGCTGGAGAACGAAATCGTCGTGGCGATAATCTTGAGCAGTGCCAGGGCGAGAAGAAACTTCCAGGTGAACTGGCCGTGCATGGCCTGGTCGATCACGTTATATCCCGGCCCCATCACCTGGGGAGCGCCGAAATAAGCAATCGCGCCTACGATAAGGCCCGCGATGGGTGGCTGGATGTACCAGGTCCAGCGGGGAAGCTGGCGAAGCCGCGGCCGGAAGTAGCCCAGTGCCTTGGAGAAAATGAGTGAGGCGATGCCACCCGCCACGCCAAAACAGCGTAGGCAAGAAGCTCCTGCGGACCCTTCAGGTTTACAGAGGGAATGCGAAACATCGGCTCCGCGCCCCAGAACCAGCGGGCGACGACGACACTGGAGATCGCGGCCAGCACGATGGATCCGAGCACAGCCGCGCTCCATCGCCCGATTACCTCTTCGACTACAAAAAGAATGGCCGAGATAGGCGCGTTGAACGCAGCCGCCAGGCCCGCGGCAGCGCCGATGGGCGCAAACATGCGCAGCCGCTCGCGCGAGAGGTTGAGGCGGCGGCTGACCATGGAGGCCACGCCGGCTCCGATTTGCAGCGAAGGATCCTCGGGACCGAGCGAGAATCCGCCGCCGATGGCGAGCGCCGAAGTGATGAATTTCCCGATGACCGTTCTGAAGGAGATATAGCCGTTGTAGATGTAGAGCGCTGCCTTGGTCTGGTTGATGCCGCTGCCCCGCGCGCCGGGGAAAACCAGCTGGACCAGCGCAGCCACCAGAAGGCCCACGCCCATGGGCACAAAAAACAGCCGGAGCTGCCCCGGGTGCGGCGATGACCCGAGCGTAAGCACCTGGATCCAGCTGATGGCGACGCGGAAACACACCACCAGGAGGCCGGAGATGACCCCGATAAAAATAGAAAGAACCAGGAAGAGCCGCTCGTCCCGATTAGGGGCCAACCGGTGGACATCCGCCGGGTTAGGCCGATAGCGCCTTTCCTCCGCAATCGCGACCGGGTCGACTCCTGAAGGGTTGGGACCGGGTTTACGCCGGGCGTTTCCGTGGCCGTACTCATTCTTCCTCCACCAGGTTGGGCGCTTGGGCAATCTTCAGTAGCAGGGCGTCGTCCCCTGCGGGCGCTCCGCAGACCTGCTGCGTAATCAATCTCAGTGTCATAGATGAGTTGAATCTGCGTTTGGGCTAGATCGGGATCGTTTTCAAGGTCGCTCAGGGAGATTTTGGCGGGCAACTGTTTCCATCGTTCGGCCAGAGACTGCAGAGGATCGACCGGGGGAGGGGCGGCCGCCTGGTTCTGGTGCGGGAGTGGTTGGATGGCTGCGTGAAACGAGATGTCAGGCTTTGCAGCGGATTGGAGCCCTTGGATGCGGCGGCGGGTGGCGGAGCGCTTCGCGGCGGAGTCCTTTGCCGGCGCCTGGGGCCTGTCTTGCGTACATTCCGCCAGGCGCGCCATGGCAAGCTTCCGGTCGGTGAGAATGCGGGCGTTACGCTCATGCGGGCTTAACCGCGAAGACGGATAGAGGAGCAGCAGGCGGGTTGCTTCGCTCAGGCGATCACGACTTTGATCGAGAACGGCTTTCGGTTCCTGGTCGACGCCGGGTCCCTCCAGGGCACGCGCGAGGTATCGCTTTGCCTCCAGATAGTGGCCTATTTGAAAGGCGGTGCGGCCTGCGCCCTCCAGGGCCTCCCGCAAGGATGGGTGACGGTGGAGAATCGTCTTGTAGAGGTGCAAGGCGTCGCTCGGGGCCTGCGCCCGCTCCATCATTCGGGCAATGTCCAACTGGATGCTGATGTCGTCCTGCCGGGGCGTTTCCTGAGGCGACCAGCAGCTCGCTGCGGGCCCGGTCCAGAAGCTGATGGTCGATGAGATAGTTGATCAGCTCAAAGCGCACGTCGCGGCGGCGCACGTAGCCGTCGCCCTCCCAATTGCCGTAAATTGCCCTTTGATAGTCCTCGATGGCCTGGTTAACGTTATCCTGGCGAGCTGCCAGGCGGGCAAGTTGCAGATTGATCAATCCGCTGCCCTGCTGGCTTTCGAGCAGCGCATTGAAGTAAACGGCAGCTTCCTGAAGGCGGCCGGCGGAGGCGAGTGCTTCGGCGAGTTTAATTTCTGTGTTGCGGTCACCGGGGGCAAAAGCCAGTGCGGAGCTAAGGGCGTCAATCGCCGCCTGGGGCTTGCCATCGCGCATGGCCTGTTCGCCACGTTCCAGCCAGCGGTTGGCCAGCTCCACCTGGTGGGAGGCGTAAGATTGGTAGAGATAATTGGTCAGCACGGCCAGCAACGCCGTGATCGCGAACAGGGTGACCAGAGACAGAGTATCTGCGAAGATCAGACGGCGCCGTTCGATACGGTCGCTGGCAGTCAGTGGAGACTTGAGAGCGAAGAACGACATCATCATCCAGTCTACTTGGAAATAATGTCCAGGCTTCGTAATCGACGAGCCCGCTATTGACCATCTTACTCCGTGGGCTTTGCGTTTGTCATCGGGAGTGTGTTCAGGAATGAACCAGCAAACCGGCACCAGAGACAACCTCGGGCAGGGCATCAGCATCAGCCTCGAGGACAAAGAGCGAGCTCTGCAGGCGCGATTGCGTTCGCTGGGCAGCGTCATCGTTGCCTATTCCGGTGGGGTTGATTCTGCTTACCTGGCGTACGCGGCCCATCGCGTCCTGGGGCAGCAGATGCTGGCGGTGATCGCTGACTCTGCCAGCCTGGCACGCTCGCAATACAGCGATGCCCAGGATTTTGCCCGGGAGCACGGAATCCCTTTGCGCTCGATCGAAACCCACGAGTTGGAGCGGGAAGAATATGCGGTGAATGGGCCCGATCGTTGCTTCCACTGCAAGGACGAACTCTTCAGCGTGCTGGAGCAGGAGCTGGAGCGCACTGGCTTCGAAGCTTTGGCCTACGGGTTGAACCTGGATGATGGGCAGGATTTCCGTCCCGGCCATAAAGCAGCAGCGCAGCACCGCGTGGCCGCCCCGTTGGCAGAGGCAGGTCTCAGCAAAGCCGATGTCCGTGAGCTGGCGCAGCGGGCGCAATTGCGGGTTTGGGACAAGCCCGCTTCGGCGTGCCTGTCCTCGCGCATGGAGTACGGCCGGCGGGTGACTCCGGAGTCGTTGCGCATGATCGAGCAGGCAGAGGATTCGCTGCGCGCTCTGGGGCTCAAGCGCTTTCGCGTGCGCCATCACGGCTCGATTGCGCGCATCGAGATCGCGGAGGAGGAGATGGCCGCCATCCTCCAGGTGGGAAAAATGAAGGCGATGGCCGCCGTGGTTCGCGCTGCCGGATTCCGTTACGTCTCGCTCGATTGCGAAGGATACCGCTCCGGGTCAATGAACGAGGTGCTGCCCATCGAGGTGCTGACCGGGTTTGCAAAATAGGCTTATGCGGATTGGATACCTGGAATGCTTTGCCGGCATCAGCGGCGATATGCTGATGGGCGCGCTGGTGGATGCGGGCGCACCCATCGAATTGCTGCAGCGAACCGCGGCTTCGCTGGCGTTGGGAGCGGAGTTGCGCGTTACCAGGGTGAGCCGGAGCGGCATTCAATCGACCAAGATCGACGTCATGGTCAGCGGCCAAGTGCATGAGCCCGCGGCCCCCAGCTGGACCGGTTCAACAGGAGGCAGAGCACGAGCACGCCGGTCACGGCCACCATCATGACCACCATCATCACCACGATCACGACCACACCCACAACCATGAGAGCCACAAACACGAGCACGGGCGCAGTCTGCCCGAGATTCGCAGCCTGCTTATGCGCGCGGACCTGACCCAGCGAGCCCTTAACCTCAGCCTCACTGCGTTTGCTTTGCTGGCCGAGGCAGAGGGTCGCATTCACGGCATTCCTGCGGAAGAGGTTCACTTCCACGAAGTGGGCGGGATCGACGCCATAGTCGACATTGCCTGCTGTGCCGCAGCGGCGGATGCCCTGGATCTGGATGCGTGGTATTGCTCCCCGGTGAATGTCGGGAGTGGCTTTGTCAACTGCGCTCACGGACGCTTTCCCGTACCGGCCCCAGCCACCGCGGAGTTGCTCAAGAACCTGCCAACCTATTCAGCGCACGTACAGGCGGAACTGGTCACACCCACCGGAGCGGCTTTGCTGCGCGCCCTGGACTGCCGATTCGATGCCACCCCGGTGATGCGGACCCAGGCGATCGGCTACGGAGCAGGAACGCGGAACCCGGAGCGCTTTCCCAACGTCCTGCGGGTGAGCATCGGCTGAGATTGCGACGGCCGCGCAGCCCTTCAGCGAGGACAAGGTTACGGTGCTGGAGTGTGCCGTGGACGATTTAAGTCCCCAGGTCCTGGCCCACACCACACAGTTAGCACTGGAGCGCGGCGCGCTGGACGTGATGAGTGGGCCGGTGACCATGAAGAAGGGACGATTGGGAACGCTGCTCACCGTACTTTGCAAGCCCGGCGATGCGGCCGGCCTGCAGCAGCTGATCTTCCGCGAAACAACCACTCTGGGCATTCGGGTACGGGAGGAGAATCGCGTCATTCTGGCCCGGGAAATCACACCGGTGGAGACGGATTTTGGCGTGATTCATATCAAGACCGGCTCCTGGCAGGGAGAAGAGTGGAACGCTGCGCCGGAGTTTGAGGATTGCCGCCGTGCCGCGGCAGCCTTCGATGTGCCGCTCAAGACCGTCATGCAGGCGGCGATGGCGGCGTGGCGTACGCGGCAGCCGGCGGGAGCGCGATCATGACCGGAGACACCATCCTGGCGATGCTGCAGTGCGTGCGCGATGGAGAACTACGCCCCGAGGAGGCCATGGAGCGCCTCGCCAACCTGCCCTACGAGGAAGCAGGCTTTGCCAAGATTGACCATCACCGCCGCTTGCGTACCGGCCTGCCGGAGGTCATCTACGCGGCCGGCAAGACGCCTGCGCAGGTGGGAGAAATCTTCTTTCGCATGGCTGCGATGGGCGGAGATGTGCTGGCCACCCGCGCCGATGAGGCTGCGTTTGCCGCTGTGAAGGCTCTGGTCCCGGAAGCGCAGTATCACCCCGTGGCCCGCATTGTCGCATTGCGGCAGACACCGCCGGGCGAGAGCGGCGTTGCCGGTTCGCTGGCCGTGCTCTGCGCCGGAACCAGCGATCTTCCCGTGGCTGAGGAAGCGGCTGTGACAGCCGAGGTGATGGGGCGCCGGTAGGTGCCCAAGTCCGGCGGATCTACGATGTGGGAGTCGCCGGCCTGCATCGGCTGCTGGCGCACCGCGAGGTGCTGCGCGAGGCCGAGGTGGTGATTGTCTGCGCCGGGATGGAAGGCGCTCTACCCAGCGTGGTGGGAGGGATGGTGGGGGCGCCCGTCATTGCCGTGCCCACGAGCGTGGGTTACGGCGCGTCCTTCGGCGGCATCGCGGCCCTGTTGGGCATGTTGAATTCCTGCTCGCCCAACGTAACCGTGGTCAATATCGATAACGGATTCGGTGCGGCCTACGTGGCTTCCACGATCTTGCGCCGGATTCACAAGGCGGCCGGGAAGAACACTGCACAGGAGATGGTGCGTTAAGCAGTATTGTCTTTGAAGTCACGATTGCACTTTTTTCGTTGCTCCGGCTGCCGCCGGACAGGTATCTTATCCCCTCGGAGGAGCCATGGCATCGACAGTCTGGAAGGGCTACATCTCGTTTGGCCTGGTCTCGGTGCCGGTGCGGCTCTACGCTGCCGCGCGCGAAGAGCATGTCAGTTTCAATCAGATCCACGAACCGTGCGGCTCGCGCATCAAGCAGCAGATCTTTTGCCCCACCTGCGACCGCGTGGTCGGAGCGCAGCGAGCTTGTCAAGGGGTACCAGGTTGACCGCGACGCCTATGTGCTGGTGAACAACGAAGAGCTCAAGACCCTGCAGGCCGAGTCGTCGGAGTCCATGGACATTACGCAGTTCGTCAGCCTCAGCGAGGTTGACCCGATCTATTTCGAGTCGTCGTACTACTCGGCCCCCGAGGATCCGGGCCGCCGTGCTTATGGATTGTTGCTGCAGGCGATGGAAAAGCTCAATGTCGCCGCGATTGCCAAGGTCACGCTGAACCAGCGGGAGCAGATCGTCCTGATGCGCCCGTACCACAATGGCATCGTGCTCCACACGCTCTACTTTGCGTCTGAGGTTCGGGAAGTCGCCGAATACGGCAAGACCGAAAACATGACCCTGCAAAAGCCTGAAATAGAGCTCGCTGAGCAGTTTATTAAGCAGCTGACTGCCGGGTTTGCGCCCGAGCAGTACAAAGACGAATATCAGGACCGGGTGTTGGCGCTGGTCGAAACCAAGCGAGCCGGGCAAGTGGTGGCCGGGCAGCCGCAAAAAGCAAAACTGGCTCCCGTCATCGACCTGATGGAGGCGCTCAAGAAGAGTATTGCCGAGCGTGGTGCCCCTGCCGCGGCGGCTGCTCCCACTCTGGTCGAACCCGCCAAGAAGAAAGCGTCGAAATCAGCCGCAGTTACAGAAAGCAAGCCCGCGCGCACCCGCAAAACCGGCTAGACAAACAAAGCCCGCATAAAACAGGACGGGTGCCCCACGTTCGCCGCAGCGTACGTGGGCCGAAAACGATATGTTTCGAATGCTTTCCCTGGATGGCCCAATCATCTGCTTAAAGAAACTATTACGATTACTTAAAAGCAATCGTGATCCAACCACGGATTCCTGTGCGCTGGGTGGCTCCGGCATATCTTGCATGCGTTTTTCGCGAGATATGTGAAAGCCGCATAAGCGGTCACGTCCAGTGCAGCGGATACAGCGAGAGTCGCGGGAAGCGCCGCGGTATTGGCCCACGTACGCCCCCCGGCATGCCGGGGCAGATGAGGCGAACATCGGGGCCTTCCTCCAGGGTAGAATTTGAACGCCGGTCTATTCCAGCACTGCGACTCCGTGCGCAGGCAAGGTCAGTTGGGAAGCCGGAGCGGCGTCGTTCGACAGCAGGTCCTTCATGGCAGAGGGCAGCGCGATCGATTGGCTGCTGGTTGAGTGATTGATTACGATCACAACCGATTTTCCACTCCCGCTCCGCCGGCAAATCTCCACCCCCTCGGGAACATTGGGAACGATGGGCTGGATCTGGCTCATCTGAATCCAGGACGCCGTAAGCTTGCTCATCAGTGCGTCGTCGAGCCAGGCGCCAACATAAGTGATGCTGCCCTCGCCCACCTTGCGGGTGATCACCGCGGGTTGCCCATCCAGCCATCCATTGCTGGCTCCATAGCGCATCAGCACTCGCGTCTCCGCAGCACTTGGACTCAACAGCTCTGCCCAGACGCTGGCCGAACCCGATCCGATCTCTCCACTGACGGGCACTTGTTTGTCCAGTGCGTAAAATTCCTCCACGCGGCCGCCAAGCAGCCCGATCAACGGTCCTGGCTGACGGCCAGGATAGAGCGCGTTGTAGCTGTCTTTCATGCCACTGCGCGGGCCGAGCACCAGATTGCCGCCGTGGTTCACATAGTCGATCAGGTGCTGCGCTACCGCCTCCGGCAGAAGATTCAGCGCCGGCGCTTCCACCAGTTTGTACTCATCAAGCGGCGCGTCAGGCGCGACGATGTCCACCGCCTGACTCATCAGACGCAGCGGCCGGTAAAAGCTCAACAGCTCCCTCACCGGGTCGAAGGCGGCGGAGTGCCGCTGGAAATCGATCGCCCAGCGGCTGTCATAGTTTTCCAGGATGGCCGCCGGCGAATGGGGAGTGGTTCCGGAAAGAGCTGGACCAGCCTTTTCGAATTCCGCGCCAACCTGTTGGATCTCGGCGTAGGCGGGTACGGGCAATCCGTCGCTGCCCACCAGAGTGCCGTGATACTGCTCCTGCCCATTGAGCGCGGCTCGCCACTGCCAGTACTCGACCGCATCGGCGCCGTGACCCACTGCCTGCCAGGCCATCTCGCGAATCTGCCCGCGATCCAGAGGATTATTCGTGTCTCTCCAGTTCACGAATGCCGGTTCGGTCTCCATAACCCAGAAGTTCTTGTGTTTGAATCCGCGATCCAGATCGTGGGTGGCGCCATTGAGCGCGGGGTTGTAAGCCGGTTGCGCAACGTAGTCGTCCCAGGAGGCGATGTCGAGATTGCTATAGACGGTGTAGTGGTCAAAACCATCGAACCAGCCCATCGTGTTGGTGGTGATGAACTGTCGCGGATCCGCATGCGGCCGGATGGCGTCGATCTGGTTTTGCGAGTAGCTCTTCCAGGTGTCACTGACGAAATGCTTCCAATCCAGCTCCAGCGCAGGATTTTCTTCGCTCGCCCGCACTGGAATCTCATCGAAGTTGTCGTAGGTCTGACTCCAATACGTTGTCGTCCAAAGCCGGTTCAACTCGGCAATCGTTCCGTACTTCTTCTTGAGCCAGGCATGGAACTGGGTTTGCGCCGAGGGTCCAAAGTCAGCATTGCCGTACTCATTATCCAGTTGCCAGCCCACGACGTTGGGGTTGTGCCCATAACGCGTCGCCATCTGCTCGGCGATGCCGTGGGCCAGAACGCGATACTGGGCGTCGGAAAAGGAGAACTGTGCGCGGTTCCCGTGCTCGGCGCGCTTGCCGTTCTCATCCACGCGCAAGGTTTCGGGATATCTACGTGGTGAGCCAGGCGGGAGGAGCAGCGGTCGGGGTGCCCAGGACAACGACGATGTGGTGTTTGGCGGCCTTCTCGATGGCGTGGTCGAGCCAGGTGAAGTCGTACTTGCCCTCCTGGGGCTCCATGGTGCTCCAGGCGAACTCGCCCATCCGCACCAGGTGAATGTGGCAGGCTGCCATGCGGTCCAGGTCCGGGTCCCACTGCGACTCCGGCCATTGCTCTGGATACCATGCCGCGCCCAAAAGCACGGGCGGTACGCCGGGGTATTGTGTGGCCTGTCCTGGGACCTTTGAATGACTGGCGAGCAGCGCCAGCACGACGAGAGTTGCGCAATGAGCGTGGATCCTTGTCATGAGAAGAAGGCGCGTGCAGGCCTCGTGGGAGATTATGCGCCTGCGAGCAGGATTGTGTGCAAAGCGGAAGACGCTCAACTACGGTTCTCAGAAGGGTACAGCCTTCACAAGCTGCGGAAAGTATCGGGCGAAGGGCACGGCTACAGGCTTGAGATATGAGGGCTTTATAGTTTGTCTGTTCGGTGCGGACTTTTCTGAGCCTGTTCAGCCGTGTCCCCATGAGCCTGCTGCTCACCCAAGGTGATGAAAACCACAGAGGGAGTTGGTTTCAGACTGTGCCGCATCCGGCTTGGTTCATGAGGGTTTTAGAGTCTGCGTGAGAGCGCCACCTGACAAAACCTAGTCCCGTAGAGCCGGCTCGCCGCCCTCGACTGTGTCTAGCTCCCGACGTGGAGCTGAGAGTCAGACTTGTCCTACTTAGCGGTATCGACTCAAGGCCGTCATCCACTCATGCCAGATAAGCCGCACGTCCTCAACTTTGTCGATCACCGCAAAGCTGGACAGGAAGTGCCGGGGGAGCGTAGGGGAGGGACTTCATGCGGCTTTCACTTACCGAAGCCTCACGCGAATGGCCGATACTGAGGATCCGCGTAGCAGCAAACCGAAGCAGACCTCAGCGGCTTCTACAGCCAGTTTTGCGTGCTCCTTCGTTTAAAGCGATAGTTTTATCCGCGGGTTCCTAGGAGGTAACTTCGTCCTTCTCTTCGGCATTCATTCCGCCGCTAGCTTGGGCGTCGGAAGACTCCAGCAGGAAGCTGGGGATCTGTTGCAGATGGTGCATCATCGCGGACCGGGCGGCCAATTGATTCTTCTTCGCGATCGCCATAAAAATCTGCTGGTGTTGCTCTAGCGTATTGGCCAGCGCATCTTCGTCTCGGGCCGTGTCGGCGATCCAATGCTGGAGTAGATTGCGGATGAGCAGTAAGGCGTTTTTCAGGATGTTATTGTGCGAAGCCTCGGCAATCGCCAGGTGAAATCCAATGTCAGCCCGCAGGAATCGATCCAGGTCGGCCTGGGGAATCCTCTTTTCGCCGCTGCGCGTGCCCATTTTCTCCAACTCTTCGAGATGCTTGCCAATCTCCTGCAGATCGGCGGTCGTGGCTCGTTCGGCGGCCAGGCCTGCGAGTTCGACCTCAATGAGCCTGCGAGCGTCTAACAATTCCTGGGCCTCTGACTTGCAGCTGCTGATGATCGCCCACATTAAGGGCCGGGACAGGAATGTAGAACGTTCGCAGGCATAGGTTCCGTCGCCTACGCGGGTCTCGATCATGCCCATGATCTCGAGCGCTTTGAGGGCCTCGCGCAGGGAGGCCCGGCCTACGCCCAGTTGCGCACACAATTCGCGCTCGGGGGGGATCCGCTCTCCCGGTTGCCAGTCGCCACGGATAAGATGCGTGACCATCTTGCGGCAGATGTCGCCGCTCAGCGTCGTTCTGCTGACCGGAGTGAGAAATTCGTGCGCCTGGCTCGGCTCGTTCATAGAAAAGGGTTACCCTGCAAAATCACTCCGGATAATAGCAGATCATCAGACCAATCGTGGTGAAATTGCCTTGATTCTCAGGGTTCTCTCAGTTATTCTCTGGCAAAAGACATCAGATGGTATGACCAATCACCCGGGCCAGTCCTTCTTTCTTGAGAAATCCTCGGAGAGCCCTTATGACTGACGGAGAGAGAGATGTACTTCAGTTCGACGGCTATGAATTGGATCTATCGACCGGCGAGTTGCGAGGCCGAGGTATGCGGGTTTTACTTCAACCGCAGCCTTTCAAGATTCTGGCCTTGTTGGCCGGGCGGTCTGGCCATGCCCTCACTCGAGATGAGATCCGGCTAGAACTTTGGGGCAATCAAACATTCGTGGATTTCGAGGGCAGCCTGAACTTTTGCATCCGGCAGATCCGGAAAGCCCTCAACGAAGACGCAAGAAGACCTCGATACATCGAAACACTGCACCGGCGAGGTTACCGTTTCCTGGTTCCGGTGGGCCGTACCTGCTCCGGAGCATCTGTGAGCCACGGTCTTTCTCACCAAGACGGCCTGAACAGGCCCATTACCGTGGCGGTTCTTCCCTTGAGTGAGCTGAACTGCCCGTCGCAAGCCCGCTCCGTCGGTGAAGGCCTGGCTGAGCTGCTGATTACCTATCTTTCAACCAATCGCTCGGTTCGTGTTGCCTCCCGCACCTCCACTATGAAGTACAGGTACTCGGAAAAGTCGCTGTCAAAGATCGGAATGGAACTTGGTGTGGAGCGGGTGCTGGAGGGAGCAGTCCTGCATTCGGGAAACCGGGTGAGGATTACCGCGCGCTTGATAGACACTTCCACAGACCGGAATGAATGGGCGGGCTGTTACGAGTCAGAGATGCAGGATTGGCTCAAATTGCAGGACCATCTGGTATTGTCCATCATCCGCGACACGGCCTTTTACTTCGCGCCCCGCCCACCGGCAAATAACCCCTGATTCACAAGATCGCGGGTTGATGACGACTGGGCAAAGTCAGTCTATGGCCTGAGTCTTGGCCAGAATGCAGACCCTGGCTGCGAGCACCACCAGTGCGATCCATAGAAGGTCGGCTCCCAGCAGATGGACGATCTGCATCCACACCGGCGCCAGCAGCGTTACATCCGCGAGGCCAAGTCCAAACTGGAGTACCAACAAGCAGAGCACCAAAAGAGCCAGCTTGCGCTCCGACGGTCGCCCGAAGCTCCGCATCAGCAACCAGCAGATGAAGAGCCCGGCAATCACCGCCGTCAGAGGGTGAAGAATGCGCAAGCGCAGCAGCCAACCGCCGCTGGCGGAGAAGTCTTGCGCAAAGGCAGCGCTGAGCGAGGTTGCGGGAAAGAGCGTATCGCTGAGCGCCGCCAGGGTCCCAGTAACTCCCAGCACCAGGGTTGCGCTTAGCCCGGTGACCGCGAGCGGCCATTGCGTGAAGCGTATCGTGCGCCGAGTGAACGCCTCACGGCGCGATAAGAAGTGTGCCGCAAGCGTGAGTGCGCCCAGCATAAGCAGGGTATTAGCCAGATGCAGAGAAAGGTAAACCGCGCGCGCCGGCGAACGGTTGTCTGCGGTGAGTCGTAACAGCACCAGCAAAGCGCCCAGCAGGCCCTCGTTGAAGGTAAACACCACCGCGGCGATAGCGGCTATGCGTGCAAGGTGGCCCGAAACGGTAGCGCGAAATGTCCATAGCAGCAACAAAAGAACCGCAGGGAGGGTAAGGCCGCTGCTCACTCGATGAGCAAGCTCGATCAGAGTTGCCAGGCGCGGATTGCTTTGCAGCACCACGCCGTTGCATAGCGGCCAATGGTCGCCGCAGCCGTCGCCGGAGCTGGTGGCGCGGACCACGGCGCCCCACAGGATCACGGGGACGTTGTAGGCCAGCAGCCACCAGGCAAAGCGAGGCAACAGAGTCGTGGTGCGGGATCTCTTTGCGGTCGCGGCCGCAGCCGGAAACGCCTGGGCGGAGCTCATCGGAACCTCTTGGTTTATCTTACCCGGCCAGTTCCTTGGCGCGCTGGGTGGCGCGCATCACCGCTTTGATCAGGGTCACGCGCAGGCCACCCTCCTCCAGTTCCAGGATGCCATCGATGGTGCAGCCTGCCGGTGTGGTGACCGCGTCTTTCAGCAATGCTGGATGGTAGCCGGTTTCGAGCACCATCTTGGCTGCCCCGAAGGTAGTTTGAGCCGCCAGCAGGGTGGCGATATCACGCGGCAGGCCGACCTTGACGCCGGCTTCCGCCAACGATTCCAGGATGATGTAGATAAATGCCGGCCCGCAGCCAGAAAGCCCGGTCACGGCGTCCAGATGCTTCTCTTCCACCATGACGGTCCGGCCGACGGTGGCGAAGAGCAAGGCGGCGAGGTCCAGCTGCTGCTCGGTGGCATAGCGTCCACGGCTGAGGGCGGCGATGCCCGCCCCCAGCATGGATGGAGTATTTGGCATGGCTCGGACCACACCGATTTCCATGTCCGCGGCATGCTCGATTTGTGTAGTCCGCACCGAGGCAGCAATCGAGATCAGGAGCTTTTTCGGCGTGAGCGCAGGACGAATCTGCCTGACAACCTCGGGAACCGTGACCGGCTTAAGCCCGATCAGGATCAGGTCGGCTGCCGCTGCGGCGGCCACATTGTCGGTGGATACATCGACCCCCCACTGCGCGGAGAGCTGCCCGGCGCGCTCTGCGTGCTCCACCGTGGCCATAATCTGTTCCGGCTCCAGCACCTTGGACTTAAGGAAGGCCTGAAGCAAAATCCCCCCCATTTTTCCCGCTCCGAGAATGGCGACGCGGAGGCCGGCAAGCGGTTGACTGACTGTATGTGCGCCCATCGAATCTCCTGGCCTACTTTTGTTGGTTTATTTTTGTGTCTTTTTTCTGGGCCCGGATCCAGGTATCGATGCGCTGCTCCAGTAGATCCAGAGGCAGCGCGCCGGAATCAAGCAGCTGATCGTGAAAGGATCGGATGTCAAACCGGTCCCCCAGGGCCTGCTGCGCCTTGGCCTTAAGCTCCAGAAACTTGAGTTGGCCTACCTTATAGCCCAGTGCCTGCGCCGGCATGGCGATGTAGCGATCCACTTCGGCTTGTACGTCGGTCTCAGGCACCGCCGAGTGCTGATGGAAGTAGTCGACCATCTGCTGGCGCGTCCAGTGCTGCGAGTGGACGCCGGTATCGACCACCAGGCGGACCCCGCGCCAGATGTCCGCTTCCAGGCGGCCATAGTCGTTGTAGGGATCCTGATAGAAACCGACATCTTTTCCCAACCGCTCAGCGTAGAGTCCCCATCCCTCGGTGTACGCGGTGTAGTAGGTATATTTGCGAAACTCGGGAAGGCCGGTCAGCTCCTGCGCGATCGAAATCTGCAGGTGATGCCCGGGCAGCCCTTCGTGATACGCGATGGACTCCGTGGAATAGAGGGGCCGCGTGGCAAATTTATACGTGTTGACGAAGACTGTGCCCGGCCGGGAGCCATCCGGCGTGCCGTGGATGTAGTAGGCCGCCGCCTGGTCCTTTTCTGCATAATCCGGCACCGGCATGACCACCAGCGACGCTTTCGGCAAACGCCCAAAGAGCTGGGGAAGTTTCGGCCGCATCTGGTCGAGGTGTCCACGATAAGCGTCGAGGAGCTGCTCTTTGCTGGTGGGATAGAGCTTCGGGTTGTTCTCAGCTGCGTTCTGGAGCGCCTTGATGTCGGCAAAGCCCAACTTTTTGGCAATGGCCAGCAACTGCTCTTCGTCTTCCTTTACCTGGTCGACGCCGATCTGGTGAATCTGATCTGGTGTCATGTCGGTCGTTGTGCTCTGCTTTACCAAAAACCGGTAATAGGCCTCGCCATCGGGCAGAGCCCATATACCGGGATCGTTGCGGCCGCCGGGGATGTATTGAGACTTCAGAAACTTGCCGAAGCGGACGTAAGCCGGGATCACCTGCCCTGTGATTGCCGCGAGCAGTTCTTCCTTGATTCGCGCCTGCTGGGTCGCGGAGACCGAAGCTGGAAACTTCTGTATCGGAAGGGCGAATGGGCTGTCCTGCGGTTTTTGATTGGCGATGTCGTTGACTTCTCCCAGCGCCTTTTCCATCAGGTACGCGGGCGGCTCGCGATGGTCGTCCATCCCGATGGACATATTGTCGGTGATCTGTTGAAAGGCGAGCTGGGACCTTCTTAAGACGAGCGATGTAATCGTCGTAGTCTTTGACCGTCGTGAAGCTGAGTTGCGGTACGAGCTGGGGTAGATCTACCTGCAAGCCATAGAACTGGTTGACCGGCAACTCCCAGGGCTTGAATCTGGCTTCTTGCAGATCTTCGATCAGCTCGCGCACCATCAACTCTTTACTCAACTGCTCCTGATCCGACATTCCCGTTGTATCTACCTCGGCCAGTCGAGTCAGAAAGGCGCGCCCGCGCGCGAGGGATTCGTTATAGGCCTGCACCGAGAAATCTGAGAGCTGATCGTTGTAGCGGTTATCGCCGATCGAGGAGGCGAACTCGGGTTCGTGCTTGAGGCGATCTTCCCAGGCGTCGGAGAAGATGGTGTTCAGCGTTTTCACGCGGCTGCTAAGAGGGAGAGCTGGCGTTGCGCTCGGCGTGCTTTGGGCGGCAAAGAGGATGCCGGGGGCAAGAGCGATCAAGACAAGACGAAGAGGGAAAAGGTTGGGTACTCGCAACAAACGGATTCCTGAGTGTGCTAGAGGGCTGGTTAAGTCTAAGCGCAGTGTATCGACAATTCGTGCAGGCGAACAGGGCGGGTAGCCGAGACCATCCGCTGCCAATTCAGAAGCGAGTAGCAGAACGCAGGAGGAGCGGGACGGGTGCCCCAGGTTCGCCGGGGCGTACTCCGGATTTCCTGTCGAGCTTGCCGGCGTCGGCGCTCTTCATGCGGCTTTCCTTAATGAAAGCCGCACACGCATACGTTGGTGAAGCCCCGTGCAGGAAATCCGGATACCTGGGCCGAAAACGATGGGGCTACGCCCTGGGCGTAGCCCCCACGATCGCCTTTTCTGATTCCATGCAATTCGGGTCTTGGCTAGCAAAAGCATTCAACCGAATCCATTCGCTCCAGCTATGACACAGACTCCGAAGGAACGGCTGAGAGTCAGAGAAGCCCTAAGCCAGGAGTTCGTCTTGCTTCACTTCTGGGTTCTGCATCGGCATGGCGATGTCGGTTTCGAGCATGCGGTAGAGCGTGGACCTGCTGATCCCGAGCTTGGAGGCGGCGCGTGCTTTATTGCCGTCGCATGCTTTCAGTACCTGGAGGATATGCCGCCGGATCACGCCATCGAGGGTGTAGTTTTCGGGAATGGCGGGTTCGCCGCTCTTGGCGCCCGCTGGTTCGAGCGGCAGAATGACCAGATCGATCGGCCGCAGCCACTGGCCTTCGCCGGACAAGCACGCAGCCCGGATGACGCTTTCCAACTCGCGCACGTTCCCCGGCCACAGGTGGCGCAGGAGGATTTGCAGTGAACCCGGACCAAGCCCTTGCAAAGGCCTCTGCTGCTCTCGTGAGACGGCATCGATGAACATCTGGGCCAGCGATGGAATGTCTTCTTTGCGATCGCGCAGAGCGGGCAGTGAGAAGGAAACGGCGTTTAATCGATAGTAGATTTCGGGCAGAAATGCTCCCGCCAGCACCTGGGTTCGCAGCGGCTTGCGGGAGGTGCAGATCACCTGCGAGGGGGAGGGAAGCACGCCCGTTTTTTCTCCAGAGAGCGCTGTTTCGAAGGAGCGGATGTAGCGCAAGAGCTGTTGTTGAGGCTCGGCCGCCAATTCGTCGATGCTGCGCAGCAGCAGTATGCCGTCGGCTGCTCTGCGCACGGCGGCGCGGAGGGGTTCGGGGCGGAGTTCGCTATGGGGGGAGACCTCTGCGCAAAACAGGGCGGACGCCTCTTCCGCAACCATGATGCCCGGAGCAGCATGGCGCGCCTGGATGTGCCTGGCGAGCAGGTGTTTTCCGGTGCCGGCTTCGCCCTCAATCAGGGCCAGCCGGACGCGCGGGCCGACCTGCTGGAGCTGTTCACACACGCGACGCATAGCCAGCGATCGTGACACCAACTCGGGTAACGGGCCGGCTACCGGCCGGCGCGGTGGCGCCCAACGATTTGGTTCCCGGCCCGGTTGCATTCCCGGTTGCATTGTCTGATTCATCGGTCCACACCCTTCCCTGCCATCGACCCATCATCGTCAGCCCAAGCAAGGGATTCATGGTGATGCTGTTTGGTGGCTCTTAGGCGCTTTATCGGCGGTGCAGAAAAAGAGTTGAGTTTCGGGAGTAATGAGGAACGGGAAAGCAGCTAGGGATCTACGTCTCGCCCAGCGCTAAGGCAAAGTCCGGTTTACGCCTTGACCGAGTGTCCCCGGGAGGAAACAGCATCGGAAGCGATCATTCCGTCGCGAATGTAGACCACGCGATGGGCGTACTCGGCGATATCCGGTTCATGGGTCACCAGGATGATGGTGTTGCCCCGTGCGTGCAGCTCATCGAAGAGCGCCATAATCTCATCGCCGGTCTTCGAATCCAGATTGCCGGTCGGCTCATCCGCCAGGATGATCGAAGGCCGATTTACCAGTGCGCGCGCAATCGCGACCCGCTGGCGCTGGCCACCCGACAATTCGTTGGGCTTATGATTCATGCGCTCCTCGAGATTGACCGAGCGCAAAGCCGCCTTGGCCCGCTCGATTCTCTCATCGGAAGGAGTTCCGTTGTAGATCAGCGGCAGCTCCACGTTGTGCAAAGCGGTAGCGCGTGCCAGCAGATTGAAGGTCTGGAAAACAAAACCGATCTCGCGATTGCGGATGCGAGCCAGCTCGTCATCGTTCAGTTCGCTGACCAGGTGGCCGTTCAGCCAATACTTTCCCTTGGTCGGTGTGTCCAGGCAGCCAATCAGATTCATCAGCGTCGATTTGCCCGAACCCGAGGGACCCATGATGGCGACGTACTCATTGTGCCGGATGCGCAGCGTGACGCCACAAAGAGCGTTTACCTGCTGGTCCAAGCCCATGGTGTACGTCTTCCACAGATCCTCGACGACGATGACCTCTCCCTGGGCGCCATCCTGGGCCGTGCCAGCTGGCGTTGCCCTGCTGGTTTCGAGTGCCATCGTTCGCTCCCTGTTTTGTTTCTGGTAAGACGCCGCGTTTGTGTGCTTCTCCAGCTTATCAAGCTGGCCCGTTTAGGAGGACTCCGTCTCCTGGGTGGCGGCAGCATCATCCCGCTTAAGTTTGACGTCGTTCTTGAGCGTACGCAGCACTTTGTAGGGCCCGATCACGATTTCATCTCCGGCTTTGAGGCCACCGGTCACTTCGATGTCTGTTGTGCCCGTGATGCCGGTGGTGACCGGGACAAACTGCGATTCCAGCTTGCTACCGTGAGACCGCAGCACGAAGACCCCCTGGGTGCCGGGATCCTGGGCGCCCGGGAACGCCCCATCTCCCGTAGATGCGGCGTTTACCGTCTGCATCGAGGCGTTGATCTTCAGGGATGCCGCGGTGCGCATGGCCAAAGCCTGGATGGGAATCGCCAAGACATTCTGCCGTCGCGCGGTGGTAATTTTCGCGGTGGCCGAAAGCCCCGGGCGCAGTTCCGCGGGCGGGTTGGAGAGCGTGACCACCACCTTGAAATCCTTAGCCTCTTCCGTGCCTGTGGTGCTTTGGCTCGAGGCGATGCCGGTCGAGCGCAGAATGGCCTGGTCGCCGACCTCGGTTACCTGCCCTGAGAAGACCCTGCCCGGCAAGGCATCCACCGTGACATCCACCGGCTGCCCCATGGCGACATTCACGATATCCGTTTCATCGACCTTGACCTCCGCGGTAATGACGGAAAGATCCGCCAACGTCATCAGCGTGCTGCCCTGCGCATTCTGAATGCCGACCACGACGGTTTCGCCTTCGCGCACCGGCATATTGGTCACAATGCCATCGAACGGCGCCGTGCTGACGGTCTTGTTCAGCAGATCTTTGTCGCTGGTGAGGTTGGCCACGGCGGTGCCCAGCTTACCCCGGGCTGATGCCGTCTGCGCCCGGGCCTGCACCAGCGCCGCTTTGCTTTGCTCCAGGGTGGCGACGTCGGTGTCGTAGGCCGCTTTCTTGGAGTCATACTCCGACTTGGCGATCAACTCGGCCTTGTAAAGCGCCTGCGCCCGCTGCCAATCCAGCAGCTTTTGATTGAGATCGGCGACGGAGTGGTCAACCGTCGCTTCGGCTGTCTTCTCCGCCGCGAGGTAGGAGGCGATGTCGGTATTGGCCGACTCAATGCTGGCCTGCTGAGCCACCACGCCTGCTTGGGCCTGCACGCTCTCCACCGTGGCCAGGACCTGCCCTTTCTTTACCCGGTCGCCTTCTTTGACGTAGAGGTGGGTGATCCTGCCGAAGGAAGTGGCTCCGATATTGACGTAGGTCTTGGGCTGGATATGGCCCGTGCCGCTGACGATGGAAACCAGGTTCTCCCGCACCACCTTGGCCGTGAGTACTTTGGTGTAACCAGACTGGGCACGAACGATGGTAAAGGTGGTGACGCCGGCCGCCGCCAGGACCACGCCGGAGATGATCAATATCTTCTTCAGTTTCATGGGTAGACGGTATCCCCCGCCCTTGCCTACATCATACGTGGAAAGGGGCCGCTGAGGTTCCAGGTTTAGCGGTCCTGCTCCTCGTTTTCAAGCCGGCTGGCTGCTCAAAGACGGGCACACGACGCAGCGCTTGCCGGCATTTGGGCACAGATTGCAGGCGAGCCCTGCGGTCAGATCTCGCCTGGGGGCAAGCGACGGAAATCCGTTCTGGTACCGCAAATACCGGTTACCCGCGCCCCCCATCGTCCGGAAGATAAAGGGAGAAATGACATTCCCCGCTTGAATTCGGTGTTACCGAACCTTAAACTTGTTGTGCCGTACGGGGAGTATCGCGCAATCTATGCTGAGGGCTATTCGAGGGGTATATTCCACCCTTTTTCTGTTCTTGTCGTTGGGTCTGCCACCCATGCTCATCGCGCAATCTGCGACCAGTCAGCCGTCGCAGGCCAACACTCCGAATGCGTCTCCAAACGCGTCGGATCCCCAGAGCACCGTGGACCCGCTAAAGCGGCCGCAGAGTGATAAAGATAAATTCAAGCAGCAGAAAGAACTCAGAAACGAGTTAAAAGGGCCCTACAAGAGGTGGGTCGATGAGGATGTGCGCTGGATCATCACCGACCAGGAGTTGAAGGCCTTCAAGAGTTTGTCGAATGATGAAGAGCGGGACAACTTCATCGAGCAATTCTGGCAGCGGCGTAACCCCGACCCCGATTCCCCTGAAAACGAATACCGCGAAGAGAATTACCGGCGGATTGCATACGCCAACGAGCATTTTGCCGCCGGCAAGCCGGGTTGGAAGACCGACCGCGGGCACATGTATATCGCGTACGGCAAGCCGGACAGCATTGAGTCTCATCCCAGCGGCGGTTCCTATGAACGCCCCATGGAAGAGGGTGGCGGCGAGACCTCGACTTTCCCCTTTGAAACCTGGCACTACCGCTACATCGAAGGCATCGGCGAAAACATCGACATCGAGTTCGTCGATACCTGCATGTGCGGCGACTACCACATGACCCTCGACCGCTCGGAGAAGGATGCTTTGCTGCACGTCCCGGGCGCGGGCGCGACCCTGGGCGAGCAAATGGGCACCTCCAAGCGAACCGACCGCTTTAATGGGGGCCTGGAAAACCTGGGCGGCGGCCCCATGGCGACCTCGAATCAGGCCAAGGAGTTTGATCGCCTGGAACAGTTCTCCAAGCTGCAAGCCCCGCCTGCCGTCAAGTTCAAGGATCTGGAATCGTTTCTGGTAAATCACAAGGTGCTGAGCGGGCCCTTCTTCCCCTTCGAAGTCCGCACCGATTACGTGAAGGTCACTGAGGATACGGTCCTTGTTCCCCTGACTCTGCAGATCAGGAACCGGGACATCACCTTCAACACCAAGGATGGGGTCTCCAAGGGCGAGGTCAACGTTCTGGGGCGGGTCGCGACCATTACCGACCACGTAGTGCAGACCTTCGAGCAGACGCTGGAAGTGGAAGAGCCGAGCGAATTGCTGGGCAAGGCACTCGACCAGCAATCAGTCCACTGGTGGGCTTTGCCTCTGAAACCGGGGCGGTACCGGGTGGATATTGCGATCAAGGACGTGAACAACCCCGACCACATCGGCACCTGGGCAGAAGGCATTATGGTGCCCAAGTATGATGACGAAAAGCTTTCGGCCTCGTCACTCATATTGGCCGACAAAATGGAGCAGGTGCCGACCAAGCAGATTGGCACCGGGCAATTCATTATCGCCGGAACCTACGTTCGGCCGCGGGTCAGCTCGGGGCCTGGAGTTCCCGTCTCTTTCCATCGCAGCCAGAAGCTCAATTTCTGGATGCAGGTTTATAACCTGGGGATCGACGACAAGAGCAAGCAGAACGCAGCCACGATTCAGTATCAGATCATGGACATGGCTAGCAACAAGGCGATTCTGGACACATCGGAGACGAGTGCGGCGGCGGGAGACAGCGCCAACTCCGATCAATTGACGGTTCGGAGGTCGGTGTCCCTGGCTAGCCTGCAGCCGGGCAAGTACCAGGTGACCATTACAGTCAACGACCACGTGTCCAAGCAGCAGGTGGCGCAATCGGCCCCGTTTACGGTTGACTAGCGCTCTGGTAAGCTGCAAAGAGTGACTTTAGTGGCCGGAGTAGAGCATATAAGGTCGGCGATCGAGGAACTGGGTTCCTGCACTGCGTTTGAGTGAGTAGCGTAACTGAGTGCGTAGAAAGTATTGCCAAATCGCAGCTCTCGTGGTGGTGACTGTAGCAGGTCTTTTGCCTGCCTCGGGTGCTCCTTTCCCTGCAGCCCTGAGCGGGGTAGTCTGCGATGCACGGGGCACTCCGCAGATGGGCGCTATGGTCGAACTGTTGGCCGCCGACGCCACAGTGGTTGCCAGG
The DNA here is from genome assembly GCA_963790705.1 of uncultured Acidobacteriaceae bacterium. Lineage (GTDB taxonomy): Bacteria > Acidobacteriota > Terriglobia > Terriglobales > Acidobacteriaceae > PALSA-350. Next base: position 157,656 of record CAWBQE010000029.1, read on the forward strand.
GTCTACACCAACATGCGTGGAGGCTATGCCTTCAATCATGTTTTGCCTGGAATCTACCAGGTAAAGGCGACCGGAGACTCGTTCCTTCCCACTTTGCGTGAAGACCTGCACCTGGGGACCCGTAGCAAACTCGTCGTAAACCTCACCCTGAGCACACTCTTTGAGGCCGTGCAATGGCTTCCCGCCCAACCTCGGGCGCCGGACGAGCCAACCGATGACTGGAAATGGACGTTGCGTTCCTCGGCCAATCGTCCGCTTTTGCGCTATCTCGAAGACGGTCCGCTGGTAGTTCTCGCCCCTGATGACCATGGATCGGCTCCGCAATTAGCCGCCCGGGTCAGTGTTGCCGGCTCCTCGCGCGACTTTGGAGAAGGTGGTCCTCATCATGCCTTCGCGCTGGAGCGCTCCAGCGCTACCGGCGGCCATCTGATTCTGCGTGCCAATCTGAGCCCCCAACCGGCGGACAGCTCGGAGTATCTGGCTGGATATGAACTAGCGCTGGGTCCGGAACGTCAGATTCGCAACGTGGCCACGGTGCAGCAGATGAGCGTTGTGGAAGGTGCCGGAGGAAGCCAAGGTCTATACGCTTTCCGGCTGCGCAGCGCCGAGGCAGTGAACCTGGGTCCCAATGCTTCGATGGAGGTGGGCAACGAGGTCCAGTCTGTGCATGGGCCGGATGACGTGACCTCCAGCCTGCCCTTCGTCAATGTCTCCTGGCACTCTGACGGAGCCGTTGTGTCCTACCGGCTTGCCACCTCGCCCGAACTGCAGAATGCTGGCGAGCTCGCCGACAACACCACGTTGGCGCCTATGTTCACTGAAGAAAATGGCAGAGTGAAGATTGAGCACGGTCTCCATCAGGAACTCCGGTTTGAGGACAATACTGCATCGCGTCGAGCGATGGTGGCTTTTTATCAGGATCAGGTGACCAGCCCCGTTATCGGCGGAGGCGGTTCTGTGGAGCAGCAGGATCTTGCCTCAGGGAACATGCTGTACGATCCGGTCTCGCAGGTGTTTCGGGTTACGGGTGCCGGCTACACCAGCGGTGGATTGCGGGCAGTCTTTGCGCAGAAGGTCAATTCATCCACGTGGGCAACGCTTTCTTTTGCTAACGGCAAGGCTCTGGCCTTTGATTCTCCCGATTCCGCGGTCACGTTGGACGAGGCTGTGCAGGGTCTCACAGAGCGCAGAACGCAAGCCGTTACAGCAGCTCTCGACGGCAAGGTCCAGCGCACGGGCACTGGCTGGCGTGCTTCCTACCGTTGGCAGCCGGCGAATACGGTAACCCCTGTAGCGGTGTACGACAACTTCGGGCAGAGCGCTTATCTCAATCTCCTGATCCGCCAACCGATCCACTGTGGTCATCTGCTGCCCAACGGAACCGAAGCGTTAGTGGACGTTCGCAATCTGCTGGCTCAGGGTTATCGGCCCTTCCTTACGCGTGATGGCAGCACGCTCTATTTTGCCCAGGACGAGCGCTCGATTCAGGGCGGACTTTCCTTCTCGTTTTAAGTCTCGAAATAATTCTGTTGTCGATACCCGCACAATTCTCCCTGCCTACGGCGTGGCGCTTCCTTGGGCAGTTGCTACATGGAAAGGCGCACAGCAGGTCCCTCCACTACGCTACCCCGGATTTCCTGTCGAACTTGGTGGCGTTGGCGATCTTCATGCGGCTTTCCTTACTGAAAGCCGCACTCGTGGCCGTTGGTGAGTGCCGCTCAGCAGGAAATCCGGGTTCGCTCCGGTCGGGATGACAAGGGTGGGGTGGTGCTTCCATGAGGAATTGGCTAGTGGCTGAAAGAATCGCAGGTCCGGACTTATGCTATATTTTTCCTTAGGCGTGACCCAGACGCGCTCGCTTGGCCCCTCTGAATGTTGCTCAACATTCGGCCTTCTCACCCTCACGGACGCGTAGCTCAACTGGCAGAGCATTCGACTCTTAATCGACAGGTTGGTGGTTCGATTCCACCCGCGTCCACCAACCGAAATCATTGCACGCGGATCACCCTCCGCCGGTATAGAAGCTGTGGCGTTCCATGGATGGGGCTGCGAATCCCCAAACCTATCAAAACGGCAATCGTCAGCCGGGAAGATGAAGCGGGCTTAACCCGCCGGCGCATTAAGAAGCTGATCGGCGGCCGCACTGAGTATTCACGACTTGAAGACCGGATGCTCGTCAAGACTCGCCATCATCAAGCAGATTTTAAGGTCACGCGCGACGATCACATGGATGCTCTGATCGAGCAGCTTGGTCGATTCGGCGCCGAGCTGGTAGTGCTCGACGTGTTCCGGTCTATCCACGACGGGGAGGAAAACGACAACACGGAAGTTGCCAAGGTGCTGGCGAAGGTGAGCCGGATCCAAACCGAACTGAAGTGCGCCTGCGCCCTGGTCCACCACATTGCGAAGGTGGATGACTCAAACATCTTCAAAGGGCTGCGAGGTGCAAGCGCGGTCTTCTTTCAGATCGTTGAGTCGCCAGACCACGGCGCGACCATTTCTTTGCAGGCCGTGGATCGGCCGAAGCCAACTAGCAAGACACGAGGTTCAACTGCCGCGATTGTCTCGCTTCCCACGCGCGAGAGAAAGGACTGGGCATGAGTGTATTCCGAATTGGTGAACGGTCGGAGGGGAAATGAGAATGCGGGTCAGTGCCGAGGCACCTTGGCGCCCTTAGCTCGCTTCGGGCGATTACAGGGCTTGTAGGTGGTGCTTTGCAGCGTAAAGGGAATGAGAGTTGGTCAGGAGAGCGAAATGTTAGACCTTCGCGACCTTTCATAGCGCGACGACACTCTCTCGGCTGGTGGTTCTGCGCCATTCACCTCGCGTCAGCTATCCTGCAAGAGGACAGCTCTAAACCGGACCTTTCCGTCGGCAAGTCGCACCATAACATCGTTGAGTTCATCAAACGGGTAGGTCTCCAGTACCGGTTTAACCTTGCCCTCGGCACCGAGCCTCAAAATGTCGACGAGATCCGCCGGGTCGTTATGTACAGAGCCGATGACGGAGGTCTGTTTAAACAGCATAGGGACTGGCTCGACTTCAATCGGCTCGGCGCTTACGGCGGTCGTAACCAGTCTGCCTTCCGGCCGTAGTCCCTGGAACGCCTGACTGTTTTGTTTCATTGAAGGTGAGAAGGAGAGGATGATGTCGACCCCGCCCATCGCCAGCAGCTCTTTTCCCGCATGATCCTTCACCACCAACGTCTCGTCCGCGCCCAAATCGCGCGCGGCTGTCGCCTTCTCCGCCGAGTTAGTGATAGCCACCACCTCGTGCCCCATCGCTCTTGCGATTTGGAGCGCCAAGTGGCCCAATCCGCCTATCCCGAGTATTGCTATGCGGTCTCCTGCCTTTGGCCGGGCAGTCCGGTAAGCGCTCATGGCCGAGAAGCCACCACAGAACAGCGGTGCCGCCGCCGCCCAGGCCAGCCCATCGGGCAACAACATGCAACCTTCCGCTTCGGCGATCATGTACTCGGCGTAAGCGCCGCCATTGGTTATCCAGGTCTTAGCCTCCGCGCAAAACTTGACCTGCTTCTTCTGACAATAAGTGCACCTGCCACAACCAGCCTGAAACCAGGAAATGCCCACGCGGTCCCCAACTCGCAATGACTTGACACCGGGGCCCGCGATATCAATCATCCCAACGGGCTCATGCCCCAGAACAATCGGTAACGGTACAGGCAGTTCCCCATGCCACAAATGCACATCCGTGCCACAAACACCTGATGCATGCAGACGGATGCGAACCTGTCCCGGACCGGGTTGAGGATCTGGGACTTGCTGCGTGGTAAAAGGCGCTCTCGTTGCCTTCATAACGAATGCTTTCATCAGGAGATCCTCCGTTCACGTTTGTTAATACGGATTTCCATTTTGTTTTTCGGCGAGGAGAGATATACCTCCGAGCGCTTGGTTCACCATCCTTTTCGCATTCGGTCCAACGCTGATTGCAGCAAGACAACGATAAGCAGGATGCCGGACAATTCGCCATCCCCTCGAGGAGCTAGAAATACACTTAAAAGGCACTACCCTCGGGACGAGGTTAACCCTCAAGGCATTCTCCGTACTGCCTGCAATCTGGGGCGGTAACTCGCAGCGCGGAACTCCAACTGCGGGAGTTGAACTTCCCGGTCGGCTGTTCCAAAAGGCTTACCGCGGGGCGCCCTGTAAAGGTCTTATTCCCGGACTAAAAAGTGACCCGAGGTCATGTGTCAGAAGCAAATGGTTTTGGCACGCCACCGGATCGCCATGGGCTTACAGCCCACTCAGGTTTTGGTTCTTTACCGTCAGAGCGTCCCTCGGGACCCGGAAGGAAACCGCGCGGTCGAACCTGGGAACCGCCCCGATTGTTACCTGGCATGACTAGGCTACCTGTCTTATTCCAACTAACTGCGCGCCTGAGCTCAGCACAATCGCCAAGTGGACGGCCGCGCAAGCGTCCTCAGCGTAGATGATGGCTTGGCGGAAGCGGGAGAACTCGCGAGGGATACGGTAGGTCGCTTCGAATTGGTTAATGGTCTGCATGTTGCGCCTCCTCGTCGGAAGGCGTCTCACCAACCGCCCTCACTCACTAAAGCGCAATCGCCCAGCAAAAAGGGTCACCTGAAGCCACATTGCAGACAAACTTCGCCAGATAGGGATAAATGAGGATATGTTCAAACCCTGCGACTATTAATCGACAGGTTGGTGGTTAGATTCCACCCGCGTCCACCAACCGAAATCATTGCACGCGGATCACCCTCCGCCGGTATAGAGCCGCCACGTCCCTCGTAAATCTCGCGCAGAAGCGATCGAGTCCTTGGCCCACAGGAGACGGAGAAGCGACAGAAGTAAATGCCGGAAAGGACCTACCAGCGGGTAGTCCAGAGGCGATAATCGTCCGTGCATAATCCAGGAAATGTGTTTGAGCATAGCTCTGCGATTGATCACGGATCGGCCTCTTTGGGCGCGATATTGGCGGGCCTGAACGTCGAAGCCGTAAGCCGCAAGCGTCAATAGCGGCTCGTCAAATCCCAACCTGAAAACCTTATCCGTCGTGCCCCCGAGCCGCGGGTTGATTTCAAGGTAATGGAAGGTGCTCGTCTCCCCGGAATAGAGCAAATCGAAGTGAAACGGTCCGGTAATCCCCACTTCGTTGGCAAAGTTCCGGCAACACTCCGCAAGTCTTCCGTCCATGGGCAACGGCCTCAACTCTAACGAGATGGCTTCAAACCTCATCGCAGCGATGAAGCTCTCCAGCGCAAGTAGTTCGCCCGATTCACTTCGGACTCCGTGAACCACAACTGTAGGCAGGGGCAGGAAAGGTTGAACGAGTAAAGGCCCCGGTCCCCAGATCCTGCCATCCAAAAAGGCTTTCAGCTTCGAGGGCGATTGCAGCAGTTCAACTTTGAAGCGTGGTCCGACCTCCTGCGGCGCCGACGGCCGTAAGCAAACCGGGTACGCAGCAGGATCGATGCGGCAGGCATCGCTCTTCTGGAATAGCTCCCACGTTGGCAAAATGCTGAAGCCGCTGCCTCGTGCAACCGGCAACTGATCGTGTTTCAAGTGAATGGCTTGCAAAGTCTCTTTGCTCGACATAAGAAGCTTGCACTCCTCGGGGAGCGAGTCGCGGTTAGCGGCAAGCCATAACATATGAGGCTCCCAAAGCGCCAGCAAAGCCTGAGCATTTGTCTCTTGGAGAAAATCGCTTATCACTGAAATGCCCGCAGGCGTTCCCATGTCATCAGACCGCATCAAAGCGGCCCGACTTACGGCATTCGACCACACAGATGGCCTGCCAGCTCCAATTCCCAAGACGACGACCTCAATACCAGCGTCGCGAAATGATCTTGCTGCGGTGAGGATGGGCGGTCCGAAATCCCCAAACAGGGCGATTGTGGAGATCTTGCCGGCGATCTTCGGTAGCTCGTCCTGGACGGTGGAGCGGGCCTTGTTCATCCTCGTCTCTCGGTTTTTTGGGATGGTGGGCAGTACGGTCCGGCACACATGAATTTTCCGCTCGACCAATCGTAGTAAAGGATGACATACGCTTTTGCTTCTTCCGGAAAGAGGTTCAGGTCTAGCTCTCTGCCCATCTCGACAGACGCAATTGCATTAGTGTTCACCAATCCACGTTCCGTAATACGTCCTTCTGGCAAGCTGTAGGTGGCAAGATGATCGCGTCGAAGGACACCACCAAAGGCTTGAGCCATAATCGAGGCGCTCACGCCATTAAATTCGTAGCTGGCGCATGCGGGCAAAACGGAAACGATGTGCACCGCTTTGCCCACTTGTTGCACTTTGGGCGGATCGGCTCGGCTATCGTTAAGGCAACCCTTCGCCTCACTCAGAATGACTACCTTCTCAGAGGATGTACCTGCCAAGCTTGCGATGTTCGATGGCGCCGCGTCGGAGCGCGACGAATTCAGAACATAGACAACGTCGGCTCGGTGCCGGCGAAGAGAATCCATGAGACTCCTCATGGAGGAAACCTGCGAGACTTCCTGGTGGGGCACTTTCAGTTGCGCACTCCATAGAAATGCTACGGTAAGTGAACCGATCGCCAAGGCAGAGAACGAATGTGCCAGCCTGTACGTACTGCGGTGAAAAATGCCGGCATAGACAAGAATCTCCAGCGGATAAATCGAGCCGCCAAATCGTGGATGGTAACCGACCAGGATCCCAAAACTGAGCGCTCCCACCAACCAGATAAGAACGGCCAATACCAACCTGTCTTGGTGAGATAGCGGCTCGGCCGTGAAGACTGCTCTCGCGAAATACGCTCCTACCGCGACCAGAACGCCCCACAAGAACAGATTGATCAGCAGAATCAGCAGGTCAGGCAAATGAGCTAGGATGGAATGCTCGACAAGGATGTTTCTCACGATATGGTAATCGAAAATACCAGTAGGCCACCGCAGGAATCCTTGGATCACTCCTTTGAGCAGCAATGCTTTCGGGCCAGCCTGCAAGGCGTAGTTCCCGCCAGGGGTCCCTACGAAGACAAACTTCCACACACCTGCCCACACCACCAGCGGAAGAAGCATGGTTGCAGCAAGCAGTCTACGGCGATGAATCAAGTAGGCCGTAGCCATGGCAGCGACAGGAGCATAGAGAGCCGGCTCTTTCGTAAAGACTGCGAAGGTAAGACTCAGGACTGCGAGCGCGTACCATTCGCGAAAAATCAGATATAGGGCCAGGACGGCAAACAACCCGCTCCAGATATCAAATTGGAAGGCTATGCTGTAGAGCCCCTCTCCAACAAAGGCAGGATTGATAGCGGCAAGCAGGCCAATGAAATACAGCCATCGTTCGTTCATTCCCATTTGCCGCGCCAGGCAAACGACCAGAACGCAAACCATGAATTGGGCGCAGTAGAAAGTCGCGAAATAAAGGGAGTAGTGTTCTCCGAACAAGGTGTGGTTGAGGCGGACAATGAAATTGACGCCCGGCCGTAGAAAATCCGTCCGCGGCACATTCCATTCTGGATAGACAACGAAGTACTTCGAGAATCCCTCGCTAAACCATTTCGCGGGATTCCCCTCGCTCGCATTGAAAAGTGCGGGGTCGTCTCCATATGGAAAGTAACTTTGATAAAACCTGAGATGAAAGCAGTAGATTGCCAGCAGAACGAGGGCAGGAACGAGCGATACTCGAAGGAGGACTAAGGAAGGCTGGGCTAGGGGTTTGGGGTTGCGAATTCGGGCAAATCCAAGCGGGCCCATAAAAATCCTGTCCTCCGCCTGGGGTTTAACCAGCGCCGAAATAACAAAATAGATGAGAGCCCCGTCCCACTTTGTCATGGCATCGTCACTAGATTGTCATGCTTTCACCAGCCAACAGAGAAACCCATTCACCTCAAGCTTCGTCGATTCAATACATGGGAACGGCATTGGGCGAACAAAAAAGGAAACTCATTGCGGCCAATGGATAGCGAGCTATTCTGACCAGACTCAGGACGCCGGTCGGTATTAGCGTAAAGCTAGGTTTCGCGAAGCGAAGCAGGTCCTTCGAGCATTGGCACGGGATCGGTCCCGCTTAGAGCCTGACGCGTGAGACGATACCTCATGAACCGTAATCAAGGGATGGAGCCTCTTATCGCGACTAAAAGCCGCTCCTTCCCTCCGAGAGAAGGCAAGATGCTGAAATCGAAGCAGCCGGAGACCTCGTCGGGTGTGCGTTGGCTGAGCAAGTATTTGGGACTCCTTTGGCATGGTCAAAAGTGCCCTCTGTGCACATCAATTCTGTTCAGCGAGGCAGAGCATCAATCTCGCGATCGACTGCTTGCATTGTTGGCTTTCCATCCGGTTCGTTGTGCGAACTGCTTTCGCCGTTATTATTGTTTTGCCGGGGGCTAGCTGTCTGCAGCCCCTTCACCGTCAAGTAATCTAGAAAACCGATGTAGCGCTTAAATGCGAAGGATTGCTGGCGAATGGATGCCGGCAAAATAACGGCGAAAACGCGCTCGCTACTTTGTAGTTGTCTTATTCTCGAATAAGAAAAGTCCGCTCTTGCCGCCCACCGCGAAATCGAGATCTCCGTCCCCGTCAATGTCTGCGACCCCGATCTCGATGCCGCCGCCGGTGCGCCCACCGTAATCGATCACATGCTTGGCCCAATCGACGGAGTGGGTAGCAGGATCGAGTAGCCGCTCGTACCAATAGACGCCTAGCGGCTCGCGCGCTCCGGGATCATGTCCGTTATGCGCCATGTAGCGTTTTCCGGTCAATAAGCCGATATTCCCGGTTTTTCGAAAATCCACAATCGTCATGGCGTGCGGCTGCGACCAGCTGTCGTCGATAACATGCTTGACCCATTTGCCGTCACTCGTATGCTCCAGCCAGAAAATGCCGTATCCGTGCGCCATCGAGGTTACAATATCCGGTCGACCATCTTCGTTCACGTCGCGTACGTACATAAAGCCGAGGGCATCCTCGAAATTCCAATCTGGATGAAAGGTCCAGTTCCCTTGCCGCGGATCGGCCGGCGCCTCCAGCCAGCCCCGCGGGGTGAGGATATCGTTGCGGCCGTCCCCGTTTACATCGCCGACTCCAATCCCATGCCCGTAGCTGTGGTCGCTGACAATGTGCTCCACGATTCCGCCGTGTTTATCCCGTTCGTACCAGGCAAGGGGACGGTTGTCTCCGAACTGGGGCAGAATCTCCTCGGCCTTCCCGTCGTTATCAAGGTCAACCAGAAAGGAAAACTCGATGGGCGACCCAGTCGCGATGGGATGCTCTTTCCACATCTCCCCGGTACGTCCGGGATTTCGCCACCACGATAGTTTCTTGCTAAACCATCCCGAGGTAACCAGGTCCACGTGGCCGTCCCCATCCACATCAAGCGGCAGCGTCGAGAGATCGTCGACGTAATTGTTGGTGTACTGGAGCTCGCGGAAACGGTGCTTGGTCCAGCCTGGCGCCTCATACCAGTACTCACCCGACACTAGATCGAGCTTCCCGTCCCGATTGATGTCTGCGAAAACCGCGGTTTCTGAAGCTCCGAGGTCGATGGTGTGTTTTGCAAAAGGGATTTCGTCGGGCCGGCTGACGGAGCGGCCTGTTGCACACAGAAAAAGCAGGGCGCACGAAGCAAACGTCGAATACCAATTACGAAACATACAGAATCGGTCCCTCCGCTAGCAGCGCCTTTCAGTGTTCCGGAATCCTGGATTCCGGAAAAGCTGCCAGATAGGCGTCGCCGTTATATCCAAGCTCTTGCAGTAAGCCGATGCGGGAAGTGTAGTATCCGTCTGCGGTCAGGCTTTTGATTGCCTTGAAGAAAGCAGCATCGCCCCCAGTTACGTTTTGCTTGGGAGGCGCTTTCTGTTCGGCGGCTTCACTAAGCGAGGTAAGGATTTCGACCTGCTGCGCTTCGGTCAACTGGAGAAAGGCGCTGCTCGAAAACATGGATTCACTCATCGTGTCCAAGCGTGGGAGCCCTTGGCGAAAGATGCCTTGCAGCTTCGGATCTTCGTTCACCACCAGATCGATGTATTGTGGAACGCCTGCGGCTGCGGCGCCAGGGGTTTCGGTCGGTGGAATGATGAGGTCGGTCAAACGGGAAATCACCAGCAGCTCCGCCGGGGTGAAGAATCGCGGGGCAGAGGGGGGCTTAGCTTCCTGGAACGCCGCTTCTCCAGACGGGTGGACGTGCTGGCCGTAGAGTTCGTTGGCGGAAAACGGGAACGCGCAAGTGACACCGACGGCTCCAATAATTTTGAGGGCTTCACGCCGGCTTTTCATCCGATCTCTCCTTTTTTAAAACGATCGCTGATGTGATCGGCGGTGCGCGCTGCCAGGGCCATGATGGTCAAAGTCGGATTCTTTTCTGAAGAGGAAGGAAAGACGCTGCCATCCACCACATAAAGATTAGGTACGTCGTGACTTCTGCAAAATGCATCGACCACCGAGGTCCGCGGATCTGTTCCCATGCGGCAACCGCCTAACTGGTGGTTAAAAGTAGGCTCTTCAAAATTGGAAACAGAGAGCACTTCTCCGCCGGCTCGCTTAAGGATGTCTACCGATGCCTTAGTCATGGCTTCATAAATCTTTCTTTCGTTTTCCTGTTGAACCGCCGTCGCCTTCACCTGGTACAACCCGTACTCATCCTTTAACGACTTATCCAACTGAATGAAGCTCTGGTCATTGGGAATCATTTCGCCAAAGCATTGAAAACTGGCGTAAGCCGGAAAGCGTTGCTTGACGGACTGCTTGTAGGCGGCGCCAAAGCCTGGGACTTCTTTTGCCCATCCGGTCGTGCGGCGAATACCGGTGTAGATCTGCACACCGTAGCTGCGTGCGTAATCTCTTTTTTGGCTGTGCATGTAGGACGGCAGATAGGCGTGATCAATGAAGCCCTCGTCATTCACCACCGGCCGGCCGATCATCTCCGTCAAAAAACCTTCCACCCCCGAGTTGAAGTGAGGAATGAAGTTGCGGCCGAGTTGGCCGCTGGAATTTCCCAGCCCTTGGGGATAGAGTCGCGACTCAGACATCAGCAGCAGCCCTACGCTCTGTATGCAGGCACACGCAACAGCCACAGCGCGCGCGTGGACCTCGCCCTCCTGGCCCGTGACCCGATGAAGATAACGCACTCCGGTGGCGCGGTTCTCATTGGAAACCATAACCTCACGCACAACCGAGTTAGGGAAGACCGTGAGGCGGCCGGTCTTCATGGCCGGGGCCAGGTGGACGTCAGCAGAGTTGTACTTTGCCGCGACATCGCAGCCCCCCATGCAGTTGCCGCAATAATGGCAGGCCGGTCGCGTTTGGGTCGCCTTGGTTAGCGTTGCTTTGCGCGTGTGGATGATGGGTATGCCAAGTTCCTTAGCACCGCGCTGCAGTAGAAGATCTCCCATTTTTAGTGGAGGGGGCTCCATGTATATTCCGTCGGGAAGATCTTCCAGGCCGTCACGGTTTCCGCAGACACCGACTTCCCGTTCGATCCGGTCATAGTATGGAGCGATGTCGGCATAGTCGATCGGCCAATCGGCTCCCGCACCGTCGATGGTGTACCCCTTGAAATCACGATGGCTGAAGCGCAGGGCGACTGCGTTCCAGAGCATTGTCTTACCTCCGACGCCGCGAGCGCGCTCCGAGCCAAAACCCGGCTTGCCCGGCTTCATGGTCGGGATGTGGCGGTTCGGAAAATCAAACGGAAGAGCATGGGTGTTGAAGTCGGTGCGGGTGTTCACGGGTGGACCGCCCTCGACCAACGCAACCTTCACCCCGCGTTGAGCCAGATGGCCGGCAAGCGTGCCTCCGCCTGCGCCTGAGCCAACGATACACACATCGAAGACCTGGTTTGCCATCTCACCCACGACCAGTCGTGCTACTTCATCGTCCGGAGGTTCCCAAGTGCACCGGTCCACTATACAACCCAGGGACATGATGGCGGAGGCTTAGGTATGGAGCCCGTAGGTTTGGGAGGAATCCGTGCAGGCCGGGTGGCTTAGGCCTAATGAGCCAACTGGTGGAAGTGGTGAAATTGAGGCGGGTGATGTGGGGAGCATGGAGCTTCTCTTATGGCGCATCAGCCCCCCTCGCAAGAGCTCGTACACTTCTCCCCTCCATACGACATGGTTGCCGAGATAGCTTGCGCTCCAAAAGAAGAAGCCCAGTAAGTCCCGGAAAGGATACAGCAGGGCGTTACGCCAGAGATCAGGCTCGCGCACCACCAAGCCGCCCACAAGGGCTGCCAGCGCTACTCGGGTCGCCCAGCTCCAAGCGAAAACTAGAGCAGCTAACAGCGGGCGATGAACGCTCAGGGCAACGACGGCTGCCAGCAGCCCGTAGGGGGTGCTGAACGTCAGCACGGTTCCAGCATGTCCCTTTGGACGATAAAATCGCGTGCCCCTCATCCAGCGAATCTGATGGCGCGCCGACGAGACAAAGGATGTATTCAAGATATGGTGCTCGATGGAGTGGGTCGATAGGAGCACCTTATGCCCATGCGCTGCCACGAGGTTCCCGAGTACGAAATCGTCACCGTGGTGTTCTCCGATCGCGGTGAAACCCCCTGCGCGATCGAGGCAGTCCCGGCGCACAACCATAGTTGGCCCGAGAGCAAATTTCATCCCTTCGAGCATTTCCGCTAGCAGCACGCCAGAGGACATCTCCACCGACATACCCACCGCTTCGAGGCAGGACCAGAAGCTGCGGTTTTTAGCTTTCGTAGGCGATAAGGCCACACCGCGGTAGAGGCAGGTCACCAGGCCTATTCGGTCGTCGGCAAACGGCGCGACCACTGCACGCAGATAATCGGGGGTCACTGACACGTCGCTGTCGCTGATCACAAGAATCTTGTGCTCGGCGGCACGCTGCATATGCTCGAGTGACCAAACCTTGGCATTCGCGTATGGGGGCTCACCGCAGGCGAGGAATTTTGTTGGAACATGCGGATAGCGTGCCGCCACGCTCATGGCGACCGATAGGGCCGGGTCGCGATCGCTGCGCGCGCAAAAAAGGATCTCGAACCGTGGGTATTCCTGGCGGAAGAAGCTTTCGAGGCGGAACTCAAGCCCTTGCTCCGATCCGTGCAACGGCTTGAGCAGGCTAACAGGAGGTGTGAATTCGCGGGACTCGGCGGTACGCCGCCGTTGGGCAAAATGCAACGCTCCCGACACCACCAATAGGGTATAGATGGTCGAGGTAGTGAGGCCCAGGAGGCTTAGAACCAGCAGAACATGCATCATGCTTCAACCTCATCCCAGAGCGCAGTCGCAAGTTGGAGAACTCGACGGACAGGACGAACTACTATTTCCTGGGTTCGAAGTCGAGATATGCGAAATTCATATTACCTCCCGACACGACGTGCACGGTCAGCACATTGACTCCCTGGGGCAGTTTCACCTCGGCCAAATTCTTCATAATGTTCCAGTGGTGCCACTGTCGCCAGGCGATGGGGTCGGCGGCGTTGTTGGTTGATACGATGCTGACGGGTCCGGTAAGCTTTTGCCCGTTCAGGTCAAACGATATCTCCCCACCGCGGTTTGAAGTATAGAGAAGGTCGATGGTGTAGACACCGGCATGCTCGACTTCTACCGTCAGGTTGAACCATTCGCCGGGCTCGGTCCAGCCCACATAGAGTTGCCCCTCGGAGGGTTGCACCAGGTTGTAAGGATTGTTGTCGATCTGGTCGTGGAACTTGGTATAGGAGGTGTCCACTCCTTCGTTCATGCGGAACTGGTTTAAGTATGTCCCATCTGCCGGGTTCAAACCACCGCTGCCGTTATTCTTCGCATCGGTGTCGTGGTAGGCGATCCCTTCTCCCCCTACATCGTAGTACGCGCAGAATACCTTCCCAGGAATACGTTGGGGTCCGCCCTGATATTTGGTGTCGTGGAACGGCTTGCCCTGGTATTGGCTGGCTTGGCCGAAGGTGGCCGCAGGCAAACAAAGAACACCCAGCAGAAGGAAGGAGCGACATGATCTTGTTGGCTTACCCATGATGTGAGTCCTTTCTAAATACTGACTTCAGCGGAGTGGTCATCTTGCAGATCCCAGTTGCGCCCATGAATGGGTATAGCATGCTGAAGCTGAAAGCGTGAAGTTATGCATTAAAGCTATGTATTGAAGAACAACCGTTTGTCTAATTAGGACCCCCAAACTTTTACGCTTGACAATGCCTGAGGACGCGGACTACCTTTTCGCCTGCCAGCCCCCTCTGCATCAAAGTTGGATTCTATTGGGGATTCTTCTGCAACAGGAGGCAGGTGGCGGAAGTTTAGAGAAAGTCAATAGTCGCTGGTGAAGGTCAACGGCATGCGCAGAACACCGCCGTCCGGTTGAGTGTCTTCCTGGGTGCTTCAAAAGCTCGTTTAGTGCTGCGGAGACCGTCATGAGAAAGTCAGTTCAAGTTGTTCTCGCATTTTGCCTTCCGCTGTTTCTGGCCGGTATAGGTAGCGCACAAAATACTAACTCCGTTGACATCCGCGGCACCGTAACGGACGCATCCAAAGCTCTCTTGCCTGACGTGACCGTCACAGTCACGAACGACGACACGGGAGCGAGCAAGGATTTCGTAACCAACGGCGAAGGGATCTACGATACCGTCTCGACTTTGCCGGGTAACTACACGATTACCTTTACCAAGGCAGGTTTTGAGAAGCTGGTGCATGGCCCAGTCGTACTGCAGGTCGGGACAGCGACGGTCGACGCCTCGTTGAACGTGGGTTCGACTACGCAGCAGGTTGTGGTCTCATCCGATGTGCAGGCGATGCATACCGAGAATCCTGAGGTGGCAAACACCTTCAACACAACCGCCCTGGAATCTCTGCCCAACGTCACGCCGAATTGGCAGAACTTCGTGAAGGTGCTCCCCGGCGCATCGGGGGCGCCTAGGTCCAATGCTGGATCATCGAATCCGGGGGTGGCGATGGCGATCAATGGAACCCTACCCTACTACTCCAGTTACCTCATTGATGGGGGCACGGTGAGGTTGCCGCACAGCGCCAATATCGACAACCAAATCACCGAATCCATCGCGGAAGTCAGTATCGTGGCCACGTCCTTCTCAGCCCAGTACGGCAGCGGAGGGAATATTTTCAACCTGATCAGCAAAACCGGTTCGAACCAATGGCACGGTGTGGCCTATGAGTACTTTCAGAATGACGCTCTGAACGCGAGAGACTACTTCAACTCGGGGGCCAAGGCGAGAGTCCGGTTCAACAACTTTGGCGGATCGTTCAGCGGGCCGATGCCGAAGCTGAAGGACAAGATGTTCTTCTACTTCGATTACGACCAGATCATCAACCCAAACCAATCGACGCAGGTTACGACAGTACCGACGGACGCTATGAAGCAGGGGTATTTCGATCCTGCGGTCTTCGGCGTCATCAACGATCCAACCACCGGCCTGCCGTTTCCCGGCAACCAGATTCCAGCCGACCGCTTTGATCCGGTGGCCGTTGCCATTCAGAAGTACTATCAGGAGCCGAACATCGCCGGGCTCGTAGCCAACAACTATCGTTACCTGCAAACCGGCAGCGGTCCTTCGCGCATTACGCTGGGGCGCCTGGACTACAACCTGAGCGAGAAGAATCGGATCAACTTCACCATCCTGGTGCACGCGAGCCCGGCGAGTAACACCGTGAATACCATCGCCCCGATCGATACCCAGGTGGGCGCGGGTGAAGGAATCTCCGCCCAAGTCACGGACGTGTATACCTTTAACCCCAAGATAGTCAACGAGGCCCACTACTCGTTTGTCAGGGGAGGCAATTGGTATCTCCCGGGCAGCCTGAACAAGGGTTATCCCGGCCAACTGGGTTTGAAGTTTTCGAAAGTGGATATGTTTCCCAACATCACCATTGACGGAATCGGCGGTAATAACAACACACTCAACCCGCAAACCAACGCAATCTATATCCAGAATGCCTTTGATCTGTCAGACGTAGTGACGATGATTCGTGGCAAACACATCCTGCACTTCGGGGCTGATCTTCTGATGGAACAGGACAATTCCACACCTTGGGGAAATCTCAATGGGGCGAGCCTGACCTTCACTGGCCAATACACCTCCCCCAACTCCAATGTCGGCTATTCGGACTTTTTGCTGGGGGATGTGCAGCAGTGGTCGGCCCTGGACCAGGGATCCGAGGGAATGCGGTCCAAACTTCCGGCAGTATTTGTGCAAGACGATATCAAGCTGCTACCCAACCTTACGATAAACCTGGGTCTGCGGTGGGAGATCCACGGCGGGTTTAGCGAGCAGAATAACAAGGCGGGCAGCTTCGATCCAACCATCATCAATCCCGTCACCAATACTCTGGGAGCCATTTGGTTCGCGGGCGCCGATGGACGAACCAAGGCGTTCGCGACCGTCTACGACAACGTTCTGCCTCGCATCGGTTTTGCCTGGTCACTGTCGCCCGACTGGGCTGTTCGGGGCGGCGTGGGTGAGTACGCCACTTTGTGGAGCATGGACGTGGACGGTTCCCCTATTGGCTTCGGCAGTGCCAGCACGGGGAGCATCTCCGCCAATCCGGGCCAGGCGCCGGTTGTACTGCTCTCCGGTTCTGGTACGAACCTGCCCTATCTGCCACCCAGCAGGGATGCCGGCGCCTATAACGGACAGGGAGGCGGCAACCTGCCTTATATGCCCTATCACACGCCGGTGGGAAAAATTTGGCAATGGTCACTGGCCGTCGAGCGCCGGTTGCCTGCCAATATGACGGCGGAAGCCGCATACGTCGGCAGCCATGGATCCGGGCTACAATTTCAGGCGGATATCAACCAGGTACCGGCGAATAAGCTCGGGGGCGGTCAGGCTGCGCGGCCATTTCCACAGTATCTAGGCATTGGCCCCTCCGTCCCGGGCGCGTTGAGCGGTTTGTACACCAATATCTCGAACTACGACGCCATGCAGCTGTCACTCAGGAAGCAGATGGGTTTCGGGCTGCTTGCCGATGTCAATTTCACCTGGAGCAAGATGCTCGACGATCAGGATACGTCGGGTTGGGGCAGCCACTACGGCGATGCCTATTATCAGGATGCCTACAACCCATCGGCGAACTACGGGCCCTCGAATTTCAATTCGCCCAGGATGTTCAAAGGGTACTTGGTGTATATGCTGCCCATTGGAAGCGGACACCAGCTCATGAACCACGGGATAGGGGACGCTGTGCTGGGCGGATGGAAGGCTTCGTCTATCTTCCTTTACAACGCGGGTAATCCATTCACTCCAATCATGTCCTCGGCCACCAATGCCGGCGCTCTGGATGGATTCTGGTTCCCAAATCGCGTGGGCAATCCCAAAGCTGCGAATCAATCGATTAATAATTGGTTCAATCAGCTGGCCTATGCGACGCCGGCGAACAATACATTTGGCAACGTCCGGCGCAACTCACTCTACGGACCCGATCTCAGCGACATTGATTTATCGATCGGTAAGACCTTCAACATCCCGAAGTGGGAATCAGCGCACTTTGAGATACGCATGGATGCCACAAATTTCATCAACCATCCAAGCTTTAAACTTCCCAATAACCAACTCAGCGCGGCGGCCCTGGCCTCAGGCGTTGCGAATCCAAGCGTGGGCCAGATTACGGCGACCACGCAGACCGGCCGTACCATGCAGGCTTTTGGCAGATTCTCCTTCTAGGGGAACTGGAAGGGCGTTTCTGAAGAAGGACGGCGGCATCCGCCGTCCTTCTTTTTTGTGGGCGGGACCAGAATCGCAGAATCAGCGCAGACATCGTGGCAGCGCTCGTCCAGGCCGCCTCCATAGACAATGCTTGACAAACGATCCGGCCGCTGTTTTCATCGTTTGCGAGATTTGTTTGGTGCTCGTATGCTAGTAAACAATCGGTTGTCTAAACCATCGTCGGCTATCTGGCATAGGACAAGCGGCCGGCGTTTTTTCCGAAGAGGAGGCTTCATGAATTCGCGGCTTGCCATTACCCTCTGTGCGGCCCTGCTGTGGCCGACCATATCGGCGCGAGCGCAGGAGCCAGCTGAGGCTCGGGTGTGGTTGACGACTCCGGATCGATCCCAATTGCTGACCCTGCAGAAAGAGCCCCTACACTTTTCCGCATCCGCCAATACTCTTCCTACGATCGACGTGAACGATGACCAGCAGTACCAGCCCATCGATGGTTTCGGCTTCGCATTAACTGGCGGGAGTGCGCAGCTTCTTATGCGCATGGATCCTGCCCAGAGGGGTGCACTGCTGAGAGAAGTATTCGCCACCTCCGGAGAGGATATTGCCGTCAGCTATCTGAGAGTCAGCATCGGGTCATCCGATATGAACGCCAATGTATATTCCTACGATGATTTGCCGGAAGGTCAAACAGATGTAAAGATGGCGAAGTTCAGCCTGAGCCCTGACCGGACGGACGTCATTCCCGTCCTTAAGGAGATTCTGGCGATCAATCCCCATATTCGGATACTCGGCTCACCCTGGTCTGCTCCAGCCTGGATGAAAACGAACCAGAACTCGAAGGGAGGGACCCTGAAGCCGGAGTTCTATGGAGCGTATGCAGAGTATTTTGTGAAATACATCCAAGGGATGAAAAGCGAAGGCATCTCCATCGATGCAGTCACGGTTCAGAATGAGCCTTTGAACCCGAAGAATACTCCGAGCATGGTGGTGTTCGCGGCACAGGAAGATACATTCATCGCGAAGTACTTGGGGCCAGCCTTTCAGAGGGCGGGAATCGATACAAAGATACTTCTCTACGACCATAACGCGGACGCACCCTCGTATCCTCTATCGATCCTGGCCGACCACGAAGCCAGCAGGTTTGTCGATGGCATCGCTTTTCACCTATATGGCGGCGACGTCTCCACATTGACGAAGGTGCACGATGAGTACCCGAACAAAAACTTATATCTTACCGAGCAGTCAGTGACCGAAGCTCCCGGCGACCCGCTCGGTATTGCGGCGGCTGTCAGTTGGGTCATGATTGGCGCGACCCGCAACTGGAGTCGAAACGTCCTCCTCTGGAATCTTGCGGCCGACCCAAACAATGGGCCGCATACCAACAACGGCGGATGCACGGGGTGCCGGGGTGCGATCACTCTCGACGGCAATAAAGTAATTCGCAATGTTGCTTATTACACCGTCGCACACTTTTCCAAGTTTGTTCCTCCTGGTTCTGTGCGAATCGGGTCAAATGAACTGGAACAACTGGGAGATGTCGCCTTTCGGACTACGGATGGCAAGATCGTCCTGGTCGTATCGAATACCGCCAATTTCGCCACGACCGTGAATGTCCGGTACCATGGCAAAGTATTTGCGACGACACTGCCTGAAGAATCGGTAGGAACTTATGTCTGGTGAGCGCGCGGCGCGGAGATGGACGGCGTCTGGAGCCGGATCCATCCTTCCATCTGGCGAACAGGACCCTATCCATGCGGAAACAGCATAGCTTGACGAGGTTGAGCATCGTTTCCGCCCTGCTAGCCTACGCTTTGTTCCCGGCTATGGCGGCCCGCGCAGCCAGGCCGGATTTCGGGCCTAATGTTCTGATCTTTGGCCCATCCACGCCTGCGGCCGCTATCCAGGAGGCAATCGATAAAGTCTACGCCGTACAGCAGCACAATGAATTCGGACCTCAGCGCAACGCTCTTTTGTTTCTGCCGGGCGATTACCATGTGGACGTTCCGGTGGGGTTCTATACCGAGGTGATAGGGCTGGGCGCCTCTACCCGATGACACGCGCATCGTTGGAAACGTGCACGCCGATGCCAACTTGCCGAACAACAACGCGACCACCACCTTCTGGAGAGCTGCGGAAGGTTTGTCGGTCACGCCTACGGGCGGCACTATGCAGTGGGCGGTCTCGCAGGCTATCGCTTTGCGCCGCATGCACATTGCAGGAAACCTGGTTCTCCATCAAAATCACGGCTGGGCGAGCGGCGGCTGGATGTCAGATGACCTGGTAGACGGTAATGTCGATTCGGGAAGCCAGCAGCAATGGATCTCGAGGAACTGCGAGTGGCGCGCTTGGACGGGCTCAAACTGGAACATGGTCTTCGTGGGCGTGGTTCACCCGCCAGCGGGTATGTGGCCGTCACCGCCCTATACCAAGGTCGCGGTAACTCCCATCATCCGCGAGAAGCCGTTTCTGCAGGTGAATAAAGCCGGAGAGTTCAGCGTTCGCATTCCATCGCTCCGCGCCAACAGCGTAGGCATCACCTGGCAGAGCGGCGAAACACCTGGTACATCCATCCCCATCAGCGACTTCTATATCGCGCGGCCCGGCGTCGACACCGCAGCCAGCATCAATGCTCAGCTCGCCAGGGGCAAGAACCTGCTCTTGACACCGGGTATTTACGATCTTGCCGCTGCCATCCGTGTCACCCGGCCCAACACAGTAGTGCTGGGACTAGGCTTTGCCACGCTGCGCCCTACCCATGGCACGCCCGCCATGACAACCACGGATGCGGACGGCATCATCATTGCCGGTCTGCTGTTCGACGCGGGACCGATTCAATCGCCAGTGCTGCTCCAGGTTGGACCGGATGGAAGCAGGGCCAGCCACAGCAAGAACCCGATCTCGCTTCACGATGTCTTTTTCCGGGTAGGCGGCGCGGCGGTTGGCCGCACACGGGTCAACTTGAAGATCAACAGCAACGACACCATCGTCGACCACACCTGGATATGGCGCGCGGATCATGGATCCGGAGTCGGGTGGAAGCTCAACACCAGCGCGAACGGAATGGTCGTGAATGGCAATGACGTGACTATTTACGGTCTGTTTGTCGAACATCATCAACAGTTCCAGGTCCTCTGGAACGGCAACGGCGGACGAACCTACTTCTACCAATCCGAGATTCCTTATGATCCTCCTGATCAGGCGAGCTATTCGAGTGCGCCAGGCGTGGACGGCTGGGCCTCCTACAAGATAGCCAATTCTGTGACCACTCATGAAGCTTGGGGGCTTGGGGTCTACAGTGTCTTTCAGCACCCCGGCGTGTTGCTCAGCCGGGCCATTGAGACTCCGAAAAACCCCGAAGTCAGGTTCCATGACATCATCACGGTTTGCTTAGGTAACAACGGCGGAATCAGCAACGTGGTCAACGACACGGGCGGGGCAACGTCGATTCACCCGCGCGTCGACCGCAAAGTCACTGACTATCCCCAGACGACCCAGGAGGCCAGTCATTAATTGTTTTACAGGGGCGCCTGCGAAGCTCGACTGCGAGCACAGCGGCTGCTGCACCAATGGGCGCGGGCAGAACGGGGTGGCAGCGGCCAATGTTTGCCGCCGCCTTTCCCGCAGTTAACAACGCCCCGTAGGAGCTTTTGCCGCCAGCAATACGAGGCCTATGCTGCGCGGGTTAATCTGAGCCGACTTTGTATGCGGGGTCAGTGGCGTGTTGTTCTGCTGCAAAGTCTGCGCAGGTCTGGTTGTAAACATCACCGCTATAATCCCGCAGACTGACAAAGCTCGCAGGGTTCTGCTTGCAGTAGACTTTTGCGTTCTCAATAGACTCCTGGACATTGACTTTCGGCTTGATTGTGTTGTCAATGGCGCTCACCTCACTTCTTGCGCAGTCGCGCACTCAGGAAATCAACGCTGATTCTGGGTTTCGAGGAAACATGCGAGTGCGCAGGGTCCTTATAGGCCGGCAGACTGCGCAACCAGGTCGTGGCGCTCCTTTGCGCCGATTTCAGTCAGCGAACCTATCTGTTTTTGGGGGAGGCCAACAGCATAGACCTCTTTTTCGAATCGTGAAATCCAAAAGTAGGCCCGTTCGCGCGGATCGTGTTTTTAGATGGCCTGAAAATGTGCCAAAGCGGCCTGAGCTGGCGGCCAGTCACTCGGGCCTCCGAAGCTTCAAATTGGTAAATATTGACAGGGTTTGACCGACGGTAACTACTGGGCAGGTAACTAAGGTTCAATCCCCGGAAGTCGTTTCGTGCATCGCACGTGGCTTTATTCGCCATGCTTACCCTGCTTCCGCACCTGTACGGGAGAAGGTAGGAGCGCTGGTATGACAAAATGTCTCCGCCCTTAGGCTCAGGGGCCAGAACTGGTAAACGCCAGGGACCCACGCCGGTTCGAGCGGCAGGGCCTTCGCGGGATTTGGGGGGTGGAAGCGTAAGATGAGGCGTGATGCAAGATGACGAGGTTCAAGAACCGGAAGAAGAAAAGCCCGCCGGGGCCGTGACCGACTGGGCCGACCTTCGTGCTCAGGCCGACAAGCTCGGCATCACCCTGAGCCAACTCCAGCAGCTACAGTTTGAAAAGAAGATGAGGCTTGCCAGGAAGGCCCGGCCGGGCGCGCCACCCGTCAAAGATGGGCCCCTGGAAAAGACGTAGCGCAGGTTGAACTGAGGTCAACCGCTCACCCCCTGAGAACTGCGCTAACATTCCGTCACCAGCGAATCCTCTCTGCGCGGCTGGGCTTAGCCGATTTCTAAGAAGGTATGGAAAAGAAACAGCAATTAGAGCAAGCATCGACTGAAGCGACCTGCCAGGTTTCTCTTTCGGGATTTGACCTGATCAACTCTCCACGCCTCAATAAGGGAACAGCCTTCTCCGGTCACGAACGCGACGTATTTGACCTGCACGGCCTATTGCCGCCGCACGTAGGGACTCTCGATGAACAGATTGAGCGCCGCACGGAGGCACTCGCGGACGAACCGACTCCCTTCACTAAATACAGTTTGCTCCGCGACCTGCAGGATACGAATGAGACGCTTTTCTATGCGCTCCTGGTCCGCAACATCGAAGCGATGCTCCCTCTGGTATACACGCCCACTGTGGGTGAGGGATGCCAGCGCTTCAGTGAGATATGGAGAAAGCCGCGAGGCTTGTTTCTCAGCTATCCGAATAAAGATCGTATCGATCAGATTCTGAACCATTCCCGCTACGACGATGTGAAATGCATCGTGGTCAGCGATGGGGAAAGAATCTTGGGACTCGGCGATCAAGGCGCGGGAGGCATGGGCATCCCAATCGGGAAAATGGCCCTCTACACCGCGCTTGGCGGCATTCATCCGGAGCATTGTCTTCCCATTTTGCTCGATGTGGGAACGGATAACGAGGACAGGCTAAAGGATCCAATCTATATCGGATGGAGGCATCACCGGGTTCGCGGCGTAGAGTACGACGCTTTCGTGGATGCTTTTGTGAATAGCGTGAAGAAGCGCTGGCCACACGTTCTTTTGCAATGGGAGGACTTCGCCGGGTCGAACGCCGCCCGATTTCTAGCCCGTTACCGAGATCAGCTATGCACGTTCAACGATGACATTCAGGGTACCGCGGCTGTCGCCGCCGCGACCTTGATCTCTGCAATTAATGTAACCGGCATCCCACTCGAGCAACAGAAGATCGTGATGCTTGGCTTCGGGAGCGCCGGGATAGGCATCACCAACCTGCTTGCTCAGTTCATGCAGGACAGGGGTCTTACGGAGCAAGAAGCGCGCAATCGCTTCTTCGCTATCGATCTCTACGGCCTGGTCACGGAAAACGGCAAAGGTGTGCGGCCCGAGCAGCTACCCTATGCACGCAAAGAACAAGAAGTGCAGAGCTGGAAGCAACCGAATGGAGAGATCACATTGCTGGACGTGGTCCGCAATGCGAAGCCTTCGGTCCTCATCGGGGTATCTGGCCAACCGGGCGCCTTTACCGAACAAGCGGTGCGTGAAATGGCAAAGTATTCCGACCGGCCCGTCATCTTCCCGCTGTCGAACCCCACCTCGCGCAGTGAAGCGACTGCGCAGGACCTGATGGATTGGACAGAAGGACGGGCGCTGATCGGCACCGGCAGTCCGTTCGAGCCGGTGAACGTTGGCGGAAAGAAGGTCCCCGTCACTCAGACCAATAACTCGTACATATTTCCCGGGCTCGCGCTTGGTACCGTTGCCAGCAAAGCCAGGCGCGTCACCGATACCATGGTAAAGGCTGCTGCTGAGGAACTGGTTCGTAACTTACCCACACAGAAGGACAAGCGGGCGAGTCTTCTCCCGCCACTTTCGCAAGCGCGTAAGCTCGGCCGCCTGATTGGGATGGCCGTGGGAAGACAGGCGATCCGCGATGGCCAGGCACAGGTTGCAAACGAAGATGCCTTGAATCGCGAACTCCAGGCGAATTTCTGGGAACCAGTCTATGTACCGTACGAGCGCAAGTAGCAATTCTTGCAGACACTCTAGCGGACAAGACACTCTATCTAGCTCGGCTTCATCGAGAAGACCGAATCTCTAATTGCCCAGGTTAAACACCACGTTTATAGTCGTTTCGACTTCAACCGGCTCCCCGTTGAGCAGGTAAGGTTTATAGCGCCACGAACGGACTGCATCCATAGCTGCTTGCTGCAGCATAGGGGGACCATTGATCACCCGGAGGTTCTGAATGGCGCCGTCTTTAGCGATCGTGGCCTGCAGCACAACAGTACCCTGAATGCGCGCTGCTCTTGCAATCGCCGGATATTGCGGCATGGCCTTTTCGAGCAGGTTACCGGCCATTACACCGGACGAAATGCTCAGCGTACGGGGAGTCGATGGCTTGACCACGGCGGGGTGTGTCCCGATGCGGCTGAACAAGTCGTTCAGTGAACCGCCGCGCGCGCCATCGGCCATCCCTTCCGCACCAATAACACCAACCATAGGTGGGGGAGATGAAGCTACTTCTTTATCGAGCTTGATCTCTTTAGGGATCTTACTCGGTGCTTGAATCTGATTGTCGAGTAGCTCGGACCGAACCTGTAATCTTGGTTGAGGCGCCTGCGATAGCGGTGCCGGCGGTGGCGGCGATGGCGCCACTAGCAACGCAGCCATAATTTGTACGGGCAGCGCGTCGGGATGCAGTAATGGCCAGATGATGAGTGCGATCAGCACACTGCAATTAATTAAGACTGCTAAGAAGGACCAATACCTGCTCCTGGTCTTGATTCTATGACTAGACTCCATAAGAGCATCTTCGAACATTGCCTACCTCGAGGATTCGACCTTATGGTGACTTAGACACCAGTCATATATTTTTTGCCTTTTGCTAAGCAAGTTATCCATCCACCTCCAGCCATGCCAAGGTGTGCCGCCGCCTTCAAATTTGTCATCCCGACCGGAGCGTAGCGCAGCGGAGGGACCTGCGGTTTGTGTTGTTGGAAGACGGAACCAGGAGGTGATTAGCGCAAGGCACATTCGCTCTGCCCGAGAGTGGAACCGCAGGTCCCTCCGCTGCGCTACCCCGGATTTCCTGTAGAGATTTGGCGTTGGCGCACTTCATGCGGCTTTCCTTGCTGAAAGCCGCACACGTGGCCATTGGTTGGTGCCGCGTAACAGGAACTCCGGGTACCCTCCGGTCGGGATGACAAATTTGAAGGCGGCGGCACACCTTGGCATGGCTGGAGGTGGATGGACAGAACCACCACGAAAGCAACCAACCCCCGTTCTCTCCAACGCCTTCAGCAAGTCCCGCCGGTCAGGCGAACGCAGGGTCAATCACCGAACGCACAACCTGCACCGAATCTGCCGGGAACTGCCCCAGCCGGGCGTGCTCTCGTATGGTCGCCTCATCGGGAGCAATGTAGACGCAGTACAACTTGTCGTCCGTGACGTAGGATTCAATCCACTGAATCTGCGGGCCAATGCTTTTGATTACGTTGCAGGATGCCTGCGTAATGGCGGCAAGCTGCTGGCGGTCCAGCTTGCCGGCGCCCGGTATGTTGCGCTCTATAATGAACTTAGGCATAAATGTCCTCGAGTCCATCCATGCTACATCAGCGCTCTGTGGGAACCGACGGGCCACCTGAAAAAGCTCGTTTTAGGGCAAACGAATCAGGTGCAGCAAAATGTCATTAGAATGTCATTTGTCACCACGACGCTCGAAAGGCCCAATGTTTGGAGCACGATAGAGGATGGAGTTCAT
The DNA here is from genome assembly GCA_963790705.1 of uncultured Acidobacteriaceae bacterium. Classification (GTDB taxonomy): domain Bacteria; phylum Acidobacteriota; class Terriglobia; order Terriglobales; family Acidobacteriaceae; genus PALSA-350. The sequence goes on from CAWBQE010000029.1 coordinate 183,455, forward strand.
GATCGAAAGCAGAGTGGAGATCGTTTGCCATGAGTGAAGAACAGGGCACTATTCTCATCATCGAGGATGATCCTCGCATGCAGAAGGTGCTGCACCGCATTTTCCATGACGAGGGGTATAAGGTCGAGGTCGCGTCCGACGGTCGAGCGGGCGTCGATGCTTTTGTTTCCCTTCAGCCCTGTGCGGTCGTCCTGGACCTGATCCTGCCGCAATTGTCTGGCCGCGAGGTGTGTAAACGGATCAAGAGCGCTTCACCCGATACCCCCGTGATCATTTTGAGCGCGGTGAGCGAAGTGGTGGACAAAGTGTTGTTGCTGGAGCTGGGCGCAGAGGACTACGTTACCAAGCCCTTCAGTCCCCGCGAACTGCTGGCGCGGGTACAGGCTTCCATTCGCCGCCGGCGTAAATCGGACCCGGTCGCCACCTACAGGTTTGGAGACTGCGAGATCGATTTTCTCAAGATGATTGCCAGGAAAAGCGGCAAAGTCATATCCCTCACCGCCCATGAGTTCAAGCTGCTTCGGTTTTTCACCAAAAATCCAGAGCGTGTGCTCAGCCGCGACGAGTTGCTGAGCGATGTGTGGGGCTATAACTCCTACCCGACAACGCGGACCGTCGACAACCAGATACTCAAGCTCCGGCAAAAGCTTGAGTCGGACCCGGCGAGCCCTCGGCATCTGCAAACAATCTATGGCGCCGGCTATAAATTTACTCCCTGAAGAGCCAGCCACCTGATGCCGTCCTTCCGTGGTATCCGAACCCGCGTATTGCTCATCGCGGCGCTGATCGCGGTTACTACGACGGTCACCGGCGGTAGCCTGCTTATCATCGGTAACCGGATACACCAACATGTCAGCCAGGAGCTTTCCGACGATCTCACCCATTCGTTGGCCACCCTGCAGAGTCTGCAACAGCAGCGCCGGGACGCCCTGGTCCATGAAAATGCGTTGCTTGCTGACTTGTCGGATCTCAAAGCGCTGATGACCACGCACCACCAACCCACCATCCAGGATGGCGCGACCTTATTCTGGAAGGACAGCGGCAGTGATCTTTTTGCGCTGGCCGACGCGTTTGGCCGAGTCCTTACCGTGGACACGAAAGGCAGGCCTTCTTCCCCTGCTCTTGAGCAGGCACTGGAACAGACGATGGCCCGATCAGGGGAGCATTATCTGATAGCAGATGGCAGGTTGTTCGATTTCTCCGTGCAGCCGCTTTACTTCGGTCGAAAAGGTCAGGGAACCCTCCTGGGCTACGTGGTGACCGGATATGTCATCGATCGTAACGTTCTCAATCTGGTTGGCCGGGCATCCGGGAATGAAGTTACTTTTCTCGCCGGCGCGGAGATCATGGCAAGTACTCTGCCACCCCAACTTCAACAGGAATTGTTGAGCAAATATCAGACGCTCGCACCGGTCGCGGGCGGTCGCCCTAAGGAGATACTGCTCGGTGGAGAACAATTTCTGGGGACGGAGGCCGACCTTTCGGCGGAAGCGGCGCACCCACTACGGCTGGTGGTGCTCAAGTCATTCGCGCAGGCAAATCGAGTGGTTCACGATACCAATCGGCTCGTCTTATTGCTGGGTATTGCGGCCATCGTGCTTGGGTCTCTCCTGATGCTGGCGCTCTCGGGCTTTGTTACACAGCCGCTGGAAATGCTGGCCCAAGGGGTTCGGGCGTTTGGTTTTGGAGACCACTCCCGCGCATTGCCTAGCGATGGCACCAGGGAGGTGCGCGAATTAAGTGCCGCATTTGCCCGCATGCGCAACGAGATTATTAATACCAACCGCGCCTTGCTGGAATCAGAAAAGCTGGTGACCATTGGGCGCATGGCAAGCTCCGTCTCGCACGATCTGAGGCACTACCTGGCCGCGGTCTACGCCAACGCCGAGTTTCTCTCCTCGCCCCGTCTCTCTGAGAAAGAGCGTCAGGAATTCTTTGCCGACATACATATCGCGGTGCACGGCGCCACCGAACTTCTCGAGTCACTGCTGATCTTCAGCAAGACTGGAGCCGTCTACCATCGCGAGCGCAATTCCCTGGTGAGGATAGTGGAGAAATGCATTTCCCTGCTCCGGGCCCATCCAGAGGCCGAAGGGGTTACCATCCGCATGGAATGCGCAGATCCAGCCGGAGGCTATGCACTGGTCGACGCGAAGCAGATGGAGAGAGCGATTTACAACCTTTTGCTCAACGCGTGTCAGTCGGCCCGCAAGACAGAGGGCGCGCGCGAGGTAAACGTCTCGATCGTCACCTCGGAGAAGATGATTACTTTGACCATTACTGATTCTGGGCCCGGCGTGGCGGAACACATTCGCGATTCTCTCTTTGATCCCTTCGTGAGCGATGGCAAGCACAGCGGGACGGGTCTTGGCCTGACGCTGGCCAATTCGGTAGCCAAGGAACATGGCGGCGCCGTCACTTTGTTGAGCACGCAGCCGGGCGAGACCATCTTTCGGCTTTCATTGTGTACCGACTTTACCAAGGTAGTTACAAATACAACACCGGAACAGCCGGAGACCTCGTCCCCTACACCAGGAGGGATACTACAGTGAATCTCCCAGGATACCGTTTGTTGATACCCATGCTGTTGCTCGTGACAGGCTTAGTGGAGGCGCAGCAAACGCGAGATAACCCCGCTTCTGCAACCGAGTCAGTACAGCTGCAGGTAGATCGGCTCGCGGAAATGGTGAACCGGGAGCAAGCTGCACTCGAATCCTCGCAACGGCAGATCGAGGAGCTCCGCCGCCAGGTTGCCGAATTGCAAGGACAACTCGTTGGGACTCGACAGGCGCCGCAACAGACAGAGGATGAGGTGGTGGCTCGGCTCAACGCCGACGTGGAGAATATCCGCGAACAGCAGCAGGTGCAACAGAGCGAGATCGCTACACACCAACAGGATAAAGTCGAGAGCGCATCGAAATTCCCCGTAAAGCTCACCGGCCTGATCCTCATGAATACTTTTGTCAACACCGCCGCCGTGGATATCCCTCAGTCGCCGACGATGGCGACTGGTGAAGGAGGGACAACTGGCATTTCCCTGCGTCAGACCGTGCTCGGACTGGACGCACGCGGGCCCCATATCTTCGGAGCCAGCTCGGATGCGGACGTGCGGATGGACTTCTTCGGAGGTGTCGGCCAAGGCGGCGCCTACTCGCAAAATGGTGGAGTCGCACGATTGCGCACCGCCCATGCTGAATTGGCCTGGGACCGGACGCGGGCGTTTTTTGAAATGGACCGTCCCATTGTCAGCCCCAATACGCCGACCTCAATTACGGCAATTGCCCAGCCGGCTCTCTCGTGGTCGGGGAATCTATGGAACTGGATGCCGCAAGTCGGCGCGGAGCATAGTCTGCGCTTCAACGACTCTTCCCGCATAAGCATGCAAGCCGCCATTGCGGACGTCCCCGATCCTCCAGCACAGCAGAACGTCACCCCTGCTCCAGTCGCCAGCCTGGGGGAGCAGAGCCGCTGGCCGGGGAGCGAAGCCAGGGTTGGGTATGCCCGCGGTAATGACCTAACCGGTCTGCGGGTGGGAGTGGGAGGGTACTTCAGTCCTCACACCTTCAATGAATATTTTAATTTCGACGCCTGGGCGACGACCGTCGACTATCGCATCCCACTCTTCGCACACCTGGAGTCTAGCGGGAGTTTCTATCGCGGGTTGGCACTCGGAGGATTGGGTGGCGGCGCCTACAAAGACTATCTATATGCGCAACAAGGCAGCGAATTTTACTATCGTCCGCTCGACGACGTTGGGGGATGGACGCAATTAAAAGAGCGTGCGAGTGAGCGCCTGGAATTTAATGTTGCCTATGGACTCGATAATGCATTCGCCCACGAGATACGGCCCTATGTCCTCAATGCATCCGCCGCCTATCTGGGCCTCGCCCGCAACTCGACCTGGTTCACGAACGTCATCTACAGTCCAACTGCCTATACGCTCTTTTCGTTCGAGTACCGCAGAATCGATAGCTCCTATGCGATCGGCCCGCACTCGGTGGCGGACGTGTATGGCGTTGCCGGCGGCTACAGGTTTTAAGGCATGCAGATCACCCGCACGAACCGTAGCCACTGCGTGAAGCGCGTAGTTTTCGCGTGGCTGCTCGGCACTGCCCTGACGATGCACTCCCAACAACTTTTGGATGTGACTGCGGAAGCTGGACGTATGCGGATGCAACCACCCGCTGCCATCTGGCTCACGCCGCTCCACCCGACAAGCATCTCAGCGCCCGCAACGGGCAAGACCTTTACCCTCCTGCAAAAGAACAAACAGTTCTCGCCTCACCTGCTCATCGTGCCGGTCGGGAGCGTCGTGCGCTTCCCCAATGCCGACCCCTTCTTTCACAATGTTTTCTCTGAATTCGAGGGACGCCGCTTCGACCTGGGCCTTTATGAGGCAGGCTCGTCGAAGGAGGTTACTTTCGGCCGCGAAGGCGTCTCTTACATCTTCTGCAACATTCATCCGGAGATGAGCGCAGTCGTGATCGCGTTATCCACGCCCTTTTATAGCGTGGAGGCGCCGGGAGGGCGCTTTCACATTCCAAACGTTCCCGCGGATGATTACATGCTGCACGTATGGGTGGAGGGCGAGGGCCCGGAGGCACCGAATGTCTCCGCCCACAGAGTACGGATCTCTGCCGAGCACACCGATTTGGGAGTCATTCATCTGCCGCCGATTCCGCATGGTCCGGTGCCCCATGACAATGAATACGGGCAGAAATATGACACCCGGGAACCTGACATTTATGAGCAGCCGTGAAAAGCCGGTGTCGTTGGTTCCTCACGCATGCTCTCGACCGATGCGCAGTTATTTCCCCCCGAGCAGGTAAATATTGCCTAAGCTTTTTATTTGGCGTCGTTTAGCCCGGCCGCATCCAATGAATGAGAGGACGATAGCATGCCAAAGCAAAAGCCTTGCGCCAGATTGGAGAATTGGGCGGTTGTGGAAAGCGCGAACATTGCCAGCTATCACGCGTTGCGAGCAGGAAGCTTGTTGGTAGGCAAGGTGTTCAGCCATCCAAGAATAGGGGAAGGCACATTCATCTTCACCTCACCGATCGTGCGGTTTGATGAGAAGACCAATGTTGCCGAAACAAGAAATACCTCTTATCGCCTCGGCCAAGCCAGCCGCGAATACAAGACCTGGATTGAGGAACATGAGCAGACAGGAGCCGCAGCATAGGCCCTGCGTGTTTAGAGAATCCGTGGGAGCACATCTGTCGCCGATCCCAGGACAATCTCGTCGAAGGCGTCGGCGTTGAGAGGCTCCTCCGGACCGACATAAGTGGCACGTATGCCGTGCTGGTTGGCAATGTGTACCAGTCCCGCGGCGGGATAAACAGACCCTGAAGTGCCTACAACCAGCAGGCGGGTCGCGCGGTCGAGTTCCGCATAGATGCCTTCCATGTCCAGGGGAACTTCGCCGAACCACACGATGTGCGGACGAACCGGCTCACCGCACTCTAGGCACGTAGGCAGGTCGGCAGCAGTCTCATAGAAGGATTGATCTGGAAAAGGCACGTTGCATTCCACGCAGCGCGATTGGAAAAGTGTTCCGTGCATGTGGTGAACGCGATGTGTTCCGGCACGCTCATGAAGGTCATCAACATTTTGCGTGCAGAGATAGAAATGATTGCCCAGTTTTCGTTCAACGTTAGCTAAAGCCAGATGTGCAGCGTTCGGCTCTACAGCCATAGCATCGCGGCGACGCATGGAATAGAAACGCCACACTAGTTCGGGGTTGGCGTGCCAAGCCTCGGGCGTGGCCACCTCCTCCACCCGGTGGCCATTCCACAACCCTCCCGAACCCCGGAAGGTGGCAAGCCCACTCTCCGCGGAGATTCCCGCGCCGGTGAGAACGAAGAGGCGATCATCCCGCGTCAGATTCATGACGAGTTAGTTAGCCGCGGTTGAACCGGGGGCATGAAACGCAAGGGCCTCCGCCGGTACACTGCTGCCGGGGTGCCTGCGCTTCGCCGTTTCTACTGGGGGCATGCCTTCGCGGCACACCGTTGGCACATTTTTCATCTGCTTGGCAAACACCAGGTAGCTTGGTGTGCCAGGCCGCAGTGTAACCCAGTAACTCGACGGCGAGAGCAGGGGCTTTCTCTGTGTAACGATCTGATTCTCGAGAATCTTCACTCCACACAACAGATTATTTCGTGGCTGCAGGATGGTCTTCGCCGGATCTTTTTCCGCTAGCGTCTTATCTTGCTCCCAGTCGAAATCGCAGCCGTACCGCGTTGCGTCCATATAAGTAAGCTGCAACAGCCCCTCACTGCGGACCATTCGTTTGGTAACCGTGTCCTCCACTGCGACTTCGGGCTCGGTATGGCGCACATTTGTGGTCGGTTTCAGGCCCGCCTCCGCTCCTGCGAGCGCTTGAAAGGTATACGCCCAAAAGGCGCGTTTATCGCCATCGCTCAGCGCGGCGAACCGGGGACAGTAGCTTCTTACCTCGCGAGCCACTCTTGGTGACAGCATTTCCGGTGACAATGCGTGCTCCACAACGACATCCCACTGCGGATCCCAGGACTGTTCTCCTAACTCGTCCTTCTTCTCGGCAATGGGCGTCGCCGGGGCCGGTTTCATCTCCGGCTGAGCCGGTGGGGCCGGCTGCTGGGCAGCCTGGCTCGAGCAGCCCGCGAGCATAAGCCCGACGCACAGGGGCAGTCCAGCCATCCTCCACCTTGTTATCGCGCAGGCCATAATCATCAGAGTTAGATGCAGGAATCCGCTTCCGCGAAAGCGAAAACATTCGAGAAGGCCATCTACGGGGATGCCGTTGGTTACCAATGCTCGCTGATCGGGGGAGGCGACGGCTTGCGGCAAAGCGCTGGGGCGTCAAGAGGAGACTCCTCGGCCTCGGCCCGGTCCGAAATAGAGTTACCCACCAACGGGAAGATGCGGGTCGCATGCTGCTGTAACACCCTGGCTCCTCACCGTGCCCTGGGGATAGGATCGTAATTACATCGAGCGAAGGAATCGCGTGCAGCAAGCGAACGGTTTTTCTCTATTATCCCGCCGTCACTTTCTTTTAGGATCAGCCGCGCTTGCAGGTACGACGTCTCTCTCCGCACTGGACGCCAAGACAGCCACGACCGATCACGCGGCTCCGCGAGGTAAGCAACGCAATCTCCTGAGCAACGCGTGCAGCCCTGAAAAGCTTAGACAATCACTCATGCCGCGAGATAAATACCGGCCATATCCTACCTCAATCAAGGAGACGCCAGTCCCATCATTCACCTGGATGTGGACAAGATGTACCGCTTCGGCAGAAGGCTGAAAAATCAGGACTTGGTATCGCTCGCCGTGGCCAGCATGCCAGCCGCCTATCATCCCAACACTCTCCCTGCGATCTTTAACGAGTCGGAGCTGCGTGCACAGCCGCCCGCCAAGGCAAGGCTGCTGCGCGACACCTGGCTGCCGGACTCCCACATCATGGCCGCCAGAAGAAAGGCGGAGTCAGTAGACGGGCTCTACGTGGCCTGCATCGCAGCCGACAACGGCAAAAGTCACAGTCACAACGACACTGGAAGCTTCTGGGTCTATTCCCAGGGATGTACCTCGATTGTGCTCAACGACATGCATTCTCCTCAATCAAGATCTATTCATTGGGGCGATCTCGGGCCGGCTCGACGCCCTTCCAGCTGAGCACCTTTTCAGAATCATCTACCGTGCCATCCACCCGCCGTCCACCACCAGCACCTCACCCGTGACGTAGTCGCTCGCCGGCGACGCGAGAAACACGGCTGCTCCCGCAATATCTTCCGGTTCTCCCCAGCGCGCAGCCGGAATGCGGGCCAGGATTTGGCTATTTCGTACTTCGTCCTCGCGCAGCGCAGTGGTATTTTCCGTGCGGAAGTATCCGGGGGCGATTGCGTTGACCTGGACATTGCGCCCCGCCCATTCATTAGCCAGCGCCTTGGTCAATTGCGCCACGCCGCCTTTCGATGCCGCATAAGCCGGCACGCGAATTCCGCCCTGAAACGACAGCAGCGAGGCGATATTGATGATTTTTCCCTGGCGCCGGTCAAGCATGCTGCGGCCGGCGAGCTGGCTTAACCGGAAAACGCTATTCAAATTTACCTGGACTACAGTCATCCACGCCTGCAAGTCATGGTTTTCCGCGTTCTCTCGATAGATGGTGCCGGCATTGTTCACCACTACATCCGGTGCGCCCATGGCTCCCAACACTGCTTCATACAGTGAGTCCGCGCCGTCCGGGTGGCTAAGGTCGGCAGCGAAACTTTGCGATGCGTGTCCCAGGGAACGAATCTGTTCGCTCGTCTCCTGCGCAGGGCGGCGATTGCCATGGCATGCGACCGACGCTCCCGCCTCAGCCAGCGCGATCGCGATGGAGGCGCCTAGCCCGGTGGCAGACCCCGTAACCAGAGCGAGCTTTCCATCGAGACGAAACTTGTCGAGAATTCCCATCGTTTGCCCGCCTGTTCTTACAGCAGCAACCAGTCGAGATCATTCTTTTGTTTCAGAAACAGCTTGTCAACGTCTGCCGCGGTCGCAGGTACCTGCATGCGGGACAATACCGCGGGTTAGAATTGATGGTAGAAAGTTTCTAAAGCAATATGCCCGAACTTATACAGATCGGTTCCCGGTCTTCGCCACCCCGCACCACGGTGTGCCCTCCGCTGCAGCGTTCGCATGCTGTTCTGTGGATCCAGGGCGTGACGCTGGCATGGATGCTCATCGAATGCGGAGCATCCCTCTATGCGGCGGCGGCCGCACACAGCCCGGCAATGCTTGCTTTTGGTTCGGATAGCCTTGTTGAATTGCTATCCGCCACGCTCGTGCTGGTGCAATTTTCATCACCCAAAATGGTTTCCGAAAAGAAAGCGGCGCGCATCGCTGGAGCCCTGCTTTTCGTTCTCGCCGTTATCGTCGCGTCTACGGCTCTGCTTTCTTTGGTGCTCCACATGCGACCCGAAACGAGTCACCTGGGCATGCTAGTTACTGTTGCCGCACTTATTGCGATGCCCATTTTGGCCACCTTAAAACGCAGGGAAGCGCGCCGTACTAACAATGTTGCGCTGGCGGCCGATGCTGTTCAGTCAGCTACTTGTGCCTATCTGGCCCTCGTCACCCTGACCGGTCTGACGGCGAACGCAGTCTTTCATATTCCGTGGGTAGATTCGCTCGCTGCCCTGGTTGCCGTACCAATCCTCCTCCATGAAGGGCGATCGGCCTGGCAGGGGCACGCTTGCGGTTGCTGCTGAGCCCGGGCAGCTCAGAGCGAAAAAAACACCGCGCATAAGAAAAGTAATAGCGGATCCATAAAGGCTGCGGTAGACTACACAAGAACGAAGGACAAGTGCTATGTTAATCAACCAACGGACCCAATACCTCGCCCAGCCAGTCGCGCCTTCCGGCGCATTGGACTTTGCCGGCTTGAAGGAAGTAGAGCGCCCCTAGCGCACTTCGTTAACGGATTTACGAAGGCCCTGAGGCGCAGCCTCAGGGCCTTTCTCATTCCCTGGGGACAGCTTCCTTCGTTGAGCCATCCGGCTCCAACTCCTCGCTGAGGTGCAGATGCCTCGCGATCTACCAGTTGTCCTGGTGAGTGATTTATGCGTGTTTCTCGAAATAACCAAAACGTGATGCGTGACGTGCTGGCCTTCCTTCTTCGCCACTGGCGACGCGAGGCATGGCTGGTTACCGGCGTTGCCTGCTCCATGGTGGTAGCGACGATTGCCGACCTGTTCATGCCAGTCTTCGCCGGGCGCATGGTGGATGCTATTGCGATGCACACCACTACCCGCAGTCAGTCGTTGCACGCCGCATTGTCGGCGTTGGCCACCATGCTGTTGTTGGGCGGCATCCTGGTCGCCGGACGCCACCTATCGCTGATGGGCATCAGCCGGCTCACCATACGGTTGATGGCGCGCCTGGCCAGCGATGCGTTCTATCGTGTGCAGCGGTTCTCGACTGACTGGCACGCCAACAACTTCGCCGGCTCGATTGTCCGTCGTGTCACGCGCGGCATGTGGGCGGTGGACCTGATGGACGACACACTGCTGCTGGCCTTGCTGCCGGCGTCGCTGGTGTTGGTCGGCAGTGCGCTCGTGCTCGGTTCACACTGGCTCTCGATGGGCCTGATCGTGGCCACCGGTGCGACGCTCTATGTCGGCCTTTCCATCACACTATCGCTGAACTTCGTCTCGCCCGCAGCGCGGCTGTCGAACGCGCAAGACACGCTGGTGGGCGGCTCCCTGGCGGATGCTGTGACCTGCAACGCGGTGGTCAAGGCCTTCGGAGCCGAGGCGCGTGAAGATGCGCGCCTTGGCCGCGTGCTTAGCAAGTGGAGCCGTCGCACTTATCGCCACTGGATCAATGGCACCTGGAGCGGAACTACGCAGATGATCGTCCTGCTCTGTCTCAGGGGATCGGTGACGCTGTATGCGATCTGGTTGTGGTGGCAAGGCCGCGCCACGCCGGGCGGAGTCACCTTCGTGCTCACCAGCTACTTCATTGTGCACGGATATTTGCGCGACGTTGGCCAGCACGTGGCCAACTTGCAGCGCAGCGTGAACGAGATGGAAGATCTGGTCGAGATGCACGTGCTGCCCCTTGGCGTAGCAGACCGTCCCGATGCAGAGCCGATCCGCATCGGCAAGGGCGAGGTGGTCTTCGACCGCATCACCTTTCGCTACGGTGCGCATGCCGAGCCGCTCTTCCACGACTTCACCTTGCGCATCGAGGCGGGCGAACGCGTGGGCCTGGTGGGCCACTCAGGCTCCGGCAAGACCACCTTCGTCAAGCTGTTGCAGCGCCTCTACGATTTGAATGAGGGCCGCATCCTGATCGACGGGCAGGAGATTGGCCGGGCGGCGCAGGTCTCTTTGCGCTCGCAGCTCGCGCTGGTGCCGCAGGAGCCGTTGCTCTTCCATCGCTCGCTGGCGGAAAACATCGCCTACGCGCGTCCGGAAGCAACGGCAGCGGAGATCGAGCGTGCAGCGCAACTGGCCAATGCGCACGACTTCATCATTCGCCAGCCGAAGGGCTATGCCACGCTGGTTGGCGAGCGAGGGGTCAAGCTCTCTGGCGGTGAACGCCAGCGGGTGGCGCTGGCTCGTGCCTTTCTGGCAGATGCGCCAATTCTGATTCTGGACGAGGCCACATCCAGTCTCGACTCTGAATCGGAGGCGCTCATCCAGGAGGCAATGCAGCGCTTGATCGTCGGCCGCACGGCCATCGTGATCGCACACCGCTTGTCGACGGTGCGGATGCTTGACCGCATCCTCGTCTTCGAGCAAGGCCGCGTGGTCGAAGAGGGCACACACGATGCGCTGGTCCGCAGAACCGAAGGCACCTACAAGCGTCTGTTCGAACGGCAGGCGCTGGGATTGTTTGTCGAGGAAGCGGATATGGATGAAGCGGAGGAACTGAGCGCCTGAAGGAGGCGCTCAGGGCTAAGATGGGGCTCAGGGCTGTTTCGGATCGTAAACGGCGACGCCGACGCGTGAGTCTGCGCCGCCGTAGTACAGGAACCACTTGTCGTGGAAAAACACCAGCCCCTCGGCAAACGTGGTGCCCGCGACATACTGCCCGCTCTGTTCCCATGCCTGCTGGGGCTTGAAAAACGGTTTGCCGGTACGCGCGATGAGCTTTTGCGGATCATTGGCCGCAAAGAGAGCTTGTCCGTCAGAGTAGGCGCCGGCGGCGATTCCCGGTGCTCCGTGAACCGCCGCATTCTTGCCGTTGTAGATGAGGACAATACCGCGATCCGTGAGCAGGGAAGGCGGGCCCACCTCGGGGAACGCGCTGTCGAAGTGTCCCGGCCGATTGTGCAGCAACACGATGGCTTTGCCCGACGAATCCTCGACCGGTGTCCAATGGATCAAATCAGGCGAGGTTGCCAGCCGCACCTGCACTTCCCCCCAGTACATCCAGTACTTACCTTGAATCTTGGCGGCGATGAGGCGGCCGTTCGTGAGCCGGGTGACGATGCTGGCCGATTTGTAGTCGAGATGCTGGTATTTTTCGCCCAGAAGCGCGGGACCACGCTTGGTCCAGTGAATCAGATCAGTCGATGTGGCAATTCCGATGTCGGTATTGTGCCGGTTCCATTGGGTGTAGGCAAGAACATAAGTACCATCTTCGCTCTCGACAACCCGAGGATCCTCCACTCCGCCAGGCCATTCCCGTTCCTGCTGTGAGTCAACATCAGGATAGAAAACCGGGGTCGGTTCGGTGGTGAAGTGGATACCGTCCTCGCTTGAAGCCAGACCCAGGCGCGAAGTGTGCATGCCGATGACCATGGTCCCCGAGTCATCTTCAGCGCGATAGAGCACGTAAACTTTTCCCCCGCGCACAATGGCTCCAGGGTTGAACGTATGCAGTGCCTCCCAGTGCACAGGGCTTTTAGTGATCGGATCGGTGAAGACGGCTTTCGGATTCGGTTCGATGACAGGCGCATCGACGGGGCGCACAAAAGGACCCAGTGTCCAGCTATGCGTCGACTGGGCAATCAGCGAACTCGCCGCCAGGAAAAGTATGGAGGCGATGGTGCTGCCCGCCTTGCGCACGTGCGAAGCTTCGAATAAGTCCAAGGGAAATCCCCTCAGCGGCTAAAGCCGCAATTCCTACGGGGTGTAAATCAAATCTGCCGAATGCGCGGATTTCTGGTGGAACTCCACTTACGAACTGAGTCCTCCAAAGGTCTGCCTCTGGTTTCCTCGCGAAGGACGGGTGCCCCATATCTCGCTCGTTTTTCGCGAGATATGGGATACCACCGATGTGGACCGCTAAGTGCGTCGGTTGAATCGAGAGTCAGAGGGAAAGAGCCGTGGAATCCCACATCTCGCGAAAAACGAGCGAGATATGGGGCACCCGTCCTTCGCGAGGGAACCAAGGTCGCTCGTCCTACTTCTTTTAGCCCCTGCTCTTTTTTTGCCAGCTCAAATTTAAGGACGATGGAAACGACCCTCCAGAACGGCCTTGGCCAGGATGTGCCCATCCATCGCCTTCATCACATCCGCCTGGGTTGCGTCGGGTCCCAGGCTTAGCTTGGTATCCAGCGCAAACAGCTCGTAGGTGTAGTGATGATAGGGTCCGGGTGCACGTGCCCCCATGCCCATGTATCCGACCTTTTTGCCGCGGTTCAGCGCCTGGATCGATCCGTCAGGCAACTGCGCTTGCGCCGGCTCCCCTTCCGGGAGCTCGCGCGCTGTGCCTGGAATATTAAAGATCATCCAATGCAACACCTCGCTGGTCGTCTTGTTCAACGACGTATCCGGATCGTGCAGAATCATCGCGAAGCTAACCACCCCATCGGGCACATTCGTCCAGGTGAGGTGGGGAGATACTGCAGCGCCATTCTCTGCCGCCTGGGTGTACTTGTTGGGGATAATCCCCCCGTCGTCGAACGCCGTCGTGCTCAGCGTAAGTCCAGGTTTAGCCATCGGTGGAGGTGCGGCCGCCGGGGTTTGCGCGACCGCTCCCATGGTGGACATCAGCGCCACAATCATCATGAACTTTCTCATCGTCGCTCCAATCCTTACTTCCTGCTGCGATAGAACACGTGCCAGACTTTACCCTCCTGGCTGTCGGTAATGTAAATCGAGCCATCCGGAGCTTGCGCCACGCCATCCGCGCGCGCCGCCGCGTCGGTAGGATTCATCAAAGGATCCTTCCCCGCGAAGCCAGCGGCAAAGATCTCAAACTTACCCGATGGCTTGCCCCCGGCGAACGGCTGAAAGGTTACATTCGAAGGCGCCTGGGGAAGAGGGGCGCGGTTCCAGGAACCATGGAAGGCGATGAACGCTCCACCCTTATAGCGAGCAGGGAATTGGCTCCCCGAGTAGAACATCACATCCACTGGCGCCCAGTGTGCCGGGTAGCTTGCGACTGGGAGAGCGAATGCGCTGCAGCGGCCTACTATTTTGCCGTCGCCGCCATACTCGGGGTTTAGCAGCAGCTTCTGTTCGCCGTAATCGAAGAAGCAATAGGGCCACCCAAAATTCAGGCCCTGAGTTGCGCGGTACATAGGCTCAGCAGGGCGTTCCGCATTCTCCTTCGCGGTAAATTTCCCCGCCCACAAAACATCCAGCTGGTCGCGACTGTTCATCACGATGTACAGCGCGCCGTCGTGCCAAGTGATCGCCGGCTCCTGGCGGAGTCCGGTCACAAATTTCTGGCCATCCGCTTCTTTCTGGTGCAACTTGTTTTCGTCAAACTTCCAGATGCCGCCATGGGTCTCCAGCAGCGGACACGGATCCTGCCCCGCGATGCCCTTTTGCCGATCCAACGATTGGCAGGCATTGGAGGGCGAGCCGATGTTGATGTACAGCGAGCCCTTGCCGTCGAAGGCTATGCCCTTGTCGTGATGTTCATGCTCGGTTGGCAGGTCCTCGACAATGACCTCGGGCGGCCCGGTGGGCTTCAGTTGCCCCGGAGTCATCTTCCAGCGTTCTACCGATTCCACTTTTGCGACATACAGATAACCATTGCGCAGAGCAATCCCGGTGCTGCTTCCGTCGCCGAAATACTCCTTGGTCTCGAAGCGCCCGTCGCCGTTTTCGTCACGGAGCGCCACCACGCCGCCGGTCTTGCCTTTGCCGCTCTGCAGCGCAACGTACAAATCACCATTGGGCGCCACGACCGCATGCCGTGCCGTGCCCAATCCGTCCGCCGCCAGCAGCGCACAGAAACCTTCCGGCAGCGTCAACCCCGCGTTATTTGGATCGCAAGCCAGGGGTGTTCCTGCATGTGCCGCCAGGCTGGTCATACAACACAAGGCTGCTGCCAAGACTCCAATGATTGAGCTCTTGCCACTGTTTACAATCATGTTGATCCGATCTGCAGTACGATCAGGGTAGTGTAATCTCTTCGAGGAGTAGACGCGGGTGCCTGTAAAAAAGACCGTCATACTAAGCTGCAGCCTTTTCCTGGTGGGATTTTCCTACAACCTTCTCCGCGGCCAGGCCGCTCCGGCCGCGGATGGTATCTACAGCGCTGATCAAGCCCACCGCGGCGAAGCACTGTATCAGAAGCAATGTGTTTCCTGCCACGGATCTGCCCTGGATGGCACGGGCCCGTATCCGCCGCTCAGCGGGAATGATTTCCTCTCTAAATATGAGGGCCAGCCCACGCTCAACGTCTATGACATGATCCAGAAGTTGATGCCGGCTACATCGCCAGGTACGCTGAGCCGCCCGGAAGCCGCGGACCTTCTCGCTTATATTCTCAGCTTCAACAAATTTCCGGCCGGCAAGACCGATCTGCCCAGCGACGAAGACAGCCTGAAAAAGCTTGTGCTCCCCAAGCCCGCCCCCCCGGCTTAATCGGCTTAGTGCCCTAGGGCTTGTGCAATCGCCCGTTCGGCCAGGGGCGCCATAATGGCGTACCCTTGCGCCGTCGGGTGAACGCCATCCGACGAAAGGCCCGGAAGCATGGCGCCCTTCGCATCCGCCATGGAGCTGTAATAGTCCAGGTAGACGTATCCATTCCTGGAGCAGAAATTCTTTAGCCACCGGTTCAGCTCGCGAATTCGTTCCACCGGTTGAATTTCCGGTTTCCATGGATACGCATACGCCGGCGTAATCGAGGCAAGCACTACCTTGATGCCGCTCTGCTTCGCGATCTCTGCCATCGAGGTAAAGTTATCCTCGATCATCTGCTGGGTCGTGGGCCCGGTGTTGCCGGCGATGTCGTTCGTGCCCGCCAGGATGACCACCGCGGCGGGATGGAGATGTACGACATCCTGCTGAAAGCGCACCAGCATTTGCGGTGTCGTTTGTCCGCTGATCCCCCGGTTCACGTACGGCTTGCCCGGGAAAAAGACTCCCGTTGTTGGCGAACGTCCCCAGGCGTCGGTGATCGAATCTCCGAAAAAAACCACTCGCTTCTCGCCGCTTTTTACGGCTGGGAGTGCTTCATTCTCCGCGTGGTAACGCGCCAGGTTTGGCCAATCGTCAAGTTGTGCCTGCATCCCCTGGGCCTGCTGCACCCACACGTAACCCACGCACAACATTGCCCCGAATACCCATAGACTTGGTTTCAATTCAGCTCTCTCTCGTCCAGCAGATGTCCGATTACAGGTGATACCAGCGATCGGCTCCAAATACAAGCCCGAGGGTGATAAGGGCGATGACGATCTCCCCCACGGCGCCGACGATGAGGGGTCGCGCACAAAATGGGGGACCTGCTAATTGGAGCTAATCGAGTAACGGACTACAAGTCCCTCGACGTAAGTTACTTCTACACGCCGATCGCCCGTCACGTATTGCAACGTCTGCGTTTTCAAACCGTCGTTCGAGACTGATTCCGACATCTGCTTTCCCGGACCGAACAGGTTCGTGACTTCTTCTATCTTCATGCCCCGCTTGAGTTGAGCCGTGGCGGGAACAGCGGCATCGCCCGCCGTGTTCTGCGCAGCTGGCGCAGCGGCGGCTGCTGTCTGGGGACCGTCGAAACTTACGTAGTCGGCCAGCAGCTTCTTCACCGCATCGGGGGTCTTTTGGTCTGGCGGTATCGAGCCCGACCAGCGCAGGTTGAATCGCGAGCCGCCGCGCAGGCGATCGTCCGCTACCTTTTGTGCCTTGATCTGGCTGGCGACCTGCGCAGCGGCCCGGTTGTCGGCCTCCTGACGCTCCCGCCGCGAACGTTCGCGGTCGAGGTCACGCTGCAGTTTCCGCCGTTGGTCGTCATCGGTGGTGTTGGCGATATCTCTTTCCAGCTGCTTCTCGTAGTGCGCTCTTCTCGATGGTCTTGGGGGTGACGGTCGTGCTGCTGTCATCTAAAAAGGTGCCGAACCCGCCGCCATCCAGCTGAAACTCGATCCGGTCATCCTTCACCACGACCGCTGTCACCCGCGCGGTGTCGCCTTTGTGGATCGCCGCGCCATTGCTCTTCAGGCGATTGGCGTACTCTTTCCAGTTCATCGGGTTGTCTTTGTTGTAGCGCAGGTCGACGCCCTGTTGAGTGCCTGGCATGTCGATCTTCAGCACCACTTCCTTGCCGGTGAAATAACTCGACAACGAGTCAGGATTTTGCGCGCTCAACGGCAAAGTACAAAGAGTCAAGGCAAAAAGGGCCGCGCTCGCGGCTGATCGAAACACGTCTAAATTCTCCTGGGGGACGGCATGATGATAAGCCAGCCGTAGCCTCCGCTCAACAAATTTAGTGCGCCAGGCGATAGACCTCTGAGCCCGCGAGCAGAAAGGCGCCGGTACCGAAAACGTAGTTCGAGGCAGCAGAGTAATCCCCGGGAGCAGCTCCGATGGGCTGGATGCAACCCAGTCTGCCATCCTCGTAAATGTGAGAGAGCAGCCCCTTCCAGGATTTCTGCACCACGGGTTGGTATTTCGCGCGCTCCAGGATGCCGGAGTTGATCCCGTAAGCAAAGCCGAAAGTAAAAAAGGCAGATCCGGAGTTTTCTGGAAGAGGATAGGCTGCCGCATCCAGGAGACCAGGCCGCCACAGCCCGTCTGCACCCTGCAGCCCGGCGATTTCCTCTGCCATCTCTTTGAATTGCGCCACATACTTCGCTCGCGAAGGATAATCTTGCGGCATCTCAGCCAGCACTTTGGCCAGGCCGGCAAACACCCATCCATTACCGCGTGACCAGAAAATACTGCTGCCATTTGCTTCGTGCTTGTCGAGAAATGTTTTATCGCGAAAGAAGAGATGGTTCGACGGGCTATACAGCAAACCGGACGTAATCCACCATTCGTGGTCCATGAAGTCCAGGTATTTGCGATCTCCGGTCGCCTGGCTAAGTTTCGTGAACACCGGCGGAGCCATAAAGAGCGCATCGCACCACCACCACAGTGGTTTCTCCGGGTTATCGGGCAACGCCATCACCGCATCTCCGCGTTGCCGGATGGGTCCGATCATGGCTGGATCGTGGTGGCGGAAATAGAGACCCAGATAGGTTTGGCCAATCGCCATGTCATCGGCGACGGCCACGCGCGGGCCCGGTTGCCAGTTAAACTTCTGCGCCATTTGCAGCATGGCCTTTTGATATTTCTCGCCGTTAGCCGCCTTGGGTACGGCCATGAAGCCGGTGTAGAGAGCGGCAAAGGTCCAGTCCTGGTTGAAGTGCGGTTCGGCGCGGGCCAGCTCCCAATCGGCGACTTTCTGCATGGCGTGGCTGACGTTCTTTCGCGTCAGCTCGGGGGACAGATCGGTCGCCAACGGGGGCGCCGTCGCGGGCGTGTCGCCCACCCAGGGAACCTTCTCAGCAGCCGTTAGCTGTCCTAATAGCCCGTTGGGAATGAAGAGGATAGCGGCCGCTATGCAGGCCTTTTGGATAAGGCGCTTGGAGCTCGAAATCATTGGACAAGTTACCCCTCTGGCGAATCTTATACTCATTCGCGCCAGCAACTTGTCTTTCCCGCGGGGGTTCTCACCACCGTCGGGGTGTGCCGTGGATACGACGAACGGTTTCTTATCTCGATCGAACGTCTGGGGAACCGCAGTAACGGCGACGAGCCGGGTGCTGACCTGTACTCTGGCGCTGACTCAACTTTGCGATCCTATCCCATCGTTTGCGGCCAAGAATAAACCGCCAGCCTCCCAGACGGTCACGGTTAAGCTGCCGGCGCCCCCCAAGCTAAAACAAATTCAAGGCGACCAGCGCATCCTGCACGCGCTCGATCGGCTGACCTTCGGCCCGCGCCCGGGTGAGTTGGAGGAGGTGAAGGCGATCGGTCTGGATGCCTGGATCGCGCAGCAGCTCCATCCTGCGACCATCGACGACTTTGCCCTGGAGGAGCGGCTGCAACAATTTCCCGCCATGCGCTTGAGTGAGGAGGAGCTGACGCGGAAATTCCCTCCCGGCAGCATCATCCGGCAGGTGGAGAACGGGAAGATCTCCGTGCCCCTATTCAACGCGACCGAGCGCGCCATCTATGAGAACCAGGTAGTCACGGACCGGAAAAAACAAGAGCAGGACAAGGCTAAGGCGAAAAATCCATCCGTCACTCCCGTTAACAACCAGAATGTGCCGCCACATCCGTACCTCCCGTTCTCTCGGACGCGGAAGTGACGGCTCTGCTCAGCCTGGCTCCCGGCCCTCGCATGGCGAAGCTGCTTTCGCTTCCGGCAGGCGAATACGGGCCGCTCCGCCACCAGCTCTCGCCGGTGCAACGCACAGCCCTGGAAGAGGGAATGTCTCCAGATCAACGCGAAACCTTGATTGCGCTCGACAATCCGCGCCAGGTGGTGCAGAACGAGTTGCTGCAAAGCCGGGTCCTGCGTGCGGTCTACAGCCAGCGCCAGTTGCAGGAAGTGATGACCGACTTCTGGCTGAACCACTTCAATATCTTTCAAGGCAAGACGGGCGAAGAGATCTACAGCCTGGTCCCTTACGAGCGAGACGCGATTCGTCCCAACGCCTTGGGTAGCTTCGAAGGGCTGCTTGTGGCCACCGCGACCAGCACCGCCATGATGACGTACCTGGACAATGCCAGCAGCACCGGCCCGCACTCGTTCGCCGCTATAGGGGGACCTAACCGTCCTTTCGCGCCCCCTAAAGGCGGTGGGCCAAAGGGCTTGAACGAGAACTATGCGCGCGAGCTGATGGAGCTGCACACGCTCGGCGTTAACGGCGGATATACCCAACGCGATGTGACCGAAGTGGCCAAGGTCTTCACCGGATGGACGATCGAGCAACCGCCCAAGGGTGGACCACGCTTTGTCTTCGATGAAAGCCGCCACGAGCCGGGCAAGAAATACGTGCTCGGCGTCGAGATTAAGGAGAATGGCCCTAAGGAAGGTCTCGAAGTGTTGCACATGCTGGCCACGAGCCCGGCGACGGCACACTTCGTCTGCCGCAAGCTGGCAGTGCGTTTCGTCAGCGACAATCCGCCGCAGAGCCTGGTGGATCGCTTGAGCACCGTCTTTCTGGCCTCGAACGGCAACATCGGCGAAGTCATGCGCTTTCTGGTGCAATCGCCGGAGTTCTGGTCTGTGGCTTCCTATCGCGCGAAGATCAAGACTCCTGAAGATTTTGTGCTATCGGCCGTACGGGCGGGAGGGATCGATGTGCAAGACCCCAACGTGGTGGTGAAGGCCATCAGCGATCTGGGACAGCCGCTCTACGGTCGGCAGACTCCCGATGGCTACTCGATGCTGTCGACTCCCTGGGTGAACAGCGCAGCGTTGCTGGAGCGAATGAACTTCTCCCTGGCCCTGGCGGGCAATCGGCTGAGCAAGGGGGTCACGGTGGATTGGTTGGGCCAACTTGGCGCGACCTCACTGCAGCAGCCCGAGGAGCAGGAGCGGCAGATAGAGAATTTGATACTGCACGGTCAGATTTCAGATAAGACTCGCGATTTGATCTTGCAGCAACTCGCGGCAGTTGCTCCCCCATCGCCGCCGCAGCCGGGTAGCGCTCAGCCGATCGCTATCGCTGGAGGTGTGCCGCCGAAGCCGCCCACATCCAGCCAGCTGCTAACGCCCGCACAGGAACATCAGTTTGCGGATAGAGAAGCAGCTCTTACCGCCGGATTATTATTCGGGTCGCCCGACTTTCAACGCCGCTAACCAGATTCCTCATTCGTTAAGAACGAGCAAACCCCTCACGCGGGCTCTGTAGCCCTTAATTGGATAACTCGCGCTCGTCTCAACGGAGTGGGGATGTTGATGAAAATCGCGGATAATCTGCTGTTCTCCCATCCAACGGTAGCGGTTGCTGAGGCTGGCGCTGTTCTCCCCTTTGTCATCCCGAGGAACTGACTTGCCTGCGGCAAGTTAAGACTGAAATGAACGCTGGAAATCGAGATTGATTCTATTGGCTTATTGTTTGTTCATTAGGAGCATTAGCTGAGGGACGAGGGACTTGCAGCGCCCTCTTGCTCGAAACCACTCTCAGATCCCTCCATCCAAATAACCGATGCCGAGGTCCACCAACCCTCTAAACTTTGTCATCCCGAGCGTAGCCGAGGGACCTGCGGTGCGCCCTTCCCCCAAACAACTGCCAGCAACTCTTTCAGCCAATATTTACTGTCACATGGATACGCCCCCTCCCCTTGTCATCCCGATGTTGTTCATTAGGAGCGAACTCCGGATTTCCTACTATGCCGCTCTAACCACAACCACGTATGCGGCTTCCAAGGAAAGCCGCATGAGCTTCACCGAAGCCACTAAGCTTGACAGGAAATCCGGAGGAAGCCGAGGGACCTGCGGTTTTCCTTACCCGCCCACGACCCTTTCTGGAAGTGTTTTCGACACAGCGTAGAGGTCCGCGTTCAGTCCGGTGCGGCAACGTGGCTTAGGTGGGTAGCATCAACCTATAGAACCGAACGCCGGGAACGGGATTTTCGTTGAACCTGGTGATCTCCTCAAATCCGAGGGAACTATAGAGTTGGGCCGCCTCCGGCATCGCCTCATTCACCGTGTCGAGCACTACGGCACTGCATTCATGTGCTCGTGCCCAATCGATCGCGCTACCAACTAACCCGCGCCCCAGGCCGTGCCCACGAAAACGTGGCTCTACCCACAGCCGCTTCATCTCGGCGGCATCCATTCCATCCTTCAGCACTCGCCGCGTAATCGCAACACAACCCGCCCCTTCACCGTTGATCCGCGCTAGTAGAAGGTCTGCCTCTTTCCCCGCATACTTGCCCGGTAAGCCGCGAAGCTCTGCTTCATATCCGGGAATGCACACGCCGGCTGCCCCCGAGGGTGAGGATGCCAGGTACTCCCCGTAGTTTTTTAGGAGAGCCCGCGCCTGCTCTGTATCCTCCGGCCAGCGCGCGGGAGCGATCTCGTATTTGGCTGCCTTCACTGTCATACGCTCTCCTCATCAGCTTACATTGGACTCGATGCTAGGGCGTCAATACAATCGCGAGCATGAAGATATCGGCGCGTAATCAATTGCGAGGCAAAGTAGAAACCGTTGTTCTGGGAGTCGTTACGGCAAAGGTGGCGGTTCGCGTGGGTGAAAATCTTATTGAGAGTGTCATCACTCGCCAAAGCGTTGAGGATCTGGGCATCAAAGTAGGAGACGAGGTCACGGCAGTCATCAAGTCAACCGAGATTATGTTGATGGTGGACTAATTCTGACGGCGGCCGCACTGTAATGGTCTTGATCCGCGAAGCACAGATAGAGGAAGCGGAGGCTATCTCCGCATGCCTGAATTCGGCATTTGAACCCTTTCGTTCTCAGTACACTACCGGGGCCTTCGACGACACAGTTCCGAGCCCGGGAGCGATTCGAGAACGCATGGTTCATATGAAGCTTTATGTTGCGATCACCAGCGAGGGAGAGATCGTGGGGACGATTGCATCCGGCATGCAAGGAGAACAGGGTCACCTGCGAGGCATGGCTATTCGCCCTCCATGGCAAGGGCGCGATATTGCTGAACAGCTGCTTCGTACAGCCGAGGACGATTTACTTGCCGCCGGATGCAAGCGGGTTACCCTCGATACGACCGCTCCGCTGGAACGAGCGATTCGTTTCTATCGCAAGAATGGCTTCGTCCCCACGGGCCGTGTCGCGGATTTCTTTGGTATGCCTCTCTACGAATACGCGAAGCCATTGGTTCTGCGTTGAACATGGGAGGCTCGAGTGGCCGCACCCGTGCCTTCCTTCATCAACCGGATTTGGATGGCGCATCGCATGCCCGGGCGCGCTCCAGGAGCAGGTTGCGCTCGCGCGCATTACGAGTGAGCGCCGCCGCGATCTCGAACTCCGCGCGCGCTTCTCCCAAGCGGCCGAGCTTGCTGAGCAGGTTGCCCCGCACACTCGGCAAGAGGTGGTAATTCTTCAGCGCGGGTTCATCATTGAGTGCGTCGACCAGCTCAAGGCCGGCTTGCGGGCCGAACGCCATGGCTACCGCGACCGCGCGATTCAGTTCGACGATAGGGGAAGGCGTGAGCTGCGCAAGTGCATCATAGAGCGCGACGATTCGAGTCCACTCCGTATCGTCCGCGGTGACGGCTCGCGCGTGACAGGCCGCGATTGCAGCCTGTATCCCATACGGCCCGAGGCCGCCGCCCAGTTGTTCGGCCCGCTGCAGTGCGGCGAGACCACGACGAATGAGAAGTTGATCCCACTGCGCGCGGTTTTGATCGAGCAGCAGGATTGGCTCGCCTGTGGGTCCTACGCGCGCCCTGGAGCGCGACGATTGAATCTCCATAAGAGCTACCAGGCCGTGAACCTCGGGCTCCTGCGAAAGGCACTCGGCCAGGATTCGCCCCAGGCGCAGCGCATCCTCGCAGAGTTCAGGCCTTATCCAGTCATCACCCGAGGTAGCCGAATACCCTTCGTTGAAGATCAGGTAAATAACCTCCAGAACAGACGAAAGACGAGCAGCCAGTTCGGCGCCGCGGGGCACTTCGAAAGGCACATGCGCCTCTGTGAGGGTCCGCTTGGCGCGCACAATGCGCTGCGCGATCGTACTCTCCGCGACCAGGAACGCACGCGCGATCTCTCCCGTCGACAGGCCTCCCAGGAGGCGTAGCGTGAGCGCGACCTGCGCTTCCGTGGAGAGCACTGGATGACAGGAGATGAACACCAGGCGCAGAAGGTCATCGCCGACGTCGTCGTCCAGCGCGCTTGTCATGTCCGGCACAGCCATTTCCTTGTATGCAAGATCGCGGCCGAACTCATCGAGTTTGCGTTCCTGCAGTGCGCTTCGCCGGAAGCGGTCGATCGCACGATGCTTGGCGGTGGCCATGAGCCAGGCGCCCGGATTATCCGGAACGCCCGACTTCGGCCATTGCTCCAGCGCTGCCACGAGCGCATCGTGGGCGAGGTCCTCAGCAACACCGACGTCGCGCACCACACGGGTCAGCCCGGCGATGAGTCTGGGCGACTCGATTCTCCAGACCGCGTCAATTACCCGATGCGTGTCGCCGGCCATGGTCACAGATAACCATCACACCATCTTCAATCCGGCGGTGCAAGCGGAGGCGCCGTGGGCAGCGCCTCATGCCGTGTTGCGCTGCCCAAACTGCGCCTGCAAATCTTCAAACCCAGCCGCAGCCTCTCTCACGTCAGCAGGGAAATCAGAAAACTCCTGCACCTGGCGCACCTCGACGACGCAGTGATCATTGCCGGGGCAGCGTGTTGCCCACTCAATGGCTTCCTCTCTTGACTTCACCTGAATCATCCAGTAACCGCCGAGCGCCTCCTTGGCTTCGGTGAAGGGTCCGTCGACAACCTTCGCTTTGCCGCCGGGAAACGTGACCCGCGCCCCCATGGACGGCGGTGTGAGACCGTCGAGCGCGAGCAACACCCCCGCCTTTTGCAGGGACTCGTTGTACTTCATCATTGCCGCCACGGCCTCGGCGCTGGGCATAGCTCCAGGCTCGGCTTTCTCGTAGTTTTTGGGGATCATCAGCATCATGAATCGCATGGTCGTGTCTCCTCTGGGTGAATTTCTGACTCTACTAGAACGTCGAATAAGATGGATCGAAATCGACAGCCATAGATTTTTTTTCTAGCCGGCATCTATGAATGAGGAGGAACGTCCGAATGCTCTACGCGCGTTTGGGAAATACTGGCCTGCTGGTCTCGAACTACGAAGCGGTGCTCTAGCTAGCCCCCCGCAACAGCCGCGATCACCAGGAATGGTTCGGCCTCGGTGACAACTGCGTCGGGCAGGGGAGCATCCGGTGGTTCGTGGGAAAGATCCTCCGC
Organism: uncultured Acidobacteriaceae bacterium; assembly: GCA_963790705.1. GTDB lineage: Bacteria > Acidobacteriota > Terriglobia > Terriglobales > Acidobacteriaceae > PALSA-350. Next base: position 208,062 of record CAWBQE010000029.1, read on the forward strand.
GCAGGCAAAGAATCTCAGGAACGGCCTGCGCTGGCGGGTGACGTGATCACGGATCGTTCCCCGCAGCATCGGGTAGCTGGCCTCGAGCGCGTCGAGGACCGTGCGCTGCGTGACCGGGCTCTCCACTTCCAGCTTCACCTCGCCGTTGACCTGGGCCAGCGTACGAAGATGTGCCGGGAGCAAGACTCGAATCATGACAGTGTCTGTACCTCGACTGAAAGGACAGCCGGAAGATCCCGGACGAGCGGGGCCCAGCTATCCCCAGCGTCAGGCGACCCGTAAACCTGGCCCCCGGTCGTGCCAAAGTAAATGCCGCATGTGTCGAGCGAGTCGACGGCCATGGCATCGCGCAGGACGTTCACGTAACAGTCGTGTTGCGGCAGACCCTTCGTGAGTGCTTCCCACTCGTTTCCCCCGGTTTGGCTACGAAACACGCGCAGCTTTCCGTCGGGCGGGTAGTGTTCCGAGTCGCTCTTGATGGGTACGACGTAGATGGTCTCCGGCTGATGCGCGTGCACGTCGATCGCGAACCCGAAATCGGTGGGCAGGTTCCCGCTAACCTCCTGCCACGATTCGCCCGCGTCGTCGCTGCGCATCACATCCCAATGCTTTTGCATGAACAGCACACCGGGGCGCGAATGGTGCATGGCAATGTGATGAACGCAATGACCAACCTCAGCCGTCGGGTCGGGGATATGTTGGGATTTCAAGCCACGGTTGATGGGCCGCCACGATTCGCCGCCGTCATCGGTGCGGAAGGCGCCCGCGGACGAGATGGCAATGTACATCCGGCCTGGGTTGCTGGGATCGAGAAGGATGGTGTGCAGGCACATTCCTCCACCGCCCGGCTGCCAGTGGGGGCCCGAGCCGTGCCCGCGAAGACCCCCGAGCTCCCGCCATGTTTGCCCACCGTCGATAGAGCGGAACAGGGCAGCATCTTCGACCCCTGCGTAGACCGTGTCCGGATCGGTGAGCGATGGCTCGAGATGCCATACTCGCTTGAATTCCCAGGGATGCGGGGTCCCGTCATACCACTGGTGAGTGCCCGCGACACCGTCGTAGGTAAACTTGTTATCCACCGGCCGCCAGGTTTTGCCGCCATCGTCAGAGCGTTGGATCAGCTGACCGAACCAGCCGGTTGATTGGGACGCATACAGCCGATTAGGGTCAGCGGGCGATCCCTTAAGATGGTAGATCTCCCAGCCTCCAAAGAAGGGACCGCTTACGTCCCATTGTTCGCGTTTGCCGTCTGACGTCAGGACAAACGCACCCTTGCGCGTACCCACCAGCACTCTTACCTTGCTCATCAACCACTCCTTCCACGCAACTGTCGGGCGGGTGGCACATAGAAGGTCCTACGCCAAGCCCTGAACTTTGCCGCGCAGCACGGTGACAGAACATTTGGGCAATGTTACTACGGCGCCTCTTCCTGCCTCGATTGTGGAAGCGACCGGAGGGTTGTCCGGCTCGGCGTGGGATCGCGCGCCGGTCGAGTGCCAAACGTATTGCTCGCCTCCGAACGTCACCATGCTCACCTCGCCGTCAAAAAAGCTGCTTTGGCCCCCAGCGCCCTCGAAGGCTATCTCAATCTTGTGCGGGTGATCCCTGTCTTTATTCACCAGCAGAAGCGCCCACTCGCCATCGGGCCGTCGAACCGCATAGGAAGTCACAAGCGCGTGACCTGCAGGGTCATGGACGGAGCCGTCCACACGGAACAGGTGATGCATACCGGTGCGATGCGTGACCCATTCGTTGTTGATCATGCGGCCGGTGTGATATTGGGCCGTGAACTGGTGAATCTGGAGATCCGCGTCGGCCACGTAATTTCCATAAGTCGCCCAGCCACCGTGGCAGCCCGGGCGAAGCGGTTCCGCCTGAATCGGCGAATGATAATAAGCCGAGCCGCCGTATAGGAAAAATGAACCAACGCTGTCGGCCAGCCACAGCGCTGAAAAAATATCAGTCATGTAGTTTGAGAGGTTGTATGTCACGGCGCTCTCAGTGTTCATGAGAGGCACGCCATCGGGCAAGCCATCCTGGCGAAACGCGTCGAGGCAATTTCGCGTCACGTCAGGTTCGCGATAAAGATCGGCCCAATTTACCGAGCACGGATCGAACGGATAATGTTCAAACGAAACAAAGGCAAGATCCTGAATATGATGGTGAGACTTTAAGTAATCCAGGAACCTTCCGAACCAGGAGGTACGGTTCTCCGCGTCCGGCCAAACCGAGACATCCTGATTGATGCCTTGGAATACGGGCCCGCCCAGCTTGGTCTCCGGAGCGACCTTATGGATGGCGTCGGCAAACTGAATATAGAGCGCCGCGTAATCTTCAGGCAGCATGTACTGGCCATCGCATTCTTCTCCCATCTCCACCCAGGCGACTGGGTACCCGCGTTTCTTCAAGTAAGCAATCTGATTCGCGGCATCTTCAGGTGTGCTGAAGAGGACTGCGACGGGAATCATCGCCGGCAAATTGTTGGTAATGCCGCTGGTGAAGAAAAGGTCGAGACCCGTCTGATCGCCGCTCTTGTTCAGATCCGTGGCCGAGTGGTAGGGGTCGGTCGAGGAGCAGTAGGTTGGGGTCTGTGTCGCGTCCGGTGAGTGCCTTATAAGATCGACGAAGGTGCCGTCGTCGCGGAGCATGCCGGCATAAACCTGGTAGATCGCGTAGCCGGCTCGATGCCGCAGGTCGTCGGTTCCGTGTGGTCCCGGCTGATTCGAGGATTGGGTCATCACCACACGAATCCAGCGCGTAGCGATCGGCTGTTCAGCGAGCTTCAGCGTCTCGGTCCCGCCTTTGCCATCGTGCACGATGCCATTGGGAAAACTGTTCCAGCGTCCATTGGCCTGCTGGCTCACGCCCAGGCCTTCGGTAGGCGCGTACTGCGCCTCCCAATTCATGGGGTCAACGCCGGTCCAATATTGCACTTCATACACCCGCGCGTTCGGTTCGCACCAATCGATACGCAAGGCATTGATCTGCTGGGGAGCGAGCAAATCCACGATGATCCATTGCGGATGCAGCGCGTCGTCTTCGCCGGTAAATGCCTTGGTGAGGTATGGATTGCTCTTCCAAAACGTGGCCGGATCGCCGTCCGTGAGCCGCCCGTAACCCTCGGAATCGCCGCCGTCCGCTGTCGTGCCGCGATGCGGAAGCGGATATCCAAATGAATCGTGAATGAACCCCGTGGGCTCCGCGTCCCCGACAAAGTAGCCCCTCTGATGCGCGGCGTCGCTCCACTTTCCATTGCTATTCCAATGCCAAGCCTCGACGGCGAGCTCTGTGTGGTTGCGATACGTGATCGGCCCCCATCCCGCCGAGAGCCATTGCCGAACCATTTCCGGCGTGTAGATCTTCTCGATCACCGGGGCCGAGAGCTCATCCATCGAAGAACCAAGACTCTTATCCGGATCGAAGCTGTTCACAGCTTTGCTCGCATCCACCCGCAGCAATGCAGCACGGGATGCCCCGTGACCGGAACCTGGACCGGCGGCTTGACCAAGCGCAGCCGCAATTTTACGGCTGGAAACCATCGTCAATGCCGCCGCTCCAGCTGCATGACCGAGGAATTTCCGCCGCGAAATTCCCTGCGGGCGGTGCTGCTCGGATGGATTCAATGGGAGTTCCATTACACATTTCCTCATTTCCCAGTCACCGGCGACCCCGGCTTAGGAAAAGCCGCCTTCTGAGATCCCAGGTTACCGCGGAGCACCACGAGCGATGCTTTTGGAAGGTCGTAAAGCGTATCCGCAAGGTGCGACGCCGGAAAATCATGCGGAGGAGGATTATGCCGTTATCTCCCGGGCATTCGATCCCGAAACTCATGCCATGTTGATCTTGGTCAGCGGTTGCCTGCAATACGGCACCGAAGGTGCGGCGAGACTGATCACCAACCCCGACCTTCTCGCCCCAGCTCTTCGCAACGCCCCGAAAGACTGGCAGAAGAAGAACTTGCAACTGGTTAACCTTTCTGAGTCCGGCAATCTTGCAAATTTTTAATTTGACGGCTAGTCAACGCTCCCTCGACCTGATACCATCCGGCTGCATTAGTTTGTGACTCGTACATTAAGGATTTCAAAACAAGATGCTGTTTCCATTCGGAGGCTGTAATGCAAGAGAAAAGACATTCGATTCTGGGGCTCCCTAGGTGCGCTCCATGGCTGTTGAGCGGGGTACTAGCTTGTTTGGTTTTTCTGCCGACCCCACTTTCCTGGGGACAAGCGGTATCTGCGACCCTCCTGGGCAACGTGACCGACGACACCGGTGCGTCGGTGGCCAACGCAGAAGTCCAGATATTGGAAAGCGCTACGGGCATCCCACACGCCGGGGTCACGAATGAAAGCGGCAACTTTACCTTTCCTGACCTGACGCCGGGCACCTACACGGTAAGTGTCGAATCCAAGGGCTTCAAGAAGGAGACCCGGGAAAGCGTCGACGTGGTTGTGAATACCACGACGCGTGTGGACATGGTCTTACAGCCCGGCAATGTCACTGAAAGCATTATTGTGACCAGCGCCCCGGCCATCATGCAAACTGACCGTGCCGACGTGAGCGCAAATATTGAAGCCCACACGTTGGCCAGCGTGCCCATTTCGGTCAATCAAAATTTCCAGACCCTGCTCACCCTGGTGCCTGGGGTAGGGCCTCCGGTCTTCCAGCACTCGCAGTTTTTTAATGCCGCCAGTTCGATCCAGACGGAGGTCAATGGCCAGCCGCGTGAGGGCAACAGCTATCAGATCGAGGGCATCGATGACGATGAGCGGACGGGGCTTCTCCAGATGTTGATCCCGCCGGTACAGGCCATCCAAACCGTCGACGTCTCTACAGCTAACTACGAGGCCGAACTGGGGCGAGCTGTTGGAGCCGTGACCAATGTGAGCATTCGGTCCGGCACCAACCAATTTCACGGTTCAGCCAGTGAGTACCTGCAGAACAGCGAATTCCAGGCGCGCTCCTATTTCAATAAGGGTGTGGGGCATCTGGCTTATAACTACTTTGGCGGCCAAGTCGGCGGCCCTATCATCAGGGACAAGTTGTTCTTCTACGGAGACTACTATCGCTCTCCCGATCACGAAGCCAACTCCAATATTCTGACCATTCCGCCGACCCAGTGGTATACGCCCAATGCGGCCGGCTTCATCGACCTGAGCGGCCCGCTGCAAAGCAGCGGCAAAGGTCAAGTCTACGATCCGGCAACAGGTAGCGCTACCGGAGCAGGCCGCACGCCGTTCCCCAACAATCAGATTCCTTTTTCCCGCGTGAATCCAGTATCCCTCAACCTGTTGAAGCTGTTGCCCGCGCCCAACGCCAACCTTTCTACCAACCTCACCGCCCCGACGAATAACTTTTCCATTAACCTTCCGTTCCAAAAAACGACTACCCGCTACGACATAAAAATCGATTATCAAATCACTGCGAAAGATCACCTGAGCGGCCGATACAACCGGGACAATGTCGACATTTTTCAGGCGCCCGCCTTCGGAGCGGCAGGCGGAGGGCCCGCGCAAGGTGCGTTTGCGGGCACCGGTACGTCTGGTATCTACAGCACCGGGTTGAATTATGACCGTGCCTTCTCCGGAACACTACTTACGGAAGCCCGCATCGGGGTGGCGAACTACGGCAACAGGGCAGTGCCCACCGGCTATGGAACCGACTATGCCACCCAGGCTGGAATTCCCGGTGTCAATATCAGCCAGTTCACCAGCGGCCAGGTTGGAATTTTGCTTTCGCCGACGGATTTCAGCAGTCCGATCATCGGTTACTCAGCCTCTCTCCCCTGGATCCGGGCGGAAACCAACATCGATGGCGTCAACCACTGGACCAAGATTATCCGCAATCACACCATCAAATTCGGAGTCGACGTTCGGCGCATCCATGACGACCTGCTTCAGGATCAGACGTTCAGTCCACGCGGAGCCATTACCTTCGCGGAAAACAATACTTCTGAGCCTGGCGCTCAAACCAATGTCGCGAACGAAATAGCCAGCATTCTGTTCGACGTCCCCATGCAGGTTGGCCGGGATATCAATACCTATTTCCCCGCCTACCGGCAGTGGTGGTTTTTTGCCTTCGCCGGCGATAAATGGCAGGTAAACCCTAAATTGACCGCGGATGTGGGCCTTCGCTGGGAATTTTATCCTCCGGCGACCCCCAAGAGCGCCGGAGGCTTTTCCAATTATGATCCGACGACCAACTCCCTGGTCGTTGCCGGGGTAGGTGGGAATCCTTCGAATCTCGGATTGCAGACAAGGTATACCTACTTCGCGCCGCGGTTCGGGTTGGCCTATCGAGCCTCAGAACAAACCGTAGTTCGCGGAGGCTTTGGCATCAGCTACACGCCCTTTGAAGACAATACCTACGCGTATAACTACCCGGTACGCGCCAATAACAGCTACCAACAGCTCACCCAGTACACACCCGCACTCGAGTCCGACAATATAACGCCTATAACTTTTCAGGCCGGCTTCCCAGCGCCGACCGAGATCAACGTTCCCCGCAACGGCATCATCACTAATGCGCCTGCCCAAGCGTATAACGTCATCCCCAAGGACTATCACAACCCCTACGTGGAGTCGTGGAATGTGGCAGTGCAACAGGCTTTGCCGCAACAGTTCACCATGCAGGTAGCCTACGTGGCCAACCATGGCGTTCACATTGGCTCATCACAAAATATTAATCTGCCGCCGGCGCTCGGTCTGGGCAACGCCGGTGACCCGGAATATGTTGCCTTCAAGCGAAGCGCGGCGACCAACGTGTACTTCCTCGGGTTCTCATCAAATTACCAGTCTCTACAGTTGCAATTGAACCGCCGTTTCGCCAAGAGCCTGGGTGTGACGACCTCATTTACCTGGGGCAAGGGCCTCGGCTACCAAACCGGCGATGACGGCAGTCTTTACTTCTGGATTGATCAGCGCCACAACTATGCACCCAACGATTACGACCACCGGCTCAACTTCGAGGAGAGCCTGATCTACGCCCTGCCCTTCGGTCCTGGCAGGCAGTGGCTGAATTCCGGTGTTGCTTCTTCGGTGCTGGGCGGTTGGCAGATAGCGGCCCTGGTGTCTCTCTATTCGGGCCTGCCTTTCAACGTCAGTGCCAATGCCGGCACGATCAACACTCCTGGACAAGGCCAGAATGCAAATCTGGTTGCTCCCTTCCATGCGCTCCACGGCATAGGGCCGGGACACAATTGGTTTGATCCCTCAAGCTTCGCGCAACCCGCAGGCTGCCCCAAGACAGGCGCATGCCCGGTAGCCTACGGAAGCGTCTTAGGCAATGTCGCTAGAAACGCGTACTATGGCCCGGGATACATCCAGGACAATCTTTCGGTGTTCAAGACCTTTGCCATCTGGGAAAGCGTCTCGCTCGAGGTACGTGCGGACGCCTTCCAGTTGAGCAACAGTCCGCAGTTTGCCAGCCCGCAATCATCCATTACCAGCACGACCTTTGGGCAAGTGACGAGCACGATCAGCAGCGGCACGGGGATCAATGGAATAGGAGGCGGCCGTTCGATTCAACTTTCCGGCACCGTTCGGTTCTAGCAAGGGTTTTTAAAGCATTGAAGGGGACGGGCTTTAGCCCCTGAGGCGGCGCCTCCACCTGATAAGAACAAGCCTCAGGGGCTAAAACCCGCACCCTTCATTTCGGTGAGGCCTTTTCCGGAGTCCTAGCGCGAGGAATCGCCCACCGCCATGCGCCGGGGAACAGAGCGGGAAGTAGCAGGACTGAAATGTTGTTGCAGCACCAGGGCCAACGCCCCCCGTAGACGGGCCATTCCACAATCCGCCGTGGTGATGATACGAGGTAGCTTCGCGTTGAGGGTTTTCGGAACTTCTTCGGTGAGGACGCCGGAGAAGTACGGCCATACGGCTACAATATCGCCGGCAAACAACACCACCTCGGGGGAGAGCCCGGCCAGGATCGTCTGCAGCCCGTGCGCAATCTGTACGAACTGATAGCGCAGCGCTGCCATGGCCTCGGGCTTCTGGTCCTCTGCATCAATCAGCAGGTGGCGATAGGTGAAGGAAGCGGGAACCTTCCCCTTCAACTTGCGGTAGTAACGAAGAGCAGCCTGGTTGGAAGCAACCGTCTCCCAACAGCCGCGGTTGCCGCATCCGCAGAGAAGACCCCCGGCTTCGACCGGCATGTGCCCAAACTCGCCCGCCATGCCGTTCCAACCGGAAATAAGATGTCCGCCGGCGAGAATGCCGGTTCCAATGCCTTCCGAGACGTTAATGGCCACCGCGTCCTGCACGCCGGAGAGGCTCCCAAACCAACGTTCCGCGAGAATGATCAAATTGGCCGCGTTTTCGATCTCCACCGGCAGCCCGGTCCCATCTGCAATCGCCTTTCCGACATCGAAAGGGCCCCAGCGGAGGTTGGGCGCGAACGCCAATCGGCCGGTCAAGCGATCGACCCGGCCCGGAACGCTGATGCCCACTCCCTGAATCGCTTTCTTCGGTTCAGCGTTGGACACGCGTTTGATTGCAGCCAATAGTTGGGTAATGGACCGTTGAGGTTCAGAGGAAATAGGAACATTTTCCTGTACCAGAAATCTGCCGCTGAAGTCTGAGATGGCTACGATTGCGTTGCCCGGGTGCAGGTCCAGGATGACTACGCCCAGCTCATTGTTGACTTCCAGCATCAGCGGCCTTCGGCCGTGTTTACTGAAGCCGGTCTCTCCCTCACAAATCCAACGGGTCACCAGCAGTTCTTCTACGATCGCGGAGACGGTGCTCTTCTGCAGGCCGGAGAGGCGAGCCAGATCGGCGCGCGAGACCGCCCCGGCAAGGCGAATCAGTTCTAGGATGATGGTTCGGTTTGTATCCCGCGCGGTCTCGCTGCTTGATGCTTGAATCGCCAATCGCGGAACATGCGCTAACTGGCGGAGTGCGCGTTCGTTCATCTAGCCCAACTCATGATTTTGACCCCTATTCTACCCAATGCGGCCAGGTCCGCCGGTAATTGGTCGCTGCGGAGAATCGTACGCTCAAACGTTGAGCGCTTTAGGCGCTCTGGCCTTCTGAGGATTAAAAGCGCGATACTGCCTGCATGATCGGCAGAACGATAGCCCTACTGCTTGGTACGTTAGCTTTTCTCTCCCCACCCGTCCTCCGCGAATCCGGAGCGGCGACTAGCGGCCCGGAATTCAACCAGGGCGGCGAGCTGAAACTTCCCCAGGGCTACCGGGAATGGGTTTACCTGACCTCGGGCTTCGACATGAGCTATAACCCGGCGATGCAGATGGGCAACCAGCACATGTTCGACAACGTCTTCGTCAATCCCGAAGCGTACAAGGCCTTTGTGAACACTGGCACCTGGCCAGACAAGACCATACTGGTCCTTGAGGAGCGTGGAGCCCGAGCGAAAGGCTCCATCAATCAGAGCGGCAACTTTCAGGCCGCCGATGTGATGGGACTTGAGCTCCACGTGAAGGACGAGGCGCGTTTTCCGGGTAAGTGGGCCTTCTTCGCCTTTGATGGCGAGAAGCCAGCGAAGGCAATCCCAACCTCCGCCGACTGCTACAGCTGTCACGCCCAGCATGCGGCAGTGGACACCACGTTTGTCCAGTTCTATCCGACCCTGCTGCCCGTCGCCAAAGAAAAGCGCACGCTTTCCGCCTCTTACCTGAAAGAGACGGTCACACCTGTCCCATAGGAAAGTATTGCGCGTAGTGTTCATTTCCGAAGGCGCCACAGCTGCTTTATCAACTCCACCAAAAGGTGGAGTTTGAGTTCAACCCTCTACACGACGACACTCCACCCGGCGCTCAGATAGGCTCACCCTATCCGGAACGGTGCTGGCGAGGTTCCAGAGGAGTAAAAGAGAACCGGGCTTTAGCCCGCAAATACAGGAATTAGGACATGCGCCTCTCGTTCCCTCACGAAGGGACGGGTGCCCACATCTCGCTCGTTTTTCGCGAGATGTGGGATACCACTGCTCTTTTCGTCTGACTCCCGATTGGTCCGACGTAGTTAGCGGTCAACCTCGGTGGTATCCCGCATCTCGCGAAAAACGGGCGAGATGTGGGGCACCCGCCCTTTCGTGAGGGAACAAGGCGCAGACCTCTGTGGGACGGAGTTCGTGGTTCCGGTAGGAAGCGGGTGCGCCGGTAACGTAAGCTAACGTGGGTGAACTGCTCGTGGGTACACGGCCGGATGTGGATTGAAGATTGTCGTACGAGGGGGAATAGACGCTGGTCCAAGTCTCACCAGCGGTGGCGCGGGCTGCCGGGTAAAACACTGGCGGCGGTCCTGGCGTTGGTGCTCAGCGGATGCCACTCCTCCGGGCTGCCCAAGCCAGCGACCAAGGCTTACCTGGACGAGGTGAAGGCATTCTACGTGGGCCTTGCGGCGCTGCAGGTGGGAGACGATGTGCGCGCTGACAGCACTCTCGAGCAGGCCACGCAGCTGGCCCAAGGAGAACCGGCAGGTTGGGCAAACTGGGGCCTGCTCGCGTTGCGCCAGGGAAACTTTGAGGTAGCGGCACAACGGCTGGCGCGAGCGCAGAAGTTGGTACCGGAGAACGATCAGGTTCACTATCTGTTGGGTGTGCTCGAAAGCAAACGTGGCAATCCGGCGCAGGCTATTGTCGAGCTGCGTAGAGCGGTGCAGCTCAACCCGCACGGCTTGCGCGCGATGTATCTGTTGGCGCAGGAGCTTGAGCGCCAGGGCGACCCCAACGGCGAAACCGAATTTCAGCAATTGCTGCAGCAGATTCTCGTCCAACAACCAGGGAACCCAGCCGCTTTGCTGGAACTAGGGCGAGTGGCGGCCAAGCGTGGCGACGCACAGACGTTGCGCTCCGTGATCGCCCAGATCGGCGCCCACGCCGGGACTTGGCCGGCGGAAGTCCAACCGCAGTGGACTGCACTGCAAGCTGCGGCTGCCGGGCCCGATCCACGAGCAGCCGCCGTGCGCATTGCCTTTCTGCGCAACTCATTGATGCGCATGCCGGACTTTCGTCAGAGCCTTAGCGTGATTCAACCGGCAGCAGGGAATGAGGCCGTCCCCTTTACCCATTTTCTGCTGCTGCCCTCGCCCACCTTTTCTCCACCGCCAGCCGACACCGCGATCCGCTTTCAGCCTGTGGCCGTCACCAATCCAGGCCCCGCGCAAGAAACCGAAGGTTACTCTTGGATTCGAGCCATCTCGCTCACTGGAGAGGGCGCTCCGGTGATCGCCGTGGCCAATAGCCATACTGTAAAGCTGGCCACCGGCGCGGCCTTTCCGTTCCCTGGAGGATCCGCGAACGAGGCTCTTGAGCCAGAGTCCATCCTGCCGGTCGACTTCAACTACGACTTCAAAACTGATCTGGTGCTGGCTGGGGCAGGCGGCATTCGTTTCCTCCGCCAGGAGAGCGCAAGCTCCTTCACGGATGTGACCGCGCAGACTAAGCTCCCTCCGGCCCTGCTGCATGCCCCCTACACCGGTGCCTGGGCGATCGATGTGGAGGCCGATGGGGATATGGACATCCTGCTTGGCGCAGATCAAGGACTGCCAGTCGTGCTAAGAAATAACGGCGATGGATCGTTTACTCCCATACAACCGTTTATTGGGATTTCTGGCCTGCGCGGCTTTGCCTGGGTCGACCTGGATGGCGACGGCAATCCCGACGCCGCCATGATCGATGGCGCGAGAATGCTCCATTTCTTTCATAACCAGAGAGGCGGCTTATTTCGCGAGCTTGCGCTCCCAAATGATCTCCCCCACGTGAAAGCAGTGACGGTTGCCGATGTAAGCGGCGCAGGAACGCTGGCCCTGGTGGCTGTCGAAGAGACGGGTGCGCTGGTGGCAATTACCGACCGCGAGGGGTGGACGGTCACCCAGCTCGGGAACGCGCCCCCGCTTAGGGAGAAGTGCGCCTGCACGCCGCCGATCTCGATAACAATGGGGCGGTCGATTTGCTGCTCGCTCCGGTCGTCCCGAATGCCGGGGATCCTCCTGGAGCCATGGTATGGCTGGGGAATGGCGCGCAGAAATTTACTCCGCTGGCTCAGCCCGTAGGTTCCGCGCGAGTATTTGATATCGCCGACGTCAATGGGGATGGAAGACTCGACCTGCTGGGACTCTCAGCGGCAGGGCAAGCGCAGCAGGCGCTCAACCAGGGAACTAAAACGTATCAGTGGCAGATTCTTCGCCCGCGAGCGCGGCAGGCTACAGGTGATCAGCGTATCAACTCCTTCGGCATTGGCGGGGAGATGGAGCTTCGCTCCGGCCTCATGCTTCAGAAGCAGCCGATGACTGCTCCACAATTGCATTTCGGTCTGGGAGAGCAGGGTGGCGCCGACGTAGTAAGAATCCAGTGGCCCAATGGCATGGAGAACGCTGAATTTGCGCTGAAGGCGGATCAGGAAGTGCTGACCGAGCAGCGCCTCAAGGGCTCATGTCCTTTTCTGTTTGCATGGAATGGTAAGCAGATTGGCTTTGTGAAAGATGCCGTGCCATGGGGTTCGGCGATCGGTCTGCAAATCGACTCGGTTGGCTCCCCTAAAATCGCAGCCACCGAAGAGTGGTACAAAATCGGCCGCGATCAACTTGTGCCCCACGATGGCTACTACGACCTGCGCATTACCGGCGAGCTATGGGAAACCTACTACTACGACTATCTGAAGTTGATGGTGGTTGACCATCCCGCAGGCACTGAGGTTTTTACCGACGAGCGGTTTGCCGTTCCCCCCGTTAAGTTGGCCCTGACTACGGTTGCGCCTCCCCACCCCATTGCGAAAGCCACCGATGATCGAGGTCAGGATGTGACCGAAATCGTCAGCAAGCTCGATGGCAACTACCTGGATACGTTTGGACGCGGACAATATCAGGGACTTACCCGCGACCACTATGTGGAGATCGATCTGGGCAATGATGTACCGCCGAATGGGCCCCTGTGGCTGATTGCCAAGGGATGGGTGCACCCTACCGACTCCTCGGTAAACGTGGCGATCAGCCAGGGAAGCGGCCAAAAGGCGCACGCTCTTAGCCTCGAAGTTCCGGATGGGCGCGGCGGATGGCGTACCGCCCGGGCGAACCTGGGTTTCCCGGCGGGCCGCAAGAAGACCTGCCTGATCGACCTCGAAAATGTCTTTCTGCCCGGTACTCCGCACAAGCTCCGCTTGCGCACAAACCTCGAGGTCTATTGGGATTCCATCGAGTGGGCGCAGGGCCTCCCCGGTGCGCGGCTCAAGGTCACGCGCCTGGATCCGTCGCTGGCGGATCTTCATTACCGGGGATACTCCGTGGTCAACCAGGCTAATCCTTCTTCTCCCGAGCTACCCGATTACAACCGGATAGCGGCTAGCCGGCAGATCTGGCGTGATCTCGAGGGCTACTACACTCGCTATGGCGATGTTCGCGAATTGCTGGCAGGCATCGATGACCGCTACGTGATCATGAACGCCGGCGACGAGATTACCTTACGTTTTCCCGAGCAGCCTCCGCCGCCTGCTGGATGGGTGCGTGACTATGTGATCGCCGGAGATGGCTGGATTAAGGACGGAGACTATAACTCTACCTACTCGCGAACCGTCCAACCTTTGCCCTACCACGCAAAGAGCGAGTACAACGAAGCTCCGGGCAAGCTCGAAGATGAGTGGGTGTATCGCCATCATGCAGAGGATTGGCAGAACTACCACACCCGCTACGTAACCCCGGAACCCATTGACCAGGCACTCAGGAGCGGTGCAGCGCAATGAAGGCAGGCATCACCGCAAGAGTTGTTTTGGCCATCCTGTTTGTGGGAATGTTAGCCACCCCCCTTGCTATCAAGCAGGTTTCCGCGCGACGGGAAGAAGCCCAGGCAAAGCTGGATGAGGGCCAGGCGATCGCGCGATACGGCTTCCATTTGCAGGAAGTCTCGCAACAGGCCGGCGTTCATTTTGTTCACCAGGCTCCGACCTTGGACGCCAAGCTCGAAGGCATCATGCCGGAAGTCGCGTCCATGGGCGCCTCGGTGTCCATCGTCGACTTCGACCGCGACGGCTGGCCCGATATATACGCAACTAACAGCGCGATCGGGAGCCAGAACCACCTCTACCGCAACATGCACGACGGCACTTTCCAGGATGTTGCCGCGCAGATGGGGTTGGCCGATGTGAACCAGGCGGGAACCGGAGTCTCCATGGGAGCGGTCTGGGGCGATTATGACAATGACGGTTACGAAGACTTATTTCTGATCAAGTGGGGCAAGCCGGAGCTTTTTCATAACGACCAGGGCCGTGGTTTTACCCGCGTAAGCGATGCTGCTGGTTTACCTCCGTGGATCAATGCGAATAGCGCCGTCTGGTTTGACTATGACGGCGACGGGCTGCTCGACTTGTTCGTTGGCGGGTACTACTCCGAAAAGCTGGATCTGTGGCATTTGGATACCACGCGCATGATGCCGGAGAGTTTTGAGTACGCAAAAAACGGTGGCCGAAAGTTCTTGTTTCATAACCTGGGCAATGGCAAGTTTGAGGAGGTCAGCGAAAAGGCGGGTATCAAGAGCAATCGTTGGGCGCTTGCCGCTTCTGCAGCGGATTTGCGTGGCACCGGACATCCCGACCTCTTTATTGCCAACGACTACGGAGTCTCCGAGCTGTTCCTGAATGAGGGTGGTGGACACTTTCGCGAGGCGGGCGAGGCGACCGGCGTAGGGTTTGCGCCCAAGAGCGGCATGAACGTCGCCTATGGAGACATTCTGAACCAAGGCAAATACGCCATTTATGTCTCCAATATCTCGCAGGAGGGGGTACTGATCCAGGGCAATAATCTCTGGGTGCCCAAGGAGGGGTCGAGCTTAAAGTATGAAAATTTGGCCCGGGATATGGGCGTGGAACTGGGTGGCTGGAGTTTCGGCGCGCAGTTTGGCGACCTGAATAACGATGGCTATCTGGATCTCTATCTCACCAACGGCTATATCTCCCTCAGCCGGACCAGGAGTTATTGGTATGACTTCTCCAGAGTCGCCGGTGGCAACAGCAAGATTATCGGCGACGCGGCAGATTGGCCTGCTTTCAATGGGCGCAGCCTTTCGGGATATCAGCAGAAGAAGGTCTGGATCAACGATGGTTCGGCAAAGTTTATCGATGTAGCCCAGGCTGTCGGCGCGACCGATATCTATGACGGACGCTCGGTGGCGATGGCTGATCTGTGGAATGGTGGGGTACTCGATGTGGTGGTAGCCAATCAGCGCGGCCCTTTGTTGATTTACAAGAACACCGTGACCCCGCAGAATGGCTGGGTCGAATTCTCGCTCGAAGGGTCCAAGAGCAACCGGAGTGCAATTGGTGCTCAGGTAGATCTTTATTGGAATGGGCAACAACAAGTGCAGCAGGTCTCGGGTGGTAGCGGTTTTGCGGCGCAAAACGATCGGCGACTGCATTTTGGGTTGGGGAAGAATCCGCAGATCGAGAAGGCAGTCATTCGCTGGCCCTCTGGCAAAGTGCAGACGGTCGATCATCTGGTCCCTGGAAAGCTCTACAATATCAGGGAGGGTGAATGACTCACGGGGTCGGTATCGCGCAACCGGTGAAGCTTGAAGCGGCGTGGAAGCGGTTCTTCAACGCGTCCAATCGCTATCTCTCCCCTCTGCTCATCACCTGTGTCCTGCTGGTAGGCCAACTCTCTTACGGCATCCTCGAGAGTTATACGCGTACCTTATTGGCCATCGGCGCCAGCCTTGTTGCTGAGCTGATTCTCTCGCGCATTTACATGGGCAAGTGGCCGAACGTGGCGAGTGCTTACATCACTGGCATCAGCGTTGGCATTCTGGTGCGTTCCCCCGCCTTCTGGCCGTATGCTCTTTGCGCACTGATTTCCATTACCTCCAAGTACGTGCTGCGCGTCCATGATCGGCACATCTGGAACCCTTCCAACTTCGGCATCGTTGCCATGTTTGTTCTCGCTTCCGGCACGGTAGCGGGATTGAGCATCCAGTGGGGAAACTTTGTGTGGCCGATGATCGTGATCTGGACGCTCGGATCGGCGATCATCTGGCGGCTGCGGCGTTTTCATATCAGTGCGACCTACGTGGCGTCATTCCTGGCCTTTGCTTTGCTGCGCAGCTGGATCACCGGCGATCCCTGGTGGTCGGAAATCTCTCCCATCACCGGACCTATGTATCAGTTATTCATTTTTTTCATGATTACCGATCCTAAAACGACCGTGCGCTCCAAGACCGGCCAGTGCGTGACGGTGTTTATCGTGGCCGCAGTCGAAATGGTACTGCGCCTTCACCAGGCGGTCTACGCCCCCTTCTACGCCCTCTTCCTGGTGGGACCCGCGGCCATGCTTCTGGAAATGTGGATGGACTCCCGCCGTGCCCGTCTCCTGGTCGCGCATGCCTGAAAGTACCGTACGTCGCTGTCTTATTTTGTGTTTCCTCGGGACCCTGATTTCGAGCGCACTGGCACAACGGCCTTCCGGCCCGATTCGTTTTGTCGATGCCACCGCCGCGTCCGGTATTTCCTTTCGTCACCATAGCGGTGCTTTTGGAAAGAAATACCTTCCCGAGACGATGGGCAGTGGCGTCTGTGTCCTGGACTACGACAACGACGGCGCACAGGATATCCTTTTCGTGAACTCCATGGATTGGCCAGGTCACGGCTCATCCAAGTCTTATCCCGCCCTCTACCACAACAATGGCGATGGAACCTTCACCGACCGCACCAAGCAGGCTGGCTTGGCCGTCGAGATGTACGGAATGGGGTGTACCGTCGGTGACTATGACAACGACGGTAAGGACGATATCTACATCACCGCAGTCGGTTCCAATCATCTGTTCCACAATCTAGGCAATGGCCGCTTCGCGGATGTGACCACTCGTGCGGGAGTGGGTGGCAGCGGGTTTTCGAGCGGCGCCGTATGGTTCGACTACGACAACGACGGCAAGCTGGATTTGTTCGTGGCGCACTACGTGACCTGGTCGGTGGAGAAGGATCAGTTCTGTTCACTCGACACCAAGAACAAGTCGTATTGCACACCCCAGGTTTACCAGGGCGAGAGCGCGAGGCTCTACCACAATCGCGGTGACGGAACTTTTGAGGATGTTACCAAGCGCGCTGGTCTCTTTGATGCGACCGGCAAGTCTCTTGGCATTGCGCTGGTTGACTATGACGACGATGGCTGGCTCGATTTGCTGGTCACCAATGACACCCAGCCAAATAAGCTCTATCGCAACAACCACAACGGCACCTTCACAGATGTCGGCGTGCAGGCCGGTGTAGCCTACAGCGACGCCGGCGCCACCCGTGCAGGCATGGGCGTGGATAATGGCGACTATGAGAACTCGGGTCATCCCGGGGTGATCATCGGCGACTTCACCAATGAGGGCATGGCGCTGTACCGCACCGACGGTTCCGGTTTGTATACCTCCGCATCCGAGGCGACGGGGATCGACCGCTGGTCGTTACAGTCGCTGACCTTCAGTACCTTCTTTTTCGACTACGACCTGGACGGTCTGCTCGACATACTCGCGGTGAACGGACACGTGGCCGACGACATCAGCGTAACCCAACCCCATCTAAAGTATGCGGAACCAGCCCTGGTATTTCGCAATCGGGGAAAGGGTCAGTTTGAAAACATGTCTACCCAGCTGGGGCCTGCTCTCGAGCGGCCGGTGGTAGGACGGGGCTCTGCCTACGGAGACTTCGACAATGATGGCGATCTGGACCTGGTGATTACCGAGGCCAATGGTCCGGCACGGCTGCTTCGCAACGACAATGGCAATCAGAACGACATGCTCCGTGTGAAGCTGGTGGGTACGCGCTCTAACCGGGACGGCATTGGAGCCAAGCTTATGCTCCAGGTCGATAGCCATCTTCAACTGTTACGTATGGTAAAGACCGGCTCCGCCTATTTGTCGCAAAGCGAGTTGCCTGTGACCTTTGGACTGGGCAAGCCTGACCCAAGCAGAAGAATGCGGCTTACGATCGTATGGCCCAGCGGGCATAAGGACGTTGTACCAAACATTCAGCCCAACCAAGCCATCACCGTAGAAGAAGGGAAGGGAATTATCGCGGCGCACGCCATTGTGTTTACAAGGAACGTGGCTGCGAAGGTGTCTCGCTAACGAGGCTCGTCGTTTTCCTTCCGATAGAGTTCGTGGGCGGGAAAGAGAACCCGCGGTGCGCCCTTCGCCCAAACAACTGCCTGCAGCTCTTTCAGCCACTAGCTGCTGTCACATGGAAACGCCACGCTTCCCTTTGTCATCCCGCGGAACTGACTTGCCTGCGGCAAGTTAAGGGAGCAATGACCCTGCCTCCCGTACCGGCAACGAAGGTTGGGTGCCCCATTCAAGCCCTGTCTTTGGGCTTGAGTGGGATACGCAGCACTCAACGCGCCAGTCTCCGGTTTGTTCATTAGGAGCGTAGCCGAGAGCCTGCCCTGAGCGAAGTCGAACGGGGACCTGCAGTGCGCCCTTCCCCCAAACAACCACCTGCAGCTCTTTCAGTACTAGTTACTGTCACATGGAAGCGCGACCCTCCCCCTTTGTCATCCCGCCTGCCCCGGCGTGCCGTGGGAGCGAAGCCGAGGGATCTGCAGTTCCCCTCAACCCTTGACTGATGCTTGCGCAAAGAAACCGGCCCGCTCGAGCATGGCAATAATCTCTTCCCGGCTGGCTCCCAGCTTGTGTCGCGCATCGAGCAAGTCGTCGGCACGCACGGGATACCAGTTATGACGCGCAGGATCCCCGAAGCCGCCGACGTTGAACGGCTCAATGAGTCGCTGAACGTCTGCCGCGAACGCTTCGTCCGGCTTGTACGCACGCTCCAACAAAACCCGCGAAGCCGGCCCAAACGACGGATGTCGATGCAACAAGAAACCAGGTGCCAACTCCGGTTTGCCCAAACGGTGCGCGGTCTCAGCAAAGCTGACCGCGGCGAAATACAAGAGCGACAGCGCGGTGAAAGCGGGAAAGTCGCCCATGTTCGCGTACAGCGCCCCAATCAGCCGGCTCGCAGCCAGCAAGTTGCCATCCGTTTCCTGGGCATAACTCTGCAGTTGTCGCGCCAAGTCAGCCGAATCGCGATGTTCAGAGATGATTTGCGCCAGCCGTTCTATCCCCGTGAGCGTGAGAGCAAAGCCGGTAGAAAGCAGCGGGTCGACAAAGCCGGCCGCTGAGGGCAGCATCGCCCATCGTTTTCCTGCAATGGTGCTGGTGCGGAAGCTGATCGCCGGCATGTGCCGGAACGGCTGGCACGCGGTTGCCTGCTTGAATTTTGCTTTCAACCCAGGCAGCCGGTCCAGGAGCCGCTGCCATGCCGGCTCCCCTTCGTTCAGCGCCAACTCCTCCGCCAAACGGCCAGTCGCCGCAACCCCGGCACTAGTGACCCCGTTATTGAATCGCAGTACCCACACCCATCCTCCATCAAATACGTGATGTACCGCTGCGTCATCCACCGGATAGGGAGGTTCATCTCCTGTAGCTTCGCTGCCTGTAACTCCCGTGAAGTGGCTGTACAAGCTTTCTGTAGGAGGGAGTCCAGGCAGCGGAGACTCCTCCAATTGCAAAGTCTTGTGAAGAAAACCGCGCGGACCAGTGGCATCGATCAGAAGCCCGGCACGGAGGTGAAACGCCTCCTCGCCGGCGCGGCCGACGATCGTTGCGCCATCCTCTGCGATTTCCAGCGTCTCGATCCGAACGCTGTCGCGGTAGACGACTCCCAGCCGCTGCGCCTCCCCAACCAGGAAGTGATCCACATCAGCCCGGTACCAGTGTGTGTCGGCGATATCATCGTGCGGGCTCGCCGCCACCAGCAGTTGATCTTCCTGGTGAAAGAAGGTGAAGCCGCGCTTCAGTCCGCAGGCGATCTGCGGATAGGTTCGCTGCCAGCTTCCCCATTTCGCCAGCGGAGCAATCCGCGGCAGGTCATAGGTGACGCTCAGCCTCTCCAACAGAAGATTGCTGAGCGGCGTAGTGGATTCTCCAATCACCATGCGCGGATGCCGGCCCTGTTCGAGCAGGATGACTGACAGGCCGAGCTGACGGGCAATCATCGCCATCAGGCTGCCGCCGAAGCCGGCGCCGACGACCGCAAGATCAAACTCGCGTTTCAACTCGCACCGCCGCAATGGGTGCAGGGAATCCTATCCAGTACCACCTGCTGCAGATTCATCTGCCGCAGCCGGGCCGCGCGCTGCGCGTGGCAGTGCACACACGATTCGCGAAGCTCCCACAGATCCGCGAAGACTCTGCCCGCCTTGAGGCGCAAGCCGTACTCCATAGCGGACTCCAGGGTTTCCAAGGCCGGAGGCGTAAACATGAGTGCTTCCATGGCCCCGTTTCCCGCGCGCGTCGGGATCAGGGTCGCGGCCGTGGCGCCAAGCTCCATGGCGAATTCCAAGGAGCGCTCAGCCCACGCAAGCGCTTCCCCTGCCGGCATGAGCGGAGGCTGCACCAGGATAAAGACCCGGAGATCGATCCCATTGCGGCGCAGGAAGTTCGCCGCGGTCGAAAATTGGTCGAGCGTCATGCGTTTATTCAATCCCGCGAGCACTTCCGGATGCGTCGTCTCCAGGCCCATAGCGATCTCGAGTTTGCCGCTAAGTAAGTCGTGAAAGCGCAGGCAGGCATCGCCGGTGAGCGCAGGATGATTCTCTACGATTAACCTCTCGAAGCGATTGGCGTGCTGCGCGATGGCGGCATAGTCTGCGGGAGGAATTGCCTGGGGATCGAAAAAGCTGCCGCTGTTATAGAGCTTGAGCTGTCGCGCCGGTGGAACCCTGAGAAGCGCGTGATCGATCTGTGCCGGGATCGCCCCAACCGGTACTGTTTCGCTGAGCGTATTGCGCCACAGGTCGCACATCAAACAACGGAACGGGCATTCTCGATTGGTGAGAAAGATGGTCGCAACCGGTTCAAGTGCGCCGCCAATCGCGCACTCGTCTTCTACGAAATATTGATAGGGGAGATAAGGATCGCGTATCTCTCGCGCCGGGCGCCGGCTGAGTATCCAGGCATCGCGTTCCGCCGCTTTGGCCGGATATGAGTTCATGGATACAGAGACAGAAATTTCTGGCGATACTCCGCCTCGCGTAAGGGCAACGCGGAATGCAGGGTGCTCTCTGCAACCGCCCCGTGCTGGAACCGGCGCTTGGGGAAAACCGGCATATCGAAGGCGGTAACTGCCTTCAATCCGCGGGCCACGATCTCGCCCTTGAGCTGATAGAGTCGCTCCACATCATAATTGGTCAAATCAACGAACGGAATGCTCTCCGCGACTGCGATCACCGCCGGTCGTGTGAAAGGACTGAAACCACAAAAGCCAAAGTGGTGGCTCGGAGCGTAGGTTCGGCTGTAAGAACGGCTCAGTCCGCCGCTGTAAGTCAAGGAATGTTTGATTTTTCCCACCCCCCAACCTTCCTGATACAACATCGGGTTGTTGATCACGCTGCGAATAGTGAGTTCAGGATTCTCCTCGATGGGATAATCCTTGAGGTTTTCGTCGCCGCCGTCGCCGTCGATCAGGTAGCGCCAGGTGGGATAGCGCTGCCGCACTCCCCGGCATAATGCCATCGCCATGGTTGCCGATTGCACGTCGAGCGCTTTGTAATCTTCGATCACACGGATCGTCTCATCGACATTGAGCGACGACGCATCCACTGCGACCGGTTCAAGGAATAATCCCAGGCCGAGAGCCTCGAGAAAGGTGCGAGCCTGGCCCAAATCAGGACCATCGCCGAGGTCGAGCACAAAGGCTTTGAGGCGCCCGGGGTTCATGCCTAACCTGAGCATGACATGGTAGGTGGTAAGGAAGACGCTGCCGCTGTCAATGCCGCCGGAAAAACATACCCCGATTGGTTCATGCGCAGGAATGCAGACCAGCCATTGCTCGATCTCGCAGGCAAGCGCACCAATGTAGGCTGCGCCAATCTGGTCGAGGTCGGTGGTCATCACTCCCTGGGACGGGGTGAAGAATCGCGTGTAAACCGGGTCCGGATCGGGGCAGCCGATCAACTGCAGCGTGACCACGTAGTGGGCGGGAACCATTCTGGTGTAGCTGGGCTGAAACTGGGCTTCCAGTCCTTCCGCTTTCAGCCAGTTGTAGATTGCATCGATGCGCGCCGCGACGATCAGCACTGGTCCCGCCTGGCGCTTGGCGAGGAAGTAGCGCAGGGGCCGGTCCAGCGAACGTGCCAGCTTCACGGTCTTGCCGGCGCGCGCGACCAGCGCAAACGAACCTGCGATGCGGCCCACCTCTTCCGCAGATCCGATTAATACTATCTCGCGCGCTTGTTCCACCGAGAGGCAATAGAGCTGGTTCGCCTCTGGTTCCGTAAGATCGACTACCTGCTCAATGTACTGCTCCTGCATCGCGCCCTCGACTCTTTATCCTTGGTCAAGGATAGCGCAATCGACGACGGTCCGAATTTGGAGCGGCCTAGTGTTTGAGGGGCGTGTCCCAGTGGAAAATTAACTCGACATAAGCAAGTTGGGCGATGCGGCCCTGCGGATAGTCGCTGCCGACCACACTCTTACCCCACACGTGAGCGTAATACCCATTGACGTCCAGATAAGGCTTGGCGTGCCAGTCTGAACTGATATCGGCAACGCTGGCGAAAGAAGAATGTCCCCCGCTGGGCCGTCCGGTCATGCCGAACACCTTGTTATCGAATGCCCCACCACCCTGGTACCAGATGTCTTTGCCTGAAGTAAGCTGCAGCCAGTGCAGGTCGCTGCGCAGTTCTAACTTGGGCGTTGGGCGATCGATGATCTGCACGAAGTTGTCTGTGAGGTTCATCAGATTGTAGAAAGGGATGCGCGCATAGACGCGCGGGGTGGGCAAAAGCTCAAAGAAAGTGCCGTGCTTGTTATCCGAGGGATTGTTGTCTCCGCTGCTGCGCCACCAACCGCCGCGCAGCCACGGTGTGCTTGCCACGTGTAGAAGCTGATACCCTCCTTCAATAGCGGTGGCGCCCGCGCGGTGGTCCAGTTCTCCCCACTGGCCGTTTTGCAGCGCACCCCAGCCGACGAAATCGAATTGTCCCGGGCCGGCGGGAATGGCGGTCATAAAGTCTCCACCGTAGGTGCCGACACGAATATTTTGATGGTCTGCCTGCCGCACCGCCAGCGGGCGGTTGTCTGTCTTCGTAATTCCTGTGCGGCCGTCGTGATAGCCAATGGCAAACACACGCCACACGAAGCGGTTTTGCCAGTCGGATTTTGTATACGCAAGGTATTGCAAATCCACGTTCAATTCCGGATTGCCGTTCATGTTGAAGACGCCCTGGTCCGAGCGCGCAGCCATTGCGGTGATATCCCACGAGCCTTGGCCGTAGTGAGCATCGATTCCATCGAAACTTCGCTGTGCATTGGTAAAGCCAAAGTTGCTCACCAGCCGTTGCCCCACCCGGTTGGGCTGCAGCCATGCCAGGGTTGCATTCTTTGGCTTCGTCTCCAGCCCATCAAAAAATTCGAAGCGTCCGATACGAATGTTCTTGTCCGCGTCGAAGCCATAACGAACGTATCCTTGCTTAAGAAACGCGGCCGCGGGATAAGAATTGTTGCCGCCACTGACGTAATAACTGGCGCCCAGGCCTAGCTGGCCCTGTGCGGTGGATGCACTGACCGCGGTGTTGGGAGCGTCAATAATCGTCCCTTGCGTGATCTCAACTTTCCAGTCCCAGCGGTCTATGGTCTGTGAAAGCCCAAAACGCAACAGTGATTCGCCATAACCATAAATGTTGTCCGGAGGGGCCTTGAACCACTCCCAGCCGAGACCGCGCCCCCGTTCATATACAAAGAAATGCACGGGATGGCCGCTGGGTGTCGATTGCGGCGTCTGGCCGCGCAAAGCAATCGCGCTCGATAACAAGACCAAAAAGCAAATAGAACGACGCACGCCTACCTCCAAAATGGTTGCCGATTTTTACGGCAATTGATTTCTCAACTTTTATGTAGAGGATCTCTTCTTGAAAACGCTCGGACTCGATCGACATTTCGTTTATGCGCAATTCGGGCGAGCGAGCGCAAAGCTGTGCCCGCACCCGGGCAGTCCATGGATAGGGGCAGGATCTCTGTCGGATTGATAAACATCGATGGCGCAAGCATCAATGAATCAACGCTAGGGGTCAACCACCCTGGGGTGGGTATTTATCTCAACCCTCGGGTGGAGATCGTTCGGGTGGCGCTGGGGATTCGCAGCTTCAGGGAGGAGCTAGGCTGCGGCTTGGCGAGAGGTTTGCTGCCATTTGCAAAGGCTGTAAAACAGGAAAGTTCCCAGGCGCGCGAGACTCAACAGAGAGCAAAAAAGGAGTGTCTTCAAAACCCCGCGCGGCCGGAGCCGCGAATAGATCGCGTTGAAACTCCAAGCCGGCACCGTGTAGACATCGCCCGCTTTCAAGACGCCGATGCGGTTCCTAATCGGCGACTCGTAAATCACCCTCTCAATCCCATAATTGAGGAACATTGCCAGATCGAGAATCCTCCGGCTGTACATGGCCGCTCCCAACCATGGAATCCTCTGCCGATGACGAGACTCAATCAGCAGGCGAGATGCTTCCGCCGCATGTCTCAGTGCAGCGGTCACTCCGTTTGCGGTCATCGGATCCACCATGGCCGCGGCTTCTCCCGTGATCAGCCAGTTCGGTCCGGCGACCCGGCCATGCATGCGGCAAATGAACGATGTGACCGATGGGGCGATCGCCGGCACAGCCCGCAAAAGGCTCTCAAAGCGAGGGAACCGGCCTAGCTTCTCTCTGAAGATGTCTTCCACGGTTTGCCCCTGCTGGCGCCCGGCCTTGATTGTTTCCCCGGTGGCTACGTAACCCACGCTGATGGTGTTGGGGTTGATGGGTATTTCCCAAACCCATTCCATGTAAGGTGGCTTCACTCCATCGGCGTACAGCGTTGTCCCTTCGACCGGCGTGGTAACCGGGAAATACCCCCAGATGGCTACTTTTCGCGGACCTGTCTCGTACGTTGGCAGGTGGAAAGCCCGGGCAAATAAGCTTGAGGCCGAGCCGGAAGCGTCGATAAACCAGGGGGAAGAGATTCTCTTGCCAAGCTGTGTGCTAACCGCCTCCACCCGTCTCCCGTTAGTTTCCACGTCAACGACGCGATCCTCAAGAAAAGTGACACCGCAGCTGAGGACCATTTTTCGCAACTGCCGATTCAATTGACTCCGGTCGACATGCAGGGTACGCAGCTCTACATTGAAGGGCGGCCGCCCTAACCACTCACCCGGGATATAGCTTTGATCGCACCCGTCCCCCAATTTCAGGGTGACGTGGCGTTTGTAAGTCGCAATTTTCTCCTCGATCAGCCGGTTCATGGTCAGGCCCAGGTCTGCTAACAAGCCGGGTGCGGACCAGTCCAGCGACTCGCCAACCGCGTCGTTTTCGATTCCGCCGGCGTCGACACAAAGGACCCGCAGCCCCGCCTTCGCCAGATGGATGCACGCAGCCATGCCTGCCAGGCCACCGCCAATGACGGTGACGTCATTCCCGGCAACGGGGGGCTGCTGATCGAGCGTGCCTGTCTGCTGAATGACCTCGATCCTTTCGCCGAACTGTACGGGTGCCAGCATACTGCCTGTGTGCCAGGCGGTTCGTCCCAATAAAGGTGGACGCCTACCTCAACCTTTCGATTGAGGTAGCTTCTGTGTAATGGCGCTAGAATCCGATTGCGCACACCACGACTGCACGCAAGACAGGAAAGAAAGAGGTCGCAAGGCTTGATCGTTCGTCTTCGCCCGATCGCGCTCATCGCAGTCCTGCTGGTTCTCTGGCAAGTCGCCGTTACGTGGCGCCCCATTCACATTTTGCCAACGCCCTGGGGCGTCGTCGAGGGGATCGGCGATCTCCTGCAACACGGGCTGTTATTTAAATATGTGGTGGCTTCTCTATTCCGCGTCACCTGGGGCTTCTTGCTGGGCGTCGTGCTCGCTGTACCTCTGGGACTTATCATCGGTTGGAACCGCAGGTTGGAGATGGCATTCAATCCGGTGATTCAGATCCTTCGGCCAATCTCCCCGCTAGCCTGGATTCCCATCGCGATTCTCTGGTTCGGTGTGGGCGACTTCGCGGCGATCTTCCTCATCTTCTTGGGCTGCTTCTTTCCCTTGCTCCTAACCTCTATCAACGCGGTGCGCGGTATCCCGGCGGTCTATCTCAATGCGGGGCGCAACTTCGGCCTGGGGCAGGCTGCCTTGGTCTCTCGCGTCCTTTTTCCCGCTGTGGTTCCGCAACTGATCGTCGGCATGCGCATCACATTGGGGATTGCGTGGTTGGTGGTGGTCGCGGCGGAGATGATTGCGGTGAACTCCGGCCTGGGCTTTCTGATTGTCGACGCTCGGAACGCCGGCAATCGTTATGACCTCGTGGTCGCCGGAATGGTCATTATCGGACTGATCGGTTTGTTGTTGGATATGGGGATGCGATCTCTGGAACATGTGAAGTCGCTGCGCTGGAGTTACTCGGAGGATTAGTTGGGAAAGTTGAAGTTACAGGCCGACCATATCCATACCGTGTTCACCCGCGACGGGGAAACTACGCCCGTGCTCAATGACATCAACCTTGACGTCATCGAGGGGGAATTTGTTTGCCTGCTCGGACCTTCCGGCTGCGGTAAGTCGACGCTGTTAAGCACGATGGCCGGCTTTCTCTCTCCCACCAGCGGCGTGATTAAGATCGATGGGCAAGTGGTGCAAGGTCCCGACCCTCGTCGCATCTTCGTCTTCCAGGAGCGTGGTGTCTTCCCCTGGCTTACCGTCGAGGGAAATATAGCCTTCGGACTCTTCAAGCTGGACCGCTCAGAGCGGCAACAGCGCGTCGCCCATTACATCAAGATGGTTGGTCTGGAGGGCTTCGAAAAAGCCTATCCAGCCGCGCTCTCCGGGGGCATGAAGCAGAGGCTCGAAGTGGCGCGCGCTTTGGCCGTCAACCCCGACATGCTCTTTCTCGATGAACCCTTTGGCGCCCTCGACTCCATCACCCGGCTCATCATGCGTGCCGAGCTGCTGCGCATCTGGGAGGCGGAACGCAAAACGATTATCTTTGTGACTCACGATATTGATGAGGCGGTCCAGCTTGCCGACCGGGTGGTGGTGATGAGTGCTCGCCCCGCCACCGTCCAGCAGATCGTAGAAATCGATATACCGCACCCACGTGACATCAGCTCGGCGCGTTACCTGGAACTGCGCGACGGCATTTTCCAACAGATCGGTTTGGCACACCGCATATGAATTCGCTTGCAGAACCGCGGAAGTGGGAAAAATTCTTCTGGCCCGTGCTGGCCTGCACGCTCCTTCTCGCGCTGTGGCACTTTTCTGTCGTCTGGACAGCGACCAAAGTCTTTCCTTCGCCCCTCGATGTGAAGAAGGGAATCGCTGAGCTGATTCGGAAGCAGGTCTTGTGGCGTGACATTGTCGATTCCTTGCGCCGCGTAGCCATCGGCTTCGGCGCAGCAGCTGTCATCGGTATTCCCCTGGGCTTGACGCTGGGCTGGTATCCGGCGGCCAACCAGGTGGTGAACCCGGTGCTGCAGATTCTTCGCCCCATCAGTCCCATTGCCTGGATCCCGGTCGCCATCATCTTGCTTGGTGTGGGCGACCACGCCGCTACCTCGCTCATCTTCTTGGGAGCGCTGTTCCCCATCATCGTTGCCTGCGTCGATGGCGTATCGAATGTCCCCTCGGTCTTCCGGCTTGCCGGGCGCAACTTCGGCCTCAGTCCTGTCCGGCTGCTTACCCAGGTCGTCTTTCCCGCGGCTCTGCCCAAAATTATTGTGGGTTTGCGCATCGCCCTCGGTATCGCCTGGCTGGTGGTGGTGGCAGCGGAGATGATCGCGGTTGATTCCGGTCTTGGCTATCTGGTGATCGACTCGCGTAATTCAGGCAAGCGTTACGACTTGGTGGTGGCGGCCATGTTGCTGATTGGTCTGATCGGCTTGATCCTCGACACCTGCTTCCGCCGGCTGGAAAAAATCAAATCCGTTCGCTGGGGATTTCGCGATGAGTCTTAAAAGCAAGATCGCGCTGGGTGTATTCGGATGGCTGGTCCTCATTACGGGACTGCATGCCTGGCTGAATGTGAATTGGGCGGCTGTGCTGAATGACTATCGCCCGCTGGCCCAACGCAGAATCACCGTTGCCTACCTCCCCGTCACCTGCCAGCTCACTTGCCCGGTAACCGACTACATCTCCAAGTACTCTTTGTCGGGTGAAATGTTTCTGCCCAAGATGTTCCAGGGCTTTCCGGAGATGAAGGAAGCGCTGATCTCGAACCGGGTACAGGCTGCTTTTATCGTTGCCCCGTTGGCCATTGCGCTCGTTGCGCAGGGGGTTCCTATCAAGGTCGTATACCTGGGGCACCGGTATGGCAGCGCGGTCGTCGTCCGCAAAGACGGCCCCATCAAGACCTTTGCCGACATGCGCGGCCGCACCATCGCCATCCCCAGCCGCTTTTCCGATGAGCGCCTGCTGCTCTTCCGCGCGATGAAGGTGTTCGGCATCAAGCCCAGCGAAATCAAGATGGTCGAGATGGCGCCCCCGGATGTTTCCGGCGCCTTGGCCGCGCATGCTATCGACGCCTTTGTGATGGGCGAGCCCTTTCCCTCCCAAGCGGAGATGGCTGGCTTTGGACGTGTCCTTTTTCAGGCCCGCGAATATTGGCCCGACTATATGTCATGCATTCTTGTCGTGCGCCAGGATCTTATCGATAAACGTCCCGATGTCGTCCAGGTCCTGGTGGATGGTATCGCCCGCTCCGGCCTCTGGCTGAATACCAGCAAGCCTCACCGTGAGGACGCCGCCGACTTCGTGGGCCGGTTCTACTACAACCAGAAGCCCGCGTTGCTTAGATGGGCGCTCACCAACCCGATGGACCGGGTGATGTACGAACCGCTCGCGCCACGCAAGCCGGATTTTGATTTAGTTCGCGATCTCATGATGGAAACTGGTGTGTTGAACCGGAAGATTGAGTTCAACGAGTATGTCGACACCCGCTTCTCCGACAAGGCCAGCATTCAAACATCCTGGCGATATGAGCCCGGCACCGCAACCGCCCGATAGGGCGCTCTTTATCCCACTAACGGCGCTTAAGGAGATGACAAAGATGTTTCGTAGACGGTTTCTTCAAATGATGACCATAGCGAGTGTTGGCGGCCTGGCTCCTCTCGAAGCCATGTCGGCTGGAACCAGCAAGACCGTGACCTATTTTGTTAAGGGATTCAGTTGCATCACCTGCGCCACCGGCCTCGACACCCTGCTTGGCCAACAGCAAGGCATCATTTCGAGCAAATCAACCTATCCGGAGGGTAAGGTGACCGTCGGCTTCGATCCCCACCAGATAAGCGAGCAAGCAATCGTCGCGTTCATCACTGATCTCGGCTTCACCGTGCAACCTGAACCGAAAGGCTGACCACATGTCCCAGGAAAGAAATTACTCACAATTGGCCGCCATTCTTGCCGCATCGCTCGATCTTCAGCAGCCACCGGTTGCGATTTCCTTCGCCGACTCTTTGCCCGTCGGCGTGAAAAGTCACGCTGGGCGGGCTCCCGCAGGTTGCAGGTTCTGGGAAGACGGCGCGACCACCGCATTTGCGACTTCCGCCTCCGACCACAGCCTATGTGCCATTGGTGTTTATACTCACAACCTTCAAACTTCTCCGGCTCAGCAGACTGACTTGATGGATGCTCTCAAGGTCTTCGGCGAGCTCGACTATGTGAGACCGGAAGATCTGGCGTTAATTCCAGTTCTGGGATCGCAGCCCGGATACGTCGTGTATGCGCCTTTGGCAGATTCTCCGCTGCCACCGGACGTAGTGCTCCTGTTCGTAAACGCGAATCAAACCCTCATCCTTTCGGAAGCAACGCAGCAGGTGGAAAACCAAAACGCTCCCGCCATGGGCAGGCCGGCCTGCGCTATCGTTCCCCAGGTCATGAATACCGGCCGGGCGGCGTTAAGCTTGGGATGCTGTGGAGCACGGGCCTATCTGGACGTTCTCACCGACGATGTGGCCGTTTTTGCGATTCCCGGCGACAAACTCGAGGCCTACACGCGGCGGATCGAGGCCCTGGCTAAAGCAAACGGTGTCCTTTCAAAATTCCACAGCCTCCGGCGTAACGCCATCGCGGCCGGGGGAACCCCCACAATCAAGGACTCCCTGGCAGCCCTGATGGGTTAAAGTCACGGGGCACGGTCCCTCCTAGTGGCTAAAAGAGCAGCAGGCAGTTGTTTGGGGAAGGGCGCACGCAGGTCCCTCGTCCCTCGGCTAACGCTCGGGATGACAAAGCTCGGGATGACAAAGGGGGAGGGTGGCGTTTCCATGTAACAGTGAATAGTGGCTGAAAGAGCAGCAGGCAGTTGTTTGGGGGAAGGGCGCACCGCAGGTCCCTCGGCTTCGCTCTATATGACAAAGGGGGGTGGCGATCACCTCGACAGCCGTTACCGATGGATGGACAGACCCGCAATCGCTTCGCAGCGCACCCAATCTGCGACTCTTTCAGCCACTAGCCAATTCCCCATGGAATCGCCACCCCCCTTTGTCATCCCGAGCTTTGTCATCCCGAGCGTTAGCCGAGGGACGAGGGACCTGCGGTGCGCCCTTCCCCCAAACAACTGCCTACTGCTTGCAGCCATTAGTGGAGGGACCTGCGGTTTCTTTCCCCACTCACCCTCCCAAGCCCCAAAATTCTCGCTATTTTAATCGCCCACCGCGCCCTCTCCTCGGTGCAATCCTCCAAGCCCACCCCAAGTCTGAGAGAATCTCAGGATGAGAAGATCCAAAGTGCTGCTGGGGCATCAAACCTGCTGAGTCACATCAGAGAAACGGAGCAAAGCAATGGCAACCGCGGTGAAGGTGCAATCTCTCACGCAACGAGCAGCCTGGAAGGCGCTTGAGACCCATTACCAACAAGTTCGGAATGTTCCTTTGCGCTCGCTGTTTTCCGACGATCCAGGACGTGCCGCCCGCTTTTCCATCGAGGCGGCCGGTCTTTTTCTCGATTACTCCAAAAACCGTATCACCGACGAGACGCGCAAGCTTCTCCTCCAGCTAGCCCAGGAATCTGGCCTGCGGGAGCGGATCGACGCCATGTTCCGCGGGGACAAGATCAACATCACCGAAAAGCGGGCGGTGCTGCACGTCGCGTTGCGCGCGCCCAAAGGGGAAGCCATCTTTGTCGATGGCCAGGATGTAGTCCCGGAAGTCCATGCGGTGCTCGATAAGATGGCCGCTTTCTCCGACCGCCTACGCAGTGGCGACTGGAAAGGCCACACCGGCAAGCGCATTCGCAACGTGATCAACATCGGCATCGGAGGTTCAGATCTTGGCCCGGTGATGGCCTATGAGGCGCTCAAGTACTACAGCGACCGCAAGCTCGTCTTTCGCTTTGTCTCCAACGTCGACGGTACAGACTTCGCCGAGGCGGTGGTTGATCTGGATCCCGCGGAGACCCTCTTCATCATCTCCTCCAAGACCTTTACCACGCTCGAGACCATGACCAATGCGCATTCAGCCCGCGATTGGGCGCTGGCGGGTCTGAAGGACGAGGCAGCGGTCGCCAAGCATTTTGTTGCGGTTTCGACCAATGGCGTTGAGGTCAAGAAATTCGGCATCGACACCGCCAACATGTTCGGCTTCTGGGATTGGGTCGGTGGCCGCTACTCCATGGACTCCGCCATCGGCCTCTCCACCATGCTGGCCATCGGCCCGGCAAATTTCCGCGCCATGCTCGACGGCTTCCACCAGATGGATGAGCATTTCCGGACCGCTCCCTTCGAGAGCAATCTGCCCGTCCTCCTGGGGCTGCTTAGCGTCTGGTACAACGACTTCTTTGGCGCGCAAACCGTGGCAGTGTTGCCGTATGAGCAATATTTAAAGCGCTTTCCCGCCTACCTGCAGCAGCTCACCATGGAAAGCAACGGGAAACACGTCACCCTCGAAGGGGAGCGGGTCGACTACGACACCGGGCCGATTTACTGGGGCGAGCCGGGAACCAACGGGCAGCACTCGTTCTACCAATTAATTCACCAGGGCACCCGGCTGATTCCCTGTGACTTCATCGGTTTTGAGAAGACCCTCAATCCCCTTGGGCGGCACCATGACATGCTGCTGGCCAATGTTTTTGCCCAAGCCGAGGCCTTGGCCTTCGGAAAGACACCGGAGCAGGTAAAGGCAGAAGGGACACCGGATTGGCTCGTTCCGCATCGCGTCTTCGAGGGCAACCGCCCGTCGAACGTGATCCTGGCGGAGAAGCTCACACCCGAAACGCTGGGCAAGCTGGTCGCTCTCTATGAGCACTCAGTATTTACCCAGGGCACCATCTGGCAAATCGACTCCTTCGATCAATGGGGCGTCGAGTTGGGCAAAGTGCTCGCCCAGCACATCATTGCCGAGATTGAGGCTCCGGACGATGCAGGGCTGAAGCACGATGCTTCCACCAACAACCTTATCCGCCGCTACCGCAAGCTCAAGTAAAGCTGCGTGATTGACGAAAAACACTTAACCGAAAGAGGAGCGATTCGATGCAATTAGGAATGGTGGGTCTGGGCAGAATGGGCTCCAACATGGTCAAGCGCTTGCTGAACAACGGTCACACCGCGGTGGTCTACGATCGGTCGGCGCAGGTCGTTCAGGATCTCGAAAAGCAAAAAGCCGTAGGCGCCTCTTCGCTCGCGGACATGGTAAGCAAGCTCTCCAAGCCGCGCGCCATCTGGCTGATGATTCCCGCCGCTGTGGTGGACCAAACCATTGCCGAGGTTGCGCCTCACCTCGAGTCCGGCGACATTTTGATCGATGGCGGCAATTCCTACTACATCGACGACATCCGTCGCAGTGGACTGCTCGCGCCTAAGGGAATTCAATATGTCGACGTTGGCACCAGCGGTGGTGTCTGGGGTCTGGAACGAGGCTACTGCCTGATGATCGGCGGCCCCACCGCTGCTGTCGAGCACCTTGAACCGATTTTCAAAACCATCGCCCCGGGCGTTGGCGATATTCCCCGCACTCCCGGGCGGGACAAAATTGGCGGCACGGCGGAAGAGGGATACCTGCATTGCGGGCCCAGCGGCGCCGGCCACTTTGTCAAGATGGTGCACAACGGCATGGAGTACGGCATCATGGCGGCCTATGCCGAGGGACTCAACATCCTGCACCACGCCAATGTCGGCCACAAGACCGGGGAGATCGATGCGGAAACCACGCCGCTACGCGATCCCCAGG
The DNA here is from genome assembly GCA_963790705.1 of uncultured Acidobacteriaceae bacterium. Classification (GTDB taxonomy): domain Bacteria; phylum Acidobacteriota; class Terriglobia; order Terriglobales; family Acidobacteriaceae; genus PALSA-350. The sequence goes on from CAWBQE010000029.1 coordinate 241,206, forward strand.
ACTATCAATTTGACTTCAACCTCTCGGATGTGGCGGAGGTTTGGCGGCGGGGCAGCGTCATCTCCTCCTGGTTGTTGGACCTTACCGCAGCTGCTTTGACCAAGAGCCCCGCCCTAGCGGAATTCGCCGGTCACGTTTCCGATTCCGGCGAGGGTCGTTGGACCATCAAGGCGGCCATTGACGAGGGCGTGCCCGCTCCGGTACTCACCGCGGCGCTGTACGAACGCTTCAGCTCGCGCGGTGAAGCCGACTTCGCCGACAAACTGCTCTCTGCCATGCGCTTTGAATTTGGAGGACACCTGGAAAAGGCAGCCAAGTAGATAGACTGCCCTTTACACTAGTGATTGCTTTCGATTGCTCTGTAAGGACGCTAGCGCTTGCCTCGTACGTCTCCGCTCTTCCGCTATGCCCTTCTCTTCGCGCTCCTGATGGTCGCGGCCCCGCCGGCCGCGACCGCTCAGGTCCCCTTACGCACCATTGGCTTCATGACCGACTTCGATGTCAAAGATGACGCCGTGGGTATCTGCAAGGCGGTGATGGAGGGGGTTGCTCCAGGCGTGAATATTATCGATATCACGCATCAGGTGACGCCCTTCGATATCGCGGAGGGGGCACGTTTTCTTGCCGGTTCAGCGCCTTACTTCGCCAAGAATGCTGTCTTTGTGGTGGTGGTTGATCCGACGGTGGGCAGCAAACGCAAGGCGATCATTGCGCAATCCAGGGTGGGCCAGTTTTTCGTCCTGCCGGATAATGGCTTGCTCACCCTGGTTGCGGACCGCGATGGCATCGTGGCGGCCCGGGAGATTACCAACCGCGCATGGATGATTGGCGCCGCCCTCTCCTCGACCTTCCACGGCCGGGATATTTTCTCTCCTGCCGGGGCGCACCTGGCGCGGGGAGACGATTGGACCACCGCCGGTCCGCCCGTCGATGTAGCCAAGCTGGTGCGATTGGAGATTCACTCGGCCACCATCGACGCCGCCGGTCTGCACGGCAAGGTGCTGGGAATCGACGGACCGTTCGGAAACCTGGTGCTGAACGTCCCCGCCGAAACCTTTGCCAAGCTGGGCTATACGCGCGGCGACTCCGTGCCGGTGACTCTGGGCGGCAAGGATTACCACTTTCCTTTTGTGAAGACCTTCAGTGATGTCCCGGTTGGCGCACCTTTGTTCTATATCGATTCGCGGGGGCGGCTGAGCCTGGGAATCAATCAGCGAAACTTTTCCGAGACCTACAAGCTTTCGTCGGGAACGGAGCTGTTGATACCGGCCAAGCCAAATTAGCTTTTTCGATCGGCCGATTCGGACATCCCGTGTTGAAAACAAATCAGCTATCAAGGCGTGTCGCGATCAGTCCCGAAGGGACGGCTGAGAGTAGCCCAGGACGTAGTCCCATAAGCGCTAACTTGTTCGGCAGACAAAAGAAATCTGAGAAGACGCTGGTTTTTAGCATCTCCAACTCGCCGCAAAAACGTCATCCTGAGCGGAGCGTCTCACAGATTTATCGCGTGACACAGCGCTTGTAGCGCGGAGTCGAAGGACCCCGGCAGTGCTTATCTTACCCATGCCGCTCTGAGCTTTTCAACCACCGAAGCCCGCTCTGGGCGGATCCACCCGGTCTTTACCTGGGGGCGGGAACCAAGAACTTGCTAGCATCTTGCTAGCTAGGGCCGGCCTTGCACAGACCTGGGGATGGAAGATGATTAGAGCGCATGGAAAGATGTACCCGTGACCATCGAGTGCGTACCGCAGCAGATCCTGTTCTCGGGCTTCGGTGGTTGAAAAGCTCCGAGCAGCATGGGTAAGATAAGCGCTGCCGGGGTCCTTCGACTCCGCGCTACAAGCGCTGTGTCAAGCGTTAAATCTGTGAGGCGCTCCGCTCAGGATGACGATTTTGTAGGAGTTTTGACGAAAAACATCCTAAACAAGTTAGCGCTTATGGGACGTAGTCCTGGGTTTAGATTCCCACCGCGACCAGTCCCGTAGAGCCTGCCCTGAGCTTGTCGAAGGGGACGACTGAGAATGCCCCAGGACGGCAGTCCTGGGTGAACCGGACCGCACGCGAATGCTGACAGGTGATCATCCCAGTGCAGATGTCCCGCTTAGTCGACCGCTTCAGCGGGAAGCTGGGACCCCGCGCCGGGCTTTAAACGTTCATAGACGCTTCCCGATTGCACGTGCGTGGCGGCCATCTCAAAAAATCGCGCGCGCAGGCACGGCTTCCAGATAAAAATGTCCGTGCACGGCTCCATCGGCTCGCAGTATCTTCTGAGCAACAAAGAAGACCCGCCAACAAAGTTGATGAGCTCCTGCCTGCGCCCAATCTCATGCTCCAGCATGAAGGCCCGCATCACCGCGGAAATGGATTCCTTCTTGTAGTGCACGTGGTTCATCTGCAGGTCCACATAGGTCACGCCATGGCGGCGCCAGCCGGTCAGGATGCTTAACCATGTACCATCCGGTAAACGCAGGCCCATGGAAAAAAAGTCAGCGTTCGCTCGCAGCAAGCGATACCGGGCGTGGAAGAACTTGCTTATACGCTGCGGCGTCGAGTTACTTTCCAGCGCCAACATTCCCTCGAGTGACTGATCCGGATCGAGCATAGGCGTGAATTGAACCTTTGCGCTTTTCTCCAGTTGTTGGCGCTTGCCTGCAAGGCTGCGCCGCGTGCGCGGTCCCAGCCGCGCCAGCATGCCTTCGTAAGTGCTCTCCAGCGGCAGCTTGTGCTGTACCGTCGTTGCGCTGAATCTGCGGAAGTTGCTCGCCGGGCCCATCATCTCTATGCACGAATCAAGAGAAGCCTTGACGCTGAGGCTTACGCCGTGAATTCGCCGCTCTTTCAGCAATGCCTGGGCTCGCCAGATGCACATAGTGCACGCGGTTTGCTGAGGGGCCGGCCACCAGACTTTCCCCGATGTAATCTCCCCCACGAAATAATCCCAGCCCGACGCCCAGCCTGGTGTGCTCAAAGAACAGGACACAGGCTTCGAGTTCCCGCTCCCGGCGAATCAGCACCGCCGCGCATCTTCTGTTTGCCAGGGTATTTGCGGCCATGAAGTATTGCGGCTCGGTAGTCAGATCATCTTCCTGGCCACAACGCCGGCGGAGTTCGAGAATCTCGGCCAGGCAGGCGTGCAGTTCCCGGTTGCCGATCACCAGTTGTGTGGCTCTTGCGCAGCCGCTAAACGTGGAAACGGCTCTTGAAGCATTCCTAGGCGCGTCGCCATCCAACCGTGGACGGTCATCGCTTGAACTCGTGTTGTTTCTGTCGGAGATAAGAGACGGTTGTGCCATGCTATTCGCGGTCATCAGGAATTGAGCGCCGCATATTCCTTCGGCTGCCACGAATTCCTGCTCCTCTCAGGAGAGATGGAAGGCAAACACAAGCGGGCGGTGGCGGCTGGATTGATCTTACGGCAAGCGCTGAATTAAGACGGGTGCGGGCGACCCATCCGGGCGTGGAAAACTGGAACGCGTACTGCGATTGTGCTTTTTTGGGACGCGTAGCCCCAAAAAAGCACAGTGGAAATCGACATACCCCACCTCTCCCTTCCACACAAATGACTGCACCTGCATCGGTTACAGATGAGACGCCGAGTCTGTCTCCGCGTGGCAATCAGCAGGACTCAACTTACCCGCCCAGCGGCGGTGGTAAAGAACAGTGAACCAGAACATGACTACCAGCAATCCGTCACAAGCCAGACTCGTCCATGCGGCCCCGCGCCAGGAATAGCGGGGCAAGATAACCAGGTTGAGAGCAATGTTGATCAGGGCCACCACGACCTGGATCGCCATGCGCGTGCGTTGCAGTCCCGCACCCGAAAGCGAATCCGCCAGGAAAGAGTGGAGGCAGCGCAGGAAGGGAATCAGTGCCAGCCATCGCACCGCGGGAACGACAGCATCGTACTTGGATCCCAGGATGCGGGGTAAGACGGGGGCCAACAGCCATAGTCCGGCAGACGCAACGGAACCATAGACCGCAGCTCTCCGCATCAGTGCCAGCGCGTAAGCATAGGTGGAACCGATGCCATCCATCCCTTTGCGGAAGAAGCGCGGGTACGCCGCCGCAGCCAGAGACCGGATCGGGGTCATGCTTACGTCGATTACGCGATAAGCCGCGGCATACACGCCGGTGGATGCCAGGTCCGCCAGCTTGCTCAGCATGATCTTGTCGATGTCGTTATAGATCGTTGTGGCCGAACCGGCGATGCTGAAAAACACGCCTTCCGCGATGTCCTCCCGTAACGCCGCCAGGTCCGTTGCTGGGCGTCCCCACAACTGCGAACCCTTGGCGACGGCGTAGATCATGCCCAGCAAGGTGGTGAGCAGGTAGACCAGCACCCAGCGATCGAGCGTCACCGGATGCACCGTCGCCATCAATGCCGCGATGCCGGCCAACCGTAACAGGCTTACCACCACATTTTGGATCGAGGTTTGCTTCATCCGGTCCGAGGCGGCGAAGCCGAATGCGGCCAGTTCGGTCACTTTCATCAACACCATGTCTGCGGCACAAACCAGCAAGACGGCAAACGGCGCGGTCTTCAGGTGCAGGAGGAAGCTCAGCCCAACCGCCACCGCGGTAAGCAATGCCCCGGAAAGCACAGTGAGCAGGATCCCGTTGCCCCAGCAGATGGCCGCTACCCGTTTGCCCGAGCGCACATTCTTGATGAAAAGGTTGGGTGTGCCCAGGCCGGAAAAGGGCCCGAGCAGAGCGGCCATGGCCACCACGGTCACGAACGCGCCGTACGCATCCGGGCCCAGCGATCGCGCGACGAGAACAAAATAGGCAGCCTGAGTGACCAGCCTGAAACCCTGCCCGATGGATAGGTGGGTAGTGTCCCTGAGCAGGCCGCGGGTCTTCATGCGCGCCGATAGGTTCACAAGACCTCAAGCACTTCCGGGCCGTCCTGCCGTCAACACGACCGCTCGATAGGTGTCTGACACGCTGCCCTCCGGGCTTCTCATTTCCGGGTCCATGCCAATATAAGCTTCGGTCACCCGACCTTTGTCAACGTCGCGACTTCGCCGCCCTGAGCGGCTGCTACAACCGGAGATTGGGCGCAAAAACCAGGAGAGCAGCAAATCCTTTATGCTTTGGCCAGATACGCAAAAGGAGTGACCCCGCTTGTTCTGTCGTAGTTTCGTGGTGCTGTTGTTCTGGTTGTTGATATCTCCAAGGTATGTGCCGGCCCAGAGCACTGCCCCGGCCCCGGCCCCGCAAAACGCCCAACCGCAGGCCATGGGCGTAAACACCGGGGGAACCTATGCGCCGGTGCTCGACTCAGAGCAGCGCCCCATCACCGCCGGCGGTTTTGTGAAGACTGGTCCCGTGATCTTTGAGGATATTGCCGCCAAGGCCGGGCTGACCGTCTGGCACCACACCATGGGTACTCCGCAGAAGCGGTTCATCCTGGAAGCGCCGGGGTCGGGCGTGGCGCTGCTGGACTACGACAAGGACGGATGGCTCGACATCTACATGGTCAACGGCTCGACCTACGACGCGCTATCGGGCAAGGCTGTCTCTCCCCATGCGGCCCTTTTCCACAACAATCATGACGGCACCTTCACCGATGTGGCGGCCAAGGCCGGCGTGACCAACGACCGCTGGGGATTTGGAGTAGCCGTAGGCGATTACGACAACGATGGCTGGCCCGATCTATTCGTCGCCAACTTCGGCCATAACCGCCTCTATCACAACAACCACGATGGCACCTTCACCGATATGGCGGAGAAGGCAGGCGTGCAACTGGGAAACTGGTCGAGCGGGCCGACCTTTGGTGACTACGACGGCGACGGAAGGCTCGATCTATTTGTCTCCGGCTACGTGCACTACGATCAGGACAAGCCGCCGGCGCTCGACGGAAACGCGGTGCCCGCGAACTTCTGCCAGTTCCGCGGCGTCAACGTGATGTGCGGTCCGCGCGGGCTGAAAGGAGAGCACGACCATCTCTTCCACAACAACGGCGACGGCACCTTCACCGACGTCAGCGAAAAGGCCGGAGTGAGCGATCCCAATGGCTACTATGGCTTTACCGCTGTGTTCGCGGACCTGAACAACGACGGCAAAGCGGACCTGCTGGTGGCCGACGACTCCACCCCCAACTACCTCTACATCAACAAGGGCAACGGCACTTTCGAAGATGACAGCTATGCCTCCGGATATGCGCTCAACGAGAATGGCCGGGAAACGGCATCCATGGGGGTTGCTGTCGGCGATTATCAGAACAACGGCCGCCTCGGTCTTTTTAACACCACCTTTTCCGACGACTACGATGTGCTGTACCGCAACGATGGCGATGCCAATTTCACCGACGACAGCTATGCCGCCGGTGTGGCCGAGCCGACCGTGCCGTTCCTGGGCTGGGCTACCGAGTTCATCGATTACGACAACGACGGCTGGAAAGACCTGTTCATCGCCAATGGCCACGTCTACCCGATGGTAGACAAGAACAACTGGGGCACGACCTATGCCGAGCGGCCCTTGTTGTTCCACAATCTGCAGGGCAAGAAGTTTGACTTGATGCCCGCGGTCGAGGGCTCCGGGTTGGCTCTGGTTATTCCCGCACGCGGCGCCGCCTTTGGCGATCTCTTCAACGACGGCCGCATCGACGTGGTGATCAATAACATGGACAGCGCGCCCACGCTCCTGCGCAATGTCGACCCTGACCACCACCACTGGGTGGAGCTGAGCCTGGTTGGAGGAGTAAAGAGTCCGAGGGATGCGGTGGGCGCGGCGGTCTATCTCACTGCCGGCGGCCTGCGGCAGCGCGCCGACGTCCTGAGCGGGGGCAGCTTTGTTTCCTCCAACGATCCGCGGGTACACTTTGGCCTGGGCGACAGCGACAAAGTCACCGCAGTGGAGATTCACTGGCCGAGCGGTCTCAAGGAAAAGGTGAACCTGCCCGGTGTGGACAAGATTTTCACCGTGGAAGAGGGTAAGGGCGTGACCGGGCAGACCTGCGCCAAATGCCCACAGCGCAGCAAGTAGCGGCGCTCTTTCGAGGAACCATGAACGATCAGAACATGCAGTTTCCCCATCGCCGCTTCGATCCTCTCCGTGGCCGATGGGTCCTGGTTTCCCCGCACCGTACCCAGCGCCCCTGGCAGGGCGAGGTCAGCCGGACGGATACCAAGCCGCCCGTGCATTACGACCCGGAATGCTATCTTTGCCCCGGCAACCTGCGTGCCGGCGGCCAGCATAACCCGCAATACACGGGTGTCTTTGCCTTTGTGAACGACTACGCTGCCCTCTTGCCCGACTCGCCTGGCTGGGCGACAGAGAGTGGCCATGGGTTGCTGCGAGCAGAGAGCGAGCGTGGCGTCTGCCGCGTCTTGTGCTTCCATCCCGACCACAGCCTGACCCTGGCAGGTATGGAGGTGGCCGACATCGTCCGCGTAGTGGAAGCCTGGACGGCGGAGTTCACCGGGTTGGGTGCGCGCCCGGAGATCCGTCACGTGCAGATCTTCGAAAACCGCGGCGCGATGATGGGCGCGAGCAATCCCCACCCCCATGGCCAAATCTGGGCCACCGAACATATTCCCGACGAGCCCCTGACAGAACTGGCCAACCAACGCGCCTATACCCGGCTGCACGATTCCTGCTTGCTCTGCGACACGCTCAAGATCGAACTGGAGCAGCGTCAGCGCATCGTATGCGAGAACCAGGAATTCGTTGTGCTGGTGCCGTTTTGGGCGGTTTGGCCTTTCGAAACCCTGCTGCTCAGCCGTGCCCACCTGGGGAGCATGGATGCCTTCAGCCCCGCGCAGCAACACGGGTTGGCGGATATTCTCAAGCAGTTGACCATGCGCTACGACCGTCTGTTCGCTACCAGTTTTCCTTACACCATGGGCTTTCATCAGCGTCCAACAGATGGGGAGCCGCATCCGGAATGGCACTTTCATGGTCACTTCTACCCACCGTTGCTCCGTTCTGCAACCGTCCGCAAATTCATGGTGGGCTTCGAAATGTTGGGTATGCCGCAGCGGGACATCACTCCGGAAACGGCTGCCGAGCGGCTGCGCGCGGCCGGTGGGTAACTTCGTGACTATGCGTCGACTCCGGCTCCTGGCTTGTCTACCCTTTTTCCTGTCGTTCTGCCTGGCCGCCCAGAACCCCGCCCCGGTCATTACCGCCGACCACGGGCCCAATACCGCCGTGCAGCAAGCCAAGCCTTACGTGGTGCTGGTCTCGCTCGACGGCTTCCGCTACGACTACGCCAAGAAGTATGGCGCCAAACATCTGCTGGCGCTGGGAGCACAGGGGGCAATCGCCGCCCAGGGAATGATCCCGTCTTATCCCTCGCTGACCTTTCCCAACCACTACACGCTAGTCACCGGGCTTTATCCGGAGCACCACGGCATCGTGGCCAACAACTTTTATGATCCCAACCGCAAGCAGCGCTACTCCAACAGCGATCCTGCCACCAGCAGCGACGGCAGTTGGTACGGGGGCACGCCTCTCTGGGTATTGGCGGAGAAACAGGGCATGCGTAGCGCGTGCTTCTTCTGGCCCGGCTCGGAGGCGGAGATCGATGGCGGCCGTCCAACCTACTACCTCAAATTTGACGACCACTTTCCCGATGCCAAACGGATCGAACAAGTCGTCGCCTGGCTGCGCATGCCGGCCGAGCAGCGGCCACACTTCATCACGCTTTACTACTCCAACGTCGATCATGCTGGGCATCAATACGGCCCCGACAGTCCGCAGACGGCCGCGGCGGTCGAGCACGTCGATCAGTTGGTAGGCGATCTATGGGCGCAGCTTAGCCAGCTGCAGTTGCCGGTCGACCTGTTTGTAGTCTCCGACCACGGCATGGAGAAGGAGCAGGGACCCTGGATCGATCTGGACAAGTACGCCGACCTGGCGAACTTCACTACCGTCGGATGGCTGCTCTATCCCAACTCCGAAGCCGCGGCGGAGAAGGCCTACCAGGAGTTGAAGATCAGGAGCGATGCCTTCACCGTGTACCGGCGCAAGCGGGTTCCGGCGGCCTTCGAGTACGACTACAATCCTCGCGAGGGCGATCCCGTCATCGTGGCCAACGGGCCATATGCCATTCGCGCCCATGGTCCTGCGAGCGGCGCGCCGGATAAGCCTCCGGAAGCGGGCGTACACGGTTACGATCCGCGGGCGATGAAGTCCATGCGCGCCCTCTTCATCGCCGTTGGCCCGGACATTCGTACCGGCTCGACGCTAGAACCCTTTGAGAACGTGAATCTCTATCCGCTGCTGGCGAGCATCCTGGGCCTGGATGCCCCGAAAGTCGACGGCAACCTGCACGTGCTCTCAAAGATCCTGAAAAACCCACCCGCAGAAGATGCCCCCTAATTCCCTGGACGGGTGCCCCTCGCGTACTGGGCCGAAAAGACGGGCCGCAGCCTGGCGCAGCCCCACCAAAGCTTTTGCCACACCGTCAACAAATGCTGGGTTTCCCATGTTCCCTCGCGAGGGAACGATAGGCCGACCCTAGAAGTCGCGAATCCCGAGAAGCTGCTTCCTCATCTACCTCTTGATGAAGCCTTCCGACTCATTCTTGTCAGATACTCTCTTGCTCGACAATCCCATCTGGCATGCCCTATCCACGGAACAGCGAGCGTTGGCCCAAGGCAACGGTCTCGCCAAGCGCTTCCCCACGGATGTGGCCCCATTTGGCGGCTTGATCGATCAATCGCCAGCCGCTTACCAGGCGCTCGAGGAAATACTTCCGGGAGCAGTCACAGCCTTAGCTCTCGATGCCGAGCCAATCCTCCCCAGCAATTGGGAGATGGTACACAGCGGAGAGATGTACCAGATGATTTGTGAGTCGCCGGTCCACTTGGACGAGCGCCAGATCTTCCGCGAACTGACAAAGGCGGACGTTCCCGAAATGTTGGCGCTAACCAAGCTGACAGAGCCGGGTCCCTTTCTCCCCCGAACGATAGAACTCGGCGCCTATCTCGGGATTCACGATGCCGGATCTTTAGTGGCCATGGCGGGAGAGCGGCTGCACCTCACCGGGTTCAATGAAATCAGCGCGGTCTGTACGCATCCGCATTACCGAGGACGAGGCTACGGAAACGCGCTAATGTCCGTCTTGATCTCCCGCATCACGAGGCGAGGTGAGATTCCGTTTCTGCACGTGAGAACGGAAAATGCTGCCATTCGCTTATACGAAAAACTGGGATTCAAGGTACGCGCTCAATTGCATCTGGCCGTAATCAAATACCCCGCGGTTTCCAGCTAGCGGCGATTCACTTACCCCGGCCCACATTTCCCCCGCTCCTCTTGACAATCTGGAGGAAAAAATGTTTCATCTAGATTGTCAAGAGGAAGCTAGCCATGCCCACACAGTCGGACCCATCAAGCCAGAGCGACCCAGCCTCCCGTGAACTGGTACAGGGAACCCTGGAGATGCTCATCATGAAAACGCTGGCTCTTGAGCCCATGCATGGCTACGGCGTCGCTTTGCGCATAGAGCAGATGAGCCAGGGGGTCTTTCGCGTGAACCCGGGTTCGCTGCTGCCTGCCCTCAGCCGCATGGAGAGAGCAGGCGGCGTGAAGTCGGAGTGGCGTGCCACAGAGAATAACCGCCGCGCCAAGTACTACCAGCTCACAGCCAAGGGCCGCAAAGCCTTGAGCAAGGAAACCGAACAGTGGCAGCGTCAAAGCATCGCCATCGCGCGCATCCTTGAAACGTAATTTGGGAAACGTAATTTGGATACTTCGGGAGGCGTAAATCAGGAAAGTTCAAAGGAGAAAGCTATGCGCTGGCTAACCAATCTTATCGATGGTCTTAAAGCCCTGCTGCAAACGGAGCGAGTGGAAGCAGAGCTTGACGAGGAGTTGGAAAGCTATGTGGAAGCGTCCGTTGCCAACAAGCAACGCAGCGGCATGACGGAAGAGGCCGCCCGGCGCGCCGCGCTCGCGGAAGTCGGCAGCCGCAACGCAGTCAAGCATCAGGTCTGGTCGACGCGTTGGGAGTCCACACTCGCGGGGCTGCTGCAGGATATTCGTATTAGCCTGCGCTCCCTCGCCAAAAGTCCCGGCTTTACCGGCGTGGCCATCCTCTCCATCGCTCTCGGGATTGGCGGCAACACCGCCATCTTTACCCTGATTCACCAAGTCCTCCTGCGCAACCTTCCCGTGCGTGATCCACAGCAGTTGGTCACCTTCGACAAGTCCGATGGTGGAGGGGTCGTAGGCGGCGTGGACCTTGGCTTTAACGGCTTGTTCCCTTGGTACTTTGCCCGCCAGCTTGAGGTCGATCCGGGTCCGTTCCAGGGCATCGCCTCCTACAGCAGCTTCTCTTCCAAGGTTAGCTTGCGTCCACCCTCCGATGCGGGCGCTCCGGATTCCAACACGCCCGCCATCCTTGTCCCCGCAAGCTTGGTCTCCGGCAACTACTTCAGTCTGCTCGGTGCCCAACCCCTTCTTGGCCGCGCCATCGCTCCCTCCGACAACGCGACCCCCGAAAGTGGAGCCGTCGTGGTCCTTAGCTATCACTTCTGGCGGCAGTCCCTTTCCGCTGATCCCGCCATCCTGGGAAAAACACTCACCATCAACGGCACGCCATTCGCTGTCATCGGCGTCATGCCTGAACAATTCCACGGCATCAAGCTGGAACTCGAACCGGCCGGTCTCTGGGTGCCGATCACCATGCAGCCCGTGATTCTCCAGCAGCCCTCCTTCCTTACGCAGTCCGGGCCCTACTTCCTGCATCTTTTCGGCCGCCTCACTCCCCAGGCAGCAACCAGCAGCGCCGCCTTTGCGCAGAGTCAGCAATGGCTCGATCAGCAGATCCGCGCCGGCATTCGCGCCAATGAAGGTGTCTCCATATCCCAAGCTCGCCAGCAGGAGATCAACCGCGTCACCGTCCCTCTCATCTCCGCTGCGCGCGGTATCTCTCGTCTGCGCAGCCAGTATGGGGACTCCTTGCAGATCCTCATGGCCGTCGTCGGTCTGGTGCTGCTGATCGCTTGTGCCAACCTGGCCAACTTCCTGCTTGCCCGTGCCGCCACCCGCCGCCACGAGACCGCGACCCGTCTCGCTCTCGGCTCCAGCCGCGGGCGGATTATCCGCCAGAGCCTGACGGAAACACTGTTGCTGTCGCTGGCCGGCGGCGCTCTGGGCTTGGGAATCGCCTTCGCCGCCACCCGCGCCCTGATCGCCTTCCTCCGTCAAAGCAACAGCTACATCGCCCTTAGCCCCGCTCCGGATGTCACGGTTCTGCTCTTCACTCTGGCTGTCTCCCTGCTCACCGGACTCCTCTTTGGCTTGGCGCCGGCGTTCGCTTCCGCCCGCACCGGAGCCGCGAGCACCCTCAGTTCCAGCGCCCGTACCACTCAGGCCAGCGGGGGCAGGGCCTCCCGCCTCTGGCCCAAAATACTGGTCTCCGCCCAGATCACCCTCTCGCTGCTTCTACTGGTGGGTGCTGGCCTTTTCCTCCGTTCCCTGCGCAACCTGCAGAATCAGGACTACGGTTTCGAGCGCAACCATCTGCTGCTCGCTGGATTCAACGCCCAACTTGCCGGTTACCGGCCAAGCCAGACGCCCGCTCTTCACCAGCAGCTCATCGAGCGGCTCTCCGCGCTTCCCGGGGTGCGCTCCGTAGCTCTCTCCATCTCACGGCCGATTCAGGAAGGCAACTGGGCTTCCAACTTCGATATTTCCGGCTACACGCCAGCCCCAAAAGAAAACATGATGTCGGTGCTCAATCGCGTCTCCGGCCGGTACTTCGAGACCGTTGGCATTCCCATCGTCGCGGGCCGTTCCATCACAACTGCGGATACCGCCACCACTGCCAAGGTTGTTGTCGTCAGCCAAAGTCTCGCTCGACACTTTTTCCCTAAAGGCGATGCGCTGGGACGAACTCTCACTCTCGGCATCGACAGCGTGAAAGGTCCTTGGCAAATCGTCGGCATCGCCAAGGACACCAAGTCCGGCGATCCCCGCGACAAGAATCCCGTGTGGATGACTTTCCTCCCGCTGGCCCAGATCGAGCCCTTCATGCCCGCCGAGAAATCATCGCCTGGGAGCGCGGCTCCAGGGCCTCCTGTCGAGAACGAGGACCGCTTCGCCAACACCATCCTGCTGCGCACTGCAAACGATCCAGCCACTACCATCGCCGGCCTGCGCGCGACGGTCGCGGCGATCGACTCCAACCTGCCCCTTCTCGACGTCACCACGATCCACGATCAGGTTTCCAGCTTGCTCACGCACGACGAGCTCATCTCCACCCTCACTGGCATTTTTTCCCTCCTTGCGCTGCTACTCGCCGCCATTGGCCTCTACGGCGTCGTGAGCTACAACGTGGTGCGCCGCACCAACGAGATTGGCATCCGGTTCGCCTTGGGAGCACCCCAGCCAAGCGTGCTTTGGATGATCCTCCGTGAGTCGCTGCTGCTGCTCTCCATCGGAGTTGCGCTCGCACTGCCGCTAACGCTCGCGGCAACCAGATTCATCAAGCAGCAGCTCTTCGGCCTTGGCTCCCTGGACACAGCTACGCTGGCAACCTCGATTGCCATCGTCAGCACCATGACCTTATTCGCCTCTTGGCTGCCAGCCCAGCGAGCCACGCGGGTCGATCCCATGGTCGCCCTCCGATGCGATTAAGCAGGCTGCCGAAAAGCTCGTGCTTTGTATCAGGGCACGACTTACAGGTTGCGGAAACTCATGTTTTGTATCAGGGCACGACTAGTCGGGCCGTAAACGATTGAGAATATGAGGGCTTTAGCCCCTGCGTGAGTTGCCTGTCGGTCCAGAGCTCAGTCCCGAAGGGACGGCTGAGAGTAGCCCAGGACGTGAGTCCTGGAGTAGGTTTTGGCGTCACGGACCAGTCCCGCAGAGCCTGCCCGGAGCTTGTCGAAGGGGACGGCTGAGGATTTCCCAGGACACGGTCCCATAAGCGCTAACTTTAGCGATGTTTTTCGTCAAAACTCCCACCGGAGGCGACGATGCCTGAGAGGAGCGCCTCACGGATTTATCGCGTGGCAGAGCGCTTGGTTGCACGGAGTCGAAGGACCCTGGCGGCGCTTATCTTACCCATGGTGGTTCGGAGCTTTTCGACCACCGAAGCCCCAGAACAGGATCTGCTGCGCTAAGCACTTGATGGTCTACGGGCAGATCTTTTCATGCACTGTAATCATCTTCCATCCCCAGGTCTGTGCAAGGCCGGACCTAGCAAGATGCTAGCAAGTTCTTGGCTCCCGGCCCCAGGGAAAGACCGTGGCGGGTCCGCCCGGTGCGGGCTTCGGCTTGAAAAGCTCCGAGCGGCATGGGTAAGACGCGCACCTCGGGGTCCTACGACTCCGCGCCACCAAGCGCTCTGTCACGAATAAATCTGTGACGCACTCCGCTCAGGATGACGATTTTGCGGCGAGTTAGAGATGCTAAAAACCAGCATGTTCTCGGATTTCTATTGTCTGCCAAACAAGTCAGCGCTTATGGGACACGGTCCTGGGCATCTTTACCAATTCTGCGAGATAACCTTGCGGTTCTCACGCAGACACTTTAGCCCCTGCGGTTTTGCTTCCTGCCGGGTGCGTTTTTTCCGCAGCGACTAAGGCCATCCAGCCGGCGCACACCGAAGCTCTACACTGAGACAGGATGGCGAACAAACCAGCAGCACTACGTAGGGTAGGGATTCATCTGCCCACCGCGGGTGGAGTTTGCCGAGCGCCAGAGCGTGCCCACGTCATCGGCGCCAACACCTTCCAGATCTTCTCCTCCAGCCCGCGCATGTGGCGCGGCAGCATAATCCCAGCGGAAGACTGCGGCCGCATGAAGGAACTGCGCTCGCTCTACGACTGCGGGCCCCTGGTCATCCACGCCAGCTATCTGGTCAATCTCTGCAGTCAATCCAGCCCGGTGCGGGTCAACTCCATCAAGGCCTTGCGCGGGGAGATTGAGCGCGCCCTGGCCCTCGGCGCCGATTACCTGGTTCTGCACCCCGGCTCCTGGAAAGGCCTTACCCGGGAGGAGGGTCTCCGCCTCGCCGTCGAGTCCGTCGCCCGTGCGCTCGATGGGCTTCCCTGGGCTCAGACTCCCTTCACCCTCCTGATCGAGAACACCGCCGGCGCCGAGTTTTCTTTGGGCGCTTCCCTTGAACAGGTAGCTGAGCTCATCGCCCGCTTACGGGCCGTCGTTTCCATCGCAGCTTGCCTTGACACCTGCCACACCCACGTCGCTGGTTACGATCTTGTCAGCGCCAACGGCTACGAGGCGACGATGCAACAGATCGAGCAGCTACTGGGCTTCGAAACGGTCCGCGTATGGCATACGAACGACGCCAAGGCCGCGCGTGGTTCGCGTCTCGATCGCCATGAACATATCGGAGAGGGCACCATCGGCATCGCACCCTTCCGCCGGTTGCTCAACGACCCGCGCTTTGCTCATGCTGCCTTCATAGCGGAAACGCCGGTCGATCAACCAGACGATGACCTGCGTAACGTCAGCGTGCTGCGCTCGCTGATCGCGCGTTCCTCCGCCGTGGCCAGTTACAATCGTTGATGAAGATGCCTCCGACCGACGCAACCCACAACCCCGGTGCCCGCTCCGAGACGGTCGCCATCTCCCCTCCGGCCGCGGCCGCGCACGAGGTTCGCTACGACCCGGCGGAGATCGAAGTGCGCTGGCAGCAGCTCTGGGATGAGCAGCCGGATCTTTATCGCGCCGAGCCCGAGAACAGCGGCCGGCCCAAGTATTACGTGCTGGAGATGCTGCCCTATCCCTCGGGCCAGCTGCACATGGGCCACGTACGCAACTACGCCATTGGCGATGCCTTGGCTCGCTACATGTGGATGCAGGGCTATAACGTGCTCCACCCCATGGGCTGGGATGCGTTTGGCCTCCCGGCGGAAAATGCGGCGCTCAAGAACGACACTCCGCCCCGCGAGTGGACGCTCAAAAACATCGCTCACATGCGCCGCCAGATGTGCCGGCTGGGGCTGAGCTATGACTGGCAGACCGAAATCACCACCTGCCTGCCCGACTACTATCGCTGGACGCAGTGGTTTTTCCTGCGCATGCTGGAAAAGGGATTGGCGTTTCGCAAGCAGAGCAAGGTGAACTGGTGCCCGTTGTGCGCCACCGTGCTCGCCAACGAGCAAGTCATCAACGGATGCTGCTGGCGGCACGAAGATACGGTGGTGGAGCAGCGCGACCTGGAGCAATGGTTTCTGCGTACCACCAACTATGCCCAGGAACTGCTCGACGGCTTGGACCACCTGCCCGGCTGGCCGGAAAAGGTGCGCACCATGCAGCGCAACTGGATCGGGCGCAGCGAAGGGGCCACCATCGAGTTCGTTCTCGATCCAGCCGCGGCCGAGCGGGAAAACCGCAATGGCAAAGCAACCCTTGAGGCCGCGGAGGATTTTGTTGCCGGCGCTGCGCCTGACCAGAACGCCACCAGGATTCCGGTGTACACCACCCGTGTGGACACCATCTTTGGCGCCACCAGCTTGCAGCTTGCACCGCAACATCCATTAGTCAATCAATTTGCCCAGGCCGACGAACGCCTCGCCGCCGAGGTAGCGACCCTGGTTGAAGAGCAGAAGAAGGCGCGTGAGGCCGGCGATCCCGCAGCCATTGACAAGCACGGCGTCTTCACCGGCCGCTATGCCATCAACCCCTTCAACGGTGAGCGGCTGCCTATCTGGGTGGCCAACTACATCTTGCTCGAGTACGGAGCGGGCGCGGTCATGTCTGTGCCCGCGCATGATGAGCGCGACTACGAGTTTGCCCGCAAGTATGGCCTCGAGGTGCGCATCGTTATTCTCCCTCGCCGAACGGGTGAACCACCCCCCGCCGGCGAGCCCGACGAGCCGGTATTGCCCTATACCGAGGAAGATAGCCTGCTCATCAACTCCGGCGAGTACAACGGGCTGGGCTGCCAGGAGGCGCAGGCAAAGATGGTGGCGTTCGCACAGGAGCATGGTTTTGGCCAGCCCACCGTCACCTTCCGGCTTAAGGATTGGGGCGTCAGCCGCCAGCGCTACTGGGGTACGCCGATCCCCGTGCTCTATTGCCCCAAAGACGGCATCGTGCCCGTGCCCGATGACCAGCTTCCCGTGCTGCTTCCGGAGCAGATCGAGATCACCCAGCAGGATGGTTCTCCGCTGAGCCGGGTTCCCAGCTTCGTCAATGCGACCTGTCCCAAGTGCGGCGGCCCCGCCCGGCGCGAGACCGACACCATGGACACCTTCGTCGACTCGTCCTGGTACTTCTACCGTTATCCTGACGCGCACAACGCGACCGCTCCCTTCAGCCGGCAGAAGATCGATTATTGGTTTCCCATCGACCAGTACATTGGCGGGGTGGAACACGCGATTCTGCACCTGATCTACTCCCGCTTTTGGACCAAGGTGATGCGCGATCTGGGGCTTGTCGGGAATGGCGAACCGGTCGACCGCCAATTCAGCCAGGGGATGGTCATCCGCAACGGTGCCAAGATGTCCAAGTCCAAGGGCAACGTGGTCTCGCCCGACGACATGATCGCCCGCTACGGTGCCGACGCCACCCGCATGTACGTGCTTTTTGCTGCTCCGCCGGATCGCGATCTGGAATGGCAGGAGGATGGGGTGGCGGGTAGTCAGCCGCTTCCTAGGCCGGGTCTACCGCTTGGTTATGCGCTACCGGGAAGTGGTGCGGGGCCGCCAGAACCGCCCTCCGGTTGCGCCCGCCTCTGCCTTATCCCAGGCGCTGTTGCGAAAGCTGCACCAGACCATACGCAAAATCAGCCAGGACTTTGCCGGACGCTGGCACTTCAACACCTGCATCGCGGCGGTCATGGAGCTGGTCAACGAAATCACCGCTGCCGAGGCGGGCCTGACAGAGATGCCGGCGGAGGTTTCCGCGCAGTTGATGGCCACTCTCTTGCCTGCGCTCATCCTCTTGTTGGCGCCCTTTGCCCCCTATCTCGCGGCTGAGCTTTGGAGTGAAACTGGCGGGACTGGTTCACTGCTTCGTCAGCCATGGCCGGCCTTCGACGCCGATTTGGCCCGGGAAGAGGAGCTGGAAGTCCCAGTGCAGGTCAACGGCAAGTTGCGCGCTGTGGTCAAGCTGTTGCCAAGCGCCTCAAGTGAGGACATGCAGCAGGCCGCGTTGGCGGAACCCAAAGTGCAGGCAGCCATCGCCGGTAAGCAGGTGGTCAAGGTGGTGGTGGTGCCCGGCAAGCTGATTAATATCGTGGTGAAGTAGGCTCAATGAGAGTCAAGGTGAGAACGCGTCTCTCGCTGGCGAACAACCTGATCCGCATCGTGGTTAAGTAGGCTGTGACCGTGCGCGGAACTCAGTCTCTGGTGTACATCTGCGCCTTCTGCTGGAAGCGCCCCAGTCTGCTGGGATGGGAACTGCTTTGGCGCTGGGCCTTCGGCATCCCTGCAGCGGCGATCCTTTATCAGCAGGGTGCCCGCATCGCGTCCAGTGTTTTGCTTAACCAGGAAAGCCTCTCCAGTCTTTCGCTCAGTGATCCTCTAGGGGCAGGTCAACAGCTGACTGCCACCGCCGCGGCCCTCACCCCAACCTTAGTGAGAGTGGCTCTCTGGCTGGGGCCATTGTTGGCCGTGGCGTGGGCGGTTGCGTCCGGGGTGGGACGCAGTGCCGTGCTACAGCGTCTCGACCCGGCACTTCGCGCGTCTCCCTTGACTCTCATTCTGCTGCAACTACTGCGTATCGCCGCCCTGGTCGCCGTCTGCGTGGCCTGGTACCGCGCGATCGGCTGGGCCGCGGATGCGACCCTGAGTAGCGCCGCTCCCAACCTCGTGGCGTGGAGTGCATGGGTGATCTGCCTCACCCTCGGCATTTTTGTTCTGTGGGCGCTGCTCAGCTGGGTTTTCTCCGTTGCTCCTTTGCTGGCCATGCTGGAAGGCAGCGGTGTCTTCAGTAGCCTGGCACACAGTCTTCGCCTGGGAAACCTCACCTCCAAGCTGGTCGAAGTGAACCTGGTGTTGGGCATTGTCCGGCTGGCGCTGATTGTGCTGGCTCTGGTCTTCTCGGCGATCCCACTGCCTTTCGAAGCAGACATGACGGGCACAGCGCTCTACGCGTGGTGGGCGGTAGTGACACTGCTCTATCTGGTGGCCAGCGATTTCTTCCAGGTGGCGAGGCTAGCAGCGTTTCTCCAGTTCTGGCGGTTGTACCATCCCAACGGTCGCGCGCTGAGGCCCGTCGAATCATGAGTTGTTTACTGACTGGGATTCCAGGGACACCAACTCTTGCTTACACACGGAAAGGCTGAAAAACTAGAACGTGGATACCTCCTCGATCGTCATCCTGGATTTTGGCAGCCAATACACTCAACTCATAGCCCGCCGCATACGAGAGCAGAATGTCTTCTCGGTAGTCCTCCCCTGTAGCGCTTCCGTCGCCGAAATCCGATCGCATCATCCCATCGGGCTGATTCTCTCCGGAGGTCCCTGCTCCGTCTATGACGCGGATGCACCGCCCGCCGACCCGGAGATGCTCACCCTCGGACTGCCTATCCTCGGCATCTGTTATGGCCTGCAGTTTCTAACCCATCATCTAGGCGGCAAGGTGCGCCCCGCGGATAAACGCGAGTACGGCCCTGCCCAGGTATCAATTGTGCCTGGCCTTCAGGCCGAGAGCCCGTTGTTTGCCGGCCTGCCGGAATCCCTTGATGTCTGGATGTCACACGGAGATGAAGCCCTGGAACTGCCCCCTGGCTTTTCCCTCACCGCGCGCACTGCCAATGCCGTGGCCGGCATCGCCGATCCCGCGCGCAACATCTGGGCGGTGCAATTTCACCCCGAGGTCCGGCACACACCCAGGGGAACCGAGTTGCTGCGCAACTTCCTCTTCCGCATCTGCCATGCCGAGCCCAACTGGACGCCTGCCCAATTCATCCAGTCGACCGTCGCGGCGATTCGCGAGCAAGTGGGAGACGGCCACGCCATCTGCGCCCTCTCCGGAGGCGTGGATTCTTCCGTCGCCGCGGTGCTGGTAGAACGCGCCATTGGCGACCGGCTTACCTGCGTTTTCGTCAACAACGGCGTGCTGCGCAAGAACGAATTTCTCCAGGTACAGCGCAACATGCGTGACAAGCTGGGTCTGCGACTGGTGGCCGTGGACGCGAGCGAGCGCTTCCTGGGCCGCCTGGCCGGGGTCACCGACCCCGAGGCCAAACGCAAAATCATCGGCAGCGAATTCATCGCCGTCTTCGACGATGAGGCCCGGCGCATTTTAGAGGGGCAGCAGGGAAGCGCAGTCGCCTGGCTGGTGCAGGGCACCCTCTATCCCGACGTGATCGAATCTTCTTCCGTCAAAGGTCCGTCCCAGACCATCAAGAGCCATCACAACGTCGGCGGCCTGCCGGCCACCATGAAGCTGAAGCTCATTGAACCGTTGCGCGATTTGTTCAAGGATGAAGTCCGGCGCATCGGCCGCGACTTGGAAATGCCGGCAGAGATCCTGGAGCGTCAGCCCTTTCCCGGCCCCGGGCTTGCCGTGCGCATCCTGGGCGAGGTGACGCCCGAGCGGGTGGCATTACTCCAGGAAGCGGATGACATCGTGGTCAGCGAGATCAAGACCGCAGGGCTCTACCAGCAGATCTGGCAATCCTTCGCCGTGTTGCTGCCGGTGAAGAGCGTCGGCGTGATGGGCGATCAGCGCACCTATGCCTACACTTGCGCCATCCGCGCCGTGCATTCCGAAGACGGCATGACCGCCGACTGGGTGCCGCTGCCCTACGATCTGCTGAAGAAAATCTCCAGCCGCATCGTCAACGAGATCCGCGGCATCAACCGTGTGGTTTATGACATCACGTCCAAGCCGCCGGGGACGATTGAATGGGAATAGATAAAAAAGAACCCAGATCTCGCACTCGAGACCTGGGTTCTTTCGCTCGTCAAGCCCTGAAGTTCCCTACGTCAGCCTAACCAGGCTATGTTGGTAATTGATCCCAGAGGCCCGGAGGGCCGACCGCCAAACGTGAGCCCAGCCCGGAAGGGCTGGGCAGCGTCTACGAAGATCCTGAGCGCCGTAGGCGCGGCACTGCACGTGCTATCTTGCCACGCACATGAGCCATCCCCTACGCCAGCGCTAACACATCCGCTGCGGTGACCCCAACCTTGGGGAACCAGGAGTGAGCCGATTCCAGGCTCTTATTGACGTTTTGAATGTTCTTCACCCCCTGGTCGTCGAGCCAGTCTCTAAAGGCCTTGGCCCCGCCCTTGGCGTAGATGGCGATGCCGTCCTTCCACGTAGCGCGGCCGCAGAGGACACCGTTAAACGTGGTCCCGCTTTCCGCGGCTAACTCCAGGGTCTCGGTGAAGACCGGATTGCTCACCCCGGCGGAGAGGTAGATGAAAGGTTTGTGAGTGGCCGTCGCCGCATCTCTGAAATGCTGCAACGCTTCGCTACGGGTGTAAGCGGATTCGCCCTTGAAGGCCCTGGTGCCCTGCACGAACTCCATCTGCACCGGAACCTCTACCTTCAGCACATCGATCAGATATTTTGCTTTGCCGAATTCGGACATCGAACCGGAGACGATCTCCGGCTTTTTCAAGGCGTACTCTAACGACTTCTCGCTGTGGCCGTGCACGTCATAGCCGACAAACTCCAGGAAGAACGCAATGTCGTGCGCCCGGCATTCGTCCCCGATGCGCTCAATGAAGGCGTGCTTTTGATCGTTGATATCGCTCTTCTCAAACGGAGTGTAATAGAGCAGCACCTTGATGCAGTCCGCACCCGCCTCCTTCAACCTGCGCACCGACCAGTGGTCCAGCAGATCCGGCAGCCGCCCCGGCGTATCGGCATCGTAGCCGGTCTTTTCATAGGCCAGCAGCAGGCCCTTGCCGTGGCGCAGTTTGGACGCCGGCAACCCAAACTCGGGATCGAGCAGGATGGCCGATGCATATTTGGTGAGAACGTCGGTGACCAGTTCCTTGAACTCGACCAGGGCCGAGTCCGGCAAATCGGAAACGCCCTTCTCTTTGGCCAGGGACTTCTTCAGCGATCCGCGCTGATCCATAGCGGCTGCGGCGATCACCCCGCGTGCGTCCGAGACGGCTTTGAGTCCCGCCAGTTTTCCAGCTGTCAGCTTCGTGGTTGTCATTGCTCATTCCCTCTCAATTTTTGCCCGTTGTTCCCGCGGCTCATTCTAATGCATTCCCGGTTGTTAACGTATGACCGCTTACTGCTGCGCCAGCGCCGCCCGCTGCGCCTCCACCAGTTCGATGATCCCGCGCTCGGCATGATCCATCATCTCCAATAATTTTTCCCGCGGGAATGCGTTGCGCTCCGCGGTCGCCTGCACCTCTACTAATCCGCCGCCCTCGGTCATGACCACGTTCATGTCGACTTCCGCCTGGGAGTCCTCTTCATACGCCAGGTCAAGCAGCGTCACTCCCTCGACGATCCCCACGCTGGTAGCGGCTACCATCTGGGTGAGGGGCAGCTTCTTCAGTGTTCCCGCCTCCACCAGCCGGCGGAAGGCAATGGCCATGGCCACACAGGCGCCGGTGATGGCGGCGGTGCGTGTGCCCCCATCGGCCTGCAGCACATCGCAATCCAGGATCACCGTGCGTTCACCCAGGGCATGCATGTCAACCACGGAACGCAGAGAACGCCCGATGAGACGCTGGATCTCATGCGTGCGCCCGCCTACCTTACCGCGCTCCGATTCGCGCGGCGTACGGGTGAGTGTGGCCCGGGGAAGCATGCCGTATTCCGCGGTCACCCATCCCCGCCCGCTGTTCTTCAACCAGCCGGGCACGCCGGTTTCGATGGTGGCATTACACAACACCCGGGTGTGGCCCACTTCGATCAGCAGCGAACCCTCCGCCATCGAGGTGTAATGCGGCGTGAGTCGTACAGGACGCATCGCGCCCGCGGCCCGGTCATTGGGACGGAAGAATGGGGGCCGAGAGAATGTCGCCGCAGATTTTTGCGTTGAGTTCATCCCCTGATTGTATGAGAGCTGGGGCGGCCGCGGCCCAGCGGATTTCCTGCATGGGCCTATTGGGCCGGCAACTTCCCCCGGGGCTCCTGCCGGGTCCGGAGCGCACGGTGTGGCCCTGGTTGGCGTTCCTTAGCAGGACACCTGGCGGCGAGCGTTCCCATTTCGGGACTGTTCCCGATTTAAAACTCATGACCCTAACACACAGATTGCGCGGAAGTTACCGCTGCCGCGACGGTGATCGCAGTTCCATTTAAGAACTCCCGCTCCGCGAAGAAGCCGGGTGACGCGCCTTAGCCCTCCCATCCCTATTCATTGCAAGTGATGCTTATTCGGTAACTTACCGCTCTCGCGCGCAACCGCCACCCCATTGGCACGCCACATGCTTTAACACTTGCATCAACAACCGCATTTGGCGGCTTGAAGCAGCGGTCTTGAGTCAGGAGGTCTTGCGCATGAGTTTTGTCTTCGCGGTGCGAAAACTTTTTTTGGCGAGCAATCAGTGGGGTGCGCAGAAGAATAAAAAGATCCTCTGCGCTGATAAATTGTTCGCCGCGGCTTTTCCCAATAAGGTGACGAAAGTTGCTCTAAATGTCGATACAGCAGGCAGGGAAGTTCTTTTATCCGGCCAGGAAGGAATCTGCGTACAATGGCGATAACAATTCCAGCAACAGCCTCTGTGGCAACTATGTCACGTCCCGCCGGCAAGCTTCACCTCCTCGTGGTCGATGAGGACGCCGCGATCCGCTCGGCGTGCTGCGAAATAGCGACTGACCTGGGCTTTGTGCCGCAAACCGTTTCCACCATTGCTGCGGCCCGTACCCTCTTACGCGATCAGGGTGTGGATGTTCTGCTGCTCGATCTACGCGCCCCACTGGGCGAAGGTCTGGGGCTACTACACGAGATCAAGGCGCTCAATCCTGGCCTGGTGGTAGTGGTCATGACGGCGTACGCTACTGTGCCCGCGGCAGTGGAGGCGATGCGCACCGGCGCTGCCGATTATCTGACCAAGCCTTTCGCCATGGATGAACTGGCGGTGGTGCTGGAACGGGCGCTTGAACGGACCATGGAACGGCGCACGGTGGAGGGCGCTAGCCGTCAGTTGCGCGAATCCCTCCGCTCCAACCTGGGCTTGGGCAACCTCATCGGCCGCAGCCCGGAGATGGACAAGCTCTATCGCATTCTGGCCAAGGTGGCGCAAAGCTCGCATCCGGTGCTGATCCTGGGCGAAAGCGGCGTGGGCAAGGAGCTGGTGGCGCGTTCCATCCATAGCAACGGCCCCCACGCCGACCGGCCCTTCGTCCCTGTCGATTGCGGCTCCCTGGTGCCTACGCTCATGGAGAGTGAGCTCTTCGGCTACGTGAAAGGCGCATTCACCGGCGCCAATCGCGCCAAGGAGGGTCTGCTGGCTTCGGCCCAGGGCGGCACGGTCTTTCTCGATGAGATTGGCGAGCTGCCACTCGATTTGCAGGCCAAGTTGCTGCGCGCCCTGCAGGAAAAAGAAGTTCGCCCGGTGGGCGCCACCCATCGCATCCACATCAACGTCCGTATCCTGGCGGCCACTAACCGCGATCTGCCGGCAATGGTGGAGCAGGGACGCTTCCGCAAGGATCTTTATTACCGGCTCAGCGTGGTCAACTTGCGTATCCCTCCACTGCGCGAGCGCAAGCAGGACATTCCCCTGCTGGCCACGCATTTTCTGGAGCGGATGGCACGCGAAACCGGCACCCCGCACACCCTCAGCGATGACGCTTTGCGGACTCTGATGGAATACGAATGGCCAGGTAACGTGCGCGAGCTGGAGCATTCGATCGATCGTGCCTGTACCCTCTCCTCCGGTCCCGTACTGCACCTGGGCGATCTGCCTACCCAGTTGCAGAACTTTCACCTGCAGCATCGCCGTGCCCTGGTGGTGGCGGCGGAGCTTCCTAGTGCTAGCCCTGCCGTGCGCGGACCGGTTCTGCCACTGGCCCAGCTGGAGAAGGAGGCCATTCTCGAAACCCTGCGCAAACTGAATGGCGACAAGCTCCTGGCCGCACGCCTGCTGGGCATCGGAAAGACCACGCTCTATCGCAAGCTGAAGGAGTACGGCATCACCGCCCCCGCCGAGGGAAACGACGCCGGAGACCACGCCAACTAAGCAACTAAGACAACGAATCCACAACTCCGCTGCCCGGCCGTTGGCTGCGGTCTCCCGATCTCAACGGCCACTCCATGCAACCCTGCAACCCTAAAGAGAACCCTGCAACCCTAAAGAGATAGTTGTGCAAAAAGGAGGTAGTTGTGCAATCAGCTGCGCAGCACAGTGTCCTAATCATTAGTCCCATGGCCGACGCTTCCCGGGTCGCCGACTCCCTGGCCACCACTCTGGGATGTTCCGTGAAAGTTGCCCCCACCCATCGCGCCGGGTTGATCGCGCTACGTCACCGTGACTACTCCGTAGTGGTGGTGGACGACTGCCTGGCGGAAGCCAATCCCGGGGCCGTCGAGCTGTTGTGGCAGAGCTTCGGCATGGCTGTGCCGGTGCAGATCAACTTCGCCTTCTCCGGGGGGGCGAGACTGGCGCGCGAGGTGCAAGCGGCGATCGGGCGACGGGAGCAGCAGCAGGTCATGGCTTTGCGCGCAGCTGCCTCGCTGCTGGAAAACGACTTGAAATCTACCCTGACCGGGCTCCTGCTGCAGTCCCAGCTCGCGCTCGCCGAACCCGAACTGCCCCCCAGCCTCGCCGGCAAATTAGAGCTGGTGGCCGAACTCGCCGGGAGCCTGCGCCGGCGCCTGGAGCAGGCCCAAGGCTGAGTGGAACTTTGCCCAGCTTGCCGGCAATGAGCTGGGGCGGACGACGAACATTTCGAGTTGGTGTAAGCTGGAGTCGTTCTTAACGCTCCGTCCACTCATCGCCGAATCGGGGGAGGATCCACAAGCCAGGCTTGCGGGATCTCGAGGCGGAAGAGCGACCCAAGGGCTTCGACAAACCGATAGAACGGCTGCAAAGAACCATATCGGAGGAGAACCTTCGGCTCCTGCGCCCGGGCTAATGCATCTTTACTTCTGAGTGGGCAGATTCTTCGCGAAAGAAACCGCACATCGCTGCCCTCGTCGACGGAGTAGTAGCGAAAATGCTCTAGCATGGCAGTGCAGAAAATTTCTTGTTCAGGGAGAGAATCATGAAGAAGCACGCGTTCTTGGGCCCAGGGTACTCCACCGGCGGCCGTGCGCAGAGGCAGACGGCGTCCTCTCTTGCGGGCATGCTTTCGATTGGATTGACTGGGTTGCTGCTCCTCGGTGGGTGCAATAAAACGCCGGCCCCGGCTGCCCCGGCGGCGGAACCCGCGACCACGGCACAGGCCGCCCCTCCTCCTGCCGCTGCCCCGGATGCTACCCCGGCTCCCGCTCCACCGCCGGCCGCGATGACGGCTGCCCCTCCTCCTGCCCCAGCCCCGTCGCCGGCTCCTGCAGTTCCCCCTCCCCCGCCGCCTCCACAGAAGTATGTCGTGGCCAGCGGCACCCCGCTGGTCGTCCGCATGCAGCAGACGGTCAGTGCCAAGAGCAGCAATGTGGGCGACACGTTTACCGGCACACTTGCGCAGTCTGTGGTGGTCCACGGAGTTAAGGTCATCCGCGCAGGTGCTCCGGTGACCGGGACCGTGGTTGCCGCCAAAGGCCAGGGCAGGTTTAAGGGCTCGGGAGACTTGGCCATAGCGGTCACCCGCGTCGGCACCTACTCGGTCTCAACGAGTTCTTATGAAGCGACAGGCAAAGGCAAGGGCAAGCGTACCGCCGGTTTCGTTGGCGGCGGCGCTGGCGGAGGCGCGTTGATCGGTGGCCTCGCTGGTGGCGGCAAGGGCGCGTTGATCGGCGGCCTGCTGGGAGCCGGCGCCGGCACTGCGGGCGCGGCGTTTACCGGCAATAAAGACATTTCCGTGCCGGCGGAAAGTGTCGTCACTTTCAACCTAACCCAGCCCATCACGGTGGAGATAGAAAGTAAGTAAGGTCACGGCGAGAGCGAAGCAAAGGAAAATCCCTTCACTTCGCTCTTCGTGCTGTTCCGGAAGTGGGATTGCTATACCGCTCGAAGTTGCAGATACTCAAAAGCATTATCCGAGTTGCGTCGACGGCGTCACTGCCGCTCTGTTGGTCGTTCTTTTTGGGGAACAGCCAACAGAGAAATAGTCGCTTGATTCCAACAACTCTGAGAACGCTTTAGCTGGTACTGCCGGAGGCAGAATGGATAGCGAACCCGTTAGCAGGGTGCGACGCAGGCACACCAACGGTTGGATGACAGTGCTGGCGCTGGGCCTTCTCGGCGCCGGTTTTCTTGCCTGCCTGTATCTTCTGATCGGCGTTCCCGCCCAAGCCCAAGCGGTTGGCGGTTCCACCACCGAGCCTACCCTTTCCGCGCCTGCCCCAGCCGCTCCGGTGTACCGGCGCCAGCAGCCGCCGATCACCGTGGCCGCCGCGCCCAGTCCTGCGCCTCCGGCGCAAGCGTCCATCGCCCCTTCGCACGCAGATATCGTTATCGATGAGCTCCAGGCCGAGCTGACTACAGTTCACGACCAATTGCGCCAGTCCCAGGAATTTATGCGCGAAGCGGCGGCGGCGCAGCACCGAACCCGCATCGCGTCGGCGCTGTTCCTGGCTGTCTTTGTGGTCATCGCCGCTCTGATTGTGATCCAGGTCTACCTGCAGGCGCGTGCCTGGGATAACGATCAGTCCCAGGCCGTCGCCGAAGTCGAAGCCGTCGCGGCCCAGCTGGAAGTCCTACGGGATGCGCAGAGTGAAGCCAGGAGCGCTTTGCCCGGATTGCTGCAGGAGGTGGGCGAGCAGCCCTTGGGTTTTCAGGAAGAGGGCACAGCCTTTGCCCCGCGGGCACTGGCGGTTATCGATGACATCGACCATCTGGCCTACGTCGGACAGGGCCGTCTTGCCTTTCGCGACCTTCCCACAGAGACCGATGCGGCGGTTTACCTGAATGGCCTGTTGCTATCGGCGGTTGCCCACTTGACCCGCTCCGATCCATGGACGGCTTTTGCGCGACTGGACCAGTTTTTCCTGCAGTTGTCGCGCTTTCCGGAGGCGGTGGATCGGCGCCGTATCGCGCAGGGCTATTCCTATCGTGCCTTGGCCGCCTACCAGGTCCTGGAATCCCAAGACAGGGAACCCTCCTGGCTGCGCAAGGCAGGGCGACCCCAGCTCGAGTCGTTATCCAAGCAGGCTTTTGCGGATATCGCCCACGCCACGTCGGTGGACCCGGAGTGGCGGCATGCGACTTTTGTCGAAGCCTTGCTTTGCAGCCGCTTTTACCTCGCTGACGAGGCCGCTGACAACGGCTCGCGGAGCGATCTCTTTGTCCGCGGCCTTCGCCGGGCCGTCACTCTTTATAAGGGATTGATCGAGGAGAGGGCGTATCGTGGACCGGCGCGTCGCAACCTGGTGCGCACCCTCAAGCGGATCGCGGAGCAGACCGGGGAGAAGAGCGATTTCTCCGATTTCGGCTATGCCCTGAACGCCTTCCCGACCGACGAGGAACTGGCTGATGAGGCGCTCGCTGCCCGCCAGCCAACCTCCCAGGACCGGTTTCTGTGGCAATGGCTGCTTGCGGACGAGGAGCTGTTCGCCAACGTCGAGCAGCTCAACCTGGCTGAATACCGCGCCTTCTGGATCCGTATGCTCGACAACAAGGTCCATCTCCGAAACTGGAGAGCAGACCTGGCGGAGTTGCAGCAGGCCAAGCCGGCGATGAAGGAATGGAGTATCCAGCTACTGCAGTCCGAGCCGCCCATCGCCCTGTCCAACGCCATATCCCGCCGCCAGGAGCGCTTCGATAGCCCCGCCACCGGGGCTTGACAGGCTGCGGAAAACTCATGCCCTGTATCAGGGCACGACCTTACAGCTTGAGGGAAAACTCCGGTTTCTGAAGGGTACGAGCTTCAGCTCGTACGTAAGTGTTTGCAAACAGGTCCGGCTTTACCGCTGAGGGATGATTTCTTTCTATGTTCAGCGACTTTTCCGCAACCTCTTTAGTCGGGCCGTAGACGATCGAGAATACGACGGGCTTTAGCCCCTGAGGTGTTGCTTTCCTGCCGAGTGCAGAGTTTTTCCGCAGCCTGTTGAGGCCCAGGCTTCTCCTTAGACCTCATCCATGGCTTGACTGCGCCTGCCCCGCCAGGCCGTGAGACGTGCCGTTGCACCAGAGATACGGCATGTAACCCAAGGTAACGCAAAAGTTACTATCGAATTGGCTGACAACTGCTCGCTCTCCTTCGTATCATTGATATGTCCCCGAATGAATGGATGGGCGATTCAATGTGGGTTTGTGAAGGAGATAGGAATGACGACCAAAAGCGGAGAAGCGGCGAACGGGACTCCCAAGAAACGGAAACCGGCAGCAAAGAAGCAGACGCCATCCCCCGCACCCTCGCGCGAGGAGATCGCTCGCTTGGCGGAGAAGTATTGGGCTGAGCGCGGCTGGCCGGAGGGTTCGCCCGAGCAGGATTGGCTGCGCGCCGAAAAAGAACTGAAGACTGCCTCGTAGAGGCTAAAGCATTTTCACTTCTGGTGCATACAGAGCAACTGCTCTCGACGTGGCTTTTCCTCAAGAAAAGCCGCACTTCGCTCAACTTGAATGTGCAGGGTAGAAGTGAAAATGCTCTAGGGAAGGCCAATTCTTGGTCTTGTCGCGTAGTGGTCTTCCCGTATCGGCAGCCTCAACTCCGAACGAACTGAAACAGTCTGCGGGAAAAAACCGCTCTGCCCGGTAGGGTACGGCTTTATCCGCGCCGCACTGCGCAGGGCTGGTGATTGCGTAAGAAGGCAGTTTTGTGTTCAAGCCGTAGAGGGCACGGTTAACCCCCTCCAACCGGTTCTCCCGGCGCCCCTGCAAAAACCCAACATAAAACGCCGCCAGGCAGGGGACACGCTTCACGAAAGGATGCAGAGGCGCCTACGACCCCTCCCCATCCGGTCACACTTCCGTGACCTTGAGTCTTTCCCAAGTTGAGCGATACTTAACACCAGGGAAGAGCTGATTGTTTGCGCTTCCCACTGTATTTCTTTGCACCTTTCTCTGCCGCGTCTTATGAAGAACGAAGTTCTCGACATTCTGATTCTGGGTCTGCTCGTGGTGCTGTTTGCCTCGATCTACCGCAAACGTGCGACCGCGCGATTACGCTGCTGGGTTGCCGGGTGGATCCTGGTCCTGCTGCACTTCGCCGCCCTGCTAATCCCGGCTGTATCCGACGGGAGACAGATGTTGGTCGACAGCGTGAGCCTCAGCGCGCTGTTTCTTTCCGGGCTGTGCTTCCTTTTCTCCGTCCCGGCCATTTCCGAAACCGCCGTGGGCAGAGCTCTGGCCGTGCTCGGCGTCGGTCTTCCGGCGCTCTTCTACATCAACTACGTGGTCGTCGGTGGCCTACTCCAGTGGCCGCTGTATGCCGCAGCGACGGTGGCTACTGCTGGTGGTATCGTCTTGGCGTGGAAGCTATGCCGCGGCCGCAGCCGGGTTTGGGCAGTCATCACCCTGGCCTTTTCGCTGGGCGAAATCTGGACCGTGGCCGCGCTCGTGCATCATGCCCCGGATCAAGGCATTTCGGCTCTTCTTTTTGAGATTTTCCTTACCTTTGCCGCGCTCTACTGGTTCGACTTCCGGCGTACCTCGACTGGAGTCTTGACCTCTATCCTGGGCCTGGTGGCATGGGCTTCGGTCTTTCCCGTTGGGCTGCTTTGCCAATATCTGATCCCGGCCGCGCAGATCCCTCCCGGCCTGTGGAATGTGCCCAAGTATTTCGTGGCTTTCGGCATGATCCTGACCTTGCTGGAGGACGAGTTCCTGGCTGCGGGCCGCGCCATGGAGCATTATCGTCTGCTCTTCGCCGCCCACCTGCATCCCATGTGGGTGCAGGAATCGGGGAGCCTCCGCATTCTCGAGGTCAACGACGCCGCGGTGGCCCACTACGGCTACACCCGCGAGGAATTTCAGAGCATGACCGTGCGCGATCTGCGGCCTACCGAAGACGCGGCGATTCTCAGGGACAATTCCGGTACCAACCCCACCCAGCTCGCCGGCCCTTGGCGCCACCGCCGTAAAGACGGCTCCTACATCCAGGTGGATATGGCGTCCCATCGCATCGACTACATGGGGCGGAAGTGCAGTTTTGTCCTGATACAGGATGTCACCGACCGCCAGCAACTGCATGAGCAGCTGCTTCACCAGGCACATCACGACACGCTCACCGGGCTGCCCAATCGACTTCTGCTGGAGGATCGAATCCAACAGAGTCTGGCCCAGGCCGCCCGCTACGGACAGCAAGCCGCGTTCCTCTGTCTGGATCTGGATCGCTTCAAACAGATCAACGATTCCTTTGGCCATGCCGCCGGCGACTTATGCTTGCAACAGGTAGTGGCGCGGATCTCCGCCCGCCTGCGCGCCGTCGACACCTTTGCCCGCACCGGCGGGGACGAGTTCGTGATCATTCTGGGCGAGCTGGCCAACAAAACCAGCGCCCTGATGGTCGCGCGCAATGTGCTCGAAAGCATCAACCAGCCGATCGTAGTCGAGGATTACTCCTTCGACATCTCGGCATCGATCGGCATTGCCATCTACCCCGATGATGGAACCGACTCCGTGCAGCTCCGTCGCTCGGCCGATGCCGCGATGTACCGCGCCAAGCAGTCCGGCGGGGGCCAATATCTTCTCGTCTCTTCGCAGATCAGCTCCTCCGCCAGCGAGGTCAGCGAGCTGGAACGATTCATGCGCAGCGCGCTCAAGGGCGAGGGACTGGAGCTCTATTACCAGCCGCAGTACTCCATGGTGGGCAATCTATGCGGCCTCGAAGCGTTTTTGCGGATGAACCATCCCCAACTCGGCTCGATCGCAGCGGATAGGTTCCTGCCCGTTGCCGAGGAGCGCGGCCTGATCGTACCCTTAGGCGAATGGGTTCTGGACGAGGTTTGCCGCCAGAGCATCGAGTGGCAAAACAAGAAGCTCACCCCGCTGCGCGTATCTTTCTGCGTCTCTCCGCTGCAGTTTCTGCACTCGGATTTTTCCGCCCGCGTGCTCAGCAGTGTGACCAGGTTCGGCCTCGACCCGCGCCTGCTCGAACTGATCGTCACCGAGAGCACGGTCATGCGCAACCGCCCCGAGGTCGCATCTCAGATGCGCAGTCTGGCCGCGTTGGGCGTTCACTTTTCCGTGGCCGACTTCGGCACCAGTTACTCCTGTCTGAGCCACCTTCATCAGCTTCCCGTCAGCACGCTCAAAGTTGATTGCTCCTTCGTCGAGCGCATCTCGGAACCCAACGGGACCTATACCATCGTGCAGGGCATCGTTGCCCTGGCCCACGGTCTTGGCTTGAAGGTCGTAGGCGAAGGAGTGGAGCGCGCCGATCAGTTGGAGTGCCTACGGACCCTGGGTTGCGATTTTGTGCAAGGTCAACTCCTGGCACCCACCCTGCCGCCTGCGGGTATTGCCAAATACCTCGCCCCGGTCGCGCCCCCGGTCGCTCGACACTCGCGTCGTTGATCTCTTTCCTGACCCGTTAAGCCGATTTCGCTGGCGACGATTCTTTGGCTACTTGCCCTGCGTAAGAAAAGCTCGATGTAAGCTTCGCCCTTCTTCAGGTGGGAGCCATCGCCATGCCGGTGGCGCTGCTGCTTTCGCTCGGCGGAGCCATTTTGATGCAGTGGTTGTTGCCAACCTGAAAGACAGCCGGCGGCGTGATCCGCAAATGTCACAGTGCCTGAGGTAAAATGTGGATCACGTTCCTGACTACGGTGCGGCGATGACCGCGCAAGCGATTCTGCCGCCCGCATTGCCCGTGGGGTCGGTCATCATGTCGTCCGCCTTCTCGTGAATGACGAACGCTGTGCCCCCGTTGGCGAAGACCGAGTTTTTCGCGTCCTTCTTGAGAGAGATGCTGTTGGTCACGAAGGAGACGTGGTCCGTGCCGTCCGCCATTACCTGCAGGTTCATGGGCATGTCGCCCGCGTGAGGTCCCTTGGGATTCTTAGTTCCATGTTCTTTATTGTCGGGATTGAAATGGCCGCCTGCGGTCTTGAAATCCGGCCCATCGCATTTCGCGTTCTGATGGACGTGCAGCGCATGCTCGCCCTCGGGAAGATTCATCAGGTTCAGCTTGACCTTGACCCCATTGCCGGCGGGGGTGAGCGTCGCTGTTCCCGCGTCCTGACCCTGGCTGGTCTTGAAGTCCACTTCAAGCCCCTTGTTCCTGGCCGCCGAAGCCGAAAGCGCCAGCAAAGCCGGCAGCGTCATCGTACCTATGCACACTCTGAGCAATCTGGTCATTCTGTTCCTCGCGTTTCTACCGGGGTCTAGCATTTTCGCAATTGGTGAACATCGAAGTGGTAGGCTTTTTTCGTGGTTTTCTCCCAAAGAAAACCACACCTCGCGATCTTTATCAGGCCGCGTCATTGCGAAACTGCTCTAGCATACCCGATCTTCTCTCGATCGTGGGAAGGTACAGTGGAAAGCTCCTCTCACCCCTTGTCGCTTGCCGCAAATAGCCCAGCGGCGGCGATTATCCAAAAGCCCCCACCGCTCCCCGCGAAAAATCTTCCCTATAGTGGAAAAATCTTCTAACTGGCCTGTTATCAAGGTAATGCACAGCAAGTGTTATGTACGCCCCGGGGCACTGAACCTAGAGTGATAACAACACCGAGAGCAGGCACCGGCATGATCCCTCGCATACTAATCATCGATGATGAAGCCGATATTCGTGAGGTGACTGCGCTCAGCCTGGAAACCATTGCCGGTTGGCAGGTCATCCTGGCCCCCTCCGGAGCACAAGGCATACGGCGCGCCTCGCTGGAACAACCGGATGCCATTCTGCTGGATGTCATGATGCCCGACATTGATGGCCCGACAACCTACCAGATCCTCAAGCAGAACGGAAACACCGCTCACATTCCTGTGCTTTTGCTGACCGCGAAAGTGCAGGGGCAGGATCGGCGCAAGCTCGATGAACTGGGCGCGGCCGCGATCCTTTCCAAGCCCTTCGATCCCTTAACGCTCGCCGACCAGATCTCAGAAGTCCTCGGCTGGGAGCGTGAAGGCGCTTGCAGCCCAGGACCCTCCCCCATTCCCCTCGCCGGCGACTGATAGGCCCAAACAGCCAGCACCACAATCGTTTTTTTGGGGCTTGAGCGGGATAGTCGCTGTTGATGTGCCACGCCCCATTTGTCACCCCCGCTCAAGGAAAATAAAAAATTCCGCAGAAGTGTTCCGGCTTCGCCCGTCCTCGAAGGGACTGAGCTTTTAATTTGGAGTTCTCACGCAGACACTGCGGCCAAAGAACTTGCCGGGTTGATGTCGGGGCTCTACCCGTTGCGGAAAAAGTCGCACGAAGGGCACGGCTTCACAGGCTGCGGAAAAACTCATGTTTTGTGTCAGGGCACGACTTTAGTCGGGCCGTAAACCGATTGAGAATATGACGGGCTGCCCTCAATTTCCTGTATAGGCCTAACGAGCCATGGCACTTCATGCGGTTTTCCTTGAGAGAAAACCGCACACGCGGATCTATCCAGCATCCACGTACAGGAAATTGAGGTTTAGCCCCTGAGGTATTGCTTTCCTGTTCGGTGCGGACTTTTTCCGCAGCCTGTTCAGCCGTGCCGCAACGGCTAATCAGATGAGCGCTTTAGCCCCTGAAATACGTCCTTCCAAAAGTTCTCCCCAACCTGTTCCGCGCGTCCTCTTCAAACCCAAGCAACCACCCCGCTAGGTAGTGGGCCGCGGTTTGACCGCCAGGAAGACAGGCGGCAGCGGCTTGCCATTGATATCCGTAAGTTTGGGGTTGATCTGCTGTGTGTCGAGCAGGGTAGTGGTGTCGATCAGGTGCAGCAGGTCGTCGCCCGTGGTGCCGGCGAAGAAGATGGTGTTATCGGGAGAGAAGATACCCGCCACAGGAGCCAATGCATTGCCGGTGAGCTTGACACTGCTGAGCGTTCCCAGCGTGCCGGCCGTCGCAGAAGGTTTGTAGACCGGCAACAGCGCGCCCCCTGCCGGTGGTGTCGCGGCGTCGCTGCTATAGGTAACGAAAGCCTCCAGCGAGTTGGTGGCGGCGATCACCTGGTTGACGTTGGTAATGCCGTAGGCCGCCAGCGATGCCTGATTCGCCACCGGCGGAGGGTTGAAGACGATCCCCGTGGTTTGGCTGTTCGCGTCAGTCGGGCAGGCATCGATCGGCACTGTGATCGAGAGGTCGGTGAGTGTCGGCGGATTCGCGGTGGCGCCGATGATGTGTTTGCCGTCGGTGGTGGAGGCCACGTGGTCGGAGACAACCGCGACCGTAGTGGCTTCGGGATAATTCACCACCGGCTTTACCGTGGTCTCCGGGCATTGCCCATAGGCGGAGGTAGGCGAGCCGGAGACAAAGACCGCGGCGGCCGGAATCGTCACGGCCAGATCAGGTGAGCAGAACATGTTGAAGGTGTTGTTGGGGTTCGCCGTCGTGTTGGGCGGATACGTCGTGGGATCGGTGGGAATAGGACTCGTGGTGTTGGTCGCCGGGCAAACGCCCGTGCCGGTGGTGCCTTGACTCGCAGGCAGGGGTTCGGTCGACCAGCCGGTAAAGGAGTTGTGTATATAGAGCACCCCGTCGCCCACGATGTAGACGGTCTGGCCATCGGCGGTGAAGGCGGCTCTCTGGGCGATTCCGGCGATGGAGGTATAGCTTCCCCCTGAAGTCGTTGCCGTGGTACCTGTTCCGCTTGTGGTTGTGGGCGTGTAGAGGTAGATGACGCCTCGCAGTTGGTCGTTCACCACCACGGCGGAGTTGGTGGGCGAGACCGCCAGGACGACGCCGGGTATGCTGGTCACCTCGGAAGCCAAGCTATTCGTTGACGCGGTATACGTCATCAACTCGTGGTAGCTGCCGAAATAAAGTGTCGTGCCCGTAGGATCAAGCACCATGGAGTTCGGCGAGTAGGGCAGCTTGATCTGCGTGCCTATGGTCCCGGTCGACAAATCGATGGGCACGAAATACGGCGACCCTGGACTCGAGACCCAGATGAAGTTGCTGTTCTTGCCCGGGGACGCGATCTGCACGAAATTGCTGATTGCCGGAACCCCTGTGCCCAGCGTTCCCATCTCGTTGATCGGCGCTGGATTGCACGTTGTCGGCTGGCAGATGGCAGTGATCGCCGAGTTGGAGGGAAATGCGGCGGTCACCGCGCCGGCGGAGCTGACGGCGATGCTCCCCGGGTTGGTGGAGACATAGCTCAGCGCCAGTCCGTTGATCACGTTGTTGTTGACGTCCGTAACCGTAGCCGTGAGCGACAGGGGTGTATTGAGCGTGATGTTGGCGCTGGTGGCGCCGGTCGAGGCCACGCTCAGAGCGATCTTGGCCGGCGGGCAGGTATAGAAATAGCCGGCGTTGCTGCTGGTCTGGGCAATGGTGCCGGTGATCAGGGTAGAGCCCGGAGCCTGGGCTGTCGCGACGCCATTCTGGTCGATGGTGACCACGCCCGCGCTGCCCGCCGAGTAGGTCAAGTGGCCGATGACGTTATTGCAGTCGTTAGGGCCATAACCTCCGCCCGGCAGGATATTGGGGCTGCAAAGAAGAACCTGCTGCCCGGCACTATTGGTGTAGTAGGCAGTGGCGTCCAGCTGCGAAGTGAGGCCCTGCGAAAGACACTCCGGCTTGCCGGTGGTACTGTTCGTCGGGCCGGAGACCGCGAGACTGGTGATGGGCGGATGGGAATAGACCGCGACCTGGTTGCTGGTAAATCCCGCTGCGCTGGCGGTCATATACGCGACGCCGGTCTTGTTGGTGGGAACGCAGGTGGTGTAAGCAGCCACCGCCGGGGTATGGAGATTCCAGGTTCCCCCGCACACGGCGCCAGTGGGCGAAACGTCGGCGATGGTGCGGTCCGTGGTGCCGTACGTGTAAGTGCCGATCGATGCAGCGGTGCCAGCGCAGTTTAAAGCGGAGGGAGCTTGCAGCTGCGAGGTTTGCGAGAACGCAACTGACAACCCAGTGGTCTGCGGCTGAAGCGAGATCGAGACTGGCTGCGTCTTCAGGTAGCCGTAGCCGGATCCGTTGCAGTAATTTGCATTCTTGTTGGCACAGCCCTGGATGGAAAGACCCACAGGAACGGTAAGGAGTAACAAAACCACGAAAGTCAAAAACCGCTGCATGAAACCTCCCCGCCGGGTGTCGC
Organism: uncultured Acidobacteriaceae bacterium; assembly: GCA_963790705.1. Lineage (GTDB taxonomy): Bacteria > Acidobacteriota > Terriglobia > Terriglobales > Acidobacteriaceae > PALSA-350. The sequence continues at coordinate 278,272 of CAWBQE010000029.1, forward strand.
CGCCCCCGGCGGTTGATGAACTACTCGAACGAATCCCCGATAGCTGCACGCCGGAGCCGCTGCCTTCCACGCGGCTTTTCCGTCAAGAAAAGCCACACCTCGCGCGTTCTGGTGGTGCAACCGCACTGCTCTAAGCACTTGTTCCAGAATCCAACTCCGCGCCACTCTATTTCTCCAGTGTCTTCTGGAGCGTGGCTATACCTCGTATGATCGCTGGCACCGTAGCCGCCGCCTCGATCCGCGTGCAGAGTTGTGTGGTCAACGTCCTAAGTGTAGAAGGGACTGAGCCCTGAGGCAACAGGGCTGGCTTGCGGTCGCGGGTTCACTGCGCCGGCATCTAGCTTGGCGGCATGTATTGCTCAAACCACGACAAAGCCCGCGCCAGCACATCGCGGCGGTGCTGCGGCGAGTTGAAGTGGTGTCCTTCATCCGGGTAGACCACTAGCTGGGTGGGCACGTGTTCGGCGCGCAAGGCGTGCCAGAACTCGAACGACTGCGGAGCGGGACACTCTCCGTCCCGGTCGCCGACCACCACCAGGGTCGGCGTCTTGACGTTGTGGATGAAGTCGATGGCCGAACTCTTGGCGTACACCGCGGGGTCGTCGTACACCGAGGCGCCGAAGAAGGGAATCATCCATTGGTCGATGGAGTTCTCCCCGTAATAGCTCTTCCAGTCGGAGATGCCGGCGCCGGCGACCGCGGCGTGAAAGCGTTGTGTCTGGGTCACGGCGAACATGGTCATGAAGCCGCCGTAGCTCCAACCCGTGATGCCGATGCGCTGCTGATCGATGCCCAACTTCGCGCTCACGGCGTCGACGCCGGCCAGGATGTCGCGCAGGTCGCCGTAGCCGAAATCCTTCCGGTTGGCCTGGGTAAAGGCCTCCCCCTCGCCGTAGCTGCCGCGCGGATTGGGCATGAGCACGAAGTAATCCAGCGCGGAGAAGGCGATCGGGTTGTAACCCAGGTCCGGCCATTTCGGCAGCACCGCGCTTGAGGGACCGCCATGCACGCTGACAATGAGCGGGTACTTCCTGGCCGGATCGTAATGGGCCGGGTACAGCAACCAACCCTGGACGGGGAATGCGTCGCTGGTCCAGTGGACCGATTCAGACTTGCCCCAGAGAGCTTTGAGGGCGTCGTTGTAGCGCGTGATGGGATGCGCCGGCTCGCCCAGCTGACCTAGGTAAACCTCGGGCGCGTCGGAGAAGGAACTCTTGATATACGCCACCCTCTCCTTCGCAATGGAGAGGCTATTCTCCATGCGTCCGTCGCCGACCGAGGCGGGGATGGTTAGGTTGCTCCCCGTGCTCTTTCCGCTGACAGAGTCCAACTCCCCGATCTCCACCTGGCCCGACTTGATCCAGGAGACCAGGAGTTGGGTTGGCTTGAGCCAATGAATCCAGGCCGCGCTCTGGTCCGAGTCCCGGGTAAGGTTCTTGGCCGCTCCGCCTGCAGCGGAGATCAAATAGATATCGCCGCCGGTGGCCCCCTGGTCGCTCATCAGCCCACCGATGAAGGCGATCTCTTGCCCATCCGGCGACCAGCGGGGAACCGCGATCTGCAATCCGTGCAGCGGCCCGGGCGTGTGTTCCGGGTCGAGCACCGCTCGCGGCTGGCCGCCTGCCAGCCGTTGGGTGTAGAGCTGGGCCACCCACCAGTTGTTCTCCCCAGGCGGGGGTGCGGCGACATACGCCAGCTGGCCGGAGTCAGGCGCCCAGTCATATTCATAGACGTGCAGGGTAGCTGGGGTGACCTGGCGGAATTCACCGGAAGCGGTTTCGATGGTGGCCAGCCGCTGGATCTCCACCCCCTCGACCCCGATTACGCCGGCCGGCGGCTTCATGGGGGCCAGCGCCCCGGCCGGCCGGGTGGCGCCTTCTATATAAAGGCAGGCAATATGCAAACCGTCCGGGGAAAAAGCCAGGCTGGTCACTCCGCCGTGCAGATGGGTGAGCCGCCGTGGCGAAGAACTGGGTGCTCCCGGGGCGGCGAGATAGACATCCGCTTGGTCCATGGCGCCGCCGGCATGGCCGTTGCAGTCGGAGGTAAAAGCAAGCTCCTTGCTGTCCGGAGACCAGGCCAGATATTCCTCCAGGCAGGGGGCTCCGGTCCCGGCGGTGATCCGGTGGGCGTGGGCCGGGTCAGCCGTGGATGCACTCTGAATCTCGGTGCCCCCGTCTCCATCAACGACCCAAGCGATCAGCTGTGCGTCCGGGGAAAGTGCCGCCTGATGAATGCCGCGCGTTCTCTCCAGTTCGGAAATGACATTGGCAATACGGGGATCGACAGCTTTAGAAGAGCCGGCAGCGCTCTGGCCAAGTAAGGCGGTGGGGCTGGCGGCAAGAGCCGTCGCAGCCAACCCAAGACCGGCGCAGAAGCGCAGAGTTAAGAGCCATCGTGGGGGGCAAGGCGCAGACATTTAGGACGCATGCTAGCATACCCGTTCTCTTGTCTCTGGTTCACCAAACCGCCGGAATGCTGTAGTAGAGTGCACGCATGATGACTCGAGCGTGGACGGCGATCGTGCTCGGTGGAGCTCTCGTCGGCATCGTTGAGGTGCTCGGCCACCATAATTTGGCTACGCCGATTCCTTTTTGGCTGCTCTCACCGGGAATTCTGACAGGTGCCTGTGTCCCGGGTTCTGGCTTTAATCCGGAAGGGGATATTCACCCCTGGAGCCCGCTTTCTGTATTCATCCTGAGCGGAGCGCCTCACAGATTTATCGCGCGCCACAGTGCTTGTGGCGCGGAGTCGAAGGACCTCGGCGGTGCTTATCTTACCCATGCTGCTCGGAGCTTTTCGACCACCGAAGCCGAGAAGAGGATCTGCTGGGGTAGCGCTTGTAAAGCGTGCCTGCATGGCTGCTGAGAATGTAGATTTAGCCGCCTGACACAGCAAGATGCTCGCAAGTTCTTGGTCCTCGGCCCCAGGGAAAGACCATGGCGGTACGCCCGGTGCGGGCTTCGGTGGCTGAAAAGCTCCGAGCAGCATGGGTAAGATAAGCACCGCCGGGGTCCTTCGACTCCGCGCCACAAGCACTGTGGACGCGCGATAAATCTGTGAGGCGCTCCGCTCAGGATGACGATTTTGTGGGAGTTTTAACGAAAAACATCCCAAACAAGTTAGCGCTTATGGGGCCGTGTCCTGGGCTATTTTCAGCCGTCCCTTCGGGACTGGTCGCGATACGCGTTGATAGCTTGTTTTCAGCGAGTGCTGTCAAATCAGCCGATCGAAAAAAGCTAATTTGGACAAGTCTGGCTGAGAGTATCCCTGGAGGTACCCGGATTTCCTGTGTAACTTGGTGGAACCAAGGAGCCTCGTGCGGCTTTCCGTGAAAGCCGCATACGCAGACCTGTCTAGAGCAGCGTGCGGGAAATCCGGGGCAGTCCTGGGCATCCTCACCAAATTTGCGAGATCCAGCAGACCCGGGACTGGCATCTTGCTCTCTTTCGCAGCCTGCCCAGTCGCGGTCGTGCGACCGCCCCGTCCCCGCGACATTGACGCCGGAGGCGCGCCTTGGTATCTTAAGAAGGTTCCGCATAAGCCCGTAAAGTGCGTGCTGGAAGGATGTGCCGCAGTAAAGGCGAGCAATACGAGCCTTTACCGGTAAGGCGCGCTTAAGACAGGCAGCAGTACTTTGCGGCCCATTCATCAGGGTCCCTGCAAAACGCTCGCGTGATGTAGGGGAAACAATCGCATCGGCCTTTGCGACACCTCCCACCTGGGGAGGCTATGCGGGCCGGAACTTCGAAACGGAACTGGCTTCTTCTCTGGTGCCCGATTTTCCGGTGCCTGATCCGGCACGGGGCGCAATAGCGCGTGAGCGCATGTGCCCGCCAAAGCTGGATTTGAGAAGAAACGCGCGGCCACCGTCGAAGTTCTCGTCTGGTATGCAGCAAACAGGCGCGAAGCAAGCCGGCTTCGTGCACCGATGAGCGCCGGGTTCAGGCGCAGTCGGTGATGTGCGGCGCAGCAGTTTTGGCGAAGGCGGTCTCTTCGCGTCCGATCGGTGAAACCGATCTGGGATGTATTTTGCCCACGCAATGCGGAAGTTTTAAGGAGTAAGGTTTGCCTACATTCAGTCAGCTCGTGAGAAAAGGCCGCACCGCGGCGCGGTACAAGACCGCATCGCCGGCGCTCCAGGGATCGCCACAGCGGCGCGGCGTCTGCACCCGCGTTTACACGCAAACGCCCAAGAAGCCGAACTCGGCCTTGCGCAAGGTCGCGCGCGTTCGCCTGACCAACGGCGTCGAAGTCACGACCTATATCCCCGGCATCGGCCACAACCTGCAGGAGCACTCGATTGTTCTGATCCGCGGGGGCCGTGTGAAGGATCTGCCCGGCGTGCGCTATCACGTGGTGCGTGGCACGCTCGATTCGGTAGGCGTGGCCAACCGCAAGCAGAGCCGTTCGAAGTACGGCGCCAAGCGCCCCAAGAGTGGCGCGAAGTAAGAGCGCCCAGTAATTAGTAGTTAAAGGATTGAGCGCCCGTTGGCGCACAACGAATAGCGGAAGGGAATGCAGGGTTTTTATGCCGAGAAAAGGACATATCGCGAAACGGGAAGTGGCCGCCGATCCGGTTTACAACTCGTCGCTGGTTACAAAGTTCGTCAACTCCATGATGTGGGACGGCAAGAAGTCGACCGCTCAGGGCATCTTCTACCAGGCGATGACCAACCTGGAGCAAAAGGGTGGCGACGAGGCGTTGAAGTTGTTCAAGAAGGCAGTTGAGAACTGCAAGCCCCTGCTGGAAGTCAAGACGCGTCGCGTGGGCGGCGCCAACTATCAGGTGCCGATCGAAGTCAATCCCGAGCGGCGCACCTCGCTCGCCATCCGCTGGCTGGTGACCTACGGCCGCGCGCGGGGCGAAAAAGGCATGATCGACAAGTTAACCAGCGAACTGCTGGATGCGGCCAACGGCCGCGGCGCAGCGATGAAGAAAAAAGAAGATGTCCATCGCATGGCCGAAGCCAACAAGGCATTTGCCCACTACCGCTGGTAGTTGAACGTTAAGCACCCGGGGCCTGCAGCCAGTAAGGGACAGGCGTAACAAAAGCAGCAAGAAGAATCGCGAGTCTTACGTCTCGCGCGAGAGTGAGAGAAAACCGTGCCTCGTCTAGTACCACTCGATCGTTGCCGGAACATCGGAATCATGGCGCACATCGACGCCGGCAAGACCACAACGACGGAGCGGATTTTGTTTTATACCGGCATTACCCATCGCATCGGCGAAGTGCACGAAGGCACAGCGACGATGGACTGGATGGAGCAGGAGCAAGAGCGCGGCATCACGATTACTTCGGCTGCCACCACTTGCACCTGGCGCGATATCCGCATCAACATTATCGATACCCCTGGCCACGTGGACTTTACCGCGGAGGTGGAGCGCAGCCTGCGCGTGCTCGACGGCGCAGTTGCCGTCTTTGACGCCGTGCATGGCGTAGAGCCGCAATCGGAGACCGTGTGGCGGCAGGCAGACAAGTACGGTGTGCCCCGCATTTGCTTCATCAACAAAATGGACAAGATGGGCGCCGACTTCGAGCATGCCATCGACACCATCCGCAAGCGGTTGAACGCCCGCCCGGTAGCCATTCAAATTCCCATCGGCCAGGAAGCCGGCTTCAAGGGCGTGATCGACCTGATCGAGATGCGCGCCATCCTGTGGCACGACGAAACCATGGGCGCCAAGTACGACGTCGAAGAGATTCCGGCCAACCTGCTCAAGAAGGCGGAAGCCTTCCGCATGCAGCTGGTCGAATCGGTGGCCGAGAACGATGACGAGATGCTGCACAAGTTTCTCGAGGGCGAAACGCCCACGGCGGCTGAGTTGCGCAAGGCGCTGCGCGGGGCAGTCATCGGGATGAAGCTCTTCCCCGTGCTGTGCGGCAGTTCGTTCAAGAACAAGGGTGTGCAGACGCTGCTCGACGCGGTGGTTGAGTACCTGCCCAGCCCACTCGATGTGCCCCCGATCGAGGGCCACAATCCGGACAACATGGAAGAGGTCATCCTTCGCCATGCCGACGACTCTGAGCCGTTGACCGCGCTGGGCTTCAAGATCATGACCGATCCTTTTGTCGGACAGCTGATCTTTGTCCGGCTCTATTCCGGCCACCTGAAGACGGGCGACACGGTGCTCAATCCGCGTACCGGCAAGAGCGAGCGCATCGGGCGCCTGCTCAAGATGCATGCCAACAAGCGGGAAGAGATTGTCGAGATCTATGCCGGCGACATCTGCGCCTGCGTAGGCCTCAAGAACCTGGTTACGGGCGATACCATTTGCACCGACAAATCGCCGATCGTGCTCGAATCGATCGATTTCCCGGCCCCGGTCATCCATGTGGCGGTCGAGCCGAAGACCAAGGCTGATCAGGAGAAGATGGGCATGGCCCTGGCCAAGTTGGCGCAGGAAGATCCCACCTTCAAAGTTCACACTGATCCTGACTCCGGCCAGACCATCATCAGCGGCATGGGCGAGTTGCACCTGGAAATCATCGTCGACCGCATGATGCGTGAGTACAAGGTCGAGGCCAATGTCGGTAAGCCGCAAGTCGCCTATCGTGAAACCATTCGCAAGAAGGCGGAGGCGGAAGGCAAGTACATTCGTCAGACCGGTGGCTCGGGCAACTACGGCCACGTAAAGATCCGTGTCGAGCCCAACGAGCCCGGCAAAGGCTTTGAGTTTGTCAACGACATCAAGGGCGGTGTGGTGCCCAAGGAATACATCAAGCCGACCGAGCAGGGCATTCGTGAGGCGCTGCAGGGCGGTGTGCTGGCCGGCTACGAGATCGTCGACGTCAAGGCGACTCTCTTTGACGGCAGTTACCACGATGTCGACTCCAACGAAATGGCCTTCAAGATTGCCGGATCGATGGCGTTCAAGGAAGCGGCCCGCAAGGCGACTCCGGTATTGCTGGAGCCGGTGATGTCGGTCGAAGTGGTAGTGCCTGAGGAGTATATGGGAACCATCATCGGTGACCTGAACTCCCGCCGCGGCCGGATCGAAGGCATGGAGCATCGTGCCGGATCGCAAGTCATCAAGGCCAATGTGCCGTTGAGCGAGATGTTCGGGTATGCCACCCACATGCGCTCTTCGACACAGGGCCGGGCCAATTACTCGATGCACTTCAACCGCTACGAAGAAGCGCCGCGGTCGGTGTCGGAAGAGATCATTGGCCGCAACCAGGGCAAGTAAGCACGAAGGGCACGGCTGATGCCGTGCGGGCTTTAGCCCGTACAACCCGCGCCGCCGGTTCGGAAATTAGTCCCGAAGGGACGGCTGAGTAGCCCAGGACGTAGTCCTGGGTGGAAATTGAAACACGAATCAGTCCCGAAGGGACGGCTGAAAATGACCCAGGACGTAGTCCTGGGGGTTTAGCCCGGAATTGCAAAGGTTTTTGATTTAAGCAGGAGAGAGGGACGAGATGGCGAAGGAGAAGTTTGACCGGTCCAAGCCGCACGTGAACGTGGGGACGATTGGGCACATTGATCACGGCAAGACGACTTTGACAGCGGCGATCACCAAGGTATTGTCGAAGCACAATCCGAAGATACAGTTTCGTTCGTTTGATTCGATTGACAATGCGCCCGAGGAGCGGGAGCGCGGCATTACGATTGCCACCGCGCACGTGGAGTACGAGACGGCCAACCGTCACTACGCGCACGTGGACTGCCCTGGTCACGCCGACTACATCAAGAACATGATCACCGGCGCGGCGCAGATGGACGGAGCGATCCTGGTGGTGGCGGCAACCGATGGTCCCATGCCGCAGACCAAGGAGCACGTGCTTTTGGCCCGCCAGGTAGGTGTTCCGTACATCGTGGTGTTTCTGAACAAGTGTGACGCGGTGGAAGACGAAGAGCTGACCGATCTGGTGGAGATGGAAGTGCGGGAACTGCTCTCGAAGTACAACTTCCCTGGAGACGATGTGCCGGTGATTCGCGGCTCGGCTTTAGGTGGGTTGAACGGGGAAGCGCAATGGGAAGCCAAGATTGATGAGTTGATGGATGCGGTGGACAAGAATGTACCCTTGCCGGCGCGTGCCATCGACCAGCCCTTCCTGATGCCGATTGAAGACATTTTCTCCATTTCCGGCCGCGGCACGGTGGTGACGGGCAGGATCGAGCGGGGCAAGATCAAGGTCGGCGAGGAAGCGGAGATCGTCGGCTTCCGGGAAACCCGCAAGACGGTGGTCACCGGTGTCGAAATGTTCAAAAAGCAGCTGGATGAAGGACTTGCGGGCGACAACGCGGGTCTGCTGCTGCGCGGCATTGCCAAGGAAGACGTGGAGCGCGGGATGGTCCTGGCCAAGCCGGGGTCGATTACGCCGCACACCAAGTTCAAGGGCGAGATTTACGTGCTGAGCAAGGAGGAGGGCGGCCGTCACACGCCGTTCTTCAATGGCTACCGGCCGCAGTTCTACTTCCGCACCACGGACGTGACCGGGACGGCGAAGCTGCCGGAAGGCACGGAGATGGTGATGCCGGGCGACAATGTGCAGCTGGAGATTGAGCTGCATACCCCGGTGGCAATGGAAAAGGGTCTGCGTTTTGCCATCCGCGAGGGTGGCCGTACGGTAGGCGCCGGAACCATCACCGAGATTATCAAGTAAGTTTTCCGCCCTGCCGGCTACCGAGCGGGCAGGGCGGAAACCAGCAGAGCAGTTGAGTGGCAAGAGGGAATTGAGATGGTAGGACAAAGAATTCGCATTCGGCTTAAGGCTTACGACTATCGCGTACTCGATACCTCGACCGGCGAAATCGTCGAGACGGCGAAGCGCACCGGAGCGCAGGTCGCGGGTCCCATTCCGTTGCCGACCGTGAAGAACAAATACTGCGTGCTGCGTTCCCCGCACGTCGACAAGAAATCGCGCGAGGCCTTCGAGATCCGCACGCACAAGCGGCTGATCGATATTCTCGAGCCCACGCAGCAAACCATCGATGCGCTGATGAAGCTCGATCTTCCGGCCGGCGTTGATGTCGAAATTAAGGCCTTCGAGAAGTAAGCAGGAGAGCACATGTCGGTAACAGGAATTCTGGGCAAGAAGATCGGGATGACGCAGTTGTTCGATGACAAGGGTGAAGTCCACCCGGTCACCGTGCTGCAGGCAGGTCCCTGCGTGGTGACCCAGCTGAAGACGCTGGCCGGTGACGGCTATAGCGCGGCGCAGATCGGCCTGATCGAGTTCGTCAAGGGTGGCAAGGTGAACAAGCCAATGGCTGGTCACTTCGCCAAGAACAATGTGCCGCCAGTGAAGTTGATGCGCGAAGTCCCCCTGGAGCTGGTCAAGAGCTCCGGCGGTGAAGACGCCGCTCCGGCACTGAAGGCGGGCGACAAAGTGCTGGTAGATATTTTCGAAGACGCCAAGTACGTCGATGTGGTTGGCACAAGCAAGGGCCGTGGTTTTGCCGGCGTTGTTCGCCGCCACCATTTTGGCGGTGGCCCGAAGGCGCACGGTCACATGTTTCAGGTGCAGGGCTCGATTGGTGCATCCTCGTTCCCTTCGCGCGTTTTTCCCGGGCAGCGCATGCCGGGTCACTTCGGAGCGGAGCGGGTTACGGTGCGCAATCTGCGCATTCGCGGCATCGACCTGGACGAGAACTTGTTGATGGTCGAGGGTGCGATTCCCGGACCGCGCGATGGCTACGTGATGATTTCCAAATCCAAGGCGCCGCCGCGTGAGCGTCGTGGCTTTGGTGGCGGCGGTACGGTCGATCCGTTGAAGGCCTCGAAGAAGGCTTCCGGCGGCAAGCCCTCAGGCGCCAAGGCGAAGAAATAGGGTCTTGCATCAGGCCACTGGCTCAGATTTTGTACGACTGCGCTGACTTTAGGGCTTTGTATCAGGGCACGACTTTACAGGTTGCGGAAAAACTCGTGTTTTGTATCAGGGCACGACTTTAGTCGGGCCGTAAACGACTGAGAATACGACGGGCTTTAGCCCCTGAGGGGCGATAAGTGTTTCAAGGAATTGCATATGGCACAGATTGATGTAGTGGATCTCGATGGACAAAAGGTAGGCTCGCTCGAGCTGGCAGACGAGATCTTCGCGGCTGACCAGATCAACGAGGCGCTGCTGTGGGAAGCGGTGAAGCATTATCGCGCCGCGATGCGGCAAGGCACGGCCGCCACCAAGAACAAGAAGCTGGTCTCCGGCGCAGGCAAGAAGTTGTGGAAGCAGAAGGGGACAGGACGGGCTCGTGTAGGCTCGGTGCGCTCTCCCCTATGGCGGCACGGCGGCACGGTTCACGGACCCCAGCCGCGCAGCTATGACTACGCCTTTCCCCGCAAGAAGCTGCTCGGCGCGCTCCGCTCTGCTCTGGCCTCGAAGCTGGCCGATGGCAAGCTGACCGTGGTCGAGAGCCTCGAGCTGGCAGACGCCAAGACCAAGGCCTATCGCGCCGCGCTCGACAGGCTCGATGCCAAGCGGACCACCTTGTTAGTCGAGGGTGGCCAGGAACCAGGCCGCGCTCTGCTGCTCGGTTCGCGCAACCTCGATCGGGTGGAGTTGATGCTCACCAAGGAAGTTCATCCTTACGATCTGCTGCGCTACGAGCGGGCCATTTTTTCCCGCGCCGCGATCGAGCAATTGCAGGAGTCGTTGAAGAAGACAGTTTCCCGGCGCAAGCTTGCGGCCGGTTCGGAGGTGGCCTGATGCCGACTCTCTATAACGTGATCAAGCGCCCCCTCATTACTGAAAAGGGCTTGGGCGTCAAAGAAGTGGAAAGCACGCTGGTTTTTGACGTGGCTCCGGACGCAACCAAGACCGAGGTCAAGCAGGCGGTAGAGACGCTGTTCAAGGTGAAGGTACGGAGCGTGCGCACCGCCAACTTCCTGGGCAAGGAGCGTCGCCGGGGCAAGTTCTCCGGTTTCCGCCCTGATTGGAAGAAGGCTTACGTTCGCCTGCAGAAGGGCGAGAAGATGCCCGACTACGTCAACGCGATGTAAAGCGTGGTACCCAGTAACTGAAACTGTTTTAGAAGCCTTACTTGGAAGTACGAGCGAAACGATGCCGATCAAGACATACAGACCGATCACACCAACGCTGCGTTTCCAGACAACTCTGGTAAACGACGACATTACGACCAATCGCCCGCACAAGCCGCTGCTGGCAGTCAAGCAGCGCACGGGAGGCCGCCGCAATTCCGGCGACCTGACGATGCGTCACCATGGCGGTGGCCATAAGCAGAAGCTGCGCCTGGTGGACTTCAAGCGGGACAAGTTTGGCGTGCCCGGCAAGGTGGCCTCGATCGAATACGATCCCAACCGCTCCTCGCGCATTGCGCTGGTGCACTACCTGGACGGTGAGAAGCGCTACATCATTCAGCCGGTCGGGCTGAAGGTAGGGCAGACCATCATGAGCGGGCCTGAGGCTGACATTCTGGTCGGCAATGCATTGCCGCTCAAGAACATCCCCTCCGGCACCACGGTGCATAACGTTGAGCTCCGTCCCGGCAAGGGTGCGCAGATGGTGCGCTCGGCAGGAGCGTCGGCCCAGCTGGTCGCCAAGGAAGGCGACTACGCGCTGCTGAAGCTGCCCTCCGGTGAAACTCGCCGGGTGTTGGTGGCGTGCATGGCGACGGTGGGCCAAGTAGGCAATACCGATCACGAGAATGTCTCCATCGGCAAAGCCGGTCGCAATCGCTGGAAGGGCATTCGTCCCAGCAATCGTGGCGTATCCATGAACCCGGTCGATCACCCGCACGGCGGCGGTGAAGGTAAGACCTCCGGCGGCCGTCATCCGGTTACCCCGTGGGGGCAGCCGACACGCGGCTACAAGACACGCAATAACAAGCGGACCGACACGTTTATCGTCAGCCGCGCCAAGAAATAGAAGTTCAGGAGCATCGATAGCTATGGCACGTTCGACAAAAAAGGGTCCGTTTATCGACACCCACCTGATGGTGAAGATCGAAGCGATGAATGCGACGAATGACAAAAAGGTCCTTCGTACTTGGTCGCGCCGCTCGACCATTCATCCGGATATGGTGGGACACACCCTCGCGGTGCACAACGGCAGAAAGTTTATTCCCGTCTACGTGACGGAAAACATGGTAGGGCACAAGCTGGGCGAGTTTTCCGCCACCCGGACCTTCAAGGGTCACTCGGCGAAAGCCGCTGAGTCCTCGGCCAAGCCTCGCTAGAGAAGAAGTTAAGGGAAGAAGCCAATGCAACTGGAAACACAGGAATTCCGGGCCGAAGCGAAGTTCCAGCGGGTATCGCCGCAGAAAGCTCGCCTGGTGCTGGAGCTGATCAAGGGGCGCCGCGTGGGCGAAGCACTGGAGACAGTGGCCTTCACCAAGAAGGGTGTCGCGCCGCTGGTCGAGAAGGTGCTGCGCGCAGCCATTCAGAATGCCAACTATCTCAGCCAGGAGCGCGAGCTCGATGTGGATGTAGACAACCTCTACGTCAAGACCGCGCTGGCCAACGAAGGACCGCGCATGAAGCGTATCCGTCCGGCGCCGATGGGACGGGCCTTCCGCTATCAACGCCGGATGGCGCACATCCTGATTACGGTGGCGGAGCGCAAGCGTGGCGGCCTGGTGGAAACAGCTGACGGGGAAGCAGCAGCTCCCAAGAAGCGAATGCTGAAGGGCGCGGCGAAGAAGGCTGCGGCCAAGAAAACCGTGGCTAAGAAGAGCGCAGCAAAAAACTGGAAGAAGGCCGCGAAGTAGGTTCGAGGAAATTATGGGACAAAAAGTTCATCCTTACGGCTTTCGACTAGGCGTCAACAAGCCATGGCGGTCACGCTGGTTCGTCGAGCGCGACTACGACAAGTTGCTGATTGAAGATGTGCACCTGCGCGCGGAGTTGAAGGAAAAGCTCAAGGCGGCCGGCGTGAGCTCGGTCGAGATCGAGCGTCCGGGCAACAAGCTGCGCCTGATCATCCGCACCGCGCGTCCGGGCATCGTGATCGGCCGCAAAGGCGCCGAGATCGAGAAGCTCAAGGCGGATCTGCAGAAGCGCACCAACCGCGACGTCTTCATCGACATCCTCGAGGTCAACAAGCCCGAGCTGGATGCGCAATTGGTGGCCGAGAACATCGCTCTCCAATTGGAGAAGCGCGTGGGCTTTCGCCGTGCCATGCGCAAGGCAGTCGATTCGGCATTGCGCTTTGGCTGCAAGGGCATCAAGGTGCGCGTCTCCGGCCGTTTGAATGGCAACGAGATCGCGCGTTCCGAGTGGTATCTGCAGGGGCGGCTTCCGCTGCACACCCTGCGCGCGGATATCGACTACGGCTTTGCCGAAGCGCGTACCACCTACGGTGTGATCGGGGTCAAGACCTGGATCTATCGCGGTGACATTTACGAGCAGAAGCGTCGTCAGCCGCAGCCGGCGGGCACCAGCGGAGTTTTCTAAGACCATTCCGGCCGTCTCGGCTGGATCGGTCAGAGCAGAAATTGGTTTAGAGGCGAAATTTTATGTTGATGCCAAAGAAGGTCAAGTACCGCAAGCAGCAGCGCGGACGCATGAAGGGCAAAGCCTGGCGCGGCTCCGAGCTCTCCTTCGGGGACTACGGGCTCAAGGTGATGGAATGCGGCTACATCACGGACCGGCAGATCGAAGCCAGCCGTGTAGCCATGACGCGCTTCATCAAGCGTGGCGGCAAGATCTGGCTGCGGCTGTTTCCTGACAAGCCGGTCACCAAGAAGCCGGCCGAAACCCGTATGGGTAAAGGTAAGGGAGCTCCCGATCACTGGGTGGCGGTGGTCCGCCCGGGCAAGGTGCTGTTTGAAATGGAGGGGGTCAACCCGGAGATAGCCGCCGAGGCCATGCGGCTGGCTTCGAACAAGCTGCCCCTCAAGACGCGCTTTGTCATGCGCCACGATGTCAAGGTAACCGCGGTCGTCAAATAGAGGACGCGAAAGAGAAGAGCCATGGAAACGGAAAAGCTTCGCAATTTGAACGATGAAGAGTTGGTACGGCAGGAAAAGCAGTCCGCCGAGCAGCTCTTTCGCCTGCGCTTCCAGATGAAGCTGGGGCAGAACGAAGGCGTGAAGAAGCTGCGCGATCTGCGCAAAGACGTAGCCCGCATCAAGACCATCGCCCGCGAGCGGGCACTCGGTCTGCACGGCGCTGCCCTGCAGCCGGCCGGCGAGGCAACCGCCAAGCCAGCCAAGGCCGCCAAAACCAAAAAGGCCAAGCCGGCCGGAAAAGAGGCTCGTTAAGCCATGTCGGATGCCACAGCAGCTAAGCCGGAATCACGGCGCACGGAAAAGATTGGCAATGTCGTTTCCACCAAGATGCAGAAGACCATCGTGGTCCAGGTGGAGATGCGCAAGACTCACCCCAAGTACAAGCGTGTGATCAAGATCAACAAGAAGTTCTACGCCCACGACGAGCAGAACTCAGCGCGCGTCGGCGATGTGGTCAGGATTCGCGAGAGCCGCCCGCTGAGCAAGCTGAAGCGCTGGACGCTGGAAGAAGTGGTGCGCCGCTCCTCCCTGCCGCAAGTCGAAGAAGTAGCAACGCCCGTCGTTTAGTGGCGAAAACGGGTTGGTAGATCAGGCTTTAGAGCCTGCGCGAAAACCGCCGGATTCGGTTTTGTATCAGGGCACGACTTTAGTCGGGCCGTAAAGGGCTGAAAAAGAATTGGGCTTTAGCCCCTGAGGGACGTTTTTCAATGCCCTCCGGCAAAGCTTCGGTAATAAAGGGCAACACCGTAAGGAGATACGAGTATGGCAGTACAAATGAGAACCATGCTGGACGTAGCCGACAACTCCGGCGCGCGCAAGCTGCAGATGATTCTGCCCTTGGGTGGCTCGAGCGGGAAAAAGGCAGGCTTGGGCGATGTGATTACTGCCTCCGTAAAGGAAGCCTCTCCTGATGGTCAGGTCAAGAAGGGTGTGGTGGTGAAGGCGGTCGTAGTCCGGACACGCAAAGAATATCGCCGCCGCGATGGCACCTATATCCGTTTTGACCAGAACGCCGCAGTTCTGATCAACGAAGCAGGAGAGCCGGTTGGGACCCGCGTCTTCGGTCCCGTCGCCCGCGAACTGCGGGAGAAGAAATTTTTGAAGATTGTGTCGCTGGCCCCGGAAGTCATCTAAGACCGGGTCATCGGGAGCGAGGAATTTATGGCATTGAAGTTACAACGCAACGACACGGTGGAAGTGATTACCGGAAGCGATAAAGGCAAGCGCGGTCGCGTGCTGCGCGTGCTCGGCGACAAGGACCGGGTGCTGGTGGAGCACGTCCGCATGGTCAAGAAGCACGTACACCCCAATCCGCAGCGCAATATCAAGGGAGGCATCGCGGAGCAGGAAGCGGCCATCCAGATCTCCAACGTCATGTTGGTATGCGGCACCTGCGGACCGACACGCGTAGGTCACAAGTTTGAAGGCGACACCAAGGTTCGGGTCTGCAAGAAGTGCGGCCAGACATTGGCGCCGAAAAAGAAGTAAGCGCAATTTGATCACGCAACGGTAAACGGGCACTGCCCACTCCGGGACCGTGAAAAGGAAAGAGACAGAGCGATGGCAGCGAAAGTAAACGCGCGACTCAAAGAGAAGTACCAAAAGGAAATCCGGCCGGCATTGCAGAAGGAGCTGGGCCTCAACAACCTGATGGCTGTGCCCCGCCTGGAGAAGATCGTTCTCAATATGGGCTTGGGCGAGGCCACGCAGAATGTGAAGATCATGGATCCGCTGGTGGCTGACCTGGCTTCGGTAGCCGGGCAAAAGCCGGTGACCACGCGAGCCAAGAAGTCCATCGCCGCCTTCAAGGTGCGCGAGGGCATGCCCATCGGCGCCATGGTCACCCTGCGCGGCGACATTATGTACGAATTTCTCGACCGCCTGATCTCGGTAGCACTACCCCGCGTGCGTGACTTTCGCGGTGTATCGACCAAGAGCTTCGACGGGCGAGGCAACTACACGCTGGGTATGCGCGACCAGCTGATTTTTCCCGAAGTTGACTATGCCCGGGTGGATAAGTTGAAGGGCATGAACGTCACCATCGTGACGACAGCCAAGGACGATAACCAGGCGCGTGCCCTGCTCCGGCAGTTTGGCATACCTTTCCGGCAGACGGCATAAGGAAGAGAGACGAATGTCCACTACAGCAAAACGAGTAAAAGACGCACGCAAGCCGAAGTTTTCCAGCCGCCAGCACAATCGCTGCAAGATCTGCGGCCGTCCGCGCGCCTACTTGCGCAAGTTCGGTCTATGCCGCTTGTGCTTCCGCCAGCTGGCGCTTCGGGGCGAAATCCCCGGTGTCGTCAAGTCAAGTTGGTAAGTAATCGACCCCTACACCGGGTCTTGATGTAACAACAACATTCCCGCTGGTTCTGCGGCTCTTAAGATGCCGGAGCGAACGGGGAGTGGAGGAGAGAGAATGAGTTTAACCGATCCAGTAGCCGACTTTGTGACCCGCATCCGCAACTCCATTCGTGCGCGCCACCAAAAGCTGGATGTTCCGGCCTCGAAGCTGAAGACCGAGATTGCCCGCATCCTCAAGGAAGAAGGCTACATCGCCAACTACAAGGCGGCGGAAGAGAATGGCCGCGCAGTGCTGCGGGTCTACCTCAAGTACGGCGCCAACAACGAAGCCGCCATTCGCGACCTGTCGCGCATTTCGCGCCCGGGCTGCCGCGTCTATGTCGGCCGTGACGAGATCAAGCGCGTGCAGAGCGGCCTCGGCATCAGCATCATGACCACGCCTCGCGGCGTGATGACCGGCCGGCAGGCGCGGCGCGAAGGCGTCGGCGGCGAGATTCTCTGCGAGGTCTGGTAAGGATTTGAGCGCAGCGTAGGTTGCGCTCTGGCTGCAGTGGAACGATCCCGGCTTGCCGGGACCGCGACTCGCAAGCCGTGAAGGATTGAGAAAAGTATGTCGCGTATAGGCAAGAAACCAATTCCGTTGCCCGCAACGGTGAAATACAAAATGCAGGGCAACACCGTGCTGGTCGAAGGCCCCAAGGGCAAGTTGACCGCCATGGTGCCCGCCGGCATCACGCTCGAAACCAAGGACGGAAACCTCTTCGCGGTTCGGGATAAGGAAGAGCTCGCAGCGCTGCACGGCTTAACCCGCGCGTTGGTTTCCAACGCAGTCGAAGGCGTGACCAAGGGCTGGACCAAGGAGCTGGATATCGTCGGCATCGGCTATCGTGCCGAGCTCAAGGGCAAAGGCACAGTGGTCTTTACCCTGGGCTTCTCCCATCCCATCGAGTTTCCTCTGCCCACCGGGATCGACGTGGCTATCGATCCCAAGCAGACGCGGCTGACCATCAGCGGCATCGATCGTCAAAAGGTAGGCCAGGTGGCCGCTGACATGCGCTCGTTGCGTAAGCCCGACCCCTACAAGAACAAAGGCGTCCGCTATGTGGGCGAGCGTTTGAAGAAGAAGGTCGGCAAGACCGGCGCGAAGTAAAACCGAACGGGGCTGCAGGGCAGCTCCGCTTTTAGGAAGGAAAGAACCAGATGCTCCCGATAAGACAGAGAAATGTAATTCGCCAGCGCGTGCACTTTCGCATCCGCCAAAAAATGGAAGGCACTGCGGTGCGCCCGCGGCTGAACGTATACCGCTCGCTGAACCACATCTATGCCCAGATCATCGACGACTCCAAGGGCGAAACCATCCTCTCCGCCTCCACCCTTTCCGCCAAGTTGAAGACTGGTGGCAACGTGGCCGCGGCCAAGGAAGTGGGCAAGCTGGTAGCGGAGCGCGCACTGGAAAAGGGAATCAAGAAGGTGGTCTTCGATCGCGGCGGCTATCTCTATCACGGGCGCATCAAGGCTTTGGCCGATGCGGCGCGCGAAGCAGGTTTGGAGTTCTAAAGGTTTTTGGAAGGATCGGATAAGCATGGCAATACTCAAGCGGAAACTGGACGCCGGGCAGTACAACCTGAAGGATCAGGTGGTGTCCATCAATCGTGTCACCAAGGTCGTTAAGGGCGGTAAGAACATGTCCTTCGCGGCGCTGGTGGTGGTCGGGGATCCCGCTGCCGGGGTGGTTGGCTTTGGCTCGGGCAAGGCCAAGGAAGTCCCGCAGGCGATCCGTAAAGGCATCGAGGCGGCCAAAAAGAATCTGGTGCACGTCAACCTGTCGGAGACGACCATACCCCATCAGGTATTGGGCCGCTTCGGTTCCGGCCACGTGCTGCTTGAAGCCGGCGCCGGAAGGCACAGGCGTGATTGCCGGCGGCGCGGTGCGCGCGGTGATGACCTCGGTCGGGGTACAAAATGTCCTCACCAAGAGCCTGGGCACCGCCAATCCGCACAACGTGGTCAAGGCCACCTTCGATGCCCTGGTGCAGTTGCGCGATCGCGGCGAAGTGGCAGCTGCTCGCGGCAAGCAGGTACAGGAGCTATATTGATGGCAGCGACTTCCAAACAAATGATGCGCCTGGAGTACTATCGCTCCGCGATTTCCACTCCAGAGAAGCACAAGCGGGTAGTCAAGGGATTGGGCTTCACCCGGCTCAATCAAGTGGTGGAGCGCGAGGATACGGCGTCCATCCGTGGCATGGTCAAGACCGTGCCGCACCTGGTGCGGATCGTCAAGTAACTCCGCCCAAGGAAACACATGCGAGTCGGACTGGTTAAGCCAGTCTGGCGTTGAGCGAGGACAGTAATGGCAAAGAATCTTTCTAATTTGCGTGCTCCCAAGCAGGCCAACAGCAACAAAAAGCGTGTCGGCCGCGGTATGGGCTCGGGCATGGGCAAGACTTCGACCCGAGGCCACAAGGGGCAGCGTTCGCGTTCCGGCTCCCATATGATGCGTGGCTTTGAAGGTGGACAGATGCCTCTGCATCGCCGCCTGCCCAAGCGCGGCTTCACCAACATCTTCCGCACCGAGTACTCGGTGGTGAACCTGAGCCGCGTCGCGGAGCTCCACGCCGAAGGCCTTAAGGAATTGACCCTCGAAACCTTTGCCGCCAAGGGGCTGCTCAAGAAGCGCCATGGCCTGGTCAAGGTGCTCGGCGATGGCGATTTGACCGTTGCGGTCACCGTGCACGCCCATAAGTTTTCCAAGTCGGCACAGGAAAAGATCGAGAAAGCCGGCGGTAAGGCCGTTCTGGTCGCGTAAGCGCTGATGAACTGGCTCCCCCCAGTTCATATTTGAGGAAGAGCAAGAGAAACGACGGGCTCGAGGCTGATCGGGGCGCCTGAAGCAGGCGCCATCGAGGGACGTTCACGATCGGTGACGGAAGAGCAAGGCAACGAAGGGCACGACTCTAAAGGCTATGGAGAAAACTCTGCTCTGTATCAGGGCACGTAACTCGGAGCTTTTACAGGCTGCGGAAAAGCTCATGTTTTGTATCAGGGCACGACTTTAGTCGGGCCGTAAATGATTGAAAATACGTCGGGCTTTAGCCCCTGAGGTGTTGCTTTCCCGCTAGGTGCAGAGTTTTCCGCAGCCCGCTTAGACGCCGAAAGTAGAATGGGGTTTAGCCCCTGAGATAAGCTTTTCCTGAAGGGTACGGGCTTTACCGAGTGCGTCAGTCAGCAGGGTGAGGGGCTTTGGGGCCCCGAGGCAGAACCTGCCGTCCGGAAGTGAGTCCCGCAGAGCCTGCCCTGAGCTTGTCGAAGGGGACGGCTGAGAGTAGCCCAGGACGTGAGTCCTGGGTAGGATTTAAACAGCACGAACAGTCCCGTAGGGACGGCCGAGAGTAACCCAGGACGTCAGTCCTGGGTTACAGGTCACTACGGGAGCAGGGATTGTGGGTTCTCCCGCAGACTCTTAGCCCCTGAGGCATCGACTTTTATGTTTGAGAACATCGCGAATATCTTCCGCATCCCCGACCTGCGCAAGCGGGTCTTGTTCACGCTGGGTATCCTCGCCGTATATCGTCTGGGCTCGCAGATACCAACCCCTGGAGTGAACCTCAAGCTGCTGGCGCAATTCTTTGACCAGCAGGCGGGCAGCGCGCTCGGCTTGGTCGATCTCTTCAGCGGCGGTAACCTTCGCCGTCTGACCATCTTCGCCCTGGGCATCATGCCCTACATCACCGCCTCCATCATCTTCCAGCTGCTGACCGTGGTGTACGAACCCTTGGCCAAACTGCAGAAAGAAGGGGAGCTGGGGCGGCGCAAAATCACCCAATGGACCCGCTATGTCACCGTGGTTCTAGGGGTGGTGCAGTCGCTGGCTATCGCGCTAACTCTCTCCCACGGCTCGGGTGGTGTCTCGTACGTCTTGAACCCCGGAATTGGCTTCATTCTGATGACCGTGGTGACGCTGACCACCGGGACTGCTTTCATCATGTGGCTGGGCGAGCAGATTACCGACCGCGGCATTGGCAACGGGATGAGCTTGCTGATCTTTGCCGGCATTGTGGTTGGCCTGCCCCGTGGCATTCAAGACCTAATTGACAAGGCACGCACCCAGGCATGGGGGTCGTTCACGATTCCGGCCCTGGTCCTGCTAATCGTGGTCATGATCGCCACCGTAGCCTTCATCGTCTTTGTCGAGCGCAGTGAACGGCGCATCCCGGTGCAGTATGCCAAGCGTATCGTCGGCCGGCGCATGATGGGCGGTCAATCCACGCACCTTCCGCTTAAGGTAAATTCCGGTGGCGTCATGCCGGTCATCTTCGCCAGCTCGATCCTCTCTGCCCCGCTGCTCTTTGCCAGCTCCGGCTTCGTGCGCAGCAGCAACTTCCTCACCCGCATCTTTGACGGTCTGCGCCTGGGCGAACCCTGGTACGAGTTCCTG
Source organism: uncultured Acidobacteriaceae bacterium (assembly GCA_963790705.1). Lineage (GTDB taxonomy): Bacteria > Acidobacteriota > Terriglobia > Terriglobales > Acidobacteriaceae > PALSA-350. The sequence goes on from CAWBQE010000029.1 coordinate 298,925, forward strand.
TACATAGTGTTCATCGTTTTCTTTGCCTACTTCTACATCTCCATCATTTTCCGTCCCGATGACATCGCCGACAATATGCGCAAGTATGGCGGCTTCATTCCCGGCATCCGGCCTGGCAAGCGTACCTCCGATTTTGTCAACGACGTTCTCACCCGGATTACCCTGGTGGGCGCCATCTATCTGGTCGTGATCTCCTTGATCCCGCAGATCCTGATCAGCGGCATTCACCTGAATAATCTCTGGCTGGTGGGTGGGTTCTTCGAACAGCTGCCCACCTGGGTCACCCACGGCTTGAACTTCACCTTCTACTTCGGCGGCACGTCGCTGCTGATCGTGGTGGGCGTGGCCATGGATACGATCAATCAGGTGGAGTCGCAGTTGATCATGCGCCACTACGATGGCTTCTCGCCCCGCAGTGGAAGGGTGCGCGGAAGACGGTCGTGGTAGGTCAGCCGGTGGCGGGGCTGCAAGCCGGACCCTCTACAGACGAAAAGCTGGTGATTCCCGGGCCCATCCTGCTGATGGGAGCGCCGGGCGTGGGCAAGGGCACGCAGGCCAAAGGAATCATGGCCGCCTGGGGTATCCCCCAGATCTCGACCGGTGACCTGCTGCGCGACCACAGGGATCGCGGGACCTCCTTGGGCTTGGTGGCCACCCAGATCATGAACTCGGGCAAGTTGGTGCCCGACGATCTGGTGAACCAGATGGTGGCCGAGCGGCTGGCCCATCCCGATACTGTGCGCGGCTATATTTTGGATGGCTATCCCCGTACCCTGGCCCAGGCGGAGTGGCTTGATGCGCGGCTCGCAGCGGTCCCGGGCGGGCTCCCGCTGATTGCAGTTAGTATCCAGGTAAGTTATACTCAGTTGTTGCGTCGTATCACGGGTCGACGCAACTGTCCAACCTGCCAGCGCATTTACAACGTTTACCTGCAACCGCCGAGAGCAGACACGGTATGCGATGTGGAAGGCACACCGCTGGTCCAGCGCGCGGATGACACGGAAGCGGTCTTCCATGAACGGATGCGCACTTATACGGCGCTGACGGCGCCGGTGGTGGAACATTATCGTGCCAGCAGCCGATTCGTAGAAGTGGATGGCGAGCAGCCGGCGGGCGAGGTAATGGCGGGCATCATGGCCGCGGTAGCGCGACTCAGATCCCAGAATTAGCAGTCTCAGTCGAGTGTGGAAGTTTTTTCGCCGGTTTGGCGAAGTTTTCGAGTGAAGGAAAGAGAGTTACCAGGCCGATGGCCATCATGATCAAGACGCCGCAGGAAATTGAAAAGATGCGGCGCAGCGGAGCGGTAGTGCGTGAGGTGCTGGAGCACGTACGGTCGCTCGTCAAGCCCGGCGTCACTACGCTCGATCTGGAAATGGCGGCGGAAAGCAAGATTGCGGCATCGGGAGCCACCTCCGCTTTCAAGGGCTATCGCGGCTACCCCTGTGTTCTGTGCACTTCGGTGAACGAGCAGGTGGTCCACGGCATTCCCTCCAAGGAGAGCGTGCTGCGCGAAGGGGACATCGTCTCCATCGACTGCGGTGTGGTGTTGGACGGCTACTACGGTGACTCCGCGATCACGGTTCCGGTGGGGTCGGAAGTAGCGGCGAAGGCCAAGCGGTTGTTGGACGTGACCAAGGCATCGCTCGAGACCGCCATCGGGGTAGTGCGCCCCGGGGCGACTTTGGGCGATATTGGCGCGGCGGTACAGGAAGTCGTCGAAGCGGACGGCTTCAGTGTAGTGCGGGACTTTGTGGGCCACGGTATTGGGACCAGGATGCACGAAGATCCCCAGGTTCCGAACTACGGGCAGCGGGGAGTGGGAACCAAGCTGCGCGCGGGTATGGTTCTGGCGATCGAGCCCATGGTGAATGCGGGCAAGCCAGGGGTACAGGTATTGAGCGACGGCTGGACGGCTGTCACCGAGGATGGAAGCTTGAGCGCGCATTTCGAGCACACCGTCGCGGTAACCGCTGAGGGCGCCGTAATTTTGACGCAGTAGGCAACGAAAGCCTGTTGGGACGCGAATCGCAGGCGGATCGGGATTAGGTTTGTCGAAGGAAGACGCGATTGAGGTAATGGCAACCGTCGTAGAGACGTTGCCAAACGCGATGTTCAAAGTCGAGCTGGAGAACAAGCATCAGGTTCTGGCTCATGTTTCGGGACGCATGCGGAAGAACTTCATTCGCATTCTCCCTGGCGACCGGGTGGCGGTTGAGCTCAGTCCTTACGATCTGACCCGGGGCCGGATCGTTTACCGCTACAAGTAGGAATCCAAGTCAGGAGCAGTAATGAAAGTAAGGGCATCAGTAAAAAAGATTTGTGACAAGTGCAAGGTCATCCATCGCCGCGGTGTGGTGCGGGTGATCTGTGAAAACTCGAAGCACAAGCAGCGCCAAGGCTAAAACTCGGCGCCCACACCTCGATTTTGAGATGTGGGATCGAACAAATCTCAACCGAGAGTTTTTCTTTTTTCTCGGAGTAGAAAAACGCTGGGTGCCCCATTCAAGCCGTTCTTTGGCTTGAATGGGATAACCAAATCTCAACCGGGGGAATTTCTCTCGGCGTAGCAAGAACTGAGGGGATTGAAACCTCTCTGGTTAGCTGAAGGAAGTTTGAAACCCTCTCGGCGTAACAAAAGAGGGAAGGTTAAAACTCTTTCGGAGTAGCAAATCGAAGGGTGCCCCACATCTCGATTTTGAGATGTGGGATCGAACAAATCTAAACCGAGGGTTTTCTTTTTTCTCGGAGTAGAAAAATGCTGGGTGCCCCATTCAAGCCGTTCTTTGGCTTGAGTGGGACACGCAAATGTTAACCGAGGGGTTTTTCCCTCGATGACAAGCACCGGAGAGGCTAGTTAGCCATAAAGGCTTGCGTTGAACCTCTCCCGTAGCGGTTCCGAGTCCTGGATAGACGTCTCTTCAGGATGCGGTATCCGCGTAGCTTTCACCAGTAACCGGCTCGAAGCGGCGAAGCCACTCCGAGCCAACGAAGTAAAAAGGATTAAGCATGGCACGTATTGCTGGCGTCGATCTGCCCCGCCACAAGCAGGCAAGAATCGCGCTAACCTACATTTTCGGTATCGGCAACCCTCGTGCGCTACGCATCCTGGAGACGGCCAATGTGGACCCGTTCAAGAAAGTTCAGGATCTGGGCGAAGACGAGGTAAACCGTATCCGCCAGGTGATTGAGAACGAAGGCCAGATCGAAGGTGATCTGCGCAAAGACGTCTCGATGCACATCAAGCGGCTGATTGACATTCAGTCCTATCGTGGACTGCGCCACCGGCGCAACCTGCCTGTTCGCGGCCAGCGCACCCACACCAACGCGCGCACCCGCAAGGGACCGCGTAAGGGCACAATCGCAGGCAAGAAGAAAGCGACGGCGAAGACTTAATGGCGAAGCAGGAGCAGAAGCCGGCAGCCGGCAAGGCTGCCAAGAATAAGAAGTTCAAGAAGCGCGAGCGCAAGAACGTTCCTTACGGATTGGTATACGTTCAGGCCTCGTTCAACAACACCATCGTGACCATCACCGACGGCCAGGGCAACACGCTTTCCTGGAAGAGCTCCGGTTCGCTCGGCTTTCGCGGATCGCGCAAGGGCACTCCCTTTGCCGCCCAGCAGGCCGCGATGAACGCCGCCAACCAGGCGCGCGACCACGGTCTGCGTTCGGTCGATGTGCGGGTAAGCGGTCCGGGCTCCGGCCGTGAGTCGGCAGTACGCGCCCTGGCTGCAGCGGGACTCGACGTCCGCTCCATCCGCGACGTTACGCCCATTCCGCACAATGGTTGCCGTCCGCCCAAGCGCCGCAGGGTGTAAGGACTTTTAACCGCAGGACCGGGACGAAGGATTTTAATCCGTAAACCGGTCGGCCTCTGAAGTAAGGAGAATTACGTGGCACGTTATACCGGACCAGTCTGCCGCCTTTGCCGTCGCGAAGGCACCAAGCTCTTTCTGAAGGGCACCAAGTGCTTCTCGGAAAAATGCCCCATTGAGAAGCGCAACTTTGCCCCCGGCCAGCACGGCCGTGACCGCAAGCCCAAGATCGTAGGCTACGGCCTGCAGCTGCGGGAAAAGCAAAAAGCCAAGCGCATTTACTTCACCCTGGAGAGCCAGTTCCGCGCCTATTACGAGAAGGCATCGCGGGCTCAGGGCGTCACCGGCGAACTGCTCTTGCAACAGCTCGAGCGGCGTCTTGACAACGTGGCCTTCCGCCTCGGCTTTGCCAGCTCGCGTCGCCAGGCGCGCCAGATCGTGCGCCATGGCCATGTGGAAGTGAATGGCCGCAAGGTGAACATTCCGTCGTTCCAGGTCAGTGTGGGCGACGAGATCAAGATCCGCGAAGGCAGCAAGAAACTCACAGTACTCGAAACCTCGACAGAGTTCGCGAGCCACCAGGTAGCCCCACGTTGGCTGCAGGTGGATCACGCAAATCTGTCCGGCAAGGTACTGGCGCTGCCTAAGCGTGAAGACGTGAATCTGCCCGTAAACGAGCAGCTGATCGTCGAACTTTACAGCAAGTAACCGTAGCAGAGTACAGATTCAATCAACGAGGAGAAACAAGCACGGCCGTAGCAGAATGCTTCGCGACGCCGCTGCATGGAGAGGACCACAGATATGCTTTGGAGAGGATTCCAAAAACCGAAACGTCTTGCAGTCGATACCGAGACGCTCACCGAGAAATACGGCAAGTTCAGCGCTCAGCCTTTTGAGCGCGGCTTCGGCACCACCATTGGCAACGCGCTGCGGCGCACGCTGCTTTCCTCGATTGAGGGCGCGGCTGTCACCGCCGTAAAGATCGAAGGCGTGCTGCACGAATTCCAATCGATCACCGGCGTCGTCGAAGACGCCACCGACATCATCCTGAACCTCAAGCAGATTCCCTTCAAGCTCAACGGGGAAGGTCCCAAGGCGCTCTATCTGCGTGCGGACCAGCCGGGTGTGGTGACCTCGGGCATGATCGAAGCCGACGGAGACGTGGAGATCCTGGACAAGGACGTCTACATCGCGACCGTCAGCGAGGGTGGCAAGCTGGACATGGAAATGCGCCTCAAGCGCGGCCGTGGCTATGTCTCAGCCGACAAGAACTTCGATTCGGATTTAGGAATCGGCTTCATCCCAGTGGACTCGGTTCACTCGCCTGTTCGCAAGGTGAACTACGCCGTGGACGCCGCTCGTCTGGGTCAGATCACCGACTACGACAAGCTGACCATCGAAGTCTGGACCAATCGCTCCGTTCTTCCCGCGGATGCCATCGGCCTTGCGGCCAAGCTGCTCAAGGACCACATGAGCATCTTCATCAACTTCGAGGAAGAGATCGAAGCCGAGAGCGCCCACGACGAAGGCCGCATGCAGTTGCGCAACGAGAATCTCAACCGCTCCGTAGAGGAGCTTGAGTTGAGCGTGCGCAGCTACAACTGCCTCAAGAACGCCAACATTCAGACCATCGGCGAGCTGGTGCAGAAGACCGAGCCCGAGATGCTCAAGACCAAGAACTTCGGCCGCAAATCCTTGAACGAGATCAAGGAAATTCTGGCGCAGATGGGCTTGTCGTTGGGCATGAAGATCGACGAGCACGGCAACGCGGTGCCTGGACCGACCAGCGTACTGCCGGCCGCAACCTTGGCCGCAAGCTACAACCGTTATGACGACGAAGAGGATGAAGACGACGAAGATCTCGAGGGAGTAGACATCCCCCTCCAGTCGGAGCCGGAGAACTTCTAGTTCGTTTGAGTGACCGGTGGCAGAACCCACCGGTCACCCGTTTAATTTCTGCGAGAAAGAGAAACCCATGCGCCACCGCAATGCAGGATACAAACTAGGACGCAACACCAGCCATCGCCGCGCCTTGCTGCGCAACCTGGTCACGTCCATTCTTCTTGAGGACCGTGTAGAGACGACCATCACCAAGGCCAAGGCCGCTCGTCCTCACGTAGAAAAGCTGATCACCTTGGGCAAGCGTGGCGATCTGCACTCCCGCCGCCTGGCGCTCTCTTATCTGCAGACCCGGGAAGCCGTCTCCCGTCTGTTCGATACCGTGGCCCCGCGTTACGGCGATCGTTCCGGCGGCTATCTGCGCATCGTGCGCACCGGCTTCCAAAAGGGCGATGGAGCCGAGAAGGCTTTCATCGAGCTCCTCGGATCCGAGCACGAGCTGGACGAGAAGCGTCAGAAGCGCGCCGAAGCAAGGGCCAAGCGCCGCGAAGAAATCGACAAGGCGATGTCCGAGACCCCGCCACCCGACGGCAGTGGCACCAGCCCCGCCTAAACTCTGTCGGCACTTCCACGAAGCCCGCGCCGCCAGCCGCGGGCTTCGCTGTGTGTGCCACACCGACAACAAACGCTGGGTGCCCCATTCAAGCCGTCTTTTTGGCTTGAGTGGGCTAAAGCATTTTTGCTAATGGTGTAGACCAGGAAACTGAGCAAGACGCGGCCATTCCGCCAAAGAATGGCCGCACATAACTGATCCCACCGGACCACAGTATTAGCAAAAATGCGTTAATGGCTCTCGATGTGCCACTCCCCGTTTGCCACGCCCGCCCAAGGGAATAAAAAATTCCGAAGGAGGGTAGCGGGTTCTCCGCCCCCTGCGGAAAAACTCCGTATTAGGGTAGGCCGGGGATTTATCCCCGGCAATAAACGTCATTCGATCATTGTGGGCTTTTAGCCCCTGAGGTATGTTTTTCCCGGTCGCTCGGATGAAGGGCACGGCTCTGGGGCTTTGTATCAGGGCACGACTTTACAGCTCGCGGAAAAAACTCTGACCTTTGAAAGGCACGGGCTTCAGAGGAACTCAGTCCCACAGGCCTCTCGTTCGCTAACGAACGACGGGTGCCCCACATCTCGCTCGTTTTTCGCGAGATGTGGGATTCCACTACTCTTTCCCTCTGACTCTCGATTCATCCCACCGCTCTTGAGGCCATTACCAGCGACAGAATTGTCATCCCGCCTGCCCCGGCGTGCCGTGGGACCGGAGCGTACCCGGATTTCCTACATCGCGGCACCACCCAAGGCCACGTATGCGGCTTTCCGTAGAGAAAGCCGTATGAAGTTCGCCAACGCCACCAAGCCCAACAGGAAATCCGGGGTAGCGTGGAGGGACCTGCGGTTTCCCTTTCGGTTCTCACGCAGACACTTTAGCCCCTGAGGTGTTACTTTCCGGTGCGAGTTTTTCCGCAAGCTGTTTAGTCGGGCCGTTAAAGGTCAACAAAGATTGGGGCTTTAGAGCCTGCGTGAGAACTACCGTCTCCAAATTCAGTCCCGAAGGGACGGCTGAGAATAGCCCAGGACGCTAGTCCTGGGTGTTCATTCCCATCGGGACCAGTCCCGTAGAGCCTGCCCTGAGCTTGTCGAAGGGGACGGCTGAGAATGCCCCAGGACGTTAGTCCTGGGTGAACCTGAGCCGCACGTGAATGCCGATTGGCAACATGGGCTGGCTGCCTCGAATCGCGAATAGTCCATTTCAGAGGTAGAGGTACCCCAGGATTGCATCCCATAAGCGCTAACTTGTTTCGGATGTTTTTCGTTAAACTCCCACAAAACCGTCATCCTGAGCGGAGCGCCTCATAGATTTATCGCGTGACACGACGCTTGGTGGCGCGGAGTCGAAGGACCCCGGCGGTGCCTATCTTACCCATGCTTTTCGGAGCTTTTCAACCACCGAAACCCGAAAACAGGATCTGCTGTGTTACGCCCTTGATGGTCACGGGCACATTTTTTCTTGCGCTGTAATCATCTTCCGTCCCCGGGTCTGTGCCAGGCCGGACATAGAAATAGCAAGACGCCAGCAAGTTCTCGGTTCTCGGCCCCAGAGAAAGACCGTGGCGGGTCCGCCCGGTGCGGGCTCCGGTGGTTGAAAAGCTCCAAGCAGCATGGGTAAGATAGGCTCCGCCGGGGTCCTTCGACTCCGCGCCACCAAGTGCTCTGTCACGCGATTAATCTGTGTGGCGCTCCGCTCAGGATGACGATTTTGTGGCGAGTTGTAGATGCAAAAGACCAGCGTCTTCTCGGATTTCTATTGTCTGCCAAACAAGTTAGCGCTTATGGGATTGCATCCTGGGGCATTCTCACTCGTCCCTGCGGGACTGATTCGTCTCTCGAATCTGTCCCCAGGACTGCGTCCTGGGCTACTCTCAGCCGTCCCTACGGGACTGAATTTGGAGACGGTAGTTCTCACGCAGACTCTTTAGCCCCTGCGCTTTTTTCTTCGCCAGGTAGCTATAACAATAGGGCCAATTTTCGGCACTATCCACGAGTCCTGCTTGGACCGGATTCTGAACGATATACGCGCGGTGCCGTGAAAAGCTTTGCCCGTCCCTGATCCGCACCTCAGAAAACCCGCGTTGCCAGACCTCTCCCTGATATCCAAGATCCTTCTTCAGACGGTAAGAGAATCCGCCCTTGATAAGCTGCATGGCCTTTTCAAGGGTAACGTCGCCCAGGAGCGTCATCAGCAGATGTAGATGATCTGGCATGATTACGAAGTCATGCAACTGAAACTTACCTGTCGCTACATGCGATCGCAGCACGTCGATGAGAAGCGTGGCGTTCCGTTCAGATTGCAATAAGCGCCGTGCCATGCTGGTGTTCGTTGTGACGAAGAACACCCGTGCACTGCTCAGAATTTCCTCTGGACAAGCATTTCTTGCAGGATGCGCCATAGCAGAGCTAAAGCCCAATTCTCTTTAGCATTAAAGGAGCCTCTCCCTTTTAGGCTCTGCATAATCACATTGCAAATGAATTCGGCTTCATTTTCTCAAGCCCAGCCTCAGAGCCTGGGACTCCGCGACTCATCGGGTTGACAACTCTAACCCCGGCCCCTATCGTTTGGATCAATCCTTCAGAGAGAGACAGAGTCGACAAATTTCTCGCTGCCGGATGTAGACAAGGGGCCATCAAGATTCATTCCGACGGCGAGCTGCTGGGCACGATGGACCTCTCGACTTGCGGCAGCAACTACGGGTTCAATCTCGGCCTCTCAGAGGAGGTCACGGAGTCCGTCCTCACCGGCTATCTCCATCAACAGGGTGGCCAGGTAAATCGATCTTCCCGGTTGATTCGGCTGGCAATCAACCCGGACAACCGCGTCCTGGCGGAGATCGAGCGCGACGGGAGCCGCTATCAGGATAGAGGCCCACTGGGTAGTGGGCTGCGACGGCTTCCACAGTGCAACCCGCAACCTGGCTGGCATTGGTTTTGAGGGCCACGACATGTTGAAGCAGTGGGCCGTCTTCGACGCGTCGCTCGAGGGATGGGCAGACACCTTCGAAGCGACCTTCGTCTATCTCGACGGGCTTCCGGTCATCCTCACCGCGCTTCCTGGTCATCGCTGGCGCGTCTATCTTCGACCAAGGTCGCAGGATTCTGATCTCATCGCCGATGCTACGTCTACCTTGCACCGCTACGCACCATCCGTCTCGTTCGTGAATGTAGACAATCCGGCGCGCTTCGTCTGCCACACCAAGATGGCGGCGAAGTATCGCTCAGGGCCCATCTTTCTAGCTGGCGACGCGGCGCACGTCTGTTCCCCTGGCGAAGGGCATGGTATGAACAGCGGTCTGCAGGACGCCTTCAACCTGGCCTGGAAACTTGCTCTCGTCCATCAAGGCGCCGCTCACGAAACGCTGCTCAACAGTTATGAAATCGAACGGCGGCCAGTCGCGGAGCTCATAACCAAGTCCGGTGATGACATGGAACATACGCTGACCATGACCGACCCGGCGGAACGCAAGACTCGTGATCAGACCATCAAGACCGCGCTTGCCGATACGGAGACCGGCACCACGAAATTGTGGCCGAGACTGAACTGAACATCGACCCCGCTCACTCTCCGATCACCTTCGGTGAGGCAAACGGCAGTTTCGCGGTATGGCGGGGGCCGGAGCAAGCCAATGAGATGAGCATGGTTGAGCGAATAATGCGGGAGCTGTAGGGATACCATTGGGGCGGGGTCGACGACTTCTCTTTTGACAGGATTCTGCATGATTCTCAAACAGTATTATCTAGGCTGCCTGGCCCACGCCTCCTACCTCCTGGGGGACGAGGCCAGCTCAACCGCGATCGTCGTCGATCCGCAGCGCGACATCGAACAATACTTGGCAGATGCAAACAAATTAGGCCTCCAAATCCGCCATGTCTTCCTGACCCACTTCCACGCCGACTTCATCGCCGGCCATCTGGAGCTGCGCGACCGTTGCGGCGCAACGATTCATCTGGGCAGCCGTGCCAAGGCGGAGTACGCCTTCATCCCCATGGCCGATGGAGACACACTCGACTTTCCCGGCCTGCGCCTGCAGGTCCTGGAAACGCCGGGCCACACCATCGAGTCCATCTCGATCCTGGTGTTTGATCCCCAGAAGGATCCGGCAAACCCGCACGCTGTGCTCACCGGAGACACGTTGTTCATCGGTGATGTAGGCCGCCCGGACCTGCGCGCCTCGCTGGGTTGGACCGCCGACGATCTCGGTGCCCATCTGTACGACTCGCTGCGCAACAGGCTGTTGCCGCTGCCCGATGCCACGCTGGTCTACCCGGCGCATGGCGCAGGCTCTCTGTGCGGCAAGCAGCTTTCTTCCGACACGGTCTCTTCGCTCGGAGATCAGCGGCGCATGAATTACGCCCTCCAACCAATGTCCAAAGAAGAATTCGTCAGCCTGGTAACCGCCGATCAGCCGGATGCTCCGCAGTACTTCAATTACGACGCCATCTTGAACACTCGCGAGCGGGTAACGCTCGACAGCAACCTGGAGAAGGTTCTGCACCCTGTAGCGCTCGACGAAGTGCTCCGCCTTGGAGACGCCGGCGCGCAGCTGCTCGATGTGCGCGACGCGGCAGAATTCGCCAAGGGACATCTGGTAGGCAGCATCAACATAGGCTTGGGCGGCCAATACGCCACCTGGGCCGGCACACTCTTGGATCGCGTCAAGCCGATCGTGATCATTGCCGAGCCGGGAAGGGAACAGGAAGCCGCCTTACGCCTGGGCCGCATCGGCTTCGATCACCTGGGAGGCTATCTGGACGGGGGTATGGCCGCGCTCGCCGAACGGCCAGACTTGGTCTGGCCAACGGAACGGGTCACCGCCGCAATGGTAGCGGAAGAACTCGAGGGCGCCGAACCGCCCATGCTTCTAGACATCCGCAATCCTCGCGAGTGGAAAGCCAAGCACATACCTGAAAGCTTGAACATTCCCCTCAACCACATGCAGGAACGCATCGCGGAAATTCCCCGCAGCCGCCGCATCGCCATCCACTGTGCCGGCGGCTACCGTTCGTCGATAGCCGCCAGCATTCTGCACCAATACGGAATCACCAACCTCATCGAGATGGCAGGAGGACTCGCCGCCTGGGACGCCGCCAAGCTGCCAGTTGTTTCGGAAGCGTAACATTCGATGGATTCGCGACCTTAGCACAATGATCGACGGAATCTGTGCGCATGACCGCACGTCATCGCAAGCCCAAGGTCCGCCGTCTATTTAAACTTTGTCATCCCGCCCGCCCCGCCTGCCCCGGCGTGCCGCGGGGCGTGCCGCTGGACCGCAGCAGAGGGTACCTAAGGTTATTCATCCGCTAGCTAATTCCAGCTGAAAGCGCCACCCTAGGCTCTTTACGCGTGCGAAAAACACTGGACGAAGGGCACGGCTTCTGCCGTGCCGTAAATACCAGACTTACGACGGCTTCAGCCGCTAAGGTACGCTTTAAAGACGCCTAGGCCGAAATCACCTGTTTCTGCCAGCCGAAACAGCAGATCCGTTGTATTTCTCCCTACCATCAATGATGGGTGGCCCATATCTCGCTCGTTTTTCGCGAGATGTGGGATTCCACGAGCCTTAACCGTTAAGTGCATCGGATGAATCGAGAGTCAGACGGAGAAAGCAGTGGAATCGCATTCGACGTTGAGCTGCCGGAAAGACGTACCGCAGGGACTTAAAGCCCCTCTCCCATCGCACACTCTACGGCACGGCTGAAGCCGTGCCCTTCGTCCATCCCAGTTTTTCCGCATCCTCTTCATTCGGGCCGTAAAGGGTCAACAACGATCGGGGCTTTAGCCCTTGCGCTTTTCCTTATCCCGCCTTATCCAACCGTTGGCCGGTAACCTGCGTTTGCGCAGCCACTGCCCCCACTCCGTGGCGCCTGGTGACAAACTGCACCATCCACCGCAGCATGACGAAGAGCCTATTGCTAAACCCAATAAGAAAATAGATATGAACCCCGGCCCACAACAACCAAGCCACAAGCCCGGCAGACCTCCAAAACCGCAGATCGGCAACAGCGAACGTACGCCCCACCACGGCCAGGTCGCCCTTGTCCCAATACCAGAAAGGCTCCGGCCCAGCCTTGCCCGTGGAGCGGCGGCGAATCACCTCCGCCACATACTCGCCTTGTTGTATGGCAGGCTGCGCCAGCCCAGGCATCTGCACCGCCGTCCCACTCTTGAAGCCCAGCAGATTCCGAGTATTGGCAATCACCAGCGCAGTATCGCCAACAGCAAAGATTTCCGCATGTCCGGGAACCGACAAGTCGGGGTTCACCTTCACCCTCCCGGCCTTGTCCGCCTCCGCGCCCAGCCAACGCGCTGCCGGTGATGCGGCAACGCCTGCGGTCCACATCACTGTCCGGCTGCGGATGCGCTTGCCGTCGGCCACAATACCCTCTGCATCGACACTTTCGACCCGAGTCCCGGTAAACACCTTCACGCCTAACTCTTCCAGATGGCGCGTGGCCTTCGCCGAAAGCTCCTCGGCAAAGCTCGGCAGTATGCGTGACGTACCTTCGTAGAGCATGACCTGGGCTGCACCCGGACCAAGGTGGCGAAAGTCGTGAGCCAGCGCCATCTTTGCCATTTCTGCGATGGTGCCGGCGAGTTCGACGCCGACGGTACCGCCACCCACGAGCACGAACGTGAGCAATTCCTTGAGCGCGACGCGATCTGCGTCCCCGCACAAAGCCATCTGCTCGGCCTCTTCGAACGCCCGCAGAATCCTGCTGCGGATCTTGTCCGCATCCTCCAGCGCCTCGAGTCCCGGAGCAATCGCCTTCCACTCTTCATGGCCGAAGTAATTTACCTGGATGCCGGTGGCCAAAATCAGATAGTCATACGGCAGGACGCAGTCGGGCAGCAGCACCCTGCGATTCCTGGTGTCGATACCGGTCACTTCCGACATCAACACGTCGATATTTTTCTGCCTGCTGAAGAGCACGCGCAAGGGCGGAGCGATCTCGTCGCCCGAAAGAAGTCCGGTAGCCACCTGGTACAACATTGGCCGGAACAGGTGATAGTTCCGTTTATCCACCAGGGTGACTTGCACGGGAGCCTTAGCCAAAGCGCGGGCGGCATAGAAGCCTCCAAACCCTCCCCCGACAATCACCACCCGCGGAGCCTTCGGCATAGCTGGGTTTTCTCGCAAACAAGCCTCCGGTGCAGTCATCCTGCTTATATATATGTCCGGCAAGTAGCAAGGGTTGCGGGCTAACGAAATTTATTACCGAGAGCTCTGCGCGCTGTCTGGGACTGGCGATCCAGCTGAAAGGGAGCCCTGCGGCAAAACGAAAGCGAGCCGAAAGGGAAATTAGTGGCTCCTCCGTCCAGTCCCCGAAACTTCCCGTAGAGAGTGCCCGGGATTGTGTCCTGGAATCCAAAGCCAGGCGCAGGCGCCTATTCTGCTCCAATAAGCGAAAGAATCCCGTACGCATCGGTCGAAATGAACGCCGACAAGCTTGGGCAAATAGATTTGGACGTTTTGCGAAGTCTGTGCTCCAAAAAGGGTACTCGCGTGTCGCCTCCGAGTGCCCCATTGATAATGGGCACTCAAGCGAATGGTTTTGGACATGGTAAGCTCTTCCGCTACAATCGGCGCGGGCGTGATCGAGCCCACTTGGTGCGGCGTACGGGCCAGGGTTGCCGAAGAAGAGGATCGAACCCCTTTCGGATCTGCAAAATTTCGGAGGTGGCGACTTCCGAATTTTGTTAGGTGATTTTGGTACGATCGCGACGAATCGGACGCTTGCTCATTCCGATTTTACCTGGCCGACTGCAGATAGGCCTTCGGTGTGTAGGGAAGGACGACATGGCACGGAAACAAGAGGCTCGCAAGAGTGGTGATCTGCGAGAATATCCGCGCTACAGCATTGAAGAGGCGTCCCGCTATTTAAAGATCCCGGAATCAACGATGAAAGCCTGGGTTTGCGGCTATAAACGCAAGGACCGCCGGGGCCACACAAAGCATCATCAGGGTATCCTTAAGCTTGCCGACCCCGAACGCGGTCTTCTCTCGTTCTTTAATTTGGCAGAAGCATACGTGTTGAGATTCACTCGCCGGAGAGGAGTCCCGCTCGGGCGCGTCAGGCTCGCGATGGAGTACATCCGAGAGCATTTCAAGCACGAGCATCCCCTTCTACGTCGCGATTTTGCCACGCGGGGCTGCTCTGTATTCATTCGGGAGTTGGGTCTTCTCGTTAATGCGAGCAGCCACGGGCAAATAGGAATTGAAGAAGTTCTAAAACAGCATCTCCGCGGGATAAAGCGCGCACCTGACGGGCTGCCGGTAGAAATCCAGCCACTTCTAAACAAGAGCATCGCCATAAATCCGTCATACTCCTCGGGCGAGCCCGTAGTGGCAGGGACAGGAATAATGGTCTCGATTCTTATTGCGCGAAGCAGGGCTGGAGACGACCCAGGTGAGATAGCCCGCGACTACGGCTTAGAGCGGAAGACGATTGAGCAAGCGATCAAAGCCTACCAAAGGGTCACGGCGGCCTAGAAAGGTCGTCTTTTACCTCGACCGCAACCTATGTGCCGAGCGGATGATTCCGCATCTCAGAGCGGCGGGATATGAACTTCTGACCTACGTCGAGGAGTTCGGACGTGTTATGAATCAGGCAATCTCTGATCCTCAGATCATCGAGATGTGCGGAAAGCGGAAACAAATACTAATTACAGCTGATAGGAAAATGGAGTACACGTACGCTCCAGAGATCCACGCGGCACGCATAGGAGTCATACTTCTTCTAACCAACAATGATGGGGCAGAAAGCTGGCAGAGACGACTGATAGCAGCGCAGGACGCGATCCGCGAGCAAGTCGCTAAGCGACGGAAACCCTACTTGATTCGCGTGGCCATCGATGGCAGTCTCACGATCATAAAGCTCTATAGGAAACCGCGAGATCGGACGATTCACCTACAGTGACCGCCCCTGGCGCTGGAATCCATTCTGGAGTCAGGCCCGGATTCCCAGCGACAGAGCACCCTAGAGGTGGTTGCCGTTTGTAGCGACGGCCCTGCAAGGGACGATAAAGCTAGCCGCCGTTTAGCTCGCCCGCCATTTCTTTGTGCTGTAAAAATCTTCTACAAGGTTATCGAGGATAATCTTGCGCAGAATACGGGTAAGCAACGACAAGGCGGCTTCTTCCAAAAGAGTAACGTATCGCGGCAAACCAGCGTAAGCTTGGGGAGGCAAGAGGTCCCTCAGGTTCTCCCTGACTTCCCAATACTTTTTCCGTATGGCTGCTCCATGCGATCTCACTACGAAGTACGAATAGGTCCGCTGCTACATCTCCTACCACGGTTGGTCGCGTTATATAGACCCCGTCTTCTGGAGGAAAAACGCGAGAACCGGCTCCCAGCAACGCAGAGAGTCTGCTTACAAAGAGGCCTTCCTTTACGGCCATCAGGATGCCATCAATGGCAGTGACCCACAAGAAAATTCGAACGTAGATGTTTTGACTTACTAACCCCTGCTCAAACAGTCGGATCGGGTTCGCGGTTCGCGCATCTCCCTTCTTCAGTATGGAAATAACGCCATTGACTACAGATCGGACTTCTCCTTCTGTCATCCCATTGAATCCTCTCATTCGCGACCAAGCCGTCCCATGAAATTGCTCAAAGCGGGTAGTCATCAACAGCGGGTTCTGTCCAGAGTCCTGTTCACGAATGCAGATGGAGAGTTTGTTCCGATCGGCGCCGCTACTTGTAGGGCGAGGCGCGCATCGGCCAAGCGCAGTTCTGGGGCTAGTTCCCCTGGGATATCTAGCGCAGTGCTCCAGCTGCATGCCATGGCAAGATGCCAATCACGAATTTCCCGCAGTTCGTCCAGACTAAACACCTGTTGCCACCCATCTAGGTTCGACGGTTTGAACGTGTCATGAGAGACAAGCTGTATCCCATTTGCGAATTCGATGAGCGGAGGATTGGCGACAGTCTTCAGTGGCTTGTATGCACGCGGCATGTTCTAGCTATCCTCGAACCGCACGATTTCCTCCGTCGAATTATGGCACAAGGCAGCTGCCGGTAGGTAAGCGTCCGCTTTTGGCCGTATAGACAGCTGGGTTTTTCTGTCCCACGCTTACCTGGTGAGCGATACGGATGCAGTTGAGGCAGTAGCTCCTTCGCTGAAGCGGTTGCGAAGAACACGGGAGGAGAAGCGTCGCATCGTAGAAGCCACGTTTGTCCCGGGAGCTTCGATTGCCCGAGTAGCTCGTGAGCATGGAGTAAATGCGAACCAGGTGTTCCAGTGGCGACACGAGTATCGCAAGGGAACCCTCGGTGTTCGCCAACAAGCGCATAGCAAGCTGTTGCCGGTGACCGTGACGGCAGAGTCGAACAGTGTCACGTTGTCTGGGCTTGCACCTGCCGTAGCCCCGTCAGGATCGATCCATATCGAGCTGCCGGGTAGAGCAGTGATCAGTGTAGAGGCGGGCGTTGATCCGGATCTGGTGCGAGCAGTTTTGGGGAGCCTGTTGCGGTGATCGAGCCGAAGACAGGGACACGGATCTGGATTGCCGCGGGGTTCACGGATCTGCGCCGCGGTTTTCAGGGGCTCTCGTCGATCGTTGAGACAGTGCTTGAGCAGGCACCCTTCTCCGGCCATGTGTTTGTCTTCCGCGGCAAGCGTGGCGATTTGATCAAGCTGCTGTGGTTCGATGGTGATGGCCTCTGTCTTTTTCAGAAGAGGTTGGAGCGAGGACGCTTTATCTGGCCCCAGGCAACGAGCGGAACGGTGTCCTTGACGCGTGCGCAGTTGTCGATGCTTCTGGAGGGTATTGACTGGCGTCAACCGCAGAGGACGTGGGAACCACAGTCGGCAGGATGAGCCGCGATATTCGATCTATGACTGCGACGTAACTATGGCATACTCCGTGCCATGGCTGACGCGCATGCCAGTGTTGTTGATCTGAGCCGATTGGATCGAGAGGCGCTCGAAGCCCTTGTGATGGCGCAGCAAGAGAAGCTGCTTACGCGCAACAGTGAGATTGAACATCTGAAGCTGATCATCGCCAAGCTTCGGCGCATGATGTTCGGTACCAAGAGCGAAAAAATCGCCCGCGAGGTCGAGCAGCTGGAGTTAAAGCTGGAAGAGTTGGAGACCGGTGAGGCCGCGCGTCCCCCAGCGGCGGCGCCGGCCAGCAGCAAGTCCCGCCGAAAAAGGAAGCGTCGTCCACTGCCTGAACATCTACCCCGCGAAACCCACACGCATATGCCTGCTGAAGAAGCCTGCTCAGCGTGCGGTGGTCAGCTGTCGAAGCTGGGCGAAGATGTCTCCGAGATGCTGGAGTACATCCCGGCCAGCTTCAAGGTGATCCGCCATGTGCGTCCCAAGATGTGCTGCACACGCTGCGACACGATTATCCAGGCTCCGGCGCCGAGCAGGCCGATCGACCGTGGACTTGCCGGACCCGGCTTGTTGGCCCACGTTCTGGTGTCGAAGTATGCGGATCATCTCCCCTTGTATCGCCAGTCGGAGATCTACGCCCGCGAAGGAGTCGACCTGGATCGCTCGACGATGGCCGATTGGGTGGGAGCTGCCAGCTATTTACTTTCGCCTTTGGTCGATCAACTACGCAAGCACGTGCTCGCGGCTTCGAAAATACACGGCGATGACACGCCCGTTCCGGTGTTGGCTCCCGGCACAGGCAAGACCAAAACCGCGCGGCTCTGGACCTATGTGCGCGATGATCGACCAGCGGGCAGTGATGTGCCACCAGCGGTGTGGTTCACCTACACAGTGGATCGCAAGGGAGAACATCCCAAGCAGCATCTAAGCCCCTTCTCCGGTGTTCTGCAGGCCGATGCCTATGCTGGATTTCATCATCTCTACGAAGGCGGCAGGATCGTCGAAGCCGCATGTTGGGCTCATGTACGGCGCAAGTTCTACGATATCCATGTGGCCCATGGATCAGCCATCGCCGGCGAGGCTATCCAACGGATCGGAAAACTCTACGACATCGAACGCGAGGTCCGTGGCCAGGCGACTGCCCTGCGTTGTGAGATTCGCCGGGCACGAGCGCGACCTCTCATGGACGATCTCCATCGCTGGTTTAACAAAACGCTCGTAGGCGTGTCGCGCAAGTCTGACACTGCGGCGGCCATCCGCTACGCGCTCTCTCGCTGGCGGGCGCTCGGCCGTTACCTCGACGACGGCGCAATCGAGATAGATAATTCAGCAGCTGAGCGGGCACTGCGCGTGGTCGCTCTGGGGCGCAAGAATTATCTCTTTGCCGGATCAGACGCCGGCGGTGAACGCGCAGCGGCCATTTACAGCCTGCTCGGTTCTGCCAAACTCAACGATCTTGATCCTGAACTCTACCTACGCCATGTCCTGGAGCGCATCGCTGACCATCCGGTCAACCGCATCCACGAACTTCTGCCCTGGAATCTGGGCTCAGAGATTCCATCGCATCTCACGTCATCTCAAGTGTCCACTTAAAAATAGATGGACACCTAGCCCAAGCTCAAACCAGCCCGCTTTTCAAGACGGCCTTCAAACGACGCTTACGCCGGTAGATTGAAGAGGGGGAGATAAGTGGAAATGACACCTATCCCCCGACCCAGATTGGACTCGGACCTAGCATGGATGCCACCTAGTTTTAATTTTTGGCAAAATCTCCGCCAATGCACGAACTGAACATAATCCGCATACGCTCGCGGGAACTGCCTATGCGTCGTAATCAACCTTCTTTAAAGATTTTTCCAGCTCGGCTTCAATTTGCGCATGTGTTAAGTATGAGGTTAGAAACTCGGAGAACTCCGGGTCGCAGAAAACTCGGAGCTTCGCTAGGCTGCTGCGCGAGTTCTGTTGGAGTTCATTCCAGAGGTTGGATTTCTCAAAGTTGCCAGTCTTCAGTTCGTCTACCTTATAACGCCTTCTGTCTTCCTCTGCAAGGTACTCAAGGCCCTCTTGACTTTTGCGGACCGGGGGAATATCGACCAGCAGCAAAGGCTCATCTCGATGTGCCAAGAATCTGCTCCTAATATCAGGCGTGACCACGGCAGTATCAATACTCGGATTGTCACTATGTTCGATCAGACTGATAATGCGGCTCTGAAATTCGATCTGCAAATCCCGCATCTTTTGCCAGGGGTTCTTGATGCGTCGTCGAAATTCGACAAACCGCTCCCAGACTGGGATTTCTGACTGCTTCTCCACGGACAAAACGAAGACCCTCTTATATAGCCTACGGCGAATCAGACACTCTGCGAGCTTTTTACTGACAGGACCCTTGTCGCCAAGCCAGCCGAGAACCGAGAGGTCCCCTCCTGAACTTGCGACACGTCTATAGAAAAGTTATCTTCAGCGTTGTCCTCCGAGAAAAGCACCTGCTGCGAAGCTCTAGGTTTCTTACCCTGCGGATATACGAACTGCCTGAAATCTTTCCGAAATTCCGTCCGAGCGCGGTCATCCTTTTGGCCGGCCAACCCGTCCCACACCATTCGCTGCAACATCGCCTTTATTGACCTGTATGTATGGTGCCAATAGACGCTACCAAACATAGCGTATCTAGCAAATGCTACCGACTCGGCTGATACCTTGCCTTTCTCGTGTATTCCTAAGACCGCATAAGTCTGAGTATCCTCTTCCCGGAAAACGATGGTTAGGGTCCTCATAAGACGCTCAAGATCTATTACTTTCCCGTAATTAAGTCCGAGTCGTAAGCTGTCCCGAATGACGTAGTCTACCTTATCGGCATCCAGTGGGCCGTCGACCAAACTGTGGAGAATGCGATCTTTGAGGTCCCCGCTCATTTGGCGTGGGTTTGCCTCCAAGATCGCAATAATCCTGTCGGGCGATACCTGCCAATCTTCTTCAATTATTTGACGAAGGCCGAGGGCCTCATCCTTCAGAATAGCGATCCCCTGCTCCGCATGCGAGAACCCATGTTCATCTGCGTCTTCCAAATCATGAGCTAGGGGATATTGTCCTATATCGTGCAGCAGTCCCGTGAGGAGCGCTGCCTGAAAGTCGGTTTCGTCCATGATCTGTTTAAAAAGTGGATTCAAAGAGTCGTTATAAAGAGCAAGCAGGTAGCGGACTAGAACGGAAAAAGTGCCCAGCGAGTGCTCTAAGCGACTATGCGTCGCTGCGGGATATACAAGGTTCAACAAGCCGAGCTGGCTTACTCTTCCCAAGCGCATTAGAACGGGATGGCTCAGCAGTTTGCTCACTCGCTTGGTAAAGGGTGTGGAAGCCAGTGTGCTCACCTGGATTGTGTCTTGAATGTGCAGATTTAGCTCTGGAACGCGATGTTCAAGATTGTATTCGCCTGTGAGCTTCTCAAGATCTACCTTCGCTTGCGAGATTGACGTATACCTGATCTCTTTGAATGTAGCCAAGGACAACCCAATCGCCCGCTCGTCGGGGCTGTTGTATCCGTCGAGAAGGCGGCACGCCAGCAATTTCAAATAGCGCTTTTGATACGAATCCAAGCACTTCGGATTATTGTCATCAAGGACTTTTAGAAGTCTTAGGATGGTTTTACCCAGCGAAAAGAGATCCCATGCAGGTTTCAATTCTGTACGCCCGACGTGCCCTCTCAACCTGTTGGGATCGCTCTTTGCCTCCTCCACGAACCTGCGCGCACCGGGATGAATATACCCCTCGGTACCTCCAATCAATGTCTGACCCGATTTCGTGGTTAACAGCTTCGCAAAACCGAGATCAGACAAAATTGCCAAACCGTCGGGTGTTACCAAAATGTTTCCGGGCTTGATGTCCATGTGGATCGTGTTGCTCTCGTGTAAATATTCAATCGCACTAAAAACGCCCTTCAACAACTGCAATACGTCATGCGAGGCAATGCTTGCTCGTTTCAAATATTCATCGGCATCAAGAACGCCCTCGACGAAATCCATCACGTAAAACGGGTATTTGTTCTCTCCGTACTCTGCCACTCCTTGAGCGTAGATCTTGATCAGGTTTTGATGAGACAGTCGCATAAGACTCTCGGTCTCTTGAAGCAGAACCTGAGCTAGAAGCAGCTCTTTTCCCGGGGAAGGCCGCGCGATCTTGAGGGCTCTATCTGTATTCAGATTTTTGTCGTGCAAAATCGCGACGATTCCGCTTCCGCCCACACCCAGCGGTCGCCTCAGGGCATAGTTGTTGGGGAGCTCGTTGACAACGAGCGGCAGGATCTCGTGCAATGCCGCAGATTCGGGGGTCCAAGACGACCTTAAGTTGGGGTCCGCTTGGTACCTCTTGTGAAGTTCCAGTAAAAACTCAGACGTCGTCCACGGTTGCTCAACGGCCTCAACGGTCATGGCACGCTCCTCTAAATATTTTATCCGCATCGATACAACCGGCGGCCAAGTCCAATTGGGGACGGTTAACCCCGAAGTCAAATGGCCGCAGGGACGGTGAGTTTCGGGGGCAGAGGAAGTTATACCGCATCGTCTTTGAGATGTGGGATCCAATCCGGGACCGGATCCAAGCGGGGACAAACCCCTGACAAAACCCCTGACAGACGAAATAACCCCTGATCCGATCGCTTAGAATCCGATCGGGGACGAAATAGCCCCTAAGTCAAATGCCCGCGCGGCTGCGAAGACCACATTCACTCATATACGGGCTCGAACTACTGAACCGTGGGAAGGCGTTCGCGCAAGCACACTAAACGCCACTCCTTCCGCGACGAGTAACCGTGCCTTGGGCAATTCCCGTGCGTTGCTGTCCGAGTCTCTTAGCTCGCAATCTTAGTGGCTGCGCATCCCGGATTTCCAACACCAAACGCTTGCCCAAGACATGGGCTGCCCGCGCCAAGGTATCGAGCGAGACCGCCGTGTTCTGTGGATCAAGCAAACGGTCCAACTGAGATCGGCTCGTTTTCAATTCGGCCGCCATCGCCCTCTTCGTCTTTTGCTGCCGAATCATCTCCTGCTCAAACTGCCAGGCAAGCACCCGCTTGATGGCGACGCTCTCTACGTCGTCTCGGTATCCCTCCTCTTCAAGGAAATCATCGAAACTCGATCCGCTGTGTACCCCGGCCGCTCCCTTTGCCATCGTCACTTCTCCCTCTTCAGTTCGCTCTCGTGGAGAGCCTTATTTTTCCGAGCTAGTTCCATCTCTGCCGGCGGCGTCTTTTGGGACTTCTTAATGAAGCCGTGTAGCAGGAGCATCCTGCCCCTCGCGTCGATATAAAACAGCACCCGGGCGATCCGGTTTCCGAGCCAAACTCGACCGTACCTCGTAAAGTCCATCGCCCATCGGTCTACAGACCGGCATTCCAATCGACCAACCAAATTCCACGGTTTTGATGTCTACGCCGATTTGTTTCCGATCCTCGATTGGGCTGAGGGACCTCAACCACTCGCGTACGGGCTCTCCGCCCGCCCCAGTCCGAAAAAAGATTACCTCGATTCTTTTCAAGGCCGAGGGCTGGATCGGACGGCCCATGTTCCACTATCAGCGAGTGTACCACATACGGTACACTCCAGGAATAGCGCGAACGATACCGCTGAACCTCCGAATCTATTCCGGCGACTCACTGCATCTGCGCAAAACCTAAGCCCAGTGACATCCATGATAGGTAACGGTCAAGGGCTTTGCCGGTACTAAAGGAGTTCAACGAGAACCGCCTATGATGATTCTTCGAAGTCTATGTTCGAAGGAAAGGCCGATGTTTGTGATTTTGGGAGCTACCGGGAAAATAGGCAGCGCAACCATCTCTGCCCTCCGGGAGGCCGGTACACCTGTCCGAGCCGTTGTGCGCGATCGGTCGAAGGCCGAGTCTCTTGCTTCGCTCGGATGCGAAATTGCAACTGCCAATTTGCAGGACAGGGTATCGCTGGCGCGAGCGTTCGATGGCGCTTCCGCCGTGCAGATCATCTGTCCGACCAACCCACAGGCGGATGATGCGCTGGCTGAGATGAGACGTTCCATCGAGGTTGTGGGAGAAGCCTTGGAAAATGTCCGCCCTTCGAGGGTTCTGGCCATCTCCGACTATGGCGCGGAGCTAAGCGCGGGCACAGGGGTGACAGTTGCCTTTCACGCTCTTGAAGAGCGGCTTCGTCATATTTCCTCCCCGCTGATCATCTTGAGATCGGCCGAACACATGGAGAACTGGTCCCGTTTCATCAAAGTGGTGGCCAAGACTGGCGTTCTCGAAAGCCTCCATCACCCGCTAACCAAACGTTTTCCGACGGTCTCGGCGTTCGACGTAGGAACCATCGCAGCCGAACTTCTCTTGTCAGCATCAAAAAGTAGTATTTTCCCTCGCATAGCCCACGTCGAGGGACCACGGCGCTACACGCCCGAGGACGTCGCGAAAGCGATGAGCGCGGTTCTCCAGCGTGAGGTCGTCCCACACGAACTCCCCAGAACGGAGTGGGCTGCAACTCTTCGTCGTGGCGGCCTCAGCGAGAACTACGCGCAACTCATCATTGAACTTTACGACACCCACAATTCCGGGCGGATCGATGCTCAAGATGGGGTCGGCGAGATCCGTCGAGGTCATACCGACCTCACGGATGCCTTACGACCACTCGTGTCCACTGCTCAAGACGTTCGAGCCCCGTCGTCCCCGCTCAAGCGGTGAGACTACCCCTGCGGCGAGCGTCCTGGCCAGCAGTTCATCAAAGTAACGACGGATGCGATGTTTTTCCCGCCACCAGGCGGGGCTGGACGAGGCCTGTTCCTGTCGGTTGAGAATTACTTCGGATTGCCTGCCAGTCCCCAGCTTTGTACGATGCCCAAGCTGAAAGTCTGAGAGGTTCGGCGATCATTTTGGCGCTTTTCGCACCCTGGATAGGGTGGTGTGAGACTTTCCCCGGCCCCCGTCTAGGCACCAAGATATTCTAATCTCACCAAAACAGCAGGAGTTTCGTGGGCAAAGACGTGATGTCGATATTTAGCACGCATACCGCAGCTCCGCCGCAGTTGCAAAGTCGAGAACGTGGGGGCTGGAATCCATGAGCATCCGAGAGCTTCTTTCTTTTCTCCTCGTTGCGAGTTTCTCTTGCATCTCCGTTACCTCCGCCCAGGTCGTGCCGGCCGCTGACCGCGACGTTGAGGTTCTCCGAAGACAGGCCTTTGTTGCCTATAACGCGAGTTACCTGGAACTGCGCCGCGAGCGGGTTCGCCGCGCAGTGTCACTCGGGAGACGTGTGTTTCAGAGGGAAGCGCATGGGCAGAAGACCACCTGCGCGCACCAGATTTTAACCGAGACGAAATGGCTGCTGGGCGACACAGCCGACTTCCGGCGGATAGACCAGCGACTGGATGCGCTTGAGAACGTATTGGACCACCCCGATCTTGAGGACACCGCGACGAAACAGGATATGAGCGACGGCAGTTGGGGCCGCTGCTATACAGAATGGTTTTTCAGACTCGACGCTAGTTACGAACACCTCAATCAGGAAGCAACGCGCGACCTCAGACCAGTCCTTCGGCTACGGTTCCTCGACCGAATCAACTCTCCCGCGAAACTTAGAAACTATTTTGCCAGTGTGTCTGTCTCCGACATCGCTCGGGACGGCGTAGATCACAGCCGTGAACTCAATGAATCGACGGCTGACCTGATGCGGCTCATCCTGTGGGATCGCCCGAAAGGCTTTCAGTGGGATCCACGCCTAAAACGAGTTCTGATGGACATTGTTCTTCATCGTCTACGTAATCCCGAGACCGGTTGGTGGGGGAACGGTACGTGGTCGATGGGCGCACCGAATTCGTAGATTATCTTAGTCTGACCTTCCACATTGTTCGCTACCTCGACGGAAATGTCCCCGAATTACAGCGAATAATTAACACGACCCTCGCTTTCAAGGACCTCAACGAGCCACCAGGGTGGCTCTCCGATGGCCGATTCACCGACCACAACAACATGGACGTCGCAGTTCTCTTCCGATTCGGCTGGAGCGCGGCCAACGATAGTCAGCGCCAAGCAATGGCGGCACAGATTCAGAAGATGCTTGACTGGTGCCTCACGCAATCTCTGCGGGCTGACGGAACATTCGCTCAGGGCGGCGACGATTCTATCGAAGAGAACACATATTTCGGGGTTGCATTCCTAAGCCGTATTGGCTTCTTTGATCGGAACCGACGCTTTTGGACAACGCGGGATTTTCCTGAGGCGCTGGGGGTCCGTCAGCGAATCACCAATTATATCCTCCGACACAAGGGCAGCGGCGCCGCCGGCGGAACCTACTACGAGCATGCCCTGGGGGAGTTGAATTCCGACCCAGCCTACCTCAACTCGTCGGAAGGGCATCCGGAATAAGGCGCAGGCTAAGTATTGCGGTGATAGGGTTCGTTCTGCCCATCGAAATTCGCGCGCTGAAATTTCCGGGCATAGCGCCCGACCCGCAAAGCATCGGCATACCGGCTGTGAGAGGGGGGCTTTTAGCGCTTATAGCGCTTTTAGCGCTCATTTTATTTGGCAAGCCGGCGCTTGATGGGGGGCTTATCTCTCTTATCTCGCTTATTTCGCATTTAAATTTCGCCAATCATCCCCCGGGATGGTCTCTCCGGTGAATAAGCGTGTACACCGCGCTCCTTGCCCAGAAGACCCGGGTGACGGAGAGAATCTGCTAAGCTCCTGCTAGAAATGTCCACCAAGCCGCTCTCCCCGCACGAACTCCGTGTCTGGCATGCCTTTAAGCTGATGGGCGAAGACGTGATGGCCCGGGTCGGACGGGATATCGCAGACGCCACCGGACTTTCAGGGGCGGAGTTTGGAGTCTTGTCCCGCCTCGCCGCTCTTGGCAAAGGGGAGATGCGTCAACAAGCGTTGGCCCACTCGATGGGTTGGGACAAAAGCCGGCTGTCTCACCAGCTCACGCGCATGCAGGAAAGAAAACTCATCGAGAGGCGTGAGGCCGATAAGCGCGTCGTTCTCATAGTCCTCACTAGCCACGGTCGCGAGATGCTAAAGGCTGCGCTGCCCGTTCATGCGCGATCGGTGCGCCAGAATCTACTCGACCGGCTCAGCGCGCCACAGATCGAAACGCTGGTCCGTATAAGCAACATTCTCGGCGAGGACGAGTGGCCACCGGTCTGACCCCGCGTATCTCACCTATATTGTGAGCCAAGCCGAATAGGGTCAGTCTCAAGAAGCGTGAGCGACTTAACCATCCGCTGTGTCTGCTTCTTTGTATTTCCTGAAGTGGGGAGACTGCAGATGCGCTTGATACGAGGCAGCATTGCGATACGTCTCGAAAAGTCGAATCTGCTCGGGATGGCCCTTGATCGAGACGGCAAACAAGGTCAACACGCCCGGCTCGGTTCGGATCGAAGCATCGATCTCTTCCTTCAGCGCCGCCTTGTAGGCTTCCAATTGATCCGGATAAATTTCCAGCTCTGCGATTCTCACCATACGATCATCCGGCGGTTCGCAAAGGCCCCGCCGGATCGCCAACAAGAGACAGGAGGCGATCAGCGGTAACCCAAGGACGATGATTCGCTTTCGTTCTCATGCCACGCTGACCAACGTGGTGTTGCTGTCCTTCAGCGCTTTGACATCTCGGATGGGCGGCTGGCCGAAGAACCGGCTGTATTCCCGGCTGAACTGGCTAACGCTCTCATAGCCAACTTCATACGCAGCCGTGGTCGCGTCAAGTCCGTCCATCAGCATCCGCTGGCGCGCGGTTTGCAGTCGTAATTGCTTTTGATACTGCAGCGGACTCATCGCCGTGAGAGCGCGGAACTGATGATGCAGAGTGGAAACGCCCATCCTTGCGGTGGAAGCGAGCTCCTCCATGCGCAAAGGCTTTGCATAATTCTCGCGCAGCCATGAAATCGCGCGCGCCGTTCGTTGGCCCAGATCGCCGCTGGTTGCGATGGCGCGCAGTCGTTCCGCCTGCGGTGTTCGAAGGATGCGATACAGGATCTCGCGGTGAGCCAAGGTGCTCAAAAACGGTATGTCCTCCGGCGTGTCGAGAAGCACGAGCATACGCATGGCCGCGCCCAGCAACCCAACCGTTGTCTCACCAACAGCCAGGCCCTGGCGGTGGGTAGAGGGTGGCCCCTCCGGAATGTCATCCCGGCTCAGAACCTCGCGAACTGTCGGCAGGTCGAGACGCAGGAAGATCGACAGCAGTGGAGTCTTTTCCGATGCTTCGATGATCTGGCTCTGAGCCGGCACATCGATCGATGAGAGCAGGAACGAACTGCCATCACACAGGTACTCCGTGCCCCCGAGCAGAATGCGTTTCCGCCCCTGCACGAAGATGCTCAGGCCCGGCTCGTAGGAAGCCCGGAAACAAGGGGTCGGAGCCGTCCGGTGATAGAGCGATAGCCCGGGAATCGCGGTCGGGTGTTCTCCAGGCGTCGCTGCCAGCACCTTAATACGTTGTGCCAGCAAGCGCCTCATCTCGACGACCGCCAAATCCGGCGGTTTCGCGCCTTTTCTCTGCTTCAGCATGCCTGACCCCTCCCAAAAACAGCTTAGTCTCAAGCAACCAATGGCGTGCACGAAATCTGCAGGACAAACAGGATCGTGCAAACAATCGGCAGGATCAGGAAAGCGTCACCTCGCTAAGCTCGCTAGGCTTGAAAGGGTAGAGGAGAAATGAAGATGAACATCTCGTTTGAGAGCAAAGTTGCACTCGTGACCGGAGCCGCCTCCGGGCTGGGCCTTGCGACAGCCAAGGCGTTTGCCGAAGCTGGTGCCTCCGTGGTGTTGGCTGATTGGAATGAGAAGGAAGTGCAGTCCGCCGCCACCCGCCTTGCCGATAAGGGTCACAAGACGCTGGCCGTCCGCTGTGACGTATCGGACGATGCGCAGGTAGAAGCGATGGTGAAGCAGACGGTCGCCACCTTTGGTCAGCTCGATGCAGCCTACAACAATGCCGGCGTACAGAATGTCCTCGCCGAGACAGCCGACTCTCCACGCGACGATTACGATCGCATCATGGCCATCAACCTGCGCGGCGTGTGGAGCTGCATGAAGTTCGAATTGCAGCAGATGCGCAAGCAAGGCAGTGGCGCAATCGTCAATTGCTCATCGCTCGGAGGTCTTATTGGCGGTGCTCGGCGCGGCACCTACCACGCCGCGAAGCATGGAGTGATCGGCCTCACCAAGAGCGCCGCTCTTGAATATGCGACCCGCGGCATTCGCGTAAACGACGTCTGCCCAGGAATGATTCAGACACCCATGTCCGACAAGATGATCGCGGAAGGTCAGGGAGAAGAGTTGGACAAGATGCTAAAGACCTTCGTCCCCATGGGCCGTTTGGGCAAAGCTGAAGAAATCGCCGATGCCGTCCTGTGGCTGTGCAGCTCAGCCGCCAGCTACGTTACCGGCCAATCGATCTCGGTCGACGGCGGCTACGTGATGCGCTAGAGACTGCAAAGGTTTCGATACCGTGCTTCCCGCTTGTGGACGGTACACTTGGGCCATGTTTTAGAAGGCAAGGAGCGCTAAGAAGAGGAGACAAGAGCTTGGACATCAAACGAGTTGGAACGCAGCCATCCGGCAAGGGGCCTGCCGATTGGTTTACTGGCGCCGTACGCATCGATCCATTGTTTCAAGCGCCCGACCCGGCGCTCGTCTCCGGCGCAAGCGTCACTTTTGAGCCAGGCGCACGCACAGCCTGGCACACGCATCCCCTTGGTCAGACGCTGATCGTGACCGCGGGTGCGGGCTGGGCGCAACGGGAAGGTGGACCCATCCAAGACATTCATCCCGGCGATGTCGTCTGGTTTGCGCCCGGTGAGAAGCACTGGCATGGTGCCACTTCGACCACCGCCATGACCCACATCGCCATCCAGGAAAAACTCAACGGTAAAGTCGTCGACTGGCTGGAGCATGTCACCGACGAGCAGTATCAGGCCGAAGCCAACGCCCCGCTTTGAGTGCCGCGAGAGCCGTCAGGGATATTAACGGGAAAGCTAGTCACCTTGCGGCCGCGGTGGATTAGCCCAGTGACCGGATTCGTCTTTCCCGCTCACAATAACCCCTTTCGCGTTCCAGCCCAGATCCGCTCTAACCATCGTCGGGCAATATCGCAGAGTGAGCCCACAGCGTCGTTTGTTCGATTGGTTCGCTTCCGATCCATGCAAAAGCAGATCGCTGTGGATGGAAATTTCCCCGGCCTTCAGTTCAACATCGACTGGCCGTCCAAGAGTCTCAGCGCCCGGAACAGTTTGGTTCAGAACATTCGCTTCGTCGTTTTCACTCAGAGTGTAGGTCAGGTGGCCCAAGTGGTGCGAACCAGGAATGTACCGCATGCAGGCGTTTTCGACAGTGGCATCATCGATCGCCAGCCATGCGGTCACGGCCATCGACGGCGTTAAAGGCCAATAGCTCGAATCTTGATGCCACGAGACCCGCTTGCCATCTCCAGGCATTTTGCAAAAGAAATGCGAACCCCACGCAACCACGTTCTCGCCAATCAGGTCCTTGATGCGGGCCACAATCCGAGGCTCCGTCAGGATGTCGTAAACACGTCGATAGCGGAGGTGCGCCGTGCTGATCGAGTAGCTGTCGCCCCCTGCGGCCAGCGTCCTGGCCAGCAGTTCATCGAAGTAACCACGGATGCCCGTTATCTCTTCTTCATCGAAGATCCGAATACCGGCCAGGTAACCGTTGCGATTAAACGCGGCAATCTGCTCCGCGCTCAAAGCTACGGGATGCTCGGTAGTCGAAGGATGAAACCGCAGGTCGCGGTCAAGCTTGCTCAATTCTTCGCTGCTCGGGATGAACCTGGGTGTAGTCACGCTTTCGCCGCTCCGCTTCTGTCAATCTATCGTCCGGATCCACGCACCGGGCACTCACAAAAGTCTAACCCCAAACCATGGCTGGGTAAGGGGATAAGCAGCCAGAATTACTGAATAGGCTTGCTGTTAGTTCGGCGACGGATGATCGACATGGTCGATCACAATCACATCGGTCCGCCCGCACGATAAAAGGCGGCCGCCAGGGAGGCGCCAATACATACCATTGCGAAGCGTTGCATGCTTTGATTGCGGGCCAAACTGGCTCCTTGTTATGGAGTACCGCTCCTTGCGATAGGACCGCCCGCTTGTCACCCCTCGTACTGCACTAACGTCGCCATGCCCGCAGCCAGATGCCAAAGAATGTGGCAGTGCAAATACCAGGTACCAGGGTTGTTTGCGTCGAAGGCCACAGTTACGCTCATCTTTGGCGGCACAAGGATGGTGTCGCGGAGAGCCCCATTCTGCGATTTGCCGTTGATCTCGATCACTTGAAAAGAATGCCCGTGCAAGTGCATCGGATGAGACATGCCGGTCTCGTTGATGAACTTCAGCGCGACTCGCTGACCCTTTTTTACCCGTACCTGGGCCGCTTGGCCGCGCGGCTTTGCTGTATCAAAGATGATGCCGTTGATTGGCCACTCGTAACGCGCCATATTGCCCTGCAGCCGCAGATCGAAGCTTCGATCCACCGGCTTCGAAGCCAGTGGATCCGCAGCGACAAGCCGGCTCTCCATATCTAAGTTCAACAATCCTGCCGCGGCCGCATTCTTAACCGGCAGCTTCCTGATCGATGCGTTCGGCGTGGCCAGGATGATCCCGGTCTGTTCCGTGGCGCCCTCGCGAAATGCGAGGATAGGAAACGCGCCCTCCTGCGGGAGTTTGCACTCTTACGTCGATACGCTGCGCGATGGCCAAGGGGAAGTGGGAGCCGCTCAGCGGTTGAACGGCCATGCCGTCGGTGGCAATTAATTCGCCTCTTAAATTCCCCAGGCTGATAAAAAAATTCGTGCCCGAACTCCCATTGATGATCCGCAGCCGTATCCTCGCGTTCTTCTCCACTCGAACCACTTCGGGATCGGCTAATGTGCGGTCGTTGGCAAGATAGGCATCGTAATTCACGTCGCTGACGTCGGGCTTACCCATCGCCATGGCAGTTTTGCCGTGGGCCATGCCTCCGCCCATTGCCATCGCTTTGGCCTGCGGGTTTGCGAAGTTTGGCGTATATCTCGGTCGGCGGAGTAAAGCTGAAGTCCCCCAGAAAGAGAACGATCTCTTGCTCGTCCACCCCTTTGTCAGACGGGTCATGGACAATGAGTGGAGCAGACAATAGGAACGCTTCCTGCAGACCCAGGTGGGAGTGCATCCAGTGCGTACCCGCCGGCTTCAGCGGAAAATAATACCGGTTGCTGGCGTTAGGCGCGATAGGCGGCTGCGTCAAGCCCGGTACGCCGTCCTGATGATTGGGTGGATGCAAGCCATGCCAATGAATTGCCGTCGGCACCGGGAGCTTATTTTCGAGCAGGACGTCAAAAGGCTGATTGACCACCAGGGTCGTCAACCCCTGATTACCGCCCGTCCGCTCCAGTCCCATGAGGGTTGCCGCTTTGTCATTGATCTCAAGCGTGCGCATCGTTGCCCGCAGCCTGGTTGCCTTTGACAACGGTGGTTCATCCCCGGCCAGCAACGAGGCGCTCCCGCGATGGTTAAGCGATGCCGCTCCAGCACAGGCCGCTCCTGAGGAGATAAAAGAACGCCGTGACATGAAACGAACCACGTCTCCGCCCCACTTTCTTTTTCCGAAAAAGCGAATACAGATTACATCGAACCGATCATTCGGTCATCAATTCTTGCCGATTACAGCGCTGACACCCTTGCTATAACATACGCATGCGTCTACACGATTACGCACCCCGGCCTGCGCACCTCAAATGGCTCCTCGATTCTGACCCGGCCATCCGTTGGCAGGTCATGAGGGACCTTGCCGGTGCAACCCCCTTCGCGATTGCAGCCGAGCGGTCTCGCATCGCAACCGAAGGCTGGGGAGCCCAACTTCTCGCCTTCCAAACTCCTGCCGGCGACTGGGGCGCGGGACCCCGCGGGTGGAGAGACGATTTGCCGAGGGATGACCGAGGCTTGCTGATTGCCCTCTACGCTCTCGTCGTCTTGATGGACTTCGGTCTCGACCCCGCCAGCAAGCAGGCTCGCAAAATGATCGACCGCGTCGACAAGCGGCTCGTGTTTAAGCGGCTTAACAACCGGCCTTTCCTTCACGGCGAAACGGAGCCCTGCATCAACGGCAGAATCCTCGCCGTCGGCTCGTATTTCAAAGAACCGAACGATGCGCTCGCCAATCAACTCCTGGGCGAGCAGCTCGAAGATGGCGGCTGGAACTGCGAAGCACCCAAGAGCCGGTGCTCTTCCTTCCATACCACCATCTGCGTGCTTGAAGGACTGCTCGCATACGAACGGGCAGGGCGCAAATCGGCGGCCGTCACGAAGGCCCGTAAGAGGGCCGAAAACTATCTACTCGAGCGCCGCATGTTCCGCTCGCTTCGAACCGGCGAAGTCATCAACAAACGCTGGCTCCGCTTCTCGTTCCCGCCGTTTTGGCACTACGACGTCTTGCGCGGCCTCGATTATCTGCGCAATGCAGGAGTCAAACCCGACAGCCGCGTCCTCGACGCCATCGAAATCGTGATGGAACGCCGCCACCAGAACGGCCGTTGGCCGCTCAACCTCCTTCATCCCGAATACATTCCATTGCGGATGGAGACCGAAGTCGCGCAGGGCAAGCCGCTGGAACACACTGCGCGCTCTGCGTGTTCTGCGTTGGTACAACAACTCAACGTCGTAGTTGATCTATTCCAGAGCGTGAAAATTTGTTGAGCGAAGGGTTGACATTCGGCGAGCGTTCGGCTTAATTTAACTCGGCGGTTATATAACCGATTAGGTAAAATACAACTCGAATCCGAACCGCTGGGGAAACAATGAGTGAAGCAAATCTCGATGCGACGTTTGCAGCGTTAGCCGACCCAACTCGGCGCGCGATTTTGGCGCGGCTCGCGCTCGGCGAGACTTCAGTGACAGAGCTGGCCGGTCCATTCGAAATGTCGATGCCGGCAATTTCCAAGCACCTCAAGGTGCTCGAGAAGGCCGGCCTCATCGAACGCGGCCGCGAGGCTCAGACCAGGCCGGCTCGACTGAATCCGGCGGCGCTGAAGACCGCGGCAGACTGGATCGAAGAATACCGCAGGTTCTGGGAACAGAGCTTCGACCGCCTCAATGCGTATTTGCGGAGAGTGCAGGCTGACAACAAAACAACAAAGAGGAAAAGGAGAGAAAGATGAAGCTCTGTCCACAGTTGAACTTTGGCGGAAACTGCGAAGAAGCGTTTCTGTTCTACGAGAAAAACCTCCAGGGAAAGATCACCGCGATGATGAAGCAGGATCAACTTCCCTCGCAATATAATGTGCTCCCAGGCATGGAGAAGGCGGTTGTCCATGCCCGCATCAACATAGGGGATGTGGAGCTGATTGGCAACGATGTTCCGCCGGGCCGCTTCCAACCCGTCCGCAGCGCGTATCTGTATCTCAGTCTCGATTCAACAGAGAGTGCGGACAGGGCCTGGGCCGCGCTTGTGGATGGCGGCGAGGCCACCATGCCTATATCTGAAACCTTTTTCGCGACGCGTTTCGGTCAGCTCCGCGATAAGTTCGGTGTACTGTGGTCGATCATTCACCCTAAGGCGATGTAGGTGGTTGCAAGCCTTGCCCGGACTTCATGTATACTCCGCGCCATGAGCGTGCAGATACGTAGGCGAGCCGCGGCTCTGCTCGAGGTCTTCGGCGTGTATCTGACCGGGGCCTTCCTTAGTGATCGGGTCGCACAATTGCTCGTGCGCTGGCGCGTAATTTCGCTACAGAATCCGTTGAAGTTGTTGACTGTCCACACCACCAACGCGGAACTGCTTGTCGCATCCCGGCAATTGCTCCTGACACTGATCCTCGTCTACGGCTCGTATTTCGCGCTGATCATCCCCATCAACTGGTGGTACCGGCAGAGAGGACGCGTGGCATACGGCTTGACGCGGGCCGGGCGCTCATGGAAGGCGCTGATCCTGGCTGCACTCGCAACCGCTGCCCTGACGCAATGGCCGGTCCTGATCCACACCCTGGTCGACGCCGTTCATCCTCTAGGCACGATGGAGCCCTGGCGGCAGGCGTTCTTCGATATGTCCTGGCGAAGATGGCAGTTCTGGCTCTTTGCTGGAATCCTGAGTTATGCGCTCATTCCGATAATCGAGGAACTCATCTTTCGCGGATACTATCAGCGACGCCTAGCCGAAGATTGGGGGGATGGCCCGGCAATTATTGGAACCGCCTGTTTTTTTACCTTCGCACACAGGCAGTACCTGATCGGGAACGCCTACAACATCACCATGGTCGTCAGTCTTTTCTGCGTGGCGATCGGGTTGGGAATTGTCTTCGCCTGGACGCGGTCGCTGATTCCATCGATGATTGCTCATGCCATTATCAATGTTCCAATGACGCCCTTCTGGCAGGGCGCCCTGCTGGTAGTGTTCGCTATCATCGCTTTCTTCGCGTGGCGCGGTGGGGCGAGAGCCTTCAGGCAGGTCTTCTCAAATACGACGCTGGCGGCTTGCGCAGCATTGGCCCTGCTGGAGACAGCCTACGTGATTGCGGCAGGTCGCATCGCCAGTATGACGTACGTGGCGATCGGGATATTGCTGCTAGCCGTGGCCCTTGAAGCCGTCGATCGCCGACAGAACCGGAGGCTTTCCGTGAGTGGTCAACAAGAAAACGTAGATGCTTAGCTAATCGGGCTGATCACGGATGTCTCCGAGCTTCCCCTGGCGGACGAACCAGTCCCGCATTCTAGCGTCGAATCGCGCAGCCCTGTCACGGCACAGGCCCCGAGTCCCGTCGCGCCAGGATCACTTGGTTACAGCAGTTTTCTCCATCGCTGCGGTATGCTCATTCAAACGCGTCAGAGTCTGCACTGTACCTTCTTGCATCCCCGCCTGCAGGTGAGCGTCGCGAACTTCGCGTGACTTGTGTTGGATGGTGTGAGTGACCAGCGTTCCTGCCTGGGTCTCATCGAAAGTCACCGTGGTCAACCACTCGGGACGACCAAATTGGGGCATGTCGTAACACTCGGTGTACACCAGCCGATACGGGCGCAGGATCTCACGATACGTGCCATGAAAGGGGTGATCGGATCCGTCCGCCATCCGCATGACCAGGCTCCAGGAACCACCGGCACGGAGATCAATCGCGCAATGCGTAATGCTTGATCCCTCGCATCCCCACCAGTGCCGGAGGTGCTCCGGCTTCGTCCACGCCTCGAATAACAGCCGTGCGCTCCGTTGGAAACGGCAAGTGAACGCGATCTCCCGTTCTGATGGAAGACTGACACTGACTTCAACGCTTTTTCCGGCGAGCATGCTTCCGTCCTTCCTCTGTTTCTAGCTGTCCCAGGTATTCGTCCAGCCGGTTCATGCTGTATTCCCAAGACCGGCGATATTGTTCGAGCCACTCAGCAACCTCCCGCAGAGGAGCACTCCGGAGCCGGCACGGCCTCCTCTGCGCATCCCGGCTGCGAGTGATCAAGCCCGCGCGTTCCAGAACCTTAAGGTGTTTCGTCATGGAAGGCGCGGTGATCGGAAACGGCTCGGCGAGTTCCTTGACCGTGAGTTCCCCTCGCAACAGGCGTGCCAGGATAGCCCGTCGGGTGGGATCAGAGAGGGCAGCAAACGTCGAGCTAAGCTGATCCGGCACGTATTTCACCCAATGGCTAATTAGCCTATTGGGAAAATAATGCCGCCGCACGGTCCGTGTCAAGCAGAAATGGAGCATAAAAAACAGATCGAAACCGGGAATTACGGCGTAACACCTGGCTCCGCAACTGGATCCCTAGCCGGCCAAGCCGGAGTCCGGAAAGCGCATAATACTTGTATCGGGGCGCGATTCGCGTTTCCCTTGCATCCATTCCGCGATCGGAGCAATCGAATACCTGCCGGCACGTCGGCCGAATCAATGAGGATGTTCATGGCCAAATACGCAAAAGATCCTGACGCTCTATCTCGCCTCTCTCGCGAGCAATTTCGGGTCACGCAGCAGAGCGGTACCGAACATCCATTTGAGAATGCATATTGGGACCATGACGCGCCAGGCCTCTACGTCGACATCGTTTCCGGCGAGCCACTCTTCTCGTCCCTCGACAAATTTGATAGCGACTGCGGCTGGCCGAGTTTCACCAAACCCGTGGACCCCGAAAATGTCGAGGAGCGGTCCGGACAACACCTATGGAATGAGCCGCACTGAGGTGCGGTCGAGCCACGCTGACAGTCATCTGGGTCATGTATTTGATGACGGACCCAAGGATGCCGGGGGATTGCGTTACTGCATCAATTCGGCATCTCTGCGTTTCATTCCCGTCGACGAGCTGGAAAGCGAAGGCTACGGCGAATATCTCAAACTATTTGAGCCCAAGAAGGAGAAATAGAAATGTCATCATCACACGAAACTGCAATCCTGGCCGGTGGCTGCTTTTGGGGCATGCAGGACTTGTTGCGCCGCTACCCGGGCATCATCTCGACGCGCGTCGGATATTCCGGCGGTGATGTTCCCAACGCCACCTATCGCAATCATGGAACTCACGCCGAGGCGATCGAGATCGTCTTTGACCCGCAGCAGCTAAGCTATCGCAAGCTGCTGGAGTTCTTCTTTCAAATTCATGATCCGACAACGATGAATCGGCAAGGAAACGACCGCGGAACCAGCTATCGCTCCGCGATCTTCTA
The DNA here is from genome assembly GCA_963790705.1 of uncultured Acidobacteriaceae bacterium. Classification (GTDB taxonomy): domain Bacteria; phylum Acidobacteriota; class Terriglobia; order Terriglobales; family Acidobacteriaceae; genus PALSA-350. Next base: position 335,663 of record CAWBQE010000029.1, read on the forward strand.
TACCAACGACGAGCAGAAGCGGACTGCGGAAGACACGATTGCTGATGTCAATGCCTCGGGAATTTGGCCTGGGAAAGTCGTGACGACCGTAGAACCGGCTGGTCCCTTTTGGCAAGCCGAGCCCGAACATCAGGATTATCTGGAACGATATCCAAATGGCTACACCTGCCACTACATCCGGCCGAACTGGAGCCTTCCGCATCGTGCGGCATGATGGCAGCAACGTTGAGCTATATCTCCGACACGCATAACTCGTCCACAAGGGATTCGCGTGGGCTAATGTTGGATGGACTTGGTCACGTTCTCGAGCAGCGAAGCCTCCCGCTCGAGGGCGCTGGCAACGCGCTCAATTTGCGGGTCGACAGAGGACCACTGCTTCTGCTCAATCGCTTCGCGGACTCCCGGCATCGTCTTTACGCCATATCCAGTGTAAAAGCCGGGGGCATAGATAAGGTTTTCGAACCAGGGTCGATTGGGTAGCCCGGCCGCGTCGATCAGCATGCGCTCCGTCTGGATCAGTTGTTCATTGATTGCAGGCGGCAAATTGTCTCCAGCAGCGGTAACAGCCTTCTCGTACTCGTCCGCGGCTCGCGTCAGATCGTCGGAGGCCTGTTCGAGCGGTGCGAAGTTGAAATAGGGTGGAAGCGGCTGCGTCGTGGGCGGAACGAACTGCTTCTTCGGATCATAGAGCGCTTTGTAGACGTCCTCGCTAATTTCGGTATTCTCCTCCTTAGCTTTCTCACGTGCGGTTGAAGCCAGTTTCTTAAGGTCCGTGACATACCCGTGAACCGTTTCTGCCAAGTTCGTGAACTGGTACGGAATCACATCGGCATCGGCCATCCGCATCACCATGGTGCCGGCGGTTTGTGCGAGTGCCCGGCCATAGACGAAGTCGGTGTCCTGAAAATGGGTATACCAGTAAAAGTCATCATAGATTGAGTGATACTGGCCGTCTGATTCGTCCTCGCCGCCGTAGCCGAGATTGACGCTCGCGATCCCCAGGTGATCGATAAAGACTGTATAGTCGGACCCAGAACCCAATGCCCCAATGCGAAGATCGGCACGAGACCTCAGTTCCGTCCGTGCCTCAGCATCTGCGCGAGAGATCGCAACCAGCCGCTCACGCTTCCATACCGACAATTTCGTTTCAGGGTCGACTATGTCCTTGGTAACGCCGTTCACGAAGTTCTCAAGCGAATGCGATCCTTGGGCGTGGAAGTAGCCGCGCCCGTTCCCGTCCGAGTTGAAGTAGGCAACCGCGTGTTGCTGCAGCTCAGCGGCATGGGTCTCCGCCCACTCCGTCGAGCCAAGTAGGGCTGGTTCTTCTCCATCCCAGAAGCAATAGATGATCGTACGCTCGGGCTTCCATCCCTGTTTCAGCAGTTCTCCGAGGGAACGCGCCTCTTCCAGCTCGGGGCTGGCTCCAGAGATGGGATCTCCCGCACCGTTGACCCATGCATCGTGATGGTTACCCCGCAGAATCCATTGCTCCGGATATTTGGAGCCGGGAATGCGCGCAACCACATCATAGAGTGGCTTGCGATCCCAGTTAAACGTCAGCACCAGGTGCGCCTGCGCGGTGCTGGGACCAACGTGGTAAGTCATCGGCAGGCCGCCGCGCCACGGCTCCGGAACCAGGGGGCCGTTCAGTGACTTGAGGAAGGGCACAGCATCCGCGTAAGAGATAGGCATCACCGGAATCTTGGTGATGGTTTGTACTTCGCTGAGCGGAATCTTTTTTGCTCCGGGCACCGCGCCGACACCAGGTGTTTGAGGATCACCAGGATAGACGGGCATATCCATAACGCTGCCGCGCTGTGCTCCTTCCGGCGGCCGCATAGCTCCCTCGGGGTAGGGATCGCCATGGAAGTAGCCGTCCTCGTGCGGGTCGGAATAAATGAGGCAGCCGACGGCGCCGTGTTCGGCGGCAACCTTGGGCTTGATTCCGCGCCATGTTTCGCCATAGCGCGCGATCACGATAGCGCCCTTCACCGAGATGCCCAAACGCTCCAGTTGTTGGTAATCGTCCGGAGCGCCATAGTTTACATAGACCAACGGCGCTGTGACATCGCCGTCTTTGGAGTATGCGTTATAGGTTGGCAGCTGCTCGCTCTTCTGGCCCGATGTCGGATCGACAGCCAGCGTGGGCTCTTCGAGCTTTGCGGTAAATGGGCTGGAACCCAGCAGTTGCAGTGATCGCTCTTTAGGAGTGGGAAACAAGGCATCGAACGTCTCGATCTGCGCGTCGAGACCATAAGACTTCAGTTGTGCAAGAATCCACTCCGCGTTGGTCTTGTCATAAGCAGAGCCTACATGATGAGGGCGTGCTGAGAGCCGGCGCATGTACTCTCTCAAGTTAGCCGTATCCGGGATCTGCCTGAACTTCTCCTCCCATTGAGCTTCCTTCGCGGAACTGGCGGAGGTATACCCGCGCAACGGATAAATTGTTTCCGCTGCATTTGCAGTCAAGGCGAACAAGCTAAGCAGGGCGATAGACTGGCGCATCATGCAGTCGATTCTAACTAGTTTCTCCTGTAGCGACGAACGAGGGCTTGACGGCACATGATTGGCGGCTAAACAGTTTTGCGATGGATGTAGATCGAACCCGGATTTCCTGCACCGAACTGCATGCGACTTTTCGCGAAGAAAGTCGCACATCATTGCGATTGACGTCGTGGAAACGGCGGGACTATACTTAATCTAGTCTGACTAGTCAGGAGTATGCATGGCCCCCCGGACCTCTAAGAAGCGCGAACCCTACAAACAAGAGCTATCTTCACAGCCTTGGCAGTTGCAGGCGGCGAAGGCGCAATTCAGTGAGGTATTCCGAAGAGCCCGCGAGCGCGCTCCCCAGGTAGTAACCAAACAAGGCAAGGAGGCCGTCGTCATCCTTGCGATGGAAGAGTTCCAGCGCTTAACCAGGCGAGCCCGGCAACCCAAGAGCCTATCCAAATTCTTTGCCGAGTCACCTTTGTCCAAGGTGCCCATCGATCTCGAGCGAAAGCCTGATTATGGCCGAGCGGTAGAACTGTGAGCGCATTCTTGCTGGATACGAATGTCATTTCCGAACTCCTCAAACCGAAGCCGGAGCCAAAGGTCACGACGTGGATCGATGCAACCGATGAGGAGCTGTTGTTCTTGAGTGTCCTCACTTTGGGAGAGATCCGTAAAGGTGTCGTGCTCCTCCCCCGCAGTGCTCGCCGTACTGGTCTGGAAGCCTGGCTCAGTAAAGATCTGCCGCTGCGTTTTTCCGACCGGATATTAAACATCGACCAAGACGTTGCCCATCGTTGGGGACAGATTTCCGCTTTGGCAAGCGCCAAGGGCGTCAACGTGCCTGTGATCGATGGGTTGTTGGCCGCGACCGCGATTCAGCATGATCTCACCCTGGTAACCCGCAATACCAGGGATGTCGCTGCAACCGGTGTGACCTTATTCAATCCTTGGACGGATTCGTAAGTCTCACATAACGGCCCGCCAGATAGAAGACAACAAGGTAGGTAACTATAAAATCCCAACTTAATAGCGTCCTTCCACGGACTTAGGTCTCTCACCACCGGTGAACATATAACCATCCTCGACAGTGTCGTGCCTGAGATTTGAAAGGAGTGCGGGGACACAATACCTATCTTATGTTCGACAGCCGACAGATCCTTACGGTCCCAAAGGACTTACTCGACATGGTAATTAGGCGCCTCGCGGGTAATGATCACGTCGTGCACGTGACTCTCCCGCAGTCCGGCGCTGGAGATTCGGATAAAGCAGGATTTCTCCTGCAATTCCCGGATGCTGTTGCAGCCTACATAGCCCATCCCCGAACGCAACCCACCTACCAACTGGTAGACCATGGCTTCCAGCGGTCCACGATGGGGCACGCGTCCCTCGATCCCTTCGGGTACGAACTTGGCCAACCGGTTCTCCCCGTTGCGCTCGCGGGCTACAACGCCCTCGGTCGAAGGTCTCTCCTCCAGATCGCCTTTTCCCTGGAAGTAGCGTTCGCCGGAGCCCTGGGACATCGCGGACAGGGAACCCATGCCGCGGTAGGTCTTGAAGCTGCGCCCCTGATAAAGGATCGTTTCCCCCGGGCTCTCGTCCACGCCCGCGAACAATGAGCCGATCATGACCACGCTTGCCCCGGCGGCGATCGCCTTGGTTACATCGCCGGAGTACTTGATGCCGCCGTCCGCGATCACGGGAATGTTATGTGCACGTGCCGCCCGGTAACACTCGCTGATGGCGGTAATCTGCGGCATCCCGGCGCCCGTCACCATACGCGTGGTGCAGATGGATCCAGGCCCGATGCCTACCTTTACTGTATCCACGCCGGCTTCGATCAGCGCTTTGGCCCCTTCGTAGGTGGCCACATTGCCGGCCATCAGGTCCACTTCAGGAAAGCGCTTCTTGACTAAGCGAACGGCCTCGAGCACACGCGAGGAGTGGCCATGCGCCGAGTCAATGGAGAGCACGTCGACCCGAAAACGGACCAGCTCCGCCGCACGCTCGAGAAAGTCGCCCGTGGCGCCAATAGCCGCGCCTACCCGCAGGCGGCCCTGGTCGTCCTTGGCAGCGTTGGGGTATTTCAGCTTCTTCTGGATGTCTTTCACCGTGATCAGGCCCTTCAGTTCGTATTGGCCATTGACCACCAGCAGCTTCTCCACCCGGTGCTTATGCAGGATCTTTTCCGCTTCTTCGAGCGTAGTCCCCACCGGAACCGTGATGAGGTTCTCTTTCGTCATCACATCGCCAATGGGGATGTCGGTGCGGGTTTCAAAGCGCAGGTCCCGGTTGGTGAGAATGCCTACCAGCTTCTTGCCCTGGGTGACCGGAACGCCGGAAATCTTGTAGCGCCGCATCACTTCCAGTGCATCGGAGATAAGTTGCTGGGGCTCAATGGTGACCGGGTCGACGATCATTCCACTTTCTGAGCGCTTTACCTTGTCTACCTCGCTGGCCTGCTGTTCGACCGAAAGATTGCGGTGAATGACCCCGAGGCCTCCTTGCTGCGCCATGGCAATGGCCAGGCGCGACTCAGTCACCGTGTCCATCGCGGCGGAGAGCAGCGGGGTATTAAGGGAAATGGAACGCGTGAGCATGGTCTGGGTGCTCACTTGTGCGGGCACAACGTCGCTGTATGCGGGTACGAGGAGGACGTCGTCGAAGGTAAGAGCTTCCGGTACGGGTGTCTGGATCATAAAAGGGGGTGTGGGACGAATTTCCTATGGTTATCTGTCAAAGTTCCGGCGATGAGGAGAAGTAGCAATCTAAGAAGTCGCCTTTGGATGCAAGCCGTGCATGAAGAGCTGCTATTAATCCTATAACCTACAGGAGAAATCCTCTTTATTGAGGGAAAAGCCGCCGTCTCCCGCCGGGCTGGGGACCGTTGAAATTGACCGGAAAACGGCGTATTCTGATGTAGCAGACGAATTTGTCCTTTGGCTTCGCCTTCAGCGCACTGCGGAGTAACACGGAGAAATGAGTGGGCGAAAGCCCACTTTTCTTTTGGCCTGGATGCCGCGCAGCCTGCGGACTGGCCCAATGGCGAAGCATCTACACTTTGACCCCGGATTTCCTGTCGAGGTTGGTGGCGTTGGCGAGGTTCATGCGGCTTTCTTGGCGGAAAGCCGCACACGTGGACGTTGGGCAGGGCCGCGTAGCAGGAAATCCGGGGTAAGCGGCAATTATGTCATTCAGTATTGAGCAAATCCGTCGCACGGCGGATCGGGTAGCGGCATCGCACGGGCTGGACGTAGTCGAGATCGAATATCTGGGTGGCAGCAAGCATAGGGTTTTGCGCGTCTTTATTGAGCAAAACTCTGAGCAGCGCACGCGGCGGGCCGAGGAGGCTAACGCGAAACTCAGTGCCGGGCTCGGCGGCGGACGAGGAGCAAAGCCTGCTGGAGCATCTGGGAAGTGAAGGCATAGCTCTCGATCAGCTGGCCTGGGTAACGCACGAGGATTGCGAACGCTTCAGCCGGGACTTTGGCACGGTGATCGACGTTGAGGATCTTGTGCCAGGCAGCGAATACACCCTGGAGGTCTCCTCGCCGGGGTTGGACCGCAAGCTGGCGACACGGGCCGATTACGAGCGCTTCCAGGCCAGCCCGGTGAAAATTCGGACCTTCACCCCGGTGGCGGGCAACCGGCACTGGCTAGGAAAACTCACAGAGGTGAAGCCGGAAGGAATTGTGCTCGACCTGACGGCAAAAAAGCAGAAGGGGAGCAAGAAGGGCCCGCCCCAGGGCCAGACGGTCGAGATTGCCTTTGCCAATATCGAAAAGGCCAATCTGGCCCCTGAAATTTTGTAGCTTGAGCAAACCGTAAAAGAGAGAAAACATGGCGAGTGTTCTTTATCAAAGTATTGAGGCCCTGAGCCGGGACAAGGGAATTGATCCCCAGATTGTAGTTTCCGCGGTCGAAGACGCGATTGCGCTGGCCACGCGCAAGTACTACAAAACACAGGAGAATATGCGGGCCGAGCTGGACCGGGAATCGGGTGAGATTCGGGCCTATGTCTACAAGACGGTGGTCGAGGCTCCCGAACAGCTGGAAGATCCGGTGAACCAGATCACCCTGGACGACGCCCGCGCTCTGGCGCCTGAAGTAGAGACGGGCGGCGAAATCCGCTACTACAAGCCGACCGACGTGCTGGGGCGCATCGCCGCCCAGATGGCCAAGCAGGTCATCTTCCAGAAGGTGCGCGAAGCCGAGCGGGATACCGTCTACAAGGAATATGCGCACCGCCTGGGCGAAGTGCTGAACGCCACGGTCAAGCGTATCGAATTGCAGGACATCATCTTCGACCTGGGCAAAGCCGAGGCCAGGATGCCTAAGCGCGAGCAGTCGCGCCTGGAGCAGTTCGCCATCGGGGAGCGCGTGCGCGTAGTGCTGCAGCGTGTGGACCGCGCCGCCAAGGGCCCCCAGGTGATCGTTTCCCGTGCCGTTCCCGAGCTGGTGCAAAGCCTCTTTCAAAGTGAAGTGCCGGAGATCTACGACAACACCGTGGTCATCCGGGCCATCGCGCGCGAAGCCGGGGAGCGCACCAAGATCGCCGTGTTGTCGCGGGATAAGGATGTAGACCCGGTGGGCGCCTGCGTGGGCATGAAGGGAATGCGCGTGCAGTCCATCATTCGCGAACTGCGCGGCGAGAAGATCGACATCATCGAGTTCAGTGAGGAGATCACCACCTTTGCCGAGAAGGCTTTGCAGCCGGCCAAGGTGAGCCGCGTGAGCATCACCGACCTGGGAGAGAAGCAGATCGAGGTCATCGTAGACGACTCCCAGCTCTCGCTGGCCATCGGCAAGAAGGGCCAGAATGTGCGTTTAGCGGCCAAGTTGCTGGGCTGGAAGATCGACATCAAGAGCGAGGAAGAAAAGCGCCAGGAAGTCGAGCAGCAGATGCAGGCGATGAGCGGCGGCCCTTCGACCCCCATCGAACAGGTGACGGAGTTGGGCGAGCAGATCATCCAAAAGCTGGTGGTTGCCGGCATCACCACGGTCGAGGCCCTGGCCGACATGACCCCGGAGCAGCTGGAAGAGATTCCCGGCATCGGGGAGAAGACGCTGGAGAAGATCAGCCTGGCGGTGCGGCACTATTTTGGCGAATACGAACCCGGCGAAGAGCGTCCCGCCGCGGAGGGAGCAGTGGCCAAGTCAGACGAAGAGGAAGTAGCCAAGGCCAGGGCGATCGAAGATGCCCAGGCTGCCGAGGAAATCGACGCCCTTACCCTGGATCAGGAAGGGGAGCGGGAAGCTCCAGACGACGTGGACGGGTCGGGCCGGATCAGCGACGACGTAGCCCGGATGCGCATGGAAGAGCTGACGGAATCGGGCGCCGGATCTCGACGACATTGGCGGGGTTTCGGAAACACCCGGGCGGGAAGATACCAGCGAGGTACTTGCCAGCCATACGCCGAATTACGAAATAGCCAGGTCGGAGACCGTGGATGAAGGCAACGTGGAAGAAGCCAGCCAGGAGACCCGGCAGGACGCGAAGGTAGACGAAGGTGGCGTGTAGGCGGTTTGGCAATCGCTATAGACCGGAGCAAATGGCGCTGACGTGGTTTTCTCGCAAGGAAAACCACACCTCTGGGTTTTTCCCGGACCAGCGTAATTGCCAGGACCGCCTTAAATTGCACGCAACCGCGTGGTTGAGTGGCGCACATTCCACGTTTTCAGAGGATAATAATAATACCTGTCAATACCACGGCCGTGAGGTTGCGATGAGAGTCTGAATGGCGGCGGGTTGGACACAAAGGGACGGATGAGCAAAGTTCGGATTAACGATTTAGCACGCGAGCTCGAAGTAAAGAGCAGGGCGATCCTTGACGCCTTGACAGCCGTAGGTGTGACTGAAAAGAAGACACACTCCAGCTCGTTGGAAGGCGATGAAGCAGAACGGGTACGTCAGCACTTTCAACGTAGCGGGAAGAACGGCGCCGGCGCTGCGAAGGTAGACAGCGAGCCAAAGCAGAAGATCGACTGGTCGCGAGTCTCCAAGCCGGGCGATGTGCTCAAGGCAATCCAGCAGAGAAAAGATGAAGCTGCGGCCATAGCCCAGCGGCCTTCCGTTCCGCCGCCGGCCCAGCCCCAGGCAGCCAGGCCCTCCGCTCCAGCCCATCCGGTAGCCTCAGCCCCTGTGGGAGCCGGCACGACAGCTAACGTCGCTCCGCCATCCCCGGGCACTCTTCGTCCGGCTGTGCCCAGCCAGGGATCTAATGTTGTCAACCGGCAGCGCTTCCGGCCAACCAGCAGGTTCCTATGCTGCCTCGGGCCAGAGTTCGCCCGGTCAGGCCCGGCCTAACCTTGGTGGGCTAGGTCAACGTCCGCCGGCCCCACCGCCGCCCGCTCCGCGAAGGATTGTTCCCCAACCCCGGCAGGAGCCGCGGATTGTGGTAGCCGCTCCGCCCAGCGCCCCGGCGATCGCCGCCAAGCCGCCCGCTGGGCCGGTCGTGGCTAAGCCGCCGGCCGCGGGCGTGGAAGTGCGGCCGCCGGCAGTTGCTCCAGGTACCCTCAGGCCCGCAGGCGCAAGCACAGTGCCCGGCACAGAGGTTCGCCCGCCTGCAGCCCATTCGGGTGCGGTGGCCGTTCCGCCGGTGCAGCCTAAGCCGCAAGCGCCTCCGCCCGTGCCGCCTCCTCAGGCTGCGAGTGCTCCCGAGGTTACAGCTGCGGCCGGCGCGCAGGCTTCTGATTCGATCGAGCCGGTGACTCCGTCACCGGATATAGCACCCCCGCCCCCGCCTCCGGCGCCGGCGCCACGACGCGTCATCATGCCGCAGACTGGTCCGCGCCCGGTGTACCTCGCGCCGCCTCCGCCGCCAGTGGCCCAGGCAGCACCGCCCTCCAGCGCCCCGCAGGCCCCAGGGGGCCCCATTCAGCGCGGACGGCCCATCTTTGATCGTGGCCGGCCCGGCGGTGGACCTGGATCTGGCGGACCCGGCGGTGGCTCAGGATATCCGCCCCGTCCCCAGGATGGTCCTGGTGGTGCGCGCCGGCCGATGCATCCCACGCGGACCAGCCCCGGTGGCCCTCCCGGCCCCGGCGGACGGCCCGCCTTTGGCGCTGCGCGCCCTGGTTTCGGTGCTCGTCCCGGATTCGGTGCGCCTCGCCCCGGCGCCGGTGGCGCAGGTGGTCTAACCCCGCCTCCTGGCGAGGCTCCTCGTCCGCAGAGGGCGGCTCCGCAGCAACGCCGCGGACGCCAGCAGTATCCCAAGACCAAGGAAGGCCCAATGAAGGGCTTTGCGCCCCCGCCTCGTTTTGGCGGAGCGCAGATCCCCCAGGAGCCGGTGCCCATCACCCGTACCATCACGGTGACAGAAGGCATCAGCGTAAAGGACCTGGCGGAAAAACTGGGAGTACGCGGCAAAGACCTGATCGCTTCGCTGCTCATGCGCGGCGTCTTTGTCACCGTCAACCAATCGCTCGACGCTGAGTTGGTCAAGGATGTGGCCGCCCAGTTCGGGGCCGACACCCAGGTCATCACCTTCGAAGACGAGATGGCCAACGAGGCCCTCGAAAACCTCATGAAGGATGAGGATGTCAGCGAGATCGAAGTGACGCGGCCGCCCGTGGTCACCGTCATGGGCCACGTTGATCACGGCAAGACCTCGCTCCTGGACGCTATCCGGGAGACCGATGTGGCTTCGGGTGAGGCCGGCGGTATCACGCAGCATATCGGCGCCTACAAGGTGCGTATCGCCAAGAAGGACTCGCCCGCATTTGGGCGCGAGATCGTCTTCCTCGATACCCCGGGCCACGAGGCCTTCACCCGCATGCGCGCACGCGGCGCCAAGGTCACCGACATCGTCGTGATCGTGGTGGCGGCGGACGATGGCGTTATGCCACAGACACTGGAAGCGGTCGACCATGCCAAGGCAGCGAATGTGCCCATCATTGTTGCCGTGAACAAAATCGATAAACCGGATGCACAGCCGGATCGCGTCAAGCAGCAGTTGGGCGACCGCGGGCTGGTGCCGGAAGCGTGGGGTGGCTCCACGGTATTCGTGGACGTCTCGGCGAAGAAGAAGCAGAACCTCGATCTGCTGCTGGAAATGATCTGCCTGGTTGCAGACCTTGGGAACTTGAAGGCTAGCCCTGATCGTCCAGCGGTAGGTACGGTGATCGAAGCCAAACTCGACCGCGGACGCGGCGCCGTAGCTACGGTGCTGGTCCAGAACGGTACCTTGCGCGCCGGTGACAGCTTCATCATGGGCAATACCTTCGGCAAAGTGCGCGCCATGTTTGACGATCGCGGCCGTGCTACTCAGGAAGCCGTGCCCTCGACCCCGGTGGAAATTCTGGGGTTGGAAGGTATGCCGGACGCGGGCGACACGGTCCTGGTCGTTGCCGACCGCGATAAGGCCAAGGGCATCGCGCAATATCGCAAGATGAAGGAGCGCGAGTCGCAGCTGGCGAAATCTTCGCGGGTTTCGTTGGAAGGTCTGGCCGAACAGATCAAGCAGGCTGGGGTTAAGGAACTGCCACTGATCCTTAAGGGAGACGTGACCGGATCGGTCGAAGTACTGGCCGACTCGCTGCAGAAGATGTCGACCGAGAAGGTGCGCATCAAGGTCCTTCACACCGGCGTAGGCGCGATCACGGAAAGCGACATCCTGCTGGCATCGGCTTCGAACGCGATTGTCATCGGCTTCAACGTGCGCCCGGAGCGCAAGGCCGCCGATCTGGCAGAGCAGGATGGAGTCGAGATCCGGCTGCACTCGATCATTTACGAGTTGCAGGACGAGATCAAGAAGGCCATGCTGGGCTTGCTCGAGCCGACCATCAAGGAGAACTACGTAGGCCGCGCGCAGGTGCTCAACATCTTCAGGATCCCCAAGGTGGGTACGATTGCCGGTTGCCGCGTGGTCGACGGCTCCATCAAGCGCGATGCGGAAGTTCGCCTCATGCGCGATGGAGAACAGGTCTTCAAGGGCAAGCTCTCTTCCCTCAAGCGCTTCAAGGACGATGCGCGCGAGGTCACCAACGGCATGGAGTGTGGCATGGGCATTGCCAACTTCAACGATATTCAGATTGGCGATACCGTTGAGGCCTTTGTAACCGAGCGCGTAGCCGCCGAGCTGACTGCCCAGTAGCCGCACAAATAAGGTGCCCCACATCTCGTTTTGAGGTGTGGGGCATCCGAGCCTGAAATCCCATAAAATTTTCGGGTGAAGATGAATCTCGAACAGATCCAGAAGGCGCTGCGAGATCAGCAGGTGGACGGCTGGCTCTTCTACGACCATCATCATCGCGACCCGATTGCCTATCGCATTCTCGGCCTTAGCGAGTCCTCGCACATATCGCGGCGTTGGTACTACCTCATTCCAACTCATGGCGAACCGCGCAAGCTGACGCACCGGGTGGAGAGTGGCAAGCTGGAGTCACTGCCCGGTAGTGGTCAGGTTTATTCGTCCTGGCAGGAGCTGGAGACCGGCTTACGCACCATGCTCAAGCCATACACCCGGCTGGCCATGCAGTACTCGCCGCGCAACGCCATCATGTATGTATCGCTGGTTGACGCGGGAACGATCGAAGTCCTGCGGGAACTGGGCAAAACCATTGTCAGCTCCGCTGACTTGGTAAGCCGCTTTGAGGCGGTGCTGACCGCGGAGCAAATTGCCAGTCATTACGAAGCCCAGCGGGCGATCGATGGGGTTCTCCGAGGCGCCTGGGAACATATGGGCGCGCGTCTCAAAAGCGGCGCTTCGGTCAATGAATACGAAATGATGCGCTGGCTCCAGGAAGCGATGAGGCGTGCGGGCATTGCCGATGGCTATGGGCCAAATGTCTCAGTGAATGAGAACAGCTCCGACTCCCATTACGAGCCGACTGCCGCGGCCTCCAGGCCGATCAAACAAGGCGATTTCGTCCTCATCGATATTTGGGGACGCATGGACCGTCCGGGGACTTGCACTTATGACATCACTTGGACTGGCGTAGTTGGCCGCGAGCCCAGTGACCGAGAACGGCAAGTTTTCTCCCTGGTCGCGAAGGCACGGGATGCGGCAATCAAAACCGTACAACAGGCATTTGCTGCCGGCCAGGAGATTGTAGGTTGGCAGGCGGATGACGCGGCGCGCAACGTGATTCAGGGCGCCGGCTTCGGGGAATACTTCACCCACCGTACCGGACACAGCATCTCTACCGAAACTCACGGTAATGGGGCCAACCTGGACAATCTCGAAACTCACGACGAGCGTCTGATTCTGCCTTACACCTGCTTCTCCGTAGAACCCGGCATCTACCTCTCGCAATTCGGAGTACGCAGCGAAGTAAATATGTTGACCGAGCCAGGCCGCGCCGTCGTCACCGGACCAATACAAACCGAACTAGTCCGCATCTAAGAATTCCCTCGTTAGACACAGTTAATTCAAAACAGAGGCGGGTGCCCCTCGCCAAGGCGTACCTGGGCCGAAAACGACGGGGCGCAGCCCCATAAGCGCTAACTTGTTTAGGATGTTTTTCGTCAAAACTCCTACAAAAACGTCATCCTGAGCTCCGCTCAGGATGACGTTTTTGCGGCGAGTTGGAGATGCTAAAAACCAGCGTCTTCTCAGATTTCTGTTGTCTGCCGAACAAGTTAGCGCTTATGGGGCGCACCCCACGACTGCTTTTGCGTTTTACGAAGCTTAGTGGCGGATGAAATACATAACCCAGCTGGCTACGATCACCGCTCCTAGAAACAGCGCAAAGCAATAAGCCCCATAGCGAACCATGGCCTTGGGCGTGCTTCGCTGCGTGATGCCGAAAATGGTCGAGGCGAAGATCGCAAAGAGAATGACGGTCGTGAAATGAGAAGGCGCAATGCTCATGGCTTCCTCCCCACGGCGATACTATGCGCGTCCACGGCAGAGATCAGGTTCAAAAGCCCCGCGACTACGACGAACTTTGCCCCGTAATCGGCCGTGACCACCTGCACCGGCGCCTGCCCCAATCCAAGGCCATGGCCGATCAGATAAAGCAGGCCCGCTCCCAGATCACCCAGAAAGCCCAGCATGTCCAGAAGGTCGGCGGTATTAGGCGCGTAGAGTCTGGCGCCCATCATGATGCCCAACACAAACATGCAGGTGATCGATGCCAGGATCAGAACTCCACGACCCCAACGTTTGAGCATAAGGTGACCTGCTCCGGGGACAAGCCAGCCCGCAATGAGTGCCATATACCCCAACCGGCTGGTCTTCGAATCTGCCGTTTTCTTTGCCCCGTCTGCTCTTTGCGCCATCACTCAAGAATACACAAGGAGCGGTGGTTCCGGGGATGTTCCAGTGATCACCGGGTTCTCGTGCGGCGGTCCCAAACCAAGGCGTCGAAGGTCTGACGGGTGATGAATCCGCTACGGAGATAAAGTGCAACCGCCTCGGAATTTTGCCGGGTGACGGTAAGCGTGAGCGCCTGAAAACCGGATCTGCGCAGCGCGCGCGAGCAGTCGGCCAAGAGCCATGCGCCGAGCCCGCGACGGCGATATTGCCGGCTGACGCAGATCTGCGTCACGTGGCCCACATCTTCCCGTACGCGGGAGCAGAGAAGCAGAGCGGCAATCTCTTCGCGATCGCGGTAGGCCAGGACGCGCGACGCGGAAGCGTCGAACAGTCCACAACCCGGGAAGCGGACGATGTTATGCAGAAACCGCAGCGAGCCGGAGACGGAGCGGTACTGATCGTTGATGATGCCGTCCAGATGGCCTTCGTAGGCGTGCGCTATGAGGTGGCCGGCTGCGGCAAAATCACTGTCTCGCCAGGCTCGCAATTCCAACTCGTCCAGGGTGCCCTCGGGCGGTTCTCCGAGCAGGCTTGCGGAACTGAGCTCAAGCTCCATAAATAGTCGTTCGTAGATCTGGAATCCGGCATTGCGCAGGGTCTCTGCATGGGTGCCGTGCGGCCGCAGCAGCAGTTGCGATTCGATGCGGTCCACCCCGGGAGAATGTTGCAGCAACTCGATCATATGTTCGAGCAGAGAGCGCTCGACATCCGCAGTCGACTGAGGATTGGCCGCGGACGGCATGGCAAAAACGTCGCCGACCAGGGCTTTTTCATTCTCGTAAACACAGAAGACGTAACCGCAGATGCGGCCGTTCTCGATGGCAACGTAGCCCGGCAGCAGACGGGAGTCGAGGTATTGCAGCAGCAGGTTGGCCGAAGCCTGAAAATCCCAGCGCAGGCGCTCGTTCCAAACACGGCTTTCCGCCTCCAGCACCGGCTTGAGATTGCCGGCGGAGAAGTGGCGCAAATCGAGAATCTCCAGGTGTAGGGCGGGTGTCATTCCGCCCTATGCTTGCCCATAGTCCAAGCCTTTCGCCGCGACCCGCAGCCTTCGGCGTTTGAACAGGAGTGTACGGCACAAGGCCATCCCCTGGAAACCCACACCGTAGGAAAGCCGCACACCAGCGTCAGGCATTAAGGTTTGGCGAAGACCTGGTAAACTGCAAGATTTTGCGCCGGATAGGAGAAGAGCGGTTGGTACGATCGGCCAGCCAGCAGAGTGTGCAATTGGCCGGCGTACGCTTCGCGGGTGATGAGGATGTGCTCCCCGGAAGGAATGCCGTCCTGCTCATAGTTCTCGACCAGGTGATTACGGTAAAAGGAAAGGCCATATTCGACGTCGCGCCGTACCTTATACACGGCAACGCCTTCATTAGGCCGCTCAATCTGGCTGATGATGGCAGCCAGCGGCCGGGCAGAGTAGGCTGCGTCCAGCAAGCGGATGTTCTTCTTGGTGGCCGTGATTGCCGGCAGGCCAAAGAACGGGCCGACCCCGAAGATAAACAACAGCATGACGACCAGCGGGACCATGGTGACCAGGCGCAGGCGTGCTACCCCAAAGCGGGCGACGACGACCAGGATGAGGAGTGCGGCAGCCAAGCCGCTGGAAACCGCCGGCAGCAGAATACTGACGGGTGGTCTCCCCTCTGGGTGGGTGATATGCCACGGCAGCAGCAGCAAAAGGATGATGGTGATCGCGGAGAGCAGAGCATGCAGCAGCAGCAGCCATAGGTTCAGACCCTTCTGGCGAATGCGGTTGATGTAATCCCCGGTGAGAATGGTGAGCGGCGGAATGGAGGGCAGGATGTAGCCCGGTAGCTTGGAGTGGGAAAGAGAAAAAATGATGATCGGAAAAAGCGTCCACAGGACCAGAAATTCGGGAAAGGCATCGCCCCATCGGCTATGACCAACGTAATGGTGTTTGGTCAGCCGCGCCCGCCACTCGGCAATCGATTGTTGAACCGCCTCCGCAAGGGCGCGCATGGCAATGACCGACCACGGCAAAAGCGCGAGCAGAATGATGGGAATGTAGTACCAAACAGGATGCTCATGCATATAACGGTTGGTGGCGAAGCGTTCCAGGTTATGTTCCAGGAAAAAAATGCGCAGAAAATCGGGATTACGCCGCTGTACAGCGATATACCAGGGCAACACCATGGCGAAGTAGAGAATCACTCCGGGGGTCCAGACGGTGCGGCGCAGCAGAGACCACTCCCGTCGCAGGGCGGCGAAGGTGAAAATAATGGCCACCGCCATAACTGGGGCCACTGGACCTTTGGCCAGCGTAGCCACACCGACGAAGAAATAGAGGTCGAAGAGCCAGAACTTCTTGTCCGTCTCGTACCAGGCATACCAGCCGAGCATGCCGATGCAAAAAGGCGCGGCCAGCTGCATATCGGTTGAGGCTCCACGAGCGAAGCCGACGATGCCGGCGCAAGAGGCGGTGATTAGTGCGGCATCCAACTGGCTCCCCGGCCGGAAGCGACGGAGGTGCAGGTAGATCAGCGCTACCAGGATGAAAGCAAAACTGGCCGAGGGAAGGCGGGCCGACCAATCGTGCACGCCAAATTCGAGAAAGGCAAACATGGCGCGCCAGTAGTAGAGAGCGGGCTTCTCCAGCCAGGGATGGCCCCATAGCACCGGGGTGACATAGTCACGGCGGGTGAGCATCTCCCGGGCGATCTGCGCATACCTGGGCTCATCGGCGCCTACCAGGCCAAGCCCATCTCCCCCAAAGACGGGCACCAATCCATAGAACAGGAAAAAAGGGGTAAAAACGAAAAGGCTGATGGCCTCCAGGGTGTCGCGCAGGCCAGGGAAACGATCTTCCAACGTCTTCAGACCGGTGGCTGGCCGATGAAGTACTCGAGGCGTTCCCAGCATTGCTTTTTTCTCAACCATCGATTCTGCCAGGGGGTAGGACCACGACTCCACGGGTTGCAGCAAGGCCACGGTTATAAAGAGGGATGCAAAAAAGAGGACCCGTCACATTGAACTACGGCCACAAGGCTATCAGATTCATCGGCCGGGCGAGAGGAGGACCCGCTGTCGGATGAAGCACCACGAAAAAACGGGGCGAAGGCTTCATTCACGCGAGGAAAGAGGCAGCATCCGCCATCGCGGTGCGGAGATATTGGAGAATCCGTTCCGTGGCCACCGGCAGCGGGCCGTCCAGGGTGCAACCGCTGGCATTTTCGTGACCGCCGCCGCCAAACCGCTCTGCGATGGTGGCCACGTTCACTCGCCCCTTGCTGCGCAGGCTGAGGCGGACACGATGGTCGCGTAGTTCGCGCAGGAAGACAGCGACCTCAATCCCGCGAATGCCAATGGCATAGTTGACGATCCCTTCGCAGTCCTCTTCCGCCGCGCGGGTGCGATCCATGTCGTTCTCAGTGACCCAAAGCCAGGCCAGGCCTCCATCGTGCTGCAGGTTGGCTAGCGCGGCGCCGAGCAAAAGTATCTTCGCAGCCGGGTTGGAGAAGTAAACCTCCTGTGCGATGAGCACCGGATCGGCTCCCTGGCGAACCAGGTTGCGCGCGAGTTCAAAGGTGTTTGCGTCGGTGCCCTCATAGCAGAAGGAGCCGGTGTCGGAAAGCACGGCGGTGTAGAGGCAGGTGGCCATATCCGGTGTAATCTCAATGCCGGCCGCGCCGGCGAGCTGGTAGACCAGCTCTGCGACCGCGCAGGCGTTGCTGTCGATCCAGTTCACGTGGGCGAAAGCACGGCCACTGGTGTGGTGGTCGATATTGATCAGCAACCGGTTCTCCAGTCCATCCAGGCGGGTTCGCTCGATGCCATCACATTCCAGCAGGATCACGGTGTCGTAGTCGCCTTCCACGCGGCTCCAGTGCCGAATCTGCGTTGCGCAGGGCAGTGACCGGTAAATGCAAGGCACCCGATCGCTCAGCGCCATGTCGGCCCTCTTGCCCATGCGCTGCAGCATCATCCAGCAGGCGATCAGGCCGCCAATCGCATCCCCATCGGGACGCGCATGCGCGGTCACCAGAAGGTGTTCGGCTCTGGCTATAGAGCTGAGCACCGCATCGATAGCTGGAGTGGATTGCATGACAAGACAGCCGGTCAGAGGCTGCTGCTACTCCTTGGACGTTGCGGCCGCCTGAGGCTTTGGGGGAGTCTCCTGGCGCGTCCGCTTTCTGGGTTTTTCTATTGCGCCCGAGCAGCTCGTCGATGCGCAACTTGAGATGCTTGGATTTGTCAATCTGAAACGACAGCTCAGGAACGTGGCGCACGCCCATGCGCTCCAGCAATTCGTGGCGGATGAAGCCCCGGGCTGCAGTCAGCGCCTCTCGTGTCTTCTCTTCCTCCACTTCGCCGCCATCGACAGCGATGTAGACCCGCGCGGACTTGCCGCCGGGGTTGATCACCACCTCACTGACATAGGCGAAGCTGATGCGGGGGTCAGCGAGTTCGCCCACGATCATGCCGCTGATCTCTTCGCGCAGCGTTTCCGCGACGCGATCGCGATGGTACTTTCGTGCCCGTGGTTCCACCATGGAAATAGTCCTTAGCTAAACCTCTTAGGGTATCAGAAAACCGCAAAGCGGTTCGCAATTGGTGTAGACCGAAGCGAAAGCCCTCTTCGTGGTTTTCTCCCAAGGAAAACCACACCTCGCGACTTAACAGGCCACGTAATTGCGAAACCGCTTTAATCCTCAGACTCCTCCTCGAGGAAGGTGCACCACGAGTCGGCCACCTGGGCGCCCAGGTCATTGGCGATGCGTACGGCAGCATTCTCCACCTGCCGCATAAGGCCGGAAAGATAGTCCCGCGAGCTGGAGATCGCAGTGACGCCGATGGTTGCCGACTGCCAGGTGACTGCCTCGTCCAACTCGGCCACCGAAATATTGAAGCCATGACGAAGCTTCTCCTTGAGGCTGCGGACAACCTGCCGGCGGTCTTTCAGCGACTGAGCCTGCTCGATGCGCAATTCAAGCGTGAGCGAAATAATGGCCATGGCGATCCATTGTCAGTTACCAGCCACCAGCGCCGCTTGCGCCGCTGCGACAAACTCCGCCGGCTTCATTGCCGCGAGCGAACTGCATTGAATCAGCCCTTTGCGGCAGGGGCTGTTGCCTCGCAGCTGCAGGCAGGGCGAACACTCCGGCTGGTGGAAGAGGCTGCTGCTGCCTGGGCCAGTTGGCTGGAAGCGGTGCGGATGCGCCGGCCCGAAATAGCCGATCGCCGGCACACCGTAGAACGAAGCCAGGTGCAGGGCAAAACTATCGGGCGCGATCACCAGCTCCGCTGCCGAGACTTTGTCGAAGAGCTCCTTGACGGACCCTTGGCCGTACGCAACGACTCGTGCCTCTGATGCGAATTCCTTCACTGCGCCCGCCGCGCCGTGGACCACAATCGTATGTTTAGGGAAAGCTCGCAGCAGGTCAGCGATGATGCCCGCCCATTGTTGATCGGTAAGCTGCCTTGCCTGCCAACCGGCTTCGGCCGCGCAATAGATATAGGGTGGATCCCGCCGCATGGCTGGAGGGGATGCGTAATGGCTGCGATACGAAGCAAGCGGCCGGCCCTCTCCCTGCAGGTTCAGTAGCTCGAGTTCCACTTCTGCATCGTGCTTGTCTTCCGGACGGCGAATGCGGCCGGGCCGGTAAACGGACTTCACCAGCGCCGAGAGCCAGGGCCGAACACTTTTCCATTCAAAAAAGCCGCCTTCTGCGTAGAGAAGGCTAAGCCCCTGGATCCATCCTGTCTTCCGTTTCCCACGTACCAGCAGAGAGAGAACCAGCGTGGTACGGCTGTCATCGAGGGCGAAGACCAGATCCGCCCGTGGGATCCTGAAGAGCGTGCCGAGTACTCGGAGTTTTGTGTCACCATGGTCGACGACCACCAACTTCAGGCGCGAGTCTACCAGGGGATAGACCAGTCCGCCCTTACGGTTGGTGATCATGGTGATTTCAGCATTCGGATACAGCCGGAAGAGCTCAAACAGAAAAGGCGCCTTCAGCACGTAATCGCCAAAGGTGCGAAAGCTCAGTAAAGTAATGCGCTGGATGGGCATGCTAGAGTCTGCGCGAGAACTACTTCTCCAAATTGAGTCCCGTAGAGCCTGCCCTGAGCTTGTCGAAGGGGACGGCTGAGTACAAATAGTCCGACAGGACGTGAGTCCTGGGCTGAACCCAGGACTGCTACGCGAATGTCCTGGACTGGCGGAGAGGGTAATTCTCATGCAGACTCTGCTAGCCTCGGTAATTATATCGTTCAGCAATGACCATAAATCGCAGCCTGGTGCGTTACGTCTTTCTCGATCGCGATGGCGTGTTGAACCGCAAGCAGCCTGAGGGCGCCTACGTCACCAGCTGGGAGCAATTTCAATGGCTGCCGGGGGCAGTGGAGGCGATCGCCAGGATGAACCGCGCCGGCATGACCGTGATGCTGGTCACCAATCAGCGAGGCATCGCATTGGGCCTCTTTACGGATGCCCAGTTGGAGCTTATTCACAGCAACATGCGGGCTCACCTGGCACTGCATGGCGCGCGGCTGGACGCGATCTATTACTGTCCTCATGACATTGGCGAGTGCCAGTGCCGAAAACCAGAGGTCGGGCTCTTTGACGCAAGCATGCAAAGACTTTCCCCAGGCCTCTGCCCACAACAGCGTGGTCATCGGCGATTCGCTTTCAGACATCCAAGCCGGAAAGCGAATGGGTATGAAGACCATCTTTATCCACGGAGAAGCCGAGCGTCAGAAGGCCGGAGCCGCGGCTGCTGCAGAGAGCGCTGACGCCGTTGCCGGCTCCTTACTGCAAGCGGTGGAACTCCAGCTGGGACTAATCGTCTAACCCACCCGTCCAGTTCGATGAGCTCCTGGGCGCAGTCGAACCCATAGCGCTCACCCGAGATCAGTTCCTTCGGCGCTCACTGGCAGCCCGCAGAACCAGATCAATCGCGTCGTGAAACCTCGTTGGAAACCCAAAATAATTCGACGTGTGCGGCTCGGGCTTTTCCGTCAGGCGGTCGCCGTCGACAAATTTGTATCCCAGCCCCTCTAGAGGTTTTAAGCAGGCGCGATCTGGGTGAAAGCATTCGACAAAGAGCAGCGGCTGATCGGAGGAGATCGTTTTCTGTGCACCACGCAACACGGCTGCCTCATGACCCTCTACGTCAATCTTGATAAAGTCGATGCACGACCGGCGCGAGCGTTCCTCGTCGATTGTAATAAGCGAAATTGGGACTCGCTCCGACGGAACGCCCCAGTGCTGCTCTTCGAAGGTCTGTTCCGCAGCCTCGTCTAGCGTTGAAGTTGCGCCCGCCTCGGAATCGACGCGTAACACACCGTGGCCCTTGGAATCGCTCGCTCCAGCTGCGATTAACTCCACATCTGAGAACCGGTTTCTCTCTAACGTCTTGCGAACCAGATCGGCATTGGACGGAGACGCCTCGATCAAGACTGCGCGCATTGCAGGGAACGAGGATTTGAGTAGCCAGGTGTAGAAGCCAATGTTGGCGCCCACGTCCCAAAAAGACTTTAAATCGAGAGAATCAACACAAGTAAGCGCGAGGGCCTCGGCTGCCGGCTCATTGGACCCAGCAGCAGAAAAAGCCAACCCGTGAGTGACCAGGCGCCCACGAACTTTAAAACGAATTCCAGGAATTGAGAGCCATGTTGGCGTATCTGCAAGCCGGATTAACCATCGGCCTGTGGCGAACTTGCGCATGTAGTACAGCGGATGGAAGAGGTCCCGCAATGTTTGCAACGGGTTGCGCATATGCTACGTATAGCAGGGTTTGCATCCCAACGGCTGACCCGGCATTGTCCGCATGAACATGGTCGTTCACTATGCAGGCCATTCGGTCGTCGCGACTGCTCGGTGGATAGGGTCAGAGCCTATGGTGCAGAGGAAGCTTCGACGGCTTCCTGCAAGTACTCCGCTACCTGATGCCCGTAATGCGTCCAGGTGTAGTATTCCGTCACCGTTCTCATTGCATTTCTACCTATCTGCTGGCGCAGACCTTCTTGCGAGGAGAGCTGGGCGATGGCTTCGGCCAGGGCGTCAGAATCGTTCACCGGTACATAGACCGCACTCTTTCCGTGCTCCAGCGGCAATCCGCAATTCTCTGTCGTGATGATCGGCAGACCAGCGGCAGCGGCCTCCATTCCAGAGCGCGACGAGCCCTCGGCAAAAGTGGGAAAGACGAACAGGTCTGCACGAGCGAAGGCCGCGGCGACCTGCTGGAGCGGGGCAAAGGCGGTGTGGGTAAAGAATTGGTCATCGCCTGCGCGCAGACAAGACGCCCCGTTGCCCAGATTACCCATCAACTCCAGGCGCAGGTCGAGCCCGGACCGGCGGCAGCTGCGAATCGCTTCCAGCAAGATCCGGACGCCCTTGCGAATATCGAAGTTCCCGGTAAACAGAATCTTCACCGGCCCTTCGATGCGGTAGTCGCGCTTCAGGTCGAAGAACTCTTCCCGTACTCCGAGGTAGGCCACACGGACTTTTTCCGCAGGGTAGCCTTCGTCGACAAAAGTTTTCTTTACGAAGTCGGAGTTGACCAGAAGCAGGTCAGCATCGGCGCAATCACGCAGCACTAGCTTCCACAGATCCGCTCGCGAGTCGTAGCCGGCGGGTAGACCGAAGCGGGCAAACTCTTCCCGCAGCGCCCGGTGCATAAAGGCCGGATGGGCGATGGAGTGATCGGTGACAATCGCCAGTCCGTTCCCGCGCGCTCTGCGGATGGCGCCGGATTGGCCTGCTCCGCTGCGCACCAGCAGCACATCGGCATCCTTCAGATGTTTCCGGCTGCCCCAGGCGGCCAGACGAAATTCCATGCCATAGGCGAGGTCGAGAGGGATCACGCGTGTGCGTTGGACCAATTTGATGAAAGTCCCGGCAAACTCGACCCAGGCGACCGGAGTGACGGAGACCCCTGGGATCCCAATCTGCCGGGCGGCCATGCGCGCAGCCAAGTGCCTCTCTCCCAGGAATTTTCCCAGGAGCTCTACCAGGGCGGTCTGATTGTCCTTGGGTACCCAGCCGGTGAGGAAGTTGACTTCTACTCCGGCAGCGGCCAGAGCGCGGGCTGTTTCGTGAAAGTGGAGCTTGCCGAATCCCGTGGCAACAATTGCTTTCAAACGCTACTCTTCGACATCCACACGGGATTGGTAGTAGTCGTTATAAGCGCGCCCATAGTATTCGGCGTAATCGGACGATTGCAGGTCCACCGCGTTCAACACCACTCCCAGCAGGTGCGCTCCGGAACGCAAGAGGATCTCGCTCGCCCGCGCGACCACGTTCCTGGTGGCCTGTCCGTAGCGCAAAACCAGCACCACGCCGTCACTGACGGAGACCAATACCGCCGCGTCGGTCACCGTCAAAACCGGGGGGGTATCGATCAGGATGAAGTCGTAGTTGGCGCGTAAGCCCTCCACCAACCTCTGCATCTGCAGCGACCCCAGCAACTCGGCGGGCATGGGTGCAATGGGACCTGCGGGCAGAAGGTGAAGGGCGGGCAGGGCCGCTACAGGAACGATCGCCTCTTCCAGCCCGGCCTTGCCCGTCAGTACAGAGGTGAGCCCAACCTTATTGGCGATCCTGAACCGCAGATGCACTGACGGCCGTCTCAGGTCAGAGTCGATCAGCAGTACCCGGGCGCCATTGAGCGCAAACACGATCGACTCCAACGTGGTGATCGACGTCTTGCCCTCGGAGGGCTTGGCGCTGCTGATCAGAATGACCTGAGGAGGCGTGCCGGCGCGGGAAAGAAGAATGGTCGTGCGCAGCGACCGGTACGCTTCAGCCAGCCGTGACCAGGCGCCGGGTAGGGGCGAGGTAGCATCCCTGACAAAAGTCTCCGGGGAGAGCAGCTTGGTGTCCACCTGCGGAACCACGCCCAGCATGGGCAGGCCAAGCCGCTCTTCAATGTCATAGATGGTTTTGATATTGGTATCCAGAGCTTCCACCAGGAAGGACAAGAGCAAGCCAATGCCTAGGCCGCAGAGCAGCCCGAGCGTCAGGTTGACCGACTTACGTGGAGAGCTGGGGAAGTCCGGAGCATCCGCAGGGTCGATTTTCCGGATATTTGTCGAGTGCAGGCCGGCGATGATCCCCGCCTCCTGCAAGCGCTGTTGCAGTCCGTCGTACAGCGATCGATTGGATTCGTATTCCCGGCGGGCGAGAGAGTATTCCACGGCCTTGGAGTTGCCCATGTAGGCCGAGCTTTTCTCCTGATCCAACCTGCGCTGCAGGGCGTCCTGGTTTTGTTTGGCCGCGTTCACCTCTTCCTGGGCTCGGGAGATCACCGTGCTTTGCTCCCGCTTAGTGGCCTCGGTGACTTCAGCCATTTCCGAGCGAAGCTCGAGCAGTCTGGGATTCTTATCGCCATACTTGGCGTTCAGGCTCGCATACTCGGCTTGAAGAGAGGTCATCCGTTCCTTCAAACTCATCAAAACAGGATCGCCGCTCAGGGTCGCCAGCACATCGGGCGGCGCACTCTGCATGGTAATCAGCTTGGCTTCCGCCACCAGCCGTTGCGTTTCAGCCGCGGTCACGTCGTGGCCGATGTCCACCAGGCGGGAAAGGACGATGCTCTGCGTCTGGTCAATCCCGACCAGGCCGATATCCTTCTGCACCGTCAGCATGTGCTCCTGGCTGGCTTCCAGCCGTTTCCTCAGGTCACCCAGTTGCCGTCCCAGCCAATCCGAGACCTGCTGCGTGGCGGCGTAATTCTGGCTGAAGTTGTGCTCTACGTAATTGGCAATCAGGGTGTTACAAATGTCCGCGGCAAGCTGAGGATTGCGCGCGGTGTAGCTAAGATCGAGAATGTTGGTGTGGCCATAGCGTTCAGCCGCCAGACCTCCTTCAAAGATCCCGATTAATGCGTGACGGTCCCGGATCTTGGATAGATCGAACGCATAATTGGAACCCGGCGGTAAAAAATCCTTGTTCTTATCGAGGTGCAGCGACTCGATGGTCGCCATCGCCAGGGTCGAACTCTTCAGAATCGCGATCTCTGTATCCAGCTTGGCAACGTCGATGTATCCGCTGTCGTAGCCTCCGCCGGTATCCATCCGGAACTGATCGGCAGTGTCCTGGGTAATCTCAATGTTCGCCGAGGAGCGATATTCTGACGGGCTTGTGGCATTCTCGATGTACCCCGCGCCTGTGCCCAGCAGGGCGCAGACCAACACCAGCCAGATATATTTCTTGCCAATGAGGAGGAAGTGCTGCAGGGTCTGGCCGTCGTTCAACCCGAGGGTAAGAAAGGAACGCTCGGGTGTGCTAGGTTCGCGATACTCGGGGAGTACGACCGGTTCCGATGGTGGGGGATAGACACTCATGCGCTTGAAAGTTCACCCAGTCGGTAAATCGAAGACGGCCAGTGCTGGACCCGGATTTCCTGTACGCTGCACCGGATATGACCGCGTGTGCGGCTTTCTTTAAGGAAAGCCGCATGAGGTTCATCAGCGCCAACAGGCTCCACAGGAAATCCGGGTGGAGCAGCGGAAGAACCGCTGGGAAGAACGGTCGGCCGTCCCTCAACCTCTACCTCCAACTGCCCGAAAGTGGCCGGGTTTTCTCGCGAATCTTCGTGAGGCACGATAACTGTGAGCCGCCCTATCGGCAGTATCAGAACACTGTACCCAGCGGCCGCGGATTAGCCATGACCCGGGTATATCTATTCTGGTACTGCCCTAGAATCCAGATTATAAAGTGCCGTAAGGCTGTTCACCAATCTTTCTCGCGCAGTGAACCAGTGTGACTAAACCCGCTTCCTGGCGGGGTGGCAACAAATCTCCGGATGCCCCGTCCTGCGCACACTTGCAACGCTGGGCTTTAGTCAAAGTGGTGCGTCGGCTGCCAGATGGAGCGGGAATTATTGTCCTACTTTTCCTCAGCCGCTGAAGCCCATCCCCCTCAATACCTACCAGGTCTTCAACCTTTAACTAACTCCTGCGCATGCGTGCCCGGATCGCGGATTCAACCGCACCGGGATGGGTCAGAATGCGTTCGATGCGAAACAGGTAAGCCCACACCGTGTCCAAGGCGGTCCATCTGCGGCCGCGGGAGAGAGAAAACATGCGATCCGCATCCGCTTTCATCATTTCGCTGTGCCGCCGCGAGCCGGTGATGGACTTCGCGTGCAGGCGAAAGAGAGCCAGGTCCTGATTGAGATATTTGACCTTGGCCCCCTTGCGCACCATGTCTATCAGCAGTTCACCGTCCCAGCAGGAACGATTGTTCACGTTGAATCCGCCCACGGCCTCAAAGGCCGCGCGCCGGAAAAACGTAGCCTGTTGCAGCCAGGTGGCGCCTCCGTAAAAATAACGATCCAAGGTAAAGCCGGCCGCACGGATGCGTCGAATGCGCTTACCCTGGGCATCGATGATAAAACCGTTGCCCATCACGATGTCGCAATCGGAGTCCTGCGCGAAGGCCTGCGCGACACTTCTCATCGCTCCTGGTAGCAGTACATCGTCCGAGTTCAGAAATCCAAAAATGTCCCCGGAAGCGTGCTGAAAGCCGTTGTTCAAGCCGTCGGCAGCTCCCTGGTCGGGTTCGAAAATGACTCGCTCCAACTGGCTCGCGAAGCTTTCGATGAGTTCCCGGCTCCCATCCGTCGAGCCAGGATCCACCACGATGTATTCGATCGCCGGGTAATCCTGCGTCAGCACCGAACGGAGGGCTTCCTCCAAATACTGCCGTTGATTGAAGGAGATGGTGACGACACTGAATTTCATCGGGAATTCGCTACCATTGCCTCTCGATGAGAGCCCGTCAGCCAAACGTGCTACTCCGGTCGCTACTTGAGACATGCCTTACCTTGAATAAAAGTATGCCTGCGTGGCGAATCCCACGGCGGCCGTCAACGCTGTCTTAGAAGCTGCTTTGAGTATGCTCGGTGGAATAAAGAGAATGTCGTCCGGTTGCATGGTGATGTCCACCGCCCGGCCTCGTAACACGTCTTCGAGTTTGACCTTCTGCACCACCCGCGTCCCGCTCTCCGAGGTTCTCAGCAACAGAGTACGTTGCGACCAGGAGGAGGCCTTGGTTCCCTGGGCCAATGCGATCACTTCGGAGAGTGTGGTGTGATTGGACTCGCACAGCGGAAAAGCTCCCGGCCTGGTTACGTTGCCGCCCACGTAGACCACGCCGCAACGGCTCACCAGGATGGTTTCTCCGGTCTTGATCTCCAGTTCGGCATTGTCATTTTCCCGCAGCGTCGGATCCCATAGAACGGTCTGCGGGTTTTTCATCGAGCCGGAGGGGAAGATCTCGATCACATGTCCCGCTCGGTCGCTCACGCCGCCTGCTTGGGTGAGCATGTCGACCAGGCGCTTCTTGCCCGCCAGGGCATAGATGCCGGGGCTCTTCACCTCGCCCATCACGGTCACGTTGTAACCGAATTGCTCGGTCGTGACAATTACGCGCGGATCGCGCAGGATCTGCTGCTGTACAAAGAGCCGTGCGATCGCGGGCGCCGCCTCGATTGAGGTCATGCCCTCTATGTGAAAGAGGCCCGCGTAGGGAATCGCGATCTCACCGGCGGGTGAGACCGGCATTCTTACCGAGTACTCCGGGGCATCGAATACTTGCACCTCGACGATATCTCCAGGGCGGATCGGTCCATAGCCCAGTCCTGCTCCCGAAGACGGACCCGCGGGGGTCGTGTATCTCGACGAGCGGGCAGCAGCCGCCCCAGCAGGTGCGTTCGCTTGGGGGAAGATCGGCTCCAGCGGTGTTGCGTTTGACGCGGGATTACTGGGCGCAGGCGTGATCTGTACCGGTTCCGAGCTTTGCGGAGACAGCCCGCCGCTATCTGGAGCTTGTCCCTGGGCCGGCGCAACCCACAGGGTTAGCTGCAGGATTCCGATGGCAGCCACAACTCTGAGCATTTCCCGCGGGACGAGTTTCGAACAACGCCTCACGGGGTTGACATCGATAGCGGTGGTGGTGCCCGCCGTTGCTGGGCTAGGGATTCGCAAGACAGGCTGCATCGCTAAGAGCATTTCTCCTGTAGGAGTAAAGTGGGCAAGCACGCTCACGCACCCTGTCGGCAAACGACCAACGCGTTCGCATCGAGCCTACCCCATCACAGTAACAGGAGAAATGCAGGAAAACATTCCTGCTCTTGGTGTGGAGTTCAACTCATTACGTGGCTGGCGTGCCTGGCTCGCGTGCCGCTCTCTGCTTTACCGGCTTTGCCGGAACTCCGGCGTAAACCGTCCACGGCTCCAGATCATGTGTGGCTACCGAACCCAGGCCGAGCACCGCGCCCTCGCCCAGGTTCACCCCCGGGCAGACGGAAGCACGGGCACACACCCATGAGTAGGCGCCCAGGCTCATGGGAAAGGATATAAGCGGAAAGGATGGGTCGTTGTAGTCGTGCGTGGCCCCGCAAACATAAGCCTGCTGGGAAACGATGGCGTGCGATCCGATGGACACCGGCGAAGGGTTATAGATCTCCGCCTCGTCGCCCAGGGAAACCCCATCCGCACACAGGAGATTCCACGGGGCCCATATGCGAGACCTTGGATAAAAATGACAATGCGGGCCGAGCCTGGCTCCGAAGCAACGCAGAAGAAAAGCACGCCAGGAATGAAAAGGCCGGGGTGAGGTGCGAAACAGGAGCGTCCAGCATATGGACCATGCCAACCTGCGCATGCGGTTCGACAGGGGGAACGAAGGCCTTAGGTAGGGATCGGCGGATTGGGCTGCTCGATGCACGTCGCTTCACGATCAGAGCGGTGTCGTTGGGAAGACCGCAGATCCTTCCACTATCCGGCACTCTGGCCCCACGGCACGCCGGATCGAAGCGTAGTGATGGAGATATCTGCGGTTATACGAGGGCCGGCTTCTGCAATGAGAGGCAGGCTTGGCTCACTTAACCCGGAGGACTATACCAAAGCTCAGAGTATAAGGCTTGAGCTTGGTGTCCACGTAAACGCCGGGCGCTCCGGGTATAAACCCTGGCGGATAATAGTGGTTTCCCAGGTCCCAAAGCTGATACTGGAAGTCGACCAAACGAAAATTCAGGGTTCGATTCTTGTGGTAGTCCACCCCACCGCCGAACTCGTAAACAATGCTATTGTCGGTCTGACCACTCTTGTAGGTGAGGTTCCCGGGGCCGATCAGGAAGTCCCCATAGGGCCGAAATCGGCGGTAAATGTAGTGAAGTTCGGGGCCGAACACGAGGGTTCTTTGTTTTCCAAAAGTGCCTGTGCTGTAGGTGAAGCGAGCCCCCACCGCAGGCTGACCAAACACGAACCGGCCCAGACGGAAATCGGCGCCTGCGGCAAAGCCCTGATTCCAGCCTTTGGCATCGAGGGAGTTGCTCGGTGGAGGATTGCTCGGCGGGTAGTCGAGGGTGGAATTGAAGTCGGTTTTCACCAGGGTGTACAGCCCATAGACGTTGATTTGACTTCCGCCGCCCTTGATCGCGGGTACCACCTGGGCATGAGATGCGTTCGGCAGTATGGCTCCCGCCACGAGAACTGCGAACACTAGTGCTCTAGAGAGAAGTCGCATGTTAGCCGCCCGTGAAATCAAATGTTGATACCTTCGGTGTCTGGAGATATCCACCAGAAGTCCAGGGCCGAGATGACGCATTGCAGTCCCTGGTTCAGGCTTCATCTCATCTTGCAGAGTACAGACACAAATAGAGCATGCGCTGCATCCACTCGTTTCTACCAAGTAACCTCGCTGGTTACAAATCCAACAATAGTTGCAGCGCTAGTACACATACTGATGCCTAATAGGGCGGCTCGCGGTTGCATCCCAATCCGGAACTGTATTAGAGAAATCCCACTCTTGAAGCTGAAAGAATCAAGCTCCGTAGCAGGCTTTGGAACGCCAGTGCAATATGCGTGTATTTGCAACAGTATTCCTGCTAATGCACGTTCAGGGTAATCAAAAGCTACTCGTCTGTCTAGAAGAGAAACAGTGCTGTCTCATGACAGAACAGCGAACACAATTAGCGCCCGAGGTACCGCATCAATTAGCAGCGAACGCAACAGGGACTCATCGTGGTAGGCTTTACACGGCAAGGGCTTGGGAAGCAGTGACGGGTTCATTTTGCTTGCGGCACGATCAGCCGGAACCTTTCAGGGTAATAGCATGGAGAGCACTCAATACGTTCGGAAATCTCACCACAGCTAAATGTGTTCAGTGGAACCTGAAGCCGGGCAGATCGCTCCCCGGCCAATGCGCCGCACCCGGATTTCCTGTGGAACTTGGTGGCGTTGGCGGCCTTCATTCGCCTTTCTTTACGGAAAAGCGCACACCCCGGATTTCCTGTGAAGTCTATTGGCGTCGATGCACTCCATGCGGCTTTCCTCAATGAAAGCCGCACACGTGGCCCTCTCTTTGGCCCGCGTACAGGAAATCCGGGCACGCGGGCGCGTCTAGTGCTGCGTGGCAGGAAATCCGGGTATCATCGAGCATCTCTCCTGTTACCGTGGTGTTGATGGCCCGCCGCCCGCTGAAGAAATGTTCTCGCTTCATGGGTAAGTGGTCTTCGATCGTAAGCATCTGGAGTGTTCATGCCTAAGACTGCCCTCCTCATTGGCGCCGGCCCCGCGGGGCTCACGGCTGCTCTGGAGTTTCTTCGCCGTTCCGATGTGCATCCCATCGTGCTCGAGGCCAGCCACGAGATCGGTGGCATTTCCCGCACCATCAGGCACAACGGGAACCGCATCGACATCGGGGGCCATCGCTTTTTCTCCAAATCCGATCGAGTGATGAACTGGTGGATGGATTTGATGCCGCCCGAGGCGAGTGCGGATACGCAGCATGCGTTGCGTCACCAGAATAAGCAGCGAACCCTTAAGGTCAACAGTCAGGGGCTTTCGCCTGAGACTACGGATCTGGTGATGCTGGTCCGCCCGCGCAAGAGCCGCATCTACTTTCTGCGCAGATTCTTTGACTATCCCATCAAGCTGACTGCGGATACATTACGCAAACTCGGGTTGAGCCGCACCGTGAAAATTGGTTTCAGCTACCTGTTGGCCAGGCTCTTTCCGCGCAAGGTGGAGAAGTCGCTCGAGGACTTCCTGATTAATCGCTTCGGCCGCCAACTGTACCTGACATTCTTCAAGTCCTACACCGAGAAGGTCTGGGGCGTGCCTTGTCAGGCGATCAGCGCCGAGTGGGGAGCACAGCGCATCAAGGGGCTGTCGCTCACCACCGCCGTTCTCCATTTTCTTAAGAAGGCCTTCTCTTCCACCCGGGACGAGGCGATCCAGCAGAAGGGAACGGAGACCTCGCTGATCGAAAAATTTCTCTATCCAAAATATGGTCCGGGTCAGCTGTGGGAACACGCCGCCGACCAGATTCGCAGCCAAGGGGGAGAGATTCTTCTCGGTTGGCGCGCCACTCGTCTATTCGTCCAGGGCGACAGGATCACGGCGGTCGAGGCGGTCAGCGATAGCGGGGAGCGGCGGCGCTTTCCCGCAGACTATGTCTTCTCCACCATGCCGGTGCGTGAACTGATCGACGCCCTGGATACCCCGATTCCCAGCGAGGTCCGCGAAGTAAGCGATGGTCTGCAATATCGCGATTTCATCACCGTGGGACTTCTGGTCGATAAACTGACGGTACGCGAGGCGGACGGAGGTCCGCTCAAGGACAACTGGATCTATATCCAGGAGCCGGATGTACTGGTGGGACGGCTGCAGATCTTCAACAATTGGAGCCCCTACATGGTCGCCGATCCCGCTAAGACCTGGATTGGGCTGGAATATTTTTGCTATCAGACGGACGCCCTGTGGAAAATGGCCGACGAGGAGCTTAAGAAATTCGCCATTGCGGAAGTGGAGAAGATCGGGATTCTGCGGGCGTGCGACGTGACCGACGCCCACGTGGTGCGCGTCCCTAAGACCTATCCGGCATATTTTGGCACCTACGACCGGTTCCACATCATTCGCGAATTTCTCGATCGCTACCCCAATTTGTACCTGGTTGGCCGTAACGGGATGCACAAGTACAACAATCAGGACCACTCGATGCTGACCGCCATGACGGCGGTCGATAACATTATTGCCGGTATAGAGGACAAGGAGAACGTCTGGTCCATCAATACCGAAATGGAATATCATGAGGAAGAAGTAAAGAATGAGGCGCGGGCCGCCGGGTCACCCACCCAGAACACAAACAGTGTCAGGGCGACGGCTTAACGTATTTGCCTTTGGGGAGTAGGGAAACCGCCAAGAGAGCGCCCCCAGGATAGCCTCTATCCAAGGCCTTGTATCAATCTTGCACGATTTGAGTATGGCATTCCCCCAAAGATCGTAGTTTCATCAACTCATTCGTTGCCTAAGGCGGATCCAAAAAAGATGAGCGAATCCATTGCGATTACAGTAGTCGGGTCGGGGTACGTAGGTTTAGTGGCGGCCGCATGCTTTGCCGAGATCGGCCACCGGGTGTTATGCGTCGACAACGACGAAGATAAGGTGAATAAGCTTAACCAGGGTGTGGTGCCTATTCACGAAGAGTTTCTCCCCGAATTGCTGGGCAGACACCGGGCCAGCGGACAGGTGCAGTTCACTACCGACCTTGGCCATGCCACGCAGGAGTCGCAGGTCATTTTCATCGCCGTCGGTACGCCGCAAAGCGACACCGGCAACGCAGATCTGTCCTACGTAGACGCAGTGGCCAGCGAGATCGCCCGTTCGATTCACTCCTATAAGGTCATTGTTGAGAAAAGCACGGTGCCGGTGTACACCAACGACTGGATTCGACGCACCATCGAACGCAATGGTGTCTCGCGCTCGCTTTTTGACGTGACTTCGAATCCCGAATTCCTTCGCGAAGGCACAGCGGTAAAGGATTTTCTCCATCCCGACAGGATTGTTCTCGGCGCCGACAGCGAAGATGCAGCGCGCCTGTTGGCCGCCATCTACGAGCCGCTTACCTCAGGCAGCTACTACGACCGTTCGGACGCGGTTCCGGGACATCGGTGCGCCGCCGATCTGCCCCCGTTTTTGCAGACCTCGACCAAGGCGGCGGAGCTCATCAAGCATGCCTCCAATGCTTTTCTGGCCATGAAAATTTCCTTTATCAACGTGGTCGCCAACCTCTGCGAGGCGGTCGATGCGGATGTGGAGCACGTGGCCAAGGGA
This sequence comes from uncultured Acidobacteriaceae bacterium, assembly GCA_963790705.1. Taxonomy (GTDB): domain Bacteria; phylum Acidobacteriota; class Terriglobia; order Terriglobales; family Acidobacteriaceae; genus PALSA-350. Next base: position 368,506 of record CAWBQE010000029.1, read on the forward strand.
ATGGGCCTGGATAACCGCATCGGCAAGCGCTTCCTGAGCGCCGGAATTGGCTACGGAGGCTCATGCTTCCCTAAGGATGTCGCGGCCTTCCGCTACGTCGCGCAGCAGCTGGGTATCGACTTTGGCCTGCTCGAGGAAGTGGAGAAGATCAACGAGCTGCAGAAGGAACGCTTCTTTCAGAAGATTCGCTCCGCGCTGTGGACCCTGCGCAAAAAGCGCCTCGGCGTGCTCGGCCTGTCCTTCAAAGGGGGCACGGACGATATCCGCGAGTCTCCCGCTCTGGAAATCATCCGCATGCTGATCGATGCGGGGGCCTCGATTTGCGCGCATGATCCGGCCGGCATCGAGCGCGCCAAGGTGGAAATGCCGCCCCACGCCAACCTGCAATATACCGACGATCCCTATGCGGCTGCGGATAACGCCGACGCCTTGTTGATCCTCACCGACTGGGCTGAATTCGCCCGTCTCGATCTCAAGCGGCTGCGCTACACGCTGCGCTATCCCATCGTCATCGACGGGCGCAATCTCTTCGATCCCTGGGTCATGCAGGATCTCGGCTTCACGTATCTCAGCGTAGGCAGGCCCTCGCAGCATACCTCGGTCGAATCTGCATCGACCAAACGCTGGCCTTAGAGCATTTTTGCAAAACGCTTGGGTACTCCGGGTAATCTAAACTCGGATCAACTCTAGACCAAGGGGAACCGTATTTTGACGACTCATCGTGTCCTGGTCACCGGCGCCGCCGGCTTCCTCGGATCCCATCTGTGCGATGCACTGATTGCCGAGGGCAAGCATGTCGTTGGCGTGGATAATTTTGCCACCGGACGGCCCACCAATCTGGCCGGGCTGAGCAACGAACCACGGTTCTCCCTGGTAGAACAGGACATCTGTGAGCCATTCGACCTTGGACAGGTCGATTTCCTGTTCAACTTCGCGTCGCCGGCCAGCCCTTTCGACTACGCGCGGCTCGGCCCGGAAACACTGAACGTTGGCTCCCAAGGGACGAAGAATGTCCTGGACCTGGCGCGCAAATATCAAGCTGGTTTCCTGCACGCCTCCACCTCCGAGTGCTACGGCGACCCGGATGTTCATCCCCAGGCGGAGAGCTACTGGGGCCATGTCAACCCCATCGGACCGCGTTCGGTCTACGACGAGGCCAAGCGATTTTCCGAAGCTCTCATCATGGCCTACCACCGTTACTACAGCGTGGACACCCACATGGTGCGCATCTTCAACACCTACGGCCCGCGCTTGCAGCCGACCGATGGGCGTGTCATCTCCAACCTGATGATCCAGGCGCTGCTCGATGAAGATCTCACCATCTATGGAGATGGCAGCCAGACGAGAAGCTTCTGCTACGTCTCCGATTTGATCGCCGGCATTCTTCTTCTCTCCCGTTCCAACGAGCATCTTCCGGTGAATATCGGCAACCCGGTGGAGTGGTCCATCAAGGACTGCGCGCGCGAAGTTCTGGCCGTCACGGGCTCGCGCAGCAAGATTCGCTACGAACCGTTGCCCATTGACGATCCGATGCAGCGCTGCCCCGACATTACGAAGGCAAGAACCCTTCTCGGTTGGGAGCCAAAGATCCCCCTTCGCCAGGGTCTCGAGCTGTCCCTGGAATACTTTCGAGCCAGCCTGCCAACGCGCACCCAATTAGGCTAGGGGTTCCGGCCTCCATTACAATCGGGGACGCCACAGGAAATCCGTCTTCGCCTACAGCATTTTCACTTCTGGTGTTTGCAAGGCAACGGCTCCCCGACGCGGCTTTTCCTCAAGAAAAGTCGCACTTCGCCTAACCCGACTGGGCAGAGTAGAAGTGAAATGCTCTGGAGGTGAGTGATGCTTAACGATTTGTCGCCCATTCTCGTGACCGGCGGAGCCGGGTTCATTGGATCGAACTTCGTTCTGGATTGGCTCGCGCTGGTGGGCTCGCCACTGGTCAACCTCGACAAGCTTACGTATGCGGGCAACCTGCAGAACCTCACCTCGGTTGCGCAGCATCCTGCCTACAGCTTCGAGCAGGGGGACATCTGTGACCAGCCCTTTGTCGACCGATTGTTCGACCGGTACCAACCGCGCGCCATCGTGCACTTCGCGGCTGAGAGCCATGTGGATCGTTCTCTTGCCGGCCCCGAGGCATTTGTGCGTACCAATGTTGACGGCACCTTCCGGCTGCTCGAAGCCGCGCGAAGCTATTTGGCGAAATCCGCTCCGGAGGATCGGCAGAAGTTTCGTTTTTTGCACGTCTCGACAGACGAGGTTTACGGCACGCTTCGTCCTCAGGATCCGCCCTTCGAGGAGACAACCGCCTACGCCCCCAACAGTCCCTATGCCGCCTCCAAGGCAGGCTCAGACCATCTGGTGCGCGCCTACGTTCATAGTTATGGGTTGCCCGCGGTGACCACCAATTGCTCCAACAACTACGGTCCTTTTCAATTTCCGGAGAAGCTTCTGCCCCTGATGATCACCAATGCCATCGCCGGCAAGCCGCTGCCGGTATACGGGGATGGCCGCCAGGTGCGTGATTGGCTCTACGTGGGCGATCACTGCTCCGCTCTCAGGGCTGTGCTGGAGCGCGGTGAGATCGGCGAAACCTACAACATCGGTGGCCGTAATGAGCAGGCCAACCTCGATACAGTGGAGCTGCTCTGCAGTCTGCTCGACGAGATGCTGCCCAACGCGCCCCATGTGCCTCACCGCAACCTGATCAGCTTCGTGACCGACCGGCCGGGTCACGATCGGCGCTATGCCATTAACGCGGCGAAGATTGAACGCCAGCTTGGTTGGCGTCCCGCCGAGACCTTCGCTACCGGCCTGCGGCGCACGGTGCAGTGGTATCTCGCGCATCAGGATTGGGTGGAAGAGGTGACCAGCGGCGCCTACCGTCAATGGATCGATCAGAACTATGCCCACCGTGGGGGCGCCAGGAGATGAAGGGCATCATTCTCGCCGGCGGTTCCGGGACCCGCCTCTATCCCGTCACCCATGTTGTCTCCAAGCAATTGCTTCCCGTCTACGACAAGCCGATGATCTACTACCCGCTATCGGTGTTGATGCTGGCCGGCATTCGCGAGGTTCTGATCATCTCTACGCCCGCGGACACGGCGCTCTTCGAACGGCTCCTGGGCTCCGGTGAGCAGTGGGGCATGTCCTTTCAATATGCCGTGCAGCCAACTCCGGATGGCTTGGCCCAGGCGCTGATTATTGGTGAAGAATTTATCGGTGGCGCGCCGTGTTCTCTCATCCTTGGGGACAATATTTTTTACGGGCACGATTTTGCCCAGAGTCTTCAGGCGGCGGCACGGCTCGAGGATGGCGCTGTGGTCTTTGCCTATCCAGTCTCTGATCCGGAGCGATACGGAGTGGTGGAATTCGACAGCTCGGGCCGCGCGCTATCCATTGAAGAAAAACCCGAGAAGCCGAAATCCCGCTACGCGGTCACTGGCCTTTATTTTTTTGACGGAGAGGCCTCGCAGATAGCCCGCCAGATCGCGCCTTCGGCGCGCGGCGAACTGGAGATTACCGATGTCAATCGCCGGTATCTGGAAAAAGGCAAGCTGCGTACCCAGGTCCTGGGGCGGGGCTTTGCGTGGCTCGACACCGGAACCCATGACTCACTGATTGAAGCAGCTATTTTCATCGAGACCATCGAGAAACGGCAGGGACTCAAGGTCGCCTGTCCTGAAGAGATCGCCTATCGCTTAGGTTGGATCGACGCCGCACGTTTGGAAAAACTGATTCTGCGGGTCGCGAAAAGTGGCTACGGCAAGTATCTTCGCTCCGTTCTGGACGAGCGCGTCTTTTAATGGCAGCACTAACCGCAGGTCCCTCCACTGCGCCTTTCACCGCAACGAAAGTCAGAAGCTCTCCATCCGAAGAACGACCGCCCAGGTCCGAAACCCATGTAAAGCTTTGTCATCCCGAGCGAAGCGCAGAGGGATTTCCTGCAGTACGCGGCTTTCACCAGCAACGGAGGTGTGCAGAACTCTCCGTCCGAATGATCAAGCGCCAAGGTCCGAAACCCATTTAAACTTTGTCATCCCGCCCGCACCGGCAACGAACGTGGAGGTGCCCCGCGATTCAAGCTCTGTTTTTGGGCTTGAGTGGGACACGCAACACCAACGACGCCAGTTCCCGTCATTGGGAGCGAGGGATCTGCAGTTCCGCGCTCCCGATACAGACGCAGGTCCTAACTCGCCCGCGCACGCAAGCGACGCCAGAAAGTCCTCGACCGGCCGGGTGTTCAGGACATCCGCCTTTGTCAGCCAGGCCCGACGCAGTTGGCGGATTCCATAATGCATTGCGTCCAGATGGCTGATGTGGTGCGAGTCGGTATTGATCACAATGTTGCAGCCCAGCTCCCGGGCCCGGCGCAAGTCGATGTCGCACAGGTCAAGCCGGTCGGGATAGGCGTTATGCTCGACCGCTACGCCGAGCCTCGCCGCCTGCTTGAGCACCGCCGTTAAGTCCATTTCGTAGCTGTCCCTGCGCAGCAATAAGCGCCCCGTCAGATGGCCAAGAATTCTGATGTACGGATTCTCCAGTGCTTTGAGCAGACGCTCCGTCATTTGTTCCTTAGGCTGCTGGAAGAGAGAGTGAACGCTGGCAATCACCACGTCCATCTGGGCCAGCACGTCGGGCGAGAGATCGATTTCTCCATCGCCCAGGATGTCGACTTCGATTCCGGTCAGCACCCGGATGCGGCCCTCCATGCGCGCATCCACTTCGCGAATCTGTTTTATATGTTCGAGCGCGCGCTGATCATCGAGTCCGTTGACCATGGCCAGATTCTTGGAATGGTCGGTGATGGCAATGTACTGGTAGCCGCGCGCGATGCCGGCTTCGGCCATCTCGAGGATGGTGTTTCGTCCATCCGTGGCCTGCGTGTGCATATGCACATCGCCGCGTAGATCACCGGTTTCGATCAGCCGCGGTAGGCGATGCTCGGCGGCTGCTTCGATCTCGCCCTGGTTTTCGCGCAGTTCGGGTGGAATCCAGTCCAGGCCCAGCGCCCCATAGATCTCCTCTTCGGAGGCGGCTGCCACCACCGTGCCGTCGTCCAAACGCGCCAGCGCATACTCGCTCAAGGTGTAGCCGCGCTTCAGCGCGCGTTGGCGCAGCGAGACATTGTGCATTTTCGAACCGGTGAAGTATTGCAGGGCTGCACCGTACGACGCCTTCGGCAACAGGCGCACATCGACCTGCAATCCGCTGCGCAAACGAAAGCTAACTTTGTTTTGTCCTTTCGCCAGCAGCTCGGCAATCGGGGGATAGGCTGCCGTGTATTCGACCGCGGCGGCAACCGTTTCTTCGGCACAAGCTGGACCGGTCACCAGCAGGTCCAGATCGCCTACGGTCTCGCGCCCCCGCCGCAGAGACCCAGCCGGCATGACCTGTTCGATTCCCGGGAACTGTTCCAGGTAGAGGGTCACTCGCTCCGCCGCGGCTTCTGCATCGTCGAGCAGAAAGCGTCCACTGTTCTTGCGATATTCCGCGATCCCCCGCGACAACTTCTCGATCAGCTTTTGTCCAAAGCGCGGTAGCGTCGCCAGCTTGCCGGCGTCGATCGCGGCCTGCAGCTGTTCGATGTCGCTCACCTGCAGCGCCTCCCAAAGCAGGGCCACCGTCTTCGGTCCCATGCCTGGCAGCTTCAGCAGCTCCAGCATGGTGGGCCGATACTTGGTCAGCAGCTCGTCGCGCAGCTTCAGGCTTCCGCGGGTTTCGATTTCCTGGATGTTCGTTGCCATGCCCTTGCCGATGCCTTGAATGGCAAGCAGCCGTGCGGGCTCGTTCACGAAAGAGCTGAGTTGTTCGGTACTATTCTCGACCGCTTCGGCGGCCCGCCGGTAGGAGCGGATACGGAATGGGTCTCCCGCCGCAATCTCCAGCAGGTCAGCGGTTTCGGCGAGTAACTGCGCAATGGATTTGTTGTCCATTTAATCCCCGTGTGCCTTGTTGCCCAGGGGAGATTAGAACATTTTCGCTTCTGGTGTACACGAGGCAACGGCGGCAGACGCGGCTTTTCCTCAAGAAAAGCCGCGCTTCGTGTAACTCGACCGAACAGCGTAGAAGTGAAAGTGTTCCAAAACGCCTTTCGCGCGGATAGATTTCGGCCGCAGACAACTGTCTCCGCGCACCATGTGCGATGCGCGAGCAAGACGCTTTTCTTCACAGCTATGCTATGCAGGTGAGCCTGCAGTTTCTCCGGCGTGAGGCGTTAGGCTACTTCTCGAACTCGAGTTACGGAATCGGCCTGGGGACCTTTCTGTCCTTGAACGATGTCGAATTCCACCTCGTCCCCTTCTTTCAAGCTCTTGTATCCATCGAGTTGGATAGCGCTGTAATGGACAAACACGTCGGGTCCATCGTCGCGGCCGATAAAGCCGTAACCCTTCGCGTTATTGAACCACTTCACTTTGCCTTTGTGTTGAGCCACTAGCCTGTCGACCTTCCTTGGTGCGGATCGAGCATGAGGAGAACAAACTGCTCTCCTTTACAGACGCATCACAAGGTCGAATGGTTTTCCTCAAAATGTCCGTTGAGTTGTGCGGGGCTATTACAGCAAGTGCCCTATTTTCTGTTCTTTTTCTTCTCTTTTTGCCGCAGACGGTCATAAAGCATCACTGAAATCAGCGTTTTACCGTCGTGAACCTTGCCCTCTTCGATCATGCTCAACAACTTGGAGAGGGGTATGGTTTCTATTTCCAACTGCTCGTCATACTCCGGCTGCGCCTCTCCCCGAGTCAGGCCTTCGGCGATGAACACCTGCATCCACTCAGCCAGAAAGCCGGGGCTGGCAAAGTAGCGCACCATTTTGCGCCAGCGCGCGGCCTTAAAACCTGTTTCTTCCAGCAGTTCGCGCTTGGCTCCAGCCAGCGGATCCTCGCTTTCCTCCAGTTTTCCCGCCGGAACCTCGAGCAGATATTCTTTCGCAGCATGACGGTACTGGCGTTCCATCACGATCAAGGGATCGCGCTTGCTTTTCGCATCGTCGATCGCGAGGATGACGACTGACCCATTGTGGCGCACAACATCGCGCATCACTTTCCGGCCATTCTCCAGAATTTCGTCGGTGTATACGCGGAAGAGCGGACCCTCATAGCTCAACTTGGATGAGATCACTTTGATTTCTGGGCGCTTGCTGCTGGTCTTCTTGGGTGCACTCTTACTCGACGCTTGTTTCTTGGCCATGCCACTCCTTCACGCTGCTGGATAATTTAAAGTACCATCCGGTCATGGGTGCGCCGGGGAGCTCTGGCAAGGGAGTAAAGTCCCCGCCAGGCCGGCCAAACCGGCAACCAATGCTGGGTGCCAATGCTGGGTGCCCCATTCAAGCCGCATTTTGGCTTGAGTGGGATAATGGCTCTCGATGTGCCACTCCCGATCCGCCACGCTCGCGCAGGGAACTGCCATGGCGGACCGTTCCCCGCAGGGATGTGCGGACAATTCGTCTGCATCTTCGGGCCTTGGAGTTCCATCCTATGTTGGCGGGCGGGCGTGTCCGCTCGTTGGCCCTTTTCGCGATTGCTTAACCCGCCCAGGGCCAGAAACAGCTGCACCGGCCACGTTCAGGAAATCCGGGGTAGCGTCGTGAGAAACTACAGCAGAGGAGCAAACGGATGGCGCTGGAACAGGAGACGGCGGTGAAGACCGAGTGTTATCCCATCGCGCTTCTGCCCGGCCTTAGCCGGCTGTTCCTGGACTTCGCGGAGCGCCGTGAAGCGCTCGCGCCCTTCTACCCGGCCAGCGCCTATTCCACCCAGTGGATGACCGCGCCTCCCGTACTTTCCGCCGCTCATCGCGCAACGCTGTGCGACTTGTTGGAGCAGCAGAACCGCACTTTCGGGGCGTCTGACGCGGTCTTCAAAAACATCGCGCGGTTGCGTGACGGCGCTGGCGCAGTGGTCACCGGCCAGCAGGTGACGCTCTTCGGCGGCCCACTCTTTACCATCCTCAAAGCGGCGACCGCGATTCGCAAAGCAAAAGACGCCTCCACCTCCGGCAGTCCGCATGTGCCGATTTTCTGGTTGGCGACCGAAGATCACGACTTGGCCGAAGCGAGCCACGTAACGCTGCCCGACCGCCATGAGCTGAAGACATTGCGGCTGGCACCCGGGTCTGCGCACGGAGTGGCAGCCGGCGGCGTGACCCTGGGAAAGAGCGTCGAGGAGCTGGTAGCCCAGGCGGGCGAGATCCTCGGCCCCGGGCCGGTGCTCGATCAGCTAGCCGCCTGCTATCGGGAAGGCCAGACGCTGGGGCAGGCTTTTGCGCAATTCATCTCCCGCATTTTTGCCGCGCAAGGGTTATTGGTGGTGGATGCTGCTTCGCGCGGCTTCCATGCTTTGGGCAGCGATGTTCTGCGCCAGGCGATCGTGCGCGCGGATGAGCTCCGAGTAGCGATCACCGATCGTGACCAGCAGCTTGTCGCTGCCGGCTATCACTCCCAGGTTTTGGTTCCGCAGCTATCCAGCCTGCTCTTCCTGTTCGATCGCGACTCCGGAGCGCGGGTGCCGCTGCGGCGAACGGCCGATGGTGGTTGGCAAGCAGCCAGGCACGCTTACTCCACCTCAGAGTTGCTGGCTATTCTGGATGCAGAACCTGAGCGACTCAGCCCCAACGCTCTGCTGCGGCCCGTTTTTCAGGATGCCATCCTGCCCACCGGCCGCCTATGTAGGCGGGCCGTCTGAAGTGGCCTATTTCGCTCAGTCGCAGGTGCTTTATGAACGCATCCTGGGGCGCACCACGCCGGTCCTTCCTCGTTTGTCGGCTACGCTTATCGAGCCTGCGATCGGTGGTCTTCTCGCCCGGCACGATGTTTCCTTGCCCGATGTGATTCAGAGCGCCTTACGGGATCCGCTCGACTTGGCTCAGCGGTTCGGTGCGCGGGCGATCTCGGTGGTGGGCAAGCGCAAGCTCGCCGCGGCTGGAAGTGCTCTGGACACGGAGCTCTCGGCGCTGGCCACCTATATGCACTCTCTCGATCCCGGTCTAGGCCGGGCTGCAGACGTCAGCGGCTCCAAGATGCGCTACCAGATGAACCGCATGCGCCGGCTGGCGGCAAACTATGAGCTCCGCCGCGAGCAATCGCTTGGCCGCGATGCTGGGCTGATCGCGCTCAATCTTTTCCCCGATCGCCGTCCACAAGAGCGTATTCTTGCTGCCGCATGGTTCCTGTCCCGCTACGGCGAAGGCCTTCAGGAATTGCTGGTGGAACAAGCCGGGCAGCAGTGCCCCGGTCACAAAGCCATCTGGCTGTAGTTGGATGGAGTGGCATCAGCCGGGCTAGCACACGGCAGGTCCCGGTTAAATGTTTTAGAATGTTGGCAGCAATGAAGGCCAGAGCGGACAAGCCGTTCGACGTGACCTGTCCCGATTGCGGGGCGATCCTGCGGGTCGACCCCGAGACCAGGGCGATCCTCTCGCACACCCCGGCTCCGCGCAAGCGGACTTTCGAGGATTTTGAAGCTGCCGCCAAGGCCATGCGCGCGCAGGATGAACGCAAAGAAGACATTTTCCGGCAGTCGGTAGAAGCCGAAAAGAATAAACAACAATTGTTTGACAAGCGATTCGAGGAAGCGTTGCGCAAGGCGAAGGAGACTCCCGATGAGGGACGCCCTCTGCGTGAATTCGATCTCGATTAAGCAGTTCCCCAACGGGCGTTAACCGAAGCCGAAGACCTTTTCAAGGTTCCGTCGGGCACTCATCATTGGGAAGCTGATTTAAGGCATTTTCTCCGCATCTAAAACAGCAGTTCATGCGAAAGAGAGACACCGATGGGGATCACACACATTCCGCAGCAAGTGGCATCCAGCGTTCAGGACGCAGCCGAAAGCTTGAAGCACCAGGGAACCCGGCTTCTCGACAACGGCTGGGATAAGAACTGGGTGCGCACGGTGGCCGCCGGGACCCTGGTGACGGGAGCGATTCTGCTGGCCACGGGCAAGCGCAAGGCCGGCTTAGCCGTTGCTGCTGCCGGTACTGTCTTCGCGTTGCTCGAAGATCCTGAGGGCGTCAAGAAAACCTGGAACAGTCTCCCCGATTATCTCGAGAGCGGGCATAGCCTCCTAGGCCGTTTCGAAAAGTTTGTGGGAGAGCTTACGGCGCAAGGCGAGAAACTCCGCAGCGTAGTCGAAAAAGCTGTACGCCAAGCCTAGACCAATCCCTAATTGCTCGCGGGCCTTCTGGCTGATACGGTCTGGTGTCCACGCCGGTTCCCAAACCAGGTTGACCACAGTCTCGCTGATCTCAGGCACGCCCGCCAGCCGGTTTCGCACCTGTTCAATGATCGAGACGTGGGCCGGGCAGCCCTGCGAAGTCATCGTCATGTCTACTTCCACACGCTGCCTGGGAAAGGCCCGCTTGGAGTTCGCGTCCCGGGTCAGCCTGACGGTATAGATCAACCCCAGGTCCACGATATTCACCGGGATCTCTGGGTCATAGCAATCTCTCAGGGCAGTCATGACATCGTCTTCGGTGAGGGCCATCTTTCTCTCCCTGAGTTTCCCGAAAGATAAAAAAACTTTCGCCACTAAGGGCCCGAATAACAAACCAGTCAACGAAGGGCACTGGCTTTAGCGGTGCAGTAAATGCCTTAGCCTTACCTGGCGGGCTAGAGAGCCGCGTGCGACCACCGGTGCGGAATTGAGTCCCGCAGGGACGGCTGAGAGTAGCCCAGGACGTTAGTCCTGGGTAGGGTGTGAAATCACGGACCAGTCCCGGAGGGACGGCTGAGAATGTCCCAGGATGCAATCCTGGGCATCCTCACCCACCTCAGGGGCTAAAGCCCGTCATATACTCAATCGTTTATGGCCCGACTTAACGTCGGGCCCTGACACAAAACATGAGTTTTTCTGCACCCTGTAAAGCCCCTCATTTAGCGCCCCTTTTCCGCAGCCGTGCAAGGCGTGGGCGTCAGTGTTTGCGCTCCACCAGGTATCGCGCCACTGCCTTCAGGCGACCGGCGCGCTCCCCATACCCAGCTAACTGCGCGAACGCCTCTTCGATCAACCGCTCCGCATCTTGAATGCTCTGCGCGACCCCGTACACTGCGGGCCATGTGGCCTTCTCGCTGGCCACATCCTTGCCGGCGGTCTTTCCAAGTTGGGAAGAATCCTGGGTTACGTCCAGCACATCGTCCATGATCTGAAAGGCCAGCCCTGCTTTGCGTCCGAACTCCCGCAGCCGTTCGATGTCGGTCGCGGAACCGCCGGCGTAAATGCCGCCTGCCATCAGGCTGACGCGAATCAACGCCCCGGTCTTAGCACGATGGATGCCTTCCACCAGCTCCGGGGTTGGCTTATGTTCCTCGGCTTCAAGGTCCATGACCTGGCCGCCGATCATGCCCTCGACGGTTCCTGTCGCCTGCGCGATCGAGCGCACGATCTCCACCGTTTGCGGAGCTGGGCACTGCATGCCGGCTAGCACCTCGTAGGCCTGCGTCTGCAGCGCATCCCCGGCAAGGATGGCAATTGCCTCGCCAAAGGCAACGTGGCAGGTCGGCTTGCCGCGGCGCAGATCATCGTTATCCAGCGCAGGCAAATCATCATGAATCAGGGAATAGGTGTGCAGCATTTCGATCGCCGCGCCCAGCTCATCCACTCCCTTGGGAAACTGATCGGAGCCTGCGATCATTCTTGCCGCTTCCATGCACAGCACCGGTCGCAGCCGCTTGCCTCCGGCAAAAACGCTGTGCCGCATCGCGCGGTGAATCGAGACCGGCGCCTGATCCGGACCGGGCAATAGGCGATCCAGAGCGTGATCGATAAGCTCCGCACCGCTGCCCAGAATCTCGCGCACATTTTGCTGCATTTTGGTAATCATACGCGACGGTGAACACGCCCTTTGCGCTCCCACATAGCCACCGCCGCGAGCGCCAGCAGTGCGATGGTGGAGACGGCACGCCCGGCAACGACATCCCGCGTTGCAGCCCATTGCACTTCCACCACATGACTCCCTGCGTTCACCGGGACGGCCATCAATCCGTCTTCCCGCAAGGGCCGGCTCTTTACGGCCTGCCCATCGACGGTCACTCGCCATGACGGGTAGTCCATCAAACGCAGCACCGCATAACCTGTCTCCGGGGTTACGACGCTCACTGTCCAATGCTCCCCGTTCCGTCGTCTGGCGTTTACCTGTGCCGCTATGGTGCCAGCGTCTCCGGCTCGCCACTCGGGATTGTCAGCCTGAGTGTCGTCCGCTGTGTCATCCTGAGCGGAACGCAGCACCCGCACCAGGGGCAGGTGTTGCTGGACGGCGGCATTATCCACTCTTACCGGCGTGTACTCGTCTGTCCCTTCCGTGCCTTGTCCCAGGCGGAATCCGGCCAGCTGCGCAGTCACCGCATCCTCATCGTCGCAGGGCTGGAAGAAGAGCAGGGAGGAGCCGATGGCCATGGCGGCGATCATCATGCCGGCCAGCACAACGCGCCACTTGGCTTGGCGGACGACGGCCATAGCAGCAAGCGCGCAGCCGGCCACGCTCAGCGCCATCAGCCAACGCCAGGGAAACTGGAGAAACTTCAGGTGCGGCGCGTGCGCCCAGATCACCTCGCTGGCCGGCAATTGCAGGAACAGAATGACCGGGAGCATCGCGGTCAGAACAATCCTGGCCGACCCGCCCGCTCGCTTTCTCCACGCCAGGTACGCCGCGACGGAAGCCCCGGCAAATTCCAGGACCAGGATCCATGACGCCGTGCGCAATACCTGGTCATGAAAAGCGTTGGCCGTGTGCGCGAACAGGAAGCTATCCTCGACGCGCATTCCTGGATTAATCGCGCGCTCGATCTGTACCCACCGCTGCTCGAATGCCGCGGGCACGATGTAGAAGGCGGCCAGTCCCAGCCCCAGAGCCATTCCACCTACGGCCCGCAGAGCCGGCCAAGGCCTGCCTTCCGCTATCCACATTCCCAGTGCGAGGACTGCCAGCAGATAGCTGCCGATCACCGCGGCGGGTGAATTGGTGAGCCATAGGGCAGCCACTGACAGGCCGAGCGGCGCAACGGACCCGCTCCTTCGCAGCGCGAACAGCACCATCAAGGGAAGCCATGCGGCCGCCAGGAGCTCGCCAAAAGCCGAGCGCTCGTAGGCCACAAACATCGCATAAGGGTTGGCGACGTAGAGACAGGCGGCAAACGTTGCTGCTTCTGGCGGCGCCCACTCCCGTGCCAGCAGGTACATGCTGCCCCCGGCGGTCAGCAGCGCCAGAAACACGAAAAGCACCGGAGCCGCATGCCAGGAGGTCACCATCCCCAACAGGGCGCCCAGCAGCCAGGAAGCCGGGGGATAAAAGATCAACCGCGGCTCACCGGCGCCATAGTTCGCATCCTGCACCCAGTGGGGATAGAGGAGGCCTGCATGCCAGGCCCGCGCTACCTCCATCCAGGAGAGCAGGTGAAAGTCGAAATCATGGCCGCAGGAATTGCCTCGCACGAACAGCACGCAAGCCGCAATCAATGCCGTGCATGTGATCAGAAGGGCCGGTACCCTGCGCGAGAGGGCCGGAAGGGATTGCGGTGTTGGTCGTCAAGGCACCAGTCGCAGAGTATGCGTGGTTGACGCGGTCACGGCCGCCTCCGTGAAGGGCATGGCAAACGTCTTGCCGCTATACCAGGACGGCCACTGGTCCAGAAAGTATGGGCTGAGTGGGTCGCCGGACTCGCCCATCACAATGTTCTCCGTCGATCCGTCCACATTGCTCCAGTCCACCGTGAGGCGCTGGCTTGCGCCCAGTAGTCCGCGCACGTGGTTCAGAGTGGTCTCGTCTCCCCAAAGCTGGTGGGGCCCGGTGCTGGTCCAGCTGCGGAAAAAGGGCAGCATCCCGTAGAGAGGGTGCCGCACATCGATCACATGCTGGCTGCCATACGTCCAGTCGCGCAGCGATGCCGGGGCATGATGGTCGATCATGCCTTGATGCACCGCGGCGGCGATCAGGTCATCCCAGCTCTTATATTTGGCCGGCAGCCATTCCGGCGGGGCCTTCTCCACCATCTCTTCCTGCACAAAGTTTTTGCTTTGCCAATCGTAAAGCTGCCAGTCTGCGCCCAGCTTAGGCTCCAGGACCAGCGGCCATAGCGCTTGCTTGGCGGCATCCACGATCTCCGCCGCCACTGAGTCCTTGGTGATAACTCCATCCCAGGTGCGCATCAGGTCCGCAGCCTGCCGCAGTTGCGCGTCCGGGGCAGTCGCACGGTCAATGGAATAGGCAAAGCGCTGGGCCAACTCCCGGTCCACTTCAGAGTAGGTATCCATCTGCAACGTGAGCATATCCGCCGGCGTGAGCCGGGTGTGACTCGAAAGCCACTTCCATATGCGCTCATTGCGGTAGGGTGCGTCCCAGTTGAGCGCGAGGGGGTAGGGATATCCATCGGGGCTAATGCGTGAGTTGGCGGTTGCCACAATACCGTTGTCGGGGTCCAGCACGCTCGGGAGCTCGGCGAAGGGAATGTATCCTTGCCACTCGTGCTCGCTATCGGCTGCGGTTCCGGTCTCCACAATCGGGACCCCGCTCAGGCCGGCGGGCCGCAAGGGAAATAGCCCTACCGCCTGGTAGCCGATATGGCCCTGGTCATCGGCGTAAGCCATGTTCTGGGTCGGCCCCCACCATTGGCTCATTGCCTGGCGGAACTCTGTCCAGTTACTGGCTGCGTCCACGGCCTGCAGCGGTAAACCGCCCAGTGGCGTCGTGTACAGGGTCCATTTGAGCGAAAGCATGCGCGTCTCGTGAGGCAACAGGGGAGTGATCACCGGCCCGTGGTCGGTGGTCTCCACGTCGAGCAGCACATCCTGGCCAAAGCGCACGTGGATATGTTCCCGGTCATGCTCCGGCTGACGCCATCCCTTGCCCGCCCAGTACTCGCCCTGGGAATTCGTCTTTTCCACGTACACGTCCTGTACATCCCCGTTGAGCGTGGTGTAACCCCAGGAAATGTGTTCGTTGTGGCCCTCGATGATGAGGGGTATCCCCGGTGTCGTTACCCCCGCCACGTGGAAACTGCCCGCCTGCAGGTCTTCCTCGTGCCAGATGTCGGGAATGGAGTGCTCCAGGTGCATGTCATTGGAAAGCATGGCCTTTCCGCTGGCCGTATGGGCGCCGCTGACGGCCCATTCGTTGGAGCCGCGCCGGCAGCTGTCGCAAGGGTCCGACCCCAGATTGAGAATTTCCCGCAGGCGCAACAGATCCTTGACGCTTGATTGCGACTCGTCCAGGGGAACCTGGGGAATATTCTGCTGTGGAGCGGTCAGGTCGGGCATCGATTGCGTAGGTGGGTGGTCGCGCCAGGTGGTCGTAGGGTAGAGCTGGGCGACCAGGTTCGGCGCCAGCTTCGCCTCCACCTGTGCACGCTCCAGCTTCCAGGGATACAGGGTATCCAGCCGCGCCACCATATTCAGCGCCACCAGCCAGGAATCCACCGGATGCCAGGGCCGGGGCTTGTAGTCCAGCAGCCGGAACTCGGCCGGCAGGTTGTCCTGATGGGCGGTGATGTAGGCGTTGACCCCTCGGGCAAACGCTTCAAAGAGGCGCTTCTGGTCCTCTGGCATGGTTGCCGTCAGGTGTTCCGCAGCCGGCCGGATCTGCAACACCCGTTGCAACTTATCGTGTTCCACCACGCTCGAGCCCAGCAGCTCGGCCAGCTCGCCGGCAGCGAAACGCCGGGCCATATCCATCTGCCAGAGGCGGTCTTGAGCAACCACGAAGCCCTGGGCCTCGAGCAGGTCGTCCATGGTCGCCGCCTGGATATGGGGAACGCCATGCACGTCGCGACGCACCATAACCGGTGCAGAGAGTCCCGGCAGCTGCAGTTGCCCGTCGAGCTGGGGCGCCTGCTCGCGCATGGCCTTCTTGAGCCAGGAGACACTCGCGGCGGTCCCCAGTGCCGCCACAATCAACAGGCTGATTACCAGGCCGGCGCCAATCCTCGCCAGCAACGGCAACCTTCGCCGCCGAGCGGCGCCCACCTCGACCTTGGCCATCATCTTGCGCTCATTGTCTCACCGCTGGGCGGTTTTCTGCGGCCGCAGCTTGACAGGTGGGCGGTGGGCGGCAATCCTAGTCATTCGTCAGTACCCGGATTTCCTGTGGAGCTGGCTTGCGTTGGCGAATTTCATGCGGTCCCGGCTGGCCGGGACCGCACACGCGGTCGTGTCCAGCGCAGCGTACAGGAAATCCGGGGCAAGCGCTTTTTCGTTTCCGAGAGAGGAACATAACTGTTTGAAGGTTCGCGTTTTCTATCACGACCGGTGCTTTGATGGAGCATGCTCTGCTTCGCTCTTCATGCGCTTTCACCGCGAATGCATCCGTCCGGATGCGCGCTACGATTTTCACGGGCTGGTGCATCGCGCCGGAGCGCTTTTTGACGAGTCTGATTTTACCGGCGATGAGAACGCAATTGTGGACTTCAAGTACAGCGCTTCACCGCGCATCACCTGGTGGTTTGATCATCACCTGAGTGCCTTTCTAACCCCTGCGGATCAACAGCATTTTCTTGTTGAGCAGCAGAGCGGCAACACACGCCATTTCTACGACCCCAATTACACTTCCTGCACCAGCTTTATCGCCCACATCGCGCAAACCCGCTTCGGCTTTGACCCTGCGCCGGTTGCCGAATTGATCCGCTGGGCCGACATCGTGGATGGCGCTCTCTACGAAAGCCCGAAGGCCGCGGTCGAAATGGCGGAGCCGGCCATGAAGCTTACCCTGGTGATCGAATCGAGCCAGGATCCGGCTTTTATCCCGAAACTGATTCCTTTGCTCACGACCATGAGTCTCAGCGAAGTTCTGGAGCAGCCTTTTGTCTCCGAGCTTCTGCCGCCGCTGCTCGAGAGGCATCACAAGTCGTTGAAGATCATCGGTGAGCGCACCGAGTTGGTGGATGGCACGCTCTACTTCGACATTACCGATCAGCCGTTCGAGGGCTACAACAAATTCGTTCCTTACTTCCTGCATCCGGACGCGACTTACAGCGTGGGCCTGAGCAAGTCCAGCTTTCGCACCAAGGTTGCTGTCGGTTCGAATCCGTGGACCAAGGCAAGGCCGGAGCAGATGGTCAACCTGGCACAAATTTGTGAGCGCTACGGGGGCGGAGGGCACGCCCGCGTGGGCGCAATCTCCTTCCCGCCCGACCAGGGTGACCGCGCCCGCGCCGCAGCCGCCGAAATTGTCACCGAGCTTCGCGCCCACAACCCCTTCCCATAGCCCATGGAGAAGGCAGAAAAACCACGGGTCGCTCCGCTGCGCTGGATCTCAGATATCTGATGAGGATGTACGGGTGCCGCGCCTACGGCGCTCGGATTATCACGATTGATGCCCCAGCCTCTGAGTCGTGAGAACTTCGACTGTTGGGTAGGTCCGGGCTTTAGCCCGGACCTCAAATGGGCAAGAAGCCCAGGATTGCATCCTGGGATATTCTCAGCCGTCCCTGCGGGACTGGTCCGTGGTGTCAGATCCAACCCAGGACTAGCGTCCTGGGCTACTCTCAGCCAGTCTTGTCCAAATTAGTTTTTTTGACTCTGTCCATCCACCTCCACTCATGCCAAGGTGCGCCACAGCCCTCAAGATTTGTCATCCCGACCGGAGCGTAGCGCAGTGAAGGGCCCTGCGGCCCACTCAAGGAGCATAAGAAAACGGCTCTCATGCGGCAACTGCGTCTCTATGGACGCGCTACCCTCCGCTTTGTCATCACGAGCGAAGCCGCAGGGACCTGCAGTTCAGCGCGACCTTTCGTGGAAATGTTCTTGTCGAACAGAGCGTAGCGCAGTGGAGGGACCTGCGGTTCGGCTTTCGGGCATAACGAGAATGCCGCACACGTGGGCGAATCGGTGCGGGTTCCGTTTTTCCATCAAGGCAAACCGCAGGTCCCTCCACTGCGCTACGCCGGTCGGGATGACAAATCTTAGGGCTGTGGGCCCACCTTGGCATGAGTGGAGGTGGATGGACAGGAGTCATGTACTGCAGCCACCAACCTGATTTCGCTTGCTGGCATTTTCTTCAACGCACTCAGCAAGTTGCGCCATCCAGAAGGCCGTTGCTCCGCTAATTTTGACAGCTCTGACTCTCAGCCGTCCCTTCGACAAGCTCAGGGCAGGCTCTGCGGGACTCAGTGCGGGACGGGCAGGTTCTTACACAGACCCTTCCGGGCTGGGCTGACGTTTGGCAACCAGCACACTACTCACGGCGTGCCGGATAGCGTTAATGTGCGCCACAACTTTGTTACCGCTCGTCTATTGTTCGACGAAGGGGGATGATGCAGGTTGTCTTTTTCGATTACTGTGAGCTTTCGACCACCAAGCTGAGGGGCCGACCGTCAAGCGCGGGTTGGGTGGAAAAAAACTATCCCAAAGGCCGGAGGGCCGACTGCCAAACGTCAGCCCAGCCCGGCAAATTCCTCTGAGAACCTACCGGCCCAGAACCCCCCAGAACACGGTCCCGCAGGGACGGCTGAGAGTTGAACTTTGTCCAAATTAGCCTTTTTTGATCGGGCCGATTTGTGAAGTACTTAAGACAAATCAGCCGTCAGGGTGTATCGAGAACAGTCCCGAAGGGACGGCTGAGAGTAGCCCAGGACGTTAGTCCTGGGTAGGATCAGACACCACGGACCAGTCCCGCAGAGCCTGCCCTGAGCTTGTCGAAGGGGACGGCTGAGAATATCCCAGGATGCAAATCCTGGGCATCTTTACCAATTCTGCAAGATCAGCAAAACCCAGAACCTGGCGTCTCGGTTTGGTTTCAGCCGCCCCGCGCGGATGAACCCGCGTTGCACGCAGATTCTTTAGCCCGGACATAAACCGAGCGCCGTAGGCGCGGCACCCGTACATCACCATCACATATCTGGGATCCAGGGAACCGAGGACCTGCGGTTTTTCTCTTAGTTCCAGCAGCAGGGCTAAAGCATTGGCCCCGGCATTACCCGCACGATAGACTCCATGAGCAGGAGCAGCCACGAATGAAGCTTTATCGCACCGCCGGCGGCTACATAGTCGAGCAGCAAGATCGATTCTATGCAGGCGCGGACACGTCCTGGGATCAGCTGATCATGCGCGAGGATCTCGAAGCCCATCTGACCAAGACTCTGGAGCAGCAAAAACCGTTGGAAGCCGGCTCCTTTGCCGGGATCGAAAAGCTGCTACTGCCCCCCATCGGAAGCCAGGAAGTGTGGGCCTCCGGGGTCACCTACTATCGCAGCCGCAATGCCCGCATGGAGGAAGCAAAGACCGCGGGCGGCGGGGATTTCTACGACCGTGTATACGTCGCGGAACGTCCTGAGCTTTTTATGAAAGCGACCCCGAATCGCGTGGTCGGCCATCGCGGCAAAGTTGCCATCCGGCGGGATGCCACCTGGTCCGTGCCCGAGCCCGAACTGACGCTGCTGGCCAGCCCGGCAGGCAAGATCGTGGGCTACACCATCGGCAATGACATGAGCTCGCGGGATATTGAAGGCGAGAATCCGTTGTACCTGCCCCAAGCCAAGGTCTATGACCGAAGCTGTGCCCTGGGGCCGGGGATCCTGATCGCCGGCGAACCGATCTCACCGTCAACCGAAATTCACATGCAGATCCTGCGCGCAGGCAAGACTGTCTTTTCGGGTTCCACGGCGCTCACCGAATTGAAGCGCAAATTCAGCACTCTGCTCGAATATCTATACCGCGACAATGGGTTTCCAAACGGCTGCTTCCTGCTTACCGGGACCGGCATTGTTCCGCCAGATGAGTTCACCCTGCAACAGCAGGACGAGATTCACATCACCATCGCCGGGATCGGCACGCTGATCAATACTGTGGGTTAAAGCTTACGATTTCGGCGCGTTGATCTTGTACGTCAGTTTGTCCGATTCAAATCGTCCGCTGGGCGCGGCAATGCCGGCGCTCTTCAACTTTTCGTCGTCTTCCGGGGTGGCACTGGGCCCGTCGTAAACGACGTGGAACTCGTAGGTCCCATGCGCGTTGGTGTCGACGCCCATGGCCAGCGGCCGCCTTGCCTCGTAAGTCTGGCCGGGCTTCAGCGCCAGCCAGTTCTTTGACCGTTCGCGAATGTCGGGCAGTCCGCTGCCGTCTACCTCGAGGCCGCAATCGATGGCCGGCTGCGGCTGGTTGGAATTCTCGGGGATGAACTTGACGTCCAGCGAAAGCGCGCCTGGCGCACTCTTGCACAGCAGGGGTGGATCCGGGATGCGCAACAAATGGCCTGACTGATTCGTTATGTGGATCACCAGGATCGGCTGCTGCTCTGGTGCAGCCATGTCGACGGAAGCCGTCAACCTTATGTCGGGCTTGTTCGTCTGCTTGGCGCCAGCTCCCATCAGTAGTAACCCCGTCAGTCCGGCGGTAAGCAGAGTTCGCATAGGACCCTCAATCTACGATCCTAGTACATTTCTCCTCCACGTTATAGCTAGACCTAGGGTGGCCTCTCCAGGTCGAAACGGTCGGTGGTGCGCACGTAAGTCGAACCTGCCATGCGCCCGATCGCCCGCAGCTTGTCCGGATCGATGCGGAAGTCTTTGATGATGTCCTGGCGAACATGAAAGCGCAGCACTTCGCCCAGCACCAGGCTTCCCCCGCCGGGCTTGTCGCTCACCTGCACCACCTGAAGCAGCCGGCACTCCATATGGATATGGCTCTCGGCCACCCGCGCCGGCTTAATCAGCTCACTTGGAATCGGGGTCAGCCCGGAGAGGACGAACTCATCCACCTCCGGCAGCACCTGGGCCGCCGTCGCATTCATGCGCTCGGCAAATTCCTCGGACACAATGTTGACGACAAATTCGCGCGTCGCCGTGATGTTGCGCAGCGTATCCTTCGCCATCGGTGGAACCGGGCGCAGGATGGGGCAAAAGACCACCACCGGGGGATTCGAGCTGCAGGCTGTGAAGTAGCTGAAGGGCGCGAGGTTCCTAACGCCGTTCTCGTCCACGCTGGAGACCAGGGCGATCGGCCGAGGCACGATCGAGCCAACCATCAGCTTGTATATATCGCTGGGGGAATTACTGGCGGGGTCGAAAGCCAGCATCTCTCCGGGATGCTGGCTTTCCGTCGTCTAGCTCGCTCATGCAATCTCCAACACAAAGTGGTTAAAGATTGCCGCGTTCCGCCTGCTCACGCTCGATGGCCTCGAAGAGAGCTTTGAAGTTACCCTTCCCGAAGCTGCGGCTCCCTTTCCGCTGGATGATCTCGAAGAAGAGGGTCGGCCGATCTTCCACCGGGCGGGTGAAGATCTGCAGCATGTATCCTTCGTCGTCCCGGTCCACCAGGATACCGAGTCTCTCCAGTTCGTCCAACGGCTCCTCGATGAGGCCGGTGCGCGCCTGCAACTGCGTGTAATAGGAGTGGGGCACGCGAAGGAATTCCATGCCCTGTTCCTGCATGCGGGCTACGGTATGCAAAATGTCGTTGGTGGCCAGGGCGATATGTTGCACGCCCGGCCCGTGGTGAAATTCCAGGTACTCCTCGATCTGCGACTTGCGCCGGCCCTCCGCGGGCTCATTCAAGGGGAATTTCACCCGCCCATTGCCATTCGCCATCACCTTCGACATCAGTGCGGAGTACTCGGTCGAGATGTCCTTATCGTCGAAGTGCTGATAGAGAGAAAAACCCATCACGGTCGAGTAAAAGTCTACCCAGCGGTTCATCTCGTTCCAGCCCACATTGCCCACTACATGGTCGACGTGCAGCAGCCCTGTGGGGCGGGCCAGATGGTCTTTCGCCTTGTGAACGTATCCGGGCAAAAACGGGCCATGATAATTCTTGCGCTCGACAAAAGTGTGGATCGTATCCCCGTAAATGGCGATGGAGGCCATCTTTGCGCTGCCATGCTCGTCCTTGATCTCGTGCGGCTCCTCGATACTGCGCGCCCCTCGCCGGGTGGTCTCCTTCCATGCCAGCCGAGCGTCATCCACCCATAGCGCAACGTCGCGCACCCCGTCGCCGTGCAGGCGGATGTGCTCAGCCACTTCGTTGTCCGGCCGCAAAGGTGTGGTCAGCACAAAGCGGATCTTGCCCTGTTGCAAAACGTAAGAGGCCCGGTCGCGCTGGCCCGTTTCGGGGCCGGCGTAAGCCACCAGGCTAAAGCCCATAGCCATGCGATAAAAGTAGGAGGCTTGGCGTGCGTTGCCGACATAGAACTCGACGTAATCGGTGCCGTTCAATTGCAGAATGTCTTGGGCCGTTTGTGGCTCGTGGTGCGTTAGCGTCGTCATAAATCCTGAGTTACTCCTTGGGTCGCCCGTATGAGGGCCGGAAGAAAGATATACCTTCGGGGAGGTACTTGAATAGGCCCCGGAAGGTAGGATTACTACTGGGACAACCCCATTATCGGCCGCCGCAACTGGTTTGGATGCGCAGCCGAGATGAAATGCTCGAGAACCCGTCTTATAACTAATGGGGAGGAAAGATCATGGCGACCGGTTCAGCAACGCTAGGGGCAGCAGAGCCGTACCTGATCCAGCAAGACTGGAAGGCCTACACGGCAGAGCAACACGCCACCTGGGCGGAACTGGTGGGCCGCCGCATGCCCCAGATCGAAGCCCACGCTTGCCAGGAATATCTGGAAGGTTTTCACCAAATTGGCCTCAGAACCGACTTGATTCCCGACCTAGCCGATGTGAATCAACGGCTTAGGCCCCGAAGCGGGTGGAGAGCTACGCCCGTAAGCGGCTTTCTGCCCCCGGACGCCTTCTTTGCCATGCTGGCTGCCCGGCAGTTCCCGACCACCACCTGGCTGCGAAGCAGGGAATCCCTTGAGTACATCCCCGAACCGGATATCTTCCATGACGTCTTCGGCCACGTTCCCATGCACGCGCACCCGGTATTTGCCGATTTTCTTCAGCACTATGGGGTGGTATGCGCAGCCTTGACCGATAAGGATGCCCTGGAGAAGATGGGTCGCCTCTTCTGGTTTACGGTCGAGTTTGGGGTAATTCGGCAGCAGGGGGGCTACCGGCTCTACGGAAGCGGGCTGATCTCCTCCCAGGGAGAATCGAACTACGTGGTCGAGGGCGGACCGGAAATTCGGGACTTTGATGTGGACCAGGTTCTCAACCAGGAGTTTTCTACCTCGGAGATGCAACCAGTTCTGTACGCGGTTGAATCCTTCGATCAGATCTACGAGGCGACGTACCAAGCCGAGCGGCGGCTTTGCCAGGGCCGCTGAGTTCGCGGGCTGGACCGGAAACCGGAGGTCCCTCCACAACGCTACCTCAAATTTCTGTCGAGGTTGGGTGCTGGCGAGATTCACGCGGCTTTTCTTACTGAAGGCCGCACAGGTGGCCATTGCGGAGATCTGCGGTTTCCCCCATTCCGCGCTAAGCTTGATCCAGGTAGCACATCGGCCATCGATCGCACGGTAAATAGCCCGGATTTTCTTCAAACTGTCACGAGCGATGGTGCACAATTTTTGTACAAGGGGGCTACCTTGCCGCGCATCCACTTTCAGCAGCAGCTTGCCGCGCTCAAAGATAAATTGTTGGCCATGGCTGCGCTCTCTCAGCAAGCGGTGATCTCGTCGGTTGACGCCTATCTGCAGAGGGATGCCGGGCTGTGCCAGTATGTTCGGGAGAACGAGACCGCCATCAACGCCGCGCAACGCGAGGTGGACGAGATGGCCTACGAGCTGCTCGCCCAGGAACAGCCGATGGCCATTGACCTGCGCTTTATTCTCGCGGTGATCAAGATCAACGGCGATTTGGAGCGCGTCGGCGATCAGTCGATGAGCATCGCCATCCGAACCCAGGAATTGTTGGAGTACCCTGCGGTTGAGTTGCCGGTGGACATCGCGTCGATGGGCGAACATGCTTCGCGCATGGTTCGCTCGGCCATTCAGGCTCTCCTGGACGCCGATGCCCAGTTCGCGGACGCAGTTGTGGTCATGGATGATGAGATTGACCGCATGAATCGCGTCGCCCGAAGCGAGCTTATGAAGGTTATGGAGGAGCAGTCGGAGATAAGCCTGCAGGCATTGAATGCCATCATCATCGCGCGCGCCCTGGAGCGCATTGCCGACCACGCTACCAACATTGCCCGGGATGTGATCTTCTGGATTCGTGGCGCCGATGTCCGGCACCAGGTAAGTAGCGCAATCGATTGAAGAAACCGGCACAAATTGGTGGGAGCCCCCGCATTCATGCGGGGGAAGGAGCGCTTTAGCGCTCCGTGAAAGAGTCTCGACTCTGATCACGCGCTTTAGCGCTGGCGAGCCGGCAAAACCGGCGCCCATGCTCCGGGGTATGTATTGACTTGAGTCCCCGGCGGGATTACGGTTAAAGCATGTCCTTGTACTGTCGCCGTAGCGCTGGTTGTTGCGTGTTCTCATCGCGCCGCACGGGTCCGTCCTAGAGCATTCAGTCGAATCAGCATCTTCGGAAACCCGGGTGTCGGCGACCAGCGACACGCGGGTTTTTTCGTTTTCAGCTCATTTTTCTATTCTGCTTGCGTTCTGGAAGAAGGTATCAATGGCCGAGGTTAAGGAAACGAAAGCCCAGCGCATGGAGCGGCTTAAGCGGGAGAAGAACCCATGGGAGGCAATGGACGAAATCCGTGCCTTCGCCGCCGCCGGCAGGGAATCGGTGCTTCCGGAATGGGCCTCTGCTTATTTCAAATGGTGGGGCGTCTACACCCAGGGCGACGGGGCCGGCGCACTCGGCGGCAAGGGCGGGGAAGGCAAAGCGACCGAGTACTTCATGATGCGTATTGCCGTGCCCAACGGAATCGCCAGCTCGGAGCAGATCGAAGTGATTGCGGATATCGCCGCCAAGCACGGCCGCGATCTGGTCGATATCACCGTACGTCAGGCCATCCAACTGCATTGGCTGACCATTGAAAGTCTTCCCGGAATCATTGAGCGCCTCGACGCTGCCGGGCTCTCCCCTAAAGGCGCCTGCGGTGACGTCGTTCGCAATGTAACCGGCTGTCCGCTGGCGGGTTTGGATGCGGACGAAGTTCTGGATGCGTCCCCTTTCGCCGTGGCTGCGGCCGGCGATCTGAACGGCAACCCGGAACTTTACAACCTGCCGCGAAAATTCAAGGTCTCGATCACCGGCTGCTCGGTATGGTGCTCCTATCCGGAGATCAATGACATCGGCTTGACCCCTGCCGTGCGCTCCACAGGCAAGGGGCGCGAGGCGGGATTTTCCGTGCGCGTAGGAGGCGGTCTCTCCGCCGATCCACATCTGGCCGTGCGCCTGAATGCCTTCGTCCAACAGGACCAGGCCGCCGCCGTGGTGCGCAAGATCACCGAGCTCTTTCGCGATCAGCAGGGATTGCGCGAAAGCCGCGACCGGGCGCGCATGAAGCACCTCTTTCTCCGCGAAGGGTGGACTGCCGAGACGTTTCTGGACGAATTGAATCGGCGCCTGGGCTACAAGCTTGATCCGGCGGTGGAAGAACTGGTTCCGGATGACATCTACCGCGATCACGTTGGCATCCATCGCCAGAAGCAGGACGGGCTTTGCTACGTTGGCCTCTCTGTGTTGCGCGGGCGCATGACTGCCGCGCAGTTGAACGCCGTGGCCGGCCTGGCCACCCGCTATGGCAATGGCCAGCTGCGCACCACCGTGATGCAGAATCTGGTGGTGGTGAACGTACCCACGGGCAAAGCGCAGGAGCTGGCGCGGGAACTGGAGGCCATCGGCTTGCCGGTGGAAGGATCCTCGTTCTGGAGAGGCGCCATTGCCTGCACCGGCAGTGAGTTCTGCAAGCTGGCCATCACCGAAACCAAGGGCTTTATGCGGTGGATTGTCGACGAACTGGAAGACCGGCTTCCCGGCTTCGACCAACATCTCAAGCTGCATGTGACCGGCTGCCCCAACAGCTGCGGACAGCATTGGATTGCTGACATCGGGTTGGAAGGCAAGAAGCTGAAGCACGAAGGCAAACTGGAAGATGCGTACTACTTTTGCGTGGGCGGTTCAGTGGGGCTGCATCAGCAACTTGCTCGGCCGGTGGGATACCGCTGCCTGGCGACGGAAGTGCCGGACGCGTTGGAGCGGCTGCTGAGCGGCTATTTGCAGGTGAGGCGGCCAGGAGAAAACCTGCGCGCATATTTCGCCCGCACCAGTGACGAGGAGTTACGCGAGCAGCTTGCGGGCGCGGTCCTTGAGGCTGTGCCCAGGGATCCTGCCCCGATCGGCGGTAAGCACCTTGAGTGATAGCGTGAGTCTCTTTCCTTTGTTCCTGAAGCTGGAAGGGAAACGATGCCTGGTGGTGGGCGCAGGGCTGATCGGTCTGGAAAAAGTGGAAAGCCTGCTACGCTGCGGAGCTTCCATCCGGGTGGTCGCTCCCCACGCGGTTGCGCGCGTGCAGCAGTTGAACTCAAGGGGAGAGATCGAGTGGCTGGCTCGCCGCTTTGAGGCTGAGGACGCTACCGGTTGCGATCTCATCATTGCCGCCACCAACGATCGCCAGGTTAATCAGGCCGTCTTCGAAGAAGCTTCGCACCGCTCGATCCTGTGCAACACCGCCGACGATCCGCCGCTGTGCGACTTCTTCTTCGGTTCGATCGTGCAGCGGGGCGATCTGCAGATTGCCATTTCGACCGCGGGCCAGAGTCCGGCGCTGGCCCAGCGCTTGCGCCGCGAGATCGATGCGCAACTCCCGGCGGATCTGGGAACGTGGCTCGAGGACCTGGGGCAGTTGCGCCGGGAAATCCTGCAGGCGATGCCTGCGGGGCCGGAACGCAAAGCTCTGCTACACGAGCTGGCGCATCGCGAGGTTTGTGGCTCGCCGGGCTGCCCGGCGCGAGCCTTTGCCGCCGCCACGGTCGCGGAACGAAAGCCGGAGGTGCCACAGTGAGCAAGGCGGAGGCAGGCACGGTCTACCTCGTGGGCGCCGGGCCAGGCGACCCGGATTTGCTGACCATCAAAGCCGCGCGCTTGCTGGCCGAAGCCGGAGTGGTGTTGCATGACGACCTGGTGCCGCAGTCGATCCTTAACCTGGCCGGCAAACAGGCGTTGATCATCAGCGTGGGCAAACGTTGCGGCCGGAAGAAGATCACGCAGGCGGCCATCCATGACCTGATGATCGTTTCGGCACGCAATGGGCTGGTAGTGATAAGGCTAAAATCCGGAGACCCCATGATCTTCGGACGCGCCGCCGAGGAGATCGACGCCCTGCGCGAGGCTGGAGTGCCCTTTGAAGTTGTCCCCGGAGTGACCGCGGCATCCTCGGCCGCGGCCTTTCTCGAGGCATCGCTCACCGACCGCCGGGTTTCCTCCAAATTGATCGTTTTGAGCGGGCACCACGCCGCGCGCACTGTACCCCAACCGGAGCTTTGGCACGGCAGCTTGCCCGCAGATGCGACCCTCGCCATCTACATGCCGGGACAAGACCTCGCTAAAGTGGCGGCTTCTTTGTTAAGTAGCGGCGTGTCCGAGGCCATGCCCTGCGTGGCAGTCACCGACGCATCCCGTCCTGAGGCCGGGTATACCACTTCGCGATTAAGCGGACTGGCCCATCTGCCCACTTCCGTTGCCCCCACCCTACTGTTGGTAGGCCGCGCTTTTGAAGCTGTGCTGCTGCGGGGCGCGGAGCCAGATCCGCCTTGTGTAGATCACATCAGGGCGTCCCTCCCATCCTTGGATCAACCCGAATCCATCGAATAGGAGTTCCGCGCATCCTTTCCAAGGTATTTTGCCCCTGGTTCCCTCGCAACGGGACGGGTGCCCACATCTCGCTCGTTTTTCGCGAGATGTGGGATCCACCGCCCTGACTCTCGTTCCGATCTGGCACATCCGCGGAAACGCGATGTGCAGTCTCATCCCGTTCAGTTATCTTGAATTTACCGCCATCAAACCCCTTTGCGACGATCAACAGGTACACACTTTTGCCCACGTATACTTTCGGGAACGCATGAAAATAATCAGCACGGCTACCGCCTTTCCTCCGCACTACTTCCTGCAGGAGGAAGTGGTCGAAGCACTAAAAACTCAATGGGAAGACGGCCTGGAAAACGCAGCGGTATTGGAAAGGCTGCATTATCGGACAGGAGTCGCCGGCAGATACTTCACCCTCCCCTTGCAGGAATACCCGCCCCTGGATACCTGGGGTAAAACCAACAACGTCTGGATCGAAACCGCTGAGCGCTTGGGTGAGCAGGCAATCGACTGCGTGCTCACTAAGGCAGGGGTGGATCGCAAGCAGATCGGCGCTCTCTATTTCGTCTCTGTAACCGGAGTTTCCAGCCCCTCGGTCGATGCCCGCCTGGTCAATCGCATGCGGCTTAACCCGCAAATCAAGCGCAACCCTATCTTCGGTTTGGGGTGCGTGGCTGGGGCCGCCGGCTTGGCTCGCGCTGCCGACTACGTGCGCGCCTACCCTGACCAGGTCGCGGTGCTGCTCTCCGTTGAGCTATGTTCCCTTACCTGGCAGCGGGACGACTTCACCGTCGCCAACCTGATCGCTACCGGCCTTTTCGGAGACGGAGCGGTTGCGGTTCTGGTGGCTGGGGACCAAGTCAAGCTCAAGGGGCCGAGAATTCTGGGGGCTGCATCTTCCTTCTATCCCGACACGCAGGATGTCATGGGCTGGAAGATCTCCGAGAAGGGTTTCCAGGTAGTGCTTTCTCCCGATGTCCCTACCGTGGTGAGGGAGAATCTGGGGCGGGATGTGGATGCCTTTCTGACCCAGCACGGGATGACCCGTGACCAAGTCGACTCCTGGATCATGCATCCCGGCGGCCCCAAAGTGCTGGAGGCGGTGGCCGATGCCCTGGGACTGCACGATGGCGAACTGCAACTCTCGTGGGACGCATTGCAGCGCGTGGGCAACCTATCGTCGGCCTCGGTGCTCGTAGTGCTGGATGAGGTCATGAACCATCGCCGCCCTCAGCCGGGGGCGCGAAGCATTCTGGCCGCTATGGGGCCCGGTTTTTGTTCGGAGATGTTGCTGCTGGAGTGGTAGGACAGGAGAGCCCGAGTGATCCGTTGTGATGCACTCATTGCCGGAGGCGGTCCCGCTGGCCTCGCAGCCGCCATCGCGCTGCGGCAAAAAGGCTTGGATGTTCTGGTCGCCGATGCCCTTTGTCCACCCATCGACAAGGCGTGCGGTGAGGGCCTGATGCCGGATGCGCAGAAGGACTTGGCCGCCCTCGGCATCCAGGTAACCGCTCAGGACGGCGCGGCCTTTGACGGCATCGCTTTTTTATCCGGGCGCCACTATGCGGCAGCCCACTTCGAGCGCGGGACCGGCATGGGTATCCGCCGCTTGCAACTTCATTCGCTTCTGGTAGAGCGCTGCCGGCAGCTGGGCGTGAGACTGGCTTGGGGCAGCCGGGTAGACGCAGCGCAGAGCCAGTGCTGGAGACTGGATGGCGAATCTTGCTCCTACCGCTACGCTATCGGAGCGGATGGCCAATCCTCCCGTGTGCGCCAGTCGATCGGCCTGGGCCAGGGAAACATTCTCAGCCGCCGCTTCGGCGCCCGCTGTCATTACCGCGTGAGGCCCTGGAGCCGCTTGGTGGAAGTGCACTGGGGCGAGCTCGGCCAAGCCTACATTACCCCCGTCGGCCCGGAGGAAATCTGCGTGGCCACTGTCGCCCGCTCGCCGGCAACAAGAATGGATGCAGTCCTGGCCAGCCTGCCGCTGCTGCGAGCGCATCTCGAGGGGGCAGACGCGCTGAGCAAGATGCGCGGAGCGCTGACCACCACCCGCAAGCTGCGTCGTGTGACTGCCGGCAATGTGGCGCTAACCGGCGATGCTTCCGGCTCCGCCGACGCCATCACCGGAGAGGGCATCGCCCTCTCCTTCCGCCAGGCTCGGCTGCTGGCCGAAGCCATCGCGGTCGATAATTTAGCCATCTATGAAGCCGGTCATCCAGCTGTTCTGCGGATGCCGCATCACATGTCCAGGGCCATGCTCATCATGGATACCTGGCCGTGGTTGCGGGAGCGTGCCATGGGTTTGTTTGCAACCCAGCCGCAACTCTTTGCCCATTTGCTGGCCTTGCATCTTGGCGAGCGTACTCTAAGAGATTTCTTGTTTTGCGGCGTACCTGCCCGGAAGGCGGCCTAGGCGTATGGGATTCAAGCGTGGCACTGTGGTTCACCGCATAATTGCAACTCTGATTGTTCTCAGTGCTCAGCTTGCCTACCCGCAAAACCGCGGGCAGAACCGGGGGCTGAAGGTGGTACTCGATCCGGCGCAGACTGAGATTCACTGGACGCTAAGCGGCGTCCTGCATACGACTCATGGCACCTTCAAACTAAAGAGCGGCGAGTTGTTCTTCAACCCCGCAACAGGCGTGGCTGAGGGGGAGATTCTGGTCGACGCAACCACTGGGGAGAGCGGAAACGCGACCCGCGACAAACGCATGCAGGACGAGGTGCTGGAAAGCAATCGCTACCCCGCCATCTTTTTCCATCCCAGCCAGATCAAGGGGGCATTCGAAGCGGGAGAAGCGACACAGGACCTGGTTGGGGTGGGCACCTTCAACATCCACGGAGCAGATCATCCCCTGGAGTTGCCACTCAAGGTGAAGGTGACCGCAGGCGCGGTCACGGCAACCACGCAATTTACGGTCCCCTATGTAGCTTGGGGAATGAAGAATCCCAGCAAGTTCATGGTCAAGGTAAGCAAGCAAGTAGAGATCGAAGTGACCGCCAAAGGAACGATCAAGCAAGTGGATTAGGGATGTGGTCCGGGCACGAATAGGCTTCGGGAAAACCCATTTTTCTGAAAAGTACGGACTTCAGGCTGCGTAAAAACTCTGGTTCTTGAGGGCAGGTTCACAGGCTACGGAAAAACTTATGTTTTGTGCATCAGGGCACGACTTTACAGGCAGCGGAAAAACTCATGTTTTGTGTCAGGGCACGACTTTAGTCGGGCCGTAAACCGATGGAGAATACGACGGGCTTTAGAGTCTGCGTGAGAACTACCGTCTCCAAATTCAGTCCCGTAGGGACGGCTGAGAGTAGCCCAGGACGAACCCGGATTTCCTGTGCAGGTTGGTGGAACCAAGGAGCCTCATGCGGCTTTCCGTAAAGAAAGCCGCATACGCAGATCCATCTGGAGCAGCGTACAGGAAATCCGGGGTAGTCCTGGGGACAGATTCGAGAGACGAACCAGTCCCGCAGGGACGACTGAGAATGCCCCAGGATGCAATCCTGGGGTACCTCTACCTCTGAAATGGACTATTCGCGATTCGAGGCAGCCAGCCCATGTTGCCAATCGGCATTCACGTGCGGTTCAGGTTCACCCAGGACTAACGTCCTGGGGCATTCTCAGCCGTCCCTACGGGACTGGTCCCGATGGGAATGAACACCCAGGACTAGCGCCCTGGGCTATTCTCAGCCGTCCCTTCGGGACTGAGTTTCGTCGGTGCAGTTCTCACGCAGGCTCTTTAGCCCCTGGGGTTCGTTTTTTGAAGGGTACGGGCTTCAGCCCGTATGTAAGTGGTTGTAAACAGGTCCGGCTTTAGCCGCTGAGGGACTTATTTCATCCCCTCCCGACTTTGTCCGCCCTGGTCAGGCGGCCCGTAAATTGAATCGGAAATAGGCCCGGACTTAGCCGTTGCGGGGCTGGTATCTGTAACCCCGCCCGCCTGTGAAGCCCGTGCCCTTCGCGTGGCGTTGTCGCGCTACATGTAGAAGGTCTTAATGGCGTCCCAAGCGTAAATTCCAATGATCGTCGCGGTCAAAATGCTCGTCACCCCCGTGAAAACCCTCAAAAAAGGTTGAATCTTGGCCAACTTATGAAGGATCGCATCGTTTTCCTTGTGCTGACGCTCGGAAATATCGTCCAGAAACAGCTGGTCGTCTTCATAGCGGGTAATGGTTCCCCGATAGAGCAGCAGACTCAGCAGAATGGCCGCGAATACTCCCCAAGCTATCCACAACACTGGAATAAAGTGCATAATTACCTCCCAGAATTAAATCAGTCCCAGATACCGAGCGGGTCCAGAAATTGGTGGGCTCGGAGGGTAGGAGGGGCCTACGGCTAAAAAATATAGACCCGAAAAGGGTCGATTGCCCAGAGATTTCTCATTTACCCGGAGGATTCCCGGCAACTCGTTTCACTTTCGGAACCTCTCAGACTGTAAGCAATTGAGGAGCAAGAGAAAATGAACGACCGAAGGAAACAGCGCGTTTTGGCGATATCAACAATCGTTGGGCTGGCCTTGCTGGCTGCCTGCAATAACCCGCCCCCCTCGGACCAACACCTGCAGGAGCAGGCCGCCCAGGCGACGGAAAACGCCAAACAGGCGTCGAAAGAGGCTCTTGCCCAAGCCCGGGTGGCCGCGGCCAATGCCGAGCAGACAGTGAATGACGTCGCTGCCGGCGTCAAGCAAGGTTTAGACACGAAGACGTCGGGGGACAGCGCGCGGATTGACCTGAATGGCGCGTCGGAGGCCGATCTGACCTCCTTACCGGGAATCTCCGTGGTGAAAGCGAGACAGATCATTCAACATCGGCCCTACACCTCGACCCATGACCTGGTGACGTCTGGAGTGCTGACCGAGCATCAGTTCGACGAGATCGCTCCCAAGGTGAGGGTGCACTAAGGCTTGAGTCTCGGGCGCTGCGAAACGCATCTATTCCGTAGGCAATTCCGGCTTGTCCTCATCCGGCATCCCGGGCTAAACTAGTAACAGCAGGCAGCAAAGGGAGATCACCAGAATGTCAAGCGTCGCTGAACCAGTAACCAACCTCAATCCCGTAGCCATGCCCTTGACGCTTTCACCACAGGCGGTGGCTAAGGTCCATGAAATCATGGCGACCCAGGATCCATTGCCGGCCGGTCTCCGCATTGGCGTGGTAGGCGGCGGTTGCTCCGGGTTCCAGTACTCGATGTCCTTTGAGAACCAGGCAGGCATGATGGACAAAGTCTTCAAGTTTGACGACCTGAAGGTCTTCGTCGATGCCACCTCGCTGATGTACCTGAATGGCTGCGTGGTCGATTACGTGGAGACCCTGGAGGCGGCTGGATTTAAATTCGATAACCCCGCAGTGAAGAGCACCTGCGGCTGCGGTTCCTCCTTCAACGTCTAGGTTTAATCCTGTACGAAAAGAAGGGCTCCGCCGCCTGGCGGGGCCCTTCTGCGTTAAGCGAAGTTTTTCCTGCCTTCCTACAATATTTCCCCACTGATTCCCGTCTTCACCGTAGGCGTATGGAATGCCGAGTCTGGATCAGATAACCATCGAACAGGACCAGCTCATCGCGCAGGCGATCGAGAAAGACGGATCGCGCCTTCGCAACTACATTCGCCAGCGCGTGCTCGATCGCGATGCTACCGAAGACATTCTTCAGGATGTTTTCAGCGAACTGGTCGAAGCCTACCGCTTGTTGAAGCCGATCGAGCAGGTCAGCGCATGGCTGTTTCGCGTTGCGAAGAATCGGATTATCGACCGCTTTCGCGGTAAGAAACTCGAGTCGCTCAGCGACGCCGCCTATGGCGAAGAGGATGATGACGATGCGGTTTTGCTAGTCGATCTGCTTCCTTCGCTCGAGACTGGCCCGGAGGCGGCCTATGCCAGCCGCGTTCTGCTCGACGAGCTGGACGAAGCGTTGGAGGAGTTGCCGGAAGAACAACGCTCGGTCTTCGTTAAGCACGAATTGGAAGGTTACAGCTTCAAAGAGCTGGCGTCGGAAAGCGGAGTGAGCGTCAATACGTTGTTATCGCGGAAGCGGTATGCCGTCCTCTATCTACGCCGCCGGCTGCAATTGATCTACGACGAGTTTGTAAGGAATTGAGGAAAGAAAAGAAATGAGGAACGGGATGAAGGGAAGATGGCTGTATAGAGCAGTGAAGATTGTCGCAATCGTCACCGCGGCGATTGCATTATTTGGATTCATAGTGAAAGGCCTATGGAATGGGCTCATGCCCTCCATCTTCGGATGGCACACTATCAACTTCTGGCAAGCGGTGGGCCTGTTGCTGCTGAGCAAGATCCTTTTTAGCGGAGGCTTCCGCGGCAGAGGAAACATGCATTGGCGAAGCCGCATGGGAGAGCGATGGGAGAAGATGTCTCCCGAAGAACGCGAGAAATTTAGCCGGGGCATGCGTGGATGCTTCGGTCGTCGGCCATTCCAACCGGAGGAACAGAAGATTTGAGGCTGCATGAAGACTGCATATGTTGAACCAAACCTAGGGGCGTCCGAACTGGAAATCGAGAACGCCCGACTGCAGCGGCTGGTCGCCGAACTGCTTACCAGGAACCAACAGCTCCGCCAGGCGCTGGAGTCTGCAACCCGGAAGGATCCGTTGGCGTTGAGCTGAGATAGTTGCTATCCTGCCTCAACGATGAAACATAGATATACTGCTGTGGCTGCGCTCGTGCTGGCGGCCACGGCAGCCACCGCGCAGCAACCGGAAACACTGCCGATCTGGGCCTATCCAGGTCATTTTTCACCAAGCGCTTCCGCGGCCGGCGCCTCGGAGGTAGAACACCTCCCCGGCAGCAAAGCCAGCTTTACCAAGGCGGAGATCAACAACATCTGGTTCGTTCCTGATTGGTATCCGGATGCCCATCCGCCCATGCCCGAGGTGGTTGCTCACGGACGCAGGCCGGAGGTGTACTCCTGCGGCCACTGTCACCTGCCGAACGGTCAAGGGCGTCCGGAGAACGCCAGCGTTGCTGGTCTGCCTGCGGAGTACATCATTCAGCAGATGGCGGATTTCAAGAATGGACTACGCAAAGCCTCGGATCCGGAGATGCTTTCCGTAACCAACATGGTGAAGCTGGCCAAGTCGGCCACTGACGAAGACGTCAAAGCGGCTGCCGCCTATTTCTCCTCCATCCCATTGAAGCCCTGGATTCGCGTCGTTGAAGTGGATCAGGTGCCCAAGACCAAGCCGGAGGGAGGCATGATGGTCGTGATCGATGGCGGTGGGAGCGAGCCGATCGGCGACCGTGTGATCGAGGTCTCAGAAAACCTGGAGAGGACCGAACTCCGCGATCCAACCTCGGGCTTCATCGCCTATGTGCCGAAGGGAAGCCTTGAGCGAGGAAAACTTCTGGTAACCACGGGTGACAACGGAACCACGATGGCATGCACCATGTGCCATGGGCCGAATCTAAAGGGTACGGGAAACATTCCATCGATTGCGGGCCGTTCGCCCAGTCAGATGACCCGGCAGATCATCGACTTCCAGAACGGTGCCCGCAACGGTTCAATGGCGCCCATGATGAAAGGCGTAGTGGCCAAACTGACCATCGCCGACATCGTAGCCATCACCGGCTACCTGGCCTCGCAAGCGCCATGAAGGTTTTTAGTGAAAACCTTCTCGTTCCCGCCCGCCAGCGAAGGCTGGGTGCCCCATTCAAGCCTTCTGTTGGCTTGAGTGGGATCATGGCACTGGATGTGCAACCTCCCATTCACCGTGCGAGTTGGATTGCGCAGCCGTAACTTCTGGTTCAGACAATTCTGACGGAAAATCTCTACAGCTACCAGGACTTATCGCGATCAGTCCCGAAGAGCCTGCCCTGAGCTTGTCGAAGGGGACGGCTGAAAGTAGCCCAGGACGCTAGTCCTGGGTGTAGATGAGAGCGAAGGATCAGTCCCGTAGAGCCTGCCCTGCCTGCCCCGGCGTGCCGTGGGAGCTTGTCGAAGGGGACGGCTGAGAATGTCCCAGGACGTAGTCCCATAAGCGCTAACTTGTTTGGCAGACAATAGAAATCCGAGAACATGCTGGTTTTTAGCATCTCTAACTCGCCGCAAAATCGTCATCCTGAGCGGAGCGCCTCACAGATTTATTGCGTGACAGAGCGCTTGGTGGCGCGGAGTCGAAGGACCCCGAGGGTGCTCATCTTACCCCTGCCGCTCGGAGCTTTTCAACCGCCGAAGCCCGCACCGGGCGGACCCCCCACGGTCTTTCCCTGGGGCCGGGAACCAAGAACTTGCTAGCATCTTGCTAGGTCCGGCCTTGCACAGACCTGGGGATGGAAGATGATTACAGTGCATGAAAAGATCTACCCGTAACCATCAAGTGCATACCGCAGCAGATCCTGTTCTCGGGGCTTCGGTGGTCGAAAAGCTCCGAGCAACATGGGTAAGATAAGCGCCGCCGGGGTCCTTCGACTCCGCGCCACCAAGCGCTCTGTCACGCGATAAATCCGTGAGGCGCTCCGCTCAGGATGACGACTTCGTGGGAGTTTTGACGAAAAACATCCTAAAGTTAGCGCTTATGGGACGTAGTCCTGGGCGCCTGGAGGGCCGTACCCAAACGTGCCCTGCCCCGGCCCGCCGTGGGAGCGCCGTAGGCGCGGCACTAAATCCCCTGATCTCTACAGCTACGCAGGACCCGTTGCCGCTCCAGCCTGACCTGACTTGCGGCTGAATAACTCCAGCCCCGACTTCACAATCACATAAAGCACCGGGATAAAGATCAGATTCAGAATGGTCGAGACCAACATGCCGCCGACCACCGTGGTTCCTACGGAACGCCGTCCCAGCGCTCCGGCGCCAGTCGCAAAATAAAGCGGCAGCACGCCGAGGATAAACGCAAACGACGTCATCAGAATAGGCCGCAGCCGCAGCTCGGCAGCCTCAATCGCAGCTTCGAAGATAGGCTTGCCCTGCCCGCGAATCTGCTCGGCGAATTCGACAATCAAGATGGAATTTTTCGCCGAAAGCCCGATCAGCATCACCAGCCCGATCTGGCAGTACACATCGTTAGCCATCCCGCGCAGCGTAACCAAGCCCAATGCTCCCAATACCGCCGTGGGTACAGCCAGCAGGATGATGAAGGGAAGAGCAAAGCTCTCATACTGCGCGGAGAGCGTAAGGTAAACCACCAACAGCCCGAGGCCGAAGATCAGCACAGCCTTGCCGCCGGCCTCGATCTCCTCCAGCGATAGCCCCGTCCAGGAGTAGCTCATTCCCTGGATCATGTTCTTCTTGGCCAAGGCCTCCATGTTGGCCAGGCCTTCTCCCGTGCTGTACCCAGGAGCGGCTGAGCCATCGATTTCCGCTGACCGGAAGAGATTGTAATGGCTAATGACCTGAGGCCCCGATTGCTGTGCGATCGTAATCAGGTTGTCGAGCGTCACCATTTGCCCCGAGTTCGAACGCACATAGAACTTCCGCAGATCCCCAGGGGTCATGCGAGCGGATTGTCTGGCCTGCACGTAAACCCGATAGGACCGGTTGTTGTAATTGAAATCGTTGACATAGGCCGAGCCCATGTAGACGTTCAGTGCGGAATTGATCTGGCTGATCGGGACACCAAGTGCTTCCGCCTTCACGCGATCGATCGTGATCAGCAGCTGAGGATCGCTCGCCGTGTAGCTGGTGTACAGGCCGACCAGTTTACCGCCTTGACGGCTCGCGCCGATGATCTGGTGGGCCACGCGGTCCAGATCCTGCAGCGTATTGCGGCCCAGATCCTGCAGTTCGAACGCGAATCCGCCGAAGTTACCCAACCCCTGAATAGCGGGCGGTTCAAAAATAGCTACTATGCCCCCCGGTACACCGAACAACTTTGGCGCCAGGTAAGCGTAGATTTCCGCAGCCGAATGCCCCGCGCCCTTTTTCTTGCGCAGGTCGACGGACTTGAGCGGAACAAAGATCAGCCCATAGTTCGAAGAGCTGCCACCGCTGAGACTGAATCCCATAACGGCAAAGGTCCCGTAGACGTCATCGTCCTTGCGAATGATATCCACTGCCTTTTGCGCAACGTCAGAGGTGTAAGTGAGCGAGGCTCCAGGCGGAGTTTGCACAATGCAAAGTAGATAATTCTGGTCTTCTGTCGGCAGGAAGGCGGTCGGCGTGTGCTGATAAAGATAAACCGTTCCTGCCAGGCCGAAGACAAAGAGCACCAGCACCACATAGCGCAAGCGCAATACCTGGCGAATCGCTTTGCCGTAAAGAACCGTGCTCGAAACAATCGCGCGGTCAATCAGCCCCAGCAGACCGCGCTTATGCTTCTCGCCACGCAGGAAGATAGCCGCCAGCGCCGGAGACAAGGTCAAAGCGTTAAAAGCCGAGATGGCAATGGAGAAAGCGATGGTCAGGGAGAACTGCTTGTAGAGAATGCCGGTGGTGCCGGGAAAGAAAGACACCGGTACGAATACAGAAATGAGCACCAGCGAAGTAGCAATGACTGCACTGGTAACCTCAGCCATAGCAATCGAGGTAGCAGTGTGCGGATCGGACTGATCCTCGTTGATATGGCGTTGCACGTTCTCGATCACCACGATGGCGTCATCGACCACCAGGCCGGTCGCGAGCGTGATGCCGAACATGGTCAACGAATTGATCGAAAAGTCAAAAATCTTGATGAAAGCAAACGTTCCGATCAGAGACACCGGGATGGTGATCGCGGGGATGATGGTCGCACGCCAGTCGAGCAAAAAGAGAAAGATCACAATAATGACGATGACGACGGCTTCGCCCAGCGTGCCTACAACTTCGCGGATGGAATCGCCAATGACCGTGGTGGTATCGAAAGGCACCTCGTATTTCATGCCCGGAGGAAATGACTTAGCCAGGTCGTCCAACGCAGCCTTGGCTGCGCGGTCAACCGCCAGCGCATTGGCATTACTCAGCTGCTGCACGCCCACACCTACCGCGTCGGCGCCGTTGTAGTTAAGGTCGGTGGAATAAGTCTCCGCGCCTAATTCGGCGTAGCCCACATCCTTCAACTGGACGACGCCGCCGGGGCTATATTTCACGACGATGTTGTCAAACTCTGACGGTTCGGAAAGCCTCCCGATCACGCGCACAGGGATCTGGTAATTCTGCTTCTCATCCGAGGGCGGCTGGCCCACCTGACCGGCCGGAATCTCAACGTTCTGCTCTGCCAGCGCACTGGTCACGTCGGCACTGGTCAGTCCGCGAGCCGCCAGGCGTGCAGGATCCAGCCATAGACGCATGGCATACCGGCGCTCGCCGAAGATCACAACATCGCCTACACCGGGGATACGCTTGAGCGCGTCCTTTACATAAACGTCGAGGTAGTTGCTGATGAAAAGATCGGAATAGCGGCTATCTGGAGAGTAGAAAGCAGCCGCGAATACGAAGTTGTTGTTGGTTTTTGTGATGGTGATGCCGGTGTTATTCACCACCGCCGGCAGGCGCCCGGTCGCGGCGGAGACGCGATTCTGTACGTCAACCGCGGCGATATCCTGGCTGTAACCCGTTTGAAAGGTCGTAACAATGGAGCTGGTTCCGTCATTGGAGCTGGTGGAGGAGATGTAACGCATGCCCTGCACACCATTGATCTGTTGTTCCAGCGGGATGGTGACCGCGGACTCGACCGTCTGCGCGTTCGCTCCCACATAATTGCTGGTGACCGTTACCTGTGGGGGCGCCAATGTTGGATACAAGGAGATGGGCAGCGTCGGGATGCAGACTGCTCCGGCAAGAATGATCAGCAGGGCGCAGACTGTTGCGAACACCGGCCGGTGGATAAAGAAATCAACCACGAGAACGCTCCCTTTTGTTTGCGCCGCCTCAGACCGTTTTCTTGAATACGTGGCCTGATCGATATTGCTACGAGTGGTTTTCCCGGGAGAAAACCATGCAAGAATCTACATCTTTCATCTACAGCAATTGCGAAACCGGTCTAGCCGGCTTAATCCTTCGTGGCGCGGCGCAGCGGCTTATGAAGCTCAGAGGCTGTTACTTGATGTCTAGCCCAACGGCTGTACCGGGGCGCCATCGATCAGGAACTGCGTGCCCGATATGATGACTTTCTCCCCGTTTTGCAGTCCGCCCAGAACGGCGTAGTCGTTGCCTACCGTGTCGCCAACAGTGATGGGCCGCTGCTTGGCAACATACTTACCATCCTGATTGGTAGCGACGTAGACAAATGTCTGGCCGCCCAGCCGGATAACCGCCAACACTGGCACAACCGGGATGGACGACGTTGTCCACACCACCCGCGCCTTGATCTGTTGCAGGTTACGCAACTTGCCCAGATCGGCGTGGACGGGAGCCTTGGCCAGGATCCCCTGTAGGCCGTTGTCCACTTGCGGCGAGACGAAGTCGATTGCAGTGTTCTCCAGCAGATTCTCCTGGTTGTCGAGAATGACCACCGGCAAGCCTTTGCGGATCTGCGTGACCCGTTCGGTGGGGATGTAGATGTAGGCTTCCAGGTCGCGGTTCTCATCCACCGTGGTAAGCAGGGTAGTCGCCGAAACATAGTCGCCCAGGTGTACCGGGACATCGCCCACGATGCCGTCGAAGGGAGCCGCGATGTGGTAGTAGCCCAACTGCTTCTGCTGGCTCAGCGTAGTGGCGACGGCGGACTGGTAATCCGCCTGGGAGTTCTTGTAAGACTGTTCTGCCTGGTCGAAGGCATCGCGGCTGGTGACGCCCTGTTCGAAGAGTTTGCGCTGCCGCTCCACTTCAATCTGGTTGTACTGGAAGACGGCGAGCTTTTGCTGCTCGGTCGCGCGGGATGAGGAAACCGTCGCCTCCTGCTTAGCCGGGTCGATTTCCATCAGCAGCTGGCCGGCCTTCACGCGGTCGCCGGAGTGGACATAGATCTTCACCAGGTTGCCGTCGACCTGGGGATTGATGGTGGCGGAGCGCCGGGACTTGATGGTGGATACATACTCGTCGTACTGCGGAACGGCAGCAGCCGCGATGGTTTTGGTTTGCACCGGCAGGGCTTGCGGTGCCGCCGAGGGCGGCGCTTGTTTGGCGCAGGCGGAAAGCGCCAGCACTATCAGGGGCAGGCACGATTGGGTCCAGACGGGAAGCCTTGTCAAAGCGTAAATCCTCAGAGTTCAGAATGCCGTAGCGTTACCGAGCCTTCCCGGCCGGAAACGCCTCAGGTTGATACAAACCGGCGCACCCGCTGGAAAATCCAGCTTCTCTCTACTCCCTTATGTCAAAAGGAAGCGGCTTCTTCAATTAGTGCCCGTTGGATGAGACTGGCGCGAAGGTTGCTTCAGAAATTTTATCGTCTCCAGGCAGGAGTAGTCTCCCTAGTCCATTTTCAGAACGATCTTCCCCGTGTGCTGGCCCGACTCCATCAGCCGGTGCGCATCGGCTGCCTTTCCCTAAGGGAAAAACCCGATCGACGACAGGCCGCAGCTGTCCGTTTGTGAACAGTGGCCAGAGCTCCTGCTCCACGGCTCGGGCCAGCAAAGACTTCTCTGCCACCGTG
The DNA here is from genome assembly GCA_963790705.1 of uncultured Acidobacteriaceae bacterium. Taxonomy (GTDB): domain Bacteria; phylum Acidobacteriota; class Terriglobia; order Terriglobales; family Acidobacteriaceae; genus PALSA-350. The sequence continues at coordinate 409,540 of CAWBQE010000029.1, forward strand.
CGCGGGCGAAGCGTCGACCCGGTGATCAGCAGCCGCTTGGTCATCATGGTGCGTAAATCGATCGTCACCTGGCTGCCGTGGGAGAAGGCAATGTGCACCAGACCGGCCGCCGGTGGCGAGCAGGCTGACATGCTTGGCGAAGTAGTCGCCTCCAATCATGTCCAGGATGCAATCGATGCCGTGGGGCTGGGACCAGCGGGCCAGTTCGGCGGCCCAGTCCCGGGTACGGTAATTGATAGCGATTTCCGCGCCCAGGCTGCGGCAAAAACTGCATTTTTCGTCTGTGCCCGCGGTGGTGGCGACCCGGGCGCCAAAGGCGCGGGCAATCTGAATAGCCAAGGTGCCAATCCCGCTGGAGCCGCCTTGCACCAGGAAGAAGTTGCCGGCAAAAAGCCGGCGCGGCTCGAAAAGATTGGCCCACACAGTAATGGCAGCCTCCGGGATGGCAGCCGCGTCGCGCAGCGAAGTGCCGGCCGGGACGGCCATGCACTGGCCTTCGGGCGCTACGCAATACTCGGCATAGCCGCCCCCTGCGAGCAGGGCGCAAACCGGGTCGCCAACTTCGCCAGCGGCCGGTTGTGCCGGCGCCGAGCTGGGCAATGTGCCCGGAAACCTCCATTCCCAGAATGGGCGAAGCGCCGGGCGGAGGTGGATAGTGTCCCTGCCGCTGCAGCAGATCGGCACGATTGACCCCAGCCGCCGTGACTCGGACAAGCACTTCTCCCGCACCCGGCCGGGGAACCGGCCCGGTGGTCGAGCCGAAGCACCTCTGGTCCGCCCGGCTCCGCGATCTCGATATAGCGCATGGATTCGGGTGCAGGTGTCATGTCTTAAGTGGGCTTCTGAAGGATCAGCATAGACGCTCTCGATGCGAAACTAGACTCTTTTCCCTAAGACCCTCCAAAAGTAAGGAGTAGAATAAAGAAGTACAGGTAGCCTCTGTGAAATTGAAAACGGCGAAAATCACCGCCAAGGGACAGATGCACGGTTCCGAATGAGCTTCGTCGCGCTTTGGGCTGTCAAGCGCGGGCGACGGTTAGGGTCTTGAGCAAATCGTGATGGGGAGATGCGCATAGTGCCTATGCGGGCGGAAGGAGCGCGTTTAGCTCGCTCTCGTGGAAGACTCTGGGCTCTGATCACGCGCTTTAGTTCTGGCAAGAAAGGCCATCATGGAGTGGTTGCGTGCGCAACGTGGCAGAATGACCACCATCGTTGACACAAAGTCCGGATGGCTCTGTGGGCAAATCTGGCTGCGCCGTCTCGCACGCTGGGAGTCCAGCCAGGTACCCGGATTTCCTGTGCAGGCGGTGGAGCTCAGGTAATTACGGGAGGCTTTATGCCGAACAGCTCGCACTTCGCGACCCGTACTGAGAAGTGATGCTCGATCAATCCTGGACGTCATGGTATCCGCGTCGATTGGCAATCCAGCGAAGAGATCTGGCGCGTGGCAGGCAGAGCGTTCCAGGGCTATGCATCGCGGCGGAGCGCGAAGAAGACGGAACTGCCGCGACGTGTCCTCGCCGACTTCCTGATCGGCGCCCACGCATCCGTTCACGGGAGCCGCCTACTCACACTTGACCAACGACTCTACCGTGCCGCCTTACCAGATTTGGAAATCGCGACATTCTGAGCCAGACTTAGGCCCAGCGGAACGGGCAGTCACGGGGTCTTCATCTCACTCGCCGCAGGAAGTCCACGTAGTAAAAAGGGATTGAAGTCAGTTTGGGTATCGAAGGGGTCGACGCCTTCCTGCCGTTTTAGCCACGCCACGCCCGCATAGGTGAGCGGTGTAGCCAGCCCCTCATACACCACTTTAATCAGGTAAGACGAAAGCATCAGCCGGATCAGTGTGGGCCGGGAGACTGTGCCGGCAAACGAGATGAACATGACAAGAAAGGTATCGAAGGCTTGGCCGACGATGGTGGATCCGAGGGTCCGCGTCCACAGCCAGCGGCCGCGGGTGAGGATTTTGAGCTTGGCGAGGGTAAAGGAGTTGGCGAACTCGCCGGTCCAATAAGCGATGAGGCTGGCGGCCACGAAGCGCGGCACCACGCCGAAGACTGTTTCGAAGGCTTGTTGGTTATGCCAGCCGGGGTCGGCGGGAAGGGCGACCGCCATGGCGCCGGCGGCGCTGAGCAGGGCCGAGGCGAAAAAGCCGATCCAGATGGCGCGCCGCGAAGCCTGGTAGCCATAGACCTCGGTGAACACGTCGCCAAAGATATAGGTAATCGGGAAGAGCAATTCGGCCCCGCTGATGGTCAAGGGTCCGAGGCGGCAGACCTTCTGGGCGACCAGGTTCGATACCAGCAGGACAACGACGAAGATGAGGACGAGGGTATCGAGGTACTTGTAGCGGGCCATGAAACTGCAGTTTATAGCGGGACGGGCGCGACTGCGGACGCGGAAGAAGGCCGGAGTCGAGCTGGCGGAGGCCGGGTGTGCAGCTTTTGACACGTGGTTTCCGGATTGCTAGAGTTGAGGTTGGTCGACTCCGGCCAGCCCGAAGGCTACGGGCCAAGCAAACGTCCCCGTCGTCTAGCCCGGCCTAGGACACCGCCCTTTCACGGCGATAACACGGGTTCAAATCCCGTCGGGGACGCCATAATCAAGCACTTACAGTGAAATGGCACGATCCGGTTAAAAACTCGGGACTTCCACGGGACTAACTTTGAGCGCTTTTGCAGTGGTTGTTCGTCGAAACGGGCGAGAACGGGATTGGTTTGCCGAAAAGGGAAAGGCTCTCACTTTTGAGCAGCCATTCTCTTGAAAGTCCATCGAGAACTCCCGCCTTGATGCTGAATCCGTCCGCCGGCAGCCGAAACCCCACCGAGAGTGCTTTTAGGATGCCCGCCTTCATGCGCGCATAGGCCTCCGTGCCCGCGACGGTGTCCAGCAGTAGCTTCTTTCCCTTCACCAAGAGGCCCAGCGGCGTCTCAGTGAGCATGGCGAAGCCTATGGTCTGATTCTTCCTTGTGCGCGAACAAACAGCGGGCTGCGCTCACCCTCCGCCGCCTTGAAGGCGCCAAGCTCGATGCGGTCCGTCCTGCTGGTCGATGTTGCCGTATATCCGAACAAAGGTTTTCCGCGTTTGAGAGGAGGCTTGGGTCTTTCTCGACACCGTGAGTTCGGCTACCCGCGTAATGTCTGCAAAATTCTTGTTAACAGCAATTAGCAATCCCAGTCAGTAAAGGTGGCGTGATGTGCCGGTCATCTCTGGCGGTGCGGATTATGAGTTCTGAAAAGATAGTTCCACGGCTTATCGCTGCTTATTGTTTTGTTAAGCATAGGTATGCGTTTTGTCTATGGCTTCCAGCGAAATAGTCCGAACTCTATCCCGGTGGCTATCAAAGTGGCTGTCAATCACCTGGGCAGTTTTTCAGAGGCTCAGGTGGATTCCGCACCAAGCCGTGTTCGCGTCGGTTGACAGCGAATTACCACTTGTCCGGAAAGCCGACTATTCGGCCAAGTGGAAAGTCATCCACTGGAACTCAGTAATCTCTAACGCTTTCTCATTAGCAATCCTGTTGAAAGGCGTGTGGACCTACGCCTCGCTGGTGCATTCACAAATGTCGAGCTTACAAGTCCACTTAGAACAGCTCATCGAGCAGACAAAAGCGTCTGAGCAGCGCTTCCTCGGTACAATCCGGTGGTATGTGCTGGCGAAACTGTTGGTCCCCTTCCATCCCGAAGGCGCCTCGCATGCTTCTTAGGGCCAGGGCCCAATCCTGCGCCGGATGCGCGATACCGGCTCGGCCCACGTCGACGATACCGCTCAATCGTTCATCCTGCGTGAGGAAGTTCTCGAGAGTAGCATCGCCATGGGTGAAACAATGTCGCTTCGGAAGGGGGGGAAACGCCTGTAGTTCTTTAAGGATGTCGAGCCCAGAACGGCCCTGGTTGTCTTCGTCGAAGTCCGACTCATCGATGAGGCCAGCCTTCAGGCGCTCTTCCGCTTCCATCAGTCGGACGTTCCAGCCTGCCGCGAAAGGACAGCCGGCAAATGCAATAGCATGTATGCGACGCAGAGCCTCGGCGAGTATAGAGCTTGCCAGTTGTACCGGGGCCTGATTTAGCGAAACTCCGGGAAGATCGGTCATGCGAATGAACCCGACGCCTTCCTCCAGAATCTGTGCGACCGGTAAGCTCGCAGTGCACCAATGCATGACGGCTGTTTCCCGTGCGATGGTAGAAGTAGGTCCGGATTTTTCGATCCACGAATTACGATTGGCCCGTTGAACGCGCACGACCTGTGCCCCGGACTCCCCCAGCATAATGGGGGTTCGCACCCCCCGGGAAACAGGTTCGGGAAAGCGCTTTCCTTCAATTCGAGATGTTCGGCTCGAGCGCACCATTCTCAATCATTTTATCGCCGGTGAGACACAGTTTCCTTTGCGCGTGTCTGGGTATAACGGATCTAGGGCGATTGGGATTCCGCGACGAGTGCGTAAGCACCTTGAGGCAGATTGACCCTGGCGAGGGACGACGGTCCGCTGCGGGTAAGTGTCCGACAAGCCGACTATTTGTCCAACTGGCTAGCTCTTGTTTTCTCCTCCTTGACAGCTTAGGAGTGATCGCACTAGACTCCTAATCATCTTAGGAGGGATAGTGGCCGACCCAGCTCAACTTCTTCCTGGCACCCTCGATCTCCTCATCCTGAGGGCGGTCTCACTCGGCCCGCTGCATGGGTACGGCGTCCTTCTGCGCATCGGACAGATCTCCGACAACGCGCTGTTGATCGAACAGGGCGCGCTCTATCCCGGCCCAACTCGCCTCGTCCGTCAGGGACTGCTCAAGGCGAGTTGGGCACATCGGAGAACAATCGCCGCGCTAAGTTCTACGAACTCACCGCCGCTGGCCGAAAGCGTCTGCGTGAAGAGGCCGATAGCTGGAATCGGCTGGCGTTCGCCATCGAGTGCGCGCTCTCTCAACAACCGGAGGAAACATGAAACTCCTCGACTCGCTTCGCCTCCGCATCGTCACCCTCTTCCAGCCTTCCCAGGTGAATACAGAGATGGAGGAGGAACTCCGCTCGCACATCCAACTCCGCGCTGACGATCTGGAGCGTTCCGGCCTGCCCCGGCCGGAAGCCGAGCGGCGCGCGCGCATCGAATTCGGCGGACGTGAGAAGTACAAAGAAGAATGCCACGAAGCGCTGAGCAACACTTTTATCGAGACCCTGATACAGGATGTGCGCTTCCGCCTTCGCGTCTTGCGGAAGTCTCCCGGCTTCGCCATCGCCGCGGTTCTCACTCTGGCCCTGGCCATCGGAGCCAACGCCGTGGTGTTTGCTGTATTGAATGCGCTCATCCTGCGGCCTCTCAATGTGCCCCATGCGGAGAGCCTCTACACAATCGAGCGCGGAGCCGATAAGGAGCAGAGTACTTCGTATCCCGACTATCTCGACCTGCGTGATCGCAACCGCAGCTTCGATGGCCTGACCGCGTACATCCTGGCTCCAGTGGGGCTGGATACAGGCAAGAATCCATCCCAGGCCTGGAGCTATGAGGTGACGGGGAACTACTTCGACGCATTGGGTATCCAGCCTTTTCTTGGCCGCTTCTTCCACGTCGCCGATGAGCATGGCCCGAACAGCGCTCCGTATCTGGTGCTCAGCTATGCCTACTGGCACAGCCACTTTCAGGATGATCGCGGCGTGGTCGGCCGTGTTGTTCAGGTGAACAAGCATCCTTTCACCATCCTTGGCGTAGCGCCTCCTTCGTTCCGAGGGACTTTGTTGTTTTTCTCCGCCGACTTCTGGTTGCCGATGGTTCAGCAGGAACAGGTGCAAGGGTTCGCTGTCCTGAACGACCGCGGGCAGCGCGATATTTTCATGGTGCTGGGACATGTGAGGGCGGGATTCACTCCGGCCCAGGCGGTTGCGGATCTGAACGCGGTTGGATCGTATCTCGAACGGACCTACCCCAAGGACGATGCCGGTATGACCTATTCCCTGGCGCGTCCAAGTCTAATCGGCTCCATGCTCGGGCCTCCGGTGAAGGGATTCATGACGGGCATGATGCTGCTGGCGGGACTAATTCTGCTCGCTGCCTGCGCTAACCTGGGCAGCCTGTTTGCCGCGCGCGCCGCTGACCGTGGACGCGAAGTTGCTCTGCGCCTCGCGCTCGGTTCGAGCCGCAAGCGCATTCTGCGCGGAGTATTTACCGAAGCCTTGCTTATTTCACTCACTGGAGGCGCCGTTGGACTTACGGGCAGCATTGCGCTCTTGCGCGAGTTGAGCACGTGGCGGCCAGTTCCCGAATTTCCCATCTATGTGCCTGTGAATCCGGACGCACATGTTTACCTTGCTGCTCTTCTGCTAGCCCTGGTCAGCGGATTCCTCTTCGGCGCGGTCCCGGTCAGGCAGATACTTCGCACGAATCCCTATGAGGTGGTGAAGGCGGGCTCAACTGGAATCATTGCGGGTCATGCCGGAGCCCGGATTACGCTCCGGGACCTGTTGCTCGTGGTGCAGATTGCCATCTGTGGGGTGCTGGTCACTTCCTCGCTGGTTGCCGTGCGCGGACTGGTGCTCACGATGCACACCAACTTCGGCTTTGAACCGCGGAACGCCATGCTGGTGGATACACGTCTTAGCATGGCCGGGTACAGCAGCGACAGAGTGCCCGCCATGCAAAGGCGCATGATCGATGCTTTGAAAGCGATTCCCGGCGTTCAGTCTGTGGGCCTGGTCAGTTATATCCCCCTGGGAGGGGGCCATTCGTCCGCAGACGTCTTTACCGACCAAACGACAGACTTGAGGCCGGCGAATGTTGTTGCCGCTAATGTTGAGAGGTTCGAGATATCTCCTGAGTACTTCCAGGCGGCGCGCACTTCTTTACTGGCTGGCAGGGCTCTCTCCTGGCATGACGACAAGAACGCGCCGCGTGTGGCAGTGGTCAACCAGTTGTTCGCGCGAAGAGTCTTCGGTTCGGTCCCCGGAGCGATGGGCAGATACTTCAAGATGGATGACGGAACGCGCGTACGAGTAGTGGGAATTGTGGAAGACGGAAAGTATGATCAGCTGACCGAAGCTTCAAAGACGGCGATGTTTCTGCCATTCCTGCAGTCGCCCACCAGCCCCACATGCCTGGTAGTGCGCTCCGGCCGCGACCAGCAGCAACTGGCCGCTGCCATCCGCAGTACGCTGCGAGACGTGGATGCCGGCTTGCCCCTGAATATCCAAACGTGGACCCAGGGATTGAACATTGCCATGTTTCCCTCGCATGTTGCAACGGTCTCGCTCGGCGTGCTCGGCATGATGGGCGCAATGCTCTCGATCACCGGCATCTTTGGAATGGCTGCCTACTCCGTCAGCAAGCGTTTGCGCGAGATCGGAATCCGCATCGCCCTCGGCGCGCAGCGCAAAGAAGTATTAGAGGCCGCACTCGGACGCGCCTTCAAACTACTCGCCATCGGTTCTGCAACCGGATTAGTCTTGGGATTTCTGGCGACTAGAGTCCTCGCCTACATCGTGTATCAGGCCACTCCCCGCGACCCGCTGGTATTGGCAGGTGTTGTCTTCGCTATGTCACTTATGGGCCTGCTGGCCACGTGGATTCCTGCGCAACGTGCGCTGTCGGTTGATCCTGTGATACTGCTGCGCGCGGAGTGAATCGGGGCCCGCTTCTAAGTTGCCGTAAAACCGACTATTCGGCCAAGTGGAAAGTCCCCAACTGGCAATCAGTCAACGCTAGAGCGTTTATGAGGACTAATCGACACTCTATGAGTGAATCGACCTAGAGTCGTCAGTGGAGAACACTTGGCCGCGCCGCTCGTATCCGGGAGTCGACAATGCACTTCGGTTGTCAGCTAAGTTTCTCGGAGCACTGTCCGCAAATAAATTATCGCCATGGGCCATCAGGCAGCCCACTCATCGAATCGACGCATGATCTCCATTAGCTTGCATCCCAACAGGATGAGAGAGCCCCACAATATGAAGGCGATGCCATAGAGTAGGAGATGCTTGCGCGAACGGGCTAACTCAAACACCCGCACCTTCACGATGGCGTATACGTTCGCTGAGAGATAAGCAACCGCCAAACAGCTTACTACCAAGTTATGCATCTTGTTGCTCCTTCTTTTACCGTGGGAGTTCGGCGCCGATCTTAAAGGTCGCGCCGAAAACGATGTTTCCTCTTGGGTGGAGCGCGCAGTGGCGACGAACAAGCCGCCGCCACTGCTTTCGGTATCGCATCAAGTGCGCACTGGTATGCGAGTCATTGAAGACCGTCCTCGATGTCAGCACCTTCCTGGACGGTCCAGGCCTTAGAGTTGCGACCAGCCCCCATCGACCGGAAGTTCAGCGCCGGTCGTGAAGGTCGCGTCGAACGCAAGGAAAAGGACGGCCTTCGCGATTTCCTCCGACGTCCCCCAGCGCTTCATCGGGACCATACCAATCATCTTTTCCCTAATCTGAGCGGCTGCGTCAGCGGGAAACGCTTTGCCGATGATCGGCGTGTCGATGGGACCTGGCGTCACTGCGTTGACGCGAATCTCAAGAGGAACCAATTCAGCAGCGAGCGTCCGAGCGAATGATCGCAGCGCCGCCTTGGCGGCTCCGTATGTGGCGTTGCCGGCCATTCCCTTGACGTTGGCGATCGAGGTCGTGAGGACGACAGAGCCTCCCCGGCTTATGAGCGGCGCGAACTTCTGCACCGCGAAAAGCGGTCCCTTGGCGTTCAGGTTGAACATCTCGTCGTAGATGGCCTCGGTGATGCTCTCGAGAGGCGTTCGGATGCTGAACCCGGCGTTGACGAACAGCAGGTCGAGGGTGTCGAACTCGGCCTTCACCCGAGCGGCGAGTGCGTCGAGGTCCGTCAACGACCGCGCGTCGCTCGAAACCACGATGGCCTCATTCCCAAGCTCTTTCTGCGCCGATTCCAGGCCTTCCTTCGAACGACCCGTCACCAGAACGCGCGCGCCTCCATCAAGGAGCATCTTCGCTGTAGCGAGCCCCATGCCGCTCGTGCCGCCGATGATTACCACTTTTTTACCTTCGTACCGTTTCAAGTGAATTCTCCTTGCGAATGGTTGTTGTTCGTTTTGTCGCCGTGATTCCAAATTAGGGAAGTGGCAATGTTGTTTTGCATCCAGTGACGCGCCGATCAGCGCTCCTTCAGGACCTCGCGTTCAAGGATGCGGGTTAAGACAAGTCGACGCCGGAGACCTTGACGACGGCCTGCCAGGTGGCTTCCTGGCTGGCGCGATCGTGGAGGTGTGGGTGGCGCTGCGCCTCAATTGGGCCTGAGAACTTCCCTTGAGCCGAGGCGAAGAATTGCCCTGAGACGTCGGTTCCGAACTCCGACGCCTGGAGGTACCGACGGGCCGCGGTCTCCGGCGTCTGATTCATGCCGGGAATGAGGTTCACGATTGGGATAAACAGATACTTCAACAGCGGGCCAGCGTTTCGCACCACCTTGGTGTCGGTCGCCCCACCGGGCGATACGGCGTACACGGCCATGCCGGAGGGCAGCCGGCGGGCCAGCGCCGCGGTCCACCAAGCGATGATGAGCTTCGCGTCGGCATACGCATTGTTGGGCACGTACTTCACGTTCGGCCCGTTGCGCAGCAGGGCTTCAACAGCCGCGGTTTGGTCGCCCCGGTAGTATTTGGCCGCGAAGGCTGGCACGTCGGTGTACTTGAACATGGGTACGCCCCCGCGGGCAGGCTCCGCGCCGGCGATAACAATCCGCGCGTTGGGGCTAAGAAGGTTGGCGCGAAGCAACCCGACAGTCAGTTGATGATGGCCGATCAGCGGGGCCTGAGAAGCCTCAACGCCCGCCGCAGTAATCACGCGCTTCTTGGTTGGGACCAATCCGGCATTGAGCAGTAGGAAGTCGATCGGCCGACCTCGCTTGACGAGCGCGGCGAGGGCGGACTGAACGCTGGCCGGCGCGTCCAGATCCAGCTCCAGGGGCGTGAAGACCTGCGTCTTGGTCTCCGCCGCGAGCTGAGCGGCCGTTTCCTGAATGCGGGCCAGGCTGCGCCCGGTGACGATGACCTCGCGGTAGCCCTCGGCGGCGAGCAAGCAGGCTGCGGCGTGACCGAGCCCGGAGGTGGCGCCGGTGACGAGTGCGATCGAATGTTCCATGAGTGGCTCCTTAGTGAAAGGGGAAGGTAGAACCGGAAGGGCGCGAGGCCAGAGCCAGCTTGCTAATATCGAACTATTTGGTTGTATATTGGTAGGATGGAAGGTGTCAAGGAGTTTTGAACTAAATGATTCAAAAAACTGCAAAGCCGCGGGGTCGACCGCGCAGCTTCGACGAGACAGGGGCGCTGGAAAAGGCAACTCAGGTGTTCTGGTCGAAGGGCTACGACGGAGTGACAATTGACGATCTCGTCGCCGGGATGGGTGTCGGACGACCGAGCCTGTATGCCGTCTTCGGGGACAAGCGCGCGATATTCTTACGCGTCCTTAGGGCGTACGCAGAACGTAAGGGCGCTCTCGCAGCCAAAGCACTCCTTTCGCCACCGGGTCTTCGCGACTCGATCGCGGGCTTTCTGAGGTACGCCGTCGAAAGTGCGACCGAGAAAGGTTCCGCCCGGGGCTGCCTTCTGATGTGCGTCGCGCCGCTTGTGAACGACGCTGAGGTTCAGCGGTTCCTGCAGAACGCAGCCACGGGCGGCTCGGCGCTGCTGGAGCGCCGTTTCCGGGACGGGATCAGCGCGGGAGAAATCCCATCTGACTTTCCCGTAGTAGCGCGCGCGATCCAGGTTACCGATCTAGCGCGTGGGCTGACCATGCGTGCGCAGATAGGCACGCCGCGCAAGACGCTCCTCAAAGATGCTGAGGAAGCGGCCAACTTGGTGCTCCTGCCGCGGCGCGTCTGACGGGTTATCGGAAACAATTCACTTGTACCGTGGCAGTCAAAGCTCAACCGGGAGCAAAGCGCAAAGACCTGTACAGTGCAATCGCTGCAGGCCTCGCGGCGTGGCCTCCTGCGACCGTCCCAATATCGGAACACAGGCTGTTGCCGCGTGCCAGAAAGAACGCATCCACTCGCCGTCGGCAGTAGTGAGTTCGCGTCAATGAATGAACAATCGTCAATGCACGCATTATGAGAGTGCGCTCTGCTTCCGAAGGAAGTTATCGGGGCCGGTGCATCCTTGCGGGGGCTTTGCCCCCACACCCCCAGGATTTAGCGCTTTGATGCCTCTCCCGATAGTGGTTTCTGCCAGCCGCAGAGAGTAGAACGGGGATGCCGCAGCATCCCCGTTTGGATCGGTCGAGGCCACTGAGTCGGCGCTCGGGTTGCTTCCCAGCATGGCCCTATTCTCCGCTCAGTCCATCACTGATTTTACTGCGGTGGGAGAGAGGGGAGTTTGCGGTGAGCTCTGAAAGTATCACACTTGACCTTGGGGGACCTGGTCCCTCAGAAGAATCACCTTCCCCCCAAGGAGGTACTCAACATGCTGAGTAGCAATATCAAGTATATCGGGCTGGACGTTCACAAGGAAGCGATGTCGATTGCGGTTGTGAATGGCGCAGGGAAGTTGGTTATGGAGTCGATCGTGGAAACCAAAGCCAGCACTCTGCTGGATTTCCTACATGGGCTGCGCGGAGAGCTGCATGTGACGTTGGAAGAGGGAACCTGGGCGGCTTGGCTGTACGACGTGCTCAAGCCCCACGTGCGAGAGATCGTGATCTGCAACCCGCGTCGCAACGCTTTGTTGAAAGAGGGCAGCAAGAGCGACAAGGTAGATGCGCGGAAGCTGGCCGAGTTGCTGCGCGCCGGCCTGCTGCGAGCGGTCTACCACGGAGAAAATGGACTGCGGACGTTGCGGGAGTTGGCGCGTAGCTATCTGACCGTCAGTAAGGACTCGAAGCGAGTGAAGAATCGACTTAAGGCGCTGTACCACAGCTGGGGCATTTGCTGCGCCGGCAAGCAGGTCTATGCCCCACGCCACAGGGACGAATGGCTGAGCAAGATTGCTCAGGTTGGCGTGCGCCGCCGCGCAGAGCTGTTCTATCAGCAGCTGGATGGGCTACTTGTTTTGCGGCAGACTGTGCGTGGAGAACTTTTAGCCGAGAGTCAGAAACATAAGGCGGTGAAAATATTGCGCCAGGTTCCCTTGATCGGCCCGCTTCGGGCCGCCCTGTTGCTGGCCCTGATGCAGACGCCACACCGGTTCCGCAGCAAGCGACAGTTATGGACCTACAGTGGTCTGGCGGTGGTGACGCACGACAGCGCACAGCATCGTTACGTAGATGGACAACTGCAACGTTCCAAAAAGCCACAGCAGATCCGTGGTCTGAATCAGAATTACAACCACGCGATGAAGGAGATCTTCAAAAGTACAGCCCTGGACGCCAGTCGTTGTGCCGGACCACTGCAGAACTTTTACGCAGGCTTGCTGGCCAAGGGGATGAAGCCGGATATGGCTCGCCTCACGCTGGCACGCAAGATCGCGGCGATTACGTTGACACTTTGGAAAAAAGGAGGAAGTTTCGACGCCGAACATCTGAAATCGCGAGCAGCTTGAGCGTCTACAGAACCAGGCAATTGACTAGGTTGTCTTACCCGATAGTTAGCCAATCGGTATCTGCGACGCTCGGGGTCGAGGGAGAGTATCAATCGATGAGTTAGGCCACTCCGCGTGCTGTCAGCACCGAGTCTCCAAATGCACTCTATACCCCCTCGCATAACCCAAAAAAGCTATAGGCTTCGAGTCTCAAATAGGACCATGGTTGGCCGATTTTAAGCCACCCCGTCTGCTTGCGTTGCTTCCGGAACCGAAGGCGTCGAATCATCGCGGTCATGAGACCACCGAATAGAAACCACCGACAGTCTCGGTCTGTCTGGAACACATCACGAACCCAAAGCCTCTTCAGATCTGAGATCGGGCTGGATGCAAGTCGCCACATCTGTCTCCCCTCGGAGGGGAAGGGGGAAGAATTTTTCCTTGACATCCCCTCTCATAGGACTCACCGACACCGGATTAGTACTGATAAGTCGGCTTGGCTCCGGTAATCCGGAACCGAGATCCCGATGCAAAATGCAGGATCCTACGGCGTTTAAAGTTACTTATCGTCCGCTCACTTCTGTGGTAACCATCATCAAACGCAGGCATACTACGGGTCATGAGTCTAGCCAGCCGTCTCCTTCTAGCGATTCTTTTGGTCATGACAGGGTGCCTGGCGGGCATCCTGCTTATGACAGAAATTGGTATCTTGCCGGCGATCCGCAGTATGCCCCTGGAGAGCTTTGCGAGGTACTGGGCCTCGCTGGACGCACAGATGGTCTTGCGTATGCCCACCTACGCCCGCTTGGAGTTGCTGTTGTATGTGGTGACGATCCTATCGATGTGGCGGCTGCGGCGAAAGCCTCTATTCTGGACGGTCTGCCTCTGCCTCCTGATGAGCGCAGGAGAGATAATCTTTACGGTGAAGCGCCAACTGCCGATCAACCATGAGTTGCAGCATATCGTGGCAACCGGATCATTTGGAGACAGCGCGACCCTCAGCGAGTTGCGCGAGGAAATGCTCCACAACTTCGCAATTAGAATGGCGCTGGATGGCGGCTCCTTTACGATTCTCTGCCCGTCCGCTCTGTTCCTGCGCACCGATGTCGTTCCTTCGCCCTGAAGTCGGGAGTTGCATTGATTAGAGGTTGCTTACGAGTTATCGGCAATCCGGAAGTCGTGACGGATTAGTCCCGCGAAATCGGCCAGTGTTTACGGTCAAATTCGGCGACAGGATACATATTGCCCATTGCGGGCCCCAAAGGATCGACCTTCTGTTCCCGATCGCCAGACTTACCTGGAATCCCGTTCTTCGGGAAAATGATTTCGTAAACTGAAACTGAGACATGTCGGACGATATACAACCCGCCGGAGACACCAGATATTCAGGATGGGATAGCGTCCGTCTCGCTGTCGACTCGGTTTTCTCGACCCGGCTTGATCGCTTCGAGCCCAACACAGTCGCCAATGCGCTCGACGTTCTCTCAGCTTGCGAGCGCCTGACCAAAGTCCCGGATGGCGTTAAGAAGGGCTAATTCACCACGGTGGTTGTATGGTGGGACAAGTTCGAGCTGGAGGTGTTCGGAGACAAAGTGGAGGTGTACTGATTCCATGACAAAGACACAGACATTTGGTATGAGGAACATACTCCTGGAGAATCATTCACACCTCGATTCTTGGCTGAGTTAAACACTCTCGCGCCCTAGTGAGACACTTCGCCTGCAAAATCTCGTTTTCGGTAACTTCCCTAATGCAGCAATACACGCTGATTCCCTGAGTCCAGAGAGAACGTTGGTATTTCAACATCAAACCGCTCGCCACGATCGCTTTCCATCTGGTAACTCCCACCCATCATCCCCCACGGCGTGTTAAGAGGTGTGCCGCTGGTGTAGGCGTGACTTTCACCAGGCTTGAGGATTGGTTGCTTCCCAATCACGCCTGCTCCCTTGATTTCATCCAATTCGCCGAGCGCATTCGTAATCATCCAATGCCGGCTTAATAGTTGCACCGTTTCCCGTCCCTGATTCTCGATAGTCACTTGATAGGCAAAAAGATACCGCGAATCGGAAGGCGATGAGTCCCCCTCAAGGTAAGTAGGCACGACGCTTACCGCTATCCCTCTTGTGACGGCTTTGTACGGTATCCGATCTGCCATGACAAGTAGACTAGTACAAACTCGAGTGGTGAGCCAGGATTGTGGGCTGATCGACGACCAGCATCTTTGAACGGCCCGCTCTTCACAAGAGAGCTCCGAAGCCGCCCCCCCGGAGGAGGGACGAGTCAGTGTAGACGCTTGAACGCTCGGATTGATCCATTGGAGTGCCTGCAAAGTCGAGTTTTCGGACTTGCCAGCAGATCGCACTGGCAAGTTACCGATAACCCCGTTTTCAGGAACTTCATGCGGCAGGCCTTTCAGCGACCGGATTACTTCCTGTTTTGCCGACCATCCAGAAGCCATGGCGTGGCAGCTCGAATCAAAATGTCGAATGCGACCACTTCTATGGATAGCTCGTTATCCGGCCATTCAAACGATACCGTCGACTTGTCGTCCCGATCCGTTGACTCGCGTCTTGTGTGCTCCTAACATGGCACTCCAAAGCAGCATTGCGCCTTATGATCGGTCAGACCATCTCGCACTATCGCGTTATTGAGAAGCTCGGCGGCGGCGGGATGGGAGTCGTTTACAAAGCTGAGGATTCTCGTCTCCATCGCTTCGTTGCGCTTAAGTTTCTGCCTGCGGATGTGGCGCGAGACCCGCGGGCCCTGGCCCGCTTCCAGCGAGAAGCGCAGGCTGCGTCCGCGCTGAATCACCCAAACATCTGCACGATCTATGACATTGGTGAACAAGACGGGAAAGCGTTCATTGCTATGGAGTTTCTGGACACCAAGCCGTGTTCGCGTCGGTTGACAGCGAATTACCACTTGTCCGGAAAGCCGACTTTTCGGCCATGTGGCTCAAGTGCTGTCGTCGGTGAGTGCATATGGCGGAGATAAGCGCTCATCGACTCCGCGTGATCCTCGCGGGACGGAAGCGCGTTGGCCTGGACCATTTCTCAGTTAGGTGAAGGCTGAGCCCGGAGGATTCTCACGGAGAGCCTCCGGGGCTTGAATTGGAATTGACTAAGAAGCATTACTTCTCCGACGCGATCAGGACGACTTGATCTTTCGATTGGTTCTTCGCCAACTCCGTTTGCCGCGGGTTGATCTGTATTTGGCTGCCTGCAACGCTGTTGCGGTTCCAGACCTGGGCAAGGAAATACTGGTGGCCGTAGCGATAGAAAACCAGCTTGGCGTCGGCGGCGGGCTTCTTCGACTGGCATGAATTCGAAAGAACGACTGAACCTGCGTTCGAATTGACGTTGTGAACTGAGAGCGTCGATCCACCCCAGGGTCCCATGGCTTCGACTTCATACTCGCCGGCCGGAAGCTGGACATTCCCGGCGGTGAACTCGAACGGCACAGTTACTATCATGTGAGTGGTTTGCGCTTGGGCGGCTGCGCTCATCAGCAGCGCCAGGGACATCGCGAGTGACAACAGGTTCTTTTTCACGGTAGGTCTCCTTTTCTTGTGATGGCCGAGCCCTTGCGAACTTGGTCTCACTATGGAAAGCGGAGAAACCGCCGACTCCCCGCCACATTTTCAAAAGAAATGTTTCCTGGCTGGCGGGACGAACCCTGACTCGGTCCGCAACTCGATGGAACTTGTGCCTATAATTGCGCATCTGCAAGTGGACACGACATGGGACCCGATCCGGGCGAAATCACGCAGCTGCTGCGGCAATGGCGAACCGGCGACCGGCAGGTGGAGGACAGGTTGTTCGAACTCCTGACGCCGGAGATGCACCAGATTGCCGAACGCTGTTTCCGCCGCGAGCGGCCCGGCAATTCCCTCCAGCCAACTGTGCTGGTGAACGAAGCCTTCCTGCGCCTGGCGAAGTCGAAGGACCTGGATTGGCAGGACCGAGGTCATTTCCTCGCGATATCGGCCAGGGTCATGCGCCGTTATCTTATTGACCACGCGCGGACCCGGCCCGATATTCTGTTTCTGCCCATGGAAGGACTTCCGGATCGCTTCCTGGGTACCCATACCCCATCGCAGCTGGTGATTGAGATCGACGAGCTGCTTGACGATCTGGAGCGGGAGTCGCCCTCGAGACGGGCCCTGGTGGAACTCAAGTTCTTCCTCGGGTCAACCGACCAGGAGATCGCCGATGCGCTGGGTATCACCTTGCACACCATGCAGCGGGAGTGGTACCGGGCCCGCCGCTGGCTCTTCGAACGAATGACTGGGAAGCCATGACTGTGTCCCATCTCCGAAGTTCGCCGCAAAACTGTTGTCATCCTGAGCGCGGCGAAGGACCTGCGTTTTCAACCCTCTCAGCACCGCAACAGAGTCTCCAGTTATGCTGCGAACCTCAGATCCACCAGACTAAGGAACCATGACAAGCCGCGAAGAAGACGAACGGGTCATGGAGATACTGGCGGCCGCCCGCCGGAAGCCGGCGGCGGAACGCGAAGCCTACCTGAGCTCCGCCTGCGCAGGCGACGAAGACCTGCGCCGCGAAGTAGTGGACGCCCTCTCCTGGGAAGAGCGCATGGGCGGATTCCTTGAGCATCCGGTGGCCGTGATCGCCGACGGAAATCCTCGGCCGGAGTCGCCGGTCACGGCGGCAGTGCAATTTCCTGCAGGGCTGGAGATAGGTCAATACCGCATCGAGTCGAAGCTGGGAGAGGGCGGCATGAGCACCGTCTGGCTCGCCCTCGATACCAAGCTCGGCCGCCGGGTTGCGATCAAGTTTCTCTCCGACAATCTCGCCGATGCCGAGGCCCGCCGCCGCTTTCAGCGCGAGGCGCAGATGGCCTCCTCGCTCAACCATCCGCACATCGTTAGCGTGCATGACATCGGTGAATTCGAGGGGCGGCAGTACCTGGTCACCGAATACGTCGACGGCGGCACGCTGAAAGACTGGATAAAAGACAAGCGGAGAACGCCGAAGGAAGTGGCCGAGTTGTTGACCGGCGTGGCCGACGGCCTGGCCGCCGCGCATCAGGCAGGCATCCTGCACCGCGACATCAAGCCGATGAACATCCTGGTGGCCAGAAACGGCTACGCCAAGCTGGCCGACTTCGGCCTGGCCAAGCTTGCCGAAAACGGCACGATCGATCTCGCGGCAAGGTTGCCGGAAGGACCCACGCGCCCGGGACTCATCCTGGGCACGATCGCCTATATGTCTCCGGAGCAAGCCTCGGGCCAGCCGCTGGATTCGCGCAGCGACATCTTTTCCTTCGGCATCGTGCTCTACGAAACGCTCTCCGGCAAGCGCCCATTTGGTGGGCGAACCGACTTGGAAGTCTTGAAGACCATCATCCACGGTGAATTGCCGCCATTGAGCGAAGAAGTCCCCGAGACCTACCGCAACGTCGTCGAGAAGGCCCTGGAGAAGAGCCCGGCGGAGAGATACCAGTCCATGCGTGAAATGGTCGTGGACCTCAGGCGAGGTCAGCGCTCGGAAGAGTCTTCGCCTGCGCCGCCAAAATCAAAGCCCAAGCCAACCGCTCCTAAAATTTGGTTGAAGATCGGAGTCGGAATATTCGCCATTGCGCTCATCGCCCTCGGAGCCCTAGGCATCTATCGGCGGCTTCGCCCCCAGCCCCCACAGGAGCAGGCGAACCTGACGCCCGTTCCCTTCACGGCTCTGCCCGGAGAGGCGACGTCCCCGGCTTTCTCTCCCGATGGCTCCAGAATCGCATTTGCATGGAACGGCGATCCCAAGGGCGGGGCGAAGGGATTCGACCTATACGTGAAGGGACTCGGGAGCGAGACCCTCCTCCGCCTTACGCAGCATCCCTCGGAATGGATCAGTCCAACCTGGTCCCCCGACGGCACGCAGATCGCCTTTCACCGCGTGGACGGCGCCGACACTGGCATCTATCTCGTCTCCGCGCTTGGCGGCCCAGAGAGAAAATTGCGCTCCACCCAAATGCCTGACGTAGACCTATCTATCATCAGTTGGTCGCCGAACGGCAAGTGGATCGCCTTTGCAGATGTGGCGCCAGGAGAGGAGCATTTAAGGATCTATCTCCTCTCGACAGAAACGGGCGACACTGAGCGGATTCCGAACACCTCAAAGTGCCTTGGGCAAGTTCTACCTGCCTTCTCTCACAGCGGCGACCACCTCGCATACTGGTGCTCTCTAAACGCAGGAGACACAGGAGACGAGGCCGAGCTGTATTCCTTACCACTTCCTGACGGAGAGCCGAGGGTGATTGCTTCAATTCGGGCATATCCGAAAGGGCTGACATGGTCGGCTGACGACAAGAGACTCATTTACTCCTTTTGGGATGTCTCATACAAACTCGGCGAAGTTACTGTCGCGAATAGCTCGATCGAGCAACTCGCCTTCGCAGGAAGTGCAACGCAGCCCACAGTTTCCCCGAAGGGTGACAAGCTAGCATTTAGTGCCCAATACCTTCCCATTAACATCTGGCGCAGGGACCTGCTTCACCCAAAATCGCCAGCCGTGGAACTCATTCCTTCCTCGCGGGGACAGTTTGACGCTCAATACTCTCCGGACGGAAAGCGCATTGCTTTTGCGTCTTTCCGCTCCGGCGCGATGGGCGTTTGGATCAGCAATGAGGATGGCAGCAACCTGGTGCAAATCTCAAACCCCCATGTTGAGAGTGGCAGTCCGCAATGGTCCCCGGACGGAAACAAGATAGCGTTTGACACGCGCCCACTGGACCGATGGGAAATATATGTCGCGGACACAGCCGAAGGCATCCCTAAAAAACTGATCACAAATATCTCAGGCGTATTTCGACCTCACTGGTCGCGCGATGGAAAGTGGATTTATTTCAGCTCCCGCGAACCTGGCAGGATGGGAGTCTATCGTTGTCCCGCCTCTGGCGGAGATGCCATTGCACTATCCAAAGATATCGATGGGCTTAGTCCGCAGGAGTCTATCGATGGAACGACAATATATTTTGCAAGCCACGAGGGCAAATCGACGCTGAAGAAAGTGCTCTTGCCAGGGCAGCCCAATACGGAATCAAATGTCGATGGATTGCCTCGCCTGAGCGACTCCAGCCATTGGACCCTCTCTCCAGGTGGTATCTATTTCGTTCCTGCCGAGGCGCCTAGATCTATCCGTTATTTTGATTTCGCTACCAGGCAGATACGCCCAATCTTTGAAGCGGATAAGGATCTCTGGAGGGGCTTGTCGGTCTCTCCCGATGGTCGCTGGATGCTCTATTCACAAGCTAGCGATACAAACGGCGACATCATGCTCGTCGAGCATTTTCACTAGCAGCGCGAGGACCATCAACGAGGGCAGTATCCGAGTTCCACGTCGGCCATTGCGCTTCTGAAATTTCAAGGTTGACCTTCGCGCGGGGAGCAAGCTCACCGCACCCGACCTGCTGGCCATTCTTGATGAGCCAGGTGGCCGAATAACCGGCTTTTCGGACATCTGGGTGGCCGAAAGCAACTTACCGAAAATCCCGTTTTTCAGGAACTCGGCGTCAAGGCCGAATAACCACTTGTCCGAGAAGCCGTCTCGTTACTTGTCACCCGCGTTTTCTCGCAACCGGCGGGCATGTCCATTCTGCGACCCTAGTTTGCAGCTCCAGTTCTAGAACGGACGTAGACGCGCAGATCCACTGAACCCGTGACTTGCGACAGGGTCGGTAGGCGGGCAACTAGTTCCTGAAGCTCCGCCGGATAAATGTGACGGGCGGAGGGCCCCATGCTCGCCAAGGCAGCGACCACTGAACGCTCGAGCATCATGCCCCATCTCACCGATTCCACTTCCGCTTGTTGAAACCACGGCGATAATGACGCTGCGAGTCGAACTTCCTTTTCAGGGTCAACGTTCAAAAGGCGGAGGCTCTTGCGTACCTCCTCAAGATGAGCCTGGGTCGGCACGGCGACGATGAGCTTGCCACCTGGTCGCAGGGTACGGGCTAGTTCACGCGCAGGCCGTGGAGCAAAGATGCTCAGCGCAATGTCTGCACTTTCGTCTTTCAGCGGCAATCCATCCATCGCGTCGGCTACGATTGCGCTGAGTCGGGGATGCGCTCGCGCCGCTCGCCGCGCAGCGTTGGTTGAAAGATCGAGAGCAAGCCCACAGGCAAGAGGGAGCGCGTCCAGCACGCGAGCGATGTAATAGCCCGTTCCTGCTCCGGCCTCGAAAACGAAGCTTGGATTAAGCGCATGACGAACGGTGACGGCTTTTAATGCTTGAGCCATCGGCACGTAATGACCCGCCATCAGAAACGTCTGACGGGCGGAGACCATCTCCGCGCTATCACCGAATCCGGAAGTGCGGCCTGCCCTGGACGAGGTTCACGTAGCCTTGCCGTGAGATGTCGAACGAGTGACCCTGCTCGCACACTAGGCGCGAGGTTTCACTCTTCAGACCTCTCCGGCAAACGGGACAGTGTAAGGCGTTGACGACAGCGTAATTCATGCCGAGATATTACCAGTTTTGGAACCGACAAGTGCTCGAAGCGCGCCAGAGAACAGAATCATCATTTCGCCAGACCTGCGCCTGAAGCATCCAGCTTTCGACATCAACTGAGTAATAGCGAGAGCAAAGACGGTACCGAAAAGTCTGGTTTTCGGTAAGTTCCTCCGGCCGGGGCGACGAGCCCCGCAAGTTACCGAAAATCCCGTTTTGCAGGAACGAGCGGATTGCTGGCCCTAAGACTTTTCATTACTTTCTTCGATAGGCGCTTGACCCTGCCCTTGCGTCATGGCAAAAGATGTCTGAGGTGAGACCCATGAGCGCCTTCCGCATCCAGGAGTTCGCAAAGCTTGCCGGCGTTACTGTACGGGCATTGCATCACTACGACCGGCTCAACCTACTGTCGCCAGCGCATCGTTCGGAGCGAGGCTACCGGCTCTATTGCCACGAGGATCTCGGGCGCCTGGAGCGGATTCTCGCGCTGCGGTACCTGGGGCTTTCGTTGCGCGAGATCGCCGCGCTGCTGAACACCCCAGTCGGCCGTGGCGCAGAACCGCTGACCGTCATGCTTGCGCAGCAGCGGGCGGTGCTGCGTGAGCGGCGCGACGGCCTGGATCGCGTCCTGCGGGCCATTGAACATGCACAACGGCGCGCACAGGACCCGGCGGAACCCGAGTGGCTCCTCTACCAGACCATCCTGAAGGAGATACAAATGCAAGAAGCCACAGACTGGACGGAGAAGTACTACAGTCCGAAGGCCGTTGAGGTGCTTCGGGAGCGGCGTGCAGCCCTGACGCCTGAAGAAAAGGCAGAGATCGGTGCCCGATGGCGGGCTTTGTACGCCGATCTTCAGAGCGCGCTCGATCGCGAGATACCGCCGGACAGCACCGAAGGCCGGGCGCTCGTCGCACGCTGGATGCGCCTGGGCGACGAGTTCACGCTCGGGAACCCGGAGATTGGGGAGGGTTTCCGGAGGATGTATGACGACGAGAGCCATTGGCCGGATGATGAGACGGCCGCCAGGCTCAGGGCGAACATGCCCAAGCCTGAGTACTGGTCCTTTTTCCGTCAGGCAGTTCAAGCGTGCCTGCGGCACGGCTGATGTGGGTGGGTCGCTCCATTCGCATGGAACGGCTCCTTGCATTCCACTTAGAGCAAGGAGAGGACGATGGTCGCACCCGTGAGAAAGATCACCGCGGTGATTACGCTGTTCTTTGTGACTCCGCTGGTGGCAGAGTATCTGCTGGGAGACCTTCCGTTAAAGCTGCTGGCGGCACTGATCGTATTGGCACCAGCGTACGGCGGCGGGGCAGTAATGATTCGCGAGACAGCGCGGCGAACGGGTCGCGGCTGGCCGACGATGCTGATGCTGGGCGCGGCCTATACGTTAATCGGCGAAGGTTTGGTGACCCAGTCGCTCTTCAATCCGGACTATCTGAAGATGCACATGCACCTGCTTGACCATGCTTATATTCCGGCGTTGGGCATCGGAGGTTGGTGGGCGTTGTTCATGTTCAACCTTCACACGTTCTGGAGCATGGGCGTCTCGATTGCGCTGGTGGAGGCGCTCTTTCCTGCTGAGGCTGAAACGCCGTGGCTGGGGTGGTTTGGTGATTCGGTCGTCGCTGTCGTGTTCGTGCTTGGTACAGCCATGAACTTCGGGATTGGGTTCAAGCAGAACCAGTTCGTGGCTTCCAATGCACAGCTTCTTAGCGCGGCAGTGCTGAGCGTGTTGCTGATCGTGTCTGCGTTTCTGATTCCGGCGCGGAGATCGCGTATGGCAGGCGGTATGGTGCCGAGGCCATGGATTACAGGAGCCATCGCGTTCGTGCTGGGAGTGGGCGTTATGTATACGCCGCCGAAGTGGGGTTGGGCCGCGGTGTGTGCGTTGCTGGCAATCGACGCGATCTTCCTCGTTCTGGTCACGTTCTTTTCGCGACAAACCGGATGGAGCGCGCCACATGTCCTAAGCCTGTCAGCCGGCGGGGCGCTGGCTTACGGCATTCACGCGTTTACGCAGAGGCCGCTGGTCGGCGGACTGCTGTGGATGCGCATCAGCAACACGGTTTTTCTCGCCGCCGCGATTTGGCTGATATGGTTGGGCGCGAGGCGCGTCATCTGCTACCAGACGAGCGTAACGAAATAGTTGAACATCTACCCGTCTCCTGGACGACCCTGGATGCCACGTTACAGCCGTAGCCCGCATAAGTCCCCATAAACGCCTTTTGTTGACCAATGCCTACTGGTTCCTGGAAAGGGTCATCGGTAACTTCCCTATGACCGTCTGATAAACAGGTCAAGTTACCAAAAACCCCGTTTTCCGGGAACGTCGAAAATCGCTAATTGTCCGAGGGCAATTCGATGTGGTCGATGACGAGGGTCTGAACGGGGCCATGGCCACGTTTGATTTTGAGGCCGAGGCGGTCCACCGTGCTGAGGACGGCGGCGACACGGTCGTTATTCTCAGGATCATCGGGCGGCAGATAGTAGTCGTAGGAGCCCGTGATTCCGGTCTGGTTGAGGACGGGAAGTTGAAGATAGCGACTCAGTCGGAAGGCAAGATAGTCGGTCGTTGTGTTGGTGCCCTCCGCTTCTCCGTCCCAGATGCCACCCGTCTTGTTAATCACGATGGCCCGGGGATCGGCGGCAGGGTCTTTCGGCGGCTTGAGTTGAAGTGCCTTGCGGCCCCGGCTGAGAATGTAGACTTCGCCCCTGTTCTTTTCAAGGTGACATTTGAAGCTGAAACGATCGCGAAGTAGACTCTGAAGCATAAGGCGCTGTTCGGAGGTCGGTTGCACGCTCTGCAGCTTAATATTGCGCGAGGACGAGGCTTCGGGCGGAACGGCATTTACTTCGAACCACTGCGAAGAGAGCCAGTCGGGGCCTCCGGTGAGCTGGTAGTCCTGAAGGTTGAATGCAACCTCAACGAGCCCTTTGATAGGGCCGCCGATGAAGACTCGGCCGCCTGGGTAAGCGTAAAAGCCGGCAAGCCGGTCGGGTGCCTTCGGGTCGGGTGGCTTGATGGTAGTGGCATCGAAGACGGGAGGCTTGGGTGTCTCATTGCTGCTTTGTGCCAGGGCAACTGGGTTCATCAAGTAATAGCAAAGACCGGCGATGACAGCCGTCTGTAGTGTCGTCCGAAGCTTTTCATATATGAGCATTCAAGTCCGCACCTCCGCCTATTCTGCGTCCAGCACTGATGATTCTAATCCAGTCTAGCGTCGAGCCAACCTGCCCTCGCCGTCTGCCAGAAAAGTCGCATTTTCGGTAAATTCCCCCTGCGCGGGTCGGGACGGCAACCTATAACCCCGTTTTTCAGGCATTCTATTCGGCAAAGGTAAAACTCTGGCTGACTCATCCGGTGAACGCTGCCGTTGGGCTTTTGAAGGCCAGTATTGTCTAGAGGACGCCTCGTGACTGTAATCCGCCCTATGAAGTTGGACGAGATTGAAGAACACCTCATACGCCTCGGTGCCGGCAACCACTCCGATAACATGGCGCGGCTGAGGCAATATCAATGCTACCTCTGCATGGCGATGAACGAGGACGATTTCTTGAGTACCGTCTTCCTTCAGAACGAGGAGGTGCTGACTATCGCGCCCCGAGGCGACAGCCGTTCGCTGCGAAACGTGGCAAGCCGTGCGATCGATAGTAAGTTACGCGTACTCAGCTCGAATTGGGACCTAAACAGGAACCTTGAGAGAATGCGTCGTCAGCTTGCCTCAGGCGACATCTGCTTGGACTCACCTGTCCTGTGTGAGACAAGAACAAGTGAAAAAAAACACGGAGCTTGGTACCTCCAAGACGGTTCCCACCGCTCCCTTGCATATGCGATGTTGGTCCTCATGGGTGAAGTGCAATATGGGCAACAAATCGCATTCTGTGCGATGGGTGATCGCACGGCAGCAGCCCTCATAGGGCTCGATCATTAGCATGGCGGGCCGCGTCGCGAGACTCTTGGCTATGCTACCGAACGAAGCCCCTACGCCGAAGTGCCAGCGAAGTCGCATTTTCGGTATGTTCCTCCGATTGTAGGCGGGTCGGGAGCAAGTCACCGGTGAGCCCGTTTTCAAGGAACTTCACGTTCAGTGACGGAAAGCCACTTGTCCGGAAAGCCGACTACTCGGACAAGTGAACGGAAGCCATGTTAGCTCGACATTCACTTTTCCTTGCCTACATTCTCGAGATGAGTGGGGAAAGAGGCTTCGACGGTCCGCCGGCGTTGTGCCAGAATTGGGAGTCATCCGCTACGTTCGATTCGTTAAGGCGGTGAGCAGAGGAGTCCATATGGCAAATTTCGATGTCGGTTACGCTGTATACGGTGCGCTTCACAACGGAGACCCGAATTTCGCTGAAGGGTTCAACGTCACTTCGCAGCTAAGTTCTGTCCTCAATGCCCCAGGCTCTACCGGAATCGTTCAGTGCGGGAACAACATCTTTGGTGACCCGTCGTTTCAGTATCAAAAACACTTTGGAGCGCTTGTGAACAATCGGTATTTCGCTTGCGCAGAAGGGCAGACGATCGATTTCAACCACGGGGGGGCCCACCTACTGGGTCGGCTACCCCGACGTCAGATTTGGTGGTGAAATTTGCCGTCTACGGGGCGCTTGGTTACGACGATTTGAGCTACGGCCACGCTTTTGATGTGACGGCAGGTCTGCAGGCCGCTCTAAACGACAATGGCAGTGTGGTTGTATGCGGTAACGCATTATTTGGCGATCCGAATTACAACAACACGAAGCACTTCGCAGCGGTCGTGAACCGCGGCGGGACTGATTTCTACTTTGCTTGCCAGGAGGGCCAGACCATAAATTTCGCTAAAGGTGGTACCGGAAATGACGGTTAGAATCGTTTTTTCTCGCACTGCGCAACCTCGCCTTATCGTTCCCAACGGGCGGAAAGCGAGGTTCGACCACCAGACGGTTCATTGGAATCGCGTCAAGTGGCCGTAAAACCGGCCATACGGCCAAGTGCCATGTCCGATTGGTTAACCATAGGGTCTGTGCTCATTTGTTCGAATGCCAGACTAGTTCCCGGAACCAGGGCGCCCCGAACTAGTCAGCCCAATGAGGGTTTCTAGTCCGTTCACCATACTGCCGCTCCAGGTCAAGGAGCAATGGCCGCCATCGTACTCTGAGTAGCCAACCGGGTGCGCGCGGTCGAAGTCAAGTCGGGCGACCTTGCTCACTCGAGGTCCACGGCATTCGATTTCATGATTCAGGCGTCGAATGGGTCACTAGGGGATCTTGGGGCGGCAATCCCCGGCGACAATAACACTTGGATGCTCGATAACTTCTAACGAGCTTCTCCTATTACATCCGGCTTCCCGGCAACTCGCAATTTTTTGTCGATGTGTGCAAGATTCGCGAATCCACTCATGAACGCACGCATCCAAGCTATCGATTTGCTTCGGGCTTTTGGTAACGCTGTGTCAGTGGCCTCGCGACGACCCACTGCCGCATTCTGGCTCCATGGAAAGCTGGAGCTTCTTGTGGGCATAGCGTTGTTATCAAGTCGGCGCGTTGTCTAGTTGATCCCGACGGAGGACAGGGCATGCAAATTACGGCGGAGCAAGCGGATCGGGTCATGAAGGCTTCCATACTGAAGGCGCGCGAACTCGGAATTTCAGTTTGCATCGCAATTCTTGATTCGGGAGGCCACCTGAAAGCATTTCATCGTATGGATGGAGCTTGGCTTGGGGTGATCGATGTGGCGATAAAGAAAGCGAAGACATCCGCCTTGTTCGAAATGGAAACGCAAACTCTCGACAACTACAGCAAAGCAGGGGCGGATGCGCATGGAATTGAGCTCACCAATGGCAACCTCGTAACGTTTGCCGGTGGAATCCCCCTTAAGCACGCCGATGGGCAAATCATCGGAACCATCGGCGTGTCCGGAGGCCAGGTAGCTCAAGATTATGCAGTCGCTCAAAGCGGTGAATCAGCTTTGAATGCCTAGCTAAAAGAAAGGGGAGATCACTCACATGCAGGAAATATTGATTACCGGAGCAGGCTCCGGATTTGGTGAAGGAACCGCTCTCGGATTGGCGCAAAAAGGGCACAGCGTAATAGCAGCTGTTCAGACCTGGCCACAAGTGACAGCTCTGAGGGAGAAGGCTCGCTCGCTCAGCCTCGAAACACTAAGAGTCGAGAAGCTCGACCTGCTCGATTCTTATGATGTGGCGCACGCCCTCAAATTGAAGTTTGAAATTCTGGTGAATAACGCTGGCATCGGCGAGGGGGGACCCATGTCTGAAATCCCCGTTGAGCTGGTGCGGAAAAATTTTGAAACAAATGTCTTTGCGGCTTTGGATTTTACACAGCGCGTGGTGAGGAATTGGGTAGCCACGGGTATTCACGGAAAGGTTGTATTCGTCTCTTCAGCTGTTGGACTTCTCACGGTCCCGCCAATTCCCGCATATGCCGCGAGCAAACACGCCGTGCAGTCTATTGCTGAAGCGATGTACGAGGAGCTGAAACCCTTTGGAATTCAGGTCCAAACGATCAATCCCGGACCTTACCTTACCGGTTTCAACGAGACTGTGGTGGAAGCCGGTCTACGCTGGCTCAGCGATGACGTGAATTTTATTAAGCGCGAAGCCTTCCAGAAAGTGGTCGACGGGCTGCTCGGTAAACCGGAGGGGAGACTCGATCCAAAGGACATGATCGCAAAAATGGTTGAAGTGATTCCTTCTCGCGACGGGAAGTTTCTCAATATTTTTCCTCCTTCGACGGAAGACTGGGTCAAGAGTTACCAGCGCCAACTCTACGATCGCACTATCTAATAGGCAATTATCGCCGAACGATGACGATCGAGCTGTCGTTATCCTTCGCGATATGATCAACTTGAGCAGCCTCGAATACTTCTTTGCAGTTGGAGGCATTGCGGCGTTGCTATCGAGGGAGATGCTATGAAGAAGATCGCAGCGCCCATTCCTTTTGCTGGTTCCCAGATCGACCAAACGCGTCATGTCTGCGCTTTCTTCCACAGCCCTGACGAAGAGTATCGGGTCTTGCTCCCATTCATAAAAGACGGATTCCAGTGTGGCCATAAGGCAATTCACGTTGTTAATCGGGATCAGCGTCAGGACCACCTACAACGCCTGACGGCCGCGGGCATTGATACAGCGGTTGCGGAGCAAAGCGGACAGCTGGAGATTCGGACGGATACCGAAATCTACCTTCCGGAAGGCCGTTTCGATGCAGATCGCATGATTTCGGCGTTCGAACAGTTGGCCAGCGGCAAGGGCACCGGCAGCTTCCCGCTAAGTCGCATTTGCTGTCGTATGGATTGGGTAGTTGAAAGCGGATCGCATGTGGATGATGTGATTGAGTTCGAGTCGCGGGTAAATGAGGTGTGGCGTCGGCACGAAGACGCAGTTATCTGTACCTACGATCTCGGCAAGTTTGGAGGAGACGCCGTCGTCGACATCTTGCGGACCCATCCGATGGTCGTCATCGGCGGCGCCCTTCAACAAAATCCCTTCTTTGTGCCGCCAGACGAATTCCTGCGCGAATTTCGCGAGCGTCGGTCTCGCAAGAGCGGCTCACCTGCGGTGGCCTGACATGGAAGTGCAGCTCGAGGATCCAGCCCAGGAAATCAAGCGCCTTCGGCGCTGCATTAACGATCTAACGAGCCTGCTCGCTCTGCCTGCTATCTGGCGCGGCAGTGAACCATCGCAAATTGTTCAAACTCTTCTGGATGTACTCCTCCGTATGCTGAGCCTGGATTTCGCTTACGCGCGGTTGAGCGACGCCTTTGGCGTGATGCCAGTGGAGATTCTCCGAGTCGCCGAGGACAGCAAAATCAACCTGTCGGCCCAGGAAGTCCGCAATATGCTCGGGGACTCACTGGCTGCCTACGCTCAAGGGTCTCTCCCGCAAGTACAGAACCAATTGGCAGTCGAAGGCGTTGCGATCGTCCCCGCGCAGTTGGGCGTACATGGTGAAATCGGCGTGATCGTCCTGGGTTCTAACCGGACGGGCTTCCCTGAGAAAACCGAAAGCCTTCTTCTGAGCGTAGCGGCAAATGAGGCATCTATCGGATTGCAACAGGCAAGGCTCCTAAGCGAACAGAAGCGGATCTCCGCTGAGCTGAATGCCGAGAACCAGATGTGGCCGGTCCTTACGGAGGTCGAGATAGATCGTGCGCGACCGTACGGACGGGTGCGCCGGGTGGAGATTGGCGAGATTCTGTATCGGCCGGGAGAGGTGGGAAGGCCGTGCTTCATCCTCTTATCCGTCAGCTTGGAAATCGTTCAGCCAACTATCAACGGCGAACGGCTGGTCACGATCTTACGCCCAGGAATGTTCACCGGCGAGGCGGGCTCGATCGCAGGGCAACGAACTGTAGTGCAGGCCCGAGTTATCCAAGAGGGTGAAATCCTGGTGGTTCGACCCGAAGACCTTCGCGCTCTTGTGGCGCACGATGCAAGTCTGAGTGAGATCCTCTTGCGCGCGTTTATGTTGCGAAGGCTTATGCTCATAGACCGACAGTTGGGCAATGTCGTTGTCATTGGCTCACGACATTCTGCAGACACTCTGCGCCTTCGGGAATTTCTGAGCCGAAATGGTCATCCATTCTCTTATATCGACTTGGATATGGACGATGCTTATCGGAACCTCCTCGACCGCTTTGCAATCGCTGTCTCCGAAGTCCCGATCGTGATTGGCAACGGGACGATGGTTTTGCGAAATCCGTCAACCTCACAGCTGGCGGATTCGCTCGGACTTAACGACAATATCGACAATAGCTCGCTTCACGATCTGATCATCGTGGGTGCGGGCCCTGCAGGCCTGGCAGCAGCGGTATACGCGGCCTCGGAGGGAATAGATGCTCTCGTTATAGAAAGCCACGCCCCCGGGGGGCAGGCGGGCTCCAGTTCAAAGATAGAGAATTATCTGGGATTTCCAACCGGGGTCTCCGGTCAGGAACTCGCTACCAGCGCCACCAAGCAGGCACAGAAGTTTGGAGCGAAGATGGCGTTGGCACGCGCGATCGTTCAACTGAGGTGCCAACATCGCCCCTACGAACTCGTTATGAACGATGGCACCGTCTTCTTCGCACGGACTATTGTCATTGCGACTGGCGCCTACTACAAGAAGCCAACGGCCGTGAACCTGGACCGCTTCGTGGGGCACGGGATCCATTACGGCGCCACCTTTCTTGAAGCTCAGTTGTGCGAGGGCGAAGAGGTCATTGTCGTGGGTGGCGGCAACTCGGCTGGTCAAGCTGCAGTCTTCCTTTCGCAGCACGCACGCAAGGTATATATGCTTGTGCGAGCCGCCACGTTATCCGAATCGATGTCACATTATCTCATCGCGCGAATTTCCGGAAATCCGTCTATCGAACTGCTGTGCAACTCCGAGCTAGCCGACCTTGGGGGCGAGAGCGCTCTCGAAAAAGTGAGTTGGGTCAACAACCTGAACGGAGAGGTGCGTTCGGTCAAGGCACATCACCTTTTCATCATGGCTGGCGCCTCACCTAACACAAGCTGGCTTCGAGGCCGCGTCGCTCTTGATGAGAAGGGCTTTATCCTCACCGGACGCGATCTGCCCATGGCTATTGACCCAGATCAGAATCCTACTTGGCCGCTTTCGCGCCCACCTTTCATGCTGGAGAGCAGCCTACCAGGAGTATTCGCTGTGGGCGATGTCCGCGCCGGAAGCGTCAAGCGGGTTGCTTCGGCTGTTGGTGAGGGAGCTATTTCCGTGAGTATGGTGCATCGAGCTCTCGCGGAGCTTTAGTGAACCAAAGGCGTCTTTCACTTTTCGTTCAGGAGATGTCGCGGATCAGTACGGTGGGTTGCCGAATGGTGTTTAACGAAAGGATTCACACTTGAAAATAAACCGAATCTTGATCGTGGCGGTGCTAATGGCCGCAAGCGTGTGGGCGACGTACGTGCTGTGGGCGAAGCAGGCTGTGAACACGCCGGCCAATGAAAATCGAGAGGAGCAGTCCAATATGACGAACGAAAAGGTGATCATGCTGATCGAAGCAAAAATTCAGCCACAGCGTCGAGCGGAGCTTGTCGACGCCATACGCCAATACCTGCCGTTGGTGCGGGCGGAGCAGGGCGTAGAAGCGTTTTACGTGACGGCACGAAAGGACGATCCCAATACATTTGTCTTTTACGAGATTTACAGGTCACAAGCAGCACAGGATTTCCATCTGCAGCAGGGCTTCACCAAGAAGTTCCTGGCCACGCTAAAGAGCGCGCAAATCGGAGACCGAGTGCGGGCAAATCTCGTCGAGTTGCCCCTGGAAGGACCAACACATTCCAATTAGGGGATTTTCATTAACTTTGGGTTCTGTGTAAACGCCATTCCACTGATTGACCAGCGACCCCAACTTCCTCTTGCATATCTGCTGAGACGAGTTCGGATGCCTTCCATCTTTGCGATTAAGCCGCACCTTTAGGGCCCAGGCTGGCTCTTGGAAGGCCGAAGCTCTGTCCAAATGATTTCCAGTCTGCCGCCGCTTCCTGGGAGTCCGTTATTGCGAGCTGGGCTGGCCTCGCCAAACGGTAAGAAACCCAGCTGAAGAATAATAGAACACCCCTGAACCCCGCGCCAGATCAGGGTCTCCGCTCACCAGCGAGTTTCGCAAGGTTGGCCGACTAGAACTCTCAATGAGTGCATTGGCTTAATTTCGTCAATTGGATCGCTCCCAATATAATGCGGCGGATGGAGCTCGGCGGCAGGGATGCAACGATTTGGACGCTTATCGCCTTGGTGATCGTTTCGAGTGCGTCGCTAACGACAGCGCAGGGTTCGAAGCCATCCTCGGCTAAGGAGGAAGAACCCAGACTGGAGTCCGTCCAGGCCCTGAAAGATCCGTTTCTGCCTGGACAAGTGCGGACCTACTACACTCCAGGTTCCAAGAAGCGAGCGAAGGCCGTACAAGACTTTCTCACGGACGAGCGGGCTTTTTATTCCAAGGAACTCGGGATTCACCTCGACCTCACCGTCGCAGTCCTGAATGCAAAGCAATGGGAGCAGCTCAATATAGTCGATCCTTACGGTGTGCCGAC
The DNA here is from genome assembly GCA_963790705.1 of uncultured Acidobacteriaceae bacterium. Classification (GTDB taxonomy): domain Bacteria; phylum Acidobacteriota; class Terriglobia; order Terriglobales; family Acidobacteriaceae; genus PALSA-350. The sequence goes on from CAWBQE010000029.1 coordinate 441,500, forward strand.
CGTCACGGACTATCCGCCTTACGTTGCTCTTCTGCCTGCCGATTGGAGCGAGAACCACCTGGGAATGTTGCCGCCCGAGAATGAAGCAGACCCAGCACTGGTGAAGCAAGTCAAAACTGCGGGCGCCGGGTGGAATGAGACTTTCTATCACGGATTCGATGCCATCATTGGGCACGAGTTCGGACATGCCGCCGCCAGGACTTACGGGATCAAACCGCCCACACACTGGTTCGATGAGTTCCTGGCCACCTACTTTGAAATTGCCTTCATACGCCATCGGCGCCCCGAGCTCCTCTTCCCCGTACAGACTTTCTTTGCCATAAATCGGGGTTATTCGCACCCCTACACTTCACTAAACGATTTCGAATCGCGGTATCCAATCTCGGATTCGTCTCCCACCAACTACGGCTGGTACCAGGCACAGTTTGAGGGACGGATCGAGCAGGTCTACGCTCAGCAAGGAATAGATTTTTTGAAGCAAGTGCGGAGGGCCTTTCCGGCAAGAGGTAATGCTGCTCCGCTAAGCAACGTCGAGGTGCTCGCGAAGTTGGACGGAATTTGCCACGGCTTCAGTGGGTGGGCTCAGTCCCTGGAGTCCACTGCTGGTTCGAAATAGGTCCTGGCTAGCGGCATCCCGCGCGGCCACGAGCGAGGGCACCCGAGCATACTCAACTCACTTTGACGGTCCTCCTCAGAGATCACGAGCAGCCACGAACTTGCAAATTCATGAACTAGATCGACATCAATGAGTGGATCACCGCCGAGTCACTCACCGAACACGCGAACGCACGGAAGCGATGTCAAGGACTGGGTTAACACCGAATCTACGGCGAATCCTTAAGGCAACCTCGGTCGTGCCTGAAAAGTCTCGTTCTCGGTAACTTCACCCAGACGAACGGATCAGGCTGGAGCAAGTTACCTGAAACCCCGTTTTTCAAGCACTTCGTCAGGCTTTCATCCGATCGACATTTCCGGGTCGCCGACCAGCCGCTCCCAATCTCGTTCGTTAATTTCAAGAGAACGCTCGACCCATCTTCGTTTGCAAGTCCTGTTGGGCAACGGCCGCCGGAGCCCACGACCCCGTTCTCTTTCGGCTTAGTGCCAGGAATGCGGATGCCCAGGAATCATTCATTGATTTAAACTGGCCATGCTCTGACCTACGGGAGGCATCCATGGCCACGCGAAATTACTACAGTCCCGTGGACGCAGCCACTGCTTCAGGAGAAACCAGGCTGCCAGACATCACCGATCGCAAGAGCGCTGAAGACGCAATACGCGAGAGCGAGGAGCGTTTTCGGCTGGTCGCCAATACCGCTCCCGTGCTGATTTGGATGTCGGATGTGGACAAATTGTGCACTTACTTTAACGAGCCCTGGCTCGAGTTCACCGGCGCGTCACTTGAGTCCCAGCTTGGAAACGGCTGGGCGACCGGTGTCCACCCTGAGGACTTGGAGAGGTGCCTGCGTATATATACAGAGGCCTTCGATCGACGAGAGCGCTTCAGGATGGAGTATCGGCTTCGGCGGCAGGACGGAGAATATCGATGGATTCTAGACATCGGAGTGCCGAGGTTTAATCAGTATCGCTCCTTTGGGGGTTACATCGGGAGTTGTATCGATGTGACCGAGCGCAATCATGCGCAGGAGGCTTTGCGTGAGAGCGAAGAACGGTTTCGTTGGGCGGCTCAGGCCGGAAAAATGTTCGCTTATGCGTGGGATGCTGCCACCGACTTCATCGTGCGCTCGGCAGAATCCAGCCAGATTTTGGGGATCGATGAGGGGTCGTGTGTTACTGGTCAACAAATGTTGGCTAAAATTCACCCAGACGACCGAGAAGGCCTTTTGGCAGGGATTGCTACGCTTAACGCTGAAAATCCCTACGTTCAAGTGAGCCATCGAGTGGTACGCTCCGACGGTAGTGTGATTTGGCTGGAGAGCAGCAGTCGTGCGCATTTCGACGAACAAGGCAAAATGCTGCGGATTGTAGGCATGGCAACGGACATTACCGAGCGCAAGCGGTCGGAAGAGGCCATCTTAAGTATGACCCGCAGGTTGATTAAGGCGCAGGAGCAGGAGCGTACCCGGATCGCCAGAGATCTCCATGACGACATCGGTCAGCGTCTTTCGCTGTTGGCTGTCAACCTGGAACAACTCCAACAAAGCTCTCTCAAATTGTTTGAAGTCCACAACCGTATCGGAGAACTGCAGAAGGAGACCTCCGAGATAGCAACCGATATCCAAACGTTGTCGCACCAGTTGCACTCGGCAAAACTGGAATATCTGGGCATAGCGGGCGCCATGAGAGACTTCTGCCAGGAGTTCGGGAAGCAGACGAAAATGACGATTGACTTCCAAAGCCAGGATTTGCCCAGCCCCGTGCCACCGGATATTTCTCTTTGCCTTTTCCGAGTCCTGCAAGAGTCCCTTCACAATTCGGCAAAACACAGTGGGGCACAGCACGTCGAAGTGGGATTATGGGGAACATCGGATGAGATTCATCTCGTCGTCAGTGACTCCGGCGCAGGCTTTGACAGCGAAAGGACAAAGCAGAGTCGAGGGCTTGGCCTCATCAGCATGGAGGAGCGGCTGAGAGTCCTGAAGGGAACGTTTTCAATCGAATCGCAACCCAAGCGTGGTACAAAGATCCATGCTCAGGTGCCTCTCGGTTCGGGAAGCGATTCCATGCGGGCGGCCGGGCAAATAGCACCCCAGTCACCAGGATAATGGTTCAGTTTCGCTGCAAATCCTCTGGAAGACTTGCTTGTCTTCTTCGCGGTAAAAGCTGCTCAATGAGAACCCGCAGAGAATATCCATTTGGTATCGTTTCGTTAGCTGGTTGCAGAGTTGCTCCACCTGAATAGCCGCATCCGCGTTGCCCTCCGCCCACAAGATTGACGCGCATTCCCCGCAAATTGTAACCCGGGACGGTTCCCCCGCTGTCGCCTGAGCCGCCGTCGCGATCAGGTCACCGACGACTTTAGAAAATCTCGGTGGGTCAGGCAGATCGTTAACCATGAAGGTCGAGAGGGTATCGGCAACATCCAAAGGAAGACAGCGCCCCTGCTCGATCAGGGCGGCAATATTAGCTCCATGGTCCTGTAAACTCTGAAGCAGACTCTTTTGGTGCGACTCGGTCGTGACCATGATAACCGCGTTCCCGTTCAGCAGTGCGGCTTCTATATACCGAGTGAAGCCATCTAGAAAGGACTCATCATCGGAATAGAATTGGACCTCGTGGCTGCGAACCATCTGCGCCTTTCTCGGTACAAGCGATGGGAGAACTGCCTGGCGCAAGAGATGGTCGGGTGCTTGTGCGTCGGCGGCAGTTGTCCAATTGTGACCCGATAGTCCCTTACTGACAAACTGCCTGCCCTGACAAACCGCTTCAAAAGAGGCTAAAAGTTCGCTTCCGGCATGTGCTTTGACAACGTAGCCCATCGCCCCTAAGCAGAAAGCTTCTTGCGCCACATCGGCAGAAGATTCTTGAGTCATGAAGAGCACCTTGCATTCAGGGCAGAGCTTGCGGATTCGTCGGGCCACTTCGATCCCACTGAGTGTGGGAAGCCCCATATCGAGCACAATCAAGTCAGGTTGCAGTTCTTCGGCTTTCTGCACCGCTTCTAATCCGTCTGACGCCTCGCCGACGACCTGCAAATCCGGTCTTTTCACCAGTGTCGAACAGATGAATCGCCGAAACGGTTCGTAATCGTCGACCACGAGGACACGGAGGGACGACATGCAGGCACCCACCTTTCATCGGCCAAACTGCACCTTCTAAATATTTGTGACCGAAAACAAAGCACCGCTTTATTGGTGGATCGTATCACTCTGGCCTGCACCCCGCAGCTCACCCTGAAGTAACTGCAAAAATTGCTAGGTGTATCGATATGTGTGGCTTACGCTTACCGCTGAAAGGCCGTGTTTTCATGACGTGCCTGAAAAGTCGGGTTTCCGGTAACTTCCCCAGCCGGAGGAGTGCATCACCGGCAAGTTACCGAGAATCCCGTTTCACGGGAACTCCGCTTCAACCGGCGGGAAAGTCACTCGGCCGTGTACTCGTCCGTTGTATCCGGCTCAAACCGTTCTCAATGCCTGCTTTGGCGTGGTTTCATCGATCGAGGTAGTCCGGACGGGAGGGGCTGATCCTAATAGGCCGGCGCTACCCGTGTCCTCTGAACGATCGAGCGAAAGCGGCTATCGGAGTGAAGAAAGTCGTAGGCGGGATCTCCCTGAATCCAAAGAGTGTCTGTGGCATGCTGTTGGCAACCCTCTTCGAGCAGAGCGAGCGTTCGCTCTTTGTCACCAAGCTGTGCGTAATAACTCGCCAGCTCGACAGGAGAAACATAGCGACTCTTCGACTGGAGGAGACGCCGGCTAAGCTGCCAGCGAACGAAGCCGCGGGCACCACCCCGATCCCAAGCACGCCGCAGGTTCAGGGCTGACTGAGGATCTCCCGTCAGAATATGCCACCTGGCCCAGACGTCCACGGCCTCCTTGTAGTTGCCCATACGTCGAAACGTATCCATTTCCAGACCAAGGAGATCGAGATTGTTGGGATTTGCCTCCAGCCGCAGCCGAATCTCCCTGAGCGCCGCATCGAATTGGCGCGGATACACGTAAAGCGAGGCGAGAGCGTAAGGCCGTGAGAACGGATCAATTTCCATCGCCTTCTTCCCCAAATCGATGGCTTCCGCATGACGGTTGACTGCCTGCAACAGACAGGCCCGCAGGTAATACAGCTCGCCGTTCTGCGGATCGAGGCTGATGGCGCGGAGAATCTCCCGGTCGGCGTCTGCCCAATCCCATCGATCGATGAGGAACATGGCACCCATGGCCTGGTGCGCCTGCGGCAGGTTCGGATCCAGTGCGAGCGCGCGTTCGGCTGCCTGCTCCTCCGGAACGATGCTGGTACGAGGGTCAAGAACATCGACGACGATACCCTCCCCGTAATAGTCGGCAAGTCCCGCCCAGGCCAGCGCATAATCGGGCTGGAGATTTATCGCCTTTTGGAACCAGGCTCCCGACTCCTCCATGTGGAGGCCGAACCAAAGATAGTTGCCGTGCAGGTAGGCATCATGAGCTGCCGGATTTACATAGCGGTTGGCCTTCACGGCCGGAACTCCGCGATGCAGTTGGTTCGCAATGGCTTTGGCCGCCTCGTCCGGCAGTGCAAGATCGTTCGCATCGCGTTCGTAGCTGTCGGCCCAGACGTGTGAATCAGTATCCGCACGGATCAGTTGCAGATTCATATGGACCTGATCGGCGGAACGGGACACCGAGCCTTCCAGGATTGCGTCCGCATGGAGCGCTCGTGCGATTTCTGGAAGCGGCCGGCGAGCCCCCCGGTACTGCATCACCGAAGTTCTGGAGACGACGCGGAGACTAGACTCTTTCGCGAGCATCGTGATCAGCTCGTCGGTCATGCCATCGGCGAAGTAGTCCTGGGAGGGGTCTCCGGACAGGTTGTCGAGGGGAAGCACAGCCAGGGAGCTGATGACAGGTTGCGGGTTGCGATGGAGCAGGCGTTCACCCAGGGGGTGCGCGCCAAGGGTAGCGATGGGGATGGTAACTAGTAAGGCGGCCAAGACGATAAGGCCAACCCACGCCGGATAGCGGGGATTCGGGGTGGGCAGAGTTGCGGCGCCGGGAAGCGCTTCTGGCGAAATCGCTTCTTTTGGTCGGACCGGGTCAAGCGCAGCCGGTTCAATCGAAGCGGCTCCGGGTGGAACAGCTTCGGACGACGGCGTCTGAACAGTGGTGATGGGGGCGATGAAGCGGTAGCCCATGCCGATGACGGTCTGGATGAATTGAGGATTGTCGGGATCGTCGCGGAGCAGGTAGCGGAGCTTACGGATGGCGGTATTGATGCCGTGTTCGGTATCGACGAAGACCTCGCTCGCCCAGAGCCGGTCGGCGATCTCGCCGCGAGTGACGAGTTGGCCTTCTCGCGAGGCGAGCAGGATGAGCAGCTCCATGGGCTTACGCTCGACGCGCAAGGAATGGCCGTCACGGAGAAGCTGGAACGCTCCGCAGTCAAGCCAATAGTCACCGAATTGATAGACGAGGCCGCTCAGGGAACCCTCCTGCGCGGGGGAAGTATGACCCAGTGTCTCAGGAAAAGGCTAGATTTAAAAGCGTTTGGCGGTTCACCAAAACTTCACCTCCGGCTTCACCCCCTATTCATTGCGCCGGCGCGAGTCGCGGTCCAGTTTCGTGGACAGCCGGCGATTCCGGCCAAGGAGAAGAAGACATGAGAACAAGTAATCGGAGGTTGGTACCGGCTCTAGGCGCCCTGGTATTTGCGTGGGCGATGATTCCGAGCGCCCTGGCGCAGTGCGGACTGCCCACGAAACTCGCCAAACCGGCGGAGTGGCATCCACAAACGGGAGGAGCACACGTCCTGCGAACGGCCGGCTATGACGAGGAAAACCGTCCAGCGATCGTGGGAATGTGGCACGTTACGTTCACCGCCAAAACCAGCAACGGGAAAGATATCCCCGACACGGTCGTCGATAATGCCTTGGCAGTGTGGCATTCCGACAAAACGGAAATCATGAATTCCGTACGGCCACCGCAAGACGGGAACTTCTGCCTGGGTGTCTGGGAACAGACGGGCAGATCCACATACTACCTGAATCACTTCCCCTGGTTCGCCAACGAGTTCCCCAATGACACGAACAATGGCATCGGTGAGCCCCAAGGTCCAACTCGCATCACCGAAACCATCACATTGGGCTCGGATTGTAACCACTTTTCCGGCACCTTTACGCTGGATGCATACGATACCACGGGCAAGATCTTCCAGTCGTTCACCGGCGTGGTCACGGCGACACGGGTCACGACGACTACGACGGTCCCCGATTTGCTCTGAATGGAAGTTAACTTAGAGGGAAAGGGCGGCTATGGCTTGCCGCCCTACCTTCTTGCGAAGGGAAACGGCAGGCGTCGCCCTCTCTATTTTTAGTACGACATCGGTGCAGGTACCGATTCTATTGCATCTCGCTGGGACCAGTGAATGGCAACGCCTCTCGGTCCTAAGCTTTGGCTTCGGCATAGTAATCGCTAGCGGTCTAATTCTGCTCCGGCGCCGCCGTCATCTCTCCCCGACTCAGGCGTGCCTTGTGGGTCTCGACACCGCTTATCTTGCCAACGCTGTACTCTGTCTTGTCGTTTACAGCGGAGCCGCCGGCAACCTGCGGTCAAAATCAGGCTGGCTGGTATCGATGGTGATCGTCTGGCCAATCGTTTTCGAGCTTATTTGGCTTTTCGGGCGGACCTTCCGAGCAGCGAATCTACGGTCAAACCTCGAAGCGTCCTCTGTAGTGCCTGCGAAGTCGGGTTATCGGTAAGTTCCTCGCGGGCAGCTCGGGCCGGACGATCGGGCAGGGCAAGTTACCGAAAATCCCGTTTTCCAGGCCCGTTCAATTTACGAGCTTAGACCGTCAGTCGAGGGTACGAGGTCCCAGTAGGCGTGGCTTAATGTTCACCACTGTGTCGGGGGTGCGGCTGGTGTTTGCGCGGGGACCGCACCAGGAGATTTCCCCTCAGGTGGCGGATTGAAACCGGGCAGCATATGCGAATCCGCGCGGAACATATGGAAGGCGTCGAAGGTGATATCGTTCAGCACCGTCGCATAGGGTCCGTAAGTTCTGAAGGTTTCGTACCACTGGGTTTTCTCTCGGGCATTCAGGGTCTCAGATAGAACTGCCACCGACCGCCCTCTCGAAATGGATAAGCTTCTCACCGGGCAGATGTAGGATTTCCCTGCGATCTCCACGGGGCCATATTCGATCATGACCGCTGACCGGATATCCGGCGTAGTCGATTTTAAGTCGAAGATCAGTTCCAGCCGAAGGATGGCTCCCGTCGTAGGATCGATCGCGATCTCCCCGTGATAGCCCGCACGGTGGTGGAAAGCAATTGTTCCGTCGCCGTCTGGCAAGCAGCAGCCGCCTGTGCGATAAGAAGATTTTTCTTCCGGGATCGCATAGCTGAAGACTGCGAGGGATTTACCTGCGCCCTTCTCCCAGCGCCTCCATGAGAGACCACCGGGGGCAACGAAAATCGTGTCGATAGCCCAACGGAGAAGGGGGCCAAACGTTCCCCAGGTCACCAGGTATGGTTCATCAGCTTTTCGTTGCCTATGTTTCCCGGTATCTGGCTCCACAACTTCGTCTCCATTACGGTAGAGCACCGTGTCCTTTACCGTGTCGGCGATGCGCAATGGCTGATAGGTTATCTTCGCATCGCCCTTCTCAAAGGGAGGAGTTTCTTGATAATGAACCGTGGTTCTCGTGGCATAGAAGTTCGGCAAATTTGGCAACGTCTTGTTCAGATATTCCAGGGCCAGTGAGGTTATGCGCTGCTGCGCATTGTGATCGGGAGGTGCATCGGTTGAAATCTCGCCCGCAGGGGGATTGAGAAAGGTCGACGCATCGGCCACAGCAACGAGCGCCCGCCGGGCCTTTCCGCCACGCAGTCCTGCCAGACACGCTAAGAGCCTGGTACTACTCAGTCGTTCGGTGAGCGTCAAGTCCGAAAGTTGCCGCGCGACCTCTGCGTCCTGCTTGTCGTGGGCGGCGCTAAGCACTTGCTCCAATTGCTCAACCGTGACCGGCCTGGCCGCAGGGTTCGGTTGATCGGAATAATAGGGCTCGTCGTAATACCCGGTGGTTGTGCGGGCGGTGAGCCCCGGCCTGTTGATTCGCACTTTCAGGTCGTGATACTCGTCTGGATGGTTAGCATGGGAAGGATCGAACGACAACGTGTAGTATGTGCCGGCCTCCTGGACGCAGGAATTGATCTGTTGAACCAGGTCCGAGTTCGCGTTAAAACCCGTGAGGCTATAGTCATTGGTATTCGCCCCCGGGTCGTCACTCGGTTCCAGCACGCGGCCACCGGTTTCGACGGCAAGCACTTTTCTGTTGAGGTGCATGAACGTAGCCTGCTGAACCGATTGCACACCGTTCAGATAAGCCCGATAAGTGAGCGCCCGCCCATCGGCGTTGGTTTCACCCACGGAGAAGCTGTAGAGGGCAATGCGAGCTTCCCGGAGCAAGGTGGAAAACCAGTAAATCGTATAGAAGGTATCCTGCCTGGGTCTAATGCTGTCAAGATAGGCCCCACTGCCTACGCCCCATCCTGGTCCGACCCAAATCAGCAGCTTTCTGCCCGGTCGCTGCCTTTCGGCTGCAGCAATATCGCCGATCGCCTTCAGAGCTGATAGTGCCGGGGGATCGCCCAATAATGAGTCAATCGACTCTCCCCTCATGCCGCTGGGAACGCGACGAATCCGCTCGATGTTTTTGTCATGAGCGAAGTCTGCAGCTAACGCGTTCCCGTCGGCGGAAGGCTGGCCGACCATCACTATACCCGTGGTGGAAAGCTCGATGAGAGATACCGGCTGGGCGAGATGACCGTTGTTCTGCCGCAGGAACCGCTCCACTTCGCGCCGCTCATAGGAAGCTAGTCTTTCGGGCAGGTTGAGTGCATCGACGAGCAGAATCACCTTCACCGGGGGGTCCGGCCCAGTGGAGGTTCCATCGTACGCATGAAAGGTGAGGATCTTGTCCGGCTGGCCATTGTCCAGCAATTTGAAGTCCTTACGTGCAATGCCAGATATTGGTTTTCCCAACTTGTCGGTCACCACGACGTCTAGCTTGATCAGCCCCTCCTCTGCGTCATAGGTGGGTGCCGAGACCGAGGTGGGCCTTGATGGATGAAACGCGAGTCCTGCTGGTGACTGCTGCGGCGCTTCTTGCAGAACTGTATTTTGTGCGCAGAGTGAAAGCACCAGACAGAACACAAGTGTCGAAGAGGAGAGAGATGAACTGGATAGACGCAATGATCCCCCTTTGAATCCCGTTCACGGTCTGATGAGCCTAGATCGTTGCCCTTCCTTCGGCACCAGAATTCTATTCCTTTAATGGACCTTCGCTTTCCGCCGTGAGCAAATCGCGGGCGATCTGGGAGTGATCTGCGGAGTGCTTGAAAAGTCTGATTATCGGTAAGTTGCCAGATGACCGTCTGGTCAAATTCGGCGACAGGATACATATTGCCCATTGCGGGCCCCAAGGATCGACCTTCTGTTCCCGATCGCCAGACTTACCTGGAATCCCGTTCTTCGGGAAAATGATTTCGTAAACTGAAACTGAGACATGTCGGACGATATACAACCCGCCGGAGACACCAGATATTCAGGATGGGATAGCGTCCGTCTCGCTGTCGACTCGGTTTTCTCGACCCGGCTTGATCGCTTCGAGCCCAACACAGTCGCCAATGCGCTCGACGTTCTCTCAGCTTGCGAGCGCCTGACCAAAGTCCCGGATGGCGTTAAGAAGGGCTAATTGACCACGGTGGTTGTATGGTGGGACAAGTTCGAGCTGGAGGTGTTCGGAGACAAAGTGGAGGTGTACTGATTCCATGACAAAGATACAGACACAGACATTTGGTATGAGGAACATACTCCTGGAGAATCATTCACACCTCGATTCTTGGCTGAGTTAAACACTCTCGCGCCCTAGTGAGACACTTCGCCTGCAAAATCTCGTTTTCGGTGACTTCCCTAATGTAGCAATACACGCTGATTCCCTGAGTCCAGAGAGAACGTTGGTATTTCAACATCAAACCGCTCGCCACGATCGCTTTCCATCTGGTAACTCCCACCCATCATCCCCCACGGCGTGTTAAGAGGTGTGCCGCTGGTGTAGGCGTGACTTTCACCAGGCTTGAGGATTGGTTGCTTCCCAATCACGCCTGCTCCCTTGATTTCATCCAATTCGCCGAGCGCATTCGTAATCATCCAATGCCGGCTTAATAGTTGCACCGTCTCCCGTCCCTGATTCTCGATAGTCACTTGATAGGCAAAAAGATACCGCGAATCGGAAGGCGATGAGTCCCCCTCAAGGTAAGTAGGCACGACGCTTACCGCTATCCCTCTTGTGACGGCTTTGTACGGTATCCGATCTGCCATGACAAGTAGACTAGTACAAACTCGAGTGGTGAGCCAGGATTGTGGGCTGATCGACGACCAGCATCTTTGAACGGCCCGCTCTTCACAAGAGAGCTCCAAAGCCGCCCCCCGGAGGAGGGACGAGTCAGTGTAGACGCTTGAACGCTCGGATTGATCCATTGGAGTGCCTGCAAAGTCGAGTTTTCAGACTTGCCAGCAGCTAGCCCTGGCAAGTTACCGATAACCCCGTTTTCAAGGAACTCGGCCAACGAGGGAGGGCAGATCTCTGTTGCGGCGAGCATGTCACTCATAACTGGGATTGGTAAATACTTCGGCGTTACTCGCGTGATGGCTTGTTATGAGCTCACGCCTGGCAGGAGCACGGAGTCAACAACGATGTCCGATCGGGTGCTGTTGACGATAGTTTTCAGTTCAGCTTGCTCTTCGGTGTGAACCGCGAACTTATCCAGCGTCTGCTGAAAATCGTCCAGGAACGCCTCCCACTCCTTGCTAGTAATCTTCAAATCCTTGTGCGATTCCGCCATCGACTTGCCCGTGTACTTTTGCGGACCGCCCGTAGCCCAGCAGACCATCTCGGTCACAAGGTACTTGAATCCCGCAGGCGACACGCGATGATGCGCTTCATCGACCAAAGGGTTGGAATTTAGTTTCGGGTCGATCATGATCCGGTTAATGAAGTCTTCTACCACAGTAGCGATGCTATAGACGCCGCCAAGTCGATCGTAGAGAGAGGGCTGTTCTGCTTTGGGCATTCTGAATCTCCTTGTGGCCGAATTGTGTACGATACTGGCCAGCTTTCGTGTGGAACAAACTACGCGTAGTCGCGCCCGGTCGCAGACCAACGCAGGCGCCAAGCATGGGCCTACTGCAGTCTGACTGAATCACCACGACGGATCTTGCCACCCTGCAACACCGAGGCATAGACCCCAACGTTGGCCCGGTTGTGTTGGGCCGCTGTGCGCAGGATACCTGTATCCCGCGGGAGATCGCCCTGGGGGAGCGTCGTCATCACGCAGCGGCCGCAGGGACCAGTTATGCTCAGGCGAACGGCATCCCCGATCGCGAGGATTTGACCGATCCAGGCATCCTCCACGAAGTCCTTCTCGCCGTTCCCGGTCTCGACCACGATATTTGGGCGAAACCGCCGGGCCTCGAAGCGCCCCGGTGGATACAGCTCGCGTAGCCGATCGAGTGTAGCCGTGGTCAGAAGATGCACGACAGCGCAGTCAAAAAAAGTCCCCTCAGGCAAACCGAAATCGGTGACGGTGTCCCGGTGCTCGAGGCCTTCGATATCTGCCCAGTATTCTTCCGCTGTGGCTATCCGCAAATCGGGCATTGTGGGTTTACCGATTTCCTGATGAACGTACACGATTGCATCCAGTGTCACCTCACGCTTGAGCACCTTCGAGAGGACCTGGCGGAGGTCGGATTGCTCACTATTGACGATGGCGCCATCCGGCAGGGTGATTCGGACCGGTGGCAGCTTCACACCGGTTCCTGGGGCATCAGCCAGCGCGGCACGAAACTCGAATAACTGCGGCCACTTCCGCGGGTTCTTGGCGGTTGCAATTTTTCCATCGGAGGTGTCGATGAGCGCGTAGGCGCGATCTCCCAGAAGGCCGCCGTTGGTGACTTCGGCAGCATTTAGCTCTTCTCCCATCATGGACTTGACTGGGTACCGCCAGAGAGAAACGATCGAACCAAGAACGCCTTGCGTCGAACTCATCATTGAGCCCTCCTCCACCCGCTGCCCTCCAGCGAGCGCCCATGCGTCCCCACCCCGCTTGCTGGTGATTGTAGTTCCAATTCCACATCCGCGAAGCTCAACGTCTCCGGTTTTCGAATCGACTTTCTTTCTCAGGATCGTTCTGAATGGTAAAGCGCAAATGGGTGAGGTTTGGGATCATCCCAATCGAAAAAAAGTTTGGCTAGGTTTTGGAGGGGTGTATTCGGGTGAAGGAGGGTTCAGCCGGATTGCCTTGGACTTCCATTGTCCTCCATTGCAAGGAAACTCTCAGCGGCCCGTGGACCGAAGCAATCTCCCGAAAAGTCGCATTTTCGGTAAGTTCCCCGAGCCCGAGGGACGCGGGACGAGAGCAACTTACCGAAAACCCCGTTTTTCAGGTCCTTGCATTATGCAGGCCGGAATCTGAACGATGTGATGACTTCCGGATTGCTGAATCAGGACCGGTTGAATGCCAGGCGGCGCAGGGACCGAGTTATTTCTCCCACGGTGTAGGAGTGAAGCCCGGCAACATTCGCGCCGTCGAATGAAATACATGATATTTTTCAAAGGTCATATCGTTCAGTAATGTTTCAAAGGGCGCATAGACTTTGAAGTGTTCTCCCCATTTCGCGATATCCCTCGTTGTCCGCTGTCTTGAAATGGAGACACTCCTTGCCGGGCAGACATAAGTATTCCCGCCGATTGCTACAGGACTGTATTCGATCATAATGTCGGATCGTTCAAGGGGCAGCCTTGCTTCGAGGTCTGCCTGCACCGTCAGCCGAAGAATAGCGCCGCTGGCCGGATCGACTGCAAACTCCCCGTGAAACGGAACCTGTTCTTTGAGATAGGCGATTCCGTTGTCGTTCGCCAGGTAGCCGAACCCCACCAGGAAATGACGTGTCTGCTCCGGGACCCGATAGCGGAAAACCGCCAGGAGTCCGTTCGCGCCCTTTTCCCATCGGCTCCAACGCAAAGCGCTGCCGGCTGATGTGGCGCCGACAAGCACCGTAGCTAAAAGAGGGCCGAAGGTCCCGATAGTATTCATGGACGCTTCTTCCAACTTAAGCGGCTTTCCTTTGGTGGTCTCTTCTTTCAAATCCTCTTTGCCGTTGCGGAAGAGCATTAATGCATTGGACGTTTTGTCCATGTGCAAAGACTGATCGCCTGGCGCGGTCTTCCACGTCTGGAGTGGTTTTGGCGGAGATTCGTGATACTGGACCATCGTCCGGTCAGCAAAAAAATTCGGGAGTTTGGAGATGGTCTTTTTCACATAGTCGACAGTTCGCGACATTATCGCCCGTTGCGCGGCCAAGTCTGGCGGCGCGGTTGAGGGAATCTCCTCGGATGGGGGAGCCAGGAAGGCCGACTCATCGGCCAGTGCGACAAGCGCCTCCCGAGCCTTCTTGCCCCTCAATGTTCCCTGCAACGTTGCGAGCCTCGCGGTGTTCAGCCTTTCGCTCAGTTCCATGCCAGACAGGCGCCGTGCAATCTCATCGTCCGAACTGCCAACTAGCGTGCTCAGCACACGCTCCAACTGCTCCACCGTCACGCGCTCAATCCCAGCGGGAGATTGATCGTAGAAGACCGGTTCGTCGAAGTAACCGGCGCTGGTGTGGGCCGTCAAATCTGGATTGCCCACTTCCAACTTAAGAGCGTGATACTCATCCACCTGATTGGTGCGCGGGGGATCGAACGTCAACGAATAGAAGAGGCTCGCCTCCCCGACACGTTTGCTCATCAGACCGGCCAGGTCGCTGCGTGCCTCCAGCATGCCGCCGCCGGTTTGCATTGCAATTGCATGAAGCGCCAAGGAACTGAAGTTCACCTTTTTCGGCGTCAGACGCTCAATAGCATCCTTGTAGATGAGATCGGTGACGGGCAACGGGCGTCCAGAAGCGTCATAATATACCCACTCGCTAGCGCTCCAGAGGTTAATCCGAGCCTCGCGCAGCCGGGTGGAGAGTTCAGTGACATAATCGAAGGCTCCATCGGCCGTGGCCGGATTGAACAGCCAACCGGGGCCCATCCAAAACATCAGCTTCCTGCCGGGTCTGCGGCGCTCCTCAATTGCGATCGATCCAAGGGCTATCAGAGAATGAAGTGCTTTCGGACTAACGACCCCAGTGCCCGGGCTCTCAGACACCATGGCTGTTCTCCAGATAGCGCGCGGGTCTCTTTCCTGAGCGATCTCATCGGCTAGGGCATTCCCGTCGAAAGAAGTTTCTGCTGAAGCCGAAAGTCCGGCTTCGGTAATCCGGTAGACCGATACCGGCTGGGCGAGATGCCCCTGATTCTGCCGCAGGAATTTCTCAGCTTCGCTCTCCGCAGCCGCAAGCTGCGCAGGCGGCAGGTTCAACTCATCAATCACCAGGATCACCTCAACGGGGGGATCGGGCTTGACGGTGACTCCGTCGAACGCTTGGAAGGTGACAAACTCCGCCGGCTGGCCGTTGTCCCGCAACATAAAGTCCTGTTGCCTGAGGCCGGTCATTGGATTTCCCAAATTATCAGTCACCACAACATCAAGCCTGATCATCCCTTGGAATGGGTCGGGCGGCCGAGACTCAGCCTCAGACGACCCAACGAGTGGAAGCCGACTCTGCTGCACAAATGCGGTAGCAGGCACACATAACAGCAGCACTGCACAAATGCGGAATGGCCCAGTCACCGGAATGAGAGTCGCTCCGACTACTTCGCAGGAAGTATACCCGTTGTCCAAACTACCGTGCTCCTGCGTAGCCGCAGCCACTTAGCGGAGCACTGCTGTGCAAAAGATCTGTTGCATCAGCGAAGATAGCGGTTCGACGGTCCAGTGGTTGCGATTTCCGTGCGTTCCGATGATCGTTTGGACGTTATGCCCGAGTTACGCGCAATCCGGAAGTGATCCCGCGAAGTGCCTGAAAAGTCTCGTTCTCGGTAACTTCACCCAGACGAACGGATCAGGCTGGAGCAAGTTACCGATAATCCCGTTTTACGGGACGTTCCACCCCGACACGCAAGCCCCTCAGCTTTGTCTGGCTGTCGAGGCCTCAAATGGGATAGTTCTACGCCCCGGCGGCTTGGTCCAAGAAGTTGGTAATTTTGCACCCTCAACAATCGATTCCCGGTCGCGAGCAAGCGCTGTAGACACCACCTAGAAAGCTCCGGGCGATGCACGACTCCGGACACGACCGCTGACTTGCTTGAACGAGACTTTCCGGATGTTTGCGACAATATCTCAATGGGCGAAGCAAACATCTCCCACTACCGCGGATTAGAGAAGATCGGCGGCGGTGGCATGGGCGTGGTCTACAAGGCACAAGACACGGTGCTTGGACGGTTTGTCGCGCTCAAGTTCCTGCCCGATCACTTTGCCAATGACAGTGCGGTTCTGGAGCGCTTCCGGCGCGAGGCGCGTGCGGCGTCAGCGCTGAATCACCCGAACATCTGCACCATTCATGAGATCGCCGAAGAAGGCGGCCGTACCTTCATCGCCATGGAGTTCCTAGATGGCGAAACGCTGAAACAGTTGATTCAAGAAGGCCCGATTCCCATCGATCGCGTGATCGAAATCGCCATCGACGTCACCGACGCGCTCGAAGCTGCGCATGAGAAGGGCATCATCCATCGCGACATCAAACCGGCAAACATCTTCATCACCAAACGCGGGAATGCCAAGATTCTGGACTTTGGCCTGGCCAAGATTGCGCCTGTCAAGGAACTCGCAGCCGCCGGTGCGGACTTCGATCAGCAGCAGTTGACCGATGGGCTTGGTGCCGCACTGGGAACGGCCGCGTACATGTCGCCCGAGCAGGCATTGGGCAAGCCGCTCGACCGGCGTACCGATCTGTTTTCTTTCGGCATCGTACTCTACGAGATGTGCACCGGCCGGTCGCCCTTTTCCGGAGACACTACCGGAGAGCTCCTGATCTCGATCGTGCAGCAGGTTCCTTTCACGCCAACGCAGCTCAATCCCGATATTCCCGCCGCCCTGGCGGGGATCATCAACCTGTGTCTGGAGAAAAACCCCGAGTACCGCTATCAGCACGCGTCGGAAATTCGCGCCGACTTGGAGCGTCTGCAACACAATCCGTCGATGGACCGTCCCGCCCACTCTGTAGCACATCAAACACGGACATGGGTGCGCGAACTCTCAACTTCGAGGATAAGCAGCCCGTTGGAATCCACGAGATCAATTCTGCGCCGGCGCTGGCCGGTGACTCTCGCAGCAGTTTTTGTGCTGCTCACTGGGGCCTTCGTCTACTTCTGGTCGCGTCCCCTGCCACCACCGAAAGTCTCGAATTATGTCCAGCTCACCCAGGACGGTGAGCCGAAGATTCTGGAGGCGACCGACGGGCTGCGCCTTTATCTCGGCATGAGAACCCTCTCCAACCGGAAGATCGCGGAAATTTCCGTCTCGGGTGGCGATCCAATTCCGATCCCCGTCCCCTCCGAAGGCCTGACTCCGCTCAGCGTTTCTCGCGATGGATCTAACCTTCTCGCCGTCGACTTGTCGGGGGTCCTTTGGAGTCTGCCGACACTCGGTGGTGCGCCTCATCGCCTGCCAACTGCTTTTTCATTGGTCGCGTCGGAAACGGCTGCCTGGTCTCCAGACGGAAAGATGCTGGCTTACTGCCACGGGAACGACTTGTTTCTGGCAAGAAGCGACGGCGCCGAAGCCCGCAAGCTGGTCACCGTGCCGGGTATACCTTACGACCCCCAATTTTCGCCCGATGAGACGAAGCTAAGATTCAGCATAAGGAATCCACAGTCGGGCGACCGCGCCCTCTGGGAGATCTCCGCACAAGGAAAAAACCTGCACCCCTTGCTTCCAGGTCTGCATACCCCAGCGGACGAGGAACACGGCAAGTGGACCCCGGACGGAAAGTACTTCGTCTTCCAGTCAGAGGGACAGATTTGGGTTCTTCCGGAAAGGACAGGTTTTTTTCGCAGATCCATAGGTACGCCCGTCAGATTGACTGATAGCCCGCTCAGCCTCGATTCGCCCCTCCCCGGCAAGGACGGCAAGAAGCTCTTCGTGGTGGGCCACAGGCTGTTGGGCGAACTGGTGCGTTATGACGCGAGGTCTTCAGAGTTCCTGCCCTTTCTTTCCGGAATCTCGGCGGAATTCGTTTCATTCTCGAAGGATGGCCGATGGGTGGCTTACGTCACCTATCCCGACGGCGTCCTCTGGCGAAGCAAGGTGGATGGGAGCGACCGTCTACCCCTCAGCAATGCTGAGATGTATGCCAGGCTGCCGCGTTGGTCTCCGGACGGCAAGCGCATCGTCTTCTACGGCTGGGACCTTGAAGGCAAACTGCTGGTCGACAATCGGATCAGCATCTCAGGACAACCCTATAAGGTGTACTCAGTTTCTCGCGACGGTGGGGTCCCGGAGCAATTGATTCCCAATGATCCTGATCCTCAAAGTGACCCCAACTGGTCGCCTGACGGCAGCAAGCTTGTCTTCGCTGGCCGCGTGGATACGGAGTCCTCAGTGATCCGTGTACTCGACTTGACAAGCCACGAAATCTCCAACCTTCCAGAGTCCAAGGGATATTTCTCTCCACGCTGGTCACCCGACGGACGATACATTGCGGCCATGTCGGCAAAGACCGACGGTATCTTTCTGTTCGATCTCCGGACACGAAAGTGGTCAAATCTGACACAATTGACAGCCGGCTTTCCCAACTGGTCAGCGGATGGAAGATATTTATATTTCGTGGGTCGAGTGCCTTTCGTGGGTCGAGCACCGAACCGGGCAGTGCTCAGGATCGGCATTCTCGACCGCAAAGTGGAAGTCGTGGCCGATCTCAAGGACTTGCCGACTACCGGGTATTGGACCGCCTCCCTGACCCTGACCCCCGACGACTCCCCGCTGCTGCTCCGCAACAACGGCACCCAGGATATCTATTCCCTCGACTGGGAAACTCCTAAGTGAATTCTTGGTTGGGACTTCGGCCTCCGACTATTTGAATCTGTTCCTTGATGCGGTTTTCCATTTCGCCGCGGGCGCAGTAGAACTTCTCGTAAAGTGCTTGAGTCAGCCCACTGCTCCGGAGTCAGCGAGGTGACCACGAAGCGCGGATTCTCACCCTTGTCGAGATACTCGGCTTTGGCCACCACGCGGCGGGCACACGACCAGCTATGACGCGTGGTAGATAGGCGAAGCCGGTGAAGACGCGCGCCGCCTTGGCTGTGCTCTGGTGAAGAGCACGAGCTTGCTGCATCTGGGCGCCGATGATCTTCTGCAGCCGCTTGTTGCGCGCTAAGCCAAACAGGTAATCGACCTGATTGGCCTCGCACCAGCCCATCAACTCTTCGCGGCAGAAGCCGGAGTCGGCGCGCAGCACGATCCGGCTCTGCGGCCATCGCTGCCGCAGTTGGGCAACGATGCGGCTCACCTCTTCCACCGCTCCGGCGGCAGCATCCTTGTTGGCCGGCCGCAGACGCGCGCACAGCAACTGGTCACCCGCGAAGATGTACAGCGGCAGATAGCAGTAGCTGCCGTAGTAGCCGTGGAAGAAACGCTCCGGCTGATGGCCGTAAAGCGGGATGTCGGTGGCATCCAGGTCCAGCACAACCTGCTCCGGCAGCACGGCGATGGGACTCCAGAAACAGCTCCCCCATCAAGCGGTCCAGCGATTCAGTCGAGTAGCTGATCTTGTGATAGCGACCGGTGCGGCCAACCAGTTCCAGCCGGTTCAGCGTGCTCTTGCCGGCCAGCGGCTTATCCAACTCGCGCTTGCCGCTGAGCAACGCCAGCAGCGGATCGGAACGCAACTGCTCATGATCGCAAAGGTCTTCATAGCCCAGAGCCAGACCGAAAATGCGCTGCGCCAGCATCTGAGACAACTGGTGCTTGACCAGCAACGGCGATCGGCCATCCTCAAAACTGCCCGCCAGCCGCCCCAGCAGGTTGATCTTGCGGTCCACCTCGCGCAACAGCAGCGCACCGCCATCGGTGGAAACTTGACCGGCGGTAAACCCTGCCTCCACCCGACGAGAAAAATGAACTGTAAATGCAAACGTTTCTTGGTTACACTCTGTCATCAGAAAGGCCGCCTCCGCACGGCTAAACCACGTCTCGACAACGCAGTTATGCCATGAAAAGACGGCCTTTCCAAGTCCTCTCCTAATCCCCTCAACCCAATCCACAGCTTGATTGTGAGATATGGGGTTAGACGTCCACGGGAGATCTCGCCATCCGTTGCCATCTTGTCGATTGCTCCCGGAAGTAATTTGCGGAGTGCCTGCAAAGTCGGGTTTTCGGTAAGTTCCCCGGGGCCAACAGTCGGAGTAGGCAAGTTACCGGAAACCCCGTTCTCAAGCCTTCGTCATGCAGAACTAATCTGGTAGCCGCTTGCCCCTGCTCTGAACGCCGCTGCAACCGGGTTGACCATCTGATTGGACCACGAGCACAGGGACTGGAGTGGAAGATTCCATGTCCCCCAGAAGATGCGTATAGTCCGTGCAGCGGCTTTCTTGCGAGAAAGAGGATCGATCCCGCTATGGCAAGACGCTTTCGCATTGCGTTTCCTGTGCTTCTGCTATTCGGATATAGTGGCTGGGCTCAGGCCCAGGCCCACGCTGTGCCCGTTAAGACCGAAAGTGCTGCAGATAACATGGCTGAGATCAGCCTCGGCCAGTCCGCCGTCCCGCTCTACGGACCGTGGAAGTTCACGGTTGGCGATTCGCCGGTCGATCCCGTCACACATGGGCCGCTGTGGGCCGAGCCGGGCGGTTTGACCGATGTTCTACATCGTCGCGGGGCCGATGGCGACGACCTGTTCTTTGAGTGTCTTCCCGCATCCAGTTGCCGTTGCCTTCCACATGGTCGTCCTGGTTGTTCGGCTGCTCCTGTTCTCCTGCTGTTATGGATCGTTATCCAGGGCATTCGGAGACAGGGGCTGGAGGGCTGGCTGGTGCTGCCCGCAGTGGTGCTGCTGGGGATCAGCCTGTTTGCAGATAGACCTTGCAGGTCATCCATATGCGGATGTGGTGGTTTCCGTGGGGGGTGGCGATCGGCGTAGGCGTTATCGCGTATCTGCTCCTGATGGTGGCAGTGGCCTTGCTGTTGCTGCGGCGGCTGCTGCAACTCGGTGCGCGCACAGCGGTTGATGACGACTCGAAGTGAAGCAGGCGCAGGAGGTGAGCGGTGGACCTGCCTGACGCGCCCAGATGGACTGGTGATCGAGAGCGAGTACCGGCCGGCACAAGGAAGGCGGGATTCATATTAACCCCACCACCGGAACATCAGGCGATGTGCCTGGCCGGACCGCCAAGGGCCATCCTGGTTACTGGGGCTATGCCTGGTATCGCATCCGGGTGCATCTGCAGGAGCGGCCCGGAGAGAAACTGGCCTTGGCCGAGCACACTGTGGACGACGCATACCAGTTCTTCGACAACGGAGAGCTGGATCGGGCACTTCGGCGACTTCACCGGCAGCACACCGGTCGACTATTTCAGCCAGCCCATGATGGTTCCCGCTGTCGCAACTAGCCGGTGGCAACCCAGGCTCCTCCACCAGGGTATTGGCCTTCAGGGTATGGAACATGAAGCCCAGGACGCTCACGGTCGAACATCCCCCACTGAAGTGGCCAGTGCCGCGCAGAGCTTCGGGCAGGAGGACGACATCAGCGTCATCGCAGTGACGCGGATTGCTGTGTTGGAGCCCGCTCTGGCATAGACGCGCCATTGAGCTCGTTTGATGCGCTTAACCTGGCGGAAATCATCTTCGCGCGAAACTTCCTGTGAAGTCGGGTTATCGGTAAATCAATTCGCGTGGACAGACGAACGAACGAGGACGCTCTTCCGCCGTCGGAGATTAGACTGACACCGTGGACAGCATTAGCAACAGCCTAACGTTCAACGATGTTGCCGACTTTGTTCGCGCATGGCATCGTATCCCAGCCAAACGGCGGATCGATCCTGGAACACAATCTGAGCGTGATCTGGGTATTAACTGCGAGTTAACTACCCCTATATCCTCATCTTTATTTGCAAATGCTATCGACGCCAGAAGTATGCGGTAATACCTTCCTAATTAAGAGTCCCCCACTGGCAGATCCTCCAACACCCCACTTATCGGGGATATGGAGACGTGCGGACAAAAATGAGAAAGCAGCGTTCAACATCCGAGCGGCACTCCGCTCCACCGCTGATAGAACGCGGCCCCTCGACCCGGCAATCTTTTTTTGCGCCTGGTTCATCCCGCCTTCGACAACAACGCCAACCGGGCAATAACTTTCCACGCCAATTCTCAATCGCGCAAGCAGGCAAACTATGAAATCTAACGTGCTCGGCGGGATAACCCGTCCATCCTTGCCCACTCTGTCCGACATACAACGTCGCATGGTCGAACTCACCGGCAAACCACTGCAGCTTGAGCCACAGCCACAGCGACAGTCCCGCCCGGCGCCTCCCACACCGCCACGGCCCAGCGCGTCTCCGAATCCAATCCTCGGCGATGCCGCACTTTACGGCGTCGCCGGGTTGGCCGTATGTGGCCTGGCCCCGCACAGCGAGGCCCATCCCGCCGCCATCCTCCTCCAGTTGTTGGCCGCGTTCGGCAATGCCGTGGGTCCCGCGCCCCACTGCATGGTCGATGCCACCCGCCATGGTCTCAACCTTTTCGTGGTGCTGGTCGGCGAGTCCAGCAAGGCTCGCAAGGGGACAAGCTGGAACCAGATCCGCCGCCTCTTCGACGAGGTCGACCACCCCTGGGTCACCGAGCGTGTCAACACCGCTCGCTTGACGCCCGCGGCGCTTACTTATGCTCTGCGTGATCAGCAGCCGGCCACGGACCGCCGCCTGCTCGCGCTCTCGGAAGAATTCGCCGCCGTTCTCCATTCCTTGCGGCGTGCCAAGGGCCACCTCTCCCCCCTGCTCCGTTGCGCCTGGGATAGTGGCGACCTCCGCTCGCTTCATGGTCTCCACCCCATCCAGGCAACCGGCACGCATATCAGCCTGATCGCCCACATCACGCAGCGCGAACTCGCAGAGAGTCTCCACCCTACAGAAGCACAGAACGGTTTCGCCAACCGTTGTCTCTGGACTGGAGTGCAGCGCAGCCAATGCTTGCCGGAAGGCGGCAATCTGGACGCCCATGAACTCTCCGCCGTCGTCGCCGAACTCCGCCGCGCTCTCGATTGGGTGGGCCATGCGCATACCATCCGCCTCGTAAGAGACGACCAGGCGCGAGCTCTCTGGCGCGACTGCTACCCGGCCTTGAGCCATGTTCGTCCCGGCCTCTACGGCGCCGCCACCAGTCGGGCCGAAGCCCAGGTTTTGCGCCTCAGCGCCATATACGCCGTTCTCGACTGCAGCCCCATCATCCGGCTGCCTCACCTTCAGGCTGCCCTCGCCGTGTGGGACTACTGCTCCGCAAGCGCCTCCCTGTTCTTCGGCACAGCCACCGGCGACCACACCACCGACCGTATCCTCGAAGCTATCAACACCTCCAGCGAAGGCTTCTTGTCCAGAAAGCAAATAGGTGCCCTCTTCCACGGCCGTCTCAGCAGCAGTCGCATCGAAGCCGCACTCGAACAACTCATATCGTTGGGTGCAATCTACCAAAGCAGCCAGCCCAGCGGGGGCCGCCCGTCGACCCTCTGGTCTGCAGTACCAGAATCCGAATCCTTGAACGACGAGAAGTCAGACGATGAATCAACACTTGAGGAAACGGCCAACGAGGAATCAATGCAGGAGCAGACTTAGTTTACTTAGTTAGCTTAGTTCGCACATTTCTGCAGGGGCTGTCATTTCCTCCCCTGGCGTGACTCTCTTCGGCGCAAAGGCTGCTAGTGCGCAATGACGTCGTCGATTGGTCTACCTGCTCTGGGAACAGCCGCGTCATAGTTCTCGCCTAATAGCGCGGCCTCGGTGGCCGCCAGTTGTGGCTGCAGCACAGGAGCTATATTCGTTCGCTCGCCTAGGGCGGGTGTGATCAGCGTCAAGCAGACGGTAACGGCCACATCCGTCAAAAGTGACATCGAAGCTGCGTTGCGTCGTGACTGAAGAAATAGATCATCGAAAAGTATCGAATGTGCACATCGCCATGGGTATCAACAAACCGGAGATTCGCACTTGGAAAGTGGCCGGCTTGCAACACCTCGCTAGATTGGGTTTCCCACTAGCTGGATGCCTCAAAGAAGTGGGCTATCTTCTTGCCTCCTTTTTCCGTGTAATACACCGTGACGTGGGCAGACTTCACGCTACCTTTTCCGATGTCCTTGCCTTCGTCGACAGCTGCATGGTCGGTCAGGCGGAAGGTGGTCTTGGTCCCATCTGCGGCCTTGAGCACTAATTTCTTTCCGCCTCTATGGTGATCATCGGGGCCCACGTACCCAAGTAGGAGGTACAGGCGGGGAAAAAGATACAGGATTTTTGCTTTTCTTTTCGGCCGCGACGAGTTGGGGGAGGGGAGTTGGCCCGAAGGGGCGAGAGCTGCGCAAGATCGGGGGCAAGAGCGGGTGGGACCTCTGCCCTAAAGAGTTGCCAACGCAACGGGCCGAAAGCGGACGCGTGCACGCGTCTGCTTTCGGTCGAGGGATGCTAAGGTTTCCCGGAACAGCGGTCCCGTCTTACCTAATTAAATTCGCACCAATTAGCTATTGTTTTTGTAACTAATCGAGAGCTGGTCATTCTCACAGCAACACAACAAGGTGTAGAGATACACACTCAGCACTTCGTTGTGCAGTCCGTTTATAGGAGTCCGACAATGATTTCTGTTCTTCGTGGGTCCTCCCCTTCCGGAAAAGGCCTGAATGTGACCGCCGTGCGGTCACGCATCTTCTCCTCGACCAAACTATTCATCCTGGCTAGCGCAACCGTGATGGGCAGCCTCGTGCCCTCAGCAGCCTTCGGGCAAGCTGCCGTGGCGGCTAGGCCACCGATATCCCCGGAGGCGATGGCCGTGCATCTCCTCGCAAAGCGTCCTGTTGCAAAGTCGGCGGCGCCGGCAGACGCAGCTGACAGTTCGTCGGGAATCAACTCGGCACAAGGTCCCGGAGCCGGAGCGCGCGATCTCGGAGAACCCGGCTGCGACTTGTTCCCTGCCCCGGCCAGTACCGGCACGAATGTACCCCTCTCATACTTCGGGCCCTCGCCTTCCACCGTTAACCAGAGCTTGGTCGGACCTGTGCAATTGCTCAATACCGGTCAAGTCGACGCCACTGCCGGCACAATTACCATCCCTCTGTACAAGGGATCGGTCAAGAGCACCGGCAAGACGGCCTGGTACATCCTGACCGACGTTTCCGATCAGGGGGTCGCCCAGGAACTCGGCTTGAATTTCTCCGCAAAGCTCAATTTCGTCAACACCGCGGCAAGAACTGGCAACCTGGACGCGAATGGAAACATCGTGTTCGATAAAGGCACTGTCAACTTCGCGGCGGTTCGCAACCTCGTAGCCGGACCAGAGGGAGCGGAATTTCCTCCCACGTCCTACACTCCGGGCGAAGTCGGCGACAGTAACTATAGCCCCTTCGTCAGCATCACGAACGCCCAGGGTGTTATCTATAACGCTCCAATGGTCGCATACGGTGTTGATGCGAGCCAGATCAACTTTCCCAACGGCAACGTCGACTATACCAAGGTTCACGACGAAGTGGTGGCCATCGATCCCATCAACATGACCGTCACCTTGAACCTGATCAACGGCTTCAGCTTCGGCCGCCCCGTTTGGTACTTATCCATGGACTCCAGCAACACCCTGGCCGCGACAATCGAGCACAACACCTACGCGCCGCTGATGGATAAACTTCTCCTTGGGGATGACGACAGCTTCGGCAGCCCGATCGAGCGCATCTTCATCGCCACCAACGGCACGGAAGGTTGCGATAATCCTCAGCGTCAGGGGCTCTCAGCTGACCTGAACGACGCTCATCGGCCGAACAACACTCTGGGCGGGATTCCGACGCTCGCTCTCGACTACAGCCCGGCGTGGAACGCGCAGTTATATACCTGGACTGACGACGCCATTTCGAAGGGCTACCGCCAGCAACTGCGTGAGGAATTCCAGATTCTCACCTACGCACAAGACGGTTTAATCACCGGATTTCCTGCTGGAACAGCATTCGGCAGCTCTGGTTTCTCAATCAACTGCCCGATTGTCCAAAGATTAGATTGAAAAAACCTTCTTCTTCTGGGATTGTTCAAACCTGACAGTCGTTGGGTTTGAGCAATCCCTCATTTCATTTTGACAGCGTTCGGCGAGGGACCTGTTCGCGCAAACACTCTTCCCACGCTGGCCGAAAAGTCACCGTTCGAAGTAGCGTCACGAATCTTGCGCGAGTGTGTGAATGTTGAGCCGCGGAAAGGTTACACCCCGCGGACCGCCAATCTCTGATACTCGCCGGCCAAAGACCTGGAATTCGTTGTCATGACTGTAACCTTCCCCGGAGTTGTGCTTCTAATGACGCGGGTGACCAGGTTCACGGAGCACCAGCTCTCTGTGTTCCTTCGGTCGCGAGCATGCAGTTGTGTGTCCGGACGTGTGCCGGGCACCAAATAAATAATCACCATCTTGCGAGATGCGAGGAGAGTTCAGATGAACAGGGTTGGAATACTGGCGACGCTGCAGTCGCGGCCTGGCAAAGAGGCTGAAGTAGAACAATTTCTTCAGTCCGCACGGTCCCTTGTCGACGCCGAAACAGGTACGACGGCATGGTTCGCCTTCAAGATTGGGCCGGCAATGTTTGGCATCTTTGACACCTTCAAGGATGAGGAAGGGCGGAAAGCGCACATAAACGGTGAAGTTGCCAAGGCGCTCTTCGCGAGAGCCGAGGAACTCTTTGTTACGCATCCCCAGATCCAGACTGCGGATATCCTAGCCGAGAAGCTCCAAGAGAGGTAGAGCGATCCACGTTCATCATAGTTGTTAGGTACAGAATCGGCAAAACGAATGATTCAAATACAGTGCGCGCTGAATTGTTTGCAGTCACTGGCGATGTGCCAGGGAACATGAGTCTCTCGACATAAGTTGGCGACAAACGGTCGGCATGGTTTACCTAAGTGGTTTCAAGAAAAAGGGCCGTGCCCAAGGTTCCCTGGCGCAGCCTCATAAGTCCTAGTGCGCTGGAAGGTTGTTTAGGGCGTCCTCCGCGGATAGGCGATCGCCGTGGCTATGACTGATCTTCTCAAAAACAATCATCCCCTTCTTGTCGAGAACGAACGTGGACGGATATGCGGTTTCGTGAGGCGCATCCCAACGCAGGTCATACAGCTTGGTCACCGTATAATCCGGATCCGTCACAAGAACGATGTTGGCGGGCAATTCAGCCTGCTTCTCCAGGAAATCCTTGGCGTGCTGATCCAGATCGGCGGGAGGTCCCGGATACACGAGGAGAACCCTCGTGTTTTTTGCGGCAAAGTCTGAGGCATGGTCGATGAAGTCGTGAACCTGTTTCACACAGTAGGGGCACTGATAGCCGGGGAATCCCCGCAACACAACCAGGACGAGGTTATGCCCTCGCTGCTCGGCCGACATCCGGACGGTTTTCCCCGTGGGAGTTGAAAGGGTAAAGTCGGGTGCCTTAGCGCCTACTGCCGGAGTCTCCGCGAATCCGCGCACCCCGATTAGGAAAGTACAGGCGAAGGCGAGGACTAGGCGCATCGCTCGGTTGAACTGCCCTGTGGCAGACCAATCGGATCTGTGGGAGTTGCAATCAAAAACGAGCATGGAAAGACACTCCTGGTAGTACTCCCGTTCTGGGTGACGCAATAGGTCCGTGTAAGAGGTCCATGGGAACTGAGCCTCCTACACGGGTTGAGGTTAGCTCTTCGGGGGCTTCGAACCGTCGGTCGCGCAAGCGCCCTGGCCCTTGCATGCGTTCTTGCCAGCGTGCTTCTTGTCGCCGCCGCCCTGGCCCTTGCAGTCGTTCTGCCCCTTGCAGGCGTGCTTGGGCAAGTCCTTCTTGTCCGCTGCCACCATAACACCGGCAAATACGGAGGAGCTGGCGGTCGCTTCCGAGTTTCCGGAAACAGGTTGGGCGTTGAGGCGCGCGGTCGTGCCGCCGAGGAGGCCGGCGAAAGCCGCGGCCAGAGCGAGGTTGCTTACTGTGGAGGTCTTCATGAAGAGTTCCTTTCTCGGTTGGTCCAGGCGATGTCCCTGGAAGTTGAGTTTGACCCGGTATAGCTGGACGGAAACTGGCGTCGAGGTTCTCTTTCCCCGCCGCACGTTTGAAGCTTGGACCAACGGTTGGTTACAGACCACCCTGCAAATTCAGAGAGGCATCGTGGCGGCACCAACGATTGCTCCCTGCAACGGCTCCTGTGCAAACAGAATGAGGTGGTGGTGCCCTGATCCACCACCAAGTTGAAAGCCATCAGGCAGAGGAACATGAATGGACTCTTCTGCGTCGTCCTTAACTTTTGCCACGAGCGTCAGCGAACGAGCGACAGACACATGCTCAAGGAGCCTGCCGTTATTTTCTCCGCGTAGAACATTCGATCGGTCCGTGTCATCCGTAAGAACTGCGACGATATCTAGAGGCTTCGACTGATGGCCCGTAAGTGCAAACATCACATCCACTCCAGAGCCGGAGGCAGTGGAGGAAATAATACGCAGAGCGAGATGATCTCGCCGAGCATCGTCACGGAGCGCGCGCTCAAGAGCCCCGCCGTCGCTGCCTACGAACTGATCACGGCCGTTCACGACCATTTGTGGCGTGTAGGGCCCTTCGGGAGAAAGCCGTGAGGCGTACACACTTTGTCTGTCCGTAAAAACCGGAGCGGAATACGGATCTTTCCAGCCGAGATCGTTCCAGTACGTCACGTGCTCGCTGATGCCCACAATCAACTGTCCGGCGCTCGTTTGCTTCAAGTTGATCTCGCGCAGCAAAGCATCGGCCGGAGGGCAGCTTGAACATCCTTCTGATGTGAAGAGCTCCACGACCGCTACAGAAGCGGGCCCTTCTGCGCCTGCCCCGCTGGGCGCAGCGAAACACGCAACCGCGCTGATACTGAGGAGCGTAAACGAAAAAGCAAATAAGAAACGGAGCTGCATAGATCTGCCTTCAACCGAACGCTTCTCATTTGACACAGCGACTCTCAAACGGTTACACAGGTGATTTTCGAAGTGAGACTGTAACCTAACTGAGCCCCAGATCTCTAACGATGAGAAAGGGTACGTGCGGAGTTCCTCGCTCGCGCGGTCAGTCGCTGCGAGCCGATAAAGAGATAGTGTTTCCTCCGCAGTATTCTGTAACGTTGCGCGGACCCGGGCGCCCGATTACCGAGCTTCTCCGCGTATCCGACGGTCGTTCGCATCGACCACCCGCTCGATAAGCGGGTCAGTTTTCATTATTTCCGAACTTCCAAAGCGGACGTGAAGGAGAGTCGAGATGGGCAAGTTGGACGGCAAAGTGGCGGTGATCACCGGAGCAACCTCCGGAATGGCGCTGGCGTCAGCCAAGCTGTTTGTCGAAGAGGGCGCGCACGTGTTCATCACGGGCCGGAGGCAAGACAGTCTGGACAACGCGATCAAAGCGATTGGACGAAATGTGACCGGAGTGCAGGGCGATTCGGCGAAGTTGGCTGATCTCGATCGGCTCTACGAGACGGTCAGGCGGGAGAAGGGCTGTATCGATGTCGTGTTTGCCAGCGCCGGTCATGGCGGTCGCGCGCCGCTGGGGGAGATCACCGAAGAGCAGTTCGACAGCATCTTTTCCCTGAATACCCGCGGAACACTCTTCACCGTGCAGAAGGCGCTTCCCATGATCCGGAATGGCGGATCGATCATCATGAACGGTTCGATCGCTCACCTCAAGGGTATGCCAGGGCTAGGCGTTTATGCGGGAAGCAAGGCAGCGCTGCGATCGTTCGCGCGATCATGGGCGGTAGAACTCGCAGAGCGCAGGATTCGCGTCAACGTGCTCAGCCCGGGACCGATCGCTACCAACGCTCTCGCGAACGCCCCTGCGGAAGCAAAGGAGTACTTCTTGTCAGCCATTCCTCGCAAGGAGTTCGGACGCCCGGAAGAGATCGCGACGACGGCGCTGTTTCTCGCCTCCGACGACTCCAGCTTTGTGAACGGCAGCGAGATCTGTGTTGATGGCGGATTAGCGCAGATCTGACTTGACTGCCCATGGCGAACCAATGATCGAGTTGGGAGTTGTAGCTGGCGTCGGGGGGTAGTCTACCCACCCTTGGAGGAGCGGAAGGGCGGAGCGAAGCGAAGGTATGCACAAGCGTAGCCCGGAAGATTGGGGAAGCCCTTGCGACGCGCGATCGGGGCAGCCCCTTCGAACGGATTTCCGGGGACGATCTCCTGCGTAGCACTCTTCAGGTTGCGTCCGGGTACGGTTGACCCATCAGCCGGAAGCCGCGTGCACCGGCTGGGACTTTCGAGACAATGTACGGCGCGCAAGGGCGGTTACGATTCCACCGCCCAGTGCCATCACACTCCACGAACGAAGGCGATGCGAGAGATAAGACTGTCAAGCTCTCCAGCGCTCGAGGAACGCGGTGACGGCTTCCGGGGTAGTGTGTTCAAACTCTTTCTCAAGCTCGGAGTAAAGTAGTTTGCCATTCGCGTCCAAAACGGCGAGAGCCGGCACACCCCTGCCGATCGGTACACGGTACCGGTTCGCGATGTTCACGTTATGGTCGATGTGGCCGACGTCGACGTGAACCACGATGTAGTACTTGGCGAGGAGCTCGGCATTGGGTGCCTGATGGTAGTAGAAGTCCAGCACCTGGCAGTCCCCACACCAGTTCCCGCCGAAGTCCAGAAGTATACGTTTGTGGTCGTGGCGGGCGATCCTCTCGGCGGCCTCAATGTCCGCAGCAGCGTTAGCACTTTCGGAGTACAGGCTCTTGTTCACATGAAAGGCGGACTGAGCCGAGGCTGACGGCCAAACCGCACAAATGCAAAGAAAGGTCATCGTAACAAGAGCCGTGAGGAGAGTACTGGGAACATTCGGGATCATGACAGTTGGAATCCTTCTTTGGGTTTTGTAGGCGATGTATGGTGAGACGCTTATGCGGCTTTACCGGTTACAGATTCACCTGCGCGTTATTCCTCGCGCTTGAAAGGCGTTCGAGGTTGTTATGGGACCGGGAAGGTTACACCGGGAGACAGGAATCCGCCCTGCCAGCGGAAAAAGCGTGAGAGACCCTGCGAACCACCAAAGGACTGTATAACCCAGGCCCAACCCATGCAGGAGCAGTAGCCACGAACATCGCGTTGGAAGAGCAGACCGAATGTTGCTCCAATCATGAAGGCGAGGCAGAACTGGAGGATGACTTTGACGGCCTGCGATTGGATGTCGCCCAAACCGGCAATCAATGGGAAAAATCCCCCTTCCCACACATAATGCTGTCCGCGTAAGCGCCTCGAGCCGGAGGAACGCAGGCTGCATACAAACGATCCCCGGAAAATAGCAGCGCCGTCCTCAGGAAGTCATAGAGACTTCCCCGCAGTGAGCCATTCTGCAGAGTGGATTTGAGTCTCGCGTTGAGCGAGAACAGTATTCTTCGACATTGGATTGGCTGGGCTCAAAAAGGTTACAAAGATCTACGCCGCCTGCTAAGAGGCAATCGTATAAACTTGGTCGGGTACAGAAGATGTACCCCTACGGAGCAACCCAATGTCGTCCACTCCTTTTGAACCGCTCAAATCTCGCGATGCCGCCGCCCCACTCCTGCCTGACGAGCTCGTGCGCAACCGAAGCGTGATCGCTTGGTCCAGTTTCTCGTTTGCCCTGCTTCAGAGCATTTGCGGAGCCATCGTGGCCATCAACGGTCTCCGCATAGCAATCGGAATAGGCTCACTTGCCCTGAGCACGGGGGCAGGAGCAGCGATGGTCCGATTTCATACCGACTCGATTCGGGTTCCAATGATAATCATCGCCCTGCTCGGTTCGCTGCTGAATCTCGCCATCCTTATGCATGTTCGCCATCTTCGCAACCGCCCTGCTGCGCAGTGGCGGCAAAAGCCATTGAGCCTCCGCCAAAAGCGAACGGAACTCGCCCAACTGGTTTTGTCGCTGGCCACGCTCGTGCTTATTGGCGTAGAAGAGTACCTGCATCTCACCTTGCACCACTCGCTCTAGCCGGCCATCTCCTCATCGAGCCGAGCATGCAGACGCTCACTGAAGCCGACCGGCAGCTCGAAGACCATGTCGTCGGCGGTCAGGATCAGAATGTTGCGCGTTGAATCCAGGATCGCAGAACAGATTTCGCAGTGTTCAAGGTGCTTTTGAACAAGATCTCGCATCTGCGGAGGCAACGTGTTGTCTAAATACCCGGAGATGCAGTCCCACACGTGCTTGCAGTCTAAAACCACGGGATCCATCTCCTCTTTGGGTTCATATTTCTCAGCAGGGGTGTCATCTGTTTTTGCAGCATCATGCGCGCGCGGTGCAGCCGTACCTTCACGTTTCCGACAGTGATGCAGAGAGCGGCCGCAGTTTCAACGTTATTCAACTCCTCCACATCGCGCAGTAAAAACACCTCACGATAGATGTCGGGGAGGCTTGTAATCGCCTTCTCCAGCATCTCTCGAACTTCTTTGCGCTCCAAGGCTTCGGAAGGAACTTCCCGCCAGTCTCGCAGAATTGCGGGCGAGATGTGACCGCCCTCCTCCGGAGTATGGTCGATCGATTCCATTCGCATGACCGCCTCGTGCCGCAGGCGGGTCCGCGCTTCATTCAGGGCAATACCCACGAGCCAGGTACTGAACTTTGCCTCCGCGCGAAAAGTCGCGAGATGTTGGAAAGCCTTCAGGAACGCCCCCTGCGCGACGTCCTCCGCGTCAGCCTCATTCTTCATGTATGACAAGGCCATCATGTAAACGCTGCGCTCATAAGGGCGAATAAGTTCGTGATAAAGCTGCGTCTCTCCGGCCAGAATGGAGGCGATCAACTGCGCCTCATCTCTGGTTTCGCAAGTCCCCGTCATAGGTACTAGGCCTGCACATCGAGACGCTTCGCAACCAGCGCGTCCACAGAAAACAAACCTGCACCTAAGATAAGCACCATGAGCGACGCAAAGAGAAAGGTGTAGGGATCGGCTACATAGAACTTTCCAGGATCGGAGAAGATTGAAACCAGCGCTTCATGATCCGCTGTCCAATACGCCACGAGCATGTTGAATGCCAGCAGCAGGCCGGTGAAGCGGGATACAAAGCCAACGATGAGGAGCAGGCCGCCGAAGAATTCCAATCCTGATACGAAGTAGGCGTTGAAGGCGGGAAACGGAATGTTCAGGCTCATGAAAAAGCCCGTGATCTTTTCGATGTGGTGCATCTCACCCCAGCCTGTCTGGACGAATTGCCAGCCCCAGTAAAGGCGCACAGCGAGCAAAAACGGCGACCGCAGATAAGAGATCTTCTCTGCGGCAAGTGAGTAATAACGGAGCAAGGGTTTCATGGTGTCTTCTTTCTTCACGTCACCAGGAATCAATCAATACTCATCAGTAGTTGCATTCGCCGTTTGCAAAATCCATCGTCGCGTTAGAGCGCAACGGCCACTGAATAGTTACAGAGAAGATGTGGTTTGATTACCTTCTACCGCTCGCCGGTGTAAGTCACAACTCCTCGTAAAAAAACGTGTAACCTGCGGCCCCATGGCGCGTCAGACAGCTATTCGAAGCAGACGGGAGATCATGAGACGATTTCAGCAACGGCGTCTCTGTTTGTGTCGCCGGCTGCAGTCGGCTTCGCCATACTTGACAGCAGCGCGAACTATCTTGAGCTGTTTTCTGATCATGCCGATCATGCCGGCGCATCCAATTAGACTGACCACGACTTCCGCTCCTTCATTTCAGATGGGCGTGGCCGACTTGCAAATCGACTTCACGGGTATAGAACCCGATCTTCCTAAGGCCTGCATCATCGCTAAGGTCAACAACGCAGCCCGGGCCGTGGCGGCTTATTATGGAAGATTTCCTGTTTCATCGGCTCGCATCGTGATCGTTGTGGCAGCCGGCGAACATGGGATTTTGCGAGGGACTACCTGGGGAAAGAGAGACGGCTTTCCAGCCGTAACTCGGCTCGTCATCGGCCAGCACACCACGCTGCAGGAATTCGATACAGACTGGATCGTGACCCATGAGCTGGTTCACATGGCCCTGGCATCCTTGCCAGATTCGCAGCACTGGCTGGAAGAAGGTATCGCCACTTACGTCGAACCAATCGCACGTTCACAGGCGGGTCAACTAGGGACGGAGCGGGTGTGGGCCGACATGTTGGGCGGCATGTGGCACGGCGAACCGAAAGCATTCGACCGTGGCCTGGATCATACACATACCTGGGGTCGCACGTATTGGGGCGGAGCCTTGTTCTGCCTCGTTGCGGATGTTGAGATAAGGAGGCAGACGGACAACACTTATGGGCTGCAGGATGCGCTCCGCGCGATTGTCGCAGCGGGCGGGACCATCGACAAAGATTGGCCCATGGCTCGCGTCTTAAGCGTTGGGGATAAGGCGACGGGTACCTCGGTGCTTCAGGATCTTTATAACAAGTGGAGCGAAACTCCAGTTCCCGTAGATCTTCCTCTCCTCTGGAAACAGCTAGGTGTTTATGAAGAGGGTAGCCACATTGTCTTCGATGCCGCAGCGCCGCTTTCGCGGATACGGCTCGGGATCACTGCACCGCGACAGCCGGACGTTGGGCGTCGGCCTTGAAGAGGAAAAAACGATTGCTTGTAACTTTGCACTCGCTATTCGTTCTAACACCCGGTAGGAGAGAAGGGTCGTGACATACAACTTCGCTCCTGCAAAGTAAAACCCCGAGACAAAAACGTCCAGCGCACACGGTGCGTGGGCCCAACCCAGAAAGGTATTCATCCATGAAGGTCTATTCCGCAAATACCCTCGCCATCGCCGCTGCGTTTGCAGGTATGCTCGGCGGCACGGCTGCTCGCTTGAACGCACAACCCGCCCAGCAGGGCAGCACCTCTGCGGTGAGAGTATCCTCCAACGCCGGCGTGCTGCTGGTCGCTCAGAACCAGCCAACCCCGGATACAACCAAGCACTCCTGCAAAGGCAAGAACGATTGCAAGGGCCAGGGCGGCGGCCCAGACCCAGGCAAGAACGCTTGCAAAGGCCAGGGCGGCTGCGCCACTGACGGCTCCACACCTCCGAAGGCTAGCTAGTTCCGGTGTTTGTTGGGGGCTTGCGATGCACAAGCCTCCAACTCTCCCTCTTCCGTTAAGAACAGGAGCTTATGATGCCAGCCAACCGATTTAATGCCTTTACCGATTACGGCGTCGGTATTGGACTGCGGGTCCCACATTACGATCACATCCTGTCTGAGAAGCCGCTCGTCGATTGGTTTGAGATCATTTCGGAAAACTATATGATCGATGGCGGCCGCCCTTTAAAGACACTCGACCAGATTCTTGAGCAATACAAGGTCGTTCAGCACGGCGTCTCCATGTACTTTGGCTCAGCACAGGCGCTTAATCGCGAGCACCTCAAACGTCTTAAGGAACTCACCCGGCGCACCAGGACTCCCTGGCTTTCGGATCACCTGTGCTGGGGTAGCGTAGACGGACGGTACACGCACGATCTGCTCCCGCTACCGTACACCTTCGAAGCCATAAGGACGACCGCGAGCCGTATTCGCCAGGTGCAGGACTTTCTCGAGATCCCAATCGCGGTCGAGAACGTGAGCAGCTATGCCGAGTTTCACGAGTCTCAGATGACAGAGTGGGAGTTTCTGAACGAGGTCGTCCACGCTGCCGACTGCGGCATTCTGCTCGATGTGAACAATATCTATGTCTCCTCGCAGAATCATGGATTTGATCCTTTGCAATATGTGAACAGCGTCGATGCGGACCGCGTGGCCCAAATACATATCGCCGGCCACTCCAGGTTTGAGAAGTACACCCTCGACACCCACGACCATCCGGTGCTGGACCCGGTCTGGAAACTGTACGCTCGCGCGATCGAGCGCACGGGGCCCACGGCCACACTGCTGGAGTGGGATGACAACATCCCGTCCTTCGCCGAGGTGCATGCAGAAGCGCTCAAAGCAAACCGCTATCGTGCGACGCCGGCGCAACTCGAACCTGAAGTCCTCACCAATTTATACCCTGAACCTTTCGACGAGGTGCCCGCATGAACCTTTTGGAACTCCAGCGACGCATGTCCCAGGACGTGATGCGTCCCCTGACGCCCGACTTCGCAATGCGAGCCATGAACGAGCAGGGGCTGCCCTCCGACGAGATCGCGTCCAGTTATATCAAACCTAATTCTCTTCTTACCTCATTTGAGCGGCTCGAGATCTACAACCGGCAGTATTGGTTTCGCGTGATCGACGCCGTATCGGAAGATTTCCCCGCCCTCCGTGCCGTTCTCGGCCGGGAGAGATTCGACTCGCTGGTGCTGGCTTACCTGCGCGAGAATCCGTCTACTTCCTTTACGCTGCGAAATCTCGGAGCCAGGTTGCCGGCCTGGCTCGCGTCCTACCCTGAACTTACCGGCCCTCAACACGCCTTGGCCGTTGACGTGGCTCGATTAGAATGGGCCTACATTGAGGCGTTCGACGGAGCAAGTCTGATGCCTCTAGGCTGGGAGGATTTTGCTGCTTTGGGACGAGACTCCACCCTGCGCCTTCAGCCACACCTGCAGTTACTGGACTTGCAGTATCCCGTAGACGATGTAGTCCTCGCTGTCCACAAAGTGGCTCCCGCGATCGACATCGTCAGCAACGCGGTGTCCGAACGCCGGCAGTCCTCGGAGGTAACACTGCCCGAAGTGAGCAGGTCCAATGTTTACCTGGCTGTGCATCGTTTCGACGACTCCGTCTATTACCGCCGTATCGAGCGCGAGGAATTTCTGCTGCTCGCCGACCTTCGCGACGGTGATTCGATCGCCACTGCAATCGAGCGTGCGTTCGAGGCCAGCAAGCTCGCTCCGGATTTGCAAGCCGCCAGGATCCAGGATTACTTCGCGCATGCCTCAGAGCTCGGCTGGTTCTGCTTGCCCTAGCTTGCGATGCGCAAGGCGCAAAACCAAGCGAGATCTACACCCATTTCTATTGAATTGCGAACCCATTCATGCTGCAGAACTCCGGAAACCCCAAAAATCGTGGTATAGAACTTGCTTATGGCCTTCTGCGCGTGTTCCTGGTGGCGCTCATCGCCTTCCCGGCTTCTGCGCAAGAGAGGAAAAATGAGACGGGCTTTCTGCTCGGGTCGGAGCAGATTCCGGGCTTTACGACCACGGCGGGCACGCCGCTCAGCCTGGGAGGCAGCGTGGCCTTTTCGTTTGACTACGCCCGCAGACTGAAGGGCGAGCGGACCGGGTTATTTGTCGAAGTCCCGTTCGCCGCCGCGCCTAGCCACCGTGGAGGATCCTCTCAGCCCGGGACAGCAACCAGCTTGGCCACGTTGTACGTTGTTCCCTCAATACGATTGCAAGCCTTCGCGAACCGGCGTTTTTCGCCCTGGCTTTCCGCAGGTTTCGGCTACGGCTGGCTGCAGACAAGTGCCCGCCTTAACAACGGCGCACTCAATCCGGAGGTCAATCGGAATAGCGGAACAGCGCAGTTCGGGGGTGGCGTCGACATCAGGACGCCGATTCACATTCTTTTCCCTATCTCTCTGCGGGCAGAGCTGCGTGACTACTACGCCGTCAACGCGGCAAATTACGGCGCATCCCTTCGCCAGCAGGGTCAGCACGATATAGTGCCGGCTGGGGGATTCGTCATCCACTTCTAAGCCAGACGATTCAAGTTAAAGGCGGCTGCTGTAACTTATTCTCTTACCCAGTCTGCTAATTCAGCAGACTCTACCCCCAAGCTCTCCCGGAGGAATCAGTGGCATTTAACTGAGACTGCGAGGCGGCGATTCCCGCGTGAAGAGGTGGCGGTCGTTTATCCTCGTGCTCCTAGAAAGTTACAATTACTCAATAACTTACGATGGTTTTGCGCACAGAGAACCACGACCAAATGTTGGGGCACAAAACGTGCCCTAGCCGTTACTCAGATGCACAGGAGAGAGCCAGCAACTGGGCAAACCTCCATTTATGGCTGCTTAAATCGCGTCTTGAACCCGTCGTTCCATGCAAGTACAGGTTGGGTTCTGATGGTCGTCAGACCGCAAGAATTCTTCGCTGGCTTGTGACTTTTTTCGAATTGGTCCATCTGTGTAACATGATGGAACGTCGTCTGAGAGGATCTGCCGCCGAGACCACTTTTTTCTCCGACTTCATTCTCCGAAAATGCCGACCCATTTAGACAACGAGCAATCCGTCGTCGCCGCGGCCCAGGCGGGAGACCCTGCCGCTTTCGTCAAACTGCTGGATCAGTACAACCGGCACATTTATCGCCTTGGTCTCAGTATTACAGGCAACCACCAGGATGCCGAGGACGTGCTCCAGGAAGCTTCGCTGAAAGCTTACCGCGGCTTGGCGGACTTCCAAGGAAACGCGCGTTTTTACACTTGGCTGGTGCGCATCGCGGTAAATGTGGCATTGGGCAAGCTGAGGCAGCGCGCCTTGTGGAAAGAGTCGTCGCTCGATGAGACGCGAGAAGGCGAAGATGGCAGCTACATCCCGCTGGAAATCGAGAGCTGGGGCATAGACCCGGAAAAGGCCTGTCTGAACAACGAACTGCAGCAGATATTGGCGGACGTTATCCAGAAGCTGGACCCCAAGTCGCGCATAATCTTCACCCTGCGAGACGTTGAGAAGTTCTCGTTAGAGGAGACTGCCACACTGCTTGGATTGAGCATCCCCGTGATAAAGACACGACTTTCACGCTCGCGACTGAAGTTGCGCGAGGAATTGACCAAGTATTTTGGAAAGGATGCCCGCAATGCGATGCCGACAACTCATCGATAAGATTTCTGAATACCTCGACGGCGAACTTGATCCCGAACTGGTGAGGGAACTGGAGCACCACCTGGAGCATTGCGAGGACTGCCGCATCGTGGTGGATACGACGCGTAAGGCAGTGGAAATCTTCTGCAATGCGGAACCCGCAGCTCTACCAGGCAACGTGCACGAACGACTGAGCCAGATGTTTACGCAGATGTTCCTCAAAGGGGAGTCCGGGCTGAACAAGCAATGAGTTTCAGAAATGGGCTTTAGCAAGACTATCTCAGCAGTTGCTAAAGAACGATGCCGCAAGTGCGTATTTCGGGTTTGGAGGAGATGGCTGCGGAAAGATGCCGAATGGTAGCGGCCGCGTAGAGACCGCTTCATCTTGCTTTCAGCTCACCCGCAGGATGACTTAATGGTTGACCCGGACATTATGTAGATGCGGCGACAAGCAACTCTGTGCCCGTCCACGCAGCACTCTGGCGTGGCTCTTTTTCAGGCACGTCGTGCCGGCTCATTTTCTAATCAAAGTCGGGAGTGAGACCAAGGCCAGATGAGAACCGATTGGCACAGGCGTAGAGCGACGTAATCAGGACAGCGTCGAAAATCGCAGCGTCGTTCCAGCCCATCTGTCGCAGATTCTCGATGTCCGCGCGCCGCATGTCGCCTGGATCGGTGGTAAGCTTCTCGCAATACTTCAACAGCTCCATGATCTTTGGATCGAGCGGCGCCGACCTGTAGTCGATCGACAGCCTACGGCTGAGAGATTTGTCCATACCCATGCGGCCCAGGATCTCCAGATGAGCTGGGAGGCAGTAGCTGGACATGTTGATTCCGCTGACGACGGTGGCAATTTGCTCTTTGATGAGCTTGGGCAGGCCCCGCTCCTCAAACATGGCGTTCGTATAGAGATCAACTTGGTCTTGGAGAAGCTGAACATTGTGACCCAAAGCCTGGAAATAGTTAGGCAGGAAGCCCCAACGGCGAGTGACATATTCGTAGATCTTCCTAACCTCTGCGCTCGTTTGTTCGTCCGGCAAAACAGGTAGAAAGGGCATCAAGACACCCCACAGGCGGAGCAAACATCTCCGCGTCGAGAAGACGAAAAGCCCAGAAATCGCAAGACCACAATCTCGTCAGCGTAAATCATGATAGACGAATTTAGCGGGGCTCTGCAATTATTGATTTTGGCATTCTGAATTGGCCCGCTATGGCGGCTTAAGTTGGGCCGCCTTGGTTCTCCAGTCCCCAGCTCACGTGCCGATCAAAATCCCTTGGCTGTAGGCATACAGCCACAAGCTGATTAACAACTGCGGCGCTGTAATGGTCGCGGCCGGCGTACCCTTCAACACCGCAATCCCGGCATAGTGCAGACTCGGACCCAACCGCGCTACCAGTTGCAAGATCGAACGCACCGTGGTCCTCGTCGATCAGTTTCTCGATGTAAACGGTGTGCAACAGCCAATCGATGACGGGCGAGGTAGGCAAAGTCCGCACGCTTACAGTATTGGCATCACCACATACGCAACAGCTCATGAGTTGCGGGTGCCCTATGCCTGAACCGAACCGATAGTTCAAGAATAGAGCAACCCCTTGTTTGCGGCGCTACATGCCGGACCCTGCAAAACCTTGGCGCTTCTCTCCTCAACTCCGGTGAGAATGCAGGCTGTCCGGACTTCGCGCCGATCCCCGCTAGAACGCTACGACGCCCTGCCAACGTGTGCCTTCAGGAGAATCAGGCAGGTAAGAGGGAAGCAAGTCCGTCTCAATCTCTGTAAGCGAGTCTCCATTGGCGCCAACCTGCAGCACGTGTAGAGCATTGTCGCTGGCCGAACCAGTCGCCGTGGACTGCTGGCTGATCACATAAAGAAATCGGTCATCATCGCTCAGCGCCAGCTCGAAACCAAAGCCGGTTCCCTTCAACTGCGTCACGCCCAACGCCTTTGGTACCAGCGGATCCGTGGCGACGTCAAAGGTTGTGACCTGATTGCTTGCCGTGTCTACCACGTACATGCGTGTCGCTGCCTTGTTAAGCAGGAACCAGCAATTGGTTGGAGCAGGATTGTCCACTGCGTCGACAAAGTTCAGCGTGCCGTCGGGGCCGAATACATATACCCCTATCTTGTTGATCGTCACCAGACCCACGTAGAGAATTGGAAACTGAGGGTGCACCAGCAGCCCCAGCGGGAAGGCGGGTGCGGGTCCGCCCTCAAATGTCTGGCCAACGTAAAGATTAGCGGGCAGCCCCAAGGGTTGGTTTTGACGAAGGGTTCCGTTGTCGGCCAATTCAAACGATTGCAGTTTGCCTCCTGCAAAATCGGCGCCGAACACAAATCCCAGACCGTATCCCTTCTGGTTTTCGTCATAGCCAAACGATTCAAAGTCCTTGTATCGGCTTTGTAGCAACGCAACTGCCTGCGAGGGGGAAGCCGTCGCCGTTAGGGTGGAGTTGGCATTAGGGGTAAGTGCGCCATTCGCTTCGACCCGGAAGGTCGTATAGTTGGGCTGCGCCGTTGCCTCTGCGCTCGCCTGCGCTGGATCGCCGTTCTTGTTCACCACGGTCAGGATGTCGCGCACGAGAGCCAGGCTTACAGGCTGATAGCCACCTGAGGCAAACGGTGATCCTACCACCGGCGTCAGGTCTCCGTAGAGGCCGATGTGAAATACCGCTATGCTGTTTGAACCCTCGTTCACGGCAAACAGGAGCGTGTGCTCCCTGTTCGCAATGACGGGGCTGTCATTCGCGAACGTCGCCAGCGAATAAGTTAGATCGCGCACTCCCGTGCCACCCGTGAGGTAGGGCGAACTCTCCAACTCGCGAAGCTGTCCATCCGGGCTGCCCCGAAACGCGAGAACAGCATTCTGGCCGGCAGCGCTGTTGTTGGTTTCCACATAAACGACTCCATTCAAGGGGTAGTTCCCTGAACCATCCCGGGCAGATGCTTGAGAAGCTCCGAGCGATGCAACGAGCGCCAGCCCTGTGATCGAAAGTGTAATTGCTTTGCGAGACATAGACCCTCCACGGCACAGAACCATGCCGGCATGACTTGGTTGTTAACAATGAGAGTTTGCGCCGGTAAGATAGGAAGAAGTTAGGAATCTGCACGCATGCTGCCTGTAACTGCTGCGTGAAGCCGAATATCGAGTTCTTCTTCTATCTCATAGGTGCTTCAATATACGTGCAGTCCTTGGAACTACCGGCTGGGGAAAGCGAGTCGTAAGAAGAGAAGCTCACGGCTTCCTGCTTCATTCTTTAGCTGCACCGTCGCCGGTCTTGACTTTCACGACGAGAGAGCTCTAATATCTGGAGCTCTCGTGGTATTGGAGTCGCGGGTAGACAAAAGGTTACGAGCTTCTTTTAGGCAGAAAGCATGGACATAGGCCCGCTTTTCTCCGGGGCCAAGACGATCCGATCCGCGCGCCCCAAATACGGTCTTCGCAGCGCGTTCAGCGAGCAGGAGCGCAGTCGCCTCACCACTTTCCATTGCTTGCGCTGTGATTACGAGACCTTGTCTTCAATTCCCGGCATGAAACTCCCCTTGACGGTCCCGTTCTTTGCACGTGGGCCAAGCCAGTTCGCCAAACTAGATTGGAAGCAGCCCCGCTTCTTTGAATAACAAACGATGCCATCTGAAACTTATTCAGGTTTCATGGATCTGATGTCTCATGCGAAGGAGTATCGCGCCGGCGATTGCCTTTAATAGCAGGCGTGCCGAATGCCGGCGACTTGCAGCCGTGCCCCTTACGCTGCACAAGACGAAGCTGATTCACTCTGAGAACATTTAACCAATCCGTGGTTCGGGGTCATCGCTTTGTTCCCTCGCAAAGTGGCTTATCCAAAGCAATCGGCGTACTGGACAGGACTTAGGAAACGAAAGAGGTGAATATGCTGAAGCCAATGCACATCGTTGACCAAAGAGCAACATCATACGCAACCGTGGCCGACCTCTTTAATACTCTTACTGAAGAGTTGCACCGTCTAAACCTGCTCTCCCTCCTGCTAACCGCAGACAAGAATAAAGCTGAGCGATGTCTTGTCTGCGCGATGGGAGAGTGCGTGGGGGGGGACGTCGTTTTCATGGAGTGGGCGCGTTCGTGGGCTCGGCGAGCGGTTCTCAAGTATGCAATCCAGATGATCAGGCCGCTGCCGGAGCACCCGGATAGCTTGCCGTTCATCCGCAGCAAGGAACCGGCAATGTCGGCAGAGGGCAACCCCTTTGCCGCAATCCTTTTACTGGATGACTTCGAGCGCTTTGTATTCGTCATGTCGGCTCTCGAAGGGCAGTCCGAGCAAGAATGCGCGATCCTTCTTGGATGCTCGCGGCGCGATGTCATGATTGCCCGCGTGCTGGCGCTCACGCGTCTCGCAAACACCGATCCTGACTACGCGCAAGCCTGCGAGGTCATGCAAGCCTGACGAACAATTACGGGCTTAAGCAGCTACTTTTGGAGCGAAGTGTGAACATATGAGGCGATTCCATGCAAACAGAAACCTTGCGATGCTGCTCTTCCCATTCATCTCGGTCGCGATGACATGGGCATCCCCAGATCTGAAACTTCTCTCGCTAGTTCCTCCTGGTACCCAGATGGTGGCAGGAATGACTAACCAAGTGCCTCTCGGCCGGCCAGACGCCTTTCTCCTGGTGCGCCAGAGCAACGTGGTTGATCGTAGTGACTTCCTCTCGCTTGTTGGGGTCGACGATTCCATGATCATTCACCAGATCATATTCGCTGCGGGAGGCGCTGATCCAAGCAAGTTGGGAGAGCACAGTCTTCTGATCAGCGGGCATTTCGACCAGAAGCGCATCTTCAGAGCTGCAGTTGAGAACGGAGCGCGTCTGAGCGAATTCAGGGGGATTCGAGTGCTGGTGCAGAAAGCCCTTCCACGTGACCTTGGCACGTTGAAGGATGCGCGTTGGCTAGCGGTGATCGACTCGACCGTGGCACTTTTCGGGACCGTATCCAGTGTCCAGCAGGAACTCGACCGGCAGTTGGCTCGGAGCGCGGTAGATCCTTCCCTGATGCAAAGGCTGGCTCGTCTGCGTCGCGATGATGCAACGTGGTCTGTCGTAGGAACGGTCGAGCGTAACGACAAGGTAAGGCACGCGCTAAGGTCACTCGATCCTATCCTCGCCAGCCTGATCCACGATGGCGATTCATTTCAATTTGGAGTTCGCTACGGCAGGAAGGTCGAAGTCGAATATGAAATCAAATCATCTTCGAGCGCGTCCGCACAAGCAAATTCGCACTCTCTCACGCAATCTCTGGTTGGGGGAGACCTCAAGGGATCTTCGCTATTGCCTCTTCATGACATGACTGGGGATAGCGCTTCTTTGCGTGGCGTAGTGAAGGTTGCGATGACTCGGTATAAAGCATGGCTGGATGAGGTCGCTCGACTCACCGTCGCCGACCAGAGCGATGAACGGGTACACGCGCCGGGGCAGGGTCTCAATTGAAAACGGGGCTCTTTGGACGATCCCCTAATGCATTCCGGATATTGTTGAGTCGATTCTTCAGGACTGCCGGTTCTACGTAGGTGTCGGACGATGTTACGCAAATCTCTTTCTGGCTGATGCCTCATCCGAGGCTATAAGCTGGAGCATCGTATGCTCACGACGTAGCGAACTTGGGAACTCGACGGATCAGTGCCGTCGGCGGCGCAGTGAAGGTCAAGAACGAACTGAAGATTGATCTCGTGATCAGACCTAAGCCACAGAAACCTG
Source organism: uncultured Acidobacteriaceae bacterium (assembly GCA_963790705.1). Classification (GTDB taxonomy): domain Bacteria; phylum Acidobacteriota; class Terriglobia; order Terriglobales; family Acidobacteriaceae; genus PALSA-350. Next base: position 485,675 of record CAWBQE010000029.1, read on the forward strand.
GTAGGGGCACGAAATAGATCGCTGTAACCTTTCTCCTCATCCCAAGTCTGAGTGGAAGAATAAGCAAGATGTTTGTGAGGTGGAAGATGCGGCTCTTGTCCACTGCCGTAGTTATATCTACATTTTTGTTGACCTGTGCCGCTGCTCCTGCCGCGGTCCCAGGCGACGATCCGACTGCTCTCGCCGCCCTTCAGGTGAAGGCGGATCAGGCCCAGCCCAGAGACAAATGCTTTCTCTATGCCAAACTCGTCAGCCAGATGACGGATCTAGCCGGCCAACAGTTCCATTCCGGCGATTCCGGGCGGGCTTCGGAGACCCTCAAACGGGTGCAACAGTATGCAGAGAAGATCCACATGGGCGTTGCCAACGACAGCAAGAAGCTAAAGGATGCCGAATTGCTCATGCGGCGCACCTCGTTTCGGCTAAAAGACATCCTCAACGAAGCTTCGTTTGAAGACCGGCAGGCTTTGGAGGCGACGCTGACGCAACTGAATCAGGTTCAAGCGCAGCTCATGACGCAGGTCTTCAAACGGTAGTTGAATCGGCATTCTTCCAAGCGAGGTAGAAGATCAGAGGTGCCTCGAATCAAAAGCCAAGAGGAGTGAGTCCACCGAGTCTGAAGCGTATTGGATCGACAGCCGGCAGACCGTAATGGGCAATCGACACTTAGTCTGCTAAGAAGCCCCATCGCAGACGCTTCACTGGCCATCCGGCAGTATCTGGCTGCGCAATTGCGAGGAACGGATGGCGATGCTTGTAACCATTCCCAAAGGGCGGTCAGGAAGAACTGCGGTCGCAACACAGTGGATCAAGAATAGCCGTAACCACTCGGTTGAGCGGTGTTTCTATCCCAACCGTGTCTGCGAAGCATTAGCGAGTCCAGCGAAAACCAGTCCTTTTCCCTGAAGGCGAGCAGAGCCGCGTAGACCGTGGCATAGATAAGCTGCAGTCCAGCGATATCCCAGTCCTGACGGAGAGCTGATCCGAAGGTAAGCACGAACATTAGAAGTGAGCCTGCGGCCAGAGCAAAACGCAGACGCATGCCAACCAGAACAAGGGCTCCCAGGATCATCTCGATCCAAGGAAGTCCAAGGCCGAACAGGTGCACGGACCATGCGGGAAGCGGCGTCTTCTGAAACATACCCACGAGGGAATTCGCAAAGACTCCCGGCCCCTGAAGGATACGGCTCACTCCATGGATACAGATGTTGAGTCCCAACGTTGCCCGCAACATACAATACGCCAGATTGGCATCGGTACTCTTCCTCATCGACCCCTCCCGCAACCACGTCTCTATCTTTACAGCGGTGTGGTGTCCACTCCAAGGACGGGACCGAATCCGGGGGCTTGGGCAAAGAGGATAAGATGCTGGCCACCGTGGTTCGAGAACTGCAGAGAGGCCGAGAGTGGAAGATGGATGGTGCGCTCCCTCGCTGCCTGGATGGTGGCTACCCGAGTTATCGTCCTCGCGACCGACGCATGAGAAAGCGTGCGGCCGGAGTTCTCACCACCCAGTACGTGGGAGCTGGCCGCGTCCTCGACCAGGATCGCGTAGATCTCAGCTCCGCGGGCCGGAATACTTCCACTGACCGAGAAGTCAAGCGACAAAGTACTTCCGCTAAGACGGGCTGAAGCGATATGAATTTCCACGTGAGGCTGTTGCTCCTCCTTCCGGATCGCCTGAAGGAGACCGGAACTGTCGCTGCCGACGATCTGTTCCTCGCCGTTGATCACCATCTGCGGTGTATATATGCTGTCGAGATGGAAGCGCTGTCCGTAAGCGCTCTGCCTTTCTGTATAGGCTTCCGACGAGAAAGGATCGGACCAGCCAAGATCATTCCAGTAGGTCACGTGTTCACTGACGCCGACGATCAGCTGGCCCGAATCCGTGTACTTTCCGTCAACCTTCCGCAGCAGTGCATCCGCAGGGGGACAGCTGGAACAACCCTCCGAAGTGAACAGCTCTACCAGAACGGCACTGGGGACCGGTCGCTGAGCCTTAACATCCGGACGATTCGACTGTGCAGACATAACGGCCATTCCGGTGACGAGCACGGCCGCGAGAAACAGAGGAGAGTATATGAGATAACGCGCCATGGAGTACCTCCACCGCAAGACAGCAATGGGACTCCCGCTGTGAGCGAAACGTTACAACGAAAGTGCTCCTCAAAATAGTTCTGCGGAGCGACACAAATCCCCGTAACCTTTTGCAGCATTTCTAATCAAACTGTCATTAAAGTTGATTCGATCTATCACGCTCACTCGCTCCAAAAGCGAGTGCCCTATATGATCCACGTCCTCTCTCGTGGTTCCTTACTGAGTGTAGAGATATTCTTGTGCTGCATAAGATCTGTGTCGTGTCCGAGGTGGCTTTACACAAATCACCCCCTGTCTGTGATCGACAAACTCGACTCATCATTAGATTCGCAGAGCACCTGAATGAGCTTGCCGCCGCACGATTCTTGTAACCGTCATGGCAGAGATCGTTCCTATGCTTGCCTCACAAGCGAGAAGAATGGGATGAAAAAGAATAGTTCGCTGCGCAAAAGCAGATTGACCCAGACCGCAGCTCCCTTAGTATCCATGTGGGAAAGACCGGATTGCTGTCGGCTGCCGGTCACGAGCATATTGTGATGGCGCCGATTGCGGAGGGATCCATTGATGACGGCCAACCTTCCCACATCAGCTTCCGGGTGGAGGCTGCTCGTCTCGCGGTCATGCCGGAAGAGCATCAGACTGAGTCCAGCACTCGATGCAGGAAAGTTTCCTCGAGAGCTCTAGGTTTCCGGAGATCAGCTTTAGGTCCGAGATCATCCAACCAATCGGCGAGAACGCCTGGAATGTCTCCGGGAATCTGCTGCTTCATGGCCAAACCAGAGTGATCCATCTATCCGTCCACAAAGAAGACGGAAGATACATCGGCGCTACAACGATCAAACAGACCGACTATAGCATTCAACCGATCAGTGCCCTCGGCGGCGCAGTGAAGGTCAAGAACGAACTGAAGATCGATTTCGTGATCGATACCAAATAGAAAGCCGCGATGCACTACTGGCACACGGCGACGAGCCGAACCCGCAGCACGCCCACGACGAGACATATCAGGGTATGCGGCTGCGGCTCAGTCGGTCTAGTGAACCGTCCGAGTGATTTTTATTGGCGCGGATACGGCGTTTCCGGATCGGTGTACGTCCAGAGGAAGGAGAGATGTTGATTTGCTTGTAACTGGGTTGCGCATATTGCGTCCAATGAGCGTCGCACAAGTAAGAGGAGTTAAAGGAGAATATATGAAGAATTATGCACGGATTATAGTCGCAGTCACATTGTTGTTTGGGCTGAGTGTGGCCGCCAAAGCGGAGAGCGAAACTGGAATTGTTGTAACTCTGCCCTTCCAGTTTGTGGTCAGGGGAAAGACATTCCCTGCAGGCACCTACACGGCGAAGCAAGTGTCGATTGATCGACTCGGCGCCCTTAGGCTCAGTAACCGTGCCAGTGGCACTAGCGTGTTTGTGCTTCCTAATGAGGTCGAAGACGCCTCTGCCTTCATGCCCAGGGTAAGTTTCCAGCGGGTTGGGGAACATTACTTTCTCAGCACGATTCAGACAGCAGATGACGTTTATAACTTCCCCATATCCCGTTCGGCCCTGATGGAGGCCGCCGCGAAATCACCCGACACCGCCTCTTATTCAGTTTCAGTAAGCGTCGCAGGCAACTAGATCGTTGGTCGCGCTCTCATGGGCTCCAACACACGCTCTTGTGCCGCTGCCCTGCCGCGGAGGTTAAGCCGGGGTGGTGATTTGCCACATCAGGTAGCCGGCTCCAGTCCACCCCTTCCCAACCAGGTAGGGGTGGACTTGTCTGAAGGCGTCGTGGAAGGCAAGAGCGTGCGGTGCCGGCACAAAACCACATCTCCTTTTCTCCACAGCGATCGATATAGGGAATGCTTTCTCGGCAGCCTCCCGCAAGTATGCGGGAGACTACAGTCCTTGGTAAGCAAGCCAGCTATACCGAGTTAACTTATGCTGCCGATCGTAAGCGAAATGAAGTAGGGAGAGTGCGTTGGCCGAATCTCTATTTGCGTATCGCCCTCTAAGCTTCTTTCCCCTTGGATGTCTTCGTCATTTCTGTTTCGTTAGTTGAAGTAGTAGGTGCAAGTCTTAGTTGTAACCTTCTATCGCTTAGTGTGTCTCATTACCGAGTTTGCCAGGTTGAAACTCCAGGAGACTAAATGCCTGGCGCCTCTGTGATGCGCAACTTGTGGAGCGAAGCAGAAGCGCCCAACGAACAAAGCGTTTTACTAAACGATACAACGAAGGCAGATATGATAAAGAATCAAAAGAAGACAGCAATCAGCCGCCTTGGCCAGTGCAGGCGAATTCTCTCCCAACAATTAATGCCGCTGGTTTTCTCGCTCGCGGTTTTACTGTTATTCACTTCGGCAGCCTTAGCGCAGCTGACCACGGCTGACATTCTTGGTACGGTAACGGACCCCACGGGCGCCAGTATCCCGAATGCCAGCGTTACCCTCACCAACCTCGGAACCAACGACCAGCGCACCGTCCAGTCCAATGGCTCTGGCGACTACACCTTCACCCTCCTTCCCGTCGGACATTACTCCATCTCGGTTAAAGCCGCCGGTTTCCAGGAGTCGATGACCAAAGACCTTGCTGTGGAAGCGGGCGACCGGGCGCGTGCCGACGTCCACCTCCAGGTTGGCTCAACGTCCGCCGTCGTCGAGGTAACTGCGACCACGCCCTTGCTACAGGCCGACAGCGCAACCGTAAGCTCCACCGTGACCGCAAAAGCCGTGCAGGACCTCCCGTTGAATGGTCGCAATTTCGTTCAGCTGGTGCAGATTGTCCCCGGCGCCAACGAGGGTCCAGGGAACGGACTGACCAGCGGCGGCCGGCCGGACGATCGTCGTCAGACCGCCAGCTTCTCGGTAAACGGGCAGGATGATACTCTCAACAACTACACCATCGATGGTATCGACGATAACGAGCGCATCATCGGTACTATCGGCGTGCGCCCCATCGTCGAAGCCATCGACGAGATCACCGTACAGACCAACAACTACACTGCTGAAGCCGGTCGTACCGCCGGCGGCGTCGTTAGTATCGTTACCCGCACCGGCACCAATCAGTTTCACGGCACCGCGTATGAGTTCTTCCGCAACGACATCTTTGATGCCCGCAACGTCCTGCAGACTACCGGCAGCAAGCCCGAGCTTCGCCAGAACCAGTTTGGCGGCAGTATCGGTGGACCTATCTGGAAAAATCGGACCTTCTTTTTCGGTGACTACGAGGGCTTCCGCGAGGTGAATGGTCTTACCTATACCAAAACAACTCTTACTCAAAACGAGTACAACGACGTCAACAGCCTCAATGGCGGGTCGCCTCAGCTCCTACTCAACTCTGGAAATGGCACGCAGGGGTTCGCTGTTGACCCAATTGCCTTGGCCTACCTGAAGCTGTACCCTGCTCCGAATGCCGGCACTGCCGGTGCGCTGTCCAATAACTACATCACCAGCCCCCAGCGGACGCAGTTCGCGAACAGCTTCGATGTGCGCATAGATCATAAGTTCAGCGACCGCAATCTCTTCTTCGGCCGTTACGACTACAACAAGGTCAATACCTTCACTCCTCCGGGCCTTGGGATCAATGCAGCGACCGGACTCGAGATCAGCGGCGGCCAGTTTGACTTCGACGGTCCGGCGACGGATACCGCGCAGCAATACGGCTTCGGCTTTACCCACTTCTTCACCCAGAACCTCCTCGTGGATCTCCGCGCCGCTTTCACCCGCATCAACAATCTGTCACTGCCCCTCAACTCGACTGGCAATAGAAGCGCCGATGCCATCGTATCTGGAGGTCTGGGTACGTTCGCCTCGAACCTGAACAGCCAATCCACCAACCTGACTCCGATCAGCTTTCCTGGTCTGAGCGACATCGGTGACGGATCGTTCGTTCCCTTACAAGATATCGACAACACCTTCCAGTATCTTGGAACAGTAAGCTGGACCAAGGGCGACCACAATATCAAGTTCGGCGCGAGCTTTCTTCGCCGGCAGGCCCGCAACGTGCAAAGCCCCTACGTCGGTGGTCAATATACTTTCGGATTGCCTACTGACTCCTCACCTGCACCAGGTTCAACCGCTCAACTAAGTGCGACGCAACAGCGCGACAACGGTATCGCATCCACTCTGACCGGTGCTTTCAGCGGTGAGCAGCGCCAGGTGGACATCACGGCGCCGGACTATCGCTCCTATGAGCCGAGCTTCTTCGTGCAGGATTCCTGGAAGGTCACACCGAAGCTGACCGTGCTCTATGGCGTTCGCTATGATCTCTTCACTCCCTTCACCGAGGCGCACAACCGTATTTCGAACTTCAACTTCTTTGATGCCCTTAGCTTGAATCCCTCAAACGTCACCAGTGCCCTGAAGATCGCTGGCGTCAATGGAGTGGATGGTCACGCCGGGATCTCAACCGACTACTCCAACCTGGCGCCGCGAGTCGGCTTCGCCTACTCGGCCGCCCCCTCGACGATCATCCGCGGCGGTTTCGGTATCAGCTACTTTCCCGGGAACTACACCTCCAACACCGATCTGAAGAACGTACCCTTCCTCTCGAACTTTCAGCCGAACTGTCAAGCGGCGGTAGCGATTCAGATCGAAACCAACTTTCTCGGTGCCGGCCACAGCGTTGGCAATGGCCAATGCGCCTCGGGTTACAGCTCCTTTGATCAGGGTCTACCCATACCCGCAGCACCCAATGTCTCCAACCTGCAGAACCTCAACCCGCTCTCTTTCAACACCGAGAGTCCCAACTTCAAATCCGCAGTCATCGACCAGTACAACCTGCAAGTCGAGCAGCAGTTCGGCGCCACGGTATTGACCGTCGGCTACGTCGGCAACGTCGGGCACCATCTGCCGCAGGTGATCAACGACATCAACCAGCCCTTCCCGTACAGCACCAACCCCAATAGCCCTCTCTACCAGCCAGGTACAGCCGTTCGTCCCAATAGCGGACCGCGCAAACTGGATCCCCAGTTCCCTGGAGGCAACCTCAGTTCGGTGGGCCTGGTGCAGAGTGAAGGGGTTTCCAACTACAACGGTCTACAGGTCGCTGTCCAGCGGCGATTGACCAAGGGTCTGGCCTTCGATGCGAACTATACCTGGTCTAAGGCTCTTAGCGACGTTACGGGCTTCTCGCAGGAGGGCAGCCAGGAAGGCTTTAGCGATGCTGACCCAACCCGGCTTCGCCAGATTGAGTATGGTATTGCGGAGAACGATATCCAAAACCGCTTTGCGCTTTCTTTGAATTACCAGTTTCAGTATGGCAAGAACTGGACAGGTATAGCGAAACAGGCGCTCGCAGGTTGGGAAATCAACACCATCACGGTCTGGCAAAGCGGTAAGCCCTTCACGATTCTCAACAATGGAGGAAATGCCGGACCCGGTAATAACGATACAACGACGTACATTAATCCTTCCAATGGGCAGTTGGTTACCGAGTCCTACGAGGATCGCGCGGTGCCGAATAACGGCGGCGGCCGGGATCGCCCTAACACTCTCTTCGATCCTCGCGGAAACAAGTCGAACTCGGAGTTCTTCAACATCTCCGCCTTCGCACCTCAGCCTACGGGAGAAGTTGGCAATACGCCGCGCAATTCGCTCTTCGGCCCCGACTTCCGTCACGTGGATCTTTCTCTCTTCAAGAACTTCCCGGTGACCGAGCGCGTAAACCTGCAGTTCCGTGCGGAGTCCTACAACATCAGCAACACGCCCAGCTTCATCTTCCCGCTGGGGGACAGCAGTACTGAACTTGGCAGTACTAACTTCGGACAAGTTAGCAACTTCGATCCGAACTACACCCCCCGTCTCTACCAGTTCGCACTCAAAGCGCAGTTTTAACCCAGGCAACATCACCCGTTAGCGAAGAGAAATCCTCTTCGCTGACGGGTTGGGTTTGCCCGAAAACATCAAGAAGCCTATTGCACTTTCCGAGCTCAAAAGACGTTATCAAAGATCATCACCCGTCACAACCACATGACCACCAAACATTGCGTGTTGCTCCAAGGTTCGGTAGAAGGCCGCTGAACAATAATATAGTTTCTTTCGTTTTTCCCAATGGGCTCAGCAGACGTAACGAACCAACGGAGATCTCCTAGCGTGAATCGTCGCCGGTTTCTCACCCGAACCTCTGCCTGGGCGGCTGCTTCGTGGTCGTTGTGTCGGCTTTGGCGCTAACACCGGCGGTAGGATTTCATCCTGGATAGAGACCGAAAAATCCTGTTCGAGAAGATCAGCCACAGCAGCCATGGCGATCCGACTACCGCACAGGAGGTATTAGCACAAGTAGCATCCAAGTGGAATCTGTCATACTCGACGCAGATAGAGGATTTCTCCCGTTGCGGCTCGGGAGCTGTGAGGAGCAAGGAGAGCAGGATTGATCGACTACGTGATCGCTGCGATGGGAACTGTGTATTGCAAATCTGTTCATGAAAACGGAGATTGGTCATGTTCGATATAAAGAATCTAAGTCAGTTGAAACGCCTGGATGAAAACGCCCAAGATGCCATGAAAGCCTTTTGGGCCTTTGACAAAGCGGTTTTCAAGGCAGGCGCTCTTGACGTGCTGCAGAAGCAGTTGATGGCCGTTGCTGTCGCCTTAACAACACAGTGTCCTTACTGCATTGAACTCCACCTCAAAGCTGCACGTGATGCAGGAGCGACGGACCAGATGCTGGCCGAAACTGCGACGGTTGCGGCAGCCATGCGCGCGGGCGCGGCGATCACTCACGCGACGCATCTGTTTAAGAGTTGATAAATGGAAGCTGCCAACACGGCAATCAGCTATGCTCCGCCAAATTCTCAAGACGCACCCCTTGCGCGGGCCGTCCCCCTCGCACTGACTGCAGCGATGAAGATGAAGAGCAGATCGGATGGTTGGCGATTGAAGCGGTCGAGTTCCTAAGTAAATATGGGACTGGTTGGGCGTTGAAGAGTGCCCATTCAGCGAACACGGAATTTACGGACTCAGACGTCGGCGGTCGCGAACTGATCTATGAATTTCCGTCCGAGCTGAGGTCGGTTATATCGCTCTTGGAAACGTGGCCGCGCTGGGTCCGCCCTTATGATGGACCTTTAGGTGTGGTTTCGTTCCCCCGATACCTGTTCACATCGGTCGCCTGATCAGGGCTGGAACATCTCGATCGAAAGGCCATGCGCTGCATTGGCAGGAATCAGAAAGCTGCGGCCGAACGCTCCCTTGTAGATTTGCAGCTTGGCGTGAGTCGCCGTCTCTGCTTGGGACCTTGCTGCTTTCAGGTCTGCAACTTTTACGCTTATCGCAATGATCCGATCATCAGGGTCGGTTAGATAACGGGCCACCTCGCTCGATTTGACGTTCCCTTCAAGCAAGACCATGATTCCAGCACCTGCGTTTACCCCATGTCCGGCCACGCCAAAAAGCTTAAAGGGACGGTCATTTCCACTGAACCCTGCATGATTCAGCGTGGCAAGCGTCGACTTTGAATCGTGGACCGCAAACCATACCGCATGAATTCCAAGAGCTGTGTTGGGCTGCTGCGATCCGGATTCGGCTGACTTCTCGTATCTGGGCCCGCCATTGACGTACTCGATAAAGAAGATAGGCAGTGTGCAGACGTGCAATCCCGGTGCTGGTTTGTTAGCAATTCCGAATGCGTACCAAAGCGGCTTTTGGGGTTTCGCTTCACCTTGCCTCTGCCAGTCGCTCGTCTCCATATTCGACACATCGAAATTGTGAGCCTTGAGGTATTGGGAAGTACCCTTCACAGACGACACATTCAGACCCAGTTCCATTGCTCCCTCGTGTTTCGATATGAATGACACGAATTTACCCAGGTCAGGTGGAGGGGGCTCTTTCACGCTGAATAACTCGAGATAGGTCGAGTCGTTGAAAAAAGCCAGAGTGTTGTATATCCCTTCCGGGAATTGTCCATTGATGCTGAACTTGAATCCGAGCTGTTCGAAATCCTTTCGTGCATGGTCTAGGTCACGCACTGCCACAGGGACGTGGTCAATGCCTCGACCGGTACCTAACAGAGACGCCGGAGCGGGGCCCTGCGCGCGGACAGCGAGAGAAATAACCAACATACTGAGGCCAAAGGAAAGCTTTTGCGACTTGAACTCCATGACGGAGAACCCTTCTTATCTTCGATTTGGATATGCACGGCCTGAAGCCGGGAGACATCGGGCCCCACAAGCAGAGAGGTCATACCTCAATTAACTGGTCACGGAATGTTGTGCAGAATAGCTGTAGGTTGACATGTCGGTCAAGGCAATCTGGGAGTGGCTTGATCGAGCGTAACGTGTAAATGATGGCTGGTTAACTTTATAGGCAACAGCTGTACCGATAGCCACCCTCTCCATGCCCCTTAGCCACCCCCCTTGGTACCCCGCTAAGTAGACTCCTGATACTAAGTCGCCGTAGATGTTAAGTATAATAGAAGCAATCAGTTACAACTAACAATTAGCAGTCGGCTCGGTCGATTACCTGGCGCATTTCCTGCAACAAGAGTCAATGCAAGGCGAGGAGGCGGCTTAGCCAGGCCAGAGCAGAGGAATCGCTATCTACTTCAGGGGTCGAGTTTGTACATTTGCACATGCTAACGTTGCGCTGCTCGTTGCGGTAACGCGTACGCGTGACGAAGGATTCAAACACTGATAGGGTATTAAACCCGCGCCATTCCTGCGGGTTTTCCCCTCCGCTTCGTTCCCGGGGGAGATGATCTTTGGCCGTTTGCGGGATGGGAATCTGGAGCCATACCCCTATGAATACAGGCGATTTCAGCACTCAGAGCCTCGGCCTTGGACACCTCATCTGCAAAGTGGTTCAAACTTTGAGAGCTTAGGGACGCCAAGTCTTTTCAATAGCTTAGATGTCTTGCTCATTGATCTCGGGGGTGCAAAAAGGGCACCGGTTGTGCCCTTCTTGCACCCTCATTCAATCCCGCCCGCTCCGTTTCGATCCTTTATTTTGCGGCAACCTCCTGCCCCATCCCTGGCGGAAAGAGAAGTGACAACACCGCGGCTTGAGCTTCGCGTTTGGCCGGAGTAACGGCCTGGGTGTAGAGGTCCATCATGGATCTCAGCGACGAATGCCGCATGAGTTCTTGCATCACTTTAAATTCCGTTCCCACGCTTCGAAGGAGCGTTGAATAGGTATGCCGGAACGTGTGCCAGCCAAAGCGCTTTTCGATGCCAACTTCTTGCGCTTTGGGTCGTAGGAACTGCCGCAGAATTACTTGGCCCCAAGCGGTTTCTGAACCTTTGGAAGGCCGCCGATCCCGATATACCAATTTACAGGGAAGCAAAGGCAGAGGAAGCCGAGTTGAAATCTCCACACTAGAAGATGCAGTCCCACCTTCAGGCAACCGCGTAAGAACCAAAAACACGTCCCACGCCGCGAGTCATCGACTGCGCTGAAACTCTGGTGGCAGGATCTGCCACGACGGCCAGCATTTCGGTGGGGGAACACTAATCCGTCCAATAGCAGGGTCCGTATCTCAGTCGGGAGAGCAGCGAGGAAACCGCCGTTCTCTGACGCTAGGCGCGCGGAAACAAGTATGAGGTCGAAGGTTCCGGCTCGAACGTCTTGAAGCAGGTCACTTCGTAGTTAGGCGAAAAGGCCAGCCGGCTGAAGTTCCGGCGGGGTGCTGCACGACGGGGCGAAACATTTGAATCAGAGCCTTTCTTTTGACCCCGGAAACGGCAGCGGTATGTCGGATGAACGGATATGGAGGTCACGCTGAGGAAATGGCAGCTCAATTCCATTCTCCCGGAACAGCTTGAAGAGAGCAAAATACAAATCCGACTTGAGAACAAAGGGCGTGTGAGCGCGGTTGGAAGTCCACACGCGAAGCGAGAAATTTAAGGAGTTGTCGCCGTAGTCGGTGAAGATGACATCAGAGCGGGGTTCTGAAAGAACATCTTCGTGAACAGACGCTGCCTGGAGAAGAAGTTCACGTACTTTCTCGGGGTCTGAGGCGTATCCGACACCGACGGGGATGATGAGGCGGACATTAGGATCATTCGCAGTCCAGTTAGTGACTGCGCTATTGATGAAATCGCTATTCGGAACAATGATGACAATATTATCGTTCGTCCGAACCCAGGTTGACCGCGCCCCAATCTTCATCACGTCACCGAAGGTTTCCTTGACTTCGATACGGTCTCCGATACGGATAGGCTGCTCAATCAGAAGGATGAGCCCGGCCACGAAGTTGGAAACTACATTTTGCAGCCCCAGGCCGATGCCAACGCCCACTGCGCCGCCAAACACGACCAGCGAGTCGAGATTTACTCCCAGGGATTGAAGGCCGATGAAGAGGCCTCCTAGAAAAAAGAGGTAGGTAGCGAAGCGTCCCAGCGCAAACTTTTGCGCCGGGGATATTGGAAGGCGATGGAAGAGCCGCGTGAGCAGTACCCGTTGCATCAGCCGCGAAAAAGACACAAGCAAAAATACAAAGACGATAACTTTGAGAAAAAAGAGTGGCGTTATCGGCAGGGAACCAATCTTGAAAAGCACATGCGAGGTGGCATCGCGCCAGTCGACTGATGCTTCATTTATCGGTGACAACCATAGAAGTCTATGCACTAGTTTGCGCTCCCCATTTTCGCGACGTCCAGATCCTTTCGCGCCCCAAGCAACGGTCAAAGACAATGCCACCATTTTGGCTACAACGAGAATGATAAGTAAATGCAAGGCCGTCCGCCCGTCGATCGCTTCCTGAATCCAGCCGTAGCCACCGCCCAGTATCTGAGGTCATTGCAGTGCCAGGATGCCTACAAGTAAACCGCCAATGCCCGGCTTGATCCACGCGGGAACACGCAAGGCAGTAAAGACATCTCTCAGAAGATAAAACATCTCAGGCAAGATTGCGGCAAGAACGCCCCTGGCCACCCCTAAAGCGATGTACCAGCCGTAGTCTACGAGGCCCGTGGCATACAAGTGAGAGGGGATCTGAAACGACTAATAATCGCCTTTCCTGCTCCGGTCGGCGGAGCAACTTCCCGTACACTGAACCAAATCCCGCTGCAATCAGCGCTGTCGGACCTTCGCGCGCTGCCGACCCTCCTGACCCAATGGTAATTGCCGAGGCAAGCATTTTCACCGGTGCCACGCGGGCTCTGATGGTTCTCCCCGTCCAGTGAAGTGCTTTTACAACGGTGTCGGTGCCATGGCCCTCTGCCTCGGGCGCCAAACCGTAAACGAAGGCTCCCGATAGCAATCCGCCCAGGGTTGTCGCGATCGGAACAACTATCGGAATTACGGCCAGCCAGGACATGTTGTGGCTCGCCTGGGCTCGAGAGCTGCGCCCCTGTCCTTGCAATCAGAGCCGTCCGGCCCTGTTGGAGAGTTTGCTCCAGATCGCAAGATGGCATCTGACTGCAAATGCACCTCATCCCTCTCGGTCGCCTAATTCATCTCTTTATTCAGTACGGCTACCTTGCGGTATTCATCGGACTGCTGGCGGAGGGGGCCGGCATTCCCGTGCCCGGAGAGACGGTGCTTCTCATTGCAAGTGCGCTCGCCGCACGTCCCACCGGATTGAACATTGGATGGATCGCCCTGGTCGCGTTTTGTACCACGTCTGCCGGCGATAACATCGGTTTTTACGTGGGCCGCGCGGGTGGGCAGTCTCTGCTCGATCGCTATGGTAAGAAGCTTCACATTGGCCCCCGAACCATTCAGCGTGGTCGGGACTTCATCAGCAGGCACGGATCCTGGGGCGTGTTCTGCGCACGCTTCATCGCGGGTTTGCGAGTGCTGAACGGTCTGGTCGCAGGATCGCTTCTCATGAGCTGGCCGCGTTTCTTCCTCTTCGACCTCCTGGGAGCCGCCTGTTGGGTCGGCCTGATCTGCTCTATCGGCTACTTCTTTGGCGACCGGATGTTCTGGCTTATTCATCTCATGGGTCGGACCGGCCTGATATTGCTCGCAGCAGCTGTGATCGTGATCGTCTTGTGGGTTCTGGTCCAGAGACATAGGCGCCGAAAGGCTGGAGGGTGACGTCAATGTCCGAACGGCGATCGTTCAGCACGAGCGCCCGGCGGCAAAGATAGCTTCAGCAGGGCTTGTCGAAGAGCCTATATTTGATGACCTCACTGCTGATACCCGGCAAGACGCATGGCCGCACGAACTAGGGCGATGTGCGAAAAGGCCTGGGGGAAATTGCCTGTCAGCCGTTTCGCTTTTGTGTCGTATTCCTCTGAGAGAAGCCCGACATCGTTGCCGACGGCGAGAACCCTCTCGAACAGGTTTCGTGCATCTTCGATCCTGCCGGTCAAGACGTAGTTTTCCACCAGCCAGAAGCTGCAGGCCAGGAAGGCGCCTTGCTGGGCTTTCTTCGATTTGGGTAAGTTACGCAGCAGAAATCCATCTTTGAGCAGCGCCTTGCTCTATGGCTTTGACTGTGCCCAGCGTTCGCGGATCGTTCGCGGGCAGGAAGCCGACAACCAACAGCAGAAGTTCCGAGGCATCCAGCGCTTTGGAGCCGTAGTGCTGCACAAAACTATCAAGGTGAGTGTCGAAGCCATGCTTGCAGACATCCGCGTGGATCTTATCGCGCAGGTCCTTCCACTCCGCCAGCGGGCCGGCCATGCCATGGTGCTCAATGCTCTCCACGGCCCTTTCCAGTGCGACCCATGCCATGACGCTCGAGTACGTGTATCGTTGAGGTTCGTCGCGCGATTCCCACATGCCGGAACCAGGCTGCCGCCAGGTCTTCACCAGGTATTCAGTTAGCTCTTGCTGCAGTTCCAACTCCTCTTGCCGGCACGGCACGCCGGCGCTTCGAGCGTGCGCGAGCGCTACGGCGATCTCACCGAAGATGTCTTGTTGACTTTGACGTTGAGCGGCATTCCCGACGCGGACAGGTGCCGAGTTTTCGTAACCCGCCAGCCATGGCACCTCCCAGTCGGCGATGTGGCGTTCGCCTCCGATGCCGTACATGATCTGGACCTGGGAGACGCCTCGTCCAATCGCGCGTAACAGCCACTGCTTCCAAGCGATCACCTCTTCGCTATATCCACACTCGATCAGCGCTGAGAGAGTAAACGTCGCGTCACGAATCCAGCAGTATCGATAATCCCAATTTAACGGGCCTCCGATTCGCTCAGGAAGCGACATGGTTGGTGCGGCGACGATCCCGCCCGAAGGACGGTAGGTCATGGCTTTGAGCGTGATAAGCGACCGTTCGACAGCCGCACTGTAGGGTCCCTGATATTTGTTGCGGGATACCCAGGTCGTCCAAAAATGATCGGTTTGCTGCAACGCCTGATCGACGTCAATCGGGTCGGGTAGCGCCTCATAGGAGCAGCCATAGGTAAGAACAAATGTCTGAATCTCCCCGGCAGTCATGGTGAACTCCGCGCTGAGAATGCCCCGTTCCGATTCCTTTACCAGTGACGCGGTACGAAAACAGTGAGGTTGGGGCCGGCTGTTGTAACCCAGGCAGATTCCCCTCGAGCGCTGGCTTCGAAGTGAATCCATGGAATCGTGCTGCCATAGTCGAAGCGAAGACAAAGCTCCAGTATGCATTTTGATGACGCCTGTCGTGCAATGCACGATACGGACTAGATCGGATTGACGGCCACGGATGGGCATAAAGTCGGTGACCAGAACGCTGCCGGCGGGCGTCTCCATCGTGGTCTCGAGAATGAGGGTACGGGGCCGGTAGCGGCGCGTGAATACGGTGTGTTTATCCTGAGGAGCGAGTTGCCAACGGCCATTTTCGGGAGAGCCGAGGAGTGCGGCGAAGCAAGCAGGGGATGAGAAGTCGGGCCAGCAGAGCCAATCGACGCTGCCGTCACGGCTGACCAGGGCGGCCGTCTCGCAATCGCCGATCATGGCGTAGTCTTCTATCTTGTGCATGAATTCTCCGAACGTCGACGCTACGGTTGATTACTGCCGATCTGGGAGCCACTGGGGAAATCGCGTGTGTGCAGAAAGCTGAGGAGGTCGTCGACTTCGTCAGGCTTCAGGATGCCGGCGAAAGACGGCATATTGTGGCCGCCGTTCAGAATGCGCCACTCCATTTGTTCGCGGTTCAGCCGGTCGGCGGCACGAGAAAGGTTAGGGCCGCGCAAGCCGCCGTAACCCTCGATCATGTGGCAGGATTCGCACCGCTTGTCGTGGAAAAGCGTCGCCCCGCGCTGTGCGCTGGGGCTGAGCGACGCGGTCATCGAGGCCGGGAGCGGCGGAGCGTTGAAGCGCGGCGACCAGGGTGAGATCTTGCCCTCATACCACAGCGTGCACACGCCCACCACCACGATCGTAACCCAGGCGACTGCCCAGGGCCGCCGACGCAGGCTCCGCTCTCCGCTGTTGAAGAAGAAGGGAAGCGCAAACATGGAACCGAACACCATGGCCGGCGCCAGAATCATGATTCCCGACTCGAGCTGGTGAGGGCTCATGGCGAGAATCGCAAAGTACCACAGCAGATACCAATCGGGCCGGGGTTCGGCATTGAGCAGCGTGGGGTTTGGCGGCGGAGCCAGGTGGGGAGCCCCGTAGACAAACGCGAACGTGACGATGCCGGCAATCACCAGCGAGCCGAACAGCGCGTCGCGCCAGGCGGCGTCGGGCCAGAAAGGCACGCCATTCTTTTTGACCAGTTCCTTGTATTGCCGGCGATAGGTTTTCGGATCAACCGGAACCCCGGCTTTAGGGGGTTCGGAGATGCCGTTGTACAAGACCAGGTAGAGATGAACTCCTATGAAGGCAAACATGATGCCGGGAATGATGAAGACGTGAAGGTCGAAGAAGTGGTTGAGTGTGAGGCCGTTGAGGCGGTCGCCGGCGTAAACAAACTGCTCCAGATACTTGCCCAGAAAGGGAACCCGCACGGCTTGCCGCGCGGCGATATTAACCGACCAGACGGCGTCCTGGTCCCAGCGCATCAGCTGGCCGGTAAACCCCATGCCCAGCGTAAACATCAGCAGCACGACGCCGGTGAGCCAATTGCCCTCGCGGGGATACTTATATGCCGCGTAGAGAAAGACCCGCAGCATGTGGATACCAATGAAGAGAATCATCGCCGAGGCGCCGAAGTAATGCAGCCCGCGTACGAAGCTGCCGAGTGTCGCTTGCCGGCTGATGTATTCGAGGCTCTTGTAGGCCCCGGCGGCGGACGGATCATAGACGGTGGCCAGCGCCACCCCGGTCACAACCTGCAGAATAAAGGCGAACAGCGTCGCTGAGCCGAAGACATATGCCCACTTGCTCTCTTTTGGAACGCGATGGTCCATGAGCGGCTTGAGGTTCTTGACCAGGCCGAGACGGTCGTCCAGCGTGTGCCAAATTTTCAGAAGCAGCTGCATCATGCGTCCGCCTCTTTGCTGTGGAGACAGTTTTCCGCAACGTCCGGAAGCTTGCGCCACTCGACCTGCACCGAGTTATTGAGGATGCGGACAGGGAATTGCTCGAGCGCGTGCGGGGGCGGTCCGGCGGCTACCTCGCCGTTCTTGTAATAAACGCCACCGTGGCAGGGACACATAAACAACTCGGCCGAGGCCTCCCACCGGACCGGACAGCCGAGGTGGGTGCAGTCCACGGCAAAGGCCTGAAATGTCTGTTCGTCCACGCGCCGCAGCCAGGCTGCGGTCAGAGAATCCGCGCCACCCCACGCAATGCTCGATGAATCTTCCAGGGTGACCTTGGACGTCTCGCCAACCGGAAACTTGCTGAGTGGACCCACGTCGCGCCAGACGCCGGGCTGACGCCGAAAGAGAGGCGCGATGAGGAAACCGATCAGTGGCAGGCCGACAATGGCAGCGGCGAATCCGCTGGCCGCGACGCTGACAAACATCAACAGGTGCCGCCGGCTCAAGAGGGAGGTGGAGGTCTGATCCTGATCAGTCATGCAGCAATTCTCCGATCCACTTGGCAATGGCAAGGACAAAGATGACCGCGCCGATAACGCTGAGCGGCCATTTGGTGACCGCTCCGAGTGCGATGAATACGATACCGAAAGCGGTCATCGACGGAGCGTAGCTGGGGACGGCCAGCGTTGGAGGATTGGGCCGGTGCCAGCCCGGGGTGTGTTGCGTCAACAATTGGGCCGCTTCGAAGTGGTCCGCGGGCATGGGGAGCGCCAGCTGCGGAGGCGGCTCCGCGGCGCCGTTATCTTCCGCGGCTGCGCCGCTGTGGGCTTCTCTTCTGACCGTTCGGATCAAGTCAGCAATCGACTTCCCGAGCTTGATCAGTTCGGAGAAAAGGCTGGGTGTCTTTGGTCCCGCATCAGCCATGCCGTACCTCCGCTTGTGAGTTTAGGGAGGCCAGAAGCGCTCGCTTGTCTGCCCCTGGGGTCCGAAACCAGGCGCCTAATTCCACCAGCATGGCGGCGAAGTAAACCGAACATCCGGGAACCCACATGATCAGCCCGGCGAGCTTCTGATCCTCCGCGGCAGAGATGCCCCAGGTGTCACGAATCAGATGCAGCGCGCCCAGTTCGTCGACCGGATGCAGATACGGGTGGTAAAGGCCGACCGGCAGGAAAGTAATCACTATGCCCAGCAGCGTGCTGACAATGGCAGCCCCGAACAAGTAGAGCATCGCCGGGCCGGGTTGCATGCGCTCGACTTTGAGCGGCGTAACGATTGGCCACCAGAACATGCAGCCGGTCACCAGAAAAGTGAGATGCTCGACGATGTGGATCGCCGTGTTCGCATTCGCGGCGTTATAGAGCGCCGGCAGATGCCAGATGACCATCATCAGCATGTTGCAAGACCAGGCCACCACGGGGCGGCCGAGCACAGACTCAGCCTGTTGCGTCCGGGGATGTGACATCCAGCCGGCGGCACGCTGGGGAGAGAGACCAAGAATCAGCAGCGGAGGCACGATCAGAATAAGCAGAAGGTGCTGCACCATGTGCGCGGAAAAGAGGTAGGCATCCCCCAGCGGATCGATAGGCGAGATGAGCGCGAGACAAAGGATGAGCACGCCGAGCAGAAACGGAGCCGCGTACTTGACTAAGCGCGGAGCGGCAGCTAAGTGCCAGGCGATCAGCGCCAGGCAGCCTGCGACCACCGTGGGATGAACCTCCCAACCGTGGAGTAGGAGATCCGCCGTGGTGTTCATCGCGCCGACCACAGGTACACCACGCTGAAGACCATGACCCAAACGATGTCGACGAAGTGCCAGTAGTACGAGACTGCCTTGAAAGAAGTCTCTCGTTGAGCACCGAGCTTGCCCGAGACGATCAAAGTCAGCAAGGTGATCAGCATCAGAAGTCCCAGCGTCACATGGATCGCGTGAAAGCCTGTGAGCGTGAAATAGGTGCTGCCGAAGAGATTGCGGCTGATCGAGATGGCTTTTTTGAGCAGGCTGGAATACTCACGCATCTCGCCGAAAAGAAACACGGCGCCGAGCAGGATGGTCGCACACATCCAAAGCGCAAATCGCTTGCCGTTCTTGCCCAGGGAACGCTCAGCCATATAAATCGTGCCGCTGCTGAGCAGAAGAAATGCGGTGTAGATCCCTGTCTTCCAGGGGATGAGGCTGTTGTGAGCTGTCGGGCCACTGATCTCCGCAGGCTGTGAGTAAATGTAGGCGACAATTAGAAAGACGAAGAAGATTGCCTCCGATACGAGAAACAGCAGAACGCCAAGCCTGATCTTGTCTTCCAGCAAAGGTTTCGCGCTCATGGCTGATCCTCACGTTGCCAATCCGCGTTGTCGGGATGGTGAAGGTCCCACAGCGGACGCCGGCTATGCACTGGGGGCACTTCGGCAAAGTTGTAGGCGGGTGGCGGCGAGGTAGTTGCCCACTCCAGCGTCCAGGCCTCCCATGGATTGTCTCCGGCCACCGCCCCGTATTTGCGACTGCGGTAAAGATTCACCAGGAGGAAGAGCATCGATGCGCCCAAAATGAACGCGCCTACGGTGGAGATCATGTTGAGCAGGTACCAGCCGGGCAGATCCGGGTAAGTCCAAACACGGCGAGTCATCCCGCGGAAACCGAGAAGGTGCTGCACGAAGAACGTTGCATTGAAGCCGACGATGGTGAGCCAGAAATGCCATTGGCCAAGGTGTTCCGAAAGCATCCGGCCTGTGATCTTGGGGTACCAGTAGTAGATACCCGCGAACAGGCCGAATAGAGTTCCGCCGAACAGCACATAGTGGATGTGCGCAACAATTACATAAGTGTCAGTAAGCTGCCAGTCCATCGGGACCACGGCGAAGATGACGCCGCTCAGTCCACCGATGGTGAACTCGATGAGGAACGCGGAGGCGAACTGCATGGCGGTGGTGAATCGTATCTTGCCTCCCCACATGGTGGCGATCCAGTTAAAGATCTTGATCCCCGTCGGCACCGCGATCAAAGCGCTGCCCGCGGCAAAGAAGACATCAACATCATGGCCCATACCGGTGGCAAACATATGGTGCGCCCATACTGCGAAGCTGAGCAGACCGATAGCCACGGTCGATCCGGCAACGAAGCCATAGCCAAAGATCGGCTGTCGCGAGAAAACCGGAATCACCTCCGAGATGATCCCAAAGGCGGGCAGGATCATGATGTAGACCTCGGGATGTCCGAAGTTCCAGAAAATGTGCTGCCACAGGAGTGGAGAGCCGCCTGCGTCGGGAGTGAAAAAGCGTCCGTGTAAATTGCGGTCGATCAGCAGCATGAAGAGCGCGGAGTTCAGCGCGGGAAAAGCAAGAATGATGAGGAAAGAATTGACCGCGCTCATCCAGGTAAAAAGCGGCAAGCGCTTGAATGACATACCGGGAGCGCGCAGCGTAGCGATCGTCACCAGGAAGTTGATAGCCGTCGATACAGTGCCGATGCCGATGACGAGCAGACCCAGCGCCCAGTAATCCACGCCACCGAGCGAGGAGTAAGGCTTCTCACTCAGCGGCGCATAGCTGAACCAGCCCATGTCCGGCGCATTGCCCGCCAGGATGCTGCCATAGAGAAGCACTCCGCCGAAGAGGAAGAGCCAGTAGCTCATCGCGTTCAGCCGTGGGAACGCGATGTCGCGCGCTCCAATTTGTAGCGGGATGAAGTAGTTGCCAAAGGCCAGCAGAGCCGGTACTGCGACCAGGAAGATCATGGTCGTCCCATGCAGCGTGAAAAGCTGGTTGTAGGCCTCCGGCGTGAGAAAGTGGTTTTGCGGTTTCGCGAGCTGCCATCGCATCAGCAGGGCTTCCACGCCTCCGACGAGAAAGAAGAACAGGCTGGTGAGCATGTACATCACGGCAATTTGCTTGTGGTCGACGGATGCGACCCATTTCAGCAGGCCGCCATGCTCCTCAAAGCGCTCCATCTTTTCCATCTGCGGCGGAACGATCTCGATCTCGCTCACTTGAGTGTCTCCAGATATTGCACGATGTCGCCCCGCTGTTCGTCGGTAAGTCGGAGGTTGGGCATGTGGCTTCCCGGCTTAAACGCATCCGGATCGTGGAGCCAGGCGGAAAGCTGGTCGGGCGTGTTGCGTAGCCGGCCGGCGGCGAGCGTTTCCCGGCTTGCCAGATGTGTGAGATCGGGGCCGATTCTGCCGCGCGCCGAGGTGCCTGATATGGTGTGGCAGTTCGCACACGGCATCCATGTGAAGTACTCGTGCCCGCGTTGCTGTGCGGCACTGTCGGGCGCAGCGGCCTGGGCCTGCTCGGTGGCGGACCAGGCGGCAAATGCAACCGGATCGTCGGCGATGACACGGATGCGCATCCACGCGTGCTCCTTACCGCAGAACTCCGCACACGTGCCAAGATAAGTTCCGGGATGGTCCGCGGCGAGCCATATCTTGGCATGCCGTCCGGGAATCAAATCGATTTTGCGTCCCAGCTCCGGGACCCAGAAGTCGTGTATCACATCGGCGGACTCGAACCCGAACTGCACATTCTTGCCGGTGGGAATATGGATCTCATTCGCCGTGATGAAGCCGAGTTTTGGGTAGCGAACCTCCCACCACCATTGGTGCCCAACCACGACGATGTCATCTCCGCTCGCCTGCGCCGGCGGATCGGAGGTATGCATCACATGCAGCATGAAACCGAAGATGATGGCTAGAAGCACCGTCGGCGGAATGAGATAGATCATCTCCCACTTTGTGCTGCCGAACACCTGCTTGGGATCCGGCTCGCCCGGTCGCGCCCGAAACTTCCAGCCGGCATACGTAACCAGCCCTGCTACCAGAAGAAAGATGGCCAGGCAAACGTAGAGCACCCAGGTGGAAAGCTCGAAAATAGAGTGGGCGTAGTGCGACTGCGGGTGCAGCACCGGGACGGGATCTACCCCTGCGAATAGAAGCCGCGCCGTCAACGCGTGCCATGCACTCACAGTCATGCCAGGAACCCTCGTTACAAGCAGCTAGTTGGCGACATGAAGCAAGATCACTTCAGTCGCGGAACGCCCTTCCCCCACGTTTCTGGCGGAGCAAGTTCGCGACGGATTGGGGGCGACGCCATATCGCGCTCGTTGCTGGTAAAGATCTTGTCACCTTGGGTGATCAGATAATCTGCCGTGCGCGCCGCCAAAGCCTGGATGGTCAGGCCGGGATTGGCTGAGCCCTGCGTGGGAAAAACACTGCCGTCGCAGACGAACAAGTTGGAGACATCGTGCGCGCGGCCGAACTTGTCCACCACAGACTTACGCGGATCTGCTCCCATACGGCAGGCGCCCACCAGGTGCGCGTATCTCGCCTCCTGCACGACCTCAGTCGCGCCGGCGGCGTGCATAACGGCCTCCGTCTTCTCTTTGGCAGCCTTGATGAGCTTCTTGTCGTTCTCGTGAAGATGAAAACTGACGTGCGCTACCGGCAGACCGAAGCGGTCTTTATCTTCCGAGAGGGTGACCCGATTATCTTTCCAGGGAAGTATCTCGCCCAGCAAACCGAACGCGGCCCAGTGGTTGTAATCCATCATCTCGCGGCGTAGACCCCAACCCCACGCCTTCTTCGCCGCGAGCATCTGCTTGCCAAAAGCCACCGGCAGAGGTCCCACGGTCTGGATCGCGAAGCCCCGGGCGAAATCATTCTTAGGGATTGGTCTCGTAGAACTCTTCTGTGAGCGCGTGCGCGGGAGGCGCCTTGTACATGCGAACCGGTTGGTCGAAGCGGCCCATCACCACATTTCCTGCCTGCGCCATTAGATAGCGCCCTACAGTTCCACTGGAATTCGCCAGTCCATGTTCGAAGCCGGGGCAAGCTGAGTTGAGCAGCAGCCTGGGCGTCTCAATGGCGTAGCCGGAGAGAATCACAGCCTTGGCGCGCTGGAAGTGGGCATGACCATGCGATATCGTAGTAGTGGACGCCGGTGACGCGGCCGTCCTTGCCGAGTTCGACACGAGACACCATGCAACCGTCGCGGATCTCGGCGCCCTTCTTCAATGCGTCTGGAACATGGGTCACCAGCGTGCTCGCTTTAGCCCCAACCTTGCAACCCTGAATACAGAAACCGCGATAGATACAATGCGGCCGGTCGCCATGGGAGCCGGAGAGGATGGCTACCGGGCCACCGATCGAGACCGGAATGTTGAGTGCGGTACAGCCCTTGATCAGCGCGTCGCCGACACCCCCCATCGGATGCGGCCCGTAAGCATATCCGTGCGGATGACCCCATGGATAATACGCGGGGCCGGCCACGGGCATCTCCAACTCAAGCTGCTCGTAGTAGGGCTTTATGTCCTCGTACGTGATGGGCCAATCTGCGCCCACCCCATCGCGTGTATAAACCTCGAAGTCGGAGGGATGCAGTCGGGGTGTGAAAGGCGGCCCAGTGGACCGAGCCGCCGCCCACTCCCTTGCCACAGTTATTGGCGCCCAGCGCGAGCGGATCGGAACCCCCGGTAACCCGCGGTTCCGTCCAGTAAAGCTCGTGAGAGCCGGCTTCGTCGCTGACCCAGTCTCTCTCCGTATCCCAGAAAGGCCCTGCCTCAAGTCCGACGACGTTGAATCCTGCGCGTGCCAAACGCTGCAGCAGAACGCCGCCGGCTGAGCCGACGCCCACAATGGCGTAGTCCACTTCTTCATACTCTCTGAAGCGCCGCATGGGCAGGTGAATCGATTGCAGGGAACCCACCATGTGCTTGTGAGAGTTACGAGTCTCAAAGGATGCCAAGAAGAGGCTTTTTCAATGTGCGCCTCCTCTCCCTTGATGGCTGTGTTGGCCTGCCTCTGTGTGGTGGCTCGGAGTGGAGTCAATTTCATCGGAAACAGCGGTGGCGGGAGCAAGCCAGTCGTAGCGCTTCTCTTCAACCTCCCATGGCTCCGGCTCGCCGCGCTCCAGGCGGGTATAAGCACGCGGGTACGCTGGGCCTCCGAAGCCAATCTCGTCCCATGCCCAGGGATGTGCATAGTAGGCGTCAACTGCATCGCCCATGATCATCTGCCAGAAACGGTGCACCGACATTTTCTTCCAGATCTCGGGCGCGGCCTCAGGCTTGCCGTCGTGGATTGCCTTGAGAACGAGATCCTGCTGCAGGTGTGGCAGCAGGAGAAATTTTCCAGCGTAGCGACGCTCGGCCTCGCGGTCGATGGCCTCGATGCCAATTTCGTAGACAACGCGGTCGTGCGGCATGCTTTCGTAGCGGTATCCCACCGTCTGGTTTTGCGCAAGCCGGTGATCGAGGACGGCAACGATGGGAATCTGGCGCTCGGGAGTGCGGTCCGTCTGCGGAATCAGGTGAGCGAAGACCGCAGTCCAGAAATTCCAGGCGTCTTCGGAAAAGAATTGACGCGTCTGGTGGATGATCGACGCGCTTCTCCACCACAGTGCGGGTCGCGTCATCCCAAAACGGGCTCTGGGAGAGTGTGCTGAAGCCGGCGTAATATCCGGGCTGCTTTCGAGCTGCAAGCGGCTCGCTCGTCTTGGCGTCGCGCGGGCACAAGGCCGGATCGACTGCGGGATAACCGTATTTCATTCGTGCCTCCGCCGCAGTAGGCTGGCGAGTATGCCCAGCATGCCGGCCGCGCCGAAAAGCAGGGGAGCAAAGATTGGCGGACCGTACATGATGTTGTAGAGCAGACGCTTGCTGCCGCCGGGCCGGCGAAGCACGCCGCGAGCATGATAGTAAAAACCCACGGCTGCATCCGCCCCGGCGAGTGCAGACACAGCGGGCAAGGCAGTGGTGGCAAGTCTGCGGCTTTTTACCGACGCAAACGCAGTGCCGGCAAGTATAGGCGCCAGAACTACCGGGCTCCACTGGATCCAGTAGCGAAAGTTGTTTTTGTAGTGCGAGTAGTAGGCTTCAAAGCCGCTCAGTAGTGCGCTGACGCCGGTAACAATCGCAACCTGGCGCTGAAAACGCCCTTCGCGCATATCCTGCTCGGTGGAAAGCAGGTGGCGGTCTTCGCCGGAGGGCAAGAGGCGCGCAAGAAACCCGTCCTTGCCCGATGTCGAGATCGCGCGCGAACTGTCTTCCCGCTGAAGATAAGAAGCGATCAGTCCAAGATAGGCGCTCGTACCAAACAGCAGTGGCGCGAAAATCGGTGGTCCCATAATCATATTCGTCATGGGTAGCCGCCAGCCGCCGGGCTTCCTCTTGATGCCGCGTACGTGAAAGTAAAAGCCGATGGCTGCGTCGGCCAGCGTTGCGACCGAGACAAGCCGGAGAATCGTGCGCGCCGCCCGCCTGCTGAAGAATCCCGCAATTCCCGCTGCGCCCAGCAGAACACTGAGAATGACCGGCGTGTACATCACGCGCCGGCTGTAGCTCCCGCGGTAATGCTCGTAGGCGACCTCGAGCCCGCTTACGATACTTGTCCCCGCGGTGAGCAGGGATAGGCTTCTCTGAAAGCGCCCTTCCCTGATCAGGTTTCGAGCGATCTCCAGGTCCTTGACAGGATCCGTGATCATAAGTGCTGACTCGCTCGGCATCGTTTAGATAACCTCGCGAATCTTGTCTTTAGCGATGGTCTTCATGATCTTGAGTGCGTCCTTCTGGCCACGCGCAAGCGCCTCGGCGAAGTGAATCGCCTGCTCGGTCGTGATCTTGCCCGGCATCGGCGGCTCGTTCGGGTCAACCACGGCCTGGACCACGGTCGGACCGTTGTGCGCCAAAGCCTCGCGCAGAATGTCTTCTGCATCCTCAGGCTCGCTCGATGGTGTAACCCTTGGCCCCGCAAGCGGTGGCCACCATGGCAAAATCGATCGGCTCAAGCTCAACACCGAATTCGGGATTACCCTCCAGGATCATCTGCTCCCATTTGATCTGCCCGAGCACGTTGTTCTTGATAACAATGACGCAAACCTGCAGCTTGTATTTCACCAGCGTGGCGATGTCGCCCATCAGCATGGTTAGGCCGCCATCACCCACCACGCAAACAACCTGCCTTCCGGGATAAGCGACGGCCGCTCCGATGCTATAGGGAAGGCCGTTGGCCATGGTGGCAAGCGAGCCAGAGAGAGAAAACTGCATCGTGCCGCGAATGTCTACGTGGCGCGCCGTCCAGGTAGCGATGGTGCCGCTGTCTGAGGAGACGATGGCATCGTCCTTCAGGAGTTTGTTCAGCGTATGCGTAACCACCTGGGGTTTCATCGGCATGTCTTTACGCGTGCCGCGCTCTTCCATGAGCCCGAACCAGCTCTTCATCCGTTCCTGCGACTTCTTGAGGAACTTGTGGTTCTTTGTCTTCAACAAGGGCATCAGTGCCGTGAGAATGGTCTTCGCATCGCCCACCAGGCCAACATCCACCTGGTGCCTAAGACCAATGCGAGTTGGATTGATTTCGATCTGTACGCATTTTGCCTGGCCCGGTTTGGGGAGAAATTCCATGTACGGATAGCTGGTGCCGATCATGATCAGCGTGTCGCACTCCTCCATCGCATCGACCGAAGGCGCGGTGCCGAGCAGCCCAAGGCCGCCTGTCGTGTAGGGGCTGCGATCCGGCAGCACAGCTTTGCCCAGCAGCGCCTTCACCACCGGGCCGCCAACCGTTTGTGCAAGATGGGCAAGCTCTTCGCTGCAGCCGAGCGCGCCTCGCCCAGCAAAAATGACGACCTTTGATCCCGCGTTGATGACGTCCGCGGCCTCCTGAATGAGTGACTGTGCCGGCTTGGCTGAAGATGGAACAGCCCAGTCTCCGCTGTGGTGTGCCACGTTGGCATTACTACGATGTTTTTCCGTGACCGGCCACTCCTGAATGTCCTTAGGAATGCAAATGTGCGAGACACCCTTCCGCCCGTACGCGGTCCGCACCGCCATATCCACCACGTTCACCGCGTGCGGGGCGCTCATCACCCGCTCGTTGAAGACCGATACATCCATGAACAGCTTGTCGAGATCGACGTCCTGCTGGTAGTCCATGCCGATCAGGTCACTGAAGGTGTGTCCTGTAATGGCGAGCACCGGCTGCTGATCGCACTTCGCGTCATAGAGTCCGTTCAGCAGATGCACACCGCCGGGCCCTGAGGTGGCGCAGCACACGCCCAGTCGCCCGGTATACTTCGCATAGCCCACGGCCGCGAACGCCGCGGCTTCTTCATGTCGCACCTGGATGAACTTGAGCTTGTCTGCGTGGGTTCTCAGAGATTCGAAAAATCCGTCCACGCCATCTCCGGGAAAACCAAAAATGGTATCGACTCCCCATTCGATCAGCCGCTCTACGATCAAATCTGAAACCTGCTTCGCCACAACATTTCTCCTTTACTTCGGGTGAGGGCGCCGGTGGGTGCCGTGCATTACTTCGATACGTGTTCAGCGGAGAAAGTCCAGGGAACGATCAGACCAGATACTGTGCGGCGTCTTTCTCTTTAAGCGTTAGGCCGGCGCCGGGCCGGGAACGATCGGGCGACATGACGCCATCGACGGGCTCGCAGAAGCCGTCGAAAAACATCCGCTCGATACGCACGTGATCGTGAAAGAATTCCATGTGAATCGCGCGTGGTACTGCGCAACACACATGCACGATGCATGCTGGGTCCACAATGTGAAGAAAGGGGCATATTTGCTGCCCAGCAGAGTGCGGCGGCATTGAGGAATCCACTGATGCCGCCACATCGCGTTGCGTCAGCCTGCAAGACGCTGACTGCATTGGCCTTCAACATGCGATCGAAGTACCAAGCGGTATAGCCATACTCGCCCGCTGCGATATCCATGCCGATTGGCGCCCGTGAACGCACTTCGCACAGTCCCAGTAGATTGTCAGAGCTGACCGGCTCCTCAAACCAGCGCACGTCCTGCTCCTGCGAAACGGTTGCCGAGTTGCAGTGCCTGGGTAACGGTGTAAGCTCCGTTCGCATCGACAAAGAGCTCCGTAGCGTCGCCGATCGCTTTGCGCGCAACTTCAACGCGCCTCAGATCGTCGTCCGGATGGGTACCAACCTTCATCTTCACCATGCGGAAGCCTCGCTCCGCCCATCCACCCAGTTGGCTCTGCAATTGTGCGTCGTTATATGAAGTAAAGCCTCCGCTGCCGTACACGGGAATACCTTGCCGCACCGAACCGAGCAGGCTGACCAGAGGAGTATCAAGCAACTTGGCCCGCAAATCCCAAAGCGCGTTATCGATAGCGGAAATCGCCATGGAGGTAATGCCGGTCTCGCCCGAGTTGCGAACCTGGCGATAAAGTGCCTGGCGAATGGCCCCTTGTGCGAACACGTCCTGCACCGCGCACAACCTTATCCAGCAGAGCTCTGCACCAGCTTCCCTG
Source organism: uncultured Acidobacteriaceae bacterium (assembly GCA_963790705.1). Taxonomy (GTDB): domain Bacteria; phylum Acidobacteriota; class Terriglobia; order Terriglobales; family Acidobacteriaceae; genus PALSA-350. The sequence goes on from CAWBQE010000029.1 coordinate 514,312, forward strand.
TTGCAGCATCGGCGTATGTGTAGCCTGATCCCGGGTTTGCCGCCCGCCTCCAGGCTTACCAGGACCATCGTCGTACTGGTCCAGGAAAAGGTCCCATCGGCTTCGGGCGCGTCGGTGGGCACCGTGTAGACCGCTACCTTTGCCTGCGTGATCATGCAACTCTCGAACATATTGGCCTCAGAACTCGGTCATGACCTTGACGCCATCATTGGTTACAGCGACCACGTCACAGTGGCGCATTCCGCCGTAGCCTGCGAAATACGCAGCCGGCTCCAGGTTGAATGTCATGCCCGCCTTGAGCACATCCGTGGAGAGGGGATGGATACGTGGCCTGCCATTCGGATTGGCAGCGGCGAACCCCACTCCATGGCCGGCGGCATGCTTGAATGCATTGCCAAATCCATGCAACTCCATAGTGGCTCGCACTGCATGATCGACTTGTTGACCGGTTGCGCCGGGACGAATCGCGCGCAGGCCTGTGGTGCGTGCTTCATCGATTGCGGCACGGATATCCCACTGTCGGTCTCTAGGCTCGCCGGCGATGTAGGTCCGGGTGAGATCAGTCCAGTAGCCATCGGCGCAGGTGTTGGCATGAATCATCACCAGATCGCCGTCCTCAATCAAACGCTGCCTGGTTCGGGCATAAGCCGCATCGGCTGTGGCGGAATTTGGTCCAGACATACAAAAGAAATAGCCATAGCTGCGCTGCAGGCCTTCCGCCTTCCTCGTTGTTTCGAAAGCGGACTGCGCAGCGGCAGCGACATCTGTCTCTCGCAGGCCCGGCCGAATGCGATGGGCAGCCTCCACAAAGCCGACCGCTGCGACATTCGCTGCAGCTTTGCATTAGTTCCAGTTCCTTTGTGGTCTTTACCGCCTTCATGTCCTCAAGCAGTTCGTCGCACCCCAAATAGGTAGAGGCTGGCGCAAGCTCGCGTAGCAGTTCAACAAGCCGAGAGCGAAACTGGGTGCACACCGCATAGCTGGAAGGCTGAACGCCCTGGCCCAACTGCAGCCCGATTCTGGTATGCGGCATCGCCAGACCGTCGATCACGCATTGCAATGGCTCTTTCAGGAGGTGCAGCGGATCGACCAGGGTATGAAGGCCACGCGGGCTTATAAGGGATAAGTTTCGCCGAAGACGTCTCTTCCGCTAGTTCAACCTCGTCCTCCGGGAGCACTACCCTCACTTCACCGTCTGAGGTGAAGAAAGCGATGCTATCTCCCATCACCGGCCAATAGCCAGTCAGTAGAAGAACTTCCGTTGGGGAACTGGCGACAATCACGTCGAAACCCGAATCAGTCAGAGAAGCTATCGTCCTCGCGTGTCTTTCGGGATCGACAGCCATGATGCGCACATTTCCTTCCAACTACGTCGTATAGATGGCGTAATATGGCGTTGGGATGTTCGGATCGGCTGGAAAGATAATCTCTCTGTCATCCCGTGCAAGCGAAAATAGGCGCTTCCCTTTTGTGGCAGCGAGTGCACTGATGGGCTCGGTTGCCATAGAGTCGTTGCTGCAGCCAGGGAATCTCCCCGTGAAAGCATGAATGAGCGATCGGCAGCAACTTCGTTGCTGAAGTCGGCATCGTCTAAGCAAGACTCTCAGAGATAGATACAAGCTCATCTAAGTAACTCCGCCACCCAGCCGTTTAGAAGGTGGAGTTTTGCCTTAGCCTATCTTGCCTTTTTGCGACTATCGATAACCAGCAGCGCGAAGAGGACGGGTTAATTTCTGTGCGGCTTACCCTCGAGTCAAAATACGGCATCCTACAATTTGTAGCGTTGCTTGTATGCCTCGAAAGGTAATCATGCCAAAGGCTCTAGTTGTCGTAGTAACCGGTTCGTCGGCCGGCCTCGGCCGGGCGATCGCTCACGGCTTTGCCAAGCGTGGCGCGAGCGTCGGCCTCATCGCCAGAAATCCAGAGGCCCTTAACGCTGCAAAAGAAGAATGCGAGGCGCTGGGCGGCAAGAGCTCTGGTGCTGCCCACAGATGTTTCCGATGCCGGTGCCGTAGAGGCTGCAGCCAGCCGTGTCGAGGAGGAGTTTGGTCCGATCGACATCTGGGTGAACGATGCGATGGTCAGCGTTTTCTCTCCGGTCAAGGAGATGGAAGCGTCCGACTACAAGCGAGTCACGGATGTGCTGTATCTCGGCTTTGTGCATGGAACGATGGCCGCCCTGAAGAAGAATGCTGCCTCGCGATCGCGGCACAATCATTCAGATCGGTTCGGCACTGTCATACCGGTCCATTCCCTTGCAATCTGCATATTGTGCCTGTAAACACGCCATTAATGGATTCACGGATTCTCTCCGGTGCGAACTGCACCACGACAATAGCAACGTCAAGCTGACAGCTGTTCAAATGCCCGCCATGAACACGACGCAGTTCGATTGGGTAAAGAACCGGATGCCGAACAATCCTCAGCCGGTCCCTCCCATATTCGAGCCGGAGCTGGCGGCTGAAGTTGTGGTCGCTGCTGGTCTCGCCAGGCAGCCGCGTCGCGAGTATTGGGTCGGCTCGCCCACCGTCATGGCGATCGTTGGGCAGAAGTTCATTCCTGGTTTGCTCGATTGGTATCTCGGCAAGACGGGCTACAAGTCACAGCAGATCCCGAACGATCCAAAGGACCCCAACGCGCCTGACAATCTTTACAACTACGTTCCCGGGGTGCATAGCGCGCGCGGCAAGTTCACAGATCGTTCCAGCACAACCAGCGCGGAGATCTTTGCGTCGCTGCACCTCAGTGCGGTCGCGCTCGAGTGCCGCCGTGGCGCTCACCACTATAGGCGGCGCTCTCATTGCGAAACGGAAGCTTTCGTGAACCCCTCTTGCTCGAGCCAGCTTACCCCGCTGCTCAAGGATGATCGGCTTGTAATCGGCTCCTGTTGCGTGGCACTCGCGACCCTGGTGCCAGTGGCGCTCTACCAGACTGGCATTCTTCCTCGGCTTCCAGACCCGCCTCTCCGCGTTTTCGATTCCAGCGAATCACTACGTCAGCCGCCGCTCATCCTCTCGGAATTCCCGATGGATTGTTGGGCCTCGCGAGCTTCGGGACGACGCTCGCTTTGGCCCTTCTTGCCAGGCGCCACCAGGCAGCGAAGCAGTTGCTCGGCGCAAAGCTGACCCTGGACGCCTCGGCGGCAGCATTCAACGCAGGCCGGCAGGTGGTCAGTTTTGGCAAGCTTTGCTCCTGGTGTACGGGCACTGCGCTGGCTGCGGGCATGATGGCGTACGGCGGCCGGGGGGCGATCCAGGAGACATGGCGTGAGACATGGGCAGAGGCGACTTCCATGGTCAAAGCGGGCATGGGAGATTGAGGGAAACAGTGAGCAGGGTGTTGTCTCGCCACCGCATCGCTTAAAACCAAGTGTATTTGAGATCTAAGGCTCGGTTCACCCTGCAGCCGAACCCAATCGCTTCACCGGCAGGCAAATGAATCGAGGAAAACAACTTATGTATGACCTGGCGAACCCGATTGTCCTCCCTCCCATAAGGCGGTGACCGAGAAATCCAACTGGTCGTGAAAGGAAAATCCACATGAACTTCACATCTAAAACGCTGGGGCTCGTCGCCTTCGGTTCTCTTCTGGCCGGGTTTCTTCTCGGCTTCGTTCCAGAGCATATCGCCAAGTCAAAAGTTGAAGACAAGGTGATCGCGTTGACGAGTCAAGGGGACACGACCCGAAAGTCTCTGCATCACACGGAAAATCAACTCGCTCTCAACCAGTTCGCGGTGCAGGCGGCCCTCGTCTCAGCAGATGCCAACGCCAACAACTACGCCGACGCGTCCACTCAGGCATCGAAGTTATTTACCGAGCTTCGGCAGTACGTGGATGGCGACGGTGATAACGCCGCGAAGCAGATGCTCACCGAAGTTCTCAGCGCGAGGGATCCCATCATCGCGGGTCTTGCGAAGGCTGATCCAGGGACTCGCTCCGAACTCGTTCAGATATTCAGAAAGCTCCAAACCCTCAGTTCGCAGACGGCGCTATAGGCATCTGCGGGGTAATCCCGGTCTCTGCCCTGGGTGCATCCATATGGAAAGTCCTTTCGAACTACGCCTTCTGCCGCGGTCGAACATTCTTAAGCCAGCCATAGATGGAAAATGCGCTGCCTGCAATGCACAGAACGATGAATCCAAACATGCTCCACCGGAAGACGTCGGAGTTAGCCATTTTTAAAATGGCTTTCCCATACTTGATTGCGAGCAGTCCTAGAATCAGGAAACGCACTCCGCGGCTAAAGAAGTTGATGACGCAGAGGCGGAGCCTCGAGTAATTCAAAGCCGCGGCGGCGGCAATCACCATGGTGAACGGAAAGGGCGGTGGCGCGATACACGCGAGCACAATAGCCTTGGCGCCGCTTTTGCCGATCTTTCCGCTTAATTTGTCGAATCGTTTCGCGCCGGCCATCTTCTTGATGCCCTCTTCGCCGAGTTTGGCCGCCACCCAGGCAAGCACAAATACTCCAATGGTGGATCCGGTAGCAGCCGCGAGGACATACCACGGAAGTCCCTTATGGTGGCGTGCCACGAGCGTGACCACCAGCAGATCGTTGCCGAAGGGAAGGAAGAGAAACGAGGAATCGAGCGCACCCATCAACACCGGGCCAAAATAGCCAAGATGCAATAAGAAGGCGAGGAAAGGACGAAATAGTCTTGCCAAGGTGTCGACATTCTTTCACCCGTCGTGTCTCTCGATCAACTGGTGTCGAAAAGACTTGGGACGGTCACATCATGTGTGCAAACCTGGATCCACTACTGAAGGGCGATATCCGTGTCAACTCTGGAAGCTAGTTTTCTTTTCCTGGCCAGCTTCGTCCTAATGGTGTTTCCAGCATTGTGGTGTCGAGACGTATCGAGCAGCTCGGCATGTGGCTGCGCCTGTCGGAGTCACTATTGGGAGTCGTCGCCGCCTTAGCGAGAATGTACCCGGGATCCTTCGCACCAGGAGGTCTCGGACGAAAAGCCGGCCTTCTGCTGGTCACCATATATGCCGCCTTTGTAGTAGCGTTCCTTATCGTAGGTAAGCGGGGCTGCTTGAAGAAAGGCTGGCTAATGCTTTGCCTTTGTTGTTCCTGACGGTGTAATCGCGGATAACAGAGAGTTGCCTTATTTGCGCCTGTTGCCATTGGCGCCGGGCGGCTAACCTGGAGAACAATTCGCTTGGATTCAGCGGTTCTGCGGCGCGAGCCTGAACCCGCCCCTCCGTTCTGGGCGAACTGTTGTTGTCGTAGGCTTGTGAGGGGACACTAACAGTCAGAGCGCTCAGCACACACACAATCACGGGGCGCTTCAAGATCGCAATCACACAATGCATGTTGGATTGATCGTCCGATCTGTCTCACGTCCGCTGTTCAAGGCCGCTCCTGTTCACCCAACCGAACGGGTACTTCAGGCTAATTCCCGGCAAATTCCCCCTGATGCTAAGGATGCGGCTCCGCTGCATAACGACCATTTCCCAAGCAGATCTTTTTCCACTAAAAACGGGGCGCGGCGAGCGATTTTGCCTCGCGCTCGCCCGGAGGACGCAACGTCACCCCTCACCCCCGCTTATAGCGCGTCCAGCTCGTGTATCAAAGGCATGGCAGACGACGGAGTCTTAACCGCACCGCTGATAATCCGCTGCCTTTCCACGCCCTCGCCATACATAGCGCTATCACCGCTCTTGTCTGCTTGGACGACCGCACCACTCAGGCTGACACCGGCAAATACTCCCTTGGCGCGGGAATAAGACAAAACCTCTGCGTTCAGCTTTAGGTCGGTAGCTGCGGACGCGTTGCGGCCTACGGGGCCGGCCGCCACGGAGGCGTCGGCTCCAAGTTTAAACTTATCGCTTAAAAGGCTATGGAGCGCGTGAGCGTTCATGAAAAGCATCACGATATCCGTCGAAGACCCGCCGATCTGGTACCCTACGCTGCCGCCTTCAAGAGCAAGAAAAATAGGAGCACTCCAGCCGTGCTCCGTGCGGCATGTCGCCAGACCGCGGCCGTAATTGCCACCGAAGATAAACGCAAACTTCTTGTCCCCAGGAATGATTGCGATGCACTTTGCCCTTTCCAGTAAGTCATGCGGAATGCCCTGATCCGGTGTGTCCATGATTTCTTTAAACACCTGAGCCGCCTTCTGCGTCCGGGCGACATCATCGTCGCGATCTGAAGCTTGTGCGAATTGAATGCCCAACAGGATAAGCGTCGAAAGGAGGAGAGTGCGTTTTAGCATGAGTTTGCTCTTTCCGCTTGGATTCGTTCCGAGAGGTCGGCCGTCATGGAGCGTTGTTGCGAGCCCCGTAATGAAGCATCACTTTCGTACATTGGTGCCAAGACATCAATTTCGATGCGCTAAGCGCACGAGAGGATGTGTAGCAGCGTCCTGGTTTATCTCAGCTTCAGGCTTTTTGGGATGATTGACCTCAAGTAATCCCATCGTTTCATGCCTACCTGCATCATGCACCAGCCGGCCCTGGCGAGGTTACCGGCCACCCTCATAACATCCCGGTGTTCGCCCCAGCTCGGCGGTCGAGCTCTTCTCGAAGAGTTATGAGCGTATCTCGCTCCCGATTACCCTGAAGATCCGGCTTGATCACGTCAAGAACGCGGTGAAGTCCAGCCACAACAAAGCGATCCGCGGCCGCGTAGATCGCTATGTGGCCGACTGTGTTTTCGAGTATTTCCGTGATTTGAGGCCTGGGAACAATAAGCCGCAATGCGCCTGTTTCGTCATGTCTCTTCTCTGCAACGCGCGGCCGCCGCGCCAGTTGCGACACACCACTGGCGAGTTCGTCGATCCCGTTAATGGCGGTAAACGGGTCGTTGATACCGGGAGAGAGAGCCCGCACCACCACATCCGTCAGCTGTTGAAACTGATAGCGGATATCCTGGGCGGGTGTCCGCTCGCCGCCAAAAAGAAAGGCGCCGATGATGTGCTTCAATTCAGGTTCGGGAAGAAAAGTGGCTCCCCAGACGCGAGCGACTTCACCGCCGGAGACGAAGTGGTCTCCTGGCCTGATGGTGAGTTCGATGACAACTCCCTTGTCCTCTGCTACCGCAAGGAGCTTGTCCAAATCGATCGACTGTAGATAACCACTATCGACGAGTGCCACCGACATGCTCGCCCGTTCATGAAAATCATCAAGGCTTGGCGGCTCTTCCCCCGACTCCCCGGTCTTCGATGGATAGAGCTTAAGCGTAGCGTCACGCAAGTCCTGGGCAATCACCAGCACAATGTGCGATGCCTGAATGGAGGTCGAAACGTGGTGTACGAAGAAGACGAGCAGAATCAGGCTGACAAGCGAGAGTGCAATCGCTACCGTCACGGAGATTGCTGGAACGAAACCGCCGGAGACATCCGAACCACGAATAGCGCGAACGACTAACACGCTGTACATAAAGGTGGAGACGAACGTGCCCAGTAGGATCTGTGTAATGCGATCGCGCATGAAATTACGCAGGACACGAGAACCGTATTGTTGCGATGCGATCGACAATGCGACGGACGCCAACGAGAAGGTAACACTGGCTGCGGTAATCATCGAGCCGGCGATCGTACTCAGCAGCGACCTCGCCCCTTCTGGGCCTCCCGAATACGCCCACGCGATCGAGGACTTTATACCTGGATCAAACCTTTGGTCGACATAAAGTAATACAAGCGCAAGAGCAGACGCCAGCAAGAGCATCATGGAGGGCATGAACCAAAATCCGGTTCTCAACTGATCGAGCCATCGGTCGAAGCGGGCGCGCATTTGCCCCTTTCTTTATAACTTGGCATTGGATGCCTTACGTATTCAAAAGGGGGCTTTTGGGCTGAAAGGAGCGCCTGTTTCGCGAAACGGCCTTCGCCGGCTTGCCTTACGCCTTTACTCTGCGGGTCCATCCGGCTCAACATTCCGCTAAGTTATTTTGATTTCGAAGCTTGGCGTGCAACGCAACGGAACCTGTCCCCGTGAATGGCCGCCTTCCACTGCGCATCAGACGTCAGTCGATTGGAGGAGGAAGCCGCCCGCCGATAGGTATTCGCATCACGCTCGCGAAACTGTCTTAGCGTTGCAGGCGCACAATCGCACTCTCACCAGTAGCGAAACTAGCGGGTGGCCGCTTCGAACGGGAGAAACAAGGCGAAACCGTTCCTATCGCGTCGGAATCTCTCTGGGCGACGGCTTTATGCACCACTTTAACGCAATTGACCGGATTCCCGGAAGCTCGGCGGCGCTCGGTCCGTTCGCGTCGCTTCGATAAGTGAGACTGATCCATGGGACCAGCCAACCGTATTGCCAATTTGCACCTCTCAGAGATGAAGTGGGAGAACCCTGCAAGGGAGCCCTTTCTCTGGCTTTAGCCCGCGTACATCCGAGGGATTGTTTTGGCCTGCCTAAGCCCAACGTACGAGGACCTAATCTCTAGGCTCCGCCTGCTCGAGGAATCTCTGCAGAAATGCGAAAGACTCGCCACCGCCGGCCGATACGCCGGCGCTGTGATGCATGAAGTAAACAATCCTCTTGAAGCGATCGGCAACCTGGTATTTCTGACCAAGGCTGGCGCGGCCGACGCGTCGCTAGTCCGCAAGAATATGGAGGTGGTGGAGTCTCAACTTGCACAATTGGGAGAAATCACTCGAAAGACATTGTCTTTCTATCGCGAGGAAGCTGAACCCAAGACATTTAACCTGGTGGAGGTTGCCGAATCCGCTATCCTCCTGCATTCATGCGGGTTAGCAGAAAACCATGTGGTCGTCACGAAACAGTTTCCAAAATGGGCAGCGGTCCATGGGCTCGCCGGCGAAATCCTCCAGGTCCTCTCAAATTTTATTCTGAACAGTATTCGAGCTTTGCCGAGCAAGGATGCGATCCTTCGGCTCCGCATCCGCGTTGTCGGCAATAACGTGCGGATGACCATTGCAGATAACGGACACGGGATACCGGGATCGCTACGAAATCGCTTATTTGTACCGTACGCGACCGGTCAACGGGGGGGAACAGGAATGGGGTTGTGGCTTTCCAAGCAGATCATGGAGAGACACCACGGAACAATTCGCTTTCGCAGCTCTCAAAGCCCTGGCAGGAGCGGGACCACTTTTCTATTGACGCTGCCGGCAGTGTCCCGTGTAGAAGGATCAGGTACTCCCGCTGAGAAAGCCAAGGTCAAGGCAGCGGTCAACAAGAAATTCCGTCCATTGGCAAGATCGAAAGGTGACTTTCGCGAGTTAAGGACGCAATAACTAGGCAGGACGCTCAGCCCTGTGGCAAATCGAAAAACCAATGCTCATCCTGTCTGAATTCCAGATCGAATTTACTCTTCCCACGACGACCGCGATGGCTGCCATGCTGCACCTGCACCCATCGCTCCTGCCGCGCCTTCGTTCCGGCAATGAACTGCTCGTTGAATCCCTCGGCGTGCCGTTTCCACCCAACACCATTATTCCCGCCACCGACTATATCGATTCCTTCGGTAATCGCTGTGCTCGCTTCCTGGCGCCGGCTGGCCACCTCAGGCTTTCCGGGTCGAACCTCATCGAGGCCGACTCATTTCCGGATGCCCAATACCCTGACGCGGAGCAGATGCCGGTTGAAGATCTTCCCTCAGAGGTTTTAAGGTTTCTCCTGCCGAGCCGGTATTGCGAGGTCGACCAATTCGGCGCGATCGCCCACAATCAATTCGGGTCCACCAAGGCCGGATGGGAACGCGCGGTAGCCATCCGCGACTGGGTGCATGAAAAGGTCACGTTTAACTACAACGCCGCGCGACCTACCAAGACCTCCACGGATGTCTTCATCGAGCGAATTGGCGTCTGCCGCGATTTCCAACACCTCGCCATTACACTGACTCGTTGCATGAATATTCCAGCCCGCTATGTTACCGGCTACATCGGGGACATTCGTCAACCGTTTAGCGGTCCCGGGGATTTCAGCGCCTGGTATCAGGTCTTTCTTGAAGGCCAATGGATCGACCTTGACGCACGCCACAATTACCCGCGCCTCGGTCGCATTCTGATGGCTGCGGGCCGCGACGCAGCCGATGTGGCCATCACGACAAGTTTCGGGGCCGCGAACCTCGTGAGGTTCTACGTTGAATCGAATGAGATCGACGCGGACGGCAGCAAAGTTTCGCTGCCACATCACGCCACCGAAACTACTAGCTCTGTAGCCGCACAGAGTGAGGTAAACACACCCACGCAGACCAATCCCAGAATGTCGAGCCCCGCACAAACCCAATCTGCGACCTCATGATTTCCCCGCATAGCAATGGGCTTCATCTAGCGCATCTGCATTTAGCCGTTAGGAGAAACGCCAGCCTAAGCCCTGCACATGACGTAACTGGAGAGAAGCCTGACAGCGCGCTCTCTGCGGAAACCCGTCCTGACTGCGCTTATCGAAAGGGGCCAGGTCTAAATCGAGTGGTTGCTTTCTTTTCTGGTTAGGCTGATGCGGCGTGAAACCGGCACCAGCCCATCTTTACCACCAGCAACGCTTAAGCGTTAGCAGGCATGGGAGGAGTTTGAATACCACCCATGTGCGCGATGCTGTCGATCATCTCCGTGTGCTGCCGGATCACTGACTCGCCCTTCTGAACAGTAGCTTTCAGATCCGGATTGCTCGTCTTGCTCTCCTCATCGAGAAACGCCTGCAGGTCATCGTGGTGATCCTTGACCATGGCTTCCACATAAGCCCGATCAAAGTCCGTGCCGGACTTCATCTTCAATTCCATGTATTTCGCGTGGTCTGACAACGGAGGCCCGCTCGGCACCTTCACTCCCATCTTTCTCGCCAGCGGCTTCATGTCCGCGATCAGCATCTCGTGATCGTGGATCATTTTTGTAGCGAATTGCCGCACGTTCTTGTCCTGGCTCTTTTGCAGGGCCAACTTCGCATAATTCACTTCCGCCAGGCTTCCCTCCATGGCATTTTTTACAAAGGTTTTATCCGACGACGTCGTGTCTTGCGCTTGTACTACCCCACCAGCCAATGATGCTGTTAGTGCGGCGCCTACTATGAATTGGAGCCAATGACCATTCATGTTCGTTTCTCCATATGCGAACAGTAAGAGGTGAGCCGGAATCGGTGAGTTGCCTTGGTGCCCATATTAAGTATTGGTCCTATCCACGTGGGCTGTAATACACGACGGGTACTTTTTGCTTTCTCCGCTTTCTCCCAGTTGCTGGAGGCATTCTAATGCGCCCGGTTTCTATGCTCCTGGCGAGCGATATCCAACGCCCGCGCTTCGGAAAAGCATCAAGGGATACAGCTGGGCCGCGCAATGTTGACGCACTTCGATCAAACGTTCACACTGGAAAAATTGAAAATCTGGACTACAGCCGGCTCGCCTCGGTGTAGGTCTCGGCTTTTCGACAGCGAACATAAATCGCCGGGGAACTGACGTGGATGGGAAGGTCCTGCTGGGCCTGAACCCTGACGATCCTGTTGACCGACAAATCGGGCTCATTCGACTTGAGAAGAGGAAAAGCTGGCGATTGCATCTTGCTTGCTATTCCCTCCTGCCTGAGGCAATAGGACGAGCGGGACATCATCAGCGCCTTCGAGAGTGTATTGACTGCGTTCTGAATGGTTTTGGCAAGACACCTCTCTCGGGTAAACTGCCATCTTCCCCACTGGGATCGAAACTGGTTTCTCTCGAAGGCCGTCTGCCTTTGAGAGGACGCTCCCGTTAGGTTCGAATAAGCGGAGAAGTCAGAAAGGTCCATCCGATGCCATGCAAGCGGCGCAACTGGAGAAGTGTTTTCCGCCGGCTACCGGCGCGTCAGGGAAAGCGATCAATGGCCGTCGTCTCGGCAACGTTTCTCCTGCTTGGAGCGTTACCAGCGCAGGAGGCCGGAGAGGCTCCGCTGCTGGCCTTGATGAACGGGATCGCGCAGGGGCAATTGCACCAGCGAACCGACAGCATACTTGCAGTCGCCACGCTCGAGCAGGCTCAGGAGAGGAAGCGGCTGGTTCGAGCGAAGCTCCTTGAAGATCTGGGAGGCTTGCCCGATTACCACGGCCCGCTCCATGCCAGAATCACCGGCCGGATTCGTAATGACTCCTACACTATTGAGAAAGTCATATATGAAAGCCTGCCCGGGTTTTACATCACGGCAAACGTCTATCGTCCCAACCGCCCCGGTCGTTATCCCGGAGTGCTCCTTCAGGCCGGGCATACCCAGGAAGGAAAGCCCGAGAACCAACGGCTCGCAGCCAATCTTGCACTGAAAGGATTTGTCGTTCTCTGTTTCGACCCAATCGGGCAGGGTGAACGTGTGCAAACCTACAGCCGGCAAATCCACGCGCCACTGGCCGGCTGGTCGGTGCCCGAGCATATCGAAATGGCAGCGCAGACGCTCCTGATCAGCCAGGGACTGGCGCGCTACTTCATCTGGGATGCGATGCGATCACTCGATTATCTCGCCGGCCGGCCAGACGTCGATGCCTCCCACCTGGGGGGCGCAGGCTGCTCTGGCGGGGGCGCGCTGACAACCTTCACTGGAGCTCTTGATCCTCGGCTTAAAGTCGTCGTCCCTGGTTGTTATCCTGCCTCCTTCCGCGTGCTGTTCTCCACCATGGGACCGGATGCGGAGATGATCTTTCCCAACTTTCTGGCAAGCGGACTGGATACAGCCGATTTTGTAGAGCAGTCTGCGCCGGTGCCGTGGCTCCTCGAGACAACAGAGACCGATGAGTACCACTTCAGCCATGAAGGCGTTCGCCTTGTTTACGACGAAGCGCGGCGATGGTATTCGCTCTACCATGCCGAAGAAAATCTCGGTTACCTGATGGGCCCCGGCTCCCACGGCCTGCCTCTGGTCAGCCGGGAAGCGATCTACCAATGGATGATTCGCTGGCTGAAGAATGGCCAGGGAGACGCCCATGAACAGCCAGTGAGGATGTACAGCAACCATGAGCTTCAGGTGACATCGAGTGGCAACGTCGAGGATGAGCCCGGCAACAAGAAGCTCTACCAAATCCTGTTCGCCGACCTTCACTCCCGGGAGAGCCGAAAGACAATTCCGGAGCTCTCTGCCGAACTGGCAGATCTGAAAATTCCCACAGATCGATCCAGTCCTGCGGTCAAAATCCTACATGAGACCACCGGACCCGGCTGGCGGCAGGAGCAGATTCAATTTGAGAGCGATCCCGGCATCTATCTGGACGCAACTCTCTACCTGCCCCTCTCGGGCAACAGAAAACCGGCCGTTCTGATGGTCAAGGGACCGGAGTTCTTTGCCGTGACACCGCAGGTTGCAATGGCGCAAAAGATGGTGGAGCAGGGGCAGGTCGTTCTCGAAATGCAGCCGCGCACCATGCCTGTCCAGGAGCATGGACCCTACACGGGGGATTGGGAAATCAATGCTCGGGCCAACTTGATCGGCCTGAACTTGCCGGCGCTGCGAGCTCACGACATATTGCGGGGCGTTGACCTGTTGAGCGCCCGTCCGGATGTGGATTCTAAGTCGATCCGAAGCATGGCGCGTGGAGTCGAAGGTGTTTGGCTTCTGCTGGCGGCCGCCGCTGACTCCCGGATCGTAGGGATCTGGCTGGATCGGACTCCTTATAGCCTGCGTGCTGCGCTCGACAATTCGGTCGCAGCAGATCTGTGGGATGCGGCCATACCCGGATTTGTGCTCCATTGGGATCTCCACGATTTGGTGAAAGCCATGGGTTCGCGCCGGGTCTTGTGGACGGATCCTACGAACTGGATACGCACCGTTGTTTTTGCAGGGCCGTCGTTTCGCTACCGCTATGTGCTGGGCGATACTACGGATCTGGCGGATGCTCAGGACGACGCATACATTCGCGATCTGCTGCATTGATTTGCATCCGACACGGGAGCGAATAGGAATGCAGCTCAACACTGAAGAATGAGATATTTCTTGGCGCAGCTTGGCTTTAAGAAGACCGGATGTGGGCACCGGACCGCTTTTTCAGCGCGCAAAGTCAGGATGCCGGCGGCATCCATCCGGCGTTGCATCCATTCGCATGGGACGCGTAGACTCCGGTTGACAAATCTTCGGACCTGGCTCCCGTTCCCGAAGCCCCCATGAGTGGTGTATAGGGAACTGTTCTTGGGGCAAAGCGAAAACATTCCACCTTTCACCCCCGGCGGCAGAAAAGGCGGGTCCAGAACAGGGGTGGTACATTGCGACGGCTGATTCTCCTCGTGGCTTTGGCAGCCTTGGCCCATCCCGCAGGGGCGGGAACGCCGGTCACAGTGGCGCAACTGGATCAGGCGCTAACTGCGGCCATCGCCGCGCACAAGCCGGATGCAGAAATTGCTCGTCAGATTGCGAGCTTGGAACTCTCAGAACGGCTTACCGAGGCTTCGCTGAACCGGCTGAACATACGTCTGGCACAGGACGCCTTAGCGGCGCAGGCCTTGGCCTTGCTCGCCGACCCGTCGGCTTTCCTCGGAAGATAAGGGGACATGATTTGGACATGATACCTATCCCCGATTCATTCGTTCGTGTTAGGTTTCTCGCTCGCCCTGATTGGTCGTGGCACTTCGATTCGCTCTTCAGGCACTGTGTCGCGTCGGAAGTGAGAGGGTACCCGATTGAAAGGGGAAGCTCATGTGCCAGGTGAAACGCCGCTCGTTTCCAGACTTGTCGACCGCGGTCTTGGGAGGCGGACTGATCGCGGGCAAAACAGGACTCAGGACACGCATGCCTTTCGAGGGCATCCCTATTACTCTTACTTATATGAGAAACTACTCGAAATCCGGAGACGGAGATTGAGCGCAATAGCCTTGAGAATCGCTCTTTTGGCATCCGTTGCGGCTGCCTTGTGCGGGTATTGCATCAGTCAACCTCTGAATCGCCCCATCACAAGCTTGTATCACACCGGCTGGAGAGTCCGCGATGGAGTCCCAAATGACATCGTCGCGATTCAGCAAACACGGGATGGTTATCTTTGGCTGGGCACCGGCGAAGGCCTTTTCCGTTTTGATGGCGTGAGGTTCGAACCCTACGAGCGGAGTCGGGGAGGTGAGCTATTTTCCGGGAGGATCAGTGCACTATTCGCAACCAAGGATGGCGGTTTATGGATTGCACATCAAGGTAGAGGAGTGCGAGCGAGTTTTCTCAAGGATGGCGAGGTAAGAAATTACGCAAGTCCGGATCCCCTTCACCCAGGAACCATTTTGGCTTTTGCGCAATCACCCGACGGAACCATGTGGGCAGCCACCGATTACGGGCTTGCTCGCCTTGAAGGTGCGCATTGGATTGATGTAGGGGAGCACTATGATCGAGCCTCGAGTTATCCAGAGACCGTCTTTGTCGACCATCGAGGCACCTTGTGGGTCAATACCAGAGCTGGGCTTCTGTATCGTCCCCCGGGGCAAACCCAATTCCAAACGGCGGATGCCACGCTCTCCGAGAATGTCGATATCACTGAGGCCCCCGACGGCTCGGTTTGGACGGCGAGCGTCAGAGGGTGGGTTCGCAAGGTCACCCGGCCGGATGGCAGTCTCCTAAGGGAGTACCCACTCATTGTCGCCAAATCGTTGGGCATAGCCTTTACCCACGACGGAGCGTTGTGGATCGCAACCGTTGGAGATGGACTCTTGAGGGAGCCATCTCCCAACCAGTTGCCTGCCGACCGCAAGACCTCAGTGGATGCGCTTGAACACTATACGGAACGAGACGGTTTGGGCAATGACTTCAGTGACACCGTCTTCGAAGACCGGGAGAGAAATGTCTGGGTAACGTCCAGTCGTGGGCTCGATCAATTTCGTTGGTCTAAATTGATTCCAATTGAGCTTGCGCATGGGGCGACCTATATATCGATGGGTGAAGATCCCTCAGGTGGCCTTATCGTGGGTAGTGAAAGCCTCATGCGTACGGTCGATGGTGTCTTGACCCGCGTCCTTTCGCCTCCATCGCGCATCGAGTGCATCTATCGGGATCCGTTTGACCGAGTGTGGCTGGGAGGTGTCGACGGTCTGTGGCGTCTCTCCGGCGATCGTTTTCTCGCATACCCTCTACCCCGTGGCTTGACTCCGAGCGGTCACAACGTTCAGGCAATGACACTTGATCGGTTTGGTTCGCTTTGGGTTTCGTTCGACCGAAACGGAGTCTACCAACTGAAAGGCAGCTCCTGGACACGGTCGGGAGGTCTCCTCAATTTTCCAACGGACCCGCCCCTCATAGAGACGACTGACGCAGAAGGGCGAACATGGTTCGGCTATAGGGACAATCTGGTCGCGATGCTGGATGGAACGAAGATTTCGCTCTTTACACCCCAACAGGGCGTGAATATCGGAAACGTCATCTCGGTCTACGGAGCTGCGGGGCGCATCTGGATTGGAGGCGACAAGGGTATCGAAGTCCTGGAGGGTTCCCGCTTTCGTGGCATCAGTTCAGCGGATGTTGAAGCCCTGAAAGGTATCTCGGGTATCGCGAGCGAGGCGAAAGGAGATATGTGGTTGAACGGTCTTTCCGGAGTAGTGCACATTAAAGCCGATGAAATCGAGCGTGCTCTTGCAAATCGTGGCTACTCTATGGCCATCGAACGGCTCGATAATCTCGATGGATTGGTGAGCGCCCCGGAACAGATTCGGCCTTTGCCAAGTGTGGTCAAGACAAGCGACGGTCGAATCTACTTTGCGACCAGAAGCAGTGTCGTCTGGATTGATCCACGTCAAATACCAAGAAATACCACTCGGCCTACAGTGGACATACAATCCGTCAATGCAGACGGAAAAACCTACGATCGTCCCAAAGAGCTACGTCTCAAGGCAAACATAGACAACCTTGAGATCAGGTACACCGCTCCAAGCCTACTGATCCCGGAACGCGTCCGCTTTCGATACTTCATGGAGGGTCTTGATAAGAGATGGATTGACGCGGGAGAGCGCCGTATGGCGCTGTATTCGAGAGTGCCTCCTGGCAAGTACGTCTTCGAAGTAATCGCCTCCAATGACGAAGGACTATGGTCGGAAAGCGCGCGTACGGTGAACATCGATATTCCACCGTCATTCATTCAGAGTATCTGGTTCCAGATCCTCTGCGGATTAGTCATTCTCTTGTTGCTCTCGTTGGTTTATGTAGTGCGTTTTCGGCAGGTGAATGCGCAGATTCGAGCTCGGATTTACGGGCGAGTCGCTGAACGGGAGAGGATCGCGCGTGAACTGCATGACACCCTTTTGCAGGGCGTTCTAAGCGCATCGATGCAACTCGATCTTGCCGAAGATCGATTGGCCGAAGATTCACCGCTCAAAGGTCTTGTGCAAAGCGTGCTCGCGACCCTGCGACATGTAACAGAGGAAAGCCGGATGGCACTCCGGGGACTGAGACTCGAGGATGTCGAAAACAATGATTTGGCTAAGGCATTTCAGCGCGTCAAAGTAGAGTTTCCTCACAAAGACACAGTCGTGTTTCGGGTCGTCGCACAGGGTATCCCGCGTGCCGTCAGAACGGAGATCCGGAACGAAATTTACCGCATCGGACGGGAGGCAATCGTAAACGCTTACGTCCATTCTGAGGCAGCGGCCATCGAAGTCGAAATACAATACGCAAGAACGCAGTTGAGCTTACTTGTGCGCGACGATGGGCGAGGGATTGATTCCTCGATCCTTCAAGAGGGGCGGGACGGTCACTGGGGTCTGTCAGGAATGCGCGAGCGTTCTCAACGAATCGGGGCTACTCTCAAACTGCGGAGCAGACCGGGCGCAGGAACTGAAATCGAACTGGTGGTTCCTGGTCACATTGCATTCGAGGACGATTCGGGCAACTCGACGCCCCGGTGGCTCAGTTGGCTTGGGCGAGAGGGGTTCAACGGCAGCAGTAGGAAAGCGCGGGACAAAGAAAATGAGCCGAGAGGGTAAAATTCGTGTTTTGTGTGTCGACGACCATCCGTTGATGAGAGTCGGCATCGTCACCGTGATTCGCTACGAATCGGACATGGATGTGGCAGGGGAAGCATCCACTGGTCGCGAAGCGATCGATTTGTTCCAGGAGCTACAACCCGATATCACTTTGATGGATCTCCGTCTTCCTGATATGAGCGGGATCGAGGCTCTGATTGCGATTCGTGCTCAATCCCCTTGCGCTCGCGTGATTGTGCTAACTACGTTCGAAGGCGACGCAGAGATCCAACGCGCTCTCCAGGCGGGAGCGCAAAGCTATCTCTTGAAGAGTCTTCCCCGAAAGCAAATCCTGGAAACGATTCGAAAGGTCCATGCTGGCAAGAGACAGGTGCCCCCAGAAGTGGCCGCGCAACTTGCCGAGCATATCGGAAACGAACCGCTGAGCGAGCGCGAGATTCAGGTTCTGGAAAAGATTGCGATCGGTAAAAAGAACGGAGAGATAGGAGCTCTGCTGTTCATCACCGAGGAGACGGTGAAGAACCACGTTAAGCACATCCTGGAGAAACTCGGAGCTTGCGATCGAACAGAGGCCGTCACCATAGGATTCCGGCGCGGCATCATTCATCTTTAGATCAGATCTAATTAGGAGCGCTACTTAGGCATGCAAAAATGCCTCTTTCGAGGCATCACAACTTTGCCTTCTTCCATTAAGTTAGAGGTGCCGCGACCTCTACGGAGCAGGGGGTGCCCGCTGCAAAGGCTATTCTCGACTTTTCCAAACGGGTTTCCCGGAGGGGGCCTTCTCCTCCTCAGGTTCGTTATTGCGCTGAATGCAGCCGCTGAGGGTATTTTTATCTTGTCCTCGCCAGATCATGAGACTGCTTCTGGTTGGTGTCTTGGTGGTCTCGCGGTTGCGATGGGCGGCTCGATCCTGATGGGATTTCTTACGCCCATCTGCTGCGGACTCGCCGCCGTCGGAAACGTGATCATGAACCTGGTACGGTTACCGTCGAGCCAAGCTTCAGCTCTTGCAAGCCCCATCGCACATCTAAACCTCGCGATCATCTGTGTGGCGCTTGTACTGCTTGGTCCTGGCGCATTTTCACTAGATGCGCGTCTTTTTGGCCGTCGCGAAATCATCATTCCCGACTCTGACCGAGATCAGCTGTAACGTCGTACACCCCTCAATTTCCAACGATGAAGAAGTAACTGTACGACCCCGCGCATCGGAAGGGCATGTAATGCCTCTATCGAGGCATTACACAAGAACTCGACTTGGCCATCGCAAAATGCTTCGATAGCGGGATGCAAATGGAGTGGCCTACGAATACTCTTCTCCCACAAAGGAGAATGGTCATGACACAGCATATTAAGAACGTGGTCCTGGTGCATGGAGCTTTCGCCGACGGCTCCGGCTGGGAAGCCGTCGCTAACATCCTCAAGAATGATGGGTACAAGGTGTCGGTGGTGCAGCACCCCGAGACCTCCTACGCCGAGGACCAAAAGTACACGAAGGCGGCCATCGACGCCATGGGCGGGCCAGTGGTTCTGGTGGGCCACAGTTATGGCGGGTCCGTTATCACCGAGGCCGGCAATCATCCCAACGTTGCGGCGCTTGTCTATATTGCCGCATTCGCGCTGGATGAGGGTGAGAGCTGTGCGTCGATTGAACAAGGCCTGCCGCAAGCCTCCAAGGCGTTCAAGCCGGACAGCAACGGCAACTGGTGGATAGAACAGGAGCATTTCGCGGCCGACTTCGCGGCGGACATTCCGAAGGATAAGGCAGAGTTCATGGCTGTGTCGCAGGTGCCGATCTCCACCGACGCGTTCACCCACAAGGTCACGTCACCCGCCTGGAAGACCAAACCCACCTGGTACATGGTTGCCACCGCAGACCGGTCGATCAATCCAGACCAGGAGCGCATGATGGCGAAGCGCGCCAAGGCTAAGACGGTCGAAGTGAATGCCAGCCATGTGGCCTACATCTCTCATCCCAAGGAAACAGTCAAGCTCATCGAAGAGGCAGCCACCTCACGTTAACCAGTAGCCAATAGCCAAGGAGAGCAAACGCCGTGATCCGATCTCTCTCACCCGTACGCAGTCGTCGACGCGATCCGCGCCGCCCGCGAACACTGTTCGAGAGCGCTAAGGCACAAACGGCTACGATCCAAATCGAAAGGAGGTTCCGTCGATCCCGATAAGATCCGCGGAAGTCCGGATGAACGGAGCCGCATGAGGAGAACCCAATGAAAGGTCACATCACCATAGAAGGACATGACGGCGCTTTTGCCGCCTATATCGCGCGACCGAAGACCTTGCCGGCTTCCGCCGTTGTCGTTCTGCAGGAGCTTTTTGGGGTGAACGCCGACATCCGCAAGACCTGCGACGAACTGGCCGAACAAGGCTTTATTGCCGTCGCACCGGACCTATTCTGGCGTCAGGAGCCGGGCGTAGACCTCAGCGTCACCTCCGAGTCAGACTGGCAACACGGCCTTCGCCTCTACCAGGCTTACGACAGAGACGCAGGCGCTAGGGACGTTAAGGACACCGCCAATGCTGTGGCCAAGCTCTCCGGCTGCAGTGGTAAGGTTGCCGTCATGGGCTTTTGCCTGGGTGCTCTGATGACTTTCCTGACCGCTGTTCGCTATGGCGTCGACGCCGCGGTCGCTTATCACGGCGGCGACACTGAGAAGTATCTGGGCGAGCTCAAAGGGTTTGATTCGCCGTTGCTGATGCATCTGGCCGAAGAAGACGAATTTATTTCCAAGCCTGCGCAAGCTGAGATCAAAGCGGCGCTTGCCAGCAAGCCAAAGGCGACAGTCTATAGCTATCCGGGGCAGCATCACGCCTTCGCTCGGCATAATGGGGCGCACTACAATGCCGCAGCGGCGGCGCTCGCCAACGGGCGGACAAGCGAATTTCTACATCAACAATTGCGATGACTGCCGGACGCTCCTGAGGTAGCTATCCGGCCGATTGGAGCGTCCTCCTTTATTTTCCGTGATCTGAGGCCTTGGCACAATGACGTCGTGGACTGGCCTTCCTGCTTTGGAAACAGCTGGGTTATAGTCCTCGCCCAGGAGCGCAGCCAGAGTACCCGCCAGTTGAGTCTGGAGCAGAGGACCTATATTGGTTCGCTCGCCCAGGTTGGGTGTGGATGTGCCTGGGTGATCTTCCCATCCACAAACCTCACAGGTCCACCCCGTTTTTCGGGAGCCCCGTTCATCACGGTTTGTGGGTAGGCTCCGGTTGAGCGGAGGGCTCAGGGGAGACCACCTTATTGGTCATCTTGAGCTTGGAGTAGATTTGCGACATCATTTCTTTGTAGACGTCCTCAGGTGGTAAGAGCCATTTCGCTCGCAAATCGTCAAGGTGTGCAGGGTCTTCAACGGCGTACATAGCCATTTCCCCGTCTGCAAACTTGAACTGGGTGCCAAATCGCTGCTTCACCCCTGCTGCCACCAGCTCTTTGTCAATCACCACAGCCAAACCCGAACCCACAATCTGGTCGTTGTCTGCGAGCCTTTCCAGTCGCGGGATCATTGCACGTTGCCAAGCGTGGTCCGATGTGTGTATCAGGATCAACATCGCGTATTCAGAAGCTTTGACACCCACCATGGACATCGTGGGCCAACCATTGTCCGAAACAATCGTTTTTAGCTTGGCTGTCAGCTCTTCATCTGCTCGGACCTGTTCCTTTTGCATATCGGGAGTCCACCGATCTTGAGGTAGCGTCATCATGGACTGACGAACGCGCTGATCTTGCTCTCCCATTTGGAGCAGTTTCGTTCGAAGAGCTACGTCTCTACCATTGCCGTTCTTGGCGATGAGCAACTTGTAGCGTGCTTCCGCAGCTTCTTCCCACTTTGATAATCTGTGTTGCGCGTCTGTGTTTGTTTCGATCGTCGACTGTTCTGCTGGCGACGCATTCCGGCAAAGAGCGAGAAATAGACAAAGCGTCCAAATTGCCGCCATTCGCAAATGATAAATCAAGGGTTTATAAATTGAGGTGCTACCGCCCTGCCACTGCCCGTAATGCGGCTACCGATCCATGGCCAGTGAGCGACTCCACAAGTTAGCGCATTACGTCATTCTGCTCGCAACATGATCTTCGGATCGATGCGCGAGGCACGTGCTATGACTGGCAACGCAGACAGCAAAGCTATCGCCAACAAGACGAGTGCCGGACCTGTAAGCATGACTGGGTCACTTCCTCTCACGCCATACAGCAGCGTTTCAACATAGCGCACCGATGCAACCCCCAGCGCCGCGCCGATCACAGCTCCCGTCATCACCATCTGGAAGACCCGCGACGTAGCCTGCCAAGCGATGTCCCCGATCCCAGCACCGACTGCGATACGAATCCCAAATTCGCGCTCCCGCTGCTGTAGCGAATAACTAAGCACTCCGTATAGACCAATCGCTGCCAGCAAGAGCGCTACCAAGGAGAAGAAAGCTGCCAGCATCGCTAGCAGCCGTTCGCGGACGGTCTGGGCTCGCACCAGATCGCTCTGGGTGCGAAGATCGCTGACGCGGAAGCCGGCGCGTGCTTGCGGAACTGCCTTGCGCAGAACAGAAGCGAGCGCGAGTGGATTGGAGCCAGAAGTGCGGACGAGAAACGTCTCCTGAGTTTCCGGCTGCGCCACGCCTTGAGCATTCACTTCATGGAAAGGGATGTAGGCTACTGGCACAATGGCATCTCTGAGATTGCCATAGGGAGCATCTGCCACCAGTCCCACAACCTGGTAATGATTTTCTCTCTCTTGAAATGTCTTTCCGATCGGATTCTTTCCATCAAAAAAGGTCTTGACGAAAGACTGGTTGACGATCGCCTGACCTGGAGCGGTGTCGCCAGGACGAAAATCCCTTCCTTCGAGCAAGGGTATTTTCATGGTCTCTGACCACCCCGGCGATATTGCAAGTAAGTAGGTGAAAATGGTGCTCGGAGGTGCCCCTCCCACCGAAACGAAGTTATTCCATGCGAAGCCTGACAAGAGCGGCCAGCCCGCAATCGCCACTCTCTCTACGCCAGGTACATTTTGTAGCTTGTCTGCGATTTGATCCCACACCACAGGGGGTTGGCCTTGTTGTGTAACCACGTCCAGCAACAGTAGCTTTTCCGGAGAGAAGCCCAAGGGTTTATTGGACAAGCTCTCGAAGGTCCTTACGAAGAGTCCTGACATAAATATCACAAGAAAACAAAACGCAACTTGTGCCGCGATCATGCCATGCATGAGGTGGCGCCGGGAGTGAGGATCGTCGTCACCGCCTTTGAGCGCGCCGACCGGCTTGACCGCAGAGGCGCGGAGCGCGGGGAGTACTCCAAAGAGCAGCAAGACGCAGAAGACCAACCCGGCGCCAAAACCGAGAACCCTCCAGTCCGTGTAGAGAAGCAGTCGCACCGGAGTGTCGGATGACTGGATCATGGTCACGACAAGCGGAGCTGATCGCCACGCGAACACCGCTCCAAGGCTGGCAGCTAGCACGGCCAGCATAGCGTTCTCTACCAGGAGCATCTGCACCAGGCGGCCTCGTCCAGCACCGATGGCCACACGCAGGGCCATTTCGCGCGATCGCGTAGCCGACTGTGCCATCTTCAGATTGGCGACGTTGGCGCAGGCAATGAACAGAACCATGGCGACAAGGACACCGAGAATGCCGAGGGCTTTGCGGTATTCCTCCTGGAGGCTCGAAATGCCGGCGCCCGCAGGTTCGATCAGCAGTGTCGCGTCGATGATCTTCTGGAAAAATATCTTATCCGCGCCGGTAAACCCCTTGGCCCGTTCCTGTTCGAAAGCGCGGCTGATTGCGCTCAATTTCTGGCGCAGCGGTTCAAGGGCGGTTTCTGACTTAACCAACAACAGCGTCCGAGCCCAGGAAGCGTCGGAGCGGGTGACCGCAGGATGCATCATGACCGGAAGAAAAATGTCTGTCATCGTGCCCGGCTCGGTACCAGTGAAGGGCCCGTTGACAACGCCTGTGATTACATAGAGCTCTTTGCCGTATCGCATCGTTCGACCAACGATCTGCGGGTCTTGTCCGAAGCGTTGCGTCCAGTAGTCGTAGGAGAGAACGGCATAGGGATGAGAACCCGGGGTTCGATCATCGTTTTCCGCCAGCAATCTACCCAGAGCGGGTTGGAGGCCGAACGCCTGGAACATCGAGCCCGAGACGTACTGGACATTCGCCTTCTCCATATCCTGGTCAGACCCGTAGGTTAGGTCCGTTCGACTAGCGGTGGAGACTGCGATCAACTCCGCCTGGTCCTTGACCGCATCCCGCATGAGACTGAAAGAAGGATAGGCCCACCTGTCAGATCGAATGGGTTTGCCCTGAAGATCGAATACCTCACGCGAGAGGGCGTAGAGGCGCTCAGCATTGGCCACCGGCAGAGGACGCCAGAGCAGCGCATCAATGAGACGAAATGCTCCGATGCATGCCCCCATTGCCAGAGCAAGTGAAAGGATCGCTACGGCGGAAGTCACTTTGTTCCGTTTGAGCTGCCTCCAGCCAAAAAGGATGTCGGCACGCAGCAACGCAAGCCACCCCACGACCCGGATCTCATGGCTAGCCTGCCTCTGTTCGCGTTGCTGGTAATCAAATCCGAGAGCACGCCGTGCTTCGTTCGGATCGCGCCCTTGCTCAACCGCTTCGGCAATGTGGGACTCCATTTCTTCCGCAATCTCGCTGCTCAGCTTTTCCCCGCGAAAAACATTGGCAACCCTTGACCAAAGCGACATATCAGACCGTCCTCAATACTTGGTTGATGGCAGCGGAGGCCGACAGCCAACGAGACTCCTCCATCCCCAACTGCTTCTTTCCAGCCGCCGTCAACTCATATACGCGCGCCCGTCGTCCAGTGTCCTTCTTGATCCATTCCGCACGAATCCAACCAGCTTCCTCCATACGATAGAGGGCAGGGTACAGAGAACCTTCCTCGACACGCAGCAGATCGTCGGAACAGTCCTTCACTGCGGCCATGATGCCGTATCCATGCGTACGCGGTCGGCGCGAAAGAATCTTCAACACCAGCAGATCAAGGGTCCCTTGGAGCGAGTCAGGCTTTCTCATACTAAGATGACTATATATAGACGGCTATATAGGAAATGTCAAGGTCCTGTATTCTTCCGATGTTGCAGGAGTTTGAAAGAGTGGACGGAGACCCGGCGACAGGATACAGCTTCAGTGCGGCGACTCGAGTGGGTGTGTCAGTGAAATCTTGACGCGCTCTCCGGTTAGAGTCACGTCGATGTCTCGCTCATGGAACGCTGGCCTCAACCGTGTTCGACGGATCGCTGGTCAAACCATTCGCAGCCACACTCTCAACATAGTAGCTATAGGTTATTCCGGGCTGGACTGCCATATCCACATATGTAGTCCCAGTAGATGGCATCGAATTCAACGCTGTATAGGTTCCGCCGTTCGTAGATCGATAGGCGATGTAACCCGTGATTGGCTCTGGAGAACTGGCAGGTGCACGCCAGCTGAGAGTGATCGAGGACTGCGTTGTTGATCCGCCGGCGCCCGTCAATGGAACTACCACTAAGGAGTTTTCAGCGTTGCTTCGGATCGTTAGGCTGCCTGTAGCCGCGCCAACCGAGGAAGGATCGAATCGAACCACCACTGTCGATGACTGACCAGGAGACAGTGTACCTTGTACTGGCGGCATCGAGAAGCCAGCTCCAGTAACGCCAGCAGTCTCAGTAATAGGCGAGTTCCCTGTATTTTCCAATGTCACAGATAACGTGGACGCGGTGTTCAGTGTCACACTGCCGAAAGATAAGTTGGAAGGTGTGACCGATAAAGTGGATACCGAACCTGCGAGTGGATACAAGTGTAACAAGAAAGCCCGTGGAGAGTTGATCCCCGCGTAGTTATAAAAGGCTGTGAGGATCGCAGTTTGCGCATATGCCACTGCGGTCACGGTTGCGGTGAAGCTGAGACTCGACGCTCTAGGTTCCACCCAGATATGATTTGGCAGGATAACTGCAGAGTTGTTGCTGTTCAAGCTCACGGTTAGCCCGTTGCTGCCTGCAGGTGAGCTCAACGCCACCCTGCATTCATCGCTAGCGGCTCCGGTTATGGAGGTACTCCTGCAGGATAGACTCTGAATCTGCCCAACAGAAACCAACGGACACAACAACACTAGTACGAAGAAGTTTTTCATTTCAGTGTTCTTCCTTGCGGGACAAACCATCGATACTCCGCCAGATGCCTACGGCAGTGTCGTAGCAGGATTTTCTTGCCTTCTTCAGGGGAGTTGATGCGCAGCAGCTATCCGGAAGCGATGCGCGACAACTGCCTCGAGACCATCACACAGCTCAGATTGGTGTTAACTCGATACTCGCGAGGAGGGTGTGGCGCAATCACCGCCCGGCAGCTGTTACCCTAGTCGACGAGAGTCCAGATGGTGTTTCTTGGGGTGTCAGGGTTTCAACCTTGCCCATGGACCTACTAAATTCCTGTGTGTACTCTGTGCAGTGGCGCATAGGGATGTTTCGTATTCTCCTCCTGCTTCTCATCATGGTTGTTCCGTAAGACTTTCGCGGTGCACCACGTTGCCGTTTGTCGCCGGTTTAATCATCAAATCTTGTCCGCTGTGCCGCTGATCCCCTCTGTAAGGGGCACCCTGCCCTCGATAAATTGATGAATCGAAACTCTCACTGTGGCTCTCCGCCCATTACAAAGATCGGTCGGCTGATCCGGCTCCGCTAAGGGCGTCTCAGACTGAAGCAGTCGTGCCGCGGTCAAGCAGGCAAGAGCCCTATCGGTCTACCGGCCCTTCCGGGCTGGTCTGACGTTTCTCCACCGGAGACTGCGCCGCTTCTCTGCGCACCCTCACCCTGGTTTGAGGCTCTTTCGCAAGTCGGGGACGGCCCAAATAATCTGATTCGGCTCCGCTTTGGGCACTGCTCAGTCCCGTAAAATCAAAAGCTTAGAGACATGCCCGCCGCAGTCATAGTGCGCTTTTCGGCACCGGGATTTATGGCCTGCTGCGCGGCGAACCCCTTTAGCCTGCCCCGGGCCCCCGATGGCGAGGGCTGTTCTTGCGGTCCCGGGATGCGGTACTTACTCCTGTGCGGAAGCTTTTAGTGAGGTGAGCCGGATGAGCAGTGATGTGGAACTGAACGAGATCGGAGTCTTGAAGCGGCGTGAGATCGAAGCTCGTCTTCTAGCCCCCATCGTGGATGCACTTGGCGATAAATTCGGACGGCAAGAGGTTCTCGAAGTGGTCCGGAATGTCGTTACCGGGATTGCACGCCGGCAGGGCCGGGAACTGGCTACTCGCCTGGGTAGGAACGATCTGGAAGCTTTTGGAACATCCGTCGAACCCTGGAGCAGAAACGACGCGCTACAACTGCGCATTCTGGATCAGAACGAAAGCGTTCTGAATTTCGACGTGACCAAGTGCAGGTATGCAGAACTCTACCGCAGCTTGGGCATCGAGGAACTGGGCAGCATACTCTCCTGCGGTCGCGACGCAACCTTCATCGAGGGCTTCAACGGAGAGATCGCGCTTGAACGGAAACACACAATCCTTCAGGGATCCTCGGCTTGCGATTTCCGCTTCAGCAAACGGCCGGCTGCTCAGTCGTCAAACGAAAAGCAAGATAGCGACAAGACGTGACCGTTGGAAAAACGTCCGCACGTTTCTTTTTGTGTTCGTGCATAGAAGAGCTGATCGCAGTTTGGTTTAGTCTTGATACCTTTGGCGAAGCCGCGGCGCCAGCCGGATCATCAGCTGAACGCGCTCTACCTCATTCAGCCAGTCGCCGAGCGTAGCATCCAGTTCGTCTTTCTCCGGTGCGACAATTCCCGTCGGGCAATTTGGGCCTAGCCTGCTGAGGGCCAGAGCGCGATAACGATGGATCGTGCGATCCCCGGCAGTTGCGCACCAATCCCAATCTTCAGAGAAAAATAGAACAATCGGTACGCGGCTGCCGCCATTGATCCGCAGGTCCTCAGGTAGTTCGTCGCTCATTGGACGCTCGATAAAGCGCAAATCGATCTTTGCCGTGTTGGCTTGCGCGATGCGATGGATCAACGGACATTGCTGGACGCAATCGCCGCACCAGATGCCGCTGTAAATCAGGATTTTCATGTCCCGTGCAAAGCCGACGACAAGCTGCTGCTGCGCGGTCGTTAGATGGGCCATGTCGTGGACCTGCTTCCAGCGGCGTTGTTGTTCTTCGGTGCCTGTTTGAAGATAGCGGTCGTACGGAAGCGCAGACGCAAATTGTTCCGAAACGCTGGAAGTCCTCATTGCAGTCCCTCGATCAGTCTGATTAGAGTATCTCTGGTTGCCATTCGTCTCATCACTTCCGGGTCATTGAAGTCTAGGAATTCGCTGGTAGAGAATCACTCGATCTTCATTGTTGAGACTTGAAGCCAGAGCTTCTGCAAGACGTTTGGCTATACCCCAACGCGAGCCCGATCTCAAGAAATCGATACTAAAGCCAACCCAATCTTTGCGCGGACCGGGCAATGAGCCCTGCCCGCGCAAAGTTACCGCGCTGATCAGGAAACTGGCTGCAACTCTTTGCCCTTAGTCTCGATCGCACTGAGTAGGTTTTGCCACGATTCATCGAAAGACTTGGCGCCCTGCGATTGCAGGTCTGCCGCCAGTTGTTCGAGATCAATTCCAGCCTTTTGAAAATTGGCTAGAACAGTCTCGCAGTCTCCTCCGTCTCGCGGGAGACTCCCGGCCAGCTTGCCGTGTTCACCGAAGGCCAGAAGAGTTTTCTCGGGCATTGTGTTGATCGTGTTGGGCGCCGCCAGAGCGGTGATGTAAAGGACGTCGGAGGCCTTTGGGTCCTTGGTGCCGGTACTGGCAAACAGGAGTCTTTGGGGCCGAGCGCCAAAGTTGGCCAAACGCTGCCAGCGGTCGGAGGCGAGGATATCGCGGTAGGCCTTGTATACCCGCTGTCCGATGGCAATGCCAAGCTTGTCCTGTAGTGGGTCGGGTACTTTCTCCATCGTTGCGCCGTCCCATCGACTCAAGAATACTGAGGCTACGGATCGAACATCCGGGCTGAGGCCCGCTGCAACACGTCTTTCAAGCCCACGCATGTACGCGTCCGCCGATGCCAGATAGTGCTCCCGGGAAAAAAGAAGCGTGACGTTGACGGCGACACCAGCGGCGATCGCTTCCTCAATCGCTGGATTTCCTTCCTTCGTTCCAGGAATCTTGATGAAGAGGTTCGGACGATTCGCCTTCTTGTGCAATTTAGTTGCTGCGGCTACCGATCCCTTCGTGTCATAGGCTAAAAGAGGCGACACCTCGAGGGAAACGAAACCATCATTGCCTGCCGTTCGCTCGTGAACTGAGGCAAAGAGGTCGGCGGCTCGAGTCAGATCCTGCACCGCCAGTTCAAAGAACAACTCCTCGCCCGAAAGCCCGGTTAACAGGAGACGGCCAATCTCCGCGTCATACGATTTGCTCTTTGAAATGGCATGTTCAAAGATGGTTGGGTTCGAGGTCAGTCCTGTGACGGAAAGCTCATCGATATAGCGCTTTAGTGTTCCGTTGTCCAGCAAGTCACGCGTAATGTTGTCGAGCCACAAGCTCTGCCCGAGATCATGAAGTTCCTTTGTCGCCTTCATCGCTCCTCCTGTTCACTTTTGCCTCGCAGCGCGTCTTTTCCTGACGCATACTACCTCTCGCAACAATTATGCTACCAATGCCTCTGAGAAAGGCTCACTAATCATCGCGTTGGCGGATGAGAGGAAAAGGATAGACTGCGACAAAGGAGTCGGTTATGCTTTCGCCTCTGCGTCCTGCTCTCGGAAGGCGGCTTCTCCAGCGTCGGACACCTTGACCCACTTCGGATCAGGCGAGGCCTCGGTGTCGTAGTTGTCGTGCCAGTTCCACCACTTGTACGTCGGGGTCTGGGGGTAACCCGCTGGCGAGTCCTCCCAAGCCTCCTGACGGCCGAGCGGCGTGATATCGAGGTAGCTCCAGGTGGTCCCCATCGCCTCGTCGCCGCGGCTATTGATGAGGTATGTGCGGAACACCTGGTCGCCGTCGCGGATGAATGCATTGTGGCCGTGCCACTCGTCCACGCCGAAGTCTTTGTCGAAGCTGTCTGTGATGGTGTACCACGGCATCTTCCAACCCATTCGCGCCTTCAGGCGCTCGATGTCCTTCTGTGGCGCGCGCGAGGCGTACGCGAGCGTGGTGTCGCGGGCGTTCAAATGGGCCAAGTGGGCGACCTGGTCGGCACCCAGGGAGCAGCCGCGGCAGGCGTGGTCGGGCCAGCCGAACACCCCAGGCTCAAAGAATGCGCGATAGACGATCAACTGCCGTCGGCCCTCGAACAGATCGAGCAGGCTAACCTTCCCCTGGGGCCCGTCGAACTCGTACTTCTTGTCCACAGCCATCCACGGCATCCGCCGGCGTTCGGCGGCCAGCGCGTCACGGGAACGGGTGAAGGCCTTCTCCTTTACGAGGAGCTGCGCGCGCGCGGCCTCCCACTCCTGCTGCGACACGGTCGGGGGTGTGCTGATCGGGAGATGCCCTTTTCCTTGTTCCTTGTCTCTCTCTTTGCTCGTTGCCATCTTATTTCTCCTTTGGTTTCTGAATCAGACCGGGACGATTCGCTGTGGGGAATTTTCTGAACTTGCCGATGCACACCGCCAGAATTCCACCCGTGGATCCGGCTCCGGCGACCATTGCTGCTGTGCTTGCGATGCATACTGGGCACATATGTCCCTCCTTTGAACTTCTCTTTGGGCGCCCTTCAGCGCATTATGACCGAGTGCGTGGTGGCCATATACATATAGTGATGCAAGTGCCGAACGGGCAGAGAGTGACAAATGTGGCGGGATTTCTATGGACTCTCTGATCACAGCCGCAGCACGCTCCCTCGCCCAGGGGGATCCCCTCGGCGCGTTGAAGCTGGTCGCACTGCGCGAGGATGCTTCAGCGCTCGCGCTTCGCGGTATCGCAATGGCGCAGCTTGGTGATTTCCAGCGCGCGCAGGCGCTGCTCCGATCTGCTCAGCGCTCCTTCGGCGCAAAAGAATCCGTGGCACGGGCGAGGTGCATCGTCGCAGAAACCGAGATCGCACTTGCCTCGCGCGATCTGGGCTGGCCTCAGAAAGTGCTCGATGCAGCGCGCGTTACGCTCGAAGAACACGGTGACTGGTTGAACGCCGCGCATGCGCGATACCTGGAGATTCGACGCCTCCTCCTGATTGGACGCCTGGACGAGGCGGAGCGACTGCTTGCCGGGCTCGACCCGACTCCGTTTCCGCCCGCTTCGAGAAGCGCCCACGAACTCGTAGTTGCAGGGATTGCGATGCGCCGCTTACGGACAAGAGCCGCGAGGGCCGCGCTCGCTCGGGCTGAACGAGCCGCGCGGCAAGCGGGCATCCCCGCTTTATTGGCGGAGGTGGAAAGCGCTTACCACGTTCTAAATACGCCGGCGGCACGCCTGATCGCGCGTGGTGAGGATCGACCGCTCCTGCTGAAAGACGTGGAATCGTTGTTGGCGTCAAGAGCGCTGGTCGTGGATGCGTGCCGGAATGTCGTGCGCGATACGCGCTCAGTGGTTTCGCTCATAACACGGCCGGTGCTGTTCGCGCTTGCCCGCGCGCTCGGGGAGGCATGGCCGGGCGACGTTCCCAGGGACCGGCTTCTTGCCCGGGCATTCGGAGCCAGGTTCGTTGATGAATCGCATCGCATGCGGCTGCGAGTCGAAATCGGACGTCTTCGCAACCTGCTTCGGCCGCTGGCAGATGTCAATGCGACCAAGCAAGGATTTGTGCTGGTGCCTCGGCGCGCGCGCGAGGTGATCGTGCTGGCGCGGCCGGTTGATGAGGAGAACGGGGCAATCCTCGCATTCCTCGCCGATGGCGAGTCGTGGTCGAGTTCAGCTCTGGCGATTGCGCTCGGCACAAGCCAGCGTACCGTGCAGAGAGCGCTGGACTCGCTCGCGGCAACAGGAAAAGTGCAGTCGTTCGGCCGCACCCGGGCTCGCCGTTGGATAACTCCTCCAGTGCCAGGATTCACGACGATTTTGTTACTCCCGGCCCCTCTGCCGATTGATTAACCTGGAAGCATGAAACGATCAACCGCAGAAATCGTTCGTGAGTATGGTCCCTTTCCAGGCGCCAATCGCGTGGACGGAGTTACGTATGACGGTCAGCAGGTCTGGTTTGCCTCTGGAGACAAGCTGAACGCCTTCGATCCCGCGAGCGGAAAGGCAGTGCGCTCGCTCGATGTCGCCGCGCATGCAGGAACAACCTTCGACGGCCGGCACTTGTTTCAAATCGCTGAGGATCGCATCCAGAAGATCGATCCCAAGAGCGGCCAGGTGCTTGCCACCATTCCGGCGCCCGGCGGCGGCGCTGACTCAGGGCTGGCGTGGGCCGAGGGGTCGCTCTGGGTAGGGAATTACCGGGGCCGGAAGATTCATCAGATTGATCCGGAGAATGGTGCGATTCTTCGCACCATCGAGTCCAATCGCTTTGTCACCGGGGTTACCTGGGTGGATGGAGACCTTTGGCACGCCACTTCTGAAGGCGACGAGAGCGATCTGAGGCATATCAATCCTCGGACTGGAGAAGTTCTTGAAAAGCTGGAAATGCCCCAGGGAGTCTACGTTTCAGGGCTCGAGTCCGATGGCGGCGATCAGTTTTTCTGCGGCGGAGGAAAAACCGGGAAGCTCAGGGTAGTCCGGCGGCCCTAACGGGCATACATCAGGATGCCATTCATCATGAGCAAACTCGTCACCACCCCGACCATGTTGCCCGCATAGATAGCGGGCCTCCGATTGTGCAATCCGTATATGAGCAACAAAAGACTGGCGATGACAAAGATGGACCAAGTCGTTAATGACAGACCGGAGGCATCTTGAGTGTGCGTGACATACAACTCGTAGAGCAAAGGTAAAGTGGCGAGCGGCTGCACAATTCCGATGGCGATCATCAGAATTTCAACAACTCGCCGCCACCGCGGGAACGCCGGCGAACCTGTTTTCAAGAAATAAATACCGATCGCCACTAGGCCTCGCGTTGGTCTTGGACTGCATGACCCCAGGTAGACTCGCGCGCTGTGAGCCGATCTTAAGAGAAGGTCAAATCGACAATATGCGGATTGCCTGACGAATGTTATCCCGTCAATGCACTAGAAATGCAGCAAAAAGAGGGGGGTTCGCGCTGCCGGAGGCAGCGGTACAGGTTGCGCCAGACGCGGGGAGTTTGGTGAAGCGCACGCATATGTGCCGACATCTCATGTAGAGCGTCGCGAAAGGTACTCTGGATGGCACGGGCGGTTCTCGGGAAGAACGGCAACACCAAGACCGAAAGCGCGATCGTGCTTCAGCTGAAGTACCTCCCTCCTTTCGATGGGGAGACTCTCCTGTCGATTTTTCGCGCGCACCAACTGCCTGAGCTTGAGACCGTGACCGCTCAACAATACGAGCGGGTCTTCCACTGTGACGGCAGAATCGGATACTTTCGCGTATCGCACGATGATCCTGGAAGGAATGCGCTCACGCTAAAGGTGGTTGGAGCAGCTCCAAGCTCCATACCAGCGATCGAGCAACGTGTGCGGCGCATGTTCGACCTCGATGTGAATCCGGCCGTGATCGCAGAACATATGGCCGGGCAGCCTCATCTCGGCGATCTATGGAGGCAATATCCGGGCCTGCGCGTCGCGCGCACCTGGGATCGCTTCGAGACCCTCATCACAACCATTCTTGGCCAGCTGGTCTCTGTCAGCTTTGGCCGTACTCTGATTCGGGAGCTCATGCAAAGCAGCGGGGCGAGGGTGAAGCATCCGGTTACAGGAGAGAAGATATGTCTCTTTCCAACTCCGAAGGCGCTCCGTACTGCTGACTTGTCTGCCGTGCGCACCTCTGAAATGAGGCGAACCGCCATTCGGGCGATCGCCGCCCTCGCCGCGGATGGAGGCTTGCCGCTGGTGGGCCAGCCTGAGCCGCGGGAGCTACGCCGAACCTTGCTTTCCGTTCCCGGGGTGGGCGCCTGGTCAGCGGAGTACATCGCGATGCGTGCCTTCGATGATAACGATGCGTTTCCCGCCACCGACTACGGGCTGAAGCAAGAGATCAAACGCCACCCGGAAATGAACGTAAACAAGGTACGCCCGTGGCGCGCCTATGCTGCCGCTGCTCTCTGGAAGAACTTTGCAGCAACGAAAGGAACGCCCTATGAGTCTGTCGTATAAGTATGCCGATTCCCCGATTGGCAAGTTGAAGCTTGTCGCCAGCGACAAAGGCCTCGCGGCCGTCCTTTGGGAGACGGAAAATCCCCGCCGGGTTCGGTTAGAAGAACTGGTTGAGGACGCCAATCACCCTGTGCTACGTGAAACAGAACGTCAGCTGAAAGAGTACTTCGAGGGCAAACGGCAGTCGTTCTCGCTTCCGCTGGACATGAGAGGCACCCGTTTCCAAAACCAGGTGTGGGAAGCGCTCCTGGGAATTCCATTTGGAGAGACACGGAGCTACGGACAATTGGCGAATCAGCTGGGAAATCCAAAAGCCACCCGGGCGGTCGGTGCGGCGAATGGGAGAAATCCCATCGCCATCGTGGTGCCGTGCCACCGCGTGATTGGGTTTTCCGGCAAACTTACGGGCTTCGCGGGCGGTCTCGAAGCGAAGGCTCATTTACTCGACCTCGAAGCCCGGAAGCTCTTCCGATGAGGAGCAGCAACGACAAGTCTTTTCACTTCCGTACGCCGGCGGGGATGCTGACCGTCCCGACTTCGAAGGTAAAACGCAGGATCCTGCGGGATGGCGCCAGAGCAAACGAACTGCGCGACGACGCATTTCGCCGCGTCATACTGTCCATTCCGGCGGGAAAGGTCAGCACCTATGGACGGGTTGCGGCAGCGGCAGGCTATCCGCTCTACCATCGCGCGGTCGCACGGCTGCTGCGCACCGATCCGCCAGATCATCTGCCATGGCACCGGGTGCTCGGCGCCGGTGGGGAGATCAAACTTCGCCACGAAGCCGCGAAGGAACAGAGAGCACGCTTGAAGATGGAAGGGGTTAAGTTCCGCGGCAAGCTTGTCGACATGGAGCAGTTTGAGCACGCAATTCGCAGCTGGGAGGCGTTCGAGTAAGGCACCTCCATGGCTCCTGTTCGCGCCCTGATTCTCCTTAATCCTGCTCGCCCAGCGTTTGAGCATAGGTCTTGCCATAGGGATAAAAGAGGTCTTTGCGGCCTTCCTTCCATGCCGCCTTCATTTCCGGCGTGGTGATATCCCAATCTGGCCGGCACTTTTGGGTGACGGCGCGGAGGTCCTGACGGAGATCCTCAAGCGTTGGGCGGCCGAAGAACCAATAGCCGTTGTAGATCTTGTAAACGATGAGGCCCGGTTCGAGCACGATGACATGCGGAATCATCGGATTGTTGTTTGGATCCGTGTATTCGGCAATGTCGAGATCCTTTTGAACGACTCGTCCGGCATCAGAGAGGAACGGCCAGTGAGCACCCACGCCCGTGCGGTACTCGTTGGTAAGGGTGATGTTGTCGGTGCTGATCGTGACCAAGCGGCAATAGGCAACTTCCAGCTCGCGGTGTAGTTGGACAAGCAGTTCGGCCTGGCGGCGGTCCTTGGGGCAAAACCCCCCGCGGCTGAGGACGAGAACCATGGGATGCGGACCCTGCAGCTCCGAGAGCTTGCGACGCTTCGCAGTGTGGTCAGTGAGTTCGTAGTCGGGGAAGGCGGCGCCGGGCACAATATCGGATCGCATGTGACAAAGGCTCCTTTTCGCGGTGTTTGCTTCGGGGTATAGACCTCATTGGTCTTTTACCATGGGAATCGGGATGCACCCGGTTCCGCCGAGCGAACTCCTGAGGATTTGTGCCAAAAAATTTATCAGCGCTAGAGCATTTTTGCTAATGGTGTAGACCAGGAAACTGAACCTGACGCGGCCATTCCGCTAAAGAATGGCCGCACATAGCTGATCCCACCGGACCACAGTATTAGCAAAAATGCGCTAAAAGCGCCATAAGCGCTATAAGTTACTTTGCGATTACCTTGGTTGCCTGGTTTTTGGTACCCCGCGAGGCCCAATTGGCCTATCAGGGCAGATCGCGATCAGTCCCGCAGGGACGGCTGAGAATAGCCCAGGACGTCAGTCCTGGGTAGAAATGAGACCGAGACCAGTCCCGCAGGGACGACTGAGAATGACCCAGGACGTCAGTCCTGGGTGAACTGGACCGCACGCGGATGCTGATTGGCATCATCCAAAGCCAACCAGATTTCGCCATAACCGCGCGCGCCATCACTCGCCGAAAAATAGCTGAATTGTTTTCAGCGTGGGATGAATCGGGAGCCAGAGGGAAAGGACACTGGTATCCCACATCTCGCGAAAAACCAGCGAGATACCCGGGTTTCCTGTACGCGGCAGCCAAGCAACAGCCACGTGTGCGGCTTTCATTGGGGAAAGCCGCATGAAGTTCATCAACGCCAACAACCCTCACAGGAAATCCGGGGTATGGGGCACCCGTCCTTCGTGAGGGAACAGGAGGCAGAGCCCTGCGGGAGTGAGTGCATAAGTGGAGTTCCAAGGCAGACTCCTTCAGGGCAAGTCCCCTTCGACAAGCTCGGGGCAGTCCGCGCGCCCGGCGAAGGTCAGCCGGCCCAAATTTGCTCCCAGGGAGCATAGTGGCCAACGGCCGCTAGAAATACGTGGACGCCGACCGCGATTGCTAAAACTACAAGGGCGAGCAGGCCAACGAATGCGAGAAAAACGCTGGAGACTTTCACGTGGCCACCGGCGATTGTCAGCATCGTGGTCACAGCGTATCTTTCGCCGCGAAGACCGCGAAACATCACCGGCACGGGTTACGGCGGGGCGGAGGATCGACCCTAAAGTACCGTAATTGTTCGCTTATTGCCAGCGGCTCCACGTCGCGTAGCTGCTACCTTAATTGTTCTTTCACCAAGATGCTCAGGCCAATCGGCTAAAGCATTTTTGCTAATGGTGTAGACCATGAAACCCGAATCCGACGCGGCCGTTCCGCCAAAACCCGGGGCCCCCGGGTACGCGGTCTTTGCGTGCCTGGGGTGGAAAGCCGGGGTCCCCGGGCACGCGGTCCTTGCGTGCCTGGGGTGGAAAGAATGGCCGCACATAACCGATCCCACCGGACCACAGTATTAGCAAAAATGCGTTAAGTCCTTTGTTTCACGAAGGTGCTCAAATAAAATTATTTCCGCCCCTTCGCGTCTGATGGCTTGAATCGCCATTTTGGAAACAATCGTACACACGTATTGATGCATTCCCGTTGAGGTTTAGTCCCCCTCCGTGAAGATTTTTCTCGAGCCACCGGAAAGGGAGTTTCCATCCATTTGGTTGTTGGCGGTTGTATACGGTGCCCCGACGGCCGTCTCCGTCAACGCCGCTCCTTTGCCCTCCGAACCGGCCATCAGCTGCTGATCCATATCCACTCGTTACATGAGTAATGCACAGCTTATGTAATAGCAACGGTGCTAAACAAAGGCGACCGTTGTAGCCGGCATATTGAGGCACTGCGATTCATTTATCGCACGCCCGGCCCTTAGGGGCGTCCCGGGGGACCTCGCCGTTTCTTGAAGGTAGAAAATGAACAGACTGTTCGCGCTCCTTCTTCTCAGCCAAGGCATGGTCTTCTCTTCTTTTGGTTCCTCTCCCAGCAATGTCATCTCCTCTGCTACTGCTACAAGCGCGCCGACCCTGGTGAGCGCATATTTAGGAGGCAGGGGCGGTGTAAACACAATGGTGGCCGGGGGCACGTTACAAATGATTGCCTACGGCGTCTACTCGGACGGCTCGGTGGGCACTCTGCCCGATTCGCAGGGCAACGTGGTGACGGGGTGGAATACCAGCAACCATTCAGTGGTTAGGATCGCCGGCGACGGATACGCTACGGCGGTGAGTCCGGGAACGGTAAATATGGAAGCCACGATTGGTACCGTTGTTGCCACTCCCTGGACAATTACGGTGAGCAAGGCTCCTTTTAATCCGAATGCGCCAACGTTAGTCAGCGTTCGCTTGGGAACCAACGGAAATGCAAACACCATGGTGGCCGGGAAAACGTTACAAATCATTGCCTACGGCACCTATTCGAATGGCTCGGTAGGCATTCTGCCCGATCCGCAGGGTAACGTGGTGACAGGATGGAATACCAGCAACCATGCAGTGGCTAAGATCGCCGGCGACGGATACGCTACGGCGTTGCGTGCAGGAACGGTAAATATGGAAGCTACGGTCGGCACGCTCGTTGCTTCTCCCTGGGTGGTTACGGTGCTCGCGGCTCCAACTGCACTACCGTTCCCGCCCACCATCAGCTGCTCAGCCAATCCATCGATCATCAATCAAGGCGGTACCACGGTCATCACGGCCGCCGGCAGCAGTCCACAAAACCTGCCGTTGACTTACAGCTATAGCGCGTCGGCCGGGTCGATCAACGGAACGGGCACGACTGCAAACCTGGAGACTTCTGGAGCATCGGCGGGTATCATCACCGTGACGTGCACCGT
Source organism: uncultured Acidobacteriaceae bacterium (assembly GCA_963790705.1). Lineage (GTDB taxonomy): Bacteria > Acidobacteriota > Terriglobia > Terriglobales > Acidobacteriaceae > PALSA-350. The sequence continues at coordinate 552,593 of CAWBQE010000029.1, forward strand.
TGAACAGCAGGGCGGCGGCGCTGCTGTGACCACAACCAATGTGCTTCTGCAGTCGGTTACCGGGGAGCAGGCACTCAGCAATTTTCAATTCACTGACTCAGTTGGGGTGAATGTACATCTGGCGTATGGCAATACGGTTTACGCGCCGCAATTTCCGCAGATCATGCAGTCCATGATCAGCCTGGGAGTGAAGCACTATCGCGATGGGTTGAACCAATACGCCCAAGCTTTTCAGTACGAAAATGCCGAGATGTTGGGCAAGGCGGGAATTAAGGCGGATTGGCTCATGGATCCCAATAACTCCGCCAGCATCATCAACAGCGCCTACGCAAATGCACCGGATGCGACTGAGGAATTTGAGGGCCCAAATGAAGATGACGCGGCCGCCGGACCCACGCTTCTGGCGTTCATGCAATTACTCAACAATACCGTTCGCGGCAATCCTGCTACGGCTGCGATGCCCATCCATGCACCCTCTTTCACGCAAGCGTCTTCGTTTGCAACGCAAGGAAATCTCAGCTCGTTGATCAACTTCGGCAACACGCATGACTATTTTGGCGACCTGCAATCCAGAGACGCCGCCCTACGGGGGCTCGTTCTACAACTGTGGCGGATACGGCTCGATGCAGTTCGATATGTGCCTGGCTGAGATGGTCGGCGTCAATGAGCCGGTGGTTTCTACGGAGACCGGCTATGCAAGCGGCGTGGGACTGTCGGATGCGATCATCGGGCGGTACGAGTTGAGAATCACTTTTCGAAAGCCTCAGCCTCGGTATCGTCAGGACATATTTATACGAGCTCATCGACGATCCATCAAGTCTTAACTATGGCCTGCTGACGGGCAGCTTCTCTCCCCGGCCGGCATATACGGCAATCCAGAATGTTCTGTCGCTCCTCAGACAGGCAAACTTCGTTCCAGCAGGCAAACTCAACTACACCCTGGCCGGACAGACACAGAACGTGGACCACCTTTTACTGCAGAAGAGCGATGGCACCTTCTACCTGGCCATTTGGCTCGCTGTGCAGAGCGCCGATCCGCAAAATCCATCAACGGCCTACAATGTTGCTCCGCAAAACATAATCCTCAGCACGAACACACCCATTGCAGGATCCACAACTTATGTCCTTGATGACAGCGGAAATATGACATCTTCATCGACTGAGCTCACGAATGGATCGCTTCCCATCGTGGTCACCGATCGGGTAACGCTCATTGCTCTGTCGCCGGGACCGAGCCATTAACGCATTTTGCTAATACTGTGGTCCGGTGGGACCAGTTATGTGCGGCCATTCTTTCCACCCCAGGCACGCAAGGACCGCGTGCCCGGGGACCCCGGCCTTTGGCGGAATGGCCGCGTTGAGTTCAGTTTCCTGGTCTACACCATTAGCAAAATGCTCTAGGACAGGTTCTTCCAGATTCCAGCTCTATGGTGCTTCTTCGATGACTCGCACTCGCTTTGGCAGCTGAACGCTAGCCGCTTTGAAGTGGCCGTATATACGCTTACCTAACGCTATGCCGGGTTGCTCAATGAAGCGATAGGTGCAAGCGGAGACAGCGATGGTGAGACCCAGCATCGCGAGCAACGAATAGATTGGATTTCGCCAAATTGGGACGATCGCTTGCACTGGCGGATGGAGCAGATAAACCGAGTAGCTGATTGTGCCAAGCCCCACGAAGATCCTCGGGAAACGACATGCCCTTAGTAGGTACGCTGCAAGGAAGGAACGTAGGCGGTTGACCACGAAGCAAGCACTGCGTAAATCGCGTAATGCTCGGTGGGATCAGCCTTCTTAATGAGCACATAGTTGCAATAGATCTCTATGGGCGTCGAGAGAGCAATAAAACAGAGCAGGGCGAATACCGACTTGTCGCTCGCCTCGCCGGTAAAATTCCGGTAGATAGTTGTACCCACTGCAAGGCACAAGAAGTAGAACAGACCGGCAAGCGGCACGCGCCGGCCCAAAGTCAGGGGCACTGAGACTGCAAGGATAGCCAGGGTGGTTGAGGCTAACCATGCAATGGGGAGTGATCGGCGGTTTATTTTCTTGAGGAACAGAATAGAGAAACCGATGTAGAAGGCCATTTCCATGGCCAACGTGTAATAAAGGCCCAGAGCGTTGGGCGTTCCCACGTACTCCTGGAACATGGTCAAGTTGATCAGTACATTTCTGACGAGGTGCCCTGGAAAATCCGTTTCTGTTACATCGGCCACCCCGCAGCAGAGCAAGATGACCGTGACCGCGATGCTGAACCAATAGAGGGGGTAAAGGCGAAAAAAGCGGCTCACCCAGAAACGGCCTAGTGAGTTACCACGTTCCAGGCTGTAGGGAATGACAAAGCCACTGGTTAAGAAGAAGGCGGTCACGCCGAACTTGCCAAAACTGAAGTAGGTATGTGTGAGCTCCCTAAAATGAGGCCATAATCGGTAACCGGCGTGTTCGAAACACACCGCCAATGCGGCGATGCCTCGTAGAAAGTCCAGAAACGAGAGCCGCTCTTGCGTTCCATTACCGCGGATCATAATGGCGCCTCCAATGTTCATAGGTGAAGGTGGGCCCGCGCGCGCCTCGAGTATACTATCTCTCGGCGGTTTCGGCCTGGTCCCTAGCTGCTTCATAGCTTAGTTACCCTCTAGCGCAGGCGCGCGAGTCGAAATGTGGACCGAGTTCGGTGTTCATTTGTCGAAGAGCAGGTCGACCGGGTTATCAGCCTTTTTAGAGCGTATGCGGAGCCCATCCACAGACCCAGGCACCTCCAAAATATAGTGCCGCCGACAAGCGGAAACTGACCTCGTCATCGACTGAGCTCACGAATGGATCCCTTCCCATTGCGGTCACCGGCCGGGTAACGCTCATTGCTCTGTCGCCGGGACAGAGCAATGAACGCATTTTTGCTAATACTGTGGTCCGGTGGGACCAGTTATGCCTCTGTTATTGCGCTGACCGTCGAGGTTCGGCTCCCCTCCATGAATATTTTTCTCGTGCGGCGGGGACGAAGCTTTCATGTTTGTTGCCGGTTGTATCCGGTTTTCTTCGGTCTTTACCCGGAGATCGCCGCCGACCCGATCGAGGAATTTTTCCATTCCGACCGTGTATTTCGTTCGCACACGTTTCCATGACGATCGTAACCTAGACTGTTTCTTATTTTGCCTCCAATCTTGAGACATCCCTGCTGGAGTGGTTTGCGTAAGTCCGTCCCCTCGGCTAGGGCTCTTGTGCGCTTTGTAGCAAGCCTTTCCCTGCCGAACTTAATTTGTCGTTAGAGCCAACTTTGCGCGCGCATGTCCACGCGGACGGGATTTGTTAATGAAAGCGGTTGCATTTTCAGAAGCCGGCAGCAGAATCCTCGTCCTGTCCGTTATAGCGGCGGCGATCTGGGCCATCGCAGGCTGCGGCGCTACTTACAATTCCACCGCAGTTAAGAGTCCCGCGGACGCGGCCCTCCCCATCATCACTTGTTCGGCCAGCCCGACCAGCGTTCTATCCGGTAGTAGTGCCCAAATCTCGACCAAGGCTCTGAGCCCTCTCGGGCTGCCGCTCTCCTACAGCTATGGCGCCACAGCGGGCTCCATTGCGGGCGATGGTAGTTCAGCCACGCTGGACACACAGGGCACGGCAGGAAGCATTACCGTTACTTGCAAGGTGGTAGACACGAAAGGCAACGCAGCTTCTTCCGCAACCACGGTAGCCGTTCAGCCCGCCGCGTCCCTGCCGCCAACGGTCAGTTGCTCGGCTAATCCCCAGGCCGTGACGCTGGGCGGCAGCTGTAGCCATTACCGCAGTAGCAAGCAGCCCTGAAGGCCGGCCTCTGACCTACAGCTGGAGCGCTTCCTCCGGGACGATTTCTGGTACCGGAAATAAGGTAACTCTGAACACGAGCGGTGCGGCTGCAGGCACCATCACTGTTACGTGCAAAGTAGCCGACGATCAGGGACGATCGGCCTCCGCCACGACTGTTGTCACCGTAAATGCTGTTGAGGCGGCCCCACCGACCATCAGCTGCTCAGCCAAGCCATCGATCATCAATCAAGGCGGTACTTCGGTCATCTCAGCTGCCGGCAGCAGTCCACAAAACCTTCCGTTGACCTACAGCTATAGCGCGTCTGCCGGGTCGATCAGCGGAACGGGCACGACTGCAAACCTGGAGACTTCGGGAGCATCGGCGGGCATCGTCACCGTGACGTGCACCGTCGACCAGCAGGGCGGCGGCACTGCTTCCGCCAAAACCAATGTGCTTCTGCAGTCGGTTACCGGGGAGCAGGCACTCAGCAATTTCCAATTCACTGACTCAGTTGGGGTGAATGTACATCTGGCGTATGGCAATACGGTCTACGCGTCGCAATTTCCCCAGATCATGCAGTCCATGATCAGCCTCGGGGTGAAGCATTATCGCGATGGGTTGACCCAATACGCCCCAAGCTTTCAGTATGAGAATGCCGAGATGTTGGGCAAGGCGGGAATTAAGGCGGATTGGCTCATGGATCCCAATAACTCCGCCGCGGACATTAATAGCGCCTACGCAAATGCGCCGGATGCGACTGAGGAATTTGAGGGCCCAAATGAAGATGACGCGGCCGCGGGACCCACGCTTCTGGCGTTCATGCAATTGCTCAACGATACCGTTCGCGGCAATCCTGCTACGGCCGCGATGCCCATCATTGCGCCTTCCTTTTCGCAAGTGTCTTCATTTGCAACGCAAGGCAATCTCAGCTCGTTGATCAACTTCGGCAACATGCATGACTATTTTGCGGCACTTCAATCCAGAAACCGCCGCCCTACGGGGGCTCGTTCTACAATTGCGGTGGATATGGCTCGATGCAGTTCGATATTTGCCTGGCTCAGATGGTTGGCGTCAATGAGCCGGTGGTTTCTACGGAGACCGGCTATGCGAGCGGCATCGGATTGTCGGACGCGATCATTGGGCGGTACGAGCTGAGAACCCTTTTTGAAAGCTTGAGACTGGGTATAGTCCGGACATTTTTATACGAGCTGATCGACGATCCAACAAGTCTTAACTATGGCCTGCTGACGGACAGCTTCTCGCCCCGGCCGGCTTATACGGCGATCCAAAACGTTCTATCGCTCCTAAAGGACGCAAGTTTCGCTCAAGCCGGGCAAACTCGACTACACCCTGGGCGGAAATACCCAGAACGTACACCATCTCTTACTGCAGAAGAGCAACGGCACCTTCTACCTGGCCATTTGGCTCGCTGTGCAGAGTGCCGATCCGAACAATCCATCAGCGGCCTACGATGTTGCTCCGCAAAATGTGACCCTTAGCGCGAATACGCCAATCGGAGGGGCCACAGCTTATGTCCTTGACGACAGCGGCAATATGACCTCGTCGTCGACTCAGGTCACTAACGGATCGCTTTCCATCGCCGTCACCGATCGGATAACGCTTGTTGCTCTGTCACCTGGCGAGAGTCACTAGCCGCGGTGGATTCCAGCGATTCTTGGATACCGCTTTTACGAAATTGTCTTGACAGAATGTTGGTCTTGGTAACGGAACTGTCGGTCGCGGCTCTCCAAGTTTCCCCACTAGAGGGGTTTTTAGGGGGTGCGTGCATGAACCGTGACATGTGAAAGCAGCTCGTCACGTCAAATGCCCTCTGGAAATAACGGCGAAATAATTTTTCTGCCGGAAGCTAAGCGGCCCCTTATGTCGTCCAAATCCCTTGCAAATATTATGTTCAAATCATGACTGCTGTCGCGGTCGACGATCATTTCCGACAGCGCTCGCTTTCTCGGGTCATACGTGTAAGCTCTAAAACCGAACTCCTCGATGTAGGTGCTTACTTTTTGCGTATCCGCGCCGTACTTCGACAACGTCACGTCTTGTAGCTCGATAACGATTACGTGAAGCCCCTGTTCCTTCATCGTTTTCGCTGCGCCATGTAGAACACGCAATTCGAAGCCCTCCACATCGATCTTCATGGCGTACGGCACGGTATTACCAAGGATTCCTTCGAGCGTATCCGACGGAATGGACATCGTATCGTGTCCCGGCGCAAAGACGACGTGATTGGTTCCACTGTGGCCGACGTCCATTGTTACCTCGCCCGGTTTGTCTGCGACAGCAACCCGTCGAGTCTCAATTTTTTGGGACAGATCATTCAAACGCACATTTTGGCACAGGAGTTCGTATGTTTTTCGAACAGGCTCGACGGCAACAGAAGTCGCCCCCGTGCTGCCGCTGACCCATACCGAGTAGAGCCCGACGTTAGCTCCGATATCTGCGAAGGTATCTTCAGCCCGTAGGACGTGTGCTAGAAAGAGCATTTCATTGAAATCATGCAAGGAATGTACATACACTGATGTTCCGTAATTTTCCTGCCGACCGACAATGATCTTAAGATTCTCAGGTAGATTCAAGACAAATCGCGCGTCTAACGAGAACCGCGCTGCATTCCAGAGAAAATAATCACGGAGGGCGCGAAGCCTTGAACCTCTGTTGAGAGGATGACGATACGTCCTCTCCAAAACCCCGTAGCGCCCGCGAACCCAAGCCAAGATTCCCTCGGAATCGCGCCCAGAAACTTGCGTGTGCATCTTAGTTCCTCCTAAGCAGGGGACAGCCCTCACGGGTATCCCGTGATCACCGTCTGGTCGACCTGCCGCGGCAGATTATAACTCTGTTGAGCTAACCGTCGATGGGTACCATCGAACGCGCATGGGAACGTTTTGCCGAAAGAGGAGCAAAGGCGCCCAGCATTCAATTTGAGCAGCTCTAAACAAAGCCAAGGATAACCTAGAGGGGAGCCGATAAAATAGAGGGTTTTCTCCTAGGGTACATCATTTAGTACACCTCATTGCAGGAACCAGCCTGTTTTCGGTACGGCTACGCCGGCTCCCCGTTTCGGCGCAAGGCTGTTGGTAGTCCCTGCTACGCGAGCTGGAGGAATCACCAGAGAGGGATAGCATTCCGTTGCTGATCATCTCGGCAGCAGAGTTAGGATCGCTCTATCTTCGAGACGCTCGGAGACCGCGATGCTGTGGCCACTGGTTTAGGGCTATCAGGGAAGAGTCTTCCAAATTCCCGCCGAGCTGATGTTGTAGAATTGAATTCAACACGATGCTAGCGTTAGCATTTCTCATCGCGGCTGCTATCAATTGCCAACCCGCGAAGGGGGTCTGCGAAACGCCGGTCAGCGCCGATTCCATCGCTGACAGCGTGGGCGTGAACATTCATTTGCATTATGACAATACAGTCTATGGCAATTTTCCGCTGATTCAGAGCCTACTGACCAACCTGGGCGTGCGCCATACGCGAGATGGTCTGATCGATACCCCATGGCAGCAATATTATCAGCGGCACATCGCGCTTGGCCGGCTGGGCATCAAATGCCTCTTCATCACATCCCCAAGCCAGAGTAGCGAATTACTCAAGAGTTGGCCTGGTCGGGTTCCCGGGGCTTTCGAAGGTTATGAAGCTCCAAATGAGTACGACCTCAGCCGTGATCCTAGTTGGGCCCCTACCCTCAAAGCCTTTGTTGCGCGCCTTTATGGTGCCGTAAAAGGCGATTCAACGACTTCTAAGTTTCCGATCGTCGGCCCTTCATTGACCCAGACGGCATCCTATGCCCAGGTGGCGGGTCTGGAGCAGTACTTCGATCTTAGCAACATGCATAACTACTTTGGCGGTCATAACCCTGGTACACCGGGTTGGGGTGACGGCGGATACGGAAGCATCGCTTATAACATCAACAACAACCAGACAGCGTGGCCTGGCAAGCCGATTTGGACCACGGAAACTGGATATATCACCGACACGAACAATGCCCAAGGAATCCCCGAGCTCGTCGAGGGCAAATACGTGCCACGTATGATCCTGGAGCAGGCGCTACACGGTGTGGGCCGCACCTACATTTACGAGTTGATCGATCAAGGTAGCGCTGTTGCCGGCGATTCCGGACACTTTGGGCTCGCCCGAAAGGACGGCTCGCAAAGCCGGCGTTCACTGCTCTAAGAAACCTAATCGCGACGCTAGCCGATCCAGGCCCGCAGGTGCTCCCGCAAAACCTGCAGTTCACCCTGGTCGGCGCGTCCAGCAATGTTCATCATCTGCTCATGATGAAGCATGACGGTTCCTATTACCTAGCCTTCTGGCTGGAGGAGCAGGATTACGAGGTCAATAAGCGCGTGGAGACGCCTGTGAAGCCAGAGAAGCTCATCTTCTCATCCAATCATGTCTTCAGGGCTGCGCAGCTCATTACTTTCGAGGCGGACGGGTCGCTCAAGACTACTGAAGTAGTGCCGGCTGCGCGCATTTCCCTCACTGCCACTGACTGCGTTGCCATTCTAAAGCTCCGATGACCCGGATCAATCCCCCCTCGGTGTAGCCTTCAAGCGCCAACGCGGGTATTTGTATCTGTCGCGGTCAGAGCTTGGAAGGGAGTGTTAGGTTGGTAGCCGGTCGCTCATCCTGTAGAACCTCTCGTATATGGCTTGCAAGGCGCAGTGACAATGCGACGATCGTAAGAGTAGGATTCGCATAGCCCGACGTTGGGAACACGGAACTGCCTGCGACATAGAGACCTTGGGTTCCAAACACCTGACAATTGTCGTCTACAACGCCGCTGTTTTGGTCGGTTGCCATGCGAGTGGTGCCGATGTGGTGATAGGAGTCTGCCATACGGCTCTTCCAGTCCTGGTTATCGTCTTCCAACCATGGATCGATCTCCACCTGCGCTAGCCCAAGCCTTAGCAATTCATCACGCATGCTCTGCGTGATGACACGCATCGTGCTCCGCTCTGCCTCGTTGACTTTCCAATGGACGCGTGGCTTCTGCAATCCTAGGAGATCCGTCTCTTCGGAGAGTGTAACCCGGCTCTCCCGGTCGGGCTGTTGCTCAACGTGGCATTGGAGGCGGACTTTAGTCGGTTTACCCAAAGGAGATTTGCCCTTCAATAGAAAGGACGAAGCTGACCGCAATACGGCGGGAAAGTCTGCTGCGATGCTCAAGAGCTTTCGACGCATGTCAGAGGGGCGTTGATTGCGGCGTACCCCACGGTAAATCTCCCGGCAAGCTGCCAACCCGGAGTCCTCATCTTGTTCAAATACTAGATGCGACGTGCAGTTCAGGCACTGCTCCGCCTCTTGCTTGCGAGGATGAAGAGAGAATTTCGGGAAAGTATCGAATGTCCCCTTTGTACTGTAAGGAGAACAGCGCGTGAAGGCTCCGCATATCTGTGGGATAAACATTCGCGGTCGTGGCGTTCGGGTGATCTTGCAAAAAGCGTCCGACTAGATCTCGATCATTCCCGAGACCATCTCTTTTTTGAGAGCGGGATAGGAGCAGCAACCGTGCGTTCTCGATGCCGCCGCCGCACAGCACGACTGCCGGCGCATTGACGCGGGCCGACTTGCCGTCGAGCGATGCTACGCGGAGCCCCGTGCATATCGTCCCGGCAGCTTCCGTGGTTACTTCGAGCACATTTGCCTTTACAATCAGGCGGATACGCGCACTCTCTTTGATGTAGCGATAGAACAGGTTTCCAAGATTGACCCTCGGCGTGTAGATCGTGAAATGCGTGCATAGCTCCCCTCCACGCCATGCCGGAGGGGACATACCCAAATTGCGATATATCTGTTCATCATAAGGTTCCCCTTCCAGGCGGAAAAAACGTTCCGCGTGCTGGTACCACGGCGCAAGCTCCGTCATCGAGATCGGCCAGCCGCTGTAGGGCACCCAATCGCGCTCCCCCAGATCAATCTCCTCGAGTCGAATACACTGACCGAACCAGAGCCGCGTGGCCCCCCCAAAAGCCCTTACACGACCGCTTGTAAGGCCGGTAAACTGCTGGCCTGCGATTTCGCCTTCATTCAGGGCTTGGTCGCTATTCTGCGGCCGCACGTCTCCACTTTCCAGCATTAGGACATTCAGGCCCGCTTTGCTCAACTCGATTGCCAGAGCGATTCCCGCCGCTCCGGCTCCTACGACACACACGTCGGCTGAGAGGGGAACGGATGTATCAACTGCTCTGAAATCTTCGATCATGCCTTTTGGTTTAGCAGGCCTGTGGCCGTCGCCAAACTTCCCCCTTCACAAGAGTCCACAGGAGTTCTACCTGCTCGGATGAGAAGGGAGATTCGCTCATCAGCGCCGCATTGCGCCAAATTCTCTTCCTCGTTCAACGACGAGAACACCACAGTTCCCCCGTCGTTCTCTGTCATGGCCGCATAGAGAAAGAGTCTTCCGAGTTGATCGTTATCGGAGCAATCGAGATCAAGAGTGTTCGGACCATCGTTTTTGGGCGGCTTCGTTTCCGATCAGCTGGTTATGAGCGTCAGGAAATCAGCACCGAGGGCAGAGTGAGTGATCTTAACGAAATCGCTGGGGATGCGGGCTACGGTGGGTGCGAACACGCTACTTGGGAACTGGGCTGTAGCTCCGGGCTCCATCGTTCGAGCGATCGCGATGGCATCCGCAGCCGACGTTGCTACTCCAAATCTTCCGATCCGACCTGCCTGTACTGCGTCCCCCAGAGTCTGTAGCAACGCGGTAGTGATTTGCTCTGGCAGGACTTCATGCATGAGGAAGAGGTCGATGCGCTCCATCCGCAGCTGCTGGAGGCTGATACCTAGGCTTTCGCGGCACTCCTCCGGCGTGAAAGCGCCGCGGCTTGTCATGGCCTCTCCACGTCTGCGCAGCTTAACGCGCAGGGCGGGGACCGCCTGCACCGCTAGCCGCGCGCCCGCTTTTGCAACGTCCATCCAGAGGGATCGGGAGGGGGGCCGAATACCGAATTTTGTGGCGACGGTGATCTCGGAACGCTTGTCTGCGGCGAACGCTCCGACCATCGCCTCCGCAGCTCCCAGGCCGTAAAGGGGCGCGGTGTCAAAGTGGCGAATACCCGCCGCGAATGCGACCTCCATCAGGCGAAGGGATTGCTTGCGCCCGATGCGGCCCATCAATTGGGATGTTCCGAAACCGAGCTTTGCTAGCGCCACGAAAGCCCTCCATGGTTGCGAAAAAATATTTTGCCGCAGCATTCCGGGAAGCTGGAATACCAGGATGGGTTTGCTCGAACTTCGCTAACCCGTTCGCGCGGCACGTTCCTGACGGGTGGCGGCAACACGGCTCTGAATAAGTTTGGGGTGCGCAAGCTGACCACCAAAGGCAATCTTTCGCTAGAAGGTGTCGCGGCTGACTTCACGCTACCCACGCGAGCTTCCAAGCCTTGCGACGACTGCGAACTGTTGAAACTTCATATCGTCGAACTTGCTAAGAAAAAGAGCATTCGCTAACCGATATAACAGCCACAAGGGTCTCCTGGCGTTCGGGATCCCCATGAAAGCATTGATACCCGAAACTTTCTCCAACGTGAATCCTTCGCGCTCGAACATATCTACGATGCTCGATTCAGTAAAAAAACGAAGATGCGTTCTGTCCAGCACGCCGGCGTCCTGGTACTCCCAGCTGGCATGAAAAACCAGTCGCCAGAGAGTAGGGAAGCTTCGAATGTTGGGAATAGAGGCCACGACAACTCCCCCAGGCACCAAAAGTTGCCGGGCATAACGGAGTGCCAAATCGGGAGCAAGCATGTGCTCCAGGACATCATTAAAGAGAATGCAATCAAAACTGCCCGCGGGTAAGTCCATACCAGGATCGAATAGGCCCTCGACGACCCTGTCAAGCTTCGCCTTTGCCTTGGCCGCAGCGGACTTGGTTGGCTCGACCCCCCAGACCTCAATGCCTCGGGTCTTCTTTAACGCTTCTCCAAACGTGCCGTCAGCACAGCCAACGTCAAGGACGCGGCGGCAATCAGTTGGCACAAAGGGCACCATTTCCGGGCGTGGATATCCAAAGTATTCACTTGCCTTTGTCTCATAGTCGAGCTCTTCCAGAACTTGAGTCATAGAGCGGATCCCTCACGAGCGAAGTTTTGCCAAATCATTCCCCGCATTTCGTGGAAACAGCGAAAGCGGCTGAAGAGACCGTGTACCAAACCGACGACCGAGGCGGTGAACACCCCCCTCACGCCGAGGGTGAAGATCGAGTCTCCAAACGAACTGGGCAGCAGGCCTGTAATCCAACACCCGGCTGCCAAGGCGGGGACGATTGGCCAGATTCTGGCAGCGATATCCCCTATATCAACGGAAAACTTTTTCCGCAAGAAGGGCAGATAAACCAGCGCCTGCGAGATGTAGGCAATGAGCACGGCGCACGCAACCATCTCAATTCGTCCCGATCGCAACGCCAGCACCAGCAGTGTCAACTCAACCGTCCCCGCTATCAGGCTGGCTTGCAGCAGCGTCTTGGTTCGGCCGCAAGCCATGAGACAGGGACTTAGGGGTTCCGCAACGGCCCGCAAGATCCCATATACACATAGGATCCTGAGGGCGAGGACTGCCGGCAGCCATTTGCCGCTGCCCTTGCCCAGTAAGGTCACCAGAAAGAAGTGCGCGTTAGCAAGTAATGCAGTATTCGCGACGACCGCTATGAAAGCGACTAAATCGACAGTTTTAAGATACCAACGGCGAACCGCGGCCGGGTCATGTTGAATGGCCGAAAACGCCGGGAACAGAACATTGTTTACGGTGGCCGTAAGAATCCCACAAATGAAACTGCCCCATGTGAAAGCAAGTGCATAATAGCCCAGCCGGGAACTTCCCATGGACGCGCCCACAAGAAAATTGTCCAGGTTGAATATCACAAATGCCAGTATCCCGCTTCCAAATAAGGGAACACCAAAACGGAGGAATTCCTGGGCGTCTGTCCAGTCGAAGCGGAGACGGACCGGGACCCTCTTTAGCCGTTGCATGACGATGCCGCTCACAAGCATGGCGCCGACGTTGGCGATGATGACCGCCCAGTAACTCCACCCGTGAAGTACCAGCGTAATCGCCAGAATGCATTGGGCCGCTGCGGCCGCAACCCCTGGGATCATCAAGGCTCGATAATTCATTTCACGCGTCAACACGATCAGCGGTAGGAAACCCACCGTGCTCACCAGGAAGTTCAGGGCTAAAATTCGAATCACATTCCCGGCGGCCGGGTGATCAAAAAAATCGCGTGCGAACGGAGCGACCAAGAACGCGGCCCCAAATGCGCCGGCACTGAGGAAAATTTTAAGCGTCAAAGCAGTCTGAAGGTTGCGGGGATGAAGGTCAGGACGACGAATGACGGCGTTGGCCACACCCAAGTCGCTAAACTGGCTCAAAAAGCCAATAATGATTCCTGCAAACCCAACCACCCCATAATCGGACGAGCCCAGGTTTCTAGCCACAACTAAGCTTGTCAAAGCAACGCAAGCCAAGGTGAGGCCCTTGCCAAAGCCGGTGTAAAGGATATTACGAAATGTCGTTGACTTAGAGGTAGTCATTATCGCCTAGGGGCGGTGCGGAGCGCGCCGCACCTTCGCAGTAGCGGGTCTTCATCAGAATAGCGAGGCTGGTTCATGATGACACTACCTTTGCAATTTTCGGAGGATCAACGTATCTACTTCGCTACCCGGCAGCTTGGCACTGCGGCCAAAGATATTCGATATGTTGATAATGGATTGCTAGAGGTATGCACAATGGCGGTTGTCAATCTATTTGATTTACGACGAATGCAGCCAAAAACGAGGCCCGCGGAGCTGGCGATTTCTGTAGCTATGGCCACGTTCAACGGTGAGCGTTTTCTCCGCGAACAGTTGAACAGCATTGCTGGTCAGTCCCTGCTCCCCTCAGAGCTCGTTGTTACAGATGACAGCTCTAGCCCGGATACACTCGATATCATTAGGGAATTTAAGTCGCAAGTCTCGTTTCCCGTTCGCATCCACAAGAACGAGTCGCGGCTGGGATATCGGGCGAATTTCTTCAAGGCATTTTCATTGTGCACCGGCGATCTGATCGCGCTTTGCGATCAGGACGATTTCTGGATGCCTAACAAGCTAGAACGTCTCTCTTCGGCGTTTAGCGATGATGATGTTCTGTTGGCAATTCACAACGTGACACTGGTTGACAGCAACCTTAAGACGATTCCTGGAGCATCGAAGAAACACTGGTATCACGAAGGAACATACGCGCCACTGACGACCGATCCGGCCTATACGGCATATGGAATGTCTTTGATGGTGCGACGCGACATACTGAATTGGATAGATCCAGCTGAGCTACGCAGCTTCGAACACGATGGGCATGACCTTTGGCTTTGGTTCGTGGCGACCTCGCTGGGTAAAATTGTCGGGCTGTCCGAAGAATTGGCGTTGTACCGCCAGCATGAAGACAATGTTTTCGGGGCTCTTAAGTCGGAGTCAAAAAAAGAGGGGGTCTCAGTATCCCGAAGAGCGGGCTCCGCTCATTACATTAGATGCGAAGCGAAGTCCCTGGAACTCGGGGGGAAACTCATAAACGTCCGGCCGGACGCTCCCGAGAAAATAAGGCGCCGCGCACAAGAAGCGAGTGACTTCTACAGAAGGCGTGCGATGTTCTATCGATTGCGGGCTGATCTATACGGCGGAGCCAACCGATGGCAGCGGATTGGCACGGCTACCCGGCTGCTGAGGTCCGGATGCTATCGTCCGATCCATCGCCAAGGGCTGGGGAGAAGAGCCTTGCTGAAGGACATTGCTATTTCACTTATTAAGAATCAGCAGGTCGATTAGTTGAGTGGAGCAATTTGGGCGGCAGCGCGACGTATAGCGCCAAAGTAAATGCCGGGGCCCGCAAACGGAAGGAATTTGCCGCAAAGGGGGCGCGGTGTCAAAGTGCCGGACACCCGCGGCGACTGCGATCTCCGGCGAAGGGATTGCTTCTGCCCCATACGCCCAATCAATTGGACGTTCCGAAACCGAGCTTGCTAACGCCACGAACGGCCTCCATGGTTGCGAAAAAGTATCTGCGCGCTGGTATCGACTGTTGGTTCGCAGGGTGAGCTAGGCATTCGCCCGCTCATAGGAGTGTCCGACCCCCGCTAACGGCCCCGTAAGAGCGCGCGCCTGCCAGTCGTCAGGACCCAGCGAAGCGAAGCGAGCGGCCAGGCGAGAACCTATCGTTGCCCAGTCGTAGTCTAGGGCCGTCCTACGCGCCTCCTCGGCGATCTGCTCGGCACGCGATGGGTTGCTGGTCAAGAAGAAGATCCCGTCGACCAGATGTTGTGACTCGCGAACCACCGCGTTAACGCCGTCGATAACGTTGAAGCCCCGTGCGCCAAACGGGGTCACAACTGTAGCTAGTCCTCGCGCCATACACTCGACCTGCTTTAAGCTACTTCCGCCCCCTGTCTCGACCGGGTTGATCGCAATATCCGCCGCGGCAAAGTAGGGCGCGGTTTCCTCGACGAATCCCGTGAACGTCACGTTCGTTATCGCTGGGTTATTAAAGTACGCCGAGACCGCACCGACTATCAGGAAATGTATCTCATTGCAGGCGGGCAACCTTGCAATCTCTAGTATTCGGTTTACGGCATCTTTATTTGGTGGATGCTTTGCCCCCAGAAAGATGACCGTAACTTTTCCTCCGATGCCAAGAGCTCGCTTTGCGCTTTCTCGTTCGGACGGCTTCACCTGCGAAATGCCGGAGTAATCTATTCCGTTCGGTGCGAGGCAAATCTTGCCCTCCGGGCAACCATAAAGGCTAATCATCCTTCGTCTATCGATATCGGAAGTAGCTATGACCAAGTCCGATAGGCTTACCGCGTCCAACTCTCTCTGTTTTACAATCCTCGCATCTTCTTGCGGAATCGCTTCGGGCCTCGTAACGCGGCCTCCTGGAACATATCCAGTTCTACATTGTGCGCGTCGTAGACGAGGATGCAGCGCGGCGACATCAACTTCCGAACCCACCGAGCTTGCCAGGGTTGTTCAATGACAATCACATCCGCGCTCTTAACGTGGGCCTTCAGCCACCTGGGGGCAGAGAGGGATAACGAAATACCCTCCAGCAGCTGGGGCAGCCTCAGAGCTCGGCAAGCTAGGGTACCAAAGAAATTGCTTACATCGATATCCTGGAGCTCGCGTAAGCTACCCGAAAGCTCTACCAGCTGCGAGCGCATCAGTCTGTGCAGGGATTGTCCGTATATGGATACATCAAACTGGTCTGAGTAGGCTCTTGCCAGATTGAGAATTCGAGTGGAGCCGCCGTTATAAGCGGGAAAGGTCTGATAAAGCGAAAGGCACAATAATGATTTCCGTTGGGTGAGATCAGTCATATGAGTGAACGACTTCCTGTTTCTGATAAGACTATTGAGGTGTTTACTGCATAAATCTGAGGTGGATCATGCGCTTCGCTATACCTAACGCGAGTGGAGTCGGACTAAAGCGGATCGCAGACAACAGGAAGAAAAGTGGGATCCGAGCATTCGCACTGCGTGTTCCTCGGACAGTTCCGAGGTGGGACCAGAAACTTGGCGGATCTCCTGTGTTGTCTAGTCGGGAGATTAGATAGCGCAGCGTGGCGATACGCCAATTTTTGCGCGCCCAGAGCCGCGGGTCTGCGACTAGTCGGTTTCGCGCCGCAAGGGTGCTAATCCAGGCACAGTGGTCTTCGTGGGCTCGAATTATAACTTGGATATTTTGGGACGTGAGTGCGGACTTCTTGTCGCTCGTGCTATTGCCGTGCTGCCGGTAACTACCGACGTGCCTTTCCAAGGTGATGGTCTTTCCATATAAGGGCGCGGCGTCGAATAACAGAGCATCCGGCGCGGCAGCCCCCTCTGGTAGCGGCACCACCTTCCTGATGAATGAGGCTGCCCAAGCGTTTCCCGAAGCGCAGGTGGAAATGTAGCTACCGGGACCATACCCAAGTACCATGTCCTTTAGATCTCCGTCTTCTGGTCGACGGGCCGGGCTCCATCCTCCGGTCGGTTTTCCTTCCGCGGAAATCAAGCGCATGTATCCCTGGCAGCGGACAACACCAGGCTGCTGAAAGGCAATAGCGTAAGCTCGCAAAACTCCTTGAGCTAGGAGGTCATCGGAATCGAGCATTATGATGAGGTCGCCATTTGCTTTCGATAAACCGGCGTTCCAACTGGAAGTTTGCCCGCCGTTCGATTTGTAAATTGCAGTGACGGAAGCCCCAAAAGACTCGATGACCTCTCGTGAGTTGTCTGTCGAGCCATCATCAACAACAATGAGTTGAACTGGGGAGTAATCTTGTTCCAACACGCTCTCGATACATTGCCTCAGGAATGAACCGTAGTTATAGTTCGCGATAACAACGGAGAAGGAAAAGTCCACGGAATCTGAAATCGCCAAATGTCTCACCCCCTTTAGTAGTATTAATCTCGGACACTTCGCGCCGGCCTCCAGTCAGGCCGCTTCCATCTTGCGATCTGCAATGCAGCCTTGGTCGCGGACGTGGCGAGGCAGTCGACCGCGAGTTTTTAGGTCTTCTCATGCCCTCTCGGCCCCCGGTAACCACTCGCTAGCGCCATCGGTTCCCAAGAGTAGCTCGACCGAGCTACTAGCTATCTTCGGAGCGTAAGCGGAAGCCATGCACAGGCCAATGCAGATCCAAAGTACTATGCCGCCAACATTAACGAAGACATTTTCCCCAATAAGTTTCGCGAGTGACGCAAGAATTATCGCTCGAAAAGCGATTTGTTCAGGGCTTAGGGCGGCTGGCCCTTCGCCTGATCGACCGCGGGTTAGAGCGATGCAGGCGAGTAGTATTGCGGATCCGAACAGCGCCCCGCCAGGGAAGCCCAGCATGAATACCGTCTCCAAAACCCCGCTGTCCAGAGTGTAGCCGTCCACCAAGAGATTACTGTTCACCAATCCTATTCCGGATCGCTCATCCAATAACTCGGATGTTCAGGTGTTGGTACATCGTTTTTCTATCCTGGAAACTTTCGTCACCCTTCAGGTCTTGCATGCTTTGAATGCGATCCTGAACGGTTTGCT